>CAXXQN010000003.1:0-1417903 GCA_963665645.2 Anaerovoracaceae bacterium | reverse complement strand
CTCGTTTTATGAACCGGGATCGGACCATAACTCATTGGAATCAGCTGATATACATTAAAAATACTGTGTTTTTGGGCCTTATATTGCTGCTGTATAGTAAAAAAATAAATTGACAAAGCTTACATATGTAGTCATACTAATGACTACATATGTAAGCTGTTGGAGGTGGAAGAGGAGCCGGTACCGGCGATATCAGCGATTGATCATGTGATTATTGTTAATCAGGTAAGGCTTGCACAAATTTAACAATTTTATTTTTACTGCAAGGAGAGATTAATCATGGATATTACTGCTAAATCAATTTCCAGTTTACCCACAAGTGCGTTGGTGGCATCAATTGCAACAGGTTTGCTTTTCATTTCCATTCCTCTTTTAACAAAGATTTCTACGATTCATAAACCGAAAGATAAATTTGACAGTGTGACTATCACTCAATATAAACCGCCTCCACCGCCCGAACCGGAACAGGAGGAAAAGCTCGAAGAAATTAAAAAACAGGATACACTTAAAAAGGCCGAACCAAGACAAACAATGCCGCAGCCCAGGCTGGATATGGCGGCCAGCAACTTGAATGCCGGTACGTTCGGTACAATACCTATCAATAACCTTCTGAGGCAGGACATTAAGGTAACTGATTCATATTATGCTTCTGCCTATGACCCTAGTGAGGTCGATCAGCAGCCAAGACCAATCAGAACATTCGGACCGAAATATCCCTTTGAGGCACAGCAGAAGGGTATAGAGGGTAAGATACTGGTAAGAGTTGTAGTTGACAGTGCAGGCCAGCCACGGGAACCGGAAATATACAGGGTTGAACCAAAAGAGGTTGAAGGTGTTTTTGAGGAGGCGGCCCTGGCATGCATAATGAAATTTAAATTCAACCCGGCCAAAAAAGGCGGAAAACCGGTTGACTGCATAGTAAGGGTCCCGTTTACATTCTCTGTAACTGACTGATTAGGTCCACAACAGCATGAACAATGAATTGCCTCTTTGTTTTACCGGGAGGTAATTCAACAATGTTAGGGAACGTTTCTATGAATAATCAAAATATAGAGACGTGTTTAATCCCTCTTCGCAAAGGCTTCGCCGTGCCAAGAACCTGTCTATACATGGTGGGGCATAAAACCCAACCTTATGAAAGAATTAACCTGTTCTCTAGAGTGACGAATACCGGCCTTTAATTGTAAAAATCGTTGAACAGGCGGGCTGGGTTTTATCTCATCACTCTTTAAAGTAATGATAAAGGAGGAGAAGGGGCTTATTTAGAAAAGCTTTATTTTACATAGTAAGTCTAAAAATAATGGACATACTATGTAAGAAAGCCTATTATAATCGAAAAATTTACAGGTCACTGAATCATTATGATAGAAACATTGAGAAAGAAGATAGAAGGAGAAGAGTTCGATTATCAAACCCTGATCGACTGCCTTGAAGGATACTCCAATCCGCGAGCAAAAATTACTCAGCTTTTAAGGAAAGGTATTATTATCAGGATTAAGAAAGGGCTGTATATCTTTGGTGAGGCATACAGGAGAAGACCTTATTCAAAAGAACTGCTGGCCAACCTGATTTACGGACCTTCATATATTTCCCTTGAATATGCCCTTCAATATTACGGACTGATACCCGAGCGAGTCGAAGCTGTAACATCTGTCACATCAGGAAGATCAAGGACTTTCTTAACTCCGGCAGGTCTATTTACCTATCGCCAGATACCTGTTTATGCCCTGAGCACAGGAATGGATAGAATAGAGCTAAAGGATGGTACTGCCTTCCTGATCGCTACTCCTGAAAAAGCCCTGGTCGATAAGATTATTTCTGATCGTGGGGCATCTGTCTGCACACAAATTAAATTAATAGACTATCTGGAAAATGACCTCAGGATTGATATGGAAAATTTAATGACTTTAAATCCTGTTGTACTGGATAATATCGCAGGAAGGTATTCTTCCAGAAAAATTAAAAAGCTGATTAATTTTATTGCGAAACGAAAGATCTAATACCTCTTCGTTTGCGGGATAGCTCATTCAAAAAAAAATACAGCAAAAAGGGAACAGACATGCATGAGGCTTTAAAGAGTATGCTTGCCAAATATAATTGCAGGAGCATGAATGATTATTCAAATGCTCTTCGTGAAATCCTCCAGGAGATCGCACTGCTTGGCCTTTGGCGTGGTAAATTTTTTGAAAAAGCTGCATTCTATGGTGGAACGTCATTAAGGATTCTTCATGGCCTTGATCGTTTTTCCGAGGATATGGATTTTTCTCTTCTCAATCCTGTTAATAATTTTGACCTGTCAGGGTACGGAGAATACATTCTCAAAGAGACAAAGGCCTTTGGTTTTGAGCTTAAGTTTAATGAGGTTGGGAAGGTATATGATTCACCTGTAATGTCTGCTTTTCTTAAGGCTGATACAAGAAAACAGATGCTGCTGTTTGAAACAGGTGAGGATATCCTTAATGCTGTTCCAAAGGGAAAAATACTTAAGATAAAAATTGAAATAGATACTGATCCGCCTGCCGATTTTAAGACAGAGACCCGTTATCTGCTTCAGCCAATTCCCTTTGCTGTTCGTGTATATACATTACCTGATCTGTTTGCAGGTAAAATGCACGTAGTACTTTTTAGAAACTGGAAGAGCCGTGTAAAGGGCAGGGACTGGTTTGATCTTGTATGGTATGCAGCAAACCATCCTGAACTTCACTTAAAGCACCTGGAAAGTCGAATGGTTCAAACCTGTGACTGGGAAGTCGGAAAGGAGCTGACTGAAAATATTTTTCAGGAATTACTCATTGACCGAATAAATACCCTCAAAATTGATGAATTAAAAAAAGAGGTGGAACCTTTTGTGAAACAACCTGATAATCTTAGTGTTTGGTCAAAAGATTTTTTTATAAGTCTGGTGAAACGAATAAAGGTGGTCTAAGGAGACGGTGTGCGGTGACAAATGGGAGCAGATCTCCATTTAACCTTTATAATGTTAAGGGTTGAAAATGGATTCCCGCATGCGCCTGGATATTATCACCATATAAAGGGGGCATCTCCCTCGTCAGTGAAGTATTCTTCATTTCCATGCAAGAAATCCAGTATCTTTACGCGATAATAAAATCAATAAAAACAGATACTAATAAAATAAATATGAAAAGATAAAGAATTATGTTGACAAAGATTATACATGTAATCGATAATGCGATTACGCGCGTAATTTATGAAAGGAGGTAAAATGAATCAAATACCAACAATTTCAGAAGCTGAGCATCAGGTTATGAAAATCATCTGGAAGGATAATCCGGTTATGGCTTCGGAGATTATCAATGTCTTGACGAAGACAACAGACTGGAAACCAAAAACAATTAAAACACTTATAAACCGGCTGTTGAAAAAAGGCGCTATCGGTTTTGAAAAATCCGGTAGAGAATATAATTACTATCCGCTCATTGAAGAGGCAGATTTTGTAAAGACCGAAAGCCGTATGTTTGTTAAACGGCTTTTCGGCGGCTCAATGAAACCCTTGCTTGTTTCAATGGTGGAAAACGAGGATTTGACCCTGGAAGATATCGATGAACTCAGGAAATATATCATGGAGAAGAAAAAGGGGTAACAGCAATGGAAAATATATCCTTTGATACAGCAGCAATGCTGGGCTGGCTCTTTGAATCAACGCTTTATATCAGCGTATTCATCTGCCTTATACTTGTATTAAAGGCAGTTACAAGGGGAAGGCTACCTGCATGGTGGAGCTATGGCCTGTGGATTTTGCTGGTTTTCAGAATGCTCCTGCCATGGGGTATTGAGACACCCCTAAGTATCTTTAATTTTTTCCCGGCTCCTCCACCCAATGAAGCCTATATGCCACTCCTGATGTCACAGGAATTGAATATACCCTTTCTTGAGGATGCATCCTCTGCCGTATCACTGGACAGGATATTGCTGACTGTATGGCTCGCAGGGATAATATTTTTCACCATTACAACCCTGTTTAAAAACCTTGCATTCTGGGCGGCCATCAGAAGAGTATCCCCTGTAACAGACAGTTCAGTTCTGGATCTGCTGGATGAGTGCAGGGCATTGCTGGGATGCAGGAAGCCCGTGCAGGTGGTGGTAACTGAAAAGGTAAAGAGCCCAGGGCTTTTTGGATATCTGAAGCCGAGGCTGTTACTGCCCCCGGATTTTCTTGATACAGTTAAAAAGGATGAACTGCAGTGTGTCTTCTACCATGAACTGGGTCACCTGAAGAGTCATGATATAGGCATTTCATGGCTGGTAGCCGTTTTGCAGGTTGTCTACTGGTTTAATCCCTTTGTATGGTATGCATTCCATAATATGAGGGTCGACCAGGAGGTTGCCTGCGATGCCTATGTCCTGAGCCGTATAAAACAGGTCAGGCCTTCTGACTACGCCAATACTATTGTTGGACTTCTTGAACGCTTTATTCAAAATCGTCAACTGCCTTCTTTAGCCGGAATCATCGAAAATAAATCCCAAATAAAAAGGAGGATTGCCATGATAATGAATTTTAAAAAACATACATATAGAATGACCTTAGTTTCGGTTTTTATACTTTTTACAGTAGGATTTGTCTTTTTTACAGGTGCGAGCGGTTTCTCCAGCGAGGACCAGGAAAGCACTACAGTCATTGCCGTTAAAACTGCCTACGGGGATGCCAAAAAAATGAATGAAGTTGATACTCCGCCGCGGATAATTCGTGCTATACCGCCAGTTTATCCTTATGAAGCAAAGGAGCAGCAGCTTAATGGCAGGGTTGTCCTGCGATTTATTGTTGATACCGAGGGATGGGCATGTGAACCCGAGGTGGTCAGCTCTGAACCTGAAGGTGTTTTTGATCAGGCTGCACTGGATGCAGTAGCCGAATATCAGTTCAATCCCGCTACAAAGGACGGAAAACCGGTTAACTGTATTGTCATGATGCCTGTAGTATTTAAAATGTATGAAGATAATGAAGTGATGGAACAGTAAAGGTATATTTTTCTGCTATCAGATCAGCCGAGCAGGTTGGATTTTAACCCAACCTGCTCAGCTGATAAATTAATGTAGGGGCACGGCGTGCCGTGCCCTTGTAGACACACCGATGCATATAGCATTTTACCTTGAGGGCACAATGCGCTGTGCCCCTACAAGTGATTCCTGATCACATCGAAATTTCACTTCGGTTTATAAGCTCATTCTGAAGGTCCTCATACAGTTCAACAAAATATGCTGAAAAGCCTGCAACCCTTACTACCAGGTCCTTATAGTCATCAGGATTTGCCTGTGCCTGTTTCAGTGTCTCGGCATCCACGATATTGTACTGCAGCTGCATTCCGCCCTGTTTGAAAAAACTCTGGATAAACTGTTTCATCTTTTCCGTTCCTCCCTGTCCTTCAATGGATGAAGGATGAAATTTCATATTGAACTGAAGACCATTGCCATAATTGGATGGATTTAACGCAAGTACTGATCGTGCTACTCCTGTCGGGCCGTTTTTTATAACCCCGTGGGAAGGGGAGGCCGAGTCAGAGATAGGCTGGCCGTTAAGTCTTCCGTCCGGTGTTGCCCATGTCATGTACCCGTGAAGCACATGTGCCCCGGCCGAATATATTCCGGGCCTGTATTTACCCCGTGAATTTTCATAGGTATATGTGCGGCCTGTATAAAGATCCGATACCCATGATGCAATTTCATCGGCATATGGATCGCCGTTCCCGTAGTGCGGGACCTCGTTTATGACCTGCTGCCGCAGCAGTTCATAACCCTTCCAGTCTGCCATCACTGCATCATACAGTTCCATGGCGGTGCAATGCTTTTTGTCAAAAACCATGTATTTGATCGCCGAAAGGCTGTCAACAACAGAAGCGATTCCCAGAATGGCCGTGCCCGTGGAGTTATATTTCGCTCCACCCTGCATCATATCGCGGCCCTTTTCCATACAGCCGTCCATTGTGGCAGAGGCCATTGGTACAGGCATAAACTCGGCAACAATATCTCCCACAACATTGTTTATCCTGAAATGCCAGTCCATGAAATATTCAAGCTGTCTCTTAAAGGCATCCTTTACCTGGTCGAAGCTCTCCATTTCATAGAGGTATCCTGTCTCTAGGCCCCCGGGCTGATTATTCTGGGGATTGATGCCGTTGTTTATGGCCTGAAGGAGTATGTTAATAATATTCATAAATCCCTGGGAGCAGGGAGAACTTACATTGGACCACTCACAGCCTGAACCTGAAAGTTCAACGCAGCCTATTACGCAGTAATTGCGTGCGTCCTCTATGGCGAGTCCCCGCCTGTGAAGGACATCGATAATCAGGTCGGTGTTTTCAATGCAGGGTATGCCGTATACGATTTTTGATGTTTCTATTCCGGCCTCTATCAGGTCCGCGGTCTTTATAAAAAAGCAGTCCATGAGCTCCTGGGCCTCATCCATGGTAAGCCTGCCCGTATCAAGATCGGTCTTAAGGTAATCTCCCACATGCTGATCAAGGCGGCCGATGGTAAGACCGAGATAATTCCCTTCTATTAAAAGGATATACTGGTAAAGCAGGCATATCTGCAATGCATCGTGGAAATTGCGGGCAGGGTTTTCCATGATCCAGTAAAGGGAGTCTGCCATTTTTAAAAGCTCATCACGGCGTTTTACATCATTCAGTTCATCTGCCTGAACGCGGCATTCCTCTGCATAGCGTTTTGCCAGAAGGATGGCCGAATCACAGCTTATGACTATTGCCTCATAAAAGGAGTGTTTCTCGTAATTATCATCTCCGGCACTGCCCTGCAGTTCTTTTATTTTATCCAGGGCTTCCTGTCTTATTGTACCAAAGCCCTTTTTCACTGCCTTGCGGTAGTTCGCATTGTAATGACCGGCAGGGGCTGTCCCGTTGAGCAGAGAACTTATGCCCACTCCTGCAGTGCCCAGTTTATGAACCTCTTCAGGCAGTCTGCCTGCAAACCTTGCTGCCAGGCAGTTCTCCTGCCAGAATTTTTCCGCGGAATGCACATATCTTCTGTCTTCTTCGTCCATGTACATGAACGCGTCATGTGCCTCCTTTCTGTCAAACAGACCGCTGTCGAGCTCATCAACAAGCCATCCCAGCCCGCTGAATTCGGGCCATAAACAGCAGCCGCGGAAATTTTTTGCCATGTTACCCACAAGCAGTTCTTCGGGCTCTACCCTGACTGTCATATTGGCCAGTATCGCATGAAGCGCCTTTGCCTGACGTATTACAGGTACATCATCCCTGTTTTTGTTAGAGAATTCAGTAAGTATCCTTGCCCTTTCGGCATCAAGTGTGGGTATGGTATCTCTGTAGCGATTACGGAGTTTTTTAACACGCGGTGTGATGTCTCTTAGCTTAAACATAATTAAATACCTTTTTGTTATATATGGATAATAAAAATAATATTATTATCAAATATAACCGTTTTATGTTACTTTAGCATGTCTAACTGCCTATTATTATTGAAATATTATTTAATTTCAACAGTAAAGCAATATTGTGTACCAAAAGATTGACAAATAATGACAGCTGTATTTACCTATGAAGATTACATGCATTCAATAAAAAGGGAGGAATAAAAATGACCGCAAATATAATTTCAGATGTAATGAATCCTGAAATCAACAGGGAAGGGGGAATGCCTGAAACCGCATATATGTCTACTGAACATACGATCGCAGATCGTCCCGGGTCACTGGATAATAAGACCGTTTACCTTGTTGATACTGGATTCGGGGGCAGTTCAAGGTTTATGATACAGCTTCAGAAATGGTTTGCTGAGAATATGCCGACGGTAAAGACCGTGCGCAGAAGAAAGCCCGGCGGGCCTCTCATGGGATTTGCTCCCGAGCTGTGGAATGAGATAAAGGAAAAGGGGGATGCCGCCATACTGGGGGTTGCCGGGTGACCCGGCTGTGTCGGAGGGGTCGCCTCCGGACGAAGGGAACTGGAAAGCATGGGAATTCCAACAGCACCTCTTTCAACCTTTGCATTTAAGGAGGCCGCTGAAGGCGGTTTTGGTGATGACACGCCCTTTATCTATACAAAACACCCGGTAGTTGGATCGCCCGATGAAGTGCTCATGGATTATATTAAAGGAGAGGACCCGAATACCGGTAAAATTGTAATCGATGAAATAGTCGAGGCACTGACCACAAAACCGGAAAAAAGAGAGGTGACTGATAAACCCCTTGGTAATGCTCAAAAGGGATTTTTAAAATCGGATACGGAAGATAATCTGCAGGATCTTTTTTATGAAATGGGCTGGACAGACGGCCTGCCGGTCATTCTTCCTACACAGGAGCGTGTTAAAAGGATGCTGGCCGGAACAAGCGCCTCACCTGATGATATCGTGTCAGAACCCGGTCCCTTTAATCCCGTAAGGGTTTCGGTCCTTGATGTTGCACGGGTAGCCGTAATGGCCGGGGCAAGGCCCGAATATTTCCCGGTTATCCTTGCGATAGCCGCCACGGGTGAACGTGCAATCCTGGGGTCAACCACACCCTTTGCATGCATGATCGTGGTCAACGGACCCATAAGAAATGAAATCAAGATGAACTCGGGTATCGGAGCCTTTAACCCTGTTACCATGGCTAACTCAACAATCGGAAGGGCCTGGACCCTGCTGGGGCATGCAACTGGCGGAAATAAAAAGAAGGTAACACTCTGGGCATCACAGGGAAATGGTATATCATATAATAACCTCTGCATTGCGGAGAATGAAGAAAGAAGCGTCTGGGAGCCCTTCCATGTACAGAAGGGTTTTAAACCCGAGGAAAATGTTGTGAGCATCTTCAGGGGATGGACCTTCAGTCACAGCATGGGGGCCGCATCCCTGAGATCCCATGCAGAAGAGGTCGCTATACTTTTACAGGCCTTTTCAGCTTATAGTGCATCTGCCACCATAGTTATAGATCCTTCAGCTGCCAAAATTGTAAAGGAAAACGAAGGGTGCAGTACCAAAGAGGATTTCAGCAGGCGTATATCCGAAACAGCTGAAATGACCGCGGATCGCTTCTGGAAGACAGACTATGTTGATTTTTTAACAGGGCCCCAGGCGGATAAAGGTGTAGAGCCCTATGCATCATGGAAAAAGTTCTCCGGGGATTCAATCATAAAGCCTTACCACGATCCTGAAAAAATCAATATAATCGTGACCGGCGGCGAAACCGGTCCCTTTTTCAAGGCATGCGATTTCGGATATGTAACCAGTTCATCGATAGATAAATGGAAAGTAAAATCCGATGACATGTGCTCTGACGGGTCCTGCGGTCTTCCTGATGACATGATTGATTATGATTAACCGGTTTCAAGGTAGAGCTTTAATTGATTATTGACAGACAAAGAATCCGAATCTAGAATGCAGTCGATTTTACATAACTAATATGAAGGAGAATAGTCAGTTGAAAAAAACAGCCCGTAGTCTGCACATATTATTGTCTTCTGCTGCAGCATTATTTATAGCGCTTTCGCCGATTATTCACGGGCTTCATCTGGCAACCGCTTCTCACCACCATGATTGTTGCAATGTATGTATAGAGACCCATTCAGCCCCTGGCAGCGGTAATTCTCACAGTTATCGGGTCAGCAGGGATTTTAGTATATCAGCCTTTTCAAAGGAGGGCAGTTCTGAAGGGCATAACCCTGATACATGTCCTCTTTGCCGGCAGTTTACTCAACTGCTTAAAAATCAGATCGTCCTGCAAAGTTATATGCCAACCGTTCTGCAGGACAGTTTACCCGAGGAGTATGTTGATTTCCCCCGGCATTACTACCTCATAAGCTTTAGCAATATCATACCAAGGGCTCCTCCTACATGCTGACTGTTTTAAAAAACAATATATAAAATTCGATTTGAGAAGGGGAGATTTTAATCTGTTCCGGGATACCGGCAGGATTAGAACTCAGTCTATAACTGTATACACCCCGCATTTTTATGTGGAGCTGTATCCTTTACAGGGATCAGTCTGCTTTATGAGGGTCTTTATTTTTTCTGTTTGCTACCTATTAAGCTTAATAACAGAATCATCGGATCTACTAAAGTGAATATCTATCCTTATCTAATTATACATGAATCATTTGAAGGAGTTAGGATTATGAAAAGATTATTTGTATTTATTGCGGCATTGCTGTGCTGCACATCATTTATTTATGCCGAAGATATCTATACACTTCCGCAGATAGTGGTGACACCGACCGGATCTGAGAAAGATGTGTTTGATACATCTTTACCCGTTAACCTGTTAGTGAGCCGCGAGCTGGAGGAGAAGGTCGCTTTCTCAGTGGCAGAGATCTTTCAGAAGGAACCCGGAGTGGACGTGGTGACCACTGGGCCGGGAAGTGTGCACCCCATGATTCGCGGGCTATACGGCGAGCGGGTTCTCGTTCTCGTCAATAGTGTGCGCCTTTCTGAACAGCGGCCAGGAGGTAACCACGTATTTTCATTCGATCCTGCTCAGATTGAGCGTGTTGAAGTGGTGCGCGGTCCGGCTTCGGTGCTCTATGGTTCCGATGCGATCGGTGGCGTGATCAACTTCATCACCAAGAAGGCCGGCGAGAAATTCGCACCCGAAACCCGTTTCGGCGGAGATGTCGATGTTCAGTATGAGGGAGCAACAGACGGCTGGAAGGAGTCTGCGCACCTGCGATTTGGTAAGGGCAGTTTCAACGGATATGTCGGTGGAACCTATAAGGACACAGGTAATATCGAAACCACGGAAGGCGAGTTGTCGAACAGCTTTTACGATGGCTACACGGTCTGGGCCGGCGGTAATTACATCACTGACAAATGGAAAACCTATGCAGATTTTTCGCTCATGGAAGCGGACTTAGGAATTCCCGGTCCCGCGGCCTTTGCAGAGGACTACTTTAAAGGCGAAAAGCATCAGAGTCTTACTCTCGGTTTTGCAGCTAATGAGTTCGCTGACACTACTGAGCGCTTCAGCGTTGATTTCGGATGGCAGCAGCATAACAGACATCGTTACCGCCGCAAAACGGACGCCATCCCGCCTTTCCTTCAGGGAGACCTCGAAGTCAACATCTGGCTAGACATCGATACCTATACACTCAAGCCGCAAATGGTTTTCGTTCCCAACGACACGCACCGGTTAACGTTGGGGCTGGACACCTTCTATGAAGATGCAACGTCCGACCGCACAATCAGGGATAGTGCTTCGTCATGGGTGAACCCGGGTTTCGACAAGGTTCCTGTCATACCCGATTCAACACGAAAAGGTTTTGGTTTTTTTGTGCAGGATGAAATTGTGCACGGCGATCGCTGGGTAATCACACCGGGTCTTCGCGCAGACTGGATCAAGGCAGAGACAGACGGGCATCCGCGTCACCAGTTGATCGCTAAAGAGACCTCTGATAGCAGTGCGGTGAGTGGAAATCTCGGACTGCTATACAAGGTGAGTAATGAAATCAACCTCTATGGTAATGTGGGCCGTGCGTTTCGCTCACCAACTTTGCTGGAACTATACTTTTATGGACCACACGATGTCGGTAATGATATTGGTGATCCGGACCTTGATCCCGAAACGAGCTGGAACTTCGATATCGGACTGAAAACCCGTACAGACCGGCTGCAAACTACGGTCAGCGCCTTCTACAATATTGTCGATGACTACATTATCAAGGAAAACCAGGGTGATGGAAACTACCGCTATATGAACTATGCCTCTGTTTCGCTGTACGGTGTAGAAGCAGGGTTGGACTACAAATTGAGCAGCGCATTATCTACATTCGCTTCCATCTCATATGTGAGAGGAGAGAATGACGATACAGGAGTCAATCTTACGGGGGTTCCACCGTTGAAAGCCACTTACGGGCTTCGATACGAAGCGGCATTAGACGCGTCAAAGAGTCTCTGGGTTGAGGTGGCCGGATTGACTGCATCCGACCAGGATAAGACCGGTCCGAACGAGCTAAATACCGAAGGTTACACGCGAGGTGACTTTCGCATCGGGCTCGACCTCGGAAATAAATGGAGCTTTGCTGCTGTGGCTGAGAACTTCACCGACAAATTGTACCAGGATCATCTCTCTTCATCCTGGCAGGAATTCCAGCTGAACGACCAACCCGGTCGGAATATTAAGGTAATGATCAAGGCGAGGTTCTGATCGATGTCCTGGGGCCTCCACAGTAACGACCAGGAAATCAGGAGGGAAGATAAATAATTTAAAGTATATCGGAGGGGGTCGGGCGGACGCGGCCTCTTCCAATACCATGTTGAGCCTTCGGAGCCTAAAGCTTGATAGTCACTCCGCTAATCCTGTTTCTTAACCATGTCTTTATCGCAACACCGGAGAGGCACATTGCATGATCCGTCTTCACTTCCACATGCACAGGTTTTTGTAACCTGTAATTCCAGGTTGCATGATTCACATTTGTAAATGTCTCCTTTTTTCATGTCACTGCAATTGGCCATAAATAAACCTCCTGTTTTATTGTTTCAAGACTTCTGATTCTATCTGAACAGTCCTATCCCGGATATGATAATATGTGTTATTCTACTATTTTTTCGGATCAATAACTATTACTATTTTTTATAATATTTAAATAGCAATTGATTATTAGCGTTAAATTTATTAATTTTTCAGGTATTCATAATAAAAAATATAATTATTCGCAGAGGAAGATATGGGCAGAAAAGTATGTATAAACGAGGATGAATGTATCGGGTGCGGCAGCTGTGCCGATATGTGCCCCGATGTATTTGAGATGAACCATGAGCTGGAAAAGTCATTTGTAATAAAGGCAGAAGGGGGTGATGAAGACTGCATTCTTGATGCCATGGGCGAATGCCCCATGTCCTGTATATACTGGGACGATTAATCTGCAAAAGATATTATCGGTATTTTTAACTATGGGTTAAGGCAATCTGTTGATTTTGATTTATTAGGTATTAACTTAACTGATATTTTAATCCCGTTTAAATATTCTTAAGGAGGATATAAAACATGACAGAAAAAAATCTGCCTGAAACATTCAAATCAATAGTGGATAAATATCCTGAAGTCTGGGACGCCCATGAAAAGCTTACAATTGCCTGCGCTGAAGCAGGTCCGCTGGATCGAAAGACCTCCGAGCTGATCAAGGTAGGAATCTGTATAGGAAGCGGTCTTCAGACCGCAACCCAGCGCCATGCGATTATGGCTGTTGAGAATGGCGCAACAAAGGATGAGGTTTATCACACTGCACTCATGGCAATGACCACTCTGGGGCACCCGAGGGCTGTTGCAGGATGGAAATGGATTCATGATGCACTGGAAGGCTAATTTGAAATATGCTTGATATAAATAACACGGTACTGACAATAATAGATATTCAGGGAAATCTTGCTCATTCCATGCACGATAAAGAGTCCCTCTTTAAGGGGCTCAAACAGCTGATAAAGGGTTTTACAGCCCTTGATATACCGATAGTGCTGACAGAGCAGAATCCAAAGGGACTTGGACCGACCCTCCCTGAAATAAAAGAGCTGTTGCCGGATGTAACTGCAATTCCCAAAATGAGTTTCAGCTGCTGTGATGAAAAGGCATATATGGATGCTGTCAGTGCCCTTGGAAAAAAACAGGTGCTTGTTGCCGGCATAGAAGGCCACATATGCGTTTATCAGACCGCTGCTGCTCTTTTTGATATGGGCTATGAAGTGCAGGTTGTTGCTGATGCAGTAGCATCCAGGTTTCCGGAAAACAGAAAACTGGCCCTTAAAAAAATGAGCATCATGGGTATTGGAATGACCACCGTGGAGATGGCCCTTTTTGAACTGCTTAAAACCGCAGATCACGAAAAATTCAGGGAAATAGTGAAAATAATTAAGTGAACGGCCCTGCAGCACCGATAAACCGGAATTCCCGCCTTGCTTTAAATGGCAGGGGGGTATCGGCACCTGCGTTTCTCAGGAAAGGAAAATACATTGCTTAAAACGGGTACCCTTATCCGCTGGCTGATTCTTACCGCAGCAATAATGTTTACCTCATACATCCTTGACGGCATTCAGGTATCAGGGTTTTTCAGTGCCCTTCTGGCGGCAGCAATTTTAAGTGTCCTTAATGTGTTTTTAAGGCCCGTTTTGATTCTTCTGACTCTTCCCTTTAACATCCTCACCCTGGGACTGTTCACCTTTGTAATTAATGCCATCCTGCTCATGATGGTATCCGGGGTAATATCCGGATTTACTGTCAGGGATTTCAGTTCTGCCCTCTTTGGATCCTTGCTCATAAGTATTGTAAATGCAGTTCTGGGTTTATTTGTTGCTGATGACAGAAACAGGCATAAAAAGAACAGCCATACAATCGAAATGAAAAGGACCAAAGATGACAGGTGGGAATAATCACCTGATATTTTTACATTGTCAGGTACTGCTTGGTACCTGTTTCAGCCTGATGTCGAATAAGCTCTGACAGTTTAACCCTGAAACGTCAGTTTCAGGGTTGCTATGGTTATTTATCCCAGTCGTCCTCCAGGCATTTTCTGCAGGCATCACATTTCTTGTTTTCATCATATACGCATTGACCGGGGCCGTTATAATAGAGCTCTTTTCCATTATATACACCGCCGAATATCCCCTGCATGCATGCTGCCTGGAAAAAAATCGGTTTGTCAACGCGTTTGAAATTGAGGGGGCAGTGCAGAACTCCGGGAGGTATACGTACAATCGTGGGCTTTGTTATTATATACTCTTCCATCTCTTCACCCATGCAGAGTGATATTTCTGCATCAAAATCAAACACGTTCGGGAAGGTGCCGCCCAGGAAGATGAGGTATTCTTCAACCGGATGAATATGTGGAGTCCTGTCCAGAAAAAAGGGCTTTACAAATATCTGAAAGCCGACATTGTATTTTGATCCCGGTATCTGGCATGCCCCCCTGAAATAGGCCTGGGGAGAATATACAAAATCGGTTCCTACGCCCTCGGCTGCGGCCTCGTTGTATTCAGGTTTGAACTCGTAGACAAGCTTTTCATATTTTCTTTCGCTCATGATGGTATTCCTTTCCGAACAGTATTTTTTTAGAGATGATGATAGATCTCGTAACTATCTAAAATTCTGAGGGCATAAAAGTCAACCTTATTATTTTGTCTTATTGGCGGAAAGGTAATCTGCAACAGCATCTTCCAGTAGTTTTCTGAATGCCCTGTCAATGCCTACCATTGTATCCAGTCCCATCACGGTGTGCTGTGGCGATGAGTACAGGAGCGCCTGCGAATATCGGCTGTTAAGCACACCAAAGTGAATATCAAACTGGTAGATATAGGCCGACTTATATTCAATGCACTTTCCATAAATATGGAGAATTATTTTATTATCGGAGGTCAGGTCTTTATCTATTTCTTCCATCATTATCTTTCCGCCTTTTTCAGAGGTCTGAAAGGCAAGGCTGTCCGATATAGTTGTTTTAATATCATGGCGTAAAAAAGATCTTTTAATGGTCTCGTTTAATTTGGCTGAAATAAAATCACAATTGTTAAAGTCCGTATAAACAAAAATCTTTTCAAATCCTTTAGTTTTCAGCCATTTATACTCCTCAGCCTGTGCATATGATGCAACAAAAAAGGTGAATAGAGCGGTGAACAGGATTACAGATTTGATTCGTAATAAAGTTGTCATGCTTAGATACCTCACTGTTGATAAAGATGTATAAAACCCGGCACATATATCAGAATGATAAAAAAAATTCAAAAAAAGCTTTATGCATACATGATATTTGACACCGCTAACAAATAAATACTCAAAAAGAGTAATATTCCATGAGAATGAATTTATCTTACCTTTCAAACAAAACAGGGGCGAACAATGTCCGCCCCTGTTTTGTTTGAGGTTGCCAAGCTCAGGTTATGTGTCTGGTTTGTATGGATCTAAATAATAGATCCTTTCAGTTTAGTTTGCTGTTCCGGAAAGAAGACCTTTATACCCCTTGCCAATGTCGTTTCTGGCGTCGGAATATATCAGGACAGTATCCAGAAATCTGCCCGGTTCAGTTGGTGTGACATTAAGGTCCATGGTGTATTTCTGTCCCGGCTCAATTTTTATACCTTTTGAGTCTTCTACAGAGAAATAATCGACATTAAACTTGCTTGAATGTATCCTGGTGACCGTCAGCAGTGCGTCTCCTTCATTTTCAATGACCATCTGTACCCGGTTTTTTTCGTTTACCTTTAATTCTCCGACGTCTGTCTTCCTCGGGGTTATCCCGATAACACCCATGGGTATCTGATCAACATAACCCAGGATATGTATAACGTCTTCATCCTTACCTTCCGGGCCGGTGAAAATGGTTATGGTTTTGTCAAATTTGCCGGGGTATTTATAGGTATTATAGGTTATCAGGAGTTCCGAACTCTCCCCTGGCTCGATAGTAGTTTTGGAAAGGCTGACACTGGTACATGCACAGCTTGTTACGGTGTTTGCTATCGTGACGGCTTTGCTGCCTTCGTTGGTAAGGGTTATTTTCTTTTCAACAGGCGGACCTTCTTTTATGTTTCCAAAGCTGATAGAGGTTTCGCTTATTTTAAGATCCGATGCATTTGCTGAGTATGCAAAAAAAAGCATTCCCATGAGGATAATTGTCAGAAGCCGATTCATAATCGATCCTTTTATATCTATAGTATTATGTTGTTTTAATGAACAAGTTTTGATTTTTTATTATAGTCAAAATCCTTGTCCTGCCCTTCAGTATGGCACTTTCTGCAGATATCTTCAGTTGCCTTTTGAATGTCATCTGCGCTCAGGGTTTCCGTATGTTTCCTTCCTGGCCCGTGACATGCCTCACACTGGACATCCTTGAGTTCCGGGGTAAGCTCCATATCAATATACCCCCCGTCTTCATTGTAGGCTACCACATGACAGCGAAAGCAACCCGGGTTTTCCTGCTTTTCAGCGCCCTGGGTCTTGAGGTTTTCAAAGGCGTTTCCATGTTTGGTGGTTTTCCATTTTTCAGCTATTTCCGAATGGCAGTCAGCACATGCGGTATAGCCCAGGTAATCACCAAGTATTTCACTGCGTAAGCTGGTTCCCCAGCCTAAAACTGAAAAAAATAAAACAGCTATTATAGTATATACTGAACGGGCCATAGTTATTGATTCCCTTACTTAACAGTTACATCCATCAAGCTCTTCGACCTTGATATATTTTTTCAACTGGCGCAGCAGCTTCACATCAATTCCTTCAATATCAAGGAGCTCGTCAATATCCACAAATTCTCCGTTTTCCTCTCGAACCTCAATGATTTTCTCTGCAAGTTCCTTATTAACGCCGGGAATTTTTACAAGCTCTTCAACTGTTGCCGAGTTGATGTTTATTTTGTCGTCTTCCTCGGCGTACAATCCTGATGCCAGAAGAGAAAGCATCAGCACTAATGACATGCAATATATAATCTTTTTAATGTTCATAATTGACTCCCTGACCGTATTTATTTGACTTCAGTTATAAAACAATGTATTTCTTGACCAATATAAGGTATAAGGTTCAACCAATGTATTGGTTCAACCAAAATAACTGAAATATTATGGAATGTAAATATTAAAATGAATATTTCAGTTTTTCAACATGTCATTGGAAAAGTACGAAAATAGGGTAAAACATATGGAATTTCTTCAGGATATCAGCAAAGTCCCGCTATCTAAAGTAGTAATGCTTCACATAAAAAATGCTATTTTGTCCGGGAAAATCAAATTTGAGGAAAAAATTCCAACGGAAAGAGAGCTGGCCGCCGGGTTTAATGTAAGCCGAAACATGGTCAGGGAAGCGATCCGCGCCCTGGAAATAGCCGGTTATCTGGAGGTCCGGCAGGGACCCAAGGGCGGAGCCTTTGTAAGGGAGTTCACTCCTGATAGATTGTCTGAGGGATTCCTGGATTATTATCTGGCTAATAAACTTACCATGGAGGAGTTGAATAATGTGAGACTCCATATTGAACCTGAAGTGGCCAGGCTTGCCGCTCAGAATATTAATCAGGAAAAGGCTGCTATTCTTCAGGGCATTGTTGATGATGAATTTATGGCCGATGCCATTGACGAACGTGTAGCCAGCCTGACAAAATTTCACCTGGTCCTTGCGGAGATGTGCGGCAATTTTTTTTACGAAATAATAATGAATGTCGTTGTATCTATTACAAGGGAGATAGTTGTGGCCGGGCACCGTGGCGGTGACACAGTTGTACATGGCCTGGAACAGCACAATGAAGTTTTAAATGCAGTTATTGAAGGAAAACCGGAAGAGGCATCAATGGCCATGGCAGACCATCTGACAAAGTTTTCAACCGGTATCCTTGAGATTGAAAAAGACTACAGGGATAGAATCAGCCTGAAATAAATAATAATTAAAAATTTGCAGGGGGATAGAATGGATAGAAAATTAAAATATATTGGAATCGTTATTGTCATGGTTCTTACACTTGGCCTTTCTCAATTTGCAGCAGCCAGGGATCTTATAGTTATTGCCTCTAAAGCTACTCAGGCGGACTCGAGGAACTGGCTCGGTTTTCTTGAATCAAAGGAAATACCTGTAAAGCTGGTTACACCCGACGCCTTTCCCGAAGTCAAGGAAGATCTGTATATTTTTGTCCTTGGAAGCCTGGATGAATCAAATGAGATTGCAGCCATAGCTGAGGATGCACTGACTGCAGATGAGTTTAAATCAATAAAGAGCGAGGGGAAAATGTTTTATAAACCTCAGGCATGGAACGTCGGCCAGAAGGTTATACTTATTCTTGGCCCGGATAAGGAAGCCCTGAAAAAGGCAAGAACATCCACCCAGGAGGAGTGGTACGGGATGCTGGCAGAGTGGTTTGACATTGAAGACAGTGAGGGTTTTCACGTTTATTAATTGTCCCCGCTAAGGAGATTATTATGAAAAAATATTTTGTCTTAATTTTTGTATTACTGTGTCTCGTGCTTCCGGGATATCTGTTTGCCTTTCCATCTGTTTTTCCGCACGGCACTACCATATTTCATCCGGACAAGACATACAGCGGTTACACAATACTGACAACCAAGGGATATCAGGCGATTCTTATTGATATGAACGGCAAACGTTGTCCATCACTGGGAGAATATGTGCGATGAAGAGCATCCTGCAAAACTGCTCCCGGGCGGATATGCCATGGGCGCGACCGGGAAACGGGGCAGGATATTGGGAGATAAGGAATCCAATGACCTTTCCGTTGTTGACTGGGATGGAAATATTGTATGGATCTATAAAATGGCCGGTGTGCATCATGACTTTCAAAGGGAAGGCAATCCAGTCGGATATTATGTGCCCGGTATGGATTCATACGTTGATAAGGGTAAAACCCTGATACTTTCACACCTAGTTGTAGAGAACAGCAAAATAAGTGATAAAAAACTCTATGATGATGTCATTATTGAAGTTGATCATGACGGCAACGAGATTTTCAGGTGGCTTGCGAGCGATCATGTAAAGGATATGGGATTTGACAACATGGCTAAAATTGTTATGTATCGCTATCCCAATTATTCAATGACCAGGACACCCGGTGTTGTCGGCGGAGACTGGATCCATGTGAACACCGCATCATGGCTTGGACCCAACAAGTGGTATGATAAGGGTGATAAACGGTTTCATCCCGACAATATCATTTATGACGGCCGTCAGACTAACACCACGGGAATCATTGACCGGAAAACCGGAAAAATAGTCTGGCATCTGGGGCCGGAGTTTGAATCCACAAAGGAACTCAGAAAGATTGGACCCACTATCGGCCTTCATCATGCACACATGATTCCCAAAGGTCTTCCAGGTGAAGGAAATATCCTGATTTTTGACAATGGCGGATACGGCGGCTATGGCGCTCCAAATCCTGCGGCTCCTACGGGGTTGAACAATGTAAAAAGAGATTATTCAAGGGTCCTTGAAATTGATCCGGTTACACTAAAGATTGTGTGGGAGTATGACGCCAATAAATCCGGAAACCGTGACAAGGTAAAATTTTACAGCGATTATGTCAGTTCTGCCCAGAGACTTCCAAACGGGAATACACTTATTACAGAAGGCGCATTTGGACGAATCTTTGAGATCACCAATGATTATGAGATTGTATGGGAATATGTAAGTCCCTACTATGAAAAATCGGAAAATTTTAATCTGGTCTACAGGGCCTACAGGGTCCCCTATGACTATGTTCCGCAGCTTAAAAAACCAAAAGAAAAACCTGTTATTCCGCCTGAGAATTCAATGCTCAGGCTTAACGACCTTAAAACAGCAGAATAAGTCTTAAATGAATTTATATTAGGAGGCAAAACTCATGAATTTAAAGAATAGTCTGAAATATATATTAGCCGGCATGATTATTATGATGGCATTTTTTGTAACCGGGAATGCCGGTGCACAGCATGAAGGCGGTCTTGGAGAAAAAAAGATTCACCTGAATATCGCTGACAAGGATCAGCTCATGAAGATTGAGGGCATGACCGAAGACCTTGCGGCGGCTGTTATTGAATACCGCGAAAAATCCGGCTTCTTTAAAGCCCCTGAGGACCTGCTTAAGGTGCCCGGTATCACAAAAAGTGTATATGATACCCTGAATCCGCAGGTAGGCTCGGAAGGCGACCTGTATTGTGTTCCCAAGGAAGGCGCTGAGGATGAATTTGATGAAGACGAAGAGCCCGTTTTAAGTCCTTCAAAATGCTAGCTCTGTAAATAAAAAAAAGGATAAATGCCGGTATGATTCATAACAAGAAATGGCCGTTGACTGCTGTCTTTTTCGCATTCTTAATATTTACTACAGTATCTTCTTCCACCGGTGAGGAAAATCCCAGGGGTATGGCCCCTGTTCGGGACGCGACCTATATCCCCGACCTTGGGGGCCTGCTTAACAAGGTATACCGCAATCAATACGGTCAGAAAAGGGATCTCTCCGAATGCATCGTTTTGAGGGGAAGCAGGGTCAAGGATGGCAAGGCCTATGTACCCGCAGGCGGTCTTTTTTATGCCTCTGAGACCTCCGATGATGCAAGGCCACTGATGCGGGAACCGTTTTTGATTCTAGGCGAGCACACCTATCTGCTGCGTTCCACCCATAAAAAGGTGATCAAACGCAATGTTGAAGTTGAAAGAGGGGATAAGGTTGTTCTGGATTCATCAGGGTACCGCCTGTGGTTTGACTATGCTACTGATCATTACCAGAAACCATATGGAGAATTTGCCCTTATTTCCCCTTCGGGAGGGTGGCCCCATGAATGGCCGGTATCCACTTCATTCCCGGGCGCTGAGGAGATAAAAAAATTAAACCTGAGTGAAGGCATACATCCCCAGCCTGAACCTTTTTTCATGGATAATGCATATCTTTACGGGCTCACAAAACTTGTTGCTGAAGATGTTGGGTTTGACAGGGCCAGGTTTTCCATGATCGAATATCCGGTTATATCCGAGGCAGTCTTTTCCATGGAAAGACCGTGGGTGATGGATGTTTACCAGGAAACCTTTCGCTGGTACGGCAACAAAAGAATATACACCTACAGAAAAGAGAACGGCGTCCTGGTGGAGATAAGAAACTGGACAGGAAACAAAATACTTGCTTCCAAGCTCCTAAAGCCTGCTACCCAGCAGGAGTATAAGGTTGAGAATCAGGATGACTACTGCCTGACCGATTTTGACCTGGATATCCATATCGAGCTGATCGTTGATCCCGACTATTTAAAGGCATCGGATTTTGTTCCCTGGGCCAATGACGTGCCCTATGGCTGGAGTGAAGGTACGCTTTCCCTGGCAGTCTACAATGACCTCATCAGGGTGGAGGACGGAAAGCCGTGGCCCAAAGACGACAGGTATATCGTGAGGCTTGAGGCGGATTACAAGACAGGTATGCTGAAAAGACTTGTGCTGGAAAACAGGGATGCCTTTGTCCTGAGCGATGACAACAGCAGTTACAGCGGTCCTACAAAGATCTCGGAAGTATGGGACCGAAGCTATTTCAGTGTGGTTGCCAGGGATTTTAAAGACAAGGTCGTAAAGGATTGTTATGTGCGCGACTCCTTTTTCAGGAGAACGGACAATCTCATACTCTGGAAGGAGGGAAGAGAAAATATCGACTTTTTCATTGGAAAGAGCCCCCTGTTCTTTCCTGTGATGGAGGATACCTTCCTCGAACGGCTGGCTGATCCGACCTATGGTGTCCCCGTGGTGCAGTCGCGTTTCACATCCTACCCGGAGGTTATTCCCGATGCTAAGTGGTTTGCCCCTGATGGTACGAGTGCCTTTGTGCCGAAACTGAAAGGTTTTGTTCGCAAATACGTGAAAACAAACGACGGCGATCGTCTTATCGCCCAGGAATCCATGGTAATCAGAAAAAGCTATGTGGATTACAGGAATAGTAAAATTATTATCCCGCCCGGAGGGCTTTATTACAGCTCACGCGACAACAGGAATATCCGGCCCGGAGAACCCCTTACAATCCTCGGGAATAATGCATATCTCCTGGGATTTAGAAGCTATCTGGTAGTAAAGAAGGATTTTAAGATCGACCTGTGGAAGGAGTATCCCATGGGCGACGACAACCTGATTTTCTGGCAGGATGTTGCCATCGGCGACGGCGCCAAGGCCATGCGCTATACAGGGACCGACTTTTTATGGGGAAAACCGATCGGGGAACTTCGCCTGACAAAATATTCGGGGAACAACTGGGGCGCCAATCTCCTTGTTGCACATGGTTTAAGCTCATATGATGAGCTTCCCGAATCATTCCCTGAAGAGGGCGTTTATGACCAGGATTTTAAATATTACATCCCGGATGTTTTTGCCGAGGGGGCAACCTATCTTATACCCAAATTTATCTCACCCGATTTTGTTGAGGTTGAAGAAATGGGAACTCCCGGCATGGACGAGTTCACTGTTACCTATGAAAAACCCAAAAAAGCGGTTCTTCAGGAGGGTGAATCAGTTAAGGCCGGAAAGTATACGTTCAAGGTAAAAGGGATCGATCCTGAGGCGAAATCTGTTGACTGTGCGCTGATTGATAACACCGGCAATACCGTGGCCGGAAAGACCTTCGGCCCCCTGGACGAGAATCTCCTGGATACACTGCCACAGTATGGACCATCCCAGGAAAAGATCACCATGCGGTATCAGGATATGTACATTACCCTTGATGTCCCGTCCGATCTCTCAAAGGGAAAGGTGTCCTTCCATATAGCCAGGGGAGCGGTAACCTACAAGCGGGACGAGCCCTGGCCCGGGGATTCCAGGTTTCTTGTAAAGCCTGATGTCTGCGGTCACTGCTACCAGCTGAATGAAGTTCTTTTGTCAAACAGCGAACCCATCGTGCTGGACGCCGATCACCCTGTTTATGAAGGGCCCGAAGGATATTTCAAGATCGTTATTGATGATTTTGACGGCGAGGCAATAAATGCCTGGCACATTGAGACAATTTATAAAGACGAGACCCAGAAAACATCCAATATGGCGGAATTCAAGAGGAATAATATCGACGTGATGGTCGGTGTGAATGGAACCACGGAAAGTTTTTTACGGGAGACCGTGCTGGATCGATTGGCCTATCGGGAAGTTTGGCGACTGCAGTAACATAATGGAGATATAGTATATGGTAACAGATAAAGCTTACAGTCAGGCAATAGAAGAAACATCCAATACAAGGGAGCCTTCGGTGTGGAGTGCACTCCCCGGTTTTAAGAAAAGCTGGCCCGGACTTCTGGCAATGGCGCTGCTGGCCCTGTTTTGCGGTCTGCCGGGCCTAAATTTTCCTTTAACCCTTGATACCCTTTTGCATTATATTGATGCTGTTTTGCCGCCTATCTACGGCAAAGGCTTCTTTACCGATCTCCTGCATATGAACTATGTGGTCAACTGTCTGCTTGTCGGCATTATTGTCAGGAATGTTATCGGTGTTCCGAATTCATGGGAGCCAGGTCTCACCTACAGCGGCATTTTTATGAACGCAGGGATCATTATGCTCGGGTCTCAATATCTTTTGAGCGATCTGATTAAGCTGGGCGGGGTTAGTATTATCGTCATGTTCTTCATGGTTTTTGGAGGTGCCATGATATTCACCTATATGGGCCGCTGGACAAAAATGGGGGACTCCATGACAGCCCTTCTTGCCGCGGGATTTTCCATGTGCGGTGTGTCCGCGTGTATTGCCATATCCCCCATGGTGAGATCCAAGAGCGAAGAAGTGGCCTATGCCATCGCAGTCTCGGTTACCTTCGGTCTTTTCTGCCTGTTTGCGCTTCCATTTGTAGGGCATTTGATCGGCATGTCAAATGATGCATTCGGGCTGCTTTCGGCTGCCGGAGTCCCTAATTCGAACCAGGTAATCGCTACCGGTTTCAACTACAGTTTCGAAGCAGGGAGAATTTCCGGGTTTACGAATATCGGCCGGCTGGTTCTGATTCCCGGCGGTGTTCTCTTTATCTATTTCATGACACTGGGTAAGGAGATTAAAGGATCATCGATCAGTTTCTGGCAGGTTTTAAGAGAGAAATTCCCCATATTTATTGTAGGTTTTGCCATTGTATGGGCACTGAACTGCATGAAGGTCTGGCCGCTTCCGGCCAGTGAGGCAATGGGGAAGGTAATGGAATGGTTTTTTTCTCTCAGCTTTGTCGGGCTGGGACTTTTGACCAAGCTGTCGGATTTAAGGAAAGCAGGCATTAAAGGAATTGTGGTGGGTTATACAGCCGGATCAATGAGAATAGGCCTCTGCCTGATTCTCCTCTATATTGCCGCAAAAATGGGTAAGATAGTATTCATCCAGTAAGGCGGGAAACCCGGGGGATTTGTATATATTAAAGGAGTCTATTATGGCTGACACTATAGATGAAAACCAGGAGCAGGGCACCGAAGATTTGAAAAAGGTAGAGGCCACAGCGGATGAAAAACAGCGCAGGCACCGGGTGGATGAGTACATGGCGATGATTATCGCTCTTGGTGCAGTAGCCGTACTCTGGCTTTTACAATATTTAGGGTTTTATTGATAAGAGACAGAGATGATTTTTATAAGAGATAAAAAAGGCGGGGAGGTATCATGAAGGATATCCTTATCATATTGAACGGAAAAGACAGTGAAAATGCCGTTGAACAGGCGTTTAGCACTGCCCGGTCCGGTTCAGGAAAGGTAAAGGTGATGCAGATCCTCGATTCGGGACTTTATCATTACGCTCATAACGACCTGGTCGCTCCCAGACTTAACAAGCGGACATTCCTGCTCTATATCCGCGAGCAGGTTCTCGAACAGGGCAGGGTGGAAGCCGGTGAACTTATCAGGAAGGCCCACGAGATGGGGATCTCCCTTGAGATTGACCCGGTAGAGACGGATGATGTGATTTCAACCGTGATTGCCGAGGCAAAAAAGGGCTATGATGAGATATATCTGCCCAAAGAGGAAAAAAAACTTTTCCCGATTTTCAAGAGGACCATGGAGCAGCATCTCAGGAGAAAAGCACCGGGCCGGGTCATAGCATGCTGAAAAGACATATAAGGAAAAATAAAATTATTAATACGGAGGGTCGCATGAAAAAAAGTATGGGTATATTATTTATTATCCTTTTTATCGCGGTATCGTTTGGATCAGCTTCGGCATATGAAGCCATGGTCGGACCTACAGGAGTACTGAAGTATAATAAGGAAAAATCCTATGGCGGATATACCTTGTTTGCACCAATGGTAAACTGCAAAACCACCTATCTTATAGATATGGAGGGTAATGTCGTTCACAAATGGGAGTCTGAGTATACACCTGGTGCCTATGCCATGCTTCTTCCAAACGGAAACCTCCTGAGAGGTGGAGTAATGAAGAAAAAACCTGCTGCTATAGGCGGAGCAGGAGGTATTGTCCAGGAGATAGACTGGGACGGCAATGTTGTATGGGAATACAAGATGAACAGTGATATAGAGTTGCAGCATCATTGTTTTACCCGTATGCCGAACGGAAATACGCTTATCCTTGGCTGGGAAAGAATAAGTATTGAGGAGGCGATAGCCAAAGGGCGTGACCCCAAAACAATCCCCCTTGAAGTTTACGACATGGGGCAATATCACAATGATTTCTGGGTAGACTTTGTTCGCGAGGTTGATAAAAAGAACAAGACTGTCTGGGAATATCATGTCTGGGACCATGTCGGAACAGGGCCAAACCAGTATGATATAAATTATATCCTGCCGGAAAAACTTGGCGGAAACTATACCAGTTTTGACTGGTCCCATTTTAATACGGTTGAATATATTCCGGAAGACGACCTGGTACTCCTCAACTCCAGAAATTTCAGCGAATTCTATCTTATTGATCATAAAACAGGAAAAATGATCTATCGATGGGGTAATCCGAGCGCCTATGGACAGGGAGAAAAACCCTCATGGTATAATAATGGAGACCAGAAGGTGTTCGGGTCCCACAGTGCCACATATATTGGCAAAGACCGTTTTATGATATTTGACAACGGTTCTGAGCGTGCTGAAGGAAACAGGTCCAGCATTGTAATAATGGACCGGAAGACAAATGAGATCGTATGGCAATACCATACAACAACACCTCAAAGTTTTTATTCGTTCCGCCAGGGCTCAGCCCAGATGCTTGCCAATGGAAATATCCAGGTCACATCAACTAACAGCGGGCACCTTTTTGAGGTGACAGAGGATAAGAAAATAGTATGGGATTATGTAAGTCCTGTCTTTAACGGAAAGACAAAATGTTATGCTGAAGATGGTGACATGCCCAATATGCTGAACAATATGATTCACAGGTCATATCGATACGGGGCAGACTATCCCGGCCTTAAGAAAAAGGACCTCAGTAAAAAGGTTCCCTTAACAGAGTGTCCGGAGTTTTATAAGATTTACAATACAGACGCCAAACCGGAGTAAAAAAATAACACGGCCATCCAGGATCAGGCTCCGGGATGGCTGTGTTCCATCATGTCTTTCCCCTTCATCTCCCTTTTTTCCATAAATGCTCCTGTGATCGTAGCTTTTTCTATTTCAGGATCTGCGGTATAATCGATCCATGTTATCGGGAAAATACCAATGCAGGATATCCATTAATAAAAATTGAAAAAACGGGCAATTTATTATATTTAAAAAATCTGTCAAAATGATCATATCGTTGCGTGTCAATGAATAACTAATGCCGGATTGGAGAGTATAATGAAAAAATATGCTATTCTGCTGATCATGGCAACTCTATTGCTCTCAGGCTGCGGAGACACAGGAAAGCCGACCGACGGGGAATCTGCAGGAAACAGATCAGAAGGAGAGGGGAGTGAGATGGCTGCATTGCTGGCAAGGTTTGCACCTACCGGGATAGGCGTTGAAGACGCCAGCATCCCGGAGAAACATCGCAGAGTGATCAAAAAACTGGTCGAGGCGGCTGAGATCATTGACGAGCTGTTCCTGCTTCAGGTCGACAGCCGCAACAGGACCTGGCGTAATGAGATCGCCGGAGATCCCGGACTTAAAACAACGCTGGCCCTGTTCGACATAATGTATGGCCCCTGGAACCGGCTCGATCACAACAAACCCTTCTGGGGCAATGTGGAGAAACCAAGGGGCGCAAACTACTACCCTCAGGATATGACGAAGGAAGAGTTCGAACAGTGGATTGCAGATCATCCCGATCAAAAGGAGGCCTTCACCGGATACTTTACACGGATCGAACGTGACGGAAACGGGCTCAGGGCAGTTCCCTACGCCGAGGCCTATAAAGATTATCTGGAGCCGGCAGCCAGGCTGCTCGATGAGGCGGCTGAAATGGCAGAGGACACACGGCTTGCTAAATTTCTCAAGTCCAGGGCGGCCGCATTCCGGTCTAATGAGTATCGTCAGAGCGACATGGACTGGATGGATCTTGGTGACGGCGATATCGAGGTTGTGATTGGCCCATATGAGGTCTACGAGGATGAGCTGTTCGGTTACAAGGCGGCATTCGAAGCCTTTATTACTCTTCGTGATCCCGTGGACTCGGCTGAACTCGAGAAGATTAAATCATACATCCCGGATATGGAGAGGTTTCTGCCGATACCGGATGAGTACAAGAACCTGGACCGCGGCTCCGAATCGCCTATCTCAGTGGTCGATGTACTGTTCACTGCCGGTGACACCCGTGCAGGGGTTCAGACCCTGGCCTTCAACCTGCCCAACGATGAAGTCGTGCGCGAAAAAAAGGGCTCCAAGAAGGTAATGCTCAAGAACGTGGCCCACGCCAAATACGACCGGATCCTTGTGCCTATTGCAGGACGTCTGATCGACGACGAACAGGTCAAATACGTTTCTTTTAAGGCGTTCTTCAACCACACCCTTGTTCACGAGACCGCCCACGGTCTGGGGCCTGGAAGGATTACTGTTGAGAAGGACGGCAGGAAGGTAGAAACCAGCGTAAATGCCGAACTCAAGGAACTCTACCCGGTAATTGAGGAGGCCAAGGCGGACACCCTGGGTATGTACCTCAACTATATGCTGATTGATAAAGGCATGCACACCGAGGAGTTTATGCAGAACGTCTACGCATCGTTCCTCGGCGGATTTTTCCGATCCGTGCGCTTTGGCGCCAGCGAAGCCCACGGCAGGGCCAACGTGATCCAGTTCAATTATCTTGCCGAAAAGGGAGCGATTATACGCCGCGAAAACGGCAAATATGCCTATGTGGCGGACAGGATGCCAGAGGCAGTCAGGGCCCTGGCCCACGACATTCTGATGATCGAGGCCCTGGGCGACTACGACGGGGCAAAGACGTTTGTAAAAAAATACGGCGAGATGCCCGCGGAGATGAAGAAGGCCCTGGACAGCCTGTCGGGACATTCCCACCGATATTCGTCCGACCTACCCGATCAAGAAGCAGATGGCCTCCTGGTAGTATCGGGTATAATTTTTTGCTTTAAAAAATTATAAAAATACCATTAAAAATATTTTGATTTGACACTTCAATTTATATTGCTATGCTCATTTATTTTCTGTATAACCCCGAATCATTTTTTTCAGGAGCCGCGATATGATCGGTGGTACAGTAAGGGTTCATAATATAAATAAGTTTTTTGATTCCACCCAGGTTTTGAAAGATATAAATCTTGAAATCAAAGCCGGGGAGTTCTTTTCTCTTTTAGGCCCGTCCGGCTGCGGTAAAACCACCTTATTAAGAATTATTGCCGGGTTTGAGACACCCTCATCAGGCGACCTGCTGCTCGATAACGAAAGCGTTCTTGACAAGGCTCCCAACCAGCGCCATGTAAATACTATTTTCCAGAATTATGCACTGTTTCCCCACCTCACGGTTTTTGAAAACGTGGCCTTTTCACTTAGACTAAAAAAAACAGATAAAAATATAATAAAAACCAGGGTAGAAGAGTACCTGAATCTGGTTCGGCTTAAAGAGCATATGGAAAAATATCCTGCGCAGCTTTCAGGGGGGCAAAGACAGCGGGTTGCCATTGCCAGGGCATTGATAAACGAGCCCAGGGTGCTGCTTCTGGATGAACCCCTAAGCGCCCTTGACGCAAAACTGCGGCAGGATCTTTTGATGGAGCTGGACCGAATCCATGACATAATCGGCATTACCTTCATCTATGTAACTCATGACCAGGAAGAGGCTATGAGTGTATCCGACCGGATTGCAGTTATGCAGGATGGAAATCTCCTCCAGATCGGAACGCCCTTTGAAATATATGAAAGCCCTTCAGATATGTTTGTGGCTGATTTTATCGGTGCATCCAATACAATTGAAGGCAGGGTTGTCGAAATGATGGAAAGGCTTGCCCGCATCAGAACCCTGGAGATTAGTGATGTTCTGGTTGACCTGGACAAACCCATGAAAACCGGTGATATGATAAAGGTTACCCTTCGGCCGGAAAAACTCCATATTTCAAAAAAACAGCCGGAAATTAATTTATCCACCTGGAATTGTATTTCCGGCAGGGTTGACCAGATGATTTACACCGGTTCCCATACCAGCTTTATAGTAAAATCCGAACAGGAGAAGGTTTTTAAGGTATTTAAGCAGCATGCCAAGTATTTTACCGACGAAGAGCCCATACAGTGGGAAGATAAGGTGTTTATATGGTGGCATGCCGATGACAGCTTTGTTGTCGAGGTTAACGGCTAATGATCAAAAATTACGGCCAGCGCTACACATCTCCTGTACTTGTGTGGCTTACATTATTTTTTGTGTTACCCTTTTCCATCATCCTGGTCGGGAGTTTTCTGACAAAGGGACTCTACGGCGGGTTTGAACCAGGTTTTTCTCTTGCAGCATACAAGGCACTGTTTTCAGATACCATGCGCAAGGTAACTGTTAACACTTTATTTATCAGCATAGCAACAACCGTAATTACAGTATTAATGGCTGTCCCGACCGCATATTATATAGCCCGTTCCAGGTTTAAAGAGAAGCTGCTCTTCCTTGTGATTATCCCTTTCTGGACAAATTTTCTGATCCGGATATTTGCCTGGATTGCCGTTCTCGGTAATAACGGGCTTGTCAATACCTTTCTGATTAATGTCGGTCTTTTTAACGCCCCTGTACGACTGCTGTATAACAAATGGGCTATCATCCTTATAATGATATACACATCTCTGCCATTTGCTATTCTGCCTCTTTATGCAGTAATTGAAAAATTCGATTTTTCCCTGCTTGAGGCAGCACGGGATCTCGGGGCCACAAAGTCTCAGTCAATGTTTAAAATCCTTATGCCCCTGATTATTCCGGGTATATCCACTGCAGTACTGTTTACATTCATCCCGGCCTTTGGAAATTTTGCCATCCCTGATATTGTCGGCGGTACTGACGTCCGGATGCTGGGGAATATCATAAATGAAAAGCTCAAGACAGCACGAAACTGGCCCTCGGCGGCCGCCATTTCCATGGTGCTTACAACAATATCGGTAGTCATGGTCCTGCTCTTTAACCGCATAACTGCATCAAAAGAGAAAAAGATTCAGGGGGACTCCTGATATGGTGAATGATATGAACAGGGCAGGTGAAAGGCACCGAATATCCGGCCTGTTTTTCTGGGCTACGATGATCTTTTTTTATGCACCGCTCATGGTACTGGTCATCTTTTCCTTTAACGAAGGAAAATCAATGAATTTTACAGGATTTTCCTTCAGGTGGTACAAGGTCCTGTTTTTTGACTCGGCCAAACTGTGGGGTTCCTTTTACAATACGGTCATCATTGCCCTTGTTTCCGCACTGGTTTCAACGGTTATAGGAACCCTGGGGGCCATCGGTGTTTACTGGCATCATTTTAAACTCAAAAAATACCTTGAGGTAGTTTCCTACCTGCCGATTATTCTACCGGAGATTATTATCGGGGTATCCATGCTCATGTTTTTTGCCGGCACAAAAATACCCCTGGGGCTCACAACTATAATCATTGCCCATATAACATTCAACATACCATATGTGATGCTTATCGTTATAGCGAGGCTTTCGGAGTTTGATTATTCGATCATCGAGGCAGCCCATGACCTTGGAGCCAGAGAAATTGATACCCTGCTGAAGGTCATTATACCCATGTGCATGCCGGGTATTGTTTCCGGTTTTCTTGTAGCTATCACCCTCTCAATCGATGATTTCGTAATTACTTTTTTTGTCACAGGACCCGGCGCATCAACCCTGCCGCTTCATATTTACTCCATGCTTCGGTTCGGGCTGTCCCCGGCAATCAATTCCCTTTCGGTAATATTGATCATCGGGAGCCTTGTCCTGGCGTTTATGTCAAAAAGACTGTTTAGACACATGTTTAAATAAAGGAGAAAAACACAATGAAAAAAATAATTTTTTTGCTGGTTTGCGTATTTGCTGTTTTGTATGTCTTCAGCTGCGGTAGCAGTAAGGAAAAACTGTATATATACAACTGGACCTATTATACCCCTCCGGAAGTAATCAAGGGATTTGAGGAAAAATACAATGTTGAAGTTGTTTATGATGAATTTGCATCCAACGAGGAGATGTTTGCCAAGCTCAAGGCAGGCGGTTCAGGATATGACATTACTTTCCCTTCTGCGGATTATGTAACAATCATGATAAACGAAGGAATGCTGGAAAAGATTGATAAAAATCTTATCCCCAACTTCAGGAATATCGATCCGGACCTTATAGCCGGTATCGAGTATGACAAAGACTGTGAATACTCAGTCCCCTATATGAAAGGTGCATCCGGTGTTGCAGTTAACACAAAGTATGTCAAAGATTATAAAAAAGACATGAGTATTTTCCTCAACCCCGAACTCAAGGGCAGAATGACCCTGCTTGATGACATGCGTGAAGTTATGGGGTTTGCACTTAAGGCAAACGGTTTTTCAGTAAACTCCGTAAATCCTGAAGAGCTGGAAATAGCCAAAAACCTTGTTCTGCAGTGGCGTGACAATATACTTAAATTCGATGCGGAATCATTTGGCAAAGGTTTTGCTTCCGGTGAATTCTGGGTGGTTCAGGGATATGAAGAGGTTGTCTTTGATGAGCTGGAAGATTCTGCAAAGGCTGATGTGGACTTCTTTATTCCTGAAACCGGCGGGCCGTTATACATAGATTCCATGGTTATCCTGAAGGGATCAAAGAACATGGATCTGGCACACAAATTTATCAACTATATACATGAACCTGATGTATATGCAAAGTTTGTGGATTATTTCGGGTTCCCGTCAATCAACGTGCCAGCCCGTGAAATCCGGACCGGTAAACCGGTTTATACTGAAGAAGATCTGAAGAATTGCGAGTTGAAGCTGGACCTTGGAGATAAGCTGGAGATGTACAATGCCATATGGGAAGAGATTAAGGTGAAATAACCAATTCTATTGCAGAGACCGGTTTATAACCTGTCTCTGCAGGTTTTTCCGGATTTATACTGATTTCTCGTATGAAACTTCATTTAATATTACAGGACACGGATTTACACAGATGTACACGGATCTTTTATTTTTTTATTTTTAAATCCTAAAAATCCGTGTTGATCAGTGTCCAATTCATTACTTTTCTCAGTTTTCTGCTTGATCAATCTTTCCAGCTTTTCGGCAAGCAGCCAGGCTGATCTCTGATTTATTGTTTTCCCTAACAGCCTTTAGCCTAAAATGCTTCAGCCTGCATTATAGTCTTTTGCCTAAAAAACATAGGAAATATTCTTACTTGACGTATTGTCAATATGTAACTACAATAATGCCATGAAATTCTAATGGGATGATACAAAACGTAAATCAAATATTAAAAAGCATGGAATTGATTTCATTGATGCTCCGATAATATTTTCCGGCTATACTCTTACGATTGAAGATGACCGCTATGATTATGGTGAAGAGCGTTTTGTAACATTTGGAGTCCTTGGTGGTAGAGTCGTGTCGGTTGTTCACACAGAAACCGAGGATTTAATAAGAATTATTTCAATACGAAAGGCGACAAAAAATGAAGAAAAAGGATATTTCTCGCAAATCCCAGACTGATTTGGATCGAGTTGATAAAATAAAGGATAAAGATATAGATTTTTCTGACAATCCTGAAGTTACACCTGAGATGTTTGCAAAATCCGCTGTAAGAAAAGGTCTTAAAACTGTTAAACGAAAAACTCAGGTTACTTTGAGGATTGATGAAGATGTATTATCTTGGTTCAAAAAACAGGGAACAGGTTATCAAACGCGTATTAATTCATTACTTAAAGCATATAAAGAAGCACATCAGGAGCACACGGGCAGAACAAGTCACTAAACAAGGTGCGACAAGAAGTCGCCTTTATATATGGCAATGCGGGATTTTATACGATACCCGAGGGAAATGATCATATCGAGGTTATAAAAAGGAATTTTCCTTTCCTCGTTTCTGCTGTCTTCTGTTTGAACCTGTCGGAATTTCCGACAGGTTGCCTCTTGGGTCAATTCTCCTTCCTCAAAAATGTGCTTAATGTGTTCGACGATATTGGTTCGTGATGATTGGTACAGTTCCGCCATTTGCTGTTGGCTTAACCACATATCCTCGTTTTCAAACCGGACTTTAATGTCAGTTTTTCCGTCTTTGGTTTTATAAATAATTATATTATTATGTTCTTCCTTTTTCATTACCGGCTTCCCTCCAGATCCGCGACGATTTCATCAATCGACTTGCGCAGTTCGTTCTGCCGGGCAACGATCTCTTTAATTTCGGCGTTGAGTTTTTGTATATCAATCACCTCGCGGGTGTCCTTTTGTTCCACATAGGAGGATAACGACCTTTATCAGTGAGATCTCCAGGGATAAAAATCAGCCACGATAAAGCAATACAAAAAGCTGAAAAGGAATACCGAAAATATCAGGTAAAAACACTCACACCTTTGGAAAAAGCCTATCTGGGTACCATTAGAACCTTGCAGAAAAAGGTTGAGAAGAAAACAAAAAACGAGAATTAATTTTAAGCAACACCGGCTACCCTTTGAGCCTTGAGCTTTCAGCTTTGAATTTGTTGTCTCTCCTAACAGCCTATAGACTATACTGTAGCCTGCTTTCCCCCTGACCTACGATCTCTGGCTTTTCCTGCTTCGCTTCCCTCTGCGCTCTGCCCTATGCACTATGCTGTTTTAACCTCTTGCCCATCCAATAATTTTCTGCTAAAAACAAATCATTCAAAAATTTAAGCAATCCCAATTAGTTAAGCAATAATTTGGTATCTTTTTTATAATACTGAACCTGAATTTGCGAAACAGCCCGCTACGCAATTGTTTAGTATTCCCTGGTGACATAATATGGCTATTGTAAGTAAATGCGAAACGATTAAAAAAGTATTGTTTTACATACAGAAGGCCATTTGCGACAGAGCCTGATTTTGGTGTCACAAGTGTGAATTACGATTTATCCGAACTGATGGAAAAGGCCGAGGAGCCACGATAACTACACCAAGAGAATATAAAAATATGGTGGAACCGACCCTGAACTGATCGAAGGAGATGTCTTTCGCACTGTGATCAGTATACCGGAATATGGCGCCAACCCTGCTGAAAAGTATGATATTGTTCAGGTGGAATCCGATTCAGGGGCCCAAGTCAAGGCCCAAGAGGCCCAAGTCGGACTTCTCAAGTGGCAGGTGGATATACTACAATCCTGCCTTGTTAATGAAAGATCAGGCAAAGAAATATTGGAAATTGCCGGATATAAGAGTCGCACAGGAAACTTTAAAAAAGGGCTGCAAAAACTGATTAATTTTCAACTGCTTGAATTGACCCTTCCTGATAAACCCAAAAGCCGTTTGCAGAAATATCGGTTGACGAAAAAGGGCCGTGAGGTGTTAAAAAGAATATCATCACCTTAATTGAGTTTAAATTTACATATTAAGTATTCCATGTAAAGTTGATGGCCTTTTCTTTACATTTCAAGCTGTATATGTAAAAAACAATTGTTTACTTTACATATCCTGCAAATATAGAAGAAGCTAAGACTATCGGCAATTTTCATATAAAAATAAAAATTTTTGTCTCTGACATCTGCCCTCTATCTTTTCCTGACCTCTGATAACTGATTTCTGGTCTCTAGCTTTTACCTGTTTTCCCTAACAGCCTTCAGCCTGCCTAATTTAATCTCTTGAAATTTCCTGAAAAAATTTTTAAAACTAACCAGTCATATCATTTCAGTCTCAACGAATTACTGTCTTAAAAAGTTTTCCTGAATTACTTGAATCAATCAAAATACATTTGTTTATTAACATCAGACCCGTTTACGGATGGGCACTAGAGGAAAATGACCTTGAGGCAAGGCGTATGTGCGCTGCTGAAAACCTTCAGCGTGAAAATTTATCGGTTATTGAAACAATAGAGACCATTGTTGACCTTGTCGATTCCGAGCTTTTCGGTGATGAAATGTATGCCAGTATGGGTGAGTCTGCTATTCAGCGGGTAAAGAATCTGCTTGCGAAACTGGATTCGATACGAAGGAGCAGTGACAGGGGATCGAATATTTCAGGCGAATTAGACAACCTGTTCCATAAATTTATGGAACAGGTGGAAAATATCTTCAAAAATCTGCCCAAGTCATTGAAATGGCGATCATTTTACGAAAATGACCTCCAGATTTTACTGGACACCTTAGAAATGAGAAAAAGCAGGCTGAAGCAGTCTAGACTGAGGGCTGAAGGAAAGGCGTATTACTCCTAACAGACTATAGACTAAAACGCTTCAGCCTGTATTAAAATGCCTACGGGAGAGACTTTCAGGGCAGGCCTACAAAAGAAGAGAAATGGGAAAATTCCATTCTGATAGATGATTATCTAAGTGCCCTTAAAAAAAGGGGGATGGAAGATGACCCACATGATACAGGCCCCCATGTCATCGGAGCGTTTCAATGCGGGTGTTGTATCTGCCATGCAGAAAAGGAGGATACTTGGGGTTACAAGCAGGTATGTGCTGGTGGCTAAAAATCAGGCTGAAGCTGGTTAGCCTGAAGGCTGATAGAATAAACTAACTTCCTTCAGGCTGCTTCAGCCTGTTTTCCCCCTGACCTACGATCTCTGGCTTTTCCTGCTTCGCTTCGCTTCCCTCTGCGCTCTGCCCTATGCACTATGCTGTTTTAACCTCTTGCCCATCCAATAATTTTCTGCTAAAAACAAACCATTCCTAAAGCATACTATTTTCCTTTATTTTAATTTAAAAATAACAAATCCTGAATTGCAAGCGGTACAGCGGATGGACGAAATCAAAAAGAAAGAACTGAGTGAAGCTGATATATGTGATTTGTTCATTACGCCTGCCATAAAAGATGCGGGCTGGGACCCCATTAAACGGATAAGGCGTGATGTAAGCCTTTACCCACGCTCCTGTTAGCCGATATGAGAAATAAAAAATGACAGAATCCGAATCAACAACTCGAAAAAATAGGATCGATGAAAAGCTTAAATCACCACTCTTAAGCTGGAAAATTATTCATCACAGCAAGGTAATTGACTTTTCAGAACTGTCCGGTCATGCAGTTGAAGAATATCCAACAGAAACCGGTCCTGCCGATTATGCCCTTTTTGTTGATGGCAAACTTCTCGGCATTATCGAGGCAAAAAAGATCTCTGTTGGAGCTGGTAATGTACTGGAACAGGCAAAACGTTATGCGAGAGGAGTCCCCCATACAATCGGAGAATGGCGCGACTACAGAATCCCATTTCTTTATTCGACAAATGGTGAGTTAATATTCCATCTTGATGTGCGGAAACAGGAAAATATTTCATATCAATTAATCGATTTTCATTCACCGCAGGCACTCCTTGATAAATTCAACAGAGATACAAAAAAATCGGAGAAATGGTTTTCCCATCATCCTGTTAATGAAATAACCCGTTTGCGTCCATATCAGGTAAAGGCCGTTGAATCCATGGAGAAAGGCCTTTTAAGCGGTAAAAAAACAATGCTCCTTGCAATGGCAACTGGGACAGGGAAGACTTTTACCATGATTTCTTTCATATACCGGATGCTTAAATCCTGTTATGCGAAAAGGATTCTCTTTCTTGTAGACCGCCGCGCCCTTGCTGCCCAGGCGGTTGCAGCTGTTTCTGCCTTTGAAACCCTTGAAGGATCAAAACTCGATAAAGATTATGAAGTATACAGCCAGAAATTCAGGAGAGAAGACCTTGAAGAAGAGTATAGTTTTGATCCAAAGGTATTACCTGTTGATTACCTTACCAATCCACAGGAAAAGCATACCTTTATTTATGTCTCTACAATTCAGCGCATGTCCATCAATCTGCTCGGAAAAGAAGCTTTAGGTGATTTTGAATATGATGTAGATGCCACAAAACTTGATATCCCCATCAATGCCTTTGATATAATTGTAGCCGATGAATGTCACAGGGGTTATTCTGCAAGGGAAACCGGTACATGGAAATATGTACTGGACTACTTTGATGCCGTAAAAATAGGTCTTACCGCAACCCCCGCAACCCATACCCTTGCAATGTTTAAAAACAAGGTCTTTTCATACGGAACAGAGCAGGCAGTACTAGACGGGTATCTTGTGGATTATGATGTTGTAAAGATCAAATCTGGTATTCATATAAACGGTGCCTTTCTGAAGGAAGGTGAACTTGTCGGTGAAATAGATACAAGAACCGGAGCTGAAAAACTTGATGAGCTGGAAGATGAAAGAGAATTCGGCGCAGAGGAAGTAGAAAAGAAAATCACCTCCCCTGACAGTACCAGGAAGATTATCAGGGCCATTAAAAAATACACTGATAAGCATGAAGAACAATATAAAAGATTTCCTAAGACTTTAATATTTGCAGTAAATGACCTCCCGCATATTTCCCATGCAGATGAAGTGGTAAGAACCTGTAAAGAGGTTTTTGATAAAGGTGATGATTTTGCAACTAAAATAACCGGCAGCCCTACTGTTGACCGTCCGTTGCAGAAGATACGCCAGTTCAGAAACCGGCCGGAACCTAAAATCGTTGTTACAGTCGATATGCTCACTACTGGTGTTGACATCCCATCAATTGAAATGGTCGTCTTTATGAGGATGGTCAAATCCCGTATTCTGTGGGTTCAGATGCTGGGCAGGGGTACCAGGTTGTGCCCGGAAATCTACAAGGAGAAATTCACGATCTTTGACTGTTTTGATGGCGGACTTATTGAATATTTCAGGAACACCACAGATTTTAACATGGCTCTCAAGAAGGAGACTGTTTCAATAGGTGAAATCATTGAATGTATTTATGACAACCGGGACAGGGAATACAATATTAAAAGGCTTATAAAACGGCTCAGGCGTATTGAAAACAACATGGGGACTGAAGCGCGGGAGGCCTTTTCAAAATATATACCTGAAGGAGATATGAAGTTGTTTGCGGATAACCTCAAAGAGAATATACAAAATAATTTTTCAAAAACCATGATTCTTTTAAGAGATAAAGATTTTCAGGATCTTCTTGAAAACTACCCCCGGCCAAGGGGTGTCTTTTTTAAGGGTTATGAGATTGTGGATACTGTTGAGGATGAGGTAATGTTCAGGGTCGGCGATAGCTTTCAAAGGCCGGAAGACTACCTGAAGCTCTTTGAAGAGTTTGTCAGAAAAAATCCTGAAGAGATCGAGGCAATAGAGATACTTCTTTCCCGTCCTTCAAAATGGAATACTGATGTATTGGACAATCTGCGCGACAAGCTTATCAAAAAGGACTTTTCCGAAAAGAGCCTGCAGCGCGGACATGAACTGGTCTACAAAAAGCCCCTTGCGGATATTATCTCCATGATCAAGCATGCCTCTGATTACGATATCCCTATAATGACAGCACAGGAACGAGTTGAAAGTGTAGTAGCAAAACTGGTAAAAACTCATTCTTTCACTGAAGAGCAGATAGACTGGCTTTCCTATATAAAGGAACATTTAATAAGTAATCTTGCCATATCCCGGGAAGATTTTGGTATTATGCCTGTCTTTGAAAGGCATGGAGGACTGTCAAAAGCGCGGCAGGTTTTCGGTGATATCTTCGAACTTTTAATAGATGAAATAAATGAGGCGCTTGCAGCATGATTTTCAGGAGTTTTAAATGTCTGATGTTGTAAATAAACTTTGGGGTTTCTGTCACACACTCCGCCATGATGGTATTGACTACGGCGATTATATTGAACAACTTACCTACCTGTTGTTTCTAAAAATGTCCCATGAAAGGGGTATTGACCTTTCTGATGTGGAGTATGAAGAAAATAATAAAAGGATCAAACTTGATTGTTCCTGGAAACCATTCAGCGAAAAATCAGGAACAGTGCTTCTGGATACATTTGCTCAGATACTTCGCGCCCTGAGCCGCCAGTCCGGCCTGCTTGGAGATATCTTTACGCAATCCATGCCCAGGTTTACAAATCCGGTAAACCTGAAAAAGATAATCAACATGATAGATGAAGAGGACTGGTCATCAATGGAGGTGGATGTAAAAGGCGCCGCCTTTGAAGGGCTCCTTGAAAAATCCGCAGCAGAAGGGAAAAAAGGAGCTGGCCAGTATTTTACTCCCCGCGTGCTGATACAGTCTATCGTCAATGTGATGAAACCGGATCCACGAGCCGGCAAAGATTATAAAATCTGCGACCCGGCCTGCGGTACTGCCGGGTTTTTGATGGCTGCCTATGAATGGCTCATGAATATCACCAAAGGGGCACTTGAAAGAAAGGATGTCATCAGGATTAAAAAACAGACATTTTATGGTCAGGAGCTGGTAGCCCGGCCCAGAAGGCTTGCACTGATGAACCTCTTTTTACACGGGCTGGAACCGACCATATATCTGGGTGACAGTATCTATGAACCTGAACGCGGCGAGAGGTATGACTGTATACTTACCAATCCGCCATTCGGCACCAAAGGGGCTAACCAGGCGCCGGTGAGAGATGATTTCACAGTAAGCACAAGCAACAAGCAGCTCAACTTTATCCAGCATGTGGTCACAATCCTTAAACCGGGCGGCAGGGCCGCAATGGTGCTTCCCGATAATGTGCTGTTTGCGGATCAGGCAGGCGATGTAATCAAATTTCTCATGGAAGACTGTAATGTGCATACCCTCCTTCGTCTTCCAAACGGGACATTCACACCATACAGCCAGGGAGTAAAGGCGAATGTGATCTTTTTTCAGAAGGGACCAAAAACCGAAGATATCTGGATATATGACTGCCGTACTAATATCCCCGGTGTAACCAAGAAGGACAGGCCATTAACTCCTTCAATGTTTGAGGATTTTGAAAAATGCTATGGAACAGATCCCAATGGCGGATCAAAAAGAAAGGATCTGGGAGAAGATGGCAGGTTCAGGAAGTATAGCCTCAATCATATAAAACAGAGGGACTATAACCTTGATATAACATGGCTCAAGGACGAAAACCTTGAAGACCCCAATTCCCTGCCAGAGCCACAGTTGCTGATAGCTGATGCTATTACAGAACTTAGCGCCTGTGTTGATGAACTGCAACTGATAATGGATGCGATAGAAGCTGAAGGCGTGGAATAGAATTTATGCAAGTATCTCTTACACAAACAGGCTTTTATTAAAATTGTATGTAATTTTGAAGGGTTATCAATTCGCCACTTTAAAAGTGGCAAATTTGGGATTATGTCTTGTGTCAATATTTTTTAAGGAGACAAAATGAGTTCTGGCAGCAAAAGTCGAAGAACCAGCAATCTGGTTAAAAAGAATAAAGACATTACAGTGCCTGTTGCCGAATCTCTTCAGGCCATGCCGGTTGGCTATGAAAGCTTTATTACAGAGCTAAAAAACCGTATCAGGCAGGAACGCCTTAAGACTGTTTTAGCTGCAAATGCCTCAATGTTAATCATGTACTGGGATATTGGTAATGCTATCCTTAAAAAGCAACAGGAGGAGGGATGGGGAGCAAAAGTTGTTGACCGAATGTCTCACGATCTAAAAGAAGAATTCCCGGATATGAATGGCTTTTCACCAAGAAATTTGAAATATATGCGTAAATTTGCTGAAACCTGGCCTGATAAAAAAATTGTGCAAGCGCCTCTTGCACAAATAAACTGGTATCATAATATTGCTCTAATGGAAAAATTAAAAAACCGTGAAGAACGTTTATGGTATTGCAAGATGTGCATAGAGAATGGTTGGAGTCGTAATATTTTGGTTTTTCAAATTGAATCCGACAGTTACAGAAGAACTGGTAAAACAGCAAATAATTTTGAAGTTGCATTACCTCCCGAAGATTCAGATATGGCTGATCAAATTTTTAAAGATCCCTATGTCTTTGATTTTCTCGGCACCGCAGATATAAGAAAAGAGAGAGAACTTGAAAATAAACTGATTGAGCATCTGGAAAAATTTCTTATTGAGCTTGGTCAGGGTTTTGCTTTTGTAGGTAGACAGGTTCATCTTGAGTTCAGTTCCAAAGATTTCTACATAGACCTTCTTTTTTATCATCTCAAGCTGCGCTGCTATGTTGTCGTGGAACTCAAGGCAGGAGAATTTGAGCCCGGACAGGTCAGTAAATTGAACATGTATATGAATATAGTTGATGATCTTATGCGGCATCCTGATGATAAAAAGACAATAGGCCTTCTACTTGTTAAGCAAAAGGATCACACTATAGCTAAATATTCCCTTGCCGGTTACACCAACCCCATTGGCGTGGCAGAGTGGGAAAAAATGATCGTTGATAACCTGCCTGAAGATTTAAAACCATCGCTCCCCAGCATAGAGGAGATTGAAGCGGAGCTGGAGGAAGTGGAATGAGTGAAGTGCTTCCGAAGGGATGGGCAAAAAGCTGCCTTGCAGAGGTTTGCACAAAACCCCAGTATGGCTGGACAACCAGCGCGATAAGCACTGGAAATATAAAATTGCTAAGAACTACCGATATATCAAATGGCAAAATAGACTGGGAAAAAGTTCCCTATTGTCAGAAAGAACCTGATGATCTTGAAAAGTTTTTGATTAATGAAAATGATATTCTTGTATCACGTGCTGGCTCGGTAGGAATTAGTTATAGAATAACTAAAAGAGAATTATTGCATAAAGCTGTGTTTGCATCATACCTGATAAGGTTTTGCCCATTAGTTCAGCCATCTTTCATTGGATATTATTTAAGAAGTCATCAATATTGGTCATATATAAGTGATTCAAGCCTTGGGATTGCAGTTCCCAATGTAAATGCGTCTAAGCTCTCAGAATTGCCAGTTCCCCTTCCTCCCTTTAACGAGCAAAAACGAATTGTCACCAAGCTTGATTCCATAATACCCCGAATTGAGGTGGTGAAAGAACGTCTGGAAAAGGTGCCAGCTATTCTCAAACGCTTCCGCCAGTCGGTGCTGACTGCCGCAGTAACCGGAAAACTCACAGAGAAATGGCGAGAAGGGCACCCGGATGTGGAGAGTGTTTTCCCAAACTTAACTAATGAATCTTACGAATTACCTGATAAGTGGTGTTTAGTTCCGTTTGAAAAATTAATCAAATCCATTAGGACGGATGTAAGGACTGGTCCATTCGGAACCACTTTAAAGAAAAGCGAACATCAAAAGTCTGGAGTTCCAGTGTGGGGCATAGAGAGTATTGGGGAAAATGGTGTTTTCACTGGGATAAATAAAATATTCGTAACGAAGGAGAAAGCTACAGAGCTAAAATCATTTGAGGTCAAAGGCGGCGATATTATTATTTCAAGATCTGGTACAGTTGGTGAATTATGTATCCTGCCTGAAAATGTAGAATTTGGATTAATATCAACAAATCTTCTAAAAATCGTTCTTAATAAATTAATAATCGACTCTCGTGTATTTTGCTTCTTGTTTAAAGGCTCTTCAGTTGTCTTAGATAAAATAAGAGAGCTATGTTCTGGTTCAACACGATTATTTTTAACTCAAGGGATATTAAAGAGGTTAGAATATCCTCTCCCGCCCCTCAAAGAACAAAAAGAAATAGTCCGCCAGGTTGATAAGCTTTTTACCCTGGCTGATAAAGTGGAAGATCATTACAAAAAGGCAAAAGCGAAAATAGATAATCTCTCACAATCGGTTCTCGCCAAGGCCTTCCGGGGTGAACTTGTGCCACAGGACCCAAATGACGAACCTGCTGAAAAGCTTCTGGAGCGGATAATGGAGGAAAAGGCAAAGATGGAGTCTGCTTTAAAGGCTGTTAAGAAAAAGATTCCTCAAAGAAATAAGAAGTCAAAATAAGGTAGGGGCGGACCTGCGTGTCCGCCCAGTATTTGCAAACAGGTACCAACATCGCCGGGCAGGCACACAGGCCTGCCCCTACAAGGGTGAAATATTATTTGTTGCTAAAATAAGTGTGATACATGTCCGGGAAAAAATATGTCTTAAATAAAAAGGAACATCATAAATGAAAATTAAAGACATCCCGCAATCAGAACGTCCGAGGGAAAAACTCCTTTCACAAGGTGCCGCATTTCTTTCTGATCAGGAACTGCTTGCAGTGATCCTTGGAAAGGGGACTCAAAAGGACGATGTACTTTCTCTATCCAATAAAATTGTAAAGATCATTGATGAAAAGGGGCTCTCTTTTTCGGCAAATGATATTACTAATGTTGATGGTATAGGAGATGCCAAGGCAGCCTCTATTGCAGCCGCCTTTGAGTTTGTAAGAAGACGCATAAAGCCTGAAGGGCTTAAGATAAAATTTCCGGCGGATGTGCTCCCTTTATTACAGCACTATGCAGACAGAAAACAGGAACATTTTTTATGTGTATCCATTAATGGTGCAAATGAGGTGATGAATGTAAGGGTGGTAAGCATTGGACTCATCAATAAAAGCCATGTGCACCCGAGAGAGGTTTTTGCAGATGTATTATCAGAAAGGGCATCAGCAGTTATAGTGGCCCACAATCATCCGACAGGCGATTTGACACCAAGCAGTGAAGACATTCAGGTTACCAGACAGTTAAAAGAGGCAGCGAAAATACTCGGGTTATCACTACTGGACCATATAATATTCTCTGCAAAGGGGTATTACTCCTTTGTAGAGAAAGGCGAAATATGAGGGGGTTAGCAATGCAGAACATCGGGGTCATGCGCTGACATTGAGATTAACAGGATATATTGAGAGCGATGGAGGGCTAACCAATAGTCGTGTCGCGCCTCCGGGGTTATATATTTATTTGTCCGGATCTAATTAAAAAGATTTATAAATCAAGGTACTATAAAGGAGATGAAAATGAAAAATGTGGAGATGAAGTTAGAAGAGAATATACTGACTATAAAAGTAGATATTACAAAAGAATTTGGTCCGTCTTCATCAGGGAAGACCATTATTATTGCTTCTACTGAAGGGAATATCCCTATTCCTGAAAAGGATGAAATAAAGATTGGATTAAACGTCTATAGAAAGAAATAAAAAGGACTTTAAGGCGGGATGCTGCTTTAAAATTCAAAGACTTAGATGGTTGAATATAAAAACTGACCGGAAGTAACTGAACTGTTTGAATAAAACGATTTGCCTCTAAATACACTTAAAATTTATGTTTTATGTGGGTATCAATATTTAAAAATATATTCGTTGATAATGAGCTTGATGAAAAAACAGTATGTGTAAAATATGCACATACTTCCGCTGATGGGAAATATACAAATGGAAATAGGGGTCGTACTTCAAAATATCAATTGAGTTGTCTATATTGGAGAAAGAATTGATGAAAGGTATATTAGAGGTAAAAGGATGAGCAAAAAAAAGATTTCGAATCTTCCCATAAATAAAGAGGTCTCGATGGTACGCTCATCAGCAGCAGAATATCTGACTTTTATAGCAGCCACAGGCAATAGTGAAACCAGCGTAGAAATGCGTTATGAAGATGAAAATATCTGGCTGACTCAAAAAATGATGGCGACCCTTTATAATGTTACAGTATCAGCTATTAATCAACATTTGAAAACTATATATAACGACAATGAACTGGAACGTGAGGCAACTGTTAAGAAATACTTAATAGTTCAATCCGAAGGCAGCAGGCAGGTAAAGCGTGAGGTAGAGCACTATAATCTGCAAGCCATCATTGCTGTGGGTTTTAAAATAGAGAATGAACGGGCAGTGCAATTTCGTAAATGGGCAAACCAGATCGTTAAAGATTATACCATCCAGGGTTGGACCATGGATGTTGAGCGACTCAAACACAGCGGCAGTATTCTGGATGATGAATATTTTGAGCGTCAACTGGAAAAGATCAGGGAAATCCGACTTTCTGAACGCAAATTTTACCAGAAAATTACGGATATTTATGCCACCTCATTGGATTACGATCCCTCAGCCACTGCCACCAAACGTTTCTTTGCTGCTGTTCAGAATAAATTACATTATGCCATTCATGGCCAGACAGCCGCAGAAGTTGCTGTTACACGAGCGGATCACCAAAAGGAGCACATGGGGCTTACCAGTTGGGAAGGTTCACCTGCTGGTAAAATCCATAAATATGATGTCACTATTTCCGGCATGCCACTCAAGTCAAGAAAAGATAAATGTAATACTCAATGGAAAAATTGGAAACGCTGTTAATTTAACTATTTATCAGGAATATGCCATGACTGTTTCTTTTCTCACATCTGACTATGCCTCCTGGCTAAAGGAACTAAAGGGAAAAATTCGAAGGGCACAGGTGAAAGCATCACTTGCTGCAAGCAGTGTACTTATAGACTTTTATTTTGAACTTGGTAAATCGATTTCAGAAAAAGACATCGTCTGGGGAAGTAAATTCCTCGAACAGCTCTCAAGAGATCTAAAAATGGAATTCCCTGATATGCAGGGCTTTTCTGTTACTAATCTTAAGTATTGCCGCCTGTTTTATAAATATATTGCAATCCGTCCCCAGGCTGAGGACGAAATCGACAAAGCAGTTGGTCCCCGGGCCGGGGACGAATTTAAAACAGGTGTAGATTCTCCTCAGTATCAGTTAATCAGGCAACTCCCATGGGGGCATCAAACTGTTGATTAACAAGATAAAGAGCCCCGATGAGATTCTTTTTTACACTAACCAGACACTTGAAAATGGTTGGAGCAGGGATGTTATGGCCCTGCAAATAAAGTCAGACCTCTACGCCAGGCAGGGTAATGCAGTTACAAATTTTTAAAGGGGTAGAGGTGTCAGACCTTGAATATTTCCATTTAAACTAGTGTAATAAGGATCTTATGACTACCCAGTTTGTTATCACCTATCTGATGAATTAATAGGCTTAAAAATATGACCCCAAAAAAGAAACAAAAATTGGGTGAATTGGCTCCTTTATATAAATTCACTATCAATCCATATCCTGATCAACAGTATTCAAGTTGCCCATCCTGTGGGCAAAGAAATGGACAACGTAAACTTCCTCTGGTTATTCATGTTGATCCCAGACAATTGATATCACTCAATTATACATGTCGATACTGTAAGAAATGTGATTTACTTATTGCCCATAAGCATAAAATAGAACACATTTTGACAGAGATGTTTATGAGTATTGATCCTGATTCCATTGGAAATGAATACCTGATTATCGGTACGCTTGAGAAAAAGGCATGGCGTGAAAGCATGAAACAACCCCAAAAATCCAGCAGAGATATTTTCTCAATTACATGATTTTAAAATGGTTTTATCGGAAATAAGGATGACTCAACCAGGATGGTATGGTCCTGGTCAACAACCACCGATCATGGAGCCACCAGTATCAAACGAATGGAGAAGTAAAAAAACTTAAAACAATATATTATCAAGGAGATTGAAAAATGAAAAATGTGGAGATGAAGTTAAAAGAGAATATCCTGACTATTAAAGTAGATATTACAAAAGAATTTGGTCTGTCTTCATCAGGAAAAACCATTATTATTGCTTCGACTGAAGGGAATATCCCTATTCCTGAAAAGGATGAAATAAAGATTGGATTAAACGTCTATAGAAAGAAATAAAAAGAACTTTGAATCCTATCTGATCTCAAACCGGTGCAGAACTTCACCCTCCGGTTTTATGCTGTCCGGCCTTATAAAAGAGACCAGTACTTTGTCAGCATCAATATCAACCAATGTATACCCCGAATCAGGGATATAGTTTTTATATCCGGTTTCTTCTGTCGTAAACTTCCATGGCGCACCGGCGCTTCCAACACAGGTGTAATGTATTCCATCTACCGGGATATCTGTAAACACATGATCGTGTCCATAGAAGAGGGCATTTACATTGAACTTTTTCATCCATTTATGAATGAGTTTTTGTTCTCCAATTTTCGCAGCCTGACCGCCGCCACGGCCGTACCTGGTATTTAGATCATCGCCTGCCTTTCCTGCGACAGTATGATGAATATAAATAAATTTCCACTTTGCCTTTGATTTTTTTAGCTGTTTGTAGAGCCACTCCTTTTGTTCTTTACCAAGGGTCCAGTCATCACCCCTGCCGACTTTGGTATTATGAATATGCCCTATGGTCGTATAACCAGTTACAGTGAGAACAATGTTAAGTGTGTCACCCCAGGTAAAAGCGTAATAGTCGCTGAACTCACCTCCGCCTTCAGGGTAGGTGTCAGGCATTGGACCAGGCATCCAGGCCATGCGGGCATTGCGGGCCCACGATCGGTACTTTTCATCGTGCCAGCCGTTTTCCCCTTCCCAGTTGCCTATAACATTGAATACCGGTACAGATGCAGGAAGATTTCCAAGGCCGTACCTCAGCATGTAATACAATATTGGTCCATAACGCTCATCTGTCATGGGACCGCCGTGTGAATCAAAGGTCGCTATATTATCGCCAAGCATCAGTAAGAAATCAGGTTTTCTTGCAAGGATGGATTTGCTGATATCGGATAATATTTTAATGCGTTCGGGTTGGTTGGGGGTGATATGCGAATCGGAAATCATTGCGAATGAAAAGGCGGATTTATCAGTTTTTTGTGTTCTGAAACTGCTTTCTGTTACAGAACTGAACCTGTCAGTGCCTTTCAGTTTTGCCTGAATCCGGTATTCATAAACAGTGTCGGGTTTTAGGGGGTGTAAGGAGATATTAATCGGTGTCTGTTTATTCGTAGAAAAGGTAGCTGCTTTTTGCCATGGAGCAGTACCTGTCTCCCTGAATTTTATAAAACAGTCTATTGGGTTTTTACCGGCGACAATATTTACAGTGATTTCAGATCCTGTGGGCTTGACAAGGCATGGAGAAACAAGAAGGAAAGGGGATGTTTCGGGTGAGGGGGATTCATTTTCCTCTCCAATAATCAGGGCACCCGGAAGCATTACTGTTCCGGCGCCTGCTACAGTAACCTGTTTTATGAATTTCCTTCTTGAAAGATTATTAATTTTCATTGATATCTAAAAAAGCAGAGACGGGTTTCAAACCCGTCTCTAAAGGCTATTTTATTTCCAGAGTTTTTTCCATTTTTTTGCACCTTTCTGGGTTGCCCCTTCAAGGTTTACTCTGGGTTTCCAGCCATCCTTGATATCTTCTGCAATCTGACCTTTTGGGGTTAAATCTTTCCCCTTAAGACCCGGGTAATCCGGTCCATATCGATGTGCCCTGAATACCCCGTTGCTTGCCTGAAATCCCAGGTCATCCAGCCAGTTTTTGGTCCCGCCGCTGGTAGCAGGATTGATATATTCCCACACCACTTCACCCTCTTTTGTAACCTCGAAAAAATGACCGTGGTTTCCTGAACATACCATGGTGTTGCCGTTCGGAAGTCTCTGTGCACCGGATATATGATGTGAAGAAAAGCTGTTTTTCGGCCTTTGACTTATATTCCCAGACTATTTCTCCGGTTTTGGGGTCCATTTCTATAATTGATGAATATGTAACAGGGGATTGTGCCCAGCCGTTATTAAATATCAGGATGTTCCCTTCCCCAGGAAGCCCTTTTTTGATCCAGTGGGCATCATGGGGGCCAAAAAGGATCTGGTCACCGTTTGTGGTGAAGGTCGGCGGATCGCCAGCGCCATAGGCGCTGGGATTACCCCATCTATAGATAATTTCACCTGTTTTATGGTCGATGATATAAAGTTCGCCAAATTCCCTTGAATCTGTAAGAATCTGATCAGTCACAGGATCATAGTCAACATCATTAAAGTGGAGCCAGTCAGGATTTCCCATTCTATATTTTGGTAGTACGTTTGTTATATAATTTACATCAAGGTGCTTCTTTGAATTCATGCCCCTGTGTGCCCATCCGCTCCATTTCCAAACGACTTTTCCACTGGGATCTATTTCGTATATAACATCATCAGCCACCCCTCTGTCAGTTGTCTGTTTGGGGTTTCTGCCTCCGGCTATTGCCTCTTCCTTGCTTATATGTTCCCATGCATTGGTCAGGGTGTTGCCGTTGGGCAATCTGACAAAATCATGGTGCAGTGAACCCTCATCCGGACCGGGAATATATTCCCATACTATATTACCGTCCCAGTCTACCTCTTTTAATCCCTTGGCTCCTCCGCCGAAGTTAAGACCCTTATTGGGGTTTGCGTTGGGGTCCGGTTTTGGTTTTGCCTTTGGTTTGGGGGCCCCTTCCTTTGGCCTTGGCGGACGCTTTTGGCTGGTATTTCCGAGGATATTGCCGTTTTCAAGTAAAATATAATGCATTCCCGGAGGATCACCTTCATGCTCCCAGACATGTACTATATTTCCCACCATATCTATGAGATATGTCTTGCCGGAGTACATAGGGCTGAAAAGAGTGTATCCTTCGTATGCCTTTGATGCATTGTACTGGATCAGTTGAGAAGGTCCACTGTGTGATTCATAGGCCTGAGAGGTTCCAAAAATCAGGGTTGCAGACAGCACGATTCCAAAAAAAAATAATCCATTTTTTCATTTCATTCTCCTTGACATTATTTTGATGAATCACTGATTATTAATCTCTAAATCAAATATCTTTTTCAGTAAAGCTTCCAAAGGGTTTTCGTTATCATTCGGACGGGAAAATGCTGAATAAATTTGACGTCAAGTGTTTAACATAATATGACGATATATGGAATAAATATTATAATAAAGATGAGGTGTAAAGTGGAAATAAAGGAACATGAATATATAAGACAAACGCTTGAACGATACACTGACTGCCGCCTTGAAGATTTCTGCAATCATGTCCTTATTACCAATTTTTAAAAATATATCCACGCATTTAAAGATCGTACGGGTGCTGAATTGCACGAAGGTAATTTCAGAATAGCCAATGCAAAGGACCGGGACATCACCATGATCGATTTTGGAATCGGTTCTCCTCAGGCTGCCCTTATTATAAACTGTCTGGCATATCTGGATAATCTCAAATCGGTTATAATGCTCGGTATGTGCGGTGGCATTGACGATATTCTTGAGGTCGGCGATTTTATTGTTCCAACCGCTGCAATAAGGGGGGAGGGTACAAGCAGGCATTACCTTCCCCAGGAATTCCCGGCCATTCCCGCTATGTCGGTCAACCTCTTCTGTATCGGTGCAGTTAAAAAAATGAGCTCTAAGCCCCGCTGTGGTATTGTCTATACAACGGACAGGCGGCTGTGGGAATTTGATGAATCGTTTATAATGTATCTGAGAAAACAGAGAATCCTTGCCATAGAGATGGAACTGGCAACGCTTTTTTCTGTCGGGTATCACTATGAAGTACCTATTGGATCAATAATGCTTGTATCGGATATGCCTCTCCATAGAAGCGGGATCAAGGATAAGAAACTCCATGCTCAGGTATATGAAAAATATATGGATAAACATCTGGATATTGCCTTTAACGCAGTTGAAAGTATTCAGAGTAAATGGAGCGAGGTGGAGGACCAGCTTTCCAGTGAGTGGTAGAAAAAACCGGTTTATGGTTTAGGGGTTAAGGTTGAAGCTTTTATTCCTGTTGTACACGCCAGTATAAAAACATGGTACCTCCTGTTTGAGCCCTTTAATTCATTTTTTTTCGTGCAATTGCTATGGTAACATTTCCTGATGTTATCTTGTTAACAATAAGTTCTGAGCCCTTTCCTGCACATAAAATAGCTGCCGGCTCTGATACACCATAGGAGCCGAGATTTTTTTTCAGTTCCTGAGATGGGGGTGACAACCTTTGATACTTGACGTTGTTCAACGTTTCAGCGTCGTAGTATTTTAATTCCTGATTAATAGAATTGCAGTAGGCCAGCAGCCCTGGTTCGTCCTTTTTTTTATCTATAGTCGCCACATCAGTAATGGAGAGCGGGGAGAGCCCTTTAAGACTTAAAATTCTGCTTACTGTGGAGGCAATCTCTTCTGAACCTGTATTATGAACGATCCCTATTCCCAGTACGAGATTTGGGGGCCTTATAAGTAAAAACTTTCTTAAAACATCCGGCGGTATTTGAAATTGTTTTTCAGAGATAATGCATATTGCATCATATTCATGTGGATTAACATCGATGATATCCTGAAAATGATCAGGTCTGTAATCTGCATTTCCATAGTATTTTTCGTATAAATATTTATCGCAGATAAGGGCAACCGGTTCATTATTAAGCATGGCAGATGAGAAAGATTTTATCATATCCTTATTCTCAATTACCGCACCAATCTCCATCGCGACTGTATCAACAGCAGTAATATCAGTTATATCTGTTGTGGTTGTAATAACAGGATTTCCATCAAGCAGGGAGGCCAGCTGAAGAGTAAGCCTGTTTGCACCTCCCATATTCCCCAATAAAAGACTTATTACATTTTTGCCCATCTCATCCATTACTACTATAGCAGGATCACTTTTATTATCTTTAATAACTTTGCTGATTGTGCGTATGACTATTCCGGTTGCCATGATAAATACATGACCATTGTATTCGCGAAAGACCTTACAAACACTTTCACTAAAATTGTCATAACCGCTAATGCGTGGATTAACATAGGATTTTTTGACAGAGGCCGGAGTAAGAATATCTTTTATTCCAGGTACCCCCCTGAGTCTGAGCGCAGTCCTGAGCCCTTTTTCGTTCAGTGTCCATATTGCAATATTATATTCTTCCATTTTATAGAATTCCTTCTATTTCATATTTCTTTTTTAATAGTAGAATAAGAAATTATCACATGCAGTATGGCAATGCAAATATCATTTATTACAACCCTACGAATATCGCAGGGCATTAGAGATAATAATCGGAAAATAAGTCCGAGAAATAATAAAACAGCCGGCAGAGTGGAGGGAAATAGATATAGAGGAGGGTAATGTACAGGAGTGCTGAAATAAACTTCAAACACAATCTGTGGTTGTTATTATTTAAAAATATACAATATTATGTATATTTTTAGTGAAACTATATGATTTTTATCTTGACAAAACATGTCCTTTTAAATAAATCAATCTCTATTCGGGTGCTTTATTTAAGCCTAACAGGGAATCCCGTTAAAGTCGGGAACGGACCCGCCGCTGTAACCTCCCCTTTTTTCCATTTGGGAAGAGAAACTGCTTTGACCTTTGTGTGCCACTGTTGAAGAACGGGAAGGCTGTCAAAACAGGAGGAAGTCAGAAGACCTGCCCGGATAATATAGGTCTCTTTCGTGGTATGAAGCAGACCGCCTGATCTAGAGGATAAAAAAGGGTAATCCCCGGATCGATGTCTATCGTTCCGGGTTTTTTTATCTTGGATGTTAACAACAGTCTCGTTATTTAGACCATATCTCATTATAAACATTAGAGTTAAATCAGGCGTCACAGGAGGAAAGAAAAGAGATGCAAAAGGGTAATGTTCTTACTGCAATGGGAAAAGGAGATGGGTATCCGGAATCCTTTGAGCACGGTCTTACCGGTTTTTTAAAAAGAGATGGAAAAGAAGTAGACTTTGATCCGGATAAAATTTCAGACGCAATAAAAAAGGCTTCAGAAAAGACAAAAAGGGATCTTAAAGGTGATCTGGATATTCCTGACCCTGATAACATGGCATGGAAAGTGATAGCAGAATTGAACAATCCATTCTCTCCCTATTTTATTCAGGCCAGAAATGGCAAGCGGGTGCCCAAAATAGAGGATGTTCAGGACCTTGTAGAGATTGTGCTGGCCCAAAGCGGATATCAGGAGGTAATGACAGCATATAAGCTCTATAGAAAGAAGAGGGAAAATATCAGGAAACAGCTTAAGATCCGTACAAAGCAGGACTCAGAACAGCAGGATTCCACGGATGCGCTGCTCCTGGTTGAATCAACCACCCAGAATGTTACACACCCCCTGGGACAAAACGCGTATTGTTGATGCACTCCTTAAAGAGACCTCCCTTTCCTATGAAGGATCCCGAAGCATTGCAAAATCGGTTGAAAACCGGGCCTTTGCCTGGGATGATTCCACCATAAGCACCTCTCTGGTAAGAGAGATGGTTAATAATGAACTGGAGGAGAGAGGATATATTGCCTGTCTGAGGGATATGGCCCAGTTTTCCATTGCAAAGCCTGTTCTTGAAGGGCTGCTTTTTTCAAAGTCCGATGAGAACAGTAATATAAAAAACAATAACCCCGAAGCAGTTACCCAGACAATAGGCGAGATAGTCCTGAAACAGTACGCCCTGAGATACCTGTTTGGGTGAAAAGCTTGAAAGGGCACATGCAACAGGGCGTATACATATTCATGACCTTGGTTTTCCTGACAGGGTTTACTGCTCATCACACTCCATTGAATATATAAAAAAAATACGGGCTCAAGGGGCTTGTTAACCTTACAAGCGAATCAAGCCCTGCAAATTCAGCACAGGGTGCTTACCGGACATTTAAATACATACCTTGCCTCCATGCAGGCCTATTATGCCGGGGCACTGGGAGTAGCCTATATTAACATCCTCTATGCCCCCTATCTTGAGGGGCTGACAAAGGAGGAGATTTACCAGCGGGTACAGGAACTCATCTTTAACGGCTCACAAAATGCCTTTTCAAGAGGCGGACAGAGTATCTTCCTGGATTTTAATATACATTCGGGGGTTCCTGAATACCTTAAAAGAGTCCCTGCTATTGGTCCCGGTGGCAAATATATGATGATGACTGCGGATGGTGAGAAGATCAGCCTGGAAGAATCTTTATCAGTCGAAGTATCATCACGCGGATACAGATTGATGATATTAAAACATAAAGATCGTGTGGTACTGAAAGAGGTAATGAACAGTGAAGGCCAGATAGAATATGATGTTTCTGTCCAGCAGGAACTCAAAGACCGGGGTGAAAAAATCGTTACCTATGGTGACTATGAAAAACTGGCAGGAGACTTTGCCATCAAGATGCTTGATGTATGGGAAAAGGGTGATACAAACGGCAGGGTGTTTGAGTTTCCAAAATGCGATTTTCATGTAAGTGAGGAGTCCTTTTCTGATCCTGAACAGCTTAAAATTCTTGAAAGGGCATGTGAGGTTGCTTCAAGGAACGGATCTGTCTATTTTATTTTTGACAGGGATCAGGTTACACTTTCCGCGTGCTGCCGTCTTCGCACAACAATAAATGATAATTATATGCTTATCCATCCGGAAAGCATGAGGTTTTGCGGATTCCAGAATGTTACGATCAATATACCCCATGCAGCATACCTTGCAGCCGGAGAAGGCCAGAAAAACATCGACGGCCTTATAGAAAAGGTCTACGAGTCCATGGATCTCGCGATTGAAGCCCATCTGCTTAAAAAGACCTTTGTTGAGCAAAAAATGATGAAGCGGGGAGGCCCCCTGTGGCAGATAGGAAAAGAGTGCTGTGACGGGAAAAGGTATGTGGATCTTGATTCAAGCACATATATCATAGGGTTAATAGGAGTAAATGACGCTGTTTAAATTTCTAACCGGCAGGGAAATGCATGAATCAGGGGAATCGGTTGATCTTGCATTAAAGATTGTAGCGTCAATGAACATAAGGCTGCGTGAGTATTCCGAAAGATACGGGTTAAAGTTTACCCTTGAAGAATCACCTGCCGAGAGCGCTGCCAGACGACTTGCAAAGACGGATATGATCTATTTTGGAAAATATGCATCCGGTATTGTCAAAGGAAGTATTGAGGACGATTCCATTTATTATACTAATTCCATACACCTTGCGGCAGACTGCGACGTAAGTCTTGTGGAAAGGATAAGAATCCAGGGGCTGTTTCACGGGCTCATAGAATCGGGCGCTATCACCCATGCCTTTGTCGGAGAGGAAAGACCGTCTTCCGGGGCAATCTTCAAGCTGGTCAGGAATACATTTTTTCGCACACAGTCAGCCCAGCTTACCATAAGTCCTGAGTTTACATACTGTAATGAGTGTCACAATGAGATGAGAGGATTAATTGAAAAATGTGACAGGTGCGGAAGCTTCAGCGTTGACGGTATCTCCCGTATTGTCGGGTATTACAGTGTTATTCATGACTGGAACAAGTCTAAAAAGGGAGAGCTCAGGTCTCGGAAAAACGGAAACTATGGCCTGACAGGCAGGGATGATATCTGTAAGCCGGATAATGATATAATGCCTTCCTATAAAAGGAGTTCTGTATCACCAGACTATGGTGAAGAACTGTCACATGCGGATCAGACAGGTTCATGTAAAGATGGTGTATGCACACTCAACTGATAAGGGATACTGGAAATGAAAAAATATCTTGTGGTAATATACGGAAAAAACGGGTGTGAAAAGTGTGTCCGCCTGAAAAAGGAAGTGAGTCAGATCCTTGAAGAGGATAACAGCCTGAATGATTTTGATATGGATTACCAGAATCTCTCAACCATTGAAGGGATGCAGGCATATGCCCTGGCAGAAACTGTTAATGGCCAGAGGATTCCGGCCCTCCAGATCATGAAGTACAGTGAGAATAAAAAATCCTATGTCAAGATACCATATCCCGGTAATGGCAAAGATTCCGATGCCAAACCCTTCCTGTACTATTTACAGCTTGAAACAGATTATTCATCTGATGATGCCGGCATTGATCCGGAAAGGATAAAGAAAATCATGTCTATGGCTCAATCAAGTTCTATGGTCTCATGAAGTCTGCTGTTTTTACATACCAGAAAACCGAATCTACTATTGACTTTGAAGGGCGCATAGCACTTCTTTTTTTTACGCAGGGGTGTAACTTCAGGTGCGGTTTCTGCCATAATCCGGAACTTATTCCTGTAAAAGACAAACACATGTCATTCGAAGAACTGGACGCTGTCCTTGACAGGGCTGGGCGGAACTGGGTGGATGGAATATGTATAACAGGCGGCGAGCCAACGATGCAGGAGACATTGCCAGAGACACTGGCATTCATGAAGCAGAAGGGAATGGATGTAAAACTGGATACTCAGGGAAGTTTTCCGGATATGCTGAAAAAGGTAATAGAATACTGTGATTACATTGCAATGGATTATAAGATGCCTGTTGATAAATACCATGAAATTACCGGTGTAAAGGTCGACAGGGAAAGTATTGCAAAGAGCCTGGGTCTTTTAAAAAACAGCAATATTGAGTATGAAATAAGAACAACTATAGTGCCGGGAATACACACTGAAGAGGATATTAAAAAGATTTGTGCCGAACTGAAGGGTGTCAGAAGATTTGTGTTGCAAAGATTTATTCCCAGGGATAACCTGCCTGATAAAAAATTGAGAACAATAGAAAAAACTTCCCCTGATGTAATGGAACATTTTGCAGAAGTCAGCCGGGAGTATTTTGCAGATGTTGTTGTGAGATGAATTAGGAGAATTACCAGATGAATTTTGATGTTTTACATAAATTGCAGTTAAAAAGAATAGGCCTGAAAGACATAACATGGCCAACGTTTGATCTTTCCAAGATAAAGTGGTCCAGGATGCCAAAGCTGAAAATTGGTGATTCTGTTGCTAAACTTCCCATTGTTCAGGGAGGAATGGGGGTTGGAATATCTCTTGCCGGGCTGGCTTCAGCGGTTGCTAATGAAGGCGGTATAGGCATAATTGCCGCAAATTCAATAGGAATGCTTGATCCTGACTATTATGCCAGTCATAAAGACGCAAATGCTATTGCCTTAAGAAGAGAGATCAGAAAGGCAAAAGAAATGAGTTCGGGAATCATTGGCGTCAATATAATGGTAGCGGTGAACGATTTTCACGCGCTTCTCAGGGTCGCAATCGAAGAAAAAGTCGATATTGTTTTTTTGGGCGCAGGACTTCCCATTAAGGATATACCTGTTGAGGATCTCAGATCAGCAGGAGTAAAAGTGGTTCCTATTGTCAGTTCTGCCAGGGCGGCTCAGGTTATCTTCAAGTCCTGGTTAAAAAAATATAATGATATTCCTGATGCTGTTGTTATTGAAGGACCAAAAGCAGGAGGACATCTTGGATTTAAGGAGGATCAGATTGATGATCCTGATTTTGCACTTGAGAATATTTTACCCGAACTTGTTGCAGTGGTAAAAGATTATGAGGCCAAGTCAAATAAATCTATTCCTGTAATCGCTGCCGGCGGTGTTTTTACCGGTACTGATATTCATAACCTTTTTAAGCTTGGAGCCAGCGGTGTCCAGATGGGAACAAGGTTTGTTGCGACACATGAATGTGATGCCGATATCAGGTTCAAGGAGGCATATGTTTCATGCCGGGAAGAAGATATAGAAATTATTAAGAGCCCTGTGGGTATGCCGGGCCGGGCAATCAAAAGTAAATTTTTAGAGGAGCTGTCATCAGGGCAAAAGATTGAGCTTAAATGTGCCTGGAGATGCCTTAAAAGCTGTGACATCAAGACCGCCCGTTACTGCATATCTCTGGCGCTTGATAATGCCAGAAGAGGGATTCTGGATAAAGGCTATGCCTTTGCAGGAAGCAATGCCTTCAGGATCGACAAAATTATCTCAGTAAAAGAATTGCTGCAGGAACTGCAAAAGCAATACCTGTGTGCCAAGGAAAAGGGTGCAAGCAGATTAAGAAACGAATATGACAAGGCGCTTGAAAGACTTGGTTTGGTGAAAAATGAGTATTTAATCGCCCTGAAAAACGGGTTTTATTCTCTCAAAGAAGAATATACGATAAATATTGAGAAGGGACTCGTAACATTCCATGAAGAGGTTGAAGCGTGTATGAGTAAAATCAGTTTACTCAAGGCCGAATACACAAAGGCAATGGATAATGCCAATTTGTTAAAAGAGGAGCTGACAGACCTGTTTGAGCAATATTCGGTAGGCTTCATGCCTATTAAAGACATACCTTGAACAGCCACGTAGGTTTGTCTTTATTACTGCGGATAATTCAAATGCCACCATAGAGGCGAAAATCACATTTTGTAATTATAAACGCCCGGCCTCTTGAATCCTTGATTCCATGGCCCTGCTTTTTACCTTGACAAAACTCCCTCTATCTCATAATTCCTTATTCTATTCGGGTGCTTTATTTAAGCCTAACAGGGAATCCCGTTAAAGTCGGGAACGGACCCGCCGCTGTAAACCCTTCTTTTTCGATTTTGAAAAAGGAACTGATTTAACATTCATGTGCCACTGTTGGAAAACGGGAAGGCCGTTAAACCAGGGGGGAAGTCAGAAGACCTGCCCGAACAATATGTGTCTCCTTCGTGGAAAAAGGCAGACCGCCGGATCTTGCGGATAAAAAAGGGTAATCCCCGGATCGAAATTATTTCGGTCCGGGTTTTTTTTATGCTTAATGAGCTTATTGGAAGATATTTATACGATGAAATACCGTGTTCTCTTAATCTGTTTTCTTGTTTTCTTATTTTATGTACCTGCCACAGGCGCTGAAGAATCATCGCATATAAAGGATGATTTTTTATGGATTGAGTATGGTGACGGCACAAAAGAAAAAGATGGCAGTCTTATACTTGAATTAAAGGTTCATCACGGCAGGTTTCCTTACAAAAGAAATAATAGTGTAAAGTTGAATAACCTGAAGGCTTTCTATACTGTTTATGAAAATCGATATGGAAATGAGAGCGATACTCTATATCACGCATACATAGATGAAGAAGTGCATGGCTATTCAATAAAAATGGAATCTGCAAAACAGGCCCGGTTTGTCCTGATAGTAACTGCTGCAAAATCAAATAATGGAGTTACTGTATGTTACCTGGCCAAGGCATCCTTTACACTTTTTGGGAAATCAATGTCAGAAGGGTCTGAAAGAGTGCCTCTTTCCCATGAATCAATTGACGGGTCTCTTGAAATACATATCGATCCAGAGCACAATTACTGGCCACAGACAGGCAGCCCGGTAAAAGTTTTTCCTTTGTTTAACGGTAAGATGCTTCCTGAAAAGAGTCTTTCAGTCTTTGATGAACACGCTTCACCTTTAGAGTTAAATACCGATAATACCGGAAACCTGGTCTATGTTCCGCCTGAGGACAGGATTCTCAACAGTATGGGGGAAACAGCATCCAAGCAGACAGTACTTGTAAGCAGCATGTCTGATAACGGGATAAAATATATCTCATCATACACTCTGCTGCTGCACAGGTCCCGGTTCGGAAAAAATAAACATACCCCCGGTCTGATTGTTTTTGGGAGTGCATTCATGCTTTTTCTGGTTTACACGATTGTAGTAAGAATGAGGTCAAGGATTTGAAAATATTTAAACTGCGTTTTCCGGATTCAGCTTATCACCTTTGTAATATTGACTTACGGAGGTAGAATAGGACTGAATTTCAGCCATGCATTGCCATGTTTTGCATGTCATTGCTGCAAAAAACATAGAAGATAAGATAGTCACCATGCCCAATCCGCCACGAATTGATCCTACAATACTTGCAGAGAAATCAAGTAACCGCCGAGAAATCCCACCATATTTCATAAGATTACCTACTAAAATGAAGAAGGGTATGGCCATGAGCGGAAAAGAATCCAGCCCTCCAAAACAGCTTTGCGCAATGGTCAATAAATTCAAATTTGTTGTAAGCGCCATGGTTACAGCTGTGGCTACACCTAAACAAACACCGATTGGTACACCGATGCTCATACATGCGGCCAAAATCACAAAAATAAGTATTACACCGGTGTTCATTTACATACACCTCCTTTTCTATATGTTTTGATACTATTTTCTATCATCCGAAATAGCATCAAAGTGATTCCGCAGGGGATTGATGCATACGCATACCACATTGGAATCCTTAGTGCAGGGGATACCTGGCCTCTTTCAAAGATAATAATTGTTAAATTCCAAGAAATATATGCCAGAAAAATAGCAAAAAGAACCCATATCACATATTTCATGGCGCTTGCAATTATTTTCCCTTTTCGTGGTAACCTGCTCGTAATGAAATCGAGGCTAATATGTGAATTTTCTTTGGTAGCATAAGCTGCTCCTAACCATATGATCCACAAGAATAAATATCTTGCAAGTTCTTCACTCCATGAAAGAGATGATTGAAACACGTATCGCATACATACCTGTAAAAATATTAAAGCTACCATAATTGCTAATATCGCTACTAAAATTACTTCTTCAAATCTTTCATCTGCAAACTTTAAAAGCCTCATTTTTCCCTCCTAACTTCAACAGGAATTTGTTTCTAACTGAGCAATCACATCAGAATGATTGCTCAGCCAAATATTTTAATTATTAATTGTATTTCTGAGCCAAATCAATTAAGTCTTCCCCATATTGTGCTATCACATCAGGATATACTTGTTCATCAGATACCTTTTTAAATGCGGCCTTTTCTTCAGCAGTAAGCCTAGTTATTTTCACACCTTTTTCTTCCATGCCGGATTCAAGCTCTGTATTCTGTTGATAAATCAAATCCCTTTGAGCATCCTTTGTTTTTTCAGCCACTTCGGTTACTTTGGCTTGTAAGTCTACAGGTAAGCGATCCATAAAATCTTTGTTAATCAAGATTGGCGCAGCCGTATAAACATGTTCGCTTATCGTCATGAAATTTTGAACTTCATAAAATTTGGAATTGTAGGCCAACGCAGTAGGGTTCTCTTGTGCATCAACGGTTCCTTGTTGAAGCGCCGTAAATAATTCATTAAAGGCCATAGGCGTTGGATTTGCACCTAACGCTTTGAAAAATGCAAGGTGCGTTGGTGTTTCCATTGTTCTTATTTTTATCCCTTTTAAATCATCAGGCGTTTTAATCTCTTGTTTACTATTCGTAATATTACGGAATCCAACTTCTCCCCAGCCTAAATTGTATAAGTTTTGCGCCTCAAGCTTTTTATCCAATTCAGCACCAAATTCGCCATCCAAAGCTTGATGCACAGAGTTAAGAGACGTAAATAGATATGGAAGCCCAACTAATTCAAACTCGGGAACAAAGCCTGAAATAACAGCTTCACCGCACATCGTCATCTCTAAATTTCCAATACTTACTGCTTCTACAGCTTGTCTATCCCCACCAAGCTGCCCATTCGGATATAATTCAACTTTGAACCGACCGGTGTCTTCCAATTCCTTTTGGAAGACGTCCCTCATTGCAATATGCGATGCATGTGATTCAGCAACAACATAAGCAACTCGTATCGTGTAAACCGAATCATTTTCTTCAGAATTATCATTTGATTCATTAGCAATATCTGTACTTCCACATCCAACGAAGAACGTACTCATAATCAGCATAAGTACTAAAAAAAATAATGATACTTTTTTCATGGTCTTCTCTCCTTTTTTCTTAATCCAAAATAGTTCTTACTTACAATAATGAAAATACCTCCTCCCCTCCTAAAAATGTTTTTTCAACTTGAACATCCTTTAATGCATCGATATCAATTTCAAATGGATTTTTATCCAGTACAATAAAATCCGCAAGTTTACCCCTCGAAATCGTTCCTTTTAAATTCTCCTCAAAAGACGCATATGCCGCATTTTTAGTGTACATTTCTAGCGCCTCATAAACAGTAACCCTTTGTTCCGGATACCACCCACCATCAGGATACCCTTCTAAATTTTTTCTGGTTACGATTGCATGAACTCCTAAAAATGGATTATAATGTTCCACCGGCAAATCCGAGCTGGCAGCTAAAATTAATCCTTCATCGATAAGTCTTCTCCATGGGAAAGCATATTTTATTCTTTCCGACCCAAGCCGATCCTCTGCCCAGGTTATATCTGTAGCTAAAAACTTGGGCTGAATATCCAATACGACCGGAAGATTCTTCATCCTTTCGATAAGGTTCTCATTGGTAATGAACGCATGGATCAATCGGAATCTCGGGTCTTTTTTGGGATTGCTGTTATATACTTTTTCAATGGCATTTATTGCGATATTTAATCCTCTGTCTCCAATCGCGTGAATCCCGATTTGCAAATCACGTTCATACGCCTTTTGACACATTTCATCAATTTCTTCCTCATTATAATTTAAAACTCCCATCATATCCGGATGGTCACTATAAGGCTCAAACATAGCAGCAGACCTTGATCCCAAATTGCCGTCACTGTAAATCTTGTAAAATCCATACTTAATTTTCTCATTGCCAAATCCACTTTTGATACCAAAACACGGATACTCATCAAAATTAACGTACATTCTGACAGTCAATCGATTTTCTTTCTCTAAATCCTGATAAATTCCTATGAATTCTTCGGCATCCACTATTTTCCCTTGGGTTGGCTGTGCTCCCGTAATTCCATATTTGTTCATGTCTTTTAAGATTGCCGCAACGGTTTCCTTTTTGGCATCATAACTCTCTAACGGATCAGGAAGCACCTTCAATACTGGCGCAATGGCACTATCCCACAGAACCCCCGTCGGTTCTCCATCTTTATCAACTCCAACGGTATTTTCAGAAGCTGATTTAAAGTCTTTTGTAATCCCAGCAATTCTGAGTGCCTCAGAATTTACGCTATGTACGTGCATACAATATCTGTCAATCAGAATGGGATGCATCTTTGAGATTTCATCTAATTCTTTTTTTGTGGGCAGAATAGGCTCCAACCAAAGTTGATGATCAAATCCAACGCCATGTATCCAGTCACCATTCTTTGTGTTTTTTGCTTTATCAACTAGAATTGTTTTTACTTCTTCCCATGACTTCGTATTTGCAAGATTGACAGTCTGTAAACATTTTGCATGATATAGCAAATGCTGATGAGCATCGATAAATCCAGGAAGAACCGCCTTGCCTTTCAAATCAATAATCTCTTTTGCCTGGTTTTTCAAAATCTCTTCTGTACTGCCGCATTCAATAATTTTTCCATCATAAACAGCAAATGCTTCGCAGACACTATCTTTGTTTTCCATGGTGTACACTTTTCCATTTATAACACACTGATCCAGCATCATGGTTTGTCTCCTTTTTTCACATCAAAACATCTGACGGCAAGAGAATTTTTTCATATGTACCTATTTATTAGAGGGAAAAAACCTCTTTGCCATTCAAAAAAGTCTTTTCAACAACAATATTTTTTAATTCATCATGCCTTATTTTAAAAGGGTCTCTGTCCAGCACAATGAAGTCCGCTAATTTTCCTTTTGTAATCGTTCCTTTTAACTGCTCCTCAAAAGAAGCGACAGCTGCATGCTTGGTATACATCTCTATAGCTTCATACACTGTCACTCTTTGTTCTGGATACCATCCTTTTTCCGGATATCCTTGCAAGTCTTTTCGAGTAACCACAGCATAGATTCCCAAAAACGGATTATAAGGTTCGACCGGCGAATCTGAACTTCCCGTTAATATAAATCCTTCGTCAATTAACGTTCTCCATGCATATGACAACTTGGATCGTTCTTTTCCTAAGCGGTCTTCCGACCATCTAACATTGGAAGAAACAAATTTTGGCTGAATGTCTAAAATTAAAGGTAGTTTTTTCATTCTTTCAATGAGTTCTTTGTTTACTACCATTACATGAATCAAGCGAAAGCGTTGATTTGGCTTTGGATTCGCATAATAAACTTCTTCAATGGCACTTACAGCAATATCCAGCCCCTTATCTCCTATCGCATGGATCGCAATTTGTAAGTCTTTATCGTACGCTGCTCGCACCATCTCAGTAATTTCTTCTTGAGAATAATTCAAAACACCTGTAGTATCTGGCATATCACTATAAGGCTCAAATAATTTCGCTGCTCTTGAACCTAGTGATCCATCGCTGTATATTTTGTAGAATCCATACTTTACCATATCATTTCCAAAGCCTGTCTTCATTCCAAACGGCGGAAACTCATCAAAGGACACATATACGCGAACAGGTAATTCGCCTTCATTTTCTAAATCTTGATATATTCCAATGTCTTCGATTGCGTCACAAAATTTTCCTTGAATTGGAGTAACTCCAGTTATGCCATAGGATGACATATCTTTACATGCTTTTTTCACAGCATTTTTTTTTGCTTCTAAATTGGCTAATGGATTTGGAATAACGTTTAAAACGGGGGTAACAGAATTTTCCCAAAGGACTCCTGTTGGAGTTCCCTTTTCATCTACCTCTACTGAATTTTCTGCTGACGGTATAAATTTTTTTGTAATACCGCCTAATTTAAGTCCTAAGCTATTTGCAACATGTACATGCATACAATACCTGCTTATTAGAATTGGGTGCTTCGCGCTGATCTCATCCAAATCTTTTCGATTAGGCAATACTGGATTATCCCAGTCTTCATGATTAAAAGAAGTTCCTTTGATCCAATTTCCTTTTGGTGTTATCTTCACTCTTTCTTCTAATCTTTTTTTGACCTCTTCAAAAGATTTCGCTTCTCTAAGATCTACAGCTTGCAATCCTTGAGCATAGGACAAAACATGTTGATGTGTATCGATTAATCCTGGTAATACGGCCTTATGTTTTAAATCAATCACTTCTTCCGTATCAAATTTCAAGATCTCGGCTGTCGTTCCTACAGCAATGATTCTTCCTTTACTGACTGCAAAAGCTTCACATATATCTCCATTTTTTTCCATGGTATAGATTTGACCATTTATAAATACTTTTTCAGCAACCATTGATATCCTTCTTTACTTTTTATAATTCTGATACTTTTTCATATACAACTCCCAATCGATAAGTCTCTATGAGGGCTGCATAAAGGTGTATAGAATAAGGTGGGAAAAACTAATTACTCATAAGCCTTTATCAGGATATTTTCTATATCTTGTGCATTCAGCTTACAAGGATTTAATGCCAGTAATCGATATGACATTGTTCCATTAATAATTTCCGAAAAATGATCTTTCGTAATTCCGACTTCTCTCAGTTTCGTTGGTACTCCTATATCGTTCACTAATTCAAATACCGCTTTAACTGATTTTTGAGCTGCTTTTCGAAGCGTTAAGCCCTCAATATTTTCTCCAAGTGCAATTGCTATATTTTTAAATTTTTCTAGGTTCCCAACATAATTTCTTTCCATTGCATACGGTAAAATCATACCGTTTGCAACACCATGGGAAACATGTGCCACACCACCCATTGATTGGGCAATTCCATGAACAACACCAAGTCCACCATTTAAAAATGATACCGCCGCAATAGAGCTTGCTACTGCCATCTGGCTTCTTGCCTCTAGATTGTTACCATCTGAAACGGCTGTTCTTAGATTTTTACCAATTACTTCAATGGCATAAATAGCATTCATATCACTTAATGGACTCGCATTTAATGAGACATATGCCTCAATCGCATGAGTTAATGCATCCAGTCCCGTTGAAGCAGTGACACCTGGCGGCATACCCGTCTGAAGTTCAGGATCAATTAATGCTATTTTGGGCATAAGATAATCATTGGTTACGGAAAGCTTAATATTATTTTGTGCATCTGTAATCACCGCAGATGCTGTCATTTCACTGCCGCTTCCGGCTGTCGTCGGGACACAGATAAGCGTCATACATGGGTTCGTCACGGTTTTTGTTCCGCCAAATAAATAATCCCTTATGGAGCCTTGGTTCGTTTGCAGCATACAAACAGCCTTTGCCGTATCCATAGGACTTCCTCCACCGACTGCTACGACTAAATCCGCATTGCTTTTTCTGAGAATATGAGCAGTTTTATCCACGATTTCAATTGTCGGATCTGTTACAATATCCGAATAAACTTCGTATTCAATGTTAGAATAATCAAGACCGTCCTTTATGGTTTTAATAATATCTGTTTTTACAATGTGAGGTCCGGTTAACAAGAATACCTTCTTTCCATTAAATTCGTTTAATACTTCCCCTATTTTTTTGCTTATGCCAATCCCAAACTTTACTTTTGTGAGCATTTTAAATTGAAAATCTTTCATAGCAAACCTCCTAAAGTGTTTTTAAGCCATCCTCAAAAATTTTTAAGCCTGCGTCTAGTTCCTCTTTTTTAATATTCAATGGGGTACAGAATCTAACCGTACTCTTTCCGCAACTCAGCATTAATAATTTGTTTTCTTTACAATACTTAATCATTGCATCTTTTGCTAGTGTATTTACACTTCCATCATCTTGAATAAACTCCACACCTACCATTAAACCTAACCCTCTTATATCGCCAATAATAGAATATTTCGCTTTCATTTCTTCGAGTCTATCCTTTAAGTATCGTCCCATTTTATTACAGTTTTCTAATACATTATCGTTTTCAAATGCATCCAAAACTGCATTTGCCGCCGCTGCGCAGACCGGATGTCCTCCAAAAGTGGTTCCATGTGTTCCTGTAGGCCATTTTTCCATGATCTGTTTCTTACTTACAATTGCTGACATTGGAAATCCTCCTGCAATGGCTTTTCCAACCGTCATAATGTCGGGAACTACATCAAAATGCTCAGAAGCAAACATTTTTCCCGTTCGGCCGTACCCAGATTGAATCTCATCAAATATCAAAAGAATGCCATGAGTATCACAAATTTCTCTAATTTTCTGTACGTATTTTTTAGGAGGAACAATATATCCGCCTTCCCCTTGAAGTGATTCCATAAGAATTGCAGCTACACTATCCGGTGTAATGAGATTTTCAAATATCTCATTTAATTCCCGCAAGCATTGCAAGGAACATTTCTCACAAGAAGTGCCATAAGGACATCTGTAACAATAGGGGTAGGAGGTAAAATATACAGAAGGTACCATCGGTTCATAATTTTTTCTATATTTTGAATTTGATCCGGTTACAGCTGTGGCTCCAATTGTTCTGCCATGAAACGAGCCCTTAAAGGATATAATGCCTGACCTTCCTGTTGCACTTTTAGCCAGCTTGATCGCACCGTCAGTTGCTTCAGAACCACCATTGCTGAAAAATGTTACATTCAAATCTCCCGGAGCAATTTGAGCAATTCTCTTAGCCAGTTTCATCGTTTCTTCATAATTTACTAAGTTAAAGGATGCTGTAATAAGTTTGTCGATCTGACCTTTTGCAGCTTCTACTACTTTTGGGTAGCAATGCCCCAGCGCATTCACAGCAATACCTTGTACAAAATCCAGGTATTGCTCACCATCTACGGTTGTCATATAGCAACCTTCTCCTTTTTCCATTACTAAATCCGTTGATTTTGCCAAAACTGGACTTAAATATTTCTTGTAATCACCATATTTCATATTCTTATCCTCCTTTTATTTGCTCCATTTTTTGTCTTTTATTATAACGTTGCTCGACAAAATTTAATACAAAACCTTACTGCTATTTTTCCAAATTCCCATTTTTTCTGCTTCCTTTACCAGCTCATCCTGAAAATCGGGGTGAGCAATGGATATCAGAAGTTCTGCTCTTTCCCATGTTGACTTTCCTTTCAAATTAACAGCACCATATTCTGTCACAATATAATGGGTCGCACTTCTCGGAGCGGATACGATAGAACCTTCGGATAATCTGTCCATAATCAGGGATTCCCTGCTTCCATCCTTGTTTGTCCTCACAGAAGGAGTACAGAGAAAACTTTGTCCTCCCTTTGATTTGAATGCACCCATCACAAAGTCAAGCTGTCCTCCTGTGCCCCCGATATGCTGAAGTCCGGCCGATTCAGAATTCACCTGTCCGAACAAATCTACCTGAAGGCAGCTGTTAATCGATACAAAATTATCATTTGCTGCAATCACCTCCAGTGCATTCACATAATCCACCGGAGCCATACATCCCATCGGATTATCGTCGAGAAAGTCGTACACTTCCTGAGAACCCATGGCAAAGGTAAAGACCATCTTCCCCTTGTCAGTGTTTTTGTTTCCGGTCAGCTTACCCTCTTTGTACAAATTTACATAAGCATCGACAAACATTTCCGTATGTACGCTCAGATCATTGATATCCGATTCAGAAATCATGGAACCCACATAGTTTGGCATGCCGCCGATTCCAAGCTGCAGTGTGCTTCCGCTGCGAATTCGCTCGACAATGTGACCGGCAATTTTCTTCTCCGTGTCACTAGCAGGTTTTGCAATCAAGGTCGGGAGGTTTCCATTGGAGCCTTCCACAATCAGATCAACCTGTGAAATATGGATGCTGTTCTGAATTCCATGCACAATCGGCTGTTTTTCATTCACTTCAACAATAATTTTTTTAGCTGCCGCAAAAATTCCCCAATACTCTGCGGTTTGCGGTCCAAAATTAAAGTTTCCGTAACGATCCATTGGAGCAACCTGCAGCATAGCTACATCAATATCCCCAACATTCTCAGCCCAAAGTTTCGTATTTTCGCGAAATTGCACCGGAATAAACCAGCATCTTCCCTCTTTGTTCATCTTCCTGTCCAGACCACTCATGTGAGTACTAAGGTATTTAAAATGTTTCGCCTCCGGGTCTGCCTGAAGAATAGCAGGCGGTTTTTGATGCGCCCAGATCGTGTCGCAAACAAGTACGTCATAAAGCTCTTCGGTTCGTTTCGCCAGTGCTTTATCCAGATCCTGTACAATTCCGCAAAACAGGCCGTAATGTACACGATCACCCGGCTTTACAACCTTCACTGCCTCGTCTGCAGTTACAAGCTTGTTCTTGTACTCAGCTGCGAGTTCGCTCGTTTTACATAGCTGCTTTAAATTAACCATCTACTTACTCCTTATTCTGATGCCTCATCAGATTTCGTCAATCTTCATACCATATAACACTTCATTGCGCGTCATGCAACTTTTAGGTGTTACATGGTATTATACAGTCTCAACAACAACGGTGGTTCCCATTCCACCCCCTGCACAAAGAGTGGCCAGTCCGTGTTTGTTTCCGCGTCGCTTCATTTCATAAAGTAATGTAATCACGATTCTACTTCCAGTTGCGCCAACCGGATGACCCAGCGAAATTCCGCCGCCATTGACATTCAGGATTTCTCTGTTGATCCCCAGTTCCTTTTCAACTGCAACGCATTGTGCAGCAAAGGCTTCGTTAATCTCAAACAGATCAATGTCTTGAATTTTCAATCCGGCTTTTTCTAAAGCTTTTTGGGAGGAGCTAATCGGACCGATCCCCATAATTTCCGGGGCGACTCCTGTTGTCGCAACGGATAAAATTCTTGCAAGAATCGGCAATCCTAATTCTTTTGCTTTTTCTTCTTCCACGAGGAGTACTCCGGATGCCGCATCGTTCATTCCTGATGCATTGCCTGGTGTAACAGTACCGCCTTCTTTAAAGGTTGCCCTTAATTTTGCAAGTCTTTCCAATGTAACATTTCTTTTTGGATATTCATCCGTGTCATAAACTGTATCGCCTTTTTTCCCTGAGATAGTCACTGGAATAATTTCATCCTTGAACTTCCCTCCATCGATAGCAGCAACCGCTCTCTGTTGGCTTAATTGTGCATACGCATCCTGATCCTGTCTTGTTACACCGTACTTCTCTGCAACATTTTCTGCAGTGATGCCCATTGCAGGTCCAATACCCAGATTGGTCAAAGAGTCCCACATAGAATCACGTAGCTCGCTGTGTCCAAATTTTTTCCCATATCTACCGTCAAACATCATATGAGGTGCTGTGCTCATGCTGTCTGCTCCCCCAGCCATAATACAATCTGCATCTCCGGCTTTGATCTGGTAGTATCCCATTTGGATGGACGACATGGACGAGGTACAGTTCCTGTGAATGGTGATACCGGGTACAGTGACAGGCAGCCCTGCCTTTACTGCTGCAACTCTAGCCAAATTATTTTCCTTATATGTTCTCTGGTAGTTACACCCCCAGATAACATCTTCGATAAGTGCAGAATCAATCCCCGATCTCTTGACCAGTTCCTGTATCACAGGAATGGATAAGTCAAGGGATGTAATGGATTTAAACTGACCTCCGATCGTTCCGATCGGTGTTCTGCATCCTGCCACAATAACTACGTTTCGCATATTTTTTCCTCCTTTTTATTTCAACTGCTACCTTCCTTGATAGACTGGCACTCGTTTTTCAAGAAATGCCCTCATTCCTTCTTTTTGATCTTCTGTCCTGAATAATTCAGCCCAATTCTCTTCTTCAATTTTCATAGCCTCATTGATTTCTGCCCGGTTCAAACCCGCCTGAATGGTGGCTTTTGCCGCGCGAAGCGAAATCGGTGCCTTTTTACTTAGTTTTTTTGCCCATTCCATCGCGGAATTCATAAGTTCTTCGGGTTCAACCACTTTGTTAACCAAACCTATATGCTCCGCCTGATCTGCCTTTATCATTTCTCCCAGTAAAATTAGTTCTTTTGCCTTGGCTGTACCGATCAGTTTCGGGGCTCTGATGGTACCGCCTGCTCCCGGCATAATCGCCAAATTGATTTCAGGAAATCCCATCCTGGCGGTTTTCGATGCGATTCGGAGGTCACAGGCTAATGCCAGTTCCAACCCGCCGCCTAATGCAAAGCCTTCAATCGCTGCAATAGTAGGTATCTTCAGATTTGCCAGCTTGGTAAACGTACCGGAAAAAGAAAATTCTTTTGCTTCTTCCATACTGCAGTGAACCATGCTTTTAATGTCTGCTCCTGCCGCGAAATGTGTATCACTTCCGATAACCAGTACGGATAAGTCGTTTTTTTGCTTTATTGCTCCAATCAGGTTCTCAAGCTCGTCAATGACTTCACGATTCAGAGCGTTTAATGCTTTCGGCCTGTTGATTTTAACAATGCCAATGCAATCGGATATTTCAAACGTCAGTTTTTCCATATCTATCCCCCATCATTTCCAGCTCTTTTTTATATCCTTTTAAAAAATTGCGCGCGTCTATTCATATTGGTAAAAGCCTTTTTTCGATTTTCTGCCATATTCGCCTCTGGCATATCTCTCTACGATTGCAGGGCTCGGCTTGTCTGCTAAGTCTCCTGTCATTTTATATTTTTCGGTAAGCACATCATATTCCAGGTCGATTCCCGTCATATCAAGCAATTCAAAGGGCCCCATCGGATGAGACAATCCATATTTAACAGCCTTGTCAATATCCTCAAAGGAAGCAACACCCTGGTCATACATATAACAGGCTTCTTTGGTGATCGCACTGAAAACCCGGTTAACAATAAAGCCGTAGATTTCTTTTTTCACAACTGCAGGAACCCGACCAATGGATTCAACAAACTTTACCATCGTGTTAATGGTCTCCTCACTGCAATGAGATCCTTTCACCACTTCTACCAGCTTCATGATGAGTGCCGGATTAAAGAAGTGAAGATTTAAAACCTTGTCTGGATGGGATACGACATCACAGAATTTCGAACTGACAATATAGGAGCTGTTGCTTGCGAAAATTGTATGATCCGGTGTCAACGTATCAATTTGCCTTAGAATGTCTCTTTTCACTTCCAATACATCTACGACGGCTTCTATGACAAGATCTACGTTTTTCACTGCTTCTTCCAGATTTGTTGTAAACTTCAATCTACGCTGAATTTTTGCAGCATCCTCCTCCGTCATCTTTCCTTTTGAAACACCCTTTACAAACCATCCCTTGGAGAAAGCTTCGGCCTTTTCTACAGTTTCCGCCTTTCTGGAATAACATGTAACATCATATCCAGAAATCGCCACCTGCATGGCAATCTGGTTTCCCATAGTGCCTCCGCCTACCATTGCAACTTTTTTAATATCCATTTTTCCCTCTCTTTCTACCGTAATTCTTTATTCCTGATATCATCTGAATTTCTGTATTGCCAATACAATTTCGTTCTATCGATTCAAGATTTCTATGTAACGATTCCTATCAATTCATTCCTCCCTCTAATTCTTTGGCAAAAATCGCTGCTCCCAAGGCTCCCATAGCCTGTGGATCCTCCAAGCGTATAATGGGATGCTGGATTTCCTTTTCTATCGCGGTTACCACATTATGGTTCAACGCAACCCCTCCGGTCATAACCACCGCGTCCGCGATCCCAAGCCGGTTACAAAGTCCTGCAATCCTCTGCGCAATGGATTTATGTGCTCCCAAGGCAACATCTTCTACCGTCTTCCCCGATGCAAGCTGTGAGATTACTTCTGATTCTGCGAAAACAGTGCAGGTATTACTGATTACCACACCAGGATTTCCTTTTGCAGCCAGCCCAGCCAATTCCTCAATTCTGCAATCCAGCACACGAGCCATAACCTCCAGAAATCTACCGGTTCCAGCTGCACACTTTTCATTCATTACAAAATTTTCTACGATACCGTTGACAGAAACCCGGATTACCTTTGCATCCTGCCCACCAATGTCAATGATGGTGCTTGCTGTCGGCCATAAATATTTCACGCCTTTGGCATGACAACTAATTTCCGTAATCTGTTTATCAGCACCCTCATACAGTAACCTTCCATAACCGGTAACCACGCATTTTTTTATTTCATCTCTGCTGACACCGGCCTGTTTTAAAGCGGTTTCAACCGATTGATGCGGCCCCTTGCTCCCTGTGCCGATATTCACGATTCCTTCACCGCAAACTACTCCGTTCTTATTTAATACGACTGCCTTTGATGAGGATGAGCCAATGTCTACGCCTAAATACATGTCAAACTCCTTTGTTTCCTTGCATTACGAAAGCATTTCTCTAAAACTTTGTATTCTGGTTCGCAGTTGTTCCAGCGTATCCATCTGCTGTTCGATTTCAATATAGAGAAACGGAATTTTTGCCGCTTCTAATTCTTTTTTTAAGATTGGATAATCAAATTCTTCCGGATCACAAAACTTCAACTGACAAACGATGATCGCATCCGCATGGTACTTCTTTACCATGTCAATAAGCAATCTGCCTCTCGTTTTTTCTTCATCATACAAGAAAGCGCAGCCGTCCTGCATAGCAATTCTTTCCACCATACGCTGTGTCGCATTGCCCTTTTTAGGAGCTACGGTTCTGAATTGTCTTGATTCGTGAGCCAGATCATCTGCAATAACAAACATTTGATTTTCTGATATAATATCCAATAATCCGTCGGGTTCGGCGATGAGCCCGGTTAAAATAATTTTCTTCTTTTCCGTTTCTTCTTCCGGCAGCTTCTTGATTTCATGGATCAGCGTTTTTACTTTATCCGAATAGATCTTTTTATCCATAAAGTAAGCGGCCTTCATGATCAAATGTCTGCTTTTTGCATTTAACAGGATTGGATAATTTTGTACCAAATCAGTAAATTCCTGCATTGTGCTTCTATAATCATCATAGATTTCTATGCTGTTTTCCAAGTCATCCTCTGTTATTTTTTGGCCGGAGACTCTTTCCAGCTCCTTTTTCACTCGTAAAAGTTCATCCATCAGGTATTCCTTTCCCGCCTGTATTTTTCTGTTTTGTGGATACACCATTGGGATAATATAGAGACAGGGCAATGCTGTTTTCCAATTTTCAATGATACATTTCAACGTGTCACAATACGCTGTAATGATAACCGCTGAAAGAAAATCATATTGTCCCAGCAAGGCCTGTTCCGTATTTGCCTTCATAACAGAACAGCAAAATCCCTGCAAATAACGACCCGACAACGTCCCTGTGGCTTGACCTCCCCACATGCCAACAGGAAGCATTCCCGCCGCATAAACTAATTCTTCCGGCGTATAAATCGGAAAGCAGCCTACGGCCTTTTTCCCTGTTTCTGCCATTGTGTCCAGAATAGAATTTGTGGGATTCTGCCCAACCGATTCCAATTCATGAATCAGACTGATTACTTTGCTCATTTTACATCCCTCCATTCTTTTTTCTTGCTTCCATTATTTCCAGCAGCGCCTGTACTCTGGTTTCGAACTGAGCGAGAGAAAATGCTCTCGGATCCGTCTGATCGCCGTCAAAGATAACAGATGGTACTCCCGTGATTACCTCCACCCTTCTTTGTACTTCAAACTGTCTGAAATCCATTAGCTTACAGCTTCGGTTGGAATGATAAATAATACCATCCAGCTGAAAATCGTTGACCAGCTTCACAATATTATCCGTAGCAAAATCAAGATTGCGATTTACATAATTCGAGCTGTATGCCCTTGCCATACCATCTAAATCATTTTCGTCATAAACGATATACCAGGAATCAGGATAGGTGGAGGTAACCATATTAATGCCCTTTTTTTTAAGTACTTTGTAGGTGTCACCCAAGTATGGCCAGCAGGCGATGCCATCCCACATCACCCTGTATTTCTCTTCTCCATCCTTCCATGGTCCGATTCCCTCTTCGCTTTTTTCCTTCAGTTCGTCATGCCACAGTTTGAATAATTCCATGCCTTCTCTTCTTCCCCTCATGCAAACAATCGTCGCCATATAATTAAACAGATCAAAGCCATTCAGCGGTGATGGTTTTATTCGGGCAAGCAGGGATGCCTTCTTCCACCACTTTGAAGTCTCTGATGAAATTCTCATTACTTCGGAAAAGCGGTCATAGTCAAACTTCCTTGCAGTAATTTCTTCCAGTTTTGAAATGGCATGTAATATCTGCGCTTTGATGTATTTTACATTCTGATCGCTTACTTCATATTCGTGGTTAAAGGGCAGATCAAATAAGATCATGGGAATGTTTAATTCTTTCGCAATGTTTTCATACCATTTGATCACGGTATTACAGATGTTGTTGCAGCAGAAGATAAAATCCGGGAGCGGCATATTTGCAGCCTCACAATTCTGAATTTCCATATAGGCCAGATTGACTCTGGCGTAGGAACAAATGTCAACAGAGTATCCCTTTCCCTCTGAGTAATTAATAAATTCCTGTGCTTGCTTTCTTGCGCCGATGGCCGCCGCATGGTTTTCAGGATAAACGGCATGAATTCCCATAGTTTCAAGTAGTTCCTGAGGTGCAATGGAAGTTGACCAGGCAATGATCTTTCCTTCTTCCTTTGCTTTCAAAGCATCTGCATAATGTTTATCTAAAAGCTCGCCAAGCAATTGCTTTGATGTCTTTTGATTCTCCAAAGTTGTTCCCTCCTGTTTCCTCTCATTCCGTCTGTGTAATATATTTTCTTTCCTCTCAGCCGCTAATTCTAATTCATGGCAATCCGGTCAGTAATTTTTATTACACAACTATATTGAGCAACTGCTATGCCAAATGGTGATAATAATCATCAAAAAAAAACAAAAAAGCCCGAAAGGCCTGCAAAATAAACAATTATTTTTTTGCAAGTTTCTATTTCAGACTTTTCTTTCCTGTCAAATTGTCCTATAATCCCCTTGATTTTCGATGCAAAATGACATCACCTTTAAAATTTCACGGTCAGCATTGCATCACAATTGGTACTTTTTCAGCTTCCGAACGATGGTTGACTGATCGACCTTCAGGGCTTCTGCTATTTTTCTGCTGGAACCATATTTTTGCTTTGCGTCAGATAATATCTGAAATTCAAACCGCTCCATGGATTCCTGTAAAGAAAAACTTTCTTCCTTCTTCTTATCTGCCGATGCAGTCCCGCATGTAGCCGTAACCCAAGGTAAATCATTTAACTGAAGATACTCATTGTTACTCACGATCACCATGTTCTCTATGACATTTTTCAATTGTCGTATACTGCCGGGCCATGAATAGCTTTCCAGTTCTTTCATTACCTCATAAGTAAACTTCTTGTTTTGTCCATACTGACGATTAAACTTGTGGATAAATTTCAATGCCAAAGGAGCGATATCGGCAGTTCTTTCCCGCAGTGGCGGAATCTCAATGCTGACCACATTCAAACGATAGAAGAGATCATCGCGGAAGTTCCCAGTTTCAACATTTTGAGCCAGATTTTTATTGGTCGCAGCGATTACTCTGATATCAACAGAAATCGGCGTTGAAGAACCCAATCTGGTAACAGTATGTGTTTCCAGTGCTCGAAGCAGCTTAACCTGAAGATTTAAACTCATTTCCCCAATTTCATCTAAAAACAATGTGCCACCGTTCGCTGCTTCAAATAGTCCAGCGTTACCGCCTTTTACCGCCCCGGTAAACGCTCCGTCCATATATCCAAAGAGTTCAGATTCCAGCAGATTCTCGGGAATCGCACCACAATTCACCGCAACAAAAGGCATGTCTTTTTTCAAAGCATTTTGATTGTGAATATAATTTGCGACTACCTCTTTTCCAACGCCTGATTCCCCGGTAATCAGAACGGTCGTATTAAAGTTGCTTATTTTTTTTGCAAGAGAAAAAATTTCTTTCATTTTTGCATCAACAACAACAATGTCTCTCTTTTTACTAATTAATTCTTCCTCATTGGCATCCGAATTTTGTTCAAAATATATGCGTTCCATCTCTTTGGCCTTGGAAAGTTCTTCTCTAAGCTCATATATTTCAGAAATATCTCTGGAATTGATCACGACTTTTTTAATATTATTTTCTTTATTAAAAATTGGTGTTCCAGTCACCATGATATTCTTGCCATGTTTTGTCGTGTGATGAAGGGAAACGGGCTGTCTTTGTTCAATCGCAAGGAGTGCTACGGAATTTTTCATCCAAATCGGATTAATCAATTCTTTCATATTATGACCAATCAGTTCATCCTTTTTAATATTTGTATTTCTCACATAGGATTGATTGACCAGCAATACATTGGCTTCGCCGTCAGTAACCAGAATCCCGTCAAAAGAGCCTTCTATGATTTCCTGAAGTTCTTCCATTACCTGCTCCGTCTTCTGTAATTCCGTAACAAGAGCCAGATCTTCATGATAATCATGCATGACAAAGACTCGGTTTCCTCCGCTCTTTCCGCTCTCGTCCAGATTTTCAAAATTCCTGACGCAGATGTTATGATTGTTTATCATGATTCGATCGATACGGTCCTCATGCAGCGTTTTGCGGTATAGATTCATTTGCGGGAAGATGTCAAAGAAACAATGGCCAACCACATTTTCTTTTTTCATACCGGTTAACCGTTCTGCAGCATCATTAAAGTATTGGATCAAGAATTCATTGTCTGTAAAAACAATACCATTTGGAGATTGCTTCAAGATTCGCTCATAATCCATATTGGGAAAACTCATTGTCTTCACTCCTTTATGCAATTCCTATTTCTATAACATTAATCACAAACTGCATCACCATATAGCGGTACGCTTCCTTACAGCTACACTTTAAGATCACGCGCTTTCATCATATCACAAAATTCTGAAAAATTCCATTTGCAGTATTACCACAATCTATGAAGCTGCCAGTAGTCCCTCTCACTATCAATAATGACGCTCACCGTATGAGTTTTTGTGAGACCGCCCGTATAGTTTGCAACAAACTGAAAATTCAGTGCTTCAGGTGTCTTTCTTCCCCACTTATTGATCATACTGTTCTCCCAAAGATTTCCTTTCCAAATCTCAGCTCCCAATGCTGTTTTCGAGCCAGTATTTGTAAGCTGTGTTGAATAATCTGTATTGATGTTGTCTCCTTTGGAATCCTCAGTCAGGATTCTTACTGTGACTTTTGTCGGATTTCCTTCCGTTTCGGATTGAAGCATAAACTTTTCTCCTGACCAGAACACATTGGTTCCCCGTTTTCTGGGAGTTTTCAACGCGAGGTAATCACGGAGCAGCATGGAGCGATTTACCTCGTCATCAAACCGTTTCAGATTATACTTTTTCCTGTTGATATCCCACTGATCGGTGTGATTGACAAATCCGGTGATTTTACCTTCGGATACCACGGTAAATTTATAGGTTTTAATGCCGGTTCCGCTGTAATCGCTTACGGTACAGACCACTTGATATACTCCGATCTTTGCCGTTGGTAAGCCGGTGATTGTCTGCTCTGGATAGTCGCCGTTTGCGTCTGCTTGAATCCCCGTTTTTATATCTGTTTTAACACTTTTTCCGTTCAGATATACTTCGGTTTCCAGCGTAAGGGTATCTTTTTCGGTATCATCCACTCCAACGTTCAAGGTATAGGAATTGTTTTCTTTTACTTTGGATGGGTTTGTTTTTATGTAGGTGATCCAGGGAGCCTTTCCATCTCCATTTACATAAAAGGTCATGGTCTCTTTGTTGCTTTCTCTATCGTAGCTGCTTGCGTCTCCCACGGTTCCGGGTCTTTGGGTATTGTCCACTTCCCAATGGGTCACGGTATATTTTCCGGCAAGATAAAAGCGGTCGATCGGTGAAGTAAGCACTTTACCCACGTCGGGATGAACGGTATCCGGCGGCCAGTTGATATGGGTATAAACCCAATAGCCTATCTTGGAAGGGTCTTTTTCATAGTCGCTGTAGAAGATATTGTAAAGTACTTTTTCGCCCTTCTTATAGACTTTGACATATTCGTCGTCTGTCTTTTCTTCTTTCACCGTCATCATGGAAGCAGTCAGCCCTGTCGAAAGGGTCCAATCGGAAAGATCGGCAACTTCGTCAAGATCGTTGTTTTTCATGTAAATTTTCTGGCCGTTTTCGATATAGTACAGTCTCAGGTTTTTGATCAGGTATTCGCCTTTTGGAAGGTAAATGCTTAAATTGGTTTTTTCGTTTGATGTTACTTTTGGAAAGAAATATTTTGTATTTGAGTGATTGAATGCCATATTGCCGGTTGCAGTTACTTCATTGACTGGGTATGTTAATAAATCAAATCTGGAAATAATAGCGGAATCACTTTTAGGTTTGCTGATTTTAACTGAATGGGTGTAAGTTCCTGCTGTTTTAGGAGGTAAAAACACCGTTAAATCTGAATCCTCATGTTGTAACTCATAGCGCTTTCCATCTATTATGTAAGTTACTCTACGGGATTTATAATGATCGGAAGAAGTATAGGCAAATCCTCTTTGATAGCATCCTGCTGGTACGGTTTGATAATACTCAATTTCTTTTGGACGGGTCACCTGTTGACCATGACTGTAATACTTTTCAGTTTTTGTAACTTTTGAAGCAATATTGCCCGAATGATAGGTTGACGATTGTGCTCCATATGATATCGTTTTGGGCAGTGTTTTAAATGTTCCGCTTATATGATTCCAGCCCTCAGATTCTCCTTCTTCAATATTTATTGTTGGATTGATTGTTTTAGGTACTGTTGATAGTATATCAACTTTTAAATTATCGATTAGAACATGGTTCCAAGAACCTTTATAAGCTTTTTTTGTTTCAATCGTATGAACTCCTGGGTAAAGTATTTTATAAAACATCCTATGTCCTGTTGTAATTAACTCCCAATCACCATAAGTTGGAGAAGCTGTTGGTGATTCATCTACTCTTAATCCATCAATAAATATATTTGTATCTTCATAAATACCAGCTGCAAAATCAAAGTCATAATCAAAAGATACAATCGCTTGCTTTCCATCTGGTACTACAAAAGACATTTTCATATGACTATCAATATCTTCATCAGACCCATATCCTCCATTAGAAAAGGCTCCATTATCCTCTACTGTAAAAAAATCATTTTCTATTTTTTCGCTATTAAAATTTTCTTCGTAGGAGTCTACAACATATAATGCATCGCTTATGAAATTTTGAGATGATGTGGTTGTTCCCGTTGTTGCAGTCATGCCATTTAATTTGCTTTCTGTTCCATCTGTCAAAGGTTTTATCTCGTATTCATAGGAATACTTTTTGCTTTGCTCCAGTTCTTGATTGTGTAGGGAAAGAGATCCATTATTCGCAGCAGTGATTTTCATTACTGACTTTGGCAATTCTGTTTTTGCTATAATCTCACTTGCGGTTGTGTTTACATCACCGACAAAGGTTAATTTGTTGGTGTATCGGGAGATAACTTCCTTGGTTTCCTGCGCTAATGTTCTTGGAAATGCAAGAATTCTGAAATGTAATTTTCCATCCTCTGGATCATTTTCTCCATCAATTGATGCCACAAGTCGGTCGGATGTCTTGATGTTTTCATCCATAAGCCCTATTCCTGGACCATAAAATCCCAAACTGCAGCTGGAACCTGTAAAAGTAAAACAATATGCGCCTGTCCAGGTATGCGAGGTGCCTGAGTTATAATAATCATCATCGCCTGAAAACAGGAAATAGCTGGTTCCATTTGACTCAAATGCCCCAGATGCACCACCAAACATATAACCATAGTTATCTGTGCGTTTGTAATAAGATTCTGTATTTCCCGTTTTTAAGTCTACACCAACAAATTCACACTTGTCTCCTTTTTTATATGAATCCTTGGAACCAAGCATAACATGATTGCATTCGCCTTGTTCATCGAAAGCATGGTTAATAAAACTTCTATCTTCATATCGTATACCAGCACTCACTTGTATTGACAAATTGTTGTCTGCTGTATAAGCTACAACTCCTTCAAACGTATCACTTCCATTCCCCTTTTCTTTGAATAAAACAGCTTTACCAGCACTGTCTATGCAAATTGGCGTATAATCATTAATAGAATCTGATTCTATTAATATATTTTTTTCTATCGATCGTGTCTCCATATCAAGAGTACATCTTACAATCGCATTATTTGTGCTTATTATGTATTGCAAATTGCCGTTTACTCTTGAAACGGCATAGGCATTTTCGACAACTAATGTTTTTGTGAGGCTGCTGAGATTGATTGCATAAATGTTATGATTCTGAGTAATAAAGGCTAAATTGTCTGATAGCCATACGTGATTGGACAGCGCGATGTTAATTGTTCCCGCTGCTGCTCCTGTTCTCTTATCAATGAATACGGTTTGATTGGAATCTTCATAAATAAGGTATAGATATTTTCCTGTATCGTCTTGCCCGAAAGTAAAGTGTTCCTCTCTGCTTGTGGTGTAACTCCAAGCTTCACCGCTATATGGATTAATGGCATGAATTGTTTTTGGGAGGGTATGTTTTGAACTTGTTCCTACTCCTGTCCATGCATAGGTAAGTAAATAAGTCTTTTCTGAATCTACCGCAAGTATGTTGCTCTCAGAAGGGTTATGAAATCCGTAAGGGTATGTTTTGCTATGTTGCAGGGATGGTTTGGTCACTGTACTTGGTGTACTTCCTACAAGCTTTTTAATAATAATCTGACCGTCGATGCAGTTTGCTAATAATGCTTGTTGCAATTCTGTTTTCTTATTCATTAATGTTTGGTATTCTGTATTATTGTTTGCCAAAAGTAAGATTTCCTGTTCGGTACTGCGAAGCAAATCAAGGCTGACAATGGGTGCGACGTTTTGTACATCGGAATTAGCAGTTGTAATATCGGTCAGGTGTTCTGCATCGGTCACATATTCTTCTAAGGTCGGCTCTGTCCAAACTTCTTTTACATGGAGTTTCATGGTAAATTTGCCAACGCCTGTTTTATTAAAACCAACAATCTTGTCCGTACCGAAGGAAAGCTTTTGGTATCCATTCATGGATGTAACATTTGTAAATGTGGATGGGGTTGTACTTGGTGCATAATACCAGGTTCTTTCTACCTCGTCACCATCGGATGCAACGGTGACATCTTCTGCTTTGATGGCAGCGGTATTTGTCCCTTCATTTCTTAAAAATGCGCTGTCAAGGCTGATTGCTGCCGTTGGCGGGATGTCAGGCTTCACGGGAAAGGTACTGGAAGCGGTATCGGTATCTCCTTTGCTGTCTTTTACATGGATCTCATAATAGAAATCTTGTGTATAATCCGGAACAGCGGAATTGTATGCAGGTGTTTTGGTCAGAAATTCCAAGGTAAGATACGTAAATCCTTTTTCTTCATCTTGTGTCATGGTTACGGCTCTTGTCTTGATTGTGGCATGATTCTCTTGAAGATTATCCGGGGTTAGTCGGATTAAATCGCCTGTCACTTTGTCTTTTAAGGTGATAGTATAGTCTGTGATGGGCTTTCCGGGATAGGTGGCTACCACAGCATTTAAGATCTGCTTTCGGTTCTGTTTTTGGAATCCACTTAAATTGTCTACGATGCAGGGGGTTTTTCTGACTTCGATGGATTCTGTATCGGATGCTTTTACTCTTGTTTTCGTCTTTACATTCAGGGTTACGCTATAGGTTCCTTTCTTCGAGAAAGTACACTCCGCTTTTGTATCTGTAAGTCTGTCGATATCAATCGAAGTATCATCTGCTTTAAAACGATTGGATGCAATATCTTCTGCATAGGCTCTTTTGGCGGAATATGCTACTCCGTTTACCACATAAGTGGATTGATCCCTTGCGATTTCCGTATGCCCTTCGTAGGTGTACTCTGGCAATGTCAAGTCGGCATCTACCGTAATTTCCGGTTCTTCTTCTTGAGGTGCAAGAATTTTAATGGTTTTGGCGTATGATTTTGAGGTTCCGTAAATATTCCATACCGTAATGGTGTATGTCACGATACACGGCTCATCAAAGGCTTGTGTGATGCTGCCGCCGAGTTTTGTACCGTCCCAGCCTTCAACGTCGCCGCTGTCAATAACATCACCGCTCTCTTTGCCCTCTGCTTTGTAGCGCAATTGAGATTCTGCAAACTGGTCTTTCTTATCGAATTCAGTTTGATCGATAACAGTGTAGGTTTCTCCGGTCAATGCAATCTCCGGTACGTCAAGATAGGGTTCAAAATCATTTTCTGGGATTTCAACTTTTTCTATCACATCATACTGGAGCACAATCGGTACAAAAAACATATAGCCATAGACTCCTGATCCAACCCCGTTTTCAGTACCCTCATCCAGTCTCTGCCATAGCTCGTAATTTGCCTTTTTTAGAGTTTCTGCGCCGCCGAGAAGCTTATATACATAGTCTACATTATCTTCTCTTATTGCTTCAGCCAAATCGAAATCCGTATTGCTTTTCAAAGATGCAGTGTAGGACAGGGAAACTTTGCTTCCGCTGGATGAGACATGAATACCGCTGATATTTGTTGATGCGTATGGCTTATAAAAATGATCATATGATTGTTTATCATATAGATACTCCGTCCCATTGAAGTCGTAATTTTCTTCGCCCCACTTGAAATTGGAAGAGGTTAATTGATATGCATCCACATCGCTGACCTCTTCCGGCATGGTTATGGTAACGGATACCTCTTTTTCTCCGCCTTTTTCATCTCCATACTGCCATACGATGCCTCCATTTTTATCCACAGCGCCCCAGATATGAATGACCCCCAGATTCAATGCGTATTGGGTTACCTTCTGATACATAGTGGCCGCATTGGCTTCCCTGGGCACGGAAAACAGTCCGGTAAACAATAATGTTATGATAAGTATGATACTGAGCTTTCGTTTCAAGGGTTTCTCCTTTCTCACAATGAAAAAACAGAACCGACAAGGCTCTGTTTTTCTGATATAGTTATCTTGATTCAGTTTTATTTCTTAAATGGATTGATGATGAGATACGCAATGTAGTCTACGGTATCTAGAGATACGATATAGTCCATTTGCGTGATATCGGAATCATAGCCGGCCACAGCCGTTCCGTCTGTTTTCGGATGGAGTCGTGTAAACTCTACAATTCTACCATCCTTCATAAGATAAATCTGACCTAATTTGCGAACGGAAGATTCCGGTATTGCAATCCACTTTGTCCCCTGGTTTTCCTTCAGTTCAAAACCGTATTTAGTCCCATCCCTTACAAAATCATAGGCTTCTGTGATTGCCAAGTCTTCATTGATAGTCCCATCCCCAGGATTCAAAAAAGAGTCGATATTGGTGATAACCTCATCGATGGGTTTTATTGCTTCCCCGGTGCTGCTTCCGGAGTCCCTAGTGTCCGTCGTCGGCAGAACCCGTTTGCTCTCATCTACAAGCCGGTAAATCACCGTCGCTGATTCTGCTCTGGAAAGGGTTTTATCCGGCCGGAATGTATCGTCTGTATATCCGGTTAAAATGCCCTTCGCGTAAGACTTTGTAATGTCATACTCATATTCTGTTTTGTAGGTGATATCTGTAATCCCCTTTTGGATTTCATCGTAGTTTTCTATCTTTACATCACCGAGGATTGCGCTTATAACGAGTGCCATGTGCGCTCTGGTGATCTTTTCGTTGAGATCATCCTTTGTGATGTCGGCTTTTGTATAGTAGCCAAGCTCCAAGGCTTTGTTATAATACTTTGTTGCCCAATTTCCGGATTCTGCATTCCCTGCATCCTCTCCGGTGGCTGCGATCAGCGCCATCTTGATGAATTCGCCGTAGGTAACGGTGTTGCTTGGTTTGAAGCTGCCGTCCGGATACCCCTTTATAACTGCTTTATCGGACATCGTATTGACGGCTTCATAAGCCCAGTTTGTTGATTTGATATCGGAATAGCCGGCCCCATATGCCGTGATTCCTGTTCCAGAAATCATGACAAATGTTAATGCTGCTGCAATTACTTTTTTCATATCTTTAACACCTTAACGCTTTCCTTTGTTTCTATAGTTTTTTGAGACATTTTATAAGAATGTCTCAAATACTTCTACCTTTATTTTATCATTCCTAAGCAAAATATTCCAGAATTGTTTTGCACAACCTAATCTCATACAAAACCTAAAATGATATAACCATTGCAATCCTGTAAAATCAAACAATTTTCCGCCCTGTCCCTGAGCATGGGTTTAAACGCATGCCGTGTCATATTATTTACTTGTCAAAGTGCATTTTAATATTGTTATTATTTTACATTTTATACATTTAATTCTTCATTGTCAAGTAAAACCGAAAGTCAAAGCAGCATCTAAGGAAATATCACTGCATGCAAATCTTTCCGATCATCAAAAACGGTTTGAACAACTGAGACAACTTTACCAGCTATTGTACAAAGAACCAAGCACACATTAAAAAGACTCTCTGCCGAAACAGAGAGTCTTTTATTATATTATCATTTTATGGTTGATATATTCGGGGAAAGATGATTAATTACATCATTCCGCCCATACCACCCATACCGCCCATGCCGCCGCCCATTGGAGGCATTGCAGGCTCGTCTTGTTTAACATCTACGATTCCAGCTTCTGTAGTCAGCAGCATCGCAGATGCGGAAGCCGCATTCTGTAGTGCTGATCTTGTAACCTTGGCAGGATCAACAATACCGGCCTTAATCATATCTTCATAAACCTCAGTGGAAGCATTGAAACCAACGCCTTTTTCACTGTTCTTAATCTTAGCTACAATTACTGATCCTTCAAATCCTGCATTTTCAGCGATCTGTCTTACCGGCTCTTCCAATGCTCTCATGATGATTGCAGCACCTGTCTTTTCATCTCCTTCAAGGCTTTCAACATATTTCTCCACAGCAGGAATTGCATTGACAAGAGCAACTCCGCCACCGGATACGGTGCCTTCTTCTACAGCAGCTCTTGTTGCATTCAGAGCATCTTCGATTCTCAGCTTTCTTTCCTTCAGTTCCGTTTCTGTAGCCGCACCAACCTGAATAACTGCTACGCCGCCGGATAACTTGGCAAGTCTTTCCTGAAGCTTTTCTCTGTCAAAATCAGAAGTGGTTTCTTCGATTTGCGCTTTAATCTGATTGATTCTTGCCTGAATTTCAGCAGAATCACCAGCACCGTCAACAATAACAGTATTCTCTTTGTTAACTTTGACTGTATTTGCTGTTCCAAGCATATCGAGTGTTGCTTCTTTCAAGTCATATCCCAGTTCTTCTGAGATTACTTGAGCGCCAGTTAATGCAGCAATGTCAGCAAGCATTGCCTTTCTTCTTTCACCAAATCCAGGTGCTTTAACCGCAACGCAATCAAATGTCCCTCTGATCTTATTTACTACAAGTGTCGCAAGTGCTTCACCTTCTATATCTTCAGCTATGATGAGTAACTTTTTGCCCTGTTGCACGATTTGTTCTAAGATCGGGAGAAGATCCTGAATGTTAGAAATTTTCTTGTCAGTAATCAAGATGTAAGGATTTGAAATAACAGCTTCCATCTTTTCTGCATCGTTTACCATGTAAGCGGACAAATATCCTCTGTCAAACTGCATTCCTTCTACAACTTCCATCGTAGTTCCCATGGATTTGGATTCTTCTACAGTGATAACACCATCTTTTCCTACCTTTTCCATGGCTTCTGCGATCAGCCCGCCGATTTCTTCATCGCTTGCGGAAACAGAAGCAACCTGTGCGATCTTATCTTTTGTTTCTATTTTATGCGCAAAACCCTTGATTTCATCAACAGCCACATCAACAGCACCCTTAATACCTCTCTTCAAGATCATTGGGTTTGCACCAGCAGCTACATTTTTAAAGCCTTCCTTGATGATAATCTGTGCAAGAAGTGTAGCGGTAGTCGTTCCGTCTCCTGCGATATCATTCGTTTTTGTTGCAACTTCTTTTACAAGCTGAGCGCCCATATTCTCGAACGCATCTTCCAGTTCGATTTCTTTTGCAATGGTAACACCGTCATTCGTGATCAGCGGTGATCCGAATTTTTTTTCAAGAAGAACATTTCTTCCCTTTGGACCTAACGTGATTTTTACTGTATTTGCAAGCTGATCAACTCCTGCCTGCAGTTTTCTTCTGGCGTCTTCACCATAGTTTATTTCTTTTGCCATAATTTTCTATCTTCCTTTCCAATTGGTTTTAATATTTACAAGGGTCTACTTGTTCATCACATTTTTTCTCTACAAAATAGATCGTTTCTAGCCAACGATGGCAAGAATATCTCTCTGTGACAGGATTGTGTAGTCATCACCTTCATACTTGATCTCTGTACCGGCGTACTTGGAAAATATAACCACATCTTTCGTTTTAACTTCCATAGGTACTGTCTTTCCGTCTTCTGTTACTCCAGGTCCGACTGCCACTACTTCGGCCATTTGTGGTTGTTCCTTTGCCTGACCCGGCAATACAATACCACTCTTGGTTTTTTCCTCCGCCTCTAATCTCTTAATAACAACTCTGTCGCCTAATGGTTTGATGTTCATTCTTTAAATCTCCTCTCCTTGTTTATTTGTGCACAAATTTTATATTGAATTCCTTATTGGCTTGTTAGCACTCGTTATCGATGAGTGCTAAGACTAATTTAATACGATAGGCTAAAATTGTCAATAGGTTTTGCTAAAAATTTCTTTATAATATAGCAAAAATTTTGAGAATGACTGGCTCCAGTGCAAGGAAAAGCCACGGTAAAAAAATCGCCGGTATCATATTAGCAACCTTGATCTCTTTCACTTCAAGAAAATTGAATCCAATTGCAGCAATTAGCAGGCTTCCCACCGCGGACATCTCCGTGATAATCTCCGGTGTAAGCCAATCTTTAATAAAACCGGCACCCCAAGCAATAGAGCCTTCGTAAAGGACAACCGGAATCGCAGAGAAAGCAACTCCAATCCCCATAGTAGATGCAAATATAATAGAAATAAAACCATCCAGAATGGACTTTGCAAAGAGCATCTCATGATTCCCCTGAAGGCCGCTTTGCATTGCACCAACGATAGCCATAGAACCAGTACAAAATAAAATACTTGCCGTAACAAACCCTTTAGAAAAGTTTCCTTCACCAAATTTAAATTTTCTTTCTGCCCACAAACCGATTGTATTCATGCCCTTATCTATATTAATCCATTCTCCAATGATGCTTCCCAAAACCATGCTGAAGATAAGAAGCATCACTCTCTGGTTTTCCATCGCGCCAGAAATACCTATGTACATAACGGAAAGTCCAATGGCCTTTTTTATGATTTCCTCAAACCTGGCAGGAAGACCTTTTTCAAAAACCCTTCCGATAAAAAACTTTCCAACCAGTCCACAGATTACAATTACGACTCCATTCACAATTGTCCCTAACATCTTATTGCCTCCAAAAGCTGTTTCCTTCGGGTTTCCAAAGATTTCAAAAGTCCCATTACAATTCATTTTTTGTCCCGTTCTTCTTGTTGGTTTCTCTCATGTAATAAAACAAGTACTGCTGGGCGATGCCTCCATATTCACCAAAATGTTCAACTGCATAATTCTGCATTTTTTTTATATTGCCCTCCTCGATATGGTAAATCTGATTCATGGTCCTCTTGATCCAGACATCCAGGGGAAAGCTGTCATATTTGCCCATGGAAAACAACATAATACAATTTGCCACCTTGGGTCCGACTCCACTCAAGCTAAGCAAATATTCATTCGCTTCCTTTGCAGACGCATCACCAAGACCTTCTAGAGTCCGCCCGTAATCTGATGTAATCTGCTTTGCCGTCTCTATAATATATCTTGCCCGATATCCTAACCTGCAACTATTCAAGTCTTCCATACTTAACTGTGCCAAAGTTTCAGGTTTTGGGAAGCTGTAATACATTCTGCCACGATACACACCCACAGGGCTTCCATGGTTTATGCAAAGACCCTCCACACATTTTTTAATTCTCGGTATATTATTATTCTGAGAAATAATAAAGGAAATCAAAGTTTCCCACTTGTTCTGCTGCAAAATCCGCATACCGTATCCATAAGAAATAGCACTTTCCATTGCCGGATCCTTTTGTGACAGCATTTTTTTGATTGCCCCATAGTCTCGTCCCAGATCCAGATAATCTTTCCAGATTCCGTGAAAATCTTCTAAAGAAATATTATTTAAAACAACGGCATCCTCTATGATATTTATATTTGTGACTTTCCCAAAAGCAACGCCGGTATAACTACCGTCTTCTTCTTTATTCCAGCGAAAGCATTGCCCATTATCAAAAGTATGATCAAGATGAAAATCGTTTACTCCACACAGGATTACCTTATTTTTATCTTCTGTTATCTTCATTCTTAAGTTCCCTTTTTCTCTCCGCACAGGCATAGTTTCCTTGCGGGGAAACATTATCTTAATCCTTTGATCTCGATATCAACAGCTTTGATATGAAAAGCGGTCATGGTTCCGACCATTTTGGTGACAACACGTTGAAGTTCTTTGGCTACCTCTACAATTCGATAACCACCTTTACAAATAAGAGCTATCGTGATCTTCAATCCTTCCGCATTATTCTCTATAGAGACCTTATTCACCGAATCTATCCCTTCAAGCTTTTCCCCCAGATAGTATATCACATCACCGATTACCTTGTCCGAAATAGAATATTCCCCAAGGTAGCTGTAAGTAGGGCGTACGACGGTCTTTTCGGAAATGGAAGCCTTCCCCCCCCCTCCAACCACGAATGATCCGAAGCGGGTCTAAGAAATATCCAGAGAATTCACGCTTCAGTTGGAACGTAGGAACCGGTATAATGTGCTTACCCATTTCATGCCTCTGTCTTCTTGCTGTCTCTCTTTCTTCTTCCGTTGTGATTTCTTCTATGTAAATCATCTTTTTCAAATCCGGCAGCCCAAGTCTTTCGGCGATACGATAAATCATCTTTTCTGAAGTGCCAAGAATAAGCAAAGATTCAGGAGAAACCTCCATTATTTTATCTAATACCGCCTGCCTGTGTTCTGCATCGGTGAATAGCGCGGTTTTTATTGCGGCAATTTTTGAACTTTGACGCTTTGCCGATATTCCTTCCAGGATGGCATTGCCATAGATATAAAGACCATCGTCGATAATGCTTTCGATATTCATGTCTTTGCATAAGTTCATTGCCTGATAGCTTTTACCCGTTCCGCTCTTTCCAACCAATCCATAAACCTTCATTTTTCACCTCAAAAATTTTTTCTTCAATAAGATCAAATTATGAAAACTATATTGTTAAATTGACAACCATCTGATATAATTATCCTACTTGTTTAATTCACAATTTAAGGAGGATTTTATTATGGCATATGTAATTAATGATACTTGCATCAGTTGCGGCGCTTGTGAAGCTGAATGCCCAACAGAAGCGATTTCTGCAGGTGACGGCAAATACGTGATCGACGCTGACAAATGTATTGATTGTGGTGCATGCGCAAATGCATGTCCAGTTGATGCTCCAGTAGAAGGTTAATTATTATAAAATTCTATTGAAGAATGAATAACCGTTTCATGAGAAACGGTTATTTTTTATTATCTGTTTATAAAAGATACGACATTATTTAATCATCTTTATGTTGTTTATTGCTATTGATATAATATGCAAGGGAATGCAGGCTGTCACTCAGATGAACATGCTCCAGTGCAATGCCTTCTCGTATGACAAGATCCATAGGCGCAAAGTTCCATATCCCTTTAATGCCCCCGACACACAATTTATCGACAACCTCCTGTGCGCTGTCCTTATTCGTACAAATAATCCCAATATCAATTGGAGTATCCTTCAAAAAATCTTCCAAGCGTTCATAATCTAACACTTCAATATCATTGATTCTTAATCCGATCAGCTTTGGATTCACATCAAACATTGCGCAGACCTTAAATCCCGCCTTATAGTAATGGGTATAATTCGCAATTGCCTGGCCAAGATTACCTGTGCCCACAATAACCATTTTATATTCCTGATCTAATCCAAGTATCGAACCAATTTCATTGTAAAGGCTCTGTATATTGTATCCGTATCCTTGCTGACCAAAACCGCCAAAATTATTTAAATCCTGCCTGATTTGAGACGCGGTATAACCAATCAGATTGCTTAGTTCATTCGATGAAATTCTGTCAACATTTTTCTTTTGAAGGTCAGATAAATACCGTCTGTATCTTGGCAGCCTTTTTATTACTGCGCTTGAAATCTTTGAGTTATCTTTCATTTCTTCTTCCTACTTATCTAAAAATTTTAATATTTTATTATAACATCTATTTTTATTCCATACAACACAAAAAATGGAGTTTCAGGCTCACTCCATATGCGTAAGGAAAAACCCGCTCTTTGCGGGCTTCTCATAAAATGTATTAGTTTAGCTTTTCTTCTACGTACTTTACGATATCTCCGACATTCAGGAATTTTTCAGCTTCTTCGTCAGGAACTTCAATTTCAAACTCATCCTCAATCGCCATGATGATTTCCACTGCATCCAAGGAATCCGCTTCTAAATCCTTCATAAGGCTTGTTTCAAGAGTAACGGCCGCTTCATCTACGCCTAACTGCTCAACGATAATTTCTCTTATTTTTTCAAATGTCATGTTTTACCTCCATGTTTTAAGCAATTTTTCTATTCAAGCTATCAATTCTTCCAATGCTCAAACCTATTATAAGTTACAATATTGAATACTGCAATAACTTTTTATTTTTTTTTAATCTAGTCACAAAGTGCAATCCAAGTCTCGTAAGTCTCGGAGAGTAATTCATTCAAATTGTTCAAATCGCTTTGACAGGAAGCTGTTTTTTGGTGATCTTTGTAAATTTCTTCTTTGCACATCTCTGCTTGGAGCCACTCAATTTTAGTTTCCGTTTCTGCAATAACAGCTTCTAAACGTTGTCTTTCTTTCTCCAGTCTTCGTTCCCTGGTCTGCGCTTCCTTATCCCTGCGCCTTGCTTCCATTGGAGTTAATTCCTCTTTCTCGAAAGCACCTTCAGTACAATTACCAGTCTCTTTTTTTGAGTTTATAGCCGACGTCTGCCTAAGCTCCTCAAGATAACTTTTCCCTGAGCCAAGAGACTGCTTCTTTTCCATATAATAATCATACCCGCCCAAATAATTGACTATGCCGCCTTCACCAAGCTCAACGATACGAGTAGGTACTTTATTCAGAAAATATCGATCGTGGGATACCACAATCAAAGTGCCTGGAAAATCTCGCAATGCTTCTTCAAAAATTTCTTTTGAGGCGATATCCAAATGATTGGTCGGTTCATCCATAATCAGAAGATTGGCTCCTGACAACATCAGCTTCAATAAAGAAAGTCTTGCTTTCTCACCACCGCTTAAGGAAGAAACCAGTTGAAAAACCATATCATTCTTAAACAGAAAACGTCCAAGCAGGCTACGAACTTCCGTATCGCTATATAGTCGGTAAGCAGAATGAACTTCTTCTAAGACCGTATTACCAGATCCAAGAAGATTCTGCTCTTGATCATAATATCCAAAGGAAATATTATGCCCGAGTTTGATATAACCTTGATCCGGATCCATCTCCCCCATAATGATTTTTAAAAGAGTTGTCTTCCCGATACCGTTTGGCCCTACAAAACATATTCTTTCCCCTCTTTTAACGTCTAATTCAACATTCTGGAAGAGTTGACGCTTTTGGCTGTCTCTCCCAAAGCTCTTGGAAAGTTCCTTCACCAGTAAAACATCATTCCCACTTTGGAAACCCTGCTTAAAGTGGATTTTCATCTTACCTAAAGGTCCGCTGGGCCGTTCCAAACGTTCTATATGATCCAACTGTTTTTCTCTGGATTGGGCTCTTTTCGCCAGTTTTTCAGTGCCATGCTGCTTAAAACGCCGTATGATCTCCTCTTGCCTTTGGATTTCCTTCTGCTGATGCTCATATTTCCGGAGTTCGTCTGCCTCTTTCAGCCTTTTTTTTTCGGCGTAGGCAGAGTAATTCCCTTCATATGTAACAAGCTTATGGTTCTCGATTTCCAAAACTCGGGTTACGGTTTGATCTAAAAAGTACCGATCATGGGAAATCACAACGATTGTTCCCGAATAGGTTTTCAAATATTGTTCCAGCCACTTCAATGTTCCGATATCCAGATGGTTTGTCGGTTCATCCAGAAGAAGCAGATCCGGTTTTTTGAGGAGTAATGACGCCAAAGCGAGTCTGGTTCGTTCTCCTCCGCTTAACAATGATATTTTCTTATCAAAGAATTCCTCAGGGAATACCATACTATTTAGTATTCCATGGATCTCACTTTTATATCCATAGCCGTTTCTATTTTTAAAAGCTTCTAACAGATCATCATATTGGTGAAGAAGTTTTGATACATCGTTCCCTTTTTGGGATTCGCCCGAAATTTCATGGGAGAGTCTTTCCAACTCCTTTTCCATTTCAATCACTTCAGTAAAAATAGAAAACATTTCTTCGTAGACCGTTTTCTCTGATTCAAAATTGTCAGACTGTCTCAAATATCCAATTTTCGTATTGTTTGACACAAAAATGTCACCCGCATCATAGGCAAGCCTGCCAGACAGGATGTTTAGCAATGTGGTTTTTCCTGCGCCGTTGGCACCGACAATGCCAATTCTATCCCCCTGATTGATATGAAAAGAAGCATGAATCAGGATTGGATCAACTCCATATGTTTTTGTCATATTGTTTGCAGATAGTATAATCATAAAATTCCTATTGTATTTGTTAGTATATCTATATTTTTCATCTCTGAAATAACAGTTTTATCAAAAGTTTTCTTTTATAAGGCTAAATTCGGGTAGGCATCCAGATAAAAATCATCCTCCATACCAGCCCGATATTTATAATAAGCCGCACATCCAATCATGGCCGCGTTATCGGTACATAGAACCGGCGATGGATAATACAGTGCATAACCTTTTTTGTCACAGGCCTCTTTCAGCATCTGACGCAGCAGGCTGTTTGCAGCCACACCACCGGCCATGATGATCTTTTCCTTTTTCATTCGTTCCGCTGCCATGATGGTCTTTGCAACAATAACCTCCATCACCGCAAGCTGAAAACTCGCCGCCGTATCACTAACGCTGACTTCTTTTGCTTTCAGCTTTTGTGTATTCAAATAGTTTAAAACTCCTGTTTTAATTCCGCTGAAACTAAAGTCCAAGCTATCCTTCTCCAGGAAAACACGTTTGAATTCCACTGCATGGGGATTCCCTTTTTTCGCGGCCTGATCAATCAGCGGACCACCGGGATATCCCAATCCCAGAACTCTGGCCACCTTGTCGAAGGCTTCTCCTGCCGCATCATCTCTGGTACGCCCCAAAACCTGATATTCATTGTAATCTAACACATCAACAATATTGGTATGTCCGCCCGACACCACCAAAGCAAGAAATGGGGGTTTCAGTTCCTTGTGTTCCAAATAGTTCGCACTAATATGTCCTTGAATATGATGAACCCCTACAAGCGGTTTTTTTAGGGCATATGCTATAGACTTTGCCGTTGCCAAACCAATAAGCAATGCCCCCACCAAACCGGGTCCATACGTGACACCGATCAAATCAACATCCTTTAATGTAATATCCGCTTCTTCCAAAGCATTATCAAGGACTGTATTGATGTTGTCCAGATGATGGCGGGAAGCAATTTCCGGTACCACACCGCCAAACACTTGATGTACCTTAATCTGGGAAGCAATCACATTAGAACGCACATCACGGCTCCCTGATAGGATTGCTGCCGAGGTTTCATCACAGCTGGACTCTATTCCTAATGTTATGAACTGATTGTCTTTCATTCTTTATTCCGACTCAAAATATCGTTTCACATTCAGCAATCATTTGAGCTTGTCCTTACTTTTCTATTCCATATTTGTAAACCGGTTCTGCATCCCGGCAAGGCATTTGTCATCTGCTGTCAGATGCCTGCAATTTTCACAGGATTGATAGTCTATCATATTAAAAGAGGTAACATCATTTCTCCTCGAAAACCGATTGCAGTGAGTCGCTGCAGTAAGCATTTCATCATTCACATCATGATAATTCTCATTATAATTGTTTCTAACTTTCATTGTGTTTCTCCTCTCAAGTTCACTAAGGTTTTATACTTAGTATTTCTATTGAGGAAAAATTTATGAGGAAAAAATCACTGCCGCCACATTATTATAGCATCTTCTCCATTATCCTCATAATAGTTTTTTCTAATTCCTGCCGATTGGAATCCAAATTTTTCATAAAGAGAAATTGCTGCATCATTGGAGACACGCACCTCCAGCGTATGGCTTTTGATTCCGTTTTTTATGGTATGTTCCAGCATGATGGAAATAAGTGCTTCTCCGATTCCTCTTCTCCTGAAATCCGGATGAACCGCCACATTCGTGATATGCCCTTCATCCATAACAAGCCAAAGCCCGGCATAGCCTGTCATTTTATCATCTATTTCCGCGACAATATAAAAAGCGAGCGGATTTTCCTTGATTTCCGTTTCAAAAGATTTCTCGCTCCATGGCGCTGAAAAACAAAGGATATCCATTTCAGCCATTGATTTGACATCTTTTTCTTCCGCTTGTCTGACGACCAAGTCCATTATGATTGCCTCCATCACGGCGATTTGCGCCGTCACAAATAATTAATGAAACCCTCATCTACCAATCATGAGTATGAAAGAATTTTCACACTTTTTTCTCCAGCTTTCTTTCGGCTTCCGGTTTGCGCATATAGACAGGTTTCAAATCATATAATCTTTTTCGCTTGCCAGTTTTATAGATTTCCAATGCCAACTTTGCAACAGAGGATGCTTTTTGCAGCTTTTGATCATCCTCTGCAAATAAAACCCGTATATTGTCGTTTAACGATGAGTCTTGCCATTCTAAGATTTGATCTCGATATGGTATTGTTCCATCGCCAAAAAATGTTATTTCTTTTCTGCTCGAATCTTCCGACTCCAATGGCCAGACCACTTCTTCCAACTCATCCAGCAATTGATGCAAGTCATAAGCGCCCCCGGTAACCACTTCTTCAGGGATTCCATTGACCCACTGATAAGCACCGCCATAAACCTGACTTCTTCGCGCATCAAAGATGGGACAGATGATTCCTTTATAATCCGGTGCATGATAGAGGAAGGATTGAAGCGTCGGTACACCGATGGTCTCCAATTTCAAAGCTTGCGCAAGAGCTCTTGCAGACGATACCCCGATTCGTATTCCTGTAAACGACCCGGGGCCCTCAGATACTGCAATATAGTCTACATCGTCTATTAACATTCCGCGTTTCTCCAGCAAACGATCCACCATTGGCATCAAATTCTGCAAATGATTCAATTTTTCGTCAGAAGTTTCCATAAAAACCTCTTCCTTTTCGTTGATGATGGCGACGGATGCTTCGGCGCCGGTGGTTTCAATTGCAAGTATGTTCATTTTTCATTTCCTTTTTCTATTATCATTTATTTTTCGATCAGGTAAACTCTTTCTTCTTCGTTTACTCCATATTCAATTCTAATCATAATACTGCTCTCAGGGAGAAGCTCAGTGATCAAATCAGCCCACTCTATGACACAGACCCCTTGGCCAAAGAAGTATTCTTCGTAACCTAACTCATACATTTCTTCTGGATCACTGATGCGGTACACGTCAAAATGATACAGCGGCAAACATCCATCATGATATTCCTGTACAATCGTAAAGGTAGGACTTGTTATCATTTCTGTGATTCCAAGCCCCTCGGCGATTGATTTTGTCAGAGTGGTTTTGCCTGTTCCAAGTTCACCAATTAAAGCAACAATATCTCCCGGCTTTAATTGCTTTGCCAGCTCTATTCCAAATTCTCTTGTATCCAGTTGATTATGAATTACTTTCCTCATTCGCGCTATCACTCCATCCCATCAGCACCGAGTCATTATAAGAACCGAGTTCCTCTATTTGTGCAAAAATCTCGCTATAGATTTATATGTTAAAAAAGTAACAGCAGCATTGATGCCTGCCTTTAAAAGATTGTATGGCAAAATTACTGTTGCAAGCATGGCAATAACCGCCTCTCTTGGAACACCCAGAAAGATCGGGGTGATCAGAAGATTCCAAAGCAGCATGGATGCTGTCATAATAATTGTACCACAAATCAAGCCGATCGCAGCGTTTTTTCTTGTCTTTTTTCTTTTATAAATATAGCCTGCAACGATGACAAAAGCTCCTGTTGCCACAAAATGCATAAAGAATCCAATCAAACCATCTCCGCCTAATATAAAAGCCTGGATGAAGCTGACGATTGCGGTTAATGCCAAACCTGCCATTGGGCCAAATGCAAAAGTTCCGATAAAAATCGGTATATCAGCGGGGTCATAGACCAGGAACGGCGCCGGCGGATATGGAAACCTGATTAAAAGCACCAGTACGGCAGAGATGGCAACAAGCATCGCCATTTTCGTTATTTTTGTTGTTTTTTCCGATCGGTTCATTTCAAATTCCTCCTTGCGTTCTGCAGTATAGTAACTGCTAAACTAAAAAAATATTCAGGAATCTGTCAGGCAATTAAAAAAAGCCTTGAAATTTCTTTCAAGGCAATACTCACATCATAGAATACAATTCTAGTCTGTGTTTCTTTCGTCCGGACTATACCGTCGGTATCGGAATCTAACCGATTCTGCCTGATGGCTCGCGGACTTATAGCATTTCGCTCTTTACCGCCGGTGAGGAATCACACCTCGCCCTGAAACAGATTTTACTGTATTATTATATTCCCATCAAAGTTGTCTGTCAAACAGAAATGATTTCACAAAAGGTTTCCGTGACGGTTTATCACAGTTGTTTCTCTCCCCTCAATTGTCCGCCTGCCAACTTGAAGATTGCATCTGCAAAGATTTTAGTACATTTCACAAGGTTGGTTACTGACATATACTCGTTTTTTTGATGAGCAAGCTCGGGTTCTCCCGGGAAATTTGCTCCAAATGCCACTGTGTTTTTCACAGCTCTGGCGTAAGTGCCTCCTCCGATTACGATTGGCTCACTATTCATATCTCCCGTATGCTTTTTATAGACATCCATCAGGGTTCGGATCATCTCATCATCCTTCGAAATGAAGATCGGCGCCTGGTGGCTCTTTTTAACAATTCCCATATTAAATTGATTGATCACAGGCAGAATTGAATTATAAATCTGTTCTTCCTTCCGTGTGACAGGGTAACGTATATTGATGGTAAGGCTTGCTGACTCATTGTCGATATTTACCATTCCCACATTTAGAATCAGCTTTCCTGACGGTTCGTCTTCAAAGCCACAGCCTAAGGAAGCTCCATCCAGCTCAAATCCAATGTGTTGATTATAAAAGTCTAAAAAATCACGGATTTCCTCATTTTCCAGATTGATTTCCTCAAGAAATTTCATCAAAATCGAAATAGCATTCAATCCGCTGCTTGGTCTCGCACCGTGAGAAGATACTCCTAAGGTTGTAATTTCCAGATTTTTTCCCATTCCTTTCGCATTGATCTGATATCCTGTAGATTTCCTGAACTCAGCCAGCTTCTCGCGGATGCCGTCATACGAATCGGCTTTAATAACAGCTCTGGCATGATCCGCTACCATATTTGGTGCATTTCCGCCTGTCATGCTTCTCAAAGCCACACCTTTTGCATTTGCCGGAGATTTTCCAATTTTCTTAGCAATGTCAAAGACCAAGATGCCCATCTCTCCATGAATTGCAGGGAATTCACCATCAGGAGTGAAGCCGAAAGTCGGCGGTTTCACATGTTTAAGGTAATAGTCCATTCCTTTCCATCCCGTCTCCTCATCAAGCCCCAGAATCAGACGAACTTTCTTTTCCGGGATGATGCCTGCATCCTTCAAAGCCTTCATGGCATAAAAAGCTGCTACAGTCGGACCCTTATCGTCGATGGCACCGCGACCATATATTCTATCTTCCACCAATTGACCGCCATAAGGATCATAGTCCCAATCCTTTCCTTCCGGAACCACATCAAGATGCCCCAGGATACCCATGATTTCTTCACTGGTTCCCACAACATCACCTTCTTCATCCAGAAGGTAACCGCCAAACTCGATATGCCCGCCATAATGGTCGATGTTTTCCGTGTCAAATCCTTCCTCCCTGGCTTTTTCCAGCATATACTCAAAAGCCTCCTGAACTCCCCTTCCAAAAGGTGCGTCACTGTCCGGTTCCGCAGCCACACTTTTAATCGCAATCAGTTCCTGCAAGGTCTTTATCATTTCCGCTTTGTATTCATCAATCAGGTCTAAGTACTTCATTTCCATTATATTGAACCTCCCCAATGATTCGAATTACTCTTTATTGTTCTCCGTCTGTGGTTTTGATATACTCTTCTCCCAGTAATCCCTTAATGTCTGCGAGTGCCTGTTCTGCCCGGGAAAAGTGACCCGATTCGACAAGAGAAGGATTTTCATGCAGCACATTGTCCAGTGGAATAATGGCATACACATCTTTCCCGCTCTTTTTATATTTATCAACCCAGGTAGGAATCGCTTTCATCCGAATGGTCAAAATTTGCTTCGTGCTTTTCATATATTCCAGTTCCACCTCGGCAATCATTCCCTGTTCTGTGTATCGATTATCAAGGGTTTCTGTTCTTTGATTGGATATAAAGTTTCCCATGGAATAGAAAACCGGGATTTTTCTACCAGATACCGCATCGATGATCAGCTCCATACCTTGAAGAACATGTGGATGTGATGCAAAGATCATATCTGCACCATAACCGGCAGCTTCTTTTGCAATGTATTGTTGATATTCATTGGGAGACCTCTGATATTCTTCGCCCCAATGAAAATAACAGATGACGATTTCCGCCCCATCAGCTCTGGCTTTCTGGATGCTTTGCTTCACTTTTTGAAGATCTTCTTCCAAATGATTGTAACTAAAAGTATTTAATAGTGGCCAGGCTTCTTCGGAGATATGGCTTCCGTTGATTGTTGGTACTGCACCTACCTCCGGAGTCTCATAACAATATGCCACAACCCCTATTTTCACATTTTTCACATCAAGAAGCGTATAATCCTTTTCTCCTTCTAAATGTGTTCCCGCAGTCTCTAATTCTTCGTTCCTTGATATTTCAAGAGTTCTCCTCATGCCGGAAAGCCCCATATCCATCATATGATTGTTTGCAGTCAGAGCTACATCAAACCCAGCTTCTTTCAAGGCATCAGCAAGGCTTTCCGGTGCGTTGAACACCGGATATCCGGTGTATTTTCCTCCCGCGAAGGTCGTTTCGAGATTACATAAAGCGAGATCTGCCTTTTCTATGTATTTTTTTATATATTCAAAATTATTGTCGAAATTATAAGTATCAGTTGCGCGGTCATATTGCGCCAGTATTTGAGTTTTATGAACCATTACATCTCCAACAGCTGAAATATTAAGCGAAACGGCTTCCTCTTTTTCTTCCGCTGCAGGAGGAATCGGCATGACCGCCTTATTATTTTCATACATAAGAGGCGGGAGTATGATATATAATCCCACCGCAATGATCAGCGTTGCCAATATGATAACAGTCTTTTTCATATTAAACGGATTCTACTCCGGCAATTTCCGGATACTGCTCCTTTAAGATTCTTTCGATTACACCTTTTAAGGTCATTTGTGCTCCCGGGCAGCCATGACAAGCACCCTGCAGCTTTACTTTTACGATTTTATCACCTGTATATTCCACAAATTGCACATCCCCGCCATCTCTTTGTAAAAACGGTCTAATGTTTTCAATCGCTTCTTTGATATTCTGTTCCATGTTTTCCTCCTTATTGCCATATCGGCTCAACTGTGTGTATATGAACAAATTTACCATTTGTAATGGTTTTAATAACAACGGATTTAATGGGATCACCATTCTCGTCAAACGTGATGTTGCCAGAAGCACCGGGATAATTTTTAGTAGCTGCCAATTGATCTTTGATGGCTTTCCCATCAACGGAAGTTCCAGCTGTACCAATTGCGTTGATTGCCAGAAAATAGGCATCAAATCCAAGAGCAACGTCACTCGGCGGTTCCGCATCTTTCCCGTATTTTTCCCTGTATGCTTTTAAAAATACTTCTGAATTTTCTGTGATTCCAGCATCTGCATCATAATATGTGGAGAATATAACTCCTTCTACAGCAGTACCTCCAGATTCAAGAAATTCCTTGCTTTCCCAGTCATCAGTACCCAGAAAGACCAGCTGAATTCCCATTTCCTTTGCCTGCTTTAAGATTTCAATTGCATCGTCCGTTTGGCTTGCCAAAAGAACGACACCCGCATCGGAATCATCTACTTCTTGAAGCTGTTTTTTAAAGTCTTTCTGTTTTGAAGTATATTCAATTACTTTCGTGATTGCATTTTCATCTGAAGTAAGCTGAACATATTTATCAGAAAAGGTTTGTGAAACGGCGGCGGCATAATCGTCTTCCGCATCTTTAAAAATGGCTGCTTTACTTATGCCCATCTGCTCTATGGAATACTTAGCAAGAGCAACCCCTTGAAAGGACTCCACAAAACAGGTTCTGAAGTAGTAGTCATTACTTTTTGTTACTAAGGGATTGGTGGAGGTAATCGTTATAGCAGGGATTTTCGCTTCTGCAAAAAATTCTCCTCCTGCCAGAGACAACGTACTTCCGTAACTTCCTAAAACTACGGACACCTTCTTTTCCATCAGATCCTGCGCCGCTGATGCTGCAACATCTACATTTGATTGATTATCTGCATACACCAGTTCAATTTTTTTACCAATCATTTCTGGAAAGATCTCATGTGCAAGCTCTATTCCCTGCAATTCCAGTTCCCCATGTTCCTTCTCTTTTCCTGACAAAGGTTCAAACACTCCAATTCTTACTGTTGCTTTATCCTCTGCATCCTTATCCAGAAAAGTACTTTTAAAATTTTTATAGGTTGCGCAACCTGACAACAAAGTCATACATAGAAGAAGGAGCAATACTGCCGCCGTTATTTGATTTTTTTTCTTATGCATTTTTATTCTCCAAGATAAGTTTTGTTTTATATGGAACTAAAATGGTTCTACAAAAGATTTGTAAACAAATCGTCCATCCTGAATTGTCTTAATAACAGCAGGTTTTACAGCATCTCCATTTTCATCCAGTGTAACATAGCCGGTTGCTCCTTCGAAGTCTTTTGTCTCAGCGAGAGTATTTCTCAGAGTAGTACCATCAAGACTTCCCGCTTTTTCGATTGTTTCGATTGCCAACAAATAAGCATCGAAACCTAGCGCGGTTACGCCTGCGGCAAGCGTATCTTCACCATATTTTTCTGCATACGCATCAAGAAATTCTGTAGTTCTGCCTGTTAATGGTGCAGCAGGATCATAGAAACTAGAATATACTGCACCTTCTGAAGCTTCCCCTGCGATTTGAATTACCTTAGGAGTTTCCCAGGTATCTCCTCCCAGAAACGGGATGGCGATGCCAAGTTCTCTTGCCTGTTTCATAATCAGTGCAGACTCTGTGAAGTTGCCCGGGAAGAAAAGCGCTTGCGCGTCAGAGTTCTTAATTGCAGTTAGTTGTGCACTGAAATCATGATTGCCGGTACTATAGTTTCCTACGCTTGTAATGCAGTTTTCATCATCAGTCAATTCCTTCATCTTAGTTGTGAAGATCTGAGAAAGAGCTACAGAATAATCGTTTGATACTTCCTGAATAATGGCTACTTTTTTGTATCCACCCTCATTTACGGCATAATTCGCCATTACAGCACCCTGGAAAGGATCAATGAAGCATACTCTGAAGTAATAATCATTCCCAAGAGTAACAAGCGGATTTGTGCAGGAAGTTCCGATTGCAGGAATTTGAGCCTCTTTGTAGACCGGTCCTGCCGCAATCGAGTTAGGACTTCCCCAGCTACCGATAATAATATGCGCACCAAAATCATCAACAAGATTTCTTGCTGCATTGACTGATTCAATCTTATCAGATTTGTTGTCAGCATATTTCAGCTCCACTGGAATATCTTGTCCATCAATGGTTACGGTCTGATAAAGCTCATGGGCAAGATCAATACCCACCTTTTCAAGTTCTCCGCCCGCAGCATTTGCACCGGTTAATGGTTCAAACACACCAATTTTTATTGTTTCAGGCAATGCGCCTTCTTCCACGTCTTCGATGCTCTCACCGCAGCCTGTTATAAATGCAGACAAAATCATTATTGTCACCAACAATAATGAGATTTTTCTCATTCCGTGTCCTCCTTCAATTGTTGCCTAGTTTACAACACAGATTCAATATCCGGCTTGTCCTTTTACTTCTTCATCAACAAGAGAGACAACTCTTTTTATTATACCAATTTCATTGAAAAAGTAAATAGCACGGTTCAAAGTTATAAAGTTACAAGGCTTGCATTCACCTTATGGTTGTAGTATAAAGGCTGATTTCTTCCTTATGAATATCTTTTTATTATTCCCTTTTTTATTTTTGTTACAACTATGTAATGAATTAAAAAAATCGTGTTTGTAGATTGACTCTGGTGGTATAAACTTTACAGAACACTTTGAAACAAGGGATGCCGGGCAAATCAAAACATTACAAATCGTTCCGCAAGCCCTAATATTAAAATTAAATTGCGAGAAACAAATGGAGGAAATTATTATGAGTAAATGGGTATGTTCCGTATGTGGTTACACTTTTGAGGGAGATCAGGCTCCTGATCAATGTCCGCAATGCAAAGCAGCAAAAGAAAAGTTTAAGCAGGCAGGCAGCGGCACAAGCGAATGGGCTGACCAGCATGTTGTCGGTGTAGCAAATGGTGTTGATCCTGAAGTGATACAGGGTCTTAAAGATAACTTTACAGGAGAATGTACCGAGGTCGGAATGTACCTTGCTATGGCACGTGTTGCTGAAAGAGAAGGCTATCCGGAAATCGGAGCGTTCTACAAGCTGGCCGCTTTTGAAGAAGCGGAACATGCTGCCAAATTTGCAGAACTTCTAGGAGAAGTTATCTCTGATTCCACAAAGAAAAATCTTCAGATGAGAGTAGATGCAGAGCGCGGTGCGTGTGCTGGCAAAAGAGAGCTGGCAAAAAGAGCCAAAGAGCTTAATCTTGATGCAATCCACGATACAGTACATGAAATGGCCAAAGACGAAGCTAGACACGGTTGCGGTTTTGAAGGGCTGTTAAAGAGATATTTTGGAGAATAACAAATCGTCCTGTTAAAAAAGAAATGTTTAACTATGGAATACGGTGGTAAAATAATTATATAGCATTGAAAATGCTTTTGTAGGTCAGTCGAAAGGTATATCACCAAATTGATCTGATATTCAAAGGAAATCGTATCATTATTAATAACAAAAATCATAAATTGAGAGGAGAATAGAAAAATGTTGTGGAAATGTACAGTTTGCGGTTATATTCATGAGGGAGACAATGCTCCGGCAGCATGTCCAAAATGCGGTGCTCCCGCAGAAAAATTTAATGCTCTTTCAGAAGAGGAAACAAAAAAGGTTTATTCATCTGACAGAACCAATGATATCCATATGGAAATCATAAACCTGGCAATGGCAATTAACGACTTGGCAGAAGAAGGAATCGAAATCAATCTTGATCCTCCTTGCGTTGCAGCTTTTGAAAAAGCAAAACAAGAAGCTTGGGTGATCAAGCAAAGATCCAAAGCCGAGCTTGCCGGACATATGCAAAAAGGCAAATGGTAAAATAATGATTAAGTATTGCTTCTAAATGTATCAAGCATGAAGAGCAACACTTTTTTTATTTTACACTACCTCGTATAATTTTTCTTTTCACCTCCAAACTATATATGGAGGTGATTATTTTGCAAGAACAATTGAGTCAAAAAGAGAGAATGCTTTTAGAGGATTTAAAGAGTGAAGAGGATCTTTGTGTCATCAAATACAATAACTATGCCCAGCAGGCACAAGATCCTCAGCTAAGTCAACTTTTTACCAAACTTGCCAATGAAGAGCAGAAACACTATGATACCGTAAATCAGTTTCTGCAAAGTGGAGGACAAGGCAGTCAACAGCAACAAAGCAGCCAGGGAGGAACGCAAAATCAAAGTGGCAGCCAGACAAGCACAGCTTCTCAGGGCATGCAGTCAGTTCAGACAGGAAAAACTTCCGGGCTGACTAATTTAAGTTCAACGGGCAATGGAAGCAATAGCACGGATAAATACCTACTGCAAGATATGCTCACAACAGAGAAACACGTTTCCAGTGCTTATGGAACCAGTGTTTTTGAATCCAGCCACCCAAATATCAGACAAGCACTTCAGCATATTCAGCAGGATGAGCAAAACCATGGGGAACAGATCTTTCAGTATATGAGCAGCCATGGAATGTATCAAGTACAATAGAAAATCAAAAATTAACTGCTAATAATTTTTGACATGAAAAAGAAACTCCCGAAACAATTAAATCATACAACAACAAAAAAACTATATGGTGACGTGAATCACCATATAGTTTTTTTGTTGGCTATTTCTCACAAACACCCCGGATAAAGATGTCAAAATCAGATAAAATTTTATTCATGTCAGCGGATTCATCATCCAGAGCCAACCCATAAAAAGGTGGCAATTTTAATCCTTTTGCTTCAATTTCTTTTTTTAACTCTTCCATGTAGACTCCCGTTCCTTCTATCAGTGCATCACTGTAAGTTAAATCTACAGGACAGCCGCCCCAGTCTTCATTCCAACTTGTTAAATTAACTCCACAGGTAGGTGAACCATCACAACCTAACACCCCTACCGTCTCATATCCGACCTGCACATAAGCTTCCATGTAATCTACAACCTGTGCAGCAAGCTCTCTGCAATGTTTTATGAAACCAATATTTTCATAAAGGTTTTTTGTTGCCCACCAACGCTGTATCCCCAGGTATAGTGTTTCAGGGCGCTGCATCTGCATGATACCCAGGTCATATTTATGTAAGGTATCAAAAACCTCCCTGCACATCCCCGGATATCTAGCCAGTCCCTTTACCTTATTATTTGTATTCATGATTTATCCCTCCTTTAAGATTCTTGACAAAGCGAATTGACAACAAGTTGATTTTCTGCAAGATTGATAAAAGGGGAGCAAAGCTCCCCTTCCAAATGAATTATTATTTTCTACAAACGATTTTTACGTTCGGTGAATTGCTTGCGAAAACGAGGGTTGCATAAGAAAGATCAAATTCCATAATATCGCCTACTTTGAATTTTCTCTCCGCATCTTCAATATCCATAATCAGATGGTCACTGCTGGCACCCAGAATTTCCACTCCCTTGTCTCTTGGACAGATCATGTCCGGATATGCAACATCGACTTTTCCAAGGGCAAGCAGTGCCCTTTTGCGACTTCCGCGATCCTCATAGGTCTCGACGTTTCCAAAGGCATCAAAGGACAATTCTCCCACCGGATAGCTCGGCTTATCCTTGACTTCAATAATCTGAGCTTTGAGCGTAAACGCATCCTGGTACATGAATCCCATATCCAGATTACGCAAATCCTTCAGATCTTTAGCAAGTATGATGCCTTCCCCGATCCTAAGGTTGTTGATCCTTTCAGGCAGCGTCCCATCAAGTACCATCGGAAAAGAAGAAGTTGCTCCGCCAGAGATAATGTCAAGCTTGCGTCCTATGGCAGCTTCAATCATTTCTGCATCGGCAATCAATTCATTCATCTTTTCCGGTGTGGCAAGGATGGAACCATAACAGCCGAGATTGGTTCCTACTCCTGAAAGATACAGACCATCCATTTCATTTTCCACCATCAGCGCTGCGTCAAGAAGTTCCTTTTTCCCCCAGAATCCTTCCCGAAGATCACCAAGGTCAACCATAAGAATCACCTTATGTATTTTCTCTTGTTTTAACGCTTCTTCATTCAATGCTTTTAGTACTTCGACCTCACTGTTTAAACTGATATCAGCCAGTCTGACCGCTTCCGGAATTTCACTGAGCATGGGGATACGCATCAGCAAATATTTTGCTTTGATCCCAAAATCAATCGCAGCTTGGATCTGTTCTAAACGGGAGGACGCAATAAAATTACATCCAGCTTCGGCAAATTCTCTTGTCCCCTCCGGGATACCTGTAAAGCCTTTGATAACCCCTGCCAAGCCGACACCCATCTTACCGCAGCGTAAAACCGCTTGATCAATGTTATGCCTGAACTTCTTTAGATCCAGTTCCAGCATAGGATATCTGTTTTCTAAATGATTCATTTCCTTGTCTCCTGTTGATTCAATATATTTTTTCGCATTATGTAAGAAATTTTGTCCATACCCTTTAGATATAAATTAGATCATGTCATTCATCGATTTTTTTGTTAGCATCGACGAATCGTTTGATTTTCTTACCGGTAGTTTTTTCAAATTCTTCTTTTCGAATGTCAATTTTTTTAATCCGTTTAAAGAAAGGTAATTTGGTGTTTAAAACATCGATCTCCTGCCAAATCAAGCCAGCCACATCTTCGTCAGTATAGCTTTCACCAAATACGTCCTTCACCCCTTCATAATCAGCGCGTATACTTGCAACGATCAAAGTTTCTCCGGTATCTTCGCTATCTTTTCCCCAAACCAGACATTCCTCCACATAGGGAATTCTGCCGATATAGTTTTCGATTTCTTCCGGATATACATTCTTTCCATTTTTCGTTATAATAACATTTTTAGTTCTGCCAGTGATGTGTACAAACCGATCTTCATCCAGATATCCAATATCTCCCGTATGGAACCATCCATCCCTGAGCACATCTGCCGTCGCTTCCGGATTTTTATAGTATCCCAGCATGACATTGCCACCCTTTGCACAAATTTCGCCGATCCCTGTTTCCTGGTTCGGCTCATGGATTTTAATATCAAACGCCGGAGGAATATATCCTGCCGCATTATTTTTAGGATATTTGTCAGGATTCAGGGCACAAATCGGTGCGCATTCCGTCAGGCCATATCCCTGAACCGCGTTAACACCAAAATTTCTAATGCCCTGCAGCACCTCTGGATCAATGGCAGCACCTCCGCAGATGATTACCTTCATTCTGCCTCCGAACAGAGCTTGTATTTTTTTGAAAAAAATTGGCGCCAGATCTAAGCCGATTTTCTTGGTCTTTTTATTCAACGCAATCACTCGTTTTAAGGTTTTATCTTTACCGGATTTCTTTGCATTCTGCCAGATCTTCTTATACAAGCTTTCAATGAGCAGCGGCACACCCAAAAATATGGTCGGTCTTGCTTCCGAAAGATTCTTTACGATATATTTCAGTCCTTCACAATAGGCTACGGAAGCTCCCCTGTAAAGCGGCATCAGAAAACCGCAGGTACATTCGTATGTATGGTGAATCGGAAGCACGGAAAAAAACACATCCGTCGGGCGAACTTCAAGTAAAGTAGGAGAGGACATCAGATCCTCTACAATATTACCGTGAGAAAGCATAACTCCCTTGGCAATTCCCGTTGTGCCTGAGGTAAAGATGAGGATGCTCATGGCATCCCGTTCAATCTGTGCATCCAGAAACGCTCTGTTTCCACTTTCGATCAACACTTTCCCCGCTTCTGTGATCTCCCTCAGGGATAAAATTTGTTCGTCACTGATTTCTGCATCCATATTGACCAGGTATCTTAAATTTGTTTCACCCCGGTCTCTGATTTCCCGAAAGATCTCTTCGTATTTCTTTGCATAAATGATACATTCAACCTCCGCTTCTTTGACCAGCTGTTCCAATTCAGCGGCTCCGAGTTCTTTATCAAGCGGCACAACGATACCAGTCCCGCAAACCGCGGCCAAATAAGAAATAGCCCACTCATATCGGTTCTCACCGATGATGGAAATACTTTTTCCCTTCAGTCCCAAGGAAATCAATGCAGTTCCCAGTGCATCCACATCAGTCTTTGCTTCCTTGTAGGTGATACCGCGATAAGGTTCTCCAATCTTGTCTTTCACATGAAAAGCAATGTTATCACCATATAATTCAACGCTGGATTCGAACATCTGCTTCAAATCGACAATTGGTCTGATGTCTCGGTACATGATGTATTTATCTTTGCTGCTTCTGACATCTTCCACACGCTTTACCGCATATTCCATTTCCTTTTCCTTGATTGCCTTATACTGGATTGGATCCATTTCCATTTCCTTTTCCTCCTTACCCATGGTGTGCAGTATACCGTTTTATTTTTTTGGTCGTCGTTTTTTCGAACTCCTCTTCCCGTATTTCAAACCGTTTTACCCGTTTGTAAAGCGGCATATGTTCATTGATTTCATCGATTTCTCTTTTTAAGAGCCGTTTTATTTCGTCCTCAGAAATCTTGCCGAATTTTCCTGCAATAACAGGATAATCAGGGAAGATTTCTGCACATACAATCGTATCTCCCGATCTTTCGTCCTCAAGTCCCCAAACAAGAACTTCCTTCATATAATCGCTCTTATTCAAATAAAATTCTACCTCTTCAGGAAAAATATTTTTCCCATTTTTTGTTACGATCACATTCTTTTTTCTTCCGGAGATATAAAGGAATCCATCCTTGTCAAAATATCCATAATCTCCGGTATGAAGCCATCCGTCCACCAAAACCTTAGCCGTTTCCTCCGGGTTATCGTAATATCCAATCATGACGGAATCTCCTTTGCAGATAATTTCACCCACGCCGTTTTCATCTTGATCGATGATTTTTACCTCAGTTCCAGGCATGGGAAGACCTGCAGAAGCCGGCTTGAAATAGCGATCCTTATTCACCGCAATAATCGGAGCATTCTCTGTCATGCCATAGCCTTGTATCATGGTAAAACCCATGGCATTGAAGTCCTCTATGACATTGGCATCGATCGCGGCAGCACCAGATATCAGCAGCTGCATATGCCCCCCCATGGCTTGATGAACCGCTTTGAACAGCTTTTTCATCGATTTTATATTTAATTTTTCAAGCTTTTTGGAAAGCTGTACCGCCTTTCTCATTTTATCGGCTTTTCCACTTTCCTCCGCTTTTTTCCAAACTTTTTTATGCATGGACTCAAAAATGAGCGGTACGCCAAGCATTACAGTAGCTTTTGCCTCCGCCATGTTTTTTACGATATATTTCAAACCTTCACAAATTGCCACACAACAGCCCTGGTACATAGAAGTAAATACATGACAGGTCAATTCATAGGTATGATGCATAGGCAATACGGATAAGCCTGTAAAGTGATTGGAAACGTCAACGTATTTTGACATATTATAAACATTTGCCGTAATATTTTTATGAGACAGCATAACGCCTTTTGCAAGTCCTGTTGTACCCGAGGTAAAGATCAAAGAGCACATTATCTCCGGGTCAATCTTTGCATCTACAAAATACCGCTGTTCTTCCAATAAAAGCCGCCTTCCGGCTCGCTGCAGCAGCTTCATAGAAAGCTTGTTTTCTATATGCTCAAGCGCATCCATGCTAATAATATATTCAATGTTTTCAATCCCCTGAATTGCTTCTTCCACAACAGAACCAACCTTACTGGAGTAAACAATAGCACTGACCCCGGCTCTTTCCAGCAGGTTATGAACTTCCTGCGCGGGCAGTTCTCTGTCGAGAGGTACAATTACCCCCACTCCGTTCACCACCGCCAGATAAGTCACAACCCACTCGTAACGGTTTTCTCCAATCACTGCAATTTTTTTACCGGCCAGACCCAAATCCATCAATGCCGTTCCAAACTCATCAATATCCGCTTTAAACCGGTCGAATTTTATAGGTACATAGGTTCCGCCTGGCGCATTTTTAACCAAAAAAGCATTTTTATCAGCATACAGTGCTGCACTGGTATCTATCATATCCTTTAAGTCTCTGATGGGTCTATGGATATACTCTTGGTCTTTATATCTGGAGCTGTTCATATAATCCCCCCACTTACTCCTTCAGTTAGGGCTTACAAAATTGTCGTGATATTTAGTAAAGCCCAAATTATTCTACCATTTTATAGAAGCAGAATCAACAGCATTAGCCTACAGAATATGATATCGAAGACCCGGAAAAAAAATATGGAAGCAATCATTTTAGACCGCTTCCATATAAGTAATGTCTGCTGAATAAATTGCAAATGCAATTTTTTCGCGTGGCGAAAGCCGCATCAAAGATATAGGTATCGAGTTTATGCCTTTTGATGTCTTACTGAGCATGCCGTTTTTCAAACGTCATGCTCAAGTGCAAGATTTTTAAAGATAAACGAAAAAAAACTGCACCTGAACAAATGAAAAATGCCCTCAAAGCCACAATAGTGGCTGCATTTTTCATTGATCCAGTGGACATCAAGTAGAAGGTAGATGAAATTTGTATTTTATATTTTGATTATCTATTTACCAGCAATTTTTTTATTCCTGCTTCAATACCATCCAGCGTCAGTTCATACATGGGAAAAATATCTCGGATCATCTTAAGCGTCCGATTTCCATAAACCGTGTCCCACTTCTCCACAGAAACAGGATTCAGCCAGATACTTTTATCATATCTTTTATCCAGCCGATTCAGCCAGTCAATTCCGGGAATTTCGTTATACAGTCCGATGATTGCATTTCCTCCCTTTTGCAAGAGTTCCGATGGTGCCATGGCACCGTCTCCCACAAGGATCAGTTTGTAATCCTGATTCAGATTTTGTAATATCCATTCTGTTTTAATCCATTCCTCCTTCCTGCATGTGGGGGAGGTGTAAAGATGATCGTATACGCAGTTGTGAAAAAAGTAAACCTTCAGGTCCCGAAAGTGATTCGTTTTGCTGACCGCTTGAAAAAGTCGGCTGCACAGTCGGTTATAGGGAAGCATGGATCCGTCAGAATCAAAAAGTATCAGCAATTTTACAATATTCTTTCGTGGTTTTCTCCACATCAGAGAAAGCCTGCCGGCGTTTTCCCCTGTCTGCTTTACCGTTAAGTCGATGTCCAATTCTGTTTCCTGGCCATCAACGCGAGCGGTATACTGCCTAAGCTTGCGAAAGGCCATTTGAAAATTTCGAATGTCCAATAGGCAGTCTTGTCGAAAATCTTTGAAATTACGCTCTCCGGCGATCTGCACCGCATTTTTATGGCGGCTTTCACCACCGACCCGGATTCCTCTTTCATGATATCCGCTGTGCCCCATGGTAGAGGTGCCGCCTGTACCAATCCAGTAATTACCGCCGTCATGTCGTTCTTTCTGCTCCCGCTTCCGCTCTTCAAAACGCTTCTGCAACTCTTCCAACTCAAGCAGATAATCATCCAGCATATCTTTATCGTTTATGTCCCTGACGCGTATATCTTCCTTCAGCCATTTCCAAAATGCCTCCGAAAGCTCCTCTGACGTCCCTATTCCTCGAAAAAAAGAGAGAAAGGCTAGGTCAAATTTATCAATATCCCCTTCGCTTTTTACGATAACAGCTTTACAGATTCGATAAAAGCCCATCAAGCTGGATTGCGCAAGACCGCTATCCAGAGCTTCCATAAGCATCAGCCATTCGTTTACGGATACCTTCACGCCATTGGCTCTTAATAAATAAAAAAAAGTGATAAACATGCTTCTCTCCCAATACCAATCATTCCTCTTCCACTTAAAAGCTCCGTCCGTATCACAGCACAGCTAAACCCAGCGTTTTACAGCATACCCTTTTTCACGAATATCATGAAAAGCCTCAATATCCTGGTTTTTCTTTAGTAATGTGCCCATAAAAGGAACTTCCTTAATTTTTTCAACGGGGATACCCGATAGAATCAATGCCTGGAGCCAGTCAAGCAATTCCGACGTCCCCGGTTTTTTTTGCAGATCATTCATCCCACGTATTTGATAAAACACTTCCAGCGCCTGATCCAGAAGCTTCTTTTCAAGATCCGGATAGTGAACCCTGACGATCTCTTCCATCTTATCCGGATCCGGAAATGCGATATAATGGAAGATACAGCGTCTGAGAAAGGCATCCGGCAATTCTTTTTCTGCATTTGAGGTTATGATGACAATCGGACGGTATTTCGCACAAATCGTTTCCTTTGTTTCGTTTATGTAAAACTCCATTTTATCCAATTCCCATAAAAGATCATTCGGAAATTCCAGATCCGCCTTATCAATTTCATCGATCAGCAGCACAACCTGCAAATCCGAAACAAAAGATTCTCCCAGTTTTCCCAGCTTAATATACCTTCGGATATCCTTAACATCGCCATCCCCGAACTGGCTGTCATAGAGACGCTGTACCGTATCATACTGGTAGAGGCCTTCCTGCGCCTTTGTGGTGGATTTAATATTCCAAATAATCAATTCCTTATCCAGTGCTTCGGAAATCGCTTCCGCGAGCATGGTTTTTCCTGTCCCCGGTTCGCCCTTGATCAACAGAGGCTTTTTTAAAGCGATTGAAATATTAACTGCATCTCTCAGTTCTTCCGAAACAATATAATCTTTGCTGCCGTTAAATTGGCTGATTCGCTTTTTCATCATCGTCCTTCTTTTCTTCTTCCTTTCACGTTGCTAAAAAAGGTTCTCTCCTTTTTGATGACCCTTTCTTTTGTGAACATTGTATTCCAGAATGAGGAAATTTTACAAGATAAGAATTCCTATAGGGTGATCAAATTTTCTTATTTTTCAGATAATCTTCAAGGTGATAAAGTAAAGCTGTAAGTCAAAAATTTAACAATTTAAATCAAAAATGGAGGTGCTATGCATGAATTTTCATTTAACAGAAGAGCAACAGTTGTTGAAAGAAGCCTTTGACGATTTCGTCAAACAGGAAGTGGCCTCAAATGCAGCAAAATGGGATGAGGAGGACTCTTGTCCGGTAGAAATTTTCCCTAAACTTGGAGACCTAGGTATTCTCGGTATCTTTGTGCCGGAAGAATACGGCGGTGCAGGTCTCGGCCATGTAGAAAGAGTAATGGCAATCGAATCTATTGCACGATATTCTCCAGGTCTCGCAATGTTTATTTTCACGCACCAGTTATGTATCGGAACCATTTTGGATTACGGTACGGAAGAACAGAAGAACAAATATCTTCCATCTTTATGCACTGGAGAAAAAATCGGCGGTCTTTGCACTACAGAACCCGGAGGCGGCTCTGATGTCGGCGGGCAGAAAACAGAAGCCGTTTTAAAGGACGGCAAGTGGCATATCAACGGAAGAAAGTGCTTCATAACAAATTCCCATATTGCAGACTATGCGATCATAACCGCAAAAACGGGAGTGGATGAAAAAGGAAGAGGACAGTTCTCCGCCATAATGATTGAAAAAGGAACGGAAGGCTTCGCACCCGGCAGAAAAGAGCACAAGCTCGGACTCAGAGGTTCCGTTACCGGGGAATTGATTTTTTCCAACGTTGTTGTTCCCGAAGAAAATCTCATTGGAGCGATTGGGAACGGAAATAATGCCGCATTGAAGATCATCGGAGAGATCGGCAGAGCCAGCATGGCAGCCATTTGTGTCGCCATTATGCGAGGATGCCTGGAAGAAGGGGTAAAGTTTGCCAATGACAGAATCCTATACGGCAAGCCTCTTTCCAAGCTTCAGGCAATCCAGTTCCATATTGCTGAAAATCGACTTGATTATGAAGCAGCGAATTTACTGCTTTACAGAGCGGCCGCTTTAAAAGATGAAGGTGTCCCTGCCACGGTTGAGTTCGGAATGGCAAAACATTTTGGAACGGAAGCGGCATCCAGAGCGGCCAAGCGTACCATTGAACTCATGGGTGCCTATGGCATCATCAATGAATATCCTACCGGTAGATTTCTGCGAGATGCCTTAACATCCATATCCTCCGGTGGAACAAGTGAAATTCAAAGGATTATTATTGCAGGCGACACGCTCAAAAAATATAGTTCCTGATGCTCCTTGATTTTCAATCATTAATTATTTATAGCGGCGCAAAGCGCCGTGATGGAGGCAATAATGAAGCACGTAACAATCATAACTGCGGACGAAGCGGCAGCTCAAATAAAGGATGGAGACACCGTCGCGCACAGCGGATTCGTTAGCAGCTGTATTCCCGAAGGACTGATTGCCGCCCTGGAGAGAAGATGGCTGAATACCGGGTCTCCTAAAAATATTACATATTTTTATGCCGGATCTGCAGGTAACAGAGACGGCCGGGGCGGTGATCATCTAGCTCACAAGGGAATGGTGAAACGAGTGATAGCGGGGCATTACAATACAGCTCCCACCCTTGCAGAATGTATATTGAACAATGAATTCGAAGGATACAACCTTCCCCAAGGAGTCTTATCCCATCTATGCAGAGACATTGCAGCCGGAAAGCCGGGAACCATTACCCATGTAGGTCTTGAGACCTATGTTGACCCGCGAAAAGGTGGAGGGAAGCTAAATGATATTACGACGGATGATCTTGTGGAAGTCGTAAATATTTTAGGCCAGGAAAAGCTTCTCTATAAGGCGTTTCCTATCCATGTGGCCTTCCTCAGAGGATCCTATGCGGATGAAGCCGGCAATGTGACATTGGAACGCGAGATCGGCCTTAACGAGGTTACCGCCGTTGCACAAGCCGCAAAGAACAGCGGAGGGAAGGTCTTCGTGCAGGTGGAAAAGATCGTAAAGGAAGGCACATTGGACCCGCGCCTTGTTAAAATTCCCAGAATTTATGTTGATGCCATCATCATTGCAGATCCTAAGGATCACGAACAAACTTACAACTGTGATTTTGATCCTTCCCTGACGGGAGAGATCCGGATTCCTGTAAGCAATATTAATCCCCCTCCCCTTTCCGCAAAAAAGATTATCGGACGCAGAGGGGCAATTGAACTGACTGAAAATACCATTGTCAATTTGGGTATCGGTATCCCTGAATACATTGCTGCAGTTGCAAATGAAGAGGGAATCGGAGATTATATGACACTGACCGTGGAAGCAGGACCCATCGGTGGCATTCCGGCAGGAGGAGCCAGATTTGGTGCATCGGTAAATCCCGAGTGCATTCTCGCTCACCATGAGCAATTTGATTTTTACGACGGCGGTGGTATTGATCTGGCCTTTTTAGGGTTGGCACAGACTGATCAATATGGAAATATAAACGTCAGCAAATTTGGTCCAAGACTTGCCGGCTGCGGTGGCTTTATCAATATTACCCAGAGTTCAAAACGCGTATTCTTCTGCGGCACTTTCACGGCATCCGGACTGAAAACCGAGGTTGAAAACGGTAAGCTTAAAATTATTGAAGAAGGAAAAGAGAAGAAATTTCTGGACATCGTTGAGCAAATCACCTTCAGCGGAGATCTTGCGTCCAGGCTTGGACAGCAGGTCATGTATCTAACGGAACGCGCAGTATTTGAGCTCAGGAAGGACGGAATCTATCTCACCGAGATAGCACCGGGAATTGATTTGCAAACCCAGATATTGAATCTCATGGATTTTACACCTAAAATGGACGGAAAACCAAAGCTGATGGATGAACGGATCTTCTATGATAGGCCAATGGGACTTTAAAAGTATCTTAAAGAAAAAATAAAAACTCGAAACGAGAAGAGGAAGTGAGGAAAAAATATGGCAAATCTATTTTTTGTTCCACAAAATATCATCACAGGTGAAAATGCGATACATATGAGCATGGCACAAATCAGATCATTCGGACCAAAGGCTCTGATCGTAACCGACGATACCATGGTCAAATTCGGAAATGTGAAAAAGCTTACCGATGAGCTTGACAAGAACGACATACGATACAAAGTTTATTCCGGGATTAACAGTGAACCAACCCATACCATGATTGATGAGGGCGTCAAGATTTACAACAAAGGTGGCTTTGATTTTCTCATTGGACTCGGCGGCGGGAGTCCGATCGATTCCATGAAAGCGATCGGAGCGGTTGTGTCCAACGGCGGCAGTATCACCCAGTATAAGGGCAAGGTCATCGAGAGGGATATCCCCCCCACTGTGGCAATCCCGACTACAGCAGGAACGGGCTCAGAAGCAACAAAGGTTTCCATCATTACTAATACAGATACCGGTGTAAAAATGCTGCTGAGTGATCCAAAACTCATGGCAAAAATTGCTGTGGTGGATCCTGTATTTACACTGACGGTGCCCCCTGAGGTCACTGCTGCCACAGGTGTTGATGCACTGACCCATGCGGTGGAAGCTTACACCTCCCTGAGGGCTTTTCCCATGTCGGATATGTATGCAATCTCCGCCGTTCAGAAGATATTCAAAAATATCTTAGAAGTCTATACAAATGGTTCAAACATCAAAGCTCGCAATGAAATGGCTACCGCAGCTCTGGACGGAGGGATCGCTTTCAGCAATGCCTCCGTAACCATCGTACACGGAATGAGCAGACCCATCGGTGCACTCTTCCACGTTCCCCATGGTCTTTCCAATGCCATGCTCCTGGAGGTTTGTCTCAAATTCCTGAAGCCGGGTGCAACAGACAGATTGTGCGATCTTGCTAAAGCCATCGACGTTTACGCTCAAGGCATGACGGTGGAAGAAGGTGCAGATGCCTTTGTCAACGCCATGATTGAGCTTCTGCACAAACTGAATATCAAGACGCTGCAACAATTTGGCGTCAAGAAAGATGAATTCTTCAAAAATATCCCGAAGATGGCGTCGGATGCCCTTGACAGTGGAAGTCCAGGAAATACCAGAAGAACGCCCAGCAATGAGGAAATTCAAGCGCTATATAAAGAACTCTGGGCATCGGGAGAATCAGCTTAGTACCTTGTAATACTTGATTGTTGTCTTTATGATGCGTAGGATATTTGCCCCAATACAAGGAAGCAGAAAAAAGCGTAGCGATGTCTACGCTGATTGACACCAACACAGTAGTGGGGCAAAAAGACAACGGCCTGTGGCCTCCGACTCGCTTTACTCGCTGCTGTCCGTTTTTCTATTGCGGCTAAAGCCACGGAAAAAAGGCAAGCATCATGCAACTTTTAGGTGTTACAAGGTACTAGCCCTCTGAAAGCGGCAAACTCGCCGCCTTCAGAATATTTATTATTCAGATTTCATGTTATCAAGTATAGGAGGTTTAAATCATGGTAGACTATAGGAATGTCATTTTTGAAGTGAAAGACGGACTCGCTTTTGTAACGGTGAGCAGGCCAGACGCACTTAACGCTCTCAATGTGCAAGTATTTGACGAGCTCCTGGATGCTTTTACGAAAATCCAGGCTGCAGAAGAAATCCAAGCCGTCATCCTGACAGGTTCCGGCAGGGCTTTTGTTGCTGGTGCAGATATTGCATATATGAGGGATAAGACTGCATCCGAGCTGAGAGACTGGGCTCACAAGGCGCAAAAGATTATGGAGTATATTGAGAATATCGAAAAGCCCGTGATTGCTGCAGTCAATGGCTTTGCACTGGGCGGCGGCAATGAACTTGCAATGGCGGCAGACATTCGTTTTGCCTCGGAGAAGGCAAAATTCGGCCAGCCCGAAGTCAATCTGGGTATTTTCCCTTTCTTCGGCGGCACGCAAAGGCTCTCACGCCTTGTAGGGGAAGGAAATGCCAAATTTTTAATCTTCAGTGCGGAAATGATTGACGCGCAGGAGGCTTACCGCATCGGGCTGGTTCAAAAAGTATTTTCTGCCAACGATTTACTTGCGGAGACAGAAAAATTCGCCCGTTCGATCATGGGTAAATCGCCTATCGGTGTGAAGATGGCAAAGACCGCCATCACCACCGGTCTGAATCTGGATATTAAGTCAGGTATCGCACTGGAGGCTGAGGCTGCAGTCAGCACCTTCTGTTCTGAAGATCGAACAGAGGGCATGAGTGCTTTTTTGGAAAAACGGCCTCCTGTCTTTAAAAACAAATAGTTCTGTCACAAAAAAGATTCTTAAGCTTATGAGGACTGAAACCCGCATTATACGGGATCCAGTCCTTTTCATTTGCATTTAATCTGTATCAAAGTAAGGTCTTCTATACAAAATAAGCAAAACCCGCACGCGCTCTCCATCGAACGGCACGGGTTTTGCGTAGTGAGAAGAATGTAGAATATTAAATCGGAATTTCCGAATTAACCATTATTATGTAGAATATTAAATCGAATTTTCCGAATTAACCATTATTATAACGGAATATTGCCATGTCTCTTCCCAGGCAACTCTTCCCGCTTGGTGTGAAGCATTTCAAAAGCATCAATGACCCTCTTTCTGGCTTCGGCCGGCTCTATAATATCCTCCACGTAGCCTCTTTCCGCTGCACAATAGGGGTTATTGAATTTCATTTCATATTCTGCAATCTTTTCCAGCCTTTTTACCATGGGATCATCAGCATTATTAATTTCCTTGGTGAAAACAATATCTGCAGCTCCCTCGGCTCCCATAACGGCAATCTGCGCCGTAGGCCATGCCATATTGATATCTGATCCGAGTCCCCGGCTGCACATTGCAATGTAAGCACCTCCGTAAGCCTTCCGCAGTACCATAGTCACCTTGGGCACCGTGGCTTCACAATAGGAAAAGAGTAGTTTTGCACCATGACGGATGATTCCCCCCGTTTCCTGTTCCACTCCGGGCAGAAATCCAGGAACATCCACAAGAGTCAGCAACGGGATATTGAAAGCGTCGCAGAAGCGGATAAACCTGGCCGCTTTATCCGAAGCATTAAGGTCAAGACACCCGGCCATAAACAAAGGCTGGTTTGCAATCACCCCAACAGTCTTTCCGTTTAAACGAATAAAGCAAGTAGCTATATTCTTAGAAAAATAAGGCATAACATCATAATATTTTCCTTCATCAGCAAGCTTCTCTATGATGTCATAGATATCATACGGCTTTTTCGGATCTTCGGGAATGAAACCATTAAAGCCCGGAATCAACCTGTCCGGAGAATCAGTAACCCCAAGGGACTGACCACGATCTTTATTGCTGGAAGGAAGGTAGCTCAGAAGTTCACGCACCTTAAGCAAGGTATCTTTATCATTTTCTCCAATAAATTGTGCCACTCCGCTGATGGTATTATGCGTCTTGGCACCTCCCAACTCCTCGGCAGAAATATCCTCTCCTGTCACAGCCTTGATCACAAGAGGTCCTGTGATGAACATTTGACTGGTCTGATCCACCATGAAAATAAAATCCGTAATAGCGGGGGAATACACCGCGCCGCCGGCACAAGGACCCATGATCACTGAAATTTGCGGTATCACGCCTGATGAAATGGTATTATTATAAAAGATTTTTGCAAAGCCATCCAACGAGTTTACGCCCTCTTGAATTCTTGCACCGCCGGAATCATACATTCCAACAACAGGTGCCCCCATTTTCAGTGCAAGTTCCTGCACCTTTACGATTTTATCTGCATGTGCCTCTCCCAGAGATCCCCCCAATACGGTGAAATCCTGTGCAAAGGCATAAACTACCCTGCCGTCGACCCTCCCGAAGCCTGTGACAACGCCATCTCCCGGCGCATAAGTATCCGCCATGCTAAAGTTATGACATCTATGAGAGACAAAGACATCAAGCTCTGTGAAGGTTCCCTTGTCAAATAAAATTTCCATACGTTCTCTTGCGGTCAGCTTTTTTCTGGCGTGCTGTGCGTCAATTCTTTTTTGCCCGCCTCCAAGAGCTATCTCGCCTTTTTTCCTGCGAAGATCATCCAGCTTACCCATAGAAATATTCTCCTTTTACTATGATATCGAAATGTAAATATAACTAACTCAGCTCATTCAGCATATTCTTTACGATCAGATTCCCATCTCCGATCACCTTATAATCAGATACATCAAAGCTTTCAGCGTTTAGATCGCTGTTGATATTGACGATGAGCCCGGCATTTTTCATACCGCAGACATGATGGGTAGCACCTGATATTCCTATCCCAATATAGACCTTTGGTCTGATGGATTTTCCGCTGGTGCCGATCATACTACCCTCATCCTCCATCCAGCCTGCATCAATCGCCGGGCGGGTACAGGCCACCGCTCCTCCCAATTTTTCTGCTAACTGTTCTAATGCATTCCAGTTTTCCATACTGCCGATGCCATAGCCGCCGCAAATTACGATCTCAGCTTTTTCTACGGGCATCTTTGATATTTCTTTTTTATTGACACCCCTGATCCGGATTCTCTCCGGAACGGCATCCAGAAGACTATTGTTCAATATATAATGAACGGAATCCCTCGCCTTCTGAGGTACGGAGAGAAACATGCCGGGCTTGATGCTGGCAATCTGCGGCCTCGTATTCGGTGTAAAGATCTCACCGATGACCTTTCCTCCGAAGGCAGGCACCATCTGAGCCAGATCGCTGTCTTCCGTCAGTCTCAGATCTGTGCAATGAGCCGCAACACCGGTTTTCAGGCGAATCCCCAATGCAGGAGCCAATTCTTCCCCTGCATAAGTGGCGCCGATGAGAAACAGATCCGGTTCGAATTCATAAACTGCCGCAGCAAGCGCTTCCCTGAAATAATCCGGTTGAAATACCGCAAGCCGTTGATCATCCAGTGTGTAGACAGCATCGATACCTGAATTTTTAGCTTCCGTGGCAGCACTGTCTATATTATTTCCCAGTACTACTGCACCAAAGTACACATCCTCATCTGTGAAAATTTCCTTTGCTTTCGACAGCAATTCGAAGAAAACGGAATGTAGATTCCCCTTTTCCAATTCACCATAGATCAGAATTTTTTTCTTTTTCATAAAAACCTCCTGCTTACATCGATACTTTGATTCCGACTTTTTTGATAAGGGAAATGATCTGCGCAGCGATTTCTTCCGGCTCGCCTTCCAGCGCTTGAGAAAACCGGCTTAAATTAGGAACGATCAGAGCTCCGGGCTGCGTTGGAGACCCGACAAGACCAATCAGCGATTCATCCACATCCAGATCCTCTTTGGTAAAAACGCTGATTTTTTTATTCCTGGCGGTTACCATACCCTTGGCCGTCACCATTCTGGGCTTGTTGCTGTTTCTTTCCACAGCCAGCACTGCGGGCAGATCAATCTCATAATCAATACTGCCATCATCCATTTTTTTTCGTACCAGGGCTTTATTCCCTGAAACTTCCTGCATCGTCACATTCGTAATATGCGGAAGAGACATCCATTCCGCCAGCTGTACGGGTACATGCGCAGTAGCGCCGTCGGCGCTTTCATTGCCCGCAAGAATTAAATCCGGCTTAATACCGATTTTTTCGATGGCTTTCATCAAAGTATAGGACGTAGAGAAGGTATCCGCTCCTCCAAATGCCCGATCACTGACCACATATCCTTCATCTGCGCCCATAGCCAGACATTGCTTGATTTTATCCATGCTGAAAAGAGGCGTCATGCTGATTACGATCACGCTTCCTCCATAAAGGTCTTTTAATTTCAAAGCTTCCTCCAGCGCATTTTTATCGGAAGGATTGATGACGGTGGGAATCCCTTCTCGAACAAGGCGTTTCGTCTCCGGATCAATCGTAAGCAAATTATATTTTTCAGGATCCGGAACGGGCTTTACACATACAATCATATTCATTGTGATTCTCCTTTCAAAAAGGACGTATCAAAATCACCGGAAAGAAACGCTTCACTCTGAAGAATCAAGAGACTTGCCTGGATGGTGGTATCCACTCCCTCAATGATAAATCCCTTTAACGCTTTACAGACATTATGAATTGCTCCGCTACGGTTTTCTCCCCATGCAATGACTTTGACAAGCATAGGATCATAGTAAGGAGGTATATCGCTTCCCTGCCGAATGGCGTGTTCAATTCGAATCGCACCCTCAGCCGTATCAGGAAACTGAAGCTTGCTGATGGTTCCGGGACTTGGCAAAAAGTTTACCGAATCCTCGGCATAAATACGGCACTCAACGGCATGCCCCTGAAGTAAGACTTCCCCCTGAGATATGGACAGCGTATCGCCGTTTGCAATTTTGATCTGCTGCTCAATCAAGTCCAACCCAGTTACATATTCCGTTACCGGATGCTCTACCTGCAGCCGGGCATTTACTTCCATGAAGTAAAAATTGCCGTTTTTGTCCCTGAGATATTCCATGGTTCCCGCACCGGAATACTTCATCTCCTTGACAAGTCTGCTTGTATAATCGTAGAGGATTTTCCTCTCCTTTTCCGAAATGACAGAGGAGGGTGATTCTTCAATGATCTTTTGATAACGCCGCTGGATGGAACATTCCCGTTCGCCAAGGCAGACCACATTTCCATAATCATCTGCCAGGAACTGAACTTCAATATGTCTGGGAGCAGAAACCGCCTTTTCCACATAAACCTCCCCTGAGGCAAAGGTTCTCTCCCCGATTCGGCGCATCCTCTCCAATAACATGGTCACCTCCCGGTCATCCTCAACGTCCTTCAATATTTCAATCCCTTTTCCGCCGCCTCCTTTGTCAAGCTTTAAAAGGATTGGAACTCCTATTTCCTGAGCCGTTTCAAGGATATCATTTACCTTATTTACAGGCCTCAAAGTCCCTGGAGTGACGGGAATGCTAAGCCTTTGGGCGAGCTGCCTGCAATAACACTTTGATTCAATGTTCTTCAGAATCTCCGGAGCAGGCCCGATCCATTTTACCCCCGCCTCAGCGACTGCTTCAGCAAAGGCGGCAGTTTCCGAAAGAAATCCGTAACCCGGGTGCACAGCATCCGGCCGGGAGAAGGTGATAGCTTTCATCAAAGCTTCCACATTCAGGTAACTTTCTACAGGATTTGCAGGGCCTATGCAATACGCAAAATCAGCCCTTTCTATGTAAGGGGCTTCTTGATCCGCCTCAGAATATACCACTACTGTTTCGATCCCCATCTTTTCACAGGTTCGAATAATCCTGCTTACAATCTCTCCCCGGTTAGCAATCAATAATCTTTTTATCATGATACGATACCTTTCCTGCTTTATTTGGTTGGGCAATTGATTTCCTGTTTCACTGCGTTTGTTTATGCAAGTCAAACTAATATCTGCAAACTCCTAAATGGTGAATGAATGCAAAAGCATCCATCCACCATATAAAGATTTACTCGATCACGACCAGAACTCCGCCCTTCGATACTGTGATATTGGGTTCAACAGCAATAGAGGAAATTCTACCCGCAACATCAGCAAAAATTGGCATTTCCATTTTCATGGATTCTAAAGTTGCGACAACCGTTTTTTCCGCCACATTATCTCCGGGTTTTACAAGCACTTCCAGTACGGTGGCCGGCATCGGTGATTTTACTTCATATTTCATAATAGACTGCTCCTTGCCTGCATTATTTGCCATAGTACACTTTTAGATAGATTTGTTTCATTTCCTCCATCAAAGGATATCTCGGATTCGAACCAGTGCATTGGTCGTCAAAGGCCTGTTCCGTCATCTTATCCAGTGTATTAAGGAAATCCGACTCTTTTATACCTGCAGCGTGAATGCTCTTCGGAACGCCCACTTGCAATTTCAGTTCCTCTATCTTATTGATCAGTTTGTCAAATTTTTCCTGATCGTTCTTTCCGTCAATCCCTACAAATGCTGCTACTTCGGCATACCGCCGCAGCGCATCGGGATATTTATACTGCGGGAAGGTGCCCATCTTCTTTGGAATTTCCGCTACATTAAATTTCATAACCTCGGTGATCATAAGAGCGTTGGCAATCCCATGAGGAATATGATGGAACGCACCGAGTTTGTGTGCGAGAGAATGGCAGATGCCCAGAAAACCATTTGCAAATGCCATACCTGCCATGGTGGACGCATGCGCCATTTCTTCTCTGGCTACAGGATTTGCCGCACCTTCGTTATAGACCACAGGAAGGAACTTGAATATTTTTTGTGCAGCCTGCAAGGCCAGACCATCTGAGAAAGGCGTAGCCATCATGGAAGCGTAAGCCTCAAGTGCATGAGTCAAGGCATCAATACCGGAAGCGGAGGTAAGACCCTTCGGCATATTCATCATCAAGTCCGCATCGATTACAGCCATTTTAGGCATCAATGCATAGTCTGCCAGTGGATATTTTACGCCGGTCGTTTCATCCGTAATGACTGCAAAAGGAGTGACCTCGCTTCCGGTACCCGCTGAGGTGGGAATAGCAATGAAATATGCCTTTTCCCCCATTTTCGGATAGGTGTAGACTCTTTTTCTGATATCCATAAACCTCATGGCTAAATCCTGGAAATCAATCTCAGGATGCTCATAAAGGGTCCACATGATTTTTCCTGCATCCATAGCGGAACCTCCGCCAAGAGCAATAATAACATCCGGTCCGAATTCCGCCATGGCCTTCGCACCTTGTTTTGCGCAGGCTAACGTTGGGTCGGGTGCTACGTCAAAGAAAGTAGTATGGCGGATTCCCATCTGATCCAGCAGATCGGTAACCGGCTTTGTATAACCGTTGCTGTAAAGAAATCCGTCGGTTACAATGAACGCTTTCTTTTTGCCAAGAACATCTTTCAGTTCTTTTAAGGCGACTCCAAGACAGCCTTTTTTAAAGTATACCTTTTCCGGCGTTCTGAACCACAACATATTTTCCCTTCTTTCTGCAACAGTCTTTGTATTCAGCAAATGCTTTACCCCGACATTTTCAGATACGGAATTGTTACCCCAGGTTCCGCATCCCAGCGTTAACGAAGGCAGCAATTTGAAATTGTAAATATCTCCGATAGCTCCTTGAGAAGAAGGACAATTGATCATAATACGGCAGGTGCTCATGGCATCTGAAAATGCAACAATCTTTTCTTTTTGATTGGCAGCGTCAACATAAAGTACTGAAGTATGTCCGATACCACCGTCAACAACTAGTTTCTTTGCCTTCGCAACAGCATCTTCAAAGCTTGTTGCCTTATACATTGATAAAATCGTTGAAAGTTTTTCATGGGCGAAAGGTTCTTCCAAGTCAACAGATGTGACCTCACCAATCATGATCTTTGCGTTTTCGGGCACCTTTATTTCAACCAACTCACCAATTTTTTGAGGATTCTGCCCTACAATTTGTACATTGACCGTACCGTTTCGGAGAATAATTCCCCGAACACGCTCGGTTTCTTCAGGATTCAGGAAATAAGCACCTCGGGCTTTGAATTCCTCTCTCACCTCATTATAAATTTTATCAGAGACGATTACCGCTTGTTCCGATGCGCAGATGGTTCCATTATCAAAGCTCTTGGATAAAATTACAGAGCTTACGGCGGTTTTAATATCAGCTGTCTCATCAATAACAGCAGGACAGTTTCCGTTGCCCACACCGACTGCCGGTTTTCCGGAACTGTAAGCGGCATGCACCATGCCAGGACCTCCTGTAGCCAGGATCATATCAACGGACTTCATAATTATGTTAGTAAACTCAATAGATGGTTCATCAACCCAGGCAATGATCCCTTCCGGTGCTCCTGCCTTCACGGCAGCTTCCAAAACAATTTTGGCCGACTCTATGGTACATTTTTTAGCTCTTGGATGAGGTGAGATGATAAGAGCATTTCTGGTTTTCAATGCGACAAGTAATTTAAAAATCGCTGTAGATGTAGGATTTGTGGTAGGGATTACGGCACCGATTACTCCTACGGGCTCCATGATTTTCATAATTCCAAAGCCGTCGTCCTGTTCTACGACACCGCAGGTTTTTGTATCCTTATATGTATTGTAGACATACTCGGATGCAAAGTGATTTTTAATCACCTTGTCCTCTACAACACCCATGCCCGTTTCCTCTACAGCTAATTTTGCCAGCGGAATACGAGCCTGGTTTGCAGCAGTAGCCGCAGCGAGAAAAATTTTGTCTACCTGCTCCTGGGTATAATGGGAATAAATTTGCTGTGCCTTTTTCAGAATCTCAAGCTTTTCTGTAAGCTGTTCTTCCGGAGTGAGACTTTCTAATTTCTTCCCCTCTTTTTTTTCGTCTTCCTTTTTCATAATATCCTCCTTATTTTTTTAATTATGTCGCATTCATATTGTTGGATCTGAATTGGGAAGGATCAGATCATGCATCGAAATTAATGCATGATCCGTTCGCTTGGGTTTTGCGGAATTACTTCCGCGCTACAATGTTGAGCATTGCTTGGGCATTGTATGTCTTTAAATAAAGCCAGCTTTGTCCTATTTCAGAGCATTTATGATATTTTGGCTAAATAAATCTTCGTCCATTGGCTGCCACGACGGGATAGGACTAGCTACATAAGTAAAATTCAAAAGATCCTTCCATGTCGCGTTATGGGAAATGCTGTTGTGCCCCCAGGTTCCGCAACCTAATGTCATAGACATTGGAAATCCACAGATCCATGAGCCGGAGTTGGAGAGGCTCTGGGGCAGATTAACGCACACCTTGCAAACGGGTACTTTTTCTCCAAGAGCAGTAACTCTGTCGTTACGATTGGTATGTACGCCAATACTATGGCCCTTCCCTTGATATTCAAGGATTTGTAAAATCTGTTCTAAACCATCATCAAAGTCCTTACATTTCCTCAGCTCTGCGACAGGTGAAAGTTTTTCTCCAGTGAGAGGGAATTCATTTCCATATCCCGCATTCTCTTCCACCATGATGATTTTCGTTCCGGCGGGAACTGAAACTCCTGCAATTTCAGCTATTTTCTCTGCGGGCTGCGCTACAATTTGACGGTTTAAATTGTGATTCTTTGGAGATTCCGGCCAGAGAGTCTTCACAATTTTCTCCTTATCGCCACTGCCTTCTTTCACCACATAGCCGCCCCGTTTCGCCATAGCCTGCAGAAATTCTTCATATGCACTTTCAAAAACAATAATGTTATTTTCCGTAGAACAGGAAGTTGCATTGTCAAAAGACTTTGAGCGAATGATCATATCAGCTACATTGTCCAAATCCGTCGTGCCGTCTACCAGTGTGACAACATTTCCGGTACCTACTCCAATTGCAGGATTTCCTGAGGAATACGCCTGTCTTACCATGGGAGTACCGCCGGTGGCGAGAATAAAGTCGACCTGCTTCATGATCTCCTGAGAACATTCTACGGAAACATACTCAGGGTCAACAGCCTGAACCAGATCTTCAGGGGCATCAAAGGTTCTTAATACGTTTCTGATCATTTGAGTAATTTCCCAGTTGACCCTCTTTGCCTTTGGATGCGGTGCAAGGATAATGGCATTTCTGGTCTTTAACGCCATCATCGCTTTTACTACAGGCGTAGCCTCACCGTTTGTGATCGGGATAATAGCTCCAATAACTCCCATGGGTTTCGCATATTTTTCAAGTCCTGTCTCTTCATCCGTTTCTACAAGCCCGACAGAGAGTTGACCTTTCATCTGTGCATAGCTGCCTTTTACCTTACTGAACATCTTGGCTTGTTTGTCTTTGGGGACACCCATGCCGGATTCCTCTACGAGCTTCTCACCAAATTGCAAAGCCACCTCCGGTACAGTAAGTGCGTAGGCCACCGCTTCCGTGAGCTCGTCGACTTTTTTCTGATCGTAATTTTCGGCAATTCTTTGCGCTATTCTTGCTTTTTTGACCAGACTTGCAACATATTGGTCATAAGCCACGTATTCATTACAGTTTGTCATCATGTCTTATCTTTCCTTTCTTTATAAATTATTACAGTATCATGTCGGATTTTTGGGCACCAATTTATCTTTTGGTACTCTCCGCCAGTGATTTCACCTTATCATGCCCGAAATATTCTGTAAATTCAGAAATTCTGATTGGTCAATAGGAAAATTTTAGATAAAATTTGTTAACATTTTAACAAATCACTTGCACGGAGAGTCAAATTATGTTAAATTTTTCATTGAAAGGAGACGGGATTGGTCTGGAAGGTCTTGGGGTTGATCGAACGTTTATAAAAGCAAAATTGGTCGATTCGAGGGTTACGAAATTTAATGAGCAGAACCGTTAAAGAATGATTTGTAACCCCTAATTACAATGTTGGGTACCTGAGGGATAATAAAAGGAGGTATTCATCATGAACATTAATCATTTACGTTATTTTGAAAAAACCTGTCGACACATGAGCATTACAAAAGCGTCCGAAGAGATTTTTGTTTCGCAGCCTACGATTACTGCTGCTGTAAAAGAATTGGAAAAGGAATTTGGAATCCAGCTTTTTGAAAAAGTATATAATCAGCTCGTTCTTACACTGGATGGTCAGAAGTTTCTTTGCAGAGTCCAGAATTTTCTCACAGAAGTAGACAATTTTGAGAAAAGTGCATCTGATTTAAAGAACAAATCAAATGTTACACTCCGCATTGGCATCCCTCCTATTTTAAGTACTTTTCTATTAAAGGATATCATTCCAAACTTTGAATTATTATATCCCGATATTTTTCTTGAAATTCTTGAGCAGCCTACCCTTGACGGGCTCAAATTGATTGAGGAAGCGAAGCTGGATTTATTGATCGGAATACAGAATCATCATACATTATCACTTTGTGACTCAAAACCCATTTATACCACAGAATTAGTAGCCGCCTTTAACCCCGAAAGTCCACTAGCGAGGGAATCCTTCATTGAAAAACCTATGCTTGCAGATAAAGCTTTTGTGATCCTTCCGAAAGGCTCTTATCATTATTATGCCATTACAAATAGTTTCAAGGATTTTCCCTTACATATTGTTATGCACTCAAATCAGATTTCCACAATTCGTTATATGATAAAAAACAATAATGCGACATCCATCATTTATAAAGACGTTTTCGAAAAGGATTCTGAGATTTGCTGTCGACCTCTGGCAGAGCCCATATATGCTGATGTCTGTATTTTTTGGCGAAAGCATGCATATGTTTCCAATTCTATGAAAGCTTTTATTCGATACGTTCAAAATTGCAACTCTCAAAATGATAAAATTTCATCCGGTCTGAATATAGCAAAAATAGAGACTGGACTGCCTCAAAATTGAGGCAGTCCAGTCTGCGTTATTCCCCTATTCAATATAATTCGTTGTAACTCAATATTTGAATCAACTTAATGTTTACAATTTTTAATCACTCGGATCAAATCACTCAGGACACCGTATCCTGTTTGTTCGATTTCCGGGTCATGCTCTACGATGGAGACAACCCCCATAAGATCGGTAGTGATCTTTACGATGGAAGAAGTCCCAGAAATGCCAGCAAGAAGATCATTTTTATCGATTTCCTCCGGTCCGACTCTGCCAATGACCTTCCCGTTTTCTACAAAGCCGTGACAAAGGAGCTTGATGGTCTTTCCCCTGGAATCGGCTTCCTTCATCTGTTCTGCGGTGATCTGCTTAATGCCCTTTCGCTCAATCTGATCAGGTGTAGTATTTGCTCCCATGAGTACATTGAGCAGCGCAGCGGTTTTCGCAGCCGCATCCCAGCCTTCAATATCCATGGAAGGGTCAGCTTCTACAAAACCGCGGACTTTCCCCTCCCTTATGATTTCATCATAAGGCTTGCCTTTGACAAGCTCTTCAAGAATAAAATTCGTTGTGGAATTCAAAATTCCCTTTACTTCAATTACCTTGCAAAGTTTCAGGGTTTCCTCCACGAGGTTGAAAACCGGCGTACCATCCATCACGGTTGTTTCATGATAAAAAAGGACTTCCTTTTCTTGCGCCAGACATCTTAAATTTTCATAATCCCAGGCAATGGGTCCTTTGTTTGCTGTAATCACATGCTTGCTGCGGTTAAGCGCCTCTTTGATATGGTCAATAGCCGGCTGACCGGAAAAAATCACAAGAGGTGTTAATTCGATCAAAACATCATAATCCACGTTACTGGCAACTTCCATGGAATTCCACTTCGAATAATCCTCTCGTTTGATATCAAAATGCCCCGATCCAAGAAGATCTTCACAGGCTTTCTTCAAATGGATACCACGCCCATTAACAAGGCTTCCCCTGCTTCCTGTCGTGATTGCGACAACCTTCACACTGCAATTGTAATCCTTTTTAATTTCATCCTGCTTTTCCAATAGTAATTTGGCAAAGGCCTGACCGGCATTACCGAATCCCAGCATTGCGATCTTTAATTCTCTCATACTTTTATCCTTTTCTGCTTTTTTTGAGAGCCTTGACAGCCCAAATTATTCTTTCAGTTTAAGCCCATTAACATCAGCCATTCCTCACCATATCTCCAGGCAGATTCCATGGCTACTAAACTAAAACAGTTATTTCTATGGATATCCAGCCCACCCCAAAACTTGTCAAAAATTTTTTTCCAATCTTTATTGTGGAAAACGACATTGCACGCTTGAAGTCCTGCCAAATTAAATGTTTTGCTTGCAGAAAAGCAGCAAATTGTATTTTTCTTAATTTCTTCGGATAGTGTCGCTGCCGGTATGTACTGGTTTCCAAAGAGTCCAAAATCTCCATGTATTTCATCTGAAATTACCGGTACCCCATAGGCTGCACATAAATTCAGAAGCCTTGTAAGTTCTTCTCTCGTCCATACTCTGCCAACAGGATTGTGAGGATTACACAGAATAAATAGTTTGGGCTTCATTCGTAATTTTTCTTCGAAATCTTCAAAGTCAATCGTATAATACCCATCATGATTCACCAAAATATTTTCAATGACTTCTCTTTCCTCCCAAGCTTCCACTACATCATAAAATTCAGGATAAACCGGAGTCTGAATCAATACCTTTTCCCCAGCTTCGGCAAATTCTCTGACAAGTTCTGATAAGGCCGGAACAATTCCTACTGCAAAACTCATATCATTAATATCGATTTCCCAGTTGTGGTTCCTGTTTTGAAATTCGGCTGCAGCTTCTTTATAGGAAAATGGTTTTGAAACGTACCCAAATATTCCGTGCTCGGCTCGTTTGACACAAGCGTCAATTACCGGCTTCGCGGTCTTAAAATCCATATCTGCGATCCAGAGAGGAATTACATTATCTGTACCGAATTTTTTAATTCTTTCATCATATTTCGCCGCAAACGTGCCGTTTCTGTCTATTACTTCGTCAAAATTATATATCATAGAGACCTCCTTTAAACAATTAGTAAAAGGAACTGTTTTAAAATAGATGATAGGATGCCCTTATGGTAAACAGATAAAATAATATCTTAAACACCGCTATTATTTTTATGCAACTTCCGGTACTCTGCCACTGTCATACCTTCAAGCTCTCTCAAGAGCTGATATAACATTTTCGGCGAAGAAAAGCCCACCAGAAGCGCCACCTTTTCTACGGAATAGTCCGTATCAATCAGATAGTTTTTGGCGTAATTTACTCGATAGATATTTAACGTCCGTTTGAAGCTCGTTCCGAAGTATTCCTCAAATACCCGATTTATATGCCGGGGAGAAACATAGAAAACATTCGCGATATCCTGAATCGTAAAATGTTTATAGTAATTGGAGTGCATGTATTTTGTGATTTGAATGGCAAGGTTCATATTAGAATAGGTATTTTTCGCCTGCTCAATAGGATCGAGATTTCGAAAAATGGAAATCAGGTACTCTTGATACAAGGCACAAATCATCTGCTCGTGCCCTGGATAATTTTCCTGAATTTCAGATTCCATTTTCGAGATAATGGAATCACAGCCGAATTTGTCTCTAGCAACATAGTACGGATTCTTTTCAAAGTATTTCAGAATTCTGGAAATAAAATCTCCTTCGGCCTGGGCGCTTTTAGATTTTGATACGCTTGAAGTTGGAGGAGTAAAAACAAAGACCAGATATCGTTTCAGGGAGTTGGGTTCATAATTCGTATAGTGGAGAATCTCGGGACGGATCACTGTAAAATCTCCGCTTAATAGCGTGTGCATGGTGCCGTTGATAAAGAGATGCTGTTCTCCGCTGAGACAATAATAAACCTCATAGCACTCATGGCTGTGTGGAAATTCGACGCAGCTCTGATCCAGCGATTCCACATAGTTGACAGTAAGGTCGCTGTTTCCTATGGACATTCGCACAAGTACCGGATTGTAAAATGGATATTGCTTCTGCTGATACAGCATATTTCTTCCCCTTCCAACTATGGATACACGCCTATGGGCTATAACGGCAAAATAAATAATTGCCTTATTGAAAGTATTTTTTTCATATTAATACTCAATATCACTATATCAATACTCTATATTACTATATCATGAAACAAGGAAAAATAAAGTTGATTTTAAAAAATCATCATTATCAAAACGAACATAATTTGGTTCAAAACTGTCCCGTTATATATTTCTGATTTAATCACATCGTCTATTTTCCAATGGTTAAACCGTCAAGTTGTGTGCGTCAACAAAATCTCATTCATAAGTTCTCTCTATCCAATGATTTATTGAAATGGACCTGTTTCTGAAATTTACGTCTGTTTGGGCAATTGAAAGAACGATCGATTTTAGTTAGGATAACTTTATCAAAGACAGAATCACTCCCCAAAAGAGGGGGACAGCGGAAAGAGAAAGGAGTGAGCGCTTGAAATGATGAGAAAAATGAGAGGAAGGAAAACGTAAATGGGCTATGATTTCAGAGATCCAAAAAATTGGAAGAAAACGTCAGAACAATATGGCTATTATAAGCTAGGTACACGAGAGGTAATCGGCTATTCCTCTGTAGATTTTGCAATGAATCTGGTATTCCAATGCATTGCATTGTACATCAGTTACTTTTACACTGATATATTCGGCCTCAAACCGGCACATGTAGCAATCCTATTTGCGGTGTCCCGGATCTGGGACACCATCAATGATCCCATCATGGGAACAATCTGCGAGCGGCTCCAACTTAAAAAGGGAAAATATTGGATATTCATTATGTGGGGAGCCATTCCATTCGGACTCGCCGCAGTCATGACCTACTCTACCCCGAGTCTTAGCTATGCCGGTAAAGTAATTTGGGCCGCTGTCAGCTATAATCTGTTGAACATGCTCTATACCTTTATCATTCAGCCGTATATTTCGGCAGCCACACTGATGACAAACGACCAGAACGAACGTACTCGCCTGCAATCCGTCCGTATGACCATGGCACAAACCGGTGGCGTCGTCTGCGCGATTATGCTGCCTGAGCTGTCTGGATTTTTGAGTAGATTTATGACATTGGCACAAGGTTATATGGTCACCACCATTATCATGGCGGTCATCATGGTTTGTATCCTGCTGTGGGCTTCGCATCAAATTGTGGAACGTATTCCACCGCAGCCTGTCGATCCCAACAATAAAGCGGGTTTAAAAGATGTAATCTATCTTCTGTTCCGTGTGGGTCCTGTTTTTGTTACTTTTATTCTTTTCCTCGGAGTATACACCATGAGTCAAGTTCAGTCTACAATGGGTGCCTACTACATAAAGTACTATGCCGGGCGCACAGAAATGCTGTCCTGGTTCTCCATGATCATGATGTTGTTTTCTGTGATTGGTGTTCCGTGTGTACCATATCTTACAAAAAAGCTCCATAAAAAGGGTACGGTTATGTTTGGCTTGGTGATTTCAGGTTTTGGCAGTCTTCTCCTTTATCTCATGCCTCCCGTTGCCATAACAGGCATGATGATTGCACGTGCCGTTACCGGCTTCGGTTATGGTGTCCTGATGGGCGTTCTTTGGTCCGTTATTACCGATCCTGTGGAATATGCCGATTGGAAAACAGGAAAGAGATACACAGCCATTGTTATGACGCTGGTTGGCCTGGGTATTAAATTCTCTATGATCATAGGCGGTACTGTTCCCAATCTGGTACTGAGTGCGGTTGGTTATGTGGCAAATGAAGAACAGTCGGCGCAGGCTCTTGCCGCAATTCGAAGCATGACCACTCTACTGCCACTGGCGGCTGTGATTCTATCCGCGGTAGTTTACGGCTTGTTCTACCGTCTGAATGAAGAAAAAATTATAGATATTCAGGAACAAATTGCCGATCGTAATGCGGCACGCGCTGAAGTAAAGTAGCAAAACCATTTTTATGCAGAATCATTTGCTGATTTTTGAAAGGAGGAAGAAAATAAATGATGAAACAGATCAACGTTATTAAAACCGGCAGTCTGAAGGCGAAAGACCCCGAACAAAAAGGTGCCGTCACCACGCTGGAAGTTCCCGAGTATGAGATGGGACCGGAAGACGTTAAGATAAAGGTTGCTTACTGTGCAATCTGCGGCTCTGATCCTCACTTGGTAGAGGGCATTTTTGGCTGGCCGACACCGTTTGGAATCGGTCACGAGGTATCTGGCGTCGTCGTTGAATTAGGCGAAAAAGCCACACAGAAAGGTCTGAAGGTTGGCGACCGCGTTGCCGGAAACTTTTTGAAGTTCTGTGGAACCTGTTATTACTGCCAGAATGGAGAGCAGCAGTTTTGTGAGCACGCCGACGAGTATAATCGGGCTGGGATGAGTGAATACATCGTGTGGCATGAGTCCCAGGTGTATAAGCTGCCCGACAACATTTCACTGAAAGTCGGCTGTTTACTGGAGCCCGTTTCCATTGCCGTGCGCATGATGGATAAGGTACAGCCAAAGCTCGGTATGAAAATAGCCGTCAACGGTGGGGGGCCGATCGGATTGCTGGGTCTACAGGCCTTTAAGATGATGGGTGCGACCGATCTGACGTTATTTGAACCCATTGCGGATCGGAGGGAACTGGCAAAGAAATATGGCGCCAATCATGTGATTGATCCTATCCGGGAGGACATCGGGGAAGCCACCCAAAGAATCACGGAGGGAAAAGGCTTTGATGTAGTCGTAGATTGCTCCGGTTTTGTGGGCTCTGTACATAAGCTTCCACCTTTGGTTGCCCGAGGCGGCATGCTGCTGTACGGCGCCATGTATCCGAACGATTATGAAATGCCGCTGAACCTTTATAAGTACTGCTATTTTAATGAGCTGACCATTTCCGGATATTATGTGGCACCCTATTGCTTCCCACGCGCTACACAGATTATGTCTCGGTTTAATCTGGAGGACTTTACATTAAAGGTATTTGATATCGACAATGCCGCCGAGGCCTTCGAGGCGCAGATTTCGGGCAAATATCCCAAAATTCTAATCCGCTGCAACAACATCGAGGGTGAGTAAATTACTAAATAGAAAGGATGAACAAGTATGATTGAACAGAAACTACAAACAGTTGCAGAGTTGGAAGAAAAATGCGCAGACATTCGTTCCAATCTGTTGAACTTCATCTATCGCATCGGGATGGGGCATTTGGGCGGAGAACTGTCCATGGTAGAGATGGCGGTCGCTTTATATTACAAGTATTTGAATTTTGATGTAATGAATCCACACGAAGATAAGCGTGACCGATTTATTCTTTCCAAAGGACATTGTTCGGAGACCCTGTATACCATCTTCTCTGATTTGGGAGCCTACACACAGGACTACATGGTGGAGCACTTTGAGTGCCTGAACAACTATAAGTTCGGTATGCATTCTAATCGCAAAAAGTGCCCGCAAATCGAAGTTTCTGCAGGTTCTCTGGGGCATGGTCTTCCCGTCTCTGTAGGTTATGCAATGGGAGCGCGATTCAAAAATGAAAACTATCGGGTAATCTGCATGATCGGTGACGGAGAGTTTAATGAAGGAACTAATTGGGAGGCTCTCATGTCCGCAGGTCATTATCAGCTGAATAACCTGGTGTGCATTTTGGATAAAAATCAACTTCAGATGACCGGAAAAACCTGCGACATCATGAATATTGATCCCGTAGAGGATAAAGTAAAGGCTTTTGGCTGGAATGTGATCAATGTTGAGGACGGGAACAGCATGTCACAGGTCTGTACCGCATTGGACCAGCTGCCGGAGCGTGACTGCCAGAAACATGCCAAGCCCACGTTTATCATCAGCAACACGATAAAGGGTAAGGGCGTCAGCTTCATGGAGGGTAACCACAAGTGGCATGGCGGCGGTATCGGAGAAGCAGATCTAGCGATTGCATTGGCCGATGTGTCAAAGATGAGAAAGGTGTGATTGATTATGGCAGTAAAGACAACTTATGACTTTGATATGATGCTTTCGAATGCCCGGGAGGCATTTGGAGAGGAACTCTATAAGATGGCGAAGGAGGGCAAAGACTTCGTGTTCACTTATAGTGACAACGTGGCACCTTCTTCCTCCGCAGGTAAACTACTGAAAGAATTTCCTGAGCGGTGTTTTAATTTCGGCATTGCCGAACAAAACCAGGTCGGTGCTTCGGCCGGACTGGCTCTTTCCGGCTGCATCGTGTTTTCGCAGGTATTCGGCCCCTTCCTGCCGCTACGTGCTGCAGATCAGGTTCATACGGACATCGCCTATAACGATGTGAACGTTCGCTTGATCGGAACGCACTCCGGTGTCACTGCAGGCGGCGGTCCGACTCATAACGACATTGCGGATCTGGCACTCTATCGAGCTATCCCGAACCTTACCGTGGTGGTGCCTGCCGATGCCAACCAGTGCTGCAAATTTATCCGCCAGTCAATGGATTTCATCGGCCCGATGATTATCCGCATTGACCGTGCCGGTTCCTCGAATGTCTATGCGGACGATTATGAACTGGAGATCGGTAAAGCGATCGAAACGCTGGAGGGTACAGATGCTTATATCATCTCCTGCGGCTCCAATCTCTATGAATGCCTGATGGCGGCGAAAATCCTGAAAAACGAGAACGGTCTGAGCATTGGCGTATTGGATATGCACACGATTAAGCCTCTGGATACCAAGGCGATTATTCGTGTAGCTGAAAAGACCGGTAATATTGTTACGGTAGAGGATCATTCCATCAATGGAGGTTTGGGCGGTGCGGTAGCAGAAGTCCTTTGTGAAGCAAGCTATAAGGGAAACTTCAAACGCATCGGTATGCCGGACGAATTCTCCGTGCTGGGCACACCGGATGAAATCTACCAGTATTATGGCATGGATCGGAACGGCATTGCGGCTGACCTGAAAAAAATGCTAGGCAAGTAATGAAACCTACCAAAGGTTAGGAAAGGAAGTGTCTTAACAATGTCTAACGAATGCTTTAACATGGATTGGTTCAGCTTGAAGGGAAAAGTTGCCATGGTGACCGGTGCCAATCAAGGCTTAGGAATGGGATACGCTGTGGCCTTTGCCAAGGCAGGGGCGGATCTATTTATTCCGCACTTCACTGAAGATATTGCAGAGGTCAAACAGCTGATTGAAAAGGAAGGACGCAAAGCTTTTTTTTTGCGAGGCGATCTGACGGATAAAGAATACCGTAAGGCCTGCATAGACGAGTGCATGAGACAATATGGTTGTTTAGATATTTTAGTCAACAATGCCGGCATCAGCGCATTTGCGGATTTTGATGATTATCCGGATAAATATTGGGAGATGTGCATCAATCTTGACTTTAATGTGGTGTATTACCTCTCTAAGGAAGTTGCCAAGGTTATGAAGGTGCAGGGAGGAGGAAAGATTATAAACATCGGCTCTGCACTGTCCTATACCTCTGACAAAAATTGCCCGCCCTACACTGCCGCCAAGACCGGCGTACTTGGTATTACGCGCAACTTTGCCAATGAGCTGGGGCAGTATAATATCCAGACCAACGCGATTTGCCCAGGATTCCTTGCGACTGATGTAAATGCTGAGTTACGTGAGGATCAGGCATTTTACAACAAGATTACAAACCGGATTGCCGCCGGACGCTGGGGAAAACTGGAGGATCTTATGGGGGCTGTGGTGTTCTTGGCTTCCAAGGCTTCCGACTATGTCAACGGTGTGGACATCAATATTGACGGCGGTTTTTTTACCACTCTGTGATAGGCTTTCCATTAAGATCAAGGGAAAAAGGGCGGCGCTCGCTTTTCGAGCTACCGCCCTTTCCCTACTCCGCAAGAAGTTTTCCTTCTGGATCAAAAAAAGGAGCTATCGCACTAGCAATTTTAAATGATCCTTTTCATTCCTTAAAAACTTACTATGTATTATTTTATAGTTTTACTTCTTCGCTTGTCACTCTTTTCTTTAACCAATCTTTCCCCTCTACTAATCTGGTTACCATCATGGAAGCTACTGCATCTCCTGACGCATTGATCATTGTAGCTGGTGGATCAACTAAGAATCCGATTGCAGCAACGATTGGGAATGCTTCCGGCGGGAATCCGTAAATATTGCAAATTAACATCTCACCAATTAGTCCACCGCCAGGGACGCCTGACATAACCACGCCCCCTAACACCGCAATCAGAACAGCCGTTACATTATTCAGCCTTATTTTGTAGTATCTTTTGTCCTGCCTCCAGCCGATTACTTCCCCGGCTGTCGTTTCAATGTGTTGAATTTCTCCCGTTAAACCTTTTTCGTACCCGTATCTGGCGATACATCTTGCTCCATTTCCGCACATTTCCCCCATCGTTCCATCGCAATTGTAGAATCGCATCCTGTAATCTCCGCCATTTTGAGGATAATCTACAACCATAAGCCCGTCTGCACCGATAGAAAGTCTTCTTGCACAAAGAACTTTTGCAATTTGATTTAACTTTTTTGGATTTTTTCCATCATTGGATCAAGGAAATATTCATAAGGTTTTCTTTCTTCCTTTGTATATTTTACACCAAACCCCCCGCCAAGGTTCAACTCTGTGATTCCATAGCCAAATCTTTCTTTCACTTCTTTCACATGTCTCAGCACGATATCAATCGCTTGCAGATGAGCGCTGTTATCAAAAAGCTGTGAACCGACATGGAAATTAAATCCCAAAAAGTTTACATATTCCGATCTAATTGCTTTTTCTACTTCCGTGTAAATCACATCTTCATCCAGTGGAATACCAAATTTAGAGTCCTTTTTTCCGGTTACAATATAGTCATGTGAGTCAGCGGCAACGCCCGGTGCAATTCTGTATAGAACATTTACTTTTTTATTCTTTTTTTTACAAATCTCTTCAATTATGGGCAGTTCCTGCAACCCATCGACAAGAAACCTTCCGATACCATAATCTACTGCCTGTTCAATTTCAGACGGCAATTTATTGTTGCCGTTAAACTCTATTCTTTCTGCCGGAAAGCCTGCCTTGATTGCAGTATATAACTCCCCGCCGGAAACGATATCGATACACATTCCTTCTCTTTCACACAATTTATACATTGCTGTTGTGCAAAAAGCCTTTGAAGCGTAGGCCACTCTTGTATTTTCATATTTATTAATAAAACACTTTTTCAATTCATGAAATCTTTCTACAATTTCTGTTTCCGACAATACATACAACGGAGTTCCAAACTTCTCTGCCAGTTCCACCGTATTACATCCATCAAAGTAAAGAATATTATTTTTAATTTCTCTCATCAATGCCTTTTCCTCCAAATATCATTTTTCTGTGAGCCGTTTACTGGTATAATTAGCAACTATCATGCCAACATCGAAATAGCCATTATTAAACAGTTCATTGTCTAATAATGGCTATTATTGTTAAACTTTTGGCCAGATTATAACCACCCGTTTGATAAAAGCACTCCTTTTTGCGGCATAAGTTGTCCCGTTTTTCGAACTCACAGTCCTTTATTCGGGACAAGCTGTGATTCTTTTTAAGTTTTCGTAAAATGCTGTTTTAGAAATTCCAAGTTCCTTCATTACTCGCTGCCTGTCTTGATTAAATGAGTCACCTTGATGATTCCTCTAATATCGTTTCTAATGTTCTTATCATTTTCTCCATTCATGCTCACCTCATTCATTATACCTCTCATTGTAAATGCTGGATTTTTAAAAACTATATCCCTTGAATAACGTATTTATAGTTTTGCATCATTATAAGCATTCCTACCGTAAAGGTATCCGCCTATGATTGACACAAGACAAATGAGCACAAAGATAATAAATTGCGGATTTGCAAGTCCTCCGACCAACACAAAGAGAGAGCCCAATGTCGCAAATATCGGAAAAACCACTCCGCATTTCACACTCTTGATTACTCCCTTTTGCCAAAGGCGGAACACCTGATAGTAAAGAATGATATATAACACATAACTCATAGCAATCGCGATTTCTGCAATATCTCCGTTAATAAGCAGGTTGTACTTATTTTGCAGATAGTGAATCACCCACCATACTCCGCTGATTACCATGGCAAAAATGGCAGAGTTCACAGGCATGTTAAGATTCTTGTTTATCTTTCTTAAGGATGCCGATCCGGGGATTGCATTTCTAAGCGCCAGTGAGTAAGGCAGTCTGATATATCCAAGGATGATGCCGTTTGCAGTTCCCATAACAGAAATGGTAACAAAGACATAAATAATTCCCGCAAAAGTTGGTCCAAGAAGATTGGTTGCCGCTACCGCTACCGCCGTATCTCCCAGTTCCATGACCTGATCAACACCCAGATACCCAGTGACTCCAAGAAAATACATTAAATATGCAGCCAGTACAAAAATGGGAGCCGCAACCAATGCCTTCGGAACATTTCTTTTGGAATCCCTGACTTCATGCGCAATGGCCGTGGAGATAACCCAACCGTCGAAGGAGAACGCAATCGGTCCGATTGCCGCGGCCCAGCCGAGCGTTCTTGTAGCTTCCATCGCTTCGGGAGACGGATTCTGAATTGCTGCAATCGGATCACCAAAAATAAGACCGCCGATTGCAATAGCAAACAATGGAATCAGTTTAATAATAACAGTAATTTCCTGAAAAAGACCACCGATTTTTGCCGAAAAGATGTTATATAAGAAACAGACAAAGAACCAGATCAGGCCAACTCCAACCATTCCCGCAAAGGTCAAATCCCAGCCCATCGTAAGGCCGACATAGATACCTACTACCCAGGACAACAAAACCGTCAGTGTCGGATAGTAAACAAAAACCTGAAACCAGCCAAAAAGGCTGGCCCAACGCTTACCAAGAAACTCATTGGCATAGGTGATCACCCCACCAGGCTTGTCCGTCAATGCAGCAAGCTGACTGAATGTCAGACAGCCAAAAACGATGGTAAAAGCCGCAATGCAAAATACAAATACCGCCAGCCCTACATTCCCATTGGTATAGCCCAGCATATCGTCGGATTTAAAGAATATCCCGGATCCGATAACAATTCCGACAATCATAGCAATCGTGGTGAACAATCCATATTCACGCCTTTGCTGTTCCATAAAGCACACTCCTCTTAATCGATATATTTTGATTGAATAAATACAGTGTTATCGTTGACAAATGATTTTCACACTTCAACAAATAAATCTGAAGATAAATATCGTTCTCCGGAATCAGGAAAAAGAATCACAATATTTTTCCCTGCATTCTCAGGACGTTTGGCGAGAAGCGTTCCTGCGAACAATGCCGCTCCAGAAGAAATCCCCACAAGAAGACCCTCTGTATGTGCGAGTGTCCTTGTGGTTTGGAAGGCATCTTCTGCCTTCACTTTAATAATTTCGTCCAGTATATTGACATCCAGTACCGCGGGAACAAAACCAGCACCAATCCCTTGAAGTTTATGTGGACCCGCCTCTCCTCCGGAAAGCACCGGAGAATCAAAAGGCTCAACAGCCACAATTTTAATAAATCTGCTCTTTTCTTTTAAGCCTTCTCCTACTCCTGTAACGGTTCCTCCTGTTCCAACCCCTGCCACGAAGATATCCACCTGCCCATCCGTGTCCTTCCAAATTTCCTCCGCCGTTGTCTTCTTATGAATTTGAGGATTTGCCGGATTAGTGAATTGGCCGGGAATAAACGAATCAGGAATCTCAACTGCCAACTTTTCAGCTTCCGCTATTGCGCCCTTCATCCCGCTGATACCCGGTGTCAGTACAAGCTCAGCGCCAAGTGCCATTAAGAGCTTTCTTCTCTCCATGCTCATACTGTCAGGCATAGTCAATATCGTACGGTATCCTCTTGCTGTCGCAACAAAAGCAAGTCCGATTCCTGTATTCCCGCTGGTTGGTTCAATAATCACGCTTCCGGGTTTTAACAGTCCCCGTTCCTCCGCATCCTGAATCATAGCCAATGCCGCTCTGTCTTTGGTACTTCCCAAAGGATTGAAACATTCCAGCTTTGCAATCAAGGATGCCCCTTCTGCCCCAGCTACTTTACTGTATTCTTTCAGGTACTGCAACGGCGTATTGCCAATCAGCTCCGTTAAATTATTCACGATTTTCATAAATGAATCCCCCCTAAAATCTTTTGCACTGAATTTCCTATGAATTTAAGATATGCATTCCTGTTTCTTTTTATCCGGCAATTGAGAAATAATAATGGCACAAAACATCAAAACACAGCCCAAAAGTTCTCTTTGTGTCATTATTTCATTTAAAAGAAGGAAGCCAAAGACAGCACCAAAAACTGCCTCCATACTTAACAGCAGGGATGCAACCGTAGGATTGGTATGCCTTTGCCCAAAAATTTGCAGGGTAAATCCCACACCACCAGATAGCACGCCCGCATAAAGGATCGGTACCGCACCCCGCAATATGGCATTGATAGAAATTTCCTCAAAAATCAAAGCGGCTATTAAGCTATAAAAAGCGCAGACACTAAACTGGATGAAAGAAAGCTTGACTGCGTCGGAAATTTTCGGCAGAAAATGATCAATCACCAATAAATGCAGCGCCCAAAAACCTGCTCCGACGAGAACAACCAGATCTCCCAGAGCGATCGAAAAGGATTCGGTGATGCATAGCAGATACAATCCTACTGCACCGAAAACAACGCCAATCCAGCATTTAATGCCAGGTCTATGTTTTATAACCAGACTAAAAATTGGAACTAACAATATGTATAATGCCGTGATAAAGCCCGCTTTGCCCGCCGTGGTAAACACCAGCCCAAATTGCTGGAGCGTTGAACCGCAAAAAAGAATACTCCCACAGGCAATCCCTGCTTTGATCAAGGTATTGCGTTGATTCTGGACATCTTCGGATGCTCCTTCTTCCCCTTCTGCCGGATTCTTTTTTTTATTCCGATTCATAAAATACATGACCGGAACCAGCACCAGCGCAGACAAGACAAACCTTGCTCCGTTGAAAGTTAAAGGCCCGACAAAGTCCATACCTACCCTTTGTGCTACAAATGCAGATCCCCATACAAGAGAAGTAAGTAACAGCAATATATTTCCCATCAACTTTTCTTTATCCAAAAAATCACACTCCCTTCCGAACCATCCAAAATAAAGTATAGTTTAATAAAACTGTAAAATCAAGGGAATTAAAAAACTGTGCATCTAGCTTTCGCTCAAGCACAGTTCCACGATCCGGCTAATGAATATCATTGCATGGATTCACTAAAGATTCCATCAACCTTTGTTAATCAGATATTTTTTTACCCCTATTAGCATTAAGCCTTTGCAACACTTTTCAACCGGCATAAGTTCCACGCCTTCCATCCGTTTTTCAACGGCATCCAGATCAAATCCGCTTTTGAAAATGACAGAGCGTTTTGACTGGATTGCACGAAACGGGCAGCCATAAACGCAGCGCAGACAAATGATACATCGATCTAAAAATTGTGGTTTTGAAGCTTGAGCCGTCTTCACAATATTTTCCATCGGACAATTTTTTATACACCAGCCGCAGTTTTTACAATCATCAGTAATGATTAATTCTTGTGCAAATTTTTTTGCATTTTTATTTTCCAGATTTGTTAAATACTTTCCCATCAAACTTTTACGATAATTCGTTCGTCGGATCTGATTAGACAGAAGATCATCCAATATGTCATTCACCTTTTCCGGAATCACATTGATCAACCACATGGCAAGATGATCATTCACCTTCACTGCCATGTTTGCCGGCATACACATCATGCGGTCATAAACAACACAAAAGCCTTTGTCTTCCAGTTCCCTGCAGCAGTCATTCCTGCATCCGGTGTTCGGCCATACTTCCCCTCCGCCTGAAACGGATATCACGGCAATTTTTTTCCCTTTTCCCTGATTGTTGATGCTTCTGATCCAATTGTACACAGGCTTTGGTACATCAAAGGCATAGACAGGAAAAATTAATATGTAGAAATCAATTTTTTGAGAATCACTCTCTGAAAACATATCATTTCTACGCGGATTCCCTAAATTTTTAACTTCAACTTCAAAATTCCGTTTGATCATCTCCTGTTCAAAGGAATCCGCAATCCTCTTCGTACCCCCTGTTCCAGAAAAAAACACGAGCTGCACCGTGTTCAATTTGTTTAAATTTTCCATCCCTTAACTCCCATTCACCATTTAAGATTATATGCCAAACAAAAGATCGACAAAATGAAATGCAATCTCCCGATTCTCTGTTTTTCCGGGAGGCATAAACCCGGTTACTCTGAAAAAGCTCAGACCGTAAAGCATTGTCAGCAAGGCATAGGCCGCTTCGTTCTCGTCAATAACTTTCATCTGATACTTTTTTTTTGCGTGCTGCATCAATGCAGAAATCCCCTCTACATCGCTTGTATAGATGTCCTTCATGATAGCTTTCATCTCTTCATCAATAGCCGCTTTTGAAACAAACTGGCTAAACAATTTTGCAATCTTTTCCTGCGGTAAGCAAATTTTAACAATTCCATCCAAGTCTGAAACATTAATCTTATGTTCATTTTCCTCATCGACAGGAGGAAGTGTTATTTCCACAACACGCCGCACAATCTCAATTGGTGTCATACCCTTTGTGATCTCACTTTTAATCTTCAATTGATATGATTTAAGAAATGCTTTCAGACATTCGATGGTAAGCTGACGTTTTGATTTAAAATAATATGCAACAATCCCTTTTGAAAACCCGGCTCTTTCAGCTACCATATCCATCGTGGTTTTATCAATTCCAAAATCACAGAAGCAGTCCAATGCAGCATTAATCGCTTCCGCTCTTCTTATTGGCTCCATTCCAATTTTAGGCATATACGCCCTCCCTTTTTTACGATAGTGTAAAGTATTCTTTTTAAGCTTAGTCCAATTCCTGCTGAAGCTTACCACTTTTTTATATTGACCAGTCAGTATAAAAAATTATACTTCTACTCCACATAATTGTCAACATACCAGTTCTCACTTTTTGTTGATTATTTCACCTCTCTTTTTTTATGCCGATTTTCTCTCCCATTTTCACAAGCGTTTCAAGATCATTATGCGCATTGAGAATAATGTTATTATCCAATGTAATAACTCCTTTTTGAAAAAGCAAAACAATAGTTGAACCACCAAATTCAAACATACCCTTTTCACAGCCCTTGTAAAACTTATGATTTTCATAATGATTACTAATTTTCCCAACCATCATAGCGCCTATTTCCATTTGTACACATTTCCCCAAATTTTCAGTATGTAAAATGGTGTACGAGCGGCTGTTTCTTTTATAAACTGGATATCTTCTTACTGCAATGGGTTGAACGCTATGAAATTCACCGTTAATATAGATATTCTTTTCATGCCATCCCCCATCAATATAGCAGTAATGATGATAATCCGTTACATCCAAGCGAAAAATAAGACAATCCCCTCCTTCATATTCTTTTGCAAGCTCCTTGTTTTGTAGCAAGTCCTCAACTGTATACCAAGAGTTTTTTATATAAAATTTGCTGTTTGCATCAATTTTGAAAGCACTTAGTTTTCCGTCACAAGGGCTAATGATATGATAAGGACTCCTATCAAACGGTCTGCTATGTAACTTTATTTTTCTTGTAAAAAAATCATTAAAGGATCGATACTTTTTCTCCTCATATTCTCCCATATTGATTTTATTTTTTTGAATAAATTTTTTAATTAAAAAAATAGAATACCTGCTATCCAAAAATATGCCCATCAGTTTCGAGAACCAAGGACGAATCAATAATTTAAGCATACCTCTTCCAAGCAATGTTTCATAGAAAAACCAGGCAGAACTGTTTTCTGTTTTCTGTTGATAATCTCTAATTTGTTTGCTGCTTTCAATTACATGACTCTGCATATCAGATCCTCCCTACCAAGAGTGCTGCCATTTCAACTAACCCTAAGGCAGACATTGCCATCATCCCTTTCATCGCGGGCTTTTTAATTTTTATCGGTGTTACAAAGGCGATTGCAAGGATGAGCAATGATATTGAATACAAAAACGGATTGTCGTTTCCGGCAAGTATGTAAATAATTGGCAATATCAAGGCTACACAGGTGATAGGTAACCCCTGATAAACTTTTGCTGATTCGGGGGCAGATTCCTGCCGGTTTCCCTCCATTACATTAAAATAGGCGAGTCTAATCAATCCAGCTAAAATATATAGACCTGCAGTTAAAATAAAGAAACCATCTTTTAAACTCATTTGATAGCAGATGATAGTCGGTAAAACACCGAAGCATACTAAATCACACAAGGAATCAATTTGTATACCAAACTTTTTTTCATCCTCATTTCGATCCATTGTGGAAGCGATTTTTCCGTCAAACATATCGCAAAGTCCTGATAACATAAGGTATATCACAGCATTTTTCACATCCCCTGTCGCGGCTAAGAATATTCCAGCCGTAGAAATCAGTAAACTCGCGTAGGTCAAAATCACCGTATAATTATAAAATCCAATTAACATTTTTGTTCCTCCTGTTAAAAAAGCTGACCAAATCCAATACAATAAGCAAGAATACACCAAGGCTTGCCCAATGCAATAATGCAAGCAAATTTTGCAAAAGGCATTTTGGTAAGGCCAGAAAGGTAACACAATACATCATCCGGGGCAAGGGGTAATAAGATCGCCCCAAACAAAGCGATAGAAAATGACTTTCTCTTTTCCATCCATTTTGTGCATTTATCATAAGCATCCTTTTTTATGATTGATTTTACAAATGTGGTTCCCCATTTTCTTGCAAGGTAAAAAGCGAGAAGAGAGCCCAAGGCAATCCCTATATAATTGTAAAAAAAACCACCCCAAGTTCCGAACATTGCAGTTCCTCCCGCATAGCCCAAAAAACTCGGAATAATTGGTATGATAACCTGCACAATTTGAAATACAATAAAAACAAGCGGTGCCAAGCCACCATATTGTTTTATGTATAAGACAAGAGCCTCACTGTTATTAAAAGCTCCTACTCGATATCCTTTCATCATAATATAAGCAGCCAACAGCAGTACAACTATCATCAGCACATAGCTTCCCAATTTTATTATTTTTTCACTTTTCAATCTGCTTTTCCCCCCTGCGTTATGGTTTATTAAAAGTATAGCAGAAAAACAATAAGTTCCTTTTAGGGCAAATAAAAGATTTTGGCAAGACTTTCTAAAGACTTTTTAAAGAAAAAAGCAAGGTAAGATCATAATATCACCTTGCTTTGCTTTAAAAAATGTATTCATTTTTATAGTTTTTCAATTCGCGGAAAAGACATTTTAACAAGAACTTCTGGCGCATTATACTCCACAGCAAGCTTACCGTTCATGCATTTTACAAGTTCCGATACAATGGAAAGCCCAAGCCCTGAAGACCCCTCATTTCGTTCCTCATTTCCGGTATATAGCCGGTCTGTCAAATAACGAACTTTTTCCGCCAGCAGTGACGCGGTTTTATTCTTTACCTCTATATAAATCCAGTTGTTTTTTTGATAAACCGCAACGCAGGCAGGCTCATTTTTCACTCCGTACTTTTTGATATTATCAAAAAGATTATCCATGATTCTCTGGAATTTATCAATGTCTATTTCTGCGAATAGTTTCTTTTCAGCAGGATGAAATTCAATCTGCATCGGCTGAATTTCAATAAGCTGTCCGATAAAAATGCTTATGTCCACAACGGAAAAATTAACAACCACATCATTGCTTATGAGCTTTGTGTATACAAACAAATCATCAATCAATTTTTTAAGTCGCAAGCTGTTTTTCTCTGCAACATCCGCACATTCCGACACCATATCACTATCGAATGTGTTTTGGCGAATTAAACCTAAATATCCTATAATCGCTGTAAGCGGTGTTCGTAAATCGTGTGATATATTAGTAATCAACATTCTCTGCCTGTTTTCTGCTATCTTTTCAGCCTCATTTTTTTGGTACAGATTTTCACCCATCGTGTTGATACCGGTTGCAAGTAATGAAAGTTCATTACTGCCTTTCACGGGAATTTTATATCTCAAATCTTTTTCTTCAATGATTTTCACACCTTCGCTGATTGTTCTTAAATAAGAAAATACCTTCATTAACAAAAATACGGATAAAATAAGAAAAGTAAACACAGACAGTAACACTGAAATTGCATAATAAACATGTGATACCATATTCCCTTTTTTGGGGTTTACAATGATGTAACCATTCACATCATAAAACTTGATCTCATGTACAAAAGAGTCTCCGGAAAAATATACTATAGTTCCAGGTTCAAAATCATTGTAATTCAAGATTTCCATGCTGCTATTTACAATATATACTTCAAACCCTTTATTTTCCTCCACAAAATCAGCAGTAACCGCTTGTGCCAATGTCAATTTTTCTGTTACTACTTTGTTTTGTACATTTGCCACGATTTCTTCCACTGCTTGACTTTGTCTGTTGATTGCTATTTTTTTCTGGTGTGCAACAAGAAAATCGGAGCCAAATAATAAAAGCTGCAAAACAAAAGAACTGATCGCCGCTGCGATTATCATACGCACCAGAATAACCGTATAGAGCGATTTTGATATTTTCTTAATCCACACGATACCCAACCCCCCATACTGTTTTTATGTATCGGGGCTCTCTTACATTTTCCTCGATTTTTTCTCTAAGATTTTTAATGTGCACCGAAACTGTGCTTTCTGAATTCAAAATACAATTTTCATTCCAAACAGTTGTATAGATTTGCTCAAGACTATAAACTTTGCCCTTGTTTTGTAAAAGCAATGCAAATATGGCAAATTCTGTTTTCGTCAAGGTTATTTCATTTCCGTATTTATAGACTGTACGAGAGTTGAGATCCACCGAAAGCTCACCTAACGTGATTTTTTGCGAATTTTCTTGTTCCGAAGGGCTTTGTGAATAACTTCTATATCGTCTGATGTTTGCTTTTACCCTTGATACCAAATCAATCGGATTAAAGGGTTTTACTATGTAGTCGTCACCACCTGAAGAAAAACCGGTCAGTTTATCAACATCCTCTGTTTTGGCCGTTAAAAAAATAATCGGCATTCGATATTTTTCTCTGATTTTCATACAGACTTGTATTCCATCAAGCTTCGGCATCATGATGTCAAGAATAACAAGGTCAATCATGTTATCAATAAGTGATAGCACTTCTTGACCGTTTTCTGCCTCCAATATTTCATAGTCTTCCGCCTGTAAGTATAACTTTATCATATTTCTGATGTCTTTTTCATCATCGGCAATCAGTATTTTCATTAGCACCTCCAAAGATCAAATTACCAGGCTTTTTTCCTTATTTTTTGCTAGTACAAATATAGCACATTGGGCTGTTTTTTTTTCTGCTTATGAACAGTGTCGGATAAGCTACATTCGGCTAAGAAAGCCGATAAACATGCGGGCGTACAGTATTATCGGCTTTCGTTACACTGGCACTATCAGCTTTACTGAAAATCCACCATATTGACTGTGTTGAATGATTATTCTGCCATTATGTGCGGCGATGATCTGTTTTACGATAAGCAACCCTAATCCGTGTCGTTGCTCTAAGGTGTTATCATCACAGAACATATAGTGCGGCGTGTTATTCAGCTTTTCAATCTGTTCGTCAGATGCTCCTACTCCGTTGTCATCAATAGCAATGATACATTCATTATTGTAAGAGCAAACCGAGGCATAGATTTTACATCCATTTTTATTATGGTTGATTGAATTTTGAATAAGGTTATTTACAGCCCTTTTCAGTAGGTCTTTATCCACTTGAACAAAGCAGGAATTTAATTCATCATTTGTTTTCCACTCAATCGGGTATTTATCTTCAATATCCATATTTATAAAATCAACGATCACTTGCCGAACAATGGCGACAGCGTTTTCTTTCTGTGGATTGATAGGTTGCATATTATATTCGAGCTTGGAAGCAAGATTAAGGTCATTAATTAAGTTTCGCATTTTTTCACTTTGATGAAGAATAACGGTTGCCATTTTCTGCTCATCTTTGGTAAGGTGAGCATCACTTTCTAATTGTCCCGCATAGCCCATTACCATTGACAACGGTGTACGAATATCATGAGAAACACCCGCAATCCAATTTGCTCTGGCAGTTTCTTTCTTTTCAAGTATTCGTTTTTGGGACTCAAGAGTTTCAGAAGTTTCGTTAATGATTTTTGCAAGCTCAGTTAACACACCTTTTTCTTTCACGGTTACGCGTGCACCTGATGTCAGGCTTTTCAGTCCGTTTACAATTGGATTAACGGATTTTATAAGTGCTCCTGTAACGAAAAGATAGATTATCAAGATTAAAAGTACATTACACATAAAAACCACTAATATGGTCTGTGGCAAATGAGCAATAAAATTATAGTCCCAAGTAGGCCACATTGATTTCCAATACCTGTTTTGTGGATATCCCAACACCATTATGCCGTTATCACCTTCACCCACATAGGTAGGATAATCTTTTACATATCCGATCGTAAGGTTTGAAATATCAGATAGTGAATACTCCATTGGAATATTGTTTGGAAGATTATCGGTGCGCCATATAACTTTGTGCGTATCGTTGTCTATGAAAATTGCCCATACATTTTCGTCTTTCAATACGCTTTGTGATTCGGCATCTAAAACGTATCCTTTGTTTGTTTTTGTTAGTGCCTGCGCCATTTCATCCACTGTCGTATAGGGTGAACCGCTTGGTGTTTGTTTTAATCCTATAATGAAAAAAATGGCTACATTTAAGAGCAGAAGCAGAAATGTACTCAAAAGCAGAACACCGATAAATCGCTTGATTAATTTGGGTACACTTTTCATATTATCTTCCCTCTACAATGAGCTTGTAACCCAAGCCCTTTACCGTTAGCAGCGAAACAGGCTGAGAAGGTTTGCTTTCGATTTTCTCACGGATGCGGCGAATGTGTGCCATCAACGAATTCTCGTATCCATAAGGATTATCACCCCAAGCAGCCTCACATAAAGCGTCAATTGTTACGATCCGACCTACATTGCGGTAGAGAGCAGATAAAATCTCGTGTTCCTTTGCAGTAAGCGGGGTATGTTCGCCATCCTTAATCACTTCCGCGCAAGCAAAATCAATCTCACTGCTGCGCAGCTTCACAAGTGGAATTTCATCTTTATAACTTCTGCGTAAAATAGCAGTAACCCGAAAAAGCAATTCTTTCGGTAAAAACGGCTTTACCATGTAATCATCAGCGCCAAGTACAAATCCCTTAAACTTATCTTCCTCTTCACCACGGGCAGTTAAAAATAGAATCGGATAATCGGCATCTGCCTTAAGTGCCTCCATCAAAGAAAAACCATTACCGTCAGGCAGCATAACATCAAGGATTGCAAGCTCTGGAGAAAAATCACTTACAACCGACTTAGCTTGTTTTATGCTTTTTGCCGTACGAATATTTGTAAATCCACCCTCGCTCAGTATTGATACGACCATATCTAAAAGCTCTTGCTCATCATCAATAAGCAGGATGCGTTTGCTTTTTAAGTATTCAACGCCCACACACACACCTTCTTTCACACCTGTATTATAGCATAAATGTGTTTCTATTTTCTGCTCTGCAAAAAATGTAAGGTAGATGTAAGGTAGAGAGAATGTTATTGCAAGGTTGACCATGTAAACTAAAAAGCGTAAACGAAAGGAGCAAGCGCTATGAATATTATTGAAACTCAAAAACTTACAAAAACCTATGCTGATTTTTCTGCCGTATCTAATGTTAGCCTGCACATTCCAAAAGGCACAGTATATGGCTTTCTCGGCCCGAACGGTGCAGGGAAATCTACCACAATGAAAATGTTTCTTGGACTTACCAGACCTACAAGTGGTACTTTTACAATAGACGGTAAAAAATATCCGGAAAACAGGGTGGCGATTCTCAAAAAAATTGGCTCATTTATCGAAGCACCTGCTTTCTATGGTAATCTCAGCGGAGAAGAAAACCTTGAGATTATACGTAAAATCTTAGGGTTTCCAAAGTCCTCTGTAAATGAGGCTCTTGAGCTTGTCGGTCTTACACAGCATAAAAAGAGACTTGCAAGGAAATATTCTCTCGGGATGAAGCAACGGCTAGGGCTTGCAAGTGCCCTGATTGGCAGACCGCCTATCCTTATTCTTGACGAGCCGACAAATGGGCTTGACCCTATTGGTATTCACGAAATCCGCACCCTCATCCGCTCTTTGCCAGAAAAGTTTGACTGTACTGTATTGGTATCTTCACATTTACTCTCGGAAATTGAACTGATGGCGGATAATATTGGTATTCTCAATCATGGACGCCTGCTTTTTGAAGGAACGCTTGATGCCTTGAAGCAAAACTCCAGAGCACAAGGATATCCTACGGATAACCTTGAAGACACTTTTCTCGCATTGATTGATGCAGATAACAAACAGCGAGGTGCTGCAAAATGAACGTTTCGCTGGAATTTAAAAAGATAAAAAGGACAGGGTTCTTTCCTGCTTTTTTCGCAGGAGGTGTGCTGGCGGGAGCAATACCCCTTTTGGATATGGTGTTTCGTTCTGAAAGCTATGCGGATCTTAAAGAAAGCCCTCTTCAAATTATATTTGGTGCCGACTGGCAGATGATGGCGATGCTCAATGTATTGCTGATTGTGGCGGGCGCGTGTCTGATGTATCACACGGAATACGCTGATAACGCGATACAAAAAATGAAATCGTTGCCTATGAAAGAAAGTGGAATGTTTTTTGGTAAATCCATTTTGCTTACCATAATGCTCGTTATCGTTTTAGCGATTGAGGCAGTAGCTCTCACTGTTACCTCATTCCATTGGTTTGGTCTTTATGATGGTTTTTGGATTGAACTCGGTAAAAACCTCGGATACCTGCTGCTTTTGTCTTTACCAAGCATTCTTTTGTCACTGATTATTTCATCCGTATGCAAAAATATGTGGGTGTCTCTTGGAATCGGTGTTGTGTGTGTATTTGTGGCGACAATGCTACCTACAGCAAACAGCATCCTCGCTATATTTCCGTTTGCAATGCCCTTTCAAGTTATTGAAGGGACAAGTCAAACACAAACAACACATTTTATCATGGCTGCTGCCCAGATTGTTTTGTTCTCAGCGCTTGAACTTTTCATTATTAAAGTAAGGAGGTCTATCGAATGAGCTTTTTTTCAATTGTCAGCGTTGAATTTCAAAAAATTAAACGCTCAAAAATATTACTCATATTACTTGCATCCGCAATATTTCTTTGGATTCCTTCCATATTTCACGCTAATATTAACTTCACTATGCAGGATGTGGGGATTTCGCCCGAAAACAACTTTCTGATTCAAGGATTTTTGGGAATGGCGTGGTTTATGTATCCCGCCAGTATGGTTGTCGGAACAGTACTGATCAGCCAAACAGAACGGAGCAATAAAGGTATTCTAAAGATGCTTTCTCTTCCTGTGAGCACGGCTAAGCTCTGTATGGCTAAATTTACCGTTCTTTTATCTCTTGCTGCAATGCAGATTATAATGACGGTGGGAATGTATTTCATCAGCGCAGCAATCGTTACACAAACGCAAAGCTATAACTTTATGCTTTCACTGTTGTTTGTTTTAAAAGAAGCGGGACTTATTTATCTTTCTTCCGTTCCGATGATCGCTGTATTTTGGATGCTTTCGGTCTGCATACAGACCCCAATATTTGCTATTGGCGCAGGACTGGCATCTATTGTACCCTCTGTTTTGATGATTAACACGAAAGTCTGGTTTGTATATCCGATGTGCTATCCGTTCTATGTAATCACAGCTGAATATGGAAAGCTTGCAACAAATCTTTCTACCGAAAAAATCAGTCCGATACCGCTGCTGCTGATTGCGGTGGCAGTAACAATAATATGTTTAGCCGTATCCTGTATCCGTTTCGGGCAGGCTGAAAGGAGATAACACTATGAAAAACAAAATTTTAACCGCGATCAGTACCATTATGCTTATCGTGCCGTGGACAATATTGCCTATACGAGAAAATGCGTGGGCATTAGAGTCGCCGGCCGCTGAGATCGTGATTTCCTGCTATGCCGCATTTATGATTTTTAGCGGCGTTTTCACCATTGTTTCTTATGTAAAAGGAAACGTGCAAAATCCGCTTATGAAGCTTTGCCTTGTAATAAACAGCCTATATGGTGTTGGCGGTATCGCTGCTTTTGCGATGATGGTATTGCCTAAACTTTCCTAAAGAGATTTTCGCCATGAAAAAACTTTAAATTATCGCTGTTTTGGCTGTTGTTCTTTGCTTAGCATTCAGCCTTGCAGGATGTGAACAGTACCCCTGCTGTTGTATTGTCAAGTGTCAGAGACATAGGAAAAAGTCCGTCTTTAATAGATTACCGGCAGATAGTTATACTGCACTATCTGCCGGTAATCTATTTTTCAATATCAAATGGTATGCTTTAGTTTTCGTTTACATCAAAGGTAAACCCATCTTTATATTTATGTAAGTACTAAATTCTTCTCCTGTTAATGAATCAATGGTCATGGTCGAATTGCTTTTATTAGTAAATTGTAGCCTAAAGTAACAGTTATACTGATTTAACATGCCTTTAGATTCAATTACGTCTTCGTAACTGATTTTTAATTCAGTAGTATTTTTTACCTCGAACTGGCGCCCCTATCCTTTCTTTACAATAGGTTTGCTATTCAATATCGATAGAGACCCACTTTATAATGATATCTAATGACCCGGGACTGAATAAATAGAAATTGTACTCGCCGTCCTCCGGAATCTCAAACTCTATTTGCTTTTCATCGTCGATCTCTAATTCTATTTGCTTTTCATCGTCAATCTTGAATGGCTCTATATCAATGCATTCATCATCCTTCATATATCCAAATCTAAGGACTCCCTTAGCAGCGATTTTTCTGCCACTTATTGGCTCTACATCACTAGGTGCAAGTCGATTGATATCCGCAAATATATGCAGCTTTACGATATCACCCTTCTTTAATTTCCACTGTTCGGCTGAGTCCGTTGAGTAGATTGCCCTATCGCCGTTTCCCAAGATATGCGGTTCTATGCAGTTATTTACTGCGGTAAAATGAGAGTCAAATTGTGACATGTCAAAATCAGGTAAAACCTGTTCTGGTGGTTCCATTCCTACTAATGCATATACCTCATAAATATCATAATTCCCATCTTCATCCATGACAAGAGAGGCTAACTCTTCAAAGTTATCTATATCCTTATACGGAGTGTTCTTATCTTCAAGCCTTGCTTTTCTACTAGCAGCTTTATCGGCAATTGCCTTTTCCAACAATTGCTGATATTGCAGACTGTCAAAATCAGGCACATCGTGATCATTGGCATACGCGAAACCACTGAAAGCGACTATAATGACTAAGGCTCCTAGAAAAAGAACTTCTCCTTTTCTTTTTTTACTGTTAAAAATATTTTTAAACCTCTCTTCCATTGTCTTTTTATCCCCACCCATACATGCAAACAGCGTTCCTTTAAATTGTTTGCGGTTTACAATTTCTCCCACGATTACATCGCTATAGTCTGATTTGAATTCTTTATTCTTGCCCTTTATTGCATCCTGGTCACAGCACATTTCCATATCCTTGCCTGCGGCTTTCGTCATCATATGAACAAAAGGATTATACCAATGTAGGATAAGTGCCACTATAAATAGTCCTTTGTGCAGCAAGTCATGCCTCAGGTAATGGGTTAACTCGTGAGTTAAAATTATTTGCAAATCTGCAAACGTATAATCTCTTTTAGGGATAAAGATTGCAGGCTTGAAGATTCCGACAATCATGGGTGATGGGATCTTAGCGCACTGATATACTGAAAGGAATTTCTTTCCTTGGTACTTTAACAATACTTCAGCTTGGATTTTATCAATATAATCATTTTGAATATGTTCACTGTTTTTCTTAATATCCTGAGTAAAGTGTATATAGACAATTATTAAGTAAATCGTGACTACGCAAGCCCCCACACTCCAGATGATTGGAATCCACTGTGGCCCCATATCAACAAGTTTTGTCCAAATCGAAGCCTGCTGATTTTCTGCAATCATTTGAAAGTTCGCTTTCTCTGTAGGAACGATCGCTACTGCTGCTACACTATTCTTAATGGTCGTTACGCTGTTTTGGGCTTTTTCACTGTTCATCACCAAGCGCAAAATAAATCCTACCGGTACAATCAGAAACATCATAAATACTTTCCAGATATTGAAACGCCAAGCCGCCTGATAGCGTTTATTTAGCGTTGGCGAAATAAGAAATGTCAATAGGATTAAAGCCGATATGATTCCCCCTGTTAATAAGGTATTATAAAACAAAGTGTTAATCACGTGTGTCACCTCCCTTAAGTTTAGTAAGAAGCGTCTGCAATTCTTTTACTTCTTTTTCCGTCATATCATTGCTGCTACATACCGATGCAACAAACATTTTTATTGAATTATTATACAGATTTTTCAAAATACTTCTGCCTGCAAATGCCATATATTCTTCTTTTGTTATAATAGAGCTATATACATACTCCTTCCCCCTATGTTCAATCTTCAAAAACCCACTCTGACTCAATCTATTCAAAAAAGTATTGAGGGTGGTTGTCTGCCATCGATTGTCTGGCAATCTTTTTTGAATTTCATTTCTTGCCACCGACTCTTCCGCATCCCAAATGACAAGCATTACTTCAAGTTGTGCTTCTGATAAATGCTTCATATTTATTCTCCTTTTACCCATATTTACAATAAATCTTTACTACATACTACATTAGTAGTATGTTGGTGTCTATATTAATTTGCTACTTCTTTTCGTCCTACTGAACCCTGCTGTCCTACATCTGTATGCCTTAGACGTCCGCATGAAAACATTCCAAAACACAAAGCAACCCCATTCCTATCTCTACAATAAAAATGGGGTTGCCTTTATGGAGCTACTGACAAGAATCGAACTTGCGACCTGCACGTTACGAATGTGCTGCTCTGCCGACTGAGCTACAGTAGCATATCTATATCAAGGACAGCCAGATGCTATCCTTTCTATCTTACGTATATTTATAAATCTTTTCGGTTTTACATTTTTTTCTTTGGTAATTAGTCTTCCTTACCAACAATCAGTGACCTGCACGTTACGAATTTGTGCTGCTCTGCCACCTGAGCCACAGAATCATGAATGACACTTTATGATATTACCACTATTGAATTTAATTGTCAATGAGTTGGAGGTCAAAAATAGGGGCAGAAATCATTCTGCCCCTATTGTGAATCAATGCCTTTTGTTTTCTATCTCTTTACCATAATATTTATTCTGTCAAATAGGTTCTGCTGAGACTGGAGCTCAAGTTGCCTGCTTCGTCAACAGCTCTGACTTTAAAGGTATATTCCGTATCTTCCTCTAAATTTGTGACGTTTATATTATTGTCGTCCTCAGCTACTGTTTTGATAAGCTGGCCATCTTGATATATTTTGTAGTCCTCAACCCCAACATTGTCTTCCGCATCTGGCCAAACCAGGGTTACAATACCTGATTCAGAAGAGCTTACTGTCAGAACAGCATCGTCAGGCCAGGTTGGGTTCTCCGTGTCTTCCTCATCTTCCTCTAGGGTGGTTACATCAACATTCGGACCGTCATCGCTCCAATTGCCCGCCGCATCCTTGGCCTCAACGGTGAAGGTGTACTCTTCATTCGATTCTAATCCGGAAATTGTAATTGTCCTTCCGGAAACATACTTCACTTTATCTGCATCGTCAATCTCATAGATTACTTTATAGCCAACAACCTTAATGTCATCTTCCGCTGCCTCCCATTTCAGATCCACGCTGTTTGCATGAATCGCCGCTGCGGTTACTACACTATCATTATCCCAAGTCGGTGCAGTCTCGTCATCAGAATTCTGATCCTCATCTTTCAAATCTTCCAGAAGATTTTCAATGATGTTTGCAATCTGCACTCTACTTAAAAAACTATTCGGATTAAAGTTTCCATTTGGATATCCGCTAATATATCCAGCTTCATATAAAGCAAGAAGATATCCATAATCTTCGTCATTGATAAGCCCTCTGTCATTGAATGGGTTGTTTGAAAAATCGGTAACCGGGTCAAGTTCTAAAGCTTTTGCAATTGCAACACACGCGGTTAGACGATCACATTGAACCTGAGAATGAAATCTTTTATGATTCAGATATTGCTTTTGAAATCCTTTTGATACCGCTTTCTTTGCCCAATCAGGAATGTCGGAAAGCCCCTCGTCATCAGTAATGTCCTCAGCGTCATCAGCCGCACCTTGCCGCAAATCGAGCATTCGATCAATCATTACCGCAAGCTCTGCCTGTGTCAATGCTTTATCAGGTTGGAAAGTGCCATCTGCATATCCGTCAAGAATCCCTAAAGATTGCATCTTTTGAACAGACTGGCCTCCCCAATGTCCTCTCATATCCTTAAATTCTTTCTGTACTTTCCATTTACCCTGACCATTTCCTTTTCCGTTCCCGTTTCCATTGCCCGGGTTTGCAAAAGCAGTGCCGGTGAATAATGAAAGCACGAGTACCGCAGTGGTAATAATAGATAACATTTTTTTCATTCCATAGACCTCCCTCTAAACTCCTTTTTAGAATATATTTCTATTATTATATAAATTCTCTTTCAGAAGACTTTTTTTTGGGTTAGCTATCGTTTTTTATAAACTTTATTTTCCTTACTAGCTAATGGAACGAAATAAACTTATTTTATTACATCATAGGTGCAGCCTTCAAAGCTTAAATCAAAGCAGCAAATGCTTTTATATAAGCAGAATTTGCAAGCAGTTTCGTCTTTCACCTTTTTCGGCTTGATTTCGATAGATCCATCAGACAGTTCGCTGCAGAGTTCTTTTACTTTGCTGTTCACTGCATCCAAAAGCTCTGAAAATTCCTCTTCCTTTAAAAGCTTACGTTCTGTGGTGCCGGCATATAAACCATCCTTCGTTTTCCTTACAGGCAAGATATCCGAATATCCAGCGAACTCTCCTGCGATACTTTCAATAATACTTTGATCATCCAGAACAACGCCGTCCAGTTTAAAGCTTTTTTTGCGTTCCGATTTTACTTTATCCGTATAGTCCTCTTCCACGATATCTGTTACATCAATCATTGGTTCTGCAATTTCAAAATAAAAGATTCCAGCTGGTTTGTATGGGTTCTCCCCGTTTTGTTCATAGAAGTTTGCTCCCATTGCCGCTCTCAGATAAAGCATGAGCTGCAGTCTCCATCCGGCTTTTGCCTCTTTTGTATCAAACTTTTCTTTCCCGGATTTATAATCGATGATTTTGATGTAGCGGCCTGCTTCGGAAACCTTGCCTCCCAGGACATCCACCCGATCAATTTTCCCTTCAATATAAACCTTCTCCCCGCCCAATGTTACTTCAATCGCAGGGAATTGCTTTCCCACAGCTCTTCCGAATTCACTCTCGAAGAAAACATTTTGTATCTTTCCGGTCTGAACGTGTTCAATTAAGGCCCATGCCGCATCACCGCATACCTTTTTCATACGCAGTCCACGATACCGTTCCTCTTCTCCCTGTATCAGAACGCCTTCTTTATATTCCTGCGCTGCTTCATCAATGAATTGATCAATCATCTGCTGGCATTGATCTTGGCTAATATTCATCCATGGTGATTGAGGCTCCGTAACCTCCATTCCGGTTGCGGATAACACCGCCGATAGTTTCATTAAGCATTGATGGTATACATCACCGATTTCTCTTCCTGCGATTTCGAAAACTCTTCGTTCCTCCGGCCTTAATCCATAGTTGATGAAATGAGAAAAGGGGCATCTGGAAAATCGTTCCAATCGAGAAGGGCTTAAAGACAATTCGAGAGATGGATCTCTTTTATAGAGCTGATCTATAAGCTTCTTTTTTATCTTTTCCTGCCTGTTTTCAAACAAAAGACCTTCTTTTACCGAATCCAGCAATGGCTTCGAATTCGCTTCATACCATTGATAAGCTGCTGCCCACTCTCCTCTGAGAGGATCGCCTTCTATTGCATTTCGGAAAGCCTGGGTCATATGCTTTAATGTACTTCTCGGTGCTTCCATTAGAAACATTGGATCCTCTTGATTCAAGATATCCTTTGAAATCGGAAGATCGGTGTAAATTTTCCTGATCTTATCAAATAGTATAGATTGCTTGCTTTCCTTTCCATCCAAATCTGATGCAGAATACCCGATCCATAAGTAACGGGACGGTTTTGAAAGTGTTTTGTAAATCGCCAGCTTTTCTTCTTTTATGCGCAGGTCATCAATCTTGCAAATCTCAATTCCTTTCTTATATAGTATTGCCTTTTCATCCTCATTCAGCAGACTTTCCGAAACCGCGGAAGCCGGAAGTAATCCGTCATTCGCTCCAAGAATAATTAAGGCTTTGATATTTCCGGTTCTTGTTCGCTGCATGGTGCCCACGATAATCTGATCGATGGTAGGCGGCAACAGACCGATTTCTACTGCTTCAAAACCGGTGTTCAAAATTGTTCCATATTCCTCCAAGGGGAGCTCCTCTTCGCCAAGCAATTCTATCAGCTGATCAAAGATTCCAATCATAATGTTCCAAATTTGGGAAGTTTCCTCCGCATATTCCAGCTGATTTTCTGTAACCAGATAGTCAATCAACGCTTCAATTTTTTCGGGCAGCTGCGCTTTATCCTTTAAATATCGATATATCGCAGCGGTCTTATCCCGAACGGTCTTCTTTTGTTTCAATTCTTTTTCAAAGCTGTAGATATATTCATAGACCAATTTTCTGGTCTCATTAATTCGTGCCAGAGATTCTTCTCCCTCTGCTTTGACTCCATAAGAAAAATCTGTTTTCCACCTGCTGCCTTTAATTCGATATTTTATTACATAGTTTTCCAGTTCCTCACAGTCATCCATAGAAACTGGCGTCAGATTGGTTTTTAGCATACGGAAAACATCTTCATATCTCCAACCCTTCGTTGTAATATCAATCAAAGCAGCAATAAATTCGATGGATGGATGGTGAAGAATATCACGTTTTTTATCAAGAAATGCCGTGATGCCGTAATCGGCAAAAACTCTTTTAATCACAGAAGCCCGGGTTTCCATATCGTTGCATATCACTAGAATATCTCGATAACGCAGCCCCTCATCCCGAATCAACTGGGTAATTCTGGCGGCAGCCGTCTCGGCTTCCCCATAAAAATTGGCTGCCTGACATAAAGTGATCGATTTTCCCGCAGTAGATCTTTGATAAGGCTGAGCATAAACCTCCTGTTCTAAATGAACCAGCGCAGACGCTTTTTCCCCTCGGTTTTCTCCCGCCTGAATTTGATACTTGAGATCAATCAGTTTCTCATTATATTCTAAGCCATTTCTTTGCGCAATAAGCTTCAGTTTACCCATTAATCCTCTGGTCAAATCGAACAGATCGCTATCTCTGCTCTCCGGCAAATTGGCATATCCTCTTGACCCCGAAGAACAATCCGCTGTCAGAACAATATTGACTTCCTTTGCCGTTACCATAAGCTGTTCAATGATATTCAAAGATTTCGGGGTAAAATAATCAAATCCATTAATCCAGATCATCGAATTTCGAATCAGATGAGATTGACTAATCTTTGACACAAAAAGATTCAGGTAATCTTCCGTATCCAGATATTTTCCTTCGATCAGTTCCTCATACTTTTCATAAATTGCCAAGATATCTTTTAATTTCCTATGTAATATAGAGGTTTCCTCGGTTTCAGCGAGGATCTTTTGGATATCCGCCGGCGAAGCATTGAATTGCTTCATTTCAGAGATCAGATTATTCGCCATCTCGATAAAGGATGCTCTTTGATTCATGCCACGGAATGCCTCAAAGCGTTCGTTCTCTTCCGTCAAAATTTTCGTGAGCAGCATATGCCTTCCGTATTTATCGATCGGAACCTTATTGCTGCCTCCCACCTCCGACAAAACTTTGAAGCCGAGTCTGGACTGACTCATGACTTCCAAATCCATCAGCCCGTCCACACCAAGATAGGCAAATGCATTGCGTTCAGCCTGCAAGGTAAATTGATCTGGAACAAGCAGCAGAATTTTTCGATGCCCTGCTTCCTCTTCTCCCAGAGAAGAGGAAGCAGCTTTATGGAACTGAGTCAATACGCTGTCAATTCGATCAAATATAAATTTTTCCTTATCGAGATTCTCTCGGCCATAGTAAAGATGCAGCATGGATTCCCCTTCTCCATATAAATTTCTTCTAATAAGCAGGATTAAAAATCTGAATCAGTTCAATAAAAATAAAATGATTCAATAGTAATAAAGCTCAAATAATCACAGTTATATTATCGTCATATTATAACATCTTTTGTTTGCATCGACAAACAGCTGCGAATAAATAGAGATCAAATATAACAGCCCGGTATAGAAGATTCATAAATTCTCCTTTACCGGGCTTTACTATAATATTTTTACCGTCAAACAGCTATATTAGAGTTACCTCAAAAGTTTATAAAATCATATGTAAATAGATTCTATTGAAGCCCATCTGGTTTCTTTATGGCATCCAGGAGGACTTTCTTATCCATTCTATTTTTGTATTCGGATTCCATTTCCATCATGCCCATGTAGAAATCATATTCATCTGCAAGTCGGATATACTCATCCGGGTCGAAGCATTCCGGCCCCAAGACGCCTTTTCCCTTCCATATGCCTTTTGCTAACAGCTCAAAGGCGATAACCGGGTTGAATGCCGTCTGACCGACAACACAGCCGCATCCGATCCGTTCCATCAGTTCCTCGTGGTCTGACGTCTGATAAAGGAAAACCTTCCTTTCCAGCCCGTCTTTTTTACCGCTTACCAGAGTCCCCACGCAGCATTTGCCTTTCAGCTTATCCGCCACTTCCACCGGGCTTGGTGCTACCATTCCGACAATATCTCGGGGAGACAAATCCGTACCTTTTACTTTGCTATCCTTGTCATCCAAACCAAGCGCTCTCAGGTTCTTCAGCATGGCAATAAAGTCGGAACCCAAACCGTATTTAAAGTTTACTTTCTTAACTGTATCACCCATATATCTGGCAAGCATTACAATTTCTTCATGCTCCACATTGACCAGTTCCTGCTGCCCGATCCCGTCCGGGAAGGTAAACAGCTCCGGTTCAGAGAAAGGCTCAACAGGGTAGATTCCCTTTTCCCTTTCCCATTTGATCGGTGGATTGAGACATTCATCTATGGTCGTCCAGATGGAAAACCCAAAGAAAATGTCATAGCCGTCTGCAGTTAAATTTCCTCCATCTTTAATACTGATCTCATCGATTTCATCAAAATAGTGCTTTTGTGCAAATTTCGCGAATACATTTACAGCTCCCGGGTCCATCCCTATTCCTACAAGAGCAAGTAATCCACGTTTTTCCCAGTCTTCGTGTTTTGCGAACTGGTAATCGCCCATTATAACGTTTGTCTTATGATACGGTTTTGTCGGATGAGGAATTGACATAGAAAGTGCCATATCCACATACTGTATGCCACATTCATAAGCTGCGTCAAACAGGTTGTCGTTAAAAGTCGGGTCACAGGCATTGAATAAAAGATCTGCGCGATACTTTTCAATCAAGGCTTTCACCTCGTCCTTATTTCTCGCATTCACCTTTTCCGTCGGAAATCTTGCATCAGCAATCTTCTTTGAAACTGCTTCCGCTCTTTCCAGACTGTAATCGGAAAGCACCATCAAATCCAGCCATTCCCCTTTCGGATCTCTTTTGCTGGCAATCACTGCTGCTGCTTCTCCGACTCCGCCGGTTCCCACCATTAAAATTTTCAAAATTTCGCCTCCAAACGATTTTAAATTTTCGGGTTTTTCCCTAACAATTTACCGTGAGGCTCCTCTTTGCTAAGCGAGATGAAGTTCAGCAAAGCACCTCCGGTACTCTGCTGATTCTAATTTATCTCAACTCAAACAATTTTGCAATCCATAAGATTTATTGATGAAAATTTCTCAAACCAATCCTTTATTTTGCGCAAAGCAGTAATTCTTTTTTGTCTAAATGCTTTTTATACTCCGATTCCATTTCCATGACACCCATGTAATAATCGTATGCGTCTGCCAGCTTGATATAGTCATCGGGATCAAAGCACTCAGGGCCCAGCACTCCTTTTCCGCTCCATATACCTTTTGCAAGAAGCTCCAGTGCAATCATCGGATTATAAGCGGTTTGGCCTACAACACAACCAGAGCCGATTCTTGCATAAACCTCTTCATGATCGGTGGTCTGATAAAGAAAGACCTTTCGTTCCATTCCATCCTTTTCACCGCTAACCATTGTGCCCACACAGCATTTGCCTTTGATTTTATCTGCAATGTCAACCGGATTCGGTGCTACCATACTGACTACATCCCTTGGTGACAGATTGGTTCCATCTACTTTCCCATGCTTGTCATCCAGCCCCAAGGTTCTCAAATTTTTCAACATAGTGATAAAATCAGAACCAAGACCATATTTAAAGTTCATTTTCTTCGCGGCATCCCCCATATATCTTGGGAGCATGACGATTTCTTCGTGCTCTACGTTTACCAGCTCCTGCTGCCCGATACCATCTGGGAAGGTAAACAATTCCGGCTCAGAAAACGGCTCAACCGTATAGATGCCTTTGCCCTTCTCCCATTTATAAGGTGGATTCAAACATTCATCGATGGAAGTCCAGATAGAAAATCCAAAGGCAACATCATAGCCTTCCGCCGTCAGGTTACTGCCGTCTTTAATGCTGATCTCATCAATCTCGTCAAAATAATATTTTTGGGCAAACCTTGCAAATACATTGACAGCACCCGGATCAATTCCGATCCCAACCAAAGCCAAAAGTCCTTTTTTCTCCCAATCTTCATGCTTCGCAAATTGGTAATCCCCCATTTTTATATTTGTTTTATTATAGGGATCTGTCGGATGAGGAACTGCCAGGCTTAACGCCATATCCATATAATGAATCCCGCATTCATAAGCAACATCAAACAAGCTTTCGTTCAGGCTCGGATCGCAGGCATTAAACAATAAATCCGGCTGATACTTTTTGATTAAGGCCTTCACTTCTTCTTTATTTTTGCCGTCTACCCTTTCCGCCGGGAATCTGTCATCACCGATTTTGGCCGAAACCTTCTCTGCCCTTTCCAGGGTTCTGTTGGCCAACACCATCAGTTCCAGCCAATCCCCTTTCGGATCCCGTTGCTTCGCAATAACCGCAGCCGCTTCTCCAACTCCACCGGTTCCTACCATTAATACTTTCATTTTCATTCCTCCAAATTTTATTCCAGTTATCTGGTAAAATCACACTCTTTAATTATAGCGTATCCCCATTGTTATATTACCCAAAAGGAAAAGGATTCAACATTAATTACAAACCTATAATGTGAATATTATTCTATATTTAATCATCCACTACTTTTCATCCCATATTTGCAACAGGATAACACATCATTTCCAAGTGCTTTTCAATCCAGGCAAACTGTGATACTATGATATGGACGATTGTCCAAATTTTAGTATCAGGCATCCTTGGGATTGGCTGCCAGAAATCATAAGGGGAACAAAATGAAATCAGAAAAAGATCGTGTCTACGAATTACTATCTACTGCTTCTTATTTAAACCAATACAATCAACTAAAGCCATACGCATACCAGGTACTTTTTGAACAGATGGCAGAGCGGCATTTATTTGATTTAAACTTAAATGTTGATACCACCATGAAACATGGTCTGGCCTGGGCATTAATTTCGATGTCCATTGAAGTCGTCAATCCAATCGATAAAAGCATGACGTTATATGGAAACACCTGGTATTCTCAGCACCGAGGTCCCTATTTTCGTCGTGAACTTCTGTTTAAAAATACGGAAGGCCAGATCATGTTTCAGGGTTCTACCTTTTCTGTGCTGCTGGATATCGAAAAGCGTTCGGTTTTTCGAAAAAAAGAAGTTCCCTTTCCAATGCATGAGCCCACGGAACTCTTTCTTCTGGATTCAACTCCTGGTTTTAAAATGGAAGCAGATTTAAAATCCGTCGAAGAGAGAATCGTTCAGCCCAGTCAGATTGACTGTCTCGGCCATGTAAACAATTGCCGGTACGGCGAGTTCATCTATGATGTTTTTTCTAATGATGAGCAGAAAAAATTAAATGATTTAAGAAGAATGGATATCAATTTTCTTTCAGAACTACGAGCCGGCGATCAATTTACTATGAAAAAATGTAATGCTGAAAATAAAATCCTTTTTCAGGGTTATAACAATACAAAAGACGATGTATCTTTCAACATCGCCCTAGCTTTTTCTACATAATAAATGTGCCGTAACATTTTTTATTTTTTAGCCACAATAACCGAGAGGTACTTTATGATCAATTGCTTCGGCGATCACTTCCGCCTTATCTTGAGTAAAATAGCCACAAAGCTCAATAAAATTAATCCCTTCCGTGACCATTTCCTTTGCTGTCCGCACTGCGATTTCTTCCGAACCTGCGATGGCAATATAGGTATTGTATTCCTCACTGGTCAGTTCCAGCCTTGTCAAATCTTCACTCGGTTCAAATCCTAAAACGATAACCCCGTATTGATCCGTTGATTGCAATGCATCCAATTTCTCCAGATCTTCGTCGGAATACTTCGCATAATTGATTTTCGTCTTGCCTTCCGATGCATCGCGTACTTCTTGCGCTTTTTCCTCATTATAATCTCCGCAAAGATCCAACAGCTCATAGCCATCATCCGCAAGCTTTTTTGCCAATTCTTTCGTCATTTTCATACCATGAACTCCGGCAAAATAATACTGGTTTCCTTCATGCTCATAAACAACCGAATAAGTTTCCGGATTCAGTGTTCTGGAATTCATAATAAATGCATATTTCATATCCGTTTCCTCCCTTTCTTTACCCGGACAATTTGTGAGGCAGATTAGTCTTCTAAAATGCCAAGCAGATCTTCCGCTTTCTCAATGATATAATCCGGAGCATTGTCTCCGGTTTTATCTTCTTCGCTAACAGCAAGTGCCCAACTGACCAAAGCTGCTCTCACTCCTGCATTTTTCGCGCAAAGAATATCAAACATACTATCGCCTATCATGATGGCTTCTTCTGGTTTTGATCCAAGACGTTCCAGTGCTATGTTCACCGGTTCCGGATCTGGTTTATGTTTATCCGTATCATCACAGGTAACAATCACATTAAAATACTGTTCCATATCATATTTCTTCAACCCGATTTCTGTGGTATGCCTTAGACGTGAAGTAACAATTCCAGTTTTGTATCCTCTTGTGTTTAGTTCCTTTATCAGTTCCAGAATTCCTGGAAAAACAGAAATCAGTTCGATAAAATTTTCATAATGATAGCCTCGATAAATAGAAGCCCCTTCTTCAATCGGAATCTGAGGAAGCAATTTTTTTAATGTGATATTCAGCGGCTCTCCGAAAGTTTCGAGAATTTCTTCAACCGGTCTTTCTTTGCCTTCCACCGTCCGGAAAGTATGCTGCCATGATTGCAAAATTACATTGTTTGTATCCATGATTGTGCCGTCAAAGTCAAACAGCACGGTATTAATTTTTGCCATAATAATATCATTTCTCCTTGTCTTTCTTTCAATTTATTGTATCATCGGGACTCATCGAAAGCAAGTTCGCCTCTTGAAATTTCACCTACAAAAGACTTTTTTAGTTCATGGTGTTCCGTATCGTGGACGGGTTACTATTTTCAAAAGATAAAAGATCCATCAAAAGAAAAGTCAACCTCTACGAAACCTCCCTGAATTTTCGAGAATGAATCATAAAAAAAGGAACCTAAGAAAAGGGTGATTATCCTTTCAAAAAGTTCCTTTTATAATTATGCAACAATTACGTTACGAATTATTTATTTTACGAGTGTATAAGGGTCAACATATTCCAAGCCCAAACTATCAGCAACGCCTTTGTAAGTTACGTGCCCGTTGTAAACATTCAAACCCTTCATGAGAGATTCATTTTCGAGAACCGCATTTTCCAGGCCTTTATCTGCCAGCATCAATCCGTAAGGCAGAGTAGCACCTTCCAGTGCGATCGTAGATGTTCTGGGAACAGCACCAGGCATATTGGCCACAGAATAATGTACAACGCCATATTTCTCATAGGATGGGTTATCATGCGTCGTTACTCTGTCGATGGTCGCAATGGATCCCCCCTGGTCAATTGCGACGTCTACGATAACAGAACCATTCTTCATCTTCTTAACCATATCCTCGCTGACTACCTTTGGAGCAGACTGACCCGGAATTAATACACTGCCTACCAGAAGGTCAGCTTTTCTGATGGAGTCTTCCAGATTGTGCTCATTGGAAACAAGGGTTGTAATTCTTCCATTGAAAATATCGTCCAGATAAGCAAGCCTTGCCAGGCTCATATCAAGAACGGTCACTTTTGCTCCCATTCCAACGGCCATTTTAGCAGCATTGGTTCCCACCTTACCACCGCCTACAATAGCGACTTCAGCAGGAGCAACACCTGGAACGCCGCCAAGCAATACGCCAAGCCCACCATTATATTTCTGAAGCAAAGTCGCTCCAACCTGGATTGACATTCTTCCTGCAACTTCGCTCATCGGAGTTAAAAGAGGAAGCTCGCGATTTGGCAGTTGAACCGTTTCAAACGCCACACCCTTAACTTTGGCTTTTAATAAAGCTTCCGTTAATTCAGGAGCCGGTGCAAGGTGAAGATATGTATATAAGATTTGACCTTCTTTAAAGAGTTCGTATTCAGACTCCAGCGGCTCTTTTACCTTAACGATCATATCAGCATCAGCAAATAATTTTTTTACATCTGCGTAGATTTCACATCCGGCAGCAATATATTCTTCATCAATAAATCCGCTGCCCTCCCCGGCATGTGTCTCAACAATCACCTTATGTCCTTTTCTTACATAGGATTTTGCTCCGCCGGGAGTCATTCCCACTCTGTTTTCATTGTTTTTAATTTCTTTTGGTACACCGATAATCATCTTAAATCCTCCTTATCGTTTCATTAAAAAATAGAAAGTATGATGTTTGTTATTCTATCCGTTCAAGATGCCAAAATATTTTCGGATCCATCCCACTCCAGTATCACTCACCCGAATATTATTTGACCGAATCGCATAAATTCAAAATTAGTTTCAGCTATACCGTTTTTGTTCCAGAATTATTAAGGCAATTTGTTATTTACAATCAATATTGTAAGACTCCGCTCCTCAAATGTCAATCTTTTTTTTAGAGCGCAAAAAAAATTGCACGTTTGTTCCAAATAATCCAAACAAACGTGCAATTATAAAGCTTTCAATCATATAAAAGAATAAGATTATCCGTATTTAAAACCCGAATTTAAAGATTTTCTTTTTCAGAGAAGTTAGAGATTCAAACCAGAATCATTCACAAATATATTAAAAATTGCCTTAATTATTTTTGCAAAGTATGCATTTTGCCACACCACATCAGATCCTGCAAAGCAAACCTATTTATAAAATAGTAATTTTTTCAAATTAAAATTACTCCGTGAAAACTTAGAAGCAAGATATAAAAAAATAAGAGGAACAACGAAAGAGAATGTAATGCCCAGAAAAATATTCTGTTCCGTATCCGAAATGAATATCCATGCAAAAAACCCTGACGCGATCCCCAGTGCGATGGACAGCCACGCCGAATTTCCAATTACTTTCTTGGAAATTATACCGAATAGGATCACGCCACAAGGTGCTGCAAAAAAAAATTCCGCTGAAAACATCAATGGTAAGCAGGGAAACTTTTTCAAGAGAAATGGAAATCAACGCACAGAGCAATGCAATCAGTAATGTTATAATTTTTCCAAATTTAATTTTTTCCTTATCCGTTGCCGAAGGATTGATTTTATTTTTATAAAAATCAAGGGTATATAAACACTGAACGCCAATCAGGCAATGAATAATCGAAGTACATCCAATGCAAAAGACCAAAAATGCAAATAGCACTTCTGTCTCTATTCCAAAGTAATTCGTCAATACATTTGTGGAGAGGTCAATACTTAAGTTTAACGCCTGCGATAGGTCAATGTTTTGAGAAAGCGTAACATATCCAATGACGAAAGAACTAATAACGGCAACTGGCATCCAATAGATGACGCCGCCTACAAGAAAGGAACGGATTATGGTCTTTTCATCCTTCGCAATATACGCTTTCATATAATAGGCCGGATCAACAAGAATCTGCCCCAATGCGATCAAAACTGCAGAAAAAGCATACATCATCCCGGATTTCGAAAGAAGATTCATCGCTTGGGGGTTATAATTTTTGTTGGAAGAATCATTCGCAACCGAGTTTAATCCTTGATAAAGAGTCAAAATATCATACCTTTGAAGTATAATAAATGCAAATAGCAATATCCCGATGGATATCAGAAAAAAATTGACTAATTCATTAAATAAGACACCTCGCATACCCTTCCAAACCACATAGCAGCCGCATAACATGACTGTAATAAAAGCGATTTTTTTAAAGGATACATGAAACAATCCATTGAAAACTAACGCGATTCCAGCAGACTGTTCAATAATCACATAAATAATAACCAAGATCGCAAAGATATAATAAACATCCTTTAAACGTTGAGAAAATCTCACCCCTACAAAATCAATTACCGTCATACCCTCAGGCATCATTCTCTTAATTTTTATTACCATCAAGGTAAAAAAAGCAAAAGCGATACCGGCACCCAATGAATAGGACAAGCCACCGGATATCCCAAAAAGAAAGCCCGCTTCTCCGGAACCTACAATACTGGTTACCCATATCCATGATGTAAAAATGCTTGGAGCAAGCAGCCCAAAGGGAACCCTTTTGCCTGCAAATAAATATTCATGTATTGTTGCGCCGTTCCTTGGAAACCGTCGCCCGATCTGCCTCCCGATCAGAATCAACAGGATCAGATACATTCCTGCAATTCCATATCCAATTAATCGTTCCAATGTATTACCTCAATTAATTTTCTGTTAACAAACTTACCATTCAGCTCGATTATATCAAAATAAGGACGGTTTGTTAATGGAAGCCGTCCTTATTTTTAAGTCTTTATTCGTGATGTCTAATATTCCCTGGTGATTTCTCCAAACGTATCCGGTCTTCTGTCCTTGAAGAAGGTATAATATTCATACCGAAGCTGAATCGGTATGCTATAATCCAATTCTGCGGATATGGTACCTTCCACCTCATCAAGAAGTTCAGCGATCGCTTCTCCTGTCGGACCGATAATATTGCTCCTCCCGAAAAATCCCAAGCTTTCATCAAACCCGATACGGTTAGCAGAAACCAAATACATACAATTATCAAGCGCTCTTGCTCTGGTTACCAGATCCCAGTCCTGTTGATTTTTCGTTACTACACTGGTCAGATATGGTTTTTCCCAGTTGGTTGACACGATCAACAAGTCCGCGCCTTTTAATGCCAAACTTCTTGCCACTTCTGGGAAAGCCGTATCCCAGCAGATCATCATACCCAATTTACCGATGGAAGTGTCAAATACAGGATAGGAACAGCCTGCCCGGAAAAATTCTTTTTCACTGGCAAAAAGATGTACTTTTCGGTATACTCCCTTCACCTGACCCAGTTCATCAATCAGTATCGAGGAATTATAGAGAACATCCCGTTTCTCTGCATCTCTTTCCGGGAAGCCATAAACAATATGTACCTTGTATTCTTTTGCCAAAGCACCAATCGCCTTCACACTTTCCCCATCCGGTACCGTTTCTGCAAGTCTTTGAAAATCCTTGCCACATTCATACCCCGATGTAATTAATTCCGGGAAAACAATTAAATTTGTTTCGGGTTTTTTGTTCATTATTTCCTGAACAAAGGAACACATCTTGGCAAGGTTCTTTTCGTAATCTCTAAGAATTGGTTCCATCTGCACACAGGTTACATTTATCTTCAAGTCGTTCAACTCCTTCTATTTCTTCGTTGTAATTAACTTTTTAATCTCTACTAATGCAGGAACGGCTATCATTACAAATCCAACCAGAAACCATACATAAGTACCCCAGAAAAATGTGCTCATAAATGTCTGACTTACCATCATTATCACTCCTTACTTATTTCAACTTTATGATCTGGAGAATAATTTCTCAACTTATCAAAATCAAACTCATAACGGTGGATAAAGGATCCCAAAAGAACTACAACCGCAGGAACAAAGAGAGCAAGCATGTTTCCTACAAACCAGTTGATGTCATCATTGGGAATCACAAACCATGCAGTCAGTCCTGAAATCAAACCAAGGAAAATTGACGCTGCCGCAACCTGCGGAGAAGTCCTCTTCCAATACATTCCTGCCAGGAAAGCACTGGTTGGTGCTGCGAATATAATTCCGCTGAAAATGTCTAATTTTAGTAAAGATACTCCTTCCAGCAGAATCGCCGCGATTCCAACAATTAGTCCAAGTGTAATTGTAACTTTCACTCCAAAATTCATCTGCTGTTTTTCCGTTGCGGTTTTATTGACATATTTTTTATAAAAGTCTACTGTGAACAGCGCTTGTGCACCTGCAAGGCAATTTCCTCCGGTCGTCATGCCAGCCATAAAGATCATCAATACAAACATGATACTTCCGATTCCGCCGCCATAGATTAATTTCATTATATATGGAGCCGCTTCTGATGTAAACTCGATTCCTTTTCCGGGGCCAACACCAAGAGCAAGCGTGGATACACCGAACACATTGCTGCTTAAAATAGGAATCGGTGCCCATGCGAATAAAGTTCCGACTATATATGCTTTTAGCAGAGACTTTCGGCTCACTGTTGAGATTGCCTTTGAATAGTAACCCTGATCCAGCAAAACCTGTCCCATGGCAATAACAACAGCAGTGACTCCATACCTCAATCCGGCAGCGGAAGTCATTGACAAAGCTTCCGGATTATAATTTACGTTATCCGGATTTTTAACAACATCAAGCATACCACTATAAAGACCCTCCATTCCAATAGTCTTCAACACAAGAGGAACAGTGACCAGCAATACCAAAGAAATAATAAAGAACTGAATGACGTCATTAAAGATTGAACCTCGCAATCCTGCCTTTGCAATATATCCCGTTACGATCATCACTGGCAGAAAAGCCGCCAAAGCATAAGGGATTCCAAAAATATGGCTAAACACAATCCCAATTCCTACGCCTTGCTCCGTAAAGACATAAAGGATAACCCCGATACCGAATATAAAAAATATCTTAGACACGGTACTGCCATATCTTTGTTCAACAAATTCGGTAAATGTAGTTGCTCTTGGCATCATCTTTCTAAGATGCATAACAAGGGGAATAAAAACAAAAAACGGAATACAAGCACCCCATGAGTAATTGAATCCTCCTGAGATTCCAAACCACATTCCAGCTTCTGCAGCCCCCATAATTGTCGTGGTCCATACCCAGGAAACCATAACACTTGCGGCAATCAGTGCATAAGGAATGCTTCTGCCTGCTACGACAAAATCATCGACACCCTCAATCGGAAATTTTTTCGAAACAGCAATGGATATTCCAATAAAAATAATTGCAAAACCAAATAGGATTAAGTAACCTAAATAACTACTGACCATATTTATAGCCTCCTTCTTACAATTTAGTAACGGATAAAAGCTACCCTCCTTTCGTGTGCGCGTATGTCCATATATGTACATATATGTTCGTTGTTGTATTTATATATAGCATAGATTACTTCTTATTGCAATATATTTTTGAAATTTTCTGATATTTCCACACAAAAAAAAGATGCCGTAATACGCATCCTTATAATATCCATAGGAATTTTATTCTTTTAATAATTATTTCATACATCCTGATGTGTAAGGCTAAGTTTTGACTGATTAGAACGGAATCTTTTTGATGCCTTTAAATTTTGGAGACCAATAAAATGTATTTCCTATGGTTGATTCCTCAGGTTTTTCTGTCAACAGAGACACAAGAATCATAACAATCACATTCACAAGAAAGCCAAGAAGAATCTTGTCAATCGCAAAGTCGATAATCCCAACAAGCCAAAGGCTGCTAAAAATTAACCCCGCACTGATTCCTGCCAAAGCCCCCTTCGTGTTTGCACGTCTGGAAAACCATGCGGCCAGATACGACGGTAGAATAATCGTTGCACCCATTCCGATACCGATAATCCAAAGATACAGAATATCCACAATGTTCAATGCGAAAGCAAATCCCACAGCGCCGGCAATAATCACAAAAAATCTCGTCCAAAAAATCATTTCTTTGTCATTTGCATTTTTGTTGAGAAATTCTTTAATGATATCATTTGAAAAAATGACTCCGGTAGCCAGAAGGTAAGAATCCGCAGAAGACATGATCGCCGCACAAATGCTGATCAATATGAGTATGGCTAAATTGGAGGGCAGTCTTTCCATGATAAAGGTATATACCGCAAACTTGGGATCGATTTCGCTATGAAACAAAACTCTTTGAAACACACCAAGATATGCAGGGATCAACAGAACCATCAGTGTTATGGTTAAAGGAATTAAATACCCCCAAAACGCTGTTTTGCTGTTTTTTGATGAATAAATTCGTTCCCAGTCTGTCTGATCACTCATCAGAAAAAAGATACCAAAGGTCAGGAAATAAAGGACAATATCCCGAAGCATATTTTCAGAACCCAAAAGATCTAAAAAACGAACCTGATCATTGGACTCATAAAAGGCAATGATATGATCGACCCCACCGCTTAATTTAACGGAAAAGAAAAGGAGTAGAAAAAGCCCCGTCGTCTGCAGTGCACCTTGAAAAATATCCGTGACTACAACACCCCACAAGCCACTGAGCAAAGTATATGATGTGATAACAAGAAATGTAATGAGTACTGCAAGATTTCTGTCAATATCAAAAACATAGGTGATCAATATAGACAAGGCGCTAAATTGCATACCAACCATGGTAACATTTCTGATAATCAGTCCGATGGCTACCGGGATTCTGATTACCTTTCCGTAGTCCGGATATCGAAGTGCAAGCATATCCCCTATGCTATGCTGATGTATTGCTCTTATCCTTGTGATGAAGAGAATCGCAAAGGCAAAGCAGGTTACATACGGCACCGCAAGAATCCAGTACTGACTGACCCCACTCAGATAAGAAGAACTGGAAAGTCCAATAATCGTTCCACCTCCTATCCATGTTCCTAAATAAGTAAAAATGATATAGATCGGAGTTAGCTTACGGCCGCATAAGCTATAATCCTCATAAGAATTAAGCGCCTTTTTAATAAAAAAAGCGCTTAATAAAAACAAGATAACAATATAAATTAACACACCGTAAACAGCGAAAAGATTCATTTTCAAACCTGCTTATTGCTTTCCGTTTCTTTGTTCTGATTGCTTTTCAGCCAGTTAATTACCTCGCTCTGTTCAAATCGTACATTGGATCCGATCTTAATAAACGGTAAGCCTCTTTTTTTAAGATTGTAGATTGTACTTCGTGTTACCTGCAGCATTTCAATAAGATCTTCAATTGTCAGATATTTATAATCCGCCGGCATCCCATCACCCCATTGTAATGAATATAATCATATTTGCACTAATATATACATCAGTATACATCCATATTATATAAATTTCAAGGGTTCGAATAATGTTTTTCGATTTGTGCTGTGTTCACGTTATATCAAATGATAGCCTTAAGTATTTTTTGTGAGTTCAAAATAGGTGTCCGGCCTTCTATCTTCGAAAAAAGTATAATATTCCGTTCTCAACTGATTTAATAAAGAATAGTCCAATTCTGCAGAAATTACACCTTCTGATTTCTGTAACAATTCAACCATTGCATTGCCTGTTGGTCCGATGATGTTGCTTCTGCCAAAAAATTCCGAGGTCGTATCAGATCCTACGCGATTAGCTGAAACAAGATATACGCAGTTCTCCAATGCCCTTACTCTTGTAACTAGATCCCACTCCCTTTGGCCTTTCGTTTCCACGCTGGATAAGTATGGCCTTTCCCAACTGGAAGGTACTACTAACAAATCAGAACCTTTCAACGCAAGACTTCTAGCCGCCTCTGGGAAAGCTGTATCCCAACAAATCATAATTCCCAATTTGCCGATTGAAGTATCGAAAACAGGATAGGAGTTGCCTTCTTTGAAATATTCCTTTTCCTTACCGAAGAGATGTACTTTTCGATATATCCCCTTTACTTCGCCCATATTATCAATCAGCACCGCAGAATTATATAATATATCTTCTTTATTACTATCTCTTTCCGGAAAGCCATATACAATATGTACCATGTGCTTTTTCGCAAGTTCTCCAATCGTTTTCATGCTTTCCCCATCCGGAACCATTTCAGCTAGATTTTGAAATTCCTTACCACATTCGTATCCCGATGTAATCAGCTCAGGAAAAACAATTAGTTCTGTTTGCGGCTTCTCATTCATTACCTGATGAATTAACATACATATTTTTTCTAAATTGCTATTAAAGTCGCCTAAGACAGGCTCCATTTGAACACAGGCCGCATTAATTTTCAAGCCATCAACTCCTTATTTCCTATAGTAAGTACTCTCATTGCAAAAACTCTTTTGCTACTGTCTTGACTTCCTGTCCCTCTATATTTACTTTGTAATTTAGTTCTTCATTTTCTCATCATGAATATATTTCGCAGGCAGACGGATAACTTTATATCAAAGCTCTCTCCAAAGTAGCAATCTGTATTCTACCATAAAGTTGTCACTTTGTCAAATGAGCTGTTCCTGCCGTTATTGGGCACAGCAGAACCAATCATTTCCAGATCAAACGTACAATACCGCCATTTTTAAGTGGCGGTATTGGTCTGTGTTTAACATACTCTTGTCAAAAAATCCCATATCATTTCTCTTGGTTTGGGAATTTTAACACAATCGTTTCAATCTGTTTATTCTATCCAATTGCTTACAACATCTTCATTCTCTGACTTCCACTTCTTCGCAGCTTCCAGAGGATCCATTCCATCCACAATCAGAGCTTCCAGACTGCCGATTTGCGCATCTGACATTGAAAACTTTTTCAGCATTTCTGCAACTTCAGGAGATGCAGCAGTAAATTCCTTGTTTGCTAACATGTGGATCTGCTCCGCTTCACCATAAGACATTTCCGGATCTGCTAAATACTTCAGGTCATATTGTGCAAACATCCAATGAGGACTCCAACCCGTAATCGCAATCCATTCCTGATTATCATATGCTTTTTCCATAGCCGCCATCATAGCCGCTTCGCTTCCCTGTACGATTTCAAAACCAAGGCCATAGGTTTCATTTGCAGCATTGCTGGCTTTCATGATCCCGGCTCCGGGATCAATTCCTATAATTTTTCCGTTGAATTGATCTTTATTCGCCGCCAGTTCTTCGATAGAATCAATCGTAACGTATTGAGGAACCACGATTCCTATTTTTGCATCCGCTTCGTACCAGACCCCGTAATCATCCAGGTTATCCTTATATTCATTCCAATAAGTTTCATGAGTTATCGGAAGCCAAGAGTCTAAAAATACATCCAGATCTCCTTTATCCAATCCAACATATAAAGGCGCAGCATCCAGCTGAGTCAGTTCCACTTCATATCCTTGATCTTCTAATATCACCTTCCACAGATTACTTGCAGCCACACATTCTGCCCAGTTAACCATACCGATCCTAACGGTTCCTTTTTCTGCCGCACCGTCTCCCCCTTGATCACCATCGTCTGCAGGAGCCTTCTCTCCGCCGCAGCCAGCGGTCAGAACCATTATCATAACCATTATTAACATCAATATTAATTTTTTCTTCCATCCTTTAGCATTTTGATTTGAATACATGCCAAACCTCCTTCGTTTTTTCTAAAAATAACTGATTGCTGTTTTACACAGCTTTCTATCTATTCTACGTCCTTTTCGAACGACCAATAGCTTGAGATAGCCTATCTAAAATGATTGCCAAAATAACAACTGCTATACCGTTTTCAAAACCCATTCCGATCTGCATCTGCCCAATCGCATAGAGAACACCTGCACCAAGGCCTCCCGCTCCAATCATGGCCGTAATGACTACCATAGAAAGAGAAAGCATCATCGTTTGATTCAACCCCGCCAATATTGTGGGCATCGCAACCGGAATCTGAATTTTAATCAGCAGTTGCCCAGGAGTAGAACCAAAGGCCTCTCCAACTTCTATCAGATCAACCGGTACCTGTCTGATGCCAAGGTCAGTAAGTCGAATGACCGGAGGCATTGCAAAAATTACAGTTGCAAAGATCGCTGCAAACTTCCCCAATCCAAAAAACATCAATGCAGGGATTAAATAGACAAAGGAAGGCATCGTCTGCATGAAATCAAGAATCGGCGTGATAATTCTATGAAAGGTATTACTGCGTGCGGCGGCAATTCCAAGAGGAATCCCAATCAAAACCGAAATTAATGCTGCGAAGATAACCAGTGTTATCGTATCAAGCAGTTCGCTCCACAACCCGAGGTTATAGATGAGACCCAGACCGATTGCAGACCCTATGGCCAGCTTCCATCCTGATACCTTCCAGGCAATTGCTGCAACGATCAAAACCAGTACCCACCATGGCAGGAATTCCAGCCCGTTATACAAGCCTTTCACCATAACATCAATCGTATCCGAAAACGAGTCAAGAGAATCTCCTGCTACTGCTAAAAACTGATCAACACCGCTGTCAATCCAATCCCCTAACGGCAACTTATTCATGGTTTCCACCTCCTGACACATTTGATAAAGCTGCAAGTACCGCACCCCGAATTAAAATTCCTACCAGTTTATTCTCCTCATTAACAACCGCTGTAGGCAGTTTACTCTCCGCAACAATTGCAATGATATCCTGAATCAGGGTGTCTTCCTTCAATACAGGACTTTGGCTCAATTCCATCTCCGACAGGTTTTTCATATTATTTTGCTTGGCATCCAAAGCCTGATCGACTGTTATGATTCCTTTCAGGTATCGATCTCTGTCCGTTACAAAAATACTGGAGATTCCGTGCTCTTTCATAATCCTAAGTGCACTTCCCGGACCATCACGCAGTGTAATCAACGGTTGAGGCTTTTTCATTACATCCTTTGCCGTCAGAATTTTACTCATATCCACACCGCGTACAAATTTTTCTACATACTCGTCAACCGGGTTTGTAGTAATTTCTTCGGGAGAGCCTACTTGAATCAGTTCCCCGTCACGTAGAAAAGCAATTTGATCTCCCAGCTTTAACGCTTCATTTAAATCATGGGTAATAAAAATGATTGTCTTATTCATCTTGTTTTGCAGATCCAGCAACTCATCCTGCATCTCTTCCCTGATCAGTGGATCCAAGGCACTGAAAGCTTCATCCATAAGAAGAACATCTGCGTCATTTGCCAAGGCTCTGGCGAGCCCAACACGCTGCTTCATTCCTCCGCTCAGTTCATCGGGATATTTATCCTCCCAGCCTTCAAGTCCGACCAGCTTCAAACTGTCCCTCGCTTTTTGCTCTCTCTCTGCTTTAGATACATTCTTAAGTTCAAGTCCGAAAACAGTATTATCCAGAACAGTACGATGAGGAAGCAAGGCAAACTGCTGAAAAACCATGGCCGTCTTTTCCTGACGAAATCTTCGTAATTCCTTTTCATTTAATTCTGTGATATCGGTACCGTCAATGAAAATATTACCCGCACTGGGCTCAATCAATCTGTTTAAACATCTGAGAATGGTCGACTTACCGCTTCCCGACAATCCCATGATAACAAAGACTTCTCCTTCTTTCACTGTAAAGCTTACATTGTTGACCCCGATGGTTCTCCCCGTATCCTTCAAAATGTCCTCTTTACTCTTTCCCTGCTCCATCATTTGAAGTATCTTTTTAGGATTGGAGCCATATATCTTTACTAAATTTTGTACAACTAATTTATCCGTCATTTAAACCTCCTCAAATAAGTCATGTGTCCGCCTCATCAAAGATATTATCTGCCATTATTACAATGCTTATGTTTTGACTGGCAAATAATATTATATCACAAAATCTTCGAATCAACAACTTTCAATTTCGACTCAAGTAGTCACTTCTCGTTATTTTATCCTTTTCCTCCGCCGAAAACATGCAAAAAACCCGCATTGATGCGGGTTGGACTATGCCATAAATTTTTCCATAACAGGTTTCATGTCAGCCCTATGGGTACATGAAATGATAGACCCTCTCGTAGGCACTTTCGTCGCCAACAAAATAGATCACGTCATTCTCAGTGAACTGCGCATACGGTCCGGGGGACATCAATAATTTATCACCTTGCTTAATTGCTATGATAGTCGATGCAGTATTATGCCAAAAGTTTACATCGGATGCAGTTTTATTTAAATACGGCGTATCCGATGTGATTTGTATTTCAAATGGAACAAAAGGATTAACACTCTTAAAGCATTCGATACGTTCTACCAATTTTGACACTTGATCTTTTAATGTAAAATTTTCGTCAATCTGCCGTTCAACCCGCCGAAGAATTTCGCCTTTCAGATCATGCAATGTTTGGATATCGTTATATTGCTTAATAAACTTAACAGCGTTTTCATAAGATTTAATTACAACGCCGCTTCCTTTGCATACTTCTACGATCTCCATATCTGAAAGGACATTGATTGCCCTTCGTGCGGTTTCCGGTGAAACTCCATACTGAATTGCAAGTGCAGAACGCGCATATACCTTTCCACCGATTTCATAATGTTTATCTACGATTTTCCCAGCAATATCAACCGCAATCTGCTGATACCTTGGCGATACTATTTTCAAATTGCTATCCATCCATTTCATCCTTCTTAACTGTTGCGCTTCATCGTCAGCGCGACCTTTTGTTTTTCATAATCAATGTTGAGTATTTTTACTTTCACTGTATCTCCCACATTAACGGCATCCATCGGGTGTTTGATAAATTTATCACTGATCTGAGATACGTGAACCAGACCGTCATTCTTGACTCCAATATCAACAAATGCTCCAAAGTCAACCACATTTCTGACGGTTCCTGTCAGCTCCATATCAACCTTCAAATCTTCAAAAGTAAGAACATCATTTCGGAAGATTACAGCCGGCGCATCTTCACGAGGATCTCTTGCAGGCTTTTTGATCTCACCGATAATGTCTGTCAATGTCATCACACCGATCCCTATGTCTGTCGCCATCTTTTCAATGCTCTTGCTGAGATTTCCTTTTTCTTCCTTCTCATCAGGCAAAAGCGCTGCTAATGCAGCAAGCCCCGAGCCGCTTACCTTCTGTGGTTTCTTCGCAACAGGATACATCTTTAAAATCTTTTCTTCAATCTGCTTTGCTCCGCCTTTTCCAATTTCGGATTTATCTATTCCAAGCTTCTTCAGCATCAATTCTGCGGCTTCATAGGATTCCGGGTGAACCGAAGTGCTGTCAAGCGGATTCTTCGCTTCAGAAATCCGCATAAATCCCGCACACTGATTAAAGGTCTTCTCTCCCAGTTTGGCAACCTTTTTTAATTCTTTTCGCTCCTTAAATTTGCCGTTTTCTTCCCGATAAACCACAATATTCTTAGCAATACCTGCATTAATACCCGCAATGTAGGAAAGCAGCGAGGGAGATGCCGTATTCAGATCCACTCCGACTCTGTTCACGCAATCTTCTACTACATTTGTCAAAGCACTCCCCAAAAGGCCTTGATTAATATCGTGCTGATATTGGCCTACACCGATATGCTTTGGTGAAATTTTAACAAGCTCCGCCAATGGGTCCTGAAGCCTTCTGCCGATAGACATAGCCCCCCTTGTTGTTACATCCAGATCAGGGTATTCCTCTGTTGCCACCTTGGAAGCAGAATATACAGAAGCACCCGCCTCATTGACGATGGTGTAGTTCACATCAAGGTTATTTTTTTTGATGAAGTTTGCAACAATGCCTTCCGTCTCTCGAGATGCCGTTCCATTTCCGATCACGATTACGTTGGAATTATATTTTTCAATCAGTTTCAACAGAGTTTTTTCCGTTCCGGCAATATCATTCTTCGGCTCAGTCGGATAAATGGTTGTATAAGCAAGCAGCTTGCCGGTCTCATTCAAAACAGCCACCTTACAGCCGGTTCGATAACCCGGGTCAATACTGATGATTCTTGCATTTTTTACCGGTGGAACCATCAGAAGTTTCTCCGTATTTTTGGCAAAGACTTTTACTGCTTCTTTTTCCGCACGTTCTGTCAAGAGGTTTCTCATTTCCCGTTCAATGGAAGGCGCCATCAGTCGTTTATAAGAATCTTCAATCACATCATTGAGTAAATCCACAAAAATTGACTTTTCATTGTGAATGACAAAATCATACATGTCCTTGTGGATTTCATCCACAGGAGCAAGAACCTTCACCTTCAATTTCTTTTCTTTTTCTCCACGGTTGATTGCCAAAACTCTATGATCCGGAATTTTGAAAATCCCCTCTGAAAATTCATAGTAAATGTCATAAACCGTACTTTCTGACGGGTCTGCCGCCTCGGAAGAAATAAGTCCGGCTCTTTGGGTTCTTTCCCTGACAGTCGCTGTCAGCTCTGGATCGTCGGCAATCATTTCCGCTATGATATCCATTGCACCCTGAATTGCTTCTGCTTCATTTGCAACACCCTTTTCTTCGTTGACATAAGGTACTGCCACCTCTTCCAGCAAACCGCTTTCCATTTCCTGCGCAAAGACCAGAAGCGCCAGAGGTTCCAATCCCTTTTCCTTCGCCTTGGATGCACGGGTTGACTTTTTCTGTTTGAATGGTTTATAAAGGTCTTCTACCCTTTGAAGAACCGCTGCTTTCAGGATTTCTTCCTTTAACTCCTCTGTGAGTTTCCCCTGCTCTTCGATAATACGGATAACTTCTTCCTTGCGCTGTTCCAGATTACGAAGATAGGCAAGTCTTTCATCCAGTTCTCTAAGCGTCACATCGGAAAGTCCACCAGTTACCTCTTTTCGGTAACGAGCAATAAACGGAATGGTGTTTCCGTCATCAATAAGCTGTACAGTCTTTTCAACCTGCGACAGTTTCAATTTAAATTCCTGCGCTAATTTTTCAATTATGTTCATGGAGTCTCCTCGTAGTTCATTCTAATATCTTTTCATAAATTTATTCTTTCATTTTTAATTTTTCATTGATGAAGTAGTCCAAATCCCCATCCATAACAGCATGAACATTACCTACTTCCGCATTGGTTCGGTGATCCTTCACCAAGGAATACGGGTGAAACACATAGGATCTGATCTGACTGCCCCAGGTGATTTGACTATAATCTCCCTTCAGTTCATCAAGGTTCGCTTTATGCTCCTGCTGCGCAAGCTCCATCAACTTTGCCATTAAAACTTTCATTGCCGTCTCTTTATTTTGATGCTGGGATCGTTCATTTTGACAGGAAACAACGATGTTCGTAGGAATATGGGTAATCCGAATAGCAGAGTCCGTCTTATTTACATGCTGGCCTCCGGCTCCGCTGGAGCGAAAAGTATCAATTCGCAAATCATCCGGATTGATATCAATCGTAATATTCTCATCTATTTCTGGGATGACATCTAAGGATGCAAAAGACGTATGCCTTCTTCCTGAGGAATCGAAAGGCGAGATTCGAACGACACGATGAACTCCCTTTTCATTTTTCAGATACCCGTATGCGTTTTCACCTTCAATCAACAAAGTAGCACTTTTAAGACCGCCTTCCGTCGCATCCTGGTAATCCAGAATCTTTGCTTTGTACCCCTTATCCTCTGACCATCTGCTATACATTCGAAGCAACATCTCCGCCCAATCCTGAGCATCGGTTCCCCCCGAACCCGCATGAATGGAAATGATCGCATTATTGCTGTCATATTCTCCATTCAGAAGCGTTTTGATTCGAAGATCCTCTGCTTTATTTTTATAAGCTTCATAAGCATTCTGTATTTCCGATGCCATAGATTGATCTTCTTCTTCCTGAGCAAGATCAATCAAGACCCCAATATCTTCAAATTCTTTTGTGAGACTCTCATACTCATTAATCTTTGCTTCAACGCTTTTCTTTTCCTTTAACAGTTTCTGCGCTTTTTCATGATCATTCCAAAAGCCGTCTTCTTCTGTCGTTTCATTAATTTGATTCAACCTTTCCGTCAATCCTGCGACGTCAAAGGGACTCACCCAATTCGTTTAGATTTTCTGCCATATTGGTCAGTTCATATTTGATCTGATCCAGTTCAATCATTTCATCAACTCCTTATAATATTATTTCGAGTATAACAAAGCTTGCTCAAATGTTTTTAATAACCTTAATATCTTAAAGCGCCGCGGCAGTGTATTTTCACAGGAAAACGTCCGAGCGAAGCGAGCGGTTTCCAAGAGAATACACCTGCCAGGCGCTAATTAATTTAATTGTTAATTTTCAACATTTTTTCCGCAGCATTTTTTATACTTCTTACCGCTTCCGCACGGACAAGGATCATTTCTTCCTATGGTTTCACCTTTTCTCACGGTTTCCTGTTTGTGTTGCCTTTCCGGCACCTTTGCAGCAGCGGGAGCTCCGCCGGTATGCTCTCCTGAGTCGGTATTTTCAGTATCCGCAAATTCTTCTTTTCTTCCTTCTCCGGTTCCCAGAACCTGTTTTCTTGCAGTGTCTGTCTGAACAGTTACATTGAAACAGAATTTCACCGTATCTTCCTTGATCGTTTTAATCATCAGATCAAACATATCAAAACCTTCACCGGCATATGCCTGGGCAGGATCCTGCTGACCGAGTGCACGAAGTCCGATACCATGTCTCAATTGATCCATGGCATCAATGTGATCCATCCATTTATTGTCTACGACACGGATCAGAATCATGCGCTCCAATTCGCGCATCCTGTCTACGCCGATTTCTTCTTCTTTTGCACGGTAAGCCTCTTCAAAGAGTTCCATGATATGCTCTCTCAAGGTTGCTTTATCCAAGCTTTGGATGCCATCTTCTGTATAGCTGAAGCCTTTAAAAGTACCGCAGATTTTTTTCAGTGCATTCTCAAGTCCATTCAGATCCCATTCCTCTGCATATTTGGAGGCAGCGGTTGTAAAGTCAAGGTTTTCATCAACCAGTTCTTCCACCATAGACATGATATGGCTTCGCAGATCCTCACCATACAGAACCCTGCGGCGTTCGTTGTAGATGATTTCTCGCTGCTTGTTCATAACATCGTCATATTGGAGAACATATTTTCTGATTCCAAAGTTTCTTCCCTCTACTCGTTTTTGCGCATTTTCGATGGACTTAGTCAACATTCCGGCTTCAATCGGTTCATCCTCGTTCATTCCCAGTTTGCCGACAATATTTTGTATTCTTTCCCCTCCGAAAAGACGCATCAATTCATCTTCCAGAGAAATAAAGAACTGAGTGGCTCCCGGATCTCCCTGACGTCCGGCACGTCCTCGCAGCTGATTATCTATTCTGCGCGACTCGTGCCTTTCCGTACCGATAATATATAATCCACCGAGCTCTTTCACTTTCTTCTGTTCTTCAACCCTTTCGGTTTTAAATTGATCATGAAGCTCGTGATATACTTCTCGTGCTTCAATCAGTTCCGGGTCTTCAAGGGGCACAAAGCTGGATGCGTAAGAAATTGCATTCTCCTCATATCCTTTTCTTTTCATTTCACGCTTTGCTTCAAAATCAGGATTTCCTCCCAGAATAATATCCGTACCACGACCTGCCATATTGGTAGCAATTGTAACCGCTCCAAGCCGCCCTGCTTCCGCTACGATTTCCGCTTCCTTTTCATGCTGCTTCGCATTCAAAACACTATGCTTGATCCCTCTTCGATTTAAAATGGAACTGATAATTTCCGAACGCTCAATAGAAATCGTACCAACCAATACTGGCTGTCCCGTTTTGTGAAGTTCCTCAATCAGATCTGCAATCGCATTAAATTTTCCTTTTTCTGTCGCATAGATGCAATCTTCCTTGTCAATTCGAGTGATTGGCCGATTGGTAGGGATTTCAACAACATCCATGTTGTAAATATCTCTGAATTCCTGTTCTTCTGTTCTCGCCGTACCTGTCATACCGGCAAGCTTCTGATACATTCTGAAATAATTCTGCAGGGTAACAGTAGCAAGAGTTTTAGACTCCTGTCTTACCTTCATGCCTTCTTTCGCTTCAATGGCCTGATGCAGGCCGTCACTGTATCTTCTTCCGAACATCAAACGACCGGTAAATTCATCAACGATGACGACTTCCCCGTCTTTCACAATATAGTCCACGTCCCGTTTCATCAAATTTCTTGCCTTCAGTGCCTGCTGAATATGATGATTAATTTCCATGTTTTCCGGGTCAGAAAAGTTTTCTATCTTAAAATTTGCTTCGCACTTGGAAACCCCCTCTTCCGTCAGAGAAACGGTTCGGTCTTTTTCTTCCATGGTAAAATCTTCTTCGATCCGGAAGGTACGAACAAATTTGTCGGCAATATGATATAATTCCGTTGATTTCTCTCCCTGACCGGAAATGATCAGCGGCGTTCTCGCTTCATCAATCAGAATACTGTCTACTTCGTCGACAATGGAAAAATTTAATTCCCGCTGTGTCATATCTTCCTTGTAAATCACCATATTATCACGAAGATAATCAAATCCAAATTCGTTATTCGTACCATAAGTAATGTCTGCCTGATAGGCGGCTTTTCTTACTTCATTTGAGATACCATGAATGACACAGCCTACCGTAAGTCCGAGGAAAGTGTACAGTTTACCCATCCACTCCATATCACGTTTTGCCAGATAGTCATTTACCGTAATGACATGTACACCCTTCCCCTCGAGTGCATTCAAATACACAGGCAACGTTGCCACAAGCGTTTTTCCTTCTCCAGTTTTCATTTCGGAGATTCGGCCTTGATGAAGGACAACCCCACCAACAAGCTGAACCCTAAAATGTTTCATTCCAAGGCTTCGAAAAGACGCCTCCCGGCATACTGCGAAGGCCTCCGGCAAAAGATCATCCAAAGTTTCCCCTGCCGCTATTCTTTCTTTGAATTCTATTGTCTTGTTCTTTAATTCTTCGTCGGTCAGTTTCTGCATCTGCCCGTCCAAAGCTTCAATACCATCCACAATTTTTTCAACTTTTTTCACTTCTTTGACATTCAGGTCTCCGAAGATTTTTTCCATCAATCCCATTTTGACAGATCCCTTCTTTCTTTTATCTAAGCAGAAATCTTTGACTCGATTTCCTTCGATCAATTCGCCAACAATTGTTTTGCAAATACTAGTTTATCTCAGAAATTATATTATAACATAGCTTTAAAAAAAAATCAAAAGAGCAGCAAGACATCAAATTCCTGATATAAAAAAAGTGGAAATAGGAATCTTCGATTCCGTCATTTCCACTTTTTTTATTATGTCACCTTTCAGTTTAATCACAGACAAATGAAATGTCAATTAGTTACTATATGGGGTTTTCCAAGGAAACTGTCATTTCAAATTCCTTGATCGGCCTCGCATCCACAGTTTGAGACATTTTAAGATATAGGTTTTTACCTGGATTAATCGCTTTATATTCCTGCACGTATGAGTTTTCTCCTGTTTTTATTGGCGCTTTAAGCTTTTCATTCGGGCCTTTTGGGAATCCTTCCAGCCAAAAATTCGTACCACCATCTGACGCCGTCTTCTTATGTACGATTCTGATCCTGCTCGGCTCCACAGAAGAATCCTTTGGCTTGAAGTCATAGTAGATCAGCGTTTTATCTGCCAAGAATTCAATTTTTTGAATGATCACATCCCCCAGATTTCCTTGTGAAACGGCCACCGGATATTTTTCGGGTAATGGAATTTGAGTATAATCGATATCAGAAGTATACGGTACGATCTTCAGAGATTTTGGAATTTCCCTGACCGGTAAATATAAAGGTTCCATTATACTTTCACAAATCACCTCAAGCTGTTTTCCTTTATCGTCATAAACCCGGTAGGACGCAATATCCGATCCGCCGAAAGGTTCCATGCCAAAAGTCAGACCAACACAGCTTGGAGCAAAGATGACTTCTTCCAATGTTAGGGTTGCATCTTTATATGTTTTTGAAATCTTTGGTTCATACTTTGTGGTCATTTTCTTCGATTCTACTTTTGATACCGGAATGTCGAAAATCCAGTTTCCCTTAACTCCTTCTATTTCACTGACATGAAATCCTAATGTGAATTCATCCGGCAGCTCTCCAGAGAAAAACTTTGGATCAGCATTTAAACCATTATCAACATCGGTAGGATCATTGATATTGATTGTGAGAAGACCCACATAAATTCCCTCAGAAATTTTTTTCTCCGTGATATCGATGCCAAAGTCCGGTGCTAGTTTATCGTTGACCAAAATGTCATTATCCATACCCAGAAAGTTTTTGAATTCTCCTTCGCATTCCTCTTTAAAGCTGATTACGATTCGTGCATCATCATATAGAGCATCATTAATCGTAATTCGTATCCCTTGGTCTTCCGCCACCTTATATATTGTTGAGACGACTCCATGCTTTTTCGCATCCTTAAGTCCGTTGTCCCCCATGTATTCAAAAATCGAACCGACAACGGGTATATTCCTGACTACCGCTGCCATTGCCGGTGATACAAATGCGAAAGAAATGAGGATTCCGATCAGGATCACCAATGCAGCCACACTGCTTAACGTTCTTTTCATATATAAATACCCCTTATTATTATTTTTCTTTGTTTTATCCAGTGAATTCAATATATTTCCAAACATATCCCCTGACGGATGTTTATTTTCCACTGAATGATATAGAGATTCCGTTAATTGTTTTTCAATACTGCTCATATTGTTAAAACCTCCTTGATTGAAGCGTCCGCCTCGATTTGGTTTCTGATTCTGTCAAGACCGGCATGGATTCTTGATTTGACAGTACCAATAGGAATTTGAAGCACATCGGCGATTTCCTCCTGAGAAAGTAACACAAAATATTTTAAAATAATAACTTCACGTATTTTATTCGGCAAGTCCTTTACTATATCAGAAAGAATCTCTTTTTGTTCATTTTGTTCCAGCTTCCCTGAAGGAGTAATTCCTTTGTCCGGTATGTCGACATCAAGAAAAGGAAGAAAGGTATTGATCAATCGATCCTTTCTGTACATATTTCTGTAAACGTTCAAAACAACTTTATAAAGCCAGCTTTCAAAGGAATAATCAGCATTATATAAAGTAAGTTTGGAAAATACCCTGATAAAGGATTCTTGTGTAATATCGTCCGACAATGCATCATTTCGTGTCAGAAGATATGCTGTTTTATAGACTTGATCCCGATAATTTTTATAGAGCACGCTCATTGCTTCCTTATCTCGGTTAATGCAACGCTGAATCAGTTCTTGCATCCTCTCACCTCCTACACGTAATACACAAGAAATTCCTTTTTCGTTCATTTTATTTTAAAACAAATTGAGCGTGAATTGAGTAAATAAGCAAATATTTGCTTAACACCATTTTATCCTCTATATCATAAGCTAGCAGAAAGCATAGTACTCTGTAACACTTAAAGCTTACATTGTTATACAAAGTACTAGAATACCGGAGCAAAAGAGGTGATAGGGTTGAATGTGCTGAAAGTACTTAATATAGAACAGAAATATCAGGCTGAGAATGGAGAAATAACCGCAATCAAAGACATTAGTTTCTCTGCAGAAAAAGGAGAATTCATCAGTATCGTTGGTCCAAGCGGCTGTGGAAAATCCACACTGCTTTCCATTATATCCGGGATTCTCAAGCCTACAAATGGAGAAATCTATGTGAATGGTAAACAAATTAAAGAAATTTCTTCTCAGATCGGCTATATGCTGCAAAAAGACAATCTTTTGGATTGGAGAACCATTTATAAAAATGTCCTCTTCGGGTTGGAAATCAGAAAAATAAAGACGAGAGAGAATATGGAGCGTGCAGAAAATTTACTAAAGACCTACGGTCTTTATGAATTTCGTGATAAATACCCCTCCCAGCTATCCGGCGGGATGAGACAACGTGCAGCATTAATCCGCACCCTTGCCATTAATCCGGATATTCTGCTGCTTGACGAGGCATTCTCCGCATTGGATTATCAAACGCGACTGACTGTTACTGACGATGTTTTTCGCATTTTAAAACAAGAACAGGTCACAACCGTAATGGTTACACACGATATACCGGAAAGCATCAGCATGAGTGACAAAATTTTAGTCCTTACTGAGCGGCCTGCACTCTTAAAAGATACCGTAGCCATCAATTTTGAAATGGAAAATCGCACACCGCTTTCCTGCCGAAACAACCCAAAATTCAGCCGCTACTTTAATCACATTTGGAAAGAGTTGAGCATCAATGAATAGTACAAAAATTTCAACGGAACGAGCAACCTACCTAAAAAGGCTAAAGAGAACAAAAAAAATGGTATTAACCTGTCAAATCGGGATTCTTGTGCTGTTCCTTGCTCTATGGGAGATTTTAGCGCAATTCGGGTTTATTGACAGCTTTATTCTGAGTCAGCCTTCCCGCGTCGGAACCACCTTTATCAATATGGCGCAGTATGATCTGACGAACCATATCTGGGTCACCGTATACGAAACCCTTGTCGGATTTATACTTGGAGTCATTACGGGCACTTTTCTGGCGATCATTCTCTGGTGGAGCAATTTTGTCGCTAAGGTCAGTGAACCTTATCTGGTTGTACTGAATAGTCTTCCTAAAATCGCCTTAGGCCCGGTGATCATCATCATTGTCGGGGCCGGCACAGAGGCAATCATCTTTATGGCACTGGCGATCTCTCTGATTGTCACCGTGTTAGAGATGCTAAACGGCTTTCGTCATACAGACAGCGAATATATTCGAATGGCTTTGACTTTTGGTGCATCCAAATCACAAATTTTCAGAAAAGTGGTATTCCCCTATAATATTTCCACCCTGTTTAATTCTCTCAAAATCAACATTGGTCTTTCTTTAGTCGGTGTCATTGCAGGGGAATTTCTGGTTTCGAAAGCCGGTCTTGGCTATCTTATCGTCTATGGCGGTCAGGTCTTTAAAATGGATCTGGTGATGTCCAGTGTGATTATCCTTGCCATTGTTGCTGCAATGATGTACGAAGGTGTTGTTCTTATGCAAAAAATAGCAATGCGCTGGTATAGTCATTAAACGGAGCTTGTTTTTTTCAAAACAGCTTTTTAATAATTTTTATCATCAAATTAAAAAAAGAAAGGAGATACATAAATGCGAATCTCAAAAAGATTAATATGCGTAGGATTAAGTTTCATGATTTCCGTCCCCTTCCTATTCGGCTGTTCCAAAGAAGAAGATAAAACTGTAAAAGTTACGCTGTGCGAAGTAACCCATTCTATCTTCTATGCACCGCAATATGCTGCTATGAACTTAGGCTATTTTGAGGCGGAAGGAATTGAAATTGAGTTATCCAACGGACAGGGAGCAGACAAAGTCATGTCCGCAGTTCTCTCTGATAACGTGGATATCGGTTTTGCCGGCCCTGAGGCTTCCATCTATGTTTATAATGAAGGAAAAGAAGACCATACTCAGATTTTCACGCTATTGACACAGCGCGACGGTTCTTTCCTGGTTGGCCGTGAGCCTGACCCAAATTTCACCTGGGATAAACTGAAAGGGAAGACTATACTTCCCGGCCGAAAAGGCGGAGTCCCATACATGGCATTGGAATATGTCATCCGCAACCACGGACTTGATCCCTATCAGGATCTGACCCTAGACAACAGCATTCAGTTTGCACTGATGGCCGGAGCCTTTACAAGCGGCACCGGGGATTATGTAACACTGTTTGAACCGACTGCGTCTATGCTTGAAGCAGAAGAAAAAGGTTATATTGTAGCCTCGGTAGGGAAAGAAGCAGGTAAAATTGCTTATACCGGCTATTTTGCAAAAAAGAGCTTTATTGAAAAAAATTCGGAGCTTATTGAACGCTTTACTCGTGCAATCTATCAAGGGCAGCAATGGGTAGCCAGCCATAGTGCAGAAGAAGTGGCCGAGGTAGTTGCTCCTTCTTTTCCTGATACCGATGTGGATTTGCTGAGTACTGTAGTGCAAAGATATAAGGATATCAACGCCTGGCGCGAGAATCCGATCTTAGAGAAGGAGACCTTTAACCTGCTGCAGAAAGTGATGATGTCAGCAGGCGAGCTTACAGAAACAGCGCCTTATGATACCGTTGTTAATAATACCTTTGCGGAAAAAGTGATCAAGGAGAAGTAGTGCGATAACAGAAAAGAATTTCTATCATTTTGCTATTCTTGCTAAAACACATATGGCCGCCCTCGCTAACGCGAGAGCAGCCATATCCGTCGGTCAATACTTCTATTTTTCCATTATTTCTTTCGCCATGTTGAACATTTCCTCACCGTCCAGCTGGATTTCGTCTGTTAACAAATTGTAATAGCTATTTCCATCGGTCCAGTTCATGATATACCAGGTGTGTTCTTCCACCTCTTGGTCTTCACCACCAGAAGAGAACCAAACCGTTCCATCCTCCATCTGCTGTTTTTCTTCCGCACTCATTTCATAGCCCTCAGGAATCAATTTCATGAGTTGTACGTTGTAATAGCAGTTCATGCCGTTAAGATCAAAGGATTCCGAAAATCTCCCATCAAATTTTGCGAACTCTGCCGGCGTTATACTTAATAGTACTTTCTGGTTCTCGCTGTTGCTGTAGTTGATTTTAACAGATTGATAAGGCTGGGAATTACCTTCCTCATCCACATTTTTACAATCGCTGACATTCATGCTTTCAAACTTTAATCCGTTTGAAAAACTCTCCACTGAATCAAATGAAAATCCTGCTGTTTCGACAATTGTGTCAAGCTTGTCATAATTCGTCTGTTCCGTTGATTGATTGGTTCCTAAGATAGAATAACCTCCGATACCTCCAGCAAATGCCGCTGTTCCCAGGATCAGACAGATTGCTGCCGCCAATATGATAACCCTGCCCTTTTTCATATTTCTCATACTTTTTCCCTCCATCAGATTACAGCAAAAGCTGTATAAATGTCTGCCGTATTTGTCTATCATCTGATTCAGTTCTTCAGTCCGCATGTTCTGTACCCACTTTACTTTAACTTCCTACTGTTTATTGTCATGAGAAATAAAAAGGTTCATTTTAAAAAAATAATAGGAGAGCACAATAATACAGGAGGCAGGTGAATCATTCACCTGCCTCCTGCTCAATTAAAAGGGCAATCTTTTTTTCTAATTTACGAAAGCCTTATAAATTGCTTTAATTGCTGTTTCAAAATCCTTGGTTTCCACTCCGACGATGATGTTCATCTCACTGGAGCCCTGATCAATCATGCGAATATTGACCCCTGCCTCAGACAGAGAAGCAAAGAGCTTTGCAGAAACGCCCCTTCTTTTCGCCATGCCACCTCCAACCGTTGCGATCAAAGACATGTTTTCAAAGATGTCAACGTTATCCGGCTGTAGCTTCCTCTGAATTTCTTCCAGGATATCATCCAGCTTTCCGTCCAGCATCTTATCCGAAACGACAACCGAAATCGTATCAATTCCACTCGGGATATGTTCCAGCGGCACTTCATAATCATCGAGTATCTGAAGAAGCCTTCTAACGAATCCCTTTTCGTAACTCATCATATTTTTGTAAATACCAATGACGGTAAAATCCTTATGCCCGGCGATTCCTGTAATAATTGTATCCTCCTTGGCGCTTGCTTCTGCAGTGATGGTCGTCCCCGGGTCCTCAGGCTCGTTGGTGTTCCTGATATTGATCGGTATATCGGCGGCTCTGGCAGGATAAATGGCATCCTCATGCAACACGGAAGCGCCCATGTAGGATAACTCTCTCAATTCCTTATAGGATAACGTACTAATTGGTTTCGGATCACTTACAATTCTAGGATCTGCCATCAAAAACCCAGAAACATCGGTCCAATTTTCATAAACATCCGCATCTGCGGCTCTAGCAACCAGCGCACCGGTTATGTCAGAACCTCCCCTGGAAAATGTTTTGATGGTTCCGTCCGGATTCGTTCCATAAAATCCAGGAAGTACAGCCCTTTCATGTTTGCTGAGTTCTTCTTTTAACGCCTCATTGCTTTTCCCGTTGAGGAATCTGCCTTTTGCATCAAATTGAACCAAACCTGCCGTATCCACAAAATCATACCCAAGATAAGCAGCTGTAAGCAACGCATTGAGATATTCTCCCCTGCTTGCTATATAGTCCTCCGTAGCACCTGACTTTAAGTTTTGATTGATTTCATCAAATTGCTTCTGAAGATCAACATTCACGCCAAGGTTTAATTCCATAACCGTATATCTGTCGCAAATCACCTGAAATACCTGATCGTAAGGCACATTATGATCGATATGTGCCTTACACAAATACAAGAGGTCTGTAATCTTATTATCTTCATGAAATCTTTTTCCAGGTGCAGAAACCACAACATATCTTCTGTCAGGGTCGGACTCCACAATATTTTTCACCTTTGTAAGCTGAATGGCATCGGAAACGGAAGACCCTCCGAATTTTGCCACTTTAATTCCCATTTTTTATCATTCCTTTCCAGACTAACACGTTCGCAGTCAATACATAATATTTTATTTTAGCATGTTTTCTGCGTCTTGTCTCAATAATTCTGCTTTGTCAGTCTTTTCCCATGGAAGATCAATGTCAGTTCTGCCAAAATGACCATAAGCGGCAACCTGTCTATAAATCGGTCTTCTTAAATCCAGGTCTCTGATAATTGCCGAAGGTCTTAAGTCAAAATGTTTATTTACAAGTTCTACGATTTTTTCTTCCGAAATTTTTCCCGTGCCGAAAGTCTCAACCAGAACGGAAACAGGCTTTGCGATCCCGATGGCATATGCAAGCTCAATTTCACATTTATCTGCCAAACCGGCGGCAATAATATTCTTTGCAGCATATCTGGCTGCATATGCTGCTGATCGGTCTACCTTTGTCGGATCTTTCCCGGAGAAAGCACCGCCGCCATGTCTGGAATAGCCACCATAGGTATCAACAATAATCTTTCTTCCCGTCAAACCAGAATCTCCGTTTGGTCCGCCGATTACAAATCTTCCGGTTGGATTTACATAATATTTTGTGTTTGAATCCAGCAGATCATCTGGAATTATAGGATTGATAACATACTTAATGATATCTTTTTTAATCTGCTCCTGTGTAACATTCTCATCATGCTGAGTAGAAACAAGAACGGTATCCACCCGCACAACCTTATCATCGTCGTACTCAACAGTTACCTGTGTTTTACCATCTGGTCTCAAATAAGCAAGCTTTCCTGATTTTCTTACATCGCTGAGCTGTTTTGCCAGCTTGTGCGCAAGCGCAATCGGCATAGGCATCAATTCAGGAGTTTCATTGCAGGCATAACCAAACATGATCCCCTGATCTCCGGCACCGATCGCTTCTTCCTTATCATTCAGGGAACCAGATTTGTATTCCAGTGCCTGATCAACACCCATTGCAATATCTCCGGACTGCTCATGAATCGCAGTCATCACGGCGCAGGTGTTGCCGTCATATCCATATTCGCCTTTTGTATATCCGATTTCACAGATAACCTTTCTGATAAGGTTAGGGATATCAACATAGCAATTTGTCGTAATTTCTCCTACTACCAAAGCTAGTCCGGTTGTTACGGTAGTCTCTGCAGCAACTCTGCCCCTTGGATCGTTTTCAAAAATCGCATCAACGATTGCATCCGAAATTTGGTCGCAAAGTTTATCCGGATGCCCTTCCGTAACGGACTCTGATGTAAATAATCTTTTCATTTTTCCCTCCTGAGTTCTTCATTTCGTTTTCTTTATACTAACTTACCCCTTTGCGAAGAATTTATGGTAAATTTATGCAAAGAAAACCAATTTTTATTTGTAGATTTCGACTGCTATTATGACTCTTTTTCAATTCTTAATAACCTTCTAATATCTTAAAAAAACCCCTTCTAATTGAAGAGGTTTCATTTATCTTTCGATCCTCATCTTTCAGAATAAATGCAATTAAAACCTACAAATCTAAGATTTGCGATTTCTTTGCCTTAGTCCGCCCACAAGTTGCCACGCAAATTGGACGAGCTAATATCCGTAGGATTTAGCACCTTTTTTATCTATCTTTGTAGATACGCAGGTTGCCGGGCTTCACAGGGCCTATTCCCTCAGCCTCTCTTGATAAGGTAATATTCAGTTTTGTAATAGAAATATTATAATCCTTGATTTTTTAAATGTCAATGGGTATACTTAATCTACAAGGGAATTTTTTGGGATTTGAGGAGGAACGTCATTGGCAGAACGAAAATTTACAGTCATTAAAGGAGGCGCTACGGCCGCAGTCAATAACAACCGGAGAAGATTTTTATCCGCCTTCATTACAGACACCAGGCTCATGGGGGTTATCGGTTTGTATATTCACTGGGAATTATCCAATACAGAATCTGTATCTGATTTTCATCAGTTTTTTTATTTTGATGCGGAGGAATACGGTTTTGAAACCTACAAAAGTCTTCTTGGCAGTGACGAAGAAGCATTGATGGTGTTAGAACAGGCTCTGATCGGTGGACTTGGCGGAAGTAAGGTTAATGTAACTGAGCGGGAGGCAACCCACCTGGTTCAGAAATATACTGCCATGAACGAAAGCCTTTCGATCCCAATGCCTGAGACCAAGAGCGAATACAGCTTTATAATGGAAGAACCGGTTACTTTGTCAAAAGAGGAAGATGAGATTTTAATTGATAAATTATGTACACCAATTGTATCGGAGTATCAGTTGATCAATTATTTTCTCATGCGTATTTTCGGACGAGATTTTGAAGCAGCCGCTTTTTTATCACAGAAAGACTTGCCTTTGGATGAACTTACAGAAGAAATGGGTGCAACGCTATGCAAGAACAGCATTGAAGAGTTTTATGATGGAAATGAATGTTCCTATCTGTGCGAATCACTGATTGAATTAGACGGAAAATATAAACTGGTTATCTCCGAACTCAATTTAGAAGAGGGCAAGGTTTCCGGCACAAAAAAGCGTTCTTCTTTCTATGTAACTGCTGCAGAAGCAGCGATGATGCTCAATCATGCCGAGTTCATCACCGTATACGAGATTCTTACAGAAATGGACGATTTTCTAAAGCTTTTTTCCAGTCTGTCTACCAACAGTATGCAAACATTGCATGACAATGGACGATTATATCTGGAATTTAACAAGAATAACGATCATGTGAATCGAAAAATATTTCGTCTGAACGAAGATATTCACGGGCTTTATTACGCCACGGATTATGGTCAGCTTATTATCGCTGCTTACAGTTTAAACGAAATTCATGAGGTCGAAAAGTATCTGAGCAGAAGTGAAGTAAATACCAGTATTATCCCGATTGCAAAATACGAATTCAAAGAACCTGTCCTTTATGAATTCATTCAAAGTGATTTTGAGGATTTCACAGATTTTCTTGATTTTCTGAATTCATAAAATTAGAATAACGCATGCAACAAAAGAAGTGGCTGACGCCACTTCCGCTATGGAACACAAGGTTCCCGTTCCTAATACTCTAATTTTTTATACAATTCTCCCTTCTTGATCTATTCTCAAATACCACTACTTATTCAACGACCACAACTCCTCTTCTGCCGGAACGTGATTGTCCGGCATATAATATGCAATCCGCGAAACATTGATCAAATGCTTATAGTCAAGATTTTCGGAAATGCTGTTGTTTCCCCAGGAACCACAGCCCAATGTGTTTGTAGGCGCAAGTCCATTATAGAAACTTCCTCCGGCACTGCTTGCGCAGACCTGATTGATGACAAATCTGGAAACACAGAGTTCAGAGCCTGCATATTCAATGTTTGCCTTGTTGTGGGAATGCAATGATACGCTGTGCCCCTTGCCTTCCGCCTCAAGATTTTTTCTGGCAATCTCCACGCCTTCTTTGAAATTTTTATAACGATAAGCCGCGATAACCGGACACATCTTTTCTTTTCCCAGTTCATCTACATCACAGGTTCCGTCTGCTTCTACCACGATCACCTTTGTTCCCTCAGGGACTTCCAGCCCAGCAAGCTTTGCGACCGCTTCGGCAGTTTGACCCACCGCATGCCTATTCATGGCACCCTCCGAAAACATGGCGCTCCTCAGTGCGTCCTTATCCGTACCATTCTTAATTACATAGCCGCCATTTTTTTCAAACTCCTTCATAATGGCATCGAAATCCTCGTTCGGGCAGATTACAGACTGCTCGCCTGAGCAGATAATTCCATTGTCAAAAATCCTGCCCATTATGACTTTCGGAACGGCCTCCGGTATGTTCACGTCTCTGTCAATAATGCACTGCACATTTCCTGCTCCTACACCAAGCGCAGGCTTTCCTGAGCTATAAGCCTCCTTGACCATTCCCATTCCGCCTGTAGCAATTACTACATCTGCAGATGAAATCAGGGCTTTTGTGTTATCACGAGAGTGCTGACCGATTATTTGCACAAGATTTTCCGGCATTCCCAGTTTAGCTAGCTCGACGTTGATAAGCTTAACGGTTTTACTGCTGCATTTTATTGCTTTATGATGGGGGGTAATGATGATGGCATTGCCCCCTTTCAGTGCAAACATTACGTTGCTCATGGGCGTAACGATGGGATTGGTGCAGGGAGTAATGGCTGCAACCACACCGACAGGCTTCGCTATTTTTGTGATGCCCGTTATGTTATCCCGTTCAATGATTCCTCTGGACTTCTTATCTTTCAAGTTGTTCCAAATGATTTTAGCCTTGTTCTTGTTTTTAATAACTTTATCAGGGTAATTCCCCATTCCTGTTTCTTCTACCGCGATATCCGCAAGATACTCAGCATTGTCATGAACCACCTTGGCAATGGCTCTGACAGCCTTGTCAACCTCTTCCTGCTCCAGCTTCTCAAATTTCGCCTGAGCGATCTTCGCTCTCTCAATATATCCTGCGATATATGCATTATCGCTAACTATCTTTTTTTCCATTTTCATTCTCCTTTTACTTTTTAATTTAAATGTCACATCTGCTTATGTTTTACAATTGCATACTCTCCGTTTCCAAAAACCTTGAGTGCCAGCTCAGCGCCTCGTCAAGAAGATGCGGCGTATGCTTCGAGCCGCCGGCGCAGGCTCGCTGATAATAGTCCATCAGCATTTCCCGATAATCTGGATGAGCACAATTTTCAATAATTTTCACTGCCCGTTCGCGAGGCGCAAGTCCCCTCAGGTCAGCATAACCTTGTTCTGTGACGATCACCATAACATCATGCTCCGTATGATCCACGTGGGATACCATCGGAACGATAGCGGAGATTGCATCGTTTTTGGCTGTAGATACAGTGCTGAATATAGTCAAAGCACTGTTTCTGGCAAAATCTCCGGATCCTCCAATTCCGTTCATCATTTTCGACCCCATGATGTGCGTAGAGTTCACATTCCCGTAGATATCCACCTCTATGGCCGTATTCATTGAAATTACGCCCAGCCTTCTGGCCACCTCCGGATTATTGCTGATTTCCTGTGGCCTGAGAATAATCTTGTCTCGAAAGAATTCAATCTCTTCTTCAAATTTGATCAGGGCTTCCGGGGATGGACTGAGAGATGTGGTAGAAGCAATCGTTGCCTTGCCTGACCGGAGCAAATCCAGCATAGAATCCTGCACGACCTCGGTATAGCACGTCAAGTTTTCAAATTCGGATTTACACAGGCCGTATAACACTGCATTGGCCACACTACCAACCCCTGACTGAAGCGGCAAAAGGCTTTTGCTTAATCTTCCCGCCTTTACCTCTTCAGAAAGAAAACGAATGATATGATCCGATATCTTCTTTTCCGTCTCAGTAACTGCAGCCAGCGGTCTTGTTTTATCCTGCATTTCTGTAATTACAACTGCGGTGATTTTATCCCATCCACATGATATGTACGGCCTGCCGATCCTGTCCCCGGGCGTCTCAATGGGGATTGCCTTTCTGTGCGGAGGATTCTCAGTCATATAGATATCCGCCATCCCCTCCAGTTCCATAGGCTTTAGAAGATTAATCTCAACGATAACCTGATCGGCATTCTGGATAAAGGCCGGAGAATTTCCAATTCCGCTCGTTGGAAGCAAATGTCCCTCTTCTGTGATGGCAAGTGCCTCAACAATGGCGATATCAATCTTGGGCAAAAAACCGTAATTCAGATATTGTACAGAATGAGAAAGATGCATATCGATATAATGAATCTCACCCCTGTTGATGCTGTCTCTTATGGCCGAATTGGTATGATAAGGCAGTCTCTTATGCAGAATCCCCGCCTTCGCCCATGCTTCGTCTATCTCCGGCCCTACAGAGGCTCCTGTATAAAGAGACAGCTTTAACCGTTCTCCTTTTTCTGCACGTGCCGCAACAGCCAACGGAACTGCCTTCGGATAGCCGGAAGGCGTGAATCCCGATGCACCAATCACCATTCCGTCTTTCACCAGCATTGCTGCCTGTTCCGCCGTAACCAGCTTTTCATAAGCCTTTTTATTTCTTAATCTTTTCTTTAACTGTTCATTTCCGTCTTTCATATATAACACCCCCATCAGCCTGGCAAAATAATCGGCAGTTTATTAATTAAAATTGTGAAAATAATCATTCCCAGCAATGCGAAAGGATACGTTGCTCCATACCCCGCTGCAGGATCATCAGATTCCAGCGTTTCAATCGTTGCACCCAAGCCGGGAGTTGATGTCATTCCTCCGCAAATTGCTCCGGCCAACATAACCCAATTAAGCTTGAATAAATACCGTCCCACCAAAAACCCAGCTAGCATTGCGATGTTACCAATCACAATTGCGCTGATTGCAAGAATCAATCCTGAGCCCATGACAGAATCCAACGCACGGAATCCATATTTCAGGCCTACGATACTGAGAAAGAATACTAGGCCGATTTCTCTGATGGTGCTCAGTATCTTAGGATCCATCCGGAAGGAAATGGGACCGATATTACCTTTGTAGCCCAGAACCAAACCCATGATCAGAATACCTCCCGTCGTTCCCAAGCTGAAATATCCAAGCGAACCGAGATAAATTCCCACACTTCCAACCAGATATCCAACCGCACAAGTGATTGCAAATGGGATCATATGAAATGGCACCGTCGCAATCTGCTTACCGGAAACCATACTCCTTGCTTCCGCCATCTCTTCCGCATACCGTCGCTTCTCTTCATTCAAATCCATTCTAAAAATAGAGCTTAAAAAATTGACTGCAAAGATAACGATAATCACGCCGAAGGGATAGCTGATAGCATATCCCACGCCTACATCCGCCTGTGCGTTGGTGACATATTGTTTTTTCTGGTCGTCCGTGAGGGAAGGTGTATTTTCAGGAGTCAATTTTCCTGAAGGATTAATAACAGACAGGATGCTTTCTTTTATAGCTTCATCCCCCGTTTCATATTGTTTTACAAACTCTGCGGAATGTGCCGCAGAAGTTTCCAACGCCGTTCCCAACCCAGGAGAACTGGTTAGGGCTCCGACATAAGCACCGGAAAGCTCGTAGGAATTCGTATCTTCCAGGACAGCCACGGCACCGACCGTAACTGCCGCCCCGAAAAAAGTGATAAGAAAACCCAATGCTATAAATTTCAAGCCATATTTTTTCAGAACCGCTCCCATATCCTTAGCAGCCAGCAAACCTACTGCGGCAACGAAGAAAATCAATGAGGTATCCAGAAAGGTGTTTTGAATCACACCATTGCTCATCAGCTCAGAAGCAGCCTCGTAACCATAAGTCGATTCTCCCTGAGAAAGTATTCTCTCAGCATAGCGACATATCGCCCATCCGATCAGCAACCCTATAAACAATGTGCCTGAGGATCCGAAGCTGAATTTTCCGAATTTAATTTTACCGAAAAGCAATCCTGCTCCTATTGCCAGAAACATCAGCAAAAACGGATTCAAGACGAATCCAATGATATTAAATTGCATAAAATACTACCTCCGTATTATTATTTAAGCAAATCATTAAAAAACGATATCACCATTCTGACTACCGGTATTCTTTCGGCCATATTGTGTTTTTTTTAACATATCACATGAAACATCCAAAAGATAATTGAAAAAGCCTATGCTTCCATAGATTAAAAGTATTGATATGCAAATAGTTCTTTTTCCTGGAGAATATTTTTTTACAACGCTTGCAGCAAATGATTTCAACATTTCATCCTCAGAATACAATCTCCGTTCAGCATTTTTTTAACTGCGCACGCTATCTTGTTTCATTGGCATTATGTTGAATTCTAATCATAAATATGTTATATTATCTTACGAAACCGACAATCTTTTGACAATCTGTCTTATTGAATGAGGGAAGATATGAATATCAATCATTTACGCTATTTTCAAGAGGTCTGCAAACACGAAAATATAACGAAAGCGTCCGAATCGATTCATATTTCACAGCCAACGGTAACATCAGCTATAAAAGAAATGGAAAACGAATTGGGGTTTCAGATGTTTATCCGTATCGGCAACCGAATAACCTTGACGCCGGAGGGTTCTCGCTTTCTCCAAATGACTAATAAAATACTTCTAGATTTTGATGATTTCTATAACAAAGCAGTCGATCTGGGTAAAGTCCGTACTGCCACGCTAAGAGTGGGTATTCCTGCTATTCTGGGTACCTTTTTTTTCGAACGAATTGTTCCTGACTTTGAGCAGGCAAATTCTGATATTCATCTTACCCTCCAAGAAGTCCCTACTATTACCGGGCTTCGCATGATCAACGACTCATCTCTAGATTTTCTCATCGGCATAATCGAGGACAAAGTCTGCTCCTACAATTATAGACTGATCTTTGAAACGGAACTGGTATGCTTCGTAAAACGGGAGCATCCTTTTGCAAAAGAGAAAAGCATCAGTAAGAAAATGCTTGCAAATCACCCTTTTATAATGGTTCCCCACGGTTCTTATCACTACAAGGTGATATCGGAACGATATAAAGATATCCCTCTGAACAAAGTTCTATACTCCAATCAGATTTCCACCATAAGCTATATGCTAAACAACAGTCAGGCCGCTACAATTCTTTATAAACAGGTTTTCGAAAAAGACAAGAACATTCGCGGAATTTCCTTGTCAGAACCGCTCACCGCGAGAATAGGGATTTTTTGGAAAAAAAACGCTTATACTACCTGTGCAATGAAAACCTTTATCAGCTTTATAAAAACAATCCACGGTTAATTATTCACCAAGAGAATATTTGTTTTTTCTTTTTTGATTGACAAAGTAAATATTTAAACTAAATTCAGATTATAATTATTACAACTTAAAATCCGTTTCATCTTGCAGAAGGGCGAATAATATAAGAAAAAGTGAGATAAAATGAAATTATTACGTGATGATCTGACCAATAAATTAAAAACGAAAAACCCAATGTGTGCCTGTCAAATAAAAATCAGTACATGAAAACGGAGGAAAATAAAATGGAAAAAGAAAAAACGCCAAAAAACTTAATGAAAGCATTCGCTGGAGAGTCACAGGCCAACAGAAAATATACGGCCTATGCGAAGAAAGCAGAAGCGGAAGGAAAATTCAACGCAGCAAAACTCTTCAAAGCCGCTTCCGATGCAGAAACGCTGCATGCCTTGAAACACTTTGAAGTTGCAGGCAAAATCAGTTCAACGTCTGATAATTTGAAAGATGCAGTAGCAGGAGAAACCCACGAATATCAAGATATGTACCCTGATTTTCTGAAAGATGCCGAGGCGGAAGGCAACAAAGCAGCAATCACAACCTTTACCTTCGCCATGAAGGCGGAAGAAGTTCACGCCAAGCTTTATCAAGAAGCACTGGAAAACATTAATCAAACAGAAGAGGTCTTTTACTATCTCTGTCCCGTATGCGGCAATATTGAAAAGTCTATTCCGGAAAAATGCAGTATCTGCGGCGTTCCCGGTTCAAAGTTTATTAAATATTAAAATTTCTTATCAGCCCGATAACTCAAGTCTGACCAATCGAATCTAAAATCGCAGGAACGGCGGCATTAAAAAAAAGCCGCCGTTCCTGCTGTTCCGACAGTTAAGTCCCCGACCTCTCGAGCTTCAGTCGATCAGCTCAAAAATCTGCTTGTTTATTTTCTTCACCGGAGCACCGGAAATATTAGAACATACAATAATAGAAAGCTGCCGCTCCGGACAAATCCAGAAACTGGCGCGGAAGCCGTCATCAGTTCCTTCATGTCCGTATAAGATAAACCCTTTTTGTTCTCTGCAAAACCAGCTCAAACAAATGGATTCGCCATTATTCGGAACCAAGGCCTGCTTTTCCCAGGCTTTCTCATACGTTTCTTTTTTTAATATCCGTTGTTCCAAATGCGCTTTTGCCCATTTTTCAATATCAATCACATTTGAAGTCAATGTAGAGCTTGGACCATGAGCACGATTATACGGGAAATGTTCTGCTCTTACAATCTTCTTCTCCGCATTTTTCTCATGAGGCGTACAGAGATTATTATCCTGTTTCCCCTCGCCCTTATAGATACCCCGTTCATAAGTAAGCAAATTTGAGTCTTTCATATTAAGAGGCTCAAAGATATTTTTCCTCACATAGTCTTCAAAAGGCATCCCCGAAACTGTAGCGATCACAACGCCCAGAATTTCATATCCAATATTGCTGTAAGAAAACTTTCTTTCGGCTGGAGCCCAAAGCAGATACGAGTCGCTTACCTCAGAAGACCTGACATAACGCTCCAAAGCGTCTTCATCCGTTTCAGGTTTATCCCACTTATAATCCTTTACATCCGGCATACCGGCAGTATGACTGAGCAGCTGGCGCACAGTAATCTTCCGATATCTTTCATCCTTCATATGAAACCATGGCAGATAATCTGTCAGTAGTCCATCCAGTTCCACCAGTCCATTTTCCCATAGCTGCAGGATGGAAGTGCCGACAAACAGTTTTGTAACGGAAGCCATATGAAAGATATTCCCCGAATAGAGCGGTTGTCCGTTTTTAAAATCTTTAAATCCTGCTGCATTTCGATAAATGAATTCGTTATGATTCCTTTCGCTTTTTCCGATCCTGACTCCGATTGCAAGTCCAGGCAAGTCATAATTTACAAGCGCTTTATCTAAAAATTCATCCAGTTTTTGTTTAATCATTTGCTGCTTTTCCCGTTATTTCATTTATTGTTATATCGATTACTGCAGTTACTTTCAGCATTTCTTCCGGAAAAGTAAAACTTCTGTCATCATGCGCTTTCAGAATAATGCTTAGAGCTCTTGCCTTTTCTTCTGAAGTTTGAAGCAACGTTACCGTTCCAAAGCCTATCACACTTCGGAAAGCCGTTCCCCAATCACAAGGTTGATCTCCAATCTTTATTATCTCTGATTGGAACAATTCCATTTCAAAGCAAACTTTGTTATTTTTTTTTATAATATCAATTTTTTTACCTCCTGCCGCCCCATGTAAATAGATGTGTCCTTCTTCGTAGCCATAATTCATCGGCACAACATAAGGCTGATCCCCGTCAGACAAACCCAAATGACACACAAAAGCCTCTTTTAAAATAGCCTCTATATCCGCCATATTAGTTATTTCCCTTTCTTTTCTTCTCATGGCTCTTTCCTTTCTATTCCATTTTTTTGTTTAAAGTTTACTAATGATTATTTTATTTTTATTATATCTTATTTTTCTAAAGTTATGGTAAAATGTTATGGTGAATATGAAAAAAACATAGCCATAATCCTATTCACAATAAATAAAAGGCAGGTGTTATATATGAAATATAGAACCTTTCAGAAAACAGGAGAAAGAATCTCCTTACTCGGCTTTGGAACCATGCGTTTACCCGTTATAAACGGAGTGTTTGAAAAGATCAACGAGGCAGAAGCCATCCAGATGATCCGTTCCTCCATTGACAGAGGAATCAATTACGTTGACACAGCCTATATGTACCACAACGGATTTAGCGAAGTTGTCGTCGGCAAAGCATTAAAGGACGGCTATCGTGAAAAAGTTTTATTAGCTGACAAAATACCTGTGTGGTTTGCTAAAACAGAAGAGGATGTAGAAAAAATATTCGACGAACAGCTGAAGAGACTGGATGTGGATTGCATTGACATGTATCTGGTTCACAATATCACCGGTCCCATTTGGAAACGCGTTTTAAAATTCAATACGCTTGATTTTCTGGAAAAGAAAAAAGCAGAGGGTAAGATAAAGCATATCGGTTTTTCCTTCCATGATGAATTTGAATTGTTCGAAGAAGTTATTCAATCCTATCCCTGGGACTTCTGTCAAATCCAATTAAACTACATGGATGCAAATTTTCAAGCCGGAGTAAAGGGCTTAAAACTTGCCGGTTCTTTGAATATCCCCGTTATCATAATGGAACCGCTAAAGGGAGGCAAGCTAACTGATAAATTGCCGCCTAGCATTGAAGCCTACTGGAATCAGGCTCCTGTAAAGCGAACTCCCGCTGAGTGGGCACTGCGTTGGGTCGCCGATTTCCCGGAAGTCCTCACAATTCTCAGCGGTATGAATAGCATGGAGCAAGTCGATGAAAACATTCAGATTTTAAGCCAAGCAGAAACAAACAGTCTGACCCAGACAGAGCATAAGGTGATTCAAAATGTGGCAGATGAATATAACAAATTGATTCAGCATTCCTGCACCGGCTGCAAATACTGCATGCCATGCCCTGTTAAAATTGATATTCCAACTGTCATCGGATTTTATAACGATTGGTTTCTATTCGAGGGTAATCAAAAAGTTAAGGGGGACTTTGATATGTGGATTTCTCCGAAAGCAAGACCTTCCGTCTGCGAAGGCTGTAAGGCTTGTGAAGATCATTGCCCTCAGCATCTTCCGATTTCGGATATCATGAAAAAGGCGTCGATACTTTTTGAAACAGAATAAGATTATTGAATAAACTGAAAATAGAAAAACATGGTTTCGTTATTGAAGTTGGTATAGTAAACCCAAAATAATTGGTTTTGTTATCCAACTTTTTTCTATTAACTGAATATAAAAGTACCTGATCGGTAGGTGTGCGTTAAATAAATCATTAGAGCTTAAATAAACCGTAATAATCATATTTGGAGGAATCCACCGATCAAGCACTATTTTTTAATAGTTTAATATAATTTTCTTTGAATTGAAATATGTATTTTTCCCTTTATTTTGTGCTTAATGCATTCAGCATTTTCTGCTCATTCAATGCATCTGCATATTCGGAATCCATCTCTCTGATTCCAGCAGGGAATTCATATTTTGCCAATCGCTCAATAAATGGATCCGGGTCAAAGGATTCCGGTCCATGAACGCCCTTCAGATCCCAAATTCCTTTGGAAATCAATTCCATCATGATAACCGGGCTTACCGCGGTCTGAGCTACAACGGAATTCGTAGTATATTTCTTCAGGCATTCCTGATTATCAGCAACCTGATACAGATAAACCGATCTTCTCTTACCATCCTTGGTTCCTGTTACCCATGTACCTGCGCAGCCTTTTCCTACCATATTCGCTGAGGATTCAGCAGGGCTTGGAACCACCTTTACCAAAAAGTCTCTTGGCGTGATTTCGCTGTCGCCAACCTTGATCATTTTTGTTGCGCTATCCATTCCGCAGGCTTCCAAATCCTTGAGAAGCGCTCTCATATCTCTTGGCACACCATACTTAAAAGTTACTCGGTTGCAGTCGATAACTCTTGGAACAAGCACAACCTCTTCATGCTCAACATTAACAACTTCCACATCACCGATCCCACCAGGGAAATTGAAAATTTCAGGTTCCGAAAAGTTTTCCGTACAGAACCAGCCTTTGCCCTTTTCCCAGATAACAGGAGGATTCAAACATTCCTCAATTGTCGTCCATACTGAAAATCCAAATGCAACTCCATCATAACCAGGAATCACATAATTATCACCGTCTCTTACATTCACTTCGTCGATAGTATCAAAGAGATGCTTTGCCGCATATTTAGCAAATACATCTGCCATTCCAGGCTCAACTCCAGACCCAACAAGTGCGATGTTGCCAGCTTTTTCCCAAGCTTCATGTCTATCAAACTGATAATCACCAAGCTTTATGTTCGCCAATTCAAATGGCTTTTCCGGATGTCTCGTAGGAAGTGTCATTGCACAGTCAAGATACCCTACGCCCGCTTCCAGACAAGTATCAAAGATATTTTCGTTAAAATCAGGTTCTACCGCATTCATTACAAAAGTAATTCCATGTTTTTTGATTACGGCCTTGATGTTCTCTGCATCTTTCGCATTAATCTTTTCTGCAACAAAGCGTCCGCCTCCGCACAGCTTTGCAACTTCTTCCGCACGCGCAAAATTATAGTCTGATACAACGATCTTTTCTGCCCATTCGCCTTCTTTTCCGGCTCTGTTGATAATCATAGCTGCAGATGTTCCAACACCGCCTGCTCCAATAATTAAAAGTTTCATTTTTTGACCTCCACATAATTGATAACGTCAATTGCGATTCCCTTTTCTACAGCTTTATGTTACCAAATGAATTCTGAATATTCAATTATGTGTTTGCTTAAAAAATGTACTTTCTTGCTCTTTTCGTCCTGTTTTTAATGAATTTACCACAAACCAGTACTCTGTTCACCCGAAACCTTACAGGATTCGGCAACAAAATTTAACCAGCGAACAAACAAAGTACTATTCATCAATACGGTCAATTAGAATAAGTTCCGCGCCAAAACCGTTAAGATGCGATTGGACGCTCATAGTATCCACTGCAGTCGCTGTGGAAAAGCTAACAGTCGGTGTCATAGCCCAACGATTGGTTAGCTTTTCTCTTTTGGATACAGAATGGGAATTTCCAAGCTTCACCCTATAGCTCATCAAAATGTTATCTTTTGAGAACTTATATCTGCTCAGTTTATACTCTCCGTTCATGCCTGATATTTTGATCAGGATTTCCGCCCGTTCATTGTCTTTATTCAGTTCCTCCGCCATTTCCTCAAGCGTTGGCTCCTTTTCAGCCAACGCCCTGATTGTTTCTGTATTATTATAAAAAAGGATGCTGAAAGATTCTTTATCGGAATGGTTTTTATGAGCCTTTGATATGATATAAGTTTTATCCTCTGCAATAACATGCTCATTGAGTGCCGTCAGCATTTTATAAGCAAAAGCCGCTGGAAACATGCAGGTTTTCTCAAACAAGGCTTCAATTCCACCTTCTATTTTCTTGTGATTCTTCCTCGGCTGAGCCAAGTCCAGGGTTACGATCGTTAAGGTTGAACCCCTTTCCTTAGAATCAGAAACAAAAATACCCTTCGTTTGAATTTTAATTGCTTTTTTGATTTCATCTGGTTTTGAAAGGATATATTGCGCATGGATTTCTCTGCTGCTTACTTTTCCTGTATATTTTTCCCGGTATTCCAGCGGATGCACTCCGAACCATTTGATAAAATACTTGATATAATAACGAATTGCTGAAAAACCCGACTCCTCTGAAATCGCGCCGATTTTTTTATTGGTACCAAGAAGCAGCTTTTCGGATTCCTCCACGCGAATGAAACTGAGCAGTTCCTGAAAACTGAGTCCCGTTGCTTCTTTAATCACATGGGAAAGATAATAAATACTGAGATGTTCGCGTTCTGCAATTTCATTCAAAGTAAGTCTTCTCGAATAATTTTCATACATGTAATCGGTGATACGGTTCAGCCTTCCCGCCAAAACTTTATTGCCTATATGTTTTGTTTCATTGACAAACTTACCGTCTTCCATGGTAAAATACTGAAAATTAGCCATTAAATTTGCTAAAAGATTATGAACCCCCTCAATCACCTTATACTCATAACCATATCCCTTATCTAAAATATCCAGCATAATTCGACCTAAAATATTTCTTAGTGCCTCCAGACTTTCATCGTCTTCTTCCTTCATATCTGTTACAAAAAAACTATTCCTTAAATTGCCGTAGTATTTAGAAAAAAAGAAGCTATCCAGTTGCAGCATCATAACCATATTGGGTTCATCTGTATGATAAAAGCTGTGAATCTCTCTATCGTTCAATATAAAAATGTCTCCTGCCTTCAGGACATAGGAATAATACCCATTCTTTAACCCTATTGATCCCTCAAGGACATAAACCACTTCCATATCATCGTGAAAATGAATCGGGTATTCCATAATATTTGCTGTTATAACATTGGCCGGCAACCCTTCCCTGTAAAAATTTTTTTCCTTCAACATGGTATTTTTTCCTTTCGTATTATGTAAACTTATGTTTGCCTTCGTGCGAACGTTTTTCAACAACCCGGAAGCAGTAAAAACATCAGCGTTCTCATGCTTATCCACAACACTTCCGAAGATTGTATACAATTTTATCCAAGGGTGTCTGTGGATAATTTCATGTCTCATTAACGCTTATTTTTCAACGATTACACCAGAATTTCCAAATGTCAATCCCAAAGTTATCCACAGTTATCCACAGTTATCCAGAACAACAAAAACCAATATTTAGCGTCAAATACCTTTAACCCCTGCTATCAATCGCCTTGAATTGTTTCCTTGGCTCTCTGCCGGTATAAACCAGTATTCCTTCATAAATACTTCTTGCAAGTTTTCTTTGATATTCTTCATTCTCCAAAAGTTCAGCCTCCGCTGGATTTGACAGAAATCCACATTCCACAATCGCCATCGGTACCGTGGGATACTTGAACATTAAAACATCTCTCTTTCCCAAAGCAACTCTGTCCGTTCCGTCAGCAATTTCCGAAACCAATCGTTCCTGTATCGCTTCTGCAAATTTTTTACTTTCATCAAGAACGGTTTGATCCCCCGAACCTGCCGGAAAAAAGGTTTGTGCCCCTCGTACAGAGGAATCCTGCTTAAAGCTATTTAGGTGGATGCTAACAGCTACCATTGGATTGATATCTTTGATCATTTCCCTTCGCGCGATCAAATCAGCAGTTTTCTTGCTGCGTATCGTTTTGCTTTTTGTATCGCCCAATCCGATATCTTCTTCTCTGGTCATGACAACTTTCCAGCCGTCTGTCTGTGCATATTCCTTAATGTATAATGCAATTGCAAGATTGATATCCTTTTCACAGACTCCGGCAGCACTTTCTGCTCCACCATCAATCCCTCCATGTCCAGGATCAATTAAAAGGATATCCGACTCGGTGATTTGTTGAACTTTCATGACAATGTCGTCAGACATCGGCAGAACACAAACAATTGCCGCTATGACAAGAATCATTAAAGCAATCTTCCATTTGCTTTTTTTGTCAAAATTTCTTTGCTTCATTGCCTTCCCCTCCCACTAAATGTATATGAGAGGTTAGAATGCAGTATTATATGAATTATTATATTCCTTACTGACAAAAAGTGCTATAATTTTTGTAATTACTTTGCGGTTTCGTGATAATCTGTTATAGGTAGATTGTTTTTAAGGAAAGAAAGGAATTATTACGATGACAAAAAAACTTTATCAGAACGATGTATATAGAAAAGAGTGCGTCAGTACGATTTTGAAAGTTTACGGTAACGGTGAAACGGACAACCCATTCCTTCTCGTACTGGATGAGACGATTTTCTTTCCTACGGGCGGCGGTCAGCCCTGCGACTCAGGAACGATTGAAGCGCTTCCACTCGCGGATGTCTTCGAAAAAGACGGGGTCATATTCCACAAGTTGCAGCCGTCCTCAGATCAAAATAAACAGCCGCTGCAAAAGGAATCCGCCGCTTTGGATGCTCCCGAAATTATATGGAAATCTGGTAACAAGGTACACTGCAATCTGGATTGGCAACGAAGATTTGAACATATGCAGCGCCATTGCGGAGAACACATTTTATCCGGCATCTTTTTCCGTGAATGTGCTGGAATCAACCGGGGATTTCACATGGGAAACGATTATATGACCATTGATATCGATGTGCCGGGAATTACCTGGGAAACCGCGCAGCGGATTGAAACACTAACCAACGAAGTCATTTGGTCCGACGTTCCAGTCACCACACGATACTTTGAGGAACGTTCGGATGCGGAGAAGCTGCCTCTTCGAAAAGACCTTGCCATTGACGAGGACATTACCATCGTCTGTGTCGGTGATGAATCAAATCCCGCTGATTGTGTCGCCTGCTGCGGCACCCACCCAAGTACCTCCGGTCAGGTTGGCTTATTGAAAATTCTAAAATTGGAAAGCTACAAGGGGATGACCAGAGTCTATTTCAAGGCAGGAAAGGAAGCCCTTCTGGATTACCAGAACAAGCATCGTATCCTTTCGGAACTGAATCAAAAATATTCTTCCGATGATAGGAACCTGCTAAATAAAATCAAGGCACAGGACGAAAAAAACAAAGGAATTCGCCAGGAGCTTTATCAATTTAAAAATGCCTTTCTCACCAATTCAATCAATGAAATTTTAAAGGATTATAATGAAAAAAGCACTCCTTTGCCCTTGGTACGCGAATATGCAATCCTTCAGGCAAATGATCTTATGACGATTACCAGAGCTTTAGTTGAAAAAATAAGCGGTCTGATTGCTTTGATATCCACACAGGAATATACCGTAGTTCTTGCTTCTTCCGGCAAATATGACTGCGGAAAAATCGTCAAGGATAATGCGCATGTTTGGAGAGGCAAAGGCGGCGGCAACGCTGGTAGCGCCCGTGCTTTGTTCCAGACAAAAGATGATTTGGATTGCTTTATTTCTTTTATTAAGCAGTCTTATAGCAAGAATAGGTAGGTAACGATCGATTATACTTTCAGGTTATAATTTACTAACTAATTATATTTACTCAATATTATCACATCTAAGAATGTTAAATATTGAATAACGAAGATTCTATATGTTATAATAAACGCAGCAAGGTAAAGTTAAAGGAGTGATTAATCCGATTTGTTGTAACAATTGAATGAATTGGAAAGGAATATTTAAAACAACGATTTTTCAGTCTAAATAAGCTGTTTCGTACCAGTAGTATTACGAGTGGTTTATTTATGATGAGTTGTTTTAAGTATTCTGAGCGTCTTGTGTTTAACGTCTCAGAATCTGGGACGTTTTTTTTATTCTCAAAAGCTATGTCAAGCTCAGATTTATCTTTTGAGGATAACGGCAGAATTAATATCACTTGTTCTGCAGGAACAAACTTTACCTTGCTAAGATTGAAACGATTAAATTTAAAGGAGAATATAATAATGAGATTGATTGATAACAACACCATAAATATGCATATGCTAAAGAAATGTATTGCAAAACCCGAACTCTACGAGAAAAGCACTGATAAATTCTGGGACGATGAATATATTTCGAAGCAATTACTTAGCATTCATCTCAACCCGAATGTTGAATCTGCCAGCAAAACGAAAGAAACAATTGAAGCGGAAGCAGATTTTATAATCAAATCAACGGATATGCGCGAGGGTAAAACAATATTAGACTTAGGTTGTGCCCCGGGACTATATGTTAAGGAGTTCGCCAAAACCGGAGCAATGGTATCAGGCATAGATCTTTCCGATAGATCTATTGATTACGCAATCAGAAATATTAAGCCGGAGCATCCGAATACTCTTTTCACTAAAATGAATTATCTGAATCTCCATTTCAACGACTCTTTCGATGTTGTAACGCTAATCTATTATGATTTTTGTGTATTAAGCTTAAATGAACAGAAGACGCTGCTTGCAAAAATACACACAGCGCTTAAAGAAGATGGTTTTTTCGTATTTGATATTATAACAGAGAACATGGAAACGCCAATATCGACTGATATTTCCGTATATGAGGAAGGACTGTGGAGCTCAAAGCCATATATTGAAATCTTTAAAAGCTGTATATACGAAAACCCGAAAATACAAGGACAACAATATGTGATTATAGAGGAAGACGGTACAACAAGAATCATACGATTTTATAATCGGCTTTTTTCATCAATTGAAATTACAGAACTGTTGAATGAAAATGGTTTTAGGGTTGAGAAAATTTACAAAAACTTGAAAGGAGAAAATTTAAGCAGCAATTCGAAAACTTTTGGAATAATTGCAAGGAAAGTATAGCACAGTATATTAAAGCCGTTGCACCCTTAACTGCAACGGCTTTAACTGCAATGGCAAAATGGATTTAGAAATTAAACTCCGCTTCCCAGTCAAAGGAACCCGATTCCTCTACACTTTTCGGCCAGTGGCTGCACCAACCAGGAACTTTTGGCTCTTCTACCCTGTCAAGACTCGGCGTATAGGGTTTAATATCCACTACAGGGGTGCCGTCGTTAGCATCAATGTAAGCTAATTGAATCCTTCCTACCGCATGATCAATCGAAATGATTTGAACCGCCGTAAGTGCGATAGGATTCGGACGGATAGGCGATCGGGTAGCAAAAATCCCCATGACTTCCGGCGCCTTTTTATAAGGAGCTTCCACCTCTAGCGTACTTCTCGCCTCTTCTGTGTCAGATCCATCACACCACCATATCACATTGATATAGCTAAATCCATCCAGTTCCTTCAGCGCAGGTAGATATCTCTTCTCAACAATTAAAAATGTTCCTTCCTCATCATGTCTGATTTTGCCGATCGGGCTTACCAATAATGCATTCATAAAAATCCCTCCATCAATTTTTTTAAGACTTCAAAACATGCCAATGTACAAATTGGTCAGTTCAGTTCGCCTTATTTCTACTGTAAACCCTGACATCATGTGAGAGTCAATACGTTTTTTCTACGGGTATCTGTATTTCCGTCAGATATTTGTTTGCATCTTCTTCATTCCATGGACCCCTGTGACAAATTTGTCGATTTAACCCTGCCATCCTGTACTGCTTATGTTCTGTTAACCAATGGGCAAAGGCTTCAAAAGCCGGTCCAATGTTTTCAAAAGATCCATACACCATCATACAGCTCATCGTTTCTATTCCCTCTGTTTCACGGAATAAAGGCGATACTTTATATCGATCCGGATCAGAAAGCGTTATGCAGACTTCTACATCCACATCGGCATCCTTGAACTCTACATCATGGTAGATCGCGAAATTAACCGTATTCTGGGGTATGAAACTATGCTCCTTTTCGATTAACTCCGTAAGTTCTTTCCAAAGTAAGCCCTCGCTGAAATAGTCAGGGATATTTTTTCTTAAGGAAAGAACAGAATAACTCGGTATTCTTTTTAAAATAACATCATAATGCATGGGCTTTTGCCCTTCCTGAAGCTCGTAGATGGCAGCTTCTATTCTGATAATTTTCTGCCGTTCTTCATTTAGTATGGATTGAATTTCATCCTGTTTTTTTCTCAGCTGCCTAATCATAAAATCCTTATCCTGCTGATTTCGTATCTCTGCAATTTCTGAAACTTGAAATCCTGAATCCCGAAGAAAAATAATCTGATGAAGCATAGGAATCTGTTCAACAGAGTAGAAACGATATCCGGTAAATCGATCAATTTGTGCTGGTTTTAAAAGACCAACCTCATCATAATACCGGAGCATCCGAATGGATATTTGTGTTAGTTTAGAAAATTCTCCAATTTTAAAAATAATAATCCCCCCTGAACCAACCGAAATAAAAAATTTACTGATTTGTTTTTCCCTATTCTATCATATTTTTCAGAATTGCCGATAAAAAGCGGAAGTGCTTATTATTAAAAAGGTGCGCTTATTATTGTTTTTTAACAATAATAAGCACACCTTTTTGTATTATTCTTATGGATAACTATTTATAACATCGGCTTTAAATCCGGACTAAGAATCAGTTTTGCTTCGGTAGCTTCCTGAATTTGTTCCACGGTATAGTCAGGGTGAAATTCTGTCAAAACGATCCCATCCTTTGTGATTTCCATCACTCCCATTTCCGTAATGATCATATCAACAACTCCCACTGCAGTATAAGGAAGCCTGCACTCTTTCAGGATTTTATGGGCGCCCTTCTGGGTATGCTGCATCGCAATGATTACTTTCTTTGCGCCTACCACCAGATCCATTGCACCTCCCATGCCCGGTACCATCTTACCCGGAACAATCCAGTTGGCAAGGTTTCCGTGCTGATCGACTTCCAATGCACCAAGGATCGTCGCATCCACATGACCGCCGCGAATGATACCAAAGGAAGTGGCACTGTCAAAGTACATTGCACCCGTATTTACGGTAACATATTGCGCTCCCGCATTGATGATGTCTACATCTTCTTTTCCTTTTTCAGCGGCAGGTCCCATTCCCATAATCCCGTTTTCTGATTGCAGAATGATTTCAACCCCTTCCGGAAGGAAGTTGGCTACCATGGTGGGCAGTCCGATTCCAAGATTTACAACATCCCCATCTTTTAGTTCCTTCGCAACTCTTGCTGCAATGATTTCTTTTATATTTGCCATGGTTTTTCACCTCCTGCGATTGCATCCACAAAGATTCCGGATGTTACTACGTTGTTTGGATCAATATCGCCTACTTCAACAATCTCGCATGCGCCGACAATCACATAATCAGCCGCTGCTGCCATCATTGGATTAAAGGTTCTTGTGGTTCCGTTGTAAGTAGTATTGCCGAAGCGATCGGTTACAGAGCCTCGAATCAACGCAAATTCAGCTTTCAATGGCTTTTCCAGAAGATAATCTCTGCCGTCAATATGGATAACCTGCTTGCCTTCTGCTACGATGGTGCCTACTCCGGTCGGAGTGAGGAATCCACCCAATCCGGTTCCGCCCGCTCTGATTCTTTCTGCCAGGGTTCCCTGAGGAACGAGAATACATTCCAGTTTGTCTTCGGCTACCTCGGTATTCATTCTCTGCGCGACCTCAGGATTCAGACCTACATGAGAAGCGATCAATGTCTTGATCTGCCCGTTTGATACGAGTTTTCCTACGCCTCTGTCCGGTGCTTTAGCGACGCTTGACAGAATTTAGGCTAGAAGTACCAGCTATATTTCCATTTCCATAAGCGCCATACAGAGTGCCTTACCATGCTTATCCTGAGCAAGTGATCTGGTCACACCGCCGCCTAAGGTTTTATCCAGTACAAAGTTCATAGCACAAATGCTGTCAATGTCATAACGAACTACTTTACCCTTACAGATTTCTCCAAAATAAGCCTGAACTTTTTCTGGAGTAACTTTTTCCTTCAGCATCTGATAATCCTTTTCATCATATGGTATCAAAGATATGTTTGAAATATCCCCCTTATCACCTGTTCTTGAATGTGCAATATCTTTTAATTTCATTTTTACCTCCATCACAGTGCTTTGCGCCACCACAAATAATTAATGAGCCCCTCGCCATTGGGTCCTCTGGAGGGAAAGCGTGAAAGCCTCTTCACACTTTACACCTCCTGATACGAAACTTCTATATCTACAATTTCTCTTGGAACGAAGATTGAGCAAATTGAGACCACCTCAGAAACCTTCTTTGTGGCACCTGCACCACCCGCTGGCCCATTCGTATAAAGAGCTTCTACTTCATTTGCAATTAATGTTGCATTTGTCTTATCTTTCGTTCTTCCTGAACATCTTACTCTAATTTCAGAGAAACGATCAGGAGCAATCTTATTTGAAATGTCATCTTTATACAGGGAGTTATATCCAATAAAATCAGTCCTGTATTCTTCCATATCAACCCCGATCAGTTTTAAACGCTTCTCGACAATATCTGCGGCTAATTTTGCACGATTCATACAATTTAACCCACCATAACTAATTTCTCCTTCTCCAATAAAACAGTCCTTATACCCAACACTGACTTTAAGAGTTTCAGGCTTTCCATGAGAAGTCGCATGTGCTGCCCGTACCACATCTTTATCCACCTGTGTAAAAGTAACGTGTGAGAAATCTGCAATAACATCCGGCGTCATATATCTTTCAGGGTTATGAATTTCATAAATCATCTGTTCCTTGCAAGTATCAATTGTAACCATTCCTCCAGAGCCATCTACCTTAGTTACAATAAATTCACCGGTCTCATCAATTTCAATAATCGGGAACCCAAGTATTTCCAAATTGGCAACGTCCTTGTATCCGGGATCAGCATAATATCCTCCAGTTACCTGTCCGCCGCATTCAAGTAAATGCCCCACTAAAACCGCCTGCCCCATCTCGTCAGGGTGGTCATTTACATTCCATCCAAATTCATGAACAAGAGGTCCTATTGCAAGTGCCGGGTCAGACACTCTTCCTGTAATAATGATGTCTGCACCTTTCTTTAAAGCTTCAATAATGCCATCCGCACCACAGTAAACATTTGTAGACAAAACAGTTTCTTTCATCTGTCCCAAAGGGCCTCCTAATTCAAGAACCTCATTATCATAGTACTCTGCAATATTATCAGAAATATCATCTCCTGTTACGGCAGCAATTTTAAGTCCTGTTACACCAATTTCTTTCGCAATTGCAACGGTCAAATCCGCTGCTGAAAGAGGATTTGCAGCCCCCATATTTGTAATAACCTTAAATCCATTCTTTTTTGCAAGAGGAAGAATTTTTCTCATTCTTGCTTCAAGTAGCTGATTGTATCCTTTTTTCGGATCTTTCATTTTATCCTGCTGCCCGATTGCAATCGTTCTTTCAGCCAGACATTCAAACATTATGTAGTCAAGATTCCCTTTTTCCATTAGTTCAACTGCTGGTTCAATACGATCTCCTGCATATCCCGCCCCACTTCCAATTCTAATTTTTTTCATCTCTATGTCATCTCCTCAGTTTTACCTGCCCGGTAGCGATTGCTTTTCCGGGCAGCATCAAATTATTTATTACTATTAATATTCTATCCGGATATTTAAAGCCGCCCGACAGATAATATCTCACCCAATTTTCAAAGCAAATTGTAGGCGAACTTATGCATCGAAATCACAAGTCTTTAATTTGTAGATTTTGATCGTCAAAATGCGATTTTTCCAAGTACCGCAGCAACTATTACAACAACGACAGATGCCCCCCAGGCTAAAGGCAGCGTCTTTCTTTGATGTTCCGCAAGATCAATTCCTGCAAGACCGGTAAGTAAGAATGTTGCACCGGTAAGAGGACTGATTGGGAAACCTAAAGTCATCTGTCCTGCAATTGAAGCTCTTGCTACGGAAAGTGGGTCTCCCCCCATCATTTCAACAGCATGAGATAGCACAGGCAATACACCGTAATAATAAGAATCCGGATCGAAAACCAAGCTGAGAGGTACTGCCAAAATACCGACTATAATCGGAATGAATCCACCCAATGATGCCGGAATAAATGTGACAATCGTCTCTGCAATTGCCGTAAGCATTCCCGAACCCTTCATGATTCCAATAAACGAACCTGCCGCAAACAGCATAGAAGCCATCATTAACGCCGCTTTTGCATGAGCATCAACTCTTTCTTTCTGTATTTTTATATCCGGGTAGTTTATCACTAACGCCAAGGCAGTTCCAATCATAAAGACAACTGCCGGAGGCAGAATAGACTTAAGCATAACAAAAACTGCCAATATGATCAAAATAAGATTTACAATAAATAATTTAGGCCTCTTTAAAACTGCATCTTCTGGTTTTACTTCATCATCCAATTCGTCTAAATGAATATCATCTAAGGTTTCACCTAGTCTTTTCTTTTCCGCTTTTCCAAGGAATACTGCCATGATAAGGATTACAACAAATCCTACTGCCATTGGTATCAGCATTGGAATAAAGATACCGTTAATATCCGATTCCATTGCTGTAATTGCTCTTATGGTCGGACCTCCCCAAGGAAGCATATTCATAAGACCTGCTCCCAGTGCAACTAAGGTAGCGAGTGTAGTTGCTCTCATACCCAGCTTTTGATAAAGGGGTAATAATGCTGGAATTGCAATTAAAAAAGTTACTGCGCCAGAGCCATCCAAATGGACAAGCGCTGCAAGTAAAAAAGTTCCAATACAAATCTTTATCGGATCTTTTCCTACTACTTTTAAAATCCCTTTTACAATGGGGTCAAAAGTACCCGCATCAGACATAACTCCAAAGAATAAAATAGCAAAGATAAACATTACGCCGGTAGGGGCTATATTTTTTAAGCCCTCAGTAATAAATGTTCCTAACTGAGACCCCTGACCTGCTATAAGACAACCAATAATAGGGATAAGAATCAGTGCTAAAAGGGTCTGAAGTTTTTTTGTCATAATTAATGTTAACATTATGACAATTGTTAAAAATCCAATCAGTGCTAATGACATAATCATTCTCCTTCTCATTAATAAATAGTATTTCGTATAAAGGTTTCTCTATGTCATAACAATTAGCAATTTGTGTGCCAATTCTAGTTTCGTTGAAAAATGCAGTATTTAAAGAGTTCAATTTTTCCCTGCGATCCTATTATTTCTAAAATTTTAGAATAAGTATTGCTGATTTCATTATTTTTATAGTTTCACTCTACACTTTTGTTTGTTTCTAATAAATCAGAAACAAACAGCAAATTTCTAAAATATTAGAAATTTGCTGTTTGTTATTTATCAATCATTCAATTTATTATAAAGTGTAGCTAATGAAATTCCTAATTTTTTTGCAATAACTTTTTTATCTTCCACTGTGTCCCCATAGATTTCTACCGCTTTCTCAATTTGTTCTTTTTCAAAAATGCGTACCGCCTCTGATAATGGTCTGAAGTTAAAATTTTCTTTGTCTATATCAGAAAGTACCGAAGGAGGTAAATTAGAACGCCCTATCTCATTGTTGCGGCATACAACTGTACTATATTCAAGTACATTGTTTAACTCTCTTACATTGCCTGGCCAATCATAAACATAAAGGGCTTGCTTTGCTTCTTCATTAATCGATAATTCTCTTTTCTGCTGAATGCCAAGGACACTCAAATGCTTTTCTATCAGAGGAATAATGTCTTCCCTTCGCTCTCTAAGAGGCGGCAAATGCAGAGGAAATGTAGAAATTCTATAATATAAATCCTTCCTGAACTTTTTTTCTTCTATATATTTCAGTAAATCAATATTGCAGGCACATATTATTCTAACATCTATGTCTATTTCTGCAGTACCCCCTACACGTCTGATTTTCTTTTCCTGGAGTACTCTTAGTAGCTTAGCCTGTAAATTATAGTCCATTTCTGACACTTCATCCAAAAATATAGTTCCCTTTTCAGCAATCTCAAAAATCCCCGGTTTTCCATTTTTCCTGGCACCAGTAAAAGCACCCTCCTCATACCCAAAAAGTTCGCTTTCAAGGATGCTACTGTTTAACGCGGCACAATTAATTGCTACAAAAGGATATTCGCTCCGTAAGCTTTCATTGTGTATGGATTGGGCGTAAAGCTCTTTGCCACATCCACTTTCACCGTTTATCAGTACAGGGATGTCAGATTTTGCAAGTTTTCTGGCAGCCTCAATACATTGAATCGACTTGAGGCTTTCGCATATAATATCTTTAAATACATATCTGGTTCCATTTGTTTGTCTCATTCTTTCCTTTAAATCTGCCTGCTTTTTTTCCAATTCCTTTAAAGTGTCCATAATAAACTTTGCATTTTTTAAATATGTTACAGTTGAAACACCACCCTTAAGTTTTCCATTGTCAAAAATCGGATAAATATTTACAAAATATTCTTTCCCCTTTTCTTCTCTGAAAACTACCTCCATCGGCTTTCCTTTTTTTAAAGCTTCAGGCATTCTGGCACCAGGCCTAACATCAGTCAGAAGTGCACCTTTCACCTCTTCAAGGCTATGCCCAATAAAGTCCCCATAGGCATTATTAAAATAAACGATTTTATTTTCTTGATTTACAATAAGAACTCCTTCATGCATAGCATTTAAAACTATTTCAAATTTTATCATGTAACACCTCTCCATCTTCTTTGCTATAACACAATAACACGATCTAGCTTTCGTATCAATTATTTGCTTTGAGGATAATTCTCCTTTGGTTTAAAAAATGCTGAGCTTTTTTTATCTTATTTTATCATTTTTTCCAATATTTCAATAAATAAAAGGTGTATTCATCACCGTTACGATAATAAATACACCTTTTCGTGAATCCTTCCTATGGCTTTTATAACATCGGCTTTAAATCCGGACTAAGAATCAGTTTTGCTTCGGTAGCTTCCTGAATTTGTTCCACGGTATAGTCAGGGTGAAATTCTGTCAAAACGATCCCATCCTTTGTGATTTCCATCACTCCCATTTCCGTAATGATCATATCAACAACTCCCACTGCAGTATAAGGAAGCCTGCACTCTTTCAGGATTTTGTGGGCGCCCTTCTGGGTATGCTGCATCGCAATGATTACTTTCTTTGCGCCTACCACCAGATCCATTGCACCTCCCATGCCCGGTACCATCTTACCCGGAACAATCCAGTTGGCAAGGTTTCCGTGCTGATCGACTTCTAATGCACCAAGGATCGTCGCATCCACATGACCGCCGCGAATGATACCAAAGGAAGTGGCACTGTCAAAGAACATTGCACCCGTATTTACGGTAACATATTGCGCTCCCGCATTGATGATGTCTACATCTTCTTTTCCTTTTTCAGCGGCAGGTCCCATTCCCATAATCCCGTTTTCTGATTGCAGAATGATTTCAACCCCTTCCGGAAGGAAGTTGGCTACCATGGTGGGCAGTCCGATTCCAAGATTTACAACATCCCCATCTTTTAGTTCCTTCGCAACTCTTGCTGCAATGATTTCTTTTATATTTGCCATGGGTTTTCACCTCCTGCGATTGCATCCACAAAGATTCCGGATGTTACTACGTTGTTTGGATCAATATCGCCTACTTCAACAATCTCGCATGCGCCGACAATCACATAATCAGCCGCTGCTGCCATCATTGGATTAAAGGTTCTTGTGGTTCCGTTGTAAGTAGTATTGCCGAAGCGATCGGTTACAGAGCCTCGAATCAACGCAAATTCAGCTTTCAATGGCTTTTCCAGAAGATAATCTCTGCCGTCAATATGGATAACCTGCTTGCCTTCTGCTACGATGGTGCCTACTCCGGTCGGAGTGAGGAATCCACCCAATCCGGTTCCGCCCGCTCTGATTCTTTCTGCCAGGGTTCCCTGAGGAACGAGAATACATTCCAGTTTGTCTTCTTCTACCTCGGTATTCATTCTCTGCGCGACCTCAGGATTCAGACCTACATGAGAAGCGATCAATGTCTTGATCTGCCCGTTTGATACGAGTTTTCCTACGCCTCTGCCCGGTACTCCTGCATCATTACAGATGATCGTCAGATTCTTTACACCTTTTTCCACCAGCGCGTCAATCAGTATTTCCGGGGTGCCACAGGCCATAAAGCCACCCACCATGATGGAGGCACCATCCTGTATCCCAGAAACTGCATCTCGTGCTGTCATAATTTTGTTTTTCAATTTAAGTCCTCCTTAACATTCTGTCCGGCGCTTTAGCGACGCTTGACAGAATTTAGGCTAGAAAATTATGAAAACGAAATTCATAAATTTTCATCGTCTTAACATTCTGTCCGGTGCTTTAGCGACGCTTGACAGAATTTAGGCTAGAAAATTATGAAAAAGTTCATAAATTTTCATCGTCTTAACATTCTGTCCGGTGCTTTAGCGACGCTTGACAGAATTTAGGCTAGAAAATTATGAAAAAGTTCATAAATTTTCATCGTCTTAACATTCTGTCCGGCGCTTTAGCGACGCTCGACAGAATTTAGGCTAGAAAATTATGAAAACGAAGTTCATAAATTTTCATCGTCTTAACATTCTGTCCGGCGCTTTAGCGACGCTTGACAGAATTTAGGCTAGAAAATTATGAAAAAGTTCATAAATTTTCATCGTCCTATACCAGTTTTCTCTTTACAATTTCAGTAAGTACAAAGGAAGCTACATCCTCCGCATACGAATGTGCACCAAAGCCTGCATCATAACCCAGCTCCTGAGCAAGTTCATGGGAAATTCTGGGGCCTCCACATACCAGCACAATTTTATCTCTGAGGCCTTCTGCTTCCAGCAGTTCAACAAGGTTAGTCAAGTTTGCGACATGAACATCCTTTTGGGTTACAATTTGAGAAATGAGAATCGCATCTGCATTCGCTTCAATTGCCTTTGCAATCACCACTTCATTTGGAACTTGGCTTCCCATATTGATCGCTTCGATTCCATGATATCGTTCTAGTCCAAAGTGACCATGAAAGCCTTTCATATTCATGATGGCGTCAATTCCAACCGTATGGGCATCTGTTCCGGAGCACGCACCGACGATTACCACGTCTCGCTTAATGTTTTCTGTAATATATTTCTCGCATTCCAGACGATCCATCACGTCGATTTCAACCTTTGTGACCTTAATCGTTGTGTAATCAACCGTATGCTGACATTTTCCATACATGACAAAGTAAGTGTATCCGATTCCAAGATCTTTAGAATAAACTACAGCCGGTTCATCAAGACCCATTTTTTTTGCTAAAATTTTTGCTGCTTCACTTGCTTCCTCACCATAGGGAACGGGGAGTGTAAAGCTAAGTTGTGTCATGCCATCATTCATGGTGTCACCATATGGCTTAATATTCGTTAAATCTACCGCAGTCGTTGCAGTCGTGCAAGCACAAGTCATTATTTCACACCTCCCATCATCAATTCAACAAATGGATTGAAATAACCATCCTCTTTTACACAAACGCCGGAGAGTCCTTTGCCTCCGTCTCTCGGTCGTTTTACGCCGCCGAACTTACCTTTTTCAATGGTAGAAAACAGTCCTTCTTTTTCAATTTCGTGCAGCAGCTTGTTTGCTTCTTCCAAAACATACTGTGCTCTTTTTTGAATGATTCCATCCTGCTTATATTCTACTTCGTCACCGATGGCTCTGGCATTATTAAAGATATACTTCGCATTTTCGATGGAGAGCATCCTATCTTGCAGATGCGGAGTATGAATTGCTTCTGTCAGCATTCCAAGCAGCTGCAGGGATTGTCCGGACCAAACCGCGATCATGTTGAACAATGCATCCTGAATATGCCCTTTAAAGATGTTCCCTGTCATAAATTTCGTTGGAGGCATATATTTCAACGGTGCTTTCGGGAAGATTTCTCTTGCCATAATTGCCTGCGCCAGTTCATAAAGGAATCCGTTTTCAATATCCGGATCCATTTCAAAGGCATGACCAAGTCCCATCTGTTCTTCCTTAATATTGGCAAGCACAGCAAACTGTTCATTAATAAACTGGGATGCGAGTACGGTATGAGCCGATTCATATGCATCATCTGTGGTTAGGTAGTTATCTTCACCGGAGTTGAAGATGGTTCCGCAGTATCCAATGATGACTCGTGAAAAATATTGATCAATTAAAGTTCTTTGCATGTTGATATCACGGAACAGAATACCGTAAAGTGCGTCATTCAGCATAACATCCAATCTTTCAATTGCACCCATCGCAGCAATTTCAGGCATACACAATCCAGAACTGTAATTGCACAGGCGAATGTATCTGCCGACTTCTTCACCCACTTCGTCAAGTGCCTTTCTCATAAGCTTGAAGTTTTCCTGTGTTGCATAAGTTCCACCGAATCCTTCTGTTGTCGGTCCATATGGAACATAGTCCAACAAACTCTGCGCAGTCGTTCTGATCACTGCAATAATATCAGCACCCTGTCTTGCTGCTGCCTGAGCCTGAATCACATCTTCATAGATGTTTCCAGTTGCTACAATAACATAAAGATAAGGCTTCTTTCCTTCTCCAATCGTGGAAAGATAGTTCTCCCGTCGCTCTGTTTGTGCATTGATTTTTTCAAGTGCTTCTTTTACAAGCGGAAGAATTTTGGATTCTGCTTCTGCTGGCAAAGCCATTGGTAACTTCATAATATCCAAATCACCAGCAGCCATTTTCTCTGCGATTGCCTGTGGAGAAAGGCCAGTCTGGATCATAGCATTCCCCATCCAGTAAGCAACTCCTCTGGGAAGCCCTCCTCCGTCTTGGATCGCATCTACTACAACATTAGGAAGCGGTGTATCAACCTCATCAATTCCATCCACTCCCAAAAGTCTCAGTATGGTTCTTTCTGTACTTACGGTCGTATGTCTGTCGATAAAAGTCTGCATACTCTCGGCAATCCTTGCAGCGCACGATCTTGCACTGTCAATTACCTTCGGGTCGAGATTTAACTTACTCTTCATCCTTTTTCCTTCTTTCTTTAACATTCTGTCCGGCGCTTTAGCGACGCTCGACAGAATTTAGGCTAGAAAATTATGAAAACGAAGTTCATAAATTTTCATCGTCTTAACATTCCGTCCGGTTCTTTGCCCCTTTTGCCGCGGCTTTTTCAAAATTCCTTGGTGGGACACTGCCGCCCATCGTTCATGTACTTTTTTGCGTTCTCTATAATTTCATCATATATTCCAAGCATCTTCGCTATATTTAACGCATCCTTCGGTATTTCTTCATCGTTTTCCGCATGATATAAACGATAATCCATATATTTTGCTATGATTTCAATTCTTTCTCTGCGGTTTGCATATCGAAGCTCCTTCTCCAGCTTGCGGAAGTCTGCATGAGCAAGACCCCTAACCTGCATATTTTTAATGCCCTCCCCCACAGTAACACTATCAAAATGGGTTGTGATCAAACTGATATATGGTCTTATTTTTAAATACCCAATCATGCTTTTCGTCAGTGCCAAACCCTCGATCGGATTGGTACCGCTTGCGATTTCGTCAATCAAAAGCAGCGACCTTTCCTTGCTCTGATCCAGTATTTCTTTTAGCTCTTCCATTTCACTTCCGAAACTCGAAAGTCCCCGCTGCATGGATTGGCTGTCTCCAATCAATATATGGATATAATTTGAAAGACCGATTTTCGCTACACTACATGGAACAAAAAAACCATATTGGGTCAGCATAGCTACCAGTCCGACCAATTTCAGAGATACGGTCTTCCCTCCCATATTGGCTCCTGTAATGCAGGTTGCCCCATCCTCAAGCTTTATACCAACAGGACAATATGCCTTGTTTTTTTCTTTCAGGATTTCTTCTACAACCAGATGCCTGCCCTCTTCAATTTCAATCCTGTGCTCTGTTATCAACTGCGGTTTTACACAATGATGCTGTTTCGCATAGATTGCTTTTGACAGTGTAAAATCCAGTTCCCCGATCTTAGCACAATTTTTCAGTAACGTTTGACTGGATTGAAAAACCGCTTTCGATAATTCTTCACAGATCATCAGCTCCTGTTCCTCAATACGCTCATTAAGCTGATCCATCTCATGATTTATGGCATCAATTTCCTCCGTAGCCTTCAAAGTAAAGGTTACAGAAAGATAATCCTCATCACAAGCTACAAGTTCAGGAATTTCTTTGATAATCTTAACCAATTCTTTATTGGACTTCGATACCACATAATCAAACTTTGGAGTTAAAGAAATCCCGTATTTTCCCTCAATCTGCTGCTTGATCACTTTCTGTGCTTTTCTTGCACTGATTTCCAGTACTCGTTTTCTCTTTCTGAGATCACCCAGCGTTTCCGAAAAATCATCATAAATATAAAAGGTACTCATCCTGTCTTTTCTGGGGTCAAGGATATCCAAAAGACTCGTGGTATCCGTCAGAATAAATTCCTGGGACAAAGGATGATCTGCGGTTTGCAGAATCTCAATGATCCTTTTCATTTTCAGCAAAAGACTTTTGATCTCAAAGAGTTCTACCACCGAAAGAAAATTATTTTTGCTTCTTTCAATGGTAAAGCTTACATCTTTCATATCCATAAAGGTTTCTGTGAGCAGATCCACGGTTTCAGGTTTCTCGTTTGTCAAATGAAGCAACTCTTCCAGTTTGCAAAATTCGTCATTCAGAAGCTCCTCATCCCCCGGCAGGAAGGGTTTTATTTCTTTCCTCCTTTTTTTACCAAATGGGGTCATGACATGAATGCTCTGCATGACATGGTCAAGCCCGGTTTCATTTCTCGTCTTAACATTAGATAGTCTCACGGAACTCCCCTCCCATCTTCACATCAATCACGGGAATACCTTCCACTGCGTTTCTCATTTCTTTTAAAAGTGCTTCGTGCTCAAAAGCATACCCAGCGGGGGCATGAGGGTTTACCGTTACAGCGGCAACCTTAATGTTTTCCAGCACCTTTACTGTAAATCCTTTTTTTCGCAGCTGCTGCCAGTATATGGCATCAATAAAAATCTTCGTTGGATCTTTAAGTATAAATTCTACGTTCTTCATTTTAGCTGGATGAATGTCGGAAATAACGCTCCTGGTCAAAGCTCCCGGAATATATATGTAATCCGTATTCTCATCCAGAGCCTCATCCAGAAATTTCCCGGCAGAAAGACCCGTCTTCAAATCGAGGATTTCAAGCGCATCTCCCCTAATCAGCATAATTTTCTCCATCTCTTGATTCGAGAAAATCATATCCCGCGCCGCTCCATCATCCAGAACAGGAAGCTGATAAATTCCTACAATATGCGCCGTCTCCGCTACAACCTTTTTCATGCTTCTGGAAATCACAGCTCCAGTTGCTAAGATGATCGCGTCGGAGGTGTCCGGTGCCGCAATGGATTTTCTGTCGATAGCACCATCAATCAGGATAAGCTCGGCTCCATAGGTTATCATTTCCTGACACATTTTTTTATGTTCCTTTGTGCTCACCGGTCCTGCGATCTGCACATAACCACTCTCCGCGACTCTGCAGATCATAATTTGCCCAAGCGCTGTGGAATAGTCTGTCATGCTAAGGATTTCCAGGCCTGCGTCCGCTAGTTCATAAAGCTTAACAGGAACAGATACGATTGTTTCCGTATCAAGAAAAACTCTGGGCTTGTCTGTACCTGTAACCAGGTCGGTACTTTCGCCATCTCTGCCTGTCGATGTAATACCTAAAACAACGCCATCATCCATCGCTTCCTCAACCAGATAGTTAAGTGCCGTTGTTTTCCCTGCATTTTTGGCCATTCCTACAATAGACAGGGTATTATATTTCTGCTTCAATTGGTTTAGTAGACCCATATTTTTCTCCAAAATTCATTTCTTTTTCAAACCGAAACTGGTTCGGCATTCACTATATTTTAAGCAACTTATGCACTTACTGTCAGTTCTCTCAGAAAGTCTTGGCCGCATTCTATGCGAAAGCATAGGTTTGACGTTTTGCCACCATCAACTGTTGAGAATGTACCAGTAAGTGCATAGTATTCTTTTTATTTATTACGTTTATGACGAAGCAATCCCTGCGGCTCCATAGACATTCTTTCGCCCTGAAGCAGTCCGGCCACTCCTTCATAGTGATATTCCTTCTTGCCGGTACAATAGTCACAGGTACATTCCAGCTTAGGAAGATTCACAGGTTCGGTATAAGTAGTAATCACTCCCTCATAGTTCCTCAGAATCACTTTTTCAGGCGACTGGGAAATTACGTACTGCGGCATGACCGGAGTCTTTCCTCCGCCTCCAGGAGCATCTACTACAAAGGTAGGAACTGCATATCCCGAAGTATGCCCTCTTAATCCTTCAATAATTTCAATTCCCTTGGCAACAGATGTTCTAAAATGTTCGATACCAAGTGAAAGGTCACACTGGTAAATGTAGTAAGGCCTTACTCTGTTTCGAACCAAAGCATGAACCAGATCTCTCATGATATGAGGACAATCATTTACGCCTCTTAAAAGAACAGATTGATTTCCAAGGGGAATTCCGGCATCAGCAAGCTTCCTTAAAGCTTCCATCGCGTCTGGTGTGATTTCCTTTATGTGATTAAAGTGGGTGTTCAACCAGATTGGATGATACTTCTTCAGCATGTTAACCAGATCGTCTGTAATTCTCTGCGGCATAACAACCGGAGTTCTTGATCCAAGCCTTACGATTTCAACATGCGGGATTTTTCTCAGTTCACTGATGATGTATTCCAGCACATCATCATTTACCAGTAGGCAATCACCGCCAGAAAGCAATACGTCTCTTACCTGTGGTGTCTTTTTGATGTATGCAATACACTTGTTGATATCATCCATGCTTCTTGCGCCATCTTTCTCACCGGCAAGTCTTCTTCTTGTGCAATGTCTGCAATACATGGAACATTGGTCAGTAATTAGGAGTAAAACTCTATCTGGATATCTGTGCGTCAATCCAGGAGCCGGAGAGTCTTCATCCTCATGCAGCGGATCAAGCATATCAGCGTCACTTCTATGGGTTTCCGCAATGACCGGAACCGCCTGCATTCTTACGGGGCATCTTGGATCATCAACGTCCATCAAAGATGCATAGTAAGGAGTGATTCCGAGACGGAAGCTTTTTAATGTTTCAGCAATGTCCTTTTCTTCCTGTGCAGTAAGATTGATAATTTGCTTCAATTGTTCTACCGTGGTAATTCTGTTTGCAACCTGCCATTTCCAATCGTTCCACTCTGCATCGGTTACATTCTTCCATGCTTCGATGTCTTTCCAATTTCTTTTTTCTGACATTACAGTTTCCCTTCTTTCCATTTTTGTTCCAGACCAGCTAAGACTCAATTCAGAAAAGTAATGTATCTTCCAAATGCTAAGTCGTGCTATCCCGCAGCAATTAGGCTGCTGGATCAAATAAATATTTTCGTTCTATCCTTAGATTAAATAAACAAATTTCTACGCAGCTTCCGATGCTGCTGGTTTTAGTAAATTGTTGTTGTATGAATTTTAAATTTAAGTAAGCGTAGTTACTTTTTTAAGGCGCAGCTGAAGCTATGGCAAAAAGGCAATTTTAACAAGCTTATGCGTACATTTCTGCGAACAGATTCTTTAAAGGTTCACACTCTCTTAGTACCTGAAGGGAAATTGCAGCGTGCCCTTTGCAATATCCGTTTCCTACGATCATGTTAACGTCTTTTCCTACACCTTCCGCCCCTAATGCGGCCTTTGTGAAACTGGTTGCCATACTAAAGAAGTAAACGGTTCCGTTGTCTTTTGTAGCAAGAATACTTGCCATTTCTGTATTTTCAATATTTACACAGTTGATTACTACATCTGCAAGTTTTCCATCTGTTAATTCATGAATTTTATTGTAGATACCAATTGCATCTGTCGCGTTTGCTGCAAAGTACTCATCAGCGAGTCCAAGCTTTCTTGCTCTGTCAGTGCTCTTTTCGCTTCCACCGATGCAGATGACTTTACCGGTTACGCCAGCTCTTTTCTTCGCTTCGTACAGGCAAAGAAGACCGGATTTTCCGCCACCGCCAATAACAACTACTGTGTCACCGGACTGAACCAGCTTGGCAGTTTGAGCAGGAGCTCCTGCAACGTCAAGAACGGAAAGTGCCAATGTCTCTGGAAGATCCTTTGGAAGTACCGCATAGATACCGCTCTGGAACAAAATCGCCTGACCTTTGATGTCTACCTGATCAATATCAGGTCTTACTTCAAAGATTTCTTCTATTACAAGAGGAGTAAGGGAAAGAGATACTAATGTAGCGATTTTATCTCCAACTTTCAAGTCGCCAACGTAAGCAGGACCGATTTCTTTCACTGTTCCGATGAGCATTCCGCCCGAACCAGTAACAGGGTTCTTATGTTTTCCTGCTTTTGCGACAATTCCCTTCATGATTTTTTTAATTTCTTCGATAGCTCCGTTTGCCTGTCTCTCAATCTGAGTAAAGCTAGCCGAGTCAACATTTAAAGTCTGTACTTCGATCAAAACTTCGTTGTCGTAAATTTCCATTGTATTGTCGATCACATCTGCCGGCTGCGGCAAGACTCCTTTTGGTGAAATTACTCTGTGTGTACCATATGGGCATCCTTTTTTCATCTTTGTTTCCTCCTGAGTTAAATAAATTCTAATTGCGATTCTATTAAATTTCACGTCATGTAATTATATATAGCAATTTGTATGCCAACGAAAGTTTATTGAAAAATCCATTCCTTTTCTCTTGTTTGAACCGTTTTTGTTCAGGATCGTCTTTTTCCCGGAACCGCTATCGGTTCATTCTCAAAGATTGCAAAAAAAGAAAAAACGGATAGAAAGCATTTCCATTAGTTTACCCCACAAAAATCATTCCATCCGCTGGTTAAAATCATCTATATAATGTTGTATTTTTTTTTCTTTCTAATCAGTTGAGTCTGGCTGATTCCGATTGATTTCGCCGCTTTCCGGGTAGATCCGTGTTTTTCGCAGGCATACTGAATGATATTTTTTTCAAAACCGCCCACCATATCATCCAGATTAATCAAGTTTGTGTCTTCAAAACTAGCTTCGTCATAATTAACACTGATTTTATCGAAGAGATCCGCATGAAGCTCCTTCATCACATCCAAAACTGTAATGGTATCACCCTTTGATGTAATTAGCAACCGCTGTACTACATTTTCCAGTTCTCTAATGTTTCCCGGCCAGCTGCATTCCTTTAAGTATGTAAGTGCGTCGTCTCCAATCATTCTTTTGATACCAAACTTTTCCGCATATTTTCCCATAAAATACTCAACCAAGGAGGGTATTTCCGCTTTTCTTTCATCCAAATTCGGAACTCTGATGGGGAAAACATTCAGTCTATAGTATAGATCCCTTCTAAACCTCTTTTCTTCAATGAGCTTTTCCAGATTCTTGTTTGTCGCCGACAGAATTCTAACATTCGTTTTAATCGGTTCTGTTCCTCCCACCCGGTAAAATTCTCCATCCTGAATGACTCGTAGCAGTTTTGCCTGTAAATCCTGAGGTAGATCCCCGATTTCATCCAGAAATATGATCCCGTTATCGGCAAGTTCAAAATATCCTTTTTTTCCGGCAACACTAGCTCCTGTAAAGGAACCTTTTTCATAGCCAAAAAACTCAGATTCAATCAAATTATCGGAAATCGCCGCACAGTTAATCTTGACAAAGGACTGCATTTTTCGGTTACTGTTTTTTTGGATAATCGTTGCGATCTTTTCCTTTCCGACTCCCGTATCCCCTGTGATAAGCACGTTGCAATCATACTTGGCAACGCTGAGAATTTCCTCCAATACCATGGCCATCGCTCTGCTTTCACAAATAAAATCCTCCACCAGGCTCTTTCGATATCCCGATAGTTCAAGTCCTTTTCTCGCGCGTCCCAGAGGATAAGCAATGTTATCTTCTACTTTTATTTCTGTAACAACCGCTCTTTCTAAAAACGGCGCTAGATCCTGTACGATTTTGATATCAAACTCATCATACTCTTCCAGATACCCATCTGCACAGCGGATGTCAAGCTGCCTTGAAACAGCTTCCGTCAGATAAAGTGCAATATTATAATTGTTGATCAGGTTTGCAAAGAAAACTGTTCCTCCGGATTTTGTCGCCATAATGTTAATGGTTTCCGCGCCAGGAATATCAGCGCAATTTACGCTCAAATCAAAGAGGGCATCCATATTTAAACTTTTAATGCACTCCATTGGTCTCAAAATATTAACATAGTAAATTTCAGTAAAAACATTATTGAGCAGGAGTTCAATACTTTTTCCCTTGAGCATAACCTCTGATTTATTATCCAGCAAACAAACAATGCGAGCATCCGGCCCGACCACCTTTCTGATCGCAAAGCCAAACAGAGTGTTAGTCAGGAGATTGCTTCCAACGACCAAAAAATTTTTTTTCCCCCTGGCACAACTGCTTATGGTATACATCGTACCGGATTCATCAAATGCAAACAGCAAAAGATTAAGAGGAACCCCCTCTGGCTTTCTTACGATCGGAAACTCGTTAAAAAGGATCGCATATCCTTCTACCTCCACCTGATTATATGCCATGTCGATCTTGGTAATGCGGCTGATATAAAGGGGTATAGCAGCCAAAGAAGCATTACAGATAATTTCATCTCCAACCCGTAAGCCTTTCTTATTATCATATTCTTCACCGATCTTTTCAACGGTTCCAAAAAGCAGCCCCCCCGTATCTGTAACCGGATTATGCAGCTTTCCCCTTTTTATTACGATATCTATAATTCGATCCTTTATTCTATCAATATTGTTGTTGGATTCAATGCGAATCTGCTTGAAGCTGGTACTTTCCAGGTGAAGATTCTTAATTGAAACTCTAAGTTCATTGGGATAGATTTCCCTGTTATTATCTACCTTCCAAGCAGAGGTTGACAGTACGTATTTAGGCTCAATCACTCTTTTCATTCCGTAGCTGTTATTCATCCAATCACCCGACCTCCTTCTTTGATTATTTTGAATCACCAGGAAACAGGCGATTCAAAATCGGTTCAATTGTCGTCTAATACAAGGATAACGTATTGGCACGCTATTTGCAAATTATTTTATTTAGGATAAAATAACATTATATTTATTTAATCGACGATGAAAATCTACGAACTTCGTTTTCTTGATTTTCTAGCCTAAATTCTGTCGGACGCCGCTGAAGCGTCGGACAGAATGTTAAAAAGAGGAGAACAATTATGGAAAAGATTACTTCAACGATTCGTTTGAGAATGTCCCATAAGGATGCTCACTACGGTGGGAGTTTGGTCGACGGAGCTCATATGGTTCACTTATTCGGAGACGTTGCAACAGAACTGCTGATCAAAATGGATGGCGACGAAGGATTGTTCCTTAAGTATACAGACGTTCAGTTCATGGCTCCAACTTATGCAGGAGATTATATTGAAGCGTACGGAGAAATTTACGAAGTAGGGAACACTTCCAGAAAAATGAGATTCGAAGCCAAGAAGGTAGTCGCTGCACGACCTGACATCAGCCCTTCTGCAGCTGATTTTCTGGAAGAACCAATTGTGGTTTGCAAAGCGGAAGGCATCTGTGTAACTCCTAAGGATAGCAAAAGAAAATAGCAGTAGAAATCTACAAATCATAGATTTGTGATTTCCTTGCATAAGTTTCACACCCAACTATGTTGCAGAGCATAAGTTCAGCAGGCGCATAAAGTTGAACAAGCTAGTAAGTGTATATTTGACATAGTTTTCCCATCGGTAAAAGCCCGGGTCTCACGAGAGTTCCCGGGCTTTTGCTTTTCATGTTTTCAACTACCAAATCACCGTCTAAGTCAGTCCAAGTCAGCATTGCATGGTATTACATTTTTCTACAAGTTTTAACATATTTTATATTTTTTATTAATTTATTGTGAACATATCGTGCCGAGAAGACATTTATATTATATAAGGTGATTTTTAGCAGTAAAAATACATTTTGTCAAATCATCTTACTTAATTATTATTCCAAACTCGAAATAAAATAAGGGGGTGAGCTTATAAAAAAACAAATATCGTAAACCATATGAAAAACGTATTTACAGTATTTAAAAGTTTAGGAGGATACTCATGAAAAGAAAATCAAAGTTTATCGCATTAGTTTTGTGCATCGCAACAGTTTTGGGAGGCATTTCATCTGCATATGCAATTGAAGAGCAGAAAGATACGGGTTCAAAAGAAATCCGCAACACTTCTGGATATCTAACTGAAGGAGAGGTATTTGCCGCTCTGGCTTATACCTTTGATGATGTAGAATTATCCAATGCCACCAATAATAAAAAAGTATATTCCCCAAATGGTGTACCTATAAAGAATTTCACTGCGGAAGATTACAGCAATTTTACTGACAATAGCTACGGTGGCATGTATCTTGACAAGAATGGCAACCTAGTGCTTTGCTATACTGAGGGAAGCGATATGCTGAAAAAAGTCGATGCATCTATCAAGAATTCTTCCAGCCAATTGTTAAACGAATCCAAAGAAGTGCTTTCACATAACGTAGTACTCAAAAGTGTAGAATACAGTTATGCTGATTTGTTAAGTACTTGCGAAGAGTTAAGCAGAATCAGGGATCAATACATTGGTTTTTCAGCATTGTGGGTGAGCGACGAAGACAATCGAGTTGTACTAGAGATTCTTCCTGGATCTGAAGGAGAAAAAACAAAAGAACAGTTATCCTCTATGTTTGACCCGAACATGCTTCTCTTCCTTGAAGCCGATCCTGATGACCGATATAAAGCAATTTCATCTATTAACGGCACCAGTCAAATTAGCACACCCGACGGCGATTATGTTTCCTCTTCAACTCCAGCCGGACGAATGTGGAGTTCTAGCAAAGAATATTACGGCATCATAACTTGCGGTCACGGCCATAAAGTGAAGGATACCGTTTATAAAGGAGAACTTTCAAAGCGGATTGGTAAAATTATTGGGCTAAAAATCAACAGCAGCAACGACAGTGCTTTTATTAAATTAGACTCTGGCCATAGTTATACTGGTACAAAAGTAGATGAGATTTCATCGGATGTGCCGGTAAAAGGCTCTACCATTACTCTTCGTGGCTATGTCTCTGGATCAAAAGATGCAACAGTAAAATCAACCAACTTTGAAGCAGATATTAATTATAAAGATGGAACTACGGTTTCGGCAAAACATATGATAAAAGTAAACAAAGCAATGCAAGAGGGTGATAGCGGTGGTGGAGCCATTGGCGGTGTAATTGATGGCGGCAGAACAAATTGTATTATCGGCATTAATAGAGCATCTTCATCTTCTTCAACGCTATTAGTAAAAGGGGAATATATCCTTGATGCATATTGATAATTCTTTATGTCCTTTCCAAATTCAATTTAAGGATCATTTCGCACTACACTTGGAAATGTCTATTTAAGGAATAATAGCTCAACACAAAAGGTAATTGAAATCATAAGTATTTTCAATTACCTTTTTTTATGTTATCATTTGGTTCACTTGTTCGGTGATGTTGCAACAGAACTGCTGATCAAGATGGATGGCGACGAAGGCTTGTTCCTTAAGTATACAGACGTTCAGTTCATGGCTCCAACTTATGCAGGAGATTATATTGAAGCGTACGGAGAAATTTACGAAGTAGGGAACACTTCCAGAAAAATGAGATTCGAAGCCAAGAAGGTAGTCGCTGCACGACCTGACATCAGCCCTTCTGCAGCTGATTTTCTGGAAGAACCAATTGTGGTTTGCAAAGCGGAAGGCATCTGTGTAACTCCTAAGGATAGCAAAAGAAAATAGCAGTAGAAATCTACAAATCATAGATTTGTGATTTCCTTGCATAAGTTTCACACCCAACTATGTTGCAGAGCATAAGTTCAGCAGGCGCATAAAGTTGAACAAGCTAGTAAGTGTATATTTGACATAGTTTTCCCATCGGTAAAAGCCCGGGTCTCACGAGAGTTCCCGGGCTTTTGCTTTTCATGTTTTCAACTACCAAATCACCGTCTAAGTCAGTCCAAGTCAGCATTGCATGGTATTACATTTTTCTACAAGTTTTAACATATTTTATATTTTTTATTAATTTATTGTGAACATATCGTGCCGAGAAGACATTTATATTATATAAGGTGATTTTTAGCAGTAAAAATACATTTTGTCAAATCATCTTACTTAATTATTATTCCAAACTCGAAATAAAATAAGGGGGTGAGCTTATAAAAAAACAAATATCGTAAACCATATGAAAAACGTATTTACAGTATTTAAAAGTTTAGGAGGATACTCATGAAAAGAAAATCAAAGTTTATCGCATTAGTTTTGTGCATCGCAACAGTTTTGGGAGGCATTTCATCTGCATATGCAATTGAAGAGCAGAAAGATACGGGTTCAAAAGAAATCCGCAACACTTCTGGATATCTAACTGAAGGAGAGGTATTTGCCGCTCTGGCTTATACCTTTGATGATGTAGAATTATCCAATGCCACCAATAATAAAAAAGTATATTCCCCAAATGGTGTACCTATAAAGAATTTCACTGCGGAAGATTACAGCAATTTTACTGACAATAGCTACGGCGGCATGTATCTTGACAAGAATGGCAACCTAGTGCTTTGCTATACCGAGGGAAGTGATATGCTGAAAAAAGTCGATGCATCTGCCAAGAATTCTTCCAACCAATTGTTAAACGAATCCAAAGAAGTGCTTTCACATAACGTAGTACTCAAAAGTGTAGAATACAGTTATGCTGATTTGTTAAGTACTTATGAAGAGTTAAGCAGCATCGTAGATCAATACATTGGTTTTTCAGCATTGTGGGTGAGCAACGAAGACAATCGAGTTGTACTAGAGATTCTTCCTGGACCTGAAGGAGAAAAAACAAAAGAACAGTTATCCTCTATGTTTGACCAGAACATGCTTCTCTTCCTTGAAGCCGATCCTGATGACCGATATAAAGCAATTTCATCTATTAACGGCACCAGCCAAATTAGCACACCCGACGGCGATTATGTTTCCTCTTCAACTCCAGCCGGACGAATGTGGAGTTCTAGCAAAGGATATTACGGTATCATAACTTGCGGTCACGGCCATAAAGTGAAGGATACCGTTTATAAAGGGAGAACTTTCAAAGCGGATTGGTAAAATTATTGGGCTAAAAATCAACAGCAGCAACGACAGTGCTTTTATTAAATTAGACTCTGGCCATAGTTATACTGGTACAAAAGTAGATGAGATTTCATCGGATGTGCCGGCAGAAGGCTCTACCATTACTCTTCGTGGCTATGTCTCTGGATCAAAAGATGCAACAGTTAAATCAACCAACTTTAAAACAGTTATTGATTATAAAGATGGAACTACGGTTTCGGCAAAACATATGATAAAAGTAAACAAAGCAATGCAAGAGGGTGATAGCGGTGGTGGAGCCATTGGCGGTGTAATTGATGGCGGCAGAACAAATTGTATTATTGGCATTAATAGAGCATCTTCATCTTCTTCAACGCTATTAGTAAAAGGTGAATATATCCTTGATGCATATTGATAATTCTTTATGTCCTTTCCAAATTCAATTTAAGGATCATTTCGCACCACACTTGGAAATAGCTATTTAAGGAATAATAACTCAACACAAAAGGTAATTGAAATCATAAGTATTTTCAATTACCTTTTTTTATGTTATCATTTTATGTGACCGATGATTATGATATAAGTCAGAAGCAAAATTGCAAATATCTTAATATCACTTCGCTATAACCAATCATTGTTTAAGTAGGTGCTGTTTGAATTTGGGAAATGAAAATACCCCCGAAGCACGATTCGAGGCATTATATAAAGCAGAATACCATGGATTACTCCGCTACGCTTCTACGATTCTACTCAGAAAGAGAGGCCATAATTTCATGGAAAAGGCGGAGGAAGCTGTACAGGAAATGTTTGTATTGGCATGGGAGAAACGGCAAAAATTATTTGCCAGTGAAAATCCAGCTGGATGGCTTTACAAGGCGCTTTATTATACGATATCCAGTATGTTAAAAGAGGAAGATCAATGGGCAAAACGCCTGGAACAAGTTCATCAAGTCTGCGTTGAAACCCACATTGACTCGGAATTAGAGCTGAAGGATATGGTTTCAGAAGAGGATTATGCGTTACTCAAAATGCTATATGTGGATCGTTATACCTATAAAGAATTGTGCCAGAAGACAGGCAAGAAAAAATCTGCATTAGCAATGAAAATCCGTCGTATCAAAGAGCGTTTCCGGGAACAATTAACCGAAGATTGATCAATGCATTATTGCTGGAGGAGGTTTCATGAGAGTGCCAGAGGGATATGCTCCCAAGCCCGATTCTTTGGATTTAGAAGGCTTAAAAACAGAAGAATTGGAATTACTGCTCCAAAAGGATTTTAATCCCTGCGAAAATCACATACCGGACATTCCTTTCCACATGGCAATCGTAAAGATACTCCAGGAAAGAAGTCAGGAGCACCATGATCAAATACTGCTTGGTACAGAAGATGCCTGGAAAGATTTTTTGGAAAACTATAAAGATCAACCATCTTTGATCGATTGCCAAGTCGTTCCGGAAGAGTATCCAAGCACCGATTCGAGGCCTTTGCTGAGTCGCTTAAAAAAACGAAAATTAAAAAAGCTCCGAGCAAGCGGCCTTATTGCAGCAGTTGCCCTGATCTGCATTGTATTTATTGCAGGAACAAACGAATTTAATTTTCCAAAGATTTGGGGAAAATTGCAGGAGGAATCTTATCATATTATTTCATCAAAAGATTCTACGCGCTTCAAAGACAACGAGTTGGCAGAACAGTTGGAACACTTTCGAACAGAGGTCGCAGAATATACGCTGCTCCCTGTATTGCCATATTGGTTTCCTGCGGGCACGTCTATCCAGAACGTGAAAGCAACATCTCGAATCAATTCTACGGAAATTACTGGAAATTTACTCGTAAATGATGATGAATTCTTCATTACTATTATAGTTTACGAATCAGAACTCGAAGAATCTGCTCCTGCGGAAGAACCTTCAAAAGAATTTTTGGCAGAAGAATATAACATAGCAGGAATTCAACACGATATCACACGCAATAATTCAGTTCTCAAAGCCGTTTGGCAGAATGCAAATCTTGTGTGTTCTATACAAGGAACATTATCTATGAAAGAAATGAAGCATATGCTTGATTCTATTTATGAGTAATCCCTTTTAATTCCCACGTCACCCCTTACCTAAGCCGCTTCAATCAAAACAACGCCTCTCCTTTAAAGACTTAGACGATTTTGATAAGCAGTACCAATAATCCGCTGGTAATCAGCGGCTCCACAGGAACGCCGCCTAAAAACGCGGTGGCGATTACAGCGCCCAGGATCATAGCAGGCATCCCACCCCCAAGCGGTGTGCTTCTCAGCATTTCCTTGTGATGAGCAACAGTTCCGGTGGGCTCTTTTTCTGATTGGGAAAAGAAAGATAAGCCGTATGATATGTCTTTTGAGACAGATTCTTTGCAAATCGCAGCAAGGATTCCCTTTCCGCTGCCCCCTCGGGATGACCGGGATACATTGTCACTGCTACAATTCCTCCGATACGGATCAAGTGCAGTGCCTGTTCTACTGCAGCAAGGGTTGCCCCATTCTGCGTTGTCATTTCCTTTTGCCCTCCGGGGAGATATCCAAGATTAAATACCACTGCCGAAAGCCCTTTCTTTTCATGTTCCGGTATATAGCTTCCCATATTTTCATGAGAATCCAAAACCAGCGTGCAGTTATGGAAAAAACCCTCTTTTTCAAGAAGGGTTTTTGTTTGTTCCAAGGCCAGAGGCTGAACGTCAAAGGCATAGACCTTGCCCGCAGTACCTGCTAATTTTGCAAGAACCAGCGTATCGTGTCCGTTTCCGGCAGTGGCATCCACAACAACGTCACCGGGTTTTATATATTCTCCTATTATTTTCAAAGCCAATGCTGTAGGTTTTGTTATCAAATTCATATACGTCTTCTCCCTACTAACGGATTCAGAGGAAAGGGCGCTGTAACGATTAAAAGGAATGCTCAGCATTCCTTCAGATATTCAATTTCCTTCTGAGTCAGCTTGCGATAATGACCCTGTTTTAGATGACCGAGATATAGGTCTCCGATGGCAACTCTCTCCAAATCCAATACCTTATTTCCCACGGCAGCAAACATTTTACGTACCTGTCGGTTCTTTCCTTCAGATATTTTTATCTCTACAATGGCAGACCGCTCAACCTGTTTGATCACATTAACCACTGCTTTCGATGTGACAAAACCTCCAATATCTACTCCGTTTCGCAGCTTGGATAATCTTTCACCGGAGATTTGTCCGGAAATCCTTGCCCGGTATGTTTTGTAGATATGATGTTTGGGGTGGGACAGCTTGTACGCCATGTCACCGTCATTTGTCATAAGCAACATGCCGGAAGTGTTGTAGTCCAATCTGCCAATTGCAAAAATTCTCTCCTCAATGTCCGTAACAAGTTCCATGACCGTTGGCCTGTCCTTTTCATCATCTGCCGAGGTAATATATCCTTTCGGCTTGTTCAGCATAATATAAACCTTCTTCGTGTTCTGCTTCACAGCACGGCCATTCACCTCTACGATATCATTCTCCTTCACGTCATAACCCGGTTCTCTCATCACCGTACCGTTAATTTTTATCTTACCCTGCAGGGTAAGTTCGTCCGCCTTTCGCCTGCTGGCAACTCCCGCCTGTGCAATATATTTATTCAAACGCATAAGGTTTCTCCTTTTCATATATTATGAATTATTTCCAATTTCCTTTAAATTCTAGCATATTACAATGAAAATATAAAGATCCAAACAAAACACCTGTATGGTATAATTTAGTGGATTTAATTGCAAAGTGATTATTAAAAACAGTATAATGAAAATCAGAAAGGAACTCCATGAAAAACTACTCCATATATATTAAGATTTACGAAAAAGAAAATAGAATTCATTCATCCGGTGTCAAATTTCAAGATTTTGCAAAGGGTCTCAGTATCCAAAACCAAGGCTTGCTGATCCTGGCCGGCTACCCGAATGAATGCAAGTTTAATATGCACTTGCTTTTGGAATATGTAACAAAAGAGCAGTTGGAAGCACTTGTGAACGAAACTGTATATAACTACGGAGATTTTTGCTGGGTGGATTATGAAAGAGAGGAGCAGCTAAACCATGTTACTGGAGAGGAATTAGCACAATTATTATATATGAGCCACATGAAAAGACCTCTTGACAGTTTTAAAATAGATAGCCTGAATAATCGCTATGCCTATCTATGTCATGATGACGGCTGGTGGAATAATGTGTATATGAAGAATGTCACTGAGTATAAAAAGGTGATTTCATACCTCCTCATGCAGAAACTAAAAGGTAGAAAGCAAACCATCAGTGAACCGAATCCAGAATTGATGCATATAATATTTGAAATGTGTAAGGATGGTCTGGTCATCGATTTTGAGAAAAAAACAACGGATGGGGTATCCTTGTTTTGTGTTGGAACTATTGAAACCATGGATGACCTGGAAAAAAAGATGGATCGATATCGCAACAAGGCCAGCGGACGAAGCGTGTATTACAACTCCCGTAAAAAATCATGGGAATCTTATGGTATGCAAGAGTGTGTGAAATAAACTCTCCAGCTGTCAAAAATGAATATTTCTATATCCATTCTTGACAGCCGGAAGTTCTTTTATCGATTTTTTCTAAAATTAAAATTCTAGCAATATTCTCTTGCAAGCTTTTCAAAAGCAGGGAGCGAATTCACGATTTGCTCCGTTGTTACGCAATAAGCAATCCTTACATAACCCGGGCAGCCAAAATCGTCTCCCGGAACCAGTAGCAATTCATATTTTTTCGCTTTCTCACAAAATAGATACGCATCCGGCTCCATTGCTTTCACAAACAAGTAGAAGGCCCCATCAGGCCGAACACAATGAAAACCATACTTTGTCAGACCTTCATATAAAAGATCCCTATTCTTCTTATACACAAAAATATCCGAAGTTTCATCAATACATTTTGCTATCACCTGCTGGAACAGGCTTGATGCACAGACATATCCCAGAGATCTTCCTGCACCGCAGACCGCCGCATAAACATCCTCTAAATCCTGCATTTTATTTGAAACCGCAATATACCCGATTCTTTCTCCGGGTATGGAAAGGGACTTACTGTAAGAATAACAAACCAATGTATTGTCATAGTAGTTAATCAGATAAGGAACCTTTATGTCATCATATACCAGTTCACGATACGGTTCATCACAAATCAAATAAATCGGATGGCCAAATTCCTGAGCCTTTTTATTTAATACTCCACAAATTTTGATGATCGTATCTTCTGAAAGTACAACACCGGAAGGATTATTCGGTGAATTGATAATGACCGCTTTTGTTTTCGGAGTGATTGCTTTTTCAAATTTTTGAATGTCCACCTGAAAACTATTTTCGTCAGAATTTACAATCACCGCTTTCGCCCCCGCCGCTTCCACAAAGATCTTATACTCCGGAAAATACGGCGTAAAAATAATCATCTCATCATCAGGAAGCGCAAGCGCATTGATGCTTATTGTCAGAGAAGCCGCGGCTCCTACGGTCATATAAATATGATCTGCATTCAGTCCGGTTCCGAATTTGCTGTTGATATGATCTGCTACAACCTTTCTTACATTGAAATCACCCTGCGCAGAGGTATACCCATGAATCAGAACCGGATCTTCTTTCTGCAGCAGTTCAAGGATTGCATCATTGACACATGCCGGTGCTGGAACGTTAGGATTACCAATGCTAAAATCAAATATATTTTCTTTTCCTATTTCCCCTGCACGTTTTTTTGCATATTCAAATATTTCTCGTATCACGGAACGCTTTTTCCCAAGCATCGCCATTTTTTCTGATATCATTCCTTACCTCCAAAACCATTATTATCTTATTCCTACTGTAATACCAACCTTAGAACATGTCAACAATATTTAAACGCGATGCCGTTAAAATCAAGCCATAAGGAGTAAAACTACTCTAAATAAATAGACACCCTGATGGTATATTTTCAAAGAAAACCGTCCGAACCAGCAGTCAAAATCTACAAATCAGAGATATGTGACTTCGTTGCATAAGTTCGCCATCAATTTGTTTCACAAATTGGGCGAGCTAATAATTAAGCGGTTTTCAGGGAGAATATACCTGTCAGGTGCCTCCATTTATATAATAGGCTCTTTATAAATATTTTCTAAATCATATTTCTTAATTCTCTTTTTTACAACTTCCGAGTCTGTGGTATAAAAGCCTTTGTCCTGCATTCTTTGGAAATATTCCGAACCTGCAAAGGTATATCGGCTCATTAAACCACCCTTTGAGCGAATCTTTTTATTGGCATAGGAAATCAAATCGCCTATGGCGATCTGTTTTGGCAGCTCTAATGGTCTTATCCCTTTTAAGTATCTCACACTATTATATCCCGCGAGAGTTCCTGTCGATATTGCCTCTGTATGACCTACAAAAAGTCCGGATTTTTCTCCGCCACATAAAAGATTTTCAATTCCGATCACTTTCATTTGATTATCACGTTCTGCGACGGAAAGATAGCGGATGGAGTTCCCTTTTCCGCCCGCATAAGGATCGGCATATCTTGCATTTTCCAAGCCGGGAACCTTTCTTAATTTTTCCAGTGGATAAAACGGTGTCATAATCTTTGCGTACCCAGTATCCAGCAAAACAATATTTTCTGCATATTCATTCAAAGCATACTGCTGGCAAACCTTTAAATCCAGCTTTTCTTTGACAATCTCCTCTGGTTTTAAAGGAATTACCACAACACCTTTTTCGTTCAGTTCCCGCTCAATTTCATCGGAAAGTGAGGATTTTTCCAATTTTCCGGAACCACTAAACGCACCGAAAGCTCCATCCTTTCGCTGCCCCATGATATCGTTCTTTCCAGCCTTCTGAGTAATACTGACCCTCGGTCCAAAGGCCGGACAACGCAAGATACACATACAGCATCCATTTCCATAAGTAAGACAATTCCCCATTGGGCCGGTTGAACCGGTGCATTCCACAAATACATCTCCTTCAATCACCGTATCGTCAGCTAAAATGATACTTTTCATCTGTCGATTACCATTTAAGGTATTTTGACTTTCCATAACTACATCGACTGCTCGAGCAATTGTTTTTATTTGAACACCTCTTTCTTCAAGAAGCCTTCTGACCTGAGGTTCCACCTTAATCACATCATATAAGCTGGCATGCTTATGCCCTGGAAAGTCTATGTTCACATGCCTGGAGAGCTTATCCGTAATTCCAAAGAGTTCATCAGCCCCAAGTGCTATGTTCTCTTCAGCGGCAGTAAATCTGCCATTGTTTCTCATGATCCCCCCTACATTGCCCAATCCAAGAAGCATATCCGTTTTTTCAACCAAAGTTACGTCCGCTCCTGCTTTTCTCGCAGCCAATGCAGCTGCGCAGCCGGACCATCTTGACTATGATAAACATAACAAAATTAAAACTTCCAATGAATTTCAATCCACTTCTCGTTTCTTCCACAAAGATTTTCGATTACAATAAAGTCAATCAGTTCAACGATCATTTCTCTTGTTAATTCTTCGAATTCAAGGTATTGAGCAATTGCCTCACGCTTCGTTTCTTCTTCGTCCAATACATGCCACATATCTTTCTTAGACAGATTGATCTCTGACAATTTTTCCTCTAAGATACGAATCCTTCGCGTTAGTGTTTCCCTTTCATTTAAAAACAATTGATTCATTATAACAAATTGTTCTTCGAAAACCGTCCCTTTTACCTTGTCTAGATACAAGGAAGTCACAGCATTTTCTTTTGTTTTCATCTCCTCTCGCAGATCTTTAAGTCGTTTTTCTAAGCTCTTTTTTTCTGCTTCATTTTCCTTCTCGACTTCAATCATCCTTGATATTACATCAGTATCTATGTATTTCTTTATATTTTCTTTGAGCTCTTTCAGAACAAACTCCTCCAGCGTTTTTTCAGCAATAAAACTGCCCTTGCAATATTCTCTGTTTCGTGAAGCAAAACCACAATAATAATACGCACGTGTTCTGGAAACTTGCCTTGCCATATTACAGTCACATACCCCACATCTCAGCTTACCTGCAAACTTAGATATTTTGCCATTTCTATTCGGCCGTACTTTTTTACCAGCTATTTCAGCCACTCGCTCAAATGTATTTCGGTCTATGATTGGCTCATGGGTTTTTTCCACAATGATCCACTCATCGCTATTAAGCCTTTTTTTTGTTTTTCTTTTATAGCTGATCTTTCTAGATTTATTTTGCACCATATCTCCGACATACATTTGATTACTTAAAATCATATGTATTGAAGAATCCGTCCAAATTCTTTTACTTCCAACCCTGGTACTATCAATCTTAAAGTTACTGCCTTGAATATCCTGCTTATATTTGACAGGGCACGGGATAGATTCATCATTAAGGATTTTAGCAATCCTCCGAATGCTATCTCCACCTAGATACATTTTAAATATGCGTTTTACAATTTCTGCTGCATCCGGATCTATAATTAAATGGTTTTTGTCATTTGGGTCTCGCTGATAACCATAGGGGGCAAATGCTCCAACAAACTTCCCAAGCTTTTTCTTGGATAACAAAACAGCTTTTACATTTTCCGATAAGTCTTCTAAATACCATTCATTAATCAGACCATTAATCTGTCTGGATTTTTTATTTCCTTTAATATCAGTATCTGCGTTATCCACAACGCCAACGAATCGTATTCCCCATTCTGGAAAATATGTATGTACATACTTTTCAAGGTGAGCTAAATCTCTTGTAAATCTGGACTGTGTTTTACAAAGAACAATGTCAAAGCATCTTTCTTCAGCATCTTTGAGTAACAAATTATAATCTGGCCTTTCTTCATCCGCTCCGGAAAAATCATCATCACAGTATATTTTATAAATGTCCCAGCCTCTATCCATGCAGAATACTGTAAGCATATTCTTCTGATTTTGAATGCTTTCACTGTATTGATCCGGCGATGTCTTATCCCGATCTTCATCTGATAATCTGCAATAAATAGCTACTCTTGGCATCGTTGTACCTTTCCGGCAACCGATTTCAAATAACAAGCAGGGCTGCCTTTGTTCTTTTAATTTTTCATTCTGAACTTTGTTCCTGTTTTATCAGGTCTACGGCAAATTAACTGCGCTAATTTAATTTGAAATATTTCAGATAAGTCTTTTTCCTCTTTTGCTTTGTAAATGTTTTCTACTCGTGTTTTTTGTTCTTTTGCCATGCTTCTCACCTCCAACATTAAATGATATGCTGCGTAATTTAAGAATTTGCAAAAGAATTAAAGCTCATTCCTGTTTTTTGCTTTTGACAAATTCTGCTCCAGCACATAGAACAACCCTCCAAACTGCAAAGGTTCGAAGGGTTGTTTTGAAATTAATTAATTTAAGGGTATCAGTACTATTCGATGTCTTCCGATTTATTTGTTGAGGTTTCTAACCTTTCTTTTTCTTTGGTCTGGGCAAGGAAGTCAACGGTTCGAGAATGCGGACGATCTCTTTTGAAAAATCAGCATCATCAATATCCAAAATGTAATGCTCTTTAGCGCCGCTGTACGGATAGTCTTTTTCAGCATCTTTCATCTTATCTTCAATGCATTCTAATTCTTTCACATATACGATGTTATCGCATACTAAAAGAATCGGCTTTTCGTTCACGTATACCATGTATTCACCGAACATTTTTCTGTACCGCACAAAACCGATACCCTGTATCTGTTCACATACGTATTCAATAAAATTTACAGTTGTAGACAATCTGACCCCCGTTTCTTTTCCTTCAAAGACTACGTACCTTTTTATTTTATCTTTTGGTTATTAAAATAGATTTTCTATTAACTAGTAGAGGTAAAAACTAAAATCCTTAGCCATAAATTTATTGCCAGCATCTAAATATGCATATGCACTGTAGAATACTCTCCCTTATATTCATATCCTAATTTCAAAGCCATATGCTTAGAAATTAATGTAGCCGCATCCCAGCAAGGCCGAATTTTTCTATTCATGCATTCCAATAATAGTGCCGCCGCACAAGGCATTGCTAAACCTCTACGTTGAAATTCCTCTTTTGTTGCAACTTGGACTTCAATCCCACCATCATAAACCGTCATTGTTGAAGCACCAGCAACCAACTTCCCCTGATATAGAGTCCCAAATCCAAATCCCTTTTCCAAGTAATCTTCTACCGAATGAAAGGTTTCGCAAAACTCCTTAGACCAAGTCTCACTCATAGCCTGTTCATATATCTGTTTATCAAATCTTTTAAATTCATAACCCTCAGGCACAGTATCAATATAATTGTTTAATTTATCCTTATCAAATTCATAGTCCTTTTGAACGATACCATATCTCTCAACTTCTTCAGGATTATTCTTAGACACAGATAGAAGAAGATCTCTCCACTGTAAATTATCATCTGCATATATGGCTACAGAAGAGGAATCCTCAATATAATCAAAGACATCCTCTACTAGTTTTTTAGCAGCTTCCGTATTTGCATTGCCAGAAAAAAAACTATATTCTCCACTAACAATCATAGCAATAGTCGGATCTGGAAGCCTGTCAACATATGCTCTGCCCATATACCCTTGAAGACAAGCAATTACCATAGAATCCTCAAGACCTTTAAATAAATCCGCTATATTGCACATTTCATTTTTCTTTACTTCAATCATTTGAGACCCTCCATTCTTTTCCACCTCATTTATGACTTTTGGTTTTGACGAAAACTTCTAAATATATCCCTATTTCTTTTTTTAGCCTTTTAATAAAATCGTATACTTTCATTCCTCCCAATTCTCCTTCTGAGTGTAAAATTATCACATGATAAAGTTTTCTTTTTATTGCTAATAACGCGCAACTACCATTTAGCATCAAGACACATAATTTGTACCCATAATAGCTATTTTATCAGATGGATAGCGTAAAATAAACTCATATTGGTAGACATTTTAGTAAGCCAATCATAAACTTTCATCATTTGTTGATTTTGTTTTATATCAGTATTTATATCAAAAGCAAGTCCCGCAGTGCTTTCCATTCCCTTTAGTATTAAGCAGGGAACATCAACGATTCAAATTCTATTAATTGGCTTGTACAATTTTTTTCATCTGGCTAAGAAATAATTTGATTATTTCTTAGATTCAAATCCTCACCTAGACTTTAGGATGGTTCGCACTATACATTAAATATTGCATAATGCCTTCTGCAATATAATCACCCATTACTGATGTGTGCGACAACGTTCTATCAAATGTGTTTATATGCTTTTTATAGTCTTTAACAAAAAATGAGTCTATTTCTTGGAGCACCAATCCGGTAAAGGTATAAATTAAATTTTGTACTATATCTTTCTGCCAAAATGGATTTATTTCAAAAAGAAAATCTATTCTTTGATCAACATTTTGATAAAGTTGCTTTGTATATTCATTCACTGCATTAACATCCCCAGCCTTTTGTGCATGAATAATATTTACTAATATAGCTATATAATTTTTTAAATAATCAGTATACTCATAAGTAACTCCATCACCAAAAAATGTGCTGAGCATATCCCCAAATTCTGCTGGGATACTTAATAGTTTTTCTAATATCATCTCTTGCAGCTCTTGGTCTGCACCATAATATACGGAAACTAAATAAATTCTTATCCAAGTGGCAATGTCTCTCCAGACAATCCTGCCTCTAAAAATTATATTATCCGCTACACTTAAACAATTCCGGTCTTTAAATTCACAGAAATATATCATATTCATTCACCTCTCTGTGGTAATATATTAAAAATCAATAATATTGTTCCTTCATTGCTTAATAAAAATTGTTATCACCTAGCATTTCTTTTACATAATATATAAACCTTTAGAAAACAATAACTATATTAAAAAATCTTAGGAGGATTTTATGGGTATTGTAACAAACAATAATAAAATGCAACCATGTATAGACGCTTGCTCAAAATGTGCACAAGCATGTTATAATGCTTTAATGCATGTTTAAACGAATCTGATCTGAACGCCAGAAAGAACTGCGTAAGCATACTCGTTGAATGTGCTATGATGTGCCAAATATCAGTTGCAATGATGTCTATGAATGGACAGTTTTCAAAGGAGCATTGTTCTATTTGTGCAAACATCTGTGACAAATGTGCACAGGAATGTGCAATGTTCAAGGACGAACATTGTAAAAAATGTGCTGACATTTGCCGTATGTGTGCTGACGAATGCAAAAAAATGGCCTCTATGTAACTTAAATCACTACCATCTGTGGATATAAGTACAATTCATCTACCGGTGGTTGTTTTTTATTGGCGTGAATTCTTAAACTAGTAGCAATTCTTTTTAACAATTTTTAATAATCACTCATAAATTGGGGTGAGGTGATTTTCCATGAATTCATGCGAATTAGTATCTGCCATAACTGCTCTTGCTATAGTGATTGCAAACCGTACACAAAACGATGATGAATTAAATCTATTGGCTTCATCACTAAATCAGCTTGGCGATACCCTTGCCACAATTGCTGCGCAACGTGAATTGCAGGAAAGTCAGAATTCATCTTCGGAAAAATCTACTCCATCGACAAAAGAGGATTAATGCATGATTAAAGCATTAAAGTTAAATAAAGCCCCTTGCATTAAGGAGCTTTACTATTGTTCTTTTTTGTTTTATTTCCTTGTAACAGGAAGCCATACTTCACACCTATAATCATTCGCCTGCTGGTTGCCATCAAAGTATACCTCAATGTCAGGTGCATTTGCGTATTCATATCCTGATGTCGGAAGCCATTCTGAAATAATCCGTTTTTGTAACTCTTGTATAGCAGTGGGCATAGCACCTATAGATTCAAAAACTGCCCAGGTGCATTGGGGAACAGTATATTCCACCATACCATCAGGAGTTTGCTTGTCTGTAGCTACCGCAATATAGTAGTCAAAATCCTGACCATCCATGCAAGTGCTTATACCCAGAATTCCGTAAGGCTCTTTGTTCATAAGCGTACATAAGTCGGAGACAATTCCGCGTTGCGCGCTTTTTTGCCAAAACAACGGCACACTTTCAAAACATTCCTCAACATTCATTGCGTAATGCTCTTTCACCCCAACAACTTTAAAAGCTTCTTTCTTCTCAATCCTGTAATTCATTTCCATATCTCCTTTAATTGATAATTTGAAGCTGATGGGCGGAAACGCTTTCAGTTTAACACCTCTGGACTTCGCCGCGGATGGTGCCATTCCGTGAATGCTTTGGAACGCACGATTAAAGGAAGTCGGTGAGTCATAACCATATTTTAATGCAATATCGATTATTTTCTCATTTCCCCTTTGCAAATCAAACGCAGCAAGAGTCATTTTTCTGCGCCGGATATACTCAGACAATGAAACGTCGGCAATATACGAGAACATTCTTTGAAAGTGAAATGTAGAGCAACAAGCTATCTGAGCCACCTTATCAAGATTAATTTCATCGGCTAAATGTGCTTCTATATAAGATACTGACTCGTTCAACCGTTCTAACCATTCCATACCATCACCTCCTTACAATCAAATAATACAATGATAAGGATATAAAATCCTCTCATTTACTGCACAGAATTGAGAGATCTATTTGGGTACATTACTTTAATATAAACAGAATGACCACCCTTCAATTTGAGCACCCTTGTTTGTTATGTTTATGCCGTCTCATGCCATCCGCCTCCTATGATTACTACTCTATTCATTTAATTGCCTCCATTGTTCTGAATATATAACAGCATATTCTTCAGAGAGGCGAAATGATACAGGAAATAGTTCATACGAATTCTTTTCTTAAAATCTCTTTGATTTCAAGTTCCGGTAGGCTTATCCGCTTACAAATTGAGATTGGATTTGCACTTTGGGCACCTTGCACTAATTTTGCCCTCATTAATTGGCACACGTATTGTTGTATTACAATTAGGACATTGAACAAGACGATGATCAACCAACTCCAGTATCTTCTGTTTGTCCAGCCCAACCACAACATCTTTCCCTATTATAAACGCAGGTACACCGGTGATCTTTCTGCTTGTCATCTCATAACGTGCTTGTGAATCCATATTTACGTCTTTTTCGATAAAGTGAATCTTGTTTTGTGTTAGGAATTCTTTCGCCATTTTGCAGTAAGGGCAAGTATTTGTTGTTAAAATTGTTACCTCTTTCATTTGTTAGCTTACCTCCATTTCGTAACTATTAAAATTCTATCCAAGCGTCTTGTCTAATTTTTCAAACAACGCTTTCTGTTCATCTGTGAGATGAGTCGGAATTTTCAGGAGAACCTTCACATAAAGGTCTCCCATCTTCTTACTCTTCAAACTCTTTATGCCTTTGCCCTTTAGCCTGAATATTGTATTTGGCTGCGTGCCTGAGGGGATTTTGTATGAGACCTTATCCTTGAGGGTTGGAACAACGATGCTCCTTCCAAGAGCAGCCTGTGTAACAGTAATCGGCATATCTATAAAAATATCTGCGCCCTTTCTTGTAAACCTGCTGTGGGGTCTTATTTGAATTACAATAATCAAATCACCGTTAGCCCCTCCGTTCGTGCTTGGCTGTCCCTGCCCCTTCAATGAAATCTTTGCGCCATCGTCTATACCCTCTGGTATTGTAACCGAAATTGTTTTACCAGTCAGTCTTATCTGCTTCTTCGCTCCAAATGCAGCTTCTTCAAATGTGATTGTAATGCTTGCCTGAAGATTATGGCCTTTTCTTGGCTGAGCCTTTCTTTGTGCACTGCCAAATCCACCTTCTCCAAACATATTTCCAAATAAATTCTCAAACTCGCTGCCGGAAAAATCTTTAAAGGCATCAAAACCAGCCCCATTAAAATTCCCGTAAGTCTGGTGCTGATATCCTTCTTGATTTCCAGAGCGGTGTCCTTGACCGCCACGAAACGCTGCGTTCGGATCTACACCCGCAAATCCAAATCTGTCATATTTGTCTCTTTTATCTGCGTCTGATAAAATGCTGTATGCCTCATTTACTTCTTTAAACTTCCCTTCTGATATTTTATCGCCCGGATTCTTATCAGGATGATACTGCATGGCATTTTTTCGAAATGCTTTCTTTATCTCATCCGCTGAAGCTTCTTTTTTCAAACCAAGCACTTCATAATAATCTCGTTTCTCTGCCATAGCAAATCCCTCCCTCCTGTTCAAATGTTACGATATACACTGGCAAGATCATATCACAAGCTCAAGTAATTATTTCTTACTTTCTTAGGCCACGCATTAGCACTCGCAACACCAGAGTGCTAATACATGGTTAAAATATAACACCGCCGAAATTTAACTTCAACAGTGTTTTAACAACTTCTATTATATATTTACCACAAAAGGTTTGTGATAAACATATTTGCATAACATTTTAAGGAGCTAATAGGGACTAGTTCATCAACAATCCACCGTTCACATTAATGATTTCCCCATTAATGTAAGAACTTTTATCACTGGCAAGAAAAGCAACAACCTCTGAAATTTCTTGAATCGTAGCCAGCCTGCCTGACGGAATATCTTCTATGGCTTTTCTCCATCGGTCATTTTTCAGCACGGTTTCTGTGGCAACCCATCCCGGAGCCACCCCATTGGAAGTAATATGATACGGAGCCAATTCCAAGGCAAAAGATTTTACAAGACTATTGACTGCTGCTTTGGATGCGGCATATACCCCAACTCCGGGAGACGGCATCCACCCGTCGATGGAAGATACACATATAATTTTACCGTTTCCTTGCGGCACCATAGATTGATTCGCAACTTCCTGCGTAACGAAAAAAGTACCTTTCAAATTGACTGCCAGAACTTCATCAAACTGTTCCTCCGTTGTATCCAAAAACGGACTGGCAGGATAAATACCTGCATTATTAACAAGAATATCGATTTTACCGAAATCCATTATTATCATTTTTACCATGTCAAGCACTTGTTTTCTATCTGAAATATCACACGAGAACGCTTTTGATTTTATCTCATACTTTTGTAGAAATTCAATCTCTCCACTATCATTTAAAAGACTTCTGCTATTTACAACAATATTGGTCCCTTCACTTGCCAATTTCTCGGCTATGACTCTCCCAATGCCATTTTGCCCTCCCGTTATTAGGGCTGTCTTGTTTTTTAAATCCATAAATCCACCTTTATAACACGATGCGTATCTACGCGTTCACCTATTAATTGCGCGCCACTGTTACCTGTTGATTGAAATGATTTGCACGTCTTTCGATTCGTGCAAATATTTTTTCCGTAATGATACAAAGAATCCAATACAAGCACGTTGCGACGAGATACATTTCAAGAAAATTATAACCCTGACCTGCTATTTTTTTTGCAGTCCCCATGATTTCCATAACCATAACAGTATAAGTCAGCGAGGTATCTTTAATGATCCCTATGGTCAAATTCCCCAGGTTTGGCAATGCAATTACGATTGCCTGCGGCAAAACAATGCGCATCATTCCTGAAAAGGTTGACATACCGATAGAATGTGCCGCCTCCATTTGTCCCTTTTCAACAGCAACAATCGCCGAACGCAGTGTTTCAGACATATACGCAGAATAGTTTAATGTCAGAGCCGAAACAGCAAAGATCATGGGAGGAAGGCTTCCTATATCTATGCTGGGATATGTAGATTCCAAAATTAGTGGAATCGCATAAAATGCAATATAAAGTTGTACAATGACCGGTATCGCCCTGATACAGGTGACGAAAATAGCAGCTAGTTTATTTAGCACAGGCACTTGATAAATCCTTATCAGTGCGATAACAAACCCAAATACTAATCCCAAAACTAAAGCCATACCTGTCATATACAGGGTTATCGGAACTGCCTTCAGCATTACTGAAATAGATGATATCGCAAAATTATAATCAAAGCTCAATAAGTTTTCCTCCTTTTTTAATCATGTGTAGCTATTAATCAATCCTACGCAGGATTGATTCATAGCTGGATAAAATACAAGTATTTAAATTGAAGCACTTGAGCTTATTATCTTATCATCTACTGGTTTTAAATCCTTGCTCATTGCCTTTTCAAGCAAATCAAATCCTTTTTGCATAAATGTACATACAATAATATAAATAATAGCAACCCCAATAAAAATACCAAGCTGCCCTACTCCGAAAGCAGCAGATGCCAATTGTGTACCTTTGCCCATAACATCAACCACGCCGATAGAAAAGGCCAACGAGGTATTTTTAAGCATATCAACAATGATATTTCCCATATTAGGTATTGCAACACGCAATGCCTGAGGAAAAATAATTCTTCGGAAGGCTTGCATGCCATTCATTCCGATACTGTATGCTGCTTCGATCTGCCCCTTATCTACAGATATGTATGCGGAACGGAATACTTCCGACAAAAATGCACCCAGGTTTAATGAAAACGCAATGATTGCGAAAGCCTCATTTTGCCATGTGGCTGTATTGATGCCGAATGCCCCTAAAATCGCCGGCAGCCCAAAATAAGCCAAAAATAATTGAATCAGCAAGGGCGTTCCTCTCATAAAAGAAATATAGACGGCCGCCACCATTTTGAGGAAGCGCTTATTTCCAAGTCGAATAAAGGTAAGCCCCATGCCGATAATCACCCCAAAGAAGAGCGCTATCACCAAAATCATGAGAGTCATGGGCAACACGGTGATTAATAACGGAATAGAATCAACGATAACTTTTAAATTTTCCATAAAAACGCCTCTAGATTTAATCGCTACTGGTTAATAGAATCATAGAGTGCAAAAGTATCCTCGCCAAGAATCTCTTCTGTAAGAGCTGGAAGCGTACCGTCATCGACTAACGTTTTCAGCGCTGCATTTATTTTTTCATGCAAATCACTCTGGGATTCGTTGATTAGAAAATGTGTTCCCACCGTGGTGAATGGTTCAAGAACTGTTATGTTAAGATCCTCTTTATCAAGAACAGTCGCAAACATATCCGGCGCGTCAATCATGCCATCCCAACGTCCTGTGGAAACGCCCTTCAGACCATCTGCAACACTGATGATAGAACTTCCTGATTCGCAAGTAATATCTGCGTCCGGATGTTCTTTCATATAATCGTTAAATACTGTTCTCAACCCATCCTGATCTGGTACAGGAACCAATTCTTTTCCTGTCATGTCTTCCATTGATGTAATCCCACTGTCGCTTTCCACCGCCAGCGCCACTGAGAAATAATTAAAGGAATCACTAATCAAAAACTGTTCTTCACGTGCCGCTGTTACAAAGTGGGCTCCGGTACCTAACGCATACTTACCCGTTTGCACACCAATGGCCTCTGCATCATAGTCAACGATTTGATAGTCAAATTCATATTCAGGGACAATTTCATCTATTTTCTTTAATACCTCATAATCATATCCCGCCATGTTACCTGACGCGTCGGTATATGTATAAGGAGCCACATTGTTACATAATGCTACAGTAACTGTCTTCGGGGTATTTTCACCACTCGCTCCTGCCTCTGCACTATCATCTGCGCAACCAGTTGCTAATATAGCAGCTACGACTATTACAGCAGTAATAACACTCATTTTCTTCATTTTACTTCTAATTAATCGCATATCCATATTCTCCTCTTACTTCTAACTAATCGACATTTGTAAAATTTCCTCGCCGGTTCCTATAATACGACTGAGAAATTGTTTTGTTCTTTCTTCTTTGGGGCTAACTAATATTCTACTTGGTTTTCCCTCCTCCACTATGTTTCCATCATCCATAAACACAATTCTGCTGGCGACTTCCCTTGCAAAAGCAATTTCATGTGTAACAACAATCATTGTTATTCCAGTTTTCGCGATTGCTTTTATCGTTGCAAGCACTTCTCCAACTAATTCAGGATCCAGCGCAGACGTTGGTTCATCAAATAAAATCACGTCTGGATTCAAAATAATCGCTCTTGCAATTCCTGCTCTTTGCTGCTGTCCTCCTGAAATCTGAGAAGGGTAATAATCTAGCCGATCCGCAAGACCAACTTCAGTTAAGATTCTTTTACTCTCAGACTCAGCTTCCTTCTTCGAGATTTTTTTAACTGTAATCAGACCTTCCATTACATTTTCTAAAAGTGTTTTGTTTTTGAAGAGATTGTAGTTTTGAAAAACCATAGCAGTTTTTCTTCTAAGTTTTAGAACATCTTTCTTTTTGGGACTACCGCAGTTAAGCGTAAAATTATTGATCGTAATTTTGCCCGAATCAGCCTTCTCCAAAGCATTGATGCACCGAAGCAAAGTAGTTTTTCCCGATCCGCTGGGACCAAGAATTGCAATTACATCGCCTTTTGCAACTTCGAAATTAATACCTTTTAAAACGTCAACGTCTCCAAAGGATTTATGTATGTTATCAAGTGTGACCATATTCTTTCAACTCCTTTCTTCCAGTTTGAGTTAATGTATGGTTATTATTTTTACTGAAGACAATAAATCTAATTAACTACTAAATTTAGCAAGAAATAAGCAAACCAACAACTTAATGTTATATCACAAGTTGTCGGTTGTCAAGGCAAAACACACCATTTCCTAATCAGATTACCTTAATAAACCTAGCCTTTATGATGTTAAAACCCTTGCAATGCAATAGGTTTCTTACGAAAGTCAGGGTTACCTTTCTAAAGACCCAAGTAAAATTCTGCTTGTTAACCCCTCTAACATTCCTTCACTTTTAATTTTGTGACACCTTCCAACGCAGATATTTCTGAAACAAATCCATTTTTATCAATCTTTTTTGCAGATTTATGAAATCCAAATTTTGATGTTAGATGATAGATCACTTTATCTTCACCGATTTTCTCTGTAATATCCACATCATTCAGCATAATATCATAGATGGGTGCAATCTTTTTAATATGGATTAAGGTCGATGAAATATCCGTACATTCCAGTTCAACCAAAAGTCCTTTAAATTTAATTTTCCTGAATCTTTTTTCCAGATATTCAAAAATGGTGAGTGTCAGGATAATCGCAATCACACCCAGCAAGGCGGCTTCATAAAATCCACCGCCTGCCGCTAAGCCCAGACAGGCAACTGCCCACAGGCTTGCAGCCGTGGTTAATCCTTTTACCGTTAGCCCTTCCCTCATAATCGTTCCCGCTCCGAGAAATCCAATACCCGATATGACCTGAGCGCCCAGTCTCGTTGGATCCATTGTCGTAATGTCCGCGTATTTATCCAGAGACATTTCACCCATCAGCATTACTACGGCCGCCCCAATTGCAACCAGCATATGTGTTCTTAATCCGGCAGGGCGATTGTTATTTTCTCTTTCCCATCCGATGATGCCGCCCATGGCCATCGCCAATACGATTCTGAGCATCATCTCCAGTACGGTCATGCTCCCCCTCCTCTCGTTTTTTTAAATTGCGTTTCCATCTTCTTCAAGCAAACAGAAATTTCTCCGTTACTTTCATCCCACAAATTATATGGCTCAGATTTTCTTTCCCGCCGTTTCTTTATAAAATGCTGTTTCCACAAAAAAGGTTCCGATAAGAAAAGTGTTCTGAAAAGAGATATTTGCATCTCATCTCGGAACACTTTTTTCATTGCATGTATGTAATTATAATTTCTATTTTTTTCGTAGCCGCTTTAGGATTCTGCCTGTTAAAAGTCTTAGTTGCTGATCACCATTTCCGTTTCCTTATCAAAAATATGAAGTTTTTGTCCGTTGATAGCAAAGTCCAACACGCTGTCGGCTTTACAGCCGTCTATCACTGGAGTTCTAACGGTAAGTTTAACGTCGTGAAAGTCACAATGCAGGTACATTTCCGAACCCATAAGCTCTACGAGATCGATCCTCATCCCAATAAATTCTCCCTCGTTCTTTCCAACCGCCATGTCTTCAGGCCTGATACCGAAAACTACTTCCTTCCCGTCGTAAGGTGCAAGGTTTTTCTGCTTGTTTTCCGGCAATGTAATCTTCCCTCCGGCAAGCTCAGCCACAAACCCGTTTTCTGTTTTGACGATGGTTCCATTGACAAAATTCATCTGAGGCGAACCGATGAATCCTGCTACAAACAAATTACACGGTTTATTATACAGATTCTGCGGAGTGTCTATCTGCTGAATATATCCATCTTTCATCACTACGATCCGGTCGCCCATTGTCATAGCTTCTGTTTGGTCATGGGTTACATAAACAAATGTAGTTCCAAGATTCTTATGAAGCTTGGAGATTTCCGTACGCATCTGGTTACGAAGCTTGGCATCGAGATTGGAAAGCGGCTCATCCAACAAAAATACCGCCGGATTTCGAACCATAGCTCTCCCCAGAGCAACACGCTGACGCTGCCCCCCGGATAATGCCTTTGGTTTTCTATCCAAAAGATGATCAATTCCAAGAACCTTCGCAGCTTCTTCCACTTTCTGTTTAATCTCTTCTTTCGGCATTTTACGCAAAGTCAGCCCAAAAGCCATATTTTTAAATACCGTCATATGAGGATATAATGCATAATTCTGGAATACCATGGCAATATCCCGATCCTTTGGTACAACATCATTCACCAGCATATCTCCAATATATAGTTCTCCCTCTGAGATATCTTCAAGTCCTGCAATCATACGAAGTGTCGTTGATTTCCCGCAGCCTGAAGGACCAACCAAAATAATAAATTCCTTGTCTTCTATTTCCAGGTTAAACTCTTGCACCGCAACCACATTGCCCGGATAAATTTTTTTCATATTTCTCATTGAAATATTGGCCATACAACCACCTCCTGTCTATTGTTAGACTAAGTCTAGCATGGCAATTTTATCATCACAAGTGCAATTTGTTGATATTTGAGGGTAAAATGTTGATGCGCTGTGAAAGATGGAATATAATTAGAAACAACGAAATGGTGAACAGTACAATTGAATTGACATAAGCTTATCAAGAAAAGGAGCACCTGCCATGGAGCAAATCATTTTTTTACCTAAGCAAGAATACAACAAATATCCACCTCTGGTGAAAGACGCGGTTTCACTAATCGAAGTAAATTATGCTTATCTATATGGAATAGATGAACTGGCAGATCAGCTTGGAGTAACGAAGTATCATTTGATACGTATTTTTTCTTCAAGTACAGGCATTTCTCCAGGGCAATATCTGATTAACGTCCGTATGCTCCATGCGAAATTCATGCTGCATTCCTGTTTGGATACTCCGCTCGAAATCATCGCCGGAGCCTGCGGCTATTCCTGCGCAAATTATTTTTCCAAAGCATTTAAAAAACATACAGGGCAGACCCCCACCGAATTCATTCAATCCATACAAAAAAATGCCTTGATTTCTATCGATGAAAATATAATCAACAAATTTTATTTATAAGTCTGTCGTTCCTATCAGGGTACCGTCGGTTTCAATGATTGAAAGGTATGGACATACTGATCTATGATTTCTCTCACTGCCATAACAATACCAGCAAACCTACTTTCCATTACTGCGGAAAGTTCAGTAGAAAAGCCCACAGATGCGACTTCCACAGTAATCAGTATCCCATCTTTTATCAAATTTTCTCTTTTCATTGCATGAAACAAATCAAAATCATGAAATGCTCTAAAAGGCCTGCATTGTGAAACAATTTCTTTCAGTGAATAGACATCAACCGTACCCGGAATTTTTCCGGAGCTACTCCCATCAATAATAATCCAGACATCGCTATCGAATAATTCACTCAGGCAATAATCCGTATCTGTTTCTCCCACCACAAAACGAATTTTCTCGGCATCCCTCGTCTGCTTAAGTTCCTCCACCACATGAACACCAATCCCATCATCCTCCATCAGACGATTCCCTATGCCTAATACGATCACTGGCTTCATGGCACAACAGTAATGAGCTTTGATTCCCGATCCGGATAGAATACATGGGTGGCGCAGGAAACACATGGATCAAAAGACCGGAGAATCCGTCCTATTTCCACCGGGCTATCTTCATTCGCAAGCTCCGTACCTATGAGGGCACGTTCCGCGGTTCCTGGCATACCGTCGTTCCCATGGGAAGAAAGATTCCATACGGATGGAGTAATTACCTGATAAAACGAGAGTAATTGATCTTTTATTTTCAGCCAATGCCCCAAAGCTCCTCGTGTTGTATCAATCATTCCTACCCCGTCGGCAGCCACAGGAGTATTGTAGACTGCCTGACCGGTATCGCCGGGGATCATATTGTCCATAAGAACATTCAATATTTCAATGATCTTTCTTGCTTCATATACTCTGGCAATGTATCGATCCATAGTTGATATTCCATGCCTGTATTCACCGCTCAACCATTGACGAGCCAACGGACCGCATTCAAAACTCTTACTTTCCAGCTTAGATGATTTAATAAAGCTATAAGCATCTGCTTTATTTTGATCGTCCACCGGTATCGTTTCCATTGGCGAGTAAGAATTCAGTTGATCTTTGTACCAGGAAAAGTCGATTTCTTCTGTAATTCCATTAGGATTCAACGTTCTGATTTCTCCATCAACCGCAATCATTGGATCAAGATACAGTGTCCCCAATTGAAGATAATGATCAAAGCAGCCATAGCTTAAGAGGTTACCATATCCTACTCCGATATGGTAATATTCCGGGTAATACTGTGCGATGGTTCCAACATCAGGAATCATTACCTCCTCGATAAACTGTCCAATCTGAAGCAGGATTGATCTTGCTTTGACGAGATCGTCCGCTGTAATTTGCGCTGTAGTCCCGCCCAGAAAAACACCGTGTGTATGAGGCGCTTTTCCTCCAAAAACAGCGAGCAGTTGATGGGCTAAGCGGCTCATCGGCAGGGAGTCAAAATAATGACGGACAATTCGGTCATTTTTCTCCGTTGGAAGCCTGTAATCTACGTGATTCGTTTGATAGAGCGGATATTTCTCCGGGAGTTTTATAAAGTCCGGAAGGGTAAATTGATAAAAATGTCGAATATGATTTTGCAGAAATTCGCATCCGTGTATAAAATCCCTGAGATATCTGCCCTGTTCTGTTGGGATGACGCCGAAAGCTTGTTCTAAAGCCAAGGTTGATCCAAGGGCATGGGCAGTCGAACAGATTCCGCAAATTCTTTCTGTATAATAAATCGCATCCAACGGATTTCTCCCCTTCAGCATTAATTCAAAACCGCGAAACATTAATCCTTTGGTTTTTGCATCAATGATTTTTCCATTTTCCACCGTTGCCTCAATTCCCATGAATCCACTGATCCGCGTCAACGGGTCTAAAATGATTCGTTCGCTCATTCATTCGACTCCTTTAATATTCTTCTATTCTGATTATATTGAACAAACGGTTGCATCGCATCGGGAAAGCCAATTTGTGCACAACCGATACAAGGTGTATTTGCCTGAACAGGCCAATTGACACGTTCATTCCATTTTCTGTTAGGACAATCAGTTTGAGTAATCGGCCCTTTACAGCCCAGACGAAACATACAAGTTTCTTCTCCTAATTTTGCCGCAAAAACACCTTGATCGAAATAGGATCGCCGCTCACAATGCCGATGGATTGAGGCACCATATAAAGAGAGGGGTCTGCCTTCCTCGTCCAGTTCCGGTTCTCCAAAGTATAATAGATGAGCTAATGTTCCCAGAAACCATTCAGGATGGCACGGGCATCCCGGTAGTTGAATCACTCTTTTTTCTATTACAGACTGTATACCAACACTTTCACTTGGGTTTGGTTTTCCGGCAGAAATACCGCCATGACTTGCACATGATCCCACAGCAATCACGTATGCCGCACTTTCTCCAAGCATTTGGATTGCCTCCAACCCCGTAATATCCCTGCCCTGCCAATTCCCAAAGAGTTGGTATCTCCCTTGATTTTTCATTGCTACAGCGCCCTCTACAGCCAGGATATATTCCTGTCCAATCACACTGAACAAATGATTCAAGGCGTCTTCTCCCTGAGAAGCAATGAGGCTTTGCTCGTATACCAGGTCAACCATTTGGGATATCATATATTGAAAATCCGGATCCGCACCATCCAGCAATGAAATAATATTTCCCGAGCATCCGTTCATTTCCAGCCAAACCATTTTCATTTTTGGTAATTCGGACATTTTACCGCACCCTCCTTCCGATTATTTTAACCCTCTCTCATAAAAATCCATCCGACTTCCTTCTTGCCTTACATCCATCATATTATCCAAGATTAGAGATTATGCTTTTCATCGTAATTTCTGAAACAGTCCATAAAAGTGGCTTCGCCACTCCCGCTAGGGAACCCTATGGTTCCCTTCGGCGGCTACAAGCAGCCTGAGCACCCTCCTTCATCGGCGAGGGGTACCCCCTCTGCACTCCCTATTTTATCTAATAGAAAATGATATTTCCTCGATTAGATAAAAAAAATCGACCTTAAAAAGGAAGATAGGTTTCCTCATTAGGGTCGATTTTGACAATTTTTAAAACAAAAAATATGAATAATTAATAATTATGAATTGGAATAAATATTCTTTAAAAGCTCCTCACCCTTTAGCTGACATTTGCACATCTTGATTGTTTCTCCACCGGATGTATCAATGGAACAAGAACCACATAATCCCTCTCCACAGCAGAGATGAAAATTATTGCTTACTGCAAGGTCTGCTTCCGGGAGGATTTTTTTTGTCAACTTCCCCAGCTTCTCAATATAATAATCGGAAGCAAGGAGAATCACATTCGCGTATCCTTTTTTCAGCATTAACTCTTCTAACTTCTTCTCCGATTCCTTCTCTGCCAAGGATAAGTATAGAATCACGCGATCCTCTTTGACCGCCTTATCTTGTAACTCTTCTGTTACCTCCGTATCAAGGTAATCGCGGATCAGTTCTTCACTGATTTTTTCTGTGTCAATCACCATATCAATACTGTCTTTATTTCGCAAAGTCTGGGTTAATAAGGTCCCGGGCGCAATACCAATTCCTTTCGCGATAATAAGTGTTTTGAAATTTTCTCCCCTTTTTTTTACGATGGACGATATTCCGTGGATCCCATTCCGATAAGGTCCTCTTATAAGAATTTTTTCGTTTTCCATAAAAAGTGCCTTTGTTTTTGTTGAAATAATTTTAATTGCTAAATGAATTTGACCTTTTTCCACATCAGCTTTCATCACAGAAATGGGAATATCGTAAAAACTGTTTGCTCCGCTTGCTCTTACAAATAAATAAGAACCTGGCCTACCTGCTTTCAATGCAAAGCCTTTTCCCACATCAAGTATATAGACAACCAGATCCTCTTTATAAATTTTTTTCCGTACAATTGTTGCTTCGAAATCTTTTCTTGGATTATTTACTTTTTGGTTTCCTTGTATAAATTCATTATAGATGCAGACTCCTCTCCAATTGCAATTACAATAGTCTTTTCCCTGAAGTCGACTGCAGATCAGACAATCACCAGTAACAGCCAAATAGCAAGGACAGTTTTCTGTTCCTGCATCAATACAATTGGTTATTTTTAAAGCTTGTGTCTCATTGTTTTCTCTCATAATACCGTAGTTCATTTTGTGTCTCCTCTTTTCAAAACTACTATGTTAGGACTGAAAAAGAGCAGTCCTTGTATTATGATATTGTTTGTTTCTCCAATTTGCTACTCAATATCTTCCAGGTAATAAAGGGGGATGGAAAACAAATAGTTTTCATTCACATATATTTTCATACTGCCCGCTTCCTGCCATCGGTTTACCGGAGCATTCTGGCGATCCGAAAGATCATATTCAATAGAAATTTCACTGTCAGAATTCTTTTTCACAGGACAAAGAATATCATTTTTGGGACCAATCAGTACAAAACTTTTTGTACCCCCTCGGATCTTCACCGCCTTAATTGGACGTGATCCTACCGCAATCTTAGCTGTTTCATACTGACAATAAGCATAATCCATAAGTTTATAGGTATCCTGGAACCAATTCGGTGCATTCATAACGACACAAATCAGTGCCATTCCATCTCGTTCTGAGGAAGCCACAAGTGTTCTTCCGGCAGCTTTTGTGTACCCAATTTTAATTCCTGTACCGCCCTGGTATTGATAGATCACCTTATTTTTATTATAAAAATAGTTGTATTTTCCTTCTCCGCGGTCAGTAACCCAGTTTTTTGTAGCTGCGATTTTCTTGAACTCCTCATTTTTCATTGCAGCTTTTGCAATCAACGCCATATCCTTTGCTGTCGTATAATGCTCCGGATCATGAAGTCCGTTTGGATTCATGAAATGAGTATCAAACGCGCCCAATTCACGAGCCCGCTTATTCATCATCATCACAAAGTTATCGGTCTTGCCTCCAATTGTTTCAGATATGGCAATGGCAGCATCATTTCCCGAACGAAGCATCAGTCCATATACCAAATCCCTCAGTGAGATTTTTTCTCCCTTTGCCAGATAAATAGACGAACCTTCTACTCCTGCAGCATTCTGCGAAACTTTCACTTTTTTATCCAAATCACCGTTTTCAATGGCAAGGAGGGCAGTCATTATTTTCGTTATACTTGCCGGATAAGCTTTGTCCTCTGCATTTTTCTCATAAAGTACCTCGCCGGAATTTGCCTCGATAAGAATCGCATTCTGCGCCGACACTTCCGGAATCGAGCATTGTTCCTCCTGAATCGGACATTGTTCCTCGCTCTGGTCTGCGTAAGCCGGGGTGAAAAAACCGGACAGCAAAAAAAACAAAGTAATAAAAATTAATTTTCTCATAAAAAAATCTCCTTTGCCACTATTTTTTGTGTTTGCAAAGAAGATATGCTTGGTAATATTATGTTGATAATTTTTTCGCAAACCTTATTTGTTTTGTTATTGTTATTTTACTGGTTGTTTTTGTTTTTCCTTAAAAAAGTTCTTAAATCTTTAATTAAATACCAATTTTTTAGTGTTGATATAAATAAGCAAGCTAAAATGATTAACACAAAAGCAATGCCAAAAAAGTTCGGTTCTATAGTTGATGAATACATTAAAGTTCCCCCTTGAAGCATCCCATAAGAATAAGAATTCTTCTTTATAGATGTTGTGTCGGCAGCAGTAGCTGCGTCGGCGGCGACTGCGTTAATGTCATATCACGGCAGCCATCAAAATAGCTATTCGAAATTACTTTCATCGTTTTTTTCCTCCTTTGTATAAATTTGATCTATAACAATATGAGCAAATAAGATACCAAATAAAGATAATATGATATTGTCAACATTGAGTGAATTGGTTTTAATTAAATATTGTACGATTCCTGAAAATGATATAACTATTATCATAGTTATGAAATAAGAATTAAATGATTTGAATTTATCAGAAGAAAAATACAGAAAGATTCCTAACGGAATAAAAACTGAAATATAATAAATAATATATTTCAAGCTAATTAAGGAATGATCACGTTACTTCTATTCCCAAGATGACAAATAATTTATATACCCATATATTTTTTTGATACGAGTAAACATCGGTAAGCGCACCCTGGAATATTAGTCCAGCTATTGTTCCGAATATAAGAATCAAACTAATAAGAATATCGTAGAAAAATAAATATTTACTTTGTGGTTTCTGAAGCATTTTAACTATTTTAAATGTATTTATTATAAAAACGAAAGCAATGCAATAATAAACGATAAAATCCAAGTGGTAATAAGACATTAGCTCTTGAAATTGGGCATCCATTAATAATCCCCCTATAGCTAGAGATTGAACTTATCTCGAGTCTTCATCATTGGGCCAGATCAATTTATTCTCAGCCTCATTTGCAAGATAAACTTCTTCAATGGCTTCGGTATCGCAGGGAATCTTGATGTCAAAAGACGCATCCCCGTCCCAAATTCCAAAGAATAAATTATATTTCAGGCCGATGTAAAGCTTGCGATCAGTTATGTCATACACATATCCCACAAAACAGTCGCCACTGTATGTCGTACTGCCTTTTACGGCAATATGATCTTCATTAACTACAACATCGCTTACATAATATTCCGCTGGGATAAGTGCATTGCTCAAAACCCCAGAGCCGCCAGCCATATCTTTCCCAAAGAAAAATGATGCTGATGATACAAAAGAGGATCAATAGGGCAATTATAATTTTTCGAATTGTTTTTTTATCAATTAAATTTTTAAATATCATTTTCATTTTAAATTCTGCAAATTATTCCTTTACTTCTATCATAAATTCTTTTGAATAGTTATAGTCTTTGAGTTCATTAGAATTTTTTTCTGGTGTTACTGAGAAACTTGCGTTCAACACTAATTTGCAGGTTTTTGCCTGCGTTGGACGGATTTTTATTGTTCTTTCTATTGTTCCGTTGCTTTCAAATACATCCATAGTACTTATTAATAGCAGTATTTCATCCTTACCGTCCCAATCATAAGTTATTGTTTCCGATCCATGTTCAATATGATAGTCCCGTTCTGTGGTATTCGTCAGTTTACAGTGAATTTCGAATTCTTCATTTACTTTGGCTGCAGACTCGTCATAATTAACTTCAAAGGAAAAATCGTCATTGGAAGGCCATTCAAATGCCTTCTGAGAGCAGGAAAACAAGGACACAAACACAATCATTCCTATGGCTAATAAAATATGCTGTTTTCTCATTTCCATTTCCTTTCTTAAGTAGCCGAAGGGACGAATAGCCGTCCCTTCAGTTCTTCATTTGTATTAATAGGAGTAGTTAGTTATACGCATCCAATATAACTTCACCTTTTATTAATAAAGTACGGGAACTTGATGCGGCGTGATTAATTCCAACTATCAAAGCAGTTCTACCGCCATCTGTATAACCACCGATAGCACCACCACCACTATCGCCGGCCTGCATAGCATACTTGCATTGTATTAGATTTTCCCAAGTATAGTCATTGCCGGTATAGGAAAAGTTGGTTTTTTTAACTTTAGCAGATTGTTTACCTGATTTATAACCTCTTAAGGTTATTGTTGAACCTACAACTGGAACCCGAGAAGAAATTTCATCGGTTTTATCATCTTTGTACTTATGTCCACTATTAAGTACAATAAATGAACTATCATTTGTTCCGTTGTATTCTCTAGCCTTAATTTTACCTATTTTGGTGTTCCCGTAATAAATTTTATTATTTTTTTTGTAACCATGACCGCAAGTAATAACTCCGTAGCATTCTCGGCTTTCGCTCCACATTTGCCCTGCAGGCGAGGAGCTATTGGTACCATTGTTTATCTCGGACGTTCCGTTAATAGTCGTTATCGTGTTGTATTCATCATCAGCATTAAGGAGCGAAAAAGATAAAATATCCTCGTCAAAACGTGAAAGAAGATTTTCTTCATTTAATTGTTTATCTGTTAAAAAATCAACAGGATCTGTTCCTTTTCCATCCTCTACCGCAACCTCAATATAACGAATATCATATAGGTCTGAAATCTTCTCCTTGACAGCATTATTCTGAATAGAACGGATAGAGGTATCAATCTTATCTTCTATACTATAATTTTGTAAATTCATGCTATCACTTTGTGAATCCATGGCGTATACTGTATTGAATCCAAGAAACAAACTTAATATAACTGTAAAAGCTATAAATTTAAAGTTTTTCTGTTTCATTTTATCTCTTTCTTTCCTGGGCTTCATATTTTTTATATTTTATTTATAATTCTGAACATAGGCAAATTATAATTTCTTAAGTCAAAAACAGTAGCCCTCCGCAACTTTTATCCCTAGCATTAATCAAATCATATTACGTTCATCACATTCATACGCATCACTCCTTTCAAAATACAAGTAAAGCTATTGAAATGATTACTTATAGCAATTCACCGTAAATGAATAAGGTAAAACATTGCGTCCACAATAAAATATATACGCCCCAAGCCAGAAACGAAATGTTGATACTATGCTTGTATCTGTAATAACCTATTCCTCCAAGCAACAATAAAACATAGCCCGTGTTATACGTCATTTTCAAAAATGGGGATATACCCACCATAAAGAGAAAAAGTAAGATTATTGAAATCAATTGAATGATACAAGTGAAGAGTTCAAGCCTTGTTAATTCTTCCTGGTTTCTGTTCGATAAGTACTTGAATAAATTCCAGAAGGTAACAAAATTTACACCAGCAAAAAATAAACAACCAATAGCAAGAACAAATGTGGTTGCAAATTTCATTATCTAAGGCAATAAAAATACTTGTCCTATTAAATATATAATTCCGGCGAAAAAAGTTGTATTTACAACTGCGCGTGATTTATTCATGCTTAGCTATCCCCCTTTAACAGAATTTTACTTATAGATTGGTTAATACTTTATCATAAGCTATTTTAAGTATAACCTTTAAAAGCCATAAATTTCTTATTATGTTGAAATAAACATATATTGTTGTCATTATTTACAGCTTGCTATTTATATATGTAATATAATGTCAGGCGACACATTATGCTTTCTTCCGGCGACACTAACCCGACATTTTCTTTTCTCTTTTTATCAGCCGATTCTATGACAGTGTGTTGTTCTGTACGATAAGTTCTAACAGATGAATGCTTGTACATTTTTTAATTCCTCCATAATACTATATTGGTAAAAAACCCCTTTATAAGTAAGATGCACTTTGCTTAAAAATGATACAAAAATTACAGAAGGTTTTTGAATTTGTTTTTAAGATTTTGATTTCAAACATAAAATCTCTTATGAAACCTCTGTAGAAAAGCCGCGAAATCATTGATTCGCGGCTTATACTGTTTTCAAATTAAAACATAGATATATTTGAAAACAATACGATACTATTTTCCTTACGGCAACGGCTTCGCCTCCGACTCGCTTACGCTCGCTGCTGTCCGTTTTGCCAGCCAAGCAAAGCTTGGGGCAAAAAGGCAACGCCGCTTACAGACAACATCGTTGTCTATATATTTAATTGAAAATAGTATTAAAGCTGTTTTCAGACAGGCTGGGTCAAAATTTATTTAATAAATAATTCAGCAACATCCGAAAGGTTTTCCTTGTCATTCATTTTGGTACTGCTGATCATGAAAAGGACATTGTTATGAATGAAGTTGATTACAGAGGTGCCCGTTATCTCACTCCAATAAAATGCTGAAACTCCGTTAACTTCAAATTGCTCAGCGGATTCATGATTGGAAACCCCCACAGAGCTCTCCTGATCAAAATTCAGGTATCGTACACTCAAATAATCTCCTTCATTGCTGATATACTGAATCGATACCACCCAATAATGATCGACACTTTTTTGCATCGTGATTTTTTCAAAAGTATATCCGATCGGTTCAGCGTCGGGAAGAATTAATTCCGGAAGGAATTTTTCCGCCCGATCGAGATGATCAAACGACCGGACTGTCAATTCAGCGATCCCTTCATCAACGGTATAAGTCAAATCATTATCGACGGATAATTTGCCCTGAATATTGTATAAGATTCTCTCAAGTTCAAATTTCGTAGCGACAGCCGACTCATGATTGAGCCATATTCCAATTGCTCCCGACAAGAATATCACTAACAGAAAGGAAGCTGCAACGGTAAGTATCTTCCGGTATCGCTTCTGCGTTCTTGGACGATTCAAAAAAGAATAATCTACTTTACCCTTAATTTCAGGCGCAAATAAATCCGGATCTTTTTCCACCAGTTTATCGATGACTCGTTTTAATCCTTCATCTGCTTCGGTCCACTCTTCAGGGCGTGACTTGTTCAGTTCCATTTCCTGTTCCTCATTATTCTAATTCTAAACTCTGATAAGCTTCCTTCAATTCTTGTTTTGCACGCGAGATATACACTCTTGTGCTGTTATAGTTGATTTCCAGAATTTCAGCAATTTCCTTTATCGATAATTCCTCAACATAGCGAAGCCAAATTAAATGTTTGTTTTTCTCATTCAACTTTTTTATTGCAGTATGCAATCGTAAATAATCTTCTTTTTTAACAAATAATTCAACAAAATCGCCTGCTTTATCTTCAACTCGTTCAATCTCATTATTATCAGACATATTACTGATGAATATTGTACGTTCTACTTTTTTCTTCCGATAATACTTTTTGATTTCATTATAAGCAATGGAAAAAAGCCAGCTTTTCGCTTTTTCCTGATTCTTCAGCTGGTACATTTTCTTCCATGCGCATTCTAAGGTGCTTTGAACCAAATCCAATGCGTCACCATTTGTTTTTACATAAGATAGTATGAACCGTTCTATGCTCTTTTGATGGATGGAAATATAGGAATTAAAAAAGGCTGTTTCATACTTATTTTTCATATCACCACGTATCTCGCTTAAATTCCGGAAAAACCCGACATTCTAATTTTCTTCATGCTAATTCTATAAAAAATAGAGCGATACGCCCCGTTTCCAATAAACTTCGATTTGCATGAATGAATACAAATCATATAATTATACAATACTATGTCAATTAATGCCGTCTTATGTTGAAAAAAGTATATGTTGTTGTAATTATTAAATATAATTACAGCAGACATATACTTTATCATCGTTCTTAAGTAAGATCCCTTGTCGTTTATATTTATACCTTAATGAAGTCGATCGATATCTGCTGCAGATCCAGACTATCCGGCACTTCCTCTTCTACATGAACAATGCTTCCGATGTCGTCAATATCTGGCAGGTCTTTTAATTCTTTAAATCCAAAATGTTTTAAAAATGCAGATGTTGTTCCATAAAGAATGGGTCTTCCAATTCCCGACGATCTTCCCACTTCTTCAATCAGGTCTTTTTTTATAAGGCCTTCCACTACCCTATCACATTTGATCCCTCGGATGGAGTCAATTTCGCCCTTTGTTACCGGCTGTTTGTATGCAATGATCGCCAACACCTCCAATGCGGATTGGGACAGTTTTTTTTCCTTCACCGGAGTGCAAAGCCGCTCTATGTATTCATTGTTTTCCATGTTCGTACAAAATTGAAAACTTTTATCGATTTCTCTGATCTGAATCCCTCTGCCTTCTGTTTCATACTCCATCTGCAATTCCTTGAGATAATCGTAGGCATCTTTCCAATTTAAATTGAAAATTTCAGCCGCAACTTTTACATCCAGCGGTTCGCCCCAGACAAAGAGCATGGATTCAAATGCAGATTTTATGGTTTTTTTGCTGGTCATGAAACAATTTCTCCTTCCTCCGACTCTAATTTCTCACCGATCTTATTGTTTTCAGAAAGGCTTAAGGTTATTTCGCCAAAATTCACATTCTGTCTTACGATAATGCTTTTCTGCCGAATCATTTCCAGTAGGGACACAAAGGTGAGCACCACATCATAGCGATTACTTTTTGGGGTCAACAACTCTATGAAACTCAATCTTTTTTTCTCTTTAAAGCGGAAAAAGCCTTTGATAAATTCAATTTTTGATTCAATGGATATTTTTTCTCTCTCCACTCTGGCATAATTCTTTCTGATTTCCTCCAGTTTTTTCTTTTTCTGAAGAAATAAATGGAATACCTTTACAAATTGATTGATATCTAAATTCAAATATTCATCTGCCTCTTTTGTAAAAGGTGCCAAATCCTCTTTTGGCTTCTCAAAAATACGCTGATTCTGCTCCTCCTGAAGTTCCAAAAGCTCCGCAGCAGACTTAAATCGTTTATATTCCAATATTCTTTCAACAAGTTCCGTTCTTGGATCTTCTTCCGTTGCTTCTCCGCCTTCGGGTTTCATTCTGGGCAGCAGCATTTTGGACTTGATTTCAATCAAAGCAGCCGCCAAAACCATGAATTCCGTAGCTAAGTTGATATCAAGAGCCTGCATGTGTTCAATATACGCAATATATTGTTTTGTAATTTCCGACACCCGAATATCATAGACACTCATTCTTGCATTTTCGATAAGATAAACCAGCAAATCGAAAGGGCCTTCAAAGATATCAAGTTTTATCTTATATGACATATGCCACTCCTCGTCCAGAGTTGGATTGGTTCGTATGTTAAATTAAATAATTTTTTCAATTCTTCTACAAGCTTAAATTTTAGCACAATACCGGCCTTTGTTCAATACCTGCGTTATTATGTGCATCATTAAGACAGCTTAATTGCCTGTCGTTTCTCGATATTTTACAGAACGGCTACTTTTTGCCCTGCAAGATGAATACGATCAACATTTTTTTGTAAATTATTCTTTAATTTTCTTTGCCTCTTCTTTGTGATTGTCGATATCGTGGTAATTATAGTACAGTAGTCCGCAAATCGTGATTCCTCCTCCGATCAATTGCCAAAGGGTTGGTATTTCCGCAAAGATAAAAGCAGCGAGGGTTGACGCGATAATCGCCTCCCCGTTTTCCCAGGTTGCTACATAAAGAGGCGTAACATATCCGAGGCACCAATTAAATAATGCATGGGCTCCGATTTGGCAAACCAATGTCATTACCACAATCCAGAAGAAATCCATACTTGAATAACCAGTAAAAGGCGTCCCCGTAACCATCATACCCACTGCAAAAGCAATCCAACAGCTCCCGAATACTAAAAATACATAAACGGCAGCATTCACATTTTTCCTGAACTTTGTACCGGTAAGAAAATACAGCGCCATAAAAACAGCGCCCATAAAGGCCATAAAATCTCCGAAAATCGCTTCCGCAGAAAAGCTATAATCGCCACCCGAGATGATGGCGGCGCCCGAAAAGGCAATGAGCACTCCTATGACTGCTTTCCGATTGGTCTTTTCTTTCAGTATCAGCGCGGTAATTACTAATATTACGATGGGATGGGTAAGGCAAAGGACTGTTGCGCTGGCAACAGTGGTATGCCCTAACGCAGTAAACCAGGAAAAAAAATGTCCGGCCAAAAACAGACCAGCCAGTGCCGCTCCCCCTAAATCTCTGATAGAAATACGTTTAAGGTCATTTCGGTGCCAGCCCAACACCATAACAAGAAAAAACGGCATCGCGAAGGTAAGTCTATAAAAACCAATCGCCATCGCAGGAGCATTGGTAAGTCTGACAAATATTGCAGAAAAAGAAGCGGCAAGCACAGCTGCTACCACTACTTTTTTGGCGTTTCGTTGAAATATATTCATGTTAAATTCTTTACTCCCATTTTTATTTTCGCCTACAATACCATATCACTTTTTTCTTATTTTGTCATGTTTTTATGCAGGGCTTACGGAATCGTTCAGAACAGGCTGCGTTTTATTTTTAAAACCACTCTGAATTGATAAGCATTAATAGAAGCATTCCTGTATCGTTAAAAAGCAATCAGGATTGCAAACAAAAAATACCTCAGTGTATAATAAGATTGAACGGCTAATACAGATTCAAATTTAACACCAGAGGTATTTAAGAAGTATAACCAAATTTTAAAATTAATCAAATAATAGATATGAGGAGCAGAAGTGTGACGCACTAATTATGGCTATCATAGTCCAGATAATATCAATTATTAATCCGACGAATCAGCGAAAGGTACCCTTTAACACATAGCTCTTAATTCGGCTGAATTCCTCCAGGCTGGTGCTGATTCCTTCTCTGCCGAGTCCGCTCATTTTTACCCCTCCATGAGCCTGATCAATATGTCGAAAGGCGCTGTGACCGTTCACAACAACGGTTCCTGCATCAATCTGAGCAGCAATTGAAAACGCCCGCATGATGTCTTTCGACAAGACGCCTGCATTCAATCCATACTTAGACTGATTGGCAATTTCGATCGCTTCCTCTTCCGTATCGAAAGGAATTATCGGAAACACCGGACCAAAGATTTCATCGTCAGCAGCCAGGCTCATCGCTTTGGTAACATTTATCATCACCGTGGGGTCAAAATATGCCCCTTCCCTCTTACCGCCATAAGCTAAAACAGCTCCTTCCATTATGGCATTTCGAACCTGCTTTTCGACTGTAACGGCCGCCTTTTCTGTCACAAGGGTACTTATTTGAGTATTTTTATCAAGCACATCTCCCCTAATCGTTTGCTTTAATTTTGCAATCAGCTTTTCCGTAAGCAGATTGCAAACTTTTCTGTCTGCCAGAAACCTCTTTGGCGCGCAGCAGGTTTGCCCTGTATTATACAGCCTGCCTCCAATCATTTCCTCTACTGCGATATCCAAATCTGCATCATGGCATATAATAAAGGGATCGTTTCCTCCTAATTCCAAAAATAACGGTTTTAGAAACTCCGCACTGTCTTTCATGATCTGTATGCCTGTGGCTGTACTACCGGTAAGCGATATTGCATCTACTTTTGAATTCTTTACCATCGCCTCTGTTGCTGCGGCTCTATCACATACGATAAAAGGGGCCAAATCTTTTGGAACCCCCGCCTCTACGAGCATTTCACCCACTCGCAGCACTGCCATCGGATTGGAAGAAGGCGCTTTTATGATAATGCCGTTTCCCATTACCAAGGCAGGGATAGACTTTAGCACAGCCGCTTCAACCGGATAGTTGAAGGGAACAATCCCTGCAATCATCCCGATGGGCTCGTTTTTGGTAAAAATAAGGTCCCCTGCCGCTTCCGAGTCATTATCAGGTAAAACCTGTCCGTATAAATGATTCGCCCGTTCAATTGTCCCCCTGATGTTTTCGGGTACTTTTGCCACTTCATCCATACTCTGGCTGTAGGGCTTTCCCATTTCAAGGGATGACATGATTGCAAGTTCTTCCATGTTTTCTTTGTAAATATCTATAAAATAATATAAAATCTGCGACCGTTCAAACAAACTGCGCTTCGCCCATTTTTTCTGCGCTTCTCTTGCCTGATCAATCCTTTCAAATATTTCTCCCGAGGCTGACAAAGGCAGCTCCGCCAGGACCTCATTTGTTTGCGGATTTGTGACTGTTAATTGACTCATTTTATTACTCCCTATTTTTTACAGGATACCTGTAACAATATCATTTATGATCAGTATCTGATCATAAACTTTCTTATAATTTTTACGAGATCGTCATATCCGGCTGCAAACTGCTCCAAAGTAACATTGACCGCGCCATAGGTATCAAATTCTTCCACGGTCATTTCTTCATAAGCCTTGATAAAGTCAGGAAGTTTCCTTAATTCCTTCAAATAGTATGGACTGACCTCTTTGTCGATACGGGATTTCACCTCAATATCCGACCCGTTAAATTTCCATTGATACTTGTATGGAATTGTCAAAATCATATCTCCTCCGATAAATTCAGACCAATGAAGATGGCTGCGATAGGCTGCCGCTAAAATTTTTGTCTTGTATCCTCTGTCCTTAAATATTTGATAAGCCTTCTTTGCACAGGCGATTCCACCATAATTGAAAGCACAGGGATCTATCGACATGTTTGATCTTTCCGCGGCATACCTGAGCCAGTCATCAAGCCTTCCGACCATAATCGTACAGACAGGGTTGATTTCAGAATTGTTAAGACCTTCTTCGCATCTTCGGGCAAGACCCCTTTCCACCGCCTCACCTACGGCCAGCGCCTGAGTTGCAGTAAATGAAACGGTCGCATTGATGCTCACCCCTTGATAAGTCGCCTCTTCAAATGCTTTAATACCGGATGAAGTGGCAGGCATTTTTACCTGCATATTCGGAGCCAGCGTAGAAAAGTACCGAGCCTGCGCGACAAGCTTTTCTGTATTATTGAAATATTTCGTATTGGTTTGTATGGAAATTCTTCCCATACCTTCCTTTGGATCGTATATCGATTCCAATATTTTAGCGCCGTCAACCGCCATTTTTTCTATGAGCATCCATGAAATATCATCTTCAGACGAGGTTGGATTTGATTGAATCAATTGCTGTATATAGTCCCTATAGCGATCCAGTTCTTTCTCCAATACGCCTTTCACAATAACCGGATTCGTCGTCGCACCTGTCGCTCCACGCTCGATGGCATAAGTCAATTCTTTGATAGAGCAGGAATCATTCCAATACTGGGTTTTGAATTTTTTCGTCATTTCAGCAAGCTTATCCATTCCTTCATCCTCCTTTAAAACGGCCTCCATTTTGGTCTGCCAATTGCCGTTATCGTAATTTTGGTTTCAATATATATTTTTGAATTGCCATTGAAATCATCAACATAAAGGTCTTCCTTTATTTCCGTAACTTCGACGCTGTCGCTTCCCGCACTTTTTGCCAATTCGGAAGCATGATGCCTGCCTGCAGCAACAGCATAGTCTCCTGCCTCTTTCAAGGTTGAAAAGTTCCTGCATTCCCAAGGCGCGTGAAGAATAAAACCGGGGTGGTCTTTTTCCGGTCTGATTAATGCTTCGACTGTTTCTATGATCTGTCCCGCTGCTGCACCGATGGCATTGGCCACTTCTGCATGCTCCGGTATGATCAGAGAGGTCTGAAGCATTTCACTTACTGCAGGCATCCATGCTTTCACAGGCGCACCGATAGCAATCAAAGGGCTTTCGGCATATTCCTCCTGAAAACCTGCAATACTCTTCCGGCAGGCATCACAAAGTTGATTTGTAATATAACATTCCATTGTTTTCAGAAAATCAGGGACCGTTTTTTTCATTTTCCCGGCCAGAATTTCCGATCCAATCCAAGAAATCTTTTCCTCCCATCGGAGAAACGTCCCCGATGCATGCAGAAGGTCAGTTGGAGTCATTGCAATTCTTTGCACTGCATCTAAGTTTACAAGCTTTTCCATATCCAGTTCTTCCGGATTGACCCCCAGTCGTTTTGCGATCACAAAAAGGCTATGTGCCCCACCCTGCAAAATGCGCAGAACTTGCCTGTCCAGCTTATTCAGTTTCCCTGTATCGGGCATGTTTATCAATGCAAAGCAATCGGTCTCTTTGCTCTCCGGCGAGTAATCTTCACCCGTTCTGATCGCTTCAAGCTCATGGATTAGCCTCGGATATTGTCTTCCTGCCACACATAAAGGCTGAACTCTTCGAGGACCGATACTCCATTCTCCGTCTGAAGAAATGTTGATGCCGCTGTCTCCGCCAATACCGAAAGTCAATATATCTGCTGCCTGTATCTGAGGGAACCAGCCGCCGACATTTGCACCCCGTTTTCTGATCCTTACTCTACCATCCGATACTCTGGCAATGTCCGTTGTCGTTCCACCCATATCAAGAATGACGGCATTCTTTTGGTTGGTTAAATAAACAGCCCCCATTACACTGGCAGCAGGACCGGAAAGGATTGTTTCAATCGGTCTGTCAATGGCAAAGGATTCCTGCATCAGACTTCCGTCTCCTTTCACGATCATAATCGGAAGATCCATGCCCTTGCTTTTCAGTACGTTCTTTACTGCATGGATCAATTCTCTGATAATCGGTATCAATCCCGCATTCCAGGCTGCCGTAACCGTTCTTTCATAATAGCCTAATTGGGAGGTCAATTCATGAGCACAGACAACAGGCAGAAAGCAACGCTCTCGAATCATTTTTTTAACCAGTAATTCGTGGCTTGGATTCCGAACACTTGCGTAACCTGACACAGCCACTGCATCCACGTGATCCTTAAGGGTTTCGATTGCGTTGATTACATCCTCCTGCTCCATACGCTCTATTTCTCTGCCTTTGATATCCAGCTTTCCCCGCAGCGGAATACAGAGATCTGCAGGTAGTGGTCCTTCCGGTTTTCCGCCAATCAGCACCAGCCCGGCTTTTGCTCTTCTGCCTTCTACAATTGCATTCGTTGCAAGGGTTGTAGAGAGACACACCATTGACACCTTTTCTGTTTCACATGCCATAAGATTCTCTATGCATTGATGAATACTGGACATTAAATCATGTTTTTGGGTAAACACTTTCGTTTTGCATAAAATTTTCTTTGCTTCCGGGTCGACAATCACCCCGTCCGTATAGGTGCCTCCCGTATCAATTCCCATGATCCGTGTCATTGCTGCTTCCTCTCAACCACTACAAACTGCCTTTTTATAACATTCCCCTTTTGATCAATGCTACCGTTTTCTCAATATCATTCTCCGTATGGATTCCCATCTCCATTAAGAGATGAGCTATTTCAACAGGTTCTGAATTTCCCGGCAAAATCGCATTCAGCTTGCCGCCCATGAAAATAAAGTAGGATTTTTCTCTCTCCCTGCTCAATTCCAGAAGCTGACGCCCATAATCCAGTGCCTGCCCGTTGTGACAGCTGATTCCGACAATTCTTGCACCTTCCTCGTCGGCAAGATCAAGAAGATCTGCCGCATCCATATCCACACCGCCATTGACGACAGCCGCACCCATCTCCGTCAACACGCTTTCGACAAGAATCAGTCCGTATGCATGGGCATCTCCTGAAGCCACAACGATCTTCCTGCCGCTGAGCGATTCTTTCAGACCGGCTTCCTTTAGGTTCGCAATGACCTTATTTTTTATTTCAACGGTTTGTCTTCCCATTTCCGTGGGATAAAACGGTTTCACTTCGCCGTTTTCTGTGTGAAAAGAGGTAGGATGAAAGGTTTTCTCAAACTTAATTGGATTGAAATTCTTCAATGTCAGGATCATTTCAAGAGGATCCTCAATATTGATTCCGGCCGCTTTCAGTCCGGTTATCACATTCTCAAAGAATTGTTTTCCTTGTACCGCCATTACATCCCTCATCTTTTCAAGGCGGGAAAAATCCATATAGGGTAGCCATTGATCCGCCATTTCTTCCGCTCTTTTTCCGGCTGCCAGGATATCAAGCAGCTCCGGAAGGGTAGGCACCTTGATCTTTTCTGTGATGGAAACAGGATTCACGCCAAGGCCAATCTTATACTTTTTTTCGACCAGCATCGCAAAAAGTAATTCCTGTACACTAACTCCATAATTTCCGTGAATGTTGTGCTCCCACTGAAGATTTGTGGAACTGTTTATGTAATGCAGCGCGGGCTGATCTTCCGTGGATAAAAGCTCATGCAGTGCCAAAGCGATTCCCATTCTTGTTTCATTTTCACTTAACAATCCGCCATAGGCGATGATATATCTGGCTCCACATAATTTTGTGCAGATATAATGCTCCAGCATCGCATATCCTACATAGGAAGTACCATCGATAAAGTATCCGGCAAAACCGTCATCAAGATACGTCTTGACCATGAATTTTTCATCCCTTTTGGACGCAATCATCCCCAATGCCCTCACCATATCGGAAAACCGCTTTCCCTCATCGTCAAAACCCGGATAATCCCATAAAAATTGTGAGAATTCTCCAATGATTGACGAACCTGTCTTTAACGCAAAGATCGTGGTTTCCAGGCAGTCCGGTGAAGAGAGATGATAGTCATTAAACGTCACTTCGATGGGTGCCGCCTCTACCTGTACTTCATAATCCGGATAACCGTCGGTAACATAGCTCGTTGTGGAAGGTGCTTTCTCTCTGAATTCTTTCGGCAATGCAACGAGTCCACTTGGTATTGTCTGAATGGAATCAACGGTCATCCCCGTTTCTTGAATAAATCGGTGAACCGTTTTTATTGCTTCGACCTGCTCATTCAGTGTAGCCAGTCCAAGCAGCATATTAAAATAGATCCTGCCCTTTGCCGTACCGTCTTTTTTATAATCCAGAAAATTATCGTATTTGCTTTCCCTGATAAATCTGCTTTTTCCTGCCTGAAAGGAATTTCCGATTGCAATCCCTTCTTTTAGCAGTTCTCTTCCGTCTATCGGCACATCAGGTTTTAGTCCTTTTAAATAATCAAGTGTTGCCGAATTCAATCTATGCACCCCCATTTTTGTTTCCAAGAAAATACAATCTTCTTATATTACCTCTTTTTAAACTTGGTATCAATCACTACGGCAAGCAATATAATAACACCCTTGAGTATATTCTGATAATCCGGAGAAACGTTCAAAAGGGACAGCAGATTATTCAGTACACCGATGAGCAGTACCCCGATAATTGTGCCTTGCAGTTTACCAACACCGCCCATTAAGCTTGTTCCTCCTATGACAACCGCAGTAATTGCGTCAAACTCGGCACCTATGCCCAGAGAAGGCACGCCGGATTGCAGCTTTCCTGCGATAAGAATCCCACCCAAAGAACCCAGAACCGTCATGTAAACATAAACCTTGATCAAGGTTAAATCCGCTTTGATTCCGGTCATTTTTGCCGCTTTAAAGTTTCCTCCTATCGCATATACCTGTCTTCCCCAAACCGTTTTATTTAACAAAAACATTGAGATCAGCAGGATGACAACATAATATACGATCTGGATGTTCAGGAAACCTGTCGCATTCACCAGGTAGGCAAAATACGATACACCTGCCAGGATCAGCGCCATTTTTGCAATTTCCTTGGTTTTCCTCCCACCAGGCTGCTTTATCCTCTGAACAAATCGATAAATCGAATAAGCTAAAAATAGTGCCAACCCGGCAAAAACATAAACTGCACCTACCTGCCCCGAACCCAGTACGGCGCAGAAGCTTTTATTCTCTATGTAGATATTGGCCGCATTGGTCATAGCCATTGCAATCCCTCTGTAGGCTGCATAACCCGCCAGAGTAATAATAAACGGCGGCACATTTAGTTTTGTGATGGCAAGACCTACAAGGATGCCCACCACTGCAGACAATGCAATCAGCAAAACCGTAGCAATCGGCCAGGGCATAACCGGCAGAAGCAATGCGATTGTAACTCCGGAAAGTGCAAACAGGCTGCCGACGGACAGGTCAATCCCTCCGGTCAGGATCACCATCGTCATTCCGCAGGCAACGATGCCATTGGGTACAATCTGGCGAAGAATGTTTAAGACGTTGACCGGTTTTAAAAAGGCCGGGCTTAAAACAGCGGAAGCAATGATTAATATAATGAGACCAATCAATGATGTATATTTTGTTAAATCGAATCTGTTATTCTGTGGTAACCTTTCCATTCCTACATCCTCCCCATTGCTGTATTCAGCAGCTTCTCCTCGCTTTGACCGCCCGGAAATTCTCCCGCATGCTTCCCTTCACGAACAACGATCACCCGGTCGCAAAGACCTATAATCTCCGGCAGCTCGGAGCTTACAATTAAAATGGCAATCCCTTGTTCCGACAATCTGCGAAGCATCTTGTAAATCTCTGACTTTGTGCCGACATCAATGCCTTTCGTAGGCTCATCCAGAATCAAAACCATTGGCGATGTCAACAGCCATTTGCCTATGATAACCTTTTGCTGATTTCCTCCGGAAAGGTTTTCGATCGATTGAAGTTTGGAGCTCAGTTTTACTGCCAAATCCCTTATCGTCTTTTCATTTCGCTCAGATTCTGTATTTTCATTGATAACACCCACAGCACTTGCGATATGTTTTAATGATGCAACGGACAAATTATCACTTACGCTGAGTTTTAAAAACAACCCGGAATTTTTCCTGTCTTCTGTTATTAACGAAATGCCGTTGTTTACCGCATCATAAGCAGATTTTATCACAAGAGGTTTTCCATTCAGGTAAAGCTCACCGCTGCAATATTTGTTGACACCCTCAAAGATAGAATTCACCAGCTCTGTTCTTCCCGCACCAACAAGACCATACATTCCCACAATCTCATTTTGTTTTAAATCGAAGCTGAAATTATCGATCAGCTTATGCTCCGGTCTTTCGGGGTTCAACAGGTTCCAGTTCTTCACTTCAAGTATTTTTTTGGTTTCGTCTGCCTGTACCGGCTTTTCCGGAAACATTTCCTTTAATTCTCTTCCGATCATCATTCGTATCACGTCATCTTTTGTAATACTGTCCGTCTTTACATTCTGTTTCACAAGTACCCCGTCTTTTAAAATAGTCACTGTATCACAGATTTCAAAAATCTCATCAAGCTTATGGGTTACAAAGATTACGGTTACTTCTCTTTTCTTCAGTTCCCTTATAATCTGAAACAGATCCTGAATTTCATTATTCGTCAGCGCGCTGGTGGATTCATCAAGGATGATGACCTCGGTATTTCCTGACAAGGCCTTTGCAATTTCCACCATCTGCTGCATTGCAACCGTCAAATCCTTGATCTTCGTATTCGGATCGATAGGAAGACCTAATTCGGCAAGGTAATGCCCCGTCAAATTCTTAATCTTCTCATCATCAACCATCCCATGCTTTTTCGGGAAATGACTCAGGAATATGTTTTCCGCCACTGTCATTTCTCTAAATAAGGTGAGTTCCTGATGTACCATGAAGATTCCCTTTTCTTCTGCGTCAACCGGAAGAGAATTTTTTAGTATCTTTCCGCAGTAGCGAATCTGCCCGGTGTATTCATTATGGGAATAGATTCCCGCTAATATTTTTGCAAGCGTAGACTTGCCCGCTCCGTTTTCACCGCAAAGTGCCATGATCTCTCCCTTTTCTATATGAAAAGAGACATTTTTCAAAGCCATGACGCCGGGAAATTGAATGGATATGTCGTCAAATTCAACAATGTTCATTGTTATGACTTGTATGATGCAGAGGTAGGGAACGCTGCCATCATACCTCTTCCTTTCCAGATTAATTGCTATCATGCTCTCGAGAAGCCGGATGACTATTCATCTCTTTTCAGCCAACCCTAAATGGCTGACAAACAGCTTTTTCAGCCGGCCATTTCATACGATAAGCTGCCTTATTTCCTGCTGAGGCAGCTTATCGTTCCTTTGGTTGTTATTTGAACAGATCCGGATATACTTCCTTGGAAACAGTCATATCCTGCCATGTTGTAAATCGATAAGGTGTGTACCATGTTTTCACGCCGTCTACCACCTTGTCATAGGAAACCTCTTCCCCGGTTGCAAGGGCATATGCCGCTTCAACCAATCTTTGCCCCTGAAGATTTGAGGACTTATCGATATCGGTATATTTGGTGCCGGAGATCATTTCCTGAACAGCATCCTTGTCATGATCCATAGAATAGAACAGAACCTGATCCTTCACCCCTGCCTCTTCCGCGGCTCTCACCGCTCCGATACACATTCCGTCATTATTGGATATCACCGCATCGACTTTGTCGCCTCTGGCCAGTACGTTTTGCATTGTGTTCATGGCCAATTGACGATCCCAATTGTTATGCCATTCTTCCTGTACAATCTTAATCTGCGGATACTGATCAAATACCTCATGATAACCCTTTACGATCTCCTGAGCAACATTATCCGTTTTTGTACCGGCCAGGATCACTACATTTGCCGGTGTATCCTCTCCCCAATCATCGATCAATCTTTGGGCATTCGCCTTTCCAATTGCATTAAAATCACAGGTTACACGTACTGCCGCTCCGTCTCCGCCCATGACTTCCGCCTCCAGATTAACCACTGGAATACCGGCTGTTTTTGCCACTTCCATCATTGGAGTGGAGGTTTCGGGGTTTACCGGTTCAATCGCCACAACGTCAAACTCCTGCGTGATATAATTGTTGATGATCTCCATTTCCTTTTCCGCATTATAATCACATATCTGCCATTCAACCTGTACGCCCAGTTCTTCGGCTTTTTCCTCTGCACCGGTTTTCATATCACGATAAACCTGTTCCTTCATTGACTGGCTGGCAATGCCAATCTTGATTTTGCTTGCCGGTTTCACAGAATCACCCTGTGTTTCTTCTGAATTATTATTTTGGGACGAGCCGCATCCGATCAATGATACCATTAACAGAACGACCATTGTTATTGCAATACCTTTTCTCAACTTAAACCCTCCTCAATATTACTTAGTGCTTCACTCAATACGGAATCCTACTTCTTCCTTTTGGTTTGTTTTGTATGCAGCAACTTTCCGTCGATTATTTATGATAAAACTAAGCTTGAATTACAGGATTTTTATTGCTTTTATATTAATATATCAAATAAGTCGTGTCAATTTTTTTCCCATTATGTTGAACGCCCCTCCCTTACATCAGTGTGGGAGTCACTACAATTTCTACCCGATTTCCATCGGGATCCAAAACACAGCTTTCATAGTACCCATCTCCCGTATAATGGGGCTCTAAGACAACCGTATACCCTCGGTCCCGTATTCTTTGGGTCAATTGCTGTACCTGCTCAACATTGGAGGCTGAAAAAGCAAGATGAGTAAGCCCAATGCTTTCTTTTCTCTGCACGTTGATGTCCGGTATCGTATTCATCTGCATGATTTCAAGCCTTGATCCTGCGTCAAAGGTAAGGAAGTAGGATTGGAAAAGTGCTGAAAATTCATGCTCACTGGAATATTTTGATCCGGTCTTTCCGCTGAAATATTCCACATAAAATTCTTTCATCTCCTCCAAGTTATTTGTCCATAACGCGATGTGTTCCAGTTTCATTATGTTTCTCCTTTTCAATATATTTTTTAATGCATCTCCTGTCCGCCTGATACATTAATTGCCTGACCGGTCATATAGCTGCTATAATCAGATGCCAGAAATACTGCCACGTTCGCGATATCATCCGGTTCTGCGTACCGCCTCAGCGGAATTGCATTTTCCCATTTTTTCAGGATATCCTGTGACGCTTCGCCGGTCATCTGCGATGCCCATTCCGATTCTTTGACCGTCATATCGGTCATAACAGACCCCGGGCAGATGCTGTTTACTAAGATATTATGGGGCGCCAGCTCCAAAGCAAGCCCCTTTGTGAATAAGATGACCGCTGCTTTTGTCGCGCAATAATGGGTCAGTAGCGGCAATCCTGTTTTGCCGGCTTGAGACGCCGTGTTAATAATCCTGCCTCCTCCTCCCTTTTTCATGTATGGGATGACTGACTTTGCGCATAGGAACACGCCTTTGCAGTTCACTTCAAAGATACGGTCCCAAGCTTCAACGGTCAGATCCTGAATCTCACACATGCTGATTGTTCCTGCATTATTGTAAAGCAAGTCAATCTTTCCGAAAAACTTCTCCGCTTCCTGCGCCATTTTTTTTGCATCATCCTCTTTGGTAACATCCATCTGAAATGGCAAAGCTTTTCTTCCCAGCGCTTGAATTTCCTTTGCCGTATTGACCGCCGCCTCCAGATTCAAGTCGCACACCATCACATCTGCACCATGCCTGGCAAGAGACAGTGCAATTCCTCTGCCGATTCCCTGTCCGCTTCCGGTAATGATCGCAGACTTCCCTTCTAAATCCATACCTTTCACCTCTCTTATTTCTTATACTCTAACGTAATCATTCCCCCAATATTCATTTCAGGTTTTCCTCATAGGGCGATTATAGTTCAATGATCACCTTGCATCCTTCGCCGCTCTTCATCAGCGCCAATCCTTTTTTTACCTCCTGAATCGGCAGGCGGTGGGTTACAAGCTTTTCAATGGGTATGATCTTATTCTCGATGATTTTTACTGCATCCGGAAAGGTTCCCTTTGTGATAAACCTGCCATGGATATTTATCTCGTTAAAAATAATGGGTGCCTGATTCAATTGTACCTTAGATGCTTCATTGATGCCAAACAAAATGACGTCTCCCCCTTTTCTAACCAGCCGTATCGTCTGATCCATCAGGGTTCCGACAGCATCAACAACGATATCCGCTCCGATTCCCGTTTCTTTTTTGATCTCACGCTCAACGCCTTGCGCTCTCGAATCAAGTACAAAATCCGCACCCAGTTCTAACGCAAATGTTCTTCTATTTTCCAATGGATCCAGCATGATTACCTTTGCCCCGGCAGCTTTATAAAGCATCATGAAAATGAGTCCAATGGGTCCGGCACCCAGGATAACAACGCTCCCGCCAGGCTGAATACGAATATCCCGTGTCGGATTCAGCACGCACGCAAGCGGCTCGGTGAGACAGGCGATATAAGGAGGAACGTCCTTTTTTATTTTATAGACCAATTTTTCAGGAACGCAGGCATATTCCGCCATTGCGCCGTCAACCTTGTCTCCGATATGGGTAAAATTTTCGCACAGGTTGATGTGTCCCGTTCTGCAATAATCGCATTTTCCGCACCAGTTATTCGGATGCACGACAACACTGTCACCAACCGCCGCGTTCGTTACATTTTCACCGACGCGTTCAACGATTCCGTTCAGTTCATGACCGATAACAATGTCTTCCGTAAATAGAAAGGCCGGCGGGTCAGTCAGCGCCCGGACATCCGTTCCGCAAATGCTTACCGCTTTTACTTTGATCAGGACATCGTCTGGATTTCTTATTTCAGGAACCGGTATTTCTTTTATATTTAATACTCCTTTTCGTTCAAACACAGCTGCTGTCATTTTTTCTTTATCAGGCATGCTTCTACCTCCAGATCTTTTCGCAAGGTGCTTTCATATGAATCCGTATTTTTCCTCCACTTTAGAAACAAGCGGATTCATGATCGCAAAAATCTCATCAATATCGGATGTTTTAATCGTTAAAGGCGGGATAAAAGAAATTCTGTTATTATAGTAACCATTGAGCTGAGCCAGCAGCCCGGCTTCACGCATCGATTCCACCAGTTCCGCGGTTTCTTTCATTGCTGGTTCTTTGGTTTTTTGATTTCGTACCAGTTCAATGCCAAGATAGAGACCCTGCTGTGAGTAGGTTCCGATGATCGGATGGTTGTTTTTGAAATTCTCTACAACTCCGGCCAGATACGCTCCAACCTCTGCGCAATGATTCACCAGATCATCTTCCACAAAGATATCAAGCACTTTGTTAGACACAGCACAGCCTAATGCATAGCCTGCGTAAGTACTGACCACATAACCTGGTGATATATCCTCGAATATTTCCGCCCGTGCCACGACAGCACTCATCGGGATTCCCGATCCCAAAGCTTTCCCCATCAGTGTCATATCAGGAACAACTCCGGAATGTTCACTTGCAAACATTTTACCGGTTCTTCCCATTCCGGTCTGTATTTCATCAAAAATAAGGAGGAAACCATATTGATCCGCTAACTCTCTGAGACCGACAAGGAATTCCTTTGGAGGAACGATATAACCCGATGAGCTCTGTGCAGGTTCAACAATCAAAGCAGCAACATTGTTGATATGAAGCATGGGGTTCCCCAGACTGGTTTGCCCCGAACTCATAAGCTGATCAATGGATTTAATACATTGCATATCACAGGAACCATATTCTTTTCCGTACGGACAGCGGTAACAATATGCATAAGGATATCGCTCAATGCAATGATCCGCAGCAGGAATAGGGTTATACCAACGATGCATAGATCCGGCACCGGTAATACCAATCGTCGCCATATTCTGTCCATGATAAGCACCATAAAAAGAAATAACATGGGTTTTCTTTGTATAACTTCGTGCAGCGCGTATTGCATTTTCAACAGCATCAGAACCGCTTAAGGCAAGGCGAACTCTTTTTTTATAGGTTCCGGGAGTGGTTTCCATCAGCCGTTTCACAAGTTTTGTTCTTTCCGGAGTGGGAAAATCAAACCAATGTCCCAGTTTGGAATACTGTTCTGATAAAACCTTAGCGATTCTTGGATCACCATGGCCAATATTCATCGTGGACATTCCACTGATACAATCTATGTACTCTTTTCCATCGACATCCCAGATTTTGTTTCCTTTTCCCTTTTCAATAATCGGTGGTTCAGCCCATTTTGTAAACAGCACGTCACCGGGATGCTCATTGGTTAAGAATTCTCCCAATCCCTCTTTATTCCCGACTGATATATTTTCTGATGCGATAACATGACTTAATAATTCTTCGTAAGGTTTTTTTCCCATAATCAACACCTCTTTATTTTAAATTAATATAGCTTCTTTGATTCCTGTTACAGCGAAACGCAAAGCAATCTGCAGTCCTCTATTTGTCAGGCCATATCCTGACATCCTTATTCAGTAACCATTCATACCTTTCATCATTTACTCTGCCGATCCAAGGATTATCCTTCAAATGCCGGATCATCCAGCAATAGTACATTGCATATCCCGGAGCCGTTACCTGAGGATGAGTCGGCCCTCCCGGAATACATAACGCGCTGTTATCCTCTATCTTATAAACTTCATCTCCAATGAATCCGGCTCCGAATCCGCTGTCCCTGTCAAACCGATAATAATATACTTCCGGCTGATCATGTCCATGAGGTATGTAACTGGACCATTTTCCCGGAAAATTAATGACTTCTCCTAAAACCATATTGGAATAGGGTGCATTCTTATAGTCAAATACCGTTCTGATGATCCTGCGTGCCATATCGTTCCATACGTTTTCGCCTAACATCTCCCGGGTGCAATCTTCCGGATCATAAAATTTTCCCGAAAACTCATTTGAGTTTGTCGTTTTTTGAATTAACACTTCAGCATCATCCAATGCTCCTATTTGAACTTGCGTGTTTTTGGGGACGTGAAGTACGGAAGGATTCTCATCAAATAAGGAACTCCTTGTGGCAATTATATTATTATTTTTCCAGCTCATTTGAATTTTTCCATTTAATAATAGAAACGCCGTTTCCTTTTCGCCATCATGGAAAGAGACTGTCCTCCCCTTCTCTATTTTTTGGATTCCAATATCCATCCTCATATTTTGAGCTTTTGTCATCATATTTGTGATTTCGTTATATCCGCTGTTTAACTTACCTGGATTAATTAGCATTGAGCTCTCCTCCTTTCAAAACCACTTCGTAAACCGTTTCGCGAACATCGTGATATATCAGTATACTAATATATTAATATTTATTTGTCAACGGATTTTAATATTATTTTTTTATTAAAGATGTCCTTATAAGAATAAAAAAAATGGCTACGCCACTTCCGCTATGGAACCCAAGGTTCCCTTCGGCGGCTGCAAGCAGCCTGAGCACCCTCCTTTATCGGCGAGGGGTGCCCCCTCTGCACTCCCCTATTTTATATGAGAGGAAACGATATTTCCTCTCATATAAAAAAAGTGGAAATGACGGAATCGAAGCTTCCTATTTCCAAATGTCGCCGCAAGGGCGACAACGGCTTCGCCTCCGACTCGCTTCGCTCCCTGCTGTCCGTTTTGCCGAGCCAAGCAAGCTTGGGGCAAAAAGGCAACGGTCAAGGAGCTTTCTTTGATACTCCGTCAATATCGCTGATAGTGATATTTCCTACGTAATAAAAAAAAGAAAAGCATAAATACGCTTCTCTCTTGACCCCTTACTATTGATTGATTGATTGTTTGTTTGATTTAAAATGTAAAATAATCAGGATATTTCGCCATAAGTTCTTCGTCTACATGGCTTACCTTATAATCATGATGCTCATCCAGAACTTCCAAAAGCTTCTCCTTATCACCCTTTTGAATACACGCTACGATCATGTGATGGCTTTCATATGATTTTTTTAAACCGGAAGGCAAGCTCATGTCCAGCACCAGAGTCCGAACATAGTGCGCTCTGGTATTTGCGATGACATCCCAAATCATTTCATGATTTGAATAAGCAAATATTGCACGATGAAACTCTGCATCCTGTATGATGTACTCGATTGAATCTTCTCTTTTAAGAGCCAGACTCATTAAATAAAGCTTATCCTCTATCACGTTCTGAAGATCTGCCTTTTCTTCACAAAGCTTCATAAAAATATCCGTTTCAAGGACATGTCTCATATATGCCATTTCTTTAGACAAAGAAAGATCAATTTTCGTAACGTAGGTACCCCTCTGAGGATAAATTTCTATCAATCTCTCGTCTGCAAGGCGCATTAAGGCCTCCCGTATTGGGGTTCTGCTCACACCAAGCTCGGCTCCCAATTCTGCTTCAACAATTTGAGTTCCGGGCTTTAACTCTAAAAACTGGATCGCATTCTTTAGCGTATGATATACGTTAAGTTTATTTCCGTTCCTTTGGCTCACTCTAAGTTGTTTTATCATATTTTACCTCTTTTTAAGTATTTTAACATAATGTAAATAGAAGAAATCTTCTCATATATTAATATACCATGCGATTTCCTTTGCGACAACAGGTATTTTTTTTGTTCATAAAACATCTTATTTTATACTTTATAAAAGTTGGATACAAGATACGAGTGAAGAACGGGCTGAATATAAAACGCTCCAGCTAAAAAGCAGTTTTCTTTCCTGATAAACATAAGCCAAAGAATTCCTTTTTAACAACAGAATCCTTTAGATACGATTGGCTTAGTAAATCATTAATTTCATCTACTGTATAGGCTGCATTCAAAGAAGTTAAGAAGCCTGGCCGAATTTCTTTGGGCTTGGTTAACGAATAGATAATCCACTTTATCAGTGGATTAACATCGCGCCGCATGTCTGTGATACAGAAATACCCTTCCGGTTTTAAAACCCTGTTTATTTCATTGAAAACAGGAACAGGGTCTTCCCACTCATGAAGCGATCCGTTGGAAAAAACAGCATCAAAAGAATTGTCCGAAAACGGCATCTGCATACCATTGCCTTCAACGTAACTTGCTCTTGCTTCATAAGCATAATCCTTTGCATTTTTCTCCGCAAGTTTGATCATTTCATGGCTTATTTCACATCCTGTAAGTGTCGTGCCAGAAGTACGTTTGAGCCATTCAAGACCAACGTATCCAGGTCCAGAACCAATCTCGAGCGCGTTTCCTTTTGTAATACCTGCTTTGATTAAGCTGTCTATATTGTTCCATCCTTTGTCACGCATACCTTTTGCAAAATTGTCAAAGATTTCAACTGTAAGAGTATCCTGTATTCCCTCGGTTGTCTCTATAATCCTTTGCTTTATCACGATATTTCCTCCCTATTATCTCAAATCGATCAATATCTTTTCCGCCCATTCAAGCTCCGCCTGATAGTGGTGTGTATGATGGCTGAAGATAATATTAACGATCTTTATAAATTCAGCCGGCACTAACCGCAATGTTTCTTCTTTGTGATTTTGAAGATTTGATAAAGTTACCTTTAGCTTTTCAATATAAACCATTAGATGATCTGCAATCTCCGCCGATTCAATATAGTCAGAAAAATAAAATAAACCATCGGAAAGAAATACTGGTTTATACTCAAATTCAAGAAGCTCAGTCATCCTGTGCTTGAATTCATTCACGCCTTTATCCGTAATGGAATAGATGGTTTTTTCCGGCCTGCTGCCCAGCTTTTGCCTTTTTGCGGCGAGTAATTCATTTTTCTCCATCTTATCAAGATGATAGTAAATCGTAGGAAGCTTAATCTGCGTAAAATCAGCAAGCTGCTCTGTGATTATTTTCTTGATTTGATAACCGTGCTGAGGACCAAATCTTTGAAGTAATCCAAGAATATAAAATGGGATCATAATATCTCCTTTTTCCATAAAGAATATAGTCAGTGCTGATTATCATTATACTCAGTGCTGACCATATGTCAAGTAGAACTTCTCTAATTTTTTGATTCCGTTGTGAGTTTTTATAATATCCGCATAAGGTTGGACACAAAATCCCAGAAATAAGTTATAATTGTATTACTCTTTGAACAACGATCTAAAAAGAAGCTACCAAAATAAAAATACTATAAAGTCTATTGAAGTCGACAGAAAATGTTTTGGAGGAAGATATGAGAATTGTAATATTAGACGCATACACTATTAATTCAGGCGATTTAAGCTGGGATCCATTAAAAAATTACGGGGCTCTTACGGTCTACGAAAGGACACCAAAAGAACTGATCGCTTCCCGCATCGGCGATGCAGAAATTGTCATGACAAGCAAATGCATGCTTACAGCGGAAGTGATGGCGGCGTGTCCCAATCTGAAATATATTGGAATTCTGGCAACGGGGATCAACATGGTAGATCTGGAGTATGCCTCTTCCCATAATATCCGAATTACCAACATACCCGCTTATTCGACAGATTCTGTAGCGCAGCTGACCTTTTCTCTGCTGCTGGAAATTTGCAACCAAGTCAAGGTTCACAGCGATGCGGTTCATTCCGGAAAATGGCAAAATTCAAAGGATTTCTGCTTTTGTTTAACGCCTCAAATGGAGCTTTCCGGCAAAACCTTTGGTATCATAGGTTACGGAAACATTGGAAAGAAGGTCGCCAAAATAGCAGAAGCCTTTGGCATGAAGGTTCTCATTGCAAGCAATCATCCCGATCCCTCATTTGAAACAGACAAGATTTCGTTTACTTCCCCTGAAAAGCTGTTCTCAATTTCTGACGTCATAAGTCTCCATTGCCCTTTGACAGAAGCAAACAAAGGCTTTATTAATCGCAATGCCATCTCAAAAATGAAAAACGGCGTAATCCTGCTCAACACTTCCCGCGGCTCGTTGATTCACGAGGAAGATCTTGCGGAAGCTCTAAACTCAGGCAAAGTATCGGCTGCTGGCCTTGACGTTTTATCCGTAGAACCGCCAAAAGAAAATCCGCTTATTGGTATTCCGAACTGTATCATCACTCCACATATTGCATGGATCACCCGAGAGTCTAGAAGCCGCCTGATCAATGCAGCCATTAATAACCTTAAATCTTATTTTGAAGGAGAAAACATCAATTGTCTCAATCGCTAAACGCGCGTATATCAAAAGCAGGCAAGTTTGCCTGCTTTTCATGAAAAACTTTTTATCTACATATTTATAGGTATAACAAATCCGCAAACGTGCTTCCTACTTCCGGTTCAGAAGTCCGATATCCTTTCGGTATTGAGCGCCATCAAAGTAAATCCTCTCAACATTTTTATAAGCCTTCTCTCTTGCCTCTTCATGCGTACTGCCAAGGGCTGTTACACCAAGAACCCGCCCGCCGTTTGTGGCTATCGCCGGATCTGGCATCGGTGAACTTTCGTTTTGTAAAAACTTCGTTCCACTGTGAAAAACAATCACATCATCATCCACCTGCGAAAGTCCTGTAATTATTTTTCCTTTCTGATAATCGCCGGGGTACCCCCCTGATGCCATGATGATGCAAACCGCTTTTTGATCGCTCCATTCTATGGTCTGTTCTGCGAGCTTTTCTGCCACAACCGCATTCATGATATCCAGCAGGTCGGTTTTCATTCTTGGAAGAACTGACTGGGTCTCCGGATCGCCAAAGCGATTGTTAAACTCAATCACCTTAGGTCCTTCCTCTGTGATCATAAGTCCAATGAACAAAACTCCCTTAAAATCAAGTCCATCCTTTTGAAACCCTTTTATCGTTGGTTCAAGGATCTTTTCGAGAATTTGACTTTCCAAGTCACAATCGAAAATCAAGCTTGGAGAATAGGTTCCCATTCCACCCGTATTAGGGCCTTGATCTTTGTCAAAGATTCTCTTATAGTCCTGTGCCGATTCCATCGGCACAATCGTTTTTCCATCAACAAAGCATAGGACGGAAGCCTCGATTCCCGTCAAAAACTCTTCGACAACAATTTTATCTCCGGCCGCGCCAAAGACTTTGTCTCCCATGATCTGCTCGATTGCGGCAATCGCCGCCTGCTCATCTTCTGCAATGATCACGCCTTTTCCAGCTGCCAATCCATCCGCCTTGATCACCATCGGATATCCAAAGAGCCCTACGAATTCCTTCAATTCAGTAATGTCAGTAAATTCCTTATAACCGGCAGTTGGTATGTTATGCCTGTCAAGAAACGCTTTGGTGAAAGCTTTACTGCCCTCCAGCTGTGCACATTTTTGATTTGGCCCAAAGGCTTTTAATCCTCTTTCCGCCAATGCATCTACAATTCCCATAGAAAGCGGCACCTCAGGCCCTATCACCGTAAGGTCTATCGTATTTTCCTCTGCAAAACCGCAAATTCCGGCAATATCCTCCGCTTTGATCGGGACGCATTCGGCAACTTCGGCAATCCCCGCATTTCCGGGAGCACAATAGAGTTTCTCCACCTTTTCACTCTGTGCCAGCTTCCATGCGATGGCATGCTCTCGGCCGCCGCCGCCTACAATCAAAATTTTCATGTCCCCTCCTATTCTTTCTAGTGTTTAAAATGTCTTACGCCGGTAAACACCATTGCAATTCCAAGTTCATTTGCCTTTTTGATACAGTCCTCATCATGGATCGAACCTCCGGGCTGAATCACTGCAGTGACACCAGCTTTTGCGGCTGCGATTACATTATCATCAAACGGGAAGAATGCGTCAGATGCAAGTACTGCCCCCTCTGTATTTTCTGTAGCCTGCCTGATGGCATTTTCAATCGCCCAGACGCGGTTGGTCTGACCAGGTCCGATGCCGATCGTCTTTCCATCTTTCGCAAGCACAATTCCGTTGGATTTGATGTGCTTTACCACCTTCATGGCAAATTTCATATCTTCCATTTCACGTTCCGTGGGAATTCTATCTGTTACAACCTTGATATCGGCCTCCTCATAGAGGTTACTGTCGGACTGCTGAATCAATAGTCCTCCACTGACCTTTTTCATATCGTAAGTATCCTTCGGTGCCTGCGTCAATATATGATCCAGTTTTAAAAGCCGGATATTCTTTTTTGTAGTCAGAATCGCAAGAGCTTCTTCGGTAAAATCCGGTGCAATGACAATTTCCACAAAGATCTTATTGATTTCCGCTGCGGTCAATTCATCAATCGTACGATTCGCCGCTACAATTCCGCCGTAGATGGATACAGGATCCGCCTTATATGCCTTAACATAGGCATCGCAAAGGTCAAATCCGATTCCCACTCCGCAGGGGTTTGCATGCTTCACCGCTACAACAGCAGGTTCTTCAAACTCCTTTAAAGTCTCAAGGGCTCCATTGGTATCATTAATATTATTAAAAGAAAGCTCTTTTCCGTGAAGCTGGACAGCATTCACAAGCGCACCATCACAAGGCTTAATCTCCTTATAATAATAGCCTTTCTGATGCGGATTTTCTCCGTATCTGAGTTCCTGTGCCTTTTCAAAGGTAAGGGTCAAATTATCCGGGAGTTCTGCATCAATTTCTTTTCTTAGATAATCGGATATCATGGCATCATACGCAGCGGTATGCTGGAAAACCTTCAATGCCAGCTTGTACTTGGTTGCATAGGACACTTCACCGTTTTCTTCCAGTTCTTTGACCACTTGTCCATAATCCTTCGGATCACAGATTACGATGACATCCTTATGATTTTTGGCAGCGGAGCGAAGCATGGTAGGCCCGCCAATATCAATATTTTCTATCGCATTGGCGAGCGTTACCGATGGTTTCAGTATGGTTTCTTTAAATGGATAGAGATTGATTGCAACAATATCTATGGTTTCTATGTTAAGATCAGCCAGCTGCTTCATATGATCCGATTTTTCGCGCATTGCTAAGATTCCGCCATGTACCGCCGGATGCAGAGTCTTCACTCTGCCGTCCAGACATTCCGGGAATCCGGTCACATCGGAGATCCCGATAACATCGACTCCATTATCCCTCAACCTTGTCGCAGTCCCGCCGGTCGATATTATTTTTACACCCAGCCTGCTAAGTTCCTGGGCAAATTCTACAATTCCCGCCTTATCAGACACACTGATCAATGCTCTCATTTCTATTCCTCCCTTATATTTTTACATTTATGTTCTTATCTATATCATTCTGGTTCTATTCATCCTATTAGCAATTATAGGTCAAGTAAGGTGATTTCATCCATCATTTTGTTCCCAGTTTCCCATCACAAAACAACTTGATCGCGTGGGGTAAAATTCGATGTTCTACCGTCAGGACTCTGGCAGCCAGAGTATCCGCCGTGTCCTCCGGCTCAACCGCAACCTTTTCCTGCAAAATAATTTTTCCCGTATCAATTCCTTCGTCCACAAAATGTACCGTTGCTCCGCTCTCCGGTTCACCGCCCTCCAATACCGCCCGATGTACGTGTTTTCCGTAAAACCCTTTTCCGCAGTATTTTGGAATAAGGGACGGGTGGATGTTGATCATGCGGTTTCGGTAGGTTTCGATCAGTTCCTGGCCTAAAATACTCATATATCCTGCCAATACGATCAGATCCGTATCAACCGCCTGCACTTTTTCTAAAATGATCCTTTGCCGTTCCTTCTCTTCAGGCCATTGTGCCTTTGTAATGCTGATCCCGGGTATTCCGCTTTTTTCTGCACGTTCAAGGGCATATGCATCCGGGTTGCTGGATATCACCTGTGCGATCCTTGCCTTATCCAGATATCCATTTTCAATATGATCCATGATCGACTGCAGATTGGAACCTCCGCCGGAAACAAGAACCGTGATATTTACCATGTCTTTCGATTGCTCCATTTTTACCTCCATCACGGCGCTTTGCACCGCCACACAACGGTCATCGCTATAACGCAGTAATGCTGACGCCTTGTCCCTTTACGATTTCACCGATCACTACAGCATGCTCTCCCGCTTTTTCCAGTGCAGCAAGAACTTCATCTTTTCTCTCTGCATCAACCATCATCATCATACCGATTCCCATATTAAAGGTGGAGAACATTTCTTTCAGCTCAATATTTCCCATCTTCTGAATGTATTGAAAGACGGGTGGAATCTTCCAGCTTCCAAGGGTAATCCTGACACCAAGACCCTCCGGTATGATTCTTGGAATATTTTCATAAAATCCGCCGCCAGTGATATGCACGATCCCGTTCACAGCAGTTTTTCCCAATACCGCATTGCAAGCATTGGCATATATTTTGGTCGGCGTAATCAGTGCTTCCCCTAACGTGGTTCCCAGTTCTTCAACCTGATCCTTGGTTGACATTCCCAGCTTGTCAAAGAACAGCTTTCTGACAAGGGAATAGCCATTGCTGTGTATCCCGCTTGATGCGATTCCAATCACAGCATTTCCTTCTTTCATCTTCGAGCCGTCAATCATCTTCTTTTTATCTACAACGCCCACGGCAAATCCAGCCATATCATACTCCCCATCGGCATAGAAATCCGGCATTTCCGCAGTCTCACCGCCAACAAGAGCACAACCGGCCTGAACACATCCATCTGCAATCCCTTTTACGATGTCGGCGACCTTTTCTGCCTTCACTTTGCCCGTTGCAATATAGTCCAGAAAGAATAACGGTTTTGCTCCCTGACACAGGACATCGTTAACGCACATGGCCACACAATCTTGTCCCACAGTATCATGCTGATCCATGAGAAATGCCAGCTTCAATTTCGTTCCGACTCCGTCTGTACCAGAGACAAGAATCGGCTCTTCCATTTCCTTCACATCAAGACGAAACAAGCTTCCAAATCCGCCCAAACCGGTCAATACGTTTTCATTGAAGGTTTTCTTTACATGGTGCTTCATCAGCGAAACAGCCCTTTCCCCTTCCTTCGTATCTACCCCAGCGTCTTTATAAGTCAGTTTTTCTTCGGACATCGTTATTCCTCCTTTTCCTTATCCGAAAGCTTCCTATTCGCTTTCGCCTCTTCATCCAGAAGCGGCATTGGATAAGTTCCATTAAAGCAAGCAGCACACATCTTATCTCCACCAAGATCAATTGATTGCATCAATCCTTCCACACTGATATAGCCCAGACTGTCCGCACCAATCATTTCCCTGATTTCATCAATGCTATGGGTAGCCGCAACCAGTTTATCCCTTTCCGGCGTATCAATGCCAAAATGGCAAGAATGGATCACCGGAGGCGAGCTGACGCGTACATGCACTTCCAGCGCTCCAGCATCTTTCAACATTTTTACGATCTTACCGCTTGTCGTTCCTCTTACAATGGAATCATCCACCATAATGATCCGCTTTCCTTTCACATTATCTTTGAGAACATTCAGCTTTAATCGAACGCTCAAATCCCTCATCCTTTGGTCTGGCTGGATAAATGTTCTGCCTACATATCTGTTTTTTATGAGTCCCTCCCCAAACGGAATTCCCGATTCTTCCGCATAGCCTATGGCGGCAACGGTTCCGGAATCTGGAACGGCGATAACCATATCTGCTTCTACCGGATACTCCTTTGCCAGTATTCTTCCCGCCTGGGTTCTTGCCATGTATACGCTTCGGCCGTCCATGTCACTATCCGGTCTTGCCAAATAAACATATTCAAAAGCGCAGATTGCTTTTTTCTGGCCTTTATTGTATCGAATGGATTTCAGTTCGTGATCCTCTATGACAATGATTTCGCCAGGCTCCACATCTCGAATAAACTTTGCTCCAAGCAACGGGAAAATACAGCTTTCCGAGGACAGTACATAACCTTCTTTATTTTTCCCGATACAAAGCGGCCTGATTCCGTTGGGATCACGGACACCGATGAGCTTGTTCCCGCTGGTGATGACCAAAGCGTAAGCGCCCTTAACGATTCCCAAAGTTTTTATGATAGATTCTTCAATGGTGTTGTCCCTGATAAAACGGGCAATGAGTGCCGCGATCACTTCAGAATCAATAGCAGTTTGAAAAATTACGCCTCTGTCCTGCATCTCATCTCTCAGCAATTCCGCGTTGACTAAATTTCCGTTGTGCGCCAGTGCCAGGCTTCCTCCCTTATGATAAACAACAAGAGGCATAGCATTGACTGCATGGCTTTCCCCGGAAGTCGAATATCTAACGTGACCGATAGCGATATCTCCCTGCAGTCTTTCGATAATTTCATCATTAAAGACTTCCTGGACAAGACCCATTTCTTTGTAATATTGTATCTTGCCATCCTTATTGGAGGCAATTCCGGCACTTTCCTGTCCTCTGTGCTGCAAAGAATGAAGTCCGAAATAGACCGACCTTGCAATGTCCTTTTTTCCAGGAGCATAAACACCTACGACGCCGCATTCATCGTAAACATTGTCTTCCTCTAATTCCCGAAGTTCTTTATTGATATCAAATTCACTGAACATTCTTGTTTCTCCTTGTATAATAACTTTTAGTTATATATTGTTCTTTGATAATTAAATCATTACTACCTCAATCGGCTTAATAAAACCCATGATATAATTGCCCTGGTGTCAATCAGGTAATAGTTCTTTTTTCTCCTGTTGAGCCCGTTCTGGCTGCTTCAAAAATAGTCTGTTCCCCTGAACTGGAAGTTAGCTTCAAACCAACTGGCTGTTTGCTTAATTACTTATTCATGAAGTACTCTTCTTTGGCACAGGACAAGGTGTTTTCCAACACCTTCGGCGCTGCTGCCTTAGCTGTCTATCAGGAGTTTGACTCCCCAGATCAGCTGGCATATATGGACTTACATGAGCTGACCGACTTTATCAAAGAAAAAGGTAAGAACCGTTTCCCTGATCCCGATGCGATAGCCAAAGCCATTCAGAAAGCTGCCCGCAGTTCTTACCGCCTGCCTAAAACGGTAAATGACTCTGTTAACCAGGTGCTTTCTTTATCCATAAGCTCTATGAAAGCCTTGGAGTTTCAGATAAAAAAGTTTGATAAAGCCATCGCTGCACAGCTTGTGCTGATTCCTAACACCTTGCAGTCTGTCAAAGGAATCGGCCCAGTATATGCTGCCGGTATTATTGCCGAGATCGGAGAAATCAATCGTTTCCCCAATCAGGCTGCACTGGCGAAATATGCTGGTCTTGCGTGGAACAAGCATCAGTCCGGTGTTTTTGAGGCTCAGAACACACGTCTCATTAAATCCGGCAACCGATTTTTAAAGTATTACTTGAGTGAAGCTGCCTTGTCTCTTGTGAGATGCGACGCAGAGTACAGCCGCTTCTACCACCTCAAATACAAAGAGGTGAACAAGTATCAGCATAAACGTGCACTTGCCTTAACTGCCCGTAAATTTGTGCGGTTGGTCTTCACATTGCTGAAGGAAAACCGCCTGTATATTCCGTCACAGCGGGGATAATCTCTGCTGCTGACAAATGTCTTTGCCCTGCTTCTATTTTTAAGCAGAATCGACAGGGCTTAAGTGGGTGTTTTTTCTTTTCATGACGTTTAGTAAAAAATATATCATTTTTTACCTATCTTCTTCTTGACATAACACCGCTGGACTATTTTTTAATTCTTGCAAGTACTTCCTGATAAGTCTCTTCTACGTTTCCCATATCTCTTCTGAATCTGTCCTTATCCATTTTTTCATTGGTCTTAACATCCCATAATCTGCAGGTATCCGGAGAAATTTCGTCAGCCAGAAGGATTTTCCCGTCGCTGATACCAAATTCAATCTTAAAGTCAACCAGCTTCAATCCCTTATCCAGGAAAAACTCTTTTAACGCTTCATTGACCGCATACGCATATTTTCTTACAATTGCAAGCTGCTCTTCCGTTGCCAGTTCCAGTGCTAAAATATGGTCGTCATTGATCAGCGGATCGCCGAGATCATCATTTTTATAAGAAAATTCAAGCACTGTCTTGGCAAGGGGGCTGCCTTCTTCTACGCCATATCTTTTTGAGAAAGAACCGGCAGCAACATTCCTGATGATGACTTCAAGGGGAAGAATCGTTACCGCTTTCACCAGAGTTTCCCGATCACTCAAAAGTTTTACCATATGAGTCGGAACACCTTTTTTCTCCAGCATTTCAAAGATAATGGCTGACATGGTATTGTTCACAACGCCCTTATCCGCGATGGTTCCTTTCTTTTCGCCGTTGAATGCCGTTGCATCATCCTTATAGTCAACAATGTATAATTTCGGATCATCTGTTTTGAATACCTTCTTCGCTTTTCCCTCATATAACATTTCTAATTTTTTCATTTTTATTTCCTCCCTTATTGATTCCATTCCTTATCCAGTCTAACAATATCTTCTTCCATTTTCTTTTTATAATCCTTCATCTTTTCTCTCAATGCCGGATATTTCACCGACAGGATCTGAACGGCCAGAAGTGCGGCATTTTCTGCTCCGGCTATGGCAACGGTGGCAACCGGAACTCCCTTGGGCATTTGCACGATGGAAAGCAGCGAATCTAACCCGTCCAGTGTAGATGATTTGATCGGAAGTCCAATCACCGGCATTGCGGTGAATGCCGCCAGAACCCCTCCGAGATGAGCCGCTTTTCCTGCCGCAGCGATGATTACTTCGATCCCGTTTTCTTCTGCCTCTGAAGCAAAGTTCTCTGCAATCCTTGGTGTTCTGTGGGCTGAAATGATTCTTGTTTCATATTCCACACCAAATTCTTTTAAAGTGGTTTCCGCTCTTTCTACGACCGGATAATCAGATTTGCTTCCCATTACGATAGCAACTTTCATATAGTACCTCCTATTGTTAAGTACACGTTTTTTTATAGTTACGCATTGAGGCAGTCTTTTGAATGAGCCTTGCGGCATTCTGCGCGAAAGCGCAGTTTAATGATGCGATACGACCGCCGGTTCATGAGAAAGACTTGTCTCGATACCATTAGAGAAAATAAGCGACGCCAGCCTCAAAGATCTTCTGATCAGTATTTCCAGCAACATTTTTGTAAAGATTCTTCCCGATTCGCTCTGAATGAGCCATCTTTCCAAGCACCCTGCCATCCGGTGAAGTGATACCTTCAATAGCCAGCACCGATTCATTCGGATTAAATGCAGCTTCCACGCTTGGCGATCCGGAAAGATCAACATACTGAGTTGCAATTTGGCCGTTTTCTATCAGTTTTCCAATCACTTCATCCTTTGCAATAAATCTGCCCTCTCCATGGGAAACCGGAATGGTATGAATATCTCCAACCTCCGTATAAGCAAGCCACGGTGATTTCACGGATGCAATTCTGGTTCTTACGAGGCAGGATGTATGTCTTCCGATCCGATTATAGGTCAAGGTCGGGTTTGCTTCATTTGGTTCTGTAATTTTTCCAAAGGGAACGAGCCCCAGTTTGATCAGAGCTTGAAATCCGTTGCAAATTCCCAGCATCAGTCCGTCTCTCTGCTCCAGAAGTTCACTAACTGCTTCTTTAACTACCGGATTTCTAAATACTGCCGTAATAAACTTGGCAGAACCATCCGGTTCATCTCCGCCGCTGAAGCCGCCCGGTATCATGATCATCTGACTATTTTTGATCTTTCTTATCATTTCATCAATAGATTCAATCAAATCTGCCTGATTTAAATTCCTTAGTATCTGAACATCTACTGTTGCACCTGCTTTTTCAAAAGCTCGCTTTGTGTCAACCTCACAGTTTGTCCCCGGAAATACGGGAATAAATACGTTTGGTCTGGCGATTTTAACAGACGGAATGTGCGTTGACCGTTTCGTATAAGATATTGCCGCAGGGTGATCTGTTTTCCTATCCGTGCCAAACTTTCTTTTGGTAGGGAATATACTTTCTAACGGTTCTACCCAGTTTTTCATGATCTCATCCAGCATGATTTCTATCGTTTCAGCAGGTTGTCCATCCTGTCCTGCAACCTTAACCGATATTTTTTCCTCAACGGTGGTCTTTCCGATCACTTTGAACTGAACTTCTTTCAGCAATTCACTCAGATTCTCTTTGCTCTCTATTTCTAAAAGCAGCGCACCATAATCCGGCGTGCGAAGTTCTTTTTCCGTGATCTGCTCCAAAGAAGCACCGATCTTGTTTCCCACTGCCATTTTGGCCAGAGAAACGAAGATTCCTCCGCTTCCAATGGTATTCGCTGACAATATTTTTCCTTCCAAGGCCAATTCATGGATTCTTTTCATATTTTTTTGGTATTGCTTCATATTTAGCATCTGCTGTTCGTCACGATCTGCGGTAACATACACCAGCATACTGTTCTTCTTTTTCAGTTCAGTGGACAGTACCTGGTTTGCATCTGTAATACCGATTGCGAAGGAAACAAGGGTAGGCGGTACATGCAGATCCATAAAGGAACCTGACATGCTGTCTTTACCTCCGATGGCAGCAACGCCAAGCTCGGTTTGGGCTTTCAAAGCACCCAGCAATGCGGTAAACGGCTTCGCCCATTTTTCTGGATTTTCTCCTAGCCTTTCAAAATATTCCTGGAAAGTCAACCGAACCTTGGAAGAATCTCCTCCCATAGCGACGATTTTCGTAACGGAATCAATTACCGCATAAAACGCACCATGGAACGGGCTGATGGTTGATAATTTTGGATCAAAACCATATGCCATAAGGGTTGCCGTATCGGTACTTCCCTTTGTAATCGGAAGTTTAGCTGCCATGCCCACTGCCGGAGAAAGCTGATATTTGCCTCCTAAAGGCATTAAAACAGTCGATGCGCCGATGGTGCTGTCGAACATTTCAATCAGTCCCTTCTGACTGCAGCAATTCAGGTTTTTTAAAGACTCAACCAGATTGACCGATTCAACAGACTTGTCTTCCCGAAGTTCGCAGAAGACGTCCTTTTCCAATACGGATATATTGATTTCCTGCTTTATACCATTTGTATTTAAAAATTCTCTACTCAAATCAAGGATGCAATCGCCTTTCCAGAACATACGGAATCTTGCATTATCTGTAACTTTTGCAACAGCAACAGCTTCCAGATTTTCTTCCTCAGCATATCGAATAAATTGTTTGAAATCTTTTTCTGAAATCACAACCGCCATTCTTTCCTGAGATTCGGAAATTGCAAGCTCCGTTCCATCCAGACCTTCATATTTCTTTGGAACCAGATCCAAATCGATATCAATTCCGTCCGCCAATTCTCCGATTGCGACGGATACCCCTCCAGCACCAAAATCATTACAGCGTTTGATTAATTTAGCAGCTTCCTCTCTTCGGAACAACCTCTGAATATTTCGTTCTACAGGCGGATTCCCTTTCTGGACTTCCGCACCACAGGTTAAAATTGATTCCATCGTATGCCCCTTCGAAGAGCCAGTCGCTCCTCCGCAGCCGTCTCTGCCCGTTCTGCCGCCAATCAGGACAATAAGATCATCCTTTCTTGGCCTTTCTCGATAAACATGAGCGGCAGGTGCGGCTCCGATCACAGCTCCGATTTCCATACGTTTTGCCACATAACCTTCATCATAGATCTCCGATACCTGGCCAGTTGCTAAACCGATTTGATTTCCATAGGAACTATATCCTTTCGCTGCACCCCTCGTTATGATTCTCTGCGGTAATTTCCCCGGCAAGGTATCCTCAAGACTCGTTCTTGGGTCGCCGCTTCCGGTCACTCTCATCGCCTGATAAACATAGACACGCCCTGATAAGGGATCTCTAATCGCTCCCCCCAGACAAGTTGCAGCACCACCAAACGGTTCAATCTCTGTTGGATGGTTATGGGTTTCATTTTTGAACATGACAAGCCAGTCTTCTTCTTTACCGTCGATTTCAGCCTTTACTTTTATACTGCAAGCATTAATTTCCTCTGATTCATCCAAATCTTCCATCAGACCCTTTTTCTTTAGATATTTTGCGCCAATCACAGCCATATCCATGAGACTTAAATCGCGTTCTGAGCCACCGTAAACGTCTTCCCGTATTTTCAGATAGTCATGGAAAGTGTTTTTAATCAATTCCGCATAAGGTCCTTCTTCAAAGTCAACCGATTTGATCTTTGTCAAAAATGTCGTATGCCTGCAGTGATCGGACCAATAGGTGTCAATCACCTTCAGTTCCGTCATTGTCGGATTTCGCTTTTCTTCGTCGGAGAAATAGTCTCTGACGAATTTTAAATCCTCTTTGCTCATGGCAAAGCTCTGCTCTTCACGATAAAGGGCGATATCCTCATCGGACATCTGACAAAATCCATCTATGATTCTCACTTTTTCCGGGATGACGGTCTGCATCTCCAGCTTGTCTGGCATTTCCAGTCCAGCTTCCTGAGAATCCACCGGATTGATGCAATAGTTTTTAATTGCTGTGAATTCCTCTTCGGAAATGTTGCCTACCAGAATAACCAACCGCGCAAATTTTACAGTTACATCCGAATTGACATTCATTAGTTTAATACATTGCGCAGCCGAGTCAGCTCTTTGATCGTATTGCCCCGGTAAATACTCAACAGCGAAAAATCGAGAGCCCGCATCAATAGAGATTTCTTCATCAAACGCTCTATCAATGGCAGGCTCAGCAAAAATGGTATACTTCGCGGCTTCGTAGGTGACATCATCAATCCCTTCCATATCGTAACGATTGATTACCCTCACAGTAGTCAATCCCTTCAAATGCAAGTTTTCCTTTAAATCTTCAAATAATCCCTGTGCTTCAATATCATATCCCTTTTTCTTTTCAACATAAATACGGCGTACCATGGCATCCTCCTTAACATTCTGTCCGGTTCTTCAGAACCGCAGACAGAATTTAGACTAAAAAATCGCTAATCTTTGATTTGCTGATTTTTATCGTCTATAACAACGAATATTTATACGTAACAATTTATTTAATGTTCGTGTTTATTGTTATTTTTCCAATTTATATGTTTATAATATCAGTTAATTTATTTAATTTCAATAAATAATACGAATATTTATTTATCATTTTACGCAGGATTGCATAGAAAACTTATACGGTTAGTATTCCAAAAAATTGATTTATTTGCGATAAGATTGTAAGAAAAAAGGATAAAAATGCACAATTCCTAATTTTAAATCAGAATTTTATGCATTTCTATCCTTAACACTTGCATATAACTGGATCCGACTGCGATTCATACGGCAAAGCATATCTAAAACAATGCGATTTTCTCCAGAGAAGGACTGTATCCGTGTGAAACATAAAAGCTTGCAAAACGGTTGGAAAAAAATACACGATCTTCGTCGGTCATCCCCATAACCGTACCAAAACAAAATGCCGCGTTAAAATTGTCGCCTGCACCTGTAGATATTTTGGGATGTGCAACAAAATCCGTGGGGCGCAGCGTTACGCCCTGCAAAGTGACAAGCAGGCTTTCATGGATCGTATGGATCAACACTTCATCAACGCCATAACGTTCACGCAGCGTTTTCCCGATCATAGCCAAATCATACCCACAGTTCAATACTCTCGCTGCAATTACATGCGCCTCGTTCTCATTCAAACTTAAAATCGTAGTACGCAGCGTTGAGAAGTTGCCAATTAGACGCAACACTGATTCTATTTCATAATTCGTTCTGCGCGAACAGTCACATAAATCAAAAAACGCGAACCTTGCTTTGTCTTTCCTCTCTCCGGCTAAGCCTTCCGTATAAACCTTCTCCCATAACCTCTGTGCAAAGGAGAGTTCGCTCCAGTTTACCAGCGCAATCAGGTCAGCACTGCGAAAGAGCTCTGATGCCTTGCCGCCGGTTGCATGAAGTACCGTTTGCCACGGCTCATGCGGCAGACGACAATCCGAAGCAAAGAGTATCTTTCCATCCTGAAATTCAAAGCAGGTTGACTGACCTGCTGCTGCAAAAGAATAAAGGGTACAAGGCATCTGCTGAAAAAGCTGATCCACCGTACCATCCTCTCCCAGCATACCAATACAAGTTACGTCAAGCCCCAGCATTCCGGCACAGCGCGACAAATATGGCAGGTTACCGCCCAACTGCCTTGCCTCAACTTTCAGTTCAACCGAACAGCTTTTCTCGGCACAGCTCACCAAAAATTCACCGAACTCACGAATGGTTCCAAACATTTGAGCAGGAGTATGATCCGTTTCGGACTGACGAACCGGACGCACAATTGTATCTATAAAACCGTCAAATCCAACCACCAAACGCTTGGACGCAATCTCAGCCCGCCTTTCAAGCAGGCCATCAAACACATTCACAGTTCCGCCGCGGCTGCCTCATCCACCACCACATAACAATTCGGATGGTTTTGCAGCACGCTGGCCGGTATCTGATTTGTCACCTCGCCTCTGATCGCACGGCGAATAATTCCAGCCTTGTGCGCACCATCAGCGATCAATATTACTTTTTTAGCCTCCATGATTTGGCGGATTCCCTGCGAAATCCCATACGCAGGTCGAAGCTGATCACCAAAGTACTTGACCATCACCCGCTTCGTCGTTTCCGACAACGGAATAATATGGGCGTTCCGGTTAAAATCCACACCTTCCTCGTTAAAGCCCAAGTGGCCATTCATACCGATGCCGAGCACGGAAACATCAAGCGGACCATTTTTTTCTATAAATGCATCAAGCAGAAGGCATTCTTTCTCCAGATCATCCGCCGCCCCGTTAATAATATGAACTTCTGCAAAAGGTTTTTTCAGCCGGTTGATTAAGTATTCCATATTGAATTGTCCGCACGATCCTTTATGCCAAAGGGAAAGCCCGACCCACTCATCCAGCGAAACATAACGTGCCCTGGAGATATCAATCACCCCTTCATTCACCATATCAGCAAAGGTGCTTACTGTGCCCAGCGGCGTATCCCCGCCCGGAAAACTTACCAGAGCCTCAGGATTTTCACGCACACTGTCTGCCGTCAGTTCCGCCGCCTTGCGGCTCATTTCCCCATAATTTTTGCAGAGGATGATTTTCATTTATTTTCACCTCAATCAATCATATGAATTTGCTTCAGATAATCTAAATTTCTTCTGGCCGAAGCTGCAGCCTGTGCATTGGTGGCACGCGGCATGTCAGACTCTATGACCGCGATACCGTCGAAATCAACCTCATCAAGCACGCGCTTGATTTCCATAAAGTCAATAATCCCATCCGGAAGGTCACACATTACATTCATGTCAAATGCCGTATCCGAATCCAAATGCTCCGATAATACTCTTTGGTAAACCTGACCATCAACCTGTTTGAAATGCAGATAAGGAATACGCAAGGCATATTTTTGCAGAAAATCAGTTGCAGATGGATCTCCCTGCTTTCCATTGCCGTTAACATAAGCGTGATGTCCGGTATCAAAGCACAAATCAAGGCCGGTATTGTCCATAAGCCGTATGATTTCTTCCTCTGTTTCGATCAGTGATTTGATGTGCGGGTGATACACGGTCTGAATACCGAATTCCTTCTCCGTGAATTCTCCAAGCTTTTGAAACATACTAAAATATTTATTCCATGTTTCTGCCGTATACTCTGCCTTTTTTTCGCTGTACAAGCCAACGTCAGACTCGTCCATCGTCACCAGATATTTTCCGCCCAAAGAATGAATACGCTCACATAGAGCCTTAAGCTGCGGGCGAAACCCCTCAAAATCGTGGTAATGATCGAACTGATAGCAGGCTGTCCCTGCACAAACAGCAAGACCATGCTTTTCCAATATCTCAGTCAGCTGACTTTCATCCGCAGGCAAATAACCGTCCGGACCCAGTTCCAATCCTTGATACCCAATCTCCTGTGCCTGCTTCAGAAATACCTCATAAGGCGTGCCCGATGGTGTACCGTCTGCGTACCACACTCCCCAGGAGCATGGCGCGGTTGCAATTTTTATCTTGCTCATTTTTGCCTCCTTATTTCTTCATCTGATCGCCCATAACACGGATAAGCTCCTCGAATAGCCTGAAATCATCCTCCGCATCCTCAAACACCGTTTTCGGTTTCCTGCCGGTCGCAATACATTCCGCAAACAAATTTAGCTCAGTCTGAAACGCATCATGAAAATCAGGCCCATAATTTGTGGTTTTCGTATCTTTCTCATTGGATTCAATAACCTGTACAGACATAGGCTGATAACGGATATACGGTGTCTCATATTTTATCAGCACCTTGCGGTTTTTCTGAAATATTTCAATCGCAGCATCAAACTGCACAATGTTCTGATTGTTTATCAACTCATAAGTAGCCAAAAACCCATCAAACTCCATGACAACGACAACCTGTTCTCCACCTGCTGCCGTGGTTACCGAGTGGATTTTTTTCGGTAATCCAAACAACTCACGCACCGCCGAAAAGGAATGGCATCCAAGACCAGCCATCATCTGATAAGTCACACGCTGTTCCTCCGTCGCATCCGCACCGATTGCCCGGTCCAAATGAGCCCGGCGGCGTGCACTACCTTCCCTTATTATGTCGTCCGACACGTCCTGCGGATAAAAGATAGGTCTCGTCTGCCCGATATAGAACGGTCCTTCACAGATGATATCCCGAAAGCGCAGATATTCCGTTTTACGCGGCTCCCTTCCCAATATCTCCTTTGCTTTTAGAAAAGGCCCTGCATAGCGCCGCATATATCCAACCATAACGGTTTGATCCGGATACTGATTTTTGAGCGAGATTAACTCACGCAGCTCCTCGCTGCACAGCGTAACAGGTTTTTCTACAAAAACGTGCTTACCTGCCTTTAGAGCACGCGCAGCATACTCACCGTGATATTGATCCGGAGACAAAATCAGCACCGCATCAATATCCGCCTGTTCTATCAAATCCACTGCCGACAGGTATCCGTCCTTCACATGGTATTTCTCTTGAATAAACTGAACCAAGGACGGAGACACGTCAGACACCGCCACCACTTGAAATTTATCACAAAGATCCTGCAAAATAGGCAGATGCATTAGCTGGGATACTTCTCCCAAACCGATAACTCCTAATTTAATCATTGATTTCCTCCAATTTTAAATAAGTTATATATTAAAACGCAGACGTTCCCATAAAATTCAATCCTCACCGTGCTGCTGGCAATATCCGCGATTCATTCTGCTTTTACTCCTTGACAGAGCCTGCGGTCAGGCTGGAAACGACCTGTTCCTGAAAAATCGCAAACACCGCGATTGACGGAAGCACCGCTATGGTAACCGCTGCAAACATCGCCGTATAGTTGAAGCTAAACTGGGCAGTAAAATAGCTGAGAGAAAGAGGCAGCGTACGTGCAGACTGTCCGCTTGTCAGCACCAGTGCAAAGGTAAATTCGTTCCAGGAATTCAGAAAAGCCAGCACGCCTGCCGAGGTCAGTCCGCCCTTGGCGCAAGGAAGCATAATTTGGAAAAAGGTTCGCACAAAACCTGCACCATCAACATAAGCGGCTTCCTCAATTGCTTTTGGAATAGACAGGAATGTGCTTCGCAAAATGAGAAGCGACATTGGCAGATTGAGTGCTGTGTAAACCAGAATCAAACCAGCCTTCGTATCATAGAGTCCAAGATGCTGAATCACGCTGTACACCGGATGCAGCAGTGCCGTCATAGGAATAACCAGTGCAAGGGAAAGAAGAAAGAAAATCGTATCTCTCCCCTTAAATGTGCATCGTGCAAACACATATGCCGCCATCGACAGAAACAGTATGTTGAGTATCGTCGAAATAACGGAAATAATGATGCTGTTCCAAAAATAACTTAGAATTGGCGATATACTGAGTGCATCCTGATATCCTTTCAAACTAAAGCTATGCGGTAAAGCCACACCGTTGGATAAAATTTCCGAATTCGTCTTAAAGGATGACAGGATAACCCAGATAATCGGGAACAATGCGACAAGGACACATAGAATAAGGAACAGGTATTTTGATACGCATGAAACACGTTCTTTTCCGCCCATTTGGCTTAATTTCACGTTATGTCGCCTCCTTAATAATCTTCTGTGTTGACTTTGAGCGCCTTGTTTATAATCGTCATAGCAATTACGCCGATTACTACAATACTTACACCGATTGTGTTCGCGTAGCCGTAATTATTTTCTGTTTTGTACACTCCGTAAAGCTGAAGCGGAAGATTGGTTGTCACTTTTCCAGGTCCGCCGTTGGTTGTAATATAAATGAGATCAAACATTTGCAGCATATAGGTTGCCGCCATAATCATCGTTGTGCCTATTATCTTTTTCAGCATGGGCAGCATTACAAACAAATCAATCTGAAACGGGGTCGCACCATCAACCCGCGCAGCCTCCAGCATCGACTCGTCAATCGAAAGCGCCTGTGCAAGGACAAGGGTTGTCGTATACCCCGCAAACAGAACCCAAATCAGCGTAACGGATGGAAACGCAGTCGATGAATCCATCAGCCAGTTGTGTGTGATACCGGAAAGCCCAACCGCCTTAAGCAGCGAATTAATCACTCCGAACTGCGGATTGAAGATGTTCAGAAAAATCATTCCAATCGCAGCGTTAGAAATAATATTAGGTACCATATACGCTGTCCGTACAAATTTCCAGCCTCTTGGCTTTTTATAAAGAATCAACGCGATAATCGTACCCAGAGCCACGTGCAGAATACATTGAATTACAATCCAAACGACCGTATTTGTAAGTGCCTTCATAAAATCCGGATCATGGATCAGCCGAATATAGTTATCCACTCCGATAAAGGTTATTCCCTGTTGCGTCAGTCGATAATCGAATAGTGAAGTAGTAAAAACTATGATAAGCGGTACCGCATAGATTAGCAGGAAAAGAACGACCGCCGGAGCCAGAAACACAGGGATCCAGCCTTTCTTGATTTTCACGATGCCTCAGTCCTTCCCAAATTTAATTGACTTATGTTAAGCAAATGGACTCACGAAGCTTCCCTGTGAGCCCATTTTTTTCTTATCCTTTATAATAAGTAAGTTTCATGTAATTGTATTCCCGTTAGTTGTTCTTTGCCGCTGCATCGGTCAGTTTCTGGCAAAATGCAGTTGCATCCAATTCACTGGAATATAAGCGCGGTAATTCCTGGCTGACTACATCCAGCAGGTTAGAATACATCGTTGCTTGCATATTATCGCTGCGAACAGAAGCATTAGAAGCCTTACTCAGAAAATCAACCAATAGCGGATACTTTTCTGCAGCTGTATCTGTTACCTTAACCGTATCGGAAGCAGGTACCATACCCTGCATCTCCAGCCCAAGCTGCTGGGCATGCGCAGATGTAAAGAATTTCACCATAGCAATCGCGGCTTCTTCCACCTTAGGGTCATCCTGTTTAGTGACAAAATAACCCTGGATCGGAGCATCGTACACAAAATTTTCAGGGTAAACCGCTGCTCCAACCTTGTCTGCAAAGCCTTCAACCGTCTTGGAAGTATCGGAAAAATCTCCAATCATCCAAGGTCCGTTTGCAATCATTGCAGCCTGACCGGACAGGAAATTGTTTGCGGCATTCTCATACTTACCGCCGATGGCATCCAGCGTAGTATACTCTTTCAGCATCTTCTGCACCATTTCTACCGCTGCCACCATCTCCGGTGAATTATAATCAGACGGATTCATCGTCTCCATGAATTTCAGACCGTCCTCATTGGCTGTAGCAACCATTGCACCCCACCAAAGCTGCGTGACCCATGCAGAGTCGGCAGTATCCATAGCAAGCGGGGTAATACCAGCTGCTTTGAGCTTATCACACTGCTGGAAAAATTCATCCCAAGTTTTGGCAGGCTCTGAAATACCAGCCTTTTCAAACAACTCCTTATTGTAGAAGTACCCAACAATCGAGCCCTCAACGGAAGAAGCATAAATCTTATCGTTACGGCTGTTGGTTACCAACGAGGTCTCGGAGTAAAGTGCCTTCCAATCAGAGTCGGCGTTTACCGCATCCGTCAGATCAACAACAAGATCCTTTGCCAATGCCAAATCGAGTAAATTATAACCGGCACCATATACAACAGGCGGCAAGTCTCCGGTGCCAAGCTGCACCTTTATTTTATCTACATAGTTTGCATCACCTGGAACCTCTTCCAGTTCGATCTTATACTTGCCCTCATATTCTTGATTGAATTCTTCAACCAGCTGAGCGACCACAGGTGCCGCTGTGTTAACACCGCACTGGAAAGTCGGGTAGTGAATGGTAGTGACACCGCTATCCGAAGCTGAATCTGCACTGTCATTGCTCTTACCGCAGCCTGTGAACAATGTAACTGCCATAAATGCTGACATTGTCAATGCCAATAATCTCTTCTTCTTCATGATAATCCTCCTCAATTTTGACTTCAGGCCGAAATATTCCGTCCCTATGTTATTTTGATTATAGAAAATATCCGGAATAAAAACTATAAAGCAATCGGATAAAATTTGGTATTATTCTGTTTGCTTTGAAAGGCTATTACCATTTCAAGCCACTGTCAGTCAAAAACCGGATTTTTTTGACTGATTCTAGTAAAATATCGCACAGTCTGCCTTGACGTTGATTAAATTCTAAAGTGTGCTGTTTTCATACTATTTCAAATATGATAAGATAACATCAAGTTAAGATTTATTACAAGGGGTCAACGCATGAAACATAAAAAGTCTCTTGCTGCAATCGCGGTACTGCTGTGCTGCATACTGATTATTCTACCAATTTGTTGCACTGCGGTCTATTTCGGCAGCGCCGCATCTTCCAGGCTGAAAAATACCGTGCGCGAAACGGTTGATTTTTATCTGAGTCAGGCATCGGAGCGCACAAATTCGACGCTGAATGCCATGCGTAACAGTATCTACTATCTGATGAGCGACGCTGCGACACAGCAAATTATGCATACCGCAATTGCTCCCGATCAGCTCAAAAGATTAGAGGTTGAAGAAGGTCTAAGCCGCGCTCTCCTGGTCAGCGATACACTGGATCCCAATACGGTGACTGGAATTTATCTGGTTAAAGACGGGCAGCAGTATTTATCCGTACTGCGCGGAGGCGTGTTTATTGGCACCTCTCGCCGCGTCATGCATGTCTTCGACAAGCTGGGCAGTGCGAATTCCGCACGTGATCTTTACACCCTTGAGGAATACCCGGATTATTGCTATTGCATCGTAGATTATATTGATCTTGAAAGCCTGCAGACAATCGGAAAAATTATTATAGAACTGCGCGCTTCGGCGCTGGTGGACACCTCATATATCGATACGATCTATCAGCAAGCAGTTGTCGTTGTAAGCCGGACGGACGGCAGCGTAATCGGAAAGACCGAACCTTCCTTTGCTGCAATTGCGACCGGAAATCCCAAAGGCGAATATGCAAACATAGACGGTGCTTCTTATTATCATACCGGGCAAATCCTTTCCCCTGCCCGGGTACGAATCGATGTGTTTATCCCAAAGAGTGAAATTCTGGAAACCATTCATCAAACGCTTAGCGTCTACAGCCTTTTTACGATATTAATCTTGCTAATAACATTGATCATTGGGGGCTTTATCCTTTATTTACTTATCAAACCCGTACGGCAGATGCTTCATAAAATAGATCTCCTTGCAACCGGTGATTTGTCTGTGCGTATGGATCCAACCCCTTATCGCGAAACAGAACGAATGGCTACCGCTTTTAACGACATGGCGGATCGCCTGGAAACCCTGTTTGCAGAGGTGTATACCAAAGGGCTGTTGTTGCGCGAAGCCGAATTCAGCCTGCTGGAATCTCAGATCCAACCTCATTTTATCTTTAATGTCCTTGAGTTAATTAATATGCGCTGCCTCGCCGCCAATCAGAACGGAATCTGCCGTATTGTATCAAATCTTGCGCAGCTGCTTCGCGCTAATATCACCTATAAACACAAACAAACCATCACGTTTCAAGAAGAGCTCCTTTATGTAAGATATTATCTTGAATTACAAAAGGAGCGCTTCGAGGACAAGCTTCAATACGAAATCAATCTGGAGGATTCCGTTATTCTTCAATACTACCTGCCAAAGCTTACAATCCAGCCGATTGTGGAGAACGGCATCGTTCATGGACTGGAACCGAAACGCAGCGGCGGCACTCTTCGTATCAGCATCTGGGAAGAGGAGGAAGACATTTGTGTACGGGTTTCCGATAACGGTGTCGGATTTGACACCGCGAAGCTTAATTTTGACAAACCTGAAAAAAACAAGGATGAAACGCGTCATAATCATGTTGCCCTGATTAATATTAACCGACGTGTCCAGCTGCTCTACGGTCAGCAATATGGCATAACGATCTCATCAATACCCGGCAAGGGTACCGATGTTATGCTCACGCTTCCCATTGATACAGATAATACTTCTGAAAGGAGCGCTTATGATGTTCAAAATTATGATCGTGGATAACGAGGCTGCGATTCGAAAGGGTCTGGCCCACTGCATCCGCTGGGAAAACATGGACTGTGTCGTAGCCGCACAGGCAGAAGACGGAATTGACGCTTTGAATCAGATTCCTGTCATTCAGCCCGACATCGTAATCAGTGATATTCGCATGCCGGAAATGGATGGCCTGGAGCTGGCTTGCTGGTTAAGTGAAACCTATCCCCATATTAAAATGATTATTCTTACCGGCTTTCCAGACTTTGAGTATGCTCAGCGCGCCATAGAATATCGTGTAATTGATTTTGTACTCAAACCGACCTCAGTGGACGCATTAATTCATGCAATTGAAAAAGCCAAAGCGCGTATTGTCGAGGAGAGCAGCAACCAGCATCTCGCTCGTAAGCTGGCGGATCAATCAGAACAGAACCTCCTGCTGCAGCGGAGTATGTTCTTGCACGATCTCATTGTCCGCGTTAATCTGTCATACCTTTACGTACAAAACTGCATCGCGCAGCTTGGACTCGATTTAACCGGTTACTATGTGCTTCGATTGGAAATTGTACCATTGAGTAAAGAGGCAGATGATCTTGCTCTTTATCTACAGCAATCGCAAACCGTGCTCACTGACTGTTTAAACGATTATCCTGTGCATTTCGTTCCTTGCGGCGACCAAATGTGCTTCACCATCGTATGCACTCCTGAAACGAAAGCTCTGACGGATCAGTGCCGTGAGGCGGTAAACATTATCAGAAGTCTTCCCCGCTTTTTTCTGTATGTTGGTATCAGTTCTTTTTCTACCGATCCGATGCACATGGCAAACGCGGCAGACGAAGCCAGTCAAGCGGTACAAATTGCCCAATATACTTCCGAACAGTCCGTGGTCAATTTCTCACAAATGCCTGCCATCCCACGAGAGACAATGGCTCATATTTTTGAAGACCTCAAGCTTCTGAAATCGGCAATCGAAAATCAAAACAGAAGCGGTACACTTGAAATTATTACGAAACTTTTTGTATATATAAAAGAAAATAAAATTCCAATAGAAGAAATTCGCAACATCTGTGTCTATATTCATCAATTCTGTATTAATCCGTTGTTTTTTAAGAGTACGGATGAATATGTTTCAGAAACCGGACTGCCTGCATTAAAGAAACTGATCGTTGGCGACTCCGTCGACAATCTGGAAAAAAGCATGCTCGCATTTGTCACACTCATACTTGACCGTACGACCAGTGAAACTAGCGACCAAGGCAATCTCATTCATACCATTAAAAACTACATTGCGCAGCACTACCGCGAAGAATTATCCCTTGAAAGTTTAGCCAGCCTGGTTTATCTGAGTCCAAGCTATTTAAGCAAGCTTTTCAAGCGCGAAACAGGGGAAAACATGAGTACCTATTTGCAGAACATCCGTATTGACGCAGCGAAGACATTATTGCTTACAACCACTCTTAAAACCTACGAGGTTGCCGATCGTGTCGGCATTCCTGATCCTGTATATTTTTCTAGGATTTTTAAAAAAATCGTTGGTGTGAAACCTAAGGAATTTCGTAAAAATACCGAAATATAACAATTCGAAATACACGCGTAACATCTTGTTATCAAGGAAGATAGAAGTGACTGCGCCACTTCCGTAAATTAAAAAGCCGAAGATCTCTTCGGCTTTTTACTAATTTCTATTATTATATGCTATATTGTGTCTTGATTTATTTTAGTATCCTAACCCATACCCGTTTGAAGTAAGGTAAGAATTGATGCCGTTAATCGCACCAATAATGTTATTGGCATACCTGGTTGAATAGGATCCTCGGTTTACAGCAACTGAGCCCTGATTGTATGCGGAAAATCCTTTTGTTACATCTCCGCCATAAGCTGCAATTCTTTCACTGAGATACATTGCCCCGAAATTGATGCTGGTCTCCGCATCTAAAAGCTGTTCCTTGCTCAAGCCATACCTCGCGCCAGTGGAAGGCATTACCTGCATCATTCCAAGAGAACCGCTTCTCCCTTTGGCTTTTGCATTAAACGTGCTCTCTTTATGCGCTACCCCCACGAGAATTCTCTCATCAATGTGATACGTAGCTGCTGCGTTTTTGAACAGAAATACAAGTTCCTGTGCTTTGCTTACCGTATAACTTCCATTGTATTTACGGATATAGCTGACCAGGCCCATATTATATTTTGACTCTGCTTCATTCCAGTAGGATTTCGCAGTCGTCCCTTCTTTTGTGCTTACATAGACCCCGGTATAAGAGTCATAATAGATATCCCAACCAAATCCGTTTTTTCCGGTTAATGATTTTAACGGAAGATATACTATCTTTCCTTTTGTCAGAACAGGCAGGCCTCCAAGGTCAATTTCCCTGACTGACAATTGCGGTATCTCTATTACTTGGTTGTATATATTTTCCTCTGTTGCCTCACTGATGTCAGTTTCATCATCAGCTGAGTTGTCTTGCACTGCTTCTTCTTCGTCGCTTATTTTCTCTTCTGGTTTCTGGCTGATGTCAGTTTCGTCATCAGCTGAGTTGTCTTGCACTGCTTTTTCTTCGTCGCTTACATTCTCTTCTGGCTTCTGACCGATGTCAGTTTCATCATCCGTTGAGTTGCCCTGCACTACATCTTTCAGACTTTGTGAATCCAGCTCATAGGCCAGAACCTTCGCCTCGTCAAAGACTTGCGTTAGGACATCCTTTCTTTCGTTTTTCTTCCACCGTTCACTGATATTAACCAGTGACGGCTCAGTTTTCAAAAGTTTTAGTGTGCGGCTTTCAAAATTCATTTCGGCTTTTAATCCAAATATTTCCCCCATCTCGGGTGTTAATGGGATATAAGTCGTATCCTTATATAGAAAAAATGGAAACTGTAGTTGATTGTTGTCAATCGTTTCACCGTTAACAACAATTTTTTTAATAAAAAAATCTCCTTGAACGTTTTCTTCAGCATATATAGAAATTGATGAGAAAAGTAAGATTGTCAACGAAAGCCACACAGATAAAAGCTTCTTTGCCATATCTATTTTCCCTCTCTTTCCTTTGTCTATCAATAAGACCATCTCATTATACCACATTTCGTAAAAAAGTATAGCTTTTTTTGCTTTTTTTGTTGCTTCCCGAGAGCAAAACGTTGATTTTTCAACATTTATACGAATACAACAAACAGCAAACCAGTAACCAAATTAGCAGAATTATCTTAATACTTCTCCAAATAATTTACCTGATTCTCAGATCTGAATGGAAAGAACAAAGAATAAATTACAGATACGGCAAAATACCGAAGCATTACATAACACTCCGGTATTTCAAGGTTATAATATGATGAATTTTTCAATGGTTTATTAGAATAAAGAAAAATTGATTTCCTATTGTATTTATTTTATAGCAGCATTCTTTTTCTTTATTTAGTAAAGCATATTATAGTTTAAATTCTTTTTTTGCATCAGCAATGGAAGCATCCAACTTTGATAATACTTCATCAATATGTTCATAGGATAATGTTGCAGGTGGTTCGATCCTTACTGTCTTGGCATTTACAAGTGTTCCTGCAGTCATTACATGCCTGTCGAATAATCCCTTCGTCACTGCATAACCAACTTCTGCTTCCGGGAATTCCATACAAATCAGAAGACCGGCACCTCTTATTTCTTTCAGTACAGTAGGATATTTTGCCTTCATCTCATTCAGTTTAACCATGAAGTAGTCGCCTTTTTCTTTACACTGTCCAGGAATGTCATTTTCAAGCATATATTTAATAGTTGAAAGTGCAGCTGAGCAAGCGAGCGGGTTTCCGCCAAAGGTCGGAGAACCGAGGATCCAAGGATTTTCGATTAATTTCTCTCCCCAGCACCAAGGTCTTGCAATAATACCGGTGATAGGCATAATGCCGCCACCAAAAGCTTTTCCGTAAGTCAAGATATCCGGGCAGACATCTTCGACTTCGCATCTCCACATGGTACCGGTTCTTCCCATACCAGTCTGGATTTCGTCAACGATCATCGCTACGCCATACTTATCGCAGATTGCTCTCACCGCTTTCAAGTATCCCGTAGGAGGAATCTGAACTCCTGCTTCACCCTGAATCGGTTCAATGATAACACCGGCAACTTTTTCGCCAACGGTCTGTAAATTCTTGATTGCAGTTTCCATCGCATCGGCATCACCGTATTTCACGTGCTGAACCTGCTGAATCATTGGAGTATAATCTTCTCTGTAAGCACCTTTTCCGCCCATAGAGATTGCTCCCATTGATTTTCCATGGAATGCTCCTACTGTGGAGATATACCATCTTCCGCCTGTCGCAAGACGAGCAAGCTTAAGCGCCATTTCAACAGCTTCTGCTCCGCCGTTTGTAAAAAAAGCATATTGTAAATCTCCAGGAGTGATCATTGCAAGAATCTTCGCAAGATAACCTCTCAACGGATCAACCAGTTCCTGACTGTGCAATGCATACCTGTCAAGCTGAGCTTTTACAGTCTTTAAAATTTCAGGATTTCTGTGTCCACAAGTATAGATTCCGAAGCCACCCAGACAATCAATGAATTGTGTTCCATGAAGATCCTCAAAGTGGTCTACAGAGTCAGTCCATTCTACAAAAGCAGCATTTGTAGAAACGGATTTTCTGTATTCCAGCCAGCCAGGGTTAACATTTTCGTTAAAGTTGGCAATGGAATCCTTAACAATCGTGTCTTTTTCTTCTTTTGTCAATTCGGCTTTCTCAATATAACCTACAATTTTTTGTGCCTCTTTCAATGCTAATTCTTTGTTACATGCGGTCATGGTATAAATACCTCCTCTAATTTTAACTAATAACTCTTTTTCTAGAGTAGCTAACGATTGTCTATTTATATTTCAATTTTCATGCCAACTTACAACTTTCTATAAAAAATATTATAATTTTCAGAATTCATCCCCAATTTCAATGGGTTGGGCATTTTTTAAATTCATAAAAATCCACTCTATTGTCAGATAATTTTTCTCACTTTTTAAACAAATATGCAACGTTCATCTCATTTATGAGATGAGGTGTCGTTGTGTTGTCCTTCCTTTTATATATAATCATTCATCATCTCATTCATTTTTTTATCCCAGACCAGATCATCAGAAATGCTTCGCACGATTTGAGAAAACTGTTTCAAGCGGTCTTGTGGCAGCTGATCTAAATCTTCAGGTTTTGTGACCATTCCGGAACGCCGCGCTAACTGAAACAGCTTTTGTCTAAATTCCGGCATATCGAAATATTCCACAGCTGCATCCAACATTTTGGAACGATCCAAATCAAGCCTTCCTTGAATGTCTTGAAGCAGGTTGATCATATGGTCGCTCACCAACATTCCTGTACAGTTCTTGACATTTTCTATCAAAAGCTTGATTTCCGTCAGCTTTTCATTTTCACTACACAATTGAAATCTACCATTCAAGTAGTCTTGCCAAAGCTCCGTGTCCTCCTTGACCACTGCGGTTCTGACCCTTAAGAAATCCGGATTAATTTCACTAACTACCTTTGCTGTTTCCAACGCATTTTCAACAGACAAGGTTTTCCCTCCGATTCCAGGCATGAAGTAGACAGAAAGTTCAATATCCGCTTCCTTAATGTTTTCTCCCGCCGTAATTTGCTGCTCGGAGGTAGTCCCTTTGTTAATCAACTCAAGTACTTTGTCCGAGCCGGATTCAAAGCCGGAATGAATCCGATTCAAGCCAGCCGCCTTCAGCTCCTTATATTGGTCTACACTGATTTTTGATAAAGTCTCCGCACGTCCATAGGTGGTAATCCGCTTTATGCTCGGAAGCTTTTCACGCAGATAGCGAAGAACCTCAATAACTCTTTTTGTCTTTACCGCCAATGAGTTCCCATCCTGAAGGAATACATTTTCTCCACCACAGGCAAGCCAGCGATATACAAAATAATAGCAATTCTGTTCATTGCGTGTCATGTTATTCAGTTTTTCCAAAGCAGCTCGTTTATTCCAGGAGCCATCTTCCCTTTGAAAATTCTTTGCAATCTCTGCATATTCAGCCATCACGTCAATATCACTTTTAATGCTATCAACAGAGAAGGCTTTAAATCCCTCATGCTTATATAAACCACAAAATTTACATCGATTCCACGTACATCCTTCTGTGATCTGGAGGAGCAGACTATTCGCCTCACTCGGCGGACGAATAGGCCCGATTCGATAGGTTGTTTGTTTTTCTTCCATCATATTAAATTCCTTACCTTTACTTCTTTATTATGAGCTATTGTTATCCTTAAATTAATGGTATAATATCAGAAAAAAGGGGGAGTTCGCCAGTAGTTTTTTTTTACCGGGTGAACGAAAGGGTATTGCCATGATCAATCAGATGCAAAAAAAGGTACTCATTCTTGCTCTGCGTGCGGGGGAATTGATGATGAAAAATGGTGCAGAAGCATATCGGGTAGAGGATACAATTACAAGGATTTGCAAAGCGTGCAAAATCCCATACGTAGAAGTTTTCGCAACCCCAACCGGTATTTTTTTATCACTGGACGAAGGTTCCTCCGACAGTGATATGCATACGTTTATTAAGAGAATCAAAGGAAGCAGCATTGATTTGGAGAAAATATCAAAAATCAACCATTTTTCCAGAGAATTTGCCAGTACAGACCTATCCATTGATGCAGGCCTTACGATATTAAAAGGCATCGCCAGTATTAAGCCCTATCCCTTACTTCTAAAAATACTCGGCGCAGCGCTTGTTTCTTCATTTTTTGCCTTGATCTTCCAAGGTAATATCAGCGATTTCTTCTGTGCTTTCATCATCGGTGCCTGTAGTTATGTGCTATCGGTGTTGCTTGATAAAATTGATACAAACCTTTTTATCAGAGGTTTTTGCTGCTGTGCTGTCGCCACATTACTGGCGCTTATCCTATTTTCCTCAGGTTTTGGCTCTAATCTGAATTCTGTAATTATTGGATCTATCATGATCTTTTTACCCGGTGTTGCCCTCACCAACGCCGTAAGAGATACGCTGGCAGGAGATATGCTGTCAGGCGCAACAAAGGGGATTGAAGCTTTTATTATCGCAATATCTCTCGCATCGGGAGTCGGTGTTTCCATTAAGCTTTGGACTCTGCTTGGAGGTACATTCCTATGATATGGTCATTTTTATTCGCATTCTGCTCCACTGTTGGGTTTTGCATTCTTTTTCACGTACCAAAAAAACATATCCTCAGTGCTTCCTTTGTAGGCGGATGTGGTTGGTTGGCCTACACATATTTCGTTATCTCTGGCAGTAGTAACATTTTGGCCTGCTTTGTCGGTTCCTGCGTCGTGGCTTTGTTAAGCGATTTGTTTTCTCGTGCATTTAAAGATGCTGCAACTATTTTTATTATCCCCGGGATCCTTCCTCTCGTTCCCGGTGCCAATATGTACTATACGATGCTGGCGATTCTGGATGGTGACATTCAAAAAACCGCATCTGTCGGAACAGAGACAATACTGATGGCGGGTGCAATTGCAGTCGCTCTTCTTGTTGTTGCATCAGTGATTAAGCTACTTGCGCTAATGGTGAGAAAAATATTGACATTAATCAAATAGTATAATAAACTTATATCAGTACGCGATGGCTAACACAATAGCCATATTTTTTTGACCGATGATTAGCATACGCTAACTTTAGGTATTTATTACTTAATCATACAGGCTTGAAAGAGGAACGATCATGAAAACTTTAGATAAATTAAAAACCGGCAGCAAAGGAGTCATCAAGTCGATTGGAGGAGAGGGCGCTTTACGAAGACGTCTTCTCGACATGGGGCTGACGCCAAATACAACCGTTATGGTAAGAAAGGTCGCACCACTTGGCGATCCGATTGAGCTGCATCTTCGAAGTTATGAATTAACCATCCGCCAAGAGGATGCAAAAAAAATTGAAATCATGGAGGTGGCCGAATGAGTATTACTTTTGCGCTCATCGGAAACCCCAACAGCGGAAAAACTACACTTTTTAATCAAATGACCGGCAGCAATCAGCATGTTGGAAATTTTCCGGGCGTCACTGTGGAAAAAAAAGATGGTCCGGTCAGAGGTCACAAAGGGGTTGCCGTTGTGGATCTTCCCGGCATCTACTCTCTATCTCCTTATACCGCCGAGGAGGTTGTAACACGGGATTTTTTAATATTCGAAAAACCTGATGCGATTATCAATATCATTGATGCAACCAATATCGAAAGAAATCTCTATCTGACGTTGCAGCTTATGGAGTTGAACGTACCGATAATTTTAGCTTTAAACATGATGGATGAGATTCTGGAAAACGGAATTGCTATCGACATACAACAATTAGAAAATGAACTCGGGATTCCGGTGGTGCCTATTTCCGCCAGTAAAAATGATGGTGTTGACGAAATGACACATCGAGCCATCAAATGTGCGCAAGCCAAAACAAAGCCCAAAAACTTAGATTTCTGCTGCGGATATGTACATAGTGCGATCCACTCTATTGCGCATCTAATTACTGAGGAAGCAAAGCAAGCAGGTCTGCCACTTCGTTTTGCAGCTACAAAGATAGTCGAGGGCGATCAACCGGTAATTGAACGATTAAAACTGATGGAACCGGAATTAAATATCATTCAGCATATTGTTGATGATATGGAATCTCATTTGAATACAGATCGGGAAGCTGCCATGGCAGACATGCGCTATGCATTTATTGAAAATGTTTGTGATGTTTGCGTGACCAAGACCGGGGACAGTAAAGAACATCTGCGTTCTATAAAAATAGACAATATCCTGACTCATAAATATTTTGCAATTCCGATTTTTTTAGGAATTATGTTGGTTATTTTCTGGCTGACCTTTGGCCTAATCGGTTCCAATTTAAGTAATTTATTGGCGTTTGGTATCGATAACGTGACAAGCGCAACGGATAACGCCTTATCCCAGGTCAATGTAAACCCTGCACTCCACTCATTAATTATCAATGGAGTATTCGCGGGGGTAGGAAGTATTCTATCCTTCCTGCCAATTATCATCGTCTTGTTTTTCTTTTTATCCATCATGGAGGACAGCGGCTACATGGCAAGAGTAGCCTTTGTAATGGACAAACTGCTTCGTAAGATTGGTCTATCCGGCCGCTCCTTTGTGCCAATGCTCATTGGTTTTGGCTGTTCGGTTCCAGCAATTATGGCAACCAGAACTCTGCCAAGCGAACGAGACAGAAAAATGACGATCATGCTGGCACCATTTATGTCCTGCAGCGCAAAGCTACCGATTTATGCTGTCTTTACAGCAGCATTTTTTACAAAATACCAATCGTTGGTAATGATCACCCTATACATTATGGGGATGCTCGTAGGAATCCTCGCCGGGCTCATTTTAAAGAAAACCATATTTGAGGGCAGTCCCGTTCCCTTTGTTATGGAATTGCCTTCCTACCGATTACCGGCAGCGAAAAGTGTCTTGCTTACGATGTCGGAAAGAGCCATGGATTTTATAAAACGGGCTTTTACGGTCATCTTTATTGCTACGATCATCATCTGGGTACTTCAGAACTTTGACTTTGGCTTGAACATTGTTACAGATACAGGAAACAGCATGTTGGCTTCCATCGGAAAACTCATCGCTCCGGTTTTAGCTCCATTAGGGTTTGCTGACTGGAGAGCAGCAACAGCTCTGGTTACCGGATTAACAGCAAAAGAGGCCGTAGTCAGCACCTTTGCCATACTCCTTGGCGCAAGCAATCCAAGTTCTGTGGCTCCTCTGCTATCGCAAATTTTCACACCTTTATCAGCTTTTTCTTTTTTAACTTTCTCCTTGCTCTATATGCCCTGTGTTGCTGCTATGGCAGCCGTCAAAAGAGAAATGGGTGGATGGAAAAGTGCAATCCTGGTGATGGCCTTCCAGACTACGATTGCATGGATCGTGGCTCTGATTGTCTATCAGATCGGATCGTTAATTATTTAGGTTTGTTTCACGTGACATTCTGTTCAAATATGCTAGTGAGCCAATAATAAACCTTATATTTGGGTTCGGAAAATCGTTAAAATTGTTTTTTTGTGTTTTTATCTGAATATTCTTGCAAATATGTTCGTCTATGCTATACTATATATATAGTTAGATAATATCTAACCTAAGATATAGATAAGCTATATCAATTGGCAGAAAGAGGGTGATTCCACCAGAAATGTTAAGTGCAGAGTTTCAATAACACCAACCATCGGATGTAGTGATGGCTGGTGTTATTTTTTGATAAAAAGTCGGATGCAAAGGTGAAATACATCATTGTACATGGTACATAACGAGAGCTGCCAAGCGACCCTAAATATTAAGTTTACAGGCAGAAGACAATGCCTTCTGCCTGATGTTAATCAAGTACATTTATTTATGCAGGAAATGCAACTCTGCCGCTTGTCATTTCGGTCTTAATATTGATATATTTTATCCAAGCCTTTATCGATCCAGCACAACCCTTTTTTCACCTGGCAAATACCATGTTCAATACATCTTTGTGCCTCACAAATTCTATTGCAGCGAAGGTCATCCAATGCCTGGCAAAGATCCTTGAGTCCCTTGCAAATATAGCATATACCTTCCTGAATATCCTTAAAAGCTTCACAGCTGATTCTGCCGCGAAGTGCTTCTAAGCCTTCTTCAATCTGGCACAATCCTTTTTTTATTTGCGTAATTCCTTGCACAAGATTTTTTTCTGCTTTGCATTCTCTGCAGCAACGAAGATCTTCCAATGCTTCACAACAGCACTCAAGACCTTGTTGAATATTACACTTTCCATCTAAGATATTACTTAGGCCTTCCAGGCGATTACCGCCGCATCTATCGTAAGCGTTATTACACATCATACTTACCTTCCATCTTTTATATTAACCCTATGTCCGGGTACTATATTATATGAAGGCAATCGCCAGTATGGAATAACAATACAAGTTTTTTCGAAATATGATGCTTTTAAGAAATAAAAAAAATGGAAATGACGGAATCGAAGCTTCCTATTTCCACATGTCGCCGCAAGGGCGACAACGGCTACGCCTCCTGCTTGCTTCGCTCGCTGCTGTCCGTTTTGCCATGCCAAGCAAGCTTGGGGCAAAAAGGCAACGGTCAAGGAGCTTTCTTTGATACTCCGTCAATATCGCCGAACGCGATATTGACTACGTAATAAAAAAGGCACATCTTAAACGTAAGACATACCTTTTTCTATTAAAATATTATTTCCCGAAGTTTATTTTTATCTTTTTCTACGATACCCACCGGCTTTTACATGCATACGGGTTATTGATTTCTGGATGGCAATTTGAGCTCTTGCAATTTCAGAATCATCATCACTCGGATGCTTTAACCAGTTTTCTGCTTTTTCTTTTTCTGTTTTTGCTCTTGCCAGATCAATCTCTTCGGGCCATTCCGCAGCATCTGTGAAAATGATAATATTATCCTTCACATCAATATAGCCCCCCGCCAAGGCAGCAATCCTGAAATCCTTGGCTCCGGCTTCCTGGAGCCAAAGTTCTCCCGCATCCAACAGTTTGACTGCCCATGTATGTCCCGCCATAAAGCCTTCATCCCCGGTTAGTGTTCGGGCAATGACAAGCTCTACCTCTCCTTTATAAAAAAGTTTTGAAGGCGTGATCACCTCCAGCAGCATACTTTTAGGCATTTTTCTGGAACCTTTCTACAACTTCATCAATTCCGCCTGCAAACAGGAACATGGATTCCGGAATTTCATCATGCTTTCCTTCTAAAATTTCTTTGAAGCCTCTGATTGTTTCCTTCAGCGAAACATATTTGCCCGGTGTACCAAGAAACGCTTCCGCAACACTGAACGGCTGTGACAGGAAACGCTGAATCTTTCTGGCTCTTGATACGATCAGTTTATCAGAGTCGGACAGTTCATCCATACCAAGGATTGCGATAATATCCTGCAGATCTTTGTATCTTTGCAAAACCTCCTGAACTCCTCTTGCGGTATTATAATGCTCTTCACCGAGAATCAGAGGATCCATGATTCTTGAAGTAGATTCCAGTGGATCAACAGCCGGATAAATACCCAGCTCTGTGATGGCTCTGGAAAGTACTGTTGTTGCATCCAGATGGGCGAATGTTGTCGCAGGAGCGGGATCTGTCAGGTCATCCGCAGGTACATAAATCGCCTGTACCGATGTAATAGATCCCTTTTTTGTAGAAGTGATTCTTTCCTGTAACGCACCCATTTCCGTTGCCAGTGTCGGTTGATAACCTACCGCACTTGGAACACGTCCAAGCAATGCAGATACTTCAGAACCAGCTTGGGTAAACCGGAAGATGTTATCTATGAAAAGAAGTACGTCTTGTCCTTGTTCATCTCTAAAGTTCTCGGCCATGGTTAAACCCGTCAAAGCGACTCTCATTCTGGCTCCAGGCGGTTCGTTCATTTGTCCAAAGACCATTGCAGTTTTTTCAATTACACCAGATTCGATCATTTCATAGTAAAGATCGTTTCCTTCCCTCGTTCTTTCACCGACTCCTGCAAACACAGAGATTCCTCCGTGTTCTTTCGCGATATTGTTGATCAGTTCCTGAATCAATACCGTTTTTCCTACACCGGCTCCGCCGAAAAGACCAACTTTTCCGCCTCTTGTGTATGGTGCAATCAAATCAACAACTTTGATTCCTGTTTCAAATATCTGAGCGCTGGTATCCTGTTCTTCAAAGGAAGGTGCCGCTCTATGGATCGGCATTCTCTTTTTCGTTTTCACAGGACCCTTTTCATCAATTGTATCACCGATAACATTGAATAATCTTCCCAGCACTTCTTTTCCTACCGGCACACTGATCGGTGTGCCACTGTCCATTGCTTCCATTCCTCTGGTCAAGCCATCCGTGGAGGACAGGGCAATGCATCGCACTACGTCATCGCCAATATGCTGGGCTACTTCTGCAACGATCACCCGATCTTCAAAGTTAATGTTGATCGCATTGAGCAGCTCAGGCATCTCCTCAGGCATAAATTTTATATCGATTACAGGACCAATAATCTGATGTATGGTTCCTTTATGACTCATTTCTTTCCTCCCCTACTCGTTAATTTGATTGAGCAAAATTCTCTGCGCAAACCCTAAAAACGATTATTTCAGAGCTTCCGCGCCTCCTACAATTTCAGATATTTCATTTGTGATAGCCGCCTGTCTCGTCCTATTATAGAAGAGGGTAAGATCACCTATCATTTCTCTTGCATTTTCCGTTGCATTTTCCATCGCCATACGCCTTGCTGCATGCTCGCAGGTTGCAGATTCAACAATTGCACCATAAACCATAATTTCAACATATTTCGGCACTAAATAGTTGAAAACCTCTTCCACAGAAGGTTCATAATCCACCTGCTTTTCAAGCTTTGGAAAATCAGGATCTCGATTGATTTCAAAAGGAAGCAGCTTAACACACCTTACCGCTTGCTCCAAGGAGCTGACAAAGGCAGTATGAATCATTACCACTTCATCAATCTGTCCGGAATTATACATGTCAATGATCGGCTTACTGATATCATGCGTCTCTAGAAAAGATATGCTTTCCGGCGGCAGCATGTATTCTTCAAAGATTTCATAACCGCGCTTTTCAAAAAACTCTTTTCCTCTGCCACCTATCGCAACAATAACCGGCTTTTCTGGATCTTCTGCGATTTCTCTGGCAGCTTCTTTAATTACATTGGCATTAAAGCTGCCGCAAAGTCCTCTTGAGCTGGTAATAATGATATAGCAAGTCGTTTTTATCTCCCGATTTCCTTCCAGGTATTGTGATGGGACCTCGCTTGTATTGTTGAAAATTTCCTCTATGGACTCTGTTACATAGTGAAAGTATTCTCTGGTCTTTTCAAAGGTGTTTTTGGCTTTTCTAAGTTTGGCGGCAGAAACAAGCTTCATTGCATTGGTGATATGCTCCATACTGTTAACGCTTCGTATTCTGCGTTTGATATCTCTCATATTGTTCGATGCCATGCCATCACCTCCTCCTTATTGGCTGTTAATAAGAAACCCTAACTGATTTGAATTTTTCTATTGCAGCCTTTAGTTTTTCTTCTGCTTCTGCCTCAAGTTTTCCGGTGGTCTTAATTTCCTTACCAATCTCCGGATACTGGGCATCCATGAAGTCAAATAATTCTTTCTCGAAGTCCCTAATTTCCTCAACAGGAACATCTACAAGATAACGGTTGGTTGCCGCATAAATAATCATGACCTGATGCTCAATCTTAACCGGGGAATACTGAGGTTGCTTCAAAATTTCCATTAAAATAACACCGTGTTCCAAGTGCTCCTTTGTATCTTTATCCAAGTCAGATCCAAACTGGGAGAAGCTGGCCAATTCTCTGTACTGCGCCAATTCCAGTTTAACCTTGCTTGAAACTTTTTTCATGGCTTTAATTTGTGCATTTCCTCCTACTCGGGATACGGAAATACCTGCATTTACCGCCGGTCTCTGACCTGTAAAGAACAATTCCGATTCCAGGAAGATTTGACCATCTGTTATGGAAATAACATTGGTCGGAATATAAGCAGAAACATCACCGGCCTGCGTTTCAATAATCGGAAGTGCGGTAATGGAGCCGCCTCCAAGGGCGTCTGAAAGCCTTGCAGCTCTTTCTAACAGTCTGCTGTGAAGATAAAATACATCTCCGGGGTAAGCTTCTCTTCCCGGTGGTCTTCTGAGTAAAAGTGACATCGCTCTATAAGCTACCGCATGTTTTGAAAGGTCGTCATAAATAATCAGTACATCTTTTCCCTGATACATAAATTCTTCCGCCATAGCACAACCTGCATATGGAGCAATATACTGTAGCGGTGCAACCTCACTGGCAGTCGCAGAAACCACGATCGTATATTTCATGGAACCTTTGTTTTCTAAGGTTTGAACCATCTGTGCCACGGTGGATTTTTTCTGGCCGATGGCGACATAGATACAGATAACATCTTCATTCGCCTGATTGATGATGGTATCAATGGCAATTGCCGTCTTTCCGGTCTGCCTGTCGCCGATGATCAGTTCTCTTTGTCCTTTTCCGATTGGAATCATAGAGTCGATCGCTTTAATACCGGTCTGAAGAGGCTCATTGACTGACTTTCTCTGCAGAACACCAGGTGCCGCATTTTCAATCGGTCTGGTGTTTACGGTGCGGATCGGCCCTTTTCCGTCAATGGGCTGCCCCAGCGCGTTAACGACACGTCCGATAAGTTCCGAGCCAACTGGTACTTCTACAACTTTCCCCGTAGGTTTTACGACATCGCCCTCTTTGATTTCATTATCGGGACCCAAAATAACCGTTCCGACATTATCTTCTTCCAGATTCAATGCCATACCATAGATATCATTAGGGAACTCAAGCAGTTCTCCTGCCATGCATTGATCCAGCCCGTAGATTCTGGCAATACCGTCGCCAACCTGTATTACTGTACCAAAATTGGAGATTTCCAGTTCATTTTTATATTGTTTAATTTGTTCTCTTATAACCGCACTTATCTCTTCTGGTCTTAAGTTCATAGGTGCAACGTCCTCCTTCCAATGTATTAGCTCACACTACCAATTGCAAAGCGATTGGTAGTGAGCTGCTTATCTGAGACTTTCGCTCAGATCATTTAGACGCTTCTTAATGGTGGCATCAATTACCTTACCTTCTATAAATATCCTTACTCCCCCGATTATGGCAGAATCTGTTTTATTCTCCAGTTTGACTTTCTTTCGAATAAGGTTACCTGTCTTTTCCTCGAAGGTCTCCAACTGTTCCTTGGAAAGAGGATTCACGGAGAATATAGTTCCTAAAGAAAATCCATGACTTTCGTCAATCAAATGCTGATATCTTCTGATGATATTCCCGAATTCTCTCACCCTTCTCTTGTCGATCAATATCCAGAGTAAGTGGAGAAGTTCATCACATATTCTCCCCGAAAATATTTTAGAAATTGCCTGTTTTTTTTCTGCAGCCGAAATAACGGGAGTTTTGATAAACTCAAAGAACTCAGGATCTTTTTTAAAGAGTTCCTGAAGCTCCAGAGCTTCCTCCAAGATAAGTTTCGTTTTTTTTACATCGGACGCCGCCTCAAACAAGGCTTCCCCGTATGTCATATCAACTGTTAATTCTGCCATCCCGAATTACCCGCCTGTTCAATTACTCTTTGTATGATTTCTTCTTGCCCGGAAACCTCCAACTGCTTCTCGATAATTTTTTCTGCTGCAAATATGGCAAGACCGGCAATCTGCTGCTTCATATCATTGACTGCCTTCATTCTCTCCATCTCAATTTCTCTCTGTGCCTGCAGCATCATTTCACTTGCCTTGCGATCCGCTTGGTCTATAATATCCTTTGCCTGCGCTTCCGCCTTTATTTTCGCATGTTTAATAATTTCTCTGCCTTCATTCTCAACATTTGCAATTTGCTTATCATACTGGGAAAGCTTATCATCCGCCATAGAATTAACGCGTTCCGCCTGATCAAAAGCATCTTTGACTTTGTTCTCCCTCTCCATCATGAAATTATGCACTTTTTCGAAGAAGAATCGTTTGAGTATAAGGTATAAAACTAGAACAGTTACCCACATCATTACGAGGGTCCAGTTAAATTCTATTAATCCTGCATAAAACTTCAAGTTTTAACCTCCTCTCTCTCTTAACTGTAATTTTCTAGAGCATGCCTACAAGAGGATTGATAAAGAGCAGTGCAATGGATACGATAAAGGCAAAGATACCTGTGGTTTCAGCTACCGCCTGACCTACAAGCATTGTCTTAAGTACATCGCCCTGTGCCTCTGGCTGCCTTGCAACGCTTTCAACTGCTTTTCCTGCAGCAAAACCCTGTCCAATACCAATTCCTACTGCAGCGATCATTGTAAAAGCTGCTCCTAATGCTGACATTCCTAAAACGAATGCTTCTGGTGTTACTAATGGCATAGTAAAAATCTCCCTTCTTTTCTCTTAAAATAATATATCTCTAATGGTGATCATCATGAGTGGCAATGGCCTTTGCAATGAATACCATAGATAACATAGTAAAGATAAACGCTTGTAAAATCGGTTCAAAAATATCAAAGAAAATATTCGCCGGTAATGGAATCAACGCTTCCAGGAACGGAATCGGCAAGTGAATTTTATGGCAGAGACCTCCTAAGCCTGTAAAAATCAAAGCCATAACAATCATCCCACCTAGAATATTGCCAAACAGTCGGAAGGCGAGTGAAACCGGGAAAGAGATTTCTTCAATCACTTTCAGCGGGAACATAAACGGATATGGATCCGCCATATGTTTTAAATGTCCCTTCAAGGTACGGGATTTGATCGAATTGTATTGAATCAGCATGAAAGTAATGATTGACAATGCAAAGGTGGTATTCACATCAGCGGTAACCGGTCGAAAACCAAATAATCCTAACGCATTCCCCAGGAGAAGAAACAGAAACAGGGTTCCTATGTAAGGTGCAAACCCCAGATTGTGTTTGCCCATTGTATCGCCTACCATTTTATAGGTGAACTCTACAATCAACTCCGCAAAACCTTGAATGCCTTTTGGATCCCTCTTCATATTTCTCGTGGATACCAAAGCGAAGATAATGAGCACAAGGCCTACTAATATTGCAAAAAATACCGTCTCGGTAATGAAAACACTGCCGTCTCCAAAGCCTATTATTTTTCGTGGTCCCAAATTACTTAGATCATGCATTATTTCATGCCCTCCTTGTTATGCATTTTTATTGACTTCCATGATTATCCTTATCTATATACGATGGAATTATAAACTCAATATTAACTTTTTAGAGTATATGAAAAAAAATAATTGAAATCAGCTGACTATTTGATGTTTTTCCAGCTGCTTATCTTCCTTCTTGGATAAGTCCGCCGCCGCATCTTGGAAGCTTCTCCGAAAAATTCTTCATCTTCCTTATAGTCTAATTCTGCTCGAATTCTGTCACGCAGTCTGTTGGTCTGATGTGCTTCCTTCTCCTTGTCCATCCTTTCAAAGCCAGCCTTTACTTCCGGCGAAACCTTTCGATCTTTGGAAAATTTGGCTTTAAAACCATGAAGGTAATAAATAGCACTTTTCAATGTGAGAAATCCCAATATCGTTCCAAGTCCACTAATCGTGCTTACTTTCATCGATAGATAAAAAACACATCCATAGATAATAAGGCGGATCATGTAACCCAAAAATGTCGTTGCCATCCCACGGCCGCTTAATGCACGCTTCAGCGTAAATACCATAATACTAAAATTAAGTATTGCAACTGCGGTACCTAAAGCTAATCCGTAGGAAAACTGTATATCCAGACCCAGAAACGGTAAAGATGCCAGTTCAATGATCACTGCAACCAAAATTCCATATTGAAATATCTTGTTTTTAAAGGACGTCAAATCATCCATATTATGTTCCTTATGACTAAAACCTAGTATTATACTATTATAGCTCTATTTTGTTAAATGTAAAGCATCGTTAAAAAAAAAACATTCAGAAAATTTTGTCTAATAAAAAGTAAAAACTACCAAACCGGATTATTCCAACATGTTGGCACTTTTCTGATAATTTTATGCTTTTTTATGTATAAAAAATTGCTCATAAACAAGCAATTAATTGCTCGAAGATATCCGCCAATTGTTAAATATCATGAACTAAGTTCTTCAACCATTTTCTCGATCGAAAACGGCGGCGGCAAATAATTCCTTTAATAATCTCCTCTGTTTGAGCCATTAAAACCACGAAATAAATCGGAAGCATCAGATAAAGGACCCCCAAAAATACCAAAGGCACCCCAATCAGCCAAACAGATCCAACCTCCACCCACATGGCATATCTTGTATCGCCACCGCAGCGCAGCGTTCCTACAATATTCAGACCGTTATAAATCTTCAGGGGCATAAAAATTCCGTACACAGCAATAATCAGGAGCATATATTTCTGTCCTGCCGGCGTAAAGTTATACCATTGGACCACAAACTGAGCGGTCAAAATCATCAGTGCTCCCGAGAATGCTCCCACGCCGATTCCAATTCGCAGAAGCCGTTTTGCCAAGGCAAATGCATAGTCCATTTGGCCCATTCCAATTCTTTGACCAACAAGAATAACCACCGCATCACCCAGACTGAAAACAACCAGAATAAACAGTGTGTTCAAGGTATTGCTCGCTTGAACGGCAGCAAATTCTGTGATACCCATTCTACCATATGCCGCATTATAAGCGGCCATACCAAGACTCCACATGGCTTCGTTAACCATAACTGGAACGGCAGTAACAAGAATCTTTAAAGCGAATGGCCGTGTCCATCCGAAATATTCTTCTATTTTCCCGGCGATCAAATTCTTCCTTCCGATAATTACGTAGAGTACAAGAATCAGCTCCAGGATTCTTGCAATCGTGGTAGCAACCGCAGCTCCCTTCACTCCCAACTCAGGCGCACCGAACTTCCCATATATCAATAGATAATTTAAAATCGTATTTGTGGAAAAGACTACAATACTGATTTTTAACGGAAGGGTTGTTTGCTGTGTTGCGCGCAGCGCTGTCGTAAGAGGGACTGTTATGCTGACCGCAAGAAAGCATACGGCAGCGATCCGGATATAATCTTTCCCTAGAAGGATGGTTTCAGGGATGTTCGTAAAGATTCTCAGAACTGTTTCCGGGGAGCAAGCTGCCGGAAAGAAAAAAAGCAGACCAATACCAACACATAAAACGATTGTAAAGCCCGTCACTTTCCGTATGCTGGGTAAATCCTGTTTCCCCCAGTACTGTGCCATGAATGCGGAAGCACCACTTGAAAATCCAAATAGAACGCCCCAAAATACAAAAAAAACTTGTGAGGAAAGCCCCACCGCAGCGAGATCCACTTCACCCAGATTTCCAACCATCAAGCTGTCCACCAGATTTAAAGAAGATGCGATAAGGCTTTGTAACGCAATTGGAAGAGCGACTCTGGCAAGAGTCTTATATAGCGGTTTGCTTTCAATTATAATCGGATTTTTGTTTTCCATACTCCACCAATATTCTGACAATCCTTTCACAAGCCTGGCCGTCGCCGTAAGGATTCACCGCATGCGCCATCCTGCCGTAAGCCTCTTCATCAAGAAGAAGCTCTTTCGTCATCTGATAGATGGTATCTCTGGATACTCCTGCAAGCTTCACCGTACCCGCCTCAACAGCTTCCGGTCTTTCCGTTTCTTTTCTGACAACCAGCACAGGCTTTCCAAGAGAAGGAGCTTCCTCCTGGATCCCTCCGGAATCCGTTATGATAAGATGGGATTTGGCCATCAAATTCGAAAACGGTTGGTATTGCAACGGTTCAATTAAATGAATCCTTTCTGCGTTCCCCAGTATTTTATTTGCTGTTTCTCTTACTTTCGGGTTCATATGAACCGGATAAATGATTTCCGTATCTTCAAATTCAGCGGCAATATCTCTGATCGCACTGAAAATATGCTCCATGTTTTCTCCCAGGTTTTCTCTGCGGTGACAAGTGACCGTGATCACCCTTCTCTTCTCAAAATCAATTCTGCGTAAAACCTCATTCTCAAAGGTATAAGGTTTATCGGTGACCTGCAACAGTGCATCGATCACCGTATTTCCTGTAATACAAATTGCTTCCTCTGCAATTGCTTCTCGCAGCAAATTCTGACGATTTCTCTCTGTCGGTGCAAAATGCAGATCCGCAATATGACCTGTCAAGATGCGGTTCATCTCCTCCGGGTAAGGGGAATACTTGTCATGGGTTCGCAGTCCAGCCTCTACATGACCTACCTTTATCTGCTGGTAAAAGCATGCCAGAGCCGTTGCAAAGGTGGTTGTCGTATCACCATGCACCAGAACGATGTCCGGTCTTTCTGCTTTCAATACATCCTCCAGTCCGACGATCACGTTGGAAGTGATCTGACTGATGGTCTGGTTCTGTTTCATGATATTTAAATCATAATCCGGCACCAGTTCAAAAAGCTCAAGAACCTGATCCAGCATTTCCCTATGCTGGGCGGTTACACATAAAACCGACTCAACACCCGGCTCTTCGTTCAATTTTTTCACAAGAGGCGCCATTTTTATCGCCTCTGGTCTCGTTCCAAATACGGTTAATACTTTCATATTACGACTCCTTTTTTTTCTCTTTCTTTTCAATTGCCTCAGTATTGACTGCCTTTAAACTAAGACCCGTACTGCTTGGATCCGTAAGGAAAACATAAATAAAGGTTGCTGCTATCACGACCAATAGTCCTGACTCAATCAGCATATCTCTGCTGATTAAAATTGCTGCCACTCCCATAACGCCGCTGATTCCGTACAAAGTCAGCACCGTCCTTCTCTGACCAAGTCCTGCTGCCATAATCCTATGGTGAAGATGCCCCTTGTCGGCTTCCATGATAGGGCGTCGATTGATCAGTCTTCTCAAAATTGCGAAGGCCGTGTCAAAAATCGGAAGGCCAAGTACCAATACCGGAACTACCGTGGCAAGCATAGTTGCACTCTTCATCGGGCTCATCACAGAAAGTCCTGCAAGCATAAATCCCAAAAAAAGAGAACCCCCATCCCCCATGAATATTTTTGCCGGATTAAAATTAAAGGGAAGAAACCCGAGCGCGCTCCCTACTATGGCTAGCATGGCCATGGATATCTCCGCCCGCCCGTGTATGTAAGCAGTATAAGCAATACAAATCGAAGCAATACAGGCAACTCCCGCAGCAAGCCCATCCAATCCGTCAATCAGGTTGATGGTATTGGTAATTCCAACGATCCAAATCACAGTTACCAATAAGCTCACAATCCAGGGAAAGAAGTAATACCCTTCTCCAAAAGGATTGCTGATAAATGAAATCCTTACGCTGAACTGAAATAAAATAATCGCACATAAGATTTGAAAACCAAGCTTTACTTTAGCTGACATACCCTTCAGATCGTCAATGATGCCAACGAAAAACATCAATGTCCCGCCTGCAATAACTCCCATCAAACGAGTGCTGTATGGCAGAAAAATAAGCATAGATGCCACCGTCCCGATATAGATTGCCATTCCCCCAAACCTTGGCATCGCTTTCGTATGCATTCTTCTGTTGTCCTTCGGAATATCAATTGCACCGATCTTGGGTGCAATTTTAATCGCAACGGGGGTAAATATTAGCGCTAATACCATTGCGGTTATAAATATAAGAAAGTATTGAGTCATTTTTTTATCCTTCTATTTCCTTATTTAACTACTTATTTCAATTCATCGATCATTTCAATTTTAAGACCCGCTTCTTTAAGAATCTCTAAAGAAAGCTCATCTGGATAGCCCTCTTTGATAACGATTCGAATTATTCCTGCATTAATAATCATTTTTGCACAGATCACACAGGGCTGATGCGTGCAGTAAATCGTACCGCCTGCAATGCTCTGTCCTAAATGAGCCGCCTGAATGATCGCATTCTGTTCTGCATGAAGTGCCATGCAAAGCTCGTGCCTCTGACCGGAAGGTACATTCAGTTTTTGCCTCAGGCAGCCACCCCGCTCCTCACAGTGTTTAATTCCGATGGGTGCGCCGTTATAGCCTGTCGCCATGATCCGCTTATCTTTAACAATCACCGCACCAACCTGTCTTCTCATACAGGTGGATCTCTTTTGCGTTACTTCAGCCATTTCCATAAAGTATTGATCCCAACTTGGTCTTTCCATCCCGTTTCTCCTTTTTAATCAAATTTTTACTAAAATGTCTTATTTGTTTTCGAGGGAATATCCACTGCAGGTGCTTAAACAACACACTATTGTTTGGCTTTAAAAATACCATTTGCAACCCTTACCGTATCCATTGCATCCTTACAGTAAAAATCTGCTCCGATCTTTTTTGCATAATCCTCGGTCAGTACCGCACCGCCTACTGCTGTGATGCAATCCAAGCCAGCATCTTTCAGTGCCTTGATGGTTTTTTCCATATTAACCACAGTCGTTGTCATCAGCGCAGAAAGACCTATCATTTTGATCTTCTCATTTTTTGCCGTTTCAACCACCTTTTCAATCGGTACGTCTTTGCCTAAATCCACAACCACATATCCGTAGTTCTCAAGAAGTACCTTTACGATGTTTTTACCAATATCATGAATATCACCCTGAACGGTAGCCAAAATCACTTTTCCATAAGAGATCATTCCTCCCTCAGCCTTCATCGCTTCTTTCAACACAACAAAAGCTGCCTTTACCGTATCAGCGGATTTAATCAACTGGGGAAGAAAACTCGCTCCACTTTCATAATCTTTTCCCACGGTCTCAAGCGCAGGTATAATTTTCTGTTCAACAATTTCCAGCGGCTTCATTTCTTTCAGCAATTCTTCCGTAGCCTTGGAAGCTCGATCTTCATATCCCTCAGCAATAATTTCTTCCAAAGTAATCGCCGCTGTATCCGTCTGAGTTTTATCTTTTGGGGACGCTTTGTCAGCTGCCATATCGGTTTGACCCCCATAAAGCCTGATATAATCCTTAGACTCTATATCTTTGCAGCTGAGCGCTTCAAAAGCGTGAATCGTATCAATATACTCCGGAACCAAAGGATCGGTGATTGGAGCATCCAATCCGGCCTCCAGAGCCATGGCCAAAAAAGTACGATTCAGCAGTTTTCTTTCCGGTAGTCCAAAGGAAACATTACTGGCTCCCAAAGTTGTCTTAACTCCAAATTGTTTTTTTACCTGGCGAATCGCTTCGAGAGTATCCCTTCCCGCATTCTGCTGTGCGGATACCGTCAAAGTCAGACAGTCAACAAGAATCCTTTCTCTACCAATGCCGTAACTTTCTGCCGTTTCTATAATACGCTGCGCAATGGCAAGCCGTTCCTCCGCATTTTCAGGCAATCCTTTTTCATCCAGAGTTAATGCAATCACACAGGCTCCGTATTTCTTTACGATAGGAAAAACCGCCTCCATATTCTCTTTTTTCCCATTAACGGAGTTTATGATCGGCTTTCCATTATAACTTCTAACCGTAGCTTCTATGACCTCCGGATCGGCACTGTCAATCTGAAGCGGTGCAGTTACCACCGAGGAGACTTTTTTCACTGCGGTAAGCATCATCTCATATTCATTGATCTCCGGAAGACCCACGTTGATATCCAATATCTCTGCCCCCGCCTTGACCTGATCAATCGCTTCATTTTCTATATAAGAAAGATCCTTTGTTTTTAAGGCTTCTTTCAATCGCTTCTTGCCGGTAGGATTGATTCGTTCTCCAATGATTCTGATTCTGCTATCCAAAACCACCGTTTTCGTCGAAGAGCTGACAGCGGTTACCGCCTTTGCCCTTCTTATTTTATCTGCATCCTGCGAGAGTGCCGGATAATGATTCGATCCAATACTCTCTGCCAACGCTTTCATGTACTCAGGATTTGTGCCACAGCAACCGCCCGCTATGGCGATTCCCGCTTGAAGCAGTTCCTGCATTGCTTCAATATATTCTCCAATATCAACTTGAAAAACCGTCTCTCCATTCTCAATCACAGGCAATCCTGCGTTGGGCTGAACAAGCACCGGCAGTTTGGAATAGGTCAGGAATTCCTTAACAATCCCAATCATTTGCTTTGGTCCCAAGGAGCAGTTCACTCCTAACGCATCAATTCCCAAATCCTGCAAAATGTTTACCGCCGTAAGGGGATCGGTTCCCATAAGCATCCTTCCGTCTTCCTGGAAGGTCACAGAACAAAAAACCGGCAAATCACAATTTTCTTTCGCAGCCAGTACTGCCGCTTTCATTTCATAAATATCTGTAAAGGTTTCAAATAAAATGAAATCTGCACCAGCCTTTTCCCCTGCGACGATCTGTTCCTTGAAAATATCATAGGCTTCATCAAAAGTCAGTTCTCCAACGGGTTCAAGCAGCTTGCCGGTCGGGCCGACATCCAGCGCTGCAAATTTGTCACGAAAAGGTTTCCCCTCCACGACTTGCCCGGCCGCTTCTCTTGCTGCTTCCTTCGCAAGCTTAACCGCCTGATTCACAACCTGTTCCACCGTATATCCTGCACCCTCCAGCTTAAGCCGGTTGCATCCAAAAGTATTCGTAGATACAAAATCACTGCCCGCTTGAAAATAGGATTCGTGAATGCGCTTAATAATATCCGGATGGGTAAAATTGAGAAGCTCTGGCAGTTCACCGACCTTAAGGCCATGATTTTGCATCATCGTTCCCATAGCACCATCACATATTATTATTTTTCTTCCAAGCAAATCTGTTATTTTCATAAGCTTCTCTTTCACCTCTTCTCCCTACTAATTTCTGATTATTTTATAGAATTTAAATTCAAACATATGTGTGTATTCATGTATGTTTAGCTCTGCAGCTTTCTGATGTTTTCAATATTCCCGATAATTCTTTTTGCGGTATCCGGTTTATTCATCGTATAAAGATGAATTCCCTTCACGCCCCATGCCATCAGATCAATAATCTGCTCAATCGCATAAGCCTCTCCTGCTTCCTTTAAAGCCGCCGAGTTATTCTCATATCTGTCCAGAATCCTCTTGAATTTCGGAGGAAGCTTACATCCTGCGAGCTTTGTAATTCGTACAATTTGGTTCTTGTTTAGCACCGGCATAATCCCAGCTGATACAGGAACGTTGATTCCTGCCAAATCGAGCTCTTCCATAAAACGATAAAAAAGTTCATTGTCAAAGAAAAGTTGTGTGATAAGAAAATCAGCTCCCATGGAAACCTTATCTCTCAGATATTTTATGTCCTTTACTTTGCTTTCACAATCCACATGTCCCTCAGGATAGCAGGCTGCACCGATGCAAAAGTTTCCTTCCGCCTTAACTTCCCGGATCAGGTCGGCGGCATGTTCATAATGAAGAGGATTAGGAAAATCAAAATCCGGATCCTCGGGAATGTCTCCTCTCATCGCCAGAATATTTTCTATGTTATTCTTTTGCATTTCTGAAAAAGTCTCACTGACCTGCTGTTTCGTGGCAGAAATACAAGTCAGATGTGTGAGGCTTTCAATGTGATATTCATTTTTTATTTTAGATGCAATTTCTACCGTTCTGTCCTTGGCTTTTCCGCCCGCTCCATAGGTTACACTGATAAAATCAGGATTGATGTCCTTCAATTCATCCAACGTACGAAAAACCGTCTCTACCGGCGAATCCAGCTTTGGTGGAAATATTTCCAGAGAGATCACCGTCTTTTTTATGTCATAAAGCTCTTTTATTTTCATCTTCGTTCTCCTTTCCATTCATAAGTTCCACTGCTTCTCTTAGCTTCTCATTCTCATAGAATACTTCTGAAAGATATAAACCTTGAGGAGGTGCTGTATGACCTGCCCGCTGTCTGTCTCTGCCTGAGATAATATTCGGAATCTCTTCCGGTTTTTTCTTTCCAAGTCCCACATCAACCAAGGTACCTGTTATAATTCTTACCATATTATATAAGAATCCATCTCCAATAATTTCAAGTTCTATATTGTCTTGATTCGATTGAACAATTCGTATACTATAGATGGTTCGTACCGTAGATTCCAGTTCTTTTCCACCAGCTGCCTGAAAGCATTTAAAGTCATGCGTACCTGTCAGGTGTATTGCCGCCCATTTCATTACATCCAGATCCAAGTTCTTCCGGATTTGATAGCAATAATTCCTATGGAAGGGATCAGGTACACTGGAATTCTTGATTTTATAAATATATTTTTTCCCAATTGCGTGAAACCGGGCATGAAAATCAAAAGGAACTTCCTCCGCCGACAAAATAGCCACATCCCCTGCCGCTCTTCTTCCCTTTCCCGATACTGCGGAAGCAAACATTCCATTTGACACTGTAGGTATTTTATCAGCAGGAATGCTGAAATCAGCCAAAAAATTCGCCCTCTGACCATAAGCATGGACGCCCGCATCCGTTCGGCTTGTTCCGTTAATCTGAATCGGCTTCGCACAAACAACGCTGAGTGTATGCTCTACTTCACCCTGCACACTTCTTTGATCAGGCTGCCTTTGCCATCCACAGAAACCGGTTCCGTCATATGCAATTGTTAAAAGAATATTTTTCATGTTTTTAATCATGGCTGGCAAGTCCACTCCCGTTGATCGATATTGATTCTCCAAGATAGGCAGGCTCAGGCTTTATAATTAATTTTACAAAGTCCTTATTTCTTGCCAAAACTTCCCGGATATCCCGGTAAGCCTGTCCCTGATAAATTCTTGGTTCGCAAACCACCCCGTAAGCCTCTATTCCAAGTTTTCTTGCTGCATAGAGTGCTCTGTATTGATGGTATTTTTGTGTAATAACAATTGTCTTTTTTACCAGAAAAATATCTCTTGCCCGAAATACGGATTCATACGTGGAAAACCCCGCATGATCGAGGAAAATATCCTCAGAAGGAATCCCTGCATCCAAAGTATATTTTTTCATGGCATTGACTTCATCATATCCCTCCTGGCCGTTGTCTCCGCTCAGCAGAAGTTTGGGCGCCACTGCAGCCTTATAGAGTTCAATCCCCTTATCCAACCTGTCCTGAAGCATATAATTAGGCGTACCATCTGCTTTCAGACCTGCACCTAGAACCAAGATACAATCCGCCTCCAGTTCTAAAGCATTTTCTTCCGAAATCAGATATTTCTCCATGGAAATCTGCATATAGGTACTGAGCAGGAACGGTACGGCAACCACAAGTAAAATCAGTGTAACGATCCGTATCACTTTCTTCTTCTTGATTTTAGTCATTTCTTGCCTACCTTGGAAGCTCTATCTGCTTATTCTCTTTTGATTCTCTGTATAGCGTGAATTTTCGTCCGATCGCTTGTACATATTCCGCTTTTAAAATTTCCGCCAGTTCGTTGGCAACTTCCTTTGGAGATAGCTCGCAGCCTTCCTGGAGCTTTACCTTTACCAGTTCTCTTGTCTCCAATCCGGTGTTCATCTCTTTTACGATATTTTCCGTCATTCCGGCTTTTCCTATATATACTGTAGGGTCCAGTTCATGAGCCAGACCTCTTAAATAGCTTCTTTGTTTGCTTGTAATCATTTCCCTATCCTTCCGAATCTAAGTCATCTTCTTAATTTAGTCTTTGTATCAGATTATTATACTATCAATTTACACCTTGCGTCAAATTTATTTACAAAGCGATATACTCCTGGATTTCTAAATAAAAATATCTTCTTTAGCGCTTAATCAAAGAGCTTTACCTGAACTTAATTTTGATAATTTATAATATTTTGAAAATTTCATAAATTAATGATTGAAAAGATACCCGCTTTAGTGTTAGAATATGATACAATATAAAAGTAGTTACATTCCGATGTGATGAAGATGTAATAAAATAGAATACTACTACTCCATTAAACTCATACAACAACATAGGGAGAGGATAGCCGATTATGGCTATCCTCTCCCTATGTTGTTTCCGGCAAACCGGACGATTTCGCTAAAGTTATAGGAAAGACTATCTTTACAGCCCTGCAATAATCTATTAAACTATTGTTATCGGAGCGAAATGGTTCATTATATCAATCTTTTAATCAGTGTCTCCTGAACAAACCAAGAACGAATGAACGAAAGGAATGGAAAAGGAATTCCGGTAATGTCTTATTCTAAATCATTGAAAAATTTAACAAAAAGGCAGCTTGCAGATTCTTTAAAAAAACTAATGCTTACAAAACCTTTAAGCAAAATCAATATCCATGAAATCGCAACAAACAGTGGCGTCAACCGACAAACTTTCTATTATCATTTCCATGATATTTATGATTTGCTGGAATGGCTATTGATAGAAGAAACGATTATACTCTTTCAAGAAAATGGCGCTTCTGTGGCTTTATCCGAAGGAGTCCTGCGGTTATTAATGTATATCCAGCAAAATAAGGCGTTCTGTCTTTGCGCACTCCAATCTTCGGGTCATGGTCACTTAAGAAAATTCTTTTACAACGGAATCAATAACGTGATTCTTTCTGTCGTAAATGAGTATTCCACTGATTTAGAGGTTTGTGAAAAGCATAAACTCTTTATTGCTCACTTTTATACCATTTCCTTTGCAGGTTTTATTGAAAATTGGCTTCAAACTGGATTGAAAGAAGATCCGGATGAAATCATCCAATTGTGCGAAGTCACCATGCAGGGAAATATTCGCGGTGCATTAGAGCGGTTCCACGAATATCAGAAATAAAGAATTACACTTCTTCCTAAGAGACAGGCTTACTGCTTCTGTTGTGAAAGCCGAGCTGCTTCCACTTTACTTGGTGTGAGTAAAAAGATCAGCGGGAGCACAAAGACTAAAAGCAGAACTAAAAGCATAATACTGTCATTTATCGCATTCATATATCCTTGCCTTGTAATTAACTGATTTAATACTGCCAATGCCTGCGTCTTTCCAAATTCTCCTCCCATTCCTTTCGCATTTGCAAGTCCTTGCAGTTGATTGATCACCTGACTCGCAGTGAATGAGTCGTAACAGATCTTATCAGCCAGAACATTTTGATGGTAAGCTTGTTTTACTACAAGCACATAGTTTACAATCGCTATCCCAAGGGAACTGGCAAGCTGGCGGACTGTGTTGACAACGGCCGAAGTTGTCGCTGCCAATGCTTCCGGGACAGCACTCATGGCTGCATTTGAGATCGGCATAAGAGCCAGGCCAAAACCCACCGAACGTACCGCCAGAATCATCTGCATCGTATCATAGGAAGTATAAAGGCTAAGTGACTTTAAGCAATACGTTGTAAAAGCAGCAATTGCCACACCAAGCAGCCCCACATGAAATGCCCCGTATTTGTCATAAATTTTACCACTGACAGGCATAAGCAAAGCAGAAACAAGAGCCATAGGCATCATCAACAATCCTGTTTGAAACGGACTGTAGCCAAGCAGGTTTTCCGCATAGATCGGAATAATGAAGATGATTCCCAACATGCCGATCGTTATCAGCGATAATGCAATCAAACTTGCTGCCACAGCTCTGTTTTGAAATACCCTGATATCAATCATCGGATTTGAAATAGATTTTTCCCATAGAAGAAAAGCCACTAACGTAAATGAAAAAATAAGAAATAAAGATATGATACTTTGTGATTTCCAGCCCCAGTCGTTCCCCTTGCTCAAAGCCAGAAGCAACGAAAAGCACGATACAGCAATTAACAAAGTACCCAGCAAATCAAGTTTTATCTCTTTATTGATCCTTGTTTCTTTTAAGTAAAACGGACAAAGCACGATCGCAATCAACCCAATCGGTACATTAACATAGAATATCCATTCCCAGCTTAGTCTGTCAACCAAATAGCCACCCAATGTGGGTCCCACCGAAGGCCCAAGAATTGCCGCTAACCCCCAGAACCCCATTGCCGCACCCATTTTTTCCCGGGGAACAAGATAGTATACAATTGCCATACTAACCGGAATGATCAGTCCACCTCCAAGCGCCTGAATAATCCGGGCCACAATCATCACATTGAGATTCCATGACAACCCGCATAACGCAGAGCCAAGCGTGAACACAATCAAAGAAATAATATAAATCCTTCGGTGTCCGAATCTTGCACAGGCAAAGGCACTGGTTGGAATGACGATCCCACAAGTCAACATATAGGCAGTCAACACCCATTGCATATCTTCGGTAGATGCTCCAAAAACGGCCATCATATTGGGAAGTGCTACGTTAACAATACTACTGTCCAAAAATGCCATAAAAGCCCCAACAACCACTACCAGCATAGAGGTAACCGGTATTTTATTTTGATTTTGTTCCTTAAGCATATTCTTTCCCGCCTACAAACATATTTTTACACTTGCGTTCATTCCAGGCAAAAGCTGCTCTGCATATTTTCCCTGAAAACGAATTTTCACCGGAATTCGCTGCGTTACTTTGATAAACGAGTTTCCGCTGCTTTGCGTCGAAAGCAGTGAAAATGTCGAAGCTGATGCACTTCCAATAGAATCGACTTTTCCCTTAAACCACACTTTTGGAAAAGAATCAACCATCAAGCGAACCTCTTGCCCCATCTGTACCTTCATAATTTTGTCTTCCTCAATATTTGCAGTTATGTATAGGTCATCTGTGTTCACCATCAATGCAACCGGATTCGTGGCAGACCCCATTTCACCGGGACTGGCCAGCTTTTTTATGATTTGCCCACTGATCGGTGCTCGTATTACAGTCAGATCCACGTTTGCCGTAGGCGCAAGCGTATCATCAGATTGACGTCCCAGAATTTCATTCGCTTCAACCCTCTGGTTTTCTTCAAAATTTAGATCAAGGATTCTACCGCTGATTTGTGGGCTGACTTTAACAATCATGGCATCTACTTTAGCATCTTCGGTTACAATATAATGACTATTTTGATAGGTAAAATAGACCCAAACTGCAGTCAATGCTATAATCAGCGAGCCAAGAATAATCAATACTTTCTTCTTTTTCTTAAAGCTATTATTTTCATTAACTTCCATTTCAAACACCTTCCATAGTCTATAAATATACTCTGACAAACATCCCGTCCTTAATCAAGTGATCCGGGTTATTTATACTAATATTTACTAAATATCCTTTGGACGAATCATCCATCGCACCCGAAATACTACTAATTACTCCTTCAAATAATTTGTCCTGTATCGCATCGAGTTCCGCTTTATAGCTCTGACCGACTTCAAGATCATTGATTTTCTTTTCGCTCACGTAAAGTTTTACCAGCATTTCATCCAAATTAATAATTACAATACTTGGTATCTGAGAATTTACTAATTCACCGGGATCCACGTTTACTTCAGCAACTGTTCCCGAAATCGGAGCTGTAACAGTGCTGTCCTCATAAGCGATCTTGGCTTTATCGAGGCTGGCCTGTGCAAGATCAACAGCAGACTTTGCTCTTTCCAATACATTCAGATAATTATTCTCATAATCTGCTATTCCCAGCGCCCCATTATCTTTCAGCATCTTTGCCCGTTTCTCATTATCTTGAGCCGATTGATAAGCAATTCTGTCATTTTCAAGCTTTGCACGGGCAGCATCCACACCTGCGGAAAGATCACGGGCATCGAGTTGCAGTAACGCCTGCCCTTTTTCTACTTCGGATCCGATACCCACATAAACTTCCGAAGCTTTTCCGGATTGCTTGCTGATTACTTTAACAATTTCACCCGCCTCAGCACGCCCACTTAGCGTACTCCCTTCTGTTATTTCAGCATCGGAACTTACATCTGCGGAGACAATTTCAGCTTCTTCCCGTTGGGCAGTGCACCCACTCATAATAAAAACCAATAGGAAAAGGAACAAAAGATAGGATTTAAACTTACTCATCACTGTCTCTCCTTTTAAGAATCCCATCCATCAAAATATCAGTCAACCCTTTTGGGTCAAATGAATATGAGTTGTTAATATTTTTAACACCCGAAAGTTCCTGTACGTAGATTTCAAAAATAATAGAAGAGAGGATAATACTTGTAGGAAGATTGGGATCAACGTCTTTAAGATGCCCCTTTCTAATCTTTTCTTCAAAAAAATCACGTAGCATTTGATGAATAGGCTGATAAACTTGTTTCATGTATATTTCCCGCAACTTTAAATCATAATTGCTTTCAATTAAAACAAGTCTTAGAAGCGCGAAAGAGTCTCCCACAATCTCAAATCGGCTTTTGATTATATATTGTACAGCATCCCTTATCTCAAGATCTTTGCATTCTAAGATTGTCTCTTTTAAGGTATCTACCCCTATTAGAGGGCTAAATCCCTCTACTACCCCATAGAGGATCTCCGTTTTGCTTGTAAAGTGCCTAAAAACCGTCCCCTCTGCTATGCCTGCAGCTTGCGAGATCTCTTTTGTTGTGGCTCCGCTGAATCCCTTTTTAACGAATAGATCAACGGCTGCCTTCATAATGGCTAATTTCGTCGGATGAATGTCATCTATCATATTAAAACCTCCTTTGTGTGTGAGTACTCACTCACATTTTATATATTAATTACCAGCGACACGATTGTCAAGTAAAAATCTTAATTTTATTTCTAATAATAATCGCAACAGAGCTAGTCAGATATATAGTTCCGCCAACTGAACAAGTTCCTGATGAAACAAAATATAAAGCGCCGTTGAAGCTGCAATAAAAGGACCCAAAGGCTGCTGATCGCCGCTTTTTATTTTCCCGGAAAGTAAACCAATTCCAAAAACAAATGCACTGGAAAATATCGTAAGAATAAATATAATAAAAAGACCCTTTAGTCCGCTGATCAGACCGATGGCAGAAAAAAACTTCACATCTCCAAACCCCATCGTTTCTTTTCGAAACAAAAGCCGGCCTGCAATTCCGATCATTAGAAGGCTGCCACCTCCGATCAACGCTCCAAAAATCTGCGAGAGATAAGAAGAATGAAAAGGAATAAAACCTAAAGCAGTAACTGCAAGTGCGATAACAAACTGATCCGGAATGATCATATATTTTTTATCAGAAATTCCGATCTGTAAAAGCAGCCATAGTGCTGCAATTCCTGCAATGCCATAGAGAAAACCCATATCAAGTAACTTTAAAGAAGATGCCGTAAATACCAACATAAAGACTACTGTCCATGGTCTTTTTTTAATCCTTTCTCCCCACATTTCTTTATCCGGTTCCTGATTGTAGTCACAGAGCCATTTTGCGGGAATCCTATTGAATGCGTAAACAGTTATATAGCCGGCAAACATGCCCGCTGCTATCGATGTTAATATTTTGCTTAGTAAGATAATCGTCTCCACGTTGCTACCTGCCTGAACTTTTTATTTTATTCTATCAAAAATATATAAAAATCACAATGGAATGTCTTTGTTTTGAAATAAGCTGTTTTTTTGCAGATCTGAATTGTATATATTTTGACAAGATTATTTATTTTTTTACAAAATGCGCGTATCGAGGAAACCGATTATAAAAATAATATCGAATTATATCGATATTTATTCTGTTATGTCCGTTTGAATTTATCGTTTTTTAATTTACTTTTATTTCATATCACGATAAAATAATAGTCATAATATGGCAAAAAATACCCCCGCGATATTTTTTGAATCCCCTATATGAAAATTATAATATGAAGATTATTCGCAAGATTTGATTACTCAAATCTTGATTTTTCAAATCCTATCCATCATACAAAAATTGATAGTCAATTTCTTTTTTAAATAAATAAAGGTGGTGTGCCTTATGCGAAAAGTAAATTTGAGTTTCATGGCGGTAATGATCATTAGTCTCGTCATCATCCTGATTATGAATACAATGACTGTTTTTGCATACCGTGATGAGATTCTAACCATTGAGACCCGCAAAGACAACCTGCTGAGTTTTAATATTAAATATTCATGCCTTCTGGATAAAATGTACTTAAATGCAAAGCAATACCTGCAAACAAATGATGAAAAATATAAATCTGAATTTTACAATGAACGAAATAATTATATAAAAAACAACTCTATCGCTTTGGATTATCGTGTCTTCACAGAAAAACAAGCCAGCGATAGTCTAAAAAAAATCCTCGCTCATACCGGCTTTACCATTTCCTCACAGGCCGATTACATTAATTTCAATACACAGGAACAGAAGCTTTATCTTACATTTCTGAGCAGTTTTCATGAGATAATTGATTACCTTATAAAGGCGATCAACCGCAGAAACCCTTCCATGCTAACAAACTCAGACTACGACAGTCTATACAGCAATCAGTCTGAAATAATGACAGAACTGTCAAAACTCTATATTGATCGGCTTAATAAGAATGAGGACGTCCTTATAAAACGCCTAAACCTAATGGAATACACCTTAGTTGGTTTATTTCTGCTCCTTTTGGTATTTGCTACTATAACCTTTTATTTTATTTTAAGAGAAAATGCATATAATTCCTACTTCAGCAAACTGTATAATACCGTTGTCGAAAACATTGACGGCGGAATCGCCATCTTGGATAAAGATTACCGTTTTGATTATATGAATTCCAAGTACAAAGAAATCTTAGGCATTGGTGTTTTAAATCCTAAGGGAAAGACCCCACAGGAAACATTTAATCAAGAGATTGCAGAAGCAATTGAAAATAGAACTATGGATGACCCGCTCAGCGAAGGAAAGATGGATCTGTATATCGGAAACAAGAAAAAAAGTATCTCTTATAATTATTTCACCATTGATGATGAGCGCGGAAACAGTAAATACGTTCATCTGATCAGGGACAATACAAAAAAAGAAGAGCTTCAGCAGCAGCTCAGAAAACAATTGAAAGAAATTAATTTCTATTCCCAGGCAAAGGATTCGTTTATCGCAAATATTTCCCATGAGATCAAAACTCCGATCAACGCGATTCTGGGCATGGTACACTTTCTAAAGGGTACCAGATTATCCCAAAATCAAGAGGAACTCGTGAGAAAGATTGAAACTTCTTCCGATATTTTGCTGACTATAATCAGTGATGTACTGGATTTATCCAAGATCAAAAATAATTCCCTCAGTTTATACCCTTCCGATTTTTCTTTGGAATCGGTAATCAACAATGTGGAAGATATGTTTTCTAATCTGCTAAACGCCAAAGGCCTCGAATGGCGAACAGAATATGATTTCACCAAAGACCTGCGTCTGCATCTGGATAAGACAAGATTTGTCCAGGTACTGGTTAATCTGATCAATAACGCCTGTAAATTTACCGATTCCGGGTATATTAAGCTTTCCGTTGAAACTTTATCTGAAAACCAAGATATCGTTTTGCTGCAATTTTGTGTTGAGGATACCGGCATCGGCATTGCAGAGAAGGATATTTCCAAACTGTTTCGTGAGTTCGAACAGCTTGAAAATCATCTTACAAAGCAACATCAGGGCACCGGACTGGGTCTTTATATCTGCAAAAATATTATTGAAAGTATGGATGGACGAATGTGGGTAAAAAGCACCAAAGATCGGGGTAGCAGATTCTATTTCTCACTTCCTGCAAAAAAATCTTTTGAGCCAAGTTTGATTATTGCAGCAAATAATAATAATCCTATCCCCCTAGATGGAAACGGAAGTAAAGTCCTCGTCGTAGAAGACACACAGATCAACGCAGAAGTAGCCGTTAAGCTTTTAAATGATGTAAATATAGCCTGTGACACTGCGATAGATGGAGTTGCCGCCGTTGAAATATGTAAGAATAAACCTGCGGATTATTACAATGTAATCCTGATGGACATCCATATGCCAAATATGGATGGTTATACTGCCGCAAATATTCTAAAAAAACAGATGGGTATTACGTCTCCCATTGTCGCCCTGACCGCATCTGATATCAACGACCAAATCCGCGCAGAGCATACAGATACCATTGAAAATTTTATTCTAAAGCCATTTAAAGTCGCCGCATTTTATAAAGCAATCACGCCTTATTTTCCAGCACCGGAAAATACCATGCCTGCCGCATCTACTGAAAACCCTCCCGGACCAAATAGTCAGAAGGCTCTGAACAAAAGGAAAGGTAACAGAAATACTGCTAAAAAAGACGAACGTTTAAAAAACCCCTTCGCCGGGCGAAAAGAAGCAATTAAAAATCTGGGGGGGTTGGATTCCATTTACAATAAGCATATCCAAAAATTCAAAGTAAATTATGCAAACAGCACAGAGCGCATCATCGCGCTTCTGGAAGAAAAAAATTATGATGAAGCAAGACGCCTTGCCCACTCTATTAAAGGTCTTGGAGGAACACTTGGAATGCTTGATGTCATGGAAACAAGCGCCGAACTTGAAAAAGCCATCTTGAAAGGAGAATCCTACGATTTAAGTGTAGAATTAGAAAACTTTGACCATGAGTTAAAAACCGCCATCGCTGCGATATAATACAGGAGGCGGTTTTCGTAAAAATACTTATTTCAAACTCCATAGTTCCTCTTCAGCAGGAACAGGATTATCTTTCATATAATATGCAATCCTCGAAATATTAATCAGGTGTTTATAATCCAGATTTTCAGAAATGCTGTTGTTTCCCCAGGAACCACAACCTAAGGTATTGGTAGGTGCCAGTCCGTTATAGAAGCTCCCCCCCGCGCTCGTTGCACAAGTTTGGTTTATGACAAATCTGCTAACGCAAAGCTCCTTGCCGGCATACTCAATATGCTCCTTGTTATTGGAATGAATCGATACGCTGTGCCCCTTGCCTTCTGATTCCAGGTTTGCCCGAGCGATCTCAACACCTTCCTCAAAGTTTTTATACGAAAAAGCTGCCAGCACTGGACACATTTTCTCCTTCGCCAGCATATCGTTTTCTCCGCTTCCATCCGCTTCTACAATAAGAACTTTTGTCCTTTCCGGAATCTGAAGCTTCGCCAGCTTAGCAATGGTTTCAACAGATTGACCAACCGCATGTCGGTTCATTGCTCCGTCTACAAACATGGCTGCTCTTATAGCTTCTTTCTCCTCCGGTTTCGTGATCACGTAGGCTCCGCTTTTCTCAAAGGCCTTAAGCATTTCATGATATTTGGTTTCCGGCATGATAATAGACTGTTCTCCCGAGCAAATAATGCCATTATCAAAGATTCTTCCCGCAACAATCTGGGGTGCAGCGGTTTCAATATCCACATCGCTGTCAATAATGCACTGCACATTTCCGGCACCTACACCAAGAGCCGGTTTGCCGCTGCTGTAAGCAGCCTTCACCATACCCATCCCACCGGTAGCAATGACAACGTCTGCACTGGAAATCAAGTTCCTTGTATTTTCCCGGGATTGCTGATCCAGAATTTGTATCAGATGTTTTGGAAGCCCCAGTTTATCGAGCTGCGCATTCATCATTTCCACAGCTTTTGTACTGCATTGGATTGATTTATGATGCGGTGTAATAATGATGGCATTTCCGCCTTTTAATGCAAACATGGCGTTACTCATGGGTGTTACAATTGGATTGGTGCAGGGAGTAATGGCAGCAACCACGCCGATGGGCTTGGCAATTTTAGTAATCCCCGTCCCTTCATTCCTTTCGATGATTCCCGTAGATTTCTTTCCTTTTAAGTTGTTCCAAATAATCTGGGCTTTTCCTTTGTTCTTCGCTGTTTTATCAGCAACAACACCCATCCCGGTTTCATCGACTGAGATTTCCGCAAGGTATTGTGCATTGTCATAAACAACTTTGGCGATAACCATGACAGCTTCATCAATTTGCTCTTGTGAGAACGTTTCGTATTCCTTCTGCGCTTTCCTCGCTCTCTCGATATATTCATCAATATAAGCCCTACTATCCATCTCCATTTTTCTTCCTCCTCGTAACAAGTCCTTGTCATTCTCTGATTGCTCATTTTTCCAGCAACCCAATATTCTGTCTGGCCTATACCATTTTCGTCGGGTCAACAAACCGATCAAAGTCCTCTTCCGTAAGGAGTTCCAATGATATTGCCGCCTCTTTTAAAGTCAATCCCTGATCAAATGCCGTTTTAGCAATTACCGCTGCCTTTTCATACCCAATATGCGGATTCAACGCGGTGACTAGCATCAACGACGATTCCAGATTTCTATTTAGCTTTTCTTCGTTTGGCAAAATACCAGCAGCACAATTCTTTTCGAAAGAGATCATCGCATCCGACAGTAAGCGGATAGACTGGAGCATATTATAGATCAGCACCGGCATGTAAACGTTCAACTGAAAATTCCCTTGAGAAGCAGCAAAACTTACGGCAGTGTCATTTGCCATTACCTGACAGCATACCATAGTTAAAGCCTCACACTGCGTAGGATTTACCTTCCCCGGCATGATAGAACTTCCAGGCTCATTTTCTGGTATAATCAGCTCTCCGATTCCGCACCTTGGACCACTGGCCAGCCACCTGATATCATTTCCAATTTTGAGTAAATTAGCTGCTAATGCTTTCATTGCACCGTGGGTATGAACCAAAGCGTCTTTACTGGTAAGTGCATGAAATTTATTCGGTGCGGTAATAAATTCCATCTCTGTAAGACATGAAATCTTATCGGCAACTCTGGTTCCAAATTCAGGATGAGTATTCAGTCCTGTTCCTACTGCAGTTCCCCCAAGAGCTATTTCCCGAACATATTCCAGGCTGTTTCGAATCATACTTTCCGTCTGCTCCAGCATGACGAGCCAGCCGCTGATTTCCTGCCCCAGAGAAAGAGGTGTTGCATCCTGAAGATGCGTTCTGCCGATCTTAATGATATCCTTATATTTTTCACTAAGACCACGGAACGTCTCTTCCAGACGATAGAGCGCCGGGAAAAGGCGATCTTCAATTTCCGTCATTGCAGCAATATGCATGGCTGTCGGGAAAGTATCATTAGAGCTTTGCGCCTTATTCACATGATCATTCGGATGGATGAGTTTTTCTCCAATAATTTCGTTTCCACGATTGGCAATCACCTCGTTTACATTCATATTAGACTGTGTACCGCTTCCGGTCTGCCAAACAACAAGCGGAAATTGATCATCCCATTTTCCTTCCAGCATTTCGTTACATACGATTACAATTGCATCTGCTATTTTTGAATCCAGTAACCCTAATTCTGCATTCACAAGTGCTGCCGCTTTTTTTAATACAGCGAAGGCTCGAATGATTTCCAGAGGCATTTTTTCCGTTCCGATTTCAAAGTTTTCTAAGCTTCTCTGCGTTTGCGCACCCCATAGCTTGTCCCCTTGCACTGCAATCTCACCCATAGAATCATGCTCGATCCGATAGTTTTGTGTTTCCTTATTCATAACGAATCCTTTCTCCGATGACCGGCAGCTATATAATATTTTTTGAATTATTATAGCATACCTTGTTTTGACCGTTTTATCGCTTCAACCAGGCATCCCCTGCAGCTTTAGCTACCGCTTCAGCTACTCCTTGGTGAAAAGCACTCGGAATAATGTACTCTTCGTTTAATTCACTTTCTGGAATTACTTCTGCAATCGCATAAGCAGCCGCTACCTTCATTTTCTCTGTAATTTTCGCAGCGCGTACGGCCAATGCCCCTTTAAAAATTCCCGGAAAAGCCAATACATTATTGATTTGGTTCGGGAAGTCAGATCGACCCGTTCCAATAATCCTTGCTCCTGCTTCTTTCGCCAGTTCCGGCATAATTTCCGGCTCTGGATTTGCCATTGCAAAAATAATCGGATCATCCGCCATGGTTTTTACCATTTCAGCCGTTAGCATTTTAGGTCCGGATACTCCAATAAACAGATCCCTTCCAGAAACGGCATCTGCAAGTGTACCTGTCAGTTCATTATGGTTAGTAAGTTCTGCCAGTTCCATCTTGCTTGGTGATAATCTCTTTGCAGATTTTGAAATAATTCCTTTCGTATCACAAATCACAATATCTTCAACTCCTAATGCCATCAGCATCTTTACGATTGCAACCCCTGCTGCACCGGCGCCGTTAATCACAACCTTAATTTCTTTGAATTGTTTTCCGACAAGCTTTAAAGCATTGATTGCTGCAGCCGAAACAACGATCGCTGTTCCGTGTTGGTCATCGTGGAAAACTGGAATATCCACCAGTTCCTGAAGTCTTCTTTCAATTTCAAAACATCGAGGTGCTGAAATATCTTCCAGATTAATCCCTCCAAACGTCGGAGCGATATTTTTCCCGATTTGAATGATCTCCTCAGTGTCTTGTGTATCAAGACAAATAGGGATGGCATCAATATCCGCAAAAGATTTAAACAGAACAGCCTTTCCTTCCATAACCGGGATCGACGCCTTCCCGCCAATATTTCCAAGACCAAGCACAGCCGATCCATCACTGATCACCGCAACGGTATTACCCTTTGCCGTATATTTATAGACCAGCTCCGGATCCTTGTTGATTTCCCTGCAAGGCTCAGCAACACCGGGAGTATAGGCCGTGCTTAGATCATCCTTGTTCTCCAAGGGGACCTTGCTGACTACAGCCAGCTTTCCTTGGTGCTTTTCATGCAGTTTTAACGATTCTTTATAATAATCCATATTATCTCCTTTTACCGGCTTTATGCGTAGCATTTAAAGCCGACGGTTTCCGAGAACTTCCTCGATAGCTTTTCACTAAAAATCTATTTCTTCCATGAACTTTTCAAACCCACAATCTGGTTGAAAACTTTCTCTTTTTCATCGGTGAGAATTTCGTCTGCGATATAATAACCGTGTCGGAAGAATTGATATCGCTCTTTAGCTTTTGCATCTTTCAGTGCCGGTTCTGCATAGGCTTCGAAAGTTTCCATAGAATTAGAATTCAGCGTGTTTTCGCCATTTTCATCTTCAACCATAAGATAACGATATTCCCTGATTTTAATTTTTTCAGCACTTCTGGCATCAACCCAATGAATCGTTCCCTTTACCTTTCTGCCATTGAAGCCGCTCCCGCTTCTCGTTTCGGGATCATAGGTACATCGGAGTTCAATCACATTACCGGCTTCATCTTTGATAACTTCTTGACAAGTAATGAAATAAGCACCCTTAAAACGAACTTCATTTCCAGGAAAGAGACGAAAATATTTTTTTTCCGGAATTTCCATAAAATCATCTCGGTCTACATAAAGCTCCCGCGAAAAGCTGACCTTTCTTATTCCCTTCGATTCATCTTCCTTGCTGTTTTCAAGTTCCACTTCTTCCGTTCCATCTTCTGGATAGTTTGTGATTACAACTTTCAACGGGTTCATTACCACCATACGGGTTTCCACTTTTTCCTTTAAGTCTTCTCTGATACAATGTTCCAGCAGTGCGATATCAACCATGCTGTTCGCCTTGGAAACACCAATCCTTTCACAAAAATCTCGAATTGCTTCCGATGTATAACCTCTTCTGCGAAGCCCTGCGATGGTAGGCATTCTTGGATCATCCCAGCCCTCCACATTACCGTCATCAACTAAAGCTTTCAGATATCGTTTACTCATTACGGTATTGGTCAGGTTTAGCCTTGCAAATTCGATCTGCTGCGGCGGAGCCTTCCACTCCAATTCTCTCAGCACCCAGTCATACAGTGGTCTGTGATCCTCAAATTCTAAAGTACAGATGGAATGGGTAATTCCCTCGATCGCATCTTCAATCGGATGGGCGTAATCGTACATAGGATAAATGCACCATTTATATCCTGTATTGTGATGCTCTATATGAGCAATTCGATAGATAACAGGATCCCGCATATTGATGTTTGGCGAAGCCATATCAATTTTTGCACGAAGAACCTTTTCTCCGTCCGGATAGAGTCCTTTTCTCATATTTTCAAAAAGCTCCAAATTTTCTTCAATCGTTCTGTTTCTATAGGGGCTTTCCTGTCCAGGCTCCTTTAAAGTGCCTCTATGTTGTTTGATTTTATCTGCAGAAAGGTCACAGACATAAGCCTTTCCTTTTTTAATCAGTGTGACAGCACACTCATACATTTTATCAAAATAATCGGAGGCAAACAGCAGCTTTTCCCATTGAAATCCAAGCCATTTTACATCCGCCTCGATAGATTCTACGTATTCAGTATTTTCTTTCACGGGATTGGTATCGTCAAATCTCAAATTACATTTGCCGTTATACTTCTGCGCCGTAGTGAAATTCAAACAAATCGCTTTGGCATGTCCGATATGGAGATATCCGTTCGGTTCGGGAGGGAACCTTGTATAAACTCTACTTCCATAGGTTTGATTTTCTAAATCCTTATCTATAATATTATGAATAAAATTTGATGATGTCTGTTCATTGGTTCCTTCTGTTTTCTCAATATCAGCCATACGCTCTTCCTCCTTGAAAAATTTTCCCTATTATTATACCATTGAATACTATTATGTGCAAAAACATATTTGGTATTGATATTTTTCCAGAAAATTGCTAAAATTAAAAAGAAAAAAAGGTGGTGATTGAAATCGACACAATTGATTCTAAAATTTTAGAGATTTTACAGGAAAATTCGCGAGTTTCCATCTCTGATCTGAGCAAACAGGTAAATCTATCTTTGTCTGCCGTCAGCGAAAGGTTAAAAAAGCTGGAAGCATCCAGCATCATAGAAAAGTATACCGTAATTCTTGATTCTAAAGCACTTGGAAAAGAATTGACCGTCTTGATGAACCTGAGCTTGGAAAACCCAAGAGACACCGCTGAATTCTTTGAAATGGTCGATAAAGAAAACGAAATTCTGGAATGCCATTATATTACTGGTGAGTATGATTATATTTTAAGAATTACCACAAAGAATACTGCCACTTTAGAAGCCCTGATGAATCGAATCAAAGCAATTCCCGGGATCAAAAGAACCCAAACCAATGTTGTTCTCTCTAGTTTAAAACATTTATACAGTATATCTCCAGCATCGGATAGATAATTATTTAACAAAGTAAAAGGTGAGATTCACGAATTCTCACCTTTTACCTTGCTAATCTTTTTGAGTGGCCATTTGTTTTACACCCCATCTCGACAACTCACTAATCAGGGGTTTTAGTGCCTTTCCTTCTTCTGTCAAGGAATATTCGACGCGAGGAGGTATCTCCGGAAATTGCGTTCTTATCACAAGGCCATACTGCTCTAATTCTTTCAAAGATTGTGAAAGCATCATATCGGTAATACCCTCTACTCTTCTTTTCAGCTCATTGTATCTCTGTACAGGTTTTTTGTATAATGCCCAAATAATTTGAAGATGCCATTTCCCCCCGATTAAATTCAGTGCATAAGCAACAGGGCATTCTGTGCTTTGCTTTTGTTCTTTTTCTCTCATAATTTTCTCCGTCACTCAGTTTCTTCTTATCTAATTAGGAATAACTGCATACTTGTTATGATATTTTTTTGTTTTATAATAGTATCATAACATAGTGGGAAGAGCAAATAGCGGTGAAAATATTATTTATTTTTTTCAACAATATTTATTCGTTGAACCTTAATGGATTTTCAAACTATTGAAAACATTCTATGCAGATGCAATCAATATTGGAAAATCTTTTCTCACAAATATCCGGGACTTATAACTGAATATGGAAAACGATCATTTTTATAAAATGAACAATGTCAAATAAATGCTTTTTTCACACTATGACACAGCAGTTGAGCATCGTCTTTGCATGCATATGTTAATTATTGTTAATTTTTATATATTTTTACTGCGGCGCTGTATTCTTATGATTACCTTTGCGTTTTAAAGAGTGCCGTCATACAAATAAACCTATTCAACATGACAAGGAGGCAGAATCATGGCGAACTTATTCTTTATCCCTCAGTACATTGTCTCTGGTGAAAATGCTCTACAAATGAGCGCAGAACACCTGACGTCCTTTGGTAAAAAAGCGTTGATCGTAACGGACGATATGATGGTGAAGCTGGGAAATGTTAAAAAACTTACAGACATGCTGGACGACAACAAGATTTCTTATGTCGTATACTCCGGTATCAACGGCGAGCCTACGCATTCAATGATTGACGAAGGTGTTGAAATCTATAAAAAGCAAGCCTGTGACTTTCTCATTGGAATCGGCGGAGGAAGTCCAATTGATTCCATGAAGGCCATCGGTACGGTTTCAGCAAACGGCGGCAGCATCTGCGATTACATGGGCAAAACAATAGAACACAAGCTACCACCGACCTGCGCAATTCCAACCACCGCAGGAACCGGATCCGAAGCAACAAAGGTATCTATCATTACAAATACCAATACCGGGGTCAAAATGCTTCTGAGTGATCCAAAGCTTATGGCTACCCTTGCAATTGTGGATCCAGTCTTTACCTTAACCGCTCCCCCTGCTGTAACCGCTGCTACCGGCGTGGATGCACTGACACACGCGATAGAGGCATACACCTCCAAGAAAGCTTTTTCCATGAGTGATATCTATGCTCTTTCAGCAGTAAAAAGAATCTTTTCAAATATTTACGAAGTCTACATCAACGGTTCCAATGTAGACGCTCGAAAAGAGATGTCTATTGCGGCTTTGGAAGCAGGAATTGCTTTCAGCAATGCATCCGTCACAATTGTTCATGGCATGAGCCGCCCTATCGGCGCGCTGTTTCATGTTCCCCACGGACTTTCCAACGCAATGCTTCTAAATGTTTGTTTGGACTACCTCAAGCAAGGCGTAGTAGAAAGGTTGTGCCAGCTTAGTCAGACCGTGGGTGTATTTCGTCCAGGGATGACACCGGAAGAAGGGGCAGATGCCTTTGTTGCTGCTACAAAAGCTTTGATTCGCACCTTAAATATCAATACTCCGGAAGAGTTTGGTATTGATAAAGCGGAATTTTTCCAGCAAATTCCGAAGATGGCAGAGGATGCTCTCGCCAGTGGAAGTCCTTTCAATACCAGACGAACACCAAGCAAAGAGGACATTGAATCACTTTATAAGGAACTTTGGGCAAAGTCCGAATGAGGAAATGTCCACTAAGTTTATTTTATAATTATTAATTTACCAAGTAGGAGGAGAATGAAAAATGGATTTTAAACTATCGAAAACACATTTGCTTCAGCAGGAATTATTCCGTAAATTTGCGGAAACTGAGATAAAACCGATTGCGGAAGAGATGGATGAAACTGAAGTATTCGATCTGGAACTTGTAAAGAAGCTCCAAAGATATGGATTGATGGGAATTCCATATTCCAGGGAGTATGGCGGAGTAGGCGGAGATTATCTTGGCTATGCGCTTTGCATGGAAGAGGTTTCCAAAATAGATGCCAGCACAGGGATTACAATTTCTGTACACACTTCCCTTGCTTGCTCTTGTATCGACGGTTTTGGAACAGAAGAACAAAAGCAAAAATGGCTGAGACCTCTGGTTGACGGTTCTAAGGTAGGATGTTTCGGACTGACAGAGCCAAATGCGGGAACGGATGCAGCAGGACAGCAGACAAAAGCAGTGCTTGATGGTGATGAATACGTCATCAACGGAGCAAAGATCTTCACAACAAACTCAGGATTTGCCGATACATTCGTAGTATTTGCTATGACGGATAAATCAAAAGGAACCAAGGGGATTTCTGCATTTGTAATCGACAGAAAAACACCTGGTGTAACAGTAGGAAAGAACATTCACAGAATGGGAATCAGAGCGACTTCCAACTGTGAAGTAGCATATGAAAACGTACGGATTCCCGTATCACAGCGTCTGGGAAAAGAAGGCGCTGGATTCAAAATCGCGATGAAGGCGCTTGACGGAGGAAGAATCGGGATTGCGGCTCAGGCAACAGGGATTGCACAAGGCGCATTAAACGAAGCGATCAAATATGTAAAAGAGAGAAAGCAGTTTGGAAAGAGAATTTCCTCCTTCCAGAACACCCAGTTTAAGATTGCAGATCTTCAAACACAGATCGACGCTGCAAGACTTTTGACCTACCGAGCTGCCGTAGCAAAAGATAACGGTGAAAACTATGGACCTTTCGCTGCAATGGCAAAACTGTTTGCATCCGCAATGTGTAATGATGTAACCAGAGACTGTGTACAGCTCATGGGTGGATATGGCTATTCCAGAGAATATCCGGTTGAAAGAATGATGCGAGACGCGAAGATCACCGAAATCTATGAAGGTACTTCCGAAGCAATGAAAATGGTTATCGCCGGTTCAATGAAAATTAGCTAATCAGAAGATAGTACGACAAAAATCTATGAATCTATGATTCATGATTTTTCAGCATAAATTCTGCCACCGACGCTAAAGCGCCGGTCAGAATGTTAAGAGGAGAATGAAGATGAAAATCGTTGTATGTATAAAACAAGTACCAGACACCAATGAAGTAAAGCTTGATCCAGTAACAAATACGCTGATTAGAGAGGGCGTACCAAGCATTATCAATCATGATGACAAATCCGGTATTGAAGCTGCACTGCAGCTGAAAGAAAAAGTAGGCGGATCCGTCGCCGTTGTTTGTATGGGACCTCCACAGGCAGACGTAGCACTCCGAGAAGCTCTTGCCATGGGCTGCGATGAAGCGGTACTGGTATCCGCAAGAGAATTCGGAGGATCCGATACTTATGCAACCGCAACAATCATCGCCGCTGCAATTAAAAAGATTGGCTATGACCTGGTGATCACCGGACGTCAGGCCATCGACGGAGATACTGCGCAGGTTGGACCACAGATTGCTGAGAACTTAAAAGTACCTCAGGTTTCTTATGCAGAAGATATCAATGTAGAAGGCGACAAGATTATTGTAAAGAGACAGTATGAAGACCGATATCATATCATCGAGGTGAAAACTCCTTGTCTTTTGACTGCACTGCAGGAACTGGCTGAACCTAGATACATGCATACCAGAGGTGTTGTTGAAGCATATGAAAAGGAAATCAAGATGCTTGGCTTTGAAGATTTAAAAGATTCCCTGAATCCCGATCATATTGGATTAAAAGGATCTCCAACCAACGTGTTCAAGTCCTTCACCAAGCAGGCAAAAGGTCAGGGGACACTGCACGCAGACTTAAGTGTAGATGAAGCAGTAAAAGTTATCCTAGATAAGCTGGAAGAAAAACATATAATTTGATTCTATTCTAATTAAAAAGCGCAGGAAAATTTGGTTGCAGCCAGGCGTGTGATTAAGTGAGTACAGAGCGTACTTTTCCGTGCGAGCACCGAACGCAGGAAGTGCAACAACGCAGACAAAGTCTGCTCCTTCACTTCGCTACGCTGTCCTGTTTTCCATTGCAGCTGAAGCTGCGGAAAAAAGGCAATGCTGTGGACAAATTTAACAAGTTATAAGGAGGAAACCTGAAATGAGTAAAGATATTTATGTAATCGTTGAGCAGAGAGACGGACAGATCGCCAAGGTTGGTTTAGAACTAATTGGCGAAGCTGCAAAGCTTGCTGCTGACTTAGACCAGAAGGTGGTTGGTGTCCTGCTGGGAGATAAAATTAAGGACAAGGCACAAGGCCTGATTGAATACGGAGCAGATGAAGTCGTCTATGTAGAAGATCCGATGCTTGCGGAATATATCACAGAACCCTATGCAAAGGCACTCACTGCAGTAATCAAAGAATGCAACCCTGAAATCGTACTGTTCGGAGCAACTTCCATCGGAAGAGACCTTGCTCCAAGAGTAGCATCCAGAGTTCACACAGGATTGACTGCTGACTGCACAAAGCTTGATATTGATGTTTTCAAGGCAAACGACGAAGATCCTGGACAAAAGCTGTTATTCATGACACGTCCTGCTTTTGGTGGAAACATTATGGCAACAATCCTTTGCAAAAATTACAGACCTCAGATGGCAACGGTAAGACCCGGGGTTATGAAGAGACTGGATAAGGATACAACAAGAAAAGGTGAAATAAAAGAGCTTAAAGTAGAATTCGTACCTTCCGATATGAACGTAGTCATCCGGGAAGTTGTGAAGGAAACCCACAAGAAGTCGGATATCACAGAAGCCAAATGCCTTGTTTCCGGCGGCCGTGGCATCGGAGGACCAGAATTCTTCGGAACATTAAAAGAACTTGCAGAGGTTCTGGGCGGAGATATTTCTTCCTCAAGAGCAAACGTAGATGCTGGCTGGGCTGCAAAAGACAGACAGGTTGGACAGACTGGAAAGACCGTAAGACCCGACTTATATCTGGCCTGCGGTATTTCAGGAGCAATTCAGCATGTTGCCGGTATGGAAGGTTCTGAATGCGTTATCGCCATCAACAAGAATGATACTGCGCCGATTTTTGATGTGGCTGATATCGGTATTGTTGGCGACGTTAAGGTAATTATACCTAAGCTGACCGAAGCTTTAAAGAAGTACAAAGCTGCGAACGAATAATAGGTGTCTGGTGTGCTCCCTTGGAAACCGCCGCCTTTGAATGTTGCACATAAAGACGGTAACAGGTTTCACGGTTTCTACGGGAACACAACCCGTCACGGTGCTGAACAATAGGGTGCAGATGTAGAGATTATCGTGAGCTCTCTATATTTTTACTATAACATTGGCATGAGTCGCACCATAAATTAGGCCAAACGAATTATATTTTTTTGACATTTTATTCGTATAATGCGTTTGGTCTAATGAACAACTTGACAGAGAAACTGTTTGGTAATGCACAAGCAGAAGAGATAAAAAGGAAGGAGGAATATTGATCATAACCAGTTCAGGGGTATTGGACATATGTATAAAATATAATGATATTGTGAGGAGAAATTTAATATGTTTGGAGTAATTGGCATTATACTTTCATTAGGACTGCTGATATTTTTAGCTTATAAAGGCTGGTCTGTTATACTTATAGCACCGATTTTAGCTTTATTTGCAGCTTCCTTTACTCTATTGGACGGTGGCAGCATTCATCTTCTGGCAACATACACAGAAGGGTTCATGGTGAATGCAGCTAACTATGTTAAGAACTACTACCCTGTATTTTTATTAGGAGCACTGTTTGGTAAAGTTATGGATGACTCAGGAACTGCGAAATCTATCGCCATGTTTGTATCCAACAAAATCGGACATGGAAAAGAGATCTGGGCGATCGCTATCGCAGGCGGAATTATTACTTACGGCGGAGTATCCATGTTTGTAGCCGCATTTGCTCTTTATCCTATCGGCGCAGCATTATTCAAAGAAGCGGACATTCCAAAAAGATTACTGCCAGCCTCTATTGCAATTGGTACCTTTACTTTTTCAATGACTGGTCTGCCAGGATCACCACAGATCCAAAATGCAATTCCAATGAAATTTTTAGGGACAGACTTATTTGCCGCACCGATTTTAGGCTTGGTTGCAGCAATCATTATGTTCTTCGGAGCTTGCACCTGGGTTTCAAGAAGAGCCGCAAAGGCAAGAAGAGCCGGAGAAGGTTACGGACAGCATAAAGATGATCATATTCACCAAACGAGCAGCGATAGCCTGCCATCCTTTGGTTCTTCCCTTACCCCTATTCTCATTGTTTTGATTGGTAATTTTGTTCTTTCAAAATTTGTATTACCAGGTCTGGATACCAGCTATCTGGAAACAGAATACAACACGACCGCAGCAGCTGTCCTCGGGAGCTGGAGCTTGATCGTGTCCCTGATTTTAGGTATACTGGTAGCTCTTGCAATACACCGTAAACGCTTTAACAGTATCATGACTAGCTTAAAAGACGGTGTTCAAGGTTCTTTCCTTGCAATTATGAATACAGCATCCGAGGTAGGATATGGAAATGTTATTAAAACATTAGCTGCATTTGGTATTGTAGGCGGTGCCATGATGGGTCTATCAGGCAATGTGTTGATAAACGAAGCAGTAGCATGTTCTGTACTCGCAGGGATTACCGGTTCCGCATCCGGCGGAGTAAGTATTGCTCTTGATGCTTTTGGCGATACCTTTTTAGCACAAGCTGCTGCTGCAGGCATAGATCCTCAGGTACTTCACAGAGTCGCCGCTGTTGCATGCGGAGGACTCGACAGCTTACCTCATAATGGAGCAGTAATTACTTTGTTAGGGATTACTGGTATGACTCACAAAGAAAGCTATCTCGACATTGGTATGTGTACCGTAGCAATTCCAGCGGTTACAGCTGTTATCGTTGTTCTGTTAGGATCTTTGGGAGTAGTATAAAAAATACATACATAACCGAAAATTTCTGCAAGGTACGCTTGTCAGTACATAACCAAAAATCTCCTTAGGAATTGTCTAAGGAGATTTTTTTTAATTCCTTATGAACGGTTAGGATAAGGTGATTACAAGGCATTATCCTTTTGACGATCTAAATGGGCATTCAAAGGAGATATAGCAAAATAATTGCCGGAAAAGCGTATCGATAATTTCTTTTTAGTATCATGAAGATGATTCCGCTCAATAAGCTGATCATTAGATAATAAAATCCAGTAATTAAGGTATAGGAGGAAAAAACATCAGAAAACCTCCATGTTAAATCCATTAAAATGTTACCAGCCAGGCTGCTTCCGGTAATAAAATGACTGGCACCCCACGTAAGCGCTAAAAAAATCCCCCCATACGGAATGAATTCCCTTCTTTTTAACTCTAATTCTTGCACCCGGGAAACGAGCATCCCCATTGTTATAATCTCCGCTATGAAGAAAGCGGTCTGTATAAAAAATGTTAGCAAACCGATACTTCCGAATAACTTCATATGAGATTCGAAGAGGTATTGTAATTTGAAAGTACCGTAAAGCAAATAGTAAATTATGATAGAAAAACCAATCATGGCGATTATGGCCATAAGCTCTGTCGTCTTAGGTTTTAGCACCTTTTCTGAATCCGGCAGCAAGGTAGGATTAGAGTCAGGTTTTTTATAAAAATCTTTGATTCGCTTTGACCAAATATAAATCACAAATATCCACAGTAGTATATAACTGTAGAAACGATTCGAATCAAAGTCATGGGGATAAACTGTTACCATAAACAATAGAAACAGCCGCCCCAGAAAATTCTCCCCTAACAACATGTAGATTATTTTATGTTCGCTATGTTTGATTTTCATAAGCATGTATGAACCAAGCCTCCTCTTTGAAAATGGTTTGATTATTATTCCTTTCTCCCGACAAGTTTATCGGAGTTTCCTTTTTATGTATTATAGCTCTGACATCGATTTTTGGATAACCACGAGCCAGAAATGGCTCGTGGTTTCTTTTTAATATAGGCTTATAAGCCTGTTGAGTGCGCGAAGCGTGCGAAACAATAATCCACCCGCTATGCGGGTGCGCGTCGATTGTTATACAAAAAAATCACCTCTCCGTTATAATGTAGGTGTTGAAGCCACTTCATAACGAAAGGAAAGGTGATTTTCATGGCCAATAAAGCAAATAGCTTAGCCAGAACAAAATGGATGTGCAAATATCACATTGTGTTCACTCCAAAGTATAGACGAAAGATGATCTACAATCAATATCGAGACAGCTTAAAAGAAATAATCCAATTGTTATGCAAATACAAAGGTGTTGAGATAATCGAAGGACATATGATGCCGGATCATGTTCATATTCTGGTGAGTATACCGCCCAAAATCAGTGTTTCGAGTTTCATGGGCTATCTCAAAGGGAAAAGTGCGTTGATGATGTTTGATAAGCATGCAAATTTAAAGTACAAATTTGGAAATCGTCACTTTTGGGCAGAAGGTTACTATGTCAGTACCGTTGGCCTCAACGAGGACACTATAAAAAAATACATTCAAGAGCAGGAGTCGCATGACATTGCCTTAGACAAATTGAGTGTAAAAGAGTATCAGGATCCCTTCAAGGGATAGATAAGTAATCCAAAAACCCCTTTCAGGGGGAAGCAAAAGAGGCAAAGGCAAGTGGCTTGAACAAAATGAAAAGCCAGCGCCTTTAGACGCTGGCCGGTAACAAGGGCTTATAGCCCTGAGCAAACCACCCGTTTTACGGGTGGTGCTGATTTATTTTCTCCGTTTTGTAATTTAAAGCTTATACAAACATAGAAAAATATTCTTTAGTAAATAAATACGAACCATCATAGTCATCATAATAATTTACAGTATGCCTATATCTTGTATATTACTTCGTTAATAATATCCCCTTCAACATAAGTTTTCTTCAGCCTTCCATCTTCGAGTATTTCTTCCGTTACATCGGTCGTAACACCTATTCGTTGCTAATCCATTTCATAAGTAATAACATTATCATCCAAAATTTGAAGCTCCTTGTATCTTACCATACCACTTTCTTCATAAAAATCTTTTACGTATTTTATGTCAAACTTATCTGACAGTTCAGAAATTACTTCGTCTAATTCTGCATCATTATTTTTATTGGTAGTAGCGAACGATGAAACAGAAAGGCTCAGCACCATGCATAATGTCAAAACAACTGCTAATAATTTTTTCATTTTGTTTCTCCTTTCAATGACTTAATGATCTTTCACATTAATGATTTTATACTCTTCCTTTTTTGTTTAAAATGTGCCATACTAATATTGTCAAATTACTGAAACTTTTTGATTTCTTCCTGCATGTGTTAAAATCAGAAGAAATTAAAAAGTTTCTTTTTTGTAGCCCATTGGAATCCCCCCCTTCAGATTCTGCCGTTTCTTTGCAGCAGCAAGCTTTTTCCACTCTGGCAATTACAAAGATCGAGCAATCTCCCATCTCCTAATAAAAAACTCTCTTATGTCGCTATATATATAGACGACCATAGGAGGTAATCTGCAACAAATTTTTTAAAAGTTTTTGCAATTCTTTGAAATTTTTTTGAACCCCTTATGAAATACTGCAGGATTCCTTGAATTTCCATTCCCGTTCTCCGGCGAAACTTTCTGATTCCATGATTCGATGGTTTTCCAATTTCCTTTTTAATATTGCTGCAGTTTTCTGCTCAAGCTGACCTTGTCCGAAGCTGCCTCCGCTGCTTCCTTTGCAGCAACAAGCTTTTCCACTCTTGTAATTTGATACAAAGATCAGGCAATTTCGCATTTGTATTAGAAAAAAATTAAAAAAACCGGTATCGCCTCGCTATAGGCTTATACCGGTTCCTTCATTATTTTGTTTCATCTATTTCTATGTTTAATCAATATAATTTTGGGACAATTTCATTTGAAATTTTTTATCTTTCAACAATCAGAGATGTTCCCTGTCCGCCGCCGATGCAAAGAGTAGCAAGTCCATACTTGGAATCTCTCTTCAGCATTTCATAGATCAGCGTGATCAGGATTCTTGCACCGGATGCTCCGATCGGATGGCCAAGCGCAATCGCTCCACCGTTTACATTCAATTTTTCAGCATCAAATCCTAAATCTTTTCCAACCGCTACAGATTGTGCAGCAAATGCTTCATTTGCTTCGATCAGATCCATATCGGAAACCTTCATATTCACTTTTTCCAGAGCATTCTTAGAAGCCGGAACCGGACCGATCCCCATAATGGAAGGATCCACTCCTGCGGAAGCATAAGAAGTTACCTTGCAAAGATATTTAAGACCAAGTTCATCTGCTTTTTCTTTTGACATTACGATAAGAGCCGCTCCACTGTCATTGATACCGGATGCATTGGCGGCAGTTACTGCACCATCCTTTTTGAATGCAGGCTTTAATTTTGATACGCCTTCTATTGTAGCTCCGAATTTAGGGAACTCGTCGGTATCAAAGATGACTGGGTCGCCTTTTCTCTGTGGGATTTCAACCGGAACGATTTCATCCTTAAATTTTCCAGCCTTAATTGCTGCTTCTGCTTTATTTTGTGATGCAACAGCAAACTGATCCAGTTCTTCTCTGGTCAAGCCCCACTGTTCCACAATATTTTCTGCGGTAATACCCATATGATATTTGTTGAATACATCCGTCAATCCATCATGTACCATCATATCGATCATTTTTGTGTCGCCCATTCTTGCGCCCCATCTGGTTGCAGGCGCAACGTAACCAGCCTGGCTCATACTTTCCGCTCCTCCTGCAAGGATACAGTCTGCATCTCCCGCTTTGATCATCTGCGCAGCCAAGCTAACGGTTCTAAGTCCGGAACCGCACACCTTATTTAAGGTCATTGCAGGAACTTCCTTTGGGATTCCAGCTCCGATCGCGATCTGTCTTGCTACGTTCTGACCAAGACCTCCCTGAAGAACATTTCCAAGAACCACTTCGTCGATTATCGCAGGTTCAATACCCGCTCTCTTGATTGCTTCCTTTGCCGCAACAACACCTAATGTTACTGCTGGAATGTTTTTCAACGATCCTCCAAAACTTCCGATCGGCGTTCTGGCAGCACTTACAATTACTACTTCTCTCATTGTAATCCTCCTACTTTCTGTAAACTCATCATATTTTATAGATAAAACAACATTATACAGTATACAGTGACTGAGGGCATACTTTAACCCCCATTACTTATAATCATACCATGATTCCAAAAAAAAACAATACCTTAGCAAAAAGTCAAAAAATTTAAATTTAGAAAATAAATTGAAGCAAAACGGCTTTTTGAGAATAAATATTCCACAAAAACCCCGTTTTTTCGTTTTATTTTAGTTATTTTTTTCACAGGATTTTTTACGATCTCTAAGGCCTCCCGGAAAATTTAAAACGCTTTTTTATGATTATCGTATTATATTTTGTAGATTTACAAATTTTCCTTAAAGATCGCAATATGACTTTCCACCAGTTTGACAGGTTTATACGAAAGTTTTGCCTTTCTTAATCCGGGAATTCCCATATCTTCTTCTCGATTGATGTATTTCGCGTTGGCCGCCACATGTTTAGAGAATTCATTGTTAATTAGTTGATAAAGGCCACGGTATGCAACATTTGCCTTTTCCACATGAACCGTTACGGTATTCCTGTTCAGCGTTCCACCAATACAAAGTGATTCGATCTTTCCGTCGATCATGATGGCTGCAGCCAGATATCCCACCGATTCCAAATTATTGAACACATCCACCATGGCACGTTCTTCCATTTTCAGGAGCTCCATTTCATGATCGGGCAAGTGCTTTCTTTCATTGAATTCCCGAATAAACTGCATCGCCTCTTCCGCCATGCCAGAGGTTAATGTAACATATTGATACTGATAATGATTTAAAAAATAATTCAAATGATTTTTTTTACTGTGATAATCCCTGCCTTTCAAATCAATCAAATCCTGTGTTCGATAAAGATAATCATAATTGGGTCGATCATCAAAGAATCGAAATTCACCCGGACAAGCTTGCTCTAAAATATCCATCATTTTAAACGGCATCAATCTAATACTGAATATATAACCTTTTGATTCAAATATCTTTTTTGCCTCTTTGATGGTTTTATTCAAAGAAACCGGATCATAAGTTCCGGTTTTCGTCAATGGAGGGAACAAAAATGGCTCTTCTTTATCCAGCTCCAGATGACTAAGCCCTGCGATACAAAGATAGTCGCCAATCATCTGCCAACTGAAGTTATTGATGTTTCTCCACATATAAAGGGATGTAAAAGAGAGCCCGGAAGTGCCATATTCAAAGCCTCTCAGGTATTCTTCGAGAATAGGCCTTTCCGCGATTGTGATACGATTTTCAAGCATGAACATATATAATGCCTTTCTTTGCTATTTCACAAGTGCAGAGATTTGTTTAAATCCAGGTTCCTTTGCGCCTCCGCATAGTTCGAACAAGATAGACTCATAAGTAGTACTAACGGCACCCGCTTCCCTCATTCTGCGCTGTGAATATTTCTTATCTGTGTTTCTTCTCGATGAGATACAATCATTGGCAACAAAAACAGTATACCCGTTATCCAGTAAATCAATCACCGTCTGCTGCACACAAACATGCGCCTCAATTCCCGCTATAATTATTGTTTTTCTGCCGATTTTTTTTAAAGCGTCAGAAAAAGCCGGCTCACCCATGGCACTGAAGCTTGTTTTTTCTACAGGATAAAATTCTACTGCTCCAGTTTCTTCCCCGATGGGCTCAGTCAATGCAGAACAGATCGCAGGAACCGTTGCTCCCAACCCCTTTGTATATTGCTGTGTCATAATAGCAGGAACACCAAGGATTCTGCAACCTTTCACAAGCTTTACCGCAGCTTGTTCCAATTCCTTATGGTTTTTCATTGCGGGCATAAGCCTTTCCTGAAAATCAATGCCCACCAATACGGTATCTTCTTTTTTCAATCTTAATACTTGATTCCCCATGTCTTAACCTCCTCGATCAATTTGTGGCTCGTTAAATCATAATGCAGCGGAGTAATGGTTGCATAACCATTCTGCATGGCAACCACATCAATGTCCCCCGGCAGATTTTCATAAACGACCGGTGTTCCTGAATACCAGTATTCCATTTCACCGCTTTCATTTTTTCTCGGTTCAAACCACTCTTCATATTCTCTCGCACCGAGCTTTGTAATTTTTGTCCCCTTGATTTCCGAAGCCGGAAGATTTGGGACATTAATATTTAACACAGTATTTGCATTAATCTTTCCCGTAGCAGCCTTTACCGTCCTTACTGCCAAGTCACAGGCAACTTCAAACGTCAATGGATTATGATCATTGACCGACACTGCGATTGCAGGCAAACCGCAAATGCACCCCTCTATTGCAGCCGAAACAGTTCCGGAATAGAGGGTATCCGTTCCGTAATTCCCACCATGGTTAATTCCCGAACATACCAAATGGATTTTGATTCCCTGTTCTGCCAGAATCTTCAGGCCAAGCTTTACGCAATCAGCAGGCGTACCTGTAAATTCCCACGCTCTTTTCGCATTTGGGAATTCAATTTCCCGCATACTGATCGGTTTTCCCATAGTAATTCCATGTCCACAGGCGCTACGCTGCGTATGCGGCGCACATACATATATATTTGCAATCTGCGATAAAGCACGTGCCAGCTCTTTGATTCCTTTCGCGCCAATCCCATCATCGTTGGCAATTAAAATATTCATATTGACCTCCATTCTATTATTCTTCTATATTATATCACCTGTTGGCTTTTTTTAAAAGTATTCCTGTCTTGAATTGATTTGCACTTTCCATTATACTAAAATTATATTGTCAATCCAATGAGGGGGATTTCTTTGAATAAAAAATTAATATTGAAAACAAAAGAATCACTTTCATCCGTCCTGCCAATTACAATGATCGTACTCCTGCTTAATTTTACAATTACGCCGATGCCATTTGTAATCCGCGGGCTTTTTCTTATGGGCACAGTTCTTCTTATTCTTGGAATGGGTCTGTTTACGCTGGGTGCCGAGCTTGCCATGATGCCGATGGGAGAACAAATCGGTGCAGAGCTGACAAAAACGCGTAAGCTCTTCCTATTAATCGGTGTGTCATTCCTTATGGGAATTATGATCACCATTGCCGAACCGGATCTTCAGATCCTCGCTAAGCAGGTGCCATCCATTCCAAACCGCATCATTATATTATGTGTTGCCGTAGGTGTCGGAATTTTTATTATCATTGCTTTACTTCGTATTTTATTTCAATGGTCACTTTCTTATCTGCTGATGGGTCTTTATCTGGCAGTCTTTATTCTCGGTGCTTTTACTCCCCATAATTTTCTTGCCGTCGCTTTTGATTCCGGAGGAGTCACGACAGGTCCAATCACCGTCCCCTTTATTCTAGCTTTGGGTGTTGGAATAACTTCTGTACTGGGTGGAAAAAGTTCTCATGACGACAGTTTTGGACTCGTAGCCTTCGGTTCTATCGGCCCAATTCTGGCAATTATGATACTTGGACTGTTTTATGATACTTCCTCTTATCAGCAATCATCGAAAGGATTGCCGGTAGCCCATAACAGTAACGAACTTTTCCGATTATTTCAGGAGAGCTTCCCATTATATTTCAAAGAGGTTGCCATTGCAATATTACCAATTATTGTTTTTTTCGCTCTTTTCCAACTCTTTGCATTAAAACTTCCCAAAAGTCAGCTCATTAAAATGTCCATCGGCAGTATCTATACGTTTCTTGGGTTAGTTTTATTTCTCACTGGTGTAAATGTGGGATTTCTTCCTGCGGGAACCTATATCGGAAGATTTATCGGAGATATGCCATACAGTTGGATTCTAATTCCATTAGGAATGATCATGGGGTTTTTTCTCGTGGCTACCGAGCCTGCAGTCCATGTACTAAATGATGAGGTTGAGGTCTTGACCGGAGGATCCATTTCAAAGAATGCCATGCTTTTGAGCTTGTCCATCGGCGTATCCCTGTCCGTAGGTCTATCTATGTTACGCATACTCTATGAAATCAATCTTTTGTATATTCTCATTCCTGGCTATATCTTAGCCTTGACGCTGACATTTTTTGTGCCTAAAATATTTACAGCAATTGCTTTTGATTCAGGAGGCGTCGCTTCCGGACCAATGACGGCGACCTTTCTTCTGCCCTTTGCCACGGGTGCCTGTGAAGCTATGGGCGGAGATATCTTAACCGATGCTTTTGGTCTTGTCGCAATGGTCGCCATGACTCCACTGATCAGCATTCAGGTGATGGGTTTGATTTATAATATTAAGGTAAAATATACAGACAAAGAAGAAGCAGAAGTCATGGAAGAAATCGCAGAAGATATCGAAGAAGAACACTTGGAATGGCATGGTCAAACCTGTGACATTTCCGAATATTATAATTGGCCTGAGAGCATGGAGTATATAGAGAATGTAGACTGGATCCATATGCTGAATGAAGAAAAACACCATAACGAAATTGCAGAAGATAATGACTATATAGATTTTGAAGAACTGGAAAAACTAGTACTGCCTGAAGACTTCGATTCTCCGCACAAAAAGGAGAAGTCATGATCACGAAAAAATAAGGGAGGACAAAAATGGACGATAGGAAACATTCTACGATGAAGCGAATCAAATTACTCGTCGCAATCATTGATCGGGGAAAAGGCGAGGATGCGGCTCAAATTTTGAGAGAAAGTGGTGTCACTTACAATATGATTTCGCCGGCTTACTGCGCATCGGGCTCCGATATCATGGATTATCTGGGGTTATCCAACCAGGAACGGGATTTGATTTTGAGCGTCATCACTGAAGATAAGGTGGATGTTGTGTTGAATAAAATATTATATAAATTTGATCTGGATAAACCCGGTAAAGGAATGGCCTTTACCATCCCTATCACCGGAGTCAGCGGCCCTTTGGCACTACGTTATATATCCGGTATATGTGAATCATTAGAAAAGAGGTAGGTTCAATTGGAGAACGAAAGAAAATATGATTTAATCATGACTATAGTTAATCGGGGATTTGCCGATCAGGTCGTCGATGCCGCAAGATCAGCCGGTGCTCATGGCGGTACTGTTTTCTATGCTCGCGGTACCGGTATTCACGAGCTGGAAAAATTCTTTGCCCTCTCAATCCAGCCGGAAAAAGAAGTTGTTTTGAATATCGTGCGGCATGAAGACACGCAAACGATTATGCACTCCATCGTGGCTGCCGCCGGATTGAAAACTGCCGGAAAAGGACTTGCTTTTGCATTGCCTATTTCCGATGTAGTAGGCATCACGCATTCCCTGGAGGAAATGGAAAGTGCAAAAAAAAAGGATTGAGCGGATTCCAAAGATGAAAAACTCAACTCTGCTTATAAAACAGCAGGGGTAGTCTCCTTTTTATTCCAGCAGGCTCAATCCTCTTCTCTCATCCAGCGGTGACCAGATTTCATCCAAGTTCTTCAGAGGAAGCCAGTTATTTTTTCTGTCAAGGGCAATCGCAAGATCCGGATTGCTTCCAAAAAACAAGGCGATATCATCGGTCCATAACTCGTTGTAGCGATTGATCAGTTCCTCCATGGTACCGGGTACTTTGTCTGTTTGATTACTTTTGATACAGAATTCACTCAAGTCTCTTTGAAAAAAAACTTCAAGTAGAAAAGCCCTTTCCCCTTCCTTATCCACGCAGCAAAGCTGCTCTTTTCCATTGTTCTCTATAGTTGCAAATATCATAATTTCCTCCTAATAGTCAAAGACTTCTCCAATCGCATCATGGATGACCAAGTCCGCACGCTGATCATATTGGGTTTTCGATTTATTGATCAAAACGAGCTTATCACCGCGAAAATAGTTGATCAACCCTGCCGCCGGATATACCACCAAGGATGTTCCTCCTACAACAAGCAAATCAGCCTTGGAAATAGCCGCAATTGCCCCCTCTATTACCTCCTCATTTAAAGGTTCTTCATACAAAACCACATCCGGCTTGACAATTCCTCCGCATTTCATACATTTCGGAATTTGGCTTTCGGAATTTTCACTTGACCCGCAGTTTTTCGGATCCATGATATCATCTAAGGAGTAGAACGTATGACAGCGGGTGCAATAGTTACGAAGCACAGAGCCATGCAACTCATAAACGGTTTTACTCCCTGCCAGTTGATGAAGTCCGTCAATATTCTGGGTAACGATCGCTTTCAATTTTCCCTCTGCTTCAAGCTTCGCCAAAGCATAATGTGCCTTATTCGGCTTTACTTCCGGGTAAATCATATTATTTATATAATAATCATAGAACGTTTCCGTATTTCTTGAAAAAAAGGTATGGCTCAGCATTTCCTCAGGAGAATGTCCATATTTTGTCTGTGCTTGATATAAGCCGTTCTCTGATCGAAAGTCAGGAATTCCGCTTTCCGTTGAAACGCCTGCTCCTCCAAAGAATACAATTTTTTTGCTGACATCAATCATTTTTTTTAATTCCGGATTCATTTGATCACCTCTATTTTCACCGACATTTATCATAAGAACTGTATTATATTATACGATACGATTCTGCTTTTCACATTTCAAGAAGCTTTCAATATTGCTGCAAATGGTTTCCATCAGCCGCATTCTGGCTTCTTTGCTTCCATATCCAATATGGGGCGTCATATACAGATTTTCACTATTCGCAGTTTTAAGCAAAGGATTTTTAGAATCGAAAGGTTCCTGTTCAAAAACGTCAAGTCCTGCACCTGCTATCATGTTATCCGAAAGCGCCTTTGCAAGATCCGCTTCCCGTATGATCCCGCCTCTTCCTAAATTCAGAAGATACGCAGTATTTTTCATCCGTTTCAGTTGCTCAAGCCCGATCAGATTTTGGGTATGCTCATTCAGCGGAGCGTGAATGGAAAGAATATCAGAACATAGAAGTATTTCCTCCAGTGACACTCTTTGAAAACTACTCTGTCGATTCTGACCCGAAGTGGAATAATAAATAACATTGCACCCAAATCCACCAGCATATTGAGCAACTTTCCTCCCAATCTCTCCCATACCGATAATTCCCCAGGTCTTGCCTTCCATCTCAAAAAACTCTTTTCCCTGGTGTAAGGTGAGCCCTCCCTTGGCGTAATCTCCCTGTTTTGTATAACGATCATAATATGCGGAATGGGAAATCAAATAAAAAAGCATGGCAAAGGTATGCTGTGCTACGCTGTTTGCCGCATAGGAAGGAACATTTGCAACCGCAATACCTTTTCTCCTGCAGTATTCCACCTCAATATTATTATATCCCGTACCAGCTTCACAAATCAGCTGAAGCTTCTTCGCCCTGTTCAAGTTACTTTCATTAAGCTGATTTTGATTGGTAATCAGGATATCCGCATCATCGATCACGCTTTTCACCTCTGCATCGGGTACGTTATCATAAAGTATAACCTGTCCAAAACGAGACAGTCCGGAAACATTCACAGGAAAGCTTAATGTTTTCAAGTCCAGAAAAACCAATTTCATAGATACTCTCACCTCAAGACATAAATAACTGATAAAAGTATTTTACCACATTCTAAAAAACAATCAACGGAACTCCGTTAAATTCTTCCAATAGCGCACAGGCATAAAACGCTTCTGACACCCTGGATTGGTTCGTTCTTTAATCGCAATCGTCTCAAAGTATTTTTTCCATAGATCACGGTATTCCTTTTCTGTCTCTCCGAAAGAAGGCAGATCTTCGTCTATAAATGGGGAGAAATGCCAGTGTCCATTTTGAGCGAAAACTGCTTTGCTTCTTGTTTTATCATGTATGATAAAGGGATCATTTTTCAAACGATCAGCAAAATGATCGGCAATAAATTCCAAAATGTCATGATCCGGTTCAATACCACTATACAAAATCTCTTTTGATAATCTGCCAGTGGAACTGTTTTTTAGCGCAGAGAAGCGGAGCAGACCCTTCATTCTATGAATCTCCACACTAACCTTCTTCTCAATCTTCTGAACATCCAGCACCACAGGATTGCTATGGAGCAGACTGATTGCCGATCCTTTTTGAAATCCAAACCGGATGTACTGCAGCAGTTTGTTTTCCCTCTGCAGATCGGAGGAAAGAAACACCCGGTAAATTCTTCTCAAATCCTGAGAAGAGATTTTTTCTTCAATCGCTTCATACACTCTAGAGGCCTTATCTTCTTCCGTCTCTACCATGCGGTAACCGGAAAGCAAACTGGCTTGATATTGATCTTCCCGATAAATACCCGCTGCTTTTTCTATATAATAATGTGCATGGATACACGTAAGAAAACCTTCAAAGGTTCCGTCATAGAGATAGTCCATCATGAAAAATCTTCTCCCTTTCTTTTTCACCTGACGCACCGGAAACAAAAGAATCCGGCGAAGCAGTAATAGGATGAAACATTGAAATCTGAGAATTATCGTCTATTGGCGATAATTTATTTCGAATACCTTCTGCAGTCAGGACTTCATTTTTTATATATTCCGGTGCAATCTCTGAGCCACCGTAATATTTTCCACAGCAAGTGATAAAATATTTTGCCCGTTTTACAACCACTCCAATTTTTTTCAGATCATCAAAATGAACAGCAGAAAGCTTTCTCTGCCGAAGGATTCGTAACGCGGAAGTTGTTCCAACCCCCGGTATACGAAGCAGCTCATCCAAAGCCACTTTATTGATTTCCATAGGAAATTTTTGAATGTTTCGAAGCGCCCAACTAATTTTCGGATCCAGCTCCAGATCCAAAAATGGGTTCTTTTCATCCAGTATCTCATCTGCAGTAAATCCATAAAAACGAAGTAGCCAATCCGCCTGATAGAGCCGATGTTCTCTGGCAAGAGGCGGCGCAGTAAACGGTGTCGGCAGCAGCGGCGAATTCGATACAGGAATATACGCCGAAAAATAAACCCGCTTCATCTTAAACGTACGATAAAGGTCTTCTGAAGTTTTTACGATCTGACGATCACTCTCAGGACTGGCTCCGATGATCATTTGTGTCGTTTGGCCTGCAGGTGCGAATTTTTCCTTGCTCCTTTTTCCCGGTTTATGAAGGGCAAGTGGTTTTCCGGTCAAATCGAGAAGACTCCCGTCGCCCGGAGTAAGATTTACTCCTTCCGGTTCAAGATAGTTGAGATTTCCTGCACGGTAGATATCCTGATTTTTAAACATGGTGCCAGGCCCCTTCAATTGTCTGCGTTCTGTTAAAGTCTGGGTAATTTGTTTCATAGGGGTAAAAATATTTTTCGGTTTTTTCTGCGGAGCAAGCAGGCTCAGGCTCTTCTTAGTCGGAAGCTCAACATTGATGCTGAGACGATCAGCAAGAAGCCCTATCTGATGAAGAATCTCCGGGGATACTCCCGGGATGATTTTTGCATGAATATACCCTGCGAAGCCGTATTCATTCCGCAGCAGCCGAATACAATTCATGATTCTTTCCGCAGTATAATCCGGCGAAATTTCCACTGCAGAGCTCAAAAAAAGACCTTCAATATAGTTTCGCCGATAAAACTCCATCGTTAGAAGAGCCAGCTCATTTGGTTCAAAACTGGCACGGCTCACGTCGGCGGTTCGCCGGTTCACACAATATTCGCAGTCATAAACACAATTATTTGTAAATAAAATTTTAAGCAAAGAAATGCATCTTCCGTCTGCCGACCAGGAATGGCAGATCCCTGCCTCGACTGCATTTCCAGTCTTGCCATTATTTTTTCGCCCAACACCGCTTGTGGAACAGGATACATCATATTTTGCACTGTCAGCCAATATTTTTAGCTTTTCGAAAGTATTCATCCTGCAATACCCTCCTTTGCCTTGGTTAATTGTAGAACTTATGTTCTTATTATGCCCCTTTCAAAACAAATGTTCAAGCAAAATATTTACCTGTCGAATGATTTATGATATAATTCACATACTAAATTAGGAGGACAATATGGCTGAATTTTTATATTTTATTTTATTTGCAGCAGGATTACTCATGGTGGTGAAAGGCAGCGACTGGTTTATTGACTCTGCAATCTGGGCTGCGGAAGCATTTCGTATTCCTTCCATTATCATCGGTGCCACCATTGTGAGTATCTGCACCACTCTGCCGGAAACTTTTGTTTCTGCAACAGCGGTTTTGAAAGGCGAGTCGGTTATGGCGATCGGAAATGCGCTGGGATCTATCGGAGCGAATATCGGCCTTATTCTTTCCATCTTATTGATATTCAATAAGCCCATCATTGAAAACAGGAAAGAATATTTGAAAAACAGTTCCTTTCTTGCATTGACTATCATTTTTCTTTGGTTCTTAGGCATATTTTGGGGTGAAGTCAGCAGAGGAATGGGGGCATTTCTTATTGTTCTTCTACTCATATATATTGCCAACAACATCTTTTCTGCGAGAAAGCTGATGGATCTTGACATACAATATGATCTTGTCGACGAAGAACATGTAAAAAGTCATAGAAATCTCCAGAATTCTATGCCAGAAGGGATCGTCTACGATGAAAAAGAAAATGACTTTGATGTGTCTTTTCAGACAGTGATACGAAAAACATTTTTCTTTCTTCTTGGCGTAGGTTTGGTTCTGTTTGGATCAAATCTCATGGTGGAAAACGGTATACTCATCGCTGAAATACTTCATGTTTCTACAATTATAGTTGCAGTTCTGTTTACCTCCGTTGGAACCTCTCTGCCGGAGTTAATCACCGTCATCACTTCGATCAGGAAAGGGGCTTCCAATCTTGGAATTGGGAATATCATCGGAGCAAGCATTTTGAATATTGTTCAGGTAATTGGAGTTTCCGCTTTGATACAACCTTTGTCAATATCAAATGAAAAAAGTATTCTTTTATTTCATTTGCCTTTTCTTTTCATTATGATTTTATCCATCATCATTTTTGGTCTTCGTCATGGCAGAAGACTTGGTAAATGGAACGGCATATGGCTTCTTTTTTTGTACATCATCTATTTATCTGTTAATTTGCTCAGGGATGCCACTCCAATCCTTGGACCATTGATCTATTAATTTCAGGAGGCAAGTATGGAAACTCGCAAAACCGCTCTCGTTCTGGGCGGCGGAGGCTCAAGAGGAGCTTATGAAATCGGGGTTTGGCAGGCATTGAGAGAACTTGGAATCCAAATTCATCTCGTTACCGGTACTTCTGTCGGCGCAATCAACGGCGCATTAATTGCACAGGATGCCTTTGATCTGGCAATCTCCCTTTGGCGAGAAATCGACACATCCATGGTGTTTGATGTTGACCTGAAGGACATTCTTACAAATTCAGGACTGGGCAACAGCAAACTGAAAGAACTGCTTAGGCAATACATTGATGAATCCGCCATACGAAAATCACGGATCGATTATGGTCTGGTCACCGTTGAACTTCCTTCCATGGCACCAAAATTCCTCATGAAGAAACAGATTCCTGAAGGAATGCTGATTGATTACATCCTGGCCAGTTCCACCGTATTTCCGGCTATGAAAAGCTATGAAATTGACCATTTGAAATATGTAGACGGGGGTTATACCGACAATTTGCCCGTGGGAATGGCTTTGGATCAAGGCGCCACCCATATTGTCGCCGTAGACTTGGACGCAGTCGGAATGATCCGAAAAAAGCGGCTGGATGATGCGGATTATCTCAGAGTCATTCAATGTCCCTGGGATCTTGGTAACTTCCTGGTATTTGACAAAATCAACTCCAGAAAAATCCTGAGACTTGGCTATTTAGATACATTAAAGGCATTTCAGGTATTTGATGGGAGTTACTATTGTTTTGTAAAAGGAGAATTTAACAGGAGAAGCCTGCAGGGCGCCAATGCGGCAGGCAAAATCTTTGAGCTGAACCCTGAAATCATCTATAAAAAATATATTTATAATATCCATTTAAAAAATGCCGTGGATTCCCATATCCAGATAACAGAAGAAGAGATTCAGGCCTATTCCAATACGATAAAGGGTAAAATACTGGAAAGCTTCATCAAGGCAAAATCCACCTTGAATCAAAAAACGATCACACTCATCATTGCCAAAAGCCTAAAGGAAACAAGTGATATCAAAAATATTTTCCTGAGCAAACCAGCTATGAAACTGCTCCGGGAAGAAATCCTTGCCGCAAACTATTTGCTGAAAGAAGGCTTGTTATAATCAGGGGAGTATTGAATTAATAATATTGAATATTAATCAAGTCATATTTTAAATATTCCGGATGGGAGGAGCCGCTATGAAGTGCTCCACCCATCCGGAATATTCACCATTAACCATCCATTATTCATCCCAGCTAAAGGATTCTATAAAAAAGCACCGATTATCACCGGGAAAATAGACTACAACCAACCTGTCACTGTATGTATATCTCTGTAAATAATAATATGGTTCATCAAATGAAGGTTGATAATCCTTTGACACCGAAAGCCCCATTATAATCTCTTTTACAAAACTCTCTACTGAAAATTGTTTTGAAAAAGAAAAACCCTTTAAAAAAGAAGACGTTTCTCCAGAGGTTTCGTAAACGGTATATCCATCTGCCCTTGCATAAATATCATCTGATGTAACATGATAAATTTGATTAAAACCAGAGGGAATATCAATATCCCAATTCGTTTCAATATTTCTGGTTGGAGTAAAATAAAATTTATCAGCTAATAATATCACAACCGGCAGCCATAACGGGATCGCCGCGATTATGATTATAGCAATTGAAATCTTTATTTCTCCTGTACCGTAACGCTGTTTCATATTAATCTGTTCTCATAAACTTTGATCAAGTAGTCACAAAGTCTTTGCGCGGAATGCTGTCTTGCATAGATTTCAATGGTAGCGCGCAAATAGTTTATGCGTTCCGGATGCTGAAACAAGGAGAATACCGCTTCATCCAGCGGAAAAGATTTGGTTGCATATAAAGCGAGACCGTTATTCAGCATAAATTCCGCATTTCGCATCTCGTGTCCCGGAATCGGATTGACCATAATCATCGGCAGTCCCTTTGCGATAGCCTCCGAAGTAGTGATTCCGCCCGGTTTTGTAACGATACAGTCCGCAGCATCCATCATAACGTCCACATTATCTACATAACCGTAAATATCAAATTGCTTTTCTGTAACCAGATCCTTAGCCTTTCGATACATTTTTTTATTATTTCCGCAAACCACCATAACCTGAAGTTCCAGTTTCAACCGATCCAAACGTTCAATGGATTCATCGATTTTCCCATAGCCCATGCTTCCGCTCATCAATAAAATCGTATGCTTATGTAAATCAAGACCCAGCTGCTTTCTGGCTTCCATCCGATCCATACGATTGGAAAACTTTGGTTTAATCGGAATACCGATAGGCAGCATCTTGCCGATATCCAGTCCCTTCTTTTCCAACTGAAATTCCAGAAGATCACTCGGTGTCACATAATAATCCAGCAGACTTGCTTCTTCCCACAAAGGATGAACGGTAAAGTCCGTCACAATACCAACGGTAATCACCGTATCGATCCACTGCTTTTCTGCCATGATATTGACGAGTATAGCAGACAATACGTGCGTACAGATAATAACATCCGGTTTCGTTTCATCGATATAATTTTTTAAATCTTTTGCCCAGACTGTATTGGTTATTTTGGGTACCGAATATTTTTTTAATGGTTTGTTCTTTTTCACCGCAATATCATACAGTTTCGATGATATCTTTTTTGCATAAGCCGTTGACAGCAGATATCCCTTCGATACAAGGTGAGAAAGGATCGGTTCTATATATTCATATGCATCCAAAATCTCACATTCTACGCCCTTTTGCTTAAACGCATTTTCTATTGCCTGACCCGTGGCATGATGACCCTGGCCAGTTGAAATACTCAAAATGAGTGCTTTCATTATCAATCTCCCCTTTAACTTTTTATTAATCTCAATCTAGCGCTTGTCTAGCTCTTATAAGATATCACATTTCTGTTCAAGGTGGAAGATATTTCGGAATACGGATGAAACTTCCTTAATCGTAGAATTCAAGGAGGGGAGCACTTACTCACCAGGGCAAAACATGGAATCGATGAATGGGACAAAACGAGCAGTATAACAGTTATAAATGTATTGTTATTTCATAGGCTTATATGTGAAATACTTTTTTGCTGGCGTTTTATACAGTGCAGCAGCCAAGAGTGTTGCAATAACAGTACCAACAATAAACTGAACGATATTCCAGGGGATCCCTGCAAGAGCAACGATAAAACTACCATAGATCATACCTTCCGCAACATAATAACCTGCCACCATAAAGCATCCTGCTAAAACCATTCCTACGAACTGGTAAACGGGAATGCCGAAAATACTTCTTCCCGGTTTCTGCATAGATTTTGCAATGAAAAGCCCCATCACCACAGCCATGATTCCTTTCACAAATAAAGTCCACGGTGCCCAAATTGCATATCCTACAATAAAATCAGCCAATGCGGAGCCCACACCAGCAGCAATCGCACCATATTTCCAGCCCAATATCAGTACCGAAAGAAAAATCATGGCATCTCCAAAATGGATATAACCGGTACCGAAAGGAACAGGAATCGGTATCACAATGGTTGCCACTACGATCAACGCCATCATGAGACCTGTTAAAATTATTCTGACTGTGTACTCTCTGTTCGTCATTATTATCTCTCCTTCACCGCCAATCTTTTGCTTGAACACCTGCTCCGATATAAAATATTATTCAAGATTGACGTATCTTATTTCATGTATTATAATACTCTCAAATTGTAATCATTTAAATATGCAATTATAAATATTTTTATATGTACAGATTACATTTTTTCTTTTAAAATGGCCATTTCATAAGTAATGTTTAGGCGATTCCGTTATATTTTTTATCTACAGTTAAGGAAGGGTATCCATGAAAGCAATCATTCCGAATTTTCAATCCGATTCTGCCATGCCTTTATATCTTCAGCTTTATCACTATATCAAAACCGCTATTCTTGAAGAAAGCATTCTTCCTATGGAGAAGCTGCCTTCTCTGAGAAATTTATCAAAAAGTCTGCGTCTTAGTTTAACAACTATAGAACTTGCCTATAATCAGCTCCTTGTAGAAGGATATATTTTCAGCAAACCGCAATCGGGATACTATGTCAATCAAATTTCCGCCGGAATGGGCAGCATACGAAGGGATACGGATGTTCAGGAAGTGGTTACAAGATCCCAGGTTGATCTTCTGTCGGATTTTGAAAAAAATGGCTATTATGATACCTCCTGCTTTGATTTTAATAAATGGAAAAAATGTATCAATCAGGTGCTCACGGAATATGCACACCTACTTCTGCGGGAAGGTGACCCGAAAGGCGAAAAAGCGTTAAGGCAGGAAATTTCCAAGTACGTTTATCAATCCAGAGGGGTAACCTGTACCCCCGAGCAAATCGTGATCGGGGCGGGAACCCAGCAGATCATGGGACAGCTTTGTACCATTCTGATTAAAATGGGAATGAAGCATGTCACTGTCGAAGAACCGGGCTATCTACCCGTACGAAATATTTTTCGAGACCGTGATTTTGCAATTACTTCCGTATCCGTGGGCAAAGAAGGGATTTCTATCTTCAAGCTTCCTGCGAATATCCGGTCTGCTGCTTACGTCAGCCCTTCCAACCAATTTCCTACAGGTTACGTCATGCCCATCGGCAAGCGTTATGAATTGCTGGACTGGGCGACGAGAAACGACAGTATTATCATTGAGGATGATTATGACAGCGAGCTTCGATACTTCGGCAAGCCGATTCCTTCTCTTCAGGGGCTCGATCAAAACCAAAGAGTCGTTTATCTGGGTTCTTTTTCCTCAACGTTATTTCCATCAATTAAGATCAGCTATATGATTTTACCTCCTCACATGGCAGCTATTTTTGATACCTCCCGCTGTGATTACACCCAAACTTGCTCAAAGACGGAGCAATTAACGCTGGCAATTTATATGTCTAAAGGCCTATACCAGACAAACATCAAAAAACTGCGCACCCTGTATTCCCAAAAGCTGCAGTCTGCGCTTTCCATACTGGCCAAGTGGGGAGCCGGATTCATTAAGCCCATCAACAGTTCCTCCGGAGTCAATATGCTGATTGGTGTAAAAAGCAAAAAAACTCCTGCACTTCTATGTCAGGAAGCACAGGAGCTGGGTATTAGCACCTTACCGATTAATACCTATACAGAGGCGCCAGCGGAAGCCACCGCCACTCTTATTTTCTATTATAACCAAATTCCGATTACGGATATGGAACCTGCTTTAAAAAATCTGATTGAGCAATGGAAGAAGAAAGCATAATAAATATCGCCTAATATGCTTTACCAAACCCGCAATTCGGATAGGTACAGACTTCACAATTCCTGCAAAGACCGCCATGTGCCAGCTTTTTAATATCCGTTCTGGTGGGAATCTCTCCAGCCAGTATCCTTGGGACAATCAAATCAAAAATACTGACCCTGCTGTACATAACACAGCCCGGGAGTCCAACCACCGGAACATTTCCGATATAGGCCAGCATAAACATTGCTCCGGGCAAAACCGGTGCGCCATAGGTAATGATATGGCCCCCTGCACTCCGGATTCCCGTCGGAGTCTTGTCGTCAGGATCGACCGACATTCCTCCCGTGACACCGATCATTTCTGCCCCTTCCTCAATGAGTCTTTTGATACAGTCTGCGATCATATTTTCATCATCGTCGGAGAAAAGCTGCTTTACAACAATGCTTCCCAAATCGCTAAATTTCTTTTGGAGAACCGGACCGAACGCATCCTGGATTTTTCCGGTATATACTTCACTGCCCGTCGTTACCAAACCAACCTTGAGTTGTTTCAGCGGAAGCACCGTTACCATAGATCCGCTTTCCAGCACTTTTTCTGCACCGTTTACAATACTTTCATTGACAAACAATGGAATCACGCGAGTACCTGCAACCTTCTGTCCTTTTTTTACAAGTTGGTTTTCATGAATGGTGGCAAACATAATTTCATCCTGATCAATCAGTTGATTCAGCATGGCAGTATTGATCTTAAGCAATCCGTCACATTCTGCCACAAGCTCTATTTTCCCTTCACCTGGGGCAACGAGTTTGATGCCTTTTCCCGCAGCAGCCGTTGCAATACGCATGGCTGCCTCGTCCTCATGAATATCGGTTTCCTCTTTATCTACAACATAAAGATGTTTTTTCCCCATGCTGAGCATTACCTCTATGTCCTCCGGAGCGATAACATGTCCCTTTTTAAATTTACTTCCCTTGTATTTTCCCGGAATGATCTGCGTTAAATCATGAGCCAAAACCATTCCTACCGCATCGTATACCGAAACCTCTTTCATAATTCCCTCCATCACGGCACTTTGCTCCGCCACAAATTTGTACAATTGCTTTTAGACGAATCTGATCGTCCTGCTGTTTCTTCGATGAAATATTATTATTAGCGATACTCATGTAAAATCCATGACTATCATACCTCCATTGGCTATCGGTTTATTCACTTCTTCTCCCAGATCCTTATGATTCAGATAGCTCCGTATCCCATTAATGACGCCCCGATGAGAAACAATAAGAATATCCCTTGCACCCTCCTGTTCCTCCGCCTCTCGTTTTAAAATATTTTTAAGGCCTTTGAGTGCTCGATATTGTAAATCGTAAAAGTTCTCGCTTTCATTTCCGAATTTATAGGTCAAAAGATTTTCTCCTCGTTTTTGATATTCCTCCGGATAATTTTCTTTGATCTCACGAATGAGCTGTCCATCCCACTCACCCAAACACATTTCTCTTAATTTCGGCTCCTTGATCACTGACGGTTCCAGCCGATATCCATGTATCCGATTCAAGTGTTTCATGATAATTTCCGCTGTTTGAAAAGCTCTGGAAAGGTCGCTGGTATAAATACGATTGACCGATACTTTTTGCTTAATCAATTCCTCCGCAGTGTTCTCCGCCTGCTTTTTTCCTCTCTCTGATAGCGGAACGTCTGTCTGTCCAAGAAAAATCTTCTCACTATGCTGGCGGATTTCCCCATGTCGAATGAAAACCAACCGTTTGCCGCGAAGCCTCTCATCAAAAAATGGGTGAGCGGGCGTGTTTGAATTTGCCAATTGCAACTGTTTTTGATAATGATCCAAAATCTCCCGATAGCCTTCCGGAGTATCCATATCAAGTACCACAGACTCTGATTCTACCGTAAGCCGTATCATTTGATCCTCATAACGGTTTGTGATCGCTTTCAATCCCCCATCTCCCTCATAGGCCAAAATTTCTTCTGCATAGCAAGAAGGAATAAACAAGGGATGTCCTTTTTTTCCGTGATAGCAAGGTACAATAAATGCATTTGGCTCTTGCTCATGTTTTTTAATAATAAGCTGCAGTATATCAGGCGTTACCAAAGGACTGTCCACCAACATGAGAAAAAATCCCTCCTGTGGTTTCGGAAACCTGTGTAACGCTTCCATGATCCCTCTTTTGATGGAAGTAAACATTCCCTGCTCAAAGTCCTGATTATATGCTTCAACAATATCTTGCTGAGCAAAAATAGGAGTCAGCCGTTCTCTTTGAAAACCTGTAACCCCTATGATATTTGATATCCCAGCCTTTTTTAATGAAGCTGCAACCATTTCTATCGCAGTCGCATTGCCTATTTGCAATAGGGGTTTAAACATCCCCATGCGAGAAGAATACCCTGCAGTAAGGATCAATCCGGTAATATTATCGTTCCCCATGGCCTGCCCGAACCTTAATCATTTCTCCCACGATACTAATCGCGATTTCTTCCGGGGTCTCTGCGAAAATACTGACTCCGATCGGGGAATAGACGCGATCCAGCTCTTCCTGCGAAAAACCATCCTCACGCAGCAAACGATAAATTTCAGCCACCTTATTTTTGCTTCCGATCATACCGATATACCCAGTCGTTCTTGTCAAGGTCTGCTTCAACACATCATAATCCGCGCTATGTCCTCTTGTCACTATGATAATGTAGCTGTTCGCATCTGTTTCCATTCCCTGATATGCATCGAGAAAGCTATTAATCACCACGACTTCATCTGCTTCGGGGAATCGCTCTCGGTTCGCAAAACTCGGTCGATCGTCGATCACTTTGGTTGTGAAGTTGACATAACGTAAAATGGGCTCCAGCGCCTGACCCACATGTCCTCCACCAAAGATAAAAGCTGTCGCTTTCTTGTCAAACTCTTCGATAAAGCTATTCGGTTTTGACGCATCCACATATTCAATGCTAACATCCGCATCTCCGCCGCATCGCATATCCAAACCCTGCTGTTCTTCCGCCGTCAGCCGGAAATGATAAATCATGGATTCTTTCGTTTGGAAAGTTTCCTGGCAGATTTTTTCCACTTCCGCTTCCAGTTTGCCGCCGCCGACGGTTCCGAATCTGGTACCGTCGTGCTTCATCAACAAATATGCACCCCTTTTTCGCGGAGTAGAGCCCTGCGTATCAACCACCTTGGCGATCACAAAGTCCTGCCCTTTTTCAATAAGATCTCTGCCGATAGATATGATTTTGTTCATTTAGAATCTCCTTCCTGATTTTCCCTGGTAAATCGTTCATGAGCCTCTTTTATCATTCTCTTTATTATATCATGTAACATAGCTCTGTAAAACATGATTCAATGGTGAGCTCATTATATCATGTAGCATAGTTCTGTAAACATGATTCAATGATTTCTACCTTGCGACAACGGCTGCGCCTCCGACTCGCTTCGTTCGCTGCTGTCCGTTTTGCCTAGCCAAGCATAGCTTGGGGCAAAAAGGCAACGTCGCATTCAATGGTGAAATCATTATATCATATACAATATAGCGAAAAAAGAGAAGCTTCAGCGCCCCTCTATAATTTTTCCATTTTTCATTAAAATACGGCAATCTGCAAACATTTCACTTTCCCGAACATCATGAGTGATCAGTATGGTCGGAATTTGAAAATTTTTCTTAAAGGAATCAAATTCTTGATAGACAATCTCTTTGGTCTGCTGATCCAAAGCAGAAAATGGCTCGTCAAGCAAGAGTAAACTTGGTTTCGTTACGATGGCTCTTGATAAAGCAACGCGCTGTTTTTCACCGCCTGAAATCTGATTTGGATGTTTCTTTTTCAGATGAGATATGCCAAAGTTTTCCATAATATAGTCCGCGTATGCAAGAAGCGCTTCCCTTTTCCCGGACTCCTTATACTCCGCTTTATTTTTAATTCCGTATATAATATTCTGATGAACGTTCATATTGGGAAACAGTGCATAATTCTGAAAAAGATAACCGATTGATCGTAATCGTGTTGGAATGTTGATTTCTGAATCACCGTCAAAAACCACACGATCCCCGATGGATATTTTTCCTTCGTCAGGTAACATCAATCCGGAGATGCAATTCAGGATCGTCGTTTTACCAGCACCGGATTCTCCCTGAATAACAAGCACACCCTGTTCAAAATGATATTCCACATCTACAGAAAAATGGTCCAACTTTTTTCTGATCTCAAAATACATGTTCGCCTCTTTTTCCTGTTTTTATATTTACTCGTCCAATTTACCTTCCAGTATAGTTTCTTTTTTTCAGCCATGCATTCAAACCTAGAATCAAAGCAAAGCTGAAGGCAGTCATGATCATTACCAGTTTATTGGCCAAATCGGTTTTACCTGATTCAACCGCGAAATAAATGGCAGTCGGAATGGTCTGTGTTTTTCCTGGAATGTTTCCAGCAATCATCAGCGTAGCACCAAATTCTCCGATGGCTCTGGCAAAAGCAAGGGCAATCCCGCTGATCACTCCCGGCCATGCAAGTGGGAAGGTAACGGTTCTGAAAATCTTCCATTCGCTGCTTCCAAGAGTTTGTGCCGCTTTTTCATAAACAGGATCCATACTGACGAAAGCAGATTTGACATTCTGATACATCAGCGGAAGGGAAACCACACAGGCAGCAATCACTGCCCCTACCCACGTAAAGACCACTTGAATATGGAATGTATTCAATAAAAAAGCACCTATTATGCCTCTTTTTCCAAAAGCAATCAGCAGCAGGTATCCCATGACCGACGGGGGCAAAACCATTGGTAAGATCAAAATGGTCTCCCAGATGTTTTTGCCCGGTATATTTCTTTTGTTAATAAGATAAGCAAAGAAAACACCGAGGAGAAAGGAAAAAATTGTTGCGATTGTTGCAATTCTTAAAGAGAGCAGAATAGGTGACAGCATTTCGACTCCTTTTGGATCCATTCCAATAAGTAAAATTATTCCAGCATTTCATTCATATCGACATCATTCTACGCCATATGTAGATTCTTCATTATATCCTTACACGGAAAGAACTGTAAAGCCATACTTTTCGAATATACTCTTTGCAGTATCCGTCTGCAGAAATTCAAAGAATTTTGCAGCAGCTTCTTCCTGTACAGCATCCTTAATCAGAGCAGCCGGATAAACGATGGGGTTATGACTGTCAGCCGGCAAATCCATAACAATGACACCCGTTTCCATGACTAAGGTGTCTGATTTATAAACGAGGCCACAGTCAGCATTTCCTGTATCAACGTATTCTAAAACCTGTCTTACGTCCTTAGCAAATATGATTTTATCCTGAATCTGATCCCAAAGTCCTAGGCTTTCAAGAGCCTGCTGCGCATATTTACCTGCCGGTACAGAATCCGGCGTTCCAATAGAAACACTTGTAACATCTGCACTTAAAAGGTCTTCATATCCTTTGATTATATCTGCTTTTTCAGCTGCAGCAATTAAAGTTATTTCATTGCCAAGCAAATCTTTTCTGGAACCTTCTGCGATTAAACCGCCTTCTTCCAAAGTATCCATATGCGCTTTAGAAGCGGATACAAACAAGTCACAAGGTGCACCTTCCTCGATTTGCTTTCGAAGAGCACCTGATGCGGCAAAATTGAGCTGCAGAATCGCATTGCTTTCCTTGGCATACTCCGTTTGAATCTCCGTCAAAGCATCCGTCAGGCTGGCAGCTGCTGAAACATTGATTTCAACCGCTTCATCTGTTGGGCCTTCAGGAACAGTCTCTGCTTCTTCGTTTTGCTCGCCGCATCCTGCGAATGCAAAAACAAACACCATGAAAAGGACTAATAAAACGCTAATTTTCTTCTTCATTTTTTTACTTCTCCTCTTACCATTTCAGTTCATATCAAACCAAACCAAACTTATACCAACTATTTTAAATTATATGGGACAAATTATGCTCTGTCAATTGATTTCACTTGTTTTTCACTGTATAATGCAATTATTAATTTATGAAGCATAAATTGCAAAAAGAAAATATGGCAATCAATTGATATGATGAAATACAGGAGGGAAAAACAGATGCCTAATGAAACCTTATATACTCCGGAAGAACTGGCAAGCATATTGAAACTTTCAAAATATACCGTTTACGAAATGATCAAGCGAGGAGACATTCCAGCGCATCATATCGGCAGAAGTATTCGGGTTTCTGAATCACAACTGGAGCTTTATTTTATGAGCACCAAAAAAGCAGAAAATGTATACGACGCTGAAATTATTTCCGAAGGAAACGAAAAATTTGCACTGACCAACGGAGTGAAACTCTGTGTTTCAACCGATCTTGCGGGAAAAGTAAAAGTAGCAGTACGTCCGGAAGATATTATCCTGAGTACAGGGCCTCTCGTCAGCAGCGCCAGAAACGTCATGCGAGGTAGGGTAACCGATATCATCTTGAATAGCGAAAGCGTAAAAGTACTGCTTGATGTTGGAATTCCTATGATGGTTTTGATCACAAAACAGTCCTTAAAAGATATGAATATTAAAAAGGATGATGTGCTTTATGCGGTTTTTAAAACCATGGCAGTAAAAGTGATGAAATAGTAGAATTGATGCTTTTATATCGTTAAGCGCGCCATAAAGATCAAAATATTTTAAACATCAAGATAAGCGGAAAGAAGTTGTTTCGTGTATTCATGCTGAGGATTTTCAAATACCTGTTTAACTGTTCCCATTTCAACAATCTTACCCGATTTCATAACCGCCACGCGATGACAAATAGCTCTTATTACTTCCAAATCATGCGATATGTACAGTATTGAGAGGTTATGTTCCTTATGAATATTTAATAAAAGGTCTAAAATTTGAGCTTGTACAGAAACATCCAGCATTGATGTCGGCTCATCACAGATAAGCAGCTTTGGATTTAGCGAAAGAGCTCGTATTATAGACAAGCGCTGCGCCTGCCCTCCGCTTATTTCATGGGGATATTTTTTTAGCTGATCCTTTGATAATCCAACCTTTTCTATTAACTCATCTACCATTTTTTTCTCTTCCGCCTTGTTTTTTGCCATTCTATAAAGGCGAATAGGTTCCGCACAGGAAAAAAATATATTCCTGCGCGGATTAAAAGTCATCTGGGGATGCTGAAAAACCATTTGAATTTCTTTACGCAATTGATGCCGATCGCTCCTGCTTACTTTTGTCAAGTCACGGTCATTATAAAATACGCTTCCAAAGGTAGGTTTCAGCAGTCCCAATATGATCTTTGTCACCGTCGTTTTTCCGCATCCGCTCTCACCTACCATTCCAAATATCTCGCCTTCATCGATTGTAAAGTTGATATCATCCACTGCCTTTACCGACTGTTGACCCCAAAATCCAGAATCGTATTTTTTACTTAGTCCCTTCACATCAAGCAACATACATCAACCTCCGAATCCATATCAAGACTGTTGCAGTTAAAACATTTTACAGTGTGTCCAGATACCGATTCTGCAATATTCGGCTCTAATTTTGTGCAAATTTCACTTAAACATTTACATCTGTTGCTAAATCTACATCCGTACGGCAAATTTTGAAAGGACGGCATGAACCCTTTCATTACATGGAAACCTCGTGAGGGCATCGAGGCGATCAAGCCTTTCGTATATGGATGCAGGGGGTTGTTTATCACTTCATCAACCGGACCTGTTTCAACCACCTCCCCGCAATACATAACAGCAACCCTGTCTGCTATATATTTTGCTGCCGCTATGTCATGCGTTATAAACATCATAGAGCACTTAGATTCCCTTTTTAACTCATACAAAATCTCCACCGCTTCTTTGCGAAGCATCCAGTCAAGTGCTTTTGTCGGCTCGTCCACGATCAGCAGGTTCGGATTCGCAATGATGCCCATAGCGATAAGTACCCTTTGGCACATTCCTCCGCTCAATTCACAGGGGTAATTATGATAAAAGGCTTCTCCCCTTGGAAGTCTGAGTTTTGAAAAAATCTGATTTACCCTATTTTTCATATTCCCTTTATTTTTCTTGTTATCTGTCTTGTCTGCCACACATTCCGCAACCTGATTACCCACTCTCATCAACGGATTTAACGAAGTGCTTGGGCTCTGGGGAATTGCAGCTATTTCTTTGCCTCTCAACAGTCGAAATTCGTTATTATCCATTCTCGTAATATCCTTACCCCTGTAAATGATGCTGCCTCTGACTAACGCATTATCGGGCAGTAAATGAAGAATTGCACTTCCCGTCAGGGATTTACCGCATCCTGTTTCGCCAATCACCGCCAATACTTCATTTTCGTATATTTCAAATGATACATTGTTTAGAATATGAATTCTGCGTTTATCAATCATAAAATCTAAATTTAAATCTTTTACCTGTAACATGGCTCCCATAAGTTTAATTTCTCCTATTCCGCTTTTACAGACTCCCGCATTCTTGGATCAAGCAAATCTCTGATCCCATCCCCTAACATGTTAAATGCCAACGCAGATATGGCAATGGCCAAACCAGGGAAAACAGCCATCCACGGCGCGTACCTCATATAATCTTTGCCGTCGCTTATCATTGCACCCCAATCGGGAGAAGGCGGTTGCGCACCCAAACCCAAAAAACTCAGTGAAGAACAGTATAAAATGATGCCTCCGATATCAAGTGACATCAATATTACTATTTTGGAAATCACATTGGGTAAAAAATATTGAACGATAATTTGAAAGCTATGATTACCGATCACTCTTGCCGCATCGATATACTCTGCATTTTTAAGCAGAATCGCCTCACCTCTTGCAACACGGGCATATTTTGTCCACTGGATGCAACATAGAGCAATCACAAGATTCATCTGCCCTGTTCCCAGCATGGCAGAAACAGCCAGCGCAAAAACGATCGTTGGAAACGCTAACAATACATCAACGATACGCATTAAGACCATATCAATTTTTCTTCCATAAAAACCTGAAGCAAGACCGATTGCAGTCCCCATACCTGCACTTATGATTACGACTAAAAATGCTATGCTAAGCGAAATTCTTGAGCCTTCAATAATTCTGCTGAAAATATCCCTGCCCATATTGTCCGTGCCAAAAATATGTTCCGAGAAAGGTCGAATAAACTTATCTGCCAGCACCATCTTTGCAGGATCACAAGGCTCAATAACAGGGGCAAACACTGCAATAAATACAATAATAAACGAAAGACCAGCGCCCATCACAAACATAATATTTTTTCTGTTTAAAATACGTACCCACCTTAAAAAATGAATATCCATTATTAATAATCACCTCCGGAATATTTAACCCTGGGGTCAATCCCTACATAGATCATATCTACAATAAAATTGATCGCCGCATATCCAAATGCAATCATCAATACACAACCTTCCATCATCGGCAGGTCTTTTGCATTAATCGAATCAATAAAAAGCCCCCCGATTCCCGGCCATGAAAATATATTCTCAATAACGACCGCGCCTCCAAGTATATGCCCAATCTGAAGTCCCATAACGGTTATGATAGGGGGGAATGCATTTTTTATAACGTGACGGTTAATAATCTGTCTCTTTCGAAGACCTTTCGAACGTGCAGCAGTGATATAATCCTGTCCCATCACATCAAGCATACTCGACCTCATCATTCTTGTTGTTGCTGCCGTCATTCCAATAGATAAGGTAAGTGCAGGCATAATAAGACTTTTTAAACCAGACATTCCGCTTACAGGTAAAACCTTCAGATGAATAGAAAAAAGAATAATCATTAACAATGCAATCCAAAAAGACGGAAAGGACGATAGTATCAGCGTAGAAAGTCTGCTGAAGTGATCAATCAATCTATTGTGATGAAGTGCGCTTATGATTCCAAAGGGTATGGATACAATGACTGATATTAAAAATGCAGTAAAACCTAAAAGCAAAGTGTTCGGCAGCCTTACCTTCAGCATATAACTTACCGGCAAATTATACTTGTACGAAGTCCCTAATTCACCCTTAAATACATTGCCCATCCATTCAAAATATTGTATATATATGGGACGGCTTAAATCATATTTATCTCTTACATTTGCGAGGGTTTTTTCTGAAACAGCATCCTCGCCGTATACTTCTATTACAATAGCATTTGCCGTGTCTCCGGGTGTAACATGCATAGTAAAATATGTTGTTGTGGCAACCATCCATAGTACGAAAAAGATAATAGCAAGTCGCTTAATCATATATTTTACCATTTCTATCTCCTCATCTTACTTATCGCTTAATCATAGCTATAGCAATTTCCTGCTAAAGAAAAAAACTGCTATAGCTTGCGTTTTGTCGAGTAACCGCTAAAGAAAGGCTATTCTATATCGGTATCGTAAGGGACTACAAAGTCATGTACGGCGGCGCTATAGGAGAAATTCTTTATTTTATCTGATAATACAAATACCGCACCATAATGAGCGGCTGTATATACTGCTACATCCTTTTGCGCAATGGCTTGAGCCTGCCTGCTTAGTTCATATTTCTCTTCTCCGTTGTTTTCCGCTCTGCATTCATCAATCAGCTTGTCCAGTTTTTCATTGCTGTAGTTTATTCTTTTTGCATTCGTACTGTCTGATTCATAGTACTGATAGAGATAATATGACGCAGAAGGAATATATCCGGTCGCTGCCGAGCTTAAATTCAAATCATAGTCACCTTTATCCAATGCTTCGTTTGATGCATTTCCATCAAGAACCGCAACCGTTGCTTCAACCCCAATATTAGCAAAGTATCCTTGAACAGCCTGAACGATAAGAGAATTTCCCGGTCTTCTTGAGCCTGTAATAATACGCAGGGATAACTTGTTCCCATCCCTGTCAAGATAACCGTCTCCATCCGTGTCCGCAAAGCCCGCGGCTTTCAATAAAGCTTTTGCTTTTTCTACGTCATATTCATAGGTATCAACCGTTATATTTGCCCATGGCATATTGTCCATATAGATACCTTTTGGAACTGAACCTACACCAAGCAGCACATCATCAACCAGATCCTGCTTATTGATTGCATAAATAAGAGCCTTTCTGACATTGACATCCTGCAAATACTTTTTATTGAGGTTATAACTAAAAAAATATGTTCTGGCAGTAAAGAATTTTTCAACTTTTACTCCCTTAGCATTTGCAAGAGTTTCAAGATCACTGAACGGTACGTCAGATGCAATATCAACCTCGCCGTTTTGTGCCGCTAATGATCTTGTGGAAGAATCAGGCATACTCAGCACAACACGTCTTGCAACACTTGAGTTTACCTCTTCCCAATATTTATCATAAGGAACACATTCAAATCTTCCTGAAGAAACATCAAAACTGTCCTGCTTAAAATATCCGGTTCCAATTGCGGCTGTAAATTCACCCTTTTCATTCACCGATGATTTTGCGACAATTGCTGTTGCAACATTTGTCAAGGCTTCAGGCAGCTCTCCTGTTTTCACTGTTGTTTCAAACTGCACCGTATACTCATCAATAACAGCTACCGCTTTTATACTTGTAGTTTGGGAAAAAGATGCGTTTTCCTTCAGGCTTCTGTCGATACACCATTTTACAGCCTCAGCATTAAATTTTGTTCCATCATGGAAGGTAACATCATCACGAAGTTTAAATACCCATGTGGTATCTCCTGCTCTCTCCCATTCCGCTGCAAGCGATGGATGAAGCACAAAATCAGAATCTACTGAAACAAGTGTTTGAACGACTCCTGCAACTTCTAACAGCATAGTTGCCGCTGAACCATCGGTCACATCTAAGGTTGTAACCGTATCCGGATATGCAATTTTAAGCACTTTTTCTTCATCACCTGTGCCGTTCGTGCTGGTGCTTGTGTTTGAGCAGCCTCCAAAAATCATTGAAATGCTGAGCACCATGACGATCAATAGTAAAAATTTCTTATTTTTCATTGTCTTTTCTCCTCCTATAACTTGTTCCTATTTTGTCCCGGTAAAAGCATACCAGTTTTCCCTGTCGCTGTTGATTAAATGACAACCCACCATATGCTTAATGGCAGTATGATTAAAGCCGCAGGCTTTTATCATACGCAAAATTTCCTTCTGATCTCCATTCCCATAGGGAAGCTCTTTCGCATTGATGTCATTTTTATATTCATCAAGGTTTTCACAACGTATACCAATATCCGGCTCAAGCTCATTAATAGCAATAAGCTTGCCACCATTTTTCAAAACACGCTTCCATTCTTTCACTGCAGCCTCAGGCTCGGTAAGAGTCCATAAAAGCCGCGAATTGATAACGACATCAAAGCTTTGGTCATTGAAAGGCAATTCCATGGCGTTGGCATATTTAAATTTAACATGATTGTTCTGTTCTTTAGAATGACTTATAGCAATGCGCATCATTCCCTCTGACAGGTCGACTCCTATCACATCTTTATATCCGATGGCTCCCAGCATATTTGCAATAATACCGGTTCCGGTTGCAACGTCCAATATTTTAATATCTCTATTGCTGCCTATCATCTCTTCCAAAACTTTTTTCCACATTTCTTTGTCGGCCAATTCATGCCCAGCTTCATATTCTGCCGCGCTCTTGTCCCAAAAATGAGCCATTCCCTCTTCTTCTATCTGCCTTTGTAATATAGGTTTTGTTCCCATAAGCACAAACCATGGCTCATAATCGTATTCAGGACGTGTTAAACCGGGAAGTTTTTCAAGCCTAACATCCACAAGTCCGTTTCTTTCCAGTAAGCTTATCAGCTCATCCATACGGGCTCCTTTTACCTTCAATTGGCTGTCAACCTCGTTGTCCTCATAAATGTTTACCTTATTTGATGTTAATCCAACACCTTCCTGCATCCTGTTAAAGCAGAAAATTTTTCCTCCCGGCTTTATTACTCTCAGCCACTCTTTTATGGAGTCATCCGGTTCAACAATTGTCCATATAAGCCTTGCATTCATGATATAATCAACAGTATTATTCATAAATGGAAGATCAAGAGCACTTCCCTCCATGTATACGGCATTTGCATCTATTGATCCGGCATGCCTTACCGCATAACTCATCATTTCTTTTGAAAGATCAATACCGATAGTCAAATATCCTATTTTAGCGGTCATATTCGCCAAAAATCCAGTCCCGGTTCCTAAATCCAAAACACTTTTATTTTTGTCCGTCCCCAAAAGTCTCTCTAAACAAGATATCCATGCATTGATATCTTCCGTATCATGCTCCTTGTCAAAAATAGAAGCCCTTTCATCCCAATATTTTTCAATCTTTTTTATGACACTCGTTATTTCCACATGCCAACTCCTTTCAGGGCATAAAAAAACCATAAAAGTTAGTACTCTAACAGAGTAAACCTTCATGGTTTCAATAATAATTCTTACTACTTGTGCACTTTTCGTATGTTTTTAATTTATTTTATTACAATTCTTTGATCATTTAAGATTTTCATAACCTTAGTTTCGACTAATATTACCACAATCAGGCAAATGTTGTCAATAAAATACGGTTGTTTGCCAACCGTATTTTATGTATCAGATTTTTCTTTTCTATTTAACCTAGCAATTAATCCAAGAAGCAGAAACCTAAGCTTCCTGCAACAGATACAAATCCGCCCTTGAAGCCTTCCCAGAAATCCGAAGCGCCACTGCCTTTTCCACCTGCTACTGCATCCAGGTCCGCATCAGATAATTCGCTATTAGAGAAATTTTCTTCAAAATACTTTATTACTTCCTCTTTCTGAAACTCAAAGCCGTTTTCTTTTGCAAAAGCAATCATTGCATCGAAATATGCGCCTTTCTCCATAGTCTCGCGTTGCCCCATCAATGCTTCCAGTTTTGCTCTTGCATCATGGTTTTCTGAAACATAATTGTAAAATTCAATAAACTTGTTCATTTTAAAACCCTCCTGTTGAAATAATGATTCATTCATATTTAACTTTAGAGCAAGGCTCCGCCAAAACTCAGTAAGGACTTACCAAATTCCTCATTTGAATAATGCTTAACGCCTTTTCCGCCTGCTACTGCTTCCAGCTCTGCATCGGATAGTTCAGAGCTTTCATAGTTGAGATTATTTTTGAAATATTCTGCAACCTCTTCCCTTGTAAAATCGAATCCATAGTCTTTGGCCAAGGCAATCAACTTTTCAATCGCCTCGTCATTTGCACCTCTGCCAACGATTTCTGCAACTTTCTTTTGAGCTTCAGGTGTTTCCATCATTTTTACATAAAATTCTACAAATTTACCCATTTTTTAACCTCCTTATATATTAAATTACAGGTATTTCCGTCCCTTAGCCTTTCGCCGAGACGTACATTGTAACCTTACAATGTCTTAAATAATTCATTTTGGTCGGGAGCGTTGTCTTTATATCTCTTCCGAAGTGATTTCAAAACGTCTTTTGTCTTACCATAATCACACATAAAAGCTGCATCACAATTGCTGCAATCCCAACAACTGAATTTAGGATATAGCTTTTGAAAGATTTGTTTTGGATTCTTCCAAATGGAGATAACTTTTTCCGCGAGCACCGAGCCTGCGGCTTTTTCCAGAACCTCCCTGATATGGTTCTCAGAAGTATCTTCACGCTTTAATTGAAGAAAGAGACCGATCATACGGTAATAAAGACTATTTGCATCTTGCTTCGCTGCAGCCCTTGCTTCTAACAGCTCCATAGTTTTGCCCGTCTCTTCAAGCAAACCCAAACGATAATTGCAGGCGGAAAGCAAAAGGAGATCCTGAAGTTCACCGCCCGGTGTTTTATCATTGAACGGACGCTTAAAAATCCCGGAAAGCCTGGTCTCATAAATAGCACCCTCTTTGTATCGTAAAAGCCTTCTAATTCTTTCGATGTCTTCGTCTGTTGCCTCATGCAAATCAGAAAGTACAGCAGAGATTCGCTTTACAGTGTTTATTTCTTTGATATTATAGTCATCGGCAGGATAGATTTCACTGACCCCCGGTACGAGTATCTGGTATGATGGAAATCCCAAAAAGGAAACATCCCTAACCAATATGTCATAGCCCTCTTCTAAGAATAAGTCAAACGTATACTTCAGTATTTCCCTATTCGTACAGCTTCTGTCCGCCCATTCGACAAACTCATAAGACGGACTTTCATAAAAAAGTTCTCTCCGGTAGCAGCCTGCCCCGCACTTAAATATATTCGCGATATTTTCTTTATGTACGCATTCAGCCTCCGGTGCAATACTGGCTGATCCTGTAAATGATTCCAGATCCCTTCCTTGAAGCGCCTCTGTCAGTGTACGCTCCAACGCGACAGGAAAAGAATAATGAGATGCCAGTCGAAATCCGAAAGTACCTTTTTTCATGTCCCCGATCATCGTTCCAACGACCGGATAGCCCTTGCCCAGTGAGCAATCTTTAACAATAACCCGATATCTTCCTTCCTTTTCTATCTTTTTTATCCGTTCCCACAAGGTAGGATATTTTTTCAGATATTCATTCGGTACCGTAGGTGGGCTAACGGAATGATTTAATAAAAATCCGTTCACATACCTTTCAAATATTTCAGCCATTCCCTGAACCAATGCTTCTTCCTGCGTATTTCCTGCGCACATGCCATTTGTCCCGTACATTTTTGTATAGATAGCTGAAGGAAGATAGATTACTTTCCTTTGTTTTAAAGAAGCAAAGGGTACTGTAAGCATCGTATCTTCGCCTTTTCCCTCTACAGGATGCCTGCCCGACCACTTATTGATGCATACCAGTTTATCAAAATCGTTTTTGCAGGAATTTACTTTGAAAAAGGTTTCCATCAATGCATTTTGTGCCATAGCTAGATCGGCCGCCTTTTCAAACCTTTCATCAGGAGTCATAATCATCCCGGTTTCTTCTAAAAAGGCTGGATCCAAAGCACCGGTATATAATGCACCGTTCTGCAGCCTCTCCATAAGCTCTGCATATCCACTGGCAAGGGCATAGCTTCTGCTGGTACCTTTTCCGTTGGTACCCAGGGCAGTATCTGCTATCTGCACACGATTTGAATAACACTCAAGTTCCTCGTTGTTTGTCCAGAAGTAGGTAACATCCAATCCTGCATCATGTAAAATATTCTGAAGTTGATTGACCGTATCTTCCGGTCTTCTCTCCTTATACTTTTTATATTCTTTTGCGTTATCCATTTATTTCCAACTCCTAATCTTTCAATCCTTTTATTCAAAGCATAGATCAGCTGCTGCGAATTGATCGTTCTAATAAGCACCCACTATTTTGTAGTTTGTTCTATAATAGATACGAAATGCGCAGACTTCTATTACAGAATTTTTTTTGTTCCTTCTGACAGCAATACGATACGCAGGGTAACTCTACATTCATTTTTCTCTGAGATGCTATTTTTTGAAAGCCACCTTTTGCCCGGCAGAAAAGATCTTTCCGTTCTCTGCCCCCCGAATCATACGAATCGCACGCTCACTGTCCTTGATGACATAACCGGAAAGGTCATCCACTCCATAGTCAAATAATAGCGGCGCAAGTGTTGTCGATGGTCCTACAATCGTTACCTTTTTTGCATTCTTTGAAAGTTCCAGGAATCTTGGAAGTGTTTTTTCCACAAAACAAGAACTTCCGATGTATACAAAGTCACTATCCGGCAATAGATATTCCGAAGCAGATACAGGAAAATCACCTTCCACTGGAATTTCACCGGAGATAATCTTTAAGTCACAAATCGGTTCAAATAGGGTCTCAATAAACGGAAAATGTCCAATCACTGTCACTTTCTTTCCGCGAATCTCGTTCTGCGACATGATAAAGGGATCATAAATCCGATCCTCCACATGCATGGAATCTCCTAATGGCACCCCGGATTTTTTGGCAACTTCAGGGTTGTTGTAATAGGCATTGATCGCTGCAAGACCTATGGTCGCCTCATAGAAATTCCATGATTTTATGCACTCAGCCACTTCTTTTAGCGCTACCCCTTCCATATTCTTTGTATATAAAGGCATGCGGTAATCATAGTTCACCAGCCCGGCGATTCCAATGCCCTTTGCGCTTTTTATGTAAGCAAAAGCGCTTCCCCGTACAATTTCTTCTGCCTTCCATGATTCTGGAATTCCTTCAATCAGCTTGTCGTAAATTTGCCACATTTTTTCACCTATCCCTTCACTAGTGCCGTAACGCTAAACCTTATCTTGTACCAGCTCCATTTTAATTTCGTCACCCTGTCTGAGACTGTTCCTCAGCCGATATAATGTCGCATCCAGCTTTTCAATGTCCTCCAGACAACGCTTTTCTTCCTCTGAGGTGGTGAGTATTTTACTAACTCCTCCATTTTTTATCACAATTCGTTTGTCCGCACCCAAAGCTAATAAAGGATCATGGGTTGAGATCAAAACGATCTTTTCTTTTTTAGCGAGTATTTGGATCGCCTGTCTTCGGTCGATACCGGCATTCTCGATTTCATCAATTAATACAATAGGAGAAGTACTCATATATGCGGTATCCGCTATCATCAATGCTCTTGACTGTCCTCCGCTGAGCTGTGTTACCTTCACATCCCAGGAAAATTTTTCGCCCGCCAGTTCATTGGCACTTTCAAAGCATCGATTGATAGTTTCTTCCATATGATCGGATATCCGGCTTCTGGCATGCATTTCAAGAAATTCCCGTACCGTCAGATCCATAACAAAATTCATATTCTGGGAAAGCTGTGCCACTAATTTTCCTTCCAGTTCAAAACGTTCTTCTTCCAACAATTCTCTGCCATCTACAAGAATTTTTCTTCCGGTAGGCGTGTCCCGATCCGCCAGACATTCGATATCCGCAAGAAGTCTGCTTTTACCGGAACCAGTGGGTCCCACAATACTTACAATCTCCCCAACGGATATGGCCCAATTGGACAATTCGGGCATTCCAGATTTATCATGCCCTCCTAAAACGGTAATGGTTTTCACATTGGCTTTCTCTCCGGACTCTTTTCCAAAGGCGACCAGAAATTCATAAAAATCACCGATCAACATACTGCGATCTGTACCAAATTCTGCAATTACTTCTTGATCCACTTTTTCCAAAGCCTCCGGCAGTGTAACCGTTCCGTCCATTTCACCCAATCGAAGATTTTGAAAAAAATCGTTACAAACCGGATACTTGTCCAGGATTTGATTCAGCGGCATGGTGAAAATCATCTTTCTATATTCTTCTGCATTCATATCTCTAAAACTCCATTTTCTTCATGGTTCCCATCTGATATTCCTCTCCGATCCTCGTTTCTCCGGTACAGTAGGAGCACACAGCGGCCGGAGTGGTAAAGCGAAGCTTCTTATCTCTCAGTCCCGCAATTTCTCTGGCATTTTGCAAATGCTTCGCAAGGATGGAAGCACCTTGTCCCGTAATCCCGTTTATAAAGATGATTTTTGCAATAGGATTCACTTGCCTGATATTAAACGCAAAAACCTCCCGTTCCGCCTGAGATACAATATCCCCTTTGGTTACAGCCACCACATCAGCCATTTTCAGCATCGGTCCAATCTTGCGCGGGGTATTCACTCCCGAAAGATTGTCAATAACGCATACGGATAAAATGCCATTGATATAAGGCGAGCAACGGTTGCATAGCCCTGCGCTCTCTGTAATCAAAAGCTGAAATCCCTCTTTCAGCCCCCATTTTACGGCAGCCTCAATATTGCTTACAAAAAAATGATCCGGACAAAGCTTTCCCGAGAACCCTGTCTTTACCGCGATATCTTTCTCCTCATATCTTAAATGGTCAAAGGAAGTCAGGCAGTCAAATTTTACAACGCCAATCTCGCGGTTATTTATATTGATTGCTTCAACCAAGCGTAAAATCACAGAAGTCTTCCCGGAGGATGGGGGACCTGCTATTGTAATAAGTTTCATAGATTATGTCCTTTCCAAAAACTTCATAAAAATACAATCATTTATAACGATTGTATTTTACCATTTTCTTCTTATGAACGCATTAGTTTTTAAAAATCAGATTATTTATAGATTTTACCCTGTGCAGGATGATCAAACAGAAAGAAGCTAATATGATCAAAAGAGGATACCGTTTTTTGCTACTTATTGATCCTTCAAATAATTCCAGTATTGCTTTGCAGCACCCGCTGCAAATATAAATATTAATAATGCTGCTGCACAAACAACCGGGATTTCCGATTCCTTCTGCTTTTGCAAAGGCACTGCGTCAAAGGATATCTCGTGGATACGCCATGGCTGGCTGCCGCCCTCCTGCCCGGAAGAGACTTTACTGTCTATGGTGTTTTGTGCATAATTCTCTGCTGATGAAGTTTCTACTTCCACAAAGTGCTGATCATCCGTCTTTTCATCCGCATTTCCTGTCGCGACAATATCTGTACTGCTGTTCTGATTTGCATCATTTAAGACACAGGTTGCCGTGATGTCGCCTACCACTGTACTGACTGAAATGATCGCCGAACCTGTTCCTACGACTGTTACAATTCCATTTTTATCCACCGTAGCTACACTTGGATCGCTGCTGCCCCAGTTTACGCTTTTTTCCGTTGCATCATCAGGCGCTACTGTTGCCGTGAGCTGCATGGTACTGCCTACTTTAAGGTTGATATTACTCTGATCCAAAGCGATGGAAGAAGGTGGCATCCCGCCAAGCATAACTTCAATTGAGTGCACCCATTTGGCTGACATGGATGCATTATGCTCGTTCGTACCAACCTGGCCAAAAAGTAGCCTGAATCTCGTCGAAGTATCATAGTTACTGAAATCCGGGACATCCGCATACCTCTGCCAATTATCCTTATAAGCCATTATGGCATCTACCTGCACCGCATCCTCCGTTGCTTCCGGCAGAGCAGACTGAGTATCATAATTCCATTTGGATGGAAGATTTGGATAATAGTAACGTGGCGTATCAAACAAATAACTTTTATCGAGACATTGATACCACCCTTCTTTTATATCGGTAGAATAAAAATATAATTTTTGCACTGAGTTGATATCAATCCCAGCATCTTCTAATAAATCAGACAGCTTTACCCCCTCCGCCGAATCAATACAGACTGCCGGCAAGTTATCAACGTAAGTATAGGCCTGCTTCACCTGAGGAAGCTGATCAAAATCTGTAATGGTATAAATCTTTTTGGTATAATAAGGACCGCCGTAATATCCAACCTTTATGGTCAACGTATCTGAAGGGATCCCTGTGCTTCCACAAACAGCACTTACCTCATTTGGGACTACCATCCACAGCGCAGCAATAAATAAGGTCATAGCCATAGCAACAATCACAGCTTTACGCCAACTTAACAAGTTATGAAGACTGGATCTTTTCCATAATTTTAATACAAAAATGAATGACTTCATCATCGTCCTCCTTATGATCTGACAGCTATCCTATAGATATTGTTGAATCTGTATAGCAATAAGTATAAACGTGGTTGAAAGCGATAACAGCATTACTGCATAATCTGCAAAACATAAAGTCAGCCGTTTTATATAAGTGCGTTTGGGATACACTCTAAATGCCCTTGTTTCCATAGCAACAGCCATTTGCCGGGCTTTCATCAGAACACCGTAGATCAATGGAAACAGCAAACACCGGTACAAATCGATTCTCCTTCTCCACGGTATTTTTTTTAGTTCAACCCCCCTAAGCTGCATTGCGATTACTGTGTTTACCGCTTCCTCTCGAAAAAGCGGCAGGAAGCGAATAGCGATAGAAACCATAAAAACCAGCTCATATGGAAATTTCCATTGTACCAGTCCCATAATAAAATCTCTTGCACTGAATGTGGTGAACAATAGTACCACTGCAACAAGTATCATGATTCTCAATATAACTCCGGCTCCTTCCAGCAATCCCCCACTGGTTAAAATCGTTATATTTCCTAGCTTCACAAGTACTGTCCCACTTCGTATAAATACACACTGAATTAAAAAAAGACTAAAAACCATATAGAAAAAAGGCTTCAGGCTGCCACATACCAAATTCAAATTAATATGAAAAGCCAACAGCAGCAGCGTCGTAGCTAAAAGCAGAAAAAAAAGCTTGTCAGGTGTATTGTAAATAATTGCCAATGTCGATATGCAAATTGCTATGACCATTTTTGTACGAGGATCAAGCTTCATTGCTTACAACCTCTCTCAAATTACCATCACTGATAATCTGTCCCTTTTCAATCGTCACAACTTTTTGTGCCAGGCTGTTTACAAATGACTCGTCATGACTAATCAACAATACACCTTTACCCAGTAGTGCTGTTTTTTTCAAATAATCTTCCAGCCTTTTTTTGCGGCAATCATCAAGTCCCGTAGTAGGCTCATCAAGAATCAAGAAATCAGCTTCATTTGCTAGTACTGCTGCTATAGCAATACGCTGCTTTTCACCCTGACTTAAATGCAGGGGAAAGGTATTTTTGTATGCGGTCAGGTCAAAATAGTCCAAATAAAAATCTACCTTCCCCTTTACACTTTCAGGCGCGCAACCTCGGTTACTCAAACCAAAACCCACTTCCTCAGCCACCGTACTGCAAAACAACTGCATCTCAGGGTTTTGAAAAACATAGCCGATGCGCCGTCCAATCTCCGCCAAGGTATAATCTTTTATCGACCGTCCATCTAAATAAACATCTCCTTTACATGGCTTACAAACTCCAATCATCACCTTTGTGAGCGTTGTTTTACCGCTTCCGTTTGAACCGCTAAGCGCTGTGATCCCCTTTTTTTCAATTGTCAGATTAACCTCAGACAAAACCGGTTTTTTCTCTTGAGGATAAAAAAAGGTAACATCCCTTAATTCTATATATGCCACGGCCTCTCCTTCCAACCCGGATCCTCCTGGCTTGAACTTCTGTTATTTTTTAATTTCCCATCCTGCAGTACCATAATGTGGTCGGCAAAATCAATCCCTTTCAGGTCATGTTCAACCGCAATAATAGTTTTCCCCTTATCCCAAAGCTGTTTTATGACGTCTGCAACTCTTTTTTTACCCTTGGTGTCAAGCGAAGACATCACTTCATCCAAAATAAGTACAGAAGGATCAAGTGCCAGCACCGCAGCCAGCGCCACCAGGCTTTTCTCTCCGCCTGAAAGTCTGTGAGGATGGGAATCTCTTAGATACTCAATATCCAGAAGCTTCAATAAATCATCTACTCTCTGTTGAATGCTTTCCGGAGGCAGGCAAAGGTTTTCAGGAGCAAATGCGATTTCATCCTCTACGGTAAATGAAAAAAGCTGGCTATCCACATTCTGAAATACAATCCCTATTTCCAGACCGCGTTCTGCCGCTCTGATTTTGTAGATATTCTTCCCATTAATTATAATTTCGCCAGTCAAGATACCATCAGGATTCATAAGCTCTGCTCCGCTCAGACAAAAGCAAAGAGTACTTTTTCCGCAGCCGCTTAAACCCGTCACTACCGTCATTTCTCCCTTTGATGCCTGAAAGTCTACGTTCTTCAACACAAACGACCCATTTATTCTATACTGATAGGTCAATCCCCTAACCATGACGGCATTGTTGTCTGTATTATCCTTCATGTGCATCCCAACCTTGTTTTTTCAATCTGGATATCTGCTCTATAATTTTATATGCAATGATTCCTCCAAGTCCGCCGGACAACGCTGCAATGCCTAAACTTAAGAGAAGCGGAAACAGGGGAAAGCGATAATTGGTCAAATTCACCATAGCCGTGCCAACAACATTACAAAGCATTCCAGCGATAAAGGAGCACAGCATACAGCAAGCACGGTGTCCAATCAGCAGCATGCCCAAATCTGCCGCAAGCCCCGGCATCGTATAGGTAACGATGCTAAGTGCCCCCTGAGAGCCAAACATGCCGACAGCCATGACTAAAATACCTTGAACCAGTCCCATAAGCGTCATCGTTCCTCTTTTTTTTGTTATGCCCAATCCTAATACCAGCCACATCATATAAATACCGCCCGTCACCGCTCCCGGCGGTATAGGAAGCGGTCCTACAAGAATATGGCTGAGAGGTGCAATAATCGGTTTTATCGCGATTCCAAGCGAGGATAGCATGGCAATAATGATTAAATCAAATATATTAAATCTATTTAAAATCTTCTGCCAAAAACTCATCAATTCATTACACCTCCCTGATTTTGTATCTCTCCTGTTTTATAAGGCAAAACCTTTGAAGACGCTGCACCTTCTATCCTTATGTTTCCTGATTCATCTGCTTATACAAACGTGACATCACAGAAGCTGCTTCGGCTCGTGTTAATACTGTCTTAGGACTAAATGTTTTTTCATCGGTTCCCTTCATCATTTCACGGCTTACAACCAGTGCAACGCTTTGTTTTGCCCATGATGAAATATTCTCTTCATCTGAAAACTTTTGCAAAACCTGATTGGTAAGGCTGTCAGAGATGACTACCCCTGTATTTAATTTTAATGATCGAAAGATCGTTGCCGCCAGTTGTTCCCTGCTAAGTTTATCCTCAGGTGCAAAGTTGTTATCATTGTAGCCTGTCATCACCCCCTGGCTGATCACCGCCGCAATTGCGTCATAGTACTTCGAATCGGGCAATACGTCTTTAAAAGAGAGTGCAACGCTTTTATCACTTGTAAGATTTAATGCCTTTGCCAACATTTCTGCCAATTCGGCTCGAGTTATCTGAGCATTCGGTCTGAATTTTATATCTTCTGTACTCTCGACAATCCCCTTCCCTGCCAAATAATTAATATCATCCTTTGCCCAGTGATTCTCTACATCAGAAAAAAACGTGTCAATCGTATACTGAAAGGTCACAATATCACTGTCTAATTTTCCAAAGCCTATTGTTCTTGCTTTAATTGTCGTATTTTCATTAATCGGTATCGGCGCATTTAAAGCCGGCTGAAAGGTAGGATAACTTATATTGAAAATCCTGCTTCCATAATCTGGATCACTGCCATCCACCGTATAATACATCATAACATTATCCGGAATATCCTCCGCCTTGATCAATGAAATCTTTGTCCCGGGTTCAACTTTGCCCGGATCCTTATCAACAGTAGGTGCTTCCCACTTTTTCAACGGTTCCGTAGACACTTCAAGAACACCATTGTTGCAAATCTCCTGAATCATGATACAGTCTCCGCCTATTGGTTCATTGGGTGCTCTCTGACCAAAACAAATCCTTCCATTGGAATCATCCAAATCAATAATTGTTTCAACCGGAACCTTTCCCTTTTCACTTCGAACAGGCGGCCAGTTAACAACATCTCCCGGCTTTTCCCCATCAGGAAAATAATATCGCTGTTCATCAAGAAGCTGACTTTTTGTAAAATCCACATGAACATACTTGCCGCCCTTTGGCTTGAATTTTAATAATGTGGCACTATCCTTCAATCCTGCCACATCCAGAATACTTTTCAGTGTCGGCCCTTCTTCGTTGAATACTCTCAACGAAGGCCAGTGATTATATCCTGAGTAGGTATATTTTTTCTGCGGCAGTGCTTTCAAATCGGACATCGTAAATTGAACTTCCTTTAAAACCCCATCTCCTTTCACTGTAAGCACCACAGGCTCAGCGGCACTTACACTCTGAGGCACTGCTGCCGATAAGACTGCGATTATCATAGTAATGATCATGAAATAAATTAAAAGCTTCTTTAATCTAAACTTTTCGATATTTATCATGCTGTTTTTACCCTCCTCACTGAAGTTCAATACTGACAAGCCAATTGGTAAACCGCTTCCCGTATTGATCACTGGAAACAACCATCTGCAGGCTTCCGTCACGGTTGTCTTTCGTCTTTAGCGGCTTTCCGTTGTCACTGTAAACGATGTATATTTCATCCGGCTTCTCCACGTCAGACATATCAATGACCTGACTGTAATAGTCCGCACCTTTGGTAATGACTTTGTTATATTTTAAGGTTAGTTCAGGATCAATACTGTGAAGCACTTCTTTAAGGGACGTACCCGTATAAACATGCTCCACATAATCCTCCTTTGAATCATCTGTCTTGCCGCTGTTGCTGCACCCACTGCCGCAGCTCGTAAAAACCCTCATTGTTTTTTCGGTGCATGGCAGCTCTTCAATGTCAGTCACTGTTAATCTTCCCAGTACGGTGCCTTCTGCCTGAATCACTACCACACCTTCTTTCAGATCATTCTCACCACTGTTGAAATGCCACAAAACCGCGATTGCCACAACCAGAACAGAAATTAACAAAATCAGTATTAAGGCTGATTTCGAGCCTTTTTTTAATCCATCTGTTTCATTCATGATATTCACACCACTATTTCTTTTAATCAGCTGTCACCGGAAAGCTGAATTGACAATACGGCGCATCAATCGGCACATAGCCCTCATCCAAAACATAAGCATCTACATAGGCAGTTCCGGCAGAACCGTCGGGCAGTGTAAAATCTGCATAGACATCCGCTCCGTCCGTTGCGACATCGGCGTTCACGCTGACAATTCCCAGAACTGTCCCGCCGCACGTTGCTGTTGCCCCATCACCGCTACGAACCTGAATCACAGTCTGCGCATTCTGAGATTGACTGCTGTTATTATTAAGATGAACCTTCAGCCGATAGCTTCCAAGAGCAGGTACGGACATAATTTCGTTAAAGGAATTGTCCAAAAGCTTCACGCTGCTGACCGCTACTCTGGAGTCCATCGCCTTCCCCTTATTGATCACATACTCATCCTTAACGATACCGGCTGAGTTTCTGCTCGTCATTGTTAATACATCACCGTCAATATTGATTATTGTGTAAATGTTAGTACCGTCTTCCTGTCCGTAATATACTTTTTGGATATAATCATGGGTTTCCGGATTCACATAATATTTATCACTTGAATTTACCATTACGTACGTGATCCCGTTCGCCTGCTTTTCCTGTACCTTTCCATCCTTCATCGGATAGGTGCGCATATACATATGCTGATGACCGACAAAAACCATGTCAATCCCGTTATCCTCTAAAACAGGCAGCCATTTTTCCTGCATCATGGCCGCCTTTACATCATCTCCGGAATTCCCCGAATTGACACCATAAGGCGGATGATGAAATACAGCAAATTTCCACTTTTTATTGTTTTGCTGCAAGTCACTTTCCAGCCAGTCTATCAAGGGCTGACATTGGTCGGAATTCCCCATGATATTACTGTTCAATACTACAAAATGTGCATTGCCATAATCAAAGGAATAAAACTGTTCTTCATATCCTGTCGGCCCGTTTTGCGGAAGCGCCATTGATTTAAAATAAGACGAATCTGAGCCCTCATGATTACCCAATGCAGTCATCAGCGGAATATGATCAAATACCCCCTCCGATGCTTTGTAAAACGCCTCCCATTCTATTGTGCTTTCCGGGTCATCGATCAAGTCACCGTTGCACAGTGCAAATCTGATATCGGGAAATTTCGTATAGGCTTGTGTGAGAAGCTCCTTAAACGGATCTGTGTTTTCGCCTTCCTGCACATCGCCTAGATCCATAAAAGAAAAGCTCTCTGTGTCATCTGCAGCTGTCTTAAAGCTGGCAGTTTTGCTCCATGAATTATCGGTTCCGACCCGATAGACATAGGAGGTTCCGGGTTCCAGATTCTCCAGTGTCGCTTCAAAATGATTATAATCACCGTAAAGGGAACTGCTTTGGGCTGCTTTTTCCATGGCTCCGCTGAAATCATTGGTCTTTTGGCTTTCCTTCATATATTGAACTTTTCCGTCAGCTGCTTTTGATCTCCAAACTACCGTCTGGGTGGTCTGCGGACTGGCGATCCAGGACAGCGCGACCTGATCCGGCACAAAAGCATTATCGGCCATCGACATCTGCACGTTCATAGCCATCAATACGATAAATGCCGTCAAAACAGCTGTCAGCCTTTTCAGAAGGCTTCTTTTGTTCTCCATCTGACTTCTCTCCTTAATTCATTTATTGGTTTAGGACTTACTGGACAATTCGAAAATAGCCCCCTAATTTACCGTGATCATCAGGGATTGATCTGGCGCGGCTTTTGGAGCCGGCTTATCCCCTTTGTCCCAGGCAAACACATCGATATAGACCGGCCCGCTTATATTCTCCGGCATGGTAAAGTCAACACTAACGGTCACACCTTCAAGGGGAACATCACTTTCCTGTTTCGTGCAGCTGATCACACTTCCGCCTCCGGAGATGCTTGCGCCGTCACCGCCGCGTACCTGTATGATGACGTTACATTTCGTATCCTCACAATAATAATTATCGATCCTGGCTTTTATCTTATAGGACTCATTGGCATTCATTGATGTCACCTCTTGCCCTTCTGAATTAAGCAGCTCTGCATCACTTACTGAAAAATAATGCCCGGATAACACATTCACTCCATCCACAACTTTTTGTATCTCTGCTACATCAGAGCTATAAACGTAATGCCCGCCATAACATTCCAGTATACCGCCCCGGCAAAGGAGGAAGTCACCGCCTATGGATATGATGTTTTTGACATTGATCGCTCGTGCTTCAATATCACCATATCCCCATTCAGAACCCCATATTGCCAACGTACCATCCTTTTTCACAGCCCAAATACGCGGTCCATTCCAAGCCGATTTGACTTTTATTCCTGCTACATCATGAAGTCCCGCAGGCATATTTTTGACTTTGCTGCTCTTATTCCCCCATGCCGCTACCGTACCGTTTGCTCTTAAAGCAACAGCTACACCTGTTTCCATGGCAACTGATACTACATCCTTCAACCCCTTCGGAACATCGCAGACTCCATAACGATTATCACCCCAAATTACCGGCGAACCATCTTCCTTAACCGCTATCGCATTGTTTAAGTCAGCTTTGATACAGGATACATTTTTTAAATCCGAAGGTACATTGCATTCACCGTGATCGTTGCATCCCCACGCGACCACGGTACCATCTTCTTTTAATGCAAGCGCATAACTGCCCTCGGAATTTATTACCATATCTGTAACTCCGCTTAAGCCTTCTGGCACATCACAAAGGTCGGAAGGACTGTCTCCCCATGCGGCTACCTTACCGTCTTCTTTTAATGCCAGACAGCAATGGCGACCTGCAAATATTTGTTTCACTCCTCGTAAATCTTTCGGGACATTGCACTCCCCGTAAGTATTCTTACCCCATACCACCACGGTGCCATCTTCTTTTAATGCCATCGCGTACTCCGAAATGCGATCTGCTCCTACATCTTCCACTCCGCTTAAGCCTTCCGGGACATCGCATACGCCCGTATCTTCGCTTCCCCATGCGACCACGGTGCCATCCTCTTTTAATGCCAGAACATTAAAATTGAGTTCTACTACTTTTTTTACATGCTTCAGGTTATCGGGCAGATCATACTTTCCAACAGCATTTTGATATCTGGCCGGATTTTTAAACCTTTTAATAGAACCGTCCTGATTGATGAAAATAAAGTTTCCACTGCCAACAATCTTATTAAATGCCTGTGTATATTCACTGGCCTCATAGGCCTTCATAGTTTGCGGAATACCCGGTGACGAGGTTCCTTCATATTCCGCCACCTGAACGGTAATCGTATACGTCTTTACATCACCGTTTTCAGCCGTTACTTTTACGGGAATGGGGTTTTCTCCCACGTAAAGGTCAACGGTATACGCTGTGTCAGTTACAATCTTATCTGAGTTGATTGTCAGTGTTGCTTTGCTGTCTGAAGTAACCGCTGTAACTGCAATTCCGGTCACATCATTCGGCAATACATTATGAATCTCATAGTTGATCACTGTGGAAGCAAAAGACGGGCTCAGTTCATAGCCTTCTACAGTAAGACTGTTTAAGTCGGCATTATTGCTCTGGCCTGTATTATCTTCGACCTTGATTGTAATCGTATAGGTTTTTTCAGTGGTACCATCCTCCGCTGTCACTTTTACGGCAATTGTATTATCTCCCACCTTCAGGTCTTTCACGGTATATGGAGTTCCGCTTTCTGCTGCCTGCTCATTGATCTTCAATGCTGCTTTGTCACTGGAAGCAGTTGCTGTAACAGCAGCACAGGTAACAGGATTGGGTACGCTGATGGCGTATCCTGTAACCCCTGCATCAAAGACCGGACTCAAGTTATAGCCTTCCACAGTAAGACTACTCAAGTCGGCATTGCTCTGGCCGGTATTCCCCTCAACCTTTATTGTAAGCGTATAGGTTTTTTCAGTGCCATTCTCCGCTGTTACTTTTACGGCAATTGTATTATCTCCCACCTTCAGAGCTTTCACGGTATATGGGGTTCCGCTCTCTGCTGCCTGCTCATTGATTTTCAATGCTGCTTTGTCGCTGGAAGCAGTTGCCGTAATAGCAACTTCGGTGACATTGTTCGGCACACTGACTGTATACTCTGTAGTCGCTGCACTAAAAGCAGGCGTCAAAGAATAGCCTCCCACAGCAAGTCCACTTAAATCAGCGTCGCTCGGTCCTGTTGGGTTTGACAATAAGTTAATCTCCTCCTTCAGCATATTGGATAGCTGACTGTCACTGCTGTAAGCAATCACCTTACCATTCTTTTGCATGATTAATGCATGACATTTTTGCATCCATTCCGGTGTTACAAAAACAGCTGCCACATTTTGGGCTGTATTTAACTTTTCGCCATTGGAATTAAAAGGAATTGGACCACTGCCATTGCAAAATGTCTTCACCGAACCATCTTTCAGCAATGCTGCTGACATTCTGTGCCCGGCACTGATCGCTCTTATATCTGATTGGGTTTTTATCTGATCACTTTTTTGGATGGGGTTGCCCCATGCGACAGCGGTTCCATCATTCTTTAAGGCCAGCCAGTATTTAAATCCTGGTTCTACGGCTACAATACCTCCGCAGGTTGGCGGCTTAATGCGCAAAGTGATATTGCTGCGATCTCCCCAATATGTAACATACCCTGACTTATCTAACGCTGCCGCCCCATTACTATTAATCGCCACAGAGACAACGTTCTTCAATCCTGATGGTATGGTTTCAAGATGGAAGGAGGCAGAGTTATATCCCCAGACCACCACCGAACCATCTGTTTTTACCGCTGCAGACATATTTTCTCCCGCGGCTATTGATTTGAACTGCACATTTTCCAGTTCTGCCGGAATCGTATAAGCAGCGGTATCCTTATCAACATTGTATATGCTACTGCCCCAGCCGGCGATTGTTCCATCCTCTTTCAATGCAAGCGTATGGTTGGTCCCCGCCGCAATTGCCTTAACGTTTGACAAACCCTCAGGAACATCTGTCTGCCCGTAAGTGTCATCGCCCCATGCAACTACCGTTCCGTCTGCCTTTACAACCGCCATATGACTTTTGCCTGCGGTCATCCTTGCTCCGTACTTCGCATAATCGCTTTGTGCGTATGCTTCCGCAGTCTGGGGCAATGCCGATTCACTATCCGCAGTATCCGCCCAGGCTTCCGGCATGGGCAGGTAAGTAAGAAACATCGCGAAGCAAATAATAAATACTATTACTTTTTTCATGGAATCAGATTCCTCTCTTTCTTCCTTTCATTTTTAAATTTCAAAAACAAAATTATGTTTTTTTATCTATCGTTTACGCAAACAGGTGCGGGTTGTTTTTATCTGGTATCATTCATAAAATTTGGGTCGCAGCAATTTTGAATCAATTTATGTTTTTATCCTTGATCTCTGTGTCTTAAATTATTTACTGAACATATAAGGTAATGGTATCTATGTATTTTATAAAATTGTTAACCGTATAGTCAGTAGGAGAAGTCTGTCCATAGAAATCTCTGAGCGTTTTGCTTGTACTTAATACATTGTCAGCAGCATTTAATCCATTTGCGTAGCTTGTGGCTAGGATCGCCGGTGTATTCCCCCCCCAATTATGAGCAGTGTCATACCAACCTCTTGTTGCATTCAATAGATCAGATTTATCAATCGAAATCGAATAATCATCCGAAGCAACGATGTCGATTTGTCCTACATCGCCTAGCCAAATACCAGAACCGGACAGAGCTTTCGTGAAAATCTCCTGAAGCTCCGGTCCCTTTGCAGTATAATACTGGAAAGTTCCATGGCATGTATAAGTTGAATAATTATGTTTTCCAATCGTTGTAAACAGACTGGTATCATTTAACTGTGCACGCGTATAAGTTGCTACGGTAGTGTCAGTATTGTCACTAATGTCATGTACAACAATGCTGACTGAACCCGTGTCAGCAAAAGCGGTTATGCTGAACATGCCGATCACTAATACCATTACAACCAATATTCTCAGTAATTTATTCTGTTTTAATCCCATTGTAAGTACCTCCTGAAATTCTTTTCGTCCTGCTGCGACCCAAGACTTTTTCCTTTAATTCATAAAGTTAACATATACAAGGAACCGCTTCAAAATAGCAGCACTTTGCGCCCGGTCTGCATAAGCATCCGGCGAGAAATTTTGATCTGCCATCCCTTTTATGATTCCTGCCTTAATGGCTAACGCCACATCATGGTTTGCCCAGGGTGAAAGGTCAGCATTATCTTTAAATGGTGTCAAAAGCTCTGCCTGCTCACTATCAGATAATGTGGTTTTTTTGCCTGCTACAATTGCCGCACGAGCAATCATCACCGTCATTTCTTCACGGGTAATGTTATTATTCGGCTTAAACAGGTCACCGGAATAACCTGTAATGATCTTTTCCTGAGCGGCTGCCGCAACACAGCCTGCATACCATGCGTCAGGATCTACATCCTTATATTGTCCTTTGTTCAGACTTCCTTCTTCCAGCCCCAGTGCCCTCACCAGAAGTGTCGCGAATTCTGCCCGAGTCACATTTCTTTTTGGTGCATACGCCGTTTCACTTTTACCTGATATAAGAAGCTTGGATGCCAGTAATTCAATATCTTCTTTTGCCCAGTTATTCGTAATATCTGTAAAGGACTTATCGGATTGAAGAACCATATACAGACTGTTCGTTCTGCTCAATATCACCGCATACTTTTTGTTGTTTTTGGCTTCAAATCGGGTTGGAACAGGTGTAAAGCTGTCTTTTTGTTCATTCCACATGACGCCGATGGCTTTATTGCTACTTACATTACCGTTTAATGCAACATATCGCTCTACATAAATACCGTCAAAGTAGCTGATTTCTTTCTTTTTCCCGTTCGTAGCCGATATTTCTACGCTAAACTCTATCGGATCAGCCAAAAGTTGCTGTCCTTGCCCTACCTTAGCCGCAAGTTTACTTTTCACCTCTGCCGTTGCTTTGGAAATCACTACACTGAGGGTTAAATTTTCAGACTTTGTACCCAATTCAGCTGCCGTTTTGTCAAAATCCATAGCGCTTAATGGTAATGTATAGCCTCCACTCTGACTATCCAATCCGATCAGCATCTCTTTTTCTTTCGCCTTTTTAATGTTGGCAGCGCAAACTTCCAGTCTCAAATCATCTGCATTGCTGTTAGAATTAATTACCAATCTGCTTCCCTTTTCAGCTTTAGTGATATCATCCAGAATGCCTGCAAGCAAGGTGATTTTCTCTTCCTTACGACCGTTACCCAAATCTAAAGATTCTCTTTTAATATTTGATTCATCCACCTTCTTCTCCGGAACCGGAGTTTCACTCTCCGAGCCGTCTACTGTAAACTCATAGGTGCTTACCTCGCTGTCTGTTTTACCTCTTCCGACTACCATAGCTTTAACGGTGGTATTTTTCGTTATTACAATTGGATCAGGGTTACCTGATTTCGGTCCGCATCCACTGAGATTGAAAATTGCGCTGTCAAGATTTGGAATACTGCCGTCCGTTGTGTAATAGATTTTCCCGCCTGCCTCTCCTTCAAGATAAACATTTGATCTGCTTTGCACCTCACCTCCCTTTGTAGCGACTTTTGTTTTTGAATTGGAAGGTGCAATCTTGGCTGTCGGCTCATCCCACTGCTTAGGAGTGTCTGTCTCTACGGTAATCGTTTTTAAATATTTTACAAAAGAGAACAGCGTCTGCTCTGTTTCTGCCCGTTGTCCAAAGCACAGCACTGGTGTTTCGCTACTCGACATGTTACTGAAATTAGAAGACCTTTCCACTCTTTCCAGTGCAACTAACGCTTCTACAGTTTTTTTGGAAGGGAAAGCATAACGGCTTTGCTTCAGCAATTCGTCAACCGTAAATTCTGCCTTATATCCATCCTTAGCCTCAAAAGTAATCATTTTTGCCTGACTTTTCAATCCCGCCTTGTCTAACAAATCCTTAAGCAAAACACCTTGTGCTGCCACTTTTAAATCTTCCGGATAATCGCTTGTAACTGAAAAAACAGTTTTTTTCTGATTCATTGCCTCAAGCTGACTGCGAGAAAAAGAAACATCCTTTTTTACTCCGTTTCCTTCAATAGTTAAGATAATCTGATCAGTAGGATCACCCGGATCACCCGGATCACTCGGGTTATCACTTCCTGATGAAGCCACCTTAAAAGCAGTTTCGATTGTTTTTGTAAACCCAAACGCATTGGCATTTAAGCTATACTGCCCTGAGATCGTATCCTCCGGCAAACTGAACTTGGTGGAGAAAATACCGTTAACGGTATCAATAGAAGGCTGGTCGATAAAAACCCTTCCGCCGTTACTATTGCGGACACAAATCGTAAAGGCATCCACATTCAATGCGGTTCCTGCTATTTCAATTTCATCTCCCGGCTTAAACTTTTTGTTTGCTTCCGGTTCTTCAATGTTAATCATAGCTTCAATAGAACTGCTTACGATAAAATCCCTTTTTAAATCACCCAATCCAATATTGCCAATAAGCAGCGTGTATTCACCCTCCTCCGCATTTGAGTCAAGCGTAAAGCTGTTGCTAAATTTTCCATTTCTAACCTTTGGCTGCGCCGCAAATACTAATGTGTTCTTAGCATTTCGAACAGTCAATGCAACCTCGCTTAACCCCTGTGCGGTACCACTTATTTGGACGATATCTCCAGGCTTGTATACCTGATGAACTGCGGGAAAACTTAAATTTACATCAATAGCAGTACCCGCATAATTTGTACCGGTCATTGAAAATAAGGTTATCAAAATTAATACAATACATATTATTTTATTTCTGATTTTCAAAAGGTTCATTACCTTCTCCTTTCCCCTCCAAAGAAGTGAAATCTATTCTATGTTAAAGCTCAGGTCATGACTGTCTTTACCCAGGCTTGTACGGTTCACAGCGTTATCCCAGACAAAAGCATCCACATAGACCGTTCCGTTTAGCCTAGTCGGCAGCGTAAATTCTGCCAATGCTTTGCCTCCGTCTACAGGCACCTTTGCCTGCACAGCAGCATAGCCTATGGTTTTGCCTCCGCTAATTGCTGTAGCTCCGTTTCCATTTCGTACCTGAAATATCAGTAATGCGTCCTTTTCGGTTTTTACCTTGTTAACAAACTTTACCTCAATACAATAGCCTCCTCCGGGTGCTACTGAAGACTTCGTATTTCCTGCGCTATCCAGCAGTCTAACACTGTTAATGCTTATTTCATCATCTACACTAACTAATTTGATCGTTGTGATATTTTTTAATCGATTATCAGGTAAGGCACTGTTACTAAGATTTCGCAAGATCTGCATATAGGTAGTAGTTGTTCCAGACACATCAGCCACCGGCTCACCATTCACTTCATAAGCCAGCATGCACTTCTGCGTTTTTAGCTCTTGTACTGTGCCGCCGTCATATGCCTGACCTTCAGCTGTAACAAACTTTACTTTCCACATGTTGGACGCCGACAGATTATTCAAAAGAGTCTCCAGCAACACTCCTTTTCCGGTCAAATTAACGCTTTTTCCCGATTCCAAAGTTTGATAAGTTCCCGTTGCGGGAGTCATTGCTTTCAGGGTTTCCACCGCATATTCAGCAGTATCAATTAAACCTTTTCCTTCGATCGTACAGGCTAATTTACCTAAGTTATATTCATAAGTTGCTACAGGGCTGTCCAGTTTACCGATACCTATCGTACGCATCTTTATCGTCATATTTTTGTTAATCGGAATGGGTGCGTTCAATTGAGGCTGAAAATTCGGATAGCTGATATTTGCAATATTACTTTTTACGGTTGGTTCACTCCCATCCAGCGTATAATATACAATTGCGCCGTAAGGTGTTCCATCCCCATGCTGCAGTTTTACCTTAGTACCAGGCACAACCGTGCCGGACTCAACAGAAGCATGCGGTGCATCCCATGTTTCAATAGTATCCGTCATAACTATAATCCTGGCTCCTAGCAACCCTTCCATCTGCTCACTTTTGCAGGCTGTCGGCTCCAACGGAGCCCTCTGTCCATAACAAAGTTTGCCATCCAAATAAAGATCTTCATTTTTATCGCTTTTGTATTTAATGCCAATTATCGTTGGGACTACCATTTTTCCTTCCTCAGTGCGTTTAGGAGGCCAGGCTCCCAAATCTCCAGTAGTGCCGTCCGGATAGTAATACCGTTCATCTTTCAGCAGCTCTTTGACGGTATAATCATGATACCCCCCACTGGCCGGTGCAAATTTGATTATAGTAGCATTCTTCTTTAACCCTGCTAATTCCAGGACGGATTTCAGAGTTGGTCCGGTCGCATCTTTGAATACCTGCAGAGACGGCCAGTGATTATACCCGGAATATGTATGCGTTTCCTGTGGCATGGCTTTAAGCTCAGCCATAGTAATTTGCACTGTGTGATCCACACCGTTACCTGAAATAGTCAGTGCAATGGTACTGTCGTCATCTTCCGCGTATACCGAACCAATCGGCAGAACAACTACCATACTTAGAATAAGCATGAGAGAAAGCATCATCTTTCTAAGATTTACCTTTTTCATTTTTCCTTCCCTTCCTTTTTCTTGTTTATTCTTCTAACATATACATTTTCCCTGTCTCGGGATCTTTATATACTGTGCCTAGTTTTTCATAGTGGTCTCCATCCTTTTGGCTTTCTTCTATGTTCTGCTTAATTTGTTCTATTTGCGTCACATCTTTCCCCTGTTCGATCTGCGTCGCCCTGTTCCCTTGAATATCTACATTCCAGTAAATCACCAAAGACAGCATCAATCCGCAGGCAAAAACCAGCATGGCATCTACTATGTTTACAACGCCGTCAAGCGGGCTGATTTCCTCTTCATATAGCCGCTTGCGTAGGCTACTGTTCCTCAATGCTGTTTTCATTCGCACTTATCTCCTCTAAAATACCCTCCATGATTGCTTCCATGGAAATCATATCATCCTCGTACCATCTTTTTCGCAGCCTTGAGATGACAAAGGCTACGCCCGCTGTAGCCAGTCCAATTACTGTAGCGTCAAATGCCGTAAGTAATGAGTCTGCCAGGGTTTTCGTATCTCCCTGACCTAAAGCGATTAACCCTGGCCCAAGCGGAATCAGTGTAGCCATCAATCCGAACATTGGTCCCAATCTTACAATAATGTCGGTAACAGAAACGACTTTTTGATATTGTGATTCCTCTGTTGATAACAATTTTCTTGCTAACGTTTCTCCGGAATAAGGCACAGATTTACAATGCTCTAACAATTCCTGCAATGCGATCTTCTGCCTTTTTAAAAGATTACTGTCCTGTATTACATCCTGCATTTGGGGAATCTTTTTTCCGTGGATATTGGAAAGAAGATCGGTTACATTCTGGTTTACTTTTCTTCTTTCATGAATTATCTCTACTGCCAAACTTCCAAGTTCAAAAACTACAATCACTACAAAAATCAGTAATATAATAATTGCAGGGAACTTCAATGCAGAAGAAATAATATGTATTGCACTGCTTACAGGTGATGAAAAATTCATTTTTAAAAAACCTCCTGTTTATTAATTTTTGAAAAGTAATTCGATTCTGTTGTAGGTACAACAGAACCTTTCTTTTTCTTATGTTAAACTAGCTTAAGGTAAAATGGTAAATTTAGGTTGCCTTCCAATTTTCTCCAATGCCAAGGAAAGTATAGCATAGAAATAAAACAACGTATGTTGGCGTACTAACATACGTTGTAACTATTTTGTGTTTTTTCCAGTTTTTATTTGCTTCTATTTATTTGATGGTGAACCTATCCTTTTGAAAGTCGATCAGCCCTTCTCTCTTCATCTGCGAGAGCTCATAGGAAAGAGCGCTTCTGTTCACACAAAGATACTGTGCGAACTGTTCCCTATCCATTCCAATACCAAAAGCTTTTGCTTCTGTTTTCCTTGCCATGATACATAAAAAGGTCATGATTCTGCTGCGCAGTGCTTTCTTGGACAAAACCTCCAGCTTGTATATACTTTTGATATTTTCATCCGCAAGGATTCGGATGATGTTATCTTTTATTTTTAGCTGGTACGCAGGGGGAATCAGCTCATGATTTATCATTACGGAGTAAGGAAATAACATGATTGCGGTATCTTCTGCCGCAACATAAGTAATCGGACTTCTTTTTTTCGAAGAAAAAATGGTTTCAATGCCAATATTATCGTGAATGCCAAAGGTATGAACCAGATGTGACTTTCCATCACGATAGAATTTTGCCCCGTTTACCTTCCCCTGAACAATCATACCGATATATTTTATTTCATCACCATCACGGCAAACAGTTTCTCCCTTTAGAAACATTTTTACGACCGGATTTAGTATTTTTCTAAGAGAAAGACACTCCTCTGCAGAGAAACCGGAAAAAATTTTTGATTCCACCATGAAAGCCGAACAAGTAATCGTATCCATCTCATCCACTTCCCAACCAATTTGCGGTAATTCCACTCCCTGCTATTTTTCCAAAATTTCTACAGCCTTGTTCTCATCAATATCCACATGATAAAAAAGTTGATAGAATTCAATCAGCTCCGCAGTGATATTTATTGCATATTTTTCAGGATAGAGAATATTGCCAAGCCACGTAACGCCCATAACTCTGTTTACCGAAGGTGGGTTTGCCATCGCGCTGTATGGGGCGGTAGGAATTTTATAGACCCTTCCGTTTTTTACTGCATCAAGCTCCGCCCAGGTCTTGTCTTCCTTGATCCGTTGATATACCTCTTCTGATTCTGCAATGATGACATCCGGATTCCAGCTAATCACCTGCTCCATGGAAACCTCACTGCCCGATCCGGCTGCAACAGGCACTACATCGGCAGCATTCACACCCCCAACCTTATCAATTACCTCCGCATGAAAGGAACCTCTTGCGTTTGTGTTCAGGCCGGAATCTCCCAAAGCCTCATAAACCGTAACCCTCTCATTTTCTGTCAATGCAGCATTGATTTCATCTGCTTTTTCTAAAACAGTTTTACAATATTCAGCGAGTTGGTCGGTTTCACTGGTATCGCTGATCAGCTCCCCGATTTTTCTATACGCCTCATCCATCGTGTCCAGAGTGGCTTCAATGAAAACAACCGGCAGATCCAGCTGTTCCTGCAAACCATCCATATCCTGAACAACAGAATCCTTTGCCTCCCCGATATCTACGATTACGTCAGGCGCCGCCTCAATCAGTGCTTCCATATTCAGACTGGCATTCTTGCCGTAAAACTGTCCGAATTTTGTCATCCCCCAATATTTTTCATCAATCAGTTGCTTTGCCTGATCAGAGAATTTAACTGCAATACCCGCGAGCTTATCAGGGCATGCCGTATAAAGTACCATCTGTGCCAATGGCCCTGACGGAGCAATGGCATCAACTTCAGCTGGAATTTTCACTTCCCGCCCTACCGAATCGACAAAAATTCTTGTTTCGCCGGATTCTTCCACGGCATCACCGCCTGTGTTGACGCTGGTTCCGCATGCAGCCACAGTAAAGGCCAAGGTAAGAATCAGAATAACAGCCAATAATTTTTTCAGGTTCATAACTTCCTCCTCTTTCTATTTAAACAATACCATCAAAACCCACAAATTAAATAATCCCGCATAAAAACAGAATCAAATCTCCTTTTTATCCAGTAGGAAATATCGTTCCTTGCTGGATAAAAATGGGGTGTGCAGAGGGGGCACTCCTCGCCGTTAAAGGAGGGTGCTCAGCTCGCTTAGCGAGCGCCGAAGGGAACCACAGGGTTCCCTAGCGGAAGTGGCGAAGCCACTTTTCTTACCATGCGAACTCGATCCCCGCATTGAAAAAAGGATTTATGGCCAGCAATAGACACCGCGTCGACCAAGGCATCTCTGCCACCCACCAGAAATCCGCTCAGCTCACTTACTCCATAGCGAAACAGGATTGGTGTCATAGGTGTGCTTGGCCCTACCAAAATTACCTGTGCTGATTTTGAAAGCTGGAGCAATCTAGGCAGAGTTTTATTGATCAAAGTGACTCCTGTAATAAAAACATAGTCCTGTTCTGGTAATATGTATTCACAGGCGCTGTCCGGCAAATCATCGCCATTTGGTTTTCTTTCCAAAACCTCGACTTTTTTTGCCTCCGTCAAATAATCTTCTAAACGCCTGAAATGCCCGATTACTGCTACCCTCTTTCCTTTTACAGCCTGGGCATATCCGTCAAAGGCATTTTCTGAACCAACCATTTTCCACGGGATGTCTGCCAGGGAAACGGAATGCTTCCATGTTTCCTTATTATTATAATAGGCATTCATTGCAGCCACACCGATTGACGCTTCGGTAAAATTCCATGATTTAGCCAGAGAAGCCAAATATTTTAGAGGCTGTCCCCTCCTGCAATCCATCAGATCCATATAACAGTCCTGCTCCTTTACCGTCATTGCCGTACCGCAATAATTTCCGGCGATAACCGTAGTCCAGCTTAACCCCACGGTTATGTTATCTACGAAAATATCGGATGGAATTTGCTCAATCAAATCATCGTATAGCTTCCACATACATTAACTCCCTTTCATCAGGTACACAGTATTTGATCTGTCTTCCCGCTATTTTATGTAAATTAACATTGATACCATAAATTTTTTTCAGTAATTCCTCCGTTAAAATCTCATCTGCCTTTCCTTTTGCCTCTACTTTTCCGTCCAAGATCACCAGCACTTCGTCAGCAAACAGAAATACATGCTCCGGGTTGTGCGTGGACTGGATTACAAGGTAACCCCGTCTCGCCAGATTTTTTACCGCTTTCATCACTTTGATTTGATTCCCATAATCCAGATTTGCGCAGGGCTCATCCATGATGATTATTTTTGTCTGCTGTGCTATGGCTCTTGCAATTAAAACCATCTGTTGTTCTCCTCCGCTGATATTGGAGAAATTTCTGCTTTTCAAATGCTTGATGTTCATCATTTCAAGAGCAGCATCCGCAGTCGCTCGCTCTTTTTTCCCCGGATTTATAAATTGACCTAAATGTGTTGTCGTTCCCATCATTACCATATCAAACACAGAATAAGAGAAGGCTGTGGAATGGTTTTGAGGAATATAGGATATCTTCCTCGCCAATTCCCCGGCAGAAAGAGTATCGGCTTTCATTCCGTCGATTCCTATCTTTCCTCCATATCCCTTCAATAATCCCAGAATACACCGAAACAATGTGCTTTTACCGGCTCCGTTCTTTCCAAGCACACACACAAGCGTACCTTCTGTTACATCAAACGAAATTCCTTTTAAAACATTTTCCGTTTTGTAAGAAAAAAATAAGTCCTTAACTGCTAATGTCATCTTCTCTACCTGCGGCAGCATTACTGCTGCCTGCGGCCCTCCTTCAAAATCAAATACAGAAAAAACGGTGCACCGACAAAGGCGGTTAATATCCCAATGGGGATTTCACTTGTTGAAAGCATCCTTGCAAAATTATCAACGATCAGCATAAAGCTACTGCCTAGTAAGACTGCTGCCGGAAGCATGACGCGAAAATCATCTCCGACAATCATTCTGGCAAAGTGCGGGATTACCAGACCAACCCATCCGATCAAACCGCTTACCGAGACCGCAGCTGCGGTAATCAACGTGGCACAAAGGATAATTCCCGTTCGTATGGTTTTCGCATTTACCCCCATGGTTCTGGCTTCGTCGTCACCCATGGTCAGAATATTGATTCTCCATCGCCACAGCATAATTGGAATCATGCAGATTATAATGATGGGACCTGCAAACAAAGCATCCTGTACCCTGATGGACGCAAGACTTCCCATCAGCCAGTAGGTAATCGCAGGCAAAGCATCGGTAGGATCGGCAACAAGTTTTAAATAGGATACCCCTGCATTAAAGATAGACCCCACCATGATTCCCGCCAATATAAGTCCAAGCGTCACATTGAATTTCACTTTTTGGCTGATGAAAAATACAACGGATACGGCGGTCAGTCCAAACAGAAAGGAACTGATCGAAACACCACCGTAACCAACGGAAAAAAACAAGCCCAATGCCGCGCCAAAAGCAGCTCCGTTGGATGCGCCTAAAATGTCAGGTGAAACCATGGGATTTTGAAAAATGCCTTGATACGCAGCGCCGGCACAGGACAGCCCGCCTCCGATGATGGCTCCCATAAACACTCTCGGCATTCTTACATGAAAAAGCACAGTCTCTACCTGACTTGGCCAATCCCTTGGAAAATCTACCACCCTTGACAATAAGACTTTGACTAAAGTAAACGGGTGTATCGGATATTTACCCAGCAAAAACGAACCAAAAAAACAAACAACAAATAACAATACCAAAAGTGCATATCGAATCCTGATGTGCTTTTGAGAAGCCAAGCCGCAACCTCTTCTTTCTGTTTTTCGTTATATTTTATAAAACGTAACGGTCTTCTAAGAAAAACCCTTTCTAAGGGTGATTTTTCCATAAATTTTTATTTTCTTTTCAATGATCGTTCAAATGAAAACTTATTCTACTAAAGTATTTGTTCCAAAAATTCCTTCATGGTCTTTTCCACCGTTTCTGAGCAATTTCTTTCAAAACGTATCATGTCAGCATCATAGTGATTGACCAAATGATCTCTCAGCTGTAGATGATAAGTAACACAATCATCAGAAATATTTGCATTGCTACACATATGACGGATACTTTGTTCTAATTTCAAAACGCCTAAGCAAGGGACATTTTTCATCAGAATATTGTATAAAGCTTCTCTGAATTCCGGCAGCAACAATTCGACCCCACCGATTTCGTCCAGCAAAATCAGTTTTTTTCCGTCACTTTCTCTCAAAAACCTGATTGCCGCATCTGTAAATACTTCGAAAGTCCTTTTTGTTTTACCTCCGTCAAAATGCAAAAATACATTGGTGAGACTTGGTGAATATTTTCTCGTCAACTCCATTGCTTCCTCTGCCGGAACAATCCGGAATCCGACGGTTTTACCATCGTCATTTAAGAGTCTCTGGCTGCTGAATCCCCCCACCAGTTCCAAATGATCCTGAATCAACTTTCTGATTAAAGTTGATTTTCCCTGTTGGATGGGACCTTCCAAAAAAAAATGTTTTTTCATTCTTCAGTCCTCTTGCTTTCTATGAAGTTACCCGAATCCATAAAGTATTTGCGAAACAATCTTTCAGCATGCGACTCCAGTTCTTCCTTCATATGAGTATAGTTTTTCATAAAAGCTCTGCCTTCTGTTGTTAAAAAGGAAACACCACCATCACTGCCACCCGCACGGCGCTCCAGAAGAGCAAGTCTTGTTTCCTTTTCTGCAAGGCCGATCATTTTCAGTCCTTTGCTATAGGAAATATTCATCTGTCTGCAAGCGGTCTGCATCGACCCGGTTCTGTTTACAAGTTCCAAAAACTGCAAAATCCCCGGACCAAAAACCAGTTCATTCCGACCGATTTTCAGTTGAAGACCAAATCTCAGCGGCTCTCTTTGCTTTGCTGTAACCTGCTGCAATTTATCTAAATCCTCCGGAGTTTCCAATTCAAATAAAATCCCTTCGTCATCCACGTCGACATATTCCACTTCATGGCCACCTGAAGTTACGGCACCCCACAAGCCATTCTCTCTCTGATAATTTAAAATATCTTCGTATAATTCATTTCTTAATAAAATCGGGTGTCCCGGTTTTCCGTTATATACCGGACATACGGCCGATCCCTTTTCGTTCATCAACAACTTGAGGCTCTCTGAGGAAAACAGAGGCACATCAACAGGCATCACAAAAACCTGTTCACATTCGTGCTTCAAATACTCCATGCCGATACAAACCGCTCGAAGCATATCGCTGTTCTTGTAATCTTCGTTCCGAAGAAATACAACTCCCATACGTGCCAAATGCTTTTCTATATTTTGTGCATTATGTCCCGTGACAACGACAATCGGTTCAACATTCGATTGTTGTAGTGTAATAATAATTTTTTTAATGATCGAAGTATCTCCCATCATTAAAGTAGGGTCAAAATCAGGCATATTCACTGGAATGCCTGCGGCTGCAATAATCGCACCTGTTTTCATTTTTCCTCCAGCATAGCGTTATGTTTTTTTTAATAGTACGCTTTATTTTATCATACTCTATTGGCGAGTGTAAATCATTGTTTTGAAAAGTATTGGAAATTTATTAAAAAGAAGAAGTTACACGCCGATAACGAAAGATAGACACGTACAAAAAGAGCACGTGTCTATCTTTTCTTTTGGGACTCATTATTGATTCAAGCAGTTTCTTATTCTTCGGAATACTTACCGGTATGGTGTTTAGGATTGCCATTTTGTATGTCAATCTATTTTTCTTCATACCATCCCAGGGTTCCCGGGTTCAGGTTGATGTTGATTTGTTTAACCTCCTGATATTCTTCAAATCCATGAACGCCCAGTTCTCTGCCGATGCCGGACATTTTATAGCCACCCCACGGCGCTTCGTTGAAGGTCGGATTGTAGCAGTTAATCCATGTGATGCCGGCTCTGATTTCTTTAATCACCCGCAGCGCCTTTGCCCCATCTGAGGTAAATACCGCTCCGGCAAGCCCATATGGGGTATCATTTGCAATGGCAATCGCTTCTTCTTCCGTTTCAAAGGTTTGAATGGTAACCACTGGGCCGAATATTTCTTCTTTAACAATCCTCATATCCGGTGTACAGTCATCAAAAATAGTCGGCCTGACAAAATAACCCTTGCTGCATTCACCTTCCGTAGATCGATCCCCGCCGCAGACGCAGGTTGCCCCTTCCCTCTTACCGATTTCGATGTACTCCAGCACCTTGTTCATTTGTTCTTCCGAGACGAGAGGACCCATGTCCGGATTCGTCAGCGGGTCTCCCAGTGTCAAAGCATTTGCACGCTCCGCAAGGCGTTTTACAAATTGATCCTTGATTGATTTTTCAATAATAATCCTTGAACCAGCCGAACAGACTTCTCCCTGATTGAAGAAAATTCCGATCATAGCCCACTCAACGGCGCCCTCAAAATCTGCATCTGCAAATATAACATTTGGTGATTTTCCGCCCAATTCTAAACCGACTTTCTTTAAATTACCCACGGCTGCTTGGGATATGGTTTGCCCTACTGCAGTGCTACCTGTAAAAGAAATCATGTCTACATCCATATTTTCAGCCATTTCCTGACCTGCTACACTTCCGGAACCTAAAATCAGATTGACCGTTCCTTTTGGCAAATTCAAGGAGTCAAAAATTTCAAATAATATGACAGCAGATAAAGGGGTATTGGAGCTTGGTTTAAATACGATGGAATTCCCGGCAGCTAACGCAGGGGCCATTTTCCACACTGCCATTAGGAACGGATAATTCCAGGGGGTAATTTGCGCACAAACCCCGATCGGTTCACGAACGGTATAGGTATGCATCTCTCCAAACCCTTGATTCACACTGTAGACACTGCCGTTCGGCTTTGTAATCAGCCCGGTATAATAGCGAAAGCACTGAATCGCATCCTCCACATCACACTGCGCTTCTCTTAACGGTTTCCCATTATTTTTACTGTCGAGTATTGCAATTTCTTTTTTTCGTACAGAAACTCCATCTGCAATTTGAAACATCATATCGGCACGTCCCTGTGGGCACATGCTGCGCCATTTCCTGGTTACATAAAAGCTTTTCTTCGCAGCAGCAATTGCTCTTTTAACATCTTCTTTCGTACTGTTAAATATCGTAGCAATCACTTCCCCATTTGCAGGATTCATTACTTGATGTTCCTTCTTTGACGAAGCGCTTACCCATTGACCGTTTATGTAATTTCCTTTTATTTTCATTTTCTGAGCCCTCCTTGTCGTGATATCCTTACGGCTATAAAATATAAGTAAGTTTAGCATGACAAAGAGATAAATTCTGTTGTGTATACAACAAACGTCATTACTGGCTTGTTGTCTTTGGTGGATTGGCCTGCTCATATAGGGTATAATGATTTTTCTTGTAATCAATCAACCCACATTTTCTCATACAATTCAATTCCTTTGATAAAACACTCCTGTTTACGCATAAATATTGGGCAAATTCCTCCTGATTCATGCCGATGTCAACCGTATCCCGTCCCTTTTTTTCGCTGATAATGCTCAAATAGGTCAAAACCCGCTCTCGAAGGGTTCGTTTGGACAAAACATCGATTTTATACATCATGCGGATTAATTCATTGCTGAGAATTTCACTGTTATTGCAAATGATGATTTCTTTGATGGCAGGATTGATTTTATCAACCGCTAAAAGGCTTTGATAGGGTATAAAAAGGATAGAGCAGCCACTCTGGCTGGACAGCGTTACCGGACTGGTCAGGAAGGTTGTATTCACGGTAGCAAGTGACAAAACTTCACCTTGTTTGTAGATTCTCAATATTTGTGTCTCTCCGTTATAATGATATTTGACACTGAGTACCGTCCCGCTTTTGATAATTCCTATTTTACTTACCAGCTCTCCCTGGTTGACAATGATTTCATTCTTGTCATATTCCTTCAAGGAGGGCATGGCAAAATCATAGACTTTCTTGATTTCATGATCGCTAAGTCCTTTAAATAGTTTCGATCTTTTTAAAATGCTGATATGATCATCTTCATCCATTGATATATCCTATTCTATGAAAAAGGAAGAGCTTGCGGACTCTTCCTTTTACGTTGGTCTATTCTTCTTCATTATGTAGCTTTTCCTTTTCACTAAAGAGGCAAATTTAGCTTGAGGTTTCTAATTCAGTTTAAGTCTATCATACAATGCAGGTCAGTTCTGTTGTATCTACAACATTTTTTAAATTTATTTTGATTTTTTTCTGTAAATCTTATTCAAATAAAGTAAATCGTTTCCCCTTGTAATTGATCAGCCCACATTTTCTCATGCGGTTTAATTCTTTCGAAAGAACACTTCTGTTCACACATAAGTATTGAGCAAGCTGTTCCTGATTCATATCGATATTAAACGTACCGCTGCAGCTTTTCTCACTCATCAAACTCAAATAAGTCAAAATCCGTTCCCGAAGAGTCCGTTTAGACAGCACATCAATTTTATACATCAGACGGATCAATTCATTACTTAGAATTTCACTGCTGTTCGCCAAAATTCTATTTTTCGCATGGGCGCTTATATAATCGCTTTTCAATATTTTGATGTACGGAAAAAAGATAACAATGCTGTCCGTACGACTGAGAATTGATACCGGACTGGTTAAAATCGTTGTATTCACTGCATCCAGAGAAAATGCTTCTCCCTGATTATAAGTTCTGAGAATCTGCACATTTCCGTTCCTATGATATTTCATACTGACCGCGGTTCCTTTTTTTAGAACCCCTATTTGATCTACCAGCTCGCCTTGATTGACGATCATCTGATTCTTCAAGAATTTTTTCTCGACCGGTACGGTAAAAAGACTAATATTCTCAATTTCACGATCCTTTAAGCCCTGGAATAATTTTGACCTTTTCATTAAATTTATGATTGCAGTTTCTACCATAGTCAAACCTTTCCGCAAATCACGCTTTTCTATCGGGCGGCAAACGCTCCTTTTTTCATATTGCGATCACCGACTTTATCCAGCCGTTTTAATATGCTGCCGCATTTGCATGGTTCTGTCAGCCACCTGCTGATGTCTCCGGTACGATACCGGATAAAAGGCATTCCTTTTCTGGTTAACGTGGTGAACACCACTTCACCGAATTCCCCGTCAGGCAGTACTTCACTGGTTTTAGAATCAATAATCTCAAAGTATAGATCTGCCTCCCTCGGATGATAGCCCTCCAGTGCCCAACAGCTTACCGCACCGCCAAGCCCCATTTCCGTCATGCCGTAGTGTTCGAAAACCTGGCAGTTCCAAGCGTGATTTATCAAGTCACAGGCTTCTTTTGATACATACTCTGCACTTAAGAGAACCGATCGCATTTGGGAAACAATTGTTGAGACGATTGACTGCCATTTCCTCTGAGAAGTCAGACCATCGAAAGCCTTTGTTAATTCTGAAGAAATCCTTGCCAATTCGGCAACCTGCGTTGGTGTTCCGACAATGCTGGTCACACCTTCTTTTTCCATTTGCTTTAAAACCGCCGGAACATCCTGATATTCAGATTTCAGCAGTCCATAAGGCAGCGTTTTTGCTCCCAGTCGCTGCAACCCAATATCCAGCAAATCTCCCACCGAGCCCGGTCTTGCACAGGGCATCAATATCAACACCACATCGCGGGCATCCACGAGGTTTTTCATTCCATGGTGAAAATAGTCTATGGTCAGCTCCTGATCCTCTTTCGTATAAAAAACCCTTTTGGGATTTGCCGTCGTCCCGCTGGTTTCGAGGGTCACGATTCTGCTGATCTGTGCATTTCTGACGCAAAGCATTTCATTGCCTCTATTCCGCAAATCTTTTTCTGTCATAAAAGGAATCTTTCCTATGTCCTTTAAATCTTTGATGGCATCCGGATCAATAGCTTTTAGATGTTCTTTGTAAAATGCACTGTTTTCCTTCGCCATTCGAAGCGTTGCTGTAATTTTCTCCAGTTGGTATTTTTCCAGCTCCTCTCTGGTCAGATCAGCATCTTGTATCAAGCCTATTTTCCCTTTGATCCAATTGTCTAGCGGCCGATCCAAAGAATCATTCCAATGCTTATTCTTCATCATTTATTCATCCCACTCTAAAAGCTCGCATAATTTCTGAAAAGATGCCTCCAGCATAACGGGGCACTTTTCAACCTTATTCAAAGGATTATCTTCCAGCAGTAAATCACATTCCTGACTTCCGAAGGAGTCTTCAAACCAATCGTTAAAAACAGCTGCATGGGATCCGGCTTCTTCCGGGTCTGCCAAATAGAGCAGGCAAATTGCTGCGGAGAGAATCCCACAGGTTTTTCCCTGCCAAAGTCCGTTGCATAATCCTGCCATGGCAGCAATTAAATCTGGATTTTCTTTTTCCAGTTCTCTTAATCCAAGCTCCATAATGATTTGACTGCAGCAATACCCCCTCAGTTTCAGTTCTAAAATTTCCTGATTCATGTCTAACCTCCTAGTATGGCTTCTCCGCGGTCAGCATAAAATATCCGGTTTTATAGGAATCCTTAGGGTGGATCGCTTCTTCACAGAGACAGCCTTCCAAAGTTCCGTCCCGCATGAGCTTTTCGGCCGCATAATTATCAAGCTCCAAAGAGCAATCCTCCCATTTAATATTTCGGTAACCGATTTCGGCAAGAAGTTCCATCAAAGGATCGATCAGGAATCTGCCACTGGACCTGAAATTTACCAGCCTGTTCTTATGCTCTTCCTCACACTCTGTTCCGCATTCCCCTTCATCGTGGGGCTTGCTGTTCTGACGCTCTGTTTCGATTTTCAGTGCTTTTATAAACCCGGGATCAGGTTCCTTGATGTACAAATCGCTGAGAAACAGCTTCCCGCCCTTTTTCAGTACACAATAGGTTTCGTGCAACGCTTCGTCCGGCATATTGATCACAGAAAGTACACATTCCATCGTAACGCCATCAAAAGAAAAGGATTGAAAACCATCCAAAAACTCTCCATCACCATAACTGATATTCAAATTAGGATTTCTTGTCTTAGCATTCTTGATTCTTTCCAGAGAAAGATCAATCCCGCTGCAAGAAAACCCATATTCCTGTTCAAGATACTCCATTGTTTCACCCAGGCCGCAGCCGATATCAAGCACTGCCGAACCTTTTGGCAATTGCCATTGGTCCATTGCCTTCTTTGTAATTCTGAATTCTCCAGGTTTAAAATCGTTCATTTTTGCCTCCATCACGACGCTTTGCGCCACTACAAATAATTAGAAACCTCTCGTCTACTAATTTATAAATCAAAATTTTTCACTTTAAGGATTTACTTTCTATAAATACTGTTGTATGCACAGAATGGAATCAGCCGGTCATCAGGAGAAAGCACCTGAACTCTGCACCGTTTTAACCGCTCTGCATCCAGATTGCTGATATCCATGAATGGCATGCAGGATACGGAAAACATGTTGTTTCTTATTTCCCATAAAAATTGATCGAAATCCATCGTATCATTATCACAACAACATGCCGCGGGTTCTTCCTTCTTTATCGATTTTGCGGGCTCCTTACCTCCTCCGCAGGAGCAGGGGGCTTCCTCTTGTTGATTGCAGGAGCATTCCCTGTCCGGATCAGCAACATTCCACTTATTCCGCACAAAATCCCTGTCTTTTTTTATGATCTCAAGGGGGTTTTTCGCCTCGCAGCAGCTTAACCCCGCAGTTTTCGTTTCATAATTGATCAAACTCTTAACCGTTCCATCGCGTTGTTTTTGATAGGAGCTTTGGAAGCAGCAGAGGGGATGACCTGAGGTAATGGGATAAAAATGTTCGAACCGAAAGGCTCCATTCGTCTGATTTTCCAACGCATTCATGATGTCAAACATGGTCACCCGGTTTTCATAATCCACATATTTTGTCCCGTCCTTTGATCGCCTATCGGGATATCTGCCAAAAAAGCTGACCGGCTGGAAATGGATTCCTTTTACCACGTCTACATTTTCAAGAAGGAATTCCATCATTGCGCCAATGTTCTCTAAATTAACGTCTCGCGCGACCATCGGAACAATAGTAACTGGAATTCCAGCTTTCCTGCAGTTTTCAACTGCTCTTTTCTTGAGCTCAAAAAGAGGCTCGCCTCTTAATGTTTTATAAATCGCATCATCCGTACCGTCAAACTGCAAAAATACAACAGAAGCACCGGCATCCTTCAGTTTTTGAGCATACCCCTCTTCCTGCGCAAGTCTTCTGCCGTTGGTATTGATTTGTATAAACTCAAACCCTTTATTTCTACCCATTTTGATGATCTCGGGCAAATCTTGTCGAACAGTCGGTTCCCCACCGGACAATTGAATGTTAAACGTTCTTTCTTCTCCCAGTTCTAAAAGCAGATCATATTTTCGTTCGATTTCTGAAAGGCTTGGTTCGTCACATTCGTCCTTTTCTGCTTTTGCAAAGCAATAAGGACAATGCTGATTGCACCGCTGTGTCACTTCGACCAAAACGCAACAGGCCGTCTGCAAATGGTTTTCACAAGTGCCGCAATGAAGCGGACAAGCACCAAGTGAGCCTTCCTCCTGCTTAATCATATCCATTCCCTTTGTTATGGCTTTTCTCGGCGGTATATTGACAACAGGGTTGGATGTCCATTTTAAAAAGTCCTCTTCATGATCCGCGACATTGGATTCAAAATCCCCATGTTCGGCACACGTTTTTCTTAAGAAAACTTTCCCGTCTTTCAAGACATAAGCTGCAGTAAGAGGTTTATGGCAAAACGGACAAATGCTCTGTGTCTTGCTTAATATTTTCATTTTATGGCTCCTATTTTTCCTCCAATAGCTTTTCCACTTCACTCATACGTCCACTCGCCAGTTTTTCTGGAATATATACTTGTCCGCACTTTGGGCATCGCGAAACTTTATGGCGAAACGAACGATTGAGGTAACTGAATTCCACCTCATTCTCAACCATTTCAACTTTGCATTTATCACAAATCAATGTCTGTTTTTCTTCCATTCCAGACTCCCTCCAATTTTATCTTCATTCTATGGGTGTATACATTGACAATCTCATAGAGATTTCCTTCTATACGATATTCCACCCAGTAGGTAATATATCCCGACTCACGATAACAGGTATACGTACCTTTTTTCGAATTAAATGTTCTGCGCTTTGAAGTTTCACTCAGCTCGATCACATTACAGATATCTTCTTCCAATATCTTGAAACGATTCATTTTTTCCTGGATTTCTAATCCAATTTTCAGATCAAAATTGCATTGCTTCGATTCTTTTTCCATTTTCTCTCCCCAGATCTCTTTCAACAGCATTTCTTTCAAATCAACCCGGTTGTGTCTGCGTTCTGTCAAATTGGGCAGCTTATCTTCCTCCCCATTGATATCAAAGAGCAAATCTAAAAGATGCAAAACCGGTTTTCCTTCTCCCTTGAAAATATCGCGGCAATTAATGCAATAAGTAATATAGGGATGATTACTCAATTCAATGCGTTTTTTCGCAACATAGGCCGCAAAATCAGAATTTGCCTCCGATACGTTTCCACCATAGCCGCAACATCCGTGTTGATCTCCCTTTGGTAGTTCTTCCCAAGCAATTCCGTATTTTTGCACAAGATTTCTGACCGCCTGTTCAAGAGGCAGTACGTGCCGCGCTGTACAGGGATCAAATACAGAATAAATCTTATCTGGTTCTGCTTTCTTCAGGTCATTATCAGGTGAAATCGGCAAGTTATGGTTCCACTTCTTTGGCAACTCATCCCCCCATTGATCAAGCACTTCATACAGCGATACCGTTTCTATTTGAGGAAGGTATTCCTTTATATGCTTCCTGCAGGAAGGACAGGCAAGGATCAAAACCGGCTTTCCTAACTGTTCCCAGTCCTCCTTCAGGCTTTCGATTTCTTTTTGATGCATCTTTTCATTTCCAGCCCATTGTGCAGGAACACTGCAGCAGCGAAGCAAAAGACCGGTATCCTGTTTTTTATTTAAAAGCCACCGATAGGGCAAGGTCACGTATCGCGGATCAGCAGCCCCCAGCTGGCAGCCGGGAAAAAAAGCATAAGAGCATTGTTCCTGCCCGGGTGCCTTTTTTGCAAGAGCGGCAGCCGCACTGTTGGTAAATTCCATATCCCTGACCCAAAATTGATGGTAGGCTCCCGGCATAGTCCCCTGCTTATGGAGGCTCCGTCGGGCTTCCAACAGCATGCCACCGAGTTCAATGCCCTCCGGGCATACTTCTTCACAAAGACCACATTGAGTACAGGTATTCATAAGGCGTTTTGCCGGTGTCTTTTTCAGCATGGATTCTGAAGTGGAAAAAGCAACGGTTGCCATAATATCATCCCGTATCCGCAACGGCCATTTGTTGTGGTATGCACATACATCACAATAGTTCATGCAAGCATCGCATTGACAGCGGATACACCGGTCGGCTTCCGCAGCTGTTTCTTCCTTGGTAAACAATCCATTGTCGGTAGGGATTACCGCTTCCGTTTTCCGAAGCTTATCCGGATCTGCCACAGATTTGCATGGTATCACTTCTTCCGGATATTCCAGCTTGCCTGTTTTCAGGAAAACCTCAATCGCCCAGGCCATATTCAAGCCATCAGCCAAAGCATGTATCGGGTCTTTTCCAGCAAGGCTGCCGCCTGCAAAAACAGCCATATCGCCATTCATGATGCAGTGACCTTTCTCCTGATTCATCGTATCAAAATCAAGGCCGCCTTTTCCTGTTGCAACGTAGACGGCTTCAAATCCATAGCTTCGAATCTCTTCTATATTTTTAATCTCTGTATGGAAATGCAGAGTGTATTTCTCAAATTGTAATTGCCTTTGAATATCTTCTAAAAAAAGTTCAGAAGGCAACAACTCCCACAGCTTACCGCCCAGTCTGCCAGTCTTTTCATAGATCGTCACATCGTATTTCTTCTGCGTTAAACGCAGGGCGCAGGCCAGTCCGCTGATGCCCGCTCCTATGATTCCAATTTTCCGATTCTTAATCGGCACATTATAGTCCGTAGGATCTTTTTTCGTTGCCTTTTTCACACAGGTTTTCTCCAGAAGATTCAGCTGAACAGCCTGATCCAGTTCACCTCTTGGACATGCCGCAGCACAATATTCTGGACATAACGCAGCGACGATATCTGGAAATCCCACTGCATTGCGAAATGTTTTAATCGCCGCGTTATAATTATTATTTACGATCTTTGACTGAAAATCCAGCACATCCATATGAAAAGGGCATGCATGCGTACAAAAGGGCTTTTCACTTTGGCGGCAGCTTTCAAATTGTTTAAAAAATTTCTCCACTTACGAAACTCCTTAATATTCTGGCAAACTTCATAATATCCAAATAAAAATTATAAAATGACCACTATAAACACAGCCCATTCATGCTTCATAACTGAATACGCAATGATTCATGTCTTGAACTTGCCTATAGTGGTCGATATCTGATCGTTATCTATTTTTTTATACTGGATTTGCCTTGATCTTCTCTATCTCATCGTAAAAATCGGAACCCAGGAAGTACTTCTTAGGCGGTTCAATTTTTCCGCCTCCAGCCAGAATGTCAAGACCCGCCTTTACTTTTTCAGGCGTGGCAGGCAGTTCATAAATTCTCACACCACAAGCATTGTTAATCGCATTGATTACCGCAACATGATCGGAAGACTGGAACGCTTCAGAAGCTCCGGAGGAACCAAACGGCCCTCTTTCGTCAAAACCGTCCAGATGGATGACATCGATCTTGTCAGGAATGTCCTTGATATAAGGAACACCTGCTGAATACATATTGGTATGCTTCTTAACGTCATCATAGTTTTCCTTAAGAGCAAAACCGATGGCGTGAGAAATCCCACCATACGCCTGACCGTTAACCGCCTGGATATTTCCGACTTTTCCTACCCAGTCTACGCAAGCCATGCCCACAACCGTTGTCTTTCCTGTGGCAACATCTACTTCCACTTCCGCCATATATAACGCATAGGTGTAAGCATACGTCGGATTTCCGACTCCTGTATTTGGATCAAGCAGTCTGAAATGATCCCATTCAGCTTCTGCAACCCAATTACCTTCGTACTTTGTCGAAATTCCTTCTTTGATCATTTCATCATAGCTGCGATAGGTTCCATCCTCCTTACGCATAGCATTTGCAAGGTTCTGCGCTGCCAAAATGCTTGCTTTTCCATTTGCGAAATGAGATCTGGATCCAGCGGATTCCCCTGTATTCGGACACAACTTAGTGTCAGCCTGAATCAATTTGATATCGTCAGGAGTAACGTTCGGGAAGTAAGGTTTCAGTGCTTCCAGTGTACAAATCAAAGAGCCCTGATCTCCTCCCTGTCCCTGATCCTGCCAGGTATCATATTTCACAAACTTTCCATCACCTACAAGCTCAATGGCAACGTTAGCAAAGTCATCGGAACCAAGACCTACATTATATCCACCCCAGGCCAAACCGACACCGCGGCGCTTTTCAGGCGTATCCTTAGCTTTTGCTTCCGCAACAGCTTTGTCATAGAGAGGCTTCATTTTATCCATCATTTCTTCCATCGGATACTGAAGGAACTCTACACTGTTCAGATTTGTCTGACCAGTTCTTGCGATATTCTTATATCGAAACTCGAATGGATCCATGCCGATCTTTTCCGCCATCATATCGATAAGCGCTTCCCCTGCTGTATAAGCCTGCGGTGCGCCGTACCCTCTGTAAGGAACGCCGTGAGAATGGTTGGTTACTGCTGTTCTGCCAAGTCCCAATGCGTGCGGTACATAGTATGGGAAAAACATAAAACGAGGAATCTTGATCATTTCATCATCGCCGAGGGCAGGATCATAGCCATGATCCATACCGGCATCAAATTCGCCGGCAATGATCTTACCATCCTTGTCACAGGCCAGACGACCGTTGGTATAGGCCGGTGCCCGCTTGCCGCTGAAGGCCATAAACTGTGCATAATCCATGGACAGTGCAATTGGTGCCTGCATTACTTTGCATGCAATAGCAGCAAGAGAATAGGACGCCGCGTTCATCGCCCATCCGAAGGAACCTCCGGTCGGATTTTCGACAACACGGATCTGCTCAACATCCATACCTACCGCCTGAGCGATGTCGTCTCTGTCAAAGTAAGTAGTCATTGCCTTGCACTGTACGGTAAGTAATCCATCTTCGTCATAATATGCCTGTATCGTATCGCCTTCGATCGACATATGCGGTTCTCTGGAGGAATAAAAACTCCCCTCTACGACATATTCCGCACCGTCCATCATTTCAGGTACTTTATCTGCCTCACCCTTGAACAGCGGCTGCCAGGTATAAATATTATCCATATTTGGATGAATTTTCATTGCATCCGGCATTACTGCATCGAGATAATTCATGTATTCAGGCAACTGCTCGATTTCTACCTTGACTTTATTGGCAGCTTCTCTCGCATGATCCTTGGTATCAGCAACAACCATTGCAACAACATTACCATAGTTAATAATCTTTTCGTCAACCAGTAACTTGTGAACCTGATCCATTGCAGTTGTTCTGGGAGAGAATTGGAACATCATCAAATGATTTGCTCCATCTACATCCTTGGCCGTGATGATCTTAACAACACCCAGCATCTTTTCAGCCTCACTGTAATCAATGTTCAGGATTTTTGCGTGGTTTGCAACTCGAGGCATGACAAGAGCTACATGCAGCGTTTCTGCAGGCATTTTCAGCTCAATATCATCTCCGTAATCGCAAACACCGCAGGCTTTCGCCATAGCATTGGGACGAACAATCGGTTTGCCATAGTAATTACCCACATCTTTTTTATAATCGTAGGTAATATCAGCAAGAGTTTTTTCGCCGCGCATGATAGCGGCAGCTTCCATGACCGCATCCACAATCTGCTTATACCCAGTACAGCGACAGACATTTCTATGCTGTTGGAACCAGTCACGCACTTCTTCTCTGGTTGGATTTGGATTTTCCTGTAACAGCCCGTAAGCAGAAACGATGAATCCAGGCGAGCAGAAGCCGCACTGAACAGCGCCCAGATGAACCATTGCATACTGAAGTGGATGTGGATTCATTGCAGTTCCGATTCCTTCAATTGTGATTACTGAGCTGTATTCCTTTACCGTTTTAATTTTCTTGGTACAGGAACGAATTACTTTCCCGTCAAGGATAACGGAACAAGCACCGCATACGCCTGTACCGCATCCGACTTTCGTACCGGTCAGACCAATCCGGCGCAAGACGCTCGCTAACGTATCCTTCTCAGGATCACAGATGAACATACGATCTGCACCGTTAATGTTCAAGGTCATCTTTCTTAACTGTTTCATAAAAACCTCCTAAAAGTTGCCTTTTCCCGCAGCGTTTACGCTGCATTGGAAAAACGGACAGCAGCACAGGCTCCTGCTTGTGCTTAAGTGCCACTTACGGCAAGTTACCTCTTTGTTTTAAAATTTAATCGTTAGCTCAAAACAAAAAGCTTATCCCGGCATAAAAGGATCAGCTAAAGCTGCTCATTTTCTTCGCCTTTTCCTTTCTGGATACGGGAGGTCTATACGTTCCCGCATAAACCTATAGACCTCATTTCCATAGCAGTAGATGTCATAGGAAATAAAGCTCGGAGATTAATGTTTTATTGTCTCTAGAATTAATTGTAGTCTATCAGCAATTCATATGCCCTGTCAACAAAAATGCAACAACAAAACCGTCTAATTCCTTAGATTTTATCACAAATCCGGTTCCATTTTTCTTCCATTCCAAACCGCTTCCAATTCAATCTTCATTCTGTGAGCATAGGCATTGATCATCTGATAGTGACCTTCCTCCGATGCCTCCTTGTATTCCACCCAATAAGTAGTATATCCAATTTCCCGGTACCCGCTGTAGGTTCCCTTTTCCGGATGATAAACCCTTCGTCCTGTACGTTCACAAAACTCCAATGCTGCAACAATATCTTCCTCTAAGATTCTGTTTTTGTGGAGTTTTTTTGACAATTCTGAAGAAATGCTTACATGTCCATTGTATTCTTTTTTATCTTCTGTCATGACTGTATTCCAATACTCCTTCAGCAGATTTCTCTTGAGCCTGATCCTGTTTTCTCTTCGTTCGCTTATGGTTGCAAGTTTTTGAGGCCCTTTTCCATCCCCAAACAAAAGATCAAGGATGTGTATCGCTTCTTTTCCTGCATCAACAAAAACATCACGGCAATTGATACAATACGTAATGTATGGTTGATCGCTTTCGGAAATCCTTTTTTTTGTTACAAATTCGACATACTCCGGATTCGCGATGCCGGGCTGCCCCCCAAAACTGCAACAGCGTGCATAAACATCGTTTTCCGGCAATGGTTCCAGAGGATACCCGGCTGATTTTACAAGTGTTCTGACCGCTTCCTTCATTTTTTTCTCGTGTCTAGCAGCACAAGCGTCAAATACAGCATACGTTTTCAAGGGGTGCCCCATCAGAGCTTTTGAAAACGGACTTTCGGATTGTCCCAAAGAGTCTGGTGCCCACACGTCCACCCCCCAGCCCGCCATCACTTCATACAGCGAGATAACAGGAATATCCGTCATATACGTCTTAAATTTCTTTTCACAGGTGGGGCAGGCTAAAATCAGTACGGGACGCCCCAGCTCCTGCCATAAATCTTTTATTTTATCGATTTCCCGCTGATGCTTTTCCTCATCACCGGACCATTCTGCAGGTGCACCACAGCAACGGAGTATAAGTCCTATATCGGCCTGCTTGCTCAGCAGATATGCATAGCTTTTCTCAACAAGTTCCGGGTCGCTTGCCCCAAGCTGACAGCCCGGAAAAAATGCATAGGTGCATTTTGCGGTTTGCCCATTTGAATCATGATGCACCTCTTGATTTTTTTGATTTGTAGTGATACCTGGTGTTTTTGAAATAGCAGTAAGTTCGCTGTTGGCAAAATCCATATCCCGAAGCCAAAAATCATGAAAAACCCATGGTGCTTTCTTCTGCCGGTGCATACTTTTCCTACCTTCCAGAATTAATCCGCCAAGATCAATCTCTTCCGGACAGGTCTCCTTGCAAAGACCGCATTGATTACACGTACTTAAAAGTCGCTTTGCAGGGGTTGCTTTGACCTCTGCGGAACCCGGCAGGGTAGTGGCCATAATCTCGTCCCGAATCCGAAGCGGCCATTTGTTATAAAACTCCGTCAGATCACAGTAGGTACGGCAAAAATCGCACTGGCATTCCATGCAGCGAGCCGCTTCCTTTATCGCTTCTTCTTTGCTATAGTTTTCTCCGTCTCGTGGGATGACAGGCTCTTCCCGCTTCAACTTTTTATCGTTGAAACACATGCTTGTACTTTGAACATTCTTCGGATAAAGCAGGTTTCCTGTCTTCAAAAAATTATCAATCACCGTGCCCATATGAAGGCCGCCTGCCAGAGCATAAATCGGCTTCTCCCCGATCAATCCGCCGCCGCCAAACCATCCTGTCTTTCCATAGCGGAAGCAATATTTGCTGTTTGCTTCCCCTTCGGAAGAAAGCAGTCCGAAGTCTTCACCGCCTTCTCCCGTAGCCACATAGACCGCGTCAAAAGCATAGTCTGCAAGATCATCAATCGATTGAATCTTTGTATTAAAATGCAAAGCATATTTTTCATGTTTCATTTGTTCTTCAATATCGGTTAGAAACACTTCCGGTTCCATGAGATCCCAAAGAGATCCCCCGATACGGTCTTTTTCTTCAAAAATTTCTACTTCGTACTTTTTCATGCATAGCCGGAGTGCACAGGCAAGTCCGCTGATTCCTGCACCGATAACCGCTGCCTTTTTCTTTTTCATGGGCAGATTATAGTCGGTAGAGCTTCTGTCTTCCGTAAAAGAAATGCAGGCTTTCTCCAGCAGCCCAAGTTCAATCGCGCTGTCAGAATCGCTTCTTGGGCACACCTCTTTGCAGGGTTCATGGCATAGGCTTGATGCAATCATGGGAAATCCGACAGCATTTCGATAGGTTTTGAACGCACCCTTAAAGCTGCCTCGTTTCATCTTCTCTATAAAATTTAGAATGTCGATATGAAAAGGACATTCAGCGGTGCAAAAAGGAATCTCTTTCTGCAGACAATTTTTAAAATTTTTTAAATATTGTTCCATCGTTCACCAATTATTTCTAAATAAAGTGGCTGCACTACTATTATTGAATAAAAAATTGCAGAAACTACCGATGTATTGGTCTAATTGCGATTTTACGGTAATACATGTCGGTCTGCGATAATTATCGCAGACCGACTTTCTCTCTTCTATTCATTCTAACCTATTTGCTCTTTTTTCTCTATACAGGATTGTTCTTAATATATTCCATTTCTTCATAGAAATCGGAACCCAGGAAATACTTTTTCGGTGGCTCGATCTTTTCTCCTTTTGCAAGTTTTTCCAAACCGGCTTTTACCTTATCCGGTGTTGCAGGGATCTCATAAATTCGTACGCCACAAGCGTTGTTAATGGCATTAATCACAGCCATATGCCCACCGGACTGGAACGCTTCCGAAGCTCCTGAAGATCCAAATGGATTCTTTTTACGAGGAGTTACTAAATGAACCGTATTGAAATCATCCGGAATATCCTTGATAGTTGGTATTCCCGCGCCAAGAATATTGTTGTGCTTCTTCACATCATCGTAGTTTTCGGAAAGTGCAAATCCGATGCAATGGGATAGTCCTCCAAATGCCTGTCCGTCTACGGAGTCAATATTTCCAATCACACCCACATCATCTACGCAAGTATAGCTGATCACTGTTGTCTTTCCAGTTTTGGTATCTACTTCGACTTCAGCAAGGAATATCGCATAAGTATAGTCCGGGGTCGGATTGCCTACACCTGTATTAGGATCCAGACCGCAAAGGTCAGGGTCGCTCGGGTTCAAATACTGTACTTCATACTTGGTCGGAATTCCTTCTGCAACCATTTCGGCATAGGTTCTTAAGCTTCCATCCGGCTTGGTCATTGCCGCAATCAGCTTATCTGCCGCCATTTTGGATGTCTTGCTGTTCATATAATGCTGACGGGAAGAAGCTGACAATCCTGAGTCGGGACAATATTTGCTGTCGTTCTGGATCAGCACAATATCATCAATGGATACGCCAAGGGGTTTCAGTGCTTCCAAGGTACACTGAAGGGAACCCACATCGCCGCCCTGTCCTTGATCCTGCCAGGTGTCATATTTGACAAACTTTCCGTCTTCTCGAAGTTCGATGGCAATGGTGCACTGGTCCTCGGTACCTTCCGTAACGTTATATCCGCCCCAGGCGATCCCGACTCCTCTTCTCTTGTCGGGAGTATCTTCCGCCTTCGCTCTTGCCACTGCTTTTTCATAAATCGGTTTCATGGATCCCATAAGTTTTTCCATTACATAATCCACAAATGGATAGCTATTAATATTCAAGTCTCCCGGACGTGCAATGTTTCTCCATCTGAATTCAAAGGGGTCCATACCGATCTTTTCTGCCATCATATCCATTAACGCTTCGGATGCGGTGTATGCCTGCGGAGATCCATAGCCTCTGTATGCCGTCCCGTATGCGTGATTGGTACAGACTACACGTGTAAGTCCCATCACATTTGGTACATTGTATGGAAAGAACATGAATCTTGCGGGTCTGGTAATCACGTCATCGCCAAGTTCATTGTAAGCACCGTGATCAATTCCGCAGTCCCATTCGGCTGCGATAATTTTCCCCTCATTGTCGCAGGCAAGCCTTGCATTGGTATAAGATGGTGCACGTTTCCCGGAATATGCCATGAATTCTGCATAGGTCATGGAAAATGCAATCGGCATATCGTCACAGGCAAGACATGCTATGGCTGCCAAAGAGTATGTGGCCGACGCGGTAGCCCATCCAAAGGAGGCTCCAGTAGGATTTTGAATCACTCTGACATTTTCTGCAGGAATGCCTGTCGCTTCTGCAATATCTCCGATATTTGTATAGATACCCATCGCCTTACAGTGAACGGTCAGCATCCCGTCATCTCCCCAATAAGCCTGTACGGTATCCCCTTCAATCGGCATGTGGGGTTCCCTTGTAGAATAGAAGCTTCCTTCCACTACATTGGGGGCTTCCTCGAATAATGCCGGGGTATCATGTCCGGATCCTTTGATGGTAGGCTGCTCGGACCACACATTGGGATGATCATCATGGATCCGGATTGCATCGGGCATAGCCGCTTCCAGATAATTCGGGTATTCCGGCAACTGTTCAAAATCAATGGTAACCTTTGCCGCTGCTTCTCTTGCATGTTCTTTCGTATCTGCTGCAACCAGGGCTACAATATCTCCATAGTTAAATATCTTTTCTTCGGCAAGCAGAATATGTGTCTGCTCCGTGGCCAGGCTTCTTTCTGAACACTGGAAGAAATTCAACCGGTTTGAGCCTTTTACATCTTTATGTGTTATGATCTTGTAGACACCGGGCATCTTTTCTGCTTCTTCAGTGTGTATCTTTAATATCTTTGCATGCTGCGCTACCTTCGGTTGAGCCATGACTACGTGCAGCACACTTTCCGGCATCTTCAGTTCAATGTCATCTCCATAGTCACAGACACCGCAGACCTTGGCAAGTGCTGCAGGGCGTACCAGCGGAAGTCCGTAATACTCTTTATTTTCAGGGAGCTTCACTTTAATATCCTCGATATCGCATTCTCCACGCATTACTTTTGCCGCCGCCATAACCGCATTGACAATCTGTTTGTAGCCTGTACATCTGCAGATATTTCTGTGCTTCTGGAACCAATCGCGGACTTCTTCTCTGGTCGGGTTTAAATTTTCCTGCAATAATGCATAAGCGGATACGATAAATCCGGGAGAGCAGAATCCGCACTGTACTGCCCCATTGTTCATAAATGCTACCTGAATCGGATGCAGATGGTTTGGCGTGCCGATTCCTTCAATTGTCAACACAGTGCTGTACTCCTCCACTGTTTTAATTTTCTTTGTACAGGATCGAATTACTTTTCCATTCAGGATCAGTGAACAGGCACCGCAAACACCCGTTCCGCAACCAACCTTTGTTCCTGTCAGTCCTAAACGACGAACCACCGTCGCTAGCGTGTCCTTTTCAGGATCACAGATGAACATCCGATCCGCACCGTTGATATTCAGCGTCATCTTTCTTAATTTTTTCATAAGAACCTCCTAAAATTCTGCCTCTTTCTTAAACTTATAACTTCACTGCTATCAATTTTTTTAACTTTAAATCATTTGCCGAAGGGTATCCCTCCTTACCTGTTTTTCTAAATTGCTCTGCAAACCCTAAAAGCCTATCCTTATAAAAGGATAGGCTAAAACCCGTTCTATTTCTTCGCCTTTTCCTTTTCTAACGCCAGAGGCCTATCCGCTTGCGTATAAACCCATCGTCCTTAACCCATAGCTTTTTGCCACAGGGGTCAAAGTTCGGTGAAAAATTCCAAATAATTATTAATTCGACATTAATTTTAGTTTATCAGCGAGTGCTGATACTGTCAATTGAAAGGCTATCAGAAACGTTTACCAATATGCTTTCTTTCCGTACTATCATGCTATTTTTGCATTTTTCCAAATTGTTCCTATCCAATCAATTGTTACATCATCGTAGCGCGCTCATCAAGTTCTTATTTTTTTTCAGGGGCTTTGTTTCTCATATTTTTATCCAAAAATTTTATTATATTCTAAGTGCTTATCCAACAAAAATATGCTAAGATATCTATAGCAAATCAACAAAAGGAAGGTGACTAATTTGATGCTTGACAAAGATACAATTCGCGATAGGATTTTAAAAAAAAGATCCTCCCTCTCTTCTGATATTTTAGAGCGATCCAGAAAAGCTGCTGCAGAAAAGTTAATCCTTAGAGAAGAATATATTAATGCCGATACGATCATGCTTTATATGGACTTCCGTAACGAAGTCCCTACCGGAATGATCATTGACCGAATTCGAACTTCAGAAAAGAAACTCGTTCTTCCATTAACCGATAAAAACTTTCGCATTATCGCCTATGAAATGCCCAAAGACGGAAATCTTTCTGATTATCTCATCACTTCCAAGTATGGTATTTCTGAACCCAATCCAGCAATTTGCAAAGAAGCCGATTTATCATCTATTGATTTGGTGGTTATCCCGGGAAGTGTTTTTGATCAATACGAGAACCGAATCGGCTATGGAAAGGGCTGTTATGACCGCTTCCTTCCTCTTTTGTCCCCCACTGTATTCAAACTGGCTTTGGCCTATGATTTTCAAATGCTTCCGTGTATCCCCGTCCAACCTACCGATATTAAGATGGATAAGATCCTGACTATCCGTACCGTTTAATTTCAATACGAAATACCATCGTAACTACGATCTACCTTTCATAAATAGTTGGTTCTTTTCATCGAAAGTATAGCCCCTTGATAATAATGTATTACAGGAGGCTATGTTGTTTTTCTCCGGCTGAACAATAATCCGCTTGGCTCTTTCCAAAAGAAAAATTTCTTCCGTGATCAAATCAACGATCTGTGAGCCATATCCCTTTCTCAAATATTCTTTATCTCCAATTAAGTAATCAATACTATAGGTTCCTTTTACCGGGATATCTCCATGCCATGTTTCCCCACTGTTTTTGTATTCATAAAACTGGCAGAATCCAATGGGTTTATCATGATGTGTCACAAGGAAATGATTGATCCAGCAGAATTTATCATGGCGTCCCTCTACTTCGCCGAGCCACTCATCAGGTTCCTGATACCATTTTCGGATATAATCCTGATTGAGCCAACTTGCGAACAATTTTACATCCTCATCTTGAAAAACTCGTAATTTTAATTTGTTCATCGTTTTCCCCTACATATGACTCTTACATGTTTCACGTACAAATCCTGTCGATTCATTTAAAAACAACCCTTGTTAATGTTCAATTCGGATAGGGCAATAGAGCTTAGGATCTCAACTTCTTTTCCTTTCTTGATCCTGAGATAGATTCCGGAAAAATCTTCGTCATCCATAGGGTCCAGCATTTCGTTATAACCCAGCGCCCTTATTCCATGATTATGGTCAATATATACATTGACTTTTCCTGCTGCAGCTTGATTCATCAAAAAGTCAAAGAACTTTTTTTGAAGAAGGACTTCTTCGCTGCTGATCAAATAAGGTGCTGCAGTTTTTCTCGTCTTATTGTCCAGATACGGTTTCTTTGCATTCAGACCCATATTATTATTTGGCAGTCCATAAATCCGTCCTTGTATAGAAACATTACTGTCATTGCTGTTATAGATATTAGGAATCAAGTAGCGCTCGCCCTCCCGGCGGTATGCATCGTTCCATTCGGCTTCTTCAGAGCCATAGCGAAAGAAAATTTTCAGATAATCCTTTCCAAGATACTGCTTTCTCAATTCCTCAATATGAGTCAGGATCCAGTCCTCAATTTCGTCAATTTTCTGTAAATCCGGAGGACCCAGCTTTCCTTCCACCTTCTGATAGATCATCCTCCCGCTTTTGGAATTGTTATATTGCACGTATATCCTTTAAGAGATATACGCGCAAGGTTATTTCGTAGACGCCAATTGTAGTATTTTCCGACAAAACCTCACCTCCTCCGTTAATTCACCTCAAATATTATAAAAAGAAACAAAATTCGAGTCCTGTTTTGTTAAATTGTATCATAGATTCATGAAAATACCATTTAATTTCCATAATTTATGAAATTTGATAAAACTGTAATGATAATGATCAGATAAATACAGGAGGACTGATCATGTTGAACATCCTCCTGTATTTTAGTACTTAAATTTATTGTTTCAGAAATTACCATTCCACCTTTGATATCACTACATAAAACATGTGGAATGTAAATGCAATGCACACAAAAAACGATATTGTTTCTATATCATTGGAATCAAATACTGATGATGCCTTTTTTTAATGATAATTTAATAGGCATTCAAATATTCGCTATCTATTATATCTTGGTTTTCCTTCAAGACTTTTAATCCTTGCTGTGTGATAATAAAGTAGCTCTTGCGGGACTATCAAGTAATCCTGCCATAGGCGGTTGCTTACCCACCTTAAAATTCTCTTAAGATCTGGCAATTTACATATCAACTCAAACAGCTTTTCATTTGAAAACCATTCCCGTCACCAATGATCCGTTAAGAAAATATTTACATTTCAACCAACATAATATATAATTTAAATGTATTGGGTTATCTATTCATATAATAAAGGGGGAAAACTATGAAAAAAATAATAAGCTTATTTCTCGTTTTGGCGTTCTTTTTATTGTCCAGCGTTGGGGTATTCGCAGCAGAAACTTCTGCTCTGATCCAGCCTATGGCTAAAGAACAAATTATGAATTCCGAAGAATTTCTCGCAGTGGTTAATGAAGCTAAAGCGGCATATGATGCACAGAAATCAGCTGGTACAGATATTTCCCGTGCATCGGCACCGCCTGTTACCCACATTAACGTTTATGCCGTGGTTTCTCCTAACGGGGGACAAGAAATTTATGGGACTAGCAGTAATCCATCAAATACTGCGAACGACCATGGGGGCGCCTGGATTCAATGCGTTACGTTCCAAATTGGTTATGATAACTTTCATCAGGGGGTGCTAGGCAACATATTAATGACCAACGATTGGTCTGAAGTCATAGATTTGAATGGAGATGGAGTAGGTGATGCTTGGGTTTACTCTTATGTGCATGAACTTGCGAGCAATGGCGGACAGTTTGTTAGCACCGTTCAATCAGCCAATAATCCATGGAATATAGAAACCGCGCGGATTAACATCCGTTAATTTGCATATCCACCAGACGAATTATTCCGGATGAATTATCCGGAATAGTGAACAGATACCCTATACTTTATACTCTCTGGCGAGGTACTAGATACACCTTATGATATGCTAATAAATAGAGTTTTACAGTATAGATTGTTTTGTTACACACGATAGAAATAGGAAAGGATGGCAGTCTATGAATATCAATGGGATACAAAAGACAAATTTTCCCCATCGGCAATCTCAAACCGGAAGCAGAGTATCGCCTGCGAAGCCCTATAAAGCAGATATGCAGGGATTTGACACTTTTATATCTTCCCACGTCAGCGATCAGAAAACGATTAAAAAAACGACATTGGAAGAATTAATGTTAAGCAATGCCTCACCGCAGGTCAAAAATGCTTGGTCAAAGGCCGGGGAACTAACCGGTTACAACCCTTATACAGATAAGGACGGAAAGATCGTAGGTTCTGCTTTATTTGCACGGCATATTGAAATGGAGTACAATTTGGAACTCCGTTATGGTGCTCAAGAAGCAAAGGCGAGGATGTCCAGCTTGTTTTCCGATACCGATGCAGCTCGCTCACTGATCAACGCCGCGTTGGATCGCGCAAATAATCCGTTGGTTTCCGCCCGGGATCCTGCAGCTGTTGAACGGGAAAAACAATTTTATGAAGCTTTCTTATCCTGTCTCGAATGATTACATATTGAGCGTAACTGTTTAATAGTATTTAACACGGGATGTATTGATAAAATAAACCCTAGGATTTTTGCCGCTTGAATCTTGGGGTTTCGTTCGTAACAGCAAAAGACATCCGTGAGCATAATCGTCTGTACTCTCCGGATGCCTTTTGCCGTTACGGTCTATAATCTCTAAGATGTCAGCTCTCTAAAGATATCCTCCACCGTCTCCATTTTCGTTGCACGATAAGCATTGCTCCCGGAAAATACAAGTCCGTGTTCGATATCTCCCTTGGCCGCATTGATCAATGCTTGGGTGATGCAATACGGCGCTTCTTCCGCCTTGCAAGGGATAAGGCATCGGTTGCATTTTTCCGGTGGAATTCTTCCCTGTTCTACACGCTCGATAAAAGGAGTTCTTATGGCTCTTCCCGGCATGCCTACCGGGCTCTTTATCACTACCATATCTTCTTCCTTTGCATTCAAGTATGTCTCCTTGAACTTCGGATGAACATCGCACTCTTCGGTAGTTACAAAACGGGTACCAATCTGAACGCCATCAGCTCCATATGCAAGAACTTTCTGAATATCCTCTTTGGTGTAGATGCCTCCTGCAACAATCAGCGGACAATCCTGCAGATCTTCAATCTCCTCTTTGATATCCATGATGGTCTCGTAAAAATGCTCCTGGGCTTCCTCCAGCTGCTCTTCTTTAAATCCAAGGTGTCCGCCTGCTTGCGGTCCTTCAAAAAGAACGGCATCGGGAACCCTGTTATATTTTTTTGTCCAGCTTTTTATGATCAGCGCAGCAGCTCTTGCTGAGGAAACAATGGGAACCAGCTTGACCTTGCTGTTTTTCGCCACCCCCGGCAAAGCGGTAGGAAGACCCGCCCCCGAAATGATCATATCCACGCCCGCTTCAATAGAAGCTGTTACAAAATCGTCATAATTTCTGCTTGCACACATAATATTGACTGCAATGAGCCCTTTGTTTACCACATTTTTAACTGCCTCTTTTGCTTCTATGATATTCCTCTTCAACGCTCGAATGTTTGCTTCTTTGGGATTCGTATAGAAATCAGGTTCCATAAAACCGATCTGTGCTGCAGAAATCACTCCGACACCGCCACACCCTGCAACCGCAGAAGCTAATCCCGACAAGGATACTCCAATCCCCATGCCTCCCTGAAAAATCGGAACTGGAACAGTAAGCTCTCCCAGCAGAAGTGGCTGCAATTTTCTAGGGCCATCTCCTTTCACCGCTCTAACTCGCTGACGCCGAAAGAAATCATAGATATTGTCCAGAGATTGCAGCAGAATCGTTTTTTCTCCATCATTCAGCTCACCAACCGCATCATTGATCATCTTTAAATGAAAAGCTTCATGCTCTTTGACCGCTTCGATTCCTTCAGCCGTTAGCTCAATCTTTACAATCCTGCGATCTTCAGAAACACGAAACCGATTGACATATTTCTTATCCACCAGTTTGTTAATTGCAGTTGTCAAGGTACTGACATTGATTTTCAGACCCGCCGCAACCTGTGTCATCGTCTTGGCTTTTCCCGCACCGATGGCAGCCAGAGTATGCACTTCGGTAATGGAAAGATTATGCCTTGAAGAACACTTTATGGCATCTTCCTCCATTTTCAACACGCTGTTAAACAGGCTTACCAGTATTTCATTTAATCTTTTTGTTATATCCATGCCTCTTCTCCTATGATCCGATGGCGAACATGATCTCACATTTACAAGCGATTTTATCTCCTAAATATGCGACTGCCTTTCCATAGCCCGCTTTACTTCTAAGACGTTCCATTACAACTTCAAGACGAAGGGTATCGCCGGGAAAAACTTTTTGTCGGAATTTCGCTTCTTTAATTCCTCCAAAGTATGCAATCTTGCCCCGATGCTCCTCCATGGAAAGAATGGCTACTGCTCCGGCCTGCGCAAGTGCTTCCACAATCAACACGCCAGGCATCACCTTCTCCTGCGGGAAATGTCCCTGGAAATAATATTCATCCGCATGAACATATTTCATGGCAACAACACGTTTTCCCTGCTCCAGCTCATCAATCTCATCAATCAGAAGAAAAGGATCTCTATGAGGAATAATTTCTTTAATCTGTTCTTTATTTAATTTCACTTTTCAACCCTCTTTAATAACAGGCAACCGTTATGACCGCCAAAGCCCAGTGAGTTGGACATGGTATAAGTCAATTCCTGCTTTCTCGCAACACCCGGTACATAATCCAAATCCAGCTCCTCATCCGGAACCTCCAGATTGATGGTTGGCGGAATAACACCATCCATCATCGCGTTGATGCATACAATGGCCTCCGCACTTCCTGCTGCACCAAGCATATGTCCTGTCATGCTCTTTGTCGAGCTGACCGGAATTTGATAGGCCGCCTCGCCAAACACCTTCTTGATCGCTCTTGTTTCAAACAAGTCATTATACGGTGTTCCTGTGCCGTGCGCATTGATATAGGATACTTCCTCCGGCTGGATTCCCGCTTCTGCAATTGTCATTTCCATTGCTTTGGCAGCACCGGTTCCTTCCGGTGACGGCATGGTGATATGATGAGCATCACAGGTACTTCCATACCCTACGATCTCAGCATAAATTTTAGCGCCTCTTGCTACTGCTCTTTCATATTCTTCCAGAATTACGATGGCAGAACCTTCTCCCATAACAAAGCCATCTCTTTCCTTATCAAAAGGTGTAGAGCAGCGATCTGGATCGGTTCTAGTGGACAGCGCTGTCATATTAGCGAAGCCCGAAAAACAAACCGGAGCGAACGGCGCTTCTGATGCACCGGCAATTACCGCATCGGTATAACCATGCTTAATGGATCTGTAAGCTTCTCCGATCGCATTAGTACCTGTAGTACATGCCGTTACGATACCAAGACAACTTCCGGTAGCCTGGCAGGCAATCGCAATATTTCCGGCTAAGATATTACCAATTACTGAAGTGACTAAAAACGGAGATACTCTTGTGATGCCCTTTTCCATCGCCTTTTGAACTTCATTTTCCAAGGTCATAATTCCGCCAATTCCTGAACCAACAAGAACACTTAATTTTTCAGCTTCAATGTTTTCTCCGCTTACCAAACCACTGTCTTCCATTGCCTCCAGTGCTGCAGTAACACCATATTGAGAATAAAGATCAGTTCTTCTGGCCTCTTTTTTATTATGAAACACAAAATCCTTTACTTCTCCTCCGTTTTTGGCTTTCTGTACTTCCGGATCAAAATGGGTAATTTTAGCGATCCCATTTTTGCCTGATTTTATTCCTTCCCAAAAATCTTTTACATTATTACCCAGGGGGGTCACTGCTCCCATACCTGTAATTACTACTCTTCTTTCCATTCTCTTCCTCTTTCTGCTACATAGACATGCCGCCATCGACTCCAATCACCTGACCTGTGATATACGCAGCCTGATCGGAGGCTAAAAACGCAACTGTATTTGCTACATCGGAGGCTTTGCCCGCTCTTCCCAGACTAATTGCTCCCATCATTGCTTTTTTCTGATCTTCCGTTAAAATTTCCGTCATCTCTGTTTCAATAAATCCCGGTGCAACAGCATTAACCGTGATGCCCCTTCTTCCCAGCTCCTTTGCCGCGGATAACGTCATTCCGATGATTCCCGCCTTGGATGCGCTGTAATTTACCTGCGCAGGGTTCCCTCTAACGCCCACAATGGATGAAATATTAATGATTCTTCCGTTCTTCTGTTTTATCATGACCGGTGCAAAGGCTCGCAAGAAATAGAAGCTGCCATTCAAATTGGATTGTATCACATCATCAAAATCAGAAGGACTCATTCTCATGATCAATTTATCTCTTGTGATGCCTGCATTATTTACCAGAATATCTATCTTTCCAAAAGAATCCGTCGCCCTTTTCACAACTTCTTCCGCGTGCTTCGGATCCGTAACATCCCCTTTGATCAGTTCAATCCGTGTTCCATATTGCTTTAATTCTTCTGCTGTTTTCTTTGCCGCTTCCTCATTGCTTCGATAGCAGAGCAATACATCGGCTCCTTGTTTGCAGAACTCCTCGGCAATGGCTTTTCCGATGCCCCGCACGCCTCCGGTTATCACTGCACTTTTTGCTTTCAGCATTTTTCCCACCTCTTTCTAACAATTTTTATTTATTCCATTTCGCCGTTTGCCTCTTCAGAAATCAAACTTTTTATCTTATTTATAGTTTCCATTAAGGTTTCGTAATCTTCGATATGCATTGTGATCAGCTCAGGGTTTATTTTTTTTGCCAGACCGCACAAAGTACTGCCCGGGCCAATCTCAATAAATGCTTTCATACCATCAGCCTGCATATTTTCTATTGTCTCCTGCCAGTAGACCGGGTTCATTGCTTGATTTGCCATAACCGAAGCAAGCCATTGACCGTCATCGCCGCTGCAGCCTTCCATAACATCCCGTCCTGTTACATTGGAATAGATCTTTGTCGCTGGCTTTTTCAGATTTGTTGCAAGCAATAATTCCTGCAACTTGGGCACAGCCGGCTCCATCATTGAACTGTGGAACGCGGTACCCACACTTAAAGGCACTGCTTTGATATGCCCAAATTCCTTTGTATTCTGCTTGAATCGTTTCAATGCTTGATGATCACCTGCAACTACGGTCTGAATCGGCGAGTTAAAGTTGACCCCTTCCAGAATACCGCCCTCTCTTGATGATTCCACACATTTCAAAATGTGCTCTCTTTCACCAAAAGCAGCCATCATGCCTCCTTTGCTTTCTCCGTCCGCATCCTTACCGGCTTCATTCATCCAGGTGCCTCTTTGTTTTACGATATTTAACCCATCATCAAAGCTCTGGATGGCTCCTCCGGCAGTAAGTGCCGCGTATTCACCAAGGCTGAATCCTGCCATCCCTTGCATTTCCACCTTGTTTATGATATCTTCATCCATTTTGGACAGTTCCTCCAAAAACGCTCTGTAAGCTGCAATCGATACGGTGTAAACACAAGGCTGCGTGATATTCGTCTGTCTTAATGTTTCTTTCGTTCCTTCAAAGCACCAGCCTTGGATTTCCGATCCCGCCAAATCGAAGATTCTTTTTGCTTCGATTGAATGATCATACAGACTTTTACCCATTCCTGAGTATTGTGCTCCTTGCCCTGCAAATAGTACCCCGATTTTCATATATTACTGCTGCCTCCTCAATCATTTCTTCTATCATTTCTTTGGCCGTCTGTTCTTTTTTTATCATGCCTGCAATCTGTCCCGACATTACCGATCCATAAGCCATATCTCCATCCTTAACCGCTGCTCTGAGTGCTCCAATTCCCAACTTTTCAATTTCGGATGGTTCTGAGCAACGCTTTTCCAGGGCAAGAATTTCTCTTGCCAATTTATTTTTTAGTACTCTGATCGGATGTCCGGTACTCCTGCCGGTCGCTACTGTATCTGAGTCTTTAGCTTTCAATATCATATTTTTATAGTTCTGTGAAACAGTACATTCCTTTGCTACCAGAAACCGGGTTCCGATCTGGACTCCTTTTGCTCCAAGCATGAAAGCGGCGGCAATCCCCCGTCCATCCGCAATACCTCCTGCTGCAATCACTGGTATCTTTACCGCGTCAACAACCTGTGGAACAAGAGCCATAGTCGTGGCTTCTCCAATATGGCCTCCGCTTTCCAGACCTTCTGCAACAATCGCATCCGCACCAACACGTTCCACTCGAATAGCAAGCGCAACCGATGCAACGACCGGAATCACTTTAATACCATGCTCTTTTAATTTTGGAATATACTTCCCCGGATTTCCTGCGCCAGTGGTTACCACAGCAACGCCTTCTTCGCAGAGCACGTCCATGATTGCATCCGTATGAGGATTTAATAGCATGACATTAACACCAAAAGGCCTCTTCGTCAATTCTTTTGTCTTACGAATTTCACTACGAACCCAATCTGCATCTGCATTACCGCTAGCTACAATACCAAGTCCTCCAGCATTACTTACTGCAGATGCAAGCGAAGCATCAGCAATCCAAGCCATAGCACCCTGAATAATCGGATATTCTATTCCAAGTATTTCACATATATTTCCCATCTCTTATATTCTCCTTGATTTCAACTGCTCCTCTTTGATTTCTACCGCTAAACTGCCTCAAAAAGTACGGCTCCCGCACTTAGACCTCCGCCAAATCCGACCAACATAATCTTATCACCGGATTGAACCTTTCCACTATTCATCAAATCCGCCAATGCCATCGGGATGCTTGCCGCCGACACGTTACCTGTAGTCTGAATGTTCACCTGAAATTTTTCCAGCGGTTGCTTCATGCGTTGTGCCGCAGAAAGTATGATTCGCATATTGGCCTGATGCGGAACATAATACTTCACATCGTCTGCATTCATTCCCGCCTTGCTTAAGACTGCATCCATCGCTTCCCCAATTGCACCCACAGCAAATCGAAACACCTGAGTTCCATTCATCTTAATATACATCTCTTTTTCACCATCATCCGCAAAGGGGGTCTTTATATACTCCATTTCGCAGGTAAGGCAATCTGTCACATCATCATAGTTCTTTATAAAGCTGCTGATTATCCCCGTTTTGCTGTCCGAAAGTTCCAACACTGCACAGCCTGCACCATCCCCAAACAAGATGCAGGTTCCTCTGTCTTCCCAGTTTGTAATTCGGGAAAGGCGTTCCACACCGATAACCAACGCGCGTTGAATGCCATGAGCCTTCATCAATGCTTCCGCATTCCAAAGCCCATAAATAAAACCGCTGCATGCAGCGTTGATATCATACGCAATGGCATTTTTCAAACCCAAAGTCCTCTTTACCAGCGCGCCCATAGACGGCACCAACATGTCCGGCGACACGGTTGCTACCAGTACAAGGCCGATCGAATTCTTATCCATATCTCCCATGGCTTCCTTTGCGGCTGCTACCGCCAGATCCAATCCTGTTTCCTTTGTCGCAATATGCCTCGCTTCAATGCCTGTTCTGTCTATGATCCATTGATTATCTGTCTCTACGAATTCAGTCAATTTTTGATTTTCTACTTTTAATTCCGGCAGTGCTTTGCCGGTCCCTATAATCGCAACTCCCAAAATATACCTCCTCTATTTTATCTACTATATACAAATTTATTTCGATTATCAAACTATTTGATTGTATTATAATTTTTTCTTGTCATAGTGTCAAGTTTTTTTGGAATGCTTTTCCTGACATCATACTATGTATTTTCCTATTTTTATACATAAATACGGGAACAAAGGATAGACTTTTCTATTATAACCGCGCGTTCTATTCAACATACACCTTTCTTCCCTTCTCCTCGAAGACACGAATCATCGGGCAACTTCTCATACAAAATTTTCCATAGTTAAGATCGGAAATTTATGGTATTATTGTTTCCAAATAATAAATAATACAAGGTGGATACCAATACAGATACTATCATGAAAGTGGATTGTAAAAAGCAATCACGGAGATCTTTGCGGAGGCCTTGGAAAGGAGTAAACATGTCACTTACAACGTCTGTCTATGATTTTATTACCGATTATTTAGACAAGGACACCGTTTCATTTCATATGCCGGGGCACAAGGGTTCCCATCTATATCGAAGGTTCGGCTATCATGATTTTCTTGACCGCATCATGGATTACGACATCACCGAGATAGCAGGTGCTGACAATCTATTTCAGACCGAAGGAGTTTTAAAAGGAGTTCAGGATCATTACGCAAGACTTTATGACTGTAAAAAATCCTATCTTCTCATCAATGGTTCCAGCGGAGGGAATATCGCCGCGATTCTTGCTTCGGTCAGCAGGGGAAAACAGCTTATCATGGCAAGAAACTGTCATAAATCAGTTTTTAATGCATTATCTCTGGGGGAAATCCGGCCTGTTTATGTTTATCCTGAGATGATTGAGAAATATGGAATATCCGGCGCAGTTTCTCCGGCAGAGATTGAGCATCTTATTATGAAAAATCAGGATGTAGAAGCAATCCTGATTACAAGTCCAAATTATTATGGTGTATGCAGCGACATCAGAGCCATTGCCCAGATCGCTCATAAATATAGCAAAGTACTTATCGTAGACGAGGCCCATGGCGCGCATCTACATTTTTCAGAGGTTCTACCGCCGTCTGCGATCCAGTCCGGTGCTGATCTTGTCATCAACAGCACCCACAAAACACTGGGTTCCTTTACCCAAAGTGCTGCGCTTCTTTATAATACAGATCTGGTTGACCCATATATCCTGGAAGATAAGCTTCAATGTATACAAAGTACAAGTCCTTCTTATCTTTTAATGACCTCCATGGACATCAACGCGAAAATTCTTGAGAAGCACCGTCATACACTGATGAATGAATGGATTCAGAATTTAAATCAATTCTATGATCGAATCAGCAACATCCCTGGTGTTGAAACCATGGGCAAAATGGAAGGTCTGGATTGGACAAAGATTAATCTAAGCATGGGCGAATTGGGAATCACTGGTTCTCAGCTGGATAAGATTCTGCTTGATGAGTACAATATTTATATAGAACTATTCACAGGTGACTGGATTATGGCCATTACCGGCATTGGAAACACAAAAAATGATTATGATCGGTTTGCCGATGCACTGGAGGACATCAGCAGCAAAGTCAGATCCTCCGGTCTACAAATCCACAGAACCGAACATAAATCAGACAGGCTGATTCCACCAAAACAAGCCGAAATGTTTGAAATTCCAGTAGAAAAGAAAAGAGTGAAACTATCCGAAAGCGCGGGAATGATTTGTGGAAGCTCTATCATTCCTTATCCCCCGGGGATTCCTCTAATTTGCCCTGGCGAACGCATCGAAGCTGATGCCATTGCTTACGTTCAATCAATGCGTGAGTTGGGAGAAAAAGTAATTGGAGTAAATGAGTTCGGCGAAGTGATTGTAGGAAAATAAACAAGTTCGTTCATGATTCTGAGATTTCGCCAGTTACTGTAATTATCTCTTCCTACGAACCTTTTTTCAGAAGTGAAATATACATGGTATAAAATAAACCGTATCATTTCTGATTGAGAGGTAACGTATGGAAATCGTCGAGAATGCAACTGTCATATCGGTTTACAAAAACAAAAGGAACGGCTCTGTTACAATAACATACGGAATGATGGATCATAACCAGATGATGCAGAAACATGTTGTAACACTGGTTACCGGAAAAAACACCAAAATAAGAGACCAGTTCGGGAAAAGAATCAGTTTGAGTAACTTACGAAAAGGAATGTTAGTCAATGCCCGGTTTTCTTCTATGATGACAAGAAGCAACCCACCCCAGGCCGCGGTGTATTATCTCACAATAGTAAAAGAAAACGAATCCTCAATCATAGAAGAAGGAAACGTATTGGAAGTTGAGTGGCTTGGCAAAGATTATCATTATCTGCTAACAGGCGATGCAAACGACATAAACAGGCAAATGCGATATGTCATCACCGATTCCACCTTACTCAGAGACCGGCGAGGAAACCCGATCCCTTTCAAAGCGATACGCCCGGGTCAACTTGTAAGAATTGAGCGCGCATCCTTTCAAACAATGAGCATACCACCCCAGACCACCGCATTTACCGTCCAAATCATATCATCCAATGAAACGATACATCCCTACTATGATTAAAATCCGGCAGTCATTTTGTTCTGCCGGATTTTTTCCAAAACTACCATTCTCCCTGTACATCCGTATACTTGTGAATTGTGAGAAAATCTGAGTTGTCAAAGGAATCATACCCTGCACTTCCGAAAGTCGTATCGACATTGATCCATCGTTGTTCCTGTGAATCATAAACTTGATTCCAGGCATGATCTCCCCATTGGGTACCGCTATATCCGAGCCCGGTAACCAACCTGACGTTCAAACCCACCGCGCGGCACATTGACACATACAGTGTCGAGTAATCAAAACAAACCCCTTTTCTTTCCGCGTAAGCAACTTCCGAACCTGAAGCAACAACGGTAGGATCTGTCACTATTTTCTCCGCCTTATCATAGTCATATCGAATATTGCTGCAAATCCATTCATAAAGCAAATATGCTTTTCTTTTATCCTCTTTTTCCGAGGAAGCAACTTGTTTCGCCGTTTGATCAATTTCCTCATTTGACTGGATCGCTTCATCAAGGGTCACACCATTAAAGTATTTAATCATTGGCAATTCGCTATGATTAAGATCTATGCCTTCCTTCTCGTGTAAGCCTCGATCGATCCCCACATCAGAAAGGTTTTCATTCATTTTACGAAACGAATCATTTATGAGAACCGGTATTTTTTGAGCAAAATCAGAACCCAGTAATGCATTCAGGACTTTCTCTGTTACCATCCGATATGCTGTGGATTCCTTGATATATTGCCGATAGGAAACATTGCTGCCAACATTGGTATAGAGGTTGAGCAGCAAGGAAAAAACCACAACCATCCAGACCGATCTTGGTACCTGCCAAAGCCCTCCAAGTACCCGTTTTGAGATACCACCAAGGGAATTAACGGCTACTGATATGCGGTTTGTTAAAGGAATCAGAACAAATCTTCTAATCGGAAATGTAAGAAGTCGCAAAACAACAAGAATGATTGACAGGAGAAGAAACAGGAAAATCACTCTTGCTACAATATTTTGCTCATACTTGGACATCAACTCCTTTATGGGTGGAATCCACTGATATAGGCTATTTAGGATCTCCTCATGCTTCTCATATAAAACGACACGGTAAAGATAGAAGGTCAATATAATTCCTATGATAATTTCTATATTATTCAGCATTGAAAGCACAGAATTCCGCATCCTGTGAGACGTAACAGGATTGAATATTCCCGCTATGACAGGGATTATAAAAATACCCGCAATTACAATTGTAATAAGATTTATTTCATTCCATAGATTCATGGTTGCCTCATCGTTTTAAAATCATTTATAATTAAGTGTTTACCTAATTTAATATTATAACATAGAAGATTTTAATATGCTCTGGAAGAACTTTCATCCATCCTTGGAGATTATTTATTTTTTTATATTTATGAAATGAAAACACATCGGAACTTTCTCTAATAGGTAGAAAGGAAGATCATCATGGGAATATCAGAAGCAAAAGGAATCGATCAAGAATCATTTGTTTCTTTCATAACAGATTACAAAACCATCATGTATCGTATTGCGTATGGTTATCTTTGTAATGAGCAAAAAGCTTTAGACGCTGTAGATGAATCGGTTTATTTAGGTTATCTGCACAGAAAGGAGCTACGGCAGCCTGAATTTTTAAAAACATGGTTAACCAGAATTCTAATTAACGAATGCCATCAAATTTTACGAAAGAGCAAGCGTGAAATCATCGTAGAAGAAATCCCAGAAACGCCTGATCAATCTGCGGAGATTTCCTTTCCAGTGAAACATGCACTTCAGGGATTGCCAGAAGATTTAAGAAAAGTGATTATTCTTCGATATTTTGGCGGCTACACCATAGCTGAGACAGCAAAAACTTTGGAAATACCGGAGGGAACGGTATCAAGTCGTACAAGAAAAGCATTTAAAATATTACGAGTCGAACTAACCGATCAGGAAGAAGGGGGAATATCAAATGACAGATGGCAGACAGAATTGGGATGATTTCCTGAAGGAATCCTATACCTATCCGGAAGGTTTAACCGATGTAGAAAGCAGACTAATAAAACGCATCACCAAAAATCATAAAAAAAGAAAAGCTGTTTTCGGTTCACTGTCCGCAATTGCCGCTGCTTTACTATTCGTGGTCCTTGTGAATACCAACACGGCCTTTGCCAGTAGCATTTCCGAACTGCCGCTGCTCGGAAGCCTGGTGGAGTTTGTTCAGTTTGATAAAAGCCTGAGCAGCGCAATTGAAAATGATTATGTACAAGAAGTTGATCTTACGGCCTGGGATGGGCAGGAGCAGCTCTCTCTTCCCTATGCCATTGCTGACGAAAAGAATCTGGTGCTCTTTTTTCAATTGCCGAAGAACTTTGCATTAAAACCCAATCAGTGGGCGCAAATTAATCTGCAGGAAATGACCAACGGAATTACCGGAGAAAAAATAGAAGGATTTTGCAGTGGATCATCCAGTCTATCGGCAGAAGAAAAAGAAAACAGTAATGGATTTTTGCAGCAGAATTATCATTTCACAGAAGGCAAATTACCTCAGTCAATCAATCTAAAGATCAATGTAGAAATAGAAGATCCTTTAAATTCATACGATACACGAATAGAGGATGACACTCTGGAAAATTACGATCGGGAAGATGATCTGGGGAATGACGCTCTGGAGGACAATCTGAGAGCGAGTGTAAAATCAGTTGGTACTTTCACCTTCGACATAGATTTTGAAGAATTTGCTGCTCCAATCATATATGAATTTCACAAGAATTATACTATCGAGAATCAACAGATTGTATTGGAGGAAATGAGAGTTTACCCGACAGGAACAGAGGTATCATTTACTTTCCCAGAGGAAAATTCAGCTTGGATCAAGGGGCTTGATCTGGCAGTTGCACAAGACGGGGAGGTTATATTGAAAGGCAAAAATGGATTAAGCGCTACCGGCGACGATAAACAAAAGAGTATATTTATTGAGTCCAATTATTTTGATAAACCAAAAGAACAGGAGCTGTTAATCCAGGGAATCCGTTTGCTGAATAAAGACGAGGAGTATATTACGGTAAATTTGGATCAAAAGACGATAACGCCTTCCGTCTCCGGAATAAAATTAGCAAACGTTACAAAAAGGAATGGAAAAGCAATGCTGGAATTTTCGACAAAAATATCCGCTGGCGATTGCTTTGGCATGTTTGCTTTTAACTATCATGATCTGGAGGGCAATTCCTACGAACTTCAGCACGAAGGTACCTCTGCAAACGATTCTCTGATGGAAACCAGGATTACCGTAGTGTACCCGCAGGATGGCAAGCTAATCTTCCAAAGATCTCTGACACCGGAGCAGATTTTGCATGAGCCAATCCGGATTAAGCTTCCGGTGCAGAACTGAATTGGGCTATAACGAATACAGTCATACTAAAATTAGTGAAGTAGATGTTTTTCGTTTAAAGTTTTGATAAAAATCCACAAGTAAATTAGTATGATTAACTCAACAAATAAAAGAGAAACATTAACCATGGAAAAAAAGATTAACCATGGAACTAAAGAAGTGCTTCTAATAAGAGTAAAATATGTGTTTATTTCAAAAAAATCGAATTCAATAAGGAACGATTCTATACAGAAAGAAATAAAAAAGGACTCTACCAATAGGTGAGAAAATTTACTTTTATTCCATTCCGGCCAAGATTTTTTTTGATGTATTTTATATATTGATGAAAAAAGGTCATCACTATTTTCTGGGAGTATTCCAAAATTTAAAATCAAAGTTTTCCGAATTTCAAGCGATTTTGAAATTGCAAGGAATTCTATTATAAATAAACTAACTACTATCATCAGCCACTGCTTAGCGCTTTGGTCAGTTTTAATATAAAGCGAAATAAGGAAACCAGAGATCATGGCCAGAAAAAACAATATTATCACTTGGCGAGATCCTTTTTTAAAATAATTCATTTGATACTCCTCTTCCAACAAAATTATTTCGATTATAGAATAGAAAACCAAAAATTGTATTATTCTCTGATTTTCTAAATCTTTCACCGGCAGTGGCTTCACCGCCTCCGATTCAAAAAAGTCTATTTGTGCAGATCATTATTTACATACTTACTGTACTTTTCTTCATTTAAATTCCACCTTATATATCCACCTATTGCACCTCCAATTACTCCCCCAAGCATTGATGTTAAATTAAATGTATCGAAAAAATCGCCCGTAATCAAATAATTACTAATTACAGAACCTACAAGCATTGAAGAACCCATAATAATACAATAGCTTAGTACGTAAAATATTTTCCCTTTCTTTCTACCTTTTTCCCACTTTCTGATAAATCTATCAGTTTTCATATGAATTTACCCCTTTGATTAACTTCAATTGATAACACCATGTTACTGAATCAATAATCATTGCTTAAGTTTCATTTTCAAGTCAGCCATCGTCTGGTCAAGCGCTATATGCAGGAAATGAATATTGCTGCTTTTTACGCCGATCCCATTTTAATTGCCATGGTCTTTATTATTTAATTTATCTTCCGGGAAATTCTTTTTAATATTTTTATATATTAAGTTTGCCAAAAATGCTTGTATTGCCGCTATAAGCGCTAAAACGCTAACCATTAATTTAACATCCAGATATTTTATCAAGTAGACTGTATATATATTACAAAAAATAAAAGTTAATACCCCTAAAGCGGTTGCTAAATTAGCATAAATTTTTATATTTTTTAAAGACTTCATAATATACCTTTCTTTTAAGATTAATCTATTAATGATCGAGCTGCTTTGTCGGTGGCTTTATTATACAAGAATGACCTGCTTTCTTTTAATATTTTTATTATATCAGGTCCATTATTTTCGAGCCATTTCTTTGTCGAGTTTTCTTTGACCATTATCGCTGATTTATAAGCATAGAAACGAAACCATTATTCTTGTAACTGAAATAAATTATAATACTTTTCGATGCTATTATCTTTTATAGGCAAGCCATAGATTGCATATGTAAGATTATATTCATATTTTAGGGACGAGTTCTCATAATGATACTGTAAAGAAGGAGCAAAGATCTTACAATCATATTCGGCATTATCAATGAATTTGATTACAACATTTAATTGATCTTCAGGATTCAGTTTTATCTTATTATTTTTTGCAAATTGTTTCCCGTTTATTTTTAAATCTACTGTTTCGATACTGTCAGCAAAGGTTCCAAATAGTATGGCTACCAATAGAATTGAATAATCTTCCGCATATCCATACCTCCATATAATTTGACATTGACTCGGGAACTTATTTTTCAACTTCTTCGGGCAATATTTATGTTACAGTGCAAAATAATACTGATACAAAAAATATTTCACTTAGCCAGAAATTGTTATACTTATTATATGGCAATCTATAGCATGTTAAAATGAGGCTCAAGGTGCGATATATAAACTAAAAATATAATGCTCTAATGGTTATTTTCACTAGTAATAATCATATGCTGCTTTTCCACATATGATAATGCAATGAATATATCTTTCAATGTTTTATCAGAAATTTGATCCATATTTTTTTCATAAAATCTCACCGCATGTTTTTCACGTTTATATGCTTCCTGAAGTAAAAGTTCATCCTCATCATGCTTCGCATAATCGGGTTTATGCAGTTCCGGCAGCGTTTTATAGTCGGCTAATCTCATATGAATCCTAGCATGCATAAGCTCTATCCTACTTAAATCTAGAAAAATCCATCTCAAAGATTCCGCTTTAGCCATTTTACTGGCCTCCTTATAAAATACGCTATTGAATACTTCTAGCTTCATCGCTTTTTCTAAAATCTTTAGGCTGCCTTCATCCAAAGCATTATTCTCTAATCCATATTCTTCCCTAGCGTAATCCAAATATGATTCCCCTACTCCACAAAAAGGGCAATTAATAATCTTATGTATTTGATTTTTTTCAACGAAGGAATATTCGTTGAGTTTGTAATTATTGGCATTAATCTTCATACCACATACTAAACACTTTAATTCTTCCATTTTATCATCCTTGTAACATGCAATTAAAATCAGCTTCAATTTTATTAAAGATTATCTTCTGATGTCAATACAGCCAAACGAGAAAATACGGCTGCAAACCACTTTTATCGGTCTGACCGCGATGCGCTTTATATGCGATTTGCATTGCTCGTTTCGTTAAGTCCGTGTAAATCATGGGAGCCTCCTTCGTGAAAGTTTGAGTAAAATATGACATATTATTATTTATTAATACTTGGCCGTATTGGGTTTTGGGGCGGTTATACCTATCATTTGTCTTTTGAAAATTCTTTATTATAAGCTAATTGTGCATATTCTTTAGTTATTAATTCTGCAATCTCATAATCAATGCTCTGTTTGAAGAAATCTTTAGATAATTTTTCAATCCAATTCATAACCTTTTCAGGAGTCAAAGGCTTATTCTCATTTAAAAATACAACCGCATAGTATGGTTCTAAAGTCGGTGATTTCAAATCAAAAATGCAACGTCCATTTAGTTCACATTCTTGTAATGTTGGGTAATGGTCTTTATAATATATTGCTCCAATAAAATATTCCGACTCACCATTTTTAAGTCTATGATACCTTTGAATAAAATTATTATATTCTGGATTTTCTTTTTCCATAAATTCTTCTTTTTTTATCATATCAACTAAAGAGGAAAGATTATAAAAATCCAAATGAAAAAATAAATTATCACCTTCCTTATCTTCAGTAATGCTAAACTCTATTTCATTCGCCCCATCTATTCTAAATGGTTCTATATCATGAATATGCCACCAATAATTCATATGCCTTATTTGTATATACTTCATGTTAATACTCCGCAATTAAATTATACTTCATCTCGTTCTATATGAACGTTGTTATACCAATACTACCTTTAAAGTTTTGTAATGTCAAAGATTAAAAATTATGTAAAGTAAACACAGAAAATCTCTAAAACACATATGTGATGCCTTTTCAGAATTTTTCTCTATCTGCCATTGTATCTCATTGTAATGTCATCTAAATTATTATGCGTCCGATACTATCCCCTATAGAACGCAGAATCATTGCTATTACACGCAAAAAGCAAAATACATTACCCAGGTTAAGTAATGTATTTACATCATTTATTCATATCCAACCGATTATCATTAATTCATTTTCACAACATCAATTTGAGGTCGCTCTTGTTCTTGTACGACAGCATAAATATTACTGTTCAGTAATTGAATTTGTTCCCCATGCATATATGGTCTATAATTATCATCATATATTTTGCCCACTGCAAAATACAAACCTTCTATGTTGTCAAAATAAAAGGTCGCATTTGGTGTAAAATCAACATCCTTAATGTCGCCTAAAGTGTTCAAACTAATGTCAGGTGAAACTTTTTCAAAGCAAAATTTACTGTTCTTTTCTCTTACTGCTGCTACATAAGCGTAATCTTTATCCATCTCATATTCGCTAAAGGGAACTTTAACAACTACATATAAACTTTTATTATACTCTGTCGATAGAATTACATTTTCAAGAGGGTCTTTTGTCCGCTTTTCCTCATTAGAATTTTGATTTATTCCATCAATTAGTGCCACCTCTTGACTATCGAATTTAAACCGTTGAGCATCTGAATTTATTGAAGTTATGTCTCCAGAAATGACCCCGATTGTAATTAAGAGAACTATAAAGCCAATTGTAATTTTATATTTATTCATTTTGCTTACTCCTAAATTAAAGAGGTACTATCAAAGGCCTTTGCTAGAGACATCATAATACCCCTTCGAATTTATTTAGTTTATTTCGTATACTTTATATAAAATTTACCATCTGCGAAACCATTTGAAAGCTTCTTTGGAAATTTAGCGGTTACAGCTGTAGAAGAGAGAGGTGTGTTTGGGTGTAGACTGGTATAATATTTCAGATTACCCTTTACAACTATTCTATAAGGTTGAAATGCCAAATATCCCGTTTTGCCAGATGCAATATTTAGAGAATATCCAAGCGAATTCTGAAGGCTGATTCCATAAGATCCACTGATCGTACCCCTAATTAGTCCATTATTATTACTTGCTAATGTTGATGAATAAGTAGCCGATGTTGTTTTTGAGACAGTGGAAGTAATAGTTCCTGGTCCAATTACATCAGCTGAGACTTTAAGTACTTTTGCACCCGTTTTGTCAACACTCTCTTTGGTTTTAAAAAACCTATAATAATTTGCTGCTCCTTTTACAACCACTGTGTCGTTTGCAGAGTCTACTGAGGATGAAACGTTACTTCTTCCTGCTTGGCTTTGATCAAAAGATTGCTCTTCTGCATAAGCAGAGAATGGCATAAGCATTAGAATGCATGACATTATAATGGTTACAATTTTTTTCATTTGATTTTCCTCCTGATTTTTTCTTTTTTAAGATGGCCATCTATACATTAGAGGACAAAAAAACCAAATTTCGTTTCACTTTTTTTTAAAAAAATTAAAAAAAATTTTTAGCAAATATTTGCAACGTTTAACTTCGACCGGTAAATCTGTAACAAGGACTGACACAAACTGTTCAACTTATAGCTTTAAAACAAACTTTTCTGTTAATAAGGCTAAAACATACAAGGTCAAGCTCGAAGTAACTCAGACCACTAACGGCACATCAAATAAAGGGGTTTATTATAGTAACGCATTTTAAAAGGAGGGGTGCTTCATCGCATCCCTCTTTTTACTTTTCTTTTGAATTTAGTATTGATAGAATTTCTTCCGTACTTATCTTGCCAGCTACATCAATTGAATAATCATCCGTTATGTAACTACCAGAATTGCCCCCATCCCCAAATGGATCTTCAGAAATATAAATTATTCCATCTTTTGTTTTTATTTCATCTGTTATACCGACAATGCTCATCGAGAGCCCTTCTTTAGGAATGCTCTGTTGGCTGACAGTAAGAAGCTGATCATCTTTATCCTGATAAATATATACCGCATTATAAAGATCTTTCCCTTCTTTGGTTATTGTTAAAGATTCAAAAGAAAACCTTTTTGGGATGTTATCAGTTAGAAATAGATCCGGGAAAAAGTCCTTTCCTTCATCAATATCACTAACATTTTTTATTTCTTGAACGATACTATCGTCATCAACATATTTTTTATCATCATATTTGCCAATTGAAAACTGATCTTGCAATTTTACAAACTGTTTTTCAATATTAAATCTTGTAGCACTAACCGATCCGTTTGAAATTAGAATTCCAAATGTTCCAGATAATAAAATGAAAATCAAAAAGGATGCAGCTATAGCAAAATACTTAATATGGTTAGGCTTTTTTCTAACTGAATACTGGTTTAAATCCAAATCGACATACTTGATATCTTTATAAAAATCAATTGAGTCAAAATCATTCTCATAGACCTCTTTCATCGCTTTACTCAATGCCTCTTCATACTTAGCACTGCTCATATGACATCCCCCTTTCTGCAAGCATTTTTCTGCACTTTTTCAAACCTCTAAAAAGTATCGTTCTAACAGTATTATTATTTATATGTAGTACATCTGAAATTTCTTTCAAAGTCATATCATACACGAAATGCAAAATAAAAATCTGATGTTCCTCTTCGGTCAGCTTATTCATAAATGACAAAACAAAAATTTTGTCCTCTATTGCTTTGGTAAAATCATTATAATCAATTCCATTACTCCAATCTAGTTCGGAAATCTCAGCACTTTCAAATTGCTCATATTTTTTATTTTTTAAGTAAAAACGCTTGGCTTCCGTCTTGGCTATACTAAAAAGCCACGACTTCATTTTTTCATTTTCTTTTAGACTATGTAATCCCTGTAAAGCTTCAACCATTGTATTTTGAAAAATTTCTTCCATAACATAATGATCTTTGCGAGTTAAGGTGAAAATGAATTTCTGTAAGTCTTTACTGTAATTCTGGCATAATTCCTGAAACAATCTATACTTTAATTGATCAATTTTCATGTTGTAATCCTTATATAAAATCGACATTATTTAGCATCCTTTAAGTTATATCTTGCTTCTTTTAACATACCACTAAATTAATCTTTATGCGATACCTTGTAGAAATTAATGCATATTTTTGTAATTAAATAAGAATTTTTGAATATGTTTTTATCATATTATTTCAGCTTATGTGTTCAATGGCTTGGACAACGCATCCAGTGATGAAAGAAATCCAAAGGTAAAAACCAGACACAATACCCGAATTGTACTGTCTGGTTCTTCAATAGGCTAATCTTAGGTTCTAAATCTTATCGTCCCTTTTCCATCGCTTCTACTTTTACGGGCAGTGGTTTCACCTCATCCGAGTCAAAAGACTCCATATCTATTAATTATTAGTATTTTACAAATTTAGTAAGGAAGTTTTCTAATTTATTATGCACACGAAATTTTCAGTGCCCTCTTCTTTTCCGATAATAAATCATTGCTTCAATGGAAAAAAATATATAACCAAAATACACGATATACCAATAGACTCCATAAAATGGATCATTCTTTTGTATTTTAACAGCTTCTGGTGTGGCTTCAATTAAATAGCCTTGCCATCTGCCTTTCAATACATCATTGATTATAGGTTGATCCTCTGTATTATCCAATACGTAGCCCTCTTGACAGTAATATCTGTCGAAAAGAGGAATCTTTATATAATTTGCTATACCTATTTTAGTCTTTCCAACAGAAAAGAAAACAATTTGTGTCACTTTGGTATTCTTTTCAGACAAAATAATAGTGTTTTGGTATTTATCCGTAATATTTTTATCTATATCCTGTTTATCAATAGTAAAAAAAATGATAAATATTAAAGAAACTAATACAGATATTATCGCAAAAAATATATTTATTTGTTTAAATCTATTCATAATTTAATATGCTCCTTGAATGAAAATAACTGTTATTGTATATATTTAGAAGTCAAACTAACTGCTGAATCCCTATCTTCTGCCGGAAAACATTGTATATAATCATCTGTGTTTTCTTTATTAGTAATAAAAATAACAATTTCACTCATTCTTTTATTTGTAAATATCTCTCCATAATCGTAAAGCTTTCCTGTACGATCTCGCCTTGTTAGAACGGCAGAATTATATTTGTCAAATATTAGAATAAAAGTCTCCCCATCAATATTTAAGCTGTCACTAGATAGCTTCCCAGTAAATTTACGAGCTCCATCAAATTGTCTCTTTAACCAACCATCAATTTTTATCGATACCTCTTTTTCATATGTTGCAATAGTTTGTGAATATTGTATTCCAGATAATTCTAATTGAACTTTTCTTTGGGGGAAAAATAAACTAGAATAACTACCAAAATTAGTATTATCATAGAATATTTTATAATTTTATTACACATAAGCATGTATATTCCCTTTCTGGCTTAGTTGCTGCTGGTTGGAAACATCCGTTAAATTAAATAAATGGCCATCTATATATTAGAGGTCAAGAAAAGCAAATTTCGTTTCACTTTTTTTAAATGTTTTTATATAAATTTTGATACCGTATACTCGTACAGGCGCAGATGCCTCGCACATATAAAAACCAGACAATACCCGATTTATACTGTCTGGTTTTTTTATAGGCTAATCTTAGGTTCTAAATCTTATCGTCCCTTTTCAATCGCTTCTACAATCTTATCTCCGGCTTCCTTTGTACCCAGAGGGTCTTTCCCTGAGCTCATGATATCGGATGTTCTTCCGCCTGCAGCCAGAACTGACTTAACCGCCGCTTCTACATCGTCAGCCTCTTTGGAAAGCCCGAACGTATAACGCAGCATCATCGCCACAGATAATATGGTCGCCATCGGATTGGCTTTATTTTGTCCCGCGATATCCGGCGCGGATCCGTGAACCGGTTCGTACATACCAAAATTCCCTTTGGCAAGACTTGCAGAAGGCAGCATCCCGATAGAACCGGTAACCATGCTGGCTTCGTCGGAAAGAATATCTCCAAAAATATTGCTGGTTACGATGACATCAAACTGTTTCGGGTTTCTCACCATTTGCATTGCCGCATTGTCGATATACATATGGCTCAATTCCACTCCTGGATAATCCTTTGCAACTTCTTTTACCACACTTCTCCAGAGCCTTGAGCTTTCCAGCACATTGGCTTTATCCACACTGGTCAGCTTTTTATTTCTCTTCATTGCCATATCAAATGCAACAACTGCGATTCTTTTGATTTCTTCTTCTGCATATTGCTCCACATCGTATGCGGCTTTCCCCAGCTCAGTGTCCTTAAAACCCTTTTCTCCGAAATAAATACCGCCGGTCAACTCTCTTACCACAACGATATCAAGGCCGCCTTCAATGATTTCCTGCTTGAGCGGGCAGGCCTCTGCCAATTCTTCAAACAACAGAGCCGGACGCAAATTTGCAAAGAGACCCAACTCCTTTCGAAGTCCAAGCAGTGCCCTCTCCGGTCTTTGATCTCCGGGCAAAGTATCCCATTTCCAGCCACCTACCGCACCCAGCAGTACCGCATCACTGCTTTTGCATACATCAATGGTATTTTGCGGAAGGCACTCTCCTGCCGCGTCAATGGCTGCACCACCAGCAAGAACCGTAGTATATTTGAATTGGTGAGCGTACTTTTCTCCGATTTTATCCATAACTTTGACAGCTTCGGCAACAACATCAGGACCAATGCCGTCCCCCGGAACCAATGCTATTTTATAGTTCATCTAAATTCTCCCATCTTCATTTCCGTTCAAAATATTCTTGCTGCGCAAATTATGCGCAGCAGATTTGAGTTACCCTTCGATATATTTATAAATTGTTCTTTACGTAATTTACCAGGCCATCATTTTCTATAATTTTACTGATAAATTCCGGAAATGGTTCCGCCTGGTAGGTTTCTTCCTTCGTAATATTCTTGATTTCTCCCGTCTTAAAGTTGACTTCGACTTCATCGCCCGCCTCTATCTTCTGTGCCGCTTCTTCACATTCGAGAATCGGCAGTCCGGTATTAAAGGAATTGCGATAAAAAATCCTCGCATAGGTCGGCGCAATCACACAGCTCACCCCGGCCGCCTTGATAGCAATTGGTGCATGCTCTCTGGAAGAACCGCATCCGAAGTTTTTGCCGGCTACGATAATATCGCCTTCCTTTACTTTATTTACAAACTCCGCATCGATATCCTCCATACAGTGCTTTGCAAGCTCAGCCGGAACCGAAGTATTTAAATGCCTTGCAGGGATAATTACGTCTGTATCAACATTTTCACCATATTTAAAAACTTTCCCCATGTTCTTTTTCCTTTCTTATTTTCACCAATCCTGTAAACAATTCTTTTGAAAAACCATCCGATTAAGTCAATACGAAATTTATAAACACGTGCTTGCGAAAACCGTCCGAGTCAAAATGCGAACTTCTAAGAACTTAAATGGACGCATGAAGGACGAGCGGTTTTTAAAAGCACTATTTATAAATCCTCTGGATTGAATATCTTTCCTGCTAAGGCAGATGCTGCTGCAACTGCCGGGCTGGCCAGATAAATCTCTGAGTCCACATGACCCATTCTACCTACGAAATTACGATTTGTGGTTGCAACTGCTCTTTCTCCGGCAGCCAGGATACCCATATGCCCACCAAGACAAGGTCCACAAGTCGGTGTTGAAAATACAGCACCAGCCTTAACAAAGATTTCCGCATACCCGTTCTTTACACATTCCAGATAAATATCCTGTGTTCCCGGGAAGATGATGAGTCTTAAATGCTTCGCCACTTTTTTGTCCTTCAAAATCTTAGCGGCAACCTTCATATCTTCCATTCTTCCGTTGGTACAGGAACCGATGACCACTTGATCGATCTTGATTTCGCCTACTTCATCAATGGTCTTCGTATTTTCCGGCAAATGCGGGAAAGCCACCGTCGGTCTGATCTTGGATAAGTCGATCACATGGGTTTCATCGTAAACCGCATCCTGATCAGGTTCATATATTTTAATCTTCTTCTCGAAAGCCTTATTCTTATTTTCATGCTCCTTCATGTATTCCTTTGTTTTGTCATCTACCATGAAGATTCCATTTTTGGCACCTGCTTCAATGGCCATGTTTGCCATGGCAAGCCGATCGTCCATGGAAAGATTCTTTAATCCCGACCCCATGAATTCCATGGATTTGTAAAGAGCACCATCCACGCCGATCATACCTATAATATGAAGGATTACATCTTTGCCACTCACCCATTTAGTCGGCTTCCCAGTCAGTTCAAATTTGATGGCAGAAGGCACCTTGAACCAAGCTTTTCCCCGAGCCATTCCCGCAGCCATATCGGTCGAGCCGATTCCGGTAGCAAAAGCTCCCAGCGCTCCATAGGTACAGGTATGGGAATCTGCTCCGATCACTGCATCTCCTGCTACTACGATGCCTTTTTCGGGAAGCAGTGCATGCTCAATGCCCATTTCTCCCACTTCAAAATAATTCTCAATGCTCTGGTCTACTGCAAACTCCCTCAGCATCTTACATTGCTCTGCCGCCTTAATGTCTTTATTCGGCGTAAAATGATCCGGTACCAAAACGACTTTATTTTTATCAAATACGTGTTCTGCACCCATCTTCTGAAATTCTTTGATTGCCACCGGTCCGGTGATATCATTCGCCAACACAATATCCAGATCCGCTTCGATGAACTGTCCGGCCTTTACTTCCTTTAAACCGGAATGTGCTGCCAATATTTTTTGTGTCATTGTCATTCCCATGTCTATTTCCTCCTTTAGTCAAGTTTCTTATCGTAAATCATCTTATTTACTGCATTGATGTAAGCATGAATACTCGCTTCAATGATATCGGTTGAAAGCCCTCTTCCTGCAAAGATCATCCCGTCACGATCGCTGATTTTCGCTAACGCATCGCCTAACGCGTCCTCTCCTTCTGTAACGGATTGGATTTGATAATCCTCAAGCTTAAAATCAATGCCTACGATTTTTTCAATGGCCTTGAAAGAGGCATCAATCGGCCCTTCTCCTCTGGAAACCTTCTCAAAAACTTTCCCATCCTTTACCATCTTGATTACCGCTGTGGACGTAATGGAGTTTCCACTGTTGATCACGAAGCTTTGCAGGCGATAGGTCTTTGGTACCTGAACCGCTTCCTTCGAAATCAAAGCCTCAATGTCTCTATCATAAACTGACTTTTTCTTATCTGCAAGCTCTTTAAATTTGAGAAACATACTATCGATCTCAGCATCTGACAAATCATATCCTAAATTCTTTACTTTATCGCGGAATGCATGTTTTCCGGAATGCTTTCCGAGCACAAGGTTATTGGCGTTCAAACCGACAGATTCCGGTTTCATGATTTCATAAGTTTCCTTATTCTTCATAACGCCGTGCTGGTGGATGCCGGATTCATGTGCAAATGCGTTTTCTCCTACGATTGCCTTGTTCGGCTGTACCTTGACGCCTGTAATTCGAGAAAGCAGATTGGAAGAACGCATAATTTCTGATGAAACAACTCTTGTATCAATTTGGAGGATGTCTTTTCTGGTATGAAGTGCCATCACAATTTCTTCCATCGCTGCATTTCCAGCTCTTTCTCCGATTCCATTAATAGTACATTCGATTTGTTTCGCTCCCGCTTTGATCGCAGCCAGTGAGTTTGCAACGGCAAGCCCCAGATCATTGTGGCAGTGAGACGAAAGAGATATATTTCCCATAGACGGTGCAAGTTCCTGTATTTTCATAAGAAATTCATAGTATTCATCCGGGGTGGTATAGCCGACGGTATCAGGAAGATTAATAGTAGTCGCTCCTGCCTTGATGACTCCTTCTATGACTCTTGCAAGGAATTCCGGCTCACTTCTTGTGGCATCTTCCGCAGACCATTCGATATCACTGCAATATCGCTTTGCATGCTTTACCATCGCAACAGATCTTTCATAGACTTCTTCCGGTGTCATGAGAAGTTTGTATTCCATATGAATTGGAGAGGTGGCAATAAACGTATGAATTCTTGGAGAAGCTGCACCGGAAAGTGCTTCCCATGCTCTGTCGATGTCCTGCTCCGTCGTTCTTGCCAGGCTGGCAACTGTACAATCTTTAATCGTGTCTGCTATGGTTTTTACCGACGTAAAATCTCCCGGTGAAGAAATAGCAAAGCCTGCCTCAATAACATCAACCTTCATTCGTTCCAGCTGTTTCGCCATTTCAATCTTTTCTTTGAGATTCATGCTGCAGCCCGGTGACTGCTCACCGTCTCTTAATGTCGTGTCAAAAATTTTAATCATTTTGGTCATTGTGTTTTCCTCCTTATACAAATGGATCAATTTGCTTCAGTCGGATTGCTTTTTTGTCCCAAGTCGTTGCTTGGTTTTGCAAAACGGACAACAGCGCAAAATTTTCGCTGGAGTTCCAGAACGGAATGTTGTCTATTTTACCACATAAAAAATCCCTGAAGCTTTATTATAAGCTCCAGGGACGATAATATTCTACCGCGGTACCACCCTGATTACTGTATGAAACAGTCAACTCACTGGATTCCAACAAATCCTCGGCCTTGATAACGGAGCCTGCCGGGACACCTTAATAGCTTTCACGTTAGGATGCCTGCTCAGGAGCGAGATTATTTTTTCTACGTATCGGTTCACAGCGCCACCGACTCTCTGTAACGTTTTCTAAAAAAACATGTACTCCGTCATAGCATTTAATTCGCATTTAAAATCTTCAAATCAAAGATTTGTGATTTCTTTGCATAAGTCCACCCTTAATTTATTTCAGAAATGGGTGAGCTAATATTGTTGTTAGTATATAAAAGAAATTTTCTTTTGTCAAATCTTTTTTTAATTTTTTCGTAGTTTTCTGGTCGACTTTTAACAACAAGGATATACTTGACATTTTTTCGGTGTCAGGTTATATTTTGTTCATTTGGATACGGGATGCCAATTCTAATTTTGCTTGCTTTATCAGTTCTGGTTTATCAAACAAATCGATTGCTATTCCGCTCATGCTTTTAACCATTTGATCCAGTTTTTCGTAGGCATATTTTGAATTTGCATATTCCATTGCTGTCTGAGTATGCACGCAAAAATACCGATCCGCATCAAGTCCTATCTCCATATATAATGTTGGCAATATGTGACTCAAGTTTCCAATATCCGTTGATCCGGGCATGTTTTCCTTCGTTCTATGAACTTGTTTAAACCCGTTATTCCTGAGGTTTTCTTCCGCGAGTTTCTCCAATATGGGAATGGTTACTATGTTGTCCAGTGAGGTTTCCATCTTTGCATGTGTCAGTTCTGCACCTGTCATCAAGGCCGCACCTTTGGCGCAATCAATCACCTTTTCTGTCACGGTATTGATATATCCCCTGTCTTTCCCTCTTACATAAAACTGACATACCGCTTGATCGGGAATAATATTGGGTGCTTTTCCACCTTCCGTAATAATCCCGTGAATCCTGACATCCGGGAGTACATGCTGCCTTAAAGCGTTAATGCCCGCATACGTTAGAAGTACTGCGTCAAGTGCATTTATCCCTTCATGCGGGTATTGCGATGCATGAGCCGCCTTTCCTTTAAAATCAAACTCCAAGGCATCCATAGCCAATGCCGATGTCGTAATTTCCGTTTCCTTTTCCAAGTGAGATTCAATCACGATATCGATATCATCGAAACATCCATCTTTAATCATAATAACCTTGCCATTGTAGGTTTCCTCTGCCGGTGTCCCTATGAGTACTATCTTACCCGACAGTTTATCAACCATTTCAGAAAGAGTTATCGCTGCACCTGCCGAACTGGCGGCAATCCAATTATGACCGCATGCATGTCCGGGTTCCCCAGCATCACCATATCCAGGCAGGGCATCGTATTCCGCAAGGAAACAGATGGCCGGCCCCGTACCATTTTCTTTTTCTGCTCTGAAAGCAGTCCGTTCGCTTCCATAAGGATACGTAACTTCAAAACCTTCTTTTCGCATTAACTTAACCAAATAATTTGCACTTTGATACTCATTTCCGCCACATTCCGGGTGTTTAAAAATATAATCTGATATTTGCTCAAACTTCTTCTTTGAAGCTTCTGCAATTTTTATTGCTGTTTTCTTCTTCTCTTCAGTATTCATGATTACTTCCTTTCCATCTACGATAACCATCCTCGAGAATCAACAACTTGCTTTTCCCCATATTTGTTGCTATATTATTGATAGCTTCAAATTTTTAAAACCATTCTGTGAGGTAACCGTATGACGAATGCATCTGATTTAAAAACGACAATAATTGATAATTATGCAAATTTTTCTCCCCAGGGAAAAAAAGTCGCTAAATACATTGTTGACAACTATTTTTTGGTCATTTCTCTATCCATCAATGAACTGGCGTCAAACGCTTCTGTCAGCGACACGGCAGTAGTACGATTTGCGAAAACATTAGGTTTTCATGGGTATTTGGAATTCAAGAACACCTTAAAAGCCGAGCAGGCACTTGTGCGATCACCCTACGAATCGTTATCCTATTTTGCTTCAAAGCCAAAAGGAGAATTTATTCCCAGGTATTTAGAATCAGTTCAAAAAGATATTAAAAATTTTTTAGGCAATCTTGACTTTAAAAAAATAGATGAAATTGCAAACAGACTATTGCACGCCAATTGTGTATATTTGGTTGGATTAGGTTCCGATGCAACAGCAGCACTCTTTCTCAACAATTATTTGCCTCTCATTGGCATTCCCTGCGTTATGGTAACAGAAGAGGGCATGTTATTGCGCGAAAGAGTCTTCAATTTAAAACCGGATGATGTCGTATTGATTACCAGCATGCCTGCTATGCTGGAGGAAGAAAGATGGCTCTCCCAGTATTGCAAAAAAATCGGTGCTTCCCTGATCGCTGTAACAGATTCCGAAATAACTGCCAATACTTTGAATAGCGATATTTTTATCCTATGTGCCGAATCTACAGAAACATTCTATAACTCTTACGTACTCCCTATGCTTTTATATAACACACTGCTCATTACCATAAATGAACAAGACCCTTCTCGTGTGAAGAAGAATTTGAAGAAATACAAAGATATGATTTCTGAAAAATAAAAGCCATACAATAACTCTTTCAAATCGAGCAGTCGGCTGCGCATTCACTGTGCAGCCGACCTCTCTCACCACCGTATTTTAATACTGCAATTATTTTGATAACTCCCTCTAAGAATAATTAATTGCTATGGCGATAACCATAAATATTACCTCAAAAATAGCGAATATACCTACCAGCGGTACTATAAATTTATACCACTTTGCTATCGGCAATCCCATAATTGCACAATCCACAACAACTTGTGTCGGCCACAGCATCCCGGCAAATCCGCTTCCAAACACATAAGACTGAACCGCTACCTGTCTGTTAATATCAATCAGATCGGAAAGAGGCGCCATGATAGGCATAGTTGCAATCGCCTGAGCCGGTGCTCCTGAGATGAAAAAATTTACTGAATGCTGTACGATCAGCATACCTACTGCTGCGGCATACGAACTTGTATCCATTAAAAGATTGGCGAAGAAGTTGGTTATTGTATCTAATATGTGCGCATCTTCCATGAGTATTACAGCTGCTCTCACAAATCCTATTGTCATGATACCAAAAAGGATATCCTTTGACGCAAATATAAAATCGTCTATCGTCTGTCCAAACGTGTTTTTACTGATAAAGCCCAACACAATCATCATCATCAAAAACAATCCGGCCAATTCATCAAGATACCAGCCGAATACCATTGTTGTTACAACAATGGTTGCTATTGTTCCGACAAATAAAATACAACTGAGGATATGAACTCTCGTAAACTTAATATTCATCAGGGTTTCTTTATCTTTTGTCTCCACTCCCGGAATATGTATTCCAAACACCAATGATTTGGTTGGATCTCTTTTCACTTTGCTTGCGTACCGCATGACATAGATTATGGCAACTGCTTCAAATACAACGAAGATCACGATTCTAAACGCTATGCCTGAATAAAGAGGCACATCTGCAATGTCTTGTGCAATTCCTAAAGAAAACGGATTTAGAATGGCCGCCGCAAAGCCTGTGGCAACGCCCGTCAATGCAATCGCACCTCCCACTACGGCATCATAGCCCAAAGCAATAGCAATTCCAATGAAAACAGGAACTAAACCATACACCTCTTCATAGAGTCCTGCAATAGAGCCCATGAGACCAAACCCAAGCATGCAGATAGGGATAATGAGCTTGACCTGATTCTTTAATTTCCGTAAAATCGCTCCAATAACCGCATCCATTGTACCGTTTTTAGTCAGTATATATACAAATCCGTAAGCAAATAGTACAAAGAACAGGATATCTGCCATGTCAACATATCCTCGCTGTACTGCAATAAATGCATCGAATAGATTAGGTGCATCTTTTTCTACATAATGAAATGATCCGGCTACAACTATTTGACTATCGGTTACTTCGTCATATAATCTGTCATACTCCCCTGCCGGCAAAATCCAACAGAAAACGAACGCAATTACCACTACCGCCGCAATAATCGTATAGGTATGGATATCGGATATCCTAAACTTCTTTTTTTCCTCATCTAAAGTTGTATTTACTCCATCTTCGCTCATTACACTACCCCTCCTTCCAAAATTTCAAAAGTACCGGCTGCACCATCAACCTTTCCTGCTACACCCAATGGAACGGAAGGGTTATAACCGGTATGCCCAATGGGCAAATTCATAATGACCGGTTTGCCTAACGGCTCCAAAATGTCGAATACGATATCTTCTACACTCCGTTCGGTGTAATATCCGGGGTTGATTTTTTTCGGCAGGCAATCAACACATTCGCCAATAACAAATGCCGCTGCATCCTGTAATTTTCCAGTGTTATAAAGATGCATTATAAGCCCGTCAAAAGCCCATGGCTCAACACCCACTTCCTCAAAAAACAGTATTTTCCCTTTGGTGTCAATTTCATATTTCGTTCCTATCGATTTCGTCATCAGATCTAAATTTCCGCCGATTATCGGAGCCTCGACCACCCCTCCATGAACCTTGACAAGATATTTATCCTCATCCGCCATTTCCAGCTTCCCAATGGCCTCCGTTTGTGTTAATGCCCGTCCCAGCCATTTGAAGTTATACTCCACCTTGCTGTTCACTCCAAGGTCGCAAACATCTGGCCCATGGAAAGTCACTAAGCCTGTCTCTTGTTGCAATGCAATTAATAGTGCTGTTGTGTCACTGTAGCCCATAAATATTTTAGGACAGGCTTTAATCACATCAAAATCCAAATACTTTAGCACCCTAGTAGCTCCATACCCACCTTGCGTATTAAATATCGCATCAACAGAGTCGTCTTGAAACATATCCATTACGCCTTTTGCTCTTTCTTCATCGCTGCCAGCCAAATAATAGGTATTTTTATATACATTATCCGCCAGTTTTACCTTATAGCCCCACTTTTCAAGATTTTCAATGCCTGCCCAAAGCTCACTTCTTTCCCACAATCCACTTGAGGGGGATACTAATCCAATGGTATCTCCCTTTTTCAATTTCTTTGGTTTGACGAATACGTTATTCCTTCCCAATATGCTTTCCACCTCCGTATCAATCTCTTTGTGCATCAATTAATTCATTTTTAACTATTTTGAATATATATATTCACCACAAATTATATACATTCTATTCAAATAGTCAAGAATTTATTATTCGCTATTTTATTTTTTGAACATTTATTTTCGCACTTGGTTTATAATGCCTTGTACAGCTGGAGCTTTATTACTTCTTCTGCCCATATATCATCATCAAAAAAAATAATGAAATAAATTTGCTGAATTTAAGAATCGAATATTATCATCCTATGTTATACTAAAACAGAAAAAACACAAAAAATGACATTACAGATCAAAAGGGAGAAAAAAATGGCAAAATCAGACGGATTAAAGACTTTCGAAGGGGTATATACACCCACAATTCTAACAATTTTAGGTGTTATTTTATATTTGCGCCTGGGTTGGATCGTCGGAAATACAGGGTTAGGCGGTACCATCCTTATTATTGCAATGGCTCATATCATAACGATAGCCACAACGTTATCCATGTCATCCATATTGACCAACATGCAAATTGGACCCGGCGGAGCATATGCAATCATTATGCGCTCACTGGGCCATGAAATGGGAGGTGCTATTGGGATACCTTTATATATTTCTCAAGCCATTTCAATTTCTTTTTACATTACAGGATTTAGTGAGTTATGGGTTCACTTTTTTCCCTCTCATATCGTAAGAGTGGTTGGCATTATTACTTGGATTATTTTGTCCGGGATTTCATTAATCAGTACAAAGTTAGCTTTTCGCTTGCAATATGGCGTTCTCGCAGCCGTACTGGCATCTTTGATTTCCTTTGCTACAGGTTCCAGTTTAAGCACAAGTTCAATCGTGCTCGTTGGCTCCTTTGAATCAGCAGACTTTTGGACAAGTTTTGCAATTTTCTTTCCAGCAGTAACGGGTATTCTTACTGGAGCAACGATGTCGGGAGACTTAGCAAATCCACGAAAAAGTATCATCAAGGGAACGCTGGCAGCGGTTTTTACCGGATTGGTGGTTTATATCTTTATCGCATACTGGTTTGCCCATCAAGCCAATTCAGCACAGCTATTATCTGATACCAATATTATATTTAAACTTGCCAGTGTTAAAATATTAGTGATCGCAGGGGTAATGGGCGCAGTACTATCTTCTGCCTTATCAACTCTGGTCAGCGCACCAAGAACGCTATCCGCATTGGCTGAAAACAGAGTTGTTCCATTTAGTTCCATCCTGTCAAAACAAAATAAAAAAGGGGAACCCATTTATGCGCTGATTGTAACATCTTTAATATCATTATCTGTTATTTTAGCCGGAAACCTCAATAGTCTGGCCGAACTATTAACGATGTTTTTCCTAACAACTTACGGGATGATTAATCTGGTCGTTTTCCTTGAGCAAGTTACTGGAATCATTAGCTACCGGCCAAGTATGAAGATGTCCATCGCCGTGCCGATCATTGGAACGGTAGGATGCTTGTGGGTAATGGTTCTTATTAATCCTATCTTTACAGTCATCATATTTTTAATTATAGCGGCTGTCTATTTCATGTTAAAAAGGAAGAATTTAATGTCACCATGGGGTGATGTTCGAGGCGGAGTTTTTATCTCCCTTGCAGAATGGGCTGCACAAAAAGCTTCCGCCATCCCTTATCATGCCCGATTATGGAAACCATCCGTTGCAATACCAGTTGAACGACCTGAGGATTTCAGAAGAATTTCTCGATTTGTACATAATCTTGTATATCCTTCCGGACGAATTTATTATCTTACCGCTCAATCAGAAAGTTTGAATAAAAAAGAGTCCGATAAACTGATTGATGAGGCTTTAACACCACTAAAGGAAGAACAAATATTTGTTCAAAAAACGGTAATCACCTCTACTACGTTCGAGTCCATCTTCGTTCCGGCATTACAATGCTTAAAAAGCACTTTTTTACCGCCGAATATGGTTCTTTTCACCATCAGTGATGAGATGGAAAAAAGAGATAAGATGAAAAGAATTTTATTTTCGATCAAACCACTCAAGCTGTCTGTAGGATGTTTATGGCTGCACCCAAAATATAACCTCGGACTGGAGAAAAAAATAAATCTTTGGTTGCGGGATAAAAGTCCTAACAATGATCTAGCCATATTGTGTGCTCTTCAGCTTTCTCGAAACTTCGATGCAGAATTAAACTTTTGCAGAGTGGTTGACAACGCTGCTTTAAAAAAACAAACAGCGAAAGATATGGTGAAATTCATTGAAGAAGCAAGGCTTCCAGCAAATACAAAAATAAGAGTGTATACTGGTAAATTTCAAGAAAAACTTTATGATAATTCTTGTGATTTAAATATCGTTGGAATGCCCATGAAATATGAGCAAATGATTGAAATGATTGACAATTCTCCTGTCAGCCTGTTCTTTGTGGCTTCCGATGGATTAGAAGACGCACTCATTTAAATGAAACGGAAAAAGGCTATTACTCTATTGAAAGAAAGCGGTCATCCCTCTATGATTGAATCAACCATAGAGGGATGACTTCAAACACACACTTCTGTTTCAAAAGAGGCAAAGGCCGTTGGGTTCCCTAGCGGGAGTAGCGTCAGTCACTTTTTTACATAGCAAACCCTGCAATTAAAAAAGCGACAAAGCCTAGTGTGAGCGGAAGAATCAACAAAGGCAATACCGTTCTGGCATAATCAGAATTCTGAATTTGTGACGATGCACAAGTCAAAGTCGCCGCATCGCTGAAGAAACAGCTATGGCTGCCAAAGGCTGCTCCTGATACAACTGCGCCACAGGCAATCAGTGTGTTGACATCCATATTCTGTGCCAGCGGTACGATAATAGGAAATGCAATTGCCGCAACGCCCCAGAAGCTTCCCGTACAGAATGCAAGCAGCGCTACGATCAGAAAGGAAAAGGCAGGCAGCAGTGAAGGGCTTAGTATTGGTTTCACCTGTTCTATCACAAAAGGAGTGAGGCCGAGTGCATCATTGGCCTGTTGCAGGAAAAAGGCGGATACTACGATAGCAAGTACAAGGACCATATCCTTAAACCCATTGATTGCTGTATCGCAAAATTCTGATGCCTTCATCAGCTTCTGCGGCGCATATAAAACAATACAGGAAACAATACCGACCAGCACTCCAACCAGCATATCTGCAGTGATAACACAAACAGCACCTAAAATAAGCATCGGAATAATAAAGTTGATCGCTTTTGGCTTATTGTCAGGGTTATCCTCTTCTTGGGGTTCCCTGTCATATAAGCAAGCTGTACTTTCCGGAAATGTTTGGCCGGTTTCTAAAACTCTCTGTTCTGCATTTTTCATCGGACCCCAGACCGGAATAACCTTTAGTATGAACAAAGGAACCAAGATAACTGCGACCCATGCATATAAAATATAAGGAACTGTCCTGATATAAAAGGCAGTCCCCAGACCGGCTTCTGCTGCACCAGTAGCCTCCATTTGCCCTGCCATAAATGCGGACCATGTGGTAAACGGAATCAACACACATATCGTTGCCCCCGTCGAATTGATCACGTAAGCCAGAAATTCTCTTGGCACGCCAAATTTATCTGTAACCTTTCTCATTGCGGCACCTACTGCCAGCGCATTCAAATAATCATCAATAAAAATAATAATACCTAAAATCCAAGTCCCAATCAGCGCCGATTTTCTTGTTTTGGTTACTTTCGCGGCAATGGCAGAAAACCCCATCGCTCCCCCTGATTTCTCAAGCAAGGCAACCAAACTTCCGAACAAGCCGCAAACTAGAATAACCCAAACAGTTGTCGCATCCATCATTACTGCATAAACTGCATCCAGCCATGCAAAAAAGAACCCTTTTCCAGCCAGGATGATAAAGCCTATCACAGAACCAAGAAGCAAGGGTTCCAACGTTCTCCTAGTCAAAAGAGCCGTGATGATTACGATCGCTGCAGGAACTAGACTCAAAGCTCCATAATGATCCATTAAAATCCTCCTTTATACTATATTTTTTCTACCCGCCCTTTGGTATTACATAGACCAAAGGATATTTTCCTTCCGTAAAATCTTTCCCGGAAGACACCCCTCTTGGGCAACTCCGCCAATCACCACCTGCTGCCCATTGACAATCACTCTGTCAATTCCGGCGGGAGGTTCATCCGGTTTACCGATTCCAACATATTCCGCTTTATCAGCAATGATATTGGGATCAAATACTACCAAATCTGCATCTGCTCCGGTTGCCAAATACCCTTTTTGGGGGAGTCCAAGCTGCTGTGCAGGAAGCCATGTGCTTTTTTTAATCGCCTCCATCATAGTCAGATGTCCATGATCCCTGACATAAGTTCCCAAAAGCCGTGGATAGGTCCCAGCGTCTTGAGGATGCCCCATACCTGGCTGATCAACCAGCCCAGCATCTGTAGATACCATTACATAAGGTTTTTTTAATAGTTTGATCATATCAGGGATGATCCCTACAAAAGCGGTTCCCACTGTCTCTTTCTCACTCGTTCTGACAGATTCATAAATCTCCTTGGTACAACGATATCCCGCATATTTTCCTGAAGAAATCATAAGATCAGAAAGTTGGCAGTGATATCTTTTCTCCCAGCCTTCATCGAAAACCGAAGATTGGACGAAAGTTGCAAAGGCTTCATAAACTCCAGAATCACAAGAAAGAGGTAATCCATCTGCTCTTGCTGAATCAATCATAGAAATCGCCATTGATGCTACCTCCGGATGCAATGCGTATTGGTATGCCAGATGAGAAATATGCATTCTTACTCCTGTCTGCTCCATAATTTCAATGACTTCTCTCAACCCAACAGCAAAGTTTAGTGCATCCGTTCTCGTATGAACCGGCATCAGTTTTCCGTAGCGCGCCGTAAGCTTTGCCAATGCCAGGATTTCTTCCCTGCTTGAACCGGGCGCGTATTCAAGACCAAGAGAAATGCCGAAGGCCCCCTCTTCTAAAGCCTGTTGCGCAAACTTCACCATTTGTTTGATCTGTGTGCTATCTGCTGCCTGATATGGGTCGGTCAATCCTACAAGTTCCCTAAGTTTCCAGGAATGACCCACTAACGTTGCGAAATTGATTGGATACCCGTTTTGTTCTAATGCATCCAGAAATCCTCCAATCGGCATATGGTTTGAAACGCCGCAGTTACCCGAAAGCACTGTGGTGATTCCCTGTCTAACGGAACACCATGTACTATGCAGCGGAAAATGAAGATGACTGTGAATGTCTATAAAGCCAGGGCATACGATTTTATCTGATGCATCCACCGTTTGATGCCCTTGCAGTTTTTCCCTGTTGATCACTTTAATCTGACCGTTTTGAATCCCTATATTACCAATGGTTCGCATTTCTGTTTTTGGATCCATAAGAATTCCGTTTTCAATGACTAAATCATACATTATACCTCACCTCTTTATTCTATAATATATGCTGTCAACAGGCGGATATTTGGATTTTCTTAATAAACCTTCGAACAAAAAAACCGATAGAAAGTCAACCCTTCTATCGGTAAAATATCTACTTTATTCTCCTGGTTAAGCTCTTGCCAGATACAAACCTGAGATAAAACTACAGTTTGCCAACATATTCGTCCTTAACCGGTTCCGGTTCATCTGGCGAATCAACTTCGAATTTTTGATCACTCGGAGCTTTTATATCATTGATGGCCACTTCATCCACCCTATCTTCACAAATTGTACCGTCTAAGTATTCATCAATTTCTTTGTTCTCTCCGCAAGGATTCTTTCTTTCCAGTTCTTTCTTCGTCATTATAATTCCCCCTTCATAATAAATTACGTTAGTTCGATGTGTAACTATTGTATACCCCATAACGAAGAGGAACAATCACAATTTAAATAAAACAAAAAAATTAGACAAACAGTCGAAATCACTTAGCGCTTGCTGAATTCCGAACATTATTCCCAATGCCTGCCCTGCTTCCTTTATTGTTGAATCCAAGGCTTTTGGGATTGCTCAAATTCATCGGCGACTTCCTTTGGCAGCTTGGTGCAGAGACTAACAATTATAATTACTACTGCGGAAACAATAAAGCCTGGAATAATCTCGTATATATTAAAAATGCCACCTCTGCTTTTCATAGAATACCAGAATAGATCTACAACTCCTCCTGCTATCATACCGGCAATTGCGCCCTGCATGGTAGTACGTTTCCAGAACAAGGCAAACAGCAGCAGCGGTCCGAACGCTGCACCGAATCCTCCCCATGCGCAGGATACCAGTCCAAAAACAGAACTGTTTGCATCCAGTGCAACTACGATGGCAATCAAGGAAACAAGCAGAACCGTTGCTCTGCTGACCCATACAATTCCGCTGCCGTCTGTGCTCTTCTTGAAGAGCAGCAAATAAAGGTCTTTAGACGCAGAAGATGCGGTAACTAACAGCTGTGAACTAGCCGTACTCATAATCGCAGCCAAGATGGCAGTTAGTAAAATTCCGGCAATCACATCCGGAAACATGGAATTAATCATCGCCATATAAATCGTCTCTCCATCAGCAACATCCGGCAGATATGCCTTTCCGATTACACCAATACCAACCGCTGTAATCAATGTAATAACAACCCAGATCATCGCAATGGTTCTTGATTTACGAATCATATCGGGAGATTGTATCGCCATAAATCTAGTCAAAATGTGAGGCTGCCCAAAGTATCCCAGACCCCATCCCAGACCAGATGCAAGCAGTATGGAATCAACAGCACCATCCTTCATTGGAAAAAATCCAAAAGACTCAGGGGTTAGTTCCGCAAGCCGATTGCCGACTCCAGCAACACCTCCCATCTCTGACATTGCCATAAAGGGAACAATTAATAATGCAAAGAACATAATACTGCCTTGGATTGCATCAGTCCAGCATACCGCAGAAAAACCCCCCAAAGCTGTATAGGAAACAATAATCGCTGCCCCAAGAATCAAACCGGTTGTATAATTCATACCAAACACAGTAGAAAACAGCTTTGCTCCTGCAGAAAATTGTGAAGATGTATATACCAGAAAAAAGATTACGATAAACAGTGCAGACACAATTCGTAAAATATGACTGGAATCTTTAAATCTGTTTTCGAGGAAGTCGGGTATCGTTATAGAATTTCCCGATACCTCTGTATATTTTCTTAATCTTTTTGCAATGAAAATCCAATTTAAAAAAGTGCCGATAACCAGACCAATAGCAGTCCATATCGCCTCAGAAGTTCCTGCATATATAACATACGCTGTGCCAGGAAGTCCGATCAGCAGCCACCCGCTCATGTCTGAAGCCTGCGCTGACAATGCCGTTACCCAGCTTCCAAGATTTCTTCCACCTAAAAAGTAGTCACTTAGATTACTCGTTTTACTGTAAAACTTAAATCCAATGGCTACCATGACAGCTAAATAAATAATAAAAACAATTGCGATGGTTATCAATTTAAAATCCACTCCTTTATGTTTGGGGTTGTTTGTTATAATTGAGCGCTGCAAATTGCGATTCAGTCATTTCCGAACCGCTTCGCAAGCTCTAATTGCGTTGAGTCTTTTCTGTTATCATTCTGACAGCCTTCTCGGCATCGCTGTTGTCAATCGTACCATTCAGATCTTTGACAATCCCATAGTCCTTAACCGTCATAGACAGCTTGTCATCCTCACCATCTCCCCCATCAATGACCAGCATCCTCAAATTCTGCACCACAGATTTATTCTGTTGATTGACTGTTTCAACGGTTCTGTCCTCGAATCCGACAAAACGGATCTTGTGATAAGGACATTCATACGTATGCGGAAAGTTACTTGTACCGTTTCTAAGATTAAAGATACTAGTAAATATATACAGATTTTCTTTTCCAAAATATAACGCCATGAGTGAAAAGTTAGAGTATCTCAATTTTCCATCATCTCCAAGCTTCCAAACCAAAGGCAAATTTACATTATGCACATAATCTCTCGGCCCTTTCACCAAAAGCATTTCCATGTCATCAATGTTTTCTTCTTCTTTCAATCTTGAAATGTTTTCTTTGAGTAATTGTTTGCTGATATCTTTCAGTCCGGTCATATCATACTCCAATATCTCATCGTGAACTCGATCAGGAACAGGTTTGCGTTCCATTCTGGATTCCTTTAACATTCCGTAAAGTCCTTTGCCGAAGATAATGATGCCGGCGGCGGTCATGATCCAGCATATGTAACTCAAAACCGCGCTGGAATTAGAATACAAAAGCAGTTTTGGCAGTAGGATTCCTCCAAGCACTGCGGTAAACACGCCCCCCATTACTGTTCCGAATCCTTCTTGTGACCATATATTTTCAGGTCCAAGAAAGTAGTGGCGAATGGAACCTCTTCTCAAAAGTTCCTCTACCTGCTCCTGCTCTTTACTGACAGCTTTTAAATGTTGTTCCTTCTGTTCAAGGTTTCTTTCTGTTTCCATCATGATTCCTTTGCTATTATTTTCTTAACTCTTTTCTCCAAATCAGGCCGATTAATCCATATCTGCGTCTCACAAGTATTGCATTTAATTCGAAAATCCATCCCTGTCCGCATAATGGTAAATCGATTCCCACCGCAAGGATGCGGTTTCTTTAATTCAACGATATCGCCAACATTTAGTTTCAGAGGCATCGTATCTCTCCTTATTAAGCACCTGCCATGCTACTCCTGACAGGCGCATAAATTACTTTGTGATTTTATCGATTCCCATATACGGTCTGAGTGCTTCCGGAATGACAACAGATCCGTCTTCCTGCTGGCAATTTTCCAGTATAGCTGCACAGGTTCTGCCAACTGCTAAGCCTGAACCGTTTAACGTATGAACGAATTCTGGTTTACTCTTGGTATCCGGACGAAATCTGATGTTGGCTCTTCTTGCCTGATAGCTTTCAAAGTTGCTGCAAGATGAAATTTCTACGTATCTTCCATAGCTCGGCATCCATACTTCAATATCATAAGTCATCGCAGAGGAGAAACCCAAATCGCCTGTGCTGAGCTGTACGACTCGATACGGAATTTCAAGACGCTTTAAAACTTCTTCGGCTGCATTCAACAGGGATTCTAATTCCTGATAAGAGTCCTCCGGCTTCACAAATTTCACAAGTTCGACCTTGTTAAACTGATGAAGTCTGATCAATCCTCTAGTGTCTCGTCCCGCAGAACCCGCTTCTTTTCGGAAGCAAGGTGTATAGGCAGTATAATAAACCGGCAGTTCTTCTGCATCGATAATTTCGTTCATCCTGAGATTCGTGACCGGAACCTCTGCTGTCGGAACCAGGAAAAAGTCCTTCGCAGGAATCCAGAACATATCTTCTTCAAATTTCGGAAGTTGGCCGGTTCCGGTCATGGCATCTCTATTTACCATGAATGGTGGAAGAATTTCCGTAAAACCATGCTCTTGCGTATGAAGGTTCAACATGAAATTAATGATCGCACGTTCCAGTCTGGCACCCATACCTTTATATACGACAAATCTTGCACCGGAAATTTTAGCAGCTCTTTCAAAATCAAGGATATCCAAATCCTGACCCACATCCCAATGAGCCTTATATTCAAAATCAAATGACCGCGGGTCTCCGCATTTTCTGATTTCTACATTGTCCGCATCGCTCTTACCAACAGCCACCTCAGGGGATGGTGTATTTGGTATATTTAAAAGAGCATTCTTCAAATCTTCCTCCACCGCGCTGACTTCTCCGTCAAGCTTTTTGATTTCTTCCGAGAGAACCTTCATTTCCTTCATAAGCTCCGTCGTATCTTTTCCCTCTTTTTTCAATTTCGGGATCTGCTTAGAATCCAGATTCTGCTTATTCTTCATTTGTTCAACGGTTGCAAGGATGCTTCTTCTCTTCTCATCAAGCTTCAACACGTTATCTATGCCAAAGTCGCCCTGTCCCCGCGATTCTACTGCCTTTTTTACCTGATCAAATTCTTCTCTGATTCTTTTAATATCTAACATTTCTTTCTCCTTTGCGCACCTAACCACATTTGCGCAGGAAATGTCCGGCAGGTGCCATACAGAAATTCCTCGGCTTCAGCCGATTGGAATTTTTCAGTTACAACAAATTCTTCTTATATTCTGTATAGATATCCATCAATTCCTGCACTTTCTCCTGCATTTCAATCTGCAAAGAGGACGCTTCCTCATAATTCTTTTCGTCCAAAGCCTGTTTAATTCTTGTAAGCAGCGATTTCTTTACAATTCTATCCTGTCCAAGATAGACTCGAAGTTCCTGAATCGTCTTCCAGTTCAACAGATCAAAATCGCTGCCTTCATGATCCGTATGAAGTTTTTTGCATTCTCGAACGAACGCCATGGTATTTGGTATGATCCGATTATGAAGTTCGGTAGTCCAAGCCGCCATGATCGCTTCTTTGTAAGATTCCAAAATCAAGGAATCGATCACACCCTCCCTGTTTAAAAGCATTTTTACCTTATCCGGATATTTTTCAAATGCACAGAGGTTTTCCCAAACCGTAGCCGGTGCTCTTCCGAAAAGCCGCTCTCGCTCTTCCTGCGTATACTCTTCAAATACATCTTTTTCGCTTCGGTAAGCCCGGTCTTTTTCCAGATAGAAGTCCTCTTCTCCCGCCTGTTTCGAAAGAGATTCCAGAAGTTCTCCAGGTGTTTTCTTTGCCTCAAGCGCAACAGTAATTCCATCCAGCATCGCAAGATACGAAGCCGCTAAGACTAGATAAGTATCGCTTTTAGGATTCGGCGATCGCAGTTCAAATCTTGTGGACAGTGGATTCTTGAGATCTCTGACAAGGCCAACTAGAACGGTTCTGTTTCTGGACGGGATTTTTGCCGAATGGCCAATGGAAGTCACAGTGCATACTGGAGCTTCAAATCCCGGCTTCAGTCTGTTAAGCGCATCATTGGAGGATGCGATAAACGGATTCATGACCTCATAGTTTTTCAAGATTCCCATTAACGCACCAAATCCGATCGGATTTAAGTAATCCTCTTCCATTTTTTTCGGTGCAAATAAATTGACAATCTGTCCGTTCTTTAATTTTGCAGAAACGCCCACATGGGTGTGCTCCCCGCTACCGGCAACGCCTTCCATAGGCTTGGCCATAAACGTCACATCAAGTCCGTGCGCCCGAAATATATCTTTCACTACATACTTGACCTGATTTTCGTTATCTGCTGCCTGAAGAGCCGAGCTATATTCCCAGTCAATCTCAAGCTGTTCCATAACATGGTCATATTCCCCTGATGTGCCAAGCTTCGCCTTAATCCCACCGACTTCCTTATGTCCCATCTCCACCTTAAATCCATATCGATCCAATAAGATCAATGATTTTTCCAGAGCAGTCCTGACCGGCCCGATGGTTCTTTTCCAGTACTGTTCTTTTAATATCTGGGAAGTGGAGAGCTGTTCCCGATCCGCCTTGTCATCCGGGGTCTTTACCCAGAATTCAAGCTCCGTCGCAGCGGTAAGAATAATATCCTCAATCTCATCCGCAGATGAAATATTCAAATACTGAAATATATATGAATTCCTTTCGAGAAGCTCTCGAAGTTCTTTTTTGAAGGTGCTGATTGCATTTCGAAGGATAACTCTTGCACCCACTTCGATCGCATCATTATGAACCAAATAGGAAGGAATTCTCAGCGTTCCCACCGGAAGCTTTGTATCCTCTGTGATATAGCTGAAATTATAATCTACATACCAGTTCACACTAAGATCTGGTATCATATCAACTTTCGCGTTATTCAACTCTGCAATTTTTGGAAGCATTACACTGGAGCCGTCCGTCTGCACACCCTGTTCAAGAAATTTATTCATATCCTTTATGAATAATTCCACAGGTATCTTTTCATCCGTGTCATGGCCGCCGATATCCATTCCAACGAGGGATACAAATTTAACCTCTTGATGCTGCTTTAAAATATTCTCAATTTCTTTTCTTGTATGCTTCTCTGCCGGGATATGAAACAACATTTTGTCTATCTTCACTTTTTCTTCAGCTCCTCTCATCTTTTCGAACTATTAACATATTATTATACCCCGAAACAGCTGATTTTTCCAGTATTTTTTAAGTGATCTGCTACAGTGTTTCGACATCTGAATATTCGGCATCAAATCAAACAATCTTTGCTAAAATCGTAAAAAATAACAAAAACGTATATAAATTATTACATGTTTACAAAAATCCAATTATTTTATGTTAATGTAAAAAAGGAAGCATTAGTAGGGTGTAGATTAGTGAGCTATGATGATTTAAATAGAAAGGCATATTGATTAAATGATTATTCTGAGAAAACAGCTTATCACCGTCAGTGTTTATTTGCTACTGATTATCCCTTTTTTCATCACGTGTTCCTCCTTACACCCAGCTTTATTGATTCAAGGGTTCGCTCTTGTACTGTTAATTCTTTCATTTTATTTTCAAGATAAAAAATATAAAGATATATTTATATTTTGTTTGCTTGAACTATTTTGTTATTTTATCGTGTATTTTTCTACTGAAAATATTCAGCTTATTTTTTTAATGATCATTTACGGTGCTGTATTAGGACGCATTGGAGTTTATTTTATCTTAAATCGTAAGGGTTTTAACTCACATAATATGTCTTTAAAAATAATTAATATTTTCTGGGCCGGTATTGTAATAAATTATATCGTATATCCTTATGTCAAATTACATTTTATTGATTTCAAGGATTATGGTACATTCCATAATGTATTATTTAATAACTGCAAAGGCTTCGTTATTTTTCTTAGTATTTCCTATCTTTTTATCGTAATTTTGGCATGTCTAATTGATAATAAAGGCATCCGCACAACGAAATCCGTAGATCCTATTATTTTTTATTTATACTTTATTGGTATTTTCATGGTTTTTATCCCAATGATACATTTGGGAATGTGGATGTACTTTTGATAAAAAACTTATTCTTTCTACCCACGAATATTTTTCCTATATTTTACACTGATTTATAATTATAGTATAATCAATTTATATTAGAAGGTTAGAAAGGAACAAGCAATATGTACTCAGAGAATAAAATATGGATTGGTAAAGGATCAGAACCTGTTTGTCTTCTCCCGAAAATGGCTAACCGTCACGGATTGATCGCCGGCGCAACCGGAACAGGAAAAACCATAACCCTGAAGGTTCTGTCCGAATCCTTCAGCGATATGGGGGTGCCTGTTTTTCTTTCAGATATTAAAGGGGATCTGGCAGGCTTGGCCGTTCAGGGAACCGCCGATTCAAACGTGGAAAAAAGGATCTCGCAGTTGGGGATTGATGGTTTTTCCTATCAGTCTTATCCCGTTCATTTTTGGGATTTGTTCGGCGAATACGGACATCCGGTACGCACGACCATATCTGATCTGGGTGCTTTACTGCTATCCAGAATTCTTAGTTTGAATGATACACAGTCCGGGATTTTAAATGTAGTATTTCGAATCGCAGATGAAAAAGGGTTGCTTTTACTTGATTTAAAAGATCTGAGGGCGATGCTCCAATATGTGGGAGAGAACCGAAAGGAATTTACATTAACTTACGGAAACATATCTACGCAAAGTATCGGGGCCATCCTCAGACGTCTGATCACTTTAGAAGATCAGGGCGGCGCGATTTTCTTCGGTGAGCCAGCGTTGGACATCTTTGATTGGATAAAAACAACCGCTGACGGACGGGGTTATATCAACATCTTACATAGTGTTAAATTATATCAAAATCCAGTACTATATTCCACGTTTCTGCTCTGGATGCTTTCCGAACTCTTTGAGGTGCTGCCGGAAACAGGCGATTTAGAGAAACCAAAGATGGTCTTTTTCTTTAATGAAGCGCATCTTCTTTTTAACGACGTACCAAAACCACTTCTTGATAAAATAGAACAAATGGTAAGACTGATTCGCTCCAAGGGAATCGGCGTTTACTTCATTACGCAAAATCCCGCGGATTTACCTCAAAGCATCATCGATCAGCTAGGTAACCGCATTCAACACGCCCTTCGCGCTTATACTCCGGCAGAACGAAAGAAGGTGACGGCTGCTGCCCAGTCCCTCCGACCAAACCCTGCTTTTGATACGGCAACTGCTATTTCTGAACTAAAAGCGGGCGAAGCGCTGCTTTCTTGTTTGGATGAGCAAGGGCGTCCGGGCATTGTGGAGCGAGTCTTGATTTATCCTCCTCAGAGCAGGCTTGGTATGATCGATGATGCCATGCGCAGAGATATCATCGCAGGTTCTATTCTGAACGGAAAATATAATCGCCAGCAGGATCGGGAATCCGCTTTCGAACAGCTTCAGGACGAGGAGCAAAAAGTATTTGCCGAGCAAACATCACATAAGAGAGGGGAAATCCCGGATCGCGAAAGAAACCCACGAAACGCGGAAAGCAACAGAAAATCTTCCGGCAGAGGATATACTCGCCAGACGCCACTTGAAAAAGCAACCAATGCAGTATTCAGCACCATCGGCAGAGAGGTTGCAAGAAGTCTGGTTCGTGGTATTCTTGGATCATTAAAGAAATAAACGAGGTGAAATCATTTGAAGAAATCAGTAGCAGTTTGTTTTATCATTCTGACAGTAGTATTTTCTGTAGGCTGCTCCGCCAATGTTTGTGATATGGACGCTCAAATCATCAAACATAATTATGTCTACCAAGGCGATAACGAGTTTTGGTCTGCGGAATATTGGGTCAATGGAGAGGGAAAATTTACAAAGGCGAATGGTCACTTCAAGTATGAAAGCTGGTACGACAACAAATTGACTGTAGTATACAAAAAAAACCTCTCGGATTTATCAAAGATACGAAATTTCGAAATAGAAATGAAAACCAGTACGGGCACGGGATCCCGACAAATGCAATACACTGAAGACGGCTTGAGAAATAAGGTTTTTACCCTTCATTCCCGCGGAAGCGGATGCATAGAAAGCAAAGACGAGGTTATAAAAGTAACCGTTACAATAAACGGACAGTCACAGTCATTGGATTTGAAAAATATAGAATCAGTCAGTGATCCACTTAAAATGATACTGCGGAATATGAAAGTGGAAAGCCGAAAGAAATTATTCGAAAAAAAATCTTTTCAACCCATCTAGCAAAACAGGTATTGAAGCGAGTGTTCAATACCTGTTTTGTTTATGATACGATTCAAATAACACAGAACTATTTCGTCTTCCCTTTTTGCGGAATCTCTTTTTCCTTTAAAATATCCAATATTTTTTCGCAGGCCAATTTTTGAGTGTAACTGGAAATCGCCAGTTGAAGAGCGGTCGCAGCCAGCTGTTCTTTTGAACTCTTTTCATCAAGCTGTTCGGAAGTTTCCCGAAAAGCTCTGCCAATCTGAGTCAGATAATCTTTATAAAATCCTCTGACATCGGAAATATTCGGCTGCAATTTCAGCAGTTCATCGGTCTCTCCTACACTGAGCACTTGTTTTAAAGAACAGATTGCCGTTAGATAAACAAGATGGTCTTTTGTGTACTTCTTCCCGTTTGCACGGGGCAAAAGTCCGCTTTTAATATAATTATTAATCATTGCTCCTGTAAGCTGTGCATCTTCTGGCTGAAGAGAATGCTGACGCTTCATGTAGTTTAATACCTGGTCTCGGTACAGCTCAATATCTGGCAAACTCTCCCAGTCAGCAGGCCGTTCCACAGATAGTTTTTCTATCAGTTCAGTTAATTCTTTCATAAAGCAACTCCTCTTTTTTCATTGTTATAATTTTACCACATCAGGGCAAAGATTAAAATATAAATGTGCCTAATGCCTTGTCAACGCTGTTCCTTATTTTTCGTCAATTAAATTTCTAAAAATAGTATTGAAATATCTATAATTGCATAATATAATATTAAATATTACATTACATAGTATTGCCCTACAGAAGGAGGCGTTTACGATATGATCAATTCAATTTGTATTTTTGGAGATTCCGTAGCAAAAGGCGTTGTTTTCGATGCTGTTAAAAACAAGTATCGTTTTCTGAAAGAAAGCTTTGCGCACATTGTCGAGCGTCAACAAAAAATTTCCATATTGAACTTTGCTAAATTCGGCTGCACCATATCCATGGGAAGCGAGATTTTGAAGCGTCATGAAGCTGAGCTGAACAAGTTTGATTATACGGTACTGGAATTCGGCGGCAATGATTGTGATTACAATTGGGCTGAAGTTTCAGAGAACCCGTTTCAACAGCACCTTTGCAACACACCAATTCCGCTTTTTCGGGAAAAGTATATGGAATTAATTAATCGAGTCATTCAAAATGGCGGAAGACCAATACTTCTTAACCTGCCCCCCATTGAACCAAAACGGTATTTCCAATGGATCAGCAAAGGGCTAAATGGAAAAAACATTTTAACATTTCTCGGCGAAATAGAAAACATCTATAAGTGGCAGGAAATGTACAGCGCCACTATTGAAGAATTAGGAGAAAAAGAAAAGATACCCGTGATTGACATCCGATCGGGATTTTTAGGTAAAAAAAACTTCGGCGACTACTTATGTGAAGATGGAATCCATCCCAACGAAGAAGGCCATCGAATCATATCAAGAGCCCTTCGAGAAAAAGCATTTTCATAAGGCACTTTGAACTGACCCCCATAAGTTAGACCAAAAAATCTAACTTATGGGAGGTCAGTTTTTTATGGCAAAGTATAGTTTTGAATTTAAGAAAAAAATTGTTCAAGCGTATTTGAGCAATAATGGTAGTTATGGGTATTTAGCCAACAAATATGGTATTCCAGACTCTGGGCCTATAAAGCGTTGGGTTGCTGCCTATAAAGAATACGGCTCAGACGGATTATTGCGGTCTCGTAAAAATGAAACTTACTCTTTTGATTTTAAGCTTCATGTAGTAGAGTTATATTTAACAACAGAAGTTTCATATCAGGAGTTAGCTCTAAGTTTGGGAATGAATAACCCGCCGTTAATTACTAAATGGGTAAATGACTTTCGAATTGCTGGCCCTGATGCATTGAAACCTAAACGGAAGGGAAGGCGTTCAAAAGTGTCAAGACCAAAAGATGTCAAACCGAAATTCAACGAAAGTATAGATACTGAATCAGAGTATCTTAAACGACTCGAAGAAGAAAATTTAAAATTAAGAATCGAAAATGCATATTTAAAAGAACTGAGGAGGCTGCGTTTAGAGGGAACATCTCAGAACAAAAAGCGAGAATCATCCACAGCCTCCGAGGATCCTTCAAATTAAAAGATATTCTCGCAATTACTGGATTTCCTAAAGCCACATATATGTATTGGCAAAAGCGATTTGAACGGAAATACGACCAAACATTAGAAACAATGATTCTGGAAATACGTAGTCAACACAAAGATTTTGGATATCGCAGAATTTATGGAGAACTGCGTAAACATGGAATAATCGTAAATAAAAAGAAAGTCCAACGTCTTGTGCAAAAACTTGGGATTCAGGTAACTTCATTTACACGTAAGAGTAGAAAGTACAGTTCCTATAAGGGAAAGGTTGGAACTGTGGCTCCGAATAGAATCCATCGTCGATTTAATACAAATGTTCCTCATCAGAAAATAACTACCGACACAACAGAATTTAAATACTACGAAATTGACGAAAGAGGAAGAATGTTAATCAGGAAGCTATATCTTGATCCATTTATGGATCTTTATAATCGCGAAATTCTTAGCTATGGGATTTCACAAAAACCTTCTGCAATAAACATTATGAATACGTTAAGCGAAGTTATAAATATTACTGAAGATTGTAAATACAGAAGAACATTTCATTCGGATCAAGGATGGGCATACCAGATGAAGAGCTATGTATATACTTTAAAATCCAATAAAATATTTCAAAGTATGTCACGAAAAGGAAACTGTCATGACAATTCTGTTATGGAAAATTTCTTTGGAATTATGAAACAGGAAATGTATTATGGAGTTGTATATTATAGTTATGAGGAATTGAAATTATCAATTGAAAGGTATATAAAATATTATAACGAACAAAGAATCAAAGAATCTCTTGGATGGATGAGTCCTATTGAATACAGACTCAATCTCCAAGTAGCATAAAGAAATAGCGTAGCAGTTGAAAATTACTACTACGCTATAAAGTCTAACTTATAGGGGTCACCTCACTTTTATTCTTAGTGCTTTATTATATTGTTTTAAAAGACTTCACATAAACACTGAGTGAGTGGAAATTTTTGATTTCTATTTTCACTCTTTTTTACTTTTTAATATCAAATTTCTTTTACGATAGATATCCCGTCATGTTACAATGGAACAAAAGACAATGTCTGCAAAGAACAGAAACAGAGGCCAAAAGAAAATATAATGAAAAAAAGTACAATAAAATATAAGGAAACACCCCCTCATCAATTATCAGAGATTGTCATACCACTGTTGCAATGGTATGACTGTCATGCACGAATCCTGCCATGGCGCGAGAACCCGGAACCCTATGCTGTCTGGATTTCTGAGATTATGCTCCAGCAAACCAGAGTGGAAGCTGTAAAGCCCTACTTTGATCGATTTATGAAAGAATTCCCTACACTATCTTCTCTGTCAAATGCCTCTGAGGACGATGTATTGAAGCTTTGGGAAGGCTTAGGGTATTATTCCCGGATTCGAAATATTCACAAGGCAGCCAAGATTATCATTGACCTCCATGGAGGTCAATTACCGGCTTCTTACGAAGCACTTCGAAGTTTACCCGGTATCGGCGAATATACTGCCGGTGCCATTGGCTCCATCGCTTTTCAATTGCCGGTGCCCTGCGTAGACGGAAATGTTCTTCGGATCATAACCAGGATTACCGCAGTAAATTCAGATATCACATCTTCCGCAGTAAAGCGAGAGCTTACAGAATGCATCAGTAAAATCATACCCAAAGATCGACCCGGTGATTTTAATCAAGCAATGATGGAGCTGGGAGCTACCATCTGCCTTCCAAACGGACTTCCAAAATGCGAAGCGTGCCCTGTTTCACCGCTTTGCGAAGCATATCGTCAGGGACGTATGATGGATTTTCCTGCAAAAAAACCAAAACAACCGCGAAAAATAGAAGAAAAGACTGTTTTAATCCTACTGAGTGAAAACAAGGTCGCTCTAAGAAAAAGACCAGAAAAAGGACTGCTTGCCGGATTATGGGAATTTCCCAATTTCCCCGGCAATCTTTCAGAACAGGAGGTACGATGCATGCTGTCTGGCTTGGAATTATCTCCTGTTTCCCTGAGATCCCTGAAAAAGGCAAAGCACATCTTCACCCATATCGAATGGAAGATGACGGGATACCTGATCTTTGTCAAAGCTTTAGAAGGAAAGGCATTCCGATGGATTGATGCTGAGGTTCTGCAAAGTCAGCTTACTCTTCCATCCGCTTTCAAACCATATTACCAAGCTATGCTATGCGTTACAAGAAACGATTGGAGAGAAAAATAAATGAATCAAAAAGTAATTGTAATTGGACACAAAAACCCGGATACAGACTCGATCTGTTCCGCGATCGCCTATGCTAATCTGAAAAATCATTTAACGAAAGACGTTCACATCCCAAAACGTGCAGGTGATCTCAGCGATGAGACAAAGTACGTGTTAGAAAAGTTTCAAGTTGAAAACCCAGACTTTATTCAGGACATAGGTACTCAGGTAAAGGATATCGATATCCGAAAGACAGAAGGAGTGCTTAGCACGATTTCACTAAAAAAAGCCTGGAATCTGATGCGGGATTTGAATGTGGCAACCCTGCCGATTACTCACCAGAACCGTTTGGAGGGTCTCATATCGGTAAAGGACATTGCAACTGCCAACATGGATATCTATGATAATAAAATTCTGGCCACTGCAAAAACCAGCTATGAGAATATTATTGAAACCTTAGATGGTTCCATGATTGTAGGGAATATAGACGATGTCGTGGAAGAAGGAAAAATCCTGATTGCCGCTTCAAACCCCGATACACTGGAAAATTATATTGATCCCGGTGATATCATCATACTAAGCAATCGGTACGAATCCCAACTTTGTGCGATCGAGATGAATGCCGGATGCATTATTGTATGTACCGGAGCGCCGATTTCCTTGACCATAAAAAAGCTTGCAGAGGAAAAAGGATGCCGCATCATCAGTACTCCTTATGATACCTATATCGTGTCACGGCTGATCAATCAAAGCACGCCGATCCATTATTTCATGCGCTGGGAAAATCTCATCACCTTTGAGACAGATGACTTTACCGAGGATGTAAAAAACGTCATGGCCAAAGTCCGTCACCGTGACTTCCCTGTACTGGATGTTTATGGTTCTTATTGTGGTATGATATCAAGAAGATCACTCCTTGATGTGAAAAAGAAGCAGGTTATTCTAGTGGATCATAATGAAAAATCTCAGGCGGTTGACGGACTGGAACGTGCTGAAATACTTGAAATTATTGACCATCACAGACTCGGAAATCTTGAAACCATATCTCCCGTTTTTTTCCGCAATCAACCGGTAGGCTGTACGGCCACCATCGTTTATCAAATGTATCTGGAAAACCATGTAGAAATCAAGCCGGACATGGCAGGTCTGCTCATGGCTGCCATCATTACGGATACCTTAATGTTCCGTTCCCCAACTTGCACAGAGGACGACAAAAAAGCTGCCGAAGCGCTATCTGCGATTGCCAGAATTGAAATCAAGCCATTTGCCGAAGAGTTATTCCATGCGGGCAGCAATTTGAAAAATAAAACCCCGGAAGAAATGCTCTATCAGGATTTTAAGACTTATTCAATCAGCAATGTTAGTTTTGCCGTCGGTCAAATCACCTTTATGAATCCATCGGAGCTGCTGGATGTAAAGGCAAAATTGCTTTCTTACTTAAACGCTTCTTTCAGAAGAAATGACATTGATATGCTGTTTATCATGCTCACCAATATTATAGAGGAATCTACCGAACTGCTCTGCTATGGGCAAGGTGCTCAGGAAGCAGCGGAAACCGCCATGAAGGTTTGTGCTTCTAAAGAATCTCTTCACCTGGAACGCTTAGTCTCCAGAAAAAAGCAGCTCATCCCTGCACTGATGGCAGTATTGCAATAGACTGAAAAAAATCTCTGCTTGAATATAAATACACCTTGTTAACAACCGGTCAACAAGGTGTATTTTTGTTCGTTTTTACTTCGTTCCATCTGTTGGAATTTGCTGATTCGGATCTTCTACTTTCTCCGGCATCAACTGGTTCAGATACTGTTCCAATTGTCGTAGATATTGTCCATAGGAGGACCAATCCCCGCTCTGCTGTGCTGCCGCTGCGTTTTTAAACGCTTCATTGGACAGTCGGATCAAATCATCCACTGTCAATTCGCCGTTGTTTCGCGGTTCTTCGGTTTCGTTATCCTGAACCGTTCCTGTACCTGTGCCAAACAGGGAATCCAGTGCAGCCCCTAAAGTAGGTTCATAGGCAATTCGGTCGCCGTAAGCCACGATGACTCTCTTCACTTCAGGAAGGCTGCCGGTGTTCGCTGCCTCAAGATAAACCGGTTCTACATAAACCAACGAATCCTCAATCGGAATAACAAACATATTTCCTCTAATGTAGGTTGACCCGGAAGAGTTCCAAAGCGAAAATTCTTTTGAAATTTCAGGACTCTGGTCGATCTGGGACTCAATCTGCATTGGTCCGTAAATAATCCTATCCTTTGGCAGCTGATATAAAATTAGCTCTCCGTAATGTTCCCCATCATTTCTTGCCATCAGAAGTCCTGTCATATTCCGCTTACCGGATGGCGTATACGGAACAGAACTTATAAATTCTACATCGTTTTCTCCCGGAAGCTTCATGATATAATAGTTTGCCCTCATCTGCGCTTCCTGCGTACCATAGATTTCGTTAGCAATTTGCCATAAGTCTTCTCCTTGATAGAAAACCTTTACATCATTCATATGATATCGTTTATATACACTCGCCTGAATATTAAACATCAGATTCGGATATCGAATGTGCGCCTTCAAACTATCCGGCATTTGATCAAAGCTCTTAAATAAAACCGGATAAATCTCAGCATAGGTATTTGCGATTGGGTCGTCCTCATCAACGAGATAATAATTTACATCTCCGTTGTAGGCATCAATAACAACTTTTACTGAATTTCTGATATAATTCATGCGGCTTTTGGTCGGATCAAACGGCTCAGAGTAAGGGTAATAACTGCTTGTGGTATAAGCATCCAGGATCCAGTAAAGTTTCCCGTCCGCCGTTACGATATATGGATCCGAGTCATACTCAAGGAAAGGCATGATCCTTTGTGCCCGTTCCATGATATTACGGTTGATCACGATTTTGGAATCACCGGAAATATTTGTGGATACCAGAAGCTTCAGGCTCTGTTCCCGAATGGCAAACAAAACTTTATTTAAAAAGCCCAGCTTGATTCCCGCAGCTCCCTCATAGGTAGAGTAGATATTGCTCTCTCCGCTTGGATAATCAAATTCCAGCTCATCTGTATTCGTTAGAATATAATCATTGGTCAGCTCTCCAAAATAAATTTCCGGTCTGGTTATCTGGATTTCTTCCACCTCGGAAACTGGCGGAATGCTGTCGATCAACATATCCGGCTGACCGCTGGTCGTCACTTTATCAACCCTGGAAAGGGTGATACCATAACCATGCGTATATTTCAAGTGTTTGTTGATCCATTCCTGTCTGGTCTTTGTTTCGTCTATTTCCCTTGCCGACAGGAACGTCTGTGTATATTCTCCATTGATCATATACCGGTCTACGTCAACATCATTAAACAAGTAATAAAGTCGGATGCTTTGTGTTTGATTGTAAAATTTATTTGCAGGATCAAAATCGTTGATTCTGATATTCTGAATCGTTCCCATGTTGTTGGTAATATCCTGCTTCGTCAGATCATTGGTGGCCGGGAAATTTTTCACAGTCACATCCTGCAAGTCATAAGCATATTGGGTAAAAGTAATGTTATTTTTTAGATACTGGCTTTCCTTAGTAATTTCATCAGGTGAAACGACTAAATTTTGCACCAGCATGGCAGACCCTGTTCCAAGTGCTCCCAAGATAATCATGATAACAGGTACCGTAAATACCATTTTGTACTTTTTTCTCTTGATGCCCAATGCAAAGCCGATGGCCGCAACAACCGAAAGCACGACCATAGCACGGTAAACCCATAAGGTAACATTAATATCGGTAAAGCCTGCACCGTATAGCACCCCTGTATGAGAATACAGCAGTGAATACTGCTTCAGGAAGAAATTACTCCCAACCATGAGGAAAAAGATTACGCCCAAAACGGTGAGCTGGTTGGACGCGATATGAAGCAATTCCTTGAAATTGTTATTATCAAACTGCTTCTTGGGTCCACTGCCCATTCCAAAGCCCTGACCTCCGTTAACACTTTGCCCGAATTTGTTAAAAGCATCTCCAAACATTCCATTAAATGCATTTCCGAAGTTATTATTTCGGTAAGTCTGCTCTTCGTTTCCATTCTGATTGTTCTGCGAACCCGCCTGCTGATCAAAAATTTTCGGTCTTCTCATAGAAAGAAGAACGAAGTAGTAAATCAGAGTCAGAATAGCAAAAGCCAGAACGATACCAATAGCAATTTGATTTACTTGGGTGATAAACTCCAATTTGAAAATATAAAAAGAAACATCAAGGCCAAAAATAGGGTCTTCCACTCCAAAGGAAGAACTGTTTTTAAATTTCAGAATCTGAAACCACAATCCTGTTACAGTAGTAATCGTCACAAGGACTCCAAAGATGGCACCTAACCCCAAAGAGATTCTGTTAAGCGTTTTTTCACTTACCGCAGGCGTATCCACCATATCAATTTTTTTGTAATAACCTCTCTTCAGCACACGCAAGTAAAAGTAAGTCAGTACCATAATAACCACGAAAGATGGTATTCCGATTTGCAGTTGTGTAAACAGCTGCTTGAAAAACACACTGGTATAACCAAGCTCCTTAAACCAAAGGTAATCGGTAATAAAAGTTACCAGCCCTCCGAATCCTGCCGCAATTACCAGTATGATCAAAATGATAATGCCTAATCCTAATTTTGTTTTTTTCAAATTATTGTTCCCCCCTCATCTCGGTTATGTCCGCAGGCAATTTTCTTTTCAAATCACCTGCGAACTAACGAATTATTTTAACTTATGTACCCATTATCTCTGTTCCTCAATCAGTTTTTGTATTGCTGCTTTTGCTTCTTCCGGCAGAGCATCTCTTCCGCTTTTCAAATCAACCAGGGATTCAAGATATTCGATTCTGTTGGCCATACTCTTTCTTAAAAGTCCAACATAGTCTTTATCCTCAAAATCTGGTACAAATCCTTCGATATCCATAGTTTTTATATCAGACATCTTTCCAAAATTCTTAAATTGTGCCGTTTCATCTACGATACGCTCTATGATGCCGACGGAAACCTCTTTCGGAATCTTTTTATCCAGAAAATAACCGGTATTGATAATATAACACTGAACTCCTCTTTTTTCAAACAACGCCTTAAACTTCCCATAATCCTGTTCAAGCGGATAAGTTCTGAAGGGATTTGCATAAGGCTCAAATACCAACGCATCCTCGTCAACACCCTTTGCCAGCTTTTCCGCTGTCGTTCGTTTTGTGGCAAGAACCGCACCCATAACGGATGCCAATACGGGATTCTCCAACTTCACCACCGGCGGCAAGGAATGATCCTTCATCAGCCATATAATGGAATTCACCGGCTCATCCATCTTGTCTGCTCTGTTAGGTGCCCATATTTTTGATTTTATGGCTCTGCCATTGCCGTTTCGAAGATCTTCCGTCACGATCACCAGCTTACCTTCAGAGTCAATGGTTGCTCCGCAGTTTTGAACCGTAATCAGGAATTTATTGTCCGGTGAAGTCAATGGGTAATCTTGTGTTTTGTCAAAGTAAGAAGGTTCCAACGCTACGGAAGAACCATTTTCCGTCGAAATAACATAAGCGTCATCATGGAGTACTGTTACGTCATACTTCCCTCCGTGTTTCGCGTGAGTCAAGGTTGATTTTCCCGAACCGGATAGTCCAAAGACTCCCATCACATGCTTTTTACCGTCTTTTCTGACCATTCTCTTCAAACCGCCGTGACAAGATGCATATCCATTTCTGTTTGCAACGCTCCATGCGAGGGTCAGAGTTCCTTTTTTGTGTTCCCCAAAATACCTCAGTCCAAGTAATGCGGCACAGTTGTGCTCTGGATCAAAGTATGCGATTCCATTTGGATACCTTGGGTCTCTCCAGTCGGGATCGGACAGGATATAGATATCCGGTTCATTTCCAAGGGTTACGGATTTTTTATACATCTCATCATATACCTTATTGATGTATTGGAAGTTCAGCAACCAGTTGTAAAGAGTGTTCTCATAGGTCTCCGGAACCAGTAAATTTGCCTTTACTATAAAATCTTCATCTAAACCAATGTAAGCTTCTGTATGCAGCATGGTTTTATACCGGGTTCCGTATACGGCTTCCCGAAGGACTCCCGCATACTCTTTTTCTTTCACTCCCTCTTCGCCAAGAATAACTCTTGCGTCTGCGAATCTTCCAACGGTTTCTCCATCATTGAACAATAATATTTTTGTTCCCTCAGGTAAGCCGCTTTTTTCAGGTTCGAAAACCGGCATGTCTGTCACGATTGTCCCAGCGGAATTTTTCGCCATTTCGTATGCTTCCGAAAGACCAATAACTTTTTTCACATTATTGCCGTAGAAAGCCGTCTCAATTGTTGTCCTCGACAGTGAAAAAGCGATGTTTCCCGTTGTGATTTTGCTTCGTTCGAACCTTGAATTTGTTGCCATTTTAACATCTCCTTTTAATGCTCTTTTTTTGTTATTTAAAATTAAAATAGTTAACAATATTCATTTTTCCTTCGACTGGCTCTAAGTAATATATCCAGTTGTAATTTTTATCTGTTGTAACTCCTTTTTCCGTTATTTGTATTTCTTCATGTGCCCATAGATAGAACCCTTCCGCTCCTTGACGAATCTCTCCTATTTCAAGTGTTTTGAAGGTTTCTTTCACTTTCCCAACTTTAGAAAAGCCAACTGAATTTTTATATGCTTCACTGTCCTTTTTTAAAAGATTAAGGACACTGTCATCATTTCCGTTTACATAGTCGATCCACTGTGAATCAAAGGCGATGACGGTTCCGACGATCGATTGGTCATAGTAGACGGTCGTTCCTCCCTCTGGTGTCACCCAGATGTTATTTGCAATCGGCTTGGAATTGTTCAGGTCTGTCAGCCCATAATCTTTCCCATCCGCAAAAGACAATGTCTCATTGGCCTTCACCTGCTCAATATTAGTATTATTCGAAAGCTGAGAGGCAACCAGGGCTGCTTTATCTTCCATAGGGGTCGAATCCGGTGTGGGTGTTTTTTCATCATCTTCCGGTTCTTTGATATCCGTTCCCTCTTGCTGCTTTGCATCACCTTGATCTGAGTTTTTCTCTTCTTTGGAATCTTTCCCTGAAATCAGGTTATTTATTCCATCCTTCCATCCCACCATTACTCTAGCAATTTTTGTCTGCGTTTTTTCAATTGCCTTTGCCGCAGTACTTTCAGGAGCAGATAGAATACCTAGAATAGCTATTTCTGCAACCAAGATTACAGCGATAATAATCAATAGGATTTGTCCAAAACGTTGTTTCTTACGCCCCTTTTCTCTGGGTTCTTCTTCCTCTTTCACCGAATCCTCCACCATTTCCCTTTCGGTGAATGGTTCGGATATTTCAGAGTTTTCGGGTGTTTCGAATGCTTCAGAAATCCCGCCAGACGCTGCTTGCTGATCTTCTTCCGGGGAGTAGTCCACAACAGTTTTCCCCAAACTATGTTCCGCAGAAGCCTGAGCGTTTTGTTCCACGTCAAAATCACCATTTTTCATTGCATCAGATTCGGCAGACACCATATCTTTGATTATAGCCTCATTATCCTTGATCATTGTATCCCCAAAGAACAGCTTTCTCGCCTGTGTCATCTCTGAAAGCTGCTCCGATTTTGAAGCATTCTGCTCCGATTCTTCTGATTCCTGTGCAATCTTTTCTACCGATGGTTCCACGTCCATTTCTATTTTAGGGACAGATATCTCTACCTTCTCTGCTTGACAAATCGTCTCTTCCGGCACCTGTTTCTCTCTTACGCTCGATGCAATTGTCGTGTCTGATCCCTCGTTTGCTTTCAAATCAGCGCCTGTTTCGAATTGATCCATTTTATCTGTCTCAACCGATGTGTCCGCTTCTGTAATGAGCTTTGTTATCTGCTCAGAATGCCTGTTATGTTTTTCATATTCCCGATCCAACAGTTTTTGAAACTCTTCATTTTTTTTACTAAAAGTAAAAAAGCGATCAATGTTGGATCCTTTAAGTGCGTTTGCGTCACCCATTATTTCCCGAAAAATTTCCTCTTCAGAGGCAGTTTCCGTCGCTTCTTTTGACCCAGGCTGGTCAAATTCTTTCAATTCCCAGTTAAATACTGCTTCCTCGGTTTCTTTTTCTTTTTCTTTTGGGAATTCGTGTACATTCCAATTAAATTCGTCATTCCGCCCACTATGCTCTCTGTCCGATTTATCCTCTTTCCACTTGTTCTCTTCCCTTTCATTTCCTGAGGTAAAGCCCTTCAGCTTCTCTTTCTGTTTTCTTTTTTCAGAAGATTCTTCCTCAACAAAATAAAAACGATTATGATGCGGGGCTTTCTCCTCGTATGGGGGATTAAACACAACTTCTTCTTTTTCTCCAATCGGTTCTGCGGAATCTGCGGATGGTTTCAAATCTATCTTTGTCCCGCATTTTTTACAGAATCGATCTGTATCGCTTAGCAAATTGCCGCACATTCTACAATACATTCTACGACCCTCCGTTTTATTCTCTGATTTGCAATTCTAATTCTGCCTCTGTGTATATCCTTCCGCTCTTGCCTATAGCAGTCAATCCTTCTAAATCTTGTGCTGCACAATTCTGTATGACCTTCTCCTTAGGTAAATCATCCGTTACATTTTTTTGACATTCTATTTCGCCATCAGCCTCTTCCGTTAACGTTGGTGGATTTTGCGAAAACTTTTCCTCAACGCTTTTCAAATGAGACTCAATACTTTTTAGCATATCAAGCTGAACATCCGTCTTCCAGTACCACAATCTCGCTTTGCGAAAAACAATCCATAGCAAAAAGAGCAAGATAAGTACCACTGACAATAAAATTATCATTGCTTCAACTTGCGATATGTAAGGCAGCCCAAAATCCTTGAGCCATTCTTCTATTCTATTCCCAAAAATACTGCTGTTTTCCACATTGAGCACCTTTGCAACTTTATAATAATTCACTTTATTATAATATACAAAGTTAGGAATAGCAATGAGAACAACGTAAAAAGAGTGGGTATACATAATACCCACTCTAGTATAAAAAGAGAGATTTTCATGATAGCTTATCATCAAATCCGATTTCATGCATAAGCTATTAAAATTACCCAATTCCAATACGAACTAATAATCTGAATTGGTCATATTCATTCTTTTTTTGTTTCCACTTTTGTCCGTGACATCTCTCAAGTCACCTTGATTTCTCAATTCTCTCAGATCGCCCTGATTTCTAGTGGAATCAACTGTAGAATTTTCTGTATCATTTCTGACCATTTCATCATTGTTCCTACTGTACGACGAATTGTTCATTTTGCTGTCCATTATCATCCCTCCTCAATGCTTATTCTGTTCATCTATGTTAAAACTATAAGCGGAAATTTTAGGAATTTTTTATTCGATTTATTAATATAAATAATTGACTGGGTTATTTGATACTATACATTTCTGCATTTTTGTCTAATGGTATTTTTTTAATGTAGTGGTAAAATAAAGAGACAAACGTGTGCCATATGGAAAAAAAGGAGATGATTGTTTTGGGTAAAATGAAAGAAATGATTGAAGCATATAGTCTGAAAAAGGTAATCGACTATCTTGACTCCAGCCCAAACGAGAATATTCCAAAGATAATCGATTGGATAGAAAAATTTGACACAAGTCATGAGTATGCGACACCATGCAGGCTTGCCAAAGAAGCTCTGAGTGATCCAGAAAACAATTGGAACGTACTGATGAAAAGCTTATACACCGACATTGATGACGGCGTACGCAAAAAAATGTTTGAAAACTTTATTATAAATTCTCTCATCTTGCGTAATCAGCGAAAAAAGGAGCTCGAAAAAAAGTACCAATGCAATATACCATGGACTTTACTGCTTGACCCGACTTCTGCCTGTAATCTTCACTGTACCGGCTGCTGGGCCGCAGAATACGGCGATAAGCTTTCTTTGAGCTTTGATCAAATGAGTGATATTGTCAATCAAGCAAAAGAACTAGGAATGCACATGTTTATATTCACTGGTGGAGAGCCGCTGGTACGTAAAAAAGATATCATACGATTATGTGAAACACACAATGACTGTGTCTTCTCCGCCTTTACCAACGGCACACTCATCGACGAGGAATTTGCGAACGAAATGCTGCGCGTTAAAAATTTCATTCCCGCCATCAGCGTAGAGGGTTTCGAAGAAGAAACTGACATGCGTCGTGGAACTGGCACCTATCAGGCCGTCATTCGCGCCATGGATCTTCTAAAAAAGAAAAAACTGCCGTTTGGTTTTTCTACCTGCTACCACAGGAAAAACGCTGAAGTAATAGGCAGCGAAGCATACATAGACGATATGATCGCAAGAGGCTGCAAGTTCGCTTGGATATTTACTTATATACCCGTTGGCAAAGACGCAGTTCCCGATCTGATTGCTACTGCGGAACAACGAGAATATATGTATCATCAGCTCAGAAAATTCCGTAAAGAAAAACCGCTCTTTACCATGGACTTTTGGAATGACGGTGAATATGTCCGTGGATGCATCGCGGGTGGCCGTTGCTATTTACATATTAACGCAGCAGGTGATATTGAGCCCTGTGCATTCATCCATTATGCAGACTCTAATATCAACGAAAAGACCTTGCTAGAGGCTCTGCAATCACCTCTATTTATGGAATACCATAAAAATCAGCCATTCAACGAAAATATGCTGCAACCGTGTCCATTGCTTGACAATCCGGAAAAGCTGGCTGAAATGGTGCATGCATCAGGTGCCTCTTCAACAGATCTGCAGCATCCCGAAGATGTGGATGAGCTTTGCGGACGCTGCGTAAAAGTTGCCGGAGACTGGAAAGTACGCGCTGATCGACTTTGGAACAAGTCGTAAAGAGTAACGTTTTTCTTCGCAAAACAAGAAAAACAACGCACATATAAACGGGCAGAAAGCTTTGAAACTTCTGCCTTTTATTTTTTAAATTTGGTATTGACAAGCTCTATTGCTACTGGTACACTATTAAATGTGCCAAAACACAGAAGTTACTTTTGGTTTTTAAATAGGTTCGTCGGCAAAGTGCCGAACGGTAGCCAATATGCTTCATTAGCTCAGTTGGTAGAGCACCTGACTCTTAATCAGGGTGTCCAGGGTTCGAACCCCTGATGGAGTACCAATACACAATTATACGAACCACTTACAATTCTTTGTAGGTGGTTTTGTATTTACTAGGTGGTTATAAAACAACGCAGCCAATTTCACTTGGCTGCGTTGTTTATTATTTTTATTAATCATAAGTAATTGGATCTTCAGCTATTCGAGGTTCATCTAAAATTTTATTTTTATTATTTTCTAAATCCATGTATTTTGATTTAGCTAAAATTACATCATTATTCATAAAGCGAAATACTTAAATATAATAGAAAACGACCTGTTCTCATTATTCCTTCGCAGTTCGTTTTTATTTATTTTCTTGATTATGCCGCATAAAGATAATGCTCATGGCCATGTTATTTGCGATCTGCGTTACCAAATCTACCAATTGCAGATAAATCTCTGCCTCGAGGTCATAATTTCCTTTTATAAAAGCATTAATTTCCATATTTTTTAAATTAACATAATCACGAAACAACACTCTCCACTGGTCTTCATCCAGATAGTCACTTAATCCAGCAAGAAATGACGCCAGCTCGTCAGCAGTTTGATTCCATTGTTCAATACTAAAGTCAATTGCCGCTTTGTCATTGTTCTTGTACGCAATTACCGTCTGCCAGTTATTGATGAAGTATTTAGAGTAAAAATCCAAAAATTCCTGCGCATCATCTTGATTGTAATATTTTCTAAATTCATTATAAAGTTCTGCCGGCAGCTTTTCAAATATCTGAGTCTCAATTGCGGTCTGATCCGGCAAGTTTCTTAGGGAACTATGAGTGAACTCCCGCGACCCCTGAAGATTTTCCAGCCATATTCTTTGGAAACTAAGAAGTATATTAGCATCTGCATAAGTAAGATTTTCAACCCCCGGGATAGGAGTCAGGGTAGTTTCATAGGTTGCCAATTTTTACTCACCTCCTTCATGATCCCCTAGTCTTACTGCCTAATACTAATATATGAGATCGATACTATTGTTAAAACCAGCATTTTTTAATTCCTTGATAAAATTCCGTATTACATTAAAACTCCTGCTCTTCTCATATAAGGGCAGGAGTTTCATTGGTTTCAGAATCAGAGTAATTCAGGTTCTTTAAAGATTAATCAATCAAATCCGATTTTTTCAAAAGTCTTTGAACAATTACCGCAACCTCTGCACGGGTAATGTTCGCCTTGGGAGACAATGCCGTATCGCTTCTTCCCGATACCACTCCAGTAAGGACGCACTTTTCCACACTCTCCAAAGCATAGGAAGATATTTCCGCAACATCACTGTATGGCTTCAGGATATCTTCCGAAGGAGCGGCTAATAAGCCCGTTATTTTCATTGTTCTTGCAATCATTGTCATTGTTTGCTCACGGGTAATGTTATCATTTGGCTTAAAGGTTTCTTCATCATAACCCGTAATAATGCCTTGTTCCAATGCAGTCTTTACATATCCGGCATACCACTTTGCAGAAGCAACATCCGCAAAGCCAGTATTCCCATCTCCTGGAGCAAGCCCAAGAGCACGTACCATAATGGCAGCAAATTCTGCCCGGGTGATATTTCTATTTGGTTCATAGGTATCATCTAAAACGCCTGTGACAATCATTCTTGATCCCATATCGTTTACCGCATCTTTTGCCCACGCGGCTGTAACGTCAGTAAATTGAACAGGATGCCATACCAGCGTATAGATACTATTTGTCAGACTGTTGATCACTGCATAATACACCCCGTCAATCTTCTTGATATAGGTCGGCACATGATAAACAGTACCATCCGATTTTACTACAACCCCAGTCGTAATATTCTCATAATCTACACCATCGGGAATTACGATCGCACGCTGCACATAGGAATCGAAATTGGATACTTCTACGCTCTTTCCTTTATACTTGCATGTGATGGTAAAGTCCACAGCGGGAACCTGTACAGCAAAACCATTTGCACTCGCTGCATCTTCAACCAGCTTTGCTTCTGATTTTGTTGATTCTGCAACTTCAACAGAAACTTGAATATCAGAAAGGGAAATAGCATTGCCAAACTGCTTGGAGATAGCATCAATACTGATTTCTGAGGCAGGCAGGATATAAGTCGCAGCATCTGTCTGAATCTCTAATATAGATTCCTTGTTTTCCATTGACTTAACCATTTCGCCTGTCAGTACGTTAGTTATAACGTCGGAGCCTCCCGCAGCATTAACTTTTACAGTCGATCCTTCCTTCTTGTTATCAAGAATCTCTGCCAGTTTATTTTTATCAAACGTCATCGTTGTAACAGTTTGACCCTGCGAGTTGGTGGAATCTTTCGAGCTTCCTGCGTTCTGAGATACTCCGTTTACAGAGACCTCTGCAGTCTTATCTGAAGTAGATGCGCTAGAAGACGAGCGATTACCGCCGCCAGATGTTTTTTTCTTCCACTTAGCGTAAAGAGTAGTGTTACCTGTTACCGTATCACTATCAAAATCCCATGCGGTAGTATAATCGGAGTCCGCATACCAGCCAAGGAAGGTGTACCCAGAATAATCAGGCTGATCAGGCTTGGTAATTGTAGCACCATAAGTAACCTCAAGATCATCAATATCACTGCCCCCCTGGGAATCAAAGGTTACAATATATCCAGAAAAGCAAATATATGCTCCATCTAAAATAAAATTATCCGTTTTATAAATGCCGTTCAGCTCAATCTGCAATTCAGGTGCATCTTCATCGTTTTCAGTATCAATATATAAGGTTGTTTTGCTACCGTCAGTATCAACCTGAACAGAATACATTCCAACTAAAGTACCGTCTCCTTCTTCTACGGTTCCATTTGTAAAATCAACCACCGGGGAAGCGTCGTTATAGCCATTTACGGCGTCGTGTCCCTCCGTATCCTTTACATAGATCGGATCACTGCCAATCATCCCGCTCACAGAATTAGACTCAAATCCAATGACAGTAATCTGGTCACCTGAGCCGAAACCGGTAATTGTGTCAATACCGTTTCCAGTCTGATCATAAGCAATAACTTCTCCTTCATTGCTCAATTCGATCTGATCATTTCCAGAAGTAAGCCATATATCAATGGCGTTTTCACTGAATTGATTTTCTGAGACAATTGCTGAGGTGTTGGAAGCTGCGCCCCCTTCCGCAATTCCTAAATCAAAGCCTGAGATAGTATTATTTTTCACCTTTGATTCAGAACTGAAAAAAATTCCGATTCCATCATTCCCATAGCCGCCGTTTTCGGATGTATTATGATAATGCCATGACGGCACACCTTGTCCAATAATTGTATTTCCAGAAATTTTAAATTTATCTGCCGCTTGATAAAGCAGAATCGCTGTAGGTCCGGATTGCCCCAAATTCAAATAGGACTCCGGCTCACCGGGTTCTGGAATAACAAGTCCAATCCCTTCTATGGTGTTTTCCGTTATGGAACCACTCGTACCCCTGCGGTCGCCGCCGCTGAAAACCGTAGAGGCTATTTGGATACCATTACCGGTATTCCAAAGGGTCTTCTCTGCCTGAATTGTATTATTGTTGATATCTACAACAAGCGTTGGTCCCCAGGCTAAAATTCCAGTTTTTTGATATTTAGAGATAATGGAGTTAGTTACGATAAGAGTATGGGTTCCGGCGCCTTCCGCACTTTCGGCAAAGATGTTTTCATTGTGGTTCATCCCTGAAGGCTGGTCTTGAGGATAATCTGATGGGACAGTAATATAACCGTAATCACTGGCAAGCTCCCTTACTTTGGTTACTTTAACAGAGTCAACTGTCAGGTTGGTATTATAAGCGCCAATACCCTGAAACGCGTACGCCATGACATCAGGATACTTGTCAGCTGATAAAAATCCTTGATTTCTGCCATCAACTGTCAAGTCCTTGATCGTAACCGTACCTTCAGAAGCAGTTTTCACACCAATGATTGCAATAGAATCTGTATTTTTTAATGTTTTCCAGTCTCCGCCGCTGACTTCTAAATCTCCAGAATCCGGTGATTCTATCACAGTTTTATCAATGCCTTCACCCTGAAGTGTAATGTTTTTCGTGATGACGACTTGCTCCCGAAAGGTTCCTTCACCTAACATGACACTGTCTCCATCCACAGAAGCATTAACTGCCTCTTGAATCGTTGCAAAGCTATCTTTCTCACCATTATGTTCTAATACGATATCCGCCCATTTTGCATAAAGGGTCATATCACTTATTACCGTATCAGTGTTGAACCCCCATTTGCTCGTGCAATCAGGTTCTTTATACCAACCTGCGAAAATCATCCCACTCTTAGCGGGATCGTCTGGTGCATTTAGCGTTGTTCCTCCCGTTACCTGTACAGGATCAATCTCACTGCCTCCTTGTGAATCAAAGGTTACGGTATAGTTGCTATCCGTAGCATAAGCCGTCAGCGTCAACGGAGGAGCGAACCAAACCAGCAAACAAAAAACTAAAAAAACTGATAGTATTCTTTTTTCTTGCATCATTTTTCTCCTTTCCTAATAGATCACACGTTACAATCTAAAAAACTTGTGCCAAAATTTATCCAAATTGAAAATTTGCATAACTAGTCGTCAAATATCGACACCTTTCGTCCACTTTCATTATATAATACCAATCCATATAATGTAAATAAAAACAAACCATAAAAGGTAATTGAATTAGCATGCATATGTATATTCTGATGGCTCAGAATCAAATTGCAAGACATCTTGCAACACAGGTTGTACACTGTTAGCAGGGAAAATCCGATAATCCATTTCTTATATAGCCAAAGGGGGCCGGATTTTTTCTGAAAGTCGGACTCATTTAATTACTTAACATCCCAAGTGCTAAAAGAGTTTAATAGTTATAAAATGGTCACCTGATTTATTTGAAATCAATAAATAAAATTGCTTTTGGTATGTATACTTTTTTAAATGCAGGCGAGCGATTCTTTTTTATGATGGTGCATTTCTATAATGCTTAGTGCCATATTATTTCCAATTTCAATTGCCTTATTTTCTATTTGATCGTATAGCTTAATCTCCAAATTATAATCACCATTTACAAGCGCATTGATTTCTTCAATCTTTAAATTTAATAATTCGTATACCAGGTTTCTCCACTGGGTTTCCTCTAAATATTGAAAATTTTCAGCAAAAAATGCAACCAATTCATCAGCAGTTTGATTCCACTGAGAGATACTCATATCAATTACATAGGTATCTTCATTTTTATAAGCATTGGTTAAACGCCAGTTCCCTAATGTAAATCTTACAACAATATTCATAAATTGATGTGCTACTTCATCACTTGTATATTTTCTTAATTCATTGTATTCAGCCACGGGAAGTTCCAGAAACAACTTGGTTTCTATTGCGGTTTGGCTAGGAATATTTTCTAACACGCCGATCAGGTGATTTCTCAACCATTGAACTTGGTCAAGCATAAGCTTTTGAAATGTAAGAAGAATATTTAGATCATCATAAGTTAAATTGATTCCGGGTATAGGGGTTATTGCAGTCGGCACTTTATTCATCTCCTAGATATTTGTTAATCTAGTATATGCGATCCTTTCTATTTTTGATTACACCCTTAGGGAGAGAAAGTAAAACGGTAGAGATTTTATCACTTAACGAAGATATCCGTGGAAATTTTTCCCGAATTTTTAGCACCATCTTAATTTCGATGCATGCCGCCTTGCTATAACGCCCATTGCTATGAAATTCGCGATTTGAACCGCTTTATCTTGCATCTCCTCGTATATTTTGTTTTCCAACTCATAATCATTATTTAATAAGGCAATAATTTCTTCAATTCCCAGACTTATATAGTCATGTAATAAGACTTTCAATTGATTTTCATCATAGTACTTGTTGATTCTCGCAAGGAATTCAGCCAGTTCATTGGCGGCTTGATGCCATTGCGCGGTGCTTGAATTAATTGCTGCTGTATCAGAATTTTTGTAAGCAGTCACTATTTGCCAATATCCTGATATCAATTTTGATATCATACTTAAGAACTGATATGAATCTTCTTGACTATAATATTTTTTGAATTCAGTATTTATCTTTTCTGGAAGTTTCAGAAATAAACGCGTTCCCTCGGCGCTTTGTTCTGGGCGACTTTTTAATGCATTTTGAAAAAAGCTTCGCGTTAGCTGAACAGCCTCCAACCATAACCTTTGAATATTCAAAAGTATATTTACATCTTCATATGTCAGATTTTCTAGTCCAGGCAAAGGGGTTACAAGATTCTCATTGATTGACAAATTTAGTCATCTCCTAATTGAATTTTAATCTATTATATGAGTTTCCTGCTGCTACTGTTAATCCGGACAATTATTTATTTAGGATTAACCTCGGCATAGCATATTAAAATAATATTATACCACTCCAATTATATCAAAATCATCTTCAGATAGCCGCAACTGACGCAGAATTAAAGAAAAAAGCCAAGTCTCTGCCAGGAAGCAACTTCGTCAGGAACTTAAATGCATAAATCAGCAATTCAAATCCAGAACGTTTGTTAGTATTTTGACCGATTCAAGCGTTATCAAATGCAAATTCGCATCGTCTCAATACAAGTTCGTATTATTCAAATGCGTTTTTGTATTGTTGTAACTGCTCCAAAATACGCTTTCTTCTTTATTTTATTATAGAAACAATACATTTTTGTATTGTTTTTTTAATTTGACCATAATAGCTATAAATCCTAATCCCGTATTTTCAACGAATTTAAAGCTAAAAAACTTTGTTAAGATTTTGGCATGCCGTTTGCATATTAAAAAACAAAATAGATCTGGTTGGAATGCCAAAAACAAAATTATTTATTTATTTGTAACAAGGAGGGGAACAATGAAAAAAAGTATTACTTGATTTAAGCCATCCTTTTCGTTTGGAATGACCACTTTGATTGTATTTTGTAAAGCAATTACGTCATAATGGTATTGCAGTTTCAAAACCGTACAATATAGTAATCTGTCACGTTCTATTCAAAAGTATGAGACCCGGACAAGCTAATCGCCATACTGGCTTGTCAAAATAAGGATGATCCAAATGGATTGAAAATAATAATGGAGGAATTATAATGTCAAATAATAAAAAAAACAGCATTATCGGTGGCTTTAGCCGCAGTGGATGGGGAACCATTTTATATTGTGCAGCAATGTTCTGGTTTTATGTTGGGATGGTCAATGACGGTTCAAATTTTACGGCACCTGCCTTCGCTGAAAAAACAGGAATCGATTATTCTTTGGTTCTTAGCATGGGAACAGTTGCCGGTTTAGTAGGATTCATTTTCTTTCTTATCTTCGGGCAAATCAACATTAGAATTGGCGCAAGAAAAACTTCTGCCATCTGCCTGGTTTTAGCCGGAGCTTTCTATACAGGTATCGGTTTATCCAATTCACTAATCACTTATGCAATTTGCCTTTGTGTTGTAACTGGTTCGGTCATGTCAGGAGGATACATTGCTGGTGGTACCCTTGTCGCAAAATGGTTCCCGAAAAAGAAGGGGATCGTAATGGGTTATACCACGATGGGTCATAATCTGGCATCAGCATTTTATGTTCCGATGATTGGGTTTTTAGTCAGCACTTTCGGACTGCAAAAAGGTGTTATGGTTCCGTCTGTATTAGTCATTATTCTTGGCATTATAGGACTGATCGCAATTAAAAACACTCCTCAGGAAAAGAATGAATATCCAGACAATGTTTCAAAGCAAACCTATGCAAAAGAATACTTTATAGACGCGGAAGCAGATCCTACAGGAGGTTGGACTACAGGTAAGCTCCTTACAAAACGTGAGTTTTGGCTTGCCGCTGTGACAACCGGCATTTACCAGCTCGTAACGGTTGGCGTTATGACCCAGCTCGTTGTCCGAAACATGCAGCTCGGGTTTACTCAGGTGCAAGCGGTTTCAATGATGACTGTATTGGCAGCCATTGGTGTATTTGGATCATGGGCTTTTGGTGTGATTGACCAAAAATGGGGAACCAAAAAAGCGATGACTTCCTTTGGTCTATGGTATATCTGTGCTTTATTATGTAATGTATCAGAAACGAAAGTGGGAATTTATATCTCAGTTTTTATGATCGGAATGGCGATCGGAGGATCAGCGAACTTTACAACATCACTTCCGGCCGCAATCTTCGGACGTCATGGTTTTGAAAAAGTGAACAGCGTTATCTTCCCAATTCAAGGAATCATTACTTCATTAAACTTCATGCTGAGCGGTGTTTCCATTGCTTTAACAGGAAGCTTAAGAGGTGCTTATGTGTTGTTTGTATGCATTATCGTTGTAAACCTTATTCTTATCAAGCTTGTTAACGAACATAAATACAATAAAGATTTCAAGGTCGAGCATCACGAATTAGAAAATAAAACATCCTAAAAATTCGTTTGTTCTTAAAAATTTTCACACATCTTTTATCATTACTACCGGCTTCACTTCAAAGCCGGTAGTTTATTAATAAAAAAAGGAAACAAATAAAACATTTAGCAAAGAAGAATTGCACTCGCCTCTTATCTCGTAATATATATCAGCTTTTTAAAGCAGCTTGCTTTTCATGATACAGATATTTTTTCAAAAACAAATAACCAATTGGAATGATATAAAGCAAAAAAGCATAGGGCAAAGCCTCAGCCCCCACGCCCATAAATCCAAGCGGGACTGATGAAGCAATCGCCCATGGAACCATTCCTGCCAAAACTATGGTGGAGTTGCCAATGTCAATTGCCAGTTCAGAAGAAGTGCCTCCAAGATTTTCATAAGGCTCTTTTAGGATTGCGGCCCCCATCGTAGTAGCAATCGTTTGATTACAGAAAACGGCACAGAACAAAAAACCGCTGAGCGCTGTAACCGGAAATCTTCCTATTTTTTTCATACCGAATTCCAGCTTATTTTGAAGTTGCCGCATCATGCCAGTTCCTTCAAATATCCTCGAATAAGTACAAGAGATCATAACAATCCCGTTGATCTCAAGCATAGAGACAATGCCACCGCCATTCAGCATCTGTCCAAGATATCCATCATTTCCCTGATATCCCAAAAAACAAATCCCAAAAAACTCCAGAAGCGATATATGCTGAATGTAGATGCTGATCATGCCAGCACTAAGGATACTGAGTCCCATTGCAATTTTTACATCCACTTTAAACAGCGGTAAAACCAACATGAAAAAGGCAGGGACAGCAACCAGCAAAGTAATCGAAAAGCTCTCTTGAATCGCATTGAAAATTTCCGTACTTACATGTTGTATCGGATTTCGAAAAGACAGATATGTGTATATCGCACAGCAAATTCCAACAGGTACCCATGCAGTCAAAAATAATTTTCTCATGTTTTGATTGGCATCAGAGCCGGTTACCGCAGCAGTAAGAATCATGCTGGAAGATGCAGGAGAACATCGGTCTCCGAAATAAATACCTGACATGATCACACCTGCGGTAATTATGCTGTCAACTCCGCCGGAACGGGCAAGCGCCATGAAGATAACGCCCAGTGTTCCTGCCACACCAAAGGAAGTTCCAATCGCATAGGATAATATGCACGTCAGAAGAAACGTTATGATTAAAAAAAGATTTGGGGTAATCGTCTTTATTCCATAATAGACAAAAAATAAAATGGTGCCGCTGGATCTCCAGGATGCAGTCAGCATTCCTATGAGAAAAAGCACCATTACAACGATCAAAGAGTCCTTTATTCCATCTGCAGAAAAACAAATCAAATCTTTCGGCTTATAGTTTTTTCGCAATGCAACAACAACAAAGCACACATATCCAACAAGCAAGGCCAGAAGCATACTGTTATTAGAAACCAAACATACCAGCATTGCCGTCAAAAAAACAAAGAACGCGATGATGAAATCCATTTTAACTCCCGATCAAAAAAACACGAACGAAATATTCTGTTTCTTCCATTTTAATCTTTATATTATAAAATCACTTCAATTAATTCTTAAAAAAGTCCTTAAATTTATCTCCGAATAAATCTCCCAAGGTTGTTCCCTGTTCTTCCTTAACAAGGTCTACATCCTCCGTCACTTGCCCCTCAGCTTCTTTTATGCTTAAACTCATTTTCTTATTTTCCTCATCCACTTTGAGAATGACAGCTTGTACGCGATCGCTTACTTTCAAAACGTCCGACGGCTTGCGAACCCGCTCTGATGAAATTTCTGATATATGAACCAGTCCTTCCACGCCCTCTTCAATCTCAACAAAAGCCCCGAAATCCATGAGTCTGACAACATTCCCCTCAACAATATCGCCAACCTTGTAATAGTCGGCAACTCCCTTCCATGGATCATCCTCGACTTTTTTAAGCACCAATCCAATTTTTCCAGTCTTTTTATCAACGTTTGCAACATAAACGGTAACTTGATCGCCTTCGGATACCACCTCCGCCGGATCATTGACCCTGTGCCAAGCCAGATCATTAAGATGGATCAGTCCTTCTGCCCCTCCAAGATCGACAAACGCACCGAATTTCATCAGCTTGGTAACGACACCGTCCCGCATTTCTCCAGCTTGCAGTTCCGCCATCAGCTCTGTCTTTTTCTCTTCTCGTTCTACAACCTCAACGGCCTTTCTGGAAAGGACAACGCGCTTCTTATCTCGAACGAAATCCTCAACAATCACATCTAAATCTCTGCCCAGATAGGAAGACAAATCTTCTACATACCGATAAGACAAAAGAGAAGCAGGAATAAAACAACTCACATTACGATAAATTGCCGTAACGCCACCTTTAATGACTTCCGCAACCTTTACTTTCATCATCTTTTTTTCTTCGTACGCTTCTTCCAGCTCATTCCATCCGGCAATCTCCTCGGCTTTCTTATGAGAAAGCACTACATTTCCCTCTTCATCATGGGAATTAAGAACATACACTGCAATTGTATCGCCTGCGTTATAATTGTAATCCTCAACCAATTCTTCTTTTTTAATAATACCATCTGAAGTATAATCGATGTTTACAAGAACCTCTTCCTCGTTGACAGATATAATTGTTCCTTTTAGTAAATCATCTTTATAGATACGTCTCATGGATTTTTCAATTTCATCCATATAATCCTGCATCGTATTTTGTTCTTCCATTTTATTGATCACCTTCCTAAACATATTACTATTATTATAACAACAAAAAACAAAAATTGCGTAGCATTTTTTGATTAATTTAATTCTATATTTTTTTCTATTCCCTTTCGGCTTGTTCAAATTGACTTAATAAACGTTTCCGACCCACCCCAAGAGATAGAGGTATAAGAACACTTTAAATTACTGCTCATATTATAAATCATGAATTTTTTTTATTAAATGGAGGATTATAAATATGGACGATATCACAAAGCTTTGTGATTGCAAAAAAAAAGCAAACCAAAATAAATTGGTTCCGATAGATGATTTTCAGATTAATATACAGGCAGCTCCTGCTGAAACCTGCCTCTGTACCCCTTACTCGCTGCTTTGCTGCTGCGGTCCTCAAAATGGCATATCGGTTATCCAGCCTACTTGTCAGAATCTACCTGATGGAAGTGTTGTAAACAACCCGGCTTATGTTTCCAGTCTCAATAAGTCCTTTTGGACGTATAAATTTATGACCGACTGCAGTACTGCAGCTAGAGGGATCAGCAGTATAGGAATACCAATCTGCCAGTTAATTATTTCTAACAATTTAACCGTAAGTGAAAAGATCGACGGATGCGGCACTTTTACACCAGTTGATTATACTTTAACAACCAATGATCCTAATTTCGGACCGGCACCAACAGGTTTTCAATTTGTTAAAATTGAAACCAGTGATCGCTATGATAAAGGTGTCACTGTTGAATACCGTTTGGAAATTATAGGTGATTATCCAACAAGCCTTCAACCAATCAGCGTGAAAGCAGCTACCAATATCTATGTATTTGACTGTGACTGTTTTCAAGTTCCGCAATGTAATCCGCAAGGCAAGCTCTCCTTAAGCAAAGAATGCTCTCACGCTATAATTAATAATCAGGCCACTTTGACTTATAATATAACCGTTAATAATATTGGTGATGCTGCCTTAAATAACGTACAGTTTAATGATGTCATCACTGTTCCTGAAGGTCTTAGCATTGGTTCCATTACCGTTACTCCCGATTCATTAAGCGTTAATACCAGTTCCCCAGGCCAGATTATAATAAGCGGCAATTTAGGAACGATTGAAGCAGGCGGTCAGGTAATTATTAATTATACAATTCAAGTAACAGGTGTTTCCCGTCCGGGAAGGTTTGTCATTGCCAATATCGCTACGGCATCAGCTACCGGAACCCAAGCCTCCGCAAATTGTTCTACAAATATAAATGCTGTTCAATTAACAACTGAGAAATGTTGTAATATAAATGGAAATGCTGCAATTTACCGAATATTGATATCAAGTGTTGAATTATCACCTGATGTTACAGTTGATATAGTTGATAATTTATTTATACCCGGAGGGGTTACCTTAAGATTTACCAATTTTAGCGACTGTCATGCTACTTTTGCCAATACGACGGAACAGGTACCTCTTGATATTGATATAACTGGCCCGCGTAGGATTCAGATAACCTGTGATAACGTATTAATACCACAAAGCGGAAGTATTCATAAAGAGATCAGTTTCCTGCTGGTCTCCAGTTCTTCTGTTAGTATATCTACAATCGAAAATGAAATTGATTCTGTAACCCCAAGCGTACCTGAAAACCAAATATTCCTTGGAGCAGGAGCGCTTCCTGTAAAAGCTGATATGAATGTGGAATTGTCAATCGTTTGCTTAAATCCTTGCAGTTAAATCCAATTAATAATGACCTATGATTAAATTATAGGTCATTATTGTAATTATATTCAAAGAAACATTTTACAATCGCTCTTTTGCGTTATGTTATTAAAACAGTTTAACCTGTTGAGATTCCAGTCATTTCATGTTATAATAAAACACAAAATGGGATGATCAGTTTAAAATCGTCATACGGATCATCTCATATTTTTTTTAAATTATAAAAGTTGGAGTAAAAGATGGAAGAAATATTAATAGAAAAAGCTATCCTGCATATTTTAGATTCAAACCTGGGCACCCCCGTTTTATCAGAAAAAATTTTACCGCTTAATGAATCCACCGATTTTTTTAAAAAGCATATCGAAAAATTACTAAGCGACAGCGAGTTAAAGGAATGCGTATTCGACGATGGCAGCAACCCCGTCAAAGATTTCATAACCGACATTGATGCGGATCATTTTGTTTGCAACACGCAACAGTTATCTGAAGTTTTATATGGTATTATGATTTCAAATGTTGATATCCCCCCTGCCGATGTTCTTTTTACAATCTTTCGGCATGGAAATGAAAAATTATTAGGAATTATAAAGTTCAATTATAAAGAATCCTATACCCATAACCTCTTAAACATTGATGGAACAACGGCCGTAAGCGTTATTAAGTATAAAACTTTATTTGCGAACGAATCCCAGAAGGTGGACGAATGCATTTTTATCAATCTTACCAACCTGGCAATGAAAATAAAAGAAAAGAAATACGAGATAAACGGTCAAAAAGATTATTATCTTTCCAATTATTTTATGAAAACACAGCCTGCACAGTCCTATAAAGAACAGTATCGTTTGGTAGAAAAATCGGCAGAGCAGATCGTAAAGAAGTTTTATACCGGCGATTCTATGAAACAGGCAGAGGTAAAAATGGCAATAAAAAACAACGTGGATGAAAATCTTGAAATCGACATCGACGATTTAAGTAAAGCCGCTTTTTCAGACAGTCAGGATATGCAAAATCAGTATAAGCAAGAACTTTCTCAAAAAGGGCTAATCGGTAAGAAAATAAAAATCAATCAGCAAATTTACAACGAATTAGAAAAGAGTCACAAGCTCATTACCGATATTGGAATAAAAATGGAAATCCCTTCGGACTTAATGAAGGATAAAAACAAAGTTGAATTTTTGGTGAATCAAGACGGGACAATGTCGATATTGATAAAAAACGTAAACGAGGTAAAAAGCAGATAAAATAAATATTGTTCCAAAATTCTTCTGCGCATTAGTCTTTATCAATATTCAACGCTTTGTTATGCCGATATGCATAATAAGAAGCCATAACAGCAAGCAAAATATAAAGAACCATAATAAAAAACATCTGATTCAAGGCCGTGGTAAACTCATAATATAAAATGAAAATGCCTCCAAGGGATAAAAGGATGATTGCAATAAGGCACGGAATTAAGGAAGATTTTGTTTTCTTTCTTATTTTGAAATTAGCAAAAGCGATTAGCAAAGACACCAGCAGAAAGGTAATGCTGCCAAACTCTAAAATGAGTTGCAGGCCTCCTACCAAAATCAATAGGCTCGAAACGAAGGCCATCAAAAGCACCGCCTTTACGGGAATGTTGTTTCTGCGTCCTGCCAGTGCACGTGGCATATATCCGTTTTCTGAAATTACTGCAATCTGCCGGGATGCCCCAAACAGCGTGCCGCTAATAGCACTGCTGGTGGCAAACACCGCGCCCAATATTGCAAGACTGCTGCCAACATTGCCCATGACCGTTCCAGCTCCGGTAGCCAAAGCGTATTCCTTATTCGTAATAATGTCCGCAGCCGGTATCGCCATCAGCTCTCCTATGGAGATAAGCAGATAAAGCGTAATTGCTAATGCAATCGCAAGATAGATTCCGCGCGCTACATTTTTTTCAGGATGCTTCATTTCAGATATCGCATTGATAACCAGCTGAAATCCCTCGTACCCAACAAAGGTGATTGATGCTACAATGAATACATTCAGTATACTTATATTTTGGGCATCTTCTGCAACGCTTGTAACAAAATTCCCCCAATCCGGAGCCCCATATTTGATCAACGCAGCGGAAATAATTAAAAGGATAATAATTTTTGTATAAACCAGAATATCCTCCAGCTTACCCATCCCGTTTACGCTCCAGATGTTGATGGCGGTAAAAATAAAAATAATACCAATCGCCACAGCTCTGTGAATCAGAACATTTTCGGAGAGCCCCAGACCCCCAGTGACGTAAGACGAAAAAGTATAAGCATACAACGCCAGTGTGCTGATATATCCAAAGACTACAAACCATCCGATTGCCGAAGGTGCAAAATGTGACTGGGGATATGTCTTTTGAATGATTGAGAAAGTAGCTCCTTCATCCATATAATACGTACCAAGTTTGACATACGAATATGCGGCAAACATCGCAATGATCCCACCGATCAGAATAGCAACGGGGGTTAATGCACCTATGATGGAAACCGACACACCCAAGATCGTAAATATCCCGCCGCCCACCATTCCACCAAGAGCGATAGCGACCAGCTCGACAAGGCCAAAGTTTTTATTCTTTTTTCTATGGATTGACATATTGCTTCCCCTTTTGTTTCTTTTCAGGTACTCCTGTTGCATGTTTTCATGTGTCCATTTTTATTAAGTATAAGTATAATACTTAATTTTTGATTTGTATATATTTCAGCCAAAGTATGCTTTTACATCAGGTGTATTTGGTCTATTCAAACTCGTCAAGGAAGCCATTGGAAACCCCGGCGAAATCTGTTTCGCCGGGGTTTCATTGAGAGGTAAAAAGTATGAAAAAGATTTCTAAACTCTATGAAAGCTTATTATATTATTCTGAAAAGCTGTTTTATAATACCCCCTTTACCGCAGGATATAGTCTGCAAAACACCTCATACTTCTTTTGATAAGTTTCCACCAATTTTTCATTTGGAGAAATTGTTTCCTTCACTTTTACGATAGCCCTCACAGCTTCTGCTACAGTAGCATATTCACCGCAAGCTACCGCTGCAAGGATTGCGCCGCCCAGGGCAGGCCCTTCTTCTGTTTCCAGAATCTCAACTTCCAGATTGAGAATATTCGCCAGTATTTGCTGCCAAATCAGGCTCTTTGATCCACCCCCGCATAGCTTTGTTCTTTGTATTTCAATGCCCAGGGATTTAGCAATTTCCAAAGAATCCTTCAGTGCAAAGGAGACTCCTTCAAAGACAGCTTCCACCATTTGCGCTCTTGTGGTTTCCATGCCCAGTCCAAAAAACGCACCTCTTACATTCGGATCATTATGTGGCGAACGCTCACCCATTAAATAGGGAAGAAAATAAACCGGGTTATCACCAATTCCTTTGATTTCCTGCTGCTCTCCTCGATAATCCTTAGTTTTCAAAATATCCTCCAGCCACCATTTTACGCAGGACGCAGCACTGAGAATACAACCCATAAGATGATATTTGCCATTTGCATGGCCGAAAGAGTGAATTGCATTGTTTTCACAGGCACAATAGTTGTCACTTACGATAAATACTGTTCCTGAGGTTCCAATGGATATATTGCAGCTACCATTTTCGACCGTCCCTGTTCCAATAGCTGCCGCCGCATTGTCTCCGGTTCCGGCTGCAACAGCAATGTTTCCGGATAATCCCAAAGATTCTGCAATCTCTGTTTTTACATAGCCTGATATCTCATAACTTTCACGAATTTGCGGCAGCATCTGTTCTTGAATACCGCAGATTTCAAGCATTTCTTTAGACCATTTTCGGTTCTTTACATCAAGCAGAAGCATTCCTGAGGCATCCGAAACATCAGTAGCAAAAGCTCCGGTCAACATATAAACCAGATAATCTTTAGGAAGCATGATCTTCCGAATCGCCGCAAACTTTTTCGGTTCGTTTTTCTTCATCCAAAGAATTTTTGGCGCGGTAAACCCGGCAAAGGCGATGTTTCCAGTGTATTCCGCCAATTTTTTCTTTCCAATGTCCATATTCAGGTATTCGGTTTCCTCTTCAGTTCTGCCGTCATTCCAGAGGATTGCAGGCCGAATCACCTTGTCATTTTCATCCAGAACCACCAGCCCATGCATCTGCCCACCAATTCCAATTCCTCGAATCTGACTTTCTTCTGCTTTCTTTGTTGCAAGCAATTCTGTAATACCCGCAAAGGTCTGGCGGAGCCAATCTTCAGGATTCTGCTCCGACCAGCCGTGTTTCGGGTAGCTGACGGGATATTCTTTTGATACAGAGGATAAAATGACCCCGTCTTTTTGCATGAGGAGAAGTTTCACAGAGGAGGTTCCCAAGTCAATTCCAATATACTGCATACGTAATCTCCCTTTACCGCTGGCTCAGCGGCGCTACGCCTCTATTATGACCAGTCGGTTTTATTAACCAAACATTATCGTATTAAGAATGGATTCCAGCATTTCCTGACGGCCACTTTCCGGAAGGGCAGGTGCACCCATCTTTTCCGCATGGGCTGACAAACTCTCCAACGTAGCTTTTTTACTGACGATTTCAGCCCCGATCGCACCCTCATAGCTGTTGTATCTTTCTTTGATGAAGTTGTCAATTCTGCCGTCTTCTATCATTTTTGCCGCTTTCAGAAGACCCAGGGCAAAAGCATCCATTGCCAGAATAAATCCCAGGAACATATCGTCTTTTGTATAGCTCGGACGTCTGTTCTTGGCATCAAAGTTCAGTCCTCCCGTGAGACCCCCTGCCTTCAGCACTTCATACATGCATAGCGTTGTTTCATATACATTAGAGGAAAACTGATCCGTATCCCAGCCAAGGAAAAGATCACCCTGATTCGCGTCAATGGAGCCCAGCATGCCGTTGATGGCGGAAATGCGCAGATCATGCTGAAAAGTATGCCCCGCAAGGGTTGCATGATTGGCTTCAATATTTAGTTTAAAGTCCTTGTCTAATCCGTATTGCCTTAAAAATCCAATTGCTGTAGCGGCATCAAAATCGTACTGATGCTTCATCGGTTCTTTTGGTTTTGGTTCTATATAAAAATCACCTTTAAATCCGATTTTCCTTCCATATTCTACCGCCATGCTCATAAGATTAGCGATGTTTTCCTGCTCGAATTTCACATCCGTGTTCAGCAGGGTTTCATAGCCTTCCCTGCCTCCCCAGAATACGTATCCGCTGCCGCCCAGCTTAACAGTCAGATCCAGTGCTTTTTTCACCTGCGCTGCAGCAAAGCTGAATACATCCGCGGAATTTGAGCTCGCTGCACCATTCATATATCTTGGATTGTTCGTGAGATTTGCAGTCCCCCACATGCACTTGATCCCTGTTTCCTTCATTTTTTCAAGGATATAGTCTGAAATTTCATCCAGTCTCCTGTTGGTTTCTTTGATATCTGATGCTTCCGGTACCAAATCCACATCATGGAAACAGAAAAATTCAATTCCCAGCTTTTCCATCATTTCAAAGCCAGCGTCCACCTTTGCTCTAGAATGTTCCATGGTAGCAGTTGCTGCTCCGAAGGATTTGTCCGCTGTTTCTGCTCCAAAAATGTCTCTCCCGGCATTGCACAGATTGTGCCACCATGCCATGGCAAAGGGCAGATGTTCTTTCATGGTTTTTCCAAGAACGACTTGCTGTGGATCGTAAAATTTGAAGGAAAAATCATTCTTACTATCTGACCCCTCATATTGTATTTTCTTGATATTCATAAAATATTTGGACATCGTTTTCCCTTTCTCTTAACATTCTGTCCGGTTCTTTAGAATCGTCGACAGAATTTAGGCTGGAAAATCATAAATCTTGAATTTGTAGATTTTTATCGTCTAACATTCTGTCCGGTTCTTTGCCCTTTTACCGCGACTTTAGCCGCAGTGGCAAAATGGACAGCGTAGCAAGCTTCGCTTGCGTTGGAGTCCGTTCACGGACGTTAGAATCGTCGACAGAATTTAGGCTGGAAAGTCGCAACTCTCCGCCTTTCTACCCCAATCTTGCCTTTTTGCCCCAAGCTTGCTTGGCTCGGCAAAACGGACAGCAGGGAGCGAAGCGAGTCGGAGGCGCAGCCGTTGCTTGGCTTGGCAAAACAGACGGACAAATTGCATTATGCTTTCACTTTTTTCTTGGATATCACATCAAAAGCTACTGCTGCAACCAGTACAAACCCTTTTACAGCTTTCTGCCAGTTGGCATCAATTCCCAATATGGACATCCCATTGTTCAGTACACCCATGAAGATCGCACCGATTACAGATCCTCCAACGGTTCCCGTGCCGCCGTAAGCCGACGCGCCACCGATAAAGCAGGCACCAATGGCATCCAGTTCATATCCGTCACCAAGACTCGGAGCGGAGGAATTAAATCTTGCGATGCAGACAAGTGCGGCAACTGCACATAAAAATCCCATATTGGTGTAGGCAAAGAACATCATCTTCTTGGTATCGACACCGGAAAGTCTGGTCGCTTTAGCATTTCCGCCAAGAGCGTAAAGATATCTTCCAAGAACAGTGTTGTTAGTAAAGTAGGCATATACAAGCACAACTGCAGCAACCAGGATCAGTACCACCGGATATCCTTTGTAGTTTCCAAGCAAATAGGCAAAAGTCATGATGACTGCACAAACAGCAATGAGTTTTGTCATAAGCACAGGCATACTTTCGACTGTATATTCTTTTTTAATTTTTTTCGTTCTGCCCTGAATTTCCGATGCTACATAAATGACACAAACAACAGCAGCTATGGTCAGTGTTGAAGCAAGCAGGAATCCAGCGTCATCCGTCCCGGGCAGAAAGCTTGTAAAGTATTTCAAATATGTATCCGGATATGGAGCCAACGTCATGCCATTTAGAATAACCTGTGCAATACCCCGCCAGAGGAGCATACCCCCAAGAGTGGCTATAAATGGTGGTACTCCTACATAAGCAATACAATATGCCTGAATCGCACCGATAAAAGTTCCTACCAGAAGGCAGATGATAATGGTCATATACACATTCATGTGCATCTCTATGATAAGCGTACCTGCCACAGCTCCAACGAGAGCGACAATGGAGCCTATGGAAAGGTCGATATTTCCGCCGGTTAGAATGCAAAGCAGCATTCCTGTGGCGAGAATCACGACATAGCTGTTTTGTGCAATAATATTTGAGACATTTTGTGGTTTTAAGAGAGAACCCTTTCCGGCTGCAATAATCAAAACCTGAAATAGGACTATTACCACGATTAATGCAATCAGCATGGTGTTCTTCTTTAGAAAGCTCTTAATTCTTTGCATTGTCTTTCTCCATCTTATTATTTTCGCGCATTATGCATGACATGATTACTTCTTGACTAGCCCCTTCTCTATTGAATTCAGCTATCATGCGGCCTTCATGCATTACAAAGATACGATCACTCATTCCAAGAATCTCCGTCAGCTCAGAGCTGATTAGCACAACGCCTTTTCCTTCTGCAACCAGCTGATTAATGATACAGTAGATTTCATATTTTGCACCCACATCTATTCCTCTAGTTGGTTCGTCAAGAATCATAATGTCCGGATCTGCAAACATCCATTTGCCGAGGAGTACTTTCTGCTGATTTCCGCCGGATAAATTTTCCACATTCTGCAGTACACTCGGGCACTTCGTATTCAATTTTTCCTTATATTCGTTTGCAACCAGAAGCTCTTTATCTTTATCGATTATTAAGTGGCTGCTAACCTTATCCATTTTCGCCAACGAATTGTTTGTATAAATCGGATTAGAAAGGATGAGCCCATCACCTTTTCGATCCTCTGTAACGTAAGCAAGTTTCGCCTGAATCGCCTGCCTTACGCTGTTAAGCTTTACTTCCTTTTTATTGATGGTCAGTTTGCCGCTGATTTTGGTTCCATAGCTTTTTCCGAATATGCTCATGGCAAGCTCGGTTCTCCCCGAACCCATTAATCCGCTGATTCCGACAACTTCACCTTTTCTGACATTGAAATTCACGTTGTCGCAAACCTTGCGTTCTGAATACAGCGGATGATATACGGTCCAATCCCTGGCCTCCATCATAATATCGCCTATCTTTGACTCCCTTTTGGGATAACGATCTGAAAGTTCCCGACCTACCATACCTTTCACTATGCGGCTCTCATCTATGTTGTCTTTCCCTTTTGTCAGAGTTTCTATGGTCGAGCCATCTCGAAGAATTGTAATTTTATCCGCCACATAAGATATCTCATTCAGTTTATGGGAAATAATGATTGAGGTAAGACCGTTCTTTTTAAACTCCAGCAACAGGTTCAGAAGATTTCTGCTGTCGTTTTCATTCAGAGATGCCGTAGGTTCATCAAGAATTAGTAGTTCTACGTTTTTGCCAAGAGCTTTTGCAATCTCAACCAATTGCTGCTTCCCTACTCCGATGTCTTTAATCTGAGTGTGACTGCTCTCCAAAAGTCCCACCTTGCAAAGCAGTTCGTCGGCTTTTGCATAGGTTCCGTCCCAGTCAATGGCATATTTTTTACCCTGTTCGTTTCCAAGAAACATGTTTTCCGCAATCGTCAGATAGGGTACCAGTGCCAACTCCTGATGGATAATAACGATGCCCAGCCGTTCGCTGTCTTTAATCGTTTTAAATTTACATAGTTCACCATCGTAAACAATGTCTCCTTCATAGCTTCCGTAAGGATAGATTCCACTCAGTATGTTCATGAGGGTTGACTTTCCTGCCCCGTTTTCTCCAACCAGTGCGTGAATCTCACCCTTTTCTACAGCCAGATTTACATTGTCCAATGCTTTGACCCCAGGAAAGGTCTTGATAATATTTTTCATTTCCAGCAATATATCCGTCACGAAAAATCCTCCCCTATTTAACATTCTGTCCGGCTCGTTGCTTTTTTCCCAAGCTTACCTTTCTGCCCCAAGCTTGCCTTTTTGCCCCAAGCTTGCCTTTCTGCCCCAAGCTTGCTTGGCTCGGCAAAACGGACAGCAGCGAGTGAAACGAGTCGGAGGCACAGCCGTTGCTTGGCTCGGCAAAACGGATAGCGTAGCAAGCTTTGATTGCATAGGAATCCGTTTACGGACGTTAGAGACGTTTGACAGAATTTAGGCCAAAAAATCACGAGTCTCTGCCTTCATCTAATCTGTTAAAACTGGCAGGCGGTGTAAATCTCCGCCCGCCAAAGCCTGATGGTTGCTATAAATTAGACCTTACTGAATATCAGCTTCTGTATAGTAACCACTGTCAATCAGGAGTTGTTCATAATTATCAATTGTGCATACAACCGGAGCGCAAAGGTAGGAAGGAATGATTCCGGTTCCGTTGTCGTAAGTTTCAGTATCGTTGATTTCAGGCTCACTGCCTTTTACAATAGAGTCTACCATTCTAACAACTTTGTCAGCAAGAGTACGGGTATCTTTGAATACGGACATGCTTTGAAGCCCTGCTACCATGCTCTTTACATTCGGTTTGTCACAGTCTTGCCCGGTAACGATCGGCATATCATCTTTTGTATACCCTACTGATGTTAATGCATTGACTGCGCCCATAGCAGTTGAATCATTGGAGCAACATACGGCATCCAGTTTCTTGCCTTTCGGGCTGTAACTGTTGGATGTAATTAGATTTTCCATACGAGCCTGTGCAACTTCTGTTTTCCAGTCTGCTGTGGATACCTGAGCTTGCGTAGTCTGCCCGGAAGGAACAATCAGCACGCCGCTGTCTATGTAAGGTTTCAGGATACTCATTGCGCCGCCGAAGAAGAACGTTGCATTATTGTCGGCCGGGTCGCCGGTGAAAAATTCGATGTTGAAAGGTCCTTTATTATTTGCAAGGTCTAACGCGGTTTCTATATACTGACCCTGCATTACTCCGACTTGGAAATTATCAAAGGTTGCATAATAGGATACGGCATCGCTGTTCATAATTAATCTGTCATAAGAAACTACCGGAATATTCTGCTCTTTGGCCTGTTTTAAAACTTCCGTCAGAGAGGAACCGTCAATGGCTGCAATTACAAGAACTTTACAGCCTTCTGTAATCATGTTTTCAAGTTGGGAAACCTGCGTCGGGATATCATTATCACCTGCATACTGAAGGTCAACCTTGTAGCCTGCTTCTTCCAGTTTGGCTTTCATGTTTTCCCCATCCTGGTTCCAGCGTTGTAGGCTCTTTGTGGGCATGCTCACACCAATCATGACGGTTTCATCAGAACCATCTGCAGAGTTGTCCTCTACACCGCTTCCGCCGCAAGCCACCAAGGATAGTGAAAGGGCAAGAACCGTAATAAAAGCAATCAGTTTTTTCATTTTCTCTCTCCTTTTCATTTTACCTGTTTATTAAATTACTTTTGAAAAACTATTTTCTAAAAGTTGATTTTATGATATCACCGTCAAAAATACTTGTCAACTGTGTTTTTGTTTTATCCTATACCTTCTTTACAAATTGGTCTGCAAAATACAATGCGGTTCCTATTGCGCTCGCATTGTAAGTATAATTACTCAGGTGCAGATAATCTGCATTATTTTCAAAAACAGCAATTCTGCTGAGCCGAACTTTAATTTCCTCGAAATAATCTCCAATATATCTTGCTAAGGTTCCGCCAAGGATTACATCGCAATCAAAGATCGTTCGTATGTTATTGATTCCCATGCACAAAAAGGTCAGATACTCTTCCCAGATCGCTTTGCAGGGAGATTCTCCCTTCTTCAATTTTTCAAAGAAATCATCTACGCTTCGACTATTCCCGCATGCAAGTACAGAAGTGGAAATGTATGCCTCCAAACATCCCAGCTTTCCGCAGGCACATTGTTTCCCCTCTTTTACAACCGTCATATGCCCAAACTCCGCGCCCCGGTTGTTCTTTCCTGCATATGATACGCCTTTGTTGATCAACGCACCGCCGACCCCTTCCGACACATTCAAAAATGCCAATGACTTTAAATCTGCCCGGCTGTGCTGTTCTGCAAAGGCGCTGGCTTTGGCATCATTTTCAATAAATGTGTTATAGGTAATATACTTTGTCAGGGATTCTATCGGAACGTATTTTGCTTTTAAAGTAGGTGCATTGATGATATGCTTTTTATCCTCGCTTAATACTCCAGGAACGGATATCCCCACGCCTAGAACAATCTCCGGATTGATCATTTTTTCTTGTATATAATGTTCAATTTCTACAGCGAGAATTTCACCGTAACGATCACTGGCCTCAAATTTAAGGTCAAAACGCTCGTTGGGGAAAGCATTTCCCTTTAGATCGATGGCCAGAATATTGATGTGTTCCATTTTAATTTCCACACCAATCACCATTTTTGCACTGGCAATGACAGAGATTTTTTTCGCCTTCCTGCCTCCGCTGGATTCAAAAGTCCCCGTATAACACAAGAGTCCCCTGTCAAATAGCTCCTTAAGATTCTGGCTGATGGTTGGCAGGCTGAGTCCAAGAGCAATCACAATATCCTGTTTGGCAACTTTATCTTTCTCATAAATATACCGATAGACTTTGTTTCGGTTAATCCTCTTCAAATCTGTTGTTGTTGCAGTAGTTCTTTTCATAATTTTATTTCTCTCTTCTAATTAATATTACAAAATGTTATGTTTTGCAAAAGTCTTTTATAAAACCCGCTCCATTATAATTTAGATTATAGGAAAATACAAGCGATACTCTTATATTAAACAAAAATCCTTAAACAAATACCGTTATAGCGCACAAAGACCCTATAAAACAGTTTCAGTTAAAAAAAGTGGGCTTTTTATAACTGTTTATTTTATAGGGTCCTATTTTATACTTCATATGCTAAAGAGGTGTCTTATTATGGGTGAACGATTATTTTTTTTCTATTAAAACAATATCATACCCTTTTGCCGCATCCGTATCATACAGATATACTTTCCATCCGGCTTTCACAGAAGAAACACGAGTAACGGCGTACGCATCAATCGAACCGTCATCCTCCCTCAAAACTTTATAACATACAGCATTCGAGTTGGTTTCATATGTACCGTTATCACCTACTATAGAATTGGCTTCAGAATATTCTTTTACCGTATCTGTCACATCAAGCGATACCTCGTCCATTTCGGTGATCACTTTGTCATTATATTTGACGCTATAAACCGAAGGCACTGTATTCGATAGCGTAATCATATCTTTTTTTGAAGTAGGCAGACTATATGCGGTACCATCTATAAATCCTTTCAGTTTATTTACTTGGATACCACTTTCATTCTTCATCTTTGGAAAGCTATTAATAACTGCACATCCACTCTTGGTCTTAACCTTGCTTGTATCTTTACTTTTTTCTGATGTGTCAGCAACCGGATCCTTTTTTACGTTATCATCGGAATCCGTAGTCTCCTTTTTTTCTGGGACAGGGGTTTTATTATCCTTTGTGTCAACGACAGGAGAAAGCGTTTTGTTATCCTTGCTCTCTGTGGTTTTCTTATCCAAAATAGTAATTGTTGAGGATGTTCCATCATAGGAAATATCTTTTCCTACCAGCTCTGATACTTTCCTGATTGGCAAATAGACAGTTCCGTTGTAATTCAGACTATATGGAATCGCTGTTCCATTTTCAAGAGTATAAGACTGCCCTTTTGCTGCAACTTGAGTACCACTTAAATTAACGTTTACGGAATTCAGTGTAACTTGGATTTCATCCGCAAATGCCGCCATCGGCACAATCATCAAACATGCCATAACAAATCCAACAATAAACCATTTCATACTTTTTTTCATTATTTTCCCCTCATTTCTTTAAATATGGATTTTTTTTCTATTATTGTTATTCTATCACGTTTTCCTTTAATATTGTAGATATTTCTAAAATTCTAAAGCCTTCTCCTTTTCCTGCGGTTATCTAAATCCCGCTTAAAAAAACAAATTTAAACATTATTTCATATCTTTTATCATAATTTCACAAACATTGTAATATGATCTTCATTTATATATTTCGCATTAAAATTTAAAACCTCTTATATTTCAACGTTTATTTAAATATATTTTAATATTTTTTCGCTTATCTTTTAATAGTTTTCTATGAAATATTGTAAACAAAATATTTAAAATGATTGCCTAATGTAATATAATATGATATGCTAACAGAAAAATATTTATGGAGGTAGCACCAATGTTCGAAAAAGAGAAATCAGAAGTTATTAAAGCAGGTATGGCTTTGGATAGATATGGATTAATCGCCCTTTCCGGCGGAAATATCAGCAATCGAATGCAATCCGGAGAAATATTGATTACACCGTCGGGTATGATTTACGAAGACATGGCCGCAGATGATGTATTAGCGATGGATTTAGAGGGCAACGTCATCGAAGGAACCCGAAAATCTTCCTCCGATACCGAAGCTATCCTTTACATTTTTCAGAATCGTCCCGATTTAAACGCCGTCATCCACACGCACCAGCCTTATGCTACAGCAATCAGCCTAATCGACGACGAGTTTCGCGCAGATTTGACAACCTTAGGAAACGCAGCGGCCGGCAGTGTCAAAGTTGCACCATATAGTCCCCCAGGAAGCATTCACATGGGCATAGATACCGTGAATTATCTCGGAACATCCTTAGCCGTCATACTGGCACACCACGGCGTCATCACCGTCGGCACTTCCTTGAAGCAAGCATTGTACGCCGCAGTCTATACGGAAGAATCCGCAAAATGTTACTTAGCAGCCCGCGCCGTCGGCGAAACTAAGCACATGACAAACGAACAAATCACCCAGGCAGTCGAAGTATTCAAATTTTATGGTCAGGATACAGCTATGATCCCCGAAGAACTGAAAAAACGAATTTAAGTCAACGCAAAAGAAAAGCCGCCTCAATCACAGCGAGGCGGCTCCATCTTTGAAATAAACTTTTTTAAGTTTGCCTCCTATTCACCGTTTTTTCTGTCCGCATAAGCCTCAAATCCCTCCAGCACGACGCCGATCTGCGCATCATCCAAAAGAATCGGTTGCCCCGCCAATTTGGCTCTATAGTACAATTCAGCCACAAATTCCGTTTGCTGCGCCACATCAAAGGCATAGTCCATCCCTTTTCCGCATGCCAGCAACCCATGATTTCCCAAAAGGCAGGCATAGCGATTTCTCATCGTGTTTAACGCCGTTTCAGCTAGTTTGTACGTTCCAAATTGAACATATGGCGTACAAGGAACGTCTTTACCCGCATACCCCACCAGATAATGCAGCGGTTCAATTTCCCAGTTCAAGCAAGCCAACGTTGTAGCAAATCTAGAATGCGTGTGCACCACAGCATTAACCCCCGGTCTCTTTTGGTAAAAAATCCGATGCATATCATATTCACTGGACGGCCGCCTGTCACCGTCAACCTTTTCTCCATCGGGGCTTAAAACCACGACGTCCTGCGGTTTTGTTCCAAAATAATCCAAACCGCTGGGGCTAATGGCCATCAATTCCGTCTGCGGATTATAGACACTAAGATTTCCAAAGGTACCCACCGTCAGACCCGTTTCCACTAGCTTTTTACCATACTCAACCACCATTTCTCTTTCAGTTTGTAAAATCATATATCATTTCCCTCCATTTCAATGATTGTTTTCAAACGTTCAATACCATGATATAATGTTCCAGAAACGCCAATCGCATTCACAACGGTATGATTTTCATATATTATTGCAAAGGAGCCTCCTTATTATGAACACCAAAGAAGATCTTTTAATTCGAGCTGCCGAACTCTACTATCATCAGGGCTTGAGCCAAAATGCCATCGCAGAGCTCCTCTGCACTTCCAGGCCTACCGTATCACGCATTTTAGACGAAGCAAGAGAATCAGGCATCGTAGAAATCATCATCCATAGCCCCATCAAGAAAAATACGGAGCTTTCCAAATCACTTCGAAAAGCATTCAACCTGAAGGATGTTATCGTTGTCTCCGGAAATTACGAATATGCTACCGCCCTGAAAAAATGCAGTGCCGCCGCTGCTCATTTTTTAAACAGCATTCTAGACAACAGCAACACCATCGGAATCTCTTGGGGACCAGCTATCAATTATTTAAGCGATGCTTTAGAACCCCAAGAGTATTATAACGTAAATGTCGTTCAACTGGTTGGTTGTCTCGGAACAGGAAATCCCAGCATAGACGGGCTAGAGCTAGCTATGAAAATTTCAGCCAAATTAAAAGGAACCTACTCAAACATCTATGCTCCGGCATTCGTTGACAACAAGACAGTCTACGATTATTTAATCGCAGAACCACAAATCAAAGCAACTTTAAAGAAAGCGTTAAACACCGACATAGTATTAACCGGAATCGGATCTCTTTACGACAGCACCTCGACTTTACAGAAAGCAGGTTATCTTTCCGAAACGGAAAGGGAAAACCTGCTATCCAGAGGCGGTGTCGGTCACTTACTGGCTCGGGTTTTCAATGCGGACGGTAAAGAAATCCCAATTGAAGGCAAACACGTCATTTCCGCTCCATTAGACGCATTGAAAATTCCAAAATGGACCATTGGCATTAGCGCCTCCGAGGTAAAAGCAATTCCAGTGCTGGCCGCCATCAGATCCAGATATATCAATGCCCTAATCAGCGACGAAACGCTAGCCTTCAAATTGTTAGAACTAAACGAAAAGCGTTAAAGCAGGAGACCATCTACCAACGATATTGGTCGACAACAGCTCACAGATTTTCCATGTCTTTGTTGCATTCAATAACCGCTTTAACGCCTTCACCCCTCATCGACGTTTCAAACCCCTCTCTCCAGTTGTCCAGCGACACAATCTTCGTTACGATCATTTCCGGAACAACCGTGCCAGCGGCCAATAATTCGATCGATTTTTTCCAAGAGCTTGGTTTTTGACTTCTCGATCCGATATATTCAATTTCCTTATGCAAAATTAAATCCGTGGCGATCTCTTCTTTTTCTTTTGGAAAAACGCCCATTTGAACAGCGCGACCCTTCTTTTTCAATATTTCAAGCCCTTTATTCAACGCTACGACAGCGCCAGAACATTCAAATATTCTATCCACTCCAACGCCATTCGTCATTTCGCCTGCAATTTGATTTAAATTTTCCTCCATCTGGTCAACCGTTCTGTCAACGCCGATGTTCTTTCCCACTTCAAAACGTTCTCCGTCAGACGACACCCCCGCAAGAATGACCTTACAGCCTTTTGCCTTTGCAACTTGAGATACCATAAGGCCAATCGCCCCTGCCCCAAATACGCAAATAACCTCCCCCGCCCGAACGCCACCTTTTTCGATCGCCGCATGAACGCCGCAAGCAAGCGGTTCTGTCAACGCCGCCGATAAGAGGCTCACATTACCAGGAATAACATGAATGCTCTCCTCTCTGGACACCACATATTGTGCCATACTACCGTTTTGCTGCGTCCCAATTCCTTTTCTTCCGGAGCATAGATTGTAATCCTTGGATTTACAGTATATACAAGTTCCACAGGTTCCAAAGGTCGTCTCACTGGTCACCCGGTCACCAACCTTTATTCTTTTAACCTCCGACCCCACCGCCGTTACAATCCCCGAAAACTCATGCCCCAAAACAACCGGTGTCCTGGTACTTGCGTAGGTGCCTTTGAAGGCATGCAAGTCCGTACCGCAAATACCAGAATATGCAATTTTAATTTTAACCAAATCCCTTTCCGCTTCAGGTTCAGGGATATCCATAATTTCCATGCAGTCATATCCTTTTGCCGTCTTCATAACAACTTTCATATCGATCCACCTCACTTTTTGAAATAACGATTACAACGATTTACAATTGTTCATTCTTTTTTCGTGTCTTTTCTTTTATCTTAAATGAATCACATCATAGTGTCAATTGCAAAATGCTTTTATTTTTGTATCATACACTGATTTTTCAATACTTATTTTTAGTTTTTTAGTTTTTTTACTATTGACACGTTAGAACCAATATGAAATAATATGCTTAACAATTGTTCATTGTTTTGTAATTGTGTTCTGGTTTCCAACAAAATTTCATTATTTTATAAGAAATAAGAACAAAGCGAAATCGAAAGAAAAGGAGTTAGAACTATGTCAGAAAGAACTTATTCCATAGAAGAAATTCAAAAAGCCGCGACACGTGTTCGAAAAAACATTTTACGGCTCGCGATCGAAAGAAACGGCTGCTATCTTGGTCAGGCTTGCTCCTCCGCCGAAATTTTCACATCATTATATATGAGAATCTTAAAGCTAGGTCCAAGCCTTGGATCAATGGAAGCCCTTCCCTTTCCAGGCGTCCCCGGCCCGAACAATATGGATTATCCGAAAGGCTCTTTATATCACGGAGCTTTCGCCCCTGACAAGGACCGTTTCTTTGTATCCCCCGCCCATTATGCTTCCGTCGTATATTGCACTCTGGCCGAATTCGGACGAATTTCCCATGAAGCGATCGACAAATTCAATGTGGATGGTTGGAATCTAGAAATGATTGGAGCCGAGCATTCACCAGGGTTTGAATGTACCGCGGGCTCCTTAGGACAGACGATCAGCATTGCCTGCGGCACGGCTCACGCACGAAAGATAAAAAAGGAAACCGGAAAAGTATACGTCTTATTGTCTGACGGCGAAATACAAGAAGGTCAAGCTTGGGAGGCTTTTCAGGCAGCATCATTTTATCATCTGGATAATCTTGTTGTATACATTGACGTAAATGGACAGCAAGTAGAGGGCTATACAAAAGATGTCATGAATATAGAACCGTTAAAAGCCCGTTTGGAAGCCTTCGGCGCGAAAACAGTCGATATTAACGGACACGACGTTCAATCTTTGATAAATGCATCTACAACGGAATATACCGGCAAACCATTAGTGGTTCTTTGCCGCACGTCCTCCGCTCAAGGTGTTCCAATGCTCGAAAAACGCAAACCGTTCCTGCATTTTGTCCGTATCCCCAAATCGGAAATGGATGAATACAAAAGATTCTGCGATCAGATGTGAATAAGAGGAGAATAAGATGAAAATAGAAGTCAATACTCATTCAAAATGCATGATCAAGTGGGCTGCAAAGCATCCCGAAGCAGTCGTCCTGTCTGCCGACCTGGGAAGTTCTTGTGAAGTCAAGGAGTTTTTAGGAACCTATCCCGACCGTTATTTTTCTCTCGGCATTGCAGAGCAAAACATGGTAAGCTGGGCAGCCGGATTAGCCAGGGAAGGTTTTCGCCCTTATCTGCATACTTTTGGCGTGTTTCTGTATCGTCGAGTTTTAGATCAACTTGAAATGTCTGTTGCTTATCCCAACCTACCCGTTACGTTCGTAGGTTTTCTTCCGGGCATTATGACTCCCGGCGGCGTTTCCCACCAGGCGATAAACGATGTGGCCGTTTTAAGAAACGTACCCAACATGACGATTTTCGATATTGGCGATGCTACTGAAATAGAGTCGGTTCTTGAAGTTGCACACAATGTAAACGGCCCTGTATTTATCCGTATGCTGAGAAAAGAAGTACCCAGATTATTCCCAGCAAACAAGCCCATGATTTTTAACAGAGGTCGTGTTTTATCCGAAGGTGCAGATATCGCTATCTTTTCTTCCAGCATTTGTACCGAGGAAGCCATGCGCGCAACAGCCGTCTTAGCCGAAAAAGGGCTTTCGATCCAACATGTACACATCTCAACATTAAAACCCTTTACCGATCCCACGGTTGTGGAAACACTAAAAAAGGTAAAATACGGAGCTGTAACCATAGAAAATCACGTGACCATCGGTGGTCTTGGAAGTGCTGTTTCTGATGTCATAGCAGAACACGGCATCGGCAAGAAGCTGATCAAAGTAGGAATTCCGGACACCTATACTCACGGTGCTTCCAAGATGTATCTGATGAAAAAATATGGTCTTGACGCTATGACTCTGATCAGAGCGGTAGAAACTCTAACCCAAAAATCTTTCGGTATTCAAGAAGAAAATTTGGAGGAAGTTAGATTTGAGGATTACTCCGCGGTATAACGTAAGATTTCACTTTGAAAGCTAAGATATCGATACATAATTTTCCCTATGATTCAAAAAGAGATTTGAATCATTCAAATCTCTTTTTGTTTGAGAATTTTATAATTTCTTTTATTCTCTTTCTGTTATATTTTATCGTTGTCTACTCTTTTATGCTTCTGCAAAATTGCTTTGGATCAGTTCAATCAAAGATGCAACCGCCTCCCTTTCATCTTCGCCTACTGCCTCAATGGATATCTTCGTTCCTTTTATCATCCCGTAAGACAGGATTGCAATAATGCTCTTCGCGTTGATTCGTTCCTTTTGTCCGACCTTAGAAACAGTTATTTCAGATTTATACTTCGAAGCCAGCTGAACGAATTGAGAAGCCGGCCTGGCATGAAGCCCAGTTTCATTTTGAACAATAATTTCTTGCTTAACCACGTTTGTTCCTCCTTTATATAACCTTATCTTCTTTAAGCAGAGATTCGATTTAAATTGATCACCATGCTATTTTTTCCAGTCAATAAAAACTTATTGATCTCGTCCACCATCAGTTTCGGCGACATAGGAATCGCATCCACCGTTTCTCCTGCAATATGCGGAGTGGCCGTTACGTTATCCAGCTTTAAAAATTCACTGCCCTCAGGAATCGGTTCCTCCCACCATACATCGATGGCCGCCCCGGCGATTTTTTTATATTTTAATACGTCTAACAAATCTGTTTCATTGACAATGGCCGCTCTCGATGTATTAATAAGATAGCTTCCAGGCTTCATCAACGACAACAATTTTTTATTGACTATATTCTTCGTCTGTTCACTCACCCGAAGATGAAGCGAGATTACATCGCAAGACTTAAACAGATCTTCAATTTCAACCTTAGTAACTTTTAAACCTTCTTCCACCAGCTCTTCCCGTGTCACAAAAGGATCGGTTGCCATTACTTCAATGCCTAACGCATTTAATTTTCGGACAACGAGTTTGCCGATATGACCCAGTCCCAGAACTCCCATCTTTAAATGATCCAAAGTAGTTGCATACTGACTGTTCGAGAATTCTTTTCCCCATTTTCCTTCCGTGATGCCTTTATAGCCTCTGGCTATATTACGAGTTTCACTGATGATTAGCCCCAGCACAAAATCTGCAACAGCCATGGCATTTCTGATGCAGTGAACTACTGGAATATTTCTTCGCGTTGCTGCTTCAACATCAATGTGTTCCATTCCGGTACGACACGTTCCAATCAGTTTAAGGCGTTCTGCTTTTTCTATCAGTTTTGCCGGAATCGGGCAATAGTGGGTCAGAATCATATCTGCATCTTTTATTTCGCCATACAAGGCTTCCGGAACCTCTTCCGCTTCCGGGCCTTCTCGTTCCACGTGATGGGCTCTCTGCCGAAAAGCGGTTCTGCTTCTACTTTCCCAGTCAAACGAGACCACCGTCACTTCTTCATTAACCGCTAATCTTTTTGCTTGTTCTTCCATAATCTTTGGGTCAACGTAAATGTCGCCCACTACAATTACTTTCATATCACCACTCCCCAAACTATCTTAAAAAATTAAGGCGGAGGTTTTCCCTTAAAGGTACCCCCGCCTAAGTAAAAGAATTATTCTGCCTCAGCCTGAACTTCTTCACCATAAAATGCCTGTTTTTCAACAAAATTATGCACCTTATCTTTATTCTTTCTATAAGCAAAATATAGTACAAAATACAGGATAATCGTTAATCCGATAATCATCGGATTGCGAGTCAGAAAGGCAAGGAAGATCAAACCCATCGTTGGATTGTTTAATATACCGAAACTCGTGATCATCAAGCCTGCAGCAGGGAGCGTAACATTGACGGTCTCTGCCACGTCGGTAAAGACTGGTGCAGTAATGGTACAAAGAAGTAATCCAAATGCAAAATAGATCGCTCCACCCACAACACCTTTAAAGATATTCCCGTTTGCTGTAGAAATCATAACTTCTATCATGAAAGGCAGTGCGATTAGATCAACCATTGGAAGCGTTCTATTTCCCGGCATGATCAATGCGATGACGACGACGATCGGGATCAATATAATACCAGTAATTAATGTGTTTGGTTCTCCGTAGCCTGCAGCATCGTTGACAGCCAAGAACCATTCTCTCTTTGTCTTGCCGCCAGCTATTGATTTTCTTGAAGCTTCCGTCAACGGGGCAAAAGCAGATGCAAAAATACCGGCTACCTTTGGGAAGATAGTCATGACGGCTGCTGTTGAAATACCAACCGTTGCAATCTGTCCCCATGCAGCTAACGTATTAAGCCGCGAAAGGTTCCCTACAATCCCCAAAGCAATTCCTAGCAGCAAACCCAACGTCATCGGTTCACCAAAGAACCCCAATCTCTGCTGTAGTGAATCGGCGTCCAGTTTAATCTTATAGAACCCCAATTTATTCATAATCCAGTTTAGAAGCAATGCAAAAGGAACGCCCCCCACATGGTGCGGTGCAGTTAATGTACAATTTGGATAATTATAGTAAGTCGACCATCTTTTTTCCAGAACTTCGGCAAACAAGAGGATATACAGATTTTGTACTACCATGACTCCAATCGCCAAGTACATGTTTTTTGTTAATAGGTAGATCATGGAACCCCATACCATAAATGAGTAGTTATTCCAAAGATCGCCTGGCATGAAAATATTAGTCCATTTTAATAAGAACAGTACAATCTGAATCAGCAAGGCCAAGCCAATAAACAGCATCCCTACTTGTGTAGAGTATGCAACGACAGCCGTTGTCTGCCATCCAATATCCATAATTGGCAGATCGACACCTGTCGAGTCAATCATACTTTGAACCACAGGCACGATCAGTGGAACAAACGCATTGACCAGCATATTAAAACCAGTTAATCCGATTCCAGCCAACACAGCTACCTGAAATGCTTTTTTTGCTTTTACTTTTAAAATAAGTGCAACGATAAACAAGACAACCGGAACAAATATTGCTGCACCAAAGGTGTCGAAAATAGCTTTAAGAGTAACTAACATTTTGTTTCCTCCCTCATCTTTATTAAACTACTTATTTTTCTAGTTTTTTTAATACATCTAAGACTTTTTCAATAAATTCTTCTTCTCCAAACCCTGTCAAAAATCCCACCGCATTGATGACCGGGATATCATAGGTTCCCGGAATCGGACTCGAGTAAGCGATGAAGTCAAAACCACCAGCTACCAGCTCTCCAGAAACACCGCCCGGATTCGTCTCTACTGTTTTAATTCTGTATCCATAGGATTTAAAAATTTCCTTTAATTTCTCGGACAGCATGGACGATGTTACTGTCCCCGATCCGCATACAGTTAATACTTTTACGTCTTTCAATTTCATAATTGGCACCTCCTTTCAAATAACCTTCTCTAATCTTCGATAAATATCCTCTGACGTATCAGCCTTTACAATATCTTCAAGAACCTCTTTGTTTTGAAATAGACCCATTAAATTTTTAAGGAACTCCAATTGCTCCTTTGAATTTGATATTGCAAGCAGGAAAACAATTCTGACATTCAACACCTCGCCGGTTCCGCCCATCATGTAAAATTCAACCGGTTCTTTCAATACGGCTATGGCAACCGCCGACTTATAAACATGATTGCTGTCCGTATGGGGTATCGCGACCGTTACCCCATTACTCGGCAGCCCTGTGGGGTAGATTTTTTCACGAGCAACGACTGCGTCTGTATAAGTCTCTTTCACAAATCCTTTCTCTTCTAATATCCCTCCCAAATTTCTTATAATTTCTTCACTGCTTTGCGCTTCAACTTTAACTTTGATTAACTCTTTGCTTAAATAGTTCATACGTATCTCCTCCCACGGACTTTCAATTGTGTCACAGTAACAATACTTTGAAACGCAAAAAGCATGCCACACATTATATGACATGCTTAATCAAACACTTTCCAAATAGAAAACGGTAATATTTTTTTAAATATGATTGACGATCAGCTTTTTCACTTCTTCCTTCGATTCAGCATTTCGAATCATTTCAAGGATTTCTGGGTTCATGATTTCTTTATAAAAATCTTTAAAATATTTTTTAGAATTATTTTTGTAAGCGATTAAAAAGATAAGATCCACATTCCTGTTTTCATGCCACTCAATCGGATTTTTCAATTTAGCAATCATTGCGACAGGTTTTATGACATTTTGTGGGTAACCATGGGGTATCGCTACGTTCCCTTTTAAAAATGTCGGCAATATGGCCTCTCTCTTATAAACCCCCAGCAAAAACTCTTGGTCCACATAGCTGTTCTTCTGAAGAATCCCAACCATTTGATCCAAAGCATCATTTTTATCTTTGTATTCAACATCCAGCAGAACAAAATCATCATGGATAATATCGCGAATATCCTTTGCAATAGACTGCGTTCCAGAAATGATCCCATTCAGACGATGCAGCCCGTCTTCATTTAATATATTTTCCATAGAAATGTACGGGATTTCGCTATACTCAGGATTTATCGTTCCAACAAAACACAGGACATTATATTTATTCATGATCCTTTGTATTTCAATATCAATGTCAATGGGGGAAATCACTCCGATCGAAAACACTTCAATATTTTTACCCATTTTATTAATGACATTTTTAACGTAATCCCGCATTTTTTCTGCCGAACCTTCTCCCGTAATACAGATGGACACAATCGCACTAGGACGGTCGCTGTACTCACACTGGTTTAATCGGATCGTCTCGTTTTTGACAGTATCTTTGGTGATAGATGCAACGACATCATCTAATGTAGATTCTGAAATCGCAGCCCTTCTGATTACTTCAAGAACCATGACGGTATCTACCCGGTCAATCACCCTCACCGGTATGCCGGTCTCTTTCGTAATAATCTCGCCGAAGGTTGTCAATGAACCCATGTCCACCAACAGCACACACCCTTTTCCTTCATCCACCTTTTTGATCTCAGAAATGGCCTTTTCCAACGCTTTTTTTGGGCTTTCCGTCAAAAGCATTTCCAACCCTACTGCGTGATTTGTGTTTAACAACTTGTTTGCCACATCCGCCATGGCTTTCCCAACCTTTCCATGGGTTAAAACGACGACCCCGACCTTTGACAATTTTTCAGGACGTTTATCTAAAAATGTCTTGATATACATTGCAATAAAGCCAATTTCACCTTCCGGTAATTTAATCTCTAGGTCTGTATTGATTACCTCGGCTAAAATCGTTGCAACTTTAAACTCGTTCGGATAATCTTCTTTTATTTTAGCCATGTGGGGATTCAATATGGTTTTACCCTGACCGATTCTTTCATAGGTGGCCCCCATATGGATTGCCAGTGTATAGTAGAAATTTTGCTGTAGCTCCGGGTAGTAATTACGTGCAATATTAAAGCAGCGCTCGATAGACCGAGTGATATTGGTTCCCACCAGATTTTTCAATTCCAGTTTGGTAATATCCGTTCTATCATTAAAGTTTTGGGCCAGATTTTCGAATTCCGTTTCAATTTCTCTGCCCATAACCAAATTGATTTCCTCAGGTTTCAGTCCCTCCTGTTCCAGCTTTTTCAACCGCCCCTCAATAAACTGATAAATTCGGTCTGAAAGAACATACCGTTCATCCTGCTGCCACGTGACCAAATCATTCACTCCAAACCACAGATTTTTTTCGATATATTGCAGCACTTCAGGATCTCTGGTCTTCTTGTTCAACATATCGATTCTTACATGGTTCGCAAGATCAGAGATCTTGATTTGTAAGACATCGCTCTTTTCAATCATGGTATTGAGCAGCCCGCGGGCGCAGGAGACCTGTATGTCGCTTCTCAGCTGTCCGATATTTCCCGGGCACTCGTACTGCAAAAGCATTCCGATAACATCCTTATCCACGATAATGTCTTTGTTTATTTTCTTGGCTTCTCCTTTAAAAAATAGTTTGATTAACCGATATCTTTCGCTCAGAAGCCTTTTTTTCAGCGGTGGGAGCTCAATCACCATAGGGATTCTTCTTCTAAAAGTAACCAACAGAGCAGATCCCGGATTCTCAGTGGTTGCCCCGATAATCATCAGGCTCGCTTTTCGAATTAATTCAGCTTCTCCTAATTTTTTATAGACTCCCCTGTCAAGGATTGAGAAAAGAATTTCCTGCCCTTCGCTGGGAAGCCGATGAATCTCATCCAGAAATAAAACACCGCCATTCGCATGCTCAACAATGCCAATTTTTTCTTTCTCCGCTCCGGTAAACGCACCTTTTAGATGACCGAAAAGCTGCGAAAGCAACAATTGTGGATTATCCGCGTAATCAGCACAATTAAATATCACCAAAGGTGCATCTGGTGAAAAATTATCCGTCGTGACAGCAAACTTATGCATTGCTTCCGCCAATTGGCTTTTCCCGACACCCGATGGTCCTATGATCAGAGTATGTAAGCCTTTCGGAGGATAGAGCGTAGCAGCCTGCGCTTGTCTGATATGAAGCTTAAGCGATCCATCATAACCAACCACTTGTTCAAAGGATGACTGCATAATACCGCTATCGGTAGCTTCTTCTTCCTCTTCGAATTGGGAAACAACATCTTTTTGAGCAGCATTGCCGTCATTTCTTGCGTCATTTTTGGGGTGTGCCACATTCGTTTTAGTCAAAACATTGCCGTTCAGCAACTCTTGCATCAGTTTCAAGGCGACATGTCTGGAGACATCGTAACCAGACTCATTTAACTTTTCCATTAATTTGCGATGAGAGATTTCAGGACTCGTTTCTAATATTTTTTTCGCGTCGCTATAAATATAAGGTTTTAAACGATCTCTTGAGTTTGAAATCTTATTTTTCTCCCGTATGTCTTTAACCTTGTCCCTGCTTATATTTAGTTTTCTTGCGATATCGTCATCTGTTAAGGGCTGTTTTTTGTTTTCATTTTCAATTACTTTCCGTACTTCTTTATCCATTGGCCAGAACCTCTCCTTTTGATGAAACGTAAAATAAATATATCAACTCCGTATCGACGAATTGATCCAAATAACAACTGCATTATACTATACTGCAGTTGAAATGAAAACCCGGGCTTTCGCCATAGCCATGGTACAAGAAATAATTCATTCCTTGTATTCAGCAAGCTAATTACGTTTCTTTATTATGATTTGGATAGATCACATTAACCTGATACTGTTCAAAAATACGCAGCCAACTATCCGACGGTCTGTAATCGGTAATGAAATAATTAATCTCCTGAAATGTGCAAATGGTCGAAAGTGCGGTCGTTCCTAACTTTGTATGATCAGCACGGAGATACACCAATCTACCTGGTGTTCCCCTTTATCGTCTCGAAGATAAGGATTAGGTTTCCTTGAATGATACAGATCATTTATCATACCACCAGAGAGTTCATCTGGAGATTTACAAAAATAAACCGGAAATACCGAGCATTATTACAACGATTGCACCTAATATTATGAGTTTTGCTGTTACGGACACTAAATTTACAACTGATATTATTCCGGAGGCTTATATTGTTTTGCGGCGGTGCAACGGACAGGATTGTAAATTATCAGGATATTACCACTTGATGCATTTCTATTTTAGCACTCTATTCGTCAGGAATCTCAATTGACTTAGATAAAAAGAGAGACAAATCCCTTGAAAGGAAGTTGTCTTTCTGTCGCTTACAATTGATAATGGTACCTATATTTATATTTATAAAACATAAATATCGTTAATCCCAGAGTGGTTATTTCTGCAAAAGCTGATGTAAGCCATACTCCATCAAGTCCAAAGAAATGTGGAAGTGTCAAGGCTCCGATCAACATCATAACCAGTCCTCGACTCATAGAAATCAAAGCAGATATCGCACCATTTGCATAGGCGGTAAAAAACCCCGATGCAAATACATTGATTCCGGTAAAAAGGAATGCTACAGAAAGCATTCTGATTCCCCTGACAGCAAGGTGATAAACCTCTGAGTCCGGTTCTACAAAAATCCTTGCCAAAAGTGGTGCCTCTACCAATGCCAGCACGGCAACGAACAAAGAGGAAATCACGATAAATGATTTGGCATACTTTAAAAAATGGTTTACCTTTTCGTAATCCTTTGCCCCATAATAGTAGCTGATCAGCGGTGCTATGCCTGTGATGAATCCCAGATGAACAGAGATTAATAAATAGTGTGCATTAAATACGATGCTGAGTGCTGCCAATCCAGCTTCCCCCGCCAAGCCAAGAACAGTAATATTAAATACGTATACCGTTACCGCAACCGACGATTCAGAAACCATTTCCGAAGAACCGTTAATAAAACTGCTTCCCAAATAGCGTCCGTCCCATTGCGGTTTTATAAAAGAAAGCTTTGTTTTTTGAGTCAAAAAATAGGCAAGACCCACCAGCATAATTGTAAGCTGCCCTGCAGCAGTAGCCCAGCCCGCACCGGTCAGCCCCCAATTCCAAACAACGATAAAAATATAATCCAGAAGAAGATGTACGAATCCTCCGGAAATATAAAGGAAAAGGGTGAATCCCGGTTTTCCGTCCACTCTTATAAAATACTCCAGCGCAACCCCTAAAAATGCAGATGGTAATGCTAATATAATAATCCAAGCATATTCCATGCAATATGGCAATAGTTTATCTGTCGCTCCAAGCAGAACGATAAGTTCTTTCAGGAAAACAAGACCGAAAGCCGCTCCAAAAACACCAATCAAAACAGAAACAATACAGATCAGGGAAAACTTTTCACTTGCCTCACGTGGTTTTCCTTCTCCCATCGTAATTGCTACAATCGCACTGGATCCGGCCGCCAGCATAATGGAGATCCCCCATCCTAATCCTGTGATCGGGTAAACAATATTCATTGCAGCTAAAGCATCCGAAGAAACAAAGTTAGCAACAAAGATAGCATCGACCAGATAATATAAAGCGATTACTACAAGCATGATTACCGAAGGTGCAACGAACCTTGTAAATTTTTTTACATTGACACCATCATCAAATAATTGTTCCATCTTAATTCCCCCTATACCCCTCTTAACAGGCTGCCATCTTGCTGTAAAGAGGATTTACTGTTTTACAGATTTATGATAAAGTATATGGTAACCATATAGTCAAGAGGAGAAGAATAAAATGCAGGGAAATTCTGAAAGTTTAGATACGTACTTCACGACAGGAGAATTTGCAAAACTATGTAAGGTTAAAAAACAAACTTTATTCCATTATGATGACATCGGGATTTTTTCACCGGAAATAAAAAAGGAGAACGGATACCGCTATTATTCTTACAATCAGCTGGAACAATTCCAGGTAATCTCCATTCTTAAAGAATTGGATATGCCATTAAAAAAAATCAAAGACTATTTAGACAACCGCAGTCCGAATGATTTAATCAATCTTCTGGAGGAACAGCTTCTATATGTTGACAAAAAAATGGAGGATTTAATCTGGATGAAAGATTTTCTTAGAACTAAGGTTCGTTTAACACAGGAAGCGCTAAATATTGACATAGCTTCCATACATACAGAAGAGCTTCTTGACGATGAATATTTGGTCACAACACCCTATAATGATACAGACGATGAAAAAAAGATCGCTCAGGCAGTAGCGGAGCATTTCAACTATTGCCACAGTCTGGATGTATATAGCGCTTATTCTATTGGTGGTGCAATTCCAACGAATCAAGTTCCTACGCAAAAGTACTATAATTATTCTCACTTTTATACCAAACTGCAAAAAACCGAGAGATACGCTGCAAATGATAAAAGGCCGAAAGGTACCTATGCCGTTATTTATCATGGGGGTTTTGATACCATTTACGATGCCTATTGGAAATTAATTGAATATATGAAAGACCACAAATATACAATGGGAGACTATTTCTATGAAGATATCCTTCTCGATGAATTATCAATGAAAGGCTATGAAAACTATGTTTTAAAAATATCCGTACAATGCAACAATAAAACTGACGAAACGCTTTAATTTAGCTAACAGCAGAAATAAATCAGGATCGTATCGCTGATAAAATACCACCTAGAAATTAGTAGAGGAGAAAAAACATGAATTATTTATTGGACACTGCAAATCTTGAAAGTATCAGCAAATATAGCGACTATCTTCCGATTTCCGGAATTACGTCGAATCCAAGCATCATAAAAAGAGAAGGTAACATTGATTTCTTCGAGCATATGAAAAAAATCCGGAACATAATTGGTAAAAATCAATCGTTGCATATTCAGGTAACTGCAACGGATGTGAATGGAATGATAAAAGACGCAGAAGCCATTTTGAAGAATGTGGATGACCAGGTTTATATCAAAGTCCCTGTCAGTATGGAGGGATTAAAGGTTATAAAGATATTAAAAAAACAGGGAATTAATGTAACGGCAACAGCAATCTATACAGTAAATCAAGGTTTTCTTGCCATTGAAGCTGATGCTGATTTTATCGCGCCGTATTATAATCGTATGGAAAATCTTAATATTAATCCTGAAGAATCGATTCGGTCCTTCGCACAAATGATTGATCAATACGGCTACAAAACAAAGATTTTAGCAGCAAGCTTTAAAAATATTGGTCAAGTAAATAAAGCGTTTATGGCAGGTGCACAGACTGCAACCATTGACCCTTTGATCATTGAAAGTGCTTTGAGCATGCCCGATATTGCAAAAGCAATCAATGATTTCAACCATGATTGGCAAAGCATTTATGGTGATACTTTGATTTCTGATTTGTAAGCTTCGCTTTCTGCTGCCATTTTGCTTAGGATACTGGATCACTCAAACCATTGAGATGGGATTGCATTCAATCCCATTTCATGTGCAGGTGCAACCCCGGAAAGAACAGAAGGCCTAAATGTAAAAAGATGGTTCATTTATTTTAATTTCTTATTTTTATTTAAATATAGAATTAAGCTTAAAAGCATAAGCAACAGAATACTCCCCGCAAATATTATATAATTTCTAGTATTGATATTGCTTAATGCCGATGTTTCGTAAAAAGGTCGTTCCGGTTCCTTTTGAAACCGAAATGTTTGAAAATCTCCATCTTTGCTAACAATAACAGCATCTCCTGTCAGGAAACCCATCTTATTTTCATGCAAGTATTGAATCAAGTCGGTTAAGGATTTTTTATCCAATGAAGTTATGGTTAAAAGACCTTTCCGATCATTGTAAGGAGATACTTTCAATTCTATAAATGTAGCTGTTTTCGAAAAATCTGGCAGCAGCTCAATCTTCTCATTTGAAAGAATTTGGTTAAATTGTTCATTATATTGAAACCATAAATTTTTATTTATGGTTTTAATCGCACTGTTTTCTTGCGGCATTCCAAAAATAATTAAGTTATCGTCCTTATTGCTTTCAGAAAATAAATTTCCCTTTTCGACACAAACAATCCCCTTATTTTTTTTGTCCCCATATCCAATAAGTTGGGAAAAAATACCTGCCATTTTTAAATCTTCTTTGGACGGGTTATCTGGTAAAACGATCTTTGTGGTATCTAAATCATCATTTTTTGAAAAAGGATATGGAAAATTATCCAATACCATAAGCGGAGTATCTAAACTTGGTGCATAAGCATAAGAGTCTTCCTGGATATAGGCCCAAGGTTCACTCGCTAAATACCGTTCACAGTTAATAATTCCACCTGGTATCAGTTCAAATACAACACGAACATCATAGTAGCTATTCCGTCTTAAATCTTCAGGAATATAAAATGTAACGCTATCTAAATCTCTTTTCTCGCGTTCCAGCTTATGGCTTCCGACAGGGGTTCCGTTTATATATACTGAGACCATCGATTTTTCAAAGTCAAGATTATCTGAGTACCTTAAGTTCAAAGAGATATTAGACTCGTTTGCCAATATCTTGTTATAAGGAATTCGAAAACCAATATTCGTATACTGATTTCGTCCCTTCACTTCAATACCGTTTAAACCCCAAATCTGAAAGATAAATATAATCGTTCTGTTCCGCTTCTTTGATCTCTATATTCAAATCTTGCGGCAATACAGCATAGGAATGAATCATTTGATCTTTTAGATCGCTATTCTTTAACGCTTTTTACTGCAGTCATTAAGCTTGTACCCTTATTAGAAACAATCAAGAAGACTGGCTTTCTGTAATTATTTAAAGATTTTCTGTAAAGATAGACGTCTTTATTATAAATTCCTTCTTCATTTTTTGCAAGATTTTTCAAACTTCCCGGCATGCCTTCATAATTCCCGACATAAATCAGACTGTCATATTCAGAAAGACTGGAATCACTGCTGGTAATCAATTCCATATCGATATCGTAGTCAGACCCAAAGTTCTTCCAAGTATGCGATTAAAGTTAATGCCGCTGAAATTTCGTGATTTGTGTACGCGTCAGGAATAACAACTCCGATTCCCTTCGCATCATCAGCATGCAGACCTATAAACGATTGCGGGAAATTGGCCACTTTTTCTGTCATATATTTTTTATCATAATCGATAACATAGTTCGTTTTACCATCGAGAATAACCCAATTTGCGATATTTTTATCATCTTCACAGGGCATATCTGAAATTCTGGAATGGGTCATTATCTTCAGTTCATTATATCCTTTATTGATTAAATTTGCAGGAACATCAATGGCCCAGCTATAAAGCAATTGATTATTATCGCCTTTGAAATTCATGGATTTCACCGGAATGTTGTTCATATATATGGTTACATAGGAACGATCACGCTTGATTAATTCATTCACACGGCAAAATAAGTTGAGCTTAAAATCTTTCACCGCTAATTCTTCATCTACTTCAAAAAACCACTTACTTTCCCCTTTGATCCCCCGTAATTCTATATCATTGATCACCTTATAAGTATACTCCAAGCTGTTACTATCTACCTTTTTTATCACAACCTGTTTCTCTTTTTCCGTTTTCGAGTATCCTGTTTCATCCATTATTTTTCCAGATGTTCCCGTTGTATCTGCAACCTCCAAGCCATTTGAAGCTGCGTCCATTGCCCTATTACTCTTTAAGTATGCCTCTGCTTGTTTCTTACTAAGCTTTGTAACAAAAGCGCCTGCCACTATTTTTTTTATATTAGATAACGCCGCAGAAGCTTCCCGCTTATCAGAATAAACCCCATAAAAAACACTGTGTATAGAAGTGCTGATCCGGAAGGCCTCGATCCCTTTCTGCTGCATTCTTTTTACGCTAAGATCCGCATTCATTGCAGTGCTATATGCGCCTAATTGAATACAATAAATATCGGTATCGGCGGTTTGCGCATATACTTTCGTCACAAACAAGAATGCAAATGCAATCATTATTATTATCATTCTTTTTCTCATACGTTTCTCCTAAAATCTTTCCGTTTTATACCACTTTGTTTCTCTTTTGAAGAGTAAGTCCTTCATAAAGCTTATAAAACCCATAATGGTAACAATCGCCCATAGCTTACAGTATGTAAAATACATGATGAAAATAATACTGATATTCGATAGATTAATTTCTCCTTTTTCCGTTGAAATAGATATTTGTACTGATAACAGGAATAAAAGATATGCCATAAACCATAGCAGCAGGCTATATCCCAAAATGGATGTTTGTATGATGCCGGCAAAGTTTAATATAAAAATCATATCTGATATAATAGACGCTAAAAAGAATAAGATATAAACAGATAAATAGTACATCAGGTCAAACCTTACAACCCCTGCACGCTTGTCAACTAAATATTTTAAATTTTTAAACAATACATAATAATTGCCTTTTACCCAGCGATTTCTTTGCTTGAACCAGACCGATAAGTTTTCTGGTTCCTGCTCCCATGTGGTTGAATAAGGACAAAACCGAATGTGATATCCCATGAGATAAATTCTAAAACTAATCTCGGTGTCTTCTGTTACAGCCTTTGTATCCCACCCTCCAATTCTTTCTAAAATGGTTCTTCTTATCACGAAATTCGTTCCGGGGATCGTGCATAGCTTGAATAGGTTCCATCTTCCTGCTTGAGCCATCCATTGAAAATACAACCCCTCAAGATTAATACACCGAGTCAGGAAATTTGTGTTTTTATTTCTACATCGGAATTTACCAATTACTGCGCCTGCCTTATCATCATTCATGATAGAATAAACTAATTCTTTCAGTGCTGATTTTTCTGGAGTATTATCTGCATCGTAAATAGCAATAAGTTCCCCTATACTACAAGAAAACCCTATATTCAGTGCATTCGATTTTCCTTTTCCGCCGGTCTTATTATCTGTATTGATAATCTTTATTCGTCGATCAGGATACCTCGCTTTAAGATTGGCCAATATTTCAGCCGAATTGTCACTTGAATTGTCATTAACCACAATAATCTCATACTTGTCCGGATCATAATCAAAATTAATAATGGATGTAACGGTATTTTCTATTACCTTCGCTTCGTTATGTGCCGGAATTAATACCGATACAAAAGGAACATGCACCAAGCTCCTATCCGTCTCTTTTCTAAAATGTTTTAGATATGATAAAAACCCACTTGTAACAAGTACTACATTTACTAAAATCACCACCCAAATCGAAAATAATGATCCCAGCAATAAGTAATTAAATATGTTGTCCAATTTCTTCCCCAATCTTATTTTTTAAAATATTTTCTATAATCATACCGCCTGCCGACAAAAACTTGTACAGCCAAAAGCAGGAGAATAATTCCTACTATTTTTACACTGATTGATCCAAATCTGGAAATATCATATTCTTTTTTTAATTCCTGCTCTTGTTCTAAATTTTCACCTTTAATTTTTTTCAGTTCTTCTTCTTTAAATTGATCCAGCTCTGTTTTACGATTGTCATCTGCCTTTTTTTCATCTACTTTTATATCATTACTCATCACCCGAATATTGTACGCCTCAGGTTCAAAGTCCTTCATGTTAATCTTTTCGATATTCAAACCGGTCAAAAATTCATCAATTTTTTTCGCATCATCTTCAAGGGAAAGTTCCACTAGATCCGGTTGATTGATGTCCTCTGAAGTTCTATATTTAAAAAAACTAAACTGATCTTCATTAATCCCGTTAAACAACACATACGGGTCGAGTTCTTTCGATATTTTAAACAAATCCAATTCAGAATCTATTTTTTTCCCACTCTCTTCAATCAATAAAAAATGCACTCCTAAACCTTGATATGCTTCTGCATCCATAAACAATGCATCAGAAGGTAACGCTATCCCATAAATACGAAGTCCTCTGTTTCTGTATTCCTTCACAGCCCTTTCCAAACCCGGCCTTATATCCATATCATATGCACCCTGATCATTAAAGATCGGATAATGGATAAAAAATTCGCCACCCATCTTCTGGACATATTTCAACGCTTCTATAAAATGATCGAATGCTTCCATCTCATAATTTTCGTAAACAGGCATGATATTGCATATAAATTGAATGCCTCTGCTATTTAGATTTTCTGCTAAATCAATCAGCTTATTGAGATCAGAAAAAGGATAAATCTCATCAATCCCTATCAACAGTCCTTTTTTATCTCTTGGAGCAAAACCCACACTGTAATCTTGATTTTTATAATAATCAACTGTATTTTTATATTGTTCCATGGAGCCAAAACTAGACGCAATGACGATAACCCCAGTACCCTTTTCGATTTCTACTGTTTTCATGTTTTCTGTCTGCAAAAGCAAAACATTGTTCCCTTCTGATTTGAGGTTCCTATATAATTCAAGTGCTTGACTGGTCGCCTCCCCATATTGATACAGTTGATCATATACCACCACATACTTTGATCCAGAAATGCCGGCCTCTGCAATAGTTGTCCCAAAAATAAAAAAGCTCAAAATAATACATGGAATCAAAATCCGTGATTTCCGTCTATTCATTTATACATCGTACTCCATATTTTTTTCTGCTATCTGAAAAAATTCATATGCACTAAATGTGTTTTCTTCATTTTCATCTTTCTCATAGGAAGCCACACCTACCACAACTTCCAATTTTACTTTGTTCATTAAATTCTCTTCGTCAAAAGTGATACTTTGAACTCTCTTTTTTAATCGATCTTTCACAATATATCCATCATCTCTTGGCGTAAAAAAGATGATTCCAAACAGATTAGAGTCTCGTAAAATATACTTCTTGTCTTCTTCTCTTAACATATGGTCTATTTCTTTCGATAACAATTTTACCGTTTTTTCATATTCTGATTTCCCAAGGATTCTGAGAACTTCGTTTTCATATTTAATTTTAACCAGCATAAGATTGGAAATTAATCCATACCTTTTGCTTATATTAAGATAACCTTGTATCTCATTAAAAAAGGATTGCTCATTCCTAAGCCCGGTATCGCTATCCACCATTACATAATCAGCATTTTCTTTTTTAAGCGTCACATTTTCAATCTGCACGTCCCGAATCAACTTTCCTTTATATGCAAAAACCATTGAAAATACTGGCAGAACTATCATCCAAAAATATACATTTGTATCAATCGGGATTGATTTTGTTATATAAAGAAAAATATGTAAGCTGGCATACACAAAATTAAATAGAATGGAAAATAAAATTGCCCCGGTAATATTAGTATAGTAACCTATAATTGTGCCGATCATCACACCGATCATTAAAAAATAATTTGTGGTTTGCTCGTTAAAACTTCCGTAAGCAAAAATAATAGCCAATACAAAAAACATATTCACACTTAAGGTATCCAATAAGTCAATTTTTGCGGGCAACTTGTTATCAAATTTTCTTATCATGTTTCTCCTCTTTCTTTAAGAGTTTTATCTCTCTTTTTATCAATATCGCTGCCAGATAAGCCAAGTTAAAATATAATAAAATATCTAAAGCTAACGTATTCATAAATAAATGCTTTCTTAGGTCGGCATCTCCGGCTCCAATAAAAGAAACAAAGAGCTGCGAAAAACCTGTTAGACCAACATACAGCATCACCAATTCATTGAACCATTTATTATGATGCGTGATTTTTTTTAATTTTAATATCCTGTTTATCGAAAAAACCAAACAAATGAGTAAAAACGTATAAATAAAGCCGGGTTTTTTGGGGAAAGCATTTTCTTTAATTAAACTCCAAAGCGAAAAATAATTACTCCTTGTCCCATAGGCAAAGCCCGAGTCTCTTTCAAAATTCCCCAGCACCTCCGGTCTGATCGTAAAGCTATTTTTCCAGCCGAAGGTCATCATTTTAGAAAAAGCCTTCGGATTTTCAAAATAATATAAAACCAAAGAAGTCAGATCATAATTTGAATAAAAATCATGCAGCAAGACCTCATCCTTAGGATCCACTACCGGAGTAGTATCATAATAAATTGTACCCGCTAATAACGCATATTGTTCATTGATCCCCAGCTTCCTCAGAACTTCTTCCGGATCTGGCTCAAAAAGCAAAGCCCCCCTGGTAATCATATGATATTTATTGATCAAATAAATATCATCATCAATCACGAAATACAGGAAACCTGTCGTGATCAATAAACTCGTGCCCAGGATCATCGCAATGATTTTCTTCCTTTTTTCTGTTTTAAAAAATACAAAAGCAATCAATATGAAAAAGGCTAATATCCCATTTAAAGCAAATTGATTTTTCGCTCCAATAAACATAACGGTTGCAATAAAAAAAATCAACAAATACCTTATTTTAAAGTCTTTGTCATCCACCAATTTTAGCAAAGCAGCTATAGAAAGCAAATAAAACGGATATGCGATTGATTCACCAAAAAAGCTATTAAAATACGAGGTGTATCCAATATCTCCAAACAGAAAAACAGCTGTAACGGCAATAAAATACTTTGCGATTTTGATATCCGTCATTTTTTCTAACACATCTACCAGCAAATAAATAGCGCATGCCAACACAGTCAAACAGATGGCTGCATAAAACCGTATATCAAATTTTGTGTCACGAGTAAAAAAATCATCTATTTTAATCGCAGCCTGCAGGACAATGTTTTGCGTCGACTTAGTCGTTCCCTCAAGGTCATTAAAATACTGAATTTTATCATATTTATGGTTAAAATACCCGAAATAATCATTTTTATTTCTGTCAGCTTCATATTTCAAACCGTTAGGCGTCATTACTCTATAAAAGTCGCCATTATCAGCCAGTCCTGTTAATGGTTCCAGAAACAACGCATAGCCTGCTATCAAAACCAGAAGTGCCACAGACACGATTGCCGGTCGAATTACCTTATTCATAGGCTGCCTCTTTAACTTTTTCATTGATATATCATAGATGAAGATAACAAATACTGTAAATTATCAAAAGAATAAACCTCTTGATTCGATTCATTCCCAAAGCTTCCGTAAATAGCAGAATTTTCATTCAGGATCTGATAGCGTTCACAAGCTTCCATAAACGTTTCTGCTTTTTGATACTCACCCGCTAAATAATAGGTTCTTGCCAGCAAAGCATACAAGGCAGTTGATTCTAATTCTGAGACAGGCTCATAATTTTTACTGGAATAAGTCGAGTATATTTTTCCAAATTTTTCATACTCGTGCCATAACCAATCCAATCCTTCCAGATCATATTCTCCCACTTCTGCTAAATGAAGCATTCCATAAGCCGATTGTACCAGAGCGATTTCATTATTATCAGTATAGGTGCCATCCTCTGTATCATATTGAAACCGATAGAGTCCTGTCCCTTCGAGCTTTGCATTTTTCATCAAATCAAGCGAATTTTCGTATGGAATTTTCCATCTAGAATCGATTTGCTCACCTAATTTTCTCATTGTATATAAATCCAAATACGCGATGGAAATCTCTTTGCTTTTGCAGCCATAATCAAGATCATAAAAATCAATGGGCAGGTCTACCTCTATATTATAAGTTAAGAGTGCCTCTGAAACGCTGTTTATATCCTGTAAATATTTTTCATCATGCCACTTTTCATAAGCAGACAAGAACGCGCGCGCCAGTCTTAAATCGTCAATCAGCGCATTTGTGGATGCAATCTGCTCATCCTTTTTTAACCAGGAAAAGGTACCATTATCTAAAAGTAAATGCTTCATTGTCCAGTCAAAACAAACATCGAAATTCTCTTTTTCATTTCTATTTACAAAATATAACAATAGTAATCCTTGCGATTCTGATAAGATTTCCTGTCCTGATGCCAGTTCCGGATTATCATTTTTATTATTTAAATAATTGGTGTAAACAGATAGCTTAGCTCCTGACATTTTTTCAGTTACAAAAGTTAGTGCTTTCTGTTCTCGCTTCGGAATATCATTATTTTCAAAGACTTCCTTTTGCTTCGGCTGCAAATTCAAGAAAGAAGCTGCTGAAAAATATATAACAGCAATGATTAAAATAAGTGCAATAAAAATCATCCATTTTTTTATAAGCATAACTTTAGCTCCCAAAAATTCGAGGAAAATATCTTTATTATAACATTTTTAGATTCTATCCTACAACCACCATATTTTTCAACCCTACATTATTAGAAATTTATTGTTTTTTGTATTTTAGCATTTTTATTGAAACTATTATTATTCTTCAAATTCTTGTATTTATTTCATTATTCTCAATAAAAAAACGAAATGCACGCCAAAAAATAAAAAATAAAATTATTGGTCAAATTATACCAAAATCATTTAAGCATATACAAAAACTAATATAATATGATAAAATGCGAGTATAAAGTAAATTCCCGTCTTTAGGAATTAGCACCATGATTGTTTAAGAGGCGTTTATATATTTACGTTCTGAAACCAGCACATTTACGTGCTTTTTTTATTGTCTGAAACTATTGCATAAATTCCTTTTTTATGGTAAACTAAATGGTGTTAAATGGTGTTAATTCGAGAGGATGAAAAATGGCTTATTTTCTTAAAAAATCTAATTTAAAAAAGGGACTTTACCTGCAGATTTATGAATCTTTTTACAACCACGATAAAAAACAGACGTCTCATCGTTCTTACAAGACTCTTGGCTATGTAAATGACCTGATCTCTTCCGGCATTGAAGATCCTATTTCCTATTATTCTGAGGTTATCCACGGAATGAACGAACAACTGAATCTCTTAAGGCAAAAAGACCGCGAAAAGCAGATATCCTCTTCGCCTGAAAGACATGTTGGGTACTTGCTCTTAAAAGCTGTCCTCGACAGTCTTCATGTCTCTAACTATCTAGATTTCTTACAGCTCCCAAGGAATTTTCAGTTCCGTATATCCCACCTCATAGAAGCTCTAACTTACTGCCGGGTGACAGAGCCATGCTCTAAAAGCAAGACCTTCCATGAGGTACTCCCTTCCCTCTATGACTCTTATGATCTTTCCTATAACCAGATTTTAGACGGCATTGAATACATTGGCAGTGAGTACGAAAAAATTATTGAGATATTTAATCACCAGATCAATCTGAAATATCCATTTGATACCTCTACGACCTATTTTGACTGTACAAACTTTTATTTTGAAATCGATAAGGAAGATGACTTCAGAAAAAAGGGGCCCTCAAAGGAAAATCGGAAGGATCCCATTGTTGGCCTCGGGCTTCTGCTGGATGCACATCAAATTCCCATTGGAATGAAATTCTACCCTGGAAATGAAAGCGAAAAACCCGTAATCCGGGAAATCATACAAGATCTGAAAAACAGGAATAACATAACCGGCCGGACAATACAAGTCGCAGATAAGGGGCTTAACTGTGCAAACAACATCTTGGCTGCACGCAAAAATGGGGATGGCTATCTATTCTCAAAGTCAGTAAAAATGCTTCCAGAGGCTGAGAAAACATGGCTCCTACTGGAAAACGACTATCAAAACGTTTTGGACAAAAACGGGAAACTCCTTTACAGGCTCAAAGAATGTGTAGATGAATTCCCCTATACATATACAAATGAGAAAGGGAAAAAAGTCACGATAAAGCTTACAGAAAAGAGAGTGGTAACCTTTAATCCCAAACTGGCAAAAAAGAAGCAATACGAAATCAACCGGATGGTCGAAAAAGCCAGAGCGTTAAAAGCTTCTCAGGCGAAAAGAAACGAATTCGGCGAATGCAGTAAATATGTAACCTTTACCCCTACAGATAAAAAAGGGAATTCCATGGATGGAAAAGTTGCTGTTTCCCTCAACAGCAACGCAATCGAGGAGGATTTGAAACTGGCAGGATACAACCTTCTTGTAACTTCTGAGACAGGGATGAAAGCACCTGAAATCTATACTGTCTATCACAACCTCTGGAGGATTGAAGAATCTTTTAAAATGATGAAGTCCTATCTGGATGCAAGGCCTGTATTTCTGCAGAAAACGGATTCGATTTGTGGGCATTTTCTGATCTGCTACCTGTCTGTACTTTTGATCAGAATACTGCAGTTTCGTGTATTTGAGAACCGATACTGCACGGAGAAGCTATTAGACTTTATCAAAGATTTCAGAGTCGTGGAAATCCAGCAGGGCAAGTACATTAACATAACTTCTTCATCAGCATTTATCAAAAGCCTATCCGGCGAGTTATCACTGCCACTTACAAATTATTTTCTGGATAGCTCACAATTAAAAAAGATGCTAAACTTCAAATTCTGAGGTTTAGCACCATTTTTTATATTTCACTCCTAAAGTCAGGTTCTATCCTACAACCACCATATTTTTCAACCCTACATTATTAGAAATTTATTGTTTTTTGTATTTTAGCATTTTTATTGAAACTATTATTATTCTTCAAATTCTTGTATTTATTTCATTATTCTCAATAAAAAAACGAAATGCACGCCAAAAAATAAAAAATAAAATTATTGGTCAAATTATACCAAAATCATTTAAGCATATACAAAAACTAATATAATATGATAAAATGCGAGTATAAAGTAAATTTTTTTCCGCTTTAGATCGTATTTTAAGGTTACTGACCAGGAGGGGGGACTCTATGAATGAGTAAAGTAATTTTTTCAATAATAGTGCCCGCTTATAATGAAGAAGCAGTTATTATAGAAAGTCATAATCGTTTAAAAGCAGTTATGGACGTTTTCAACGATAGCTATGAGATAATTTTCATCAACGATGGGAGCCGCGACAAAACCGCAGAATTGCTCAGAACAATCTGCAATACCGACAAAAAAAGTAAGATGATCAGTTTTTCAAGAAATTTTGGACATCAGACAGCGATTTCAGCCGGAATGAAATATGCTTCAGGTGATGCAATGATCATTATTGATGCTGATTTACAAGACCCTCCTGAAATCATTCCGGAAATGATCGCCAAATGGCGTGAAGGATATCAGGTAGTATACGGAAAAAGAATCCAAAGAAAAGGAGAAACTTTATTTAAAAAAGTCACCGCAAATATTTTTTACCGCTTTCTTAATCTGTTGACCGATGTAAATATACCTGTAGACTCTGGTGATTTCAGACTCATTGACAGAAAGGTCTGTGATGTTTTAAACAGCCTGCCCGAACGCAATCGTTATGTAAGAGGTCTGGTCAGTTGGGCAGGCTTCCGTCAGACATCTCTGGAATACGTCCGCATGGAACGTTTTGCGGGCGAAACCAAATATCCTTTGCGCAAAATGCTGCATTTTGCCGCTGATGGTATTACCTCCTTTTCTCATAAGCCGCTTACCCTTTCTATTATGATTGGTTGTTCGTTATCTTTTTTCAGTTTTATATATATGATCGTGGTTATCTTTGAAAAATTTTTTACAGACAAAGCGATTTCAGGCTGGGCTTCAACCATGACCGTAATGCTATTCTTTAACGGTGTAACACTGATTATGCTTGGTATCATCGGAGGATATATTGGTCGAATCTATGATGAAGCAAAGGCTCGCCCACTTTATGTCATAGGAGAAACGGCAGGGTTTGAAAATGACAGAAATTAAATTGCTCATTGAAAAAAAACGTCAATTAATTCTTTTCGGAATGGTAGGCGTCATCAATACAGCCGTAGACTATATCTTTTACAGCCTTTTTTTAACTTTTACACCTCTTGAGGTAGGCTCTTGCCAGGCTGTTGGATTTATTGCAGGGCTTATCAACAGCTTTATCATGAATCGATTGTTTACGTTTAAAGACGGCGTTACAACAAAAATTGAATCTCAAATACCTCGCTTTCTCATCGTTAACGGGATTTCATTAGGATTAAGCATTGTATGCCTTGAATTACTCGTTAACAATCTTGGGCTCAACCCTTATTTGGCAAAAATCCCTATTACGATGCTGGTCTTATTCATAAACTATTTTGGATATAAACTATTTGTTTTCAAAGTGAAAGAAATGCAAGAGGATTATTAAAAATACTTTCCACCATTCTATAGAAAGAACCTCATAAAGTTGATACGGGAATTTGTAAGTTAATTTTTATTTTGTAGTCATAATACCGCAGGCTTTATATTTACCCACGTCATCCCCTATGGTTTGCCCTTCTATTTTCTTTACCACTATCGTATCTTTATCTAATACATCTTCCACCCTTCTGGCTTCCCAGCCTCTGGTATTGTTTCTGATCCAATCCCCTGCCGAAAGACCATGGTTCGCCATTTTTATGGTCGTTTCCATTGTCCCTTCCTGTGCAATTTGCTCACCGTCGTTCTCTAATCTTAATATGCTGTCGCCAGCAACTTGATTCTTTATTGCATATACATGAGAAAGTGTATCCGCATCCAATCTGCTAATCACCCGAAAGATATTATTCCTTGTCAGATTAACGATCGCATCATCCGCATTTAACATATGGTTCTCGATTTTTAGACATTTTTCAGTGGTTGTCTCAGACGTTTGAATGATTCTGAATGGAAAAACCGGCAGACCTTCCTTCGTATAAAGGCTAATGCCGGGATAATTGTGCCACGCATATCGTGCCCCTTTGGGAGCAGGCACACTGTCACACCAAATTTCCACTGTATTATTCTGTTCATTTATGACTGCCTGCGCCTCATACCATTTTGCCTGCTGGTCACATACTTCAAACCCTTTCGGATCGTTATCCCTTATCATTACCGGACTACTGTTTTTATCAAATGCTACAATCACCTTATTATTTTCCAAACGATAGGATTGCATCCTGATACTATGTTGTCCCAAATCCTTATGATAAATCATATCCATAGCAAGGTAAGCAAGTCTCACACCGATTGGCTTTTTTTCTTTCGGATGGATTTCCATAGGGTCAGGATCTGATAAATCAACGGCTGTGACCAGTCCCGTATAATCCGTAGTCTCTGCAACCTTCATCTGAACCTCACGGATGGACGGCCACGTATCCAGATCATCCGCATAATTATCACCATACCCTGCAAGTTGCACAAGCATAAAAGGCAGCTGCAGATTATTAAATTCTTTTCGAAAGCCTCTTAAATAATCCCTTAGCAAGGATTCGTATTCATAACCCAGATGCGTACTGTTCTCGCCCTGATAATAGATGACCGCTTTTACTCCATATGGTGCAACAGCTTCCATATATCCATTCCAAAATCCTGATTGAATCGGTTCGTCACTCTTTTGAAAAAAATTGTTCTCTTTTCTAATCACATTGGGCATAAATATTTCTATCGTTGTGCCGCCATAGGTTAAGGGGATCACTCCTATCGGCACATCTTTCAACTCTTCGTTTAGCTCCAACAATTTTTCTACAAAAAAGGTACCCACAGCGGAAGACCAGTTGACAGCCCAATCAGCAGAAGAACTCCACTCTCCGGCTGAAGTAAAATTCGGCGTAACGGACAAGATTTGTTCACTTTCATAGAACTGTATTTGATTTCTTTTCACCAGATTCGCCGTCGTTTCCTCTGCGCCATAGCATTCATTTAAATACATCTCCGCGTTGGATTGTCCCGCGACAATAAACACTTCCCCAATATAGATATCGTTTAATGCAATCTCGCCCTGTTTGCTCTCTATCGTCATGCTATATGGACCGCCATATGACACCGGATCAAGTTCCAAATACCAATGACCATTTTTTACAATTGTCGTCTTCGTCTGACTTTTGAATTTCACTTTAATAGTTTCCCCGGATACGCCCAAGCCCCATATTGGAATTTTTCTGTCCCGCTGAAACACACAACCTGAAGAAATAACATCAGGAAGCTCTAAGTTATAGTTTACCTTCCTGTATCCTGCATCTATCATCCTCATTAAGATTTCTGCGGCTTCTGATCTGCTGATTTTACTGTTTCCCATAAATTGAAAATCGTCGTTTAGCCTGAGATAACCTTCGAAATAGGTGTAGAGCACCGCGTTAGAAAGCTCATTATCTTGAATTGTATTATAATCTTTAATGAATGAAGCATACTGGCCAGCATCTGACTTTGGGTTTCCCTTAAACTTTGTAATCAATAGCGCAGCATCGTATTTTGTAATCGGACTGTTTAGGTATGCCCAATCAACCTCATCGATCCAGCTTAACGTCTGACCTAATTCTGCATAATACATTGCCCAATCATCATCATTCACATTGTTTTTATTACTTTCACCCTTTAGATCAATGAGCATCTTTAGAAACTGTATTGCCGTCACGTTATCATCCGGTCTGAAAGTATGATCGGAATAACCGGATATCATGCCTTTATTCATTAAATATTTCACTTCCCCATAAAGCGTATTGTCTTTTATATCTTGGGGGTTGATCTTTGCATATTTCTTCAATTTTGCTTCATACTCCCTGTATCCATCAAGGTCATAGAGTTTTATATTGTCATAACGAACAGTAGGCGCGTATCCCCAGCCATCATCCGAATATCCTACCATTCCAACCGCAGGGCCGGTTTTCCCAGACAAGATTTTATACTGTGAGGTATCCGTATAGTCCAGGAGCGGCTCATAGGTTTCTACCGGAGTAACTGGTCCATCGATATAGAATTTTATATTGACATTTCCTTCTTCTGTATTACGTATCACCAGGCGCCCTGTATAATCCACATTTTCTCTGAGCAAAAAATATCCTTCCACCAGTGCTTCCATTTTAGTTGGCGCAGCCGTATTGATGATTGCCCATTTACACTTATATTGATTTGAACCGATTGATTCCAGATAGTATGTTACTGCATAATATTCATTCAGTTCTGAGTCCTTAGAGCGCGGAATGATCATTGCAATAGGACGACCAGAATGGCCTACATTTCCCATTTTTTGAACATTGATTGTAACTTCCATAGCATAATTCTGCATGTTATTCCATTGTTTCTTATCCAGAACCGCTCTTTGCATATACTGTGCACCACCCAATTCCAAGGCTCCGGTATCTGTTATTGCATTGGTCTGATTTTCAGCAGTATTAATATTCCAAATCACTTCTTTTTTTTGATTCATAATTTTATTGTCAACAATTTTTTTTTCATCGAATTTTTCTTCAAAAAAACATCCGTCTTCTGAATTCTTATCACTGTTACCTGTGGATTCTAAACACTGTGCCGTACCAGCACAAGATAAGACCAGCACCCATAGCAAAACAAAAAACACTACTTTTCTTTTCATGATACACACCTCTTCCTGCATTCAAAATACAGGTAACCCACAAAGCTTATTCATAAATCGGATAATTTTTAAAATCTGGCAGTTCATCTTTTGTAATAACATATTCATGCCCATAAACTTTTTTAAGCTCGCATGCTTCCGTAAATTCTTCTGAGTATTTTGTTCTTTCCTTATTTACAACGGGAGTCTCACTCCACGTACAAAACCAAAGCCACTTCAATTTCTTTTCTATAATCAGATCTGCATCCGGTACAGGACCATTTTCTGTGAGTGCGATCATCTTATCTGCTTTAGAATATTTTTCGGCTTTATGATATTCCTCTTCCAGAGGAGAATAGTCTCTTGGTTCTAAATAAGTATGCTCACCAATAATATCAACCACGTCGTCTCCCGGATACCAATCTTTATCCAATCCATTCCAGACCCATATCAGGTTATTCAGCTTATGATAGTTTGTCAGTCTATCAAACATAAGCCTCCAAAGTTCCTTGTAAGGTTCAGCGCCTTGATTTCCCCACCAGAACCATCCGCCGGAAGCTTCATGTATGGGTCTCCATAAAACAGGAACGCCTGCATCCTGAAGCTTTTTCAGTTCTACTGCAATCGCATCGATATCTCGGATCAGCAAGAGATATTCTTCCGATTGATGATCTGCCAATCCTTTTGAAAAGTCATAGGTAGTTGCACGAGTATACATCCCACTCCACCAATAGCAGTCAGGGCCTTGATCAATTAAATCCATCGGCGCATTCCAATGCCAACAGAATGCTACAATCCCACCATTTTTCCACCATTCAATTGCTCTATCCGTATCGTTTCCCATTTCTCCGTGTTCGACTCTAGTGGGCGAGTAATCCATAAAATCCAATTCGAGCAATGCAGGATATTTTCCGGTAACCCCATAAATGGCATCCAACTCAAAGAAGTCCGGTCCGATATGCTGCCCCGCAAGCATGTATTTCCCATAAATATCCGTCAAATAATGCATCAAGCGTACCGCATTCCTATGGGGTTTTTTTGTTTGCAAAGCGGGATAGATGATATTAATTTTTTCTTTTTTTTCTGTCTCTTCAAGCAAATCAACCTTTGGTATTTTTTCGTCGTTACCAATAACTTCGTCGCAATCTGATGCCAGGCTTTGCTGATCTGCATCGGGTTGTTCTTTCAAAGAGGAAGTTTTTTTTCCCTCTCCCTGATCATTTATCAAATTTTTATCTTGGTTTTCTATTTGAATACAAGTAATCAATACCCCTACAAAGGTCAATAACATAATATAAAGAATTCGCTTTCTCCACCTGCTTTTTTTTTGTGCCTTTTCTTTTGAAGTCTGATTGATGTGCATTTATATTCTCCTAATTAAATGAAATGGATATACTCCGGTTTCTATATTAAAATATATCAAATGACAAACCATTTTTTCGCGTGGATATCGTAATAAAACACCTTTTAGCTCATGTAATTATATCACATAAATTTTTGAGAATCCAACATTTCGCACTTAGCTCACCAAGTTGATGATACTTGGCATTAGATAATTACCTGTGACAGAAATACATCTCTGTGGAACTAAAAAAAAGATACCCCAATCTGGAGTATCTTTTTTAATCAAACCGGCGACGTCCTACTTTCCCAGGCAGTTGCCCACCAAGTATCATCAGCGCAAAAGAGCTTAACTTCTGTGTTCGAGATGGGAACAGGTGTAGCCTCTTCGCTATAGCCACCGGATTTACGCAGCCTAACCCGATTTGGTTGCAAATCGCTGGTAGGTGCTATACGGGAATTCCCCAGCTTCAGCTGAATCGGAATTCTTCCGTTCTTGCTCGTTATCTTTGTGCAGTACTGTGTCATTCTTTCTTGCGCAAAGCTAACTTCGCAATTTTTTATCGTATTTACGACTTTTAAAGGTACATTTTCAAGATAGTTGTTGTACCCTCAAAACTGAACAATGTCAAAATATCCTTGCTTGTCTTTTTCGCTTCCTGCTATGTTGCAGGCTCCTTCAGCTTCGTACACGTACCTAAGTACGCTTTACTCAACCTCATTCACCGCGCCTTGCATGTATCGAAAAATCCTTCGCAACCTTTTTTACTTGAAACCATTGGTCAAGCGTTCGACCTATTAGTATCGGTCAGCTGAACACATTACTGCGCTTACACCTCCGACCTATCAACGTGATAGTCTCTCACGGGTCTTACCATTTCTGGAGGAAATCTATTCTTGTGGGGGGCTTCGCACTTAGATGCTTTCAGCGCTTATCCCTTCCATACATAGCTACCCAGCTGTGCCTTTGGCAAGACAACTGGTGCACCAGAGGTATGTCCATCCCGGTCCTCTCGTACTAAGGACAGCTCCACTCAAATTTCCAACGCCCACAGCGGATAGGGACCGAACTGTCTCACGACGTTCTGAACCCAGCTCGCGTACCTCTTTAATGGGCGAACAGCCCAACCCTTGGGACCTACTTCAGCCCCAGGATGAGACGAGCCGACATCGAGGTGCCAAACACCCCCGTCGATGTGGACTCTTGGGGGGTATAAGCCTGTTATCCCCGGGGTAGCTTTTATCCGTTGAGCGATGGCCCTTCCACTCGGAACCACCGGATCACTAAGCCCGACTTTCGTCCCTGCTCGACTTGTTTGTCTCGCAGTCAAGCTCCCTTCTGCCTTTACACTCTTCGCGCGATTTCCGACCGCGCTGAGGGAACCTTTGGGCGCCTCCGTTACTCTTTAGGAGGCGACCGCCCCAGTCAAACTGCCCGCCTGACACTGTCCTAACACTGGATAACAGTGCCTAGTTAGAATTTCAACGTTACAAGAGTGGTATCCCAACGGTGACTCCACCAATACTAGCGTACTGGCTTCATAGTCTCCCACCTATCCTGTACATGCAACGCCGAAATCCAATATCAAGCTGCAGTAAAGCTCCACGGGGTCTTTCCGTCCTGCTGCGGGTAACCGGCATCTTTACCGGTACTACAATTTCACCGAGTCTATTGTTGAGACAGTGCCCAGATCGTTACGCCTTTCGTGCGGGTCGGAACTTACCCGACAAGGAATTTCGCTACCTTAGGACCGTTATAGTTACGGCCGCCGTTTACTGGGGCTTAAGTTCATGCCTTCGATTGCTCTAAGCAGTCCCCTTAACCTTCCAGCACCGGGCAGGCGTCAGCCCCTATACATCAGCTTTCGCTTTAGCAGAGACCTGTGTTTTTGGTAAACAGTCGCCTGGGCCTTTTCACTGCGGCCAGCTTGCGCTGGCACCCCTTCTCCCGAAGTTACGGGGTTATTTTGCCGAGTTCCTTAACAATAGTTCTCTCGCTCACCTTAGGATTCTCTCCTCATCTACCTGTGTCGGTTTGCGGTACGGGCACCTACAATCTCGCTAGCGGCTTTTCTTGACAGTGTGAAATCAGTTGCTTCGGTACTTTAATTTCCCTCCCCATCACGCCTCAGAATTGATCCGGCGGATTTGCCTACCAGATCTCCCTTGACGTTTAGACGCACTCAACCAACGGTGCGCTCAACTTATCCTTCTGTGTCCCCACTTCGCTCAAACGATTTTCGGTGGTACTGGAATCTCAACCAGTTGTCCATCGCCTACGACCTTCGTCCTCGGCTTAGGTCCCGACTTACCCTGAGTGGACGAACCTTCCTCAGGAAACCTTAGATTTTCGGTGGGCAGGATTCTCACCTGCCTTACGCTACTCATGCCAACATTCTCTCTCGTATGCAGTCCACCTAACCTTACGATTAAGCTTCGACCCGCATACGATGCTCCTCTACCAATTATCCGTTAGGATAATTCCAAAGCTTCGGTAGTAAGTTTTAGCCCCGTTTATCTTCGGCGCAGAGCCACTCGACTAGTGAGCTATTACGCACTCTTTAAATGAGTGGCTGCTTCTAAGCCAACATCCTAGTTGTCTATGCAGCTCCACATCCTTTTCCACTTAACTTACATTTTGGGACCTTAGCTGTTGGTCTGGGCTGTTTCCCTTTCGACTATGAAACTTATCTCACACAGTCTGACTCCCAGTAAACAATACATCGGCATTCGGAGTTTGATAGTTTTCGGTAACCGGTGAAGGCCCCTAGAACATTCAGTGCTCTACCTCCGAGTATCTTTGACTGAGGCTAGCCCTAAAGCTATTTCGAGGAGAACCAGCTATATCCGGGTTCGATTGGAATTTCACCGCTATCCACACGTCATCCCAGCCTTTTTCAACAGACATGGGTTCGGTCCTCCACGAGATTTTACTCTCGCTTCAACCTGCACATGGATAGGTCACCCGGTTTCGGGTCTACAGCATGCAACTTGACGCCCTATTCAGACTCGCTTTCGCTACGGCTCCGGTGCTTAACACCTTAACCTTGCTACATACCATAACTCGTTGGCCCGTTCTACAAAAAGTACAAGGTCACTTGCGCTCCCTTTGCTTGTAAGCATAAGGTTTCAGGTTCTATTTCACTCCCCTCCCGGGGTTCTTTTCACCTTTCCCTCACGGTACTATTCTCTATCGGTCACTAGGTAGTATTTAGCCTTGGGGGGTGGGCCCCCCTGCTTCCCACCAGGTTTCACGTGCCTGGTGGTACTCTGGTGCCACTCTGTGATTAATCCATTTCGTCTACGGGGCCTTTACCCTCTACGGCAGAACTTTCCAGTTCTCTTCGACTATAGATGCTTCACGTTATGAATGGTCCACAACCCCGGATAAATCCGGTTTGGGCTCTTCCCCGTTCGCTCGCCGCTACTTAGGGAATCGATGTTTCTTTCTCTTCCTCCGGGTACTTAGATGTTTCAGTTCCCCGGGTTACCTCCTCTATACCTATGAATTCAGTATAGGGTACTTACGCATTACCGTAAGTGAGTTTCCTCATTCGGAAATCTGCGGATTATCGGCTGTTTGCGCCTTCCCGCAGCTTATCGCAGCTTGCCACGTCCTTCGTCGGCTCCTAGTGCCAAGGCATTCACCTTATGCTCTTATTCACTTGACCTAAGTGATTCGCTGACTGCGTTAGTCAGCTTTTTATTACTTGTTAATTAACTCGTAATTTTTCTGGTTTCTCGGTAAATTAATTTTGAAATTGTAGTTAAAACCCTTGCATTGCCTTTAAGACTTTGCGTTTGTCATAATCCAAGACTTAAACCCTGAATTACAACGGTTTTTAACTTTTTTGCCTCATCTGTATCTGCGTGTACTGCTCCGTAGAATTCTACAAATCAAAGATTTGTGGTTTCCTGGCGAAGCACTTTCTAGCATTTGCTTCACATATGCAGACAAGTGCACTTCGATTTCGTTGTTAATTTGTTTATTTTAACATTGTTCAGTTTTCAAGGTACATTGCTCTTTTGATTCCTCATGGAAATCAATCAAGTTTTGCGAACATAGTCCACAGCTTAAAAAGAATCTCCTAAAAAGATTCCTGGTGGAGATAAAGAGGTTCGAACTCTTGACCCCCTGCGTGCAAGGCAGGTGCTCTCCCAGCTGAGCTATATCCCCATATAGCTTGAAATTCCAGCTGAACTCTCAGCTGAAAATTTCAATATATAAACTCATAGTGCAGAAATTTAAGTCTCCTTAGAAAGGAGGTGATCCAGCCGCACCTTCCGATACGGCTACCTTGTTACGACTTCACCCCAGTCATTGATTTCGCCTTAGGCAGCCTATTAACTGACCGACTTCGGGCGCCCCCAACTTCCATGGTGTGACGGGCGGTGTGTACAAGACCCGGGAACGCATTCACCGCGACATTCTGATTCGCGATTACTAGCAACTCCAACTTCATGTAGGCGAGTTGCAGCCTACAATCCGAACTGGGACTGGTTTTTGAGATTTGCTCCACCTCGCGGTCTTGCTTCTCTTTGTACCAGCCATTGTAGCACGTGTGTAGCCCAGAACATAAGGGGCATGATGATTTGACGTCATCCCCACCTTCCTCCGAGTTATCCCCGGCAGTCTCACTAGAGTGCCCAGCCGAACTGCTGGCAACTAATGACAAGGGTTGCGCTCGTTGCGGGACTTAACCCAACATCTCACGACACGAGCTGACGACAACCATGCACCACCTGTCTCCTCTGCCCCGAAGGGAAGTCCCCGTTACGGAACGGTCAGAGGGATGTCAAGTCCTGGTAAGGTTCTTCGCGTTGCTTCGAATTAAACCACATGCTCCGCTGCTTGTGCGGGTCCCCGTCAATTCCTTTGAGTTTCACACTTGCGTGCGTACTCCCCAGGCGGAGCACTTAATGCGTTAACTACGGCACCGAAGCCTTGCGACCCCGACACCTAGTGCTCATCGTTTACGGCGTGGACTACCAGGGTATCTAATCCTGTTTGCTCCCCACGCTTTCGTGCCTCAGTGTCAGTTACAGTCCAGAAAGCCGCCTTCGCCACTGGTGTTCCTCCTAATATCTACGCATTTCACCGCTACACTAGGAATTCCGCTTTCCTCTCCTGCACTCAAGTCTCGCAGTTCGCAAGGCTTACAATAGTTGAGCTATTGCCTTTCACCCCGCGCTTACAAAACCACCTACGCACTCTTTACGCCCAATAATTCCGGATAACGCTTGCCCCCTACGTATTACCGCGGCTGCTGGCACGTAGTTAGCCGGGGCTTCCTCCAAGGGTACCGTCATTTTTTTCTTCCCCAAGGACAGAGCTTTACGACCCAAAAGCCTTCATCGCTCACGCGGCGTTGCTGCATCAGGCTTTCGCCCATTGTGCAATATTCCCCACTGCTGCCTCCCGTAGGAGTTTGGACCGTGTCTCAGTTCCAATGTGGCCGATTACCCTCTCAGGTCGGCTACTGATCGTTGCCTTGGTAGGCCGTTACCCCACCAACTAACTAATCAGACGCAGGCCCATCCCATACCGATAAATCTTTGGCAAAAGTTCCATGTGAACCTTTTGCATTATGAGGTTTTAATCCCGGTTTCCCGAGGCTATCCCTCTGTATGGGGCAGGTTGCCTACGCGTTACTCACCCGTCCGCCGCTCTCTATATCTTCATTCGACCGAAGTTTCATTCCAATATATACCGCTCGACTTGCATGTGTTAGGCACGCCGCCAGCGTTCATCCTGAGCCAGGATCAAACTCTTAATAAAATGGTATTTAAGATTTCGAATCTCTCCGAAATGTTAAATCTTGCTCAGTAAAACGCATTGCGTTTCGCTAATTTCTAATTTTCATATTTGCATACGAATCTCAGAATTATTGTTTTTCTTTTTCAGAATTGTACGTGACCCTGTTTTGATTACTCAAAACAGCATCTTACCAATCATTGCTGATTGTATTTGTACTTTAGTTTTCCGAGATCAATTAAGATCTCTTTGACTAAATTTCTGCACTATGGAGTTTTCAAGGTACATGCACCCAGCTTCATTTGCTTTGCAAATTTCAGCAGGTGCCGGGCTGGAAAATCTCAAATTTTGAATTTGTTGATTCTCTTCGTCCAGTGCCTTTCTTCAAGGCATCCGCGTTTAGCGAACTTTTACATAGTATCACTTTCGCGGCAGTCTGTCAACCCTTTTTTTAACTTTTCATGAATTTTTATGAGCCATCATTACTCAGTTTATGTGTCGACTTATTTCGCACTCGTATTTAGCGAGCTTTTATACCTTACCATCAATATTGGTATGTGTCAACGCCTTTTAGAATAAAATTATATTTTTTTGTCCTAGTTATTTATCCAGGCCTTCATTGCGTTCGTTTAATTCGCTCGAATCCTACGCCTTTACGCTAAAAATAAGTATATGGCGATCCAACGATTTATTCCAATTTTGAATCAATCGTTCTTCTTCGTAGAAATCCCATCTGATAGAATACAATAGAACCTACAATCAAGAGCACCCCGATCCATAATGTAGTGCTGGAAGGCTCCTTGAGAAACAAAATGCCTAGAATCGCGGCAAAAATTGCCTCCGAAGAGAAGATAATTCCGGCAGCAGAGGAGGAAACATATTTAATGCAGTAATTCATCAACAGCTGAGCCCCTATCGTTGCAAACAGGATCAGATAGGTAAATTCCAGTACTGTTGCTGCCGTGAAATTAGTTGGCAATTTTTCAAAGAACAGGGCAAACAAAACCGAAATGACTGTGATGACATAAAATTGAATCAGTGATAAGATTCTTGAATCCGTATAGGAAGAAAGCCTTTCGATGGAGATAATTGCTCCGGCATAAAACAGCGAGCCCCCTAGCGTAAGCAGCTCCCCCGTGGAAAAGTTCCATATATTCATGCAGGGCTCATATGAAATAAATGCAATACCAACCATAGCAATTGCTATGTATGCAAAAATACGATAACCAGGATTTCTCTTAAAGATTATCCATTCAGCCAATGGAATGACTAAGATGTAGGAAGAGCACAGCAAAGCATTTTCTCCAGCATGGATATAACGCAATCCCATTGTTTGAAAAGCAAATCCAAACCCCATAAAACATCCTGTTATAATTCCATTTCGTATATCATTTTTAGTTATCTTCCTGATTTGAGGTAACATAGCCAGGGTACAAAGTAAACCAGCAATGCAAAAACGAATTGCATTGGAGTAATTCGCTCCCATAATGAATAAAACATCTTTTTCCACCACAAACTCTGCTCCCCAGAAAAAGGATGCAGTCAGTAGTCCAATCATACCAAGGGTCTTTGAACGTACCATCATTTTCACCTCAAAAATATAATCATGAAGGAGAGATTTTGTCTTCTTCTCCTCCATGATTTTAGCTTACTTTTTCTAACTTTGCCATCCTAACAGGAATAAAATATTTATTTTATCCTTAAGATTAATAGCATTTATCAAAGTTAACTGTGATTGTCTTTAAGAAGGTAGTTTCTTCAATCGTATATTTACCACCGATTCTTCCATAGCCGGTTTCCGTTCCCGGTGCGCCCCCGAACGGTTGATGCGGCTCCCAGAATCCAGCAGATTCGTTGATACAGATATTTCCCGCATTCAATCTGCTGTGATAATAGAAGGCCTTTTTCATACTGCTGGTATAAACCGACATCTGCAATCCGTACGGCGTACTGTTTGCCATCTTGATCGCTTCGTCATCGGTTTCAAATTCAATGATCGGAATAACAGGTCCGAAGGTTTCTTCATCATGCAGCAACATTCCGGGAACCACCTGGTCAACAATAGTAGGTTCAAAGAATAAATTTGTATCAAATCCCTTTGCTCTTCCTCCTCCGCAAAGAATCTTTGCGCCCTTTGCAATACCTTCGTTCACATGAGATTCCACTTTATCAGCAACCGGTCCATTATTCAAAGGTCCCATGGTTGTGTTTTCATTCATCGGATCCCCAAGTACAATATCGTCAACGGTATGCATTAAATATTCAACAAACTGTTTCTTTACACTCTTATGTACCAGCACTCGCTGGGTGGAACAGCAAACCTGACCCGCGTTCATCCATGCACCGTATGCGGCACCTTCTGCAGCTGCTTTCACATCAGCATCCGCACATACAATTTCGGGTCCAGAACCACCCATTTCCAGCAGCATTCTTTTTAATCCTGCGATTTTGGCAATTCTCTTCCCTGTAACGTTTTCTCCTGTAAATGCGATTGCATTCACCAGCGAATGAGAGCACATCATTTCGCCGACCGTTGGTCCGGGACCCATAACTAAGTTGAAAACACCCTTAGGGCATCCAGCTCTCTCAATGGCCTCCGCAAAGAAAACCGCTGAAATCGGCGTATAACTTGCCGGCTTCATAACCATCGTGTTTCCGGCGACCAGAATCGGAGCAATATGTTCTGCAGGCATTACCATCGGAAAATTCCAAGGGGAAATTGCAGAATAAACTCCATTTGGTTCTCTTACCGTCATGATCTTTCTATTCGGATCTTTTGAGTAAAGAATTTCGCCATTCATACGTTTCATATCCTCGTTGGCATTTCTCAAATTCTCTGCCGACTCAGTAACCTCGCCTCTTGACTCAGTGGCAATGGGTTTTCCCTGTTCCATGGTCATATACCGAGCGATCTTTTCTGTTTCTTTTTCCAATTCGTCAGCAATCCTGCACATGAGTTCTCCCCGCTCTACGATGCCCCAGTGCTTGAATGCTTCCTTTTCTCTATCTGCCGCTCTGATCGCTCTTTCCACATCTTCAGGAGCTGCCTTTGGAACCGTTCCGATCAGTTCGCCTGTTGCAGGATTAGTCACTTCTATTACTTCTCCGTTGCTGCTGTCGCACCATTCCCCATCAATATACATTTGAAATTTTTCTGCCATTTTTTCTTCTCCTTTCATTTTTACATACAGTTTATTTCACTTAAATTTCTTTTTACCATAAAGGCAAAGGGTTCCTTTGATTTACATTAGATGTAGAAATTCTTCTGTTGAATACGCTTCACCCGCTGCCTTTTTCTCTTTTGCAGCGACGATGGTTCGATATAGTTTTTCTCGGATTGGATAGAAGAATTTTAAGATCAGAACACACAGAAACAACAATATTGCGGGCATGTAAGTCAATAAGCTATCGATCTTTCCTAATACTGCCGCGTTCATATCGGATGCTCCGTCGTAGCCGATAAGCGTCAAGGCAATCCCCAGTATGGCAGCTGAAATTGCAGCACCCAGTTTGTATCCTAATGTCGCAAAACTTATCACCGAACCTTCTACCTGCTCTTCTGTCTTTAAGCAAGCCACGTCTATAATCTGATATAATAGTCCATAGGTAAATGCAGTAGCCAGGGCAAAGGTAGCGCCTGTTACAAGACCGTGGAAAACCATAAGTCCTGCACTGTTTATTCCAATCACGCCGCAGACTAAAAACAGCACTGCACCGATCCCCATCGTAATCTGAAGGGAAAAATAGGAACCCCATTTTCTATTCATCGGTGTAACGAGCGGGATAAACAACGCTCCTGAGAAGGTATAGCAAGCTACGACGACCGACTGCATTCCGGCGTTCAACCCCAGTTTACCGTCCGCAACGTAAAGAATAGAAGCAAACATCAAACAAAGATCAATCGTACATAAAATATACACGATGACTATCGGCATATAGCCTTTCAGCTTGATGATTTTATAATAGGTTTTGATGATGTTTTCCGAAGGTCTTACAACCTTATCCATAGGAGTCTCCATTCCTTTTGTTACAACATAGGTAACAAGGAATCCGCAGCCACCGATTACACCAAGAATGCCCATTACAACTGACCAGGCTTTCATTTCATCCACACCCAATGCAATGAAAGCCGATAACGCGATCGGAACAATGGACACCGCCAGATTCCCTGCGTTCCCAATGAACCCCATTGCAGCTCGGAGGCGCATTCTATCATCGTCATCCTGGGCAATTTCAGGAAGCAATCCATAAAAGGGAACCTGCTCCATCGTAAAGCATAGCCAGAATGCAAGACATACCACACCGTAATAAACATTGAGTGCCGTTCCTTCAAGACCTGGCCGGATAAAACAAAGCCCAAAGGTTATGATAAATGGTATGTAAGCTTTAAGCATCATTGGCCTTCTTCTGCCCTTCGGATTTTTGCTGACATCGTTGAGATATCCGACCACTGGATCAGTAAATGCGTCCCAAATCATTGCGATTGATAAAATTGTCCCTGCGACAGCCGCAGGCACCAATACATAGTCCGTCAAATAATATAGAAAGTAGGTATAAAATAAGTAGTAGACGAAGTATTCGCCGAGAGTTCCCATAGAAAATCCCCAGACCTTACCCGTTGATAGTTTACCTTTTGGCATCTTCTTACTCCTTTCAAATAAAATTCACTAACCTGTAATAATATCGAATAACGAAAACTCTACCTTTCTCTGCTAAGCTGGATGTCCCTTACGAGGTTTTAAGTCCGTCGCCAAAAGGCGACGGAAAGGTTATACTGTCTTTTGTGCGTTGATCGGCTCAAAATTTTTAATGGACACCGGGTATTCCTTATTCACATACACATACATATCTCTCTTGGCTAGTTCTGCAAAGAATATTTCAGGGTCAACTCCCTGTTCTGAACCAAAGGCGCCTCTCTCTTTCACATCTCCTCTGACGATCATCTGTGCAACAATTGACGGAGGTGCTCCGGTGTTTAGTTCTGTCGAAGAACATTGCAGTCTTTCATTTTCGCGTGCGATGGAATCTACTGTGTATTTCACCGTTTTCCCATCCTTTGTTCCAATGACCTCTGCTCTCAGGATATCGCAATCTTTAACTACCGCATTTTGATCTTTCGGCATATTTCTGATCACTGCATCCAGCATGTCTGTTGGTTTGATTTTTATCCCATCCGTTACTTCAATCTCTGTTTGAGAAGCAAATCCAATATCCGCCAAGAACGCTACCTTATCGTGGAAATCCTGCGGTAATGCAAGTTTAAAGAAAACATTTTTTAAACCTTTTTCCTTCCATGCTGCCGGCATAGTAGCAGGTTCAGAGTGAATCGTATAGTGTGCATATGCCGGGCCAAGGGGCAGCGGAAAGTTAATGAGTTCCAGACCCGATCTCGGATCTACATCAACATGCTTTCCTTCGATATACTCAACCGGTCGTATAGTAAATTCCTCCATAATAGTTTTGATGGAATACGGTACACTGAATATTTCGGTGGTCTTCGTCCAGTCTCCGCAGCCATTGAGGACGTTGACCGTTTCTACCGTGTCAAGTTGGTCTACAGCATATCGCGCAAGCACATTGATGGTTCCCGGTGTACCACCCATACTCAATACGGCGGTCAATCCCGCATCCTTAAATGCCTGGTTCAGCTTCATCTGTTCCAACGTCACATAGAACAGTCCGCCCAAATCGGTGTAATGGATCTTTTCCTTCAAGCAGGCATCCATCACATAGAGATTTACTTTATAGGTGCAGCCATTGATTACGCAGTCATATCCCCTGATGGTTTCCCTCACTTGATCGACATTGAACGCATCACAAAATGCCGCTTTGCATTTTGACCCATTTTCCATAGCAACTGCTTTAGCCTTTTCATAATTAAAATCAGCTACCAGAACCTCTTTTACATCATTGCTTCGTGCAAGATCTCTTACGGTAAGGCTGCTCATTTGACCAGCTCCGCCCAATACTACAATTCTCATTCAAATCACTCCTTCATTCAGATATTTGTAATACATCCCTTTTTAGCGCAACATCTGTGCCAACGTAAATCTTATTGAAATTTGAACGTTCTTATAATTTGGGCCAAAGAATTTTCAGAGAATCCGTTTCCGTACGGCAACGCTTTATTTTTCAATATTCTGAAAAATAAAGCGTTTAGTTTGCTCTCGCTACGTTGATTCTACTGATTTTCTTTAATTGCTTTGCCATAACGAAACACGTTTCCCTATGGCAACTAATTGTTTCCAATTGGCATCATATTTTTATAGGATCATAAGGAATCCCATATTTTTTTATTTTTTTTGAAATCGTAGATCGGTTTACTTTTAAAATTTTTGAAGCTTCATAGGCTGATCTGCTTTGGCACAGTACCGTCTCCAGCAAATTTTTCTCAAACCATGCAACCTGCTCCTGCAACGACAAACTGTCATCACCATCTGGCATTTGATAAGGTGCCTGGTCGTGATAAAGCTGTTTCCTAATCTGTGATACCGTAATTTCCTCACCATCCGTTGTCAGCATAATTCGTTCAATAATATTTTTTAGTTCTCTGATATTTCCGGGCCAATCATAGTCCATCAGCGCTTGAAGGGATCCTTTTTGGATTCTTTTTTTCTGCGCATATTTCGAGTTAAACTGTTGAATAAAATCTAAGACAAGCGGCGGAATGTCCTCTTTGCGATTGCGCAGAGCGGGGATTTCGACAGGAATGATATTCAGACGGTAATACAGATCTTCTCTAAAATTTCCTTCTGCTATTGCTTTTTTGAGATTTACATTGGTTGCCGCAATGATCCTGACATTGACAGGAATAAGCTGGGTTCCTCCAACCCGCATGATCTCTCTTTCCTGAATAACACGCAATAATTTTGCCTGCATGGAAAGCGGCAGTTCACCGATCTCGTCCAAAAATAATGTTCCTTCGTTGGCCATTTCAAAGAGTCCTGATTTCCCCTCTTGACTTGCTCCTGTAAATGCACCTTTTTCATATCCGAAAAACTCGGATTCCACCAAATTCTCCGGAATGGCAGAGCAGTTTACTTTAATGAATGGTTTTTCGTTTCTATGACTGTTCTGATAAATAAAGCTCGCCATAACTTCTTTTCCGGTTCCGGATTCTCCAGTAATCAGAACTGTAGTTTCCCATTTTGCAATTCGCAGTGCCATATCAACAAGATTGCTCATGGTTCTGCTATTGAAAATAATCCCCTGATCTGCCAATAAATTTTGTTTTCTAAGGTATTCCAGTTCTCTTTCATACTTTTTATTGATCTTGTCTTTTTCCTCGAGTATTTCTTTCAGTTTGATTGTTTCGGTAATATCACGTTCGGTACAGACTACAATTTGAAGTTGATCGTTTTTTATCAGCGGAACTCCAGTTATATACACCTGTCCATCATCCCGAAGCTGTTGAAGAATACTTTCCTCAGACCGGCTCGCAATGGCTTTGAGAGATGCAGATTCTGTCACGTACCCCTCCTGCACCAGATCAGTCATATACTTGCCAATCAGTTCATCTCGCCCCAGACCACCTGTTTTTACCGATTCATCATTAACAAGTAAAGTCAATCCGTTTTGATCAGTGATATAGATTCCAACATTGATGCAATTTAAGATCTCAAGCAAAAAATTATAGTTTTGATGAATAAATTCCGCTAATGAACGTCCATCGTCTTTTGATTTCATAATGTCCCTCCTTACACTTCAAATTCAAAGGTAATAAAATGGCCGCACCACTTCCGCCAGAAACTTCTTTGTTCCTTTAACGGCTGCAGGCAGCCTTAAAATAAGATCCTATCGCTTTGCAGCAATTTTAGAAAACTCTTGATATTCTCCGGCGGAAGTGGTTTGCTGTAATAATAGCCCTGAATATAATCACATCCCATATCGCTGAGGAGTTTTAACTGCTCAGCCGTTTCCACCCCTTCTGCGATGATTTTCTTACCCAGGGTATGAATCGTGTTAATTACTCCTTCTACCAGTGGACGATTCTGGACATCATTCAGATTCTGAATAAAAAACTTGTCAAGCTTAACGTGATCAATGGGAAGATAAACAAGATGAATAAGCGAGTTATATCCAGTCCCAAAATCATCCAACGCGGTTTTAATTCCAAGGCTACTGATTTCATTCAATAATTGCTCTGCCTCGTTTTGATTTTCTACAATCGTTCTTTCTGTCAATTCAAATTCAAGAAACCTCGGATCGACCTGATTTAATCTTAAATACTTTTTCGTGTATTCGATTATGGTATCGTCCTTCAGATCTTTCGCTGAAATATTAACCGCTACCTTGATGGACAAGCCTTCTTCTTTCCACTTTTTCATTTGATGAATTGTATTTTCTATCATCCATTTCGTTATTTCATTGATCATTCCTGTATATTCTGCCAGTCTGATGAATTCCTCCGGATTGATTTTTCCCTTTGTTCTGCTTGTCCATCTGATTAACGCTTCTGCACCAATCATTTCAACCGTTTCCAATTCAATCTTCGGCTGATATACAATAGAAAATTCGTTATTTTTAATTGCTTCATGGAGCGCCACTACGATCTCATAGTTTTCTTTATTTTTTTTCGCAAGTGACCTTTCATAGACTGCAATTCCATCATCAGTTTCTTGATCCAACGCCCTGGCTAATTTTTTAATCAAGTCATCGGTTTGCTCACTATGTATCGGATAATTCACAACCGCGCTCTTAAGAAGTAGTTCCACCGGGAAACCATCGATTTGTATGGGGTCATGAAATTTTTCCAAGAATTTCTCGGCTCTGAAATAAGCGGTCTTTATATCCTTGTTTCTAAGTAAGACAACGAATTGATTGGTATAAGCGCTGTAGATATCTTCTTTATTAAAGGATTCGCTCAGAATATCAATCACCTTCAATAATGCTTTTTCTTCTACGATATTATCTACATAATTATTAATATAACTTAGATTGGTGATCTTAAAAGCAACAAGGGTAAAATGATTTTGTTTCATAATAATTTCATCCAAATCATGTTTCAGTTTATTCAAATTAGGAAATCCTGTAATGTAATGTTCATATGATTTTTTCATCAATACCTCATGGTCTTTTTTTATCTGCCAAAGCAGGGTACTGACGACCAGACCCATAACAGCAAAAAATAGGATTCTTAAGATCCAGCTCACCGGCTCTTGCATAATACCCTCAGACACATTCATCGGCATCATAGGACCCAAAGTAAGTCCCGAAATCAAGGCCGCAATCAGACTTCCCCTTGCTCCAAATATAAAGGCTGTAAAAATCACCGGAATATACATCATATGAGTAAATACGGTTTCGGTGCCTCCGGCAAAAAAAACAATACTATCCGTCAGAAGGATGAAAATCAAAGTCAAAAGGATTGAAGTCGGTTTATTGCTTCTTAGTTGTTGAAATATTATCATAGTAAATCGCTATCTCCTTGGTTTTGATATGATCTTAATATAGATTTTATAATAACATAAAATCCAGGAGGCAGCCTTATTAAATTTAACGTGTTTTTCTTTGATGATTTAGCGAGCGAATATGCATCACTTGATTTTTTCAGGTGGCAGGTCTTTACGATTTCTATCTGTTTAAAAGATAAATGCTGAAGTTTAGATAGCCCGCAAATATTACCCAGAGCAAATAGGGAATTTGCAGGTATTCTGCTGTCTTATTGACTTTCGAAAAGCTTATGATCATCAAAACGATAAGAATCACAAGTAAGAGCAACCAAATAAACGAGAATAAATACATCTCATAATTAAAGAATATAATCGACCAAAAAAAATTCACCACAAGCTGAAGTGCATAAATTCTTAAAGCGGAATTTCTATAAGGCGAATCCGAAAGATAAACCAAATAAGCAGAAATCCCCATCAAAATAAATAAAATCGTCCAAACAACAGGAAAAACCCAGCCTGGCGGTGATAGCGACGGTTTGATTAAATCTTTGTAAAGCTCCATACTATTCATTGTAAACAAAGCTGATAAAGCTCCGACACCCAAACTGATCAATATGCTAACGATCAAAGGAATAATTTTTTTCATCTAATCACCACCCAACAAAAATAATTTCATAATTCAACTATATGATATATATTTTATGGTATCTTAGAACACTTATGCATGACATGCGGGTTTTTCTTAAACAGCGGGATATAAAACATCCTGTATTCACATAAATTAAAATGAGGTGAGTACGAGATGAGTAAGATGGATCCATATGAATTGACAGCAATCATAAGTGCTTTTGCCATAGCAATCGGAAAATCCACTCCGAATAACGATGAATTGGCCGTAATTTCTTTTGCATACAAACAGCTTAGTTATACCCTGGATACCATTATCGCTCAACGTGCTTTGCTTTCGAAAGCAAACGAATCTAATGAAAATGCTCCTCTGATAATCGAATAGTCCTTTGGCACAAAAATAAACATTTTTTTGAAATAGAAAAAGCTCTAGGAAACCGTCTGACATGCAATTTAACAAATTATTGTTTACACTGGAATGGCGAAAATAGTTCTTGAAAGATTGCCTTTGTTGTATAATATATCTAATTAAGACTCACTATGATTACAGGGGATGAAGAATGGTTGCATTACTGGAAAAAATTTTGCCGGTACTTATTATTATTTTGATCGGCTGGATATTAAGGAAAACAAAAATCATATCAGCTGCATCAATGAACGAGTTGAAAAATATCATCGTTCATGTTGCCCTGCCCTGTATCTTGTTTCTGTCCTTTTCAAGGATGGAGCTGGAATCGAAATACGTGATTGTCGTGGTATTGGTCTTTGCCATGTGCGGGGTTCTTTATATCACCGGAGTTTTTTTCAGACGCCAGATGCCGAAAGTATTCGGTTCTATCTTCACTCCATGGTTTATGGCAGGGTTTGAATTCGGAATGATCGGTGTTGGTCTTTTCGGGGCACTATGGGGTACCGAAAAGCTTCCGCTGTTCATACTCATCGGTCTTGGTCATGAATTTTTTGCCTGGTTTGTATGCATTCCCTATATCCAGTTCAAAAACAGCGGAACATTTAATATCCTCGATACCTTGAAGAAATTCTTGACAACACCGGTAATTCTAGCGATTCTCAGCGGAATTTTCGTTAACGCAACAGGCCTTTATCCTGTTTTTAAATCCTTTTTCTGGGGTAGAGCTGCCTTCAATACTATGACATTACTTTCCAATATAACGGTACCTTTAATTTTGATGATTATCGGTTACTCCCTGGTATTTGAGCCCGGAAATTATGGAATAACCATACCTCATATCACCGGTCGTTTTACGTTGGTTCTTTGTATCGGGTCGATCACACTCCTGCTGATTCAACTACTCGTTGGAAAACTCGATCCACTTTTCAATATTGCTTTTTATGCATATCTGTTGCTGCCGCCGTCCTACCTCATACCGGTGCTCGTAAAAAATAACGAAAAAGAGCGGAACTTTTTCAGTCAGACCGTCGTTTACTATACCATTGTCTCATTTGCAGGCTATATCATACTTATGTTAATTTAAAATTAATAGAAAAGGATTTTTTGCTTTCAGATGGAAAAACGGACGAAATCCTGGGTCAACCCTAAATTTAGTCCGTTTTTTCAGCATCTAAAATCAGTTCATCGGTATCGTTCATCAATACATAGAGATAAAAAAATAGATGCCCTTAATTATTCATCATGGTTCGGAGTTTCTTTCACGGTAATGCATGCCTTCATCAGAGCAAATGCTACATCCGTCTCAAATTGTTTCTTATACGAATCTAACTGAATATACTGCTTGCCCGCATCGGATGTAACATATTTTGTCGGTAGGTCATTCAACGCTAAGGCCAATACATCGCAAACGCATTTTTCACAAGTACACATAGCCATTCGCTCCATGATATCCGCAACTTTATCTTTCGCAATGATTTCAACTACATTAAATACATGGTGATGCAGACTAACTAATGCGCTTTCAGCATTTTCCCAGGAAGGTATCTTTCTAATTTCATCGATACCTTTCGTTTCATTATTACTATGCGTTATTTTTATCACCACCTTCTACTACCATTATTTATATCGAACCTATCGAATAAATAATGTATAAAAATACAACTTCAGTTTGATTATAATAAATTAACGCTATAAATTCAATGTATATTCTATCGCCCCAGCAAATGAATATATAGAATCAGAAATAAATGCAATTAAAAAAAAGAACCGCAGCCTAAAATTGAACTGACCCCCATAAGTTAGACCAAAAAATCTAACTTATGGGAGGTCAGTTCAATCGCGTTGGTTCTTTTTTATTGCCTATTTATTTTTTACATTTCATTTGCTGTGGGCATTTGATAATCTACAACAGTCGCATCTGCCGGAAGACTTATATCCGGTGTCTGAGAGGTTTCGGAGATATGAGATTCGAGATCCATTATCATTTTCATAGCATCCTTCATGTCGATTGTGATATTACCTTCTGCATTCTTCTGGTTTCCTGCCAAAGCAAAGGTACAATTCATTTCTTCGGATGAGCAGGTTCCCTTGAGATCATATGCGGAAAGACTTCCATTCTTTTCCTTGATCATGAGGTCTACACCGAAATCTACACTCTTCAGTGTATCTGCAATTTCCGTCATATCTAAAGTATCCTTTGAGATTCCTTCTGTAAGTGCGATCTTTGCCATAGCAGCAATTATGGAGGTCTTGTTTAAATCCAGGGTATAGGTGACATAGCTGCCTGCCGTTTTCTTTATAAACGCCTCATCACCAATCAAACTCTTCAGTAAAGCATACGTGGTTTTCATACCCTCGTAAGTCGATGTATCTACATCTTTCATTTGAGAGATAGAACCCTCCAGCAATTCAGAAAAATCAAGGCTCGAATATTTCATAGCGTAAATCGATTTTAAATCAATTCCCATTTCTTCATGGGTATCGTATACATTCATTTTATACCAGGTATTTTCGTCCATGGTCGGATCCATAGTCGTAAATAGACTGGAGTTCATGTATGTAATCCCTGATTCACCGTCCATCTTGATTTTCATGTCGGCATTTTTAAACATACTTAAAAGCGGTTCAATTTGTGTCTTTTCTTCTGCTGTCATACTTGACAACATCTTTTCAAAATTAAATGCCAAGCTCATTGCCAAATCTGCATTTTGTTTTTGCTGGACACGGCTAATCTTTCCGGCAACTGAGAAGTTCATACCTGGCATAATCGATTCAGGGTCTGCATAGGTAGTAACATCCACATCAAATTTGCCGGTAGTTGCATATGGTTTTCCCAGATCCAGATCTGATTTCATCAGCTTGCTGATCACGGAGAAATCCTCATCCGTATTTGCAAAGATTGTCGCCGGATCGATAATAACAACTGTCTTTTCCACTGAGTCCCAGCCAACACAGTATCCCATGGTTTGCGCAATAAAACGCACTGGAACATAGGTGCTTCCCAGGTTCTTATCAATAAACGGAGCCACATCCATTTCTTTGGTCGATGCGATTCCATCTTCCGTAATGGCAATCTCCGTTCCCCCAATTGCAAAGGAGAATTCTTTTTCCGTAGTTTTAGCCGTTATGGTTTTTGTCTTCGCATCATAGGTTACATCAGCTCCCATGGTTTCAAGTATCTGGCGGAACGGTACCACTACCCTGCCATCCGTCATTTTTACAGCCGCATCAGTAAACGTAATCTCTTCTCCGTTGTATTGCATCTTAATACCATCAGTTTGCGCACCGAATGCGGTAAAGGTTCCTGATAAAATCATTGCAAAAATTAGTGTTGTCGTAAGCACGACTTTAAAAATCCTTTTCATAAATAGATACATTCCCTTTCTGTATTTCAGTTAATCTGCTTTTTCGAAAAAAGCCCAAAATCTTTGCATTAAACGCTACAAAAGCTTGTTTTTCTAGATTCTAATGCAATTGACATTATTTCAGTTTACTACAATTATGGGGGTCTGTATACCCATTCGTTTACTTTTTTAATAAATTCGCGAAATCCTTCAACAATTGTCCGGTCTGCCTTTGTCAACTTTTGATGGATCTGAATAGACTGATACAGATATACGGAGGTGTATATTATGATCTTTCAAAAATTTGATTGGATCCAATCAAATATAGATAAACTAAGTCCCGATTTGAAGAGCTTGGCAATGAAGGGGGATCAGCCAATACGATTTACCCCCTACTTTTTACAAACCTATTTGAAAAACAAACGCCGAAGCATTCGTAAGATCCCTGTTATTGTGCAGGTTAAACCTTTTCAAGAATTCTCTGCCTGTATGATCAATACTTCCAAAAGCTCCGGCTGCAAAGTGAAACACGAATTACCCTTAATTAATTCTTTCACATCAAAAGTTAATGAAAAAACGTTAAAGAAACTGGTTAACGAGCAAAGCATTAAAAAAGTATGGCTGGACAGATCGGTTCATGCCGTTTTAGATGTAGCCTCGCCGGCTATAAATGCCCCAAAAGTATGGGAACAAAAAATCACCGGAAAAGGAGTAGGAGTAGCTGTTCTCGATACCGGAATCTATCAACACCCGGATCTTTCAGGAAGAATTATCGGCTTTAAAGATTTTATACGCAAAAAAACAAAAACCTATGATGATAACGGACACGGAACCCATGTGGCAGGAAATATTGCATCAAACGGAAGTGTGTCCGCTTCGCGTTATGTGGGAACTGCTCCCAAAGCCAACCTAATCGGGGTAAAAGTCCTTGACAAACAAGGCTCCGGTTCCCTATCTACTGTTCTTCAAGGAATCGAGTGGTGTATCAAAAACAAAGAAAGGCTTGGAATTCGTATTATAAATCTATCCTTAGGAAGCACCGCAATCCAGTCCTATAAAGACGATCCGGTCTGCCAATCGGTAGAAAATGCGTGGAAACGCGGTATTATTGTTTGTACTGCTGCCGGAAACGAAGGTCCTTCTTCCGGAACAATCACCTCTCCCGGTATTGACCCAATGGTGATTACTGTCGGTGCTATTGATGATAGAAATTCATTAGAATTCAAGGATTATCGGGTTGCAGGCTTTTCCAGCAGAGGGCCGACCATTGATAATCTAGTTAAGCCGGATGCCATATGCCCCGGCACGAATATTACCTCGTTACGATCCCCGAATTCCACCTTGGATAAGCAAAACAAAAAAGCAAGGTCATCCACTGATTATCTGTCTCTTTCTGGTACTTCCATGGCAACTCCGATTTGTGCCGGAATCATAGCCTTGATGCTTGAAGCCAACAGCAAGCTTACACCTGACGAAGTTAAAAAAATATTAATGAATCACGCAAGATCCCTCCCTCAAGCTACCGAAAACATGCAAGGAAAAGGCTTGATAGATGTCGATCGAAGTATTAAAAGTTGCTTGAACTTGAAATTAGATTGAACAATATAATCTTATACCATTATATGTAAAATAAAAAAAATACTATGTGGTTTTCTATAGATCACATAGTATTTTTGTGAATGTATTATTTTAGAATTATGCTATTTCCATGTTTGACGATCATCCATTTGCTCCTGTCTAAACTAAATAACAAGCCTCTTTTCCTTGTTTGATAACTTCATATTATATAATGACTTTAGTTATGACCAAGAGGATAGGTATGAAAAGGATATACTTGTTAGAAGATACAGCAAAATTAATATTGCTATTCCCCATAATACAAAGGATTTGGAAAGGTCATTTTTGGTTTGGCGATATAGAATCAAACCCAAGCATAATAAGGTAAAACTAATGACAGCTAATATATAAATTCCGTAAGGAAAACTAAATATACTTAGAACAAGAAAAATTGAAATAAGCTGAAGTGCTAATCCAATACTATCTAAATATTTAAGCGGGTTTCTTTCATGAAAATCCTTTTTCATATATTTTATTGATAAAGTTGCCGCTAAAAAAATCATTGTAAAAAAAATAGATTGAGAAATTAATATGATAATGAAGCCGGGACTGACGTGGTCAAGATACATATCTTTATCAGAAAATAAATACCTGAGTTCAAAGAACATTAGTATTATTGAAGAAAAACACCCCAAAATCAAAAAGATCAACACTTTTTTTAATTTTAAAAAACTCATTATAAATTATCCTTACCTTTCATACGGTAGTAGAATGGGTTGATTCAAACTAGTCTATAAATCTATATTAGAGCTAAACGGTGGGAAGCAGGTATGATCCGGATAGAATACGCAAAAACATCTAAAAGCGAGTTAATGGTGGCTTTTTTATTTCTATTTATTGATAAAGAAAATTCCCAATATGCATAAAAGGATTCCAACGATTTTATACGGGGTGATATGATCGAGGTAATAAAGATAGCCGATCAGCAACAAGGTAACCGAGACCAGCGTGCTTGCCAGAAGATTTGTCGTACTGAGATTTCCCCCTGCCCGATATGCAAAGAGATACCCCACTTCAATGCCAAGAACTGCCGCCCCCAGCGCGAAGGTGGCCCAGTTTATTTTATGTAATTGCTCTGAAAGCGTCAGCCCCTTGCCGAAGAACGGGTACAGAATGACGCAAAAGGCAGCTGCTGTAATGTAAGTGATAAACAGAGAAATGATGGGATTAACATCCACCGGCGTGGCTTTTTGGATCAAGTGATACAATATGGTCGATATTACTGTCAGTATGATTGCTGAATATAAGGGATTGATTCCTGCCATGATTTCACCTTTAATTTTCTTTCTTTAATATATAAACTCATCTCAAATGCAGCAACACTGCTTTTATGCTGCGATGTATCATCAATAGTCTAATTCATATCTGATTTCTTTTCAACCCAATTCATAATGAAAGAAACAAAGCCATGCCATTTCGTTCCATATTCGGCCTTTTCAAGCCACTCATGTTGTGCCGGTCTTGCTGCGTTATATAATATAAGAGGCGTATAAATGGTCGCCAAACAAACGGGATATCCGAGTAGAGGTTATTTATAGGCTAAGAAAAAGGGGGATTATTATGGAGGAAAATAGAATACCCGGCAGGAAGGATAGTAAAATATTCGACTCGAAGGATAGCATGATACCCGACTTTAAAATCCGGCTGGCAGAAAAAAAGGATGCCACGCTGATCGTGAAATATATCCGAGAGCTGGCAGCCTTTGAAAACGAATTGGATCAAGTATCCGTTTCCGTAGAAACGCTGGAAAAAAATATGTTTGATCAAAAAGGAGCGCAGGCGATTATTGGTGAGTATCACGGCAATCCGGTAGGGTTTGCACTGTTTCACCAAAGCTTCTCCACGTTCTTAGGTCAAAAGGGAATCGCCTTGGTTGATCTTTACATTGAACCGGAAATGAGAAGTCACGGTTTTGGAAAAGCTATGCTGGCCTACCTAGCCGCTTTGACCGTCGAACAGGATTGCGGCAGACTGGAATGGTGGTGTCACGACTGGAATACACCTGCCATTGAATTGTATAAAAAGTGGGGTGCTTTTCCCATTGAAAACATACGGGTATACCGTCTTTGTGGAGATGCCCTTGCTCAAATGGATTAATTGTTTTTGACTGTTTTCGCCGGATTTTATCCGCCCCAAACAATACTTTATAATTTTTTTGTTTGTTCATCAGCTTCTTAGTATATGGTAAAATACAATCAAATGTGACCGGGGAAGGGATGAAATACGAAATGATTACGATTTTGATTGTAGGAAACAATATTGCAGATAACGAGCGGATTGCAGGCAGTATTATCGGTGGTACTGAGCTGACTACCTGTGTGATCTCCACGCATTCCGCCGTGGAAGCGCAGAAAGTCATTGACAGCAGGCAGTATAAAATCGATCTTTTTATCATCAGCATAAAAATGAAAGAGCAAAGTGGGTACCTCCTGGGAGAAAAAATACATAAAATGACGGAATACCGGGATTGTCCGATTCTATTTGTTACGCATTCAAGCTACAGTCTGTCCGGATTCACCGAACTGACTACCTATCAGAGCTATAAAAAATATAACTATATCTCCCTTCCCATCACCCGAATCGATGTGCAAGGCAAATTGGGGTTATATCTGGAAGAAATCATGCAAAATCAATCCAGCAGAAGTAATTCGGAGCGGGCGGTCTATTTGACACATACAAAGGGAGCTTCTTTCATCGGAATTAAAGATATTCTTTTTGCCGAAGTACAGAATAAAGTCTGCAGCATTGTCACGACAGAAGGAACTTTTCAAATCAGCCGAAAGAATTTAAACGATCTACTCAAGCTTGTTGATGATGATCTTTTTCTACGATGCCACAGAAGCTTTGCTTTGAACCTCAAACAGCTGAAAGGAGTGGAAAAGGTAGACAGAAGAATTTGGAAAGCCATCTTTGTAAACCGAAAGGAAACCTGTCTGATCAGCAAAACCTATATCGACAATGTTTTGAAAAAATATAAAGAACTCCAAACATAAGAATAAAAAAAATTCTTAAATTACAGCGGAGGATACCATCATGACTTGGATGCCTTTTCTATGTCTTTTTTTCGGATTATTATTTGGAATGAGAGATTTGTCACTTAAAATCATAAAGGTAATTGATTCCGTAATCAATGCGGTGCTGGTCGTCTTAATGCTGACCATCGGAGCTAATATCGGCAGCAATGATTCGGTCATGTCAAATATTCATTTGATTGGATTTCACTGTGTCGTCATATCTCTTGCCGCCATCACTCTCAGTGTTGGATTCACAGTTCTGACAGAAAAGACGCTTCTACCTTTGGGAAAACTGCAGGAACAGCTATTCTCGAAAAGCATCAATATCAATCAGGAGGTGAATATCGGCGCGGAAGAAAAGAAAAAAACTTCACCCCTGATCTTCATTATGCCGGTCAGTATTGTTGCCGGAGTTTTACTCGGTTATTTTATTCTTCCGATTCAACTGAAATCATTTCTCGGATCTCTTCTTACCGGATCTCTGATTATACTCTATATCGGTGTGGGAATCAGCCTCGGCGGAAGTAGAAAGGTGTTCCGGTATATTAAAATTCTCGGTTTCAGGGTAATTTACCTCTCCCTCGCCATCTTTGCCGGAAGTGCTGCCGGTGGATTTTTATCCGGCCTTCTGCTTGGTATTCCGTTTCACATTTCTATAATGTCTGCCTCCGGTATGAGTTATTACAGTATCACAGGAGCCTATATGACGCAGGTTTACGGTCCCGAAACAGGCACCTACGGCTTCATTGTGAATGTCATGCGGGAATTCTTCACCATTTTACTCCTGCCGATTCTTGTAAAAATCAGCAAAGGCAGCCCCATCGCAGGGCGGCGCGGCCGGAAATATGGATACCATGCTAGTACCGGTCACGAAATTTGTCGGTATCGAACTGGGTCTTGTCACACTGATTACAGGTACTATCCTGACCTTTGCGGTACCATTTTTACTGCCGCTTTTCTTTCGGCTGTTTTCGTAGCATTCCAACGCTTCATTTTTTCTTCTTTGTAACGAGCATTATCTGCCGGTAGGCACCAACAAAACCGCCTGCAATACCAAGGCATATCAATATAGTAAAAAAGAGCATACCGGTTCCTAATTTTCCGTCAACCCAATGTCCGACAAAAGCCCCCAGCAGTATGGGAATTGCCAGAGAAAGCCCCAGCTGGGAAAGTAATGTCAAGGCTTCCAATCCAGATTCCAAGGAGGATTTTTTTTCTTTCATTGCAAACACCCTTTCTATCCTATCAAGTCAATTTCTCTTACTGTGCAGATGCTTTCAGCATATTAACCAAGCGATTTGATTGTAAACTCATATTCCTTATCCTTCCGTTATTCTTGGTTTATTCAAACTATTTTTTTATACCATATTTTACTTATTGTGCAAATATGATATACTCGTATTTAGAATGAATCAGGAGGTGTTTCATGAAAGGTATCGCAAAAGCCAGTTTTGTCCTTAGTATTGTTACTGTTTGCGTCGGTGCGGCTGCCATTGTCTTAAGTGCAATCCAGCTAAATTCTGAGTGCTAACCAGCACAAACTATAAGTATTTTTGAATGACAATCGAGATTCGGTCTTTTTTGGTGACACCGCTTACCGCTTTGAGCAAAGCCTTTCCTTTGCCCCGAAGCACCAGCTTGTCACCTTCTTTAATTTGACGATCAGACTTTACTGCTTGTAATCCATTCACAAATACCAAACCACCCGCTATTGATTCCCCTGCTTTGCCCCGTGAAAGAGAGAACGCGGACGAGATTAGATTATCCAAACGCAAGGATGCCACCGTATCTCTTTTCTCTTCAAATCTGCCCTCCGGAACAATGATTTCTTCGATTGCAGCAATTTCCGCTCTCAGAGAAGTTCGTCCTGCTTTTTCATAATGGTACTGCAAAAATTCTCCCATATCTTTTATAATTATAATATCAGCGCCGCCCTCCCGTACCAAAATGTCACCAAACATCTCCCGTTTGATGCCCAGCCCCATAAGAGAGCCCAGATAATCTCGATGGGAAAGCGGACGAGTTCCATCTTGCGTTATGCGAAGCAGCCCCAATGGATGATATTCTGAAAGCTCTGCATAATCCGGCAGAAAAACCGCAACCGTTCGCTCTGCATCTTCATAACCGCCATAAAAGCAATAACGAAGACCCCTATGCTGTCTGCACGATGCTTCTGCAAGCGTCCTCTGACGCATATCCAAAAATGTTGAATTCGTAACCATATAATTTTCAAGGCATTGTTCTATCTTATCTTCAATACCGGCGAGTAAAATCGTATCTTCTTTCATCCAAGGCCACCGTTCTTTTTTTTGTTATTTCCGGGAAATTAATTCTTTTATATTTCAATAAATCAGTAAAATATATCTTCTATTCCTATTATACGGATTACCAGTAAAAAGTAAATCATTTATAATCTGTTGTTTTGACCTGCCTGTAATGTGATATAATCAAATGGTTTAGCATACGATATATTTTTAAACTTAGAAAGGCAGAATTATATGACTTATACCTTCAAAACACATGGCACCTGCTCATCCAAAATTGATCTGGAATTAGAAGGGAACATTCTTAAAAAAGTAGTTTTTTATAATGGCTGTGACGGAAATACCCAGGGAATTGCAAAACTGGTTGAAGGAATGACCGTTGAGGAAATAAAAGATAAATTGTCCGGAATCCGCTGCGGAGGAAAATCAACCTCTTGTCCAGACCAATTGGCCAAAGCCGTGGAAAAAGCATACCAAATGCAAAACCAGAAATAAAGGACGCAGATTTACGACTAAAATCAAGGAAAAGGAATGAGTAGAGGTGGGTTTCATGTATGATCAAATCAGAAAGCGCAGACTTCCGCTGATTTTGCTTGCGGCGTTCCTCACCATGGCTGCCCTGATGCTTCTGGTCAGGCTTCCGGGGATGATGAACAGCGAACCGGAAAGCGTTAATGTTGAAGAAGAAAACGGGGTCTATGACCTGACCGGAATTGCGGATTTGGAAGAAGGTTCCGTTACACTGCCGCCCGGCCTCGTGTACTATCCCAATGATTTGCTGACCCCGGAAAGTGCCGAAGCTGCCGTACCTGTCAGTACGGAGCAATATGACGCACTGCGCGCTAACTATCTGTCCCAGCGGTTTGTGATCGAGCTGCCCGATCGCAACGACGTCTATATGCTGGAATTTTCTCTGTCGGGCCGCCATGCTATGCGGGTCTATGCAAACGGTGAATTGGTCGGACAAAGCGGTAAGCCTGGCGTCACAAAGCAGGACACCGAGGTTTGGGAAAACAACCTGACCTGTTATGCCTCGCCCAAAGATGGCAAAATGGACATTCTTCTTCAGTCGGCGCAGTTTTATCACTACCGCAGCGGCGCGCGGCTGGCAACCCTTAGTATCCGGAATGCAGCATCCGCCTTTGGTAGAGGCCTGACCGATCAAACCAGGGGGTTTCTTGTGATGGGCGCGTTTGTGTGCGCGGCAGCATTGCTGCTGTGTATCTATCTGCTTCAGTCTCACACAAAGGCGACGCTGTATTTTGCGTTGGCCTGTCTCTCCATGGCGCTGCGGGAATGCATTCAAAGTCAGGCATGGACGCATATTCCCTTTCTTTCCGGGAATGTGTCCTTTTTGTTGGAATACATGAGTGTGGCCTTGCTTACGATATTTCTATCTCTGTATCTTGGACAGTATGTGATCGGAAGGTTTCTTCATGCCGTTCAATATACGGCAGTTATCAGCTCTCTGGTTTACGGCGCGTGCATGCTATTCGGTGACTCTGTCTTTTACACCTACATCCTGAAATATTATCAGGTATTGTTGGTGCTCTGCATTGTTCCGGGCATTGCCGGACTAATTTGGAATATGCGCCGCCCAAACAGGGAACAGGCGGCTGCCATCTACGGCATCGCAGTGTTTTTTCTGGCCGCGGTCAGCGACATATTGCTATATAACAACATCTTTGGATATCAGCACCCAAAAACGCCAATTTCCGAAGCCGCTATGCTGATTTTTGTGCTGGCGCAGACCGTTTCCCTGTTTCTCATGAACAACCGAGTGCTTGGCGAATCAAGGCAAGCGGAGCAGAAGCTGGCGGTGGAAAAGAAAGCACTGGAAAATCTCAACCGCATGAAAACCGAGTTTTTAGGCAACGTTTCCCATGAATTGAAAACCCCGCTGACGGTGATGTCCGGCTATGCGCAGACCACAAGGCAGCTTGCCGAGCGCCCGGGTGAGCTGGACTGCGAAGAAGTATCACGCAGGATGAAGCTCATTTCCTCCGAGACGGAGCGACTCTCCCTGATGGTAGGACAAATCCTGGATGTGACCCGTATGGAAGAAGGACGTATATCCATAGAACAGGTTCCCTGTTATGTGGACGAAATCATCCACGGGGCTGTCGAGACGCATTACCCGATGCTCAACAAAAACGCAAACCGGCTGGAAATCCATATCGAAACAGGGCTTTCTGCGGTCAGCGCGGACCCGGCACGGATTTCACAGGTGATTGTCAACCTAATTTCCAACGCGGTACGTTTTACGGCAAAGGGCCTGATCACCATATCTGCAAGGCGTGAGGATGCCCAAATCGTGATATGTGTCGCTGATACCGGTACGGGCATCCGTTCAGACAGGCTTTCTCACATTTTTGAACGATATAGCAGCAAAGAAAAATCTGAAGGCGGTCAGAATACCGGCACCGGACTTGGTCTTTATATTTGTAAGCATATTGTGGAACAGCATGGGGGCAATATCTGGATCGAAAGTGAAGAAAGCACGGGAACTACCGTATTCTTTACTTTGCCCATCCTGTGATTGTCAGTACCGCACCTTACTGAAGATGTATTCTCCCTTCCCGGAGTTTGACAGTTCAAACCAGCCTCCGCCATCCGCCCCCAGCTTTTTACGCAGATTTGCCACATGCACAGCGACGGTATGGGAAGCACCGGGTGAGATTCCGCCCCATGCCCGGCTGTAAATTTCGTCATAGCTTAAACGCCGCCCCGCGAACAGAGCAAAGCATCCTAAAAGCTGCAGCTCCTTTTGTGTCATGGGAATGCGTTCACCGTCAAGTGTCGCTTCACCCAGCAGAAAGTCGATAGACAGGGGGAAAAGTTCGATTTTTCCGGCGGTCATGACCCCGGTCCTGCGAAGCTGTGCCCCCACCCGGGCGGCAAGTACATTTAAATCGTAGGGCTTGGTGACGTAATCGTCGCCGCCCTGTAATAAGCCTTTTACAACGCTCTCGTTTTCATCCCTGCAGGTCAGGAAGATGATTGGGGCGTTTGTTTTTTGCCGCAGCTCAGCGCAGAACCCGAAGCCCGAGCCGTCCGGCATCATCACGTCCAGTAAAATCAGATCAGGACTGTGCTCCTCCAATTGAAACCGCGCCTGCGCGAGGGTGTCCGCGCCGATGACCTCGTAGCCTTTGCCCTCAAAATATTCCTTGTTGATGGCGCGCACGTCGGCCTCGTCCTCCACCATCAAAAGCTTTGCCTTTTTCATTCCGTCACCACCTCTTATATAGCATCAGTTTATCATATTTCCTTTAAAAATAGAACGCTATAAAGATTTATCTTTTGCAATCAAGAATTCTTGATAATCCACACAAGAACAATTATTTCTGCTACGCTGAACCCATATCATACAGATTTCAAATTTTACGAGGCAGAAAAGAGGTGGTAACCGATGCTGAAAATTACCCGGGTGGATGTGGTGGATGACTGGACACTGGACATTGAGCTGAGTAACGGACATCTGATATTGCTCGATACGCGGCGACTGATGGAAACGAATCATGCTTACGATATCCTGCGAAATTCAGAGATCCTTTCCCGCCCGAACACCGATGGGCAGACCGTCTTCTGGCGGGACGGCCCTAGGCTGAGGCTGGAAGAAATTATGACTCTGCTGAACCGGCAGGGTAACAATGAAAAATAAAGGAGGTAAATAAAATATGAAAAAAATCTTAAAAAAAATCGGCAGCGTGTTTCTCGCGCTGTGCATGGTACTTACTATGCTGCCGGCGGTGACGCAGCCGGTTTTTGCGGCGGAGGAACACATGCTGATCTTTGATGTTTCCAGCGGCAAATTTTACGTTGATGTGAATGATAACTACACCTATGATTCTGGGACGGATTCGGTATATACCGAACAGTCTGACAAGTGGTCTTTCAGCGGCAATACACTTACCCTGCAGGGCTTTGAGTATACTACTACAACATCGTACGGATTCCTCATCACGGGCGGTGAATTGACCATCAATCTGGCAGACGGGACACAAAACCGTTTTGTAGCAGGCCACAATAATAATTCTAACAACTTATACGGTATCTACACTGATCGTAATCTGACCATCGAAGGCACAGGTGCGCTGATGGTAGAAATGGCCGACAGCCCTGCAAATACATACTGTAATTACGCACTTCGTGTAAAGAACCTTACGATAAACAACGGTTCTGTTACAGCAAAAAGCAATCGTGGTTCACGCAGCTGTGGCATTTATGTGCAGGGCGATTTATCCGTAAAGGGAGGCACGGTGGACGCACAAGCAGGCAGCAGTTCCAAAAGCAATGGAAGAAGCTGTGGAATTTCCTGCAAAGGTTCCGTTACCATCAGCGGCGGGGTAGTATCAGCTTCCGGAAGCACTGGTTATAAAAGCATTGGTATCAGCACCAGTAACTCAGACGGACAGTGTGCAACGATATCGGGCGGTATCGTGACAGCTGCCGGTAACACATGTGCCTTTGGAAAGAATAATTTTTCATGCGATGCCAATGTCAATGTTGACACAACGGAATATACTTATTGGACTAATGATATGGCTTCCGCTCCTGATGGCTGTACAGTTTATACCCAAACTGCAGATGACGGGTTTGACACGCCATTTGCAAATACTACTGCAAACAAATATGTAAAAATTAATTCGATGCCGATACATGACGTTACCATTGCCGGAACTACAAACGGTTCTATCAGCGCAAGTGCCCTTACCATTTCGGCAGAAGAAACGGTAAAACTTACTATAACACCTGATTCAGGTTACCAGTTGGATACCATTTCCGTATTCAAAACGGGTACGCCCGAAACCACAATATCTCTTTTGGGAACGAACAGCTTTGTCATGCCGGATGATGACGTGACGGTATCAGCCACATTCAAAGAACTTTCTAAAATTACCATTGCAGGAACTACAAACGGTTCTATCAGTGCAAGTGCCCTTGCCAGTTCGGCAAGAGAAACGGTTACGCTTACCATAACACCTGATTCGGGATACCAACTGGATACCATTTCCGCATTCAAAACCGGTACGCCCGAAACCACAATATCTCTTTCGGGAACGGACAACGCGCGCAGCTTTGTCATGCCGGATTATGACGTGACGGTATCAGCCACATTTACGGCAATTCCGGCGCCGGCGTTGTCGATCGACCCGGTATCCTATCCCTTTGATTCCTTAGAAGAAGGTTATAGTGATGGTGATGCTACATCAAAAACATTTACCATAACAAATAAGGGAAACATTACCCTGACAGGGTTAAAGACTACTATATTTAATGATTTTTCAAATCCTTTTTCACTTAATCATAGCAGTTTTCCTTCTACTCTGGCCCCAAATGAATCAGCACAAGTTACAGTGACACCGTTTTTAGGTCTTTCGTGCGGTACATATGAAGCTACTGTGAAAACCACCTCTGACCAGGGGGCGAAAGCTTCGTCTCTCGTAAGCCTAACGGTAACGGAGGCGGTACCGCGTATAATCCTTGACAGTACAATCATCCAAAAATTGGATTCCGATTTCAGTGGTACGGGTTATAGCTGGAACGCTCAGTCCAATATACTGACGCTGGCTTCGGAATATGAGGCAGGACCTCTGGAATTTTTATATTGCCAGGATAAGACGATTACATTGCAGCTGACAGGAGATGTGACCATCGCGGAACCGATAACAGCCCTTGGGGATGTATGCATTCATGCCTATGCATTGAGAAATATGATCATTGACCTTGGCGGTCATACCCTGACACTTCGTACAGGAAACGATGACAATTCTCCACTTGAAGGAGAATCTATTACGATACAAAACGGAACCCTTTCCGCTCGGCTTCTCGGCAGTGATACAGATGAAGAAACTCCAACGATCAGTGCAGGCACTCTTACTGTCGAAAACGCTACAGTCATAGCGGATGCAGACAGCAGCCTTTACGGCGGAATTGATATCAATACGCTAATATTAAAACAGGGTGCAAATGTCCAGACTTCCGGATATGTAGGACTCGATTTTTCATATGGCACATTTTCCATAGAAAGTGATGACATTTCCCTGACGGCTCTAGCCACCAGTATTGGTGCGATTATGTTAGACGCGGATTTTAATTATCCTACGGGTTCCGCGCTGAGATACTGGACGAATACGGAAGCAACCCCTCCTTCGCCTGCTGGAGACGGTACTTTGCTTTCTTCTAATACCAGAGATGAGTTGAAGGCTGCGTGGTGGGGTTCGAAATACGTTAAAATTGGAACAGAGACCTCTAATATTGTCGTAACCCGCATCTCCGTTAAGAACAATCCTGACACACTTACCTACAGCGAAGGGGATCATCTGGATTTGAGCGGACTTGCGGCAACTCTGACCTACAGCAATGCAACTATAAAAGACGTCCCTTATACCGCTTTTGCGGCAAACAACATAAGCATGACCTATGAAGACGGCGGCATGGCGGCGCAGGGAGACACGCTGAGCACAGCACAGGATGGGAAAGCCATTATCCTGACGGTAGGAAGCTATACCGCCCATACGAACACACTGACAGTAAAATCAATTCCCAAATATAATGTTACAGTGACAAACGGTACCGGAAGCGGCGAATATGCAGAAGACGCATCCGTTACGATTACGGCAGATGCGGCACAGGAGGGAAAGCAGTTTGACGGCTGGACGATTGACCCGTCAAATGTAAACTTCACCGAAGGCAGCGCAAGTACGCCGACTGCAAAATTCAGTATGCCTGCCAAAGCGGTTGCGGCAGCGGCAGAATACACGGATCTAGTTGCTGGCACTTATGCAATCAACGTCCTGAATGACGGTCATGGGATGGGCAGTGCAAATGTCTATGCGGTCGCGCCGGATACAGAAATTACGCTGACTGCAATCCCGGACAGCGATTACCGGTTCAAGGAATGGCAGGTAATTAGCGGTAGTGTCACCTTGGAAAATCTTCAGGAAGCGAAGACAACCTTTACCATGCCTGCCGAAAGCGTAACGGTCAAGGCAATGTTTGAAGCACTTCCGACTTACACCGTTACCTTCGACCTCAACGGCGGCACCCGCACAGGCGGCGGCCAACTGACACAGACAGTAGCTCAAGGTGATAATGCAGCAGCACCTGCGATCACTCGCAGCGGCTATACCTTTACCGGTTGGGACAAAGACTTTACAAATGTTACAGGCGATTTGACGGTTACAGCTGTATGGCACCGCAATGGCGGCGGTTCCTCCGGCGGCGGCTCGTCTTCTGGCGGAAGCAGCGACACTCCGGCCGACACTTCGCCGGTCACTGTTTCCGGCGGTACTGCCAGGACCACAGTGACAGCGAAAACCACCTCCGACGGAAAGGCGTCGGCATCTGTTACACAGTCCCAGATGAGCGGTGCGATCGAAAAAGCGCAAAAATCAGCCCAAAGCACCGGAGCACCTCCTATAGTGGAAATTCAGGTGTCCGGCGGTTCTGACGCAAGTACAGTGGAAACCTCCCTGCCGAAAGCCGCTCTTCAGTCGCTTGTTACCGGTGAGATGGAGTCTCTGATCCTCTCCGGCCCTGTGGCTGACATGGCCTTTGACGCTCAGGCTGTCGCCGCGATTGCAGGTACAGCCTCCGGTGACGTATCGTTCACCGCATCCAATGTGGAAAACAGTACACTTTCCGATGCGGCGCGTCAGGTCGTGGGCGACCGCCCTGTGTACCACTTCAGCGTCACCAGCGGCAGTAAAACCATCTCTCAGTTCAACGGAACAGTGACACTCTCCTTGCCATACACCCCGGCGAAGGGCGAAGATACGAACGCCATTGTGGCTTATTATATCAGCGCTGACGGACAGCTGGAACTGATGCAAAACTGCTATTATGATGGCAAGGCGGGCGCACTGGTATTCACCACCACTCACTTCTCGACCTACGCCGTGGGCTACAACAAGATTAGCTTCACCGATGTGAATAACAGCGCCTGGTACGCTGATGCGGTCAGCTTCCTCGCGGCACGGGACATTACCGGAGGAACATCCAAAACCACCTTCAGCCCCAACGCGACCCTGACCCGTGGGCAGTTCATCACCCTGCTGATGCGGGCCTACGGCATCGACGCCGATAAGAACCCGACGGATAATTTCTCCGACGCTGGAAATACCTACTATACAGGCTATCTGGCAGCAGCAAAGCAACTTGGCATCTCCAATGGTGTGGGCAATCATAATTTTGCCCCGGAACAGGCAATCACGCGGCAGCAGATGTTCACTCTGCTCTATAATGCGCTGAAGGACATTGATCAGCTTCCGCAGAACGATTCCGCCAAATCCCTTTCTGACTTCACGGATAGCGGCAACATCGCTCCCTACGCGCAGGAGCCTATGACTTATCTGGTGGAAGCCGGAGCGGTCAGCGGAAACAACGGGCTACTGCTTCCTATGGCGACCACAACCCGCGCGCAAATGGCGCAAGTCCTTTACAATTTGCTGGCAAAATAATCGCCCTCGCTTTCAGGTATTGCTCATCTAAATGATAACTAATTAACTGGGATTACTATTTTAAAACACAAAAGCGCAGAAATATCCTGCGCTTTTGTGTTTCTTATTCAGTTTGCACTTCCTTAATAAGATTACTTCATGTTTTATCTTTGTAACTCCCCGCCATATTTCAGACTGTTTTTGTTGATTCTTTACTTTTCTCTTACATAGATCAACTTATTGTTAGAGCCGTTGATTCTTTCCGATTTGATCTCAAATAGATCCAGAGATTTGATAAAGGGTGTCAGTTTATTGAATCCAAAGTTCCGTACATCAAAATCGGGATATCTCTTTTGAAGCTTATTTCCAATATCCCCAATAAAAATCCATTCCTCTTCATCTGTATTTTCCTGGACGATGGTGATAATTGCTTTCTTAATCGTATCAAAATTTGTCATTTTATCTTCTTCCGGCTCATCTTTGGAGTTTTTAGCCGGTGCTTCCGCCTGTTTATCCGCCATTGCGAGAAGATCTAAGTATTTAAATTTATTGCATGCAGAGATAAAGGCTTTGGGGGTCTTGCTTTCCCCCATTCCCACAACATCCATTCCTGATTCCCGCAGTCTGGAAGCAAGTCTGGTAAAGTCGCTGTCACTGGATACGATGCTAAATCCCTCTACATTACCGGAGTAGAGGATATCCATCGCGTCGATGATCATAGCAGAATCGGTTGCGTTTTTTCCGGTGGTATACCCATACTGCTGAATCGGGGTAATGGAATGCTCCAGCAGCACACTCTTCCACGAAGCAAAGGTGGGTTTTGTCCAATCTCCGTATATTCTCTTATACGTTGCAATGCCATCATTGGATATCTCATCTAAGATAAATTTAATGTATTTGTCCGAGATATTGTCCGCATCAATCAATACTGCATATCGCTTGTCGTTGTTCATCTTTCTCACCTCATTCTTTTGTATTATAACCGTTCAATCAGCGGGATAAGCTGACCTGGTTCGTCAATGATATAATCCGCCCCCTCAGAAACAAGCACTTCTCTGGATCGGAACCCCCAGGTTACGCCTACACTATCAAGACCTGTGTTTTTTGCAGTTTGCATGTCAACATTAGAATCCCCCACATAAAGCGTTTTATCCTTCATAGAATCCAATTGCGTTAATGCTTCCAATACATTATCAGGCGCCGGCTTCTTCCTTCGTTCCGGATTATCACCGATCGCAACATCTACATCTTTTCCGAAATACATTCTACACATTTCTTTGGTTGCTTCATCCAGTTTATTGGATACAACCCCAATCTTGATTCTCTTTTCTTTTAGTTTTTTTAATACACCAGAAATTCCCGTATAAGGTTTTGTTTGATTGCGCATATTTCTTATATAAATTTCACGAAACACCGCCAGGCAACGCAGGATTTCATCTTCTGCGGTTCCTTCCGGAAGCGACCTTTCCATAAGCATTTTGACTCCATCACCGATAAAATCCCGGATCTCATCCTTTGTTCTCAGTTGATAGCCTTCTTTCTCCATCACGGCATTGACGCTGTCGGCTAAATCGTCCAAGGTATCTAACAGCGTTCCATCTAAGTCAAATATTATCGTATCGTACTGCAATGATTTTTCTCCCCCAGTTTTTCTTCATATTTTATCACATATCCTTTCGGGAATCATAAGTTTATTTTATTTTATGGCATTTTAAATAAAATAAGCTACTGTAAAACGAATCTTCTACAGTAGCTTTTTATTCATGAAATTTTTAAATTAATATTTTTCGGAGCCCTGCTCCTTAGGCAAAATATATGAAACGGTATCTCCGCTGCGTGCATTTTTTCCATGAGGCAATCGCATGCTTGACTTCACGGAAGACCCGCTACCAGGAGCCTCCAACGCCAGCACATTTTTATTTATCTTAAATCTACTCACCATTTCTTTTAACAGCTCCGCCTGACCGGAAAGTTCTTCGCTGGCTGCGGCACTTTCCTCCGCCGTCGCCGAATTATTTTGGACTACCACAGATACCTGCTCAATCCCATTATTGATCTGCGCAATACCCGAAGCCTGCTCGTTGGAAGCACCTGCAATATTTGCCACCAGATTCGTAACCTGCTCAATACTTTCAACGATCGCATTCAGCGCCACAGCGGTCTCGTTAGCAATTTTTGTTCCACTTTCCACCTTTTGAATAGACCCTTCGATCAGGCCTGTTGTTTCCTTTGCCGCATCAGCACTTCTTGCCGCAAGATTACGAACTTCCTCTGCTACTACAGCAAAGCCTTTGCCATGCTGTCCCGCTCTGGCAGCCTCTACTGCTGCATTCAAAGCAAGGATATTTGTCTGGAATGCAATGTCATCTATCACTTTGATAATTTTTGAGATATTCGAAGAGGACTCGTCAATCTCATCCATTGACATCAGCATATCCTGCATTTGCTGATTCCCGCTTATCGCATGCTCTCTGGAAACCTTCGCCAGCCGATTGGCCTCATTAGCATCCTCGGCATTTTGTTTTGTTTGTGATGCGATCTCTGATATTGAAGCCGTCAGTTCTTCAACCGTGCTTGCCTGTTCCGTAGAACCCTGGGAAAGTGCCTGACTGCCGACGGAAACCTGCCTTGATCCAGAGGCAACTTGATCTGATGCATTACCAATATCTCCCATAACTTGGGATAGGGTTGCCAGAATATTATTTAACGAGTTCTTGATCTCGAGGAAATCTTGCTTATAATCGGCTTCTAACGCAATATTCAGATTACCATCGCTGATCTGGGAAAGAACCTTTGATATTTCACTTATGTAATCCAGAAGATTTGCTATCGTCGTATTTAGATTCCTTTTCAACTCGGCATGATCCCCTTTGTAATCGCCGTTTACCGTAACATGAAGATTTCCTTCCGACATTTGCCGCAGCACTTCTGATGCCTCGGTAATTGGTGCAACAATTGCATCCAGCGTATTGTTGATCCCTTCTACGACTTTTCTGTAATCTCCACGGAACAGGAAAGCATCTCCCCGTTTCTTCAAATCTCCAGCAATTGCCGCACTGGAAAGTACGGCAGTCTCTTCTACCAGCTCACGAATTCCTGTCATCATTGTAATCGTTGCCGGCATAAGCGTATCCTGTTCACTCAATCTGCCGATTTGTTTAAGCCCTTCCAGATCGCTCAAATCTCCTTCGGCCACCTTGTTCATAACAGCGGTCAATTTATTAACTTCTGCATTAACTGCGTTAATTGACCGGCTGATATCCGCATAAATTCCGCTGTAATCTTCCGATGCCTGTTTAGAGTAGTCATTGAGGCTCATAGCCAGTAGAAGTTTTCTATTTTCAACCAAACCGCCCAACCCTGTAATACAGGAATTTATGTTGTTTTTAATGTCATCAAAATCTCCATAATAAGTATCCGTAATCGGATCTGGTATTTCTCCCTTCCCGATTTGTTCCATGTAATCAGCCGCTATTTTCAAAGGATTAATCACCGAGTCCAACACGGTATTAAATCCATCTATGATTTGCGAATAACCGCCGCTTAATTTGCTTGCGTCCGCCCGGTAGGAAAGATTTCCTCCAGCAGCCTCTTTTGCGAGCTGTCCTGATTCACCCAGTAAATTGTATAGCGCGTCCTTCACCATGTTCAGATTATCGATCAGCCTTCCGTACTCCCCTTTATATTCATTCTCTAATGTCTCAAGCTCGTCTCCCCTTGACATCTTCGCAATCTGCTCCAGTGAGACAGACAAAGGGTCGACGATTCCATCCAAAGTTTGATTAATCCCTTCTATAATCTGTCTAAATCCACCATCAAAAGCCGCAGCATCCCCCCTTGCCGTCAGCTCTCCTTCGGTTGCAGCTGCCGTAAGTCCATTTGTTTCTTCAATCAAGGCTCGTAGATTTTGGATTACGTTTTTTAAACTAATGGTCAATACATCCTTTTCCGACTTCGGCTGGGCCTCAACGGTGAGATCTCCCACGGCAATCCTTTCTGCAATCCTTGCCTGTTCTTTGATATTATCTGTCATGGCACGGAAAGATTCCGCCAGATCACCAACTTCATCTTTGGTCGAAACATTGATCTCAATATCCACATCACCTAGCGCTAATCTGTCAGCCGCCAGCCTCAGGTTCGTGATTGGTTTACTTATGAGTTTTCCCAGGAACCAGGCACAAAGGATTCCAAAAACAGAAACAAACACCGCAATAATTATGATCATGTTTCTTAACGCCACAACATCTGCCAGGATATCACTTTTGTAATTCGCGATAAATAGAGTCCAGTCTGTCCCGGGAATCGGCGCCGTAGCTCCCAGTTTTTCTTCCCCTTCAAGCTTATATTCAGCGATCCCTTCGGTTTGTAATCCCATCTGCTCAAGGGCACTACCAAGTCCTTTTTTTTTCGATTCCACCATTTCAAAGAAATTTTGCTGCTCCTTCACAAAATCCCGGTTTGGATGCGCAAAAATAGTACTATCCGTTCCAAGAACTAAAGCATAACCTCGTGTCCCGATTCCCATTTCATCGGTAATTACGCTAAGACGTTCTGCGCTTTTTTCTCCCAGCAAAACTCCTACAACCGTACCGTTTACCTCAATAGGTGTCACCTCCATGAGACAAGGCTCATTTGTCAATTTACTGATTATTACGTTGGAGACATTGGTTTCTCCATTCAGTGCCTTTTGAATATAGTTCCTGTCGCTCAGATCTGCAATGGTATCGTTGAGCATATTTCTCGAACTACAGTCCACTGTAACAATAGCCATATTATCATAGCCCAGCACTTCCATTTGCTCTTTTAGAATCTCCTTCTGAACATTCCAGTCCATCGACCTTATGTCCGGTTGCACCGCAAGCTCATTAAGCAGAGCTAGATTTTTATCAATCCTCGCCCCAACATAATTTGCGCCTTCTCGAGCATATAGAATCATTGATTCTTCCGTCTTATCAAGTAACGCATTTTCGCTTTTAATTTCTGCAAGTACGCCCAAGGTTGTCGATGACACAATGATAAGCAACCCAGTCAATAACGCAATTTTTTTTGATACATTCCATTTCATTTTTAACATCTTTCGTCCTTTCCTGCCTACACTTTTTATCTTTTGCGGATTAAAAAACAGCAAAAATAACTAATAAAACTCTAAAATAATTCGTATAATAAAAATGATGCATTCACAATCGCAGTTTAACTAAAACTGCGACATATCCCGTTAAATGCAGGCAGTTTACAGCTCTTTATCGATAATTGACGGTAGATTTGACGCTGTAAGGATTATTTTCAAGATTAGAATAATAGATGGTATTCATTTTATCCATTGCAAGACGTTTCTGCTCTATTAAAGAGTGGGCATAGATATTTAAAGTAATCGATACATTGGAATGTCCCAAAATCTCGCTCAGGGTTTTCATATCTACACCGACTTCTAAGGCTCTTGTAGCAAAAGTATGCCTTATCGCGTGAAATTTTCTCTGGGGCAATTCCGTCTTGACTAAAATTTTATTAAATAGCCTTTGCATTGTTCTTGGGTCGATGGGATTTTTTTCTTCTGACAAGACATAATAATCAGGATTAGGTTTATCGTTTTTTGAAATTATCTCGATTAAAAATGCAGGAAGCGGGATCTTTCTTACAGAAGCAGAACTTTTTGGTGTAGTTTCCGCCAAATATGTTTTTTTTGCTTGTAAGCTGAAGTCTTTTGTTCTCCCAAGCGTACTTTCTACCAAAAGCGTTCCTTTTTCAGTATCCAGGTTCTTCCATTTTAGCGCACATAGCTCCCCCAAACGCAGCCCGGTATAAAAGCAACTCAGGATCCCAATTTCCCTTGGATCGGAAGACGAGGAAAGATACTGTTCCAAACGCCGCTGTTCCGTTTTATTAAACACCTGCACAACCGACTGTGATTTACCTTTCATCTGAAGGGCAAACAACAGTTCTCCATAATTTGATGCCTCGCGATACAAATCACGAATAAATGTTTTGAAAATAGATATGATTTTTCGTTTATAGCTTTCACTGATCATGGTCTTTGAAAAGATAAACTGAATAAATTCTTTGATATGTCCCGTGCTTAATTTTTTTTTATCATCTACTTTCGAAAAATATGGAACCAGATACCTTTGAACACAATAATAATAATTTTCATAAGTAGCCGCTTTCACACGATAAAATACACAATTTTTCAACCAATACTCCATTTGCTTATCAATATCCATCTCATCTTCCGGTTTATTTTTTATGCTAACTTTGAGATTATTCTGTAGGTGTCGCTGCTTTTCCTTTGCTTCTTTGTATGATTTCCCATATACATATCCATATTTTCCATTTGATATGAGTGTTCTGCCTTCCCAACGCCCATCCTTTCTTTTATAAATGTTTTCTCCTCGTCGCGACATACGCATTCCTCCTTGATGATATTTAGTAATTGATGACGACGAAACAGACGGCGAATATAGCCGGAACGATCCGTTTTGTTTTGTTGCCAAAAAATACCACTTAAAATATACTAAAACATAATCAATAAAAAAACAAAATAAATGTCGAAATTGATAGTGTTATGTCTGATTTTAACTTGCTCTGCCAAGTTTTTTCTTTTATAATGGAATTAGTGGTAAATTTTAGAAATATATTAATGTCGCAGTTTTAGTTAAACTGCGACATTAATATATGAAAGAAAATATCGTTTCCTATCATATAAAATATGGGGAGTGCAGAGGGGGTACCCCTCGCCGATAAAGGAGGGTGCTCAGCTCGCGTAGCGAGCACCGAAGGGAACCATGCCTTTTTTCCCCAAGCTCGCTTGGCTAAGCAAAACGGACAACATAGAGCGAAGCGAGTCGGAGGCTAAAAGCCGTTGGGTTCCCTAGCGGAAGTGGCAAAGCCACTTTTTTTATCAAATAATCCGGAGAGGTGGATATTTACAGTTTATTAAAAAAAGCATATAATAACAGAAACACCATTGCTATAAACCAGCGAAAATATGCATACATTACCTCTCTCAAACGTGCTAAAGGAGTTATGATGCGAAAGTTTTTGATTAAAACGTTTATAAAGGATTATGAAAATGTTAAGGATCCCAAAGTCAGGGAACGTTATGGAAAGTTTGCCGGACTGGTTGGAATCGTCACCAACTCGGTTTTATGTGTTGGCAAAATTACCATTGGTTTTTTTGTAAACAGCATTGCAATTATCGCCGATGGTGTAAACAATTTAGCAGACACCTCTTCTTCCATCATTATCCTAATTGGATTTAAGTTGGCTTCCAAGCCAAGTGATGTGGAACATCCGTACGGACATGCACGATTTGAATATCTTACCGGCATGGTGGTTTCTCTTATGATCATTCTGCTTGGAGTTAAACTGCTTACCACTTCTTTTCAAAAAGTACTTCATCCCGATCCATTGCAATTCAGCTTTATTACACTTCTAGTTCTTGTGATCGCGATCTTGGTTAAAATTTGGCAGACCCTTTTCAATATTCGAACAGGGGAAGAAATTCATTCCTCTACCTTGAAGGCCACTGGAATAGATAGCAGAAATGATGTCATTGCAACAAGTGCGGTATTGCTTAATGTCATAATCGGAAAATTAACCGGGCTGCAGCTGGACGGATATGTGGGTTGCCTTGTCGCGCTGTTTATCATGTATTCCGGAATTCAGCTGATCAAAGAAACGGCAAGCCCGCTGCTGGGAAAAGCCCCAGAACCTGAACTGGTAAAAGAAATCGAAGATCGGATTTGTGCAGAAACTGGGGTTCTTGGGATTCACGATCTAGTCGTTCATGATTATGGTCCGGGAAGAATTTTCGCATCCGTGCACGTAGAGGTTGATGCCCACGGGGATCTGATACAAAGTCATGATATTATTGATAATATTGAACGAATCATTAGTGAAGATTTAAACATCCATCTGGTTGTTCATATGGATCCGCTTGAAACCCAAGACCCGTTAACTTTAGAGTTAAACGAAAAAATAAGCAAAATATTAACAGGATTGGATGGGGTAGTAGGCTTTCACGATCTTCGTATCGTTGCCGGTTATACCCATAGCAATATTATTTTCGATATCGTGATTTCGCCGGAATGCAAGCTTTCGGAAGATTCTATTAGAAATTTTGTCGAAGATCAGCTGCAATTGCTGGATAAGACCTATTACGTCGTGATTACTTTTGATAAAAGCTATGTACAAAATAATATTTAAGGACTGCTGACCCAAGGTAAAGTAAGGCAACTTTTCTATCAGAGACGGAGAAGAATGATGATGGGATCGAAACGGAGAATCAAAATTTTTAAGAACGACAAACTACTTTGATGAGGAATCGCCCGAATTTTTAAAAACAGAAATAGGAGGTGAAAAGATATGGGAAATGTATTTTATTATCAAACCAAATTAGGAAACATAGGGATTGCAGAAATGGAAGGCAAAATCACTCATTTATTTTTTGATAACGAAACCTTTCCTAAAAAGGAATATGAAGAAAAAGAATCTCCAATCTTAGCAGAAGCGGGAAAGCAGCTTAAGGAATATTTTATGGGTAAGCGTACGGAATTCAACCTGCCCCTTGCACCTTCGGGTACGGAATTTATGCAGCGTGTCTGGAAAGCGCTTCAGACAATTCCTTACGGTGAAACGAGAAGCTACAAGCAAATTGCTGAACTTGCGGGCAACAGCAAGGCCTGCCGGGCGGTGGGCATGGCAAACAATCGAAATCCGATCGTAATCATCATCCCCTGCCACCGAGTCATTGGTGCAAATGGAGATTTAGTAGGCTACGGCAGCGGACTGGATAAAAAAACCTTTTTGCTTGATTTAGAAGAAAACATGAAATCAAGGTAAAGAACAACTCAGATCCGCTGATTGCAAGCATTACCATTACGGGTTATATTACTCAGACGCACCATCCGAGTTGATCTGCTGCATCTTTAAAAGTCCGATCGGGCCATGCAGCATAATTTCTTTGATTAAAGTTCCGACCTCTTCAATCGGAAGTTCCATGTCATTTTGTATCCAGTAACTGATCAGTCCGATTTGCGCAGATGCCATGTATTCCATGATGTAATCCAAATGGGGTGCTGTTGGAATCTGCTCTTGTCGAATCAATTCTCTCAGTGTTTTCTTAATAATCGTTTTTATTTTGTAACTGAAATGCGGATCTCCGTTATTTCCCAAAAGAACACGAAGATAGCCGCCATATCGTTGATAAAAGGCAAGAGGTGGCAGAAAAGAGAAGATATCTTCGTCCCGCAGAATCATCGTGGCAACCCCTTTTATTTTTTCAAGCAGCTCTTCAATCAGCTCATCCTCTGATTTTTCCAAAAGATCATAGATATCCTGATAGTACACATAAAATGTCCCTCTGTTTAAATTAGCCTTCTCCGTAATTTCCTTAATGCTGATCCGTTCTATTTTTTTCACAGCATACAGTTCAAAGAAAGCATCCTTGATTCTATCTTTTGTTTCCTTCACTCTTTGAGAATCGTGGCCCATCTCACTTTTCCTCCTTCTAACCAAACCAACACTTTTCAATATATTGTTGATTTATTTTTCTGAATGATTCCGTATAATAAAAGTATAAGACAACACGTTGTCGGGCACAATAATTATTTTAGATATTAAGAAAAAAAAGAAGGAAATCTCTATGGAAAACGGTTCTGACTGCATTATTATGAATCATGTAAATAAATACTTTGGAGAAAAGCAGGTTCTGAAGGAGGTCTCTTTGAAAGTTGCTTATGGCTCTATTTATGGGCTCCTTGGCCCTTCCGGCTGTGGGAAAACCACCACGGTCAAAATCATGGCAGGAATCTCCGAGTCCACTTCCGGAGAAACCTACGTTTTGGGACAAAAAATGCCGCAACTTTCCTTGATGAATGGAATTGGCTATATGGCACAATCAGATGCACTTTATATGATGTTATCTGCCGCGGACAATCTGGAATTCTTTGCTTCCATATACGGTATGAAAAGAGCACAGTACAAAAAGAGAATCCTTGAAGTCATGGAACTGGTAAATCTTTCTAATGATCTGAATAAACCGGTTGCAGCTTATTCCGGCGGTATGAAAAGAAGGCTTTCCCTTGCCATGTCGATTTTGCACAATCCTAAGGTATTGATTTTAGATGAGCCCACAGTAGGCATTGATCCACTGCTTCGGAAAGATATCTGGAGTGAGCTTTATAAAATGTCTGAGCGCGGTGTGACCATCCTCGTGACAACTCATGTGATGGATGAAGCGGAAAAATGCCATCAGCTTGCCATGATGCGCGAAGGCGCGCTGATTGCGCAGGGTACACCTGAAGAACTTCAGCAAAAGATCGGAGCCAGCAGTATTGAGGAAGCATTCATTTACTATGGAGGTGGCCGTCATGAAGGTTAAAGCAATGGTTCTGCGTATCCTGAATCAGCTTCGCAACGACAAAAGAACGCTAGCTCTGATCCTTTTTGCACCGTTATTATTGCTGACATTAATTTACTTGATTCTGGATTCTTCAACAACCAACCTTACCGTCGGAGTAGTCAATGCTCCTCAGCACTATGTTCAAAATCTTTATAAAAATAATATTATCCCTGTCCGTTGCAGCGAATCAGAAGCTGCGCAGCTGCTAAAGGAGGAGAGAATTATTGCTTCGGTTAAGATGATCAGCGGGAAAGTTTATATAGATCTTAATGGCGGTAATTCAACCAAAGCCAATTCTGTGCTGTCAGCCATGGAGGCTGCAAAAAAAAGCATGTCCTCCCCTATGGAACGAACAGATTTGAAAACAGAAATCAACTATGTTTATGGTGCCAGTGATTTATCCATGTTTGATAATTTCGGCTCTTTGCTGATCGGGTTCCTTGTATTTTTCTTTACTTTCCTGATCTCGGGGATCTCCTTCCTGCAGGAACGAACGACAGGAACCTTGGAAAAACTGCTTTCCACTCCGATCAAGCGCTGGGAAGTCGTCACAGGATATGTGTTCGGCTTTGGTATCGTCACAGTAATACAGTCCATCATTATAACTTTTTTCGTTGTTTATGTTTTGGATATCATGATGATCGGATCCTTATGGCTGGTTCTTTTAATCACGCTGCTGTCCGCCTTGACTGCATTGACTCTGGGGATTCTACTTTCCACTCTGGCATCAAGTGAATTTCAGATGATTCAATTTATCCCTATCGTTGTGGTGCCTCAGGTATTCTTCACCGGCTTATTTGATTTATCACCGGAATGGGCCGTCGTTGGAAAATTCATGCCGCTTTACTATGTCGCAGATGCTTTGGATCAGGTGATGATCCGCGGCGGGGGATTTTCAGAAATTTTAATTGATATTATTATATTATTAGGCATAACCACCCTGTTTATGGTCGCCAACACCATACTTTTGAAGCGTTATCGAAGAATATAACAGTGCTCCTCGTTGCAATCTAATACAAGTAACTAAAATATCTGCCATTCGTACAATAAAATATATTGTTTTAACGTATCCAAAGGAGGATGAAATCATGAGTCATATTGCAAATCATAAAAAGAAAATCATACCATTGCTTGTTTTAATCCTTGCGGTTGCTTTCATCGCCTATTTTTACGGGAAAAGCAATCAAAGTTATATCGGTGTGGTAGAAGCCACCATTCTTTCTCATACCTCGGAAGTTCCCGGAAAGATTCTGGAAATGCCGATTGAGCTTGGCACTCATGTTACCAAAGGTGATATAATCGCCAGGATCGACAGCACCGCTCAGGAATATGCCTATGAACAGCTGAAACTTACTTTGGAAAAGAAAAAGATCTCCCTTGCAGATTTAGAGCTGGGCGTGGGAGAAAGTCAGGCGAAGAACGCTATTTCTATCGCCCAGTCCAATTATAACAGTGCCACTTCTTCCAATCAGAAAGCCACTCTGGATTATAAAAATGCGAAGTCTCTTTATGATCAAGGCGCCATTACCAAGGATGCCCTTGATAAAACCAAGGTGGCGGCTGATTCAGCAGCCAATGCAGTATCTGTGGCAAAAGCACAGTTAGACAATGCAAAAAGCAAGTCCTCTGCAGAATCCACGCGCCTTGACATTGCACAAACAGAAAGCCAACTTAAGGAAATGGAGGAGAGTCTCGATAAGTACACAATCCGGGCTGTCAGTGACGGCGTAGTCATGAGCAGGAGCTATATTCTGGGTGATATGGTATCATCAGGCTATAATCTAGCAGATATTGCAGTGGATGATCAGAAGTACTTTCTATTCTACCTGCCCATTGAGTACTTGAATTCCATCAATTATGACCAAACCTGTACCGTTTCTGCAAACGGCAAGGATTACGAAGCAATAGTGAAATACATTGATGTAGAAAGTGAATATACACCAAAGGATATGCAAACAACAGCAAACAAGAACCGCGAAAGCGTGAAAATCAAGCTGCTGCTCCCGGAAGACTGTCCATTAAAACCCGGACAAGAAGCGGAGATCGAGCTTTAAGCTTTTACAGGCTAAAAAGACCTTGGAGAAGTGGTATGCTCCCTGTCTACTTGACAGGGAGAGGATCCTCTCTTTAAGGTCTTTTTTATTAGTTCACTACAAGAAAAGAGGTTAATTTCTACAAATTCTGGCACGAAATGCAATTCAATGATAGTATGAGACTGTCTTTATTATCTGTTTTATGAAAGAGGCAGCCATGTTTTTATTTATTTTTACTGACGACAAAATCGAATCGAAGTATTGCAGGATGTACACTCTTCATGAGCGTGTCATGATAAAATTAGCAAGGAGTATTCTTAAAGATCAAAAATATTCGGAAGATGTTGTACAGGAATGTTTTCTCTCCATTCTGGAAAATGAAAAGCTAATGCAGAAATTCGCAGAGCCCGACTCTCCAGCAACAAAGAGTTATTTAATGATGATGGTGAAAAGCAGAGCGATAAACCTGTATCGAAAAATTAAAAAGCAAAATACTGTAATGGATGACAATGAAAATTTGTTATATATGGTAGAGGATAAAAACGCGGATGTTGAGAAAATACTTGCAAATGCAGAAATACTCACAGAAGCCAGGCAGTATTTGAGTGTCCTTGATCCGATGGATATCAACATCATGACCTTAAAATATTACAAAGGGTTACAAAATACAGAGATCGCAGACATTTTAGACATAGACAGCAGTCTCGTAGGCGTACGGCTTTACAGGGCAAAGAAGAAGCTGGCGGCAGAAGTTCAAGAAAGGAAGAATCAGAAAGGAAGCTGAACATGGACGATTTAAAGGGACAATATGATCAAGCCGTCAGAGAAAGGGCGGACGCTTTTATGAAAGCGGTGACCATCGCGATCATCGAAGAAAACGCCGGTGAATACGAAGAGCTAAAAAAGAAAACGGAAGATTTTCATGTATCCGCTGACTTTCAGAAAAAAAAATGGAATCTTATCGAGAGATTAGAAAAAGCGGATCAGAAAAAAGCAAGGCAGAAACGGGTGAAGGCTTTCGGAAAGATCGCAGCCGTAATCCTTCTATGTCTGATCACGGTCTGTACGGTCTTGACCGTTACCGTAGACGCCTTCCGATTCAGAGTTTTCGATTTCCTCAAAATCGATCATGGAGAATATCTGGAGCTTGTACCGGTGGAATCCGAATCTATCAGAGAGGAGGACCAAGAACTCTTTCCAGACAACTGTGAGGGATCTTTTTATCCGACGATTCTCCCCGAAGGGTATAGGCTGCTTGAAACCTTCGAGGGAGGATCAATGGAGTATCTTACCTTTGCCAATGGTGACGATGAGTTTATAAACCTGACGATCTCTCCTGCAGGAAAGACAAAAACAGGCGTTGACAATGAAAATGTCAAAAGCTGTGAAGTCGATATCAACGGTATTAAGGGGTATGCCTGGGAAAAAGGAGACACCCTCCTGATAATATGGATCAATTATGAGCATCAATTCGATCTTCACAGCGAGTCCCTATCCTTGCCGGAAATGTTGAAAATAGCAGAAAGTATAAAATATTTGAAAATAAAATGAAATTTTTTCCGATTTTGTGTAATACTTGGCCTCCTTTTTTTGTTATATAAGTAGAAGGAGGTTTTTTTTATGAACAAAAAAATAATTATCATGGTGATTTTGATGTTCGCAGTAACATCCATGCCGTGTACCGCTTATGCCGCAGATACAGTATGGGGGCAGGTATCTTTATCAAGCGGGATTGCGCCCATGTGGGCAGGCATGGATAAATATTCCGCCGATCTGTCAATCCGCTCCGGAAAGGCGGTATGCTCTGTCTTTGTGGAAGCAGCATCTGCTAAAGTGGACAAGGTCAGCTTCAGCATAAAGCTGCAGCAATATCAAAACGGAAGTTGGAACACGATCGAATCGTGGAGTCAAAAAGTTTCGCTGGAAAACGGGAATGCAAAATTCAAAGAATCATCCAGCATTTCAAAAGGGTTTACATATCGCTTTACAGGTAAAATCAAAACCTATAAAAATGGTAAATTGCTTGATACTTGTGCAATTACCAGTACAAAAGAAACTTATTAGCGCAAAAAACAACGGAATCTGGGGGGGTGATTCCAATGGGCTAATTAAAAAGGAACTTTTTGAAATCTTCAATCTAGGCAAGTGAAGGAAGAAATCATAAAGTTCCAGTAAATTAACACTATCAGTATGGCATACATTAAACCGAAAAGAAAGAGTATAAAATCGTTAAGTCTGACTAAGTTTAAGGGGGGAAAAAAATGCGAAAATTAATTTGTTTTGTTCTAACAATAGTTTTATGCTTGGCTTCATTAGGTGGAGCATATGCAAATTCAGAGAATGAATCTTCTCAGAATAGTGTTACAATAGAATTAGACGGAGACGGACAATATGTCGACAGCTCTTCTGTAAAAGGCAACCATTCTGAGCAGTATGTTGCAGAGCAAACCGAGGATATGGACATTTATTCATTGAAGGACGGAACCTTATTATCCAAGACCGGTCTGGGAAGCTATCAGGCTGTTGACAGAATGGAATTAAGTCTTTCTGACAGAAAAGCTGTAAAAGAATTGTTATCAAATCCGACCATAAACGATAACATGAAAGAAGAAATATCTTCAGGTTCGGAAAATGCAATTCTTAATAACAACAAAACTGCAACAGCTGTAATATTTGTTCCAAAAGGAGGTGATAGGGCTAGTACAATATCGGATCCATATTATTATAAGTCACATAAATTGTATGATGAGATTGTCTATTTTTACGATAAGAAGACCGGTTGGAAAGATATTGCGGAAGGAAAAAAGGCATGGAAAGTGGCAAAAGAATATTCTACCGGAACCATTTGTGATAATGTTGCTGGTGCATTAGATAAGTTTAATTTATTCAGCAACGCAAAAACAGCTCTTGACATATATTATGACATAACCGGAACTCGCCCCATAAACGGTGCCTCTGACGATTACTGGCAAGGAAATCTACAATACGACATCTATACAAAATGGACATATGCTGATTTGGGTTATGGCGACGGTTATCGTTTGGGATGCCGTACTCAAAAAGTTAAGGTTCAAACCTTTTGGTCTGAACAGTACTATTTTGGATACTATGGAGGCAAAACAGTCGAAACCACTACAAAAATCAATAAAACCTTCCGTAGCCCAAATTACAAAAGCCCTGCAAAAATAGCATGCCTTAGCGTTAATAATCCTTGGGTAGAAGACGTTTATTATAAGATCAATAAACACCCGGTGTATTTTTAAACAAATCATTTTTATGAGTTTAATATTGGAGCTTTAGAGTTTTCTAAAGCTCCAAGAAAGTGTGGTAAAGGCATATTATGTTACTTATTTTGATATTGATTACTTCTCTTATCCTTCTGGCTTTTTATGGATTTGTCCTAAAAAAAAGTATTGATTACAAAATAGTATGGATATTCCTGATAACAGTAAGTATCCCCGTCTCTATTTTTTGGTATTTTGTTCCAGCTCACATACACATTACCAATATTAATGATATTCACGCAAACGTCCAATTGCATGATAAATATATATCATTGAGTAGCGAAGAGGAAAATGGCTTAGTTACATTCTTTGAATCAGTCAACCTTTATAGGGGCAGTCAAGAAGCCATGATGTTCGGTGACAAAACAAATTGTATCTCTTTATATGGACCAGGCCTTGGTTCTAGTTCACCCATACGCATTTACATTTTGGAAGATCGCTTAAAATTAAGCTTCGTTGAGATCAATGGTAGGCTATATAGTAGGCGGTATCGTATTGAAGATCCAAAGAAAATTGAGGAGTATTTACTGAATCTGGATAAAAACGACGCTTCTATACAATAACCCTCTGTTTATAAAAGCTCTACTGAAGCATTAGTCAATGAGATTAGAATAATAGTAAAAGAAAAAACCATATTAAAAAACATCAATTTACTCATCGAAAGTAAAAAGATATATGGAATTATAGGTCACAATGGTTCTGGAAAGACAATGCTTCTCAGAGCAATAATAGGACTAATTTATACTACATCAGGATCAATCGAACGAGAAAAAAATTTATCAATGGGCGCAATTATAGAAAATCCTGGATTCCTACCTGAATTTACAGGATTTCAAAATCTAAAACTTTTGGCAGGAATTAAAAAAAAGATTACCGATACTGAGATAAAAAAAGCTATGGAAAGAGTAGGCTTAAATGCAGATGAACCTAAAAAAATAAAAGCATATTCTTTAGGAATGAAGCAAAAACTGGCTATCGCGCAAGCCATCATGGAGTCTCCTCGTCTTTTATTGCTTGATGAACCGACAAATGGGCTTGACAATCAAAGTATTGAAAGAATCCGTAATCTGCTGCTTGAGGAAAAAGAAGCCGGAAAAACTATATTAATTGCAAGTCACAATAAGGAAGATATCAAAGTGTTGTGTGATGTTGTCTATCAATTGGAAAACGGAGAAATATCCAGACTGTATAATTGGTAATCCACCTTTACCAGTCCAGGAGCTGCGGTACATGATTTGAGTTATGGTAGTTACGTTTGCGCCAGATTCAGCAACAGGAGATCCCAAATGCAGAAAATCTTATAACTGGACGGATTTGTATTTTGGAGATTTTTCTTAGTATTGTTCTTAATGAGTGCGCACACCCTGCTCACTCATTAAGATGGAAAGGATAAAAAATGAAAACAAAAATTAAAAGAGGTATAGGGATATCTTTCTGGATTGGCAGTTTAGTTCTTTTACTCATCAGTATTTACTTAAAAATAACACATCCATTTTTTGACTACCGAAGTTTAACTCCCGTTATGGTTTCTTATATGATCAGTATTCTTGTAGGCTATAGAGTATATGTTTCAGGTTGCGTAGATATTGAGATAAAAGAAAAATCCACCAGAATTATGCTTGCTAGTTTATGTATTTATTATGTTATTTTTTTAATATGTATTCAATACCAGCCGGAACCATTTTATATGGATCGAAGTTTTATAAGTAAAACAAATTTAATTCCGTTCAATCAGATTATTAAATATCTGTTTTCCTTATTTGACGGCACTATTAATACACCTATCATACTACAGAATATTTTTGGTCTGATATTAATATATATACCGGTCGGAGTGCTTTTGGGCTATATTTTTCATGATATGAAAAAAAAGAGGTTATTTTTAATATATTTCTCTCTGATTACCTTAATCGAAATAGTACAATTATTTACAAATAATGGCGTGTTTGATATTGATGATATCATTTTAGGAATGATCGGATGCAGTATCGGATTCTTTATTCTCAAAATAAAGCGTCTAAAATTATTGGTTTTGTTTGCTTTAGGTACACAACATCCCCATATCGAAAATTCCGAAGAAAATTGATGCAAACTTAGCATAAAAACACGAGTTTTACGATTAGTACAGGAAAAGGCAAATACCTTATTCACTGTCAGGGTGTAACTTTTTGTTACATGGCTGCTTTTTTATTTCTGTGAGACGCTAATAAAAACAAAGGCCAAAATAGGAATTGAAGGGACGGATATTCGTCCCTTCGGCCACGAGGAGTTTCAATGAGCACCTTAATAAAGAATAATTTTAAATTGTTTTTTAAAAGCATTTATTTAATCATAGGGTTTCTAACATTTTTTATTGCGGTGAATGCATATTTGATAATGGGTATTTATAAATTAGCCATTCATAAGGATGCTTTTTATTATTTGGGATACAGTCAGGAAATCAGTATCATTTATTTTATTTTTTTTGTCTTTATATCCTATGAATATTTCGTGAAAAGTAAAAACATCAATCTGATCGAATGCTTTTCTGCTGTACATAAAGGAAAAATAAAGTTGTATTTTTCTCAGTCATCAGTTTTAATAATGCTTATATCCGCTATGACTTTAACTATGATGATATATAATTATTTTGTATTTATGGTTATGAATGTAAACGCATGGTCTTATGCGGTTCATATATTTTTAGTTCATCTTCTAAATATATTTTTGGTATCATTTTCAGGGATATGCATCGGAATGATGGTTTCCTTGTATTTAAAGCGGTTTCCGGCATACCTTGCCATGATATCTGTAACCGTTTTAATTAGTCCTGTTTGTGAATTCGTACCTTATATCCTCTTTATGGGATTTGATATCAATATATATTCCCTTAGAGAAATGTTTAATATTTTACCGCCAAATCTGAACTGGACAGAAGATGAGCTGTATGGATTATCAATTGAACCCTATCGATGGAACCGCTTAATTTTCTGGATCAGTTTTTTTCTTTTCTTTATATTATTAAAATTAAAGACGAAAAATTTTAAATTCCTTAATGTTATGACTATGATATTCCTGGTTCTTTCGGTGATCAATTTGTATGCCTATACGAATCACGGCAGTATCGTAATCAAGGATTATAATCCCAAAGGTTATGTGGCCTTTGATGAATTCTATTATTTAAATGATATGCAAAAAGAAGAAAATGCGGAGTTTAAAATTTCAGCCTATGACATGGAACTGACGATTGACAGGCAGTTGCATAATGATATAAAAATCACCATAGATGAAAATAAGCCTTTAGACAGTTACCCTTTTACACTGTACAGAAATTATGATGTTGAAAAAATACTGGGCAAAAATAATGAACGATTGCTATTTAAAAGAGACGGAGATTATTTGGAAGTCTTCAACCCCGGCCATGAAAAGCTGGAAAAAATAAGAGTCATCTATGGCGGATACAGCCCCGTTTTTTACAGCAATGGGCAGGGGGTGTTTCTTCCCGGGTTTTTTCCCTATTACCCTGTGGAAGGATTTAAGAAGATTTATATAAAACAGGAATCCATATTTATTCCGATCATACGAGACTATAATGTTGAATTTAAGGTTTCCATAAGATCCGGACTGGATATTAACTCCAATCTGGAGAAAAAAGGAGATCATCTTTCTGGTAAAGCACAGGCGGTTACTCTGGTTGGCGGATTTGTTGAAGAAAAGAAAATCGGAAACAATATTTTGTATGGTCTGATATTAGAGAAATTAGATACGGATGCTTTAGCGGATATTAACCATATATTGGAACCATACAGAAGCGTTCTTTCAGAAAATGAGAAACTTAACATTACAGGAAAAAAGATTTTTCAAATTCCGGACGCTTTTGCCAGTCGTGTAATGGATAATAGCACCGTTTGCCTTGAAGACCATATATTCACATATGGTCTAAAGAAAGAAATGTTAATCTGTGCCGCTTTGCAGTCTGCTATGCCGCAGGATATGAAAAAAAGGGGAATTAAAACGGCATTCCTTGATTATATGGTATATAAAAATAGATTTCATAACAGGTTAGAACATGGTATGAATACGGAATTATACCGCCTATTTTCAGATAAAATAAATGAACTGGGGGAAAAGTATGTTCTTCAAAGTACGTATGATTTTCTTAGAAATGAAAAGGATACGAGAGATTCCACCACTTTTATCCATGATTTAACAGCGGGAGGTCGTTAATATGTTAGAAATTATTAATCTAAATAAGTCCTTTAAAAAGAAACAAGTGCTGAAAGAGATTTCAATCTGTTTAGATCGAGAAGTCCACGGACTCTTAGGCCCGAACGGAGCCGGCAAAACAACGTTGATCCGGTGTATCGTAAACTTGTATCAGATTCCTAATGGAAGTATAAAATTTGAAGGAATTGATATCTTTGAAAACAATGTATTTTCAAAATATATCGGATATCTTCCTCAGAAATTCGGATTGTTTAAAGAATTGAGTGTATATGATAATCTTCACTACTTCGGCGTCCTTAAAAAGATATCAAAGGACGTTATGGATACCTGTATAAAGGAGAGCTTGGGAAAAGTTAATTTGCAGGATAAAATCCACCATAAAGTATCGACTTTATCCGGGGGAATGATCAGGAGGCTAGGAATTGCGCAAGCATTATTAGGCAATCCTCCGGTCATGATCTTTGATGAACCGACTGTCGGGCTGGATCCGGAAGAAAGAATACGATTTAAAAATCTGTTATCCTACATAAAAAAGGACAAGCTGGTCATCATTTCTACTCATATCGTAGAAGATGTTGAAGCATGCTGTGATAAAATCATCATTATGGATGAGGGGAAAATACTTAAAACAGGAAACAGTGAGGAAATTATGTCCATTGCAAGAGGAAAAGTTTTTGAAGTAAAACAAGGAACAGACATGAATCCCTGCTGGTATGTTGAAAAAACCTTTTCAAGAAATGAAGAGAACTTCTTAAGAGTGCTTTCAAACAGACAGGAAATGTATAAAAGCTTGGAACCAACTGTTGAAGATGGTTATATGTGTTTGTTGAAGGGAATATGAAATGATGAATTTAAAACCGGTATACTTTTCATTTAAAAACCTGAGGGGATATTATTTCATCCCTCTATTCATCCTATTTATTTTCCTGCCCGTTCTGGATGTCGGAATGGTTCAAATGTCAGGGGACATATACAATTCTTATATGCTGGTATTCAGAGAAGCTGAAAAGTATATACCGCTTCTATCCGTGTGGTGGATAACCTTTATATTTAGAGAGTACATAGAGGGAGATGGGAATGAAATTTTATACTGCATTGATGAATCAGGCAAAGTTAAAATCTCTCAAATTACTTTGATATTTATCTGGTATGTGATGCATGTGAGTATTCTTTTTTTGGCATACAGCATCTTTTGGAATAACGTATTTTTAGAGTTCATAAAAACAGTGATTCAATGTTTCTTTTTTACATCACTTGCCTATATGCTGATTTATACATTAAAGTCCACCACGATCAGTTTCATGGTATTACTTATCTATGAATTGTTTGCACTTTTTATCAATACGGAAACAACTCATTATATAAGTATATTTGAGAACGGTGAAAAAATAATGTTCAGTGTGATTACTACGAAATATTTGGCGGTATTATTATTGTCAATTGGTTTCTTAATAATTGGTGTCTATAAAAACAAGCGGTTCTATTATTGATTGTTCCTGCTCTCAGAAATCATTTGAATGGCATTCCATTGACGATTTTTCTTTTGATGTTGATTATGACGAATCTACGGCCAAAGTAAGTGAAAAATTCGAGATTCAGTTACCGATATTGAAAATAAATCCGATAATAATGATTTAATAGCTGAACAAATAAATACGGCTAAAGAATTTTTAGAAAATAATGAAGACGATCAAGAAAAAGATGCTACTGCTAAGTATATTTCTTTATCATCTATCGAAATACATTCTGTTATCGTTGATTCGGAAAAAAGTTCAAAGATCACGGTAAGATTAAATTATGTAGTATTTAATAAAGACCCATATGCAATTGAAGAAATTCCTATTATTATTGATGACAAAATAGTTGATTTGCCTTATTCGTTAGAAACAAATAATGATGATTCAAGTGTTATTAAAACAGACCATTATAAAAAAGATATCTGCCTTTATATTTATTATCAGAAAAACAAATTTCACGTTCTAAAGAGAGTAAATTTATCTGATTAGGATCGCCGTTTGTTTATATTTCTTAGACAACACTCCCAGTGACGCCATAATATAATCATTACCCACTAATATTTTTGCATGCTGTCCGGGATAGAGATTCAATCCGGTCACATTATTTTCTGTGATCGCCTTCAAAAGCAGTGAAGTCGATATCAACGGTGTTAAGGGGTATGCCTGGGAGAAAGATGACACCTGCCTGCTAATATGGATCAATTATGAACATCAATTTAAGCTCTTCAGCGAGTCCCTGACACTTCCAGAAATGTTGAAAATAGCAGAAAGTATAAAATATTTGAAAATAAAATGAAATTTTTTCCGATTTCCTGTAATACTTGGCCTCCTTTTTTTGTTATATAAGTAGAAGAAGGCTTTTTTATGAATAAGAAAATAATTATCATGGTGATTTTGATGTTCGCCGTGACATCCATGCCGTGTACCTCTTATGCCGCAGATACAGTATGGGGACAGGCATCTTTATCAAACGGGATTGCGCCCATGTGGGCAGGCATGGAGAAATATTCCACCGATCTGTCAATCCGCTCCGGAAAGGCGGTATGCTCTGTCTTTGTGGAAGCAGCATCTTCTAAAGTGGACAAGGTCAGCTTCAGCATAAAGCTGCAGCAATATCAAAACGGAAGTTGGAACACGATCGAATCGTGGAGTCAAAAAGTTTCGCTGGAAAACGGGAATGCAAAATTCAAAGAATCATCCAGCATTTCAAAAGGGTTTACATATCGCTTTACAGGTAAAATCAAAACCTATAAAAATGGTAAATTGCTTGATACTTGTGCAATTACCAGTACAAAAGAAACTTATTAGCGCAAAAAAAGCGGAATCTGAGGGGGGATGATTCCAATGGGCTAGGTAGAAAAGGAGCTTTTAGCTTCTTCTGATTTTAACACATGCAGTAAGAAATCAATTCGTTAATATCTGCACCATGTAACAAGTGAATAAATTATTTTAATAATCAGTTAGATTTAGATATATTTTAAATCACGAAAGAAGAAATAATTATGAAAAAGACAAGTAGATTAGGGATAATAGTGTTTATCATTATGTTATTCACTTCAACGGTTTTTGCTGCATATGGAGAAGTAGGCGCTTATTATAAAGCAAGTAAGAAGCTTCGAACTGCAAGTTTAACCGGTATCTCTCGTGAAGTTGGTGGTGCCGCTTCAAGCAAAATAACTAATATATATGTTAGAATGATGGTATATTCAAATGGTAATGTTGTTGGTGATGTTGATAAAACCGCACATAATACAACAAAAGTCCAGAAGAAATTTACTTATCAAGTACCGGATTCAACAAATCCGACTACCGTATACGGTAATATTCTGGCACGTACCCGTTACAGTGATGATTCAACAAGTGAAGCAATTGGAGAAACTAAAAAGTTAAATTTTGACGCTTCGATTACAAAGCTTCCTAGTCTTGTAGCCGACGATTCTGAGGCTAAAAATGAGACTCAAATTGCTAATTCAAAGAATATAGCTATAAATAGCTTAAATTTTATTCCTTTTAGTGATTTATGTAACATTGCCACAACTGACGTGAATCCATACGCTACATATGTATCTGCTTTATTTAATTACCTTGAATTTTATATTGTTAAAGGAGATACTGAACCATCAGGAATCTATGTTGACACGGACACACAAGAGATATATATAATTAAAACTAATTCAAATTTAATATATAAATACATTTTTAATTCATCAGATAATAAATACGTACTTGATACAATTATATAACTAACAATAAAATATTCTGTATAATTTATTGTTAGCCTATTAACATTTATTGAAAAACCTAGAAAGACTTTTCTTTTTGGGTTTTTCACATTAACAAAAATCTGTTTTATACCATGATACTATTTGTTTTAACAATTTTATTTGTATTTTGAAACTTTTTTTATTTATTATTGTCTAATAAGTGTGGATCAACTTACACTACACTTAACTAGACAAATAGATAAGTTAGTTAGGAGGTGAAAAATATGAAAATCACAATTAACAATAAATTTTATATTAAAATATTATTTTTTATGATTGTTTTAATACTTATTTTTAGTATTATTGACGGATACAAATCTCAATCAATAGAAAACCAGAATCCTCCTATTGCCACAATTGAAAACGGAAGCAAATATGCACTAGATGCTGTGGATATGGCTAAGCATCCATTTGCATATCTCAATTTAATAAACGGTAAAGTTACCGATATTGAAAATAAATCCGGTAATAATGATTTAATAGCTGAACAAATAAATACGGCTAAAGAATTTTTAGAAAATAATGAAGACGATCAAGAAAAAGATGCTACTGCTAAGTATATTTCTTTATCATCTATCGAAATACATTCTGTTATCGTTGATTCGGAAAAAAGTTCAAAGATCACGGTAAGATTAAATTATGTAGTATTTAATAAAGACCCATATGCAATTGAAGAAATTCCTATTATTATTGATGACAAAATAGTTGATTTACCTTATTCGTTAGAAACAAATAATGATGATTCAAGTGTTATTAAAACAGACCATTATAAAAAAGATATCTGCCTTTATATTTATTATCAGAAAAACAAATTTCACGTTCTAAAGAGAGTAAATTTATCTGATTAGGATCGCCGTTTGTTTATATTTCTTAGACAACACTCCCAGTGACGCCATAATATAATCATTACCCACTAATATTTTTGCATGCTGTCCGGGATAGAGATTCAATCCGGTCACATTATTTTCTGTGATCGCCTTCAAAAGCAGTGAAGTCGATATCAACGGTGTTAAGGGGTATGCCTGGGAGAAAGATGACACCTGCCTGCTAATATGGATCAATTATGAACATCAATTTAAGCTTTTCAGCGAGTCCCTGACACTTCCAGAAATGTTGAAAATAGCAGAAAGTATAAAATATTTGAAAATAAAATGAAATTTTTTCCGATTTTGTGTAATACTTGGCCTCCTTTTTTTGTTATATAAGTAGAAGGAGGTTTTTTTATGAACAAAAAAAATAATTATCATGGTGATTTTGATGTTCGCCGTAACATCCATGCCGTGTACCGCTTATGCCGCAGATACAGTATGGGGACAGGTATCTTTATCAAGCGGGATTGCGCCCATGTGGGCAGGCATGGATAAATATTCCGCCGATCTGTCAATCCGCTCCGGAAAGGCGGTATGCTCTGTCTTTGTGGAAGCAGCATCTGCTAAAGTGGACAAGGTCAGCTTCAGCATAAAGCTGCAGCAATATCAAAACGGAAGTTGGAACACGATCGAATCGTGGAGTAAAAAAGTTTCGCTGGAGAACGGGAATGCAAAATTCAAGGAATCATCCAGCATTTCAAAAGGGTTTACATATCGCTTTACAGGTAAAATCAAAACCTATAAAAATGGTAAATTGCTTGATACTTGTGCAATTACCAGTACAAAAGAAACTTATTAGCGCAAAAAAAGCGGAATCTGAGGGGGGATGATTCCAATGGGCTAGGTAGAAAAGGAGCTTTTTAGCTTCTTCTGATTTTAACAGACGAAGGAAGGTTCTTATGTATTAGAAATAAGGCACACGCTGCCTTATACTAAAGAAAAGTACAAATACAGTTAATGTGGATGTGAATACCCTTTTGGTATTTCAAGAAAGGAAGAAAATTATGATAAAAAAACTACTAACAGCAGTGCTGTGTCTTTCCTTAGTTCTTGCTAGCGTAAGTTTTTCTTTTGCTTCAGAAGAAAGTGCTTCTGATATTAATGCGACTGCAAACTTCAAATGTACTGAATTAACAGAAGCACAAGCAATAAAAAGATTAAGCGAGATTGCTGGAATTTCTCTTGAAGATGCTGCGACAAAAATAAAGACAAACAAAAATTCAACAATGCGTTTGGAAAATTCTGTGAGAGCAGTTTCTTATCAAGAATATAGTTATACAAAAAGTGCCGGCGCCGGTTACAAAGTCGAAGTGGGCTGCTTGGCAATAATGGGAATTGGATGTGGACACAGTCAGTTTGATGGAATCGTAGAGGATTCTGTTTATAGCATGGCGACAGGAAGCGGCCCTTATACTTGGAATGAAGGATATTCCAGCGCAAACATTTTAAACAAAGGCCAATTACAATTAAACGCACGTGGTACAATAGAGATCAATTACACAACAACCGTCTCTGCAACCCTGAAAGGGAAATTAATTGACGCGGGATTCTCCACAACGAATGACCATTATTTCAGAAAGGCAGTATCAATTAATAAAACGAAAACCCTGTCGTGGTGGAACAACTAATGCATTTATGGTGCTAAAGATCTAAACCGGGATTACTTGCATGACCCCGAATTTCCGAAACGGTTAGTCTGCCGGATTTCATCCGGCAGACTCATAAAAGCAAAATTCTGCTAATTGAATAGAAAGCGTGTGCACTAGCAGGAATCGGAGATATACAAAGATAACGAAAAGCAAATCATAATGACGGATGGCTTTTCTCTATGTTTCACAGAAAAATGGAACAGAAAGCCCTGTATCTTGAAATAGGGCATGGGGTTTCAAGAAATTAAACATGAAAGGAATTCAATCCCATGAAGAAAAACAAAAAGACATTCGTGTTTATTCTATTAGTTGTTGTTGTTTTGTTATTTCTAATACTAACTGTCAAAGGTCGCATTGATGACAGAGCGAATTTACCAAGCATTTCGGTATACAAGGGGACTCCAGTTGTTGAAGCAGGTCAATGCAGCTTTCTATGGAAGGTAAAAAATCTTTCCCCTGATTCGATAACCTTTGTCGACGGAAATATTGAAAAGTGGGAAATAACAAATACCCATACAAATAAAACGTATACAAATGCGCTATCTGATAAGAAGATAGTATTGAAGACAAATGAAGAATACGAAAATACTATTATACTGCAAGAATTAGAAGAAGGGCACTACAGTGGAAGTGTGTGGGCAAAATCAGAAGAAGGTACTACTGGAAAGATTACTTTTTCTTTTGATGTTAACCAAGAAGGTACTAAATAACTTGAAAGTTTATCTGCAATAATTTATCAACAATAACCTTAAGAGGTTATATATCAGGTACACAATCTGCTAAAGTTAAAAAAAAACAACTCTTCCTATACCGGCAATGGCTACACTTGGGAAAATCTAATACAAGTATGCTATGCAGGGCGGCGATAGCGGGGGTAGTGTTGCAGATGGCGGTAGAACTGCTTTGATAGTCAGGCATTAATCACGCCTCATCGGCCACTTTAGAAAGGAAATGAAAGCGAAAGTGAGAAAACAACATATTTTATTAGCCATAGGAATGATTGTGTTTGTATCTTTTTTTCCCACTGTCAGAAAGCATTTGAATGGCCTTCCAATGAAGATTTCCCGTTTGAAGTTGATAATGAGGAATCCGCAGCCAGGATAAATGAAGAATTCGAAATTCACTGTAAACTTACGAGTACCATAGAACGGGACTATCATATTGAACACGGATCAGAAACAATAATAACTTATAATTGGGACGGTCAGGATAAAATACGGCTATTTATATATCAGATTTATACAAATGGTGAAAATGTTCCAAATTTAAAAAGAATTAATTCATCAGGAGGGCTCAAATACCAGCTTTCCGATTGCTTAACGTCTGATAGTTTGGATATATAAGGAGCAGCTATGCCGGGATCAAGAATTATCTGGTTAATTTTAACATTAACTTTATCACTTCTTGCTATTTTTTTTGGATTAAAGTTTGACGGATTATCTAATGATACTGAGTTCCCTTTAATCACGGATATTGTCTGTATTCTTTTTATTGTTCCAGGGAGCGGTATTTTACTGATTGGTATTATAGGGCAATTATTAATCGAACAATTATTAAAATGTAATTATAAAATTGGAATGCCTATATTAAGCTTTTGTTATATGATCATTATGGCATTCTTATTACCTTATGCAATTAAAACTAACGTTATTCTAAGCTTAGTCGGGATTATTCTTGGCCTCGCTCATTTTTCAATTTCTATGACTTTCACAAAAAATAAGTAGTATGGGATTGAATGTACGGAAATGTTAGTTCACTACAAAAAAAAAGGTTAATTATACAGGTGGACAAAATGTAACTTTTGTCAAAATGCTTAGTTTTAAAGCATATTAAAATTGTTTGATTGAAAAAACAAATTCTACAGCAGAGGAAAATTCAAGAGTGTAAGGATAAAGTCTGTGGAGGTTTTTAGACGTCGCAGTTACAATGGAAATATAATATAAGTATGCAGTCGATAGCTTATGAAATCTGACTTTGCTTTGCGAAAACCAAGGCATTGACTGTAGCAAGTCCAAGCAGCAGGGAAGTAAGCTCGAATGGCTGAAATCCATTCGAGCTTGCCCTTGCTGTTTCGATTGATATCCCACTGGGTTAAACCATCAAAGGAAGAACCCTTTGGTAAGGTAGTAGAATTTAGTTTTTCATTCAAGGAGCATATTAATTATGAATAAATTTAAACGAATAAATATAATCTTTGCCATAATCTCTGTATTAGTCTTTTTAATATTTATCCTTTTTTTTACTATAGAAAAAAAGGATATAGATAAAAATATTACGGAAAATTATCAAAATACTATTATTTTGTCTGAAAAGAATACAAAAGTGACGCAAATTGTTTTCTTTTCTGTTGGAAAAACTAAAATAGGTATAGCAAATTACATAAAGATTCCTTTTGTGGACAGATATTTCTGTCAAGAGAGCTATGTATTAGATAATATAAAAGGATTTATATTAAGAAAAACAAACTGCTGTCGGAAGACTATTCTCTGAAACCTGATCAGGAAGCGAGAATTAATCTTAAAAACTAACTTAAGAATATTATAAATAACTATTCGTTCTAAAAAATTTGGTATATAATTAAGAGAAAACAACAATTATTATTTGGGAGACATTTTATGAAAATATCACTTAGAGATAAATTTCCTGAATTGAAAGTAGAAACAACAAAGGGATCGATTCATTTACCAAATGATTATAAAGGCAAATGGTTTATATTATTTAGTCACCCGGCAGATTTTACTCCAGTTTGTACTACTGAGTTTGTTTCTTTCCAAAAGAAAAAGAAGCAGTTTAATGACCTTGGTGTGGAATTAATCGGTTTGAGTGTGGACAGCTTAGAGTCTCATCACAAGTGGATTCAATGGATTAAAGAAAAGATACATGTTCAAATAGAGTTTCCTGTAATCGATGATGAAAACAGAAACGTTTCTGAAACGCTTGGATTAATACATCCAAATGAAGATGATACTGCAACAGTAAGAGCCGTAATCATAGTTGATCACAATGGTAAGGTAAGAACGATGCTTGAATACCCTAAAGAAATAGGTAGAAATATAGATGAGATATTAAGAACAGTAAAAGCATTAAAAATGGCATCGATTAAAAAAGTTTTTGCTCCGGCAAACTGGCCTTGCAATGAAATTATAGGAGACAAGGTTTTATTCCACAGAGAAAAAGAAGATGACCCCTCATTCGATGAGAAACGTGGTATATATCAATTATCCGATTGGTTTATCTATAAAAATATGGATGAGTAAGAGTTCTTAATTTATATTGGATAGTTTATAAAATTTAAAAAGTGAAGCCAATATGGTAAATCATGGATTTAATATTGGACATGTGCAATTTGAGAACTGAAAGTTTAGCCTTTCGGTTCTCTTTTGATAACGAGAAGAAAAAAATGATGAATTCGGCAATAAGCATTGTATTCTTTTATCTCAAAGGCAATGGATAATCCAAGCTTTTTTCCATTAATTTGATGGCGGAATTTTTATATTTTTTTGAAAGCACTCCCAGTGATGCCATGATGTAATCATGATCCACCAGTATTTTTGTATGCTGCCCGGGATAGAGATTCAACCCGGTTGCATTATTTTCTGCGATCGCCTTCATGATTTCGATTCTGTGAGGCAACCTTGTCAGAGCGCCTCCTGTTCCCACGATATATTTCACCTGGGTCAGATCTTTTCCTTCTGCTAAAGTGGATCTTCCCGAAGGTCCGTAAACATACCGGATTTTTCCTGCATGACGCTCCACCGCCTTTAAAACCGACTCTTTGGTCAGTCGTTCCACAAATCGTACTTCATCAGGTGTCTTGGGGATCGCTTTATAAGTTTCCATGACTTGCTTTATATCCAGCCCACTCAATTCCTCTGCAAGCTTTTCCTCGCCGATAGCTCCGATAATATTTTTCATATTTACGTATACCCCCAGATCACCTTCTACGGTTCTCTTGGCTTTTGGTTCCGGGCTGACAAGGATTCGAGAAATCTCATCGGAATCATCGGTAACAGAATGTAAATCTGTTGTCGCCCCTCCCACATCCAGAACAATCAAGTTCCCGATGCATTCATAAAGAAGCTTGGTTGCTTCCATCACCGCTCCCGGTGTCGGGATGATCGGTCCGTTTACCATATCCCGTACATGCTCCATTCCCGGCGCATGAATGATATGCTCTTCAAAGGCATCTTGAATTACCTTTCGTGCCGGTTCCACATTCAATTCGTCTATTTTTGGATATACATTTTCAACAATATATAATTTAACCCCACTTTCTTCCTCGAAGATGAGTTTGATTTCTTCTTGATTTTCAATATTGCCCGCATAGATGACAGGTATTTTTATGTCCATGCTGCGGAGCAGTTCGGCATTGTATATTGCGGTATCTCTCTCACCAAAGTCAACACCGCCAGCCAGCAAAATCAGATTCGGCTTGATTTCCTTTATTTTCACCAAATCAGTCCGCCTCAGTTTTCCGGCCGTAATATAGTGGATAATCGCACCCGCACCCAAAGCGGCTTCTTTGGCGGCTCTTGCCGTCATATCGTAAACCAGTCCATGCACGGTCATTTTCAATCCACCTGCCGCACTGGAAGTGGCCAACATTTCTCTATATTCGAGGGTATCCGTTTTCAGCTTGCTTCGCAAATCATCGACAGCACCCTGCAATCCAATCCGCACATCCCCGTCTAAAACAGAAGTAGGCGCCTGCCCTTGACCCAAAAAAAACGGATTATGGGTATTCACCTGATCAAATGCATTTATTACCGTAGTGGTTGAACCAATTTCTGCAACCATAACATCAACTTTCATGCGTCTTCCCCCTTTTATTGTGAATCTCGAATGCGTTCATTTAACAGGCACCATGCCAGTGTTCTTCTACAGGCTTCGTTTGAGCAAAGCGAGCGTAAGCCAAAGAAGAACACTGGCAGGCACTTAGTTACTATTTCCGCATGTCTCTGCGTTTTTCTACCAGGAAGGTCGCTACATCAATGCCGTGACTGTTTCTTCCAAATCCTGCATCAACTCCTGTCTTCCCTGCTTCCTCAGGAATTACCTGGGTACCGCCGGCAACGATGATAACTTGATCCCGTATTCCTTTTTCTACTGCAAGCTCATGAATCCTCTTCATATTTTTATAGTGAATATTATCATGGCTAATAATGGTGGAAGCTAAAATCGCATCTGCTTTCAGTTCTACCGCTGCATCAACCAGCTTTTCAACCGGCACAGACGTACCAAGGTAATGAACTTCAATGCCAAACCGTTCAATTCCGCCGTGCTTGATGTCGATGATTTCACGAAGTCCCACAGAATGCTCATCTTCCCCTACGGTTCCGCAAACGATCTTCATCGGATACTTCTCAATATCCACTCTGATCTCATCATCGCTCAACAGCTCCGGTTCGGGTGGAATGACAAGTGTGCTTACATCAATATCAAACGGAACTTTTCCTTTTAATTCAATTCTGGTGCCTTCTGCTTCCTGCATGATCTCTCGATTGATTACTTCAGGCTCCTGAAGGTTCATTTTCTTGGCGATTTCAACCGCAACAACCTCGGCCACTCTTCTGTTGGCAGGAATGAACATGTTCATCATAACGGTTCCATCTGCCATCCATTCCATTTCTGGTTTAACCAAATTGCTGTTTCTGTATTTAGCGGTTTCTTCCAGACGAACTTTTACATTATCCACTTCGTCCAGTTCGTCAATGTATACGATTTTATCTGGATCCTCAAAGGTACAGCCATCAATCAGTTCCGCTGGATTTTCCGGATTTCCGCCGTACTGCTTGACGTTATTGTACCCAAAGTGAGCCGTTACGGGAGCAAAGTATTCTTCGTCCCTTTCATAAACATATCCATACCCAATACCGCCTTCCGCTTTTCGCGAGATGCCATCCCCGTTTCTTTCAGGATATTGGCCCGAATCCACAAAGAATCCCTCTTCAACCGCTTTAAAGTAACCACCGGCCTCTACGATCTCTTCCATGAACAGGCAGGCTCTTTCCTTGATTTCTCTTGCCTTTTCACGAAGCGGGCCTTCCTGCTTTAATTCAATCATTTCCATTAAACCATCCAGTCCAATTAATGTTTGCTTAGCCGTATCACAAGCCTCAATATTGTAAATATGCCAAGGGACGTTTCTCCCTTCATCCGGTGTAATCGTGGACTGAATGTCTGCGCGAGTCATTTTGGAAATCAACATATTCAGCACATGAGTAACCGTTGCTTCTCTAGCGGAAGCTTCCATGTACTTGGTATTCATCTGCGCCCTCATTCTGTATTTGTCACAAATATTACGTAACGCTACAGCATAAGGCAAATCCATATAGACACAGGGAGCAGGCGGTGCCGTTGGAGGAACGGTCGATAAGCAGATATTAGATGGCTTGATTCCAACCTTTTCCGAAAACAAGGAATTGATCGCATGCTGAACGATCAGCTCGGGCATAACCTTCCAGGCCTGTCTCGCAGTTGCATTGGCATTATGCGCTCCATCGATCTGTGCGATGTCAGCCCAAGCCATAATTTTTTTTGATTCACAAGCATCCACAAAGGAGCGAACCATATTGATATTGCGGTAAAGTACATTGTACTGGGGATCCTGATGCGCGCCGTTAATCCCCTCCTCCGCGAACATTACCGCCACATCCGGGCCTGCAACTCCCGAAACATAAGAATGATAATTGATCGGCCTCCCAACTTCCTCTTCAATCAGATCAAGGGCTTTTCTTTGGGCTCTCACCTGTTTTCTGGTAATCGGCACACCACCGATTCCCTGTGGAGTTCCTTCGATCAGTCCATCCATATGAGATTGTCCTGCCGTTCTGATTACCATAATATGATCTGCACCATGCCAAGCCGCCATTCTCATACGTCTGATATCATCTTCAAATCTTCCGGATGCAATTTCTGTTGTAATAATAGGCGTGGGCTGTGGATCAATTCCATCAAAGTATTTGGAGGATGGAACACCAATGCTGTTTTTTAAAGGCGTCGTTGCATCATGATATTCAAAAGGCCCCATTTGAAGGATTGGTACAGGCGTTCTCCACGTCCAGCCTCTTCTTTTTGGGCGATATTGATCGAGGTCTTTCAGAATATTTTCGATATCTAATTTTTCATTATGTTTTAAATTTATATCTTTCATCCTATCTTCCCCCCATTGAATAAAGCTGTAACTTCATCCCAGCATTTACCTTGTGAAAGGAGTGTTCCCGCTTCCTGAATCGTTATATTTCTGGCTTTCGCTAATTTATATACAACATGTCCGGCACCTTTTCCCATAAGACCCCTGTCCATACAGCCCTCAACGATTGGCTTTGTTTCCAGAGAGGAAATTCCCATTCGAAGCAATACGGATCTTTCAATGGAAGGCGTCGTATTCTTCATTCCCAGCTCAAGTAGCGGATTGACGGCTTGCTCTGTCATTTTCCAAAATCTCTGATAAAGTTCTTCGTCCGTTAAACCGGCAATGTGTTTTCTTCTCTCTTGAAAATCATCTGATCTTTTCATCCTTCTTATCCTTTCTTTCCCCCGTTATCTCAGAGATTTCAAAACTTCCTTTACAAACTCTCCATCTGTCCTGGTTTCTTCTGCAAGAAACGCAATATCATCTTCCGTGGGTTCTGTCTGATACGTATGCACTGCTGTTTTTATTAAAGATTTTCTCATATGATCCAGATCCACATCTCTTGCCTTTATCAAGGACGGGTGAGATGGGAATATAATGTTTTTTCCGGGAACTTCTTCACTCGGATCTCCAAACAGCACTTCAATGCCGTTCTCCTTAGCGAATGAGATCTGCGGCTGAATATGCTTTCCAGCACCGGTGTATTCTGTCTCTTGAACAAGAATCATATGATCCCGATCCATTTCCTGTGCAATTGAAAACGCTGCTGCTAACGCAGTATTTCCTGCAGGACCTTTTTCTAATCCTTCCAAGCTGGCCAAGGCTTCTGTCATATAGAACACTTCTCCTTGTGTGATGGTCACGTAGCGATCCATGTATCTAAGAGGTCTTGCTGCTGATCTTGGAACGTCAGAGCGATCCGGCCATGAGGAGAATGGCATTCCAAACCCAGTGTGTCCTGTTGTAAAGGACTTTTTATTAAACTGACGATCCGAAGCCATATGCAGTCCCGCCAAATTTACGCTGGCTCCGATTACCTTGGAAGAAGCTCCCGCTTTTACAAGGCCTCGTGCCGTTCCGGTCAGGTTACCCCCGCCAGCATTCGTGCAGACTACCACATCCGGATCTTTTGCGTATTTTTCTCTAAACTGCATGGAAATTTCATAGCCAAGGGTTTCCACTCCGGCAATACCAAATGGGGTGTACAAAGAGGCATTAAAGTATCCCGTCTCTTCGAGAAGCAGTAAGAATTTATAAAATAGCTCCGGGCCTACGGAAAGTTGTACAACCTCCGCTCCCAGCGCTTCACATTTTCTTGCCTTTTCAACAATTTCCGGCTGTCCAATACCCTTGGAATCATAACATTCCTGAACGATAATACACTTTAGCCCTGCAATGGCTGCCTGAGAAGCAACTGCTGCTCCATAGTTTCCGCTGGTCGCTGCAATTACACCTTTATAGCCAAGTCTTTTCGCATGATACACTGCATTGGCAGCTCTTCTTGCCTTAAAGCTTCCCGATGGATTCGCTGCTTCATCTTTAATAAAAATTCTTGCTCCTTTTCCTTCTGGTGCACATTTACGCGCCAGGGCAGTCAGGTTTTTTAATTCAAGAATCGGGGTTTTCCCCACATTGACACTGTATTGTATACTCTGCATTTCTTCCAGGGTATACCCTGTTTCGCGCATCATTTTTTCATAATCAAAGGCGATGGAGCCGCTTTCAAATTTTGAATAGTCAATTCCAACGGATTTCAACATGATTTCAGCTTTTCGTGATGTTACAGAATTATAATCATTTGCATTTGTCATTTTTTATCACCCCCGAATACGATATCCCTTACCTGCTTATCAATTGCTAAGAGTTCTGGGACAAATTTTCCGAAATCATGTTCATAATAAGGATTCACTGCGATCAAGGTTCCGGTTTCCACTCTTCCAGTAACGGTTTCGATGGTTACTTCCTCACCGAGATTCGCATCTTTCTGAAGAAACCCTTTATCCCACATTTCCAAAGGTACTTTTTGGGTATCCTCCGGTACCTGCGGGGCTCTCTTCAAGGGCTCTAAGATTATTTTATGGATTCTCACCCATTCACCTTTTTTTATCATTTTTCCACCTTCTATCTAAACAAATTCACAAATTGGAATGGCAGTCTATCCTGTACGCTCGATGGATATGGTCTAAGGAGACCACGAAACTTATTACCAGCTTTATGCAAAGCATATTTAGAGCCGGTGGTTTCGGGGACAATATCCACAAGCACCCTTTATTTTACGATTTTAGCCTCCGGACTGATCATATCCCTCATATCTCCCATGATAGCTCTTGGAACCGGGAGCGTTAACATTGTCTGAAGACCAGGCCTTGCATTGATTACATGAGGAATCATGTTAACACACATGGCAATGGTACCGATTCCGCCAGGAACTTCAGGGGAATTTACCATATTGATATTTGGGGTTCCCTTAATAAGAACATAGTCGCCGGTCTTCACGCCAACCTGTTCTGGTTCAATCTGCTGTGGATGATCCATTTCAATCTTCAGCTCTCCGTCAACATATCCGTACCCTTTCATGGCGCAGCCTGCCACATTTCCTGCCTTTGCAAATCCATTCGGAGATTTTCTGTCAATATCAGTTAAAATCGGATCCATGGACTGATTTACTTTATCAACCTTCCAACCGATGGCATCCGCTATCATATGGATGGATTCGTGAAACCCGACATGCCCTGATAATTTACCAGTTTCAACACCCTTCTTGAACGCTTCCTCCGTAATGCCGATTCCCTGCTCTTCCATAACAGCCGGTCCAAATGGTGATAAGCTGTTTACTCTTCTTGAAACGATATGTTCTACTTCTTCACAACAGCCTGTCATGATAACGACAAGCAGATCCATGATCAAACCAGGATTGATACCTGTTCCTAAAATAGACACACCATTTTCTTTTGCAATTTCATCAATCTCTGCAGCAAGCTCAGGAGACTGTGCCTGTGGATAGGACATTTCTTCTGCGCTGGATACTACGTTGATTTTTTTCTCAAGAACAAATTTCAGCCGATCAAATGCAACCTTTGTAAAGGAGTCTGTGCAGCACAAGACCACATCAGCAGCTTTTTCCTTAATGACATCCTCAGCAGCTCCTACGATGACGTCTGGTCGATCTCCTTTTTCGACAGATAAAAAGTCATACATGCTCTTTCCAATCTTTTTTCCTCTGCCTACTGCTCCAACTATTTCAACACCTTTTTTTTTTAAAATCATTTCGGCCATTCCTGAGCCCATTGCTCCCAAACCCCAAATAATTACTTTTACATTTTCCATCTTTTTATCTCCTTTTCTTTAAAATAAATATTATATTTCTTTGATTTCATATCTTTTTGATATCATTGCTGCGTTTCTTAGTATGAAATCACATGGCAATGATACACTCTATGTTAAAGCAATTCGCATGCCAGAATCCCCTCTTTATCAATTAAAACCTCAATTATCTAATTTAATGAATATAAGGGCTCTTTATTTTACAAAAAACCAAAAAAAAAGTGGCTTCCACCACTTCCACTAAGGAGCCACGTTACTCTCCCGTATTGTTTATAACAATTTGCCAACTATTTTGCATCGAATCGCAATTTTTTTTGCGCCTTTTATAGCTGGTATTTTTTTATTTTATGTTGCAGCGTCTGCCTTTTTATTTTCAAATATTCCGCAGATTTTGATATGTTTCCGCCGTATTTTGCCAAGGCAAGTGTAATCATTTCCTTTTCCATTTTTTCCAGGTACCAGTTCATTCCAACCTGGCTAAAGTCATAGGCTTCTTTTGCAAAATCCCTATCTTCATTGTTGATCAGAATATGCTTTTCCGTCAATACATTCTCTCCGTCTACCATGGAAATCGCCGCCATAATGATATTTTCAAGTTCCCTGACATTTCCCGGATAATCGTAATGCAGCAGCTTTTCATTCGCCCCTTCCGAAAGAGATTGTACGTTCCTGCCATATCGCTTATTGTATTTTTCAATAAACTTTTCCGTAAGTAAAAGAATGTCATCCTTTTTCTCCCGTAGTGGAGGAAGATCAATACTGATAATATTCAACCTGTAATATAGGTCTTTTCGCAATTTTCCTTCTTGTATCAGAAATTCCGGTCTTTCATTAATTGTGGCAATAATCCTTACATCAATTGGAATATCCCTCGTGCCGCCGACTCTCCTGACATAATCCTCCTGTAAGACTCTAAGCAGCTTACCTTGCAATTCATAGGGCATAGCACTGATTTCATCAAGGAGTAAGGTTCCGCCGTTCGCCTGCTCGAACAAGCCCTCCCGATCAATGGCTCCTGTAAAGCCGCCTTTAACTGTTCCAAAGAGAATTCCTTCCAGAAGGCTTTCCGGCAAAGCAGCGCAATTCTGTGCCAAAAAAGGTTTATCTTTCCTGGTACTGTCAAAATGAATACTCTGTGCGATTAGTTCCTTTCCCGTCCCAGTTTCTCCATACAGAAAAACGGAAACGGAACTTTTGGCTGCTTTTCTCGCTGTAGTAATTACTTCAAGAAATTTTTTATTCTGGCCGATCAAATTGTTAAAATTGTATTTCCTGATACGAAGCGCTTTGGTTTTTTCTGGTTCCATCTTCTCTTTATGAAGGTCAAGTATGGTATTGGACATTTTCCTGATATCTGTGACATCTTTTGACACTTCAATTGCCGCGATGACGTTATCATCATAAATAACGGGTATGGTGCTGTTAATGGCATTAATCACTTTGCCATCCCGGTTCAAGTAAGTCTGCTGTTTGTTTAAGTGCACTTTTTTATTATGCAATGCCTGCAGCAATGTGCTTTCTTCTTTGCTCATATTTCGAAACACTTCTGTAAAAGGGCGTTTTAAAACACCTTTTCTCTGCATCTTTTCCAAGCGAGCCATTGCTTCATTGTAGATGATCGTGTTTCCTTCTCTATCAATTACGTGCACTCCTTCATCAACAACCTGCAAAACCTTTTGCATAATATATTCATATTCTCGTACTTTCATTGGAGCCCCCTTTCATCCTTTATGATCATCATACAATTAAAACTCTGTATTTCTATCTATAGGATAGCATACCTTCCAAGCAAGTGCAAATTATTTTGCGCCCACGTCAAGCCATCTGTTTTTCTTTTTTTCGACCTTTTTCTTCTTCCTGTATTGACTTACATTCAAGAAATCGTTATAATAAAAAGCGCATTGTTAATAAACGATAAGGGCGCTTTTTTAAAAAAAATGCAATAAAAGGAGACGCACTACTATGAGACTTAGAAAAGAATCCGATGACATGCAGGAAGAAGAAATCTTATTGATTGCCAAAGTATCCGATGCCCTTGCCCATCCCGCAAGGATTAAAATTTATCGATTTATCATGCAAAACAATAGGAATAGAACCCCTGTATGTAATAAAGATGTGGTTGCGGCCTTTGATTATTCACAAGCTACCATCTCACAACATATCAAAAAACTCGTGGGTGCTGACTTGGTTCAAGTAAAAAAGACCGATAAGTTTTCCATGTATTATGCAAATATCGGCATCCTTGGTAAATACCTGGATGCAACAAGGAAGTTTGAATAACGAACATCGTACTTACTTATTGCTCAAACACAACAATCATAAATATCCGGAAAAAAACCAGGCAATCCCTTCTTCGGATTGTCTGGTTTTTTTATTCCATTACTGCTTAGCATTTATTTTGATGAATGCTCTTATATCTTTTTCACTCCAATTACATATCGATTTTTCACAACATCATTATAAAAAAAAGATTACTGTGTCGATTACAAAAAGAGGAATCAGGAAGCAAACCGACCATAGCATATAGCCAAAGAAACTAGGCATTGCAATTTTATTTTCCTCTGCGATGGAACGAACCATAAAGTTCGGTGCATTCCCGATATAGGTATTTGCGCCCATAAAAACAGCACCGGCTGAAATTGCCAGAAGCATTTTTGGTGCGATCACCCCTACGGTCGTGAAGACGCCCTCAGCAAATCCCAAAGATCCGGCTGTCGTAAGGAAAACGAGATAGGTAGGCGCATTGTCCAGGAAGGAGGATAAAGCACCGGTAGCCCAGAAAAACTGATACGGCTCTGTCAAGCCTAAAGAAGATCCATGAGCCTTCAATAGCGCAAGGGCAGGAATCATCGTGATAAAGATACCTATAAACAAGGTGGCTACTTCTTGAATAGAAAACCAAGTAAAACTATTATCTGTTCTGATTACTTTTTTTGTAGTTTTCCAGGACAAAAAAGCTGCAATCAAAATGATCACCATTTGAATGATACTGTTATACCCAACTACGACACCTTCATAGACATGCAGACCATAAATTTCACCAGTCGTCTGATCTGCAAAGGCTTCGAAGTTTGGCAACACTCCATTCAAAATAACCCCACCAATGATCATAGCCATGAAAATCAGATTATGTAGACCACCCACTTTTAGGGGTTCTTTTGGTTTATCTCCAACTACATCTTGCGGGCTTCTTCCGGCCGCCAATTCCTTTTTATAATAGTAATGATCTAAAAAGTATAAAACGACTAGTAGAATGCCTACATTCACCACCATCATCGGGAATAACTTCATGGTCCAAAAGAAAGGTACTCCTCTTAAAAATCCAAGAAACAAAGGGGGATCTCCTACCGGAGTTAAACCTCCTCCAATATTGGATACAAGGAATATAAAAAATACAATCACGTGTGCTTTTTTCTGTCTCCACTTATTTGCACGGATAACAGGTCTGATTAACAACATGCTGGCGCCCGTGGTTCCTACCCAGCTTGCCAATAGAGTTCCAATCAGCAGCAGTACAACATTCACCTTTGGCGTTCCGACAAGCGTCCCTCTCAGTATAATGCCTCCTGCCACAACAAATAAACCAAATAACAGCACAATGAACGGTAGATAATCCAAAAGAATAATTTCCAGAAGATTAAAAATCAGGACATTCCCTCCAAAGACAATTCCAAAAGGAATCAAAAATACAAGTGACCAGAAAATGACGACTTTCATCATATTGTGCTCCCACCACTCCGGCTTTACCAGAGGAAAGATGGCGATAGAAAGCAACATTCCTAAAAATGGCAAAACACTCCAAAGGGGAAGTATTTCACCGAGATTATGGTGTCCCTCAGCTTCATTTGCAAATACGATGATGCTGCCGCATAATACCTGTATTACAGCTAAAAGCATTATGCGCAAACTTTTTTGTCTTTTCACAACAAGCTCTCCTTTCATGACAACAACAAACCAAGAACATGAGTCTCCATTGAAAAAATCAAGTTTATATTTAAACGAAAAGCGCTCAAGTTAAACCAGAAGCACTTTCTATTATTGTATATAAAATGTATACTGTATTCAATGCTTTTTTGTCAGTTTTTGAAATAATTCAACGATCCGAATCAATTTCTTTGATTTTATTTTGAAAAATGATTCCGCCCTCTCCTATTGCTCTTTTCTGGACAATCCAACTTCGTCTTTTCGTTTTACACTATTTTACTATAATGTTTTTTTATCTGTCAAACCGGGTTTCCCTTGATTGTATCCGAGTAGATAAATAATTATTAACAATTCTATCTGCCCTACCGGCTGACTTTTTATTATAATTTGCTGAATATGGATCTGCAAAGCCGTGTTTTTCTTCAAAAATATGGACACTAACCATTTCTTTTTTCATTAATTCTTTTTTCAGTTCTTTTGGGTTGAAGGAACTTTCCTCTTCTGGAAAGATGAGGAGCACCGAATATATTGGATCAATCTCCATGTAATCCCGTATTCTCGAACCATAAAAGCCAATGATACCGTCCAATTTCAGTTGATTTCCACTGCACAGCCATGCAATTGTCGCACCGATACTGTAACCCACTAATATGATATGCTCATAATTCATTTTTTTTTGCTTTAAAAGCTCTGTTACTTGTTCTGACGCTCTCTGAAAGCCTATCGTTTTGGTAAAATATAAATAGGCTTCTTTTTCCTGATCATAGTCATAGAAAGGCTCACCACATAATAAATCAGGGCATATGACATCATAGCCCTGAAGAAAATATTTTTGACAAATTTCTTTGATATGGTCATTGATCCCATAGATTTCATGTAATACAACAATCAACGTATCAGAATGATTCCCGCACTTTAACAGATTACTTCCCATTAAAATTTACCTTGAAGCCATTACCTTTTCATTTATTTCCATGAAAGTAAGCTCTACATTTTTGCATCTTACACTATAATTATACTCTTTTAAGTTCTTTTTTACAACGGAAAACAGCGGCGACTGATCATGGGGACAACACAATCTTCCTTTTTTAACAGTCAAATTTTCAAAATCCTGAATACGTTCCTCATTCTATGAAATTCATAAACAGAATAAAATATTTTTTTAAACCTGAACATCAACTTTATTATACTTGATATTATTGACAAGCGCCCACGTCAGAGGATCTTTTTCCACTTTATCAGTTGCAGACGAATCAGCAACAAGTGAATCTTCATGATTCACTCCGTTATCTCCAATACGATCCTGCATTTTGTCAGCTTCTTTTTTTATCTCTTTATTTCCTTTATCAGAACTATCTGCATCCGCAACTTCCTCTACCCTCTCTTTCGAGGTGTAAAGTTCTTCTGCAATGCTTTTATCCAATTTCACCAAACTGGATTTTATATCCCCAAGCTCTGCTTTTTTTGCTTTCGGGTTACCGCCTCTTCCTTCATCTGTTTTGATTTCTCTATCAAGAATGTTGCTTTTTCCGGTTAAACTGTCTTTCGTGCTGTCTAAAAGCTTCGCTTTGGAATAAGAAGAACTTGCTGCGATCATATCTGTCATAGTGCTTAAGGTTACGCCTTTACCGCCATTCTCACTCGTTATCTGAGTTTTTTGATTGGACTGCTGACGGTTATTTTCATCCTGACGCTTCGTATTTTTATCAATACCCCCAGTAAGATTTTCTCTTTTCTTTTGCTGGATTTGTGTTTCAATCTGTTGTATCTGCTCTTGCAATTGCTTAACCAGTTCCTGCTTTGTTTTCGCATCCGAATTACCATCTTTGACGTTTTTTATCTGCTCCACTAATTGCTCTTTCCGTTTTTGCAGCATTTTAATTTCATTGTTATTGTGTATGGTTTGATTATATGTATTCGAGCCGGATGAAACGGCAGATATACTCATATTAATTGGCCTCCTTCTAACCTCTTAGATCTATGATCTGGTTCTTCTTCCTCTATACCCTTCTCCGAACGGCTTTGATCCTTTACTGATTTATCTTTGATTTTGTCCTCAACCGATTCCGTCGTTTTTCCCTGAAGAACTTCTGTCTCACTCAATTTTTTTATTTCTTTGATTTCATCTGCATCTTCTGCTTCTTGTTTTTCCGGTTTTACAGCGTCCTGGGCCGCTTTTTTCAGATCGACCTTGATTTTTTTTCCTTTTTTCATCATGTCGCCTTCAAGCTTATCAAGTTTTTGCTGAATTCCCTTACCCGCCTCAGGATTTTTTCCACTGCTTGTCGCAAGCCTTAGCTCATTCTGCAAATTGGTTCTCACTTTTCCCATTGCTTTTAAATCAGAATACCCGGATACTGCGGAAAACATATATTCTGAGTTTATAGATTCTCCCTTACTATAACGATCAAATTTTTTACTCTGCTTCTCCGTTTCATAATCGGCAGTATTTTTCGAATTTTGATGATGATCCGGATTTAACTTTTCCGCCCTCTTTTGACAAATCTGTGCGTCTATTTCCGTAATTTGTTCATTGAGCGCCTTTATTTTTTCCTGTTTAATTTTAAAGTCCATGTCGCTTTCTTTTACTTTCTGAACCTGATCCAGCAACTGATCCTTTTGCTTTTCAAGAAGTTTTATAGCGTTCTGCGCACTTGATGGTGCAGAGGCAAAATCCGGTCTGCCGGCTACTGGTGAAATATTCATAATCAATCCCCCTTATTAAAAATACTTCCTTATATTATTTCGGACATTTTTTTAATAACTTAACAAATTGTGTATATTTTATCAAATTATTTTTTATCTGGGGAAAAGCGTCGAATGAACATTTCATAGAAGAAAAAAGTTAATAAGTAAGCTAGCAACACAACAAGCATGTATTTTGCATATACATTAATATTTGCATTAACAAAAAGATAAGTAAACATACATACCGGTACAAAGTGGACTATATAAAAAGGAAAGGATGCCTTATTCAAATAACTCAAAACGGGGCTTTTCTTGTTTAAATATTTTTTCCCCAGCCACAATAGAACGATGATTGCGGTGCACTCGTACAGGCCTTTCGATAGATCTAAAATAATTGCTAAAAAGCTAACCGTCTCGCCTTCTGTCATTAATAAATATTCTATTGAAATATACATGATTAATAATACACTGAATACGACTTTAGAACTATTTGCAAGTTTATTCACTCGTTCCTGAATTTTTTTATCAGAGGCATAAACAAAACCATATATAAAAACGCAGAGATAAACAATATCATTCGCCCAATCTCCAATCAATGTCTGCGGTCCCGGAAAGAAAGGTCTTAGAATCATTTCCGCGATAATAATAAATAGAATCGGTATGTAAATATTATTTCCTTTGCATAAGAGCTGTGATAATTTTATCAGTTTTGCTTGATTCTTAAACCAATTTGAGAATAGCGGCAGGCATAGTAAGGAAAACACAAACAGGTATAGTAAATACCAAAAATGTGCATATCCCAAATAATAATCTATTTTGGAAGAAAAAAATTCAGGTACAAACTCGATGATACTTCCTGAAAATCCCTCATAAAGAGCTTTAAAATAGGCTTGTATTGGAGAAATCATTACAGTACCTATTGCCAGCGGAATAAATATTTTTCTAAATCTCTCAACAATATATTCATTTTTCGTTCTATATTTAAATGAATAATACGTTGCTATTCCGGATACAAAAAATAATAGTGTCATAAAAAAACTTCGTAACGGTACTGTGATAAATAAAAAAGGCAGTACTCTGATGTCATGCAAAGGTGTTCTAATATAAATATCACCAAGTTCGGTATATGGTAATGCAGAGTGATACGGTATTAAAGATAACACAACCATAACTCTTAGCCAGTCTATGTAATACAATCTTTCCTTTTCCATTTTGATTACCTCCTCAATAAATCAAGTAAAATTTCTTTATTTTTCAAAGTTTTCTAAACTTGTTCCTATAATGCAATTATTTAATATCGGAAGCCTTAGTTAACTTCCAGTCCCCTTGGCAAAGTATACGCATCTTTAAAAACGAACCACTCGTTCATTTGTAATATTTTTTTTACGGAGCATTGAAGCTCCGTAAACTATTCCTTCCGATATGCTTGAATCAAAGCATCTAAGCATACCTTCTTTGCGATATCATCCGATATATCTTCTCTGGTTTCAAAGGTATCAAATTTCATATCCATCGCCCACCAGGACATTGACTCCACTATGAACAAAACGATGAGCTCGGGAAACGCTACTTCCCTCACGGTTCCCTGCTTCATATAGATTTTTATATACTCTAATATGATCTGATAAAATTTGCTTCTGTAGTTTTTATAGTATTCAAAAACTTTACCGCACCCTGAAGCATTCTTTTCTACGATTAAACAACCAATTCTATATTTATATATCCGGTCAAAGGCATCTGATAGCATTCGTTCAAAGAAATAGTTTTCAGCCTGCCGGGTAAGCGGTTCTGAGAATACACGGTTGCTTTCATTCAAAAACAGAATTACTTCTTCGTCCAAATGTAAAAACAAATCCTCTTTCAGCGGAAAGCTTATATCGCTGTCCATAAAAGCAGGGTCAATCGTACATTTTAGAATAAATTTCAAAAGGACCTTTTTGCCGGAAAACAAATCATAAAACGAGCCTACGGAAATCCCGGCTTCCTTAACAATATGATCAATTTGTGTTAAATCATACCCTTGCTGAATAAACCTTCTACTTGCAATATCATATATTTTTTTAATTCGAATATCTGTCATAGTCGCCTTCCTCTTTTCAAACGAATTATTCGTTCGTAATTATAATATATGGTTTCTTCATTCACTGTCAAGCAGAGATATCAAATTATTAATCTCCTTGTTTTGTAAACCGTTCCCTTGTTTCTTATTTTAATTTTAAGATAGCAGCTGTTATTGCTGCAGTTATGGGAACCGTAAGTACGACAGCTAAACTTGCAGACAAAGCCTGCGCTACCTCTATGGCAATCACGTTCATATTAATCCATTGATTATGCTGAACTGAATAGGATTGCAAAATTACAAGCATACTGAGGGACGATCCGGCGAAAGCTAATATTAAAGTATTGGACATAGTCCCAATCATGTCCTTTCCAATATTCATCGCTGCCGAAAACAGTTCCATCCTTCTAAGCTTTGGTAATTTGGTATGTAACTCATTCATGGCTGAAACAATTGAAACAGCAACATCCATAACTGCCCCCAATGAAGCGATTAATATACCCGCAAACAATAGATTTTTTACCTGTAAACCAGTGGTTTGAGATATTAACATAAGGCTTTCGGCTTCTTCATCATGAAACCCGGATACATGCAGCATTTGTGCAAAAAAATAATGGAGTATTCCAGCAAGTACAACCCCACAAGATGTACCCATTATAGAACAGAAACTTTTCTTTCCAATCCCATTCAATAAGATCATGGATGCTACGGTTATCAAAATCGCAACAGCAATTACCGCCCATATGGGAGAATATCCTCTTGTAAGAAGCGGCAGATAAATCGTAAGGATACAAAAAAAAGTGTATATAAGGCTTAACCCTGACATCAGACCCTTTCTCCTGCCTATAAGGATCATACATCCTAAAAATATAATGCACAGAAAATATATGGTCTGTTCTCTGCAATAGTTGTATACCCTGACTTGAAATTTGCCCGTATCAAATGAATCAACAATAAAAATGAGAGTTTGTCCAGTTTTAGCCAGTACGCTGTTATACGTATTTAAATAATTGGAGGCAGTTACAGTTTCTCCTTTGTGTTCACCCGTCAACATCTGAACCTCAAGTTTTTGTTCTCCTGCCAGTGCACTCTCGTCATAAACGCTCTTTTCCAAGGTTTCTTCCTTTATGGATATGACTTTTCCCTTTTCATAATTTATATTGGCTCTAACCAGTTGATTTGGAAATTGGTTAGAGTCAAGTTCATTTATAAAAACCGAAACCAATATAGTGACTATTATTATGATTCCGGCTACAAAAATACTTTTAGAATTTGTTTTATCAATACTCGGTTTCATTTTACCCCTCAGACTGACAAAGTGCTTTGCAAGCGAATGCAGGTGTACATAATTTATTCCAAAACGGGTATTAGTACACCTGCATTCGCTTTGTCTGCAAGTTCTATCTTTGCCTACATATTTAATCAATAAATTTTAAGAATTTGAGCATTCGCGTCAACATAGCCGCAGCCTCGGAACGAGTTGCATTGCTTTGGGGCATGAATTGACCAGAAGGTGTTCCGTCCGCGATACCGTATTTTACGGTTAAAGCGATGCTTTCCCTGGCCCATGTTCCGATAACAGCCTGATCCTCAAACTTAGAAAGATATTGTTCAGGATCTTTCATATTGTTGCCTGTTCCAGCAAATTCTATCGCATTACAGAGGATTGAAGTAATCTCTTGTCTGCTGATATTATGATCCGGCTGAAACGTACCATCCTTATAGCCGCTGACCAGTCCTGATTTCGAGGCAGCATTGACAGCCCCTGCAAACCACTGGCTGTTCACATCGCTAAAGTTCGAATTTCCCTTTTCTTCCGGTATTCCTAAGGATCGCACAACCATACTGATAAACTCGGCTCTCGTAATGCTGGCATCGGGATTAAAATTACCGGAGTTGTCTCCATTTACAATGAATTTGGAGGCCAATGTTTCTATGGATTGATTTGCCCAGTGATTTTGAACATCCGGAAAGGTTTTTGAATATTCCATGACCGTATAAATACTGTTTCCGTACCGTTTTAACGTAGCGGTTGTATCTCCGCCCGATGTTTGAAAGGTAGACGGCACAAAGATATACTTGCCGCTGTCCGAGTCATACATCACCCCCGTCAAATGGCTGGAATCTGCAATGCCTTTTAAAAGCAGCGTCCTTGAAACATATTGTTCCATATTATTCAGTGCCCTAGGCTGACCGCTGCCGGAAGATATTTCGATCTCAAAATCAATCGGCGCCGTAACGACTTGTGCACCATCAATGCTTGTACTTAGCGCAGCATCTGAAGTATCTGCCTTTTGAACGGTGATAGAAATACTCAGATCATCTTCTCCGACACCCATTTCCTTTGCTATTTTTGCGGTATCTACTGCCTCTAGCGGAAGACTGTATGAGGTATCTCCGGCGCTCAATTTCAATAATGCCCCTGCACTTTTTTCTCTCAGGGCATTCAAACTGCTTCCTTTTAGCCCTAGCTTCATGATATTTCCGGAAGCATTTGTCTGAATCTCGTACATATTGTTTTTCGGACTTAGTTCCTCAATATTCAATTGCTTTGGTTGCCCGTCTACTATTATCTTCAGTGGTTGGATATCACCTGTGGCAGTAGTGGTAGTCGTAGTTTTCTTAGAACTTGAACCGCCGCTTGAACCAGAATGACCTGACTTGCTCACGCGTAATTTCCCTGGTTGCCTGCTGTCCGTCATAAACCGCAGTTATGACCGTCTGCCCTGCACTTAATGCTTTCACCAAATCCATTCTCGTCAACCTCTGCAATCGTCGGCTGAGAGGAACGATATTCAGCAGCTTTGGAAACATCGGCCGTGCTATTATCCGAATAAACCGCCGTTACCACTGACTGGCTGGTCTCTCCCACTTTCAGGTTTGTATCTGTACTCAAGTTGATCGCTGAAAGAGTACTGGCAGGCTCATCAATGGAACTATATTTTTCGTTCATATCAACGAGAAAGGATGCGGAAGGAATCCATAAGCCATTTTCAAAGTCTCTGCCTCTTACCAACACTTTGTCCTGATAGGTTTCCACATAAAACCCCTGACTTCCCACAACTTCCATCTGGGAAGGTATATCCGTCCACAGATATCCCACGGATGCGGTATTGAAAATGCTGGGCTCTTCCTTTCCGCCATCGTACATTTCATGGGGCGATTTCATATCCCAGTGAGTATGCCCGTTAAACATGATCACCTGCGGATATTTAGAAAGTATACTTCGCAGCCGTGCATCCTGCTGATCGCTCAGGCCGTTCCATCCCTGACCGCTTTTCCCCCCGATCGTACCCGCTACGGTATCCGCCATAGGCTGGTGGTGGAATACAAAAATCGGAGTTTTTTGGTCTTTGGTTTCCGCCAGTTTATTTTCCAGCCAGGTAAACTGCGCATCAGAAAGATACGTATCATCAGAAATATAGTATGTGCCTTCAGAGCCATCTACGACCTCCGCCATCTCCGACCCTAAAGCAATAAAATGTATCTTATTGATATATTTGTCGTAGTAAATTCCCGGAGCACCTAACTGATCCATGAATTGATCCGCTTTTTCCTTGCATGTCATATTAATATTATGATGCATGTCGGAATAGTTTTCATAATACTCATGATTTCCTATGATAAAATTGATTTCCGGCAGTTCCGCTTTATATTGATTCAATATGGATAGAAGCATAGCGTAATTATCTGGGTGCCCCAGATCAACATTATCGCCGTTGGCAAAAATAGCTTCGCTGTCCGGAGCAATCGTATAGATATCCTTTAACGCATTGCCAAAACGAGTATTATGGCTGCTGTTGTATGTGGTTATATGCGTATCGGAAAATACCTCAAATTGACTGGTCATGTTCGATTGATCGATGCACCATCCCGCAGGAATGTCAAAGGAAGCATAATTCTCAGATTCCTTTGTACTGTTGCTGCTGAACGCCAAAAGTTTGGTTGCTGTTGCAGGGATAAAGGTGTTTTTTACCATGGTATAGGTGGTAACGCCTTGGCTCAAAGTTGCAATTGCATCATAGTCCACCAGCTTTCCGCTGTCATCCCCCCAGTATAGAGCATAGCCGCTGATACCGGATGTATCGTCCGGTTCGGTGATGGTCACTGTACCGTCAGCATAACCTTCTTTGTCGAAAGTTCTTGTATACGTTACTGCTGCCGGAGCATTCAGCGTGCTGGTATCCTTCACCGCGAAGGGATATTCGGCCTTCACAGTATATCCGTCATTTTCTAGGAGCACAGCTTTATATTCACCCGCGGTAAGAGAGCCTATCGCATCGGTAAAGATCATGGTTTTATAGTCATCAGAAATCTCAGCATACTTCCACAAAATGGAAGGATTGCCGCTGCCCGGCGTGACGCCTTTTTTATAGATACCAATCCAGTCAGTCGCTGAGGTAGTATGACAGTATTCGACCGTAATATCTGAATCCTCACCAATTTTATACTCCTGCTTGTCTGTCATAATAAGAACCGTTCCGTTATCTGCATAAACATTTGGAACGATATTTGTCACAATCGTCAGGATCACCAGGACCCAAACATTCAATAGTTTTCTTAATTTCATCTTTCCTTTCACCTACTTTTCTTTATAAAACAATACTTATAAACCCATCTCTTTCATAAGGGTTTCCAGCGAATCTACAAGAATAAAATCTTTCTTCGGACTGTCATCAAGCGTTCCATAGGAAGATCTTATGCCGGCAAAGCCAGCTCCTGATCTTTTCGCAAAACAATAGTCGCTCACACTATCTCCTACCACCAGCAGTTCTTCTTTAGCAAGATTCACCTGCCGGCAAAACCGAAATGCCATATCCGGATCCGGCTTTGCCTTCATGATGCCGTCATCTGCTCCGATAAAATCAAAGTAATCCAAAATCCCTGCTCTTTTCAGGCTGTTTCTTGTGGATTCCGGCAAATCTGCCGTTGCCACCCCAAGCAAATAACCTTTACGCTTAAGGTAGTAAAGACTTTCAAGGACACCTTCACGCGTACGAATGGGTATGTCATCATTCATAGACGCGTCGCTAAAAATATGAAGGAATCGGTTCTTAACCTCCTTATCGTCAGCCTTTAAATAATCCGTCCACAATTCAATTATTTCTCTTGTGGACATATACTGTATGGCACTTTCTTTAGAAAAACCAGATTCTTGATATCCTGACAACTTCATCAGTTCATGCATCGTCCTTTCATCATAGCCCCATATTGCTTCTACCTGAGAAAAAACCAACGCCATTATTTTATGCCACATCGTCTCAAATTCTATCAAAGTACCGTCTTTATCAAAGAGAATCCCTCTAATCATACTTTTCTGTTACCCCTCAATCAATTTCGTTTTTCGACTTGATTCTTTGGGGGATCTCTTGATCCCCCAAAGATAAATCAAAGTTATTTACTAAGTTTATCCAACTCTTTTTGAGCCTTTGCAGCTGCTTCATCCAAAGCTTGTTTTGCCGGTACGTTCTCAATTTCAACCTGATCCACGGCTTCTTTCAGCGCATCCGTTACTGCTCCTCCGGTAGGATCAATAAACTCAGGTACGGCATATTGATCGATCTGTTTCAGTGCGATATCTGCATCTGGATTGGATTTGAGGTATTCCTGATATTCTGCGGAATCAATGACAGAATTTCTTACGGCTACATATCCCGTTGCCATTGAAAATGCTGCGGTATTCTTTGTATTTGTCGCAAAGGATATGAACGCGGCAGCTCCTGTTTTCTGTTCTTCGATAATATTTGAGCATTTCGGAATAAAATACATCCGGCTTGAGAAATAAGGTGCAGGTTGATTGCTGCCGTAACCAGGCTGGCAAGCCACAGCAAATTCATTCTTATAGCCTTCGTCTGTAGCCTTCTTAACAGCATCCAGGGCAATTGCGTAATCTCCGGGAGAACCTGTATACCCCAACGCTTTGCCATATACCCAGTCATCCATCGTTTTATACCAGTATTCCCAGCCTTGTCCACCTGAATGGATGCTCATAATTTTATCCTCATGAAGCCATTTTCTTACCTGCTCCAATACTGCTACCCATTCTTCCGAATGAAAGGTTACGGTTTTACCGTCGGCTGACAGGTAGCTGCCTCCGTTGCTGTTGGCGATATCTGCTATATTTTCGTACCCCCACATAGGTTCCCATACATACTTAATAGAATCCTCCCCCGTATTCTTTCCTATTATGTTTTTGCTCATGGCTGCTATCGACTGCCATGATTTCAGGTCGTCTTCGCTGAAGCCCGCTTCTTCTAAAACTGCTTTATTATAATAGAGCACCTGTGAAGTTCCATAAGCCGGTGCGTATACCATTTTTCCGTCAATGATTGCAGCCTTCAAAAAACCGCCGACGATATCGGACTGGTCATAATCCTTGGGCATGTAATCTTCAAAGGGTTCAATCAAGCCCTTTTTATAGAAGACGTCCTGACAGTCTCCAACTACCAGAGCCGGAACATTTTTAGCGGCATAGGCAGCCTGCAGCTTCTGGGTCAGCTCATCATAGCTTCCCATAACAACAGGTTTCACCACATACTTTTTTTGAGAAGCATTGAAATCACTTACGATTTCATCTAAACTTTCACCCAAATCCCCGCCTAAAGCATGCCAAAATTCAATTTCTAACACCTTTTGTTCTCCTGCAGATTGGATACCTGCCTGTGCACCTGCTTGCTTTTCACCTGACTGGCAGGCCGTAAGCAGCATTGCAATTAATAAAAGAACTGCTAATAATTTTTTCATAAAAATTTTTCCTCCTTTGTTATCTACTTTAATCCGCTATCCTGCATGATTCCTGTAACAAACCATTTCTGACCGATAAGGAACACGACTATGACCGGAATGATAGCAACGGTGCTTGCCAGCATAATCTCCGACCAATTCATTCCATACGCACCTTCTTGAATGAAAAATTGTCTCAAGCCTTGCGATATTAAATAATTTTCCTGACTTTTCAGCATGATGCTCGGCCACATATAATTGTTGTACTGCTGAACAAAAATCAGTACGAAAATTGTATAGAATGCAGACTTATTTAATGGAAATATTACATCTTTCAGTATTTTCCAGTGACTTGCACCATCAATACGGGCAGCTTCAATATAGTCATAGCTCATTTTCATAAAGGATTGCCTCAGATAAAAGACCGCCAGCACGCTGGCCAAGTTTGAAAAGATTAACCCCCACAATTGATCCAGCATATTAATTCGAGCCAAAATCACATAGCTCGGAACATATGTGACTGCGCCAGGGAGCATGTAGGTTGCAAGCACCACAAAAAACAAGGCATCCGAATAGCGGTCTTTCATGAACACGACCACATATGTGAACAGTGCGGCTGCTAGCAGCATGAGCAAAGTTCCGATTATTCCGACAAAAAAACTGTTAAAAATATACCTGCCGAAATGCATATGTCCAAGGCTCTCCAGTACACCGAAAAAGTTCCAGCCGTCAGGCATCAGCTTGTAGGGCGTCTGCCATATCTCATTGTTTGTTTTAAATACTCCCAATACCATCCAGATAAAGGGAAACGCAAACAATATAGAAACAATACACAGGAAAACATGCTTTATCAGAACAACTAATTGCATTTTCCACTTATTCATGGCATCCTCCTTACTCATAATGGATATACTTGTTGCTGATCAATGAGCTTAACATGGAAAGCCCTAAAATAATAACCAGTATAATCATAGCAACAGCATTGGCAGGCCCCATCTGAAAGTTTTGGAAGGCCTTGTCATAGTAAAGATAAAGCAAGGTAGTCGTACTGCCACCCGGTCCTCCCTGTGTCATTATCTGTATCTGGTCATATGCCTGTATGAACGTTATTAAATTGATGATCAAAAGGAAATATGTAGTAGGTGATATTAGGGGCAGGGTGATGTGGAAAAATCTTCTCCAATAATTGCACCCTTCCAGTTCTGCAGCTTCATACGCGCTTTTGGGCACCTTCTCCAAAGCTCCAAGATAAAATATCATAGTCCAGCCGATAAATTTCCAAACAGTAAAAATAATAATCCCAAGCATAGCTGTTTCAGAGCTTTGAAGCCATTGAAGTGGTTCTATTCCAATCCTCCCAAGCAGAGAGTTCGCTAATCCCCGGTCAGGCTGATAAATCCATGACCAAACCAGCGCAACCGCAACGGTAGGTGTAATCCATGGGCTAAAAATAATCATCTGGTATATTTTTGACCCTGCAAACTGTTTTTGAAGCATCACCGCAAAAAATAGACCGAAAACAATGGTAAACGTAATCGTTCCGGCTCCAAAAACAAAAGTATTCCACAAAGCTTTAAAAAAATCCGGATCAGTAAAAATACTGAAGTAGTTATCAAAGCCAACAAAATTCATTTTTGGAGATATATAATCCCAATCGGTCAAGCTTATGATAAAGCCTAATATTAACGGAACAATCCAAAACATAATAAGAGGGATCAAAAATGGAACCACCATGATGATTTTTTCAAGTTTTCGTTTTATCATATCTCCGCTCTCCTTTCTGAAATTAAAATATCATAAAATACAAAAAAAAAAATTAAAACCAAGTTAAGCCATTGTTAAATTTGGTTTAAATTTGGTTTTAATTTATGATTATTTGGTATTTTTTTGTTGTCATGCTTTTATAGACTTTATTTTATGGTTTTCCAAATGGTGCATCCAGTCGTCATCCAAATCCTTCTCTGTTACAATAACATCCAACTCATTCCACGCAAGCACGCGGTAATTGCCTATCAGCCCAAATTTTGAACTGTCAATCAGCAAAATTTTTTCTTTTGATGATTGGGCGGCTTTTTTCGCTATCGCATATGCTACCTCGTCCGAATTGGTGATCCCTCCTTTCCTATCGATTCCATCTGTTGAAAATATCATTTTATCAAAATTAAGATCATTGATCATCTGATCAAAGAAAGGACCATACGTAGTCAAAATGTTATCATTAAGCTGTCCCCCCACAAATATAAGTTTATGCCCCTGCTCACTGAAGCTCATATCATACCCGTCAAGGATATATCTCATTAAAAGCGCTGCGGAAGGAGTAACCAGAGTAATTTCCCGCTTACGATTTAAATAATTGAGCAAAAACGACACCGTAGAGCCGCCGTCCACATAAATGCAGTCACCGTTTTCCAGCAAACTTACCGTCTGATAACATATTCTTTTTTTTTCTTCAACATGTGCAGACTTTTTATCATCGTATAGATAGTGCTGTGCCGATATCTCCTGCTGCTCTTTTTTTAGACCTCCGTGTATCCTTTTTAAGTCATGGGCGTCGGCTAAATAATCGAAATCATTCCTTATGGTTTCGTTGGTAACATGAAAACGCCTTGCCATCTCAGGAATATAGGTACAACCTTCTGCATCGACAATATCCAAAATTTCCCGACGTCTTTTTTCAACTTTTGAAGTCATATCTTCACCTCTTCTGCCGCTAATTAAGGGACTGCTTTTCTCTTTCCTTTATGGACATTATATCTGTCAACTTGTGGACTGGCAACCCCGGTCATTTTTTGGATTTTATCATTTTTATGGATTTTTCAGTAATCCCTAATTATAATAGAATAGCAGATAGAACAAATTAAATATGGAGGATTCGATATGAATGAAGTTTTACAATTTTTAAAGGAATGCGGCGTATTCTTTATTTCTACTGTGGAAGGGGATCAGCCGCGGGTACGTCCTTTTGGTCTTGCAATGGAATATGACGGAAAGATCTGCTACGGTACTAACAACAACAAGCCCATTTATGCCCAGCTCATGGCAAATCCAAAAACTGAAATCTCCTGTTCGTCAAAGGATGGAATGTGGCTCCGTTTAAGTGGTAAAGCGGTTTTCTGCACCACGAGAGAGGCAAAAGTCAAAGCCCTGGAGATGATGCCTATGCTAAGAAATATGTATTCGGAAGACGACAATATCTTTGAAATCTTCTATCTCGATGGAGCCGTTGCGACTATTTGTTCCTTCAACGGAGAGAACAAGACGTTTCAGCTGTAAATAACAAAAGAAGAAGAATCTTAAATCGGTTCCTCTTCTTTTTTATTCTAATTTACTCTGACCTTATATCATTTCTGCCTTCATTCCAATCCAGTGGTACCTACCGGATGCTTGTTACTTATGATACGGTTCATTTTTTATGATCTTAAAGCTTCTGTAAATCTGCTCCAGCAGAATCACACGCATCATCTGATGCGGAAAAGTCATCTTGGAAAAAGACAGCCGAAAATCAGCTCTGGATAAAACTTCCTCCGACAGCCCTATGGAACCCCCAATGATAAAAACCACATCACTTTTCCCGATAAGTCCCAAGTTGTGGATCTTATCCGCCAAGGCTTCAGAAGTTATTTCCTTTCCTTTAATATCCAGAGCAATGACGTAAGCGTCACTTTTGATTTGCTTCAGGATACTTTTTCCTTCTCCCTCCTTAACCGCTAATTCTTCAGCATTTGAAGGATTGTCAGGTGCTTTTTCTTCTTTCATTTCGTTTATTGTTAATGTACAATATTTGCTTAGCCGCTTCCAATATTCATCTACTGCCTCTGTCCAATACCGCTCTTTCAGTTTTCCAATGCATAGAATTGTTATGTTCATAGTTCCTCATCCTTTAAAAAAAGTGGCTACCGCCACTTCAGATACTTTCCTGTTAAATCATAATAAAATTTCGCCGAAATCGAATTTCGACAAAAGGGAAATTCGATTTCGGTATTCTTTTTATTGTGGTGTTTGCGTCACCTCCGGTAAGCCTGTCTCATCATCCATTGAGGTCAGAGTAACTGTAAAGCTCATTGTTCTGGTGTCTCTGAGCACCGACAGTGTCACCTTGTCACCCGGTCTGTATTGAAACAGCGTGCTGATCAACTGTGTCATCGTTTCAATTTTTTGATCTTCAAGGCCAATGATAATATCGCCTTCCTTTATACCGGCTTCTGCTGCAGGAGAATCGGTATAAATCTGCGCGATATATACACCTGTCTTTGTTCCCAGGTTTGTATCCGGATACGCATTCAGATAATCCGCTACATTTCCACCCTTTATTCCAATGTAGGAACGCTTAAACTCGCCCTTGGTCTTTATTTCATCAACAATTGGTTTCGCCGTATTGATTGGGATCGCAAATCCTAAGCCTTCCCCACTTTGTGCCTTAGCGGAGTTAATACCAATCACCTGGCCTGCGCTGTTAAGAAGTGGTCCGCCGCTGTTTCCTGAATTGATAGAAGCATCTGTTTGAATCAGTCCATCCATGGTAATCGGGGATTGTCCTTCTTTAACAGTTATGGTACGATTCAGTCCGCTAACAACTCCCTGGGTCACACTTCTGTCAAAGGCCAGACCCAGAGGGTTTCCGATGGCCGCTGCATAAGCACCGATCTTGACATCATCAGAATTCCCCAGCTCAGCTGCAGTTAAATTTACCGCCTCTATTTTTACGATGGCAAGGTCAATGCTTTTATCATTCCAAAGCACAGTGCCGGAAACCTCTCTTCCATCCGTCAGCTGAACAACAATCTCTTTGGCCTTGCCATCACTGATAACATGAGAATTGGTAAGGATATAGCCCTTCTCATCAACAATGATTCCGGTTCCCACACCATTTTGTACTCCCTTTTGCTGGCCAAAGAAGCTTTGATAAGTTACCTCCGTACTGGTACTGATTCCGACTACGGAAGGAATTACCTTGGCTGCGATGGCTTCCGCAGTATTGATCTTATCATCGGGATTGATGGTAATTTCATTGGCAGGTGATCCTCCTAAAATACTCTGTCCGTAATACAAGGCTGCAAGCCCGCCGCCAAATCCCGCTCCTGCGGATAGCAACACAATTAATATCACTGCGACGACTTTACGGCCAATCTTTTTCCTTTTCTTTTCTTCCTTTTCAATTTTATTTTCTGTATACACAGTATGTTGTTCTATGATATCTTTTTTTATTGAAGCAGCATCATCAATACTCTGTTCTGCTCTTAAATTTTCATTTGTAGTTTCATTTTTAAAATCATCGTTTTCCATTTCTTCATTTCCCCCGCTTACTAGATTTCATAGACTAAGCTTACCTCATCCCTTATAATCATATTCAGTTTCAGATGCTTTCCTATGTAAAAATTCGCTTCTTCTAAAATGTTTTTTACTGTTTGATATGCCATTTCCGGGAAGTTGTTTTCCCTGCTCAGATGCGCCAGCAAAACAAATCTTTCCTTATCACTCTCAGACAGTAATCGTAATATGGTCTCCCCTGCAGCCACATTAGATAAATGGCCTTTTTCTCCCAATACTCTTTGTTTCAGAAACCATGGATATTTTCCAAGCTTCAGCATATCAACATCATGGTTTGCCTCTAAAATCAGAATGTCAGCGTCTTTAATTTCTGAAATAATATCTTCACTCATACAGCCTGTATCGGTCACAATGCTGATCTGTTTTCCTCCGGATGAAAATGTGAAACCAACTGGCTCCGCAGCATCATGGGATACGCGGAATGTTTTCACCTGAATATCGCCGATTGGAAAGGTATCTCCTGTTTCAAAGACCCTCTTTTGTTCCTCGCAAATTTTGCACTTGATCTGACTCCACGTCTTGGCATTGGCATAAGCCTTCCATGTTTTTTCTCGATTCATGACGGTTCGTATGCTTTTCGTATGATCCGTATGCTCATGAGTAATAAGCAATGCTGCCAGTTGCTCTTTTGGCGTACCGGTCATGGTCAAACCTTCGAAGATTTTTTTCCCGCTAATGCCTGCATCCACCAAAACGGCCGTCTTTTGTGATTTTATTAAATAACAGTTCCCACTGCTTCCACTGGAAAAGGAACAAAAGCTTAAAGTCATTGTCATTTCTCCTTAATTGTCTAACAAAATTGTGATGAATTTATGAACTTCATTTGAAGGAATGAAGAAATCGAATGATTACTGCTCCCAAGCCATAATATATTTTATCCTTCCGTGGTTATCCGTGATTTTCCACGCTGGAAAGGCTGTATCCGTTACAGGAGATTCTACATCAAAAGAGTCCGAATCAAGATAGTAGACCAAAGAGATATCCTTTACATAGATTTTCCCCGCTTCCGTATTTTCACTCATAAATTTAATCAGTGCGGAAACAGCAGGAATCACTTGCATTCTTATATCATTAACTTCTACCGGATTGAGCCAGTATCTTTTAAAGTCTGTAAGGATACCATCCTTTATCGTGCAGATAATATAGCTTTCTTCTATCGCGATACCATCCATACTATTTTTATAATTAACCTTGATTTCTCCATCTTTTCGATCAATGCTGTCAAAGGTTACATTCTCTGTCATCAAACCGCAATTTTCAATCAATGCAGAAGTTACGGCAATTAGATTCTCATCCGTTTGTTCTGCATCACTAAGTTTTACTTGATTCACAAGCTGCTCGTTGATCATATCCTCGCTAATTTTATCATATTGAACCGTTAACTTGGGCATCCGTTGATGTCCTTTCGGAATTTCCGTTTCAACAAAAATATTATTTTCTGCAAGAAGACTTATCGTAACATCCTGCATTTCTTTTTCATTATTATCGAAACTGTTATTCTGAAAAATATAGGTGACGATTAAAATTAAATTTGTCACAACCAATGCAGCAATCAATATGCTTTTTGCTTTTGTCCAATCCATGATTCCTGCTCCTTTATTTCTTTGAATAGCTGATCGGCTCTGCGCTGTACAAATCAAAGAAGATATCAAGATCATTGATGGTAACAACCCATACCGGCTGTATTTCCATGACATCTTTATCAGAAAGCCTTACATAACCGATCTGCATATCACTTACAAGCGAAGCGATCTCTTCAAACATAACAGACGAATCAGTGGTAGTCTCAACTTCTCCGGATTGCAAGAGGATATTAAATATGTACTGATAATTTTGAGCAATCAGATTAACGGAAGAGAATACATCTTCTGCCGAATAAGTTTCAATTGTATCCAGTTCCTCCTGATCAAAATCAATCATATTTCGCTTGTAATAAGTGACTTGACCTGAAATTACATCAACAACAATTGCATCTCCCTCTTCGTAAAACAAACGGTTCTCGTTCACTTCCATTCCGAAAACAAACCGATAGCCTTCTTCTTTAGCCGGATTCAGTATCGCATCCTTCAGGTACGGCGTTAGCTTTGCTCCGTCCAATGATTTGAAAGAACCGTGTTTCGCAACATATTGAATTGCCGTATTCAAAGCGTCCAAAAAACTTTGCTTTATTTTATCATTCGTCTGCTCTTCTTTATATTCAATGCTTCCATCTGTATTAACAATTAGTACGTTTTGTCCATAGCCGTACATATAGATGACCGTACCGTTATCCTCTATGATTCTTCTTACAAAATCAAAATTTTCACCGAAGAAATTTTCTGCAAGGGCGTTTATTTTCTGTGCCTGGTAAGAATAAGTATCCTGCCTGTAAGGAAAGCTTTTCAAATTTGTCTCCAAAGATACTGGTACCAGTGTAAGCGCATCGTTTTCAACACCCGAATAGATACTGATCGGATAATAGCTATTATACCCTTCCGACTCAATGGATGCAATCAATCCAGGGAAATCAGGGTCAACGATGTTGTCTTTGTTTTCACCTGCAACCAATCGGTAATATTTGTTATTCTTTCCGTCAAAAACAAAAAGATTTTTTTCAACAGCGGTAGAGTAACCGATTATCGTGACGGTCTGGATGGTATTATAGCTCTGCGGTTTGTTGATATCAAAGTTCCGGCAGAAATCTGATATAGGAATGTTATAGGAAAACTCTGCCCGAATAGAGCGATATTTTTTCATAACCTCCTGATACTTGTCATACGTAATTTCCTCTACAAGAATGTCATCAGCCTGTCCAAACCGATCAATTTCATTTACCATGCAGGACTTATCACCGTCATTGTACCAAATATCTCTTTTCTCCGGCAGAATCACTGTATAATTATCCGCTCCAAAATTGACAATAATTTGCTCCGGCTTAATCAGATAATCCGTTTTCGGCGGCTCTTCTATAGTTTGTTCATTTTGGAAGTTTATATCATCAAAGGATAGATTGCCCCAAAAAAAGTATAATAGTAGCACTGTGGACAAAAACAATGCTACTAAACTATAGTTTTTAATTTTCTCTATCATAGACTTTGACATAAGCTATGCCATCCTTAATCTCCAAAAATGGTATTCAACAGATTTTGCAAAAACTGCATCGTTCCTGATTGCGGCTTATCAAATATTTTTGCGTCTGCCTCCGCTGTCTTCTCTTTCACTTCTACATAGCTTTTACTTGTATAAATTTTTTCCCCTGCTGCATCAAGGGTATCAATTTGTATTCTATAAAGTCCCGGAGTCAGATCATTGATTTGCTTTGTGTAGAAGCTTAAGTTATTATCACTTTTATATGCAGGAGGATCCGATATCAGCGTGCTTTGAAAGGTTTCACTGTTTATCGTCCCGTTCGAGATTGTCAGTGTATCGACATTGATTGCACTCAAAGTTCCATTTACCATTTGTCTTTCCACAAAAACTTTTACCTTGATCGTCTTTGGCTGGGTAATCTTAACAGAAATTAAGAGATTATTTGAATATACGGTACTGAGGGACACCGGATTAACCAATACAACTGCTGGATCAACCGCTGCACTGGAAACCACTGTGCTGCTGCAGAACAGTGAAAAAATAATCATCAGCATTGCTACCAGTTTTTTCATCAAATCTCCTCCTTTCCATTTGTTCAAAGCTCAATCTAATCAAGCAATTTGAACATTTTTCCTTTGTTTCATAAGTTTAATATTAAAAAAAGTATAAATTGCCGAATCATACACTTTACATTATATAAACAGTATATATTATGTATGTTACAAACGTGTTACGCAAGCTTTAAAATACATTTACAATAATTCGCATAAAAATAGTCAAAGTTTGCGATTTTTCAACGGTTCACGCTGACATAGGATACGCTTGATTGTTTTCATTTTTTAGGGCATAATCTTATTAGAGTATATTACATAAGGAGCAATTACGATGAAAATGGTTAATATCTATACAGATGGTGCCTGCTCAGGCAATCAAAATGAAACGAATACCGGCGGCTGGGGCGCTGTGCTGGAATATGGAGAACACAAAAAAGAGCTTTTCGGAGGAGAAAAGAACACGACCAATAACCGTATGGAAATGTTTGCTCTATTGAGCGCGTTCAATGCACTTACCAAAGACCATCTCCATGTCCGCGTTTTTTCCGACAGTTCTTATCTAATGAACTGCTTCCGTGAAAAATGGTATGAAAACTGGTATCGAAACAAATGGAAAACATCCAAAAAAACCGATGTGGAAAACAGGGATCTCTGGGAGGCTCTTTTTTCCTTTATTAACAAACATACCATTCAGTTTTATCGTGTCAAAGGTCATGTTAATTTGAACAGCAAAAACACAAGAATTGATCCGATTTATCAAAAATTTATGGAATGGAATGGTTCGGCATTTACAAAGGATGACTTTCTTTATGTAACAAAAATGAACAATCGCGCAGATGAACTTGCAAATATGGGCATAGAAAGCATTTTACAAAATCCGGATTAGCAAAGGAGAGCCTCTCTTCATTTTTTTAAATTAGTTTTGCTATAATGATCGCCATATCGTCTGTAGCCGGCTTCTGTGTGAATGCTTCAACTTCATGAACAATTTTCCTTGCCAGCGCTTTATTGCCAAGGTTTATGTGATTCTCGACCGATCGCAAAACACGTTCCGAATTGTAAGGTTGATTTTCCTCGTTAAAAACTTCCGTAATCCCATCGGTATAAAGGATAACCCGATCGCCAGATTCTACCGATACCGTTACAGAATTCTGATCCGATTTTTGTATTAAAGTGCAAACGGGCAACCCTTTTACCACGATTTCTCTTACTTCACCTGTACCTTTTACCAAAATAGGCAGACAATTGTGCCCTGCATTCAGAAAAGTAATTTCTTTCTTCTCTTTGTTATAAAGACAAAAAAGAATTGTAAGGTACTGTTCGCTATCAATTCCTAATTCATTGTAGCTTTTCAAAAGCAGACCAAAAATTTCATTCAAATCGACCTGTTTTATCCCCACACGTCCCCGAACCATCTGCCTCAGAAAAATTGTCAAGAGCGAAGATGTAATTCCATGACCAGATACATCCGCTATGTAAAGGAGTACCTCCGTATCATTCATTTTTATTACATCAAACAAATCCCCACCCAAATCCTCACTCGGACAATACATGGAGTTGATTTCCAATGATTCCCAGTACACGCCGTCAGCTGGCAACGAGCTTTTTTGTATATGTTTTGCAAATTCTATGTCTTCTTTCAGCTTTTCATAATGCATCATCAATTTATCTTCGATTTTTTTCTGTTCTGTGATATCCCGAAACAATTCAATGGAATAATTTGTGCCATTTTCTATGTTCACAGGTGAAGAAATAATGTTATAGTATTTGCCGTCTATTGGAACATCTTTCATGCCAGGCTTACCGGTTTTCTTTGTTTCACGGGTCACACAGTTTTCACATTTCTCTTTTCTTCCTAACAACTTATAACAAAGATTTCCTAAGGTATGTCCAAATTCTTCTCGCATTTTCCGATTCATGTATATTACCTGATCATCTTCATCCATCACCCTGACCATATAGTCCATTTCCTCAATTAATTCACGCATTAACGGAGGGTTTTTTCTGATTGACATATAGCAATCCTCCTATTGTTTTCCTTGTTGCAGCAATCGAGTAAGATTTATAGATGATGCGATTAACATTTCTTTACCAGGTATTCCAAGGCTTCCGTATAAGAGTGAATTCCTTTTCCCCAAATTTGTTTTAGGCAGACACTCTTAATAACAGATATTTTTCGAAAATCTTCCCTGCTGTTAATGTCACTGAGGTGAACTTCTATAGTAGGTATGCCAACTGCGGCAATCGCATCACGAATTGCAATACTATAATGGGTATATGCTCCCGGATTGATTACTAAGCCATTCATTTTACCATAACAATCCTGAATTTTATCTATAATATCACCTTCATGGTTTGACTGAAAAAATTCCAAATCAATGCCCTGCTCTTCCCCTCTCCGCTTTAATTCATGATTGATTTCATCCAAAGTGATAGATCCATAAACATCCGGCTCACGGACACCTAACATATTCAGGTTTGGTCCATTAATCACTTGTATCTTCATTTTGATTCCTCTCCGTATCCTATTTTATTCTTACCTTGCGATAACGTCTTCTCCTCCGACTCGCTTCGCTCTCAGTTGTCCTTTTTTCTGATGCAGCAAAAGCTGCAGAAAAAAGGCAACGTCGCAGGTAAGGATGGTGTCATTATATCATGTGACATAGCGCTGTAAACATAATTCAATGGTGAAATTATTATATCATGTAGCATAGTTCTGTAAACATGATTCAATGATTTCTACCTTGCGACAACGTCGCATTCAATGGTGAAATCATTATATCATAGTTTTTGCATTTGGTATATGGCTTGTATTGCCGCGGAAATCTCTCTTTTCGTATTGCCAGGTCCTACGCTCAGACGTAAAGCACCCGAATCGTAAGTACCTATCGTTCTATGTGCCAGTCCGGCACAATGAAAACCGCCTCTTGATGCGATACCATAATCGGCACTTAGTTTATCGCAAACCTCCTCACAACCCATGTTATCTAAATTAATCGTCACAATTCCTGTTTTTTTCCTACAGTCACATGGACCATATACAGAAACACCTTTCATGTTGCGAAGCGCCTCATCCAGCATTCTGATCAATTCTTCCTCATAGGCTTTAATGTTCTCAATTCCTATTTGCGAAATATATTTGACAGAATACCCAAGCCCGATGATTCCTGGAGCGTTGACTGTTCCAGCTTCATAGCCTTCCGGACATTCACAGGGTTGGACCAGTTCCTTTGATTTCGTACCAGTTCCACCGTCTTTTAAAGGCTTAATCATTACATCTTCCCTGATATACAAAATTCCAGTACCCATTGGCCCAAGCAATCCTTTATGACCAGGTACCGCTAGGAGAGAAATGTTCATGTCCTCCACATCAATTGGCAGACTTCCTGCACTTTGTGCAGCATCAACCATAAAATGAATTCTATTGTTCCTTGCTAAATCGCCTATTTGTTTTATTGGCAGGATTGTACCGGTAACATTTGAAGCATGGGTACAAACAATCAATTTTGTATTATCTTTAATTTCCTTTTTCAGCATTCCAATATTTAAAGTTCCATCCTCGCTGCATTTTATGATCGTAATTTCTACCCCTGACTCCTCTAATGCTTTTAGCGGCCTTAATACGGAATTATGCTCCATCGTAGACGTGATCACATGATCACCCTTTTGCAAAAACCCTTTGATACCCAGGTTTAAAGCCTCGGTAGTATTTGATGTGAAAATGATCCGGCTGCTGTCTTTTATATGAAACAGTTTTCCAAGTTCTTTTCTCGTTCTATAAATTTCTTCTCCTGTTTTCATCGACATTCGGTGTCCTGACCGGCCGGGATTTCCGCAATAGTCCCGCATGCATTCATTTACCACACGAAGCATTCCTATTGGCTTAGGGAAACTTGTCGCCGCATTATCCAAATATATCACGCTGCACCTCCGCACATATTAGAAGATTCTGTTGTCACTTCTCCTTTATACTATGCAGCAATATATAATTCTGCGCTTGTATTGAAAAATCCATTTAACAATAAGCTTTTTCTTTATAATTTACTCTATAAAAAAGTGGCTTCGCCACTTCCGCTAGGGAACCCTATGGTTCCCTTCGGCGCTCGCTACGCGAGCTGAGCACCCTCCTTCATCGGCAAAGGGTACCCCCTCTGCACTCCCCATTTTATCTAATAGGAAATGGTATTTCCTATTAGATAAAAAAGGATAGTGTTTCACGTGAAACACTATCCTTATTTGCATTCATATTTCAACATTGTTTTATACTTAATAGCATCTCAAGCAGCCTTTCCAACTCTTCACGGCTATAATATTCTATTTCTATTTTTCCTCTTCGCGATCCAGGACTAATCATAACTTTTGTCCCTAAAGCTGTTTTTAGTTGCTCCTCAAGATCAATGATTTCTCGGTTCTTTGTTCTGGGCTTCGCCTTCGCAGACCTATTTACAATTCCTTCGTTTTCTTTATTTACAAGCACCTCTGTCTCTCTAACAGAAAGCCCTTCCTGCGCGGTCCGTCTTGCAAGCAGAAGTTGTTTTTTTTCATCTTTGATTCCTGCGATAGCGCGCGCGTGTCCGTTTGTTAAATCCCCTTGAACGACCAACTCCTGAACCGCCGGAGGAAGCCTGAGTAATCGCAAGGAGTTTGTGATATAGGGTCTGCTCTTTCCAACACTTTTAGATACTTCCTCCTGAGTTAATCCAAATTTTGTGATCATCTGGTTTAATGCTTCTGCTTCCTCCATTGGATTCAAATCTTCACGCTGCATATTTTCTATAATAGCCACCAGCATGTTTTGTTCTTCACTTAATTCCCTGATAATACAGGGGATTTGCTTCAAAGAAGCCCTTCTGGCAGCACGCCATCGTCGTTCACCTGCAACAATTTCATAACCTTCTCCAGAAGTCCTTACCATAATCGGCTGTATGATTCCATGCGTTTCGATGGATCTTGCAAGCTCATCTATTTTATCGTCCCGAAAGCTCTTTCTCGGCTGCTTGGAGTTCGGTTTGATGTCATTGATATCCAGAAACAAAATACCCTCTTGATATGATGTCGCAGAGTGCTCTGAATCTTGTGTATTAATTTCTACATCATTAAAAAGGGCTTCCAACCCCTTCCCTAGTCCTCTTATTTTTGTTGCAGCCATTACCGCTCTCCCTCCAACTCCAGAAATTCTTCTGCAAACTCAAAATACGCTTCCGCTCCTTTGGATTTAGGGTCATATTCCGTAATCGGCATTCCATAACTTGGTGCTTCAGCAAGCCGCACATTTCTTGGAATTACTGTTGTATAAACTTTTTCTTTAAAGTATTTTTTTACTTCTTCCACTACCTGAATAGACAAATTTGTTCTTCCATCAAACATACTTAAAATAACACCTTGGATCGCCAAATTGGAATTCATATTCTTTTTTACCAGATCAATCGTACTCATTAATTGGCTAACTCCCTCGAGCGCATAAAATTCACATTGGATCGGTATCAGTACACTGTCAACTGCCGTAAGTGAATTAATCGTCAATAAGCCCAAGGAAGGAGGACAATCAATAAATATGTAATCATATTTGCCTTTTATTTTAGCCAGCGCTTTTTTTAGTCTTTTTTCTCTTCCTTCCAGCTGTACCAATTCTATTTCCGCACCTGCCAATTGAACACTTGCAGGAATGATATCCAGGTTTTTGATCCTTGTAGTAATGATTGCGTCCGCGGGTTGCAGCTTGTCATTAATCAGAACCTCATACATAGTCTTTTCTAATCCTTTTTTTGAGATTCCCATACCGCTTGTAGTATTTCCCTGTGGATCAATATCCAAAATCAATATTTTCTTGCCTTTCAATGCCAGGCAAGCAGCCAGATTAATATTTGTTGTTGTTTTCCCAACTCCGCCTTTTTGATTGAAAATTGCTATGGCCTTTCCCAAAATTATACCCTCCTAAACGCATTCGCCTCTCTAATACCTTTTTTATCTTTTACTTTTTCATTATATACTATACTGTGATTTTACACCATATATTTTCACTATATTTTACAGAAACAAAAAAAATGACCCTACTATTTATTTGTAAGCCAAATTTCCAGAGCATATAAGCAATAATATTCTACATTAAATAATAAAGGTTTCACGTGAAACATTCCATGGAAACCTTTATTATTTCATATTAAGCATATTTATATTTTAGAATACATTTTTTTATTATAGTAGTAAGTGTAACAAAATCTCGTCAGCATTTAAATCGGATCTTGCTTAATCCACAGCGGCAAAATTGTCTTTTTTATCATTTTTTGGTATTATTATCCTGACTTCAAGGAATTCTCCTTTGTCTTCTTGATAATATTTCGCATTCTTTTCAACTTCTGATATACTGGAAAACGCCTTTTTTAACGTATTTAAATAGATTCTGTAATTAATGTATCTCAACTTATCACTTTTTCTTTTTTCCTCCTCATGCTTTGTAAGAACATCTTCTATCAGCTTTTCTGTTTGCTTAACATTCAGATTATGCTCCACAATTCTTGCTAAAATAAGTTTTCTGATTTTAGCATCACTAACCTTCAACAATGCTCTGGCATGTCTTTCAGTCAGTTGGTTTTCCGCCAGTACAATCTGTACATCCTCAGGCAATACTAAAATCCTGATTTTATTTGAGATAGTAGATTGCTGTTTTCCTACTCTTTTTGCAATTTCCGTTTGTGTTAACCCATATTCGTCCATAAGCCGTTTATAGGCGGTCGCTTCCTCAATAAAATTCAGGTTTTCTCTCTGTACATTTTCAACCAGAGCCAATAATGCTGTATCTTTTTCGTCGGCATCTCGAATGATTGCAGGTATTTTTTTTAAACCTGCCAGCGATGCCGCTCTTAAACGTCTTTCCCCTGCAATTACTTTGTATAGCCCCTTACTATCTCTTTTCACAATAATCGGTTGAATAACTCCAAATTCTTTTATTGAATCGCTTAACTCCAAAAGCTCTTTATCTTCAAATAATTTTCTTGGTTGATCAGGATTGGTGCTAATTAATTCAATTGGAATCTCCATTTGATCAGCTTTCTTTAGAAACATGATAATCCCCCCTTGATGATACTGTCTTGATTTGTAGATTTCTACTGCTTTTATAGTACCAGTATGCTTGTCCCTATGAAAAGCTGTTTTCTTCAACAAAAAACCTCTGAAATCATCATTTCAGAGGTTCTTTCGCAGGGGTTCCCGCTTTTCTAGGATATTTCGATAGGGTTTTATGAACTTTCCTGATCATTAAAATTCTATGATCCAAGTCGTATCCTTTGATATCTAACTTACAATTTTTATCGAATTGCCCTCCTAATATCCTGATGGCATGCTCACTATCCTTCAGTTCTTCTTCTGCGGTTCCGCTTTTATAAGGTGCAAACCATCCCCCGACCCGAACAAAGGGAAGGCAGTATTCCGACAATACAGAAAGATTTGCAACAGCACGGGACACACATAAATCAAATTGCTCTCTAAAGTCCTTATTTCTTGCCAATTCTTCCGCCCTTCCATGACAAAACACTACATTTTTTAAACCGATTTTCATGGAAATTTCATCAATTATCTTAATTCGTTTATTTAAAGAATCTACAAGAAGAAATTCCTTCTCCGGATTCAGAATTGCTAACGGGATACCCGGAAAACCTGCTCCGGTCCCCACATCAATCACCTTATTTGCATTGTACATCTGAGAAAACCCGCAAATAGCAACCGAATCTATATAATGTTTTTTAATGAATTCATCTTTATCCCTGATTGATGTGAGATTAACTTTCTCATTCCATTCTAAAATCAATTCCATATATTTTTCAAACTTGGAAATTGCATCTTCCTGATAGGCAATTTCCATATGTTCTAATGCTTCTATCAATCGTATCATGCCACACCTTCTTCTATTGATTTTTTTCGGTATTCTGCTATTTTTTCTACGCTTATTTATCTTTTTTTCTTTCTCTTTTGTTTTTCCAGATGAATAAGCAAAACATTAATATCTGCAGGAGAAACACCTGAGATTCTAGATGCCTGCCCCATTGATATGGGTCGCATCTGATTTAATTTCTGTCTTGCTTCAATTCTAAGCCCGTCAACCTGATTATAGTCTAAATCAGAAAGTTTTCTGTTTTCCAGCTTCTTAAACTTTTCTATCTGCTGTAATTGCTTTACAATGTAGCCCTGATACTTGATTTGAACTTCCAGTTGCGTGATTGCATGTTTCGAAAGATACGGTCTTCCTGGGTCTATCTCCGCAAGAATCTCATAATTCATTTCCGGTCTCTTAAGCAGCTCTGCCAGGGAGATTCTATTTTGGAGGGGAGTACTATTATACTTCTCTAAAAAAGAATGTATTTCACTTGGCAAAACGAAATGATTTTGCAGCCGCTTCCATTCCTTTTCCGCTACATCTTTGGTATTTATATATTTGCGATATCTTTCTTCAGAAGCCAAACCAGCACGATAGGATTTTTCCGTCAATCTAAGATCTGCATTATCCTGTCTTAAAACTAACCGATATTCTGCTCTGGAAGTCATAATACGATAAGGTTCGTTGGTACCCTTGGTTACCAGATCATCAATAAGAACTCCAATATAGGCTTCTGATCGATCCAGAATAAAAGGATCTTTCCCAGAAAGCTTCAGGGAGGCATTCATTCCTGCAATCAATCCTTGTGCGGCGGCTTCCTCATAACCGGAGCTTCCGTTAAATTGGCCGGCACAATATAAGTTTTTTATTTTTCTGTGCTCTAATGTCATTTTCAATTCCAGCGGATCAATGCAGTCATATTCTATAGCATAAGCCGGACGAACAATTTTCAGATTTTGTAGCCCTGGTATTGTTCTGTAAAAAGCAACCTGTACATCCTCAGGCAGACTTGATGACATTCCTTGAATATATACTTCATCTGTAGAAAGTCCTTCCGGTTCAATAAATAACTGGTGCCTTTCCTTATCTGAGAACCGATTGACCTTATCTTCAATGGACGGGCAGTATCTCGGTCCGATCCCTTCAATCTGCCCTCCGAATAAAGCAGAACGAGAAAAATTATCCCGGATTACTTTATGTGTATTTTCATTGGTATACGTCAACCAGCAGGAAACCTGTTCCCTTTGAAGATCCTCATTCAAGAAGGAAAACGGTACAATCGTTTCGTCCCCCGGCTGTTCTATCATTTTTGAATAATCCAATGTTCTTCCTAAAGCTCTGGCTGGTGTGCCAGTTTTAAAGCGCCGCATAAACAAACCATACTTTTTAAGATTTTCAGCTAATTCAACAGAAGGCGATAATCCATTCGGTCCGCTTTCATAAGACCATTCCCCAATAAAAATCTTTCCTCGAAGGAACGTTCCAGTCGCCATAATTACAGCATTTGACTTATATGCTGCGCCGGTTTTCAAAATAACACCCTTAACTTCACCATCCTGCATCAGAAGATCGACTGCTTCTCCTTGTTTTAGATCAAGATTTTCTTGATTTTCCAAAGTCTTTTTCATTTCCTGATGATATAGAGCCTTATCCGCTTGCGCTCTCAAAGAATGAACAGCCGGGCCTTTTGACGTATTCAACATCTTACTTTGAATAAAAGCTTTATCAATATTGATTCCCATTTCTCCGCCAAGTGCATCAATTTCTCGCACCAAATGCCCTTTTCCGGTGCCTCCTATAGAAGGATTACACGCCATCATTGCGACTGCTTCCAGATTAATAGACAGTATCAGGGTTCTCTGTCCCATTCTTGCGCAGGCCAATCCGGCTTCGCAACCGGCATGTCCGGCACCAATAACAATAATATCGTATTCATCTAAAATATAGTCGTTCATAATTTCATCCTAACTAAAACAAGCTCATTCCTTGTTAAAATTCAAGTTACTTCCTTAATAATTTTTTTATTAGCCTTAATTGTAAATCCATCAAAGAAAAATTACTTTCCCAAACAAAATCTCTCGAATACCTGATCAATAATATCTTCTGTAACCGCTTCACCAATAATCTCACCCAAAATTTCCCAGCAGCGCCTTACATCAACCTCTATAAAGTCTAATGCTTCCGAATTCTCTGCCATTTCATAAGCATCCCCTATCGCTTCGTTTGCTTTCTCCAATAGCTTCATGTGTCTTACATTCGTTACGAGAAGACTTTCTTCCTGTTTTATTTTTCCTCCATAGACTAAAGACACAATTTCTTCTTCCAGTTCATGAACACCAAGATTATTTTTTATGGAAGATCGAATGACTCGTGCTTGCTGCAATCTATTTTTGATTTCTTCTTCATCAATTACCAGCTCTAAATCTATTTTGTTGATTAATACAATTACTTTACGGTTCCCGATCTTTGACATAATCTCAAGATCTTCTTCTGTCAATAAACTACTTCCATCAATAATAAATATGATTAAATCTGCTCGATTAAATGATTCCTTACTCTTTTCAATTCCTATCTTTTCAATGGTATCCTCTGTATCTCTAATTCCTGCGGTATCAGTTATTTTAACAGGAACATCCTTGATACTGATTACTTCTTCAATAGTATCTCTGGTCGTACCGGGTATTTCCGTTACAATCGCTCTTGATTCCTTTAAAAGTGCATTCATTAGGGAAGATTTTCCCACATTCGGTTTGCCTATAATCGCTACATTGAGCCCATCACGAATGATTCTTCCCGTACTTGCAGTTAAACGTAATTGATCAATCATATTGTTTATTTGTGATATACTTTTTAAGAGTTTTTTATAATTAATAACTTCAATATCTTCATCAGGATAGTCAAGATTCACAGTAATATCCACAAGCAAATTCATGAGAATTTGACGGATTTCTTTTATTTTTAACGACAATCCTCCTTCCATTTGGCTCAGAGCCACATCAAAACTTTTATCCGTTTTCGCTTTGACAATATCAATTACGGCTTCAGCCTGAGATAGATCAAGTCTTCCATTTAAGAAGGCTCTTTTTGTAAATTCACCTTTCTCCGCCAGCCTCGCACCATTTTTTATAACCAATGATAATGTTTTTCTTAATGCTACAATACTTCCATGACAGTAAATCTCAACCACATCTTCCGTCGTATAAGTCGCCGGTGCTTTCATATAGACTGCCAGCACCTCATCAATCACTTGATTATTTAAGGAATCAACGATATGTCCATAGTACAATCGTTTATTTACGATATAATCTTTTATTTGTTTTTGCACCGGTACAAAAACTTTATCCAATACATGATACGCATTTTCGCCACTTAACCGAATTATGCCGATGCCTCCCTCGCCATAAGCAGTGGCAATTGCAGCAATGGTATCTTCCATTTATCTCCTTCACGCTCCTATCCTAATAAAATAGATTGAAAAAGGGCCACCTTAATAATTTTAAGACAGCCCTGCTCTTCCATTCTATTTTAACTCAATGATTACCCTTCTATATGGCTCCTCTCCCTCACTTCTGGTTATTACCTTTGGGTTCGATTGAAGTGTGGCATGAATCACCTTTCTTTCATATGGGTTCATAGGTTCAAGTCTTACACTTTTTTTGGATTTGATCACTTTATCAGCTAATCTGTTGGCAAGCTGCTCTAAAGTCTTTTCTCTCTTTTCTCTATAATTTTCTGCATCTACAACAACTCTCTGATATTTTTCCTTATCTTTGTTAACGACCAAACTCGTTAAATACTGAATCGCATCCAAAGTCTGTCCTCTTTTACCAATGATCGTTCCAGAATCTCTACCATCCATATCAATGTAAATGCAACTGTCATTTCCCTGAATTTTTATTTTTAAGTTAAGACCCATTTTTTCTGTAATTTCTCTTAAAAATATTTCTGCAATATGTCCGCTCAAGTCTACAAGATCTGAAGGTTTTTCTCTGAAAGAAAAGCTTCCTTCAAAAGAAGATTCGCTGGTCTGTCTTTGGCGATCCGTTCTCTTTTCCCGCTTTTCCGGTTTCTTTTCTGGCTGTTTCTGAGTTTTTTCCGATTGATAGGAAGGTTCATACTTTTGAATCTTTTCTTCTTTTCTTTCAGCTTTCATCTCAGGTTTTTTTTCTACTCTTACCTTGGCCAATTTCGCACCAAGTCCTAAGAAGCCTTTTGTCGGTTCCTCCAGAACGATGACATTAACCTGGTCTTCTGTAAGATTTAAATCAATCAGAGCTAATCTGACTGCTTCATCAACATCCTTACCCCATTTTTCTGAAAAATCCATCTGTGTATTTCCTCCAAAATTATTTATTCTATTTTTCTGCCAATTTCTTTTTCCATTTGTTCAATGCTCTCGTTTGAATAATCTGAATCACTGTTCCTACAAACCAGTAAATTGTTAATCCTGCAGGAAACGATCGACCCATCCATACAATCATAATCGGGAAAAAATACCGCATCATTTTCATCATAGATGACATGGAATTATTATCACCCATCGCAGTTTGCTGTTGCGTCTGTGAAAATGAAAAGAAAGTGGAAATTCCTGCTAGAATCGGCAGTACCAATGGATCAGGCTGGCTCAAATCAGGAATCCATATAAAAGTTTCATGAATTGCCATCAGCATCTCATTACTCTTAATAAATACGGTAGGATTTCTAAGCAATGCGAAAAGACCAAAAATAATCGGCATTTGAATCAACATCGGAAGACAACCCCTCATCGGATTAAATTTTTCTTCCTTGTAAAGCTCCATCATCTTGATATTGAGCATTTCTTTATCATTCGCATATTTTTTCTGTAACGCCTGCATTTTGGGCTGAACATTCGCCATTCTCGCTGAATGTTTAATCTGATCCGCATATAGTGGAAATAAACATAATTTTACAATAATAGTAAATATAATTAATGTGATGCCGTAGTTATCAATAAATCCATATAGAAAACTGAGCAGCATCCCTAACGGCTGTGCTACCAATCCTACGATTGTTGTGTACATTCAATATCCTCCTGTTACTCATTTCAAAGGGTCATAACCGCCTGGATGAAATGGGTGACATTTCAAAATTCGTTTGATTCCAAGAAAACTACCCTTTATCGTTCCATATTTTTCTACTGCCTGCAAAAAATATTGAGAGCATGTCGGGTAGAACCTGCATGTCGCCGGAAACATCGGTGATATAAATTTCTGATATCCTTTAATAAATAGTATAACGATCCGTTTCAAAATTCATCACCTGTTTCATCACCTGTCAGTCTTTCCTTTTCTTGATAATTCCTGACTTTTTTAATGCGGCTCCCATCGATTTTTTCACATCCGTACATTTCAAATTATGAATCGTTTTTCGGGCTATCCAAATAATATCATAGCCTTTTTCCAAATTTACTTCTAATTCTCTGTAGCTTTCTTTCATAAGGCGTCTTGCTCTATTTCGCCTGATGCTGTTCCCAACTTTTTTACTGGCTAGAAAGGCTGTCCTATTATAAGTAAGATTGTTCTTCTTATAAAACAAAACGACATACCTTTCACCAATTGATTTTCCCTTGTTGTAAATTACTGAAAAGTCTTTTTTTCTTCGCAAAACGTTTGGCTTTAACACTTATATCCCCTTATAACGGCATCCATATAAAATCTTCGGCTTTAGAAAATTTTCTTACCTCTGCGCGTTTCAATGAAGCAAGGAACTTATTATTCCCTTTTTTTAGCCTCACTACAAAAGGTTATTTCCAAACCTCTAAACAAAAAGACCACTTTTGCGGTCTCTATGCTGTCAATTTCTTTCTACCTCTTGTTCTTCTTCTCTTTAAAACATTTCTACCGTTTTTTGTACTCATTCTTTTTCTGAAGCCATGTTCTTTTGCTCTCTGTCTAACTTTAGGTTGTAAAGTCTGTTTCATATATTTCACCTCCTTATATTTTGTATCTAAGCGCAATCTGAATTTCAATCTGCGCATAACTGCCTTGTAATTATACATTTATTGGACTTTCCTGTCAATCATTTTATCCTTTTCGCAAGCAGGAAGAATCCTCCTTTAAAGAATAAAAAGAATGCAAAATCTATATATAGTTGTCCCTGTGAAAACTTTGCACAAAGTTACCCACAGATAGTGGATAACTCACGGGAAAATATATTTTCCATGAATTCTATTTTAGGTATTGCCTGTGGATAACTTTATTTGTTATGATATTTGTTATGATAGATGCAAATTTTTACTGCTCTTATAAACATTATAATTTAGGACAAAAAAGGAACATAACAGTATGAAAAATCTGATTGAAAATTGGGAAAAAACATTAGAACTCCTCAAGCCCGAACTTACAGCTGTAAGTTTTGATACTTGGGTTTATCCTCTTACTCCAGTAAGAATCGATCATAAAGAAAATAAATTATATCTATCCTTATATAACGATATGGCAAAATCCATACTGGAAGGCAGATATATTTCTGTTATAGAAAACGCTGTAAAAGAGGCTTTTGGTAAAAAATTAAAAGTTGTTTTCATTTACTCTGAGGAAAATGAAGTCAACCAGGAAGAAATGAATTTTACAGATGAACTCTATTTAAACCCGAAATATATCTTCAATACCTTTGTTATCGGCAATAACAATCGATTTGCCCATGCAGCATCTCTTGCTGTTGCAGAATCTCCATCAAAAGCATACAATCCCCTCTTTATCTATGGAGGAGCCGGCCTTGGAAAAACGCATCTGATGCACGCCATCGGCCATTACATATTACAGCAGAATCCAAAGTCCAAGGTTCTCTATGTTTCCTCGGAAATGTTTACGAATGAATTAATTAAGGCAATCAGAGAAGATAAAAACGTTGAATTTCGAAACAAATATAGAAGGATTGATGTACTTTTAATCGATGATATACAATTTATTGAAAAAAAAGAAAGAACTCAGGAGGAAATCTTTCACACCTTTAATACCCTCTATGAAGCCAACAAACAAATCATCATTTCCAGTGACCGTCCCCCAAAGGAAATCACCACACTGGAAGAAAGACTTCGTTCCCGCTTTGAATGGGGATTAATTGCAGACATTCAGGCACCGGATTATGAAACAAGAGTTGCTATATTGAGAAACAAATCTGAGTTGGAAGGTTTAGAAACTACCGATAGCTTAATTGAAGTCATCGGTGTTATTGCAGAAAAAATTCAATCTAACATTCGTGAATTAGAAGGCGCTTTTATCCGTGTCATTGCTTACGCAAATCTTACCGGCCAAAAAATCAATAGAGATCTTGCTAAGGAAGTATTAAAGGATGTTTTCTCATCTAAAGATCGTGATATCACTCCAGAGCTTATAAAAAAATATATCTGCAAGCATTTCAACATCAAACAGGTTGATCTGGAATCCGCCAAACGATCCAGAAACCTTGCTTTTCCAAGACAAATTGCTATGTATATTTGTAGAGATATGACAAGTTTATCTTTGCCCAAAATTGGAGAATTTTTTGGTAACAGAGATCATACAACAGTTTTACATGCCTGTGATAAAATATCCGGTGAAATGAAAACCAATGAATCGTTAAGAGAAGTCATTAAAGAAATTCAACAGTCCATCAAAGATGATTAAAACATGAAACCCTTATTTTTATACGATAAATTACCCACATTTTAGCCAACAAGTATTTCATGTTATCCACAAAGAATATTTTAATTGAATGATTGAAATTTACTTATCCACAGAAGTTATCCACAAATCCACAGGCCCTACTACTGTTATTACTAAAAAACTATATAAGAAAAAGGAGGAATCCCCATGAAATTTTCCTGTACACAACAATCCCTATCTAAGGCTTTAAATACTGTTTCCAAAGCGGTTACCTCTAGAACTACAATTCCTATCCTGAAAGGAATCCTTTTAGAAGTAAACCAAGACAATACTTTAACGCTATCCGCTTCCGATCTGGATTTAAGTATAGAAAAAACAATTGAAATTACAACCGAAGAAATAGGTTCTGTTGTCTTATCAGCAAAACTTTTCAGTGATATTATAAGAAAACTTCCAAATGAGGAAATTCAAATTGAAGCGCAAGAAAACAATACGATAATCATCAAATGTCTGGCATCCGAATTTACCATTGTTGGACAACCTGCAGACGAATTTCCGAACATTGGAGAAATCAATGAAGAAAATAAACTAATATTTGAAAAAGATATCTTAAAAGAAATGATTAAGAAAACTTCCTTTGCTGCCAGTATTGATGAATCAAAAGGCATCATCGTTGGTGTCCTGATCGAAATGGAAGAAGAATCTTTCAACATGGTAGCCCTTGATGGTTTTCGAATGGCAATTACCAGAGAAGATATGAAAAATGAAGAACAGAAAAAAATCATTATATCTGCCAGAATATTAAATGAAATCAACAAAATCATATCAGAAAATGAAGAAACCAAAGGAATAAGCTTGATATTAGATGAAAAAAAAGCAATATTTTTATTAAATGAAACAAAAATAGTCCTTCGTTTATTGGAAGGAGATTTTATTAAATATGATGACATTCTTCCAAAGGAATATCAATGCAAAGTTATCCTAAACAGAGCAGAGCTTCTGAACAGTATTGAAAGAGCTTCCTTACTTGCGAAGGAAGGAAAGAATAATCTGATCAAATTATCAATATTTAGAGATAAAATTATCATTACTTCCAGATCAGAAGAAGGTAATGTAAAAGAAGAAATATTTATGGAAAAGGAAGGAATTGATTTAGATATTGGTTTCAATTCAAAATATCTTTTAGATGTATTAAAAGTAATTAGTGACGAAAGTATCGTTATGGAATTTAATACCAGTGTAAGCCCTTGCCTCATCAAACCTGTAAAAGGAAGAGAATATGTATATCTCGTCTTGCCGGTTCGAATTTCAACAAATTAAGGAAAAGGCAGATGTATTTAAAAAAGATAGAATTAAAAAACTTCCGAAACTATCAAGAAGAAACAGTTGAATTTCATAGAAAAGTAAATATCATAACGGGAAAAAATGCTCAGGGAAAAACAAATTTGTTGGAAAGCTTGTATATTATGTCCCTGGGAAAATCTTTCCGTACCAATAAAGATATTGATATGATTGGATTTCATCAAGAATTTTGCAGAGCAAAAAGTACTTCGGTAAAGGAAGGCAGAGAACTGGATATAGAAATTTCTATTAGCAAGGAAGGAAAAATAACAAAGATTAATGGGATAAAGGCTGCAAGAAACATTGATCTTCTTGAAAATGTCTATATGGTGATTTTTTCTCCCGAGGATCTTAAAATCGTCAAGGATGAGCCGGAAAAAAGAAGAAAATTTATAGACCGAGAGCTTTGTCAGTTAAAACCGATTTATTATAAGAATCTTGGCAGATATAAAAAAATCCTCCAGCAGAGAAACAGTTTGCTGAAACAGCAGGAAATCAGAGAAGATATCATTGAAGTATGGGATGAAAGTCTTTCTGAATATGGTGCAAAGATTATACAGGAAAGAAATCGGTTTATTGAGAAATTGAATCTGATCAGCAAAGAAATAAGCAGAAACATCACCAATGGAAAAGAATCTTTGGAAATTTTCTATGAATCAAATGTGGTGTGTAAAAATAACTACGAAGAACAAAGAGAGTATTATAAAAAAATATTAAATAAGCATTTAAAAAATGACATTCTAAGAAGAAGCACTTCTGTTGGACCTCATAAGGATGATTTGAAATTATGCGTAGAAGGTATTGATATTCGCCATTTTGGATCTCAGGGTCAGCAGAGAACCGCTGCATTATCACTTAAATTAGCAGAAATCCAACTGATAAAGGAAGAAGCTGAAGTTTCTCCCATCCTGCTTTTGGATGATGTCCTTTCTGAATTAGATGCAGAGAGACAAAATTATCTGATCAATTCATTAGAAGAAGTTCAACTTTTCATTACTACGACGGAATTAAGCGAAGAGATAAAAAAACAACTGCCGGAGGGAAAAATATTTTTCGTAGAAAAAGGGAAAGTGAAAAATAATAAAAAATAAAAAAATGGAAAAAAATACAATAACATAAGATATATATATAGAATTATAAAGCTGTTTGAGAACAAAAAACGTCGTTTTATACAGGAATAAACGATGTTTTTTATGTCTATAAGCCTTAGATGTAAAAAAACTTGTAAAATCAAAGATTTTGGTATAAACTATATGGTGGTTTACTATTTAATTTAATAGAAATAGAGCATAACAATACGGAAAGTATGAGGTGATATAAGAGAATGAGTGCAGACGTAAAACAGCAGCAATATAATGCAGAACAAATCCAGGTGTTGGAAGGACTTGAGCCTGTAAGAAAAAGACCGGGTATGTATATAGGAAGCACCGGCCCCAGAGGGTTACACCATTTAGTATATGAAGTCGTTGATAATAGTGTAGATGAAGCACTTGCGGGTTTTTGCAAAAATATCAACATTACCATACAAAATGATAATTCTATTGTAGTAGAAGATGACGGACGAGGTATGCCGGTTGATCTTCATCCTAAATTAAAACTTCCTGCTGTAGAAGTAATTCATACGGTTCTTCATGCGGGGGGAAAATTCGGCGGAGGAGGATATAAGGTTTCCGGAGGTCTTCATGGGGTGGGAGCATCTGTCGTCAATGCTCTTTCCGAGATCATGGAAGTTGAGATTAAAAGAAACGGAAAAATTTATAAACAGACATATTCTAAGGGAAAAACTATAACACCGTTGCTCGAAGTAGGTGAATCAAGAAAAACAGGTTCTAAAACTATGTTCAAACCGGACGGTGAAATATTTGAAGAGTTGGAATACAACTATGGTACACTGGAGCATCGCTTAAGAGAAATGGCTTTCCTGAATAAGGGAATCAAAATAACGCTTAAAGACGAGAGAGAAGGCCAGAAAAAATCAGAAGTTTTCCACTATGAAGGCGGTATCAAGGAGTTTGTAAAGCATCAGAATAAGAATAAAGAAGTCATTCATCCGGATGTCATTTATTTTGAATTGCAAAAGGATGATTCCCATGAGGTCGAGATTGCTATGCAGTACACAGACCGATATAATGAACTCATTCTATCCTATGCCAATAATATCAATACCAGTGAGGGCGGTACCCATATGATAGGGTTCAAGTCCGCTTTGACCAGAGTATTTAATGATTATGCCAGAAAGAACAAATTTATTAAAGAAAACGAAGATGGTTTGACCGGAGAGGATGTCAGAGAAGGTCTCACCGCGATCATTTCTGTAAAATTAACAAATCCACAGTTTGAAGGACAGACCAAAACTAAACTTGGAAATAGTGAAATGAGAGGGTTTGTAGAAACTACAACCAATGAAAATCTAACTGGTTTTTTGGAAGAAAACCCAAGTCAGGCCAGAATTATATTAGATAAGTGTCTTCGATCTGCCAGAGCAAGAGAGGCTGCAAGAAAAGCAAGAGAATTGACCAGAAGAAAAGGCGTGCTGGATGGGCTGACACTGCCGGGCAAACTTGCCGACTGTTCTGAAAAAGATCCTGCCTTTTCAGAAATATTTTTGGTAGAGGGAGATTCCGCCGGAGGCTCGGCTAAATCCGGCCGAGACAGAAAGAGACAGGCAATTCTTCCGCTGCGTGGTAAAATTCTAAACGTAGAAAAAGCCAGATTGGATAAAATTTTAAATTCTGAAGAAATTAAAAATATGATCACTGCCTTTGGTTGTAATATTGGGCAAGATTTCAACGCGGAGAAGCTGAGATATCATAAAATCATTATTATGACAGATGCAGACGTAGATGGAGCACATATCAGAACCTTGCTCCTCACCTTCTTCTATCGATATATGACACCGCTAATCGAAGGAGGATATGTTTATATTGCACAGCCACCTCTATTTCAAACAAAGAAAGGAAAAGAGGTTCATTATACTTATACAGAAAAAGAGCAGGAAAAACTCATGGCAGAGCTTGCAGAAAAACCGGGAAAAGTTGGAATTCAAAGATATAAGGGTCTTGGAGAAATGGACTTTCATCAGCTTTGGGAAACTACTATGGATTATAATAATAGAACTTTGATTCAGGTAACAATTGATGATGTGACAGCTGCCGATGACATTTTTACGACGCTTATGGGAGACAAGGTTCCGCCAAGAAAGAAATTTATTGAAGATAACGCAAAATATGCGAATTTAGATATATAGGAGGTGGATGAATATGACAACAAGTTTTTTAGATGATGTAAAACTGATACAGCATGAAATCCACGATGAAATGAAAGAATCCTACATCGATTATGCCATGAGTGTAATCGTAGGAAGAGCGCTTCCTGATGTAAGAGATGGTCTCAAACCAGTACACAGAAGAATTCTTTATGGAATGAGTGAGCTTGGGGTTACTCCTGATAAGCCTCATAAAAAATCGGCACGTATTGTCGGGGAAGTAATGGGTAAATATCACCCCCATGGCGACTCTTCCATTTATGATGCTATGGTTAGAATGGCACAGGATTTCTCCATAAGATATCCTTTAGTGGATGGTCACGGAAACTTTGGATCTGTAGATGGAGATGGCGCTGCTGCTATGAGATATACGGAAGCAAGAATGACGCCTTTTGCGCTTCAAATGCTTCGTGATATAGAAAAAGAAACCGTAGATTTCATGCCGAATTTTGATGAGGAAGAACAAGAACCAGTGGTTCTTCCTTCTCGTTTTCCAAATTTATTGGTGAACGGTTCCAATGGAATCGCTGTTGGTATGGCAACTTCCATTCCACCGCATAATTTGAGTGATGTCATTGATGCAACTGTTAAGCTGATCGATACTCCTGAAGCTGATATCGAGGATTTGATTAAAATTGTAAAAGCCCCCGATTTTCCAACCGGTGCAATTATTATGGGGAGAAATGCTCCAAAGAATGCTTATCGTACTGGTCAGGGTAAGGTTACCGTAAGATCAAAAGCAGAATTTGAAGAGACGAATAAGGGAAAAACACAGATTATCTTTACAGAAATTCCTTATCAAGTGAATAAAGCAAGAGTGATAGAAAAAATCGCAGAGCTTGTTCGAGAAAAAAGGCTGGAGCATATTTCCGATATCAGGGATGAATCTGATCGCAACGGTATGCGTATCGTTATTGAATTAAAAAAGGATGCAAATCCTCAGATCATACTAAATAGGCTCTACAAGCATACACAGCTGCAGGATACTTACAGCATGATCATGATTGCTCTGGTTGACGGTCAGCCGAAATTGCTGAACCTTAGACAAATTCTGGAAGAATATTTGAAGCATCAAAAAGATGTTGTAACCAGAAGAACTGCTTATGATCTCAGAAAGGCAGAGGAAAGAGCCCATATTTTAGAAGGATTGCGTATTGCTCTGGATCATATCGATGAGGTCATTAAGACTATCCGTGAAAGCTATAATGATGCAAAACCTCGTTTGATGGAACGTTTCGGACTCAGTGAAATCCAGTCCCAGGCTATTTTAGACATGAGACTGGCCAGATTGCAAGGATTAGAGCGCGAAAAAATAGAAAATGAATATAATGAATTAATGAAACAAATTGATTGGTTCAGACGGGTTCTCTCTGAGGAAAGTCTTCTTATGGGTATTATCAAAGATGAACTTCTAGAAGTGAAAAAGAAGTTTGGGGATAAGAGAAAAACCGAGATTCAGTCAGATGCAGAAGAAATTGAAGAAGAAGATATGATTCAAGAGAGAAAGGTTGCAGTAACTCTGACTCATTTGGGTTATATTAAGAGAATTCCTGCGGATACCTATAAAACCCAAAAGCGTGGCGGTAAGGGAGTCACAGGTCTTACTACCAGAGAAAATGATTTTGTTAAAAATCTGATCATGACTTCTACACACGATTATTTAATGTTCTTTACAAATACGGGAAAAGCGCATAAAATAAAAGCATATGAAATACCGGAGGCACAAAGAACTGCAAAAGGCACACCAGCCGTCAACTTCCTGAATCTAATGCAGCGTGAAAGAATTACTGCTGTTATTCCAATTCAGGACTTTGGTGAAGATAAATTCTTGATTGCAGTGACAAAGCATGGAACGATTAAAAAGACAGCGCTTTCTCAGTTTGATACGAATCGAAAAACCGGACTGATTGCCATCAGTCTTAAAGATGACGATGAACTCATCGGAATCAATCAGACCACAGGAACCAGCAATGTCATTATTGTTACAAAGCATGGAAAATGCATCTGTTTCTCCGAAGAGGATGTCAGAGCCATGGGAAGAATTGCCGGAGGTGTAAGAGCGATTAAGCTTGAAAAAGGCGATGAAGTTGTTGCCATGGAGCTTGCTGAAAAAGATGAAGAACTGTTGGTAGTAACGCAAAATGGATATGGAAAGAGAACTTCGGTAGAGGAATATAAGGTTCAGACACGAGGCGGAAAAGGATTGCTCACCTATGATAAGGCAAAATTCAAAAAAACTGGAGAATTAATTGGTGCTATGGCAGTAAATGATGATGATGAAATTCTGCTCATTAACTCCGATGGAATCATTATCAGAATCAAAGCCAATGAGGTATCAAGACTTGGAAGAGCAACGCAGGGCGTCAAGATCATGCGAGTCAAAGAAGCAGCAAATATCATAACAATGGCGAAAGTCATCAAAGGCGACGAGGATGAGGAAGATATAGAAGATGAAGTGGAATCAAAAGAGAATGAGAAAGAGGGATCAGCTCAGATAACACTTGATACAGAATAAAGTTTAAAGCCTCTTACTTAGGGTATACATTCGAGGAGGAAGTACAATGTCATTACAGATAGAGAGTAGTTACAATAAGGAAATGGAACAATGGGAATTAACAGCTAAGGGCGATGTAGATATTTCCACCGCTCCGCAGTTGAGGGAATTTTTGGATGGTGCTTATCAAGAAATTAAATCAGATATTCTACTGTATTTAGATGAACTGAATTATATTGATAGCACCGGACTTGGTGTGATTATCGGAGCTTTTGGCAGAATGCAGGAAAATAAAAACCGCATTACACTGATCAATCCAAGAGATAATATTAAAAAACTGCTCAATATCACAAGTCTTGACAGAATACTTTGTTCGGATTTTTAATAACCACTGGAACAGAGGAGAGAACAATGACGGATTTATTGAAATTTTCGGTCCCTGGAAAGCCTGAATATGTCGGAATGGTTAGACTGGCAATATCCTCTCTAGCCAATTGTGCAGGTTTTGATATTGAGGCAGTAGAGGATATTAAGGTAGCTGTATCTGAGGCATGTAATAATGTAGTTTGCCATGGAAGAACAAATTGTGAAAAGTGTTATGAAGTATCCTGCGAGGTTGGAAACGGAAGAATTATCATTTCTGTAGAAGATTTGGCAGGAGGTTATGATTTAACAAAATATCAATTACCGATGATGGATCATCCAAAAGAAGGTGGCCTTGGTATCTTTATCATAAAGGCGCTCATGGACGAAGTTGATATATTTACCGAATTAGGTATGGGTACCAGTATAAAAATGGTAAAATATTTAAGCCACTTATAGTAGGGGGAAGATATGACCTCATCAGAAATCAGTAATAAGGAGCTTTTCCAACAGTATCGGGAAACAGGGGATAAAGAAATTAGAAATCAAATTGTTGAAAGATACCTGTATATTGTTGAAATATTAATCAAAAAATATTTAAATAAGGGTGTGGATTATGAGGACTTGTATCAAGTTGGTTCCATGGCTCTTGTTTTTGCTGTAGAAAGATACGATGCCTCTAAAGGTTTTGAATTTACTAGTTTTGCAACACCAACTATCATTGGTGAAATTAAACGGTATTTCCGCGATAAGGGTTGGGCTGTTAAGGTTCCGAGGAGATTGAAAGAAATTTCGGCGCAGGTTTCGCCGGCGAAGGAAGTTTTATACGGAAAGTTAAATCGGGTTCCAACGGTAAAGGAGCTGGCTGAATATCTTGGTTATACGGAAGAAGAAATTTTGGAAGCTATGGAAGGCGGACAGGCTTATAGTACATATTCTCTGAATCAGACTTTTGATGAAGGCGGTGATGAAGGAGAAGGAGCCGCATTAGAAAAGTACACTGGCAGAGAAGAACAGGGTTATCTTAGCTTTGAAAATGCGGAATTAATTAAAACTATATTAAAAGATTTGTCCGGTAAGGAAAGGGATATTTTTAAAAAGAGATTTTTTAAGAATGAAACGCAGCAGGATATTGCAGACGAAATGGGTGTTTCGCAGATGACAATTTCCAGACTGGAAAAGAAGATCAGAGAAAAATTTCAAATGGCAGTTAAAGTTTAAATCATATAGAGCTATATAAGAAAATAATAGAACTCAAAACAGGATTTTGACGATGAAAAGCTACGAATTGAAGATTCGTAGCTTTTAGCCTAAATTCTGTCGGGCGATTTTCTTTAAAAATCGGACAGAATGTTAAGACGATGAAAATCTGCAAATCGAAAATTCGTGATTTTCTAGCCTAAATTCTGTCGGGCGATTTTCTTTAAAAATCGGACAGAATGTTAAGACGATGAAAATCTGCAAATCGAAGATTCGTGATTTTCTAGCCTAAATTCTGTCGGGCGATTTTCTTTAAAAATCGGACAGAATGTTAAGACGATGAAAATCTGCAAATCGAAGATTCGTGATTTTCTAGCCTAAATTCTGTCGGGCGATTTTCTTTAAAAATCGGACAGAATGTTAAGACGATGAAAATCTGCAAATCGAAGATTCGTGATTTTCTAGCCTAAATTCTGTCGGGCGATTTTCTTTAAAAATCGGACAGAATGTTAAGACGATGAAAATCTGCAAATCGAAGATTCGTGATTTTCTAGCCTAAATTCTGTCGGGCGATTTTCTTTAAAAATCGGACAGAATGTTAAGACGATGAAAATCTGCAAATCGAAGATTCGTGATTTTCTAGCCTAAATTCTGTCGGGCGATTTTCTTTAAAAATCGGACAGAATGTTAAGGAGAAGATAAAATGAAACGAGTTTTTTCAGGAGTACAGCCTACAGGGAATATTCATATTGGTAATTATTTGGGAGCGTTAAAACAGTTTGTTGAACTGCAAGATGAGAATGACTGTATTTATTGTATTGTGGATCTTCATTCTATTACCTTGCCTCAGGACTCCAAGGTGTTACGGAAAAACATTCTGGACGTAGCTGCCTTATATCTTTCCGTAGGTCTGGATCCAAAGAAGTCAATTATTTTTATTCAATCCATGGTTCCGGGTCATACGGAACTTTCTTGGATTCTCATGTGTAATTCCTATACTGGTGAGCTTTCCAGAATGACACAGTTTAAGCAAAAGAGCAGAGGAAGTGAATCAGCTCCGACGGGGCTGTTTACTTATCCGATCCTTATGGCATCAGATATCCTTCTCTATGATACCGATGTGGTTCCGGTAGGAAATGATCAGAAACAGCATATAGAAATTACCAGAGACCTTGCAGAAAGGGTGAATAATAAATACGGAAAGACCTTTGTTGTACCTGACGGCAGATTTTTAAAAGAAGGAGCAAGGATTATGTCATTGGACGATCCTACTTCAAAAATGAGTAAAAGTGCTGAAAATATTCATAGTAGAATCTCTCTTTTAGATGATGCAGCAAAGATTAAAAAATCTATCATGAGAGCTACGACAGATTCGGAAGGATCTGTTCGGTTTGATATAGAAAATAAACCGGGAATCAGTAATCTTCTGAACATCTATAGTGCATTTTCCGGTATGAAAGTACCGGATATTGAGAAAAAATATGAAGGCTGTGGATATGGAGACTTCAAAAAAGATTTGGTTGATGTTACCGTGGAAGCCATTATGCCGATTCAGCAGCGATATCAGGAAATTCGTGAGTCAGAAGAGCTGATTAGTATTCTGAAGGATGGTGCTCAAAAAGCAAATGCCATCTCAGAAAGAACCATAAATCGAGTGAAAAATAAATTTGGACTCGGGCTCTAGCCGACATGACATTTACTCTTGTAAAAAATAAAAATAAGAATAGAAATTTGTATTATTTTGCAGTTGCCTTGAAAATTCAAGGCAACTTTTTTTAATAGCGGTATTCGAAATAATACTTGCCAGAATTTTTTTAGCAATGCACATACAGTTGCTGATACGGATTTTTTGTATTTGGTGTTAAAACAAAGTAGGAATGATTCAACACCATTTCTTTTTCATAATCAAATTTACTGCAAAATTCTTCGACATCTTTTTCAATCTCCAGCAGGTCTTTTTTTTCTGCAAGTCTTGATTTTACCTGCTTTGGAAGACTGGAAGGAAGTTGATTGCACCTGAGGAATATTTTACCTCCATGCATTCCTGTTCCACAGAAATTTCCAATTGGGCAGGTTTGTGTGCTGTTTAGTCCTAAAACAATGATTCTGCCTCCTGCCTGATATTCTCCAAGAAAGCTTCCGGCAGTGCCGCCGATCACCAAAACAGGTGATTTATCCCGATAGGACTTCATATGGATTCCGGCTCGATAACCGGCGTTTCCTTTGATCAATATTTTTCCGCCTCGCATGGCGTAGCCGGGTGTATCTCCGCAGGAACCATGAATAAAGATATTTCCATCATTCATCGTATCTCCGACGGAGTCCTGCGCGTTGCCGTAAACCGTGATGTTTGCTCCGTCAAGATAGGATCCCAGTGCATTGCCCGGGATACCATAAATACTGATTGCTCCTGAGGAAAGTCCAGATCCGATATATCTTTGTCCAGTACATTGATCAATTACAAGTTCCTTTGCATCAGAATCTTTTATCTTTCTGTTTAATTCTTTAAAATTAATGGCCAAAGCGTTGATATTCATCTTGTTACCTCCTATTCTCCGGCATGCATAATACCGAGAACACCCAATTCTCTGGAGTTTAAGCCAATTCCTCGAAGCATAAGGCGATTACCAGTTAATGCTTCAATGGAGTTAATCCCCATTCCACCCATCATTTCCTTTACTTCATGTTTCCAAGCAGTTACCAGATTCACGAGCCTTTGTCGGCCAATTTCAGGATCAAGACGGGCAACGAGCTGCGGATTCTGTGTTGCAATTCCCCAGTTGCATTTCCCACTGTGGCATTCTCTGCAAAGATGGCAGCCCATGGCCACAAGAGCGCTGGTTGCAATATAAACTGCATCTGCTCCCAATGCAATGGCTTTTACAATATCAGCACTGTTGCGGATGCTTCCTCCTGCAATGAGGGATACATTTCCACGAATTCCTTCTTGTCTCAGCCTTTCATCCACGCTGGCCAGAGCAAGTTCAATGGGAATTCCTACATTATCCCGGATTCGGGTTGGTGCAGCACCTGTACCTCCGCGGAAACCGTCAAGAGCGATGATATCTGCGCCACTTCTTGCAATGCCACTTGCAATGGATGAAATATTATGTACGGCGGCAACTTTTACAATAATCGGTTTTTTATAGTCTGTTGCTTCTTTCAAAGAGTAAACCAACTGACGAAGATCCTCGATGGAATAAATATCATGGTGCGGCGCTGGAGATATTGCATCAGAACCTTCCGGAATCATTCTGGTTTTGGAGATGTCTCCAACAATTTTATTGCCGGGCAAATGGCCGCCGATTCCGGGTTTTGCTCCCTGCCCCATCTTGATTTCAATTGCCGCTCCGGCTTCCAGATACTCTTTATGTACGCCGAAACGACCGGATGCAACTTGTATAATCGTATGATCGCTGTATTGGTAAAAATCATTATGCAAACCGCCTTCTCCTGTGTTATAACAGGTTCCGAGCTCAACCGCAGCCTGTGCCAGGCACGAGTGGGCATTATAGCTGATTGAACCATAAGACATGGCGGAAAATAGAATCGGAACATCCAGTGCGATGTGCGGCGGCAGATTATCTATGATTCTGCCCTTCTCATCCCGTTCGATTTTTGTTGGCTTGCTGCCTAAGAAAACCTTAGTTTCCATCGGTTCCCGTAAAGGATCAATGGAAGGGTTGGTTACCTGGGACGCATTAATTAGAATCCTATCCCAATAAACAGGCATCTCCTTTGGATTTCCCATGGAGGATAGAAGTACGCCTCCGGTTTCCGCCTGAGAATAAAGCTCCGTAATTGTTCTTCTTGTCCAGTTTGCATTATATTTAAAATTATGATTTGATTTTGTAATTTTTAAAGCTCTGGCTGGACAGATACAGACACAGCGATGACAATTGACACATTTTGAATCATCGATAGCCATTTGACCATTGTCCTTGTAGTAATGGACTTCATTTGCACACTGAGAAACACATTGTCCGCAGTTGATACATTTCTCCTTATCCCTTATGACTTCAAATTCCGGATAAAAATAATTAATCGTCATTTCTGCTACCTCCATTCAGGGTAAATATCACAGGCTCGCCGCCTTTTGGCGACCAGAATTTATCAAGCTCTGGGGTAACAATTCGAATCGCACACTCCTCGCTTGCGATATAAACCATATCATTCTTTTCTCCAATTACCATGGAGCGAAGTTTCAGACGGTCATTTAAAGCCATGATTCCATCCTCAAAACCCAGGAGGATAGAGAATGGGCCGGTAATCAACAGGCTGCTGAAGGTATTGCGCAGATAGGTCAGAATTTCTCGTTCTTCCTCTGATTTTTTTTCTATGGTTGTCCAGAACGGTGCGGCGATGACATGCGCCATCTCTTCCAAGGTAAGACCTTTCTTTCTGGTCAGGTAATCGACAATATAGGTGATTGCTTCGGTATCAGTCAATAAAGTACAATGATAACCAAACATTTCGATATATCTTCGGTTGGCATCATAGGAGGATATTTCTCCATTATGTACGATGGATAAGTCTCTCAGTGCAAAAGGATGCGCACCGCCCCACCAGCCGGGAGTGTTGGTCGGATATCTGCCATGTGCTGTCCAGCAGTGGCCTTCATAATCCTCCAGCCGATAAAAATAGCCGACATCCTCAGGAAAACCTACTGCTTTAAATACGCCCATATTTTTTCCGCTGGAAAAAATATAAGCTCCTGAAATGCTGAAATTGATGTGGATGACACACCTCGTTGTGAATTCATCCTCATCCAGTTGACTTTCCGATAGTTTGGTAGGCAGTGGCGTTACAAAGTAACGCCATATTAAAGGTTCCTCTGTTATACGATTCGTTTTTCTTGTCGGTATTTTGGATAGATTGATAATATCAAAGCGTTGATCTAAATATTTTTCGCATTCTTCTTTTGTTGTGGTATTATCATAAAATATATGCAGTGCGTAGTAATCCTTGTATTGGGGATATATTCCATATGCTGCAAAACCACCGCCCAGACCGTTGGAACGGTCATGCATTGTGGAAATAGATTTTATAATATTTTCTCCGTTGAAACGGTTGCCTTCCCTGGAAAAAATACCAGATATAGCACAACCGGATGGTATTCTAACTTGTCCTTCCATCTTCATATCTTTGTCCCCCTGTTTCTAATTAGCGTAAACAAAAAGACAAAGAGTCCCTTAAAAAGTAAGACGCCTTTGTCTATTAGAAAACAGTATACTGTATGCAAAACGAAAATGCAAGGGAATTTTGGCAATGAAATTGAATTTTCTGAAAATATCGAAAATGAACCAAAAATCTTATTTTCGAGAATAAAATATAAATGTTCGGATCGAAACAAAAATAAAAAATCTTCTTGACAGATAAGAAATAGAGGACTATAATTCACAACAATAGCAAGGGTGCTGTGGCGAAAAGCCAACAGCGCTCTTTTTTTATTACGTAGGAAATATCGCTCTCAGCGATATTGACGGAGTATCAAAGTAAGCTTCTTGACCGTTGCCTTTTTGCCCCAAGCTTGCTTGGATTGGCAAAACGGACAGCAGCGAGCGAAGCGAATCGGAGGCGCAGCCGTTGTCGCCCTTGTGGCGACATGTGGAAATAGGAAGCCTGGATTCCGTCATTTCCACTTTTTTTATTTTATTTTCATTTTTATTATTTTTTTATTTGAAGGGAGGCTTTCTTATGTATTCATCAGTAGATACCATGTGGGTACTGATTGCTGCGGCGTTGGTGTTTTTTATGCAGGCGGGATTTGCAATGGTAGAAACAGGATTTACAAGGGCCAAAAATGCTGCAAATATTATTATGAAAAATTTAATGGACTTTTCTATCGGTTCCGTTGCTTTTTGGGTGGTTGGATTCGGGATTATGTTCGGTACAAGTATTGGAGGTTGGATTGGTGCTCCAGATTTCTTTGTGCAAGGCAATTATGACTCCAGTTATCCAACCGCTGCTTTTTTTATATTTCAAACTGTATTTTGTGCTACCGCAGCTACCATTGTTTCCGGAGCGATGGCAGAGAGAACCAAATTTTCGGCTTATTGCATCTACAGTTTGGCAATCAGTGCGGTAATTTATCCCGTTTCCGGGCATTGGATATGGGGAGGCGGCTGGTTATTTGAGCTTGGATTCCATGATTTTGCCGGCTCAACTGCGGTACATATGGCCGGCGGTGTTGCCGCTTTGATCGGTGCTTATCTTCTGGGACCGCGTATCGGAAAATATAATAGTAAAGGAGAAGCACAAGCCATTTTGGGTCATAATTTGACGATTGGAGCCTTGGGTGTATTTATTTTATGGTTTGGCTGGTTCGGATTCAACGGAGGATCAACGGTATCGGCGACAGGTGATGATACTCTGTTTTCAATGAGTAAGATCTTTTTAAATACAAACCTTGCTGCTGCTACTGCCGCATGCGGGACGATGATCATTACTTGGATGAAATACAAAAAACCAGATGTATCCATGACTTTAAATGGTGCACTTGGTGGATTGGTTGCCATTACAGCAGGATGTGATGCCGTCAGTCCGGTTGGCGCATTTGTAATCGGACTGATTGCTTCTTTAGTAACCGTATATGGAATAGAATGGCTTGATAAAAAAGTTAAAATTGATGACCCTGTTGGTGCTATCGGAGTTCATGGATTTTGTGGAGCAGCAGGTACAATATTGACTGGTGTGTTTGCTCTTGACGGAGGCTTGCTCTATGGCGGAGGTTCTCATATGGTATTGATCCAGCTTTTAGGTGTGGCAAGTGTCGCTGCATGGATGGGCATCACGATGACTGTTGTATTCCAGGCCATCAAACATACCATTGGACTTCGTGTGACCAGGGAAGAAGAGCTTATGGGTCTTGATGTTCATGAACATGACATTGAAAGCAGCTATGCCGATTTTATGCCGATTTCGGAAAACAATGCTGTCAGTATGGAAAAAGTTAAAGTTTATGATAAGGATGATTCCACTAGCTACAGCGGAGAAGGAGCGAAACTTTCAAAAGTTGAGATTTATGCAAATCAGAACAAATTCGACGAACTGAAGGAGGCAATGAACAAAATCGGAATTACCGGAATGACAGTAACCCAGGTTCACGGATGTGGAGCACAGAAGGGAAGAAAGGATTACTACAGGGGTGTTCAACTTGAAATGAATCTGCTTCCGAAGGTTTGCATTGAAATTGTAGTCAGTAGAATACCGGTCAGAACCGTAATTGAGGCTGCGAAAAAAGTACTTGGAACAGGAACCATGGGAGACGGAAAAATCTTTGTTTATGATGTAAATAACGCGATCAGAATCAGTTCCGGAGAAGAAGGTTATGATGCATTGCAATACGATGAAGGAAGAGATGTATAATTTTCTTAGAAACAATACGATTGGAAAAATAAAGTGTTTGAAAATTCTCAATTCGGTGGTATAATGAGAAATTAGTTTGATGGAAGGAGGTGAGTCAATGAAGAAAATTTTGTTGGTGTCGCGTAAGGGGAAAAGCAAAGATATGTTAGTGCAATTGCTTGAGATGGAACCGACGACACAAATTGAAGTTGCTTATACCGAAGAGGACGCAATCCTTCTGATGGAGAAAACAGAATTTGATTTGGTTATCATAAACTCACCGCTGGAAGGCAAAACAGGTGTTGAGCTGGCAACCTATGCAGCAGAGAAGTATACGGCAGGTGTGCTATTGGCAATACAGAATAAGTACGCTAATATGGTGGCACAGAAAATAGAATCTTATGGTGTTTTGGTGGTTGGCAAACCTATTGTAAAAGCATTTTTTAATCAAGCCGTCAAATTTGCTGAAGTAACGAGACAGCGGGTACTATTTCTCAAGGAAGAGAATATGCATCTTCAAATAAAGCTGGAAGAAATGAAACTTATCAGCAGAGCGAAATGCGTTCTGATTCAATATCTTTCCATGTCGGAAATGCAAGCCCATAAATATATTGAAAAACAGTCAATGGATATGCGTCTTTCAAAATATCGTGTTGCAAAGCGAATTCTAAAGGCCTATGAACAGGAAACACCGAATCAATAATATTTGTAATACATTTTTGTAGTGAATAGAAAATATTATTTTCTATTTGCCTACTTTTTCTGGAAAATAAAATTGCAAAATCTTTTTATTTGTAATATAATAAACAGAAGCGGGGGAACTGCATGGCAGTTGAGAAGGCTAAAACCTGACCCTTTGAACCTGACGGTTAACACCGTGGTAGGGAAGCGAATGAAAAGATAAACTTTGTTTTCAAGCGTCCACCCTAGCTGGTGGGCGCTTTTTGGCTGGCACTACCTTTGAGGAAATACTCATTGTTCCGACTGGTCAGCCTTTTATTAACAACTGAATAGTTTGCGGGGGGACTGCATGACAGTTGAGAAGGTAAAACCTGACCCTTTGAACCTGACGGTTAACACCGTGGTAGGGAAGCGAGATCATAATATGATTTACAAATGCCTGGCTTCTTCGCCAGGCATTTTCTGTTTTTATAGAATGCGGCTTCCTACTATACGGAGTTATTTAAAAATCTATGAAGGAGCAAATTTATGAAAAATCTTTTGACGATTGCCGGTTCTGATTGCAGTGGAGGAGCCGGAATCCAGGCGGACTTGAAAACATTTTCCGCTCATGGCACCTATGGCATGAGTGTTATCGCTTCTGTTGTAGCGGAAAATACAAGCCGCGTAATTTCCATTCAGGACATTTCGACCCCAATAATTGAGGATCAGATGGATGCAGTCTTTCAGGATATCAGAGTGGACGGGGTTAAAATTGGAATGCTTTCTAATGCAGAGATTATGCGTACGGTTGCATCCAAATTGTTGCAATATGATCCACCAAATCCAGTTATCGATCCGGTTATGATAGCAAAAGGAGGCTGTGCTTTGATGCAGCCCGGTGCATTGAAAACCTTGATCCATGAAATGATTCCTCAGGCATTTCTGCTTACGCCCAATATTCCGGAGGCGGTAACGATAACCGGAAGAAAAATTGAAACGACAGAGGATATGAAGGAAGCATCTCAGATCATCTATGACATGGGTGCTAAAAATGTTCTGATCAAAGGAGGCCATCTGGAGGGTGATGCAGAAGATATCTTATTTGACGGGGAGCAATTCGTTTATTATCGAAATAAACGTATCTTGACAAAAAATACCCACGGAACCGGCTGTACCTTTTCGTCGGCCATTGCAGCAAATCTTGCAAATGGAATGGAAGTCCGGGATGCAGTGGGCGCTGCAAAGGAATACATCACTACGGCCATAGAACACGCATTACCCATTGGGAAAGGTCATGGTCCGGTTAATCATTTTTATCAGTTATTTCAACACGTAACAACTATGAAATAGAAAAGGGGAGGATACAATATGAACTATAAGACACAAATGGAAGCAGCCAAAAATGGCTTTATTACAAAGGAAATGAAAACCGTTGCAGAAAAAGAAGGGATGGATGTAAATACACTGCGTAGATTTGTCGCCTGCGGACAGGTTACAATACCGGCAAACATTAACCATACCTCTTTGTCAGCGGAAGGAATTGGTACGGGACTTAAAACAAAGGTGAACGTCAATCTTGGGATTTCCGGAGATTGTAAGAATTATGATTTTGAGATGGAAAAGGTAAAATTGTCCCTTTCTTTCGGTTGTGAATCCATCATGGATTTAAGTAATTACGGAAAAACAAATCAATTTCGAAAGGAACTGATCTCTTGCTCTTCTGCTATGATCGGCACGGTTCCTATGTATGATGCGATTGGATATTTGGAAAAGGATTTGATGGATATTTCTGCCGGGGATTTTTTAAAGGTCGTGGAGGCGCATGCCAAAGAGGGCGTTGATTTCATGACCATACATGCAGGAATCAATAAGCGAGCGGTAGAATGTTTTAAACGGGAAAAAAGACTGACAAACATTGTTTCCAGAGGAGGTTCTCTTCTTTTTGCATGGATGGAAATGACAGGAAAAGAAAATCCGTTTTATGAGTATTATGATGATCTGTTGGAAATTCTCAGAGAATATGATGTGACCATCAGCTTGGGAGATGCGTTGCGTCCCGGATCGATTGCGGATAGTACGGATGCCGCTCAAATCGGTGAGTTGGTGGAGCTTGGGAACTTGACGAAAAGAGCCTGGGATAAGGATGTTCAGGTACTTGTTGAAGGACCGGGGCACATGGCAATGAATGAAATTGCTGCTAATATCACGCTACAGAAGCGACTTTGCCATAATGCACCTTTTTATGTTTTGGGTCCGCTGGTTACGGATATTGCTCCTGGTTATGATCATATTACTGCCGCGATCGGCGGTGCAATCGCGGCAGCTCACGGCGCAGACTTTTTGTGCTATGTTACGCCTGCAGAGCATCTTCGCCTTCCGGATCTTGATGATGTGAAAGAAGGTATTGTTGCAAGCAAAATAGCAGCTCATGCGGCGGATCTTTCAAAGGGGATACCTCATGCCAGAGAAATGGATAACAAAATGAGTGACGCAAGACGGAGAATTGACTGGGAAGAAATGTTCTGTAATGCCATTGATGGCGAAAAAGCAAGAGCATATTTTGAAAGTACACCGCCTGAGAATCAGCACAGCTGTTCTATGTGTGGCAAGATGTGCGCCATGAAAACGACCAATGAAATATTAGAAGGTAAGAACGTGGTACTTTCGGAATAAAAAAACAGAATGAAAGAAGGAAAGCAGTAAAGAGAAAACAACAGCATTAATGATAAGTGAAAAAAGAAAAGGTAGAAAAAATGAATCATAATAAGACATTAGAAAAAGAACAGATCAAAGGCAGTCTCACCATGGCAGCTAAGGCCGCGGACCTGATCATTAAAGTCAGAGAGCAGGTGCCGCTGGTTCATCAGATCACCAATTATGTAACCGTAGGAGACTGTGCAAATGCCACACTGGCAATCGGTGCGTCACCAATCATGGCGGATGATATCAAGGAAGCCGAGGAAATTACCGCGATTTCTTCCGCGCTGGTGATTAATATCGGTACTTTAAATGAAAGAACCGTTGCATCCATGATCGCTTCCGGAAAGCAGGCAAACCAGCTTGGTATCCCCGTAGTCTTTGATCCGGTGGGTGCCGGGGCTTCAAAGCTAAGAAATGAAACAGTAAAGGCGATTTTGGATCAAGTTAAAATCACCATTTTACGAGGAAATCTTTCAGAAGTTTCTTTTGTTGCAGGACAGGCCGCATCGACACGGGGAGTAGACGTTTCTGATGCGGATGCAAAAAATGACGGAGCGGTTATTGCCCATGCAGTTTCGCACAAGTACCGCTGTGTGACGGCGATCACCGGTGCGGTCGATATGATCTCTGATGGGATGCGAACGATAACTATTCGTAACGGTCATCCTATGCTTTCAAAGGTTACCGGAACGGGCTGTGTAACAACTGCTTTGACAGCTTCTTTCGCAGGTGTTACGCAGGACTATCTGACCGCAGCGGTTTCCGGTATCACTGCCATGGGGATTGCGGGAGAAATCGCATATGAGCAGTCCGGAAAAAAAGGAACCGGGAGCTTTCGCATTACGTTGATGGATACGCTCAGCTTATTGGATAAAACGACAATGGAAAAGAGGGCGAAAATTAATGAAATATGAAGTTGATTATTCCCTGTACCTTGTCACCGACAGAACGCTGATGAGCACAGAAACGTTGGAGGAAGCAGTGGAGCAGGCGATACGCGGAGGCTGCAGGATTGTACAGCTGCGAGAAAAGGCCGTTTCTTCCTTTGAATTCTATCAGCTGGCACTGTCGATCAGGGAGATTACGAAAAAGCATCAGGTTCCGCTGATCATCAATGACCGAGTTGATCTTGCCCTTGCGACGGATGCAGAGGGGGTGCATTTAGGTCAGAGCGATCTTCCCCCTTCCATTGTGCGCAGCTTGATCGGCAAAGATAAGATTCTGGGAGTTTCCGTATCTACCGTAGACGAGGCGGTTCGCGCAGAAGCAGACGGTGCCGATTATCTGGGGGTCGGAGCCATGTTTGCCACCAGTACAAAGACCGATACCAGAAACGTCACGATGGAGGTGCTTTCCAGGATTCGAGAGGCAGTTCAAATTCCCATTGTGGTGATCGGAGGAATTAATCGCCAGACAGCTTCCTGCTTCAAAGGAAGCCGAATTGACGGTTTTGCAGTGGTTTCTGATCTCATCGCCCAAAAGGATATTGCAGCAGCAGCAAAAGAGCTTAGGGGAATGTTTGACGAAATAAGTTCTGGTGAATAGGATCTTTATGCTTTTTTGGATAGGTTCAGTACAAACAAAATTGATATAATTCTATAAATTGTTTAAAAAATTACAAATACATATATTAATTTCAACTTGTTTTATTTTTTGTAAATAAAATGGTGTATTATTGTGACTTGGTAACTATGTACTAGAATCAAAGGGGGTGTTTATAACCATACTACATATCGGATAAAGCTTTAGAAGATACAAATCTCATTGGTAGTCAACTTACTGCCAGTGGGATTTTTTTTGATGAAATAATTTTAGTAAAAAGGTGCAGCATTAAATCTATGCCTTGTCATGCTTTAAATGTATTGGTATAATTATCCAATAAAGGGGTGGTGTCTTTGCAACGGCAAAATAAAATCATCATTGTTTTACTTATCATTAGCTTAGTTTTTAATGTGTATACGATATCAAGCATCCACAATTTAAGAGAGCGTATTGCGAATGATTTTAAGTACTATTTAGAAACAACAGTGGGCGAAGAGGTAGATGAAATAAATGATACAGTTAATCAGATTAAGCAAGAACAGCAATGGCTTTCCAAAGTAGATATAAAAGATGGAGGTATTGTTGACGGAATACAATTCGTGAAATTTTCCTGGCAGATAAAAGATTATGTCTCTGGTTCAGCAGTAAGATTTTATTACCGTAAATCAGGTGAGGACAAATTTCAACAACGCATTGCAACTGCTCAGACAGTGGGAAGCTTTGAAGCTGAATTGGAAATCAATAAAGAAGATCAGCCGCAATGGATTGTTTCTTATCAATATAATGATGAGGACTATAAAATATTAAAAAAAGAGGACAAATCCCCGTATCTCTTTGAGTATTATGTTGTTTTAGATGATGGAAGCCGTATTTTAAGCAGCGATGCGAAAACTATAAATCTTAAAAAAATCATTCAATCGTATGCCTTCATCGAGGCAGAAGTTCTTTTAAATAAAGAGAAAATACCTTCCGTAATTGAATTTACCTGTGGTGAGAATAAAATTCAGCCGGAGAAAATCATTCTCGAAGTATATAATAATAATAAGGTCACGGAAACAGAACTGAAAATAGAAACAAAGGGTATAGCAGAATGGAAATCCAAGGATAGCTCCTTCGATAAATTAATTGCAAGAGCACAATACAAAGATGGAGAAACCTTCAAAAAAGAAATATGGAATAAAAACAATTCGAAGATTTAATCGTTTTTTATCTTAAGGGAGAGTGTAAGATAAATTTTGTGAAAATAGCGGATGCGAAAAATAAACGCTGTATAGATTCAATTATAATTTATATTTTGCCCTTTTACGTGTAATTGTTGACCGGTCAAGCTTTAATATCCGTGCTGCTTTTTGCGGTCCGTACTTTTTTAGTACATCAGACAATATTTCTTTTTCAAAATTTTCTACACAAGATTTGAAGGAAAAGTCATCGGATTCATAATCAAAGATCTGATCCTCCTGGGGTAAATCACTTTTTGCCGCAAGAGACAACTGATTTTCAAAATCAATAAACACATTCCTTGGAAATGAATTAACTTTAATCACCATTGACGAACTCATAATCACTGCCCGTTCTACAAAATTCTTCAACTCTCTTACATTTCCAGGCCAGGAATACTCTAAAAGTATCTGATAAGACCTACGGGAAAATATCTTTTCTTTTCGATATATTTCACAATATTGTTTCAAAAAATGTTCTGCCAATGGAATAATATCATCTTTCCGTTGTCTCAGTGGTGGAATCTCTAAGTTTATAATAGATAAGCGGTAGTATAAATCCGCACGGAAGGTTTTATTGGCGATACACTCTTTCAAATCTTCATTTGATGTAACCACCAGGCGAAAGTTTACGGGATTTGCTTTCACAGCGCCTACACGTTTCACTTTTTTGTCCTCAAGTACTCTCAGAAGCTTTGCCTGAAAGCTTAATGGCAATGAGTTGATTTCATCAAGGAAAAGTGTACTTCCCTCTGCTGCTTCAAAAAGTCCTATCTTTCCAGTATTTAATGCTCCGGTGAAGGAACCTTTTTCATATCCAAATAGTTCGGCTTCTAACAGTGATTCGGGAATGGCGGCACAGTTAATTGCGATCATTTCTTTCTCTCTGCGTGAACTTTTGTTGTGTATCAGATGTGCAAAAACTTCTTTTCCTGTTCCGGACTCTCCGGTAATCAATACGGTTGTATCTGTTTTTGCCACGGTTTCCGCCATCTCTATCAGATATTTCATATTCTGGTTATTTCCTATAATAGTCTGCTTGCCTTTAGGATAAGAGATCTTATTTAGTGTGTAAATCTGACTTGTCTGATTGTTACAGAGTGCTGATAGATAACTTTTTGTAAAATCAGATACTTTGACACAGGCACATACCAGATTCGTAATCGTTCCATCACTGTTCATTACTGGTGTCGTTGTTCCAAATATTTGATAATGTTCTCCACTTTCTGTAATTCCATTATTAATAACGGTCATTTCTTTTTTTGTTTCATAAACCGTTCCGGTAATACATCGTTCAAGAAGACCTTTTTGATACATTTCCATAAAATTGAAATTCATAAATTTCTTTCGGGTAGTTCCCATTGTTTTAATCATGTTTGAATTCGCAAAGACAACCTTACCTTTATTATCCAGAATAAAAATACAGATATCCATATGGTTCATCATTTTCTCATAAAACTGTTTTGCATCTTCCATAAAAATACTCCCATTTTTTCGCTTTTTTAACATTTGAATATTCATAGTATACCACACCGTAAAATTTTGTGTGCATTTCTACACATTTCTGTTGTTTTTCTATTTTTTTCTTTAAAATATGGTGCAATTTTGCATCTTTGCTAGACGCTACCTTTGAAATTGTTCCAATAAGAGCTTTCAAGTAATTGGCATATATTTTGCGTAATTATTATGGGAAAGGTAAGCAGACCGGTCACTTGCCAGAAAAAGCAGTTATTTATTTTTAAGAGGAGAGAACTATTATGAAAAACGAAGTCTCAACAAGTAGATCACGGGCCTATTTTATTGAAGCGTTATTGTTCTTAAGTTATATGTTCTTCAGTATTTCCTGGTTAGCAGGTTCAAAAGTAACGCCACAGATTGTGGAATACTTTAATTTAGACGCGCTTCCAGCAGCAATTACGAATGCGATTACTATTTCAAAAATTATTGGCAACTTACTTGCTGCTGGATTTTTAATTAAACTTGGACCAAAAAAAGCTGTTGGATTAGCCGCACTTTTAATCTCCGTTGTTGGTCTTGGGGCGTTTGCAACCAGCTTCCCATTTTTTATCTTAAGCCGTTTTGTCATGGGTTTTGGGGGCGCTTTAATGGTTGTATACTTCGGGCCTATCGTTATGCACTACTTTGAACCGGAGAAACGCCCATTACTCAATGGTTTGAACTCCGTTGCCAATAACATTGGTAATATTGTTGCTTTAATTATGGTAGAACCCATTATCAATGCATTGGGCAGTTGGAAAAGTGTTGTCTTAGTATTTGCCATGATAAGTTTCCTGATATTTATTCTTTGGGTCATTTTTGGCAAGAATTTTAAAACTTCTACAAGTACAAATGCAGTCCCTGTTGCGGATTATGGTTATGCCGACGGGTTAAAGGATAAGTTTAATTATCTATTTCCATTCGCATATTCCGGATGGTTAACTCTTTATATCGTCATGTTGAATTTGTTTCCACTCAATGAATCTGTTGTGGTAAGTGCCTCTCTGCTTTCAACGCTTCTGGCCGTTGCCGGTGTGATTGCTACCCCATTTGGTATTATGCTGACCAAGAAAACAAAGAGAAATTTACCCATTATCCGGGTTTGTGGTATTTTGGTTCCTCTTATTGCTTTTGTGATGATTAAAACAAGTTCGTCTACTATTGCTATGGTATGCGCATTTGCACTTGGCTTCTTTATTTTCTTACCGATGACCGTATTTGTTACGATTCCGCAGCAATTAAAAGATATGAACCCACGTCGTTTAACTGTTGTTATGGCATTGTTCTGGTCAATTTCCTATATTGTTGAAACCATTTTATATACTATAATTACCAAAGTGGTCAATACCTCCGGATTTATGGCAGCAATGTATGTATCCATCGCATGTTGCCTCACATTCCTTGTTTTTGGCTCATTACTTCCTGAAACAGGAAAGGGCAACGAATTATCAAAAAAATCTTCAGATGAAATGCGTGCTAATGCAAATTAAATGCGTAAGCCATGCGGTACAATATCATAAGTGTATTTATTTTAAATAAGAAAAGAGGGAGCAAAAATTATGTATGAAAAATTAAAAGAAACAATTAATGAAATTAAAATTATAGACGATCACAGTCATCCGGGCTGCTTTATTGCCACGGATGAAATGAATATGCCTGCAGATGCACGTTTTCCATTTAACGATAGCTTTAGTCATCCCAATGCCCAGGCTTATGGTTTTCCATATCTGGAAAACCTTCATTATGAAGCGTATAAGAAATTTTATGGCTTTTCCAGAGAAGATATCAATAATCCTGATAAGCAATCAGAATTAGCGAGTATTTATGAAGAAAAAAAACAACATCTGGGGGACTTTATTGAAGAGATTATGGATGCATCGGGTGTAGACTATCTCATAGCAAATCTTGCAATGCCAAAACAACTTTATGGCAGAGATCGTATTGGCATTATAAATACTGTAGACCCGCTACTTTTTCCATTTAATAATGAATATATGTCTGGCAAGCCTTTCAGCAAGATATATTTAAAGCAATTTGAACATTATTTAAGACTTTATAAAACGAAGTATGGCTTTGCCAAAGATGACTTTACTTATGACGAATATATGACGTTTGTAGATCACGTTATGGATCAAATGAGGTCTGATGGTTCTCTTGGATACAAGATGATTTGCGCTTATGCAAGAACCACTTATTTCAAAAAATATGATGAAGCATTGGCAGAGGGGTTCTTTAACAAAGCGAAAGCCGGTGATACCGAAGCATATACTGCTTTTCAAGATTGTGTAGCATGGCATATTTTTAGAAGAGCAGCTATGACAGATATGCCAATTCAGGTCCATATGGCGATGATTGATGGGGATGCCGAATATACAAACCCATTAAATTTTACGGAACTGACCATGGATGAAGTGGCCAGCAATACCAAGTTAGTTGTTCTCCACTGCGGATATCCGCGATTCAATGAAATGACTACCCTTGCCTTAGCAGCAAAATTATTTCAAAAAAATTGCGTATACATTGATCTTTCTGGACGTGTTATGTTTGGCAACCATCCAAAAGTCATTGCAAAAAATATTCGCAATTGGCTAGACTTTCCTGCTCTTTGGGGCAAAATGGTCTATGGATCTGATACACTACTTGGAGAACGTGTCATCTATACTGCTTCCAAAACCGCAAGAGATGCTATTTACTATGCGCTTGAAAGCGCACTGGATGACCAACTTTTCACAGAGGAGACAGCCATTCATATTGCAAAAGGTATTTTAAGAAATAATTCAATAGATCTTTATCATTTACCTTTTGAAAAAGCCTAAACGGATAGAAAGAAACTGTGCACTAGTGGAAATTTATTCCAAGTGCACAGCTCTATATTTTATATAATTTGTTAGCAAAAATGCAATGAAAGCCCGTTTGTTGCAGGTTGAAAATAGATGACTTTCGTGATGACCAAGAGGATGTGCTCTAAAAGGATATGTGGAATTGGTTACTTCGCTAAACATTTTATTGTTTTATGAAACAGTTGATGAATCGTCATGTAAATCACAAGAACGATAAGATACAGGATATAAAAATTAGGGGTAATGTTTCCTGAAAGTACCCATCCAACTATCATAAATATTGTTAACTCGATTAATAATAGTCGAGAAAAATACTCTATTAAAAATTTTATCATTAATATAATTACTCCCCTAAATTGTGCACCACTCTTTGGCATATTGCAAGTATGGTTGACAAAGATACACGCAATCTTAGTCTATCTTTCTATCTCGGTTCAGCCTTTGTTACCTTTCTTGGTCTTCCTTTAATGTTTCGGTCTTGTAACTCCTTCAACACCATTTCGCCCTTATTATTTAAAATCTCAACAAAAGTTGAAATATCACGAACACTAATAACTCCAATATCTTCTGCAGTGATTCCTTGAATACTGCAGATTGTTCCAACAATATCTACCGGTCTCATTTTGGTCTTTTTTCCTGCGTTTATATGAATTTTGAGGATTTCTTGATTTAGCTTAGCACCTTTATCTTCCTTTAACTCCGGCTGTTTTTGAAGTTTTTGCTCAAAGGCATTTCTTGCTTTGATTTGCTCATCATCACCAGGAAGCCCTTTTTCTAACAATTCTATTCCGGTGAATTTTGCTATTTCATTCACAAATCCACTTTCCTCTGGCGTTACAAATGTAATTGCAAGTCCGTCTTTCCCTTGACGACCGGTTCTGCCAATTCTATGAACATAGGTCTCGTTGGTTTCTGGTACGTCAAAGTTAATTACAAGGGAGATGTTTTCAATGTCAATCCCTCTGGCAGCAACGTCTGTAGCAACTAGATACCTGAATTGACCTTTTTTAAAGTCCAACATGACTTGCGTTCGATCATCTTGCATCATACCTCCATGAATCTTTTCACATGGGTATTTTTCTTTTTTCAATTCCTGATAAATTTGATCAACCTTCTGCTGCGTATTACAAAAAATCAGGCAACTGTCTGGATTTTCTATCACGGTTACCTTCTTTAACAACGAGAGTTTGTCGGAGCCGTCCACAAGATATCGTTCCTGCATAATATTGTCTGCAGTAATAGACCGGGCTTCAATATTTAATCGAACGGGGTTTTTCATATAAGTTTTGGCAATACTGGCAATCCAATTTGGAATGGTCGCAGAAAAAAGCAAAGTGACACGATTCTCGGGCAATTTATCAATAATATCTTCCACTTCATCCAGAAAGCCCATGTTAAACATTTCGTCAGCTTCATCAATGACAAGATATTTAATTTTGTTTGTAATCAAGGAACCTCGCATGATATGATCCATAACCCTGCCTGGTGTCCCCACAACAATATGTGTTTTTTGTTTCAGCTCTTTAACCTGTTTGGCTATGGTCGTTCTGCCATACAGGACGGGTACTTTGATTCTTTTAAATCGACCGATGTTAAAAACATCTTCCTGAACTTGAATTGCAAGCTCTCGCGTTGGCGTTAAAATTAAAGCCTGTGGCAAATTCTCTTCCCAAGTGAGCAGTTCACAAATTGGTATGGCGAAAGATGCCGTTTTTCCACTTCCTGTCTGGGATTTCACTAATATATCTTTATTTTCCAGCACCAAAGGAATCACCTGATCCTGCACTTCCGTTGGAATTCGGAATCCTAGTAAATCAATTGCCTTTAAAATGTCATCACTTAATTTATAATCTGCAAATTTATTTGTTCTCATTTGTTATCTCATTCTTTCAGCCCTTCCGGGCACTATTATAAAATCTTTTGTACTCTTCCAACGATACCATTTTCAAGCCTGACTTTAATTCCATGAGGATGCATTGCTGAATTCGTAAGAATGTCTTTTACAGTACCCTCCGTCAGTTTTCCGGTACGTTGATCCTGCTTCTGTACAAGCATCACACGAATCCCTGTTTTTATGTTATTACGATAGTTACCGTTCTTATCTACTGTGTTTTTAATATCCACTCTTTTGCTCTTCCTCCCTTAACTCGTTCCTTTTGCGTATGTTTTAACCAGTCATAGATGATTTTCGTATCCTACAACTGCTTTGTCTTTTTATATTCTTTTAGCTCTCTAAAACGAAAACGCAGGTCGAAAAAAACTATAACGATAGCCAAAATTGGCAACGATAATATGAGAAGCTCTGTCGATAATGTCTTTGCATCCTCTCGAAAAACAACATAAAGACCTATTGCCAAAGCTAACGCTATCATATCATAAAAAGTTCTTATTACAAAAGCGACATACGGTAACTTTGAATTACTTTTTTTCATTACATTACCTCCCCTTTTACATATCGTTTAGTTGCATACCGATGGATCATTGCATACACCCACAAATATCATTATACCATTCGATGCGGTGATTGCGTAAAGAAACGGTCTGTTTAAAATCATCTCAGCTCTGCCATTTGGAAGCGCCGCGCCACAATAATCTATTTGAGTAAATGCGGATGCTTCAACTCCTTTTTCATCAATGGCAATGTGCGTCTTTTGTATAACAGTAGAAATAAAAGCAATACCATCGGTAATACCAGAAAAATCGGCATCTGATTGAAAAGCGTTTGTGATCCCTAATGTTTGTAATTTTTCAGCTAAATTACATTCGGTACCGAACTCAAACTTTGGTATTTTCCATACTACCTCTCCAGATTGGCTTTCTCCGTCTTCAAATAAAGCCTGTATAGAATGCTTTGATGAGACCAAAGTGGATAAAGATACTCCTTCATCAGGGAGAATAAAAACCATTTGTCCGTTGTCTTTTAAACCAAGGGAGGAACGGGTATAATTCTCACCTCTTACAAAACTATAGGAGCCAAAGGTCTGATTCATAAAATCAACCTTTACATCCTGACTTTCAGCATGAAAGGTGTCCTCTTGCGTCAAGTCATTGTTGAAACGGTCTACCCACTCATCGCAGAAATAGATTGTATTGATAATAGAGAGTATCTGATCTGGACTTACCGTCAAATCCGGTGTTAAAGTATCGTTTGTATTTTCTGAAATCCATTGAGCCATAGCTTCTGCAGAATCCTTATTAGAGAAGTCAATAGAAAAGGTAGAAGCATAAAAATGTTTTGCCGCATTTGAAACAAAGATATCCTTGAAGCCTGTATTCTCATTCAGCCATAAAGAGTTTGCAATCTTCAATTTGCTTATTTCATTGTCAGTATATACAAGCCGATACAGATTCCCACACTGCGTGGATAGCCTTTTCGTTGATGATACACCCAGCAGTTCAAAGATCTGGTTCTGTGTTTCGCTGTCTGCGCCAGTCCCCAAAAGAGCAAGTGCATAATAAAGTGACAAGGGAGAATAATTGAAATTATCCATCCTACCCTTTAAAAGCGCCTGTGCAGTATCATAGGAAAAGATATTTATATTCTTAATAAAATTATCATCAATTGGGTTTTCCTCCCTCAGTTTTTGTTCTGCATCAAAATCATCAAAAGCGATTGCTTTGGGATAGGTTATCACATTATTTTTACTGGTATCGGTTGCCATATTTACACAAGAACAAAGTGAAAAAAGAATCATTCCCAATAGAATAGCAGCAAATATTTTTCGCATTATAAGCCTCCTTTTATTTCATATTAATTTAGACGATAAATTGATTCAATAGTTCCGAACGTTTTTTCTGCACTTTTGATGAAGATCCGCTCCCATCTGCATTGGGGGCGTTTTTTTGATGCGGAGAATTGTCTACAGGATATCATTCTCGGCAGCCGCGGAAGAAAAAAAGGGATTAACTTTAGATTTTCCATTGACAGCCACGTTCTACTGCGGTAGAATGAAATCCAATTCATTCTACCGAAGTAGAACAAACGGCGAAAAGGAGTACAATAATGAAAATTAAACTGTTTAACAATTTGGCGATACGAAATCTTAAGGGATTCTTTTTATCTGAGGTTCTGAATTCATGAAGAAAACGATATTAGCTATCATGTTGTGCACCACTATGGTTCTGACGATGTTGTCAGGCTGTACTTTATCAGAAAGCAGCACACGTTACGATACATCCTTGCTTTTTAGTTCACTGGCGGAAAAATCTAGCAATGGGCACTCTATCAGTGCGCTGATATTGTACTGTGGGAGCATCAATGACAGTACTTGGGAAGATACTTTGGAATATCTGCAGCAATCCACCTTGATAAATTTGAGTGTTTCCTCCGCGGATGTGGACGGTGAATACAGTTTAAGTGGTTATGACGTGGTCTTTCCTGACTATAGTGTTATGCAATCTTCCAATGCAGCGGCTGTCTCTCAAGCACTGGTAGGTTATGTTTCTGACGGTGGTGCGGTATTCCTGGCTAACGCTTTTTACAATTATTTCAACTGCGATTTCATTGGTGCAACCGATTTTGTACCTGTTACGGAGTGCCCTGTGAATATTAGCGTGCCCGATTTGGGAGATGATCTGGGAGAGATGCAGAATGTTATTTCTGACTTTACAAACCTTTACAAGTCATTTGCCGATTACAGCTCGCTGGCACAGCGGGATTATGGACATGCCGTAATCTCAGTGGCTTTTCCATGGAAGAACGGGATGACGAGCAGACGGCATTTTCCAGCACCTCTGCGAGCTGCAACCAGTTGCTGCTGAATTCATTTGCCGCCTATGTCGCCAAGCAACATTTTGGATATTCCTTGGAGCGCGTATTTGGTAGCTTTGGGAGTCCCAGTATGGCGTGGGAACTGCATTATGAAGACATTACAGGCATCGAAAATAGCTCGCTGATTACTTTCAGTGAACTGTGTAAAGAGTATTTACAGGTTCCTTCCTATTCGCTGATTCGCAACGCTTATCCTTGGTTTCTCCGGTCCGAAAGCGTGACGTATCTGCTCAATCAAGGCGGCTCCAGACTTAACTACGCGATGGATTTTAATGAAAGCGCCTACTCTTCCGGTACGCATATTGCCGCTGGCGACAAATGGATGGGATTGGGAGAAATTAAAAATGCTGGAAGATATTTTGCCGAGTATCCGCAATATACATATCGCACTTACCCGGACTTTACCGACTATAACGGCGACGGAGTCACTGACATTTTCTGCGGCAGCTATGACGGTAGGTTCTATTATTTTAAAGGTCAAAACTTTGATAAGCGGTTTTGCACTGCGAAAGCAATTTCGCTGACCGATTTCAACGGCAGCCCGCTTCGTGTTTCCGGATACTCGTCTCCGCGCATGTTTGACCTCAATGGTGACGGCTACCTCGATATGATATCTGGCTGTGATGACGGCAACATTTACTGGTTTGCCGGAAATGGCACGCTGTCCTTCCAACCGGAAGGTTTGCTTGCTGAAACGGATCTTATCGGACAAAGTATGCCTTCCCTGGGCGACCTTAATGGCGACAGTATCATGGATATTGCCGTAGGCTCCAACGAAGGGATCTTGCTGGTTTATTATGGTCGTACGGACGGCAATTCCGACAAGCCTTCATACTCTTCTTATCACATGGGCAGCTACTCTGGTATGTGCGCTACGGCGGGGTTGGGTCAATGGCTGGCACCGGAGATCTGCGATTTTAACGGCGACAGTATCAATGATCTGGTGGTGGGTACTTATGATGGTTATGTAGCTTGTTTTTATGGTGGCGTATCTGGAAATCTGAGCTTTGACGGCTATCTGACAGCGGACGAGATGAATTTCAAGGGCAATTATAATATTAAGTTTGGTAACAACTGCGTGCCTGTATTCCATGACCTGAATGGTGACGGGGAGATGGATATTGCATGCGGCAGTCTGGAATATGGTATGGCTTATCCCATTGACTCCGAATATTTTCAATACAGAGAGCAGTTACAAAAACAAATTGACTACGTCAAAGCGAACGACTTCTATATGGGCGTCCATTTCTACACGAATGCTTATGCTTCGTCAAAGCGCGAGGCTTTCGAACTTGAAGCGCAGAGGAAGGCTTTTGAGACTTACGGTCTTGAAATCGGTATTACCGGAACCAACCAGCACACCTGGTATACCAGCAGACACCACGACTATCAGTCGTTCCTGAGTGCATGGAATGCCGGCCTGCTTTGGAATTCCGGCTTTGCACCTGCCGGGGCAACCTTCCAGAGTCCGCAGATAGCAGCAGAAAATGTCATTTCTCTGCCGTTTTTCCTGACCAGCAATGGTGAAAAGACAATTCTGATGCAGAATTGTTCCGTCCTGCCTTATATAGGAGCGGAATGGACGGATATTTCCGCAAAGTATGGCGTGCCAATCTGCGTGTTCTACCATTGCGACTTCGTATATGAATCCGATCAGGAGGCAAGAACCTATCTGCAGGCACTGTCTGATTTCCAATGGAAAAATAATTATAACTTTGTTATGGAAAATCAGATGATGCAGGCAACGGATATCAATACCGTATCCACCGATGCTGACGTGTGGCATACTAGCGGCAACAGCTTATATTTAGGCATGAACAAGGTTGTCCGTGTTTACACTGCGGATGGCGGTGAAAAAGAAGTAACTCATGTGGAACGTATCAGGCCGCGGAGTATAATCTGGCGTTGAATGTTACCGGCACTAATCCATGCGTATCCCGGCAAAGGTGGAAACCACAGACACCGGCGCAATTATTAAATTTCAGCCAGCAATATGAACATCTTGCTGGAAGCTGAGAGCATATCCGATGACTTTCCTTTGTATAATGCTGATTACCAAAATTGCACTGGCGTCAGAATTAATTTCAGTGATGTGGTGGATGACGGTATGATGCAGGTCGTGGTATCCGGGGGGGCGACGACCGCAGACACCGGTTGGGAAATCACAGACCAGAATGGTAAAACAGTATTTACCAAATATGGATCAATGGAAACACTGACGATTTCGTATGCTGAATCATGATCGCCACAGTATCTGAACTTTGAAAAAATCAACATTTTAATAATCAAACTGGGTATCCTGCGTGAGAAACGCAGGATACCCAACACTTTTGAGACTTTTTTTGACTCCTAAAAGTCAGTGCGGACAGGTGGAGAAGATTTTTAAAACTTTAGATTTTCTATTGACTATTTCATTCTACTGCAATAAAATAAAATGAACATTCTACTACGGTAGAATAAGTAATGTGAAGGAGTTCAATTTCTGGATGATGGTATGAGGCAAATCGTGGTATCCTGAAAAGCGGCAGCTTTAGATGCAGGCTGGATCATCACAGATCAGAATGGAAAAACGGTCTTTAGCAAATAGGGTGAAGCTGAGAAGTTGACACTCACATCATACACTAATTAATAAGGAGGACACTATGCTGAATTCTGCTGTCTGCATGTTGGACGAAACAGCACTTCATTACGAAAATCATATCGCGCTGCAAGATGAGAGCAGCTGTCTCAACTACAGCGAGTACCGCGCCCTGTCGCGGAAAATCGGTACAGGCCTAATCCGGCTTGCCGGAACCGGAAATGCCGGTGCAGTAATCGTTTATTTGCCCAAAAGCATCCGGGCGCTTACCTGCTTCATGGGTGCCATGTATTCCGCCAATCCCTATGCGCCGGTGGATGTGCACATACCCATGACAAGACTGCAAAAAATCGTGGACAGTCTGCGTCCAGCATATATCATCACAGATGAAACGCTGGTAAGTAATCTGAACGCATTGGAACTGGGCGATACCAGGGTCTGTATGTATGATTCGTTGACGTCCGGTGACATAGATGATCGGCTGATTGAAATCGTACTTTCACAGGTGGTAGATATTGATCCGATTTATATCATGTACACTTCCGGTTCAACCGGTACTCCCAAGGGAGTGACGATTCCGCACCGCGGTATTATCGACTATGCCGACTGGCTGACCGGCACATTCCATTTTAACACCGAAACGGTCATGGCCAATCAGGCACCGTTTTACTTTGATAACTCCACGTTCGATATTTATGGCAGCATACGCTGCGGTGGCAAGCTAATTTTGACGCCGGAGTCCCTGTTTGTGTTCCCGTCGAAGCTGCCGCAGTTTATACGGGAAAATCACGTTACCTCTATTTTCTGGGTACCGACCGTTATGATCAACGTGGCCAATTCAGGCGCTTTGTCGGAATGCGCTTTGCCTGAATTAAAGAACGTTTCGTTTTGCGGCGAAATCATGCCGAATGCCCAACTGAACATTTGGCGCAAAGCCCTGCCTGATTGTGCATATGCTAATCTTTACGGCCCAACGGAGATTACGGATGTTTGCTGCTATTACAAGGTTGACCGTGAATTCGAGGATTCTGATCCGTTGCCTATTGGTAAGGCATGTGAAAATATGCGCGTACTTGTCCTCACGGAAAACAATGAACCGGCAAAGCTCGGCGAACAGGGTGAACTGTGCATTCTTGGCAGCGGTGTTGCGAACGGCTACTGGAATGAGCCTGAACTGACAGCGAAAGTATTTGTGAAGAACCCGCTGAACAAGAATTACGGCGAGCGGATGTATCGTACAGGTGATTTGGCCTATTGGAATGAAGAAGGACTACTTATGTTCCTTGGCCGGCGTGACAGTCAGATTAAAATCAAGGGTAATCGTGTGGAACTTGGCGAGATTGAAACAGCGGCTATGTGCATAGAAGATGTACTGAATGCGTGCGCTGTATTTGACACGGAAAAACAAGAGATTGTCCTGTTTGTGGAAACAGCCGGTACGTTGCCTCCGCGCAGATTTAATCTGGAGCTGAAAAAATACGTTCCTCAATATATGCTGCCCGGCAGGCTGGTACCTTTAAAAGCGCTGCCTCACACCGCCAATGACAAGATTGACCGGGTAACGCTGAAAGCGTCCCTACGTTAAAGGAGAAGAACTATGACTTATATCATTCGGTCTGCCGATGTTTCCGATTTGTCTGCACTCATAAAACTGTATCTGGTATACAGCGCGGAACTTCAGAAATGCGGCCTGCAATATGAGATCAACGTTGAAGAAGTGCCGGTGGTATTGAACACACGCATCAAGTCCAGACTTTTTTATGTTGGCATAGCTCAGTGCGATGGAGAAGTGAAAGCCTTCATCCTATGTTCCATTGCTAAAATCGGAAGGGAATACCTTTGTGAAGGCAACGGACAGGTGGGATATGTGAGCGACATTTATGTAAACCCCTCCATGCGCCGTACCGGATGTGCTAACGCGCTGCTGGATGCTGCAAAGGCATGGCTGAGGGAAAGCGGTGTGAATTCTCTGCAACTGGAAGTGCTGAGCGGAAATACAGGTGGAAAGTCTTTCTGGGAAGGAACCGGAGGCCGCGAAATAGCAGCATTGTATCAGATTAAATTTTAATTTAGGAGATATTGTTATGGATATTGAAATAAAATTTTTTGAGTTTATTCGCCCATGGAATCCTAAGGTCGAAATGCCGGATCTCGTTTGTGAAATCATCGATTCCGTTAACTCAATATGTAACGGCTACGGTATCGAAGTTTATAATATGGCAGATTCACTGGATGTTGAATGCTTTGCCGATATTGCACATCTTAATTATGAATATGGCTCTCACAAATTCACAGAGGAGGTAGACGGATGGCTATGCTTATAACTAAAATCAAGGCTTTTTTTCAAACTTTTCCGGGACCTATCATCCTTGGATGCATTTATGGGGTAATGTTGTTAACGGTGCTGATGTTTTATACTGGAGATGGCACTTTTATTTATGAAGCGTTCTGATATTAACTGCTTAGATGAATATAAAGGGGAGGATTTGTAAGCCATCCCTTCTTAATGGCGTATAATTAGAATTTCTCCTTATAAAAAATGTGCTGTTGACAAACAAGTTCTACCGCAGTAGAATATATGGCATAAGGAGGGTCGACCATGAAAATTAAGTTGTTTGATTCAGAACTAAAGATAATGGATGTTCTTTGGAAAAATGGAGATACCACTGCGAAGCGAATCGCGGAAATCCTAAAAGAGCAAGTCGGATGGAACAAGACCACGACTTACACGCTAATCAAAAGGTGCATTGACAAAGGGGCGATTGAACGCATGGAACCTAATTTTGTGTGCCATCCTCTTGTCACGGTTGAACAGGCGAGAGAGCTTGAAACAACGGAACTTATTAATAAAATGTATGATGGCGCCGCCGACCAGCTTGTGGCTTCTATTTTGGGAAGTAAAAACCTATCCCCGGAAGAAATCGAAAAACTAAAGCTTCTCGTCAACAGCCTGAAATAAGAAGGGATCATTATGAGTTTGCTAAACATGAGTTTTTCGGCCGCTGTTCTTATTGTGGCTATCGTAGTTATTCGAGCACATCTATTACACAAACTACCTAAAAAAACTTTTCTTGCTTTGTGGGGTGTGGCGTTATATCGATTGTTGATTCCCTTTGAGTTTTCGTCACGGTTCAGCATTTATTCGGTTGTAAATATACTGAAAGGTAGAGTTTCTAAAGGGGATTTCCCCTTGTCTGAGATACCTATTATGCCAGGTAATATGGCTATGCCAGGTAATACGGCGATAACAGAAACTGCCGCAGCCTTGCCGGGAGAAGTATATACATATATATCTCCTTTCATGATCATCTGGCTCATTGGTTTGGCGGCCTTCGCTCTGTTCTTCCTTGTAACGCACCTGCGTTGCCGCAGGGAGTATAAGACTGAGCTTCCTGTTGATCATGCCTTTGTGAGGCTCTGGCAACAGGAGCATCAATTGTGGAGAAAGATTCAAATACGGCAATCGGATAGAATTTCTGCTCCCTTGACTTATGGTATATTCCGACCCGTTGTACTTCTGCCTAAACAAACTGATTGGACAGACGAAACCCGGCTGTGCTATGTTCTGACCCATGAATTTGCGCATATCCGGCGATTTGATACTTTGATAAAGTTAATAATGGCAGTAGCTTTCTGCGTTCATTGGTTTAACCCTTTTGTATGGCTGATGTATGTGCTGGCAAACCGCGATATTGAATTGTCCTGCGATGAAACCGTGGTGCAGACGTTCGGCGGAATGACAAAGTCCGCGTATGCCTCCACTCTTATTGAGTTAGAGGAAAAGAAAAGCCGCCTTACCCCTCTTGTGAACAATTTCAGCAAAAATGCCATTGAAGAAAGGATTGTGTCTATTATGAAAATAAAGAAAATTTCCATTGTAGGAATTTTGCTTGCTTTTACTTTAGTCATCACCACGGCATCTGTCTTTGCTACAAACGCTGCTCCTGCCGCAGTTACGGTTGCAAATGGTGAGCAGAAGAATGCCTTGCAGGCCGGTGCAGTAAAATTTGGGGCAACAACAACTGAGGCATTTTTTAACCGAGCAGAAAAAGCGGTAAAGGTCGTTGACTATGTCCCGGATTATGTCGAATCATTTTCAAAAGGCTTCTACCTTAAGGAGGCTATCCTTACGAACACGGAACTGCTGGACATAGATAACAACAAGGTGATGGAATACGAAGGCATTACATTCTTCTATACGAAAGAAAAAGATGCTCCGACATACAATGGTCAAGACATAGCACTAACCACGAATCTTGAGATCTCCGGACTGCCGAATGAGGGTGCAGTCGCTACGGAAGAGAGCCTCTATGGAGATATCAGACTGATTTATTCGCAGGTAACGGATAAGCGTGTTCCCGAGGGCTATGTTCCAAACGGAAGAGGAAGAACAGAAAATAGAGCAGGGCTTGCTGCATATCAGTGTGGGTTCTGAAGAAGTCAAGATTGCAGATTATCGATGGGTAGAGTGGACCAAGGGACGGCATTGCCTACTACCTGACGAATAGCGGATACAGCATCGAAAAGGATAAATTGCTAGAGATGGCAAAGGAAGTTATCGATTGCCGCCGGTAAAAGAAAGTAGTCAGAGAAATACTTAACTGATCTGCGATTGTGCGTTGGCTTTATAGCTTTAATCGGGATTTGTCCCTTCTATAGGCGTTTGGAGTCATGCCAAATTCTTTTTTGAACAAAGGTCGTCCAATCGCTGAAGTAATAATTCTATGTAAGTGATATTTCGATAGATTGATATGATACGCGATGTCATCAACAGTAATTTTGCTTTTCATATGTTTTTCAATATAATCAATGACATGTGTTAAATATAAATAATTGGATTGCATCATACACATAGTATTTCTCGCCTCATATCTATTATTTCCGTTGTATATCGTCTAACAATGGACGGGAGCTTTTGTTAGACGATTTTCTTTTTGTATTAAGAAGTTTGCCAGTGGTTTTATAACCATTGAATGTCCGGTTGCTTCTGTCTATTCGGGATATGGAGGTATTCTTCATTTTCGGGATATCCCATCATCATGGCTCCGTAAAACTGGCAGCCTTCCGGTAGTTTTAAAATTTCCCGGAGTTCTGGAATTTGATTGCACATTCTCATCAGGTATCCTGCCCAGCAGGTACCGATTCCTTGAGATTGAAGCACCAATTCTGCATTGTAAAGGGCAAGTGCCGTATCTACAGGAGGATTGATTGCATCGGTTTTGGCATAAGCCAGAAGGAGGGTTTTCGCAGTTCCCATCACCACATTATAGCCTTGTTCATATAATGTTACGATCTCTGGAGAAGTTCCGGTTTCCTTTACATATTCCAAAATAAGATCCATCATTTTTGTGATTGTATTTTCATCACTGACTACGATCCACTTTGCAGGATGCTGATTTTTTGCACTGGGCGCCCATGCTGAAACCTTTAAAGCATGACTTAAAATGTTTTTTGAGACAGGTTCCGGTTTAAAATGTCGATAGGATCTTCGGCTCATCAGGTGCCCTTCAATGATTTCCTGATAGTTTTCCGGAAATTTTGGCAATTCTTCAGGAAGAATACCCTCAATATCATCAAGACAAACAGCATTTTGGGGACAGGCAGCAGCACAGTGCAGACATTTAATACATGCTTTTTCATTGTTCATTTCTGGTTTTCCGTTTTTAGTATTTAAGACATTAAATGGACAAACAGAAACGCATGTTAAGCATCCAATACATTTTTCCAAATCAATTTTTATCATACGAAACGCTCCTTTTTCGTGAATAGAATACTCTTTTGCTCTTTCTATCAGAATAGTAACAATAATTTATTGTATTATAACATAATTTTATTTTACGGATAATTATTTCAATAGAATAATTAAAATATGTTATAATTTGGTTATTGTTATTTGAAAAGGGATGAATACCAAAGTGTATTGAATGATTAAGAGTTCTCTTTTAAATACAGTGCATTCAAGTTAAGCCAATAATTGATATGATCCTCCTGAGGACTGATGCTAATTTCGATATTGTTAAAGACGAGAAGTACAGTAATCTCTTTTGTTTCAAGTATCAGGCTCATGTCGTCGGGAGATGCCTCCTTTGGTTCTGATTGGCCGGGAGGAAATTTAGCTGATATTTGGTCGATGAAGCTGCTCATATCCTGCGCAAGGATAACGTGATCATTCAATTTAATCTCCAAAGAAGGGATATCATCCGTAGAATCTATCTTCCAATTAATTTCATAAACACCTTTTTCGCTACGGATCGTGGCCGATCTTCCTTTTCTTTCGTAAGATTCTTGTAAAGGAATGCCCCATTGATAATTGCTGACATCAATTGCTTCTGATTTTAAATTTAAAGAAGTACCAAGATAGTTACTGTTTCCATTCTTATAATCATTTTTCGGCTCCGGCCATACAGGCTCAAAACCAAGGGCTGACTTAAATACATCACTTTCCTTTAACTCTTTGTCAAACCAGATCGGCAATTTTGCATCCTCTGCGTACGCAATGTAATGTACTGCATCGGTAATTGATTCACGTACAGCAAGATCGGGTTCGGAAGTGGCTGGACTCAACTGGTTGCCTTCCAGCATTCTCTGGCTGACAAGTAATTTTTCCAGTCGATCAACCTGTGCACTAACAGGCAAAGCATGATAACCTACGAATGGTAAAACTGAAAAAACTGCCAAGGCACAAGCCAGCAGTACGATGGGCTGATGGGCTTTTGAATTTAATAGCAGCAGCAGAATTGCAGCTGTAACAGCAATGATCCAAATAAGGATGAAATAATATTCCGTAATCTTAAGGCCATATTTACCTAATTGTGTTAACAGTGCACCTGCTTCAAAGGCAAGAATAATCAGCGCTGCAAAAGGAAAGATCTTTCGATAGAAATGAGCAAATCCTGATTCATAATGTGTGACCATGATATGAAGCCATAGTCCACCAAAGGAATATGCAATTGCGATTCTTGAAAGTTGTAAAAATACAGGCCATGTGCCGGATACAATTGTCCGACCTGCCCAGATTAAGAGCACAATGGTCAAAGCTAACAGAATCGGAATCAAAATATAACCCAACAAAATTTCGATAAATCGTGGCTGCTTTTGTGCGACTTCTCGGTGCTTATCAATGATCCCTTTTCGAAAGTCAGGAAAGTAACCTAAAAAAATAGTAAAAGCGAGAAATCCGGTTAGAGTTCCGAGGTACATATAAACTTTTTCGCTCATTCCATGATAAAGAAGTGCTTGAACTGCACCGGCAACACCGGAGGCGCCCCCCATAATCACCAATCCATAAATCAACGCAATAATGAAAGATTTTTGTGTCATAAAAAAGGAACGGGCAAAGTCAGATTGCGTTTTTGGATAAGCGGCTATAATAATAAAAATAAGCAAACTGATCAGAATCACAACACTGACACGAGCAGCCGCAATGGTTGAAATCACTGCATAACGTGGTTCTGAAATATCTGATTGTGTTCCTCCCAAAAAGTAAAGCATAAGGAAAATTGTGGCGGCAGCTGAGACCCCGATCAGGTTGGCAATCAAAAAAGCTCTTTTATGATTAAGGATGCTTTGCGCAGCTGTTATCGCTGCCAAGCTGAAAACAGCCCCCGAGGCAAAGGCCCAATGAAGACAGTTAAATAAAAAATTGTAAGGCTCTTGCTGGGACCAATCAAGTTGTATTCGAATCATGGTTACGATAGTAAATGCTGAGGCACAGAGAATGGCAGCAGGAAATGTTGCAAAGGCTTTTGCGGCTCCTTCAAATATCTTCGTAATTGATCGCGTAAAAAAATTCATAGATTGCACCTCTTATCAATAATTATTATCGCCTCTATATTTTCAATCATACCATGTTTAAAAATTGTTTTCTTATTTTTTTAATTTCATCATGCTATTGACAAAGAGAGAAAGTCAGGTATAATTTATACTGTTTAAAACAGTATAGTGTTATTCACAGTAATAATTTATCCTAAGAAGGAAGGTATGTCTTATGGCACAACGATATGGCCGTCATACATCAGCTTTTTTACTTCTTCAATTAGCCGATGCCCCGGCCTATGGACAAATGCTTATAAAAAAATTGGAAAAAGAGCTCCCTTATTGCTTTTCTGACAGTGCAATTATATATCGCAGTTTAAAAGATATGGAAAGTGGTGAATTGGTTAAAACGAGATGGGAAATAAAAGATAACGGTAAACCGGTCAAATGGTATACGATTACGCCAAAAGGACTGGAAATGCTGGATTACTGGGCAGGTGATATCCAAAAACGTCATGCCAATTTTGAACTTTTTCTTGCAAAGTATCATGCGTTATACACAGATTCGAATCAATAAAATGGAGGACTTTGATGAGCAACAATGACAAAATTTCATATTCTAAAATAGGTGTCATCTCACTGGCACATTTATTGAATGACTTTTACAGCAATTATTTACCGCAAATGCTGCCTTTTTTGGTCGTACTATATGACGGTTTCAATGCTACACGTGCAGCGATTATCGTAGCGGCTTTTTCCATTACTTCTTCTTTTACCCAACCGTTTTTCGGCTATTTTATGGATCGGCAGGGAAAGCGATGGCTTGCTTACATTGGAACCTTGTGGATGGCAACCATGTTGAGCTTGACAGGACTTGTCCATAACTATTTATTGGTTGTTCTTCTTGCGGCTTTAGCAGGGCTAGGGACGGCTATCTTTCATCCGCAAGCCTCTACGATGGTGAATGTATTAAGCATGGAACGCAAAGCGGTTTTACTTTCTGTTTTTGTTGCATTTGGGAACTTTGGTTTTGCATTGGGTCCTCTTTTGCTGGTGCCGTTATTCCAAACGTACGGTTTAAAAGCAACGGTTGTTACCATTATCCCCGGTATTATGGTTTCCATTTTATTATTTCTTTTTTCACCGAAAGATCAACCATCAGAAAAAACTCCGCCAACACTTGGCGTTGTTTTAAGAACTTTAAAGAAATCTGCAAAAGAGCTGACTGCGATTGTCGGCGTGATATCTGTTCGTTCCCTGGCCTACACCGGATTATTAACCATGCTTCCTCTTTATTTTAAGTATAAAGAATTTTCCAACATTCAGGCAAGTCATCTTGTTACGATAATGCTTGCAGCCGGTGCAATCGGAGGAATTATCGGCGGTTTTATATCGGATTACTTTGGTCGAAAGCAGCTTATTATCGGTTCTCTTGTGCTGTCGACACCTATGTTTTTCGCTTTTCTGCTGACAACTGGGGTGCTGAGCACTATCTTTTTGGCATTGGCCGGTTCTGCTCTTTTATCAAGTTTTTCCGTCACTGTCGTAGCGGCGCAAGAAGCGATCCCGGAAAACAAAGCGTTAGCCGCAGGATTATCAATGGGATTTGCTAACGGGTTAGGTGCATTGGCCGTGATTATAATAGGTCGTATTGGAGATGTCTTTGGCCTGACTGTTGCGGTAGCGATTCTATTTATATTACCAATTATCGCAGGCTTTCTGGGTGTTTTCATGAAGAATCGCCAGCCAGCGCGATTGCAGCGTAAAGCGTAACGTTCACCATTTTGAATATTCCGATTGTGAATCGGCTTCGGAATATTCCCTTTTCTTATCGAAAGCAGCGGGCAACTTTATTTTTTTTATGTTGCATCTTTATAATACCGATTGCCATATTATTTGCAAACTCAACCGCTACATCTTCTATTTGATTGTATAACTTAACCTCCAATTCATAATTGCCGTTAACAATTGCATTGACTTGCTTGATTTTTAGATTTAGATATTCGTATAAAATGTTCTTCCATTGGATTTCGTCTAGGTTATTAAAATTTTCATAAAGGAATCTGGCATATTCATCGGCAACTTCGTACCATTGCTTGATGCTTAAGTCAATTGCAGTTTTATCATTACTTTTATAAGCAGTGGCTAAACTCCAATTTCCTTCTTCAAACCTGTAAATAATATCTAAATACTGCTGCACTTTCTCTTCACTTAGATATTTTATTAATTCATTGTAAATTTGAGTATACAATTGCAGTAATAATCGTGATCCTGTAGCACTTTGACCGGGCGTGTTTTCCAATACACTGAGCAGATAATTTCTCACCCACTGAACATAGTCCAGATAAAGCTTTTGTATATTAAGAAAAATATTTACATCTTCATAGGTTAAATCGATTCCGGGTATCGGGGTTATGGTATTCGTGGGCATTTTTATTCATCTCCTAGCTGTTTCATAATCTATCATATGAATCTCGCATTATTTTTGTTAATCATTCCAAATCAATAGAAAATAAAAAACCATAAACAATGAAATGCTTATGGTTTTTTATCTATTTAATAATAATGAGAGGAAACATATTAATCTATTTAACCTATGAAAAGGTTTTTATAATTTATACACTAAAGAGAATTTCACCGTAAGTCGGGAAAGGCCAATTTGAAGATGCCGTCATGGTCTCCAGTGTATCTGCTGCAATCCGGAGTTCTTTCATAATGGAAAGGATTTTTTTATTGTAATATTCTGCAACAGTGAAAAGGTCTTCAATGGCATTGACTTCAATCAGTGCGTTATCCAACTCCTGTACCGATTTGTAGAGGCTGAGCGAAATAGATGTCAAGCTGTTGATCAATTCTGTCTCCATCTCGCAGGAAATCCCAGGAATCAGAGATTTTTTGCTGAGAGCGGTATCCGTCAACGTCTTGATATAGCTGGTTACAGAAGGAAGAATATCTTTGTTGACCATTTCCGTCATTGTAAGTGCTTCTATATTTAAAATGTTGCAATATTCTCTCAAGAGTATTTCTTGCCTTGCACGAACTTCAACCTCAGTAAAGATTCCATGCTTTTTGAATAATTCAAGATTCTTCTCTTTGGTATAGTATGGAAGCGCATCTACTGCGGACTTCAGATTCAGAAGTCCTTTGCTCTCTGCCTGTATAACCCATTCCTCTGAATAGTTGTTTCCGTTGAATATAATTCTCTTATGTTTAGAGAAGGTTTCCTTCACCAAAGCCTTTATGCTGGCTTCCATATCCTTTGAAGATTCTAGGACGTCTGCAAACTGGCAAAGAGCTTCTGCAACGACTGTATTAAGCATATAACTCGGGCAGGAAATGGATGCTCCCGAACCCGGCATACGGAATTCAAATTTGTTTCCGGTAAAGGCAAACGGAGAAGTTCTGTTTCGATCAGTGGTATCCCTTTTGAACTGTGGCAGTACGGATACACCGATGTTCATTGTACGGTCTCCGCTTTCTACATAATCCTCGCCTTTTTCAATCGAAGCAAGCAGAGCTTCCAGATCTTCACCGATAAACATAGAGATAATCGCAGGAGGTGCTTCATTTCCGCCCAGCCGGTGATCGTTTCCGGGACTGGCGACAGATATACGGAGCAAATCCTGATAGTCATCAACTGCTTTAATTACGGCTGAGAGGAAAAGAAGGAATTTTAAATTGCCTGCCGGATTTTTCCCTGGTGTAAGCAGGTTCTCTCCTGTGTTAGTAGATATCGACCAGTTGACGTGCTTTCCGCTTCCGTTAACGCCTGCAAACGGCTTTTCGTGAAGCAGGCAGACAAGATCGTGGTTCGCAGCAACTTTCTTCATGATTTCCATGGTGAGCTGATTGTGATCGGTTGCTATATTTGAGGTGGTAAAGATTGGAGCCATCTCGTGCTGAGATGGTGCAACCTCGTTATGCTCGGTTTTTGCAAGGATTCCCAGCTTCCAAAGTTCTTCGTCCAGCTCTTCCATGTATGCATTGACTCTAGGCTTGATTGCACCGAAGTAATGGTCTTCCAGTTCCTGGTTTTTTGGCGGTTTTGCGCCGAACAATGTCCTTCCGCAATAGAGGAGATCTTTTCTCTTATCATATAAATCCTTGTTGATCAGGAAATATTCCTGCTCGGATCCGACGGTCGAGGTAACGCGCTTCACCTCATATTGCCCGAAAAGCTTCAATACACGCAGTGCCTGAATATTCAGTGCTTCCATAGAACGAAGCAGTGGAGTCTTTTTGTCTAATGCTTCTCCGCGATAAGAGCAAAAAGCGGTTGGAATACAAAGGGTATTTTCCTTTATAAAAGCATAGGAGCTTGGATCCCAGTTGGTATATCCTCTTGCTTCAAAGGTTGCTCTGATTCCTCCGGAAGGGAAACTGGAAGCATCCGGTTCTCCTTTGATCAGTTCTTTCCCCGAAAATTCCATAATGACACCACCGTCACTGGTTGAGGTAATAAAACTATCGTGCTTTTCTGCCGTAATTCCGGTCATTGGATGGAACCAATGAGTAAAGTGTGTTGCACCTTTTTCAAGTGCCCAGTTTTTCATAGAGTTGGCAACTACATTTGCTACTTCTAAACTCAGGTAGGTACCTGATTCTATATTTTTCTTTAATGATTTGTAAATATCTTTTGGCAAGCGGTCTTTCATAACGGTATCGTTAAATACCATGCTTCCAAAGATTGAAGAAATCTTATCCATTGAAAATCCTCCCTTTATATTTCTATGATTACTAATATTACTGAAAAATCGAAAATAGTAAAAAAAGGCACGGAGGGTATTAACCTCAGCGCCTTTGCTATAATAAGACTAGTATACGGTTTGTTTTTTTATTTGTCAATACCCCAAAATAAAATACTTGCAAATTTTTTGTTTTTATGTTAGTGTTACAACAAAGAATTTCATTATTTTGATGAATTATAGGAAAGAATAATAAAATTGAATGAAAACAGCGAAGATGAAGAAAAGTAATTGAGAGAAACGCAAAGCAGGGATTGACAACGCGACTGAAATTGTCATTTGTGACACTCTGAATGAAAGAACACTTCGGAGCCGGCAGGTTGAACAGAGAAAGAAAAACAAAGCGATTCCGTATCTCAGTAAATTTGTCCGTGTTGCATGCGTTACAATGCATCGAGAGGATTAAAGGCAACTTGCCTGCGTCAATTTGGGTGGTACCACGGATTTTTTCGTCCCTAAGGTTTTTCCTTAGGGACTTTTTTTAATTGAGAGGTAAGAATAAGGAGATTGGGATTTGATCCCGGAGGTGAAAGTATGAAAATAACAGATGAATTGATCGACTATATTGGAGAGCTTTCCAGATTGGAGCTTTCTGCTGAGGAAAAGGAAGATGCAAAAAAAGATTTGACTGACATTTTAAATTATATGGATAAATTAAATGAGCTCGATACTACGGGAGCAAAAGAAATGACTCATCCTTTTGATGAGGCGAATCGCTTCAGAAAAGAGGATCTCATAAATGAAGATCAGCGGGAAGCGATGCTTCAAAATGCTCCCGGTGCAAGGGGAGATTATTTCAAGGTATTTAAAACCATAGAATAGCAGCAAAATTTGATATCATTTTTTGTTGTGATAGAAAACAAGAATGGATAAGGAGATAGACCATGGAAATCAGAGATATGTCAGCGCTTCAGATTGGAGAAAAAATATAAGAAACGAGAGCTTAATTGTAAGGAAGCTATAACCTGCTATCTGGATGCCGTCAAAAGCGAAGGACAGGGCGGTCAATGCCTATATTTCCGTTATGGAAGAAGAGGCGATCAAACAGGCCGAAGCGGTTCAAAAGAGAATGGATGGGGGAGAGGATTTGCCGCTTCTTGCCGGAGTTCCGGTAGCGGTGAAGGATAATATCTGTACAAAAGGAACCAAGACCACTGCAGCATCCAAAAATGTTAAGTAATTTTGTTCCTCCTTATGATGCGACGGTCATAGAAAAATTGCATCAGGCGGGTGCAATTATCATTGGAAAAACCAATTTGGATGAATATGCCATGGGAGGTTCCACCGAAACCTCTTATTATGGAATCACGCGAAATCCCTGGGATTTCGATACCGTACCGGGAGGATCTTCCGGTGGTTCTGCGGCCGCTATTGCGGCCAAACTTACGCCTTATGCGCTGGGTTCGGATACCGGAGGGTCCATTCGTCAGCCCTGCGCTTTTTGCAATCTGACAGGGATGAAACCCACCTATGGCAGTGTGTCCCGGTACGGGCTCATGGCCTATGCTTCTTCTCTGGATCAGATCGGAACCATGGGAAAAAATGTGAAGGACTGTGCTGCGGCGCTGTCCTTGATCTCTGGCTATGATACCAAGGATAGTACTTCCGTTATGAAGAAGCCTTTCGATTTCTCCGATTGTTTTGCCGGGGATATCAAAGGGAGTGAAAATCGGGCGTGCCCAAAAAACTATTTTGATATCGGAATCTCGCAGGATGTGAAAAAATCCGTGTTAGAAGCAGCAAAAACATTCGAAAAGCTAGGTGCGGTGGTTGAAGAATTTGAAATTCCTATGATTGAATATGCGGTTCCCGCCTACTATATCGTCGCTTGTGCAGAAGCGAGCTCTAATTTATCCGTTATGACGGTATCAAGTACGGATTCCGTTCCGAAAACGCAAAAGATCTTTTGGAAATCTTTTACCGATCCCGCAGTGAGGCTTTGGGAAAGAGGTAAAACGAAGGATCATGCTGGGATCCTTCGTACTGAGCTCGGGATATTTTGATGCATATTACAAAAAAGCACTTCAGGTCAGAGGATTGATTAAAAAGTCCTTTGATACAGCCTTTGAAAAATATGATATCATTCTCAGCCCGGTAAGTCCTACTACAGCGTTTCGCATTGGAGAACAGATTGATGATCCCCTTGCCATGTATCTGGCGATATCTACACCGTTTCTATCAACCTGTCAGGGTCTTCCGGCGGTTGCCCTTCCCTGCGGTTTTGGAAATAACGAAATGCCGGTGGGCATGCAGCTGATTGGTAAGGCATTTCTGAAAATACGTTGGTAAAGGCAGCAGATGCCTTCCAGAATATTACCGACTATCATACAAAAACACCGAAAAAACAGAAAGGAGGTCAAAGCAAATGAAATATGAAATTGTAATGGGTCTTGAAGTTCATGTAGAGCTTTCGACCAAAACTAAAATATTTTGTGATTGTACTACAGCTTTCGGTGGATTGCCGAATTCTCATACTTGCCCGGTCTGTCTTGGAATGCCCGGAAGTTTGCCGGTATTCAATAAGGCTGTCGCGGATAAAGCCATCAAAGCGGGGATTGCGCTCCATTGTGAGATTGACAGAAACAATCGCTTTGACCGCAAAAACTATTTTTATCCCGATCTTCCGAAGGATTATCAGATCTCTCAGCTTTATAATCCCATTTGCCGGGATGGATATCTGGATGTCGATTTGCAGGGTGGATCACAAAAACGGATTACCATCCGGGAAATCCATATGGAAGAAGATGCAGGCAAGCTGATTCATGATAACGCGGGAACGCTGATCGACTACAACCGATGCGGTGTGCCTTTGATAGAAATTGTAACAAACCCTGACTTTTCAACGCCGGAAGAAGTAGGTGCATTTTTAGAGAGACTGCAGGAGATGTTGGTTTATCTTGATGTATCCGACTGCAAAATGCAGGAGGGTTCTATGCGTGCTGATGTCAACCTGTCCGTTCGTCCGGCGGGACAATCAGAGTACGGAACTAGAACGGAGATGAAAAATCTGAACTCGCTGAAAGCCATACAAAGAGCCATTTTGTTTGAAGGAGAAAGACAAATCAAAGTTCTGGAAGAAGGCGGTATTGTGAAACAGGAGACCCGAAGATGGAATGATGACGAGGGCGAAAGCTACGCCATGCGGTCTAAGGAAAATGCCCAGGATTATCGATATTTTCCTGATCCTGACCTTCTTCCGATCAAAATCAGCGATGAATGGATGACAGAAATCAAAAACAGCATGCAGGAGCTTCCGGAAACGAAGAGACTTCGTTATCAGAAAGAATTTGGTTTAACGGAAAAAGCGGCAAAGACGCTGACCGCAGCAAAAGAAATTGCATATCTCTTTGAAGAGACAGCTGCGCTTTCAGGACTTGCCAAGGAAACCGCAAACATAATCATTGGAGATGTTTTGCGACTCATGCGAGAAACGGCAACGTTGCCCGAATGTATGGATCTTGATGCGAAGAAGCTGGCACAGATCATTCAGATGGTTTCTCAGGGGAAGATCAACCGAAATGTAGGAAAAACCGTCATCGAGGAATTATATAAAAACAAGATCAATCCGGAGCAGTATGTAAGGGATAATGGACTGCTGATCATTGAGGATAACAGTCGGATTGAGCCAGTTGTAGAGCAAGTGCTGGGAAGTAATCCGCAATCGATTGAGGATTATAAAAACGGAAAAGAAAAAGCATTTGGTTTCTTGGTGGGACAGTGTATGAGATTGCTAAAGGGGAGTGCAAGCCCACAGGCGATCCATGCTTTACTAAAGGAAAAAATGGGGGAATCGGATCCCACCTTGGCATTCAGCACGGAGGAAAAGAATTCCATCCAGGAAACAAAGGACAAACAGTCAGGGCAGGTACAGACAGAAAGGGTGGCAGAAGAGCAAGAATCCACAGGAAAGGAACAAACGGAACATGAAAAACAGGAACAGGAACAGTCAGCGCTGAATTCTACCTTTGCAGGATATGGCAAATTAACAGGCAAAAAACCGCATCCAGGAAAATGGGATGGAACCGATTCCTGTTTTCCAATCTCAGGAATATCGCACAAGGAACTGCGGAGAGTTGACACTGGCAGATGTGGGGCAGGAAGTGAAACTGGCCGGTTGGGTTCATACGATCAGAAATCATGGTGGTGTTGCCTTTGTCGATCTGCGCGACCATTATGGCATCACTCAGGTGGTTGTCACAGAACAGCAGCTTGAGCAACTTGCCAAGGAAGCGGTAGTCAGCTTTTCCGGCACCATTATCCAAAGAGATGAGGAAACCTATAATCCCAATCTTTCTACGGGTGAAATCGAGCTGAAGGCTGATACGATCAGAGTGCTAGGAAATGCAGTGAACAATTTGCCCTTTGAAGTGGACAGTTCCACGCAGACCAGGGAAGATGTGCGATTGAAGTACCGTTTCCTTGATATGAGAAATCCTAAAATTCACAAACAATATGGTGCTCCGTTCCGAGATCATCCGGTGTCCTGCGAAATCAGATGGAACGGATGGACTTCATGGAAATCCAGACACCGATTCTGGCCAATTCCTCACCGGAAGGTGCCAGAGATTATCTGGTTCCAAGCAGAAAACACAAGGGGAAATTCTATGCACTGCCGCAGGCTCCACAGCAGTTTAAACAGCTTTTAATGGTTTCGGGTTTTGATAAATATTTTCAGATCGCACCTTGTTTCCGTGATGAAGACGCCAGAATCGACCGTTCGCCTGGAGAGTTTTATCAGCTGGATTTTGAGATGGCCTTTGCCACGCAGGAGGATGTTTTTGCAGTGGCAGAACAGGTGCTTTCAGAAACGTTCCGACGCTTTACGAATCAATATATTTCCCCGGCACCTTTCGTCAGAATACCATTTGCGAAAGCCATGCTGAAATACGGAACCGACAAGCCGGATCTTCGAAATCCGCTTGTGATCATGGAACTGAGTGAGTTTTTCCAAACAGTTGACTTCAAACCGTTCCAAGGAAAAATCGTAAGGGGAATTACGGTGCCCGACTGTGCGAAAATGCCGAAATCATTCTTTGCATCGATGGAAAAATTTGCACTTAGTATCGGAATGAAGGGGCTTGGGTATATTTCTGTTAAGGAAGACATGACCTATAAAGGCCCGATTGATAAGTTTTTTACAGACGAACAGAAAAAAGAAATCGCGCAGCTTGCATCCCTGAAACCGGGAGATGTCCTATATTTTATCAGTGATGAAAAAGGACTTGTTGAGAGATATGCAGGACAGATCAGAACTGAGGTGGGGAAACGGCTGGAGCTGATCGATCAGGATCGCTTTGAGTTCTGTTTTATTACCGACTTCCCGATGTATGAGATGAATGAAGAAACGGGAAAGGTTGACTTTACCCATAACCCGTTTTCGATGCCTCAAGGTGAAATGGAAGCACTGCTTACCATGGATCCACTGGAAATCAAAGCGTATCAGTACGATATCGTTTGCAATGGGATTGAGCTATCTTCGGGAGCCGTTCGAAACCATCGTCCTGATGTTATGGTAAAAGCTTTTGAAATTGCTGGATATACAGAAGAAGATGTGAAAAATAAATTCGGAGCACTCTTTCAAGCGTTTCAGTACGGAGCACCGCCGCATGCAGGTATGGCTCCGGGCGTTGATCGAATCGTTATGCTGCTGGCAGAGGAGGAGAGCATTCGTGAGGTGATTCCATTCCCCCTGAACAGCAATGCGCAGAATCCGCTTTTCAATTCCCCGGGTGAAGTGGAAGAGAAGCAGTTAAGAGAGGTTCATATCAAAATCAGGTAAGTGAACTCGATGGAAAAACTAAGCCTTATTTTTGGATTAACCATAAATTATTTTGATAAAAACAAAAACAATTAAAAAACACAAAAAATATTATTGCAAAAATTGGATTGAGCAGGAATTTTTTCGGAAACCCCAAAAAACTCTGCTCAATTTTACTAAAATGCTTGAATTTCAATATTTCTATTGTTTTATAGATTCTTGTATAATAAAATAGAACGAGTTACATTATATAGTAAAAGGAGGCAATTCCTATGATTTATAATAATATAGAGGCGGAAAAAAATGCCTCATATCATGTTGCTGAGTTGATGATGGCAGCCGCCAGAACAGCACCCAAAGGGTGCGGCGCCGATAATCTTGTCGCATTGATGATCGATGGGGATGAAAAAGATAAGCTGGCAGACCAGATGCGGAAAATCGCAAAAGAAACAGGTGCAGATTTTTTTGCCAGAGACGGCGGAAACGTGGATGTCAGTACCGTTGTGGTTCTTCTTGGCATTCAAAGCAATCCGTTGGGACTTGATCATTGCAGCTTTTGTGGATTTACGGATTGTGCTACAACCGTAAAAGCGGGAGCCAATTGCGCGTTTAATGTTACCGATCTGGGTCTTGCAGTGGGCTCTGCGGTTTCTGTTGCAGCAGATCATCGCATTGACAACCGGGTGATGTTTTCCGCAGGAAAAGCGGCAATGGCATTGAATTATTTCCCGGAAAATGTGAGAGTAGCATATGGAATTCCACTTTCCACAACAGGTAAAAGCATCTTTTTCGACAGAAGTACAGAAAAATGTAATGCGTAATGAATCGTTAGGTTTGATAACAAGTATTGATTATTTTTATTAATTTAATCCATTAAATATAAAAGAGATTCGATTAGAATAGGAGTTAGATTAAATAGAAATAGGAAGAAAAAAAGGATAGAAATATAATGAAACCATTATCAAAAAAAATGCTTGATATGAAAGCGTCATCTGTTCGTAAGCTCACAAAGTATGCGGATGAAGCAGAAGCAAGCGGAAAGAAAATATATAAGCTGAATATCGGTCAGCCAGATCTCTATGTCCCAGAGGAGTATTATGACCGGGTTACAGCGTTTCATGAGCCGACCGTAGAATATATGCCGTCTCAGGGCATTCCACAGCTATTAGAAGCAGTGGAAACCTATTATAACAGTATTGGAATCGATGTTGATAAAAATCATATCTACATTACAACCGGAGGAACTGAGGCAGTCATGTTCACCTTGCTTGCTCTGACCAATCCGGGGGATGAATTCCTGATTTTTGAGCCGTACTATTCCAATTATAATACCTTTTTTACCATGACCGGAGCAAAGCCCGTGGCGGTGACCACCTATGCGGAGACTGGTTTTCACATCGAAAGGGCGGCGCTGGAAGAAAAGATCACAGAGAAAACCAAGGCTATTTTTGTAACCAATCCCGGAAATCCGACGGGTACGGTTTTGACAGAAAACGAGATCCGAATGATAGCAGATGTGGCAGAGGAGCATGACCTTTATATTATTGCCGATGAAGTTTATCGGGAAATGGTCTTTGATGGAAGGCAAGTTACGAGCTTTGGATTTTTGAATGATGTTTACGACAGACTTATTATAATTGACAGTGTTTCCAAAAGATACAATGCATGTGGTGCAAGAATCGGAGTTCTGATTTCAAAGAATGATGAAATCCTTGAGTTGATCTCTAAACTTTGCCAGGGACGTTTAGCGGTTTCCACCATCGAGCAGCATGCGGCGGTAGGATTGTATTCCACGGGATTTCGAGTAATTCACGAGATTCGGGATGAATTTGAGAAGCGTAGAAATGCGATATACGAAAGCTTGAAAAAAATTCCGGGTGTGTTTTGCGAAAAACCAGAGGGTGCCTTTTATCTGATCTGCAAGCTTCCGGTGGAGGATTCCAATGAGTTTCTTATCTGGATGCTTCAGGAGTTTGAAGATGAGGGAGAAACCGTTATGGCAGCACCTGGTGATGGATTCTACGCCACAGAAGGCTTGGGTAAAAATGAAATTCGAATTGCTTATGTTCTTGAAACGGATCAATTGATCCGGGCAATAGAAATACTGGGAAAAGGTCTGAACGCGTATCATAAGAGAAAATAACTAAACGAACTTAAAATAACTAAGCGGAATCGCTTAGTTATTTATTAGGACTATTTGCTCAGCCTTTTACCACGATTATTGTCTTTTAAAACGTTCAGGGATATGAGACTTTGCAAAAGTAAAGTTATTTAAATAAAAACTCCCATTATCTTCGGAATTTGACGAAATAAGATCTGAACCATTATAGTAATACGTGTTTGTTAATGTACGAAAGGGGATATCCGCTTCCATTGTCCAATCTTCACAGCTTGCCTTAATGAAACCAACCTGTTCATTGACACAGTTTTCGATGGCAAAGGATGCGAACTGCTCTTCAATACTATTTCCGGCATAGCCTGATATAAGAGAGGAGATGTCGTAGGAGGTAGTATCAGTCTGAGTGTTGTTTTTGCTAAGCAGGGATTGCAGCAATGCTGTGTTTATTTTACTGTTTTGATTCAATAGCGGTAAATATTTAGGTAGCGTTATATACATTACTCCTGAGTTACCATCTACAGTAGTATTGCATCCCGCTATTAAGCGATAAGTTACGCCATTTTGGAAATCGCTGGCAGGATATTTCTGAGGTTTATAATACATTTGGAAGTCTTCAGGGGGAGCGCCTGCACTTTTTGCATCAAATTTGCACTTACCACCAAAAGTTAAGGACCACAGATCATTAAAGTTGTCATGCTGTGTTGTTTTGGGGACTTCCGCTTGATCGAGACTTAATTCTTTGCTGATTTCCAGATAACACTCCTCTAAGGCGCTTTTCATATCCTCGCAGACATAATAGTAATCCGCATTATAATAAACTCCCTTGCGGGCTTCATCGCCGTGCAAGTCTAGACCTTCATTATTACATTCTATTAAAGAGGCCGAAATTGCACTCGACTTAAATCCGTTATATGTTGCTTCCAATATTTTGAACACGTCTTCTTTGTTCTGGGTAGTTGTGAACCCTCTTTCTACATTAAAATTTAGAGAGTGGTAGAACTCTTCTTTGAATGCATTTTTATATTCTTCTAATCTTAGTTCCCCCTGAATATAATTCTGGGCAGTATTTCGTGCTTTCAGTGAATCGCAAACGGCTATTAATACTTTCTTATTTACCTGACTTGATACAAATGTGTCTACTTTAGGCTCCATTTGAGATTGAATATTGCTTGTAGAAGCAGTAGAAGAACTATATAATTTGGAACTGCTGGATGCGGTTGAAGTGGTATCAGTTGAGCGAATAGAAATAGACATATATCTTCCTCCTTAAAGAATATAATCTATACTTATTTTTTATATTCAATATATCATAAAACAATTGGTTCTGCGGCTATTTGTTGAAATTAATGCATATATTTGTAATAAATTAAGAATTATTGTAAATATAGAAATTAAAATAACTAAGCACGAATTGCTTAGTTATTTTAATATGTAAGGTGGGCGAATTGATTGGAAAAACATATTGCCCCCTCTTCGTATATAAATAAGAAATACTCGTTATAAAGCCTTTGCACATTCCGGACTTTTTTCTCTGTCAGGAAGTTGCGCAAGGATGATGGCCGTGAACATGATCATACAGCCGACAGCTTCTTTTACGGATATCTGTTCTCCTAAAAGGAGTATTCCCGCAATCAGCGCAAAGACGGATTCCAAAGATAAAATCAAAGATGCAACGGTTGGCTCTGTATTTTTTTGAGCAACGATCTGCAGCGTATAAGCAACTCCGCAGGACATGATGCCAGAATACAGGAGCGGCAGCCAGCATGAGAAAACATTCGTCCAATCGATGCTTTCCAATACAAGGATAAAGGGTGTCGAAAGGATTCCGCAAATCAAAAATTGCAGACAGGACATTTTTACGCCATCATTTTTTGGAGAGAAATGATCGATCAACAGAATATGAACGGCAAATCCAAATGCGCTTATCAATATTAAGAAATCTCCTTTACCAATAGAAAAACCTTCTTTCACACAAAGCAGGTACAGACCAATTGCAGCCAGGGCTACGCATGGCCATAGAATCGGGCGAACCTTACGGGCTGCAAAAAGTCCCAGGATTGGTACCAGTACAATGTAAAGCGCAGTAATAAATCCGGTTTTTCCTGCACTCGTATCAATCATACCGATCTGCTGAACCGAGCTTGCAATGAATAATACGAAGCCACAGGAAAGTCCTCCGATGAGGAGTGTTTTTCTTTTGGCTTTTCTTTCTTCTTGGGAAGGCTCGTTGTAATCGGCAGCGATATTCTTCTTTTTTTGCTGTGCATCTAAAATCAGGATTACCGGAATCAGAACGAAAGCTCCAAGATAAAACCGCAACCCATTAAAAGTAAAGGGGCCGATGTAATCCATTCCTGCTCGTTGCGCCACAAACGAGATGCCCCAAATGAAAGCTGCCAAAAGCAGCAGTAAATCGTTCTGTATTTTTTTGTTCATATGCAATCACCTTCTTAATCTATATCAATTTGTTAAACCTTTTTCGTTCTCAATATTATATAGCAATGATCGTGCCAAGATTAGGTTGCGATTGATTTCGCTAAATATACGAAGCGCCAAAAGCAAGCAATCGCTTGATTACCATTGATTTTTATAATAGTTTATTCATGAAAGAAAACAAGAATATTGATCATAATATTGAGAGGAATTGAGTTGATATCGAATCGAGAAAGCATTTGCCGATACGAAAACGACCCAGGCAATAGACAGATTTGGTTAATTAAGATATAATAGAGTGAGGGGGTACCAGCATGATAAAAATGAAAGATACTTTTGGGTTAAGCCGGGTAATTGAGCCGAAGACGGCAGTGCCTGTCACGGCTTGGAAGATTGATAACAGCAGAGAAATAAAATCTGAAGAATGCAGAATCTCTTTGAAACTGATTCATTTGGAAAGAGATTGCATCCAACAGTTCTATAATGATTGTGGATTTAATGAAACGAAAATCATTGCGAAAATATTAGATATGATTAACCGTAGAGGCAAATTACATAATCCGTTCACAAATACGGCAGGACAGTTTTATGGAACCATTGAAAAAATGGGGGCTGAGTATGAAAAGAACACGTGCTGTCAGGTTGGCCAGGATATTGTCTGCCTGACAACGATGGCAGCGCTCCCTATGCATATTGATAAAATACATAAGATTGACTACAATCTGGGCGAATTGGTTGTTTCCGGGTATGGGATTATTTTTATTGATTCTCCGGTTACGACAATTCCCCCTGATCGAAATTTAAAATTGGACTATACCATGGTAGCGCTTGATGAAGCGGCAAACCTGCATAATATCTATAAAGCCAGCAGGGAAGGAATGCGATATCTTTTAATCGGCAAGGATCTGCTATCCACGGTCATTTATATTTGTTCGATTAAAAAGGCAGCGGGTGATCTATGCTATATTACTGTAATTCTGGATGAAGATGGTATCGGTACCCTCACACCAAAAAAGGCAACGGAGGAACTTGCACACTGGGCGGATTCATCCTATATTCTTGATGTTACACAACCTGTTAAATCGGTAGAAACTATATTAGGTAAGGAAGAAAAATTATATGATTTTACCATAAACGGAGAAGATCTTTTGGGTTCTTCTGTTATGAGTGTCATGCTGACCCGTAACAAGGGTCAGCTGTATTTTACCAGTTTGAAAAATAGTTTTAGCTTGTCGAATCTTATTGCAGAAAGTATGGGGAAGGAACTTGAGACTTACGTACTAAACCAGTATGTGGAGGGAATCGAGGAACAGTTTACCTTCGAACTTCTGGACTCCATTTCTAAAGACATGGAACGGCTTACCAAGCTATATCGATCCCAGGCCATCTCTTCGCGCCATGCGGAGAAAAAGGCAATTTCTTTCGATATAGAGAAAACAGGAAAAGCAGATGATTTCGTTTTCAGCAGTTCGATAACCAAAGCATTAATCAATGAGGTACTTAATATTGCCGGATACGATTGCAATGTGATTTTGCAGGGGGAAACCGGTGTTGGAAAAGAAAAGGTTTTGGAGCTGATCCACAAAAACAGCATGCGTAAAAATAAGCCTTGCGTAAAGATCAATTGTGCAACCATTCAGGAAAATCTGGCGGAGAGTGAGTTCTTCGGCTATGAGGCGGGCTCCTTTACCGGTGCGCAATCAACAGGGAAAAAGGGTTACTTTGAATTAGCCAATGGAGGAATTCTGTTTCTAGACGAGGTAGGGACGTTGTCTCTGAATTTGCAGTCGAAGCTTTTAAGAGTTCTTCAGGAAAACCAGTTTTACAAGGTGGGAGGGATAACGCCAATTACAATTAATGTCCGTGTGATCTGCGCGAATAATGTGCCGCTGCGTCAACTGGTAGAACAGGGCAAATTTCGTGAAGACCTATATTACCGATTGAATATCTGCACGATTACCGTTCCGCCTTTACGGGATCGCAAAGAGGATGTTGTCGTCCTGGCAAAAACATTTTTGGAGAATTACAGCAAGCGGTATGGAACCGATAAAGCCTTCGATCCAAATGCACTCACAAGGCTCGCAGACTATGATTGGCCTGGAAATGTAAGAGAACTGGAGAATCTTATTCACAGAACGGTAATCAGTGTACGGGGAAATATCATAACCGGGGATGATATCGAAGAGGTTTTAAACGAGAATATCTACGAAGATTTAGTAATTAATCTGAAACGCAAAATGAGAACCTCGGCTTCGTTGGATTTTAACAAAATTGTTGAGCAACAGGAAATACAGCTGATTGAATATGCCCTGAAAAAGTTCAGAAGTACCAGAAAAGCCGCAGAATTTTTGAATATGACACAACCTCAGCTAATGCGCAAGAAAAAGAAATATAATATCACGATTGGATGATATGATATGGATTGATTTGAGATTGGAACGGAGAATAACCTATGGATTTAAAACAAAAAATAAGCCCAAATAAGAACCTCATTGTACAGGGCACTGTCATGGGTTTGCTGATTATTCCCATATTTTTCGGTTTTACCACCCAGGCACCGAAAGGAACCTCTTATAACAGTCCAGTTTCCTCCGTATCGGACATCCGACTGCTTTACGATCTTACTTATATGAAAGGGAAAGTGCTGATCCGCGACCAGAGAATCCTGGAAGAACAGCTGCAAATGGTTGGCGAGGCAAAGGACTTCATTGTAGCCGATCTCTTTTTATATAATGATTATTATGATACGGAAAGATATCTCTTTCCCAATTCAACCCAAAGATTAACCAATGCACTGATTGAGCAGAAAAAGAAGTATCCGAAGCTGAAAGCCTATGTCATAACAGATGAAATCAATAATAGTTACGGCAGTACTTTGAACGGGCAGTTTCAACAGATGAAAGAAAACGGGATTCAGGTTATCATTACCGATTTAAATAAGATCAGGGATTCCAACCCGCTTTATTCCGGGTATTACCGAACTTATATCAAGCCTTTCGGACTTGGGGAAACGGGATGGCTGGAAAATCCCTTCGGTGATAACGGACCGGAGGTGAATATAAGGAATTATTTAAAACTGCTGAATTTTAAGGCAAACCATCGAAAAGTTCTGATTACCGATCAGAGTGCAATGGTGAGCTCTTCTAATCCCCACGACGGAAGCGCCTACCATTCCAATATCGCATTCCAATTCCGCGGAGAGGCGGTAAAATATCTGCTGGAGGCGGAAAAGGCGGTCGCCGCTTTTTCGGGAACAGAAATCACAGAGATGGAATATCAGTATGACCCGTCCGAAGTACGTAAGGGTACAGAGGTACAAATCCTTACCGAAGACAAGATCAGGGATAAAATACTTGAGCGTATTGAAGATACTGAATCCGGTGATGAAATAAATCTTGGCATGTTTTATCTTACCCATCGTGAAATCATTCAAAAACTAATTGAAGCTTCCGGCCGTGGCGTGGAGGTTAAAATCATCCTTGATCCAAACAGAGATGCCTTTGGTTATGAGAAAAGCGGCATTCCCAACCGGCAGGCGGCTTTAGAGCTTCTGAAAAAGTCTAAGAACAAGATACAATTACGCTGGTATCTTACCCATGGAGAACAGTATCATTCAAAGATTCTTGCGGTGTATCAGAAAGATGAGACAACGCTGATCGGAGGCTCTGCAAATTATACACGAAGAAATCTGGATAACTATAATTTGGAAGCCGACTTGATGGTGACGGTTTTAAAAACTGATCCGCTGGCAATTGATTTTAAGAGTTATTTTGATCGGATCTGGCAGAATCGGGATGGTATCTATACCGGAGATTATACTGAATATGAAGATGACAGCCATTGGAAGGGTAGCATTTATAGGCTGCAGGAAAAGACAGGGTTAAGTACGTTCTAGAATTCTGGCAACCCTGATTTGGAAACTGGAGGGAATATGAAAAACAGGGTTACTTTAAACCATTGATCACGGTTGTGGTTTTAAAAACCGGCGAGAAGGTAACCATGAGACAGAAAAACAATAGAAACAGAGATATTGTTGGAAAATAGACTTTGTTGATGCGTCTATGGCTCCGGGAACCGGAACAATTGAAGTTGGGGGATTTAATGGTCATGAGGCAATTTCAATTTTGGCATTGCAAAAATTGAATGGGAAAAAAGAGAAAATTGTTGTAATAAAAAACTTATATCAAGATTTTTGGAGAAAGCGTACCCCGGAAATCAGTATCATTAATAGACAAAGACCCAAAGCCCAGCCGCCAAGCACATCGGTTGGATAATGTACACCGAGATAAATCCGGCTGAAACCAATTAAAAAAATTAGTAAGGAAAGCAAGACAGTTACAGTATTTGCAATTGTCTTGTTTTTTAATTTTTGTCTGATCAAAAAAATTAACAATCCGTAAAATACAAAATTGGTAAAGGAATGTCCGCTGGGGAAGCTGTATCCTCCCTGCTGAATCAGATGAAGGGTGATATCCGGTCTTGCGCGCTGAAAGGAGACCTTTAAAGCTTTATAAATGATGGTACAGAGAATAGCGGTAAAGGATATCGGCAGCCCAATGTAAAACCGTACCTTTGGGATCAGCAGAAACAGGCAGCAGATCAAGGTGACGGTCTGCCAGTTTCCCATATATGTGATAACCTTTAATATTGCAGTTAGATTTTCATTTCTGAGATGATAGATGAATTCACGGATCATGGTATCAAAGGCTAGCGTTTTTCTGGTCGCAATAAAATATGCAATGACTGCAAAGATTACAAATCCAGAAACCGCAGAAATTGCCCGTTGTCTGGTCATGAAGTTTCTCATCGTTTCAATTCCCCCCCCCCCTGATTTGTATCTATTGTTTCTTAAAAAGGCATTCTTTGCCGAAGACTTTTTAGTAAAGCAAAGCGTTGTATAGCAGTACTTATTATAATAGAATTTTATAGAAAATACTATGATCTTTATGGTATGATATCTTTATAATAATTCTATGACAAAAGGATATCAATAAGGAGAAATTAATGAAAAAACTATATCAATTATATAAAAATATAGGTTTCGCATTTTGGATGTATTTTAATTTGAGGCATCTTCGGCATTTTCATTTTAAAATAAAAGAATTCAGAGATTCCGGAGATGTGATAAAAGAAAGAGAACAGATCCTGAAGTCAACTACGACTTGGGGAAGCGGTATCATGAAAAAATATAAGATTGATCTTACGGTAACAGGAGTTGAGAATTTACCGGAAGGATCGGTACTCTTTGTATCAAACCATCAAGGCTACGCTGATATTCCGGTATTTGGCGCTGCGATTACAACAAAACAGATTGGGTTTGTTTCAAAGACTACGTTGGGCAAGATTCCGGTTTTCGGAGAATGGATCAGAGATATACGAAGCATATTTCTTCAACGGGAGGATCCTCGTGCTTCGCTAAAAACGATTGACGACGGCATCGGACTTTTAAAGCAGGGCTTTTCTCTGGTGATTTTTCCTGAGGGGACAAGAAGCCGGGGTCCTGAAATGGGTGAATTTAAGAAGGGAAGCCTGAGACTGGCAACGAAACCGGGGATTCCGATCGTTCCGGTAACTTTGAACGGGACCTGGCATGTATTCGAAGAAAAGGGATATGTGCAGGATGGTGCCAAGATTGAGGTTCATATTCATCCGGTGATTGAAACAAAAGATCTAACCAAATTGGAAGCCAATAATCTGGCAGAAAAAGTGGGAGAGATTATAAAGACAAAACTGGAAGAAATGCAGGCGGACAAATAGAAAAAAATATTGAAAAAAAACCCTGGATTAAATGTTTCTATAGAGTCAGTTAATCTAGGGCTTTTTCATATCAATATCGTCTGATTTAGAGTAAATTTCAGGATTCGTATCGGTGCTGATCAAGAGTTAGAAGAGAGGACAGCCCGAAAAACCTAATGGAAATGACGGAGTTAAGGATGTAGTAGGAGTGCCAGGAGTAATCGGGCAGTTATATACACTTGCTTCTCCCGGTGTTTGTCCCTGTCCCGTTTGTGATTTTCCTCCTGCTACCATATCAAGTTCTGCTTCTGATAAAACCCCTTGTTTTGGTTCATGCAGTTCCTCGAAAAAAGTTTTCATTTCATCAAGCGTAATATCATAACCAGCATCCTTTGCAAAGTTTATGATTTTTATTTCTACACTTTTCTTGTCGTTAGTTTCTTCTGCTTCTTTTAAAATCTTTAAAAATTCAGTTTGAAGCATACTGTCTGCAGCAACCTTTTCGTATAATTCCTTCATTTTTGACATGGTTATTTCTCCTTTTCATCGTAAATGGTTTTATCATATTGCACTAAATAATGATAGCATATTGTTATATACGGGTGACTTAATTAAATATTACATACGAATAAAAATTTTTCTTAATCAGAGTGTCTATATTTTAACCAAGTGGTAGGGTGCTCAAAAGAATACCGAGGCAGGTGCTGCTCTTATTTTATTACGTAGGAAATATCGCTTTCAGCGATATTGACGGAGTATCAAAGAAAGCTCCTTGGTCGTTGTCGTCTTGTGGCGACATGTGGAAATAGGAAGCTTCGATTCCGTCATTTCCACTTTTTTTATTCAGTAGGAAATATCGTTCAAAACCAGGAATAAAAATAGAGGCCCCAAAAGGCCTCAAGGGAAAGAAGCGCATAAGAAAACAGAACCTGATTACCAAGGAATATCCTCATCCACAGGATCTTTAGGTAAATCATCGATAAGATGGATGATTTCATCAGGCTCTTCAGCGGGGAAATCATCATCGTAAAAGTCGTAGGACTCTTCGTGAAGAAAATAGTCCATGTCAAGGATGGAATCATCCGACATCGATTTGATTTCTGATTTTGTATATCCTTCAGGCGGATTCTTCATATATTTAGTGCGTAGTTTCTCGGCGGTGATTCGATTGTATTCAGATTTTTTCATATAAATATGCTTAGTCATTTTGCAGTACCTCCAATGGCACCATTATACACATCAAGGGGGCATAAAGGCAACATCACCAGGCCGGAAAACGCCGAGAAATTCCATATAGTTTCCACAAGAGCATCTAGTGGGATCATAGCCAAAGGATAGTTCGATTCGGAAAGCCCAATTTCTGCACAAGAGGCGGGCTTTCGCAGAATGTCTTGAAAGAAGGAAAACAAGCCTATCGGCAAACTTATGCTTTTTCGCATAGAGACCGTAATAGCGCAACGTGTTGAAATACTTTTCATGAATGTGAATGATAAGCCTTTCGATGAATTCAAAAGCAGGGATGGTTTCGTCCTGACGTTGTTCATCTTCATGGCGGTTGTACCAAAAAGAGATGTTTTGCCCATCGTAATTCGTAATACGTGATTGAGCCAAGGCAGGCCTTCCGATATATCTGGTGATGTAATTAGCGACGGTTTTGGGAGAGTTAAAATCAGATTTGGGAGCGTGGACATAGAAACCGTCCTTGTTGTTGGAATACATTTTGTTTTTCAGGAATTTGAACGAATCATTACCGAAGTGTCGCTCAAGGTGATAAAGCAAGGTAGTCTGCCATTTTTTCCGCAGCATCACATAAGGGAAAAAGTTGAATGCTTTCCAAGGAGTAAGCAGGCCGCAGGCACCTTCGGATACAATCATATGGATATGTGGATTCCACTTGAGATCGCGACCGAAGGTATGAAGGGAACAGACTATACCGGGAGTAAAGGATTCCTTATGATTCTGATTGTAAAACCAGTTGGTAATCGTTTGAGCAGCAGCCTTAAAAAGAAGATCCAAAAGGGCGCGGTTTTTTCTAAAAAGCTCACGAAGCTCTTGAGGGATCGTAAAAACAATATGCCTGTGGCGGCAGTTAATCAGCTTTGCAGATATGGAATCGGCACGATCTGCCTGATAGGCGGTGCCGCAGGTATTGCAGAAGCGGGATTTGCAGCGAAAAGGCACATAATGGAATCGATTGCAGTGATGACAGTAGTAGAGACCATAGCCCTTTTTCAAATCACCGCAATTAAGCATTTTTTCAACTTCATCCTTGACGATAGGACGAATGCTTGGATTGGAAGAGAGGAATGCGGGCCAGTGATCTTGAAATATTTGCTTGATGGTAAACTTCGAACTCACAAAACATCACCAAGTAAATTTTAAAGGATAAAAAACCATGACGCAACAAAAAAGTACGACGTAGTGATAAATTCCGCGTCGCACAAGCGTGGCGTCAGCCACTTTTTTTATTCAGTAGGAAATATCGTTCAAAACCAGGAATAAAAATAGAGGCCCCAAAAGGCCTCAAGGGAAAGAAGCGCATAAGAAAACAGAACCTGATTACCAAGGAATATCCTCATCCACAGGATCTTTAGGTAAATCATCGATAAGATGGATGATTTCATCAGGCTCTTCAGCGGGGAAATCATCATCGTAAAAGTCGTAGGACTCTTCGTGAAGAAAATAGTCCATGTCAAGGATGGAATCATCCGACATCGATTTGATTTCTGATTTTGTATATCCTTCAGGCGGATTCTTCATATATTTAGTGCGTAGTTTCTCGGCGGTGATTCGATTGTATTCAGATTTTTTCATATAAATATGCTTAGTCATTTTGCAGTACCTCCAATGGCACCATTATACACATCAAGGGGGCATAAAGGCAACATCACCAGGCCGGAAAACGCCGAGAAATTCCATATAGTTTCCACAAGAGCATCTAGTGGGATCATAGCCAAAGGATAGTTCGATTCGGAAAGCCCAATTTCTGCACAAGAGGCGGGCTTTCGCAGAATGTCTTGAAAGAAGGAAAACAAGCCTATCGGCAAACTTATGCTTTTTCGCATAGAGACCGTAATAGCGCAACGTGTTGAAATACTTTTCATGAATGTGAATGATAAGCCTTTCGATGAATTCAAAAGCAGGGATGGTTTCGTCCTGACGTTGTTCATCTTCATGGCGGTTGTACCAAAAAGAGATGTTTTGCCCATCGTAATTCGTAATACGTGATTGAGCCAAGGCAGGCCTTCCGATATATCTGGTGATGTAATTAGCGACGGTTTTGGGAGAGTTAAAATCAGATTTGGGAGCGTGGACATAGAAACCGTCCTTGTTGTTGGAATACATTTTGTTTTTCAGGAATTTGAACGAATCATTACCGAAGTGTCGCTCAAGGTGATAAAGCAAGGTAGTCTGCCATTTTTTCCGCAGCATCACATAAGGGAAAAAGTTGAATGCTTTCCAAGGAGTAAGCAGGCCGCAGGCACCTTCGGATACAATCATATGGATATGTGGATTCCACTTGAGATCGCGACCGAAGGTATGAAGGGAACAGACTATACCGGGAGTAAAGGATTCCTTATGATTCTGATTGTAAAACCAGTTGGTAATCGTTTGAGCAGCAGCCTTAAAAAGAAGATCCAAAAGGGCGCGGTTTTTTCTAAAAAGCTCACGAAGCTCTTGAGGGATCGTAAAAACAATATGCCTGTGGCGGCAGTTAATCAGCTTTGCAGATATGGAATCGGCACGATCTGCCTGATAGGCGGTGCCGCAGGTATTGCAGAAGCGGGATTTGCAGCGAAAAGGCACATAATGGAATCGATTGCAGTGATGACAGTAGTAGAGACCATAGCCCTTTTTCAAATCACCGCAATTAAGCATTTTTTCAACTTCATCCTTGACGATAGGACGAATGCTTGGATTGGAAGAGAGGAATGCGGGCCAGTGATCTTGAAATATTTGCTTGATGGTAAACTTCGAACTCACAAAACATCACCAAGTAAATTTTAAAGGATAAAAAACCATGACGCAACAAAAAAGTACGACGTAGTGATAAATTCCGCGTCGCACAAGCGTGGCGTCAGCCACTTTTTTTATTCAGTAGGAAATATCGTTCAAAACCAGGAATAAAAATAGAGGCCCCAAAAGGCCTCAAGGGAAAGAAGCGCATAAGAAAACAGAACCTGATTACCAAGGAATATCCTCATCCACAGGATCTTTAGGTAAATCATCGATAAGATGGATGATTTCATCAGGCTCTTCAGCGGGGAAATCATCATCGTAAAAGTCGTAGGACTCTTCGTGAAGAAAATAGTCCATGTCAAGGATGGAATCATCCGACATCGATTTGATTTCTGATTTTGTATATCCTTCAGGCGGATTCTTCATATATTTAGTGCGTAGTTTCTCGGCGGTGATTCGATTGTATTCAGATTTTTTCATATAAATATGCTTAGTCATTTTGCAGTACCTCCAATGGCACCATTATACACATCAAGGGGGCATAAAGGCAACATCACCAGGCCGGAAAACGCCGAGAAATTCCATATAGTTTCCACAAGAGCATCTAGTGGGATCATAGCCAAAGGATAGTTCGATTCGGAAAGCCCAATTTCTGCACAAGAGGCGGGCTTTCGCAGAATGTCTTGAAAGAAGGAAAACAAGCCTATCGGCAAACTTATGCTTTTTCGCATAGAGACCGTAATAGCGCAACGTGTTGAAATACTTTTCATGAATGTGAATGATAAGCCTTTCGATGAATTCAAAAGCAGGGATGGTTTCGTCCTGACGTTGTTCATCTTCATGGCGGTTGTACCAAAAAGAGATGTTTTGCCCATCGTAATTCGTAATACGTGATTGAGCCAAGGCAGGCCTTCCGATATATCTGGTGATGTAATTAGCGACGGTTTTGGGAGAGTTAAAATCAGATTTGGGAGCGTGGACATAGAAACCGTCCTTGTTGTTGGAATACATTTTGTTTTTCAGGAATTTGAACGAATCATTACCGAAGTGTCGCTCAAGGTGATAAAGCAAGGTAGTCTGCCATTTTTTCCGCAGCATCACATAAGGGAAAAAGTTGAATGCTTTCCAAGGAGTAAGCAGGCCGCAGGCACCTTCGGATACAATCATATGGATATGTGGATTCCACTTGAGATCGCGACCGAAGGTATGAAGGGAACAGACTATACCGGGAGTAAAGGATTCCTTATGATTCTGATTGTAAAACCAGTTGGTAATCGTTTGAGCAGCAGCCTTAAAAAGAAGATCCAAAAGGGCGCGGTTTTTTCTAAAAAGCTCACGAAGCTCTTGAGGGATCGTAAAAACAATATGCCTGTGGCGGCAGTTAATCAGCTTTGCAGATATGGAATCGGCACGATCTGCCTGATAGGCGGTGCCGCAGGTATTGCAGAAGCGGGATTTGCAGCGAAAAGGCACATAATGGAATCGATTGCAGTGATGACAGTAGTAGAGACCATAGCCCTTTTTCAAATCACCGCAATTAAGCATTTTTTCAACTTCATCCTTGACGATAGGACGAATGCTTGGATTGGAAGAGAGGAATGCGGGCCAGTGATCTTGAAATATTTGCTTGATGGTAAACTTCGAACTCACAAAACATCACCAAGTAAATTTTAAAGGATAAAAAACCATGACGCAACAAAAAAGTACGACGTAGTGATAAATTCCGCGTCGCACAAGCGTGGCGTCAGCCACTTTTTTTATTAATCTTCCAGTTTGCTGAGTATTTTCTCGGCAATTTCCTCTGGACTTTTTCCATCGGTAGAAATGATAATGGAGGCGGCTTCATGATAGAGCGCTTCTCTTTTTTTATATAAATCTAAGAACCTTTGCAGTCGCTTTGTTTCGTCGGTCACATCCATAAAAGCGAAAGGCCGGTTCGCATCGCCGTTTACTCTTTGGAACAGGGTTTCCGGTTTTGCTTCAAGAAAAATCGTGTATTGACGATTTAAGATAGTTCGGTTCAAATCATCCAAAATAACACCGCCGCCGCAGGATACGATGAGATTTTCCGGCCGATTGGCGAAGGCTTCATATTTGCTTACTTTATCAAGAACCTTTTGTGTTCCGGTACTTTCACCTGCAAGAAGGTCAACGGCACTTTGCACATGACAGAGTTTGTCCAGAAGCTCCGATTCCTTGTTTCGGAATTCATGTTCTCCATATTTGATGAACATTTTTCGGATCGGGATTCCCTCTGCTTTTTCTATTTCCTGATCCATGTCGATGCAGTCAAACCCTGTCTTTTCACTTAATATTTTAGAAACGGTGGTTTTGCCCGACCCCATATAACCGATTAAAAATATACGATTTGGCATTACGTTCATTCTTTTCTCTCCTTTTTTATGCAAAGGCCTTTTCTTATTCCTTTCGATCGCCGCTGATGAAGCAGCTGGCGATTATTCTGTTTCGTGCTGATTTCCAATCCTTCCTTATTATATACGGTGCAGCGCAGAGAATACAAGCGCATTTTTAGGTTGTAAACCCTTAGACCATAGTATAAAATTGGAAAGAGGTGGTAACCTAAAAACGTAAAGGTTATTAACACTTTAATATAGTATGGAAAAAATAATGAGGTGAAGTGAGATATGAAAGAACCAGTATTAATCGTGATGGCGGCGGGAATGGGCAGCAGGTATGGCGGATTGAAACAGATGGATCCGGTTGGCTCAGCAGGAGAATTGATTATTGATTTTTCTTTATACGATGCCATCATGGCCGGATTTAAAAGGGTGATCTTCATTATCAAGAAAGAAATGGAAGAAGATTTCAGAGCCTTGATCGATGATAGAGCGGGAAGATTTATTCAGGTGGACTATGCTTTTCAGGATATCAATGATTTACCTGTGGGCTATTCAGTTCCGGAAGGAAGGGTAAAGCCATGGGGCACCTGCCATGCGGTATTGAGTTGCATGGATAAGGTACAGGAACCGTTTGCCGTAATTAATGCGGATGATTATTATGGATCAGGAGCATTTCATTCTATGTATGAATTTCTGGAAAATGCGGAAGATGGAGCACAGTATTGCTACAGCATGGTCGGATATCTTTTAGAAAACACGCTGACGGAAAACGGACATGTAGCAAGAGGGGTTTGCGAAATCACCAAGGACGGTTATCTGAAGGGTATTACAGAACGGACAAAGATCATGTGGCGTAATGGGCAGATTCAATTTACGGAAAATGATACGGATTGGGAAACTGTTCCGAAGGGAACGACGGTATCGATGAACTTCTGGGGTTTTACACCAAGCATGATGCAGGAAATGAAAGATCGGTTTCCGGCATTTTTGGATAAGGCATTGAAAGAAAATCCGTTGAAAGCCGAATTTTTCCTGCCATTGGCTGTGGACCAGCTGATCAAAGAAGAAAAGGCGAAAATAAAAATACTGAAATCAACGGATCGATGGTTTGGAGTAACCTACAAGGAGGATCGCCAATCGGTGGTAGATGCCCTTCAATCCATGAAGGATAAGGGTCTTTATCCGGAAAAACTCTGGGATTAATATAAAAATATATGGATGAAATTTTAGAATTATTAGAGGTAATGATTAAAGTAAAGGGGGAACAGCAAGTGTGAAAATATTTTCACACTTTCCGCTAGGGAACCCAATGGCCTTTGGCCTCCGACTCGCTGCGCTCACTGCTGTCCGTTTTGCCGAGCCAAGCGAGCTTGGGGGAAAAAGGCAATGGTTCCCTTCAACGGCTTCGCCTCCGATTCGCTTCGCTCGCTGCTGTCCGTTTTGCCGGGCCAAGCAAGCTTGGGGCAAAAAGGCGGCGGCTGCAGAGCAGCCTGAGCACCCTCCTTTGGACGGGAGAGGGGACTCCCCTCTCCGCTCCCCGCCTCCATCATAATTTGATTCATGATTGGTAGACGAGGGGTTTCATTAATTATTTGTGGCGGCGCAAAGCGCCGTGATGGAGGCAAAGATGAAGTTTAAAAATGCAGTGATTTACAGGGAGGATTTTACGTTCCAATCGGGAGGATTTACAGTTGGAGACGGTGTATTTGATTCCTTTGAGGAACATGAGGAGGGAATTGATCTTAAGGGTGATTATGTAATTCCCGGCTTGATTGATGTGCATTTTCACGGAAATTCAGGAGAAGATTTTTCCGTTACCGACTTAAATGGCTTGACCAGAATCGCTGAATATCTTGCAAAGCACGGAATTACTTCTTTTGCTGCGGCTTCCATGACACTTCCGGAAGATACTTTGAAAAAGGCTTATGAAAACGCGGTGCAATTCAGAAATAAGCAGCCGGAAGGAACTTCCCGCATCCTGGGAATTAATATGGAAGGTCCCTATTTTTCAAAAGAAAAAAAAGGCGCTCAGGCAGAAGAACATCTTATGCAGCCCGACTACTCCATGTTTGAACGGTTAAATAAGGTGGCGGATGGATTGTTAAAAATCGTATGCGTTGCACCGGAATTGCCCGGATCGATGGAATTTATAAAAAAAGTAAAGGAAGTATGCACTGTGTCCATCGCCCATACTACCGCCGACTATCTGTGTGCAAAGAAAGCGATTGAAGCAGGAGCTACCCAGGTAACACATCTATATAATGCAATGATGCCGTTTTTACATAGAGCGCCCGGCGTTGTAGGTGCAGCGGCAGAATCCAAACAGGTACTGGCAGAGCTGATTTGTGACGGCGTACATGTTCATGAAAGTGTAGTTCGGGCTACTTTTGACATGTTTACTTCTGATCGAATGATACTGGTCAGTGATTCACTTTCCTGCCTTGGCATGCCAGAGGGTGTTTATGAATCAGGTGGTCAAAAAGTTTACATGAAGAAGGGGGCGGCAGTTCTTGAGGATGGCACCTTTGCAGGTTCAACGACGAATCTTTTCCAATGCATGAAAAATGCCATCTCTTTTGGGATTAAGCCTGAAGACGCCATCAAGGCAGCGACCATCAATCCGGCCAGAGCGATTGGGCAAGAGAATAAGGTCGGCAGCATTTGCCTTGGAAAAGCGGCAGATTTTATTATTTGTGATAAAGACTTTAACATCAAAAAATGCTATATTGGCGGAAAGCTGATATAGTACGGAATGTAAACAATGTGTAGAAAATTCCATAGAATTCCTTAGTAATTTCATTTCTTTTAAATTAGATAAAATAATTTTTATTATTTTATCTAATTTTTTTTCCAATAAAATCAAATCTGGCATGCCTCCTCCTTTTAAGAATAAAAAAATATTCAATTTCGGCAATTCCGCTTATTTTGCGGGATAAACCAAAATTCTTTACTGTAATTGGAGATTAACAACGGGAACGGGATATAGTATAATGAAAAAAGATCAAACAGGAATCTCATAAATTTTAAAAGATTAAGATATAGAATAGATTTTTATATGAGGTGAAAATGAAATTGAAGTATGCTTATGGAATTGTCACCGGGACCTCTCGTGTTGAGCAGGGAATCGAATGTCAGGATAAAATTAACACCATTCATGAAAATGGTGTTGTTGGGATAGTGCTGGCCGACGGTGCTGGAAGGAAAGTAAATTCAGGCTTTTGTGCCGCTATTGTCGTAGATGCAGCAACAAATCTTATAAGGGATCGTTTCGATGAATTGTTTTCCGCAGGGGAGGAACGAACGAAACAGATCATCATTAAGAGCGTCATGAAGGAACTGGGCAAAACTGAGCTGGCGCTGATCAGCATGGCCAGTACGCTGAGCTTTGTTGCGGTTAAAGGACGCCACTATTTGGCCGGTAATATCGGCCATGGGGTAATTATCAGCAGGAATGAGAGCTGCTCCGTTCTTTTAAAGCCCCAAGCTGGTTCCTTCGGAAATGAGACAAATTTTATTACAGATCTTGATGCGATTGATAAACTACAGATTGATAAAGGGGATCTGCAGGAACCGTTCGGCTTTATGCTGTTGAGTGACGGCGCCGGTCATAGTCTTTATGAAGCGAATGCGGGCAGTCTATCTTCTGCTTGTGCAACGTTATTTCAATGGCTGGATGAATATGATGCAGAAACGGTGGGAGAGGCATTAACGGAGAACATCAACAAGTACTTTACAAAAAATACGGAAGATGATATTACCGTTGCGATGATGGTATCGGATGAAACCGAACCAGATGAAGAATTTGCGAAAGAGGAAGCAAACAAGGAAGAACCATACATAGAAGAGGCGAATGCACAAGAAATGATTGATCCGCCGGAAAACACAGAGATAAAAAATACAGACAGAAGAAGCAAGCTTCGGAAAAATGGAATCCTGGCATTGATCATGATTGTGGTTGCGGTCAGTGTATGTGTTGCGATTTCGCCTTCCCTTTCTTGGAATATGAAAGATCATAACGATATGACAAATCAAGATCAATTGATAAACAAAGATGGTACAGCAAAAGAATCATTAGCAAACAAAGAAGTATTAAAAAATGAAGAACCGCCAAAAAACGAAGATCGTTCTGAGGGAGAAAATCCGATCGTGAAGGAAGAAGAGGATACATTGGCAGCTTTTTATCCTGCTGTAACTTATACCGCTGAAAATCCTGAATTCTTTCCTGCCGGTGAGTATGAGGCAGGGATTGATATCCCTGCAGGGGAATATTTCTTTTATACCGGAGAGCTGTTGATGCCGGATAGTATTACGATTAATGAAGAATCTTGCTTGAGCGGAGAATTATATTGCATGAATATCCAGCTAGAGGCGGGAGATACATTAATCAGCAGCTGCGCCTTCACAGCATCGGAAAATGTCAATCCGATGCAGTTTGTGCAAGGAGTTTTGATCAACGGAAAGTATAAAATAGGAAAGGATATCGCTCCCGGTAAATATATAGCAATGTCCATTGTTAAAGAATATAAAGGAAAATATTACTCGATCCGAAACGGGAACATCAGCAATGATACAGCTTATAGACATGCAGAGACAGTCACGGTACCGGAAGAAGGCTATATTGTGTTATATAATTCTGCCATTGCGTCCGATGAAGAGGATTTAGAAAGGGCTGCTGATGATTGGAATTCCGGTTCTTAATGAGGCATTTAATAAAGAAATCATTCAATTTTTTACCATGAAAATTTTAATGAATAAGTTATGGGCAAAGGATAATTCCAGAAAATAAAAACGCTATACCGGAAATTATCCGATATAGCTTGCTTTGAAGCCGGTAATAAAAGTCGGCTGCCCCTTTGGCTTTTTATTAGAGTGGGTTTCGTTTCAAAATGACTTTACAATTTCGTCCGGTGGAATATAATCAAATCCAAGCTTCATTGCTGTTTCTTTCAGAGTCAGTTTTCCGCCATAGCTTGTTAATCCCCTCCTTAGCCCTTTGTTATCCTTCAATGCTTGGGTTAAACCATGGTTTGCGATTTCCAGCGCATATGGCAGGGTAGCTTGTGCCAAAGTCGTTGATGCCGTATGGGCAAAGGCAGATGGTATATTGTCAACGCAATAGTGCATGATGCCTTCTTCAAAGTATATAGGATTTGCAAAATTAGTGGATTGGCATGTTTCAATTGCGCCTCCTTCATCACAGGCAACATCAATGATCATTGATCCGGCCTTCATTCTTTTTAAATCTTCTCTGCAAACAAGATGATCCTTTCTTGTTTTCGGCCATAATATGCAGTTAATCAGAACATCGCATTCCTTGAGACACATCTCAAGATTTCTTCTGTTTGAATACAAAAAGTTTACGTTAGAAGGAAGGTGTTTTTTTGCATCTTCCATCGCCTTGAAATTGATATCAAGGATATTGACTTTATTCCCAAAAGCAGAGGCAAGCTCCGCAGCTCCGAGTCCCGAGCAGCCGATGCCGATAATCGTGATTGTTGGTGCCCAGCTGCCGCATACATTGTTCAACATGAGGCCTTTTCCTCCGTTCACTGCTTGTGAAAAATGCAGTGCTGCCAGAAACCCGCCTTTGCCTGCAAGTTCGCTCATTGGCCGTAACAGTGGAAACTTGCCGTCTTCATCAATCACGTCTTCGTATGCAATGCTTGTAACATTGCTTTTGAGTAATGCTTCTGTCTGATCACGGTGGGCATTAGAGTGGATATAGGTAAATATAATTTTGTCCTTGTTCAGGTATTGATACTCCTGTGGAAAAATTTCCTTTACCTTATAGATCAGTTCCGAATTTTTCCAGGTTTTCTCAACATCAGCAATTTTAGCTCCTGCAGCAATATAGTCCGCATCTAAAAAGCCACTGCCCAATCCCGCATCGTGTTCAACGATGACGGTATGCTTTTTTCTGGTAAATTCCTGTACTGTTGTAGGTGTTGCAGCTACTCTGTATTCATGGTTTTTAATTTCTTTTGGTACGCCGATAATCATAATATCCTCTCCTTATAGTAAATAATTCGTTGACTGCAAGATATATCCCGAATTATTTTACAGGCCGAATGATGTTTGGTTTACTCAGCAGCCCAATTTATGTAAGACTTGTAGGAATCTTAAGGGTTCTGTCAGCTTGGTCAGAAGGATAATCCGACGATGAGAAATCCGATGCATGCAATGACTGCGGCTGTTAACGCATAAGGCAGCTGTGTTTTGACGTGGTCAATATGGTCAGATCCTGCTGCCAGAGAAGATAGAATTGTTGTATCGGATAATGGAGAACAATGATCTCCAAAACATCCGCCGCCCATTAGTGCTGCAATGGTTGCATAAATCACAGGATTAATCTCGCCGCCGGAAACGTTAAATGCTAAGGGCAGACAGATCGGAACCATAATTGCGTAAGTTCCCCATGAAGTACCTGTAAAGAATGAAATAAATGCACACAGCAGGAAGGTTAGTAAGACTAAAATCGCAGGAGTCATCCATGATTCAGCGACACTGACTACAAAATTTGCAGTTCCCAATTCTTTGCTGATTGCGTTGATGCAGTAAGCCAAAGCCAGAATGAGCATCGCAGACATAACACTTTTTATTCCTTCCACAGCGCAGTCGAACAGCTCATTAATTGTTCCCATCCTTTGGATCAGCATAACAATTGCTTGATAGAATACCGCAGTGATCAGTGCTTCCAAAGTTTTTGCGCTGCCCAGTGCGATGTAGGTACCTACTGTGACACCAATAATTATCAGCGCCGGCATAAAAAAGTTCACGAGTAAATTGGGTTTGATTCCATCGTTTGGTACAATCTTTTCCAGCTCATTACTCAATAAAGGTTTTGCATTGTCTGCAAAAACTTTACCTTCTTCGTATGCCCTTTTTTCTGCTTTTTTCATAGGGCCGAAGTCCGGAACAAGGCCTACTGTGATGGCACCAACCAGGAGAATGCTTGCCCAGCCATAGAAGTTATACGGTACCATTTTAAATATCATGGACTGAGCCATGTCTTTATCCGCGATTGTCCCGATACCAACGATCAGTCCGGCCATATAAATACCCCATGCAGAAAATGGGATTAGCGTACAAATCGGTGCTGAGGTTGAGTCGCAAATATAAGCCAGCTTTTCTCTTGATACTCTAGCCTTATCTGTAACGCCTCTCATAACAGTACCAACGTATAAAGGACTGAAATAGTCTGAGAAGAAAATAAATATACCTAATAACCAGGCAAGTACCTGCGCACCTTTTCTTTTTAAATGCTTGCTTGCTACAAATTCCTGGAAAGCGTGAATAGCGCCGGATTTTTGAAATAATGCAACAAGAATACCAATAAATACTTCAAGGGAAATTACCCAAATAAAATCCGCATTACCGCATGCGCTTTGAATAATACCGGAAAAACCACTGATTATGTTTTGACCCGTAATGACTACACCAGCCAAAACACCCATTAAAATGGAAAATAGCGCGTTTCTTGTTGTAAAGGCCAGTACCAATGCTATGAAAGCAGGAGCCAGCGACAAGATACCATAGTTATCCATAATAAAAATATCCTTTCTTTTCATATGATTGTTGCTGAAGTAACGTATGATTTGCAGTCAACGATGCAGATTAAATCAGCAACATCCATGCCAAAAGTTTTGGTATATTAATAATGTTCAAATTTCAATGTTATACGACAACAAAGAATTAAAAATAAAATGGTATGGCGAATATTCGCCATACCATTTTTCGTCGACTGGCGAATATTCGCCATTTCTTTTTATCTATCCAATTTTTGAATTCTATATTTTAATGTTTGCCGTGGAAGCCCCAGTATTTCACTGGCTTTTGTTTTATTTCCCTTTGCTCTTTCCAAAGCAGTATGGATCAATTTTTTCTCAACTTGTTCCAATATTTGAGTATATGGTATGAAGTCCTCTGCCTTATAGCTTGACAGACTTGAAACTTCATGGAGCAGTGAGTCGACATTAGTATTAAATGCTTCTGCGTTTGACAAAGTGGAAAATCTTTTCTGAATGTATATTGGAAGTCTGTGAACATCCAATATTTCTCCCGATTCTGCAACAGAGACCATTGTTTCAACCGTATTCTTTAATTCTCTTACATTACCTTCCCATGAATAATGAAAGAGGATTTTTTTTAAATCTTTAGTAATTCCGTTGATTTTCTTTTCGTACATCCTGGAATAATACTTAAAATAATATTGAAGGAATAATTCAATATCCTCTTTTCTCTCTCGCAGGGGCAACAGCGTGATCAGTCCGCTGGAAAACCTGTAAAATAAGTCTTTCCTGAGAATTTTTTGCTCAATTGCTTCAATGGGATCAATATTCATCACTCCAATTACTTTTACGATAACGCTTTTATCCTTATCTGCCCCTAATGAACGAAATATTCCGTCTTGCAAGACTCTGAGCAATTTGGCTTGAACATGAAAAGGGATAGAATTCAGTTCATCTAAAAACAGAATTCCTCCGTCAGCTTCTTCAAACAGTCCCTTGTGCTTTTCTGCGCCTGTATAAGCACCTTTCTCCGTTCCGAATAAAATTGACTCCATCAGATTTTCAGGTACTGCTGCACAATTTTGAATGACCACTTTGTTTTTGGGAGCCTGACTATAATTAATCATAGCCTGGGCAAATACTTCTTTTCCAGTACCCGTTTCGCCGCAAATCAACGTTGGATTCGGAAGCCGTGACAAAAACTTTGCTTTATCAATGCTCTTTTCCATTTCTTCGTTGCAAGTCAAAATGGTATCAAACGAAATGAGTCCGGCTTGCTTTTCAAGAGTTTCAACCAGTTCGTTAAATTTCTGATCTTGAATACTGCTGTCGATATTTAAATAATTCTCAATGTCTTTTGCCAGCTCAACAGCTCCTACAATCGTCCCTTCTCTACTGATCGGAACAGTCACATTATTCGTTATGTATTTGTTTCCTTTGTAGTCATAGTACTCCTGTTTCTTTTTCACGACGACATTCCCAGTTCTCATACATACTGCGAAAGAACTGTTTTCTTCGTTAAAACAAGGATAAATATCATAGAAATTCTTGTTAAGTATATCAGACAGTTGGTATTTGTCTTCGTGCAGATTGACCCGTTCATCATATCTGGTATTGAAAACAATATTGTAATTTCTGTCAACGATTAGAATATAATCCAAAGAATTAAGAATCAGATTTCCTATACTTAACATATTATATCCTCCAAATACGCATTCCTACTTTGATATCTTAATATTTTAGCAAGATCCGTATTATTCTTTATAAATGATCCTTTGATCAAACGTTTCAGAACTTTGCTATATTTTAACATATTTCTGTACGATAGCAAAGCAAACGCCAAATTCTTTTGAGTCCTTTTGCTGACGGGAACAGATGGAAAAGAAATGTTTGATTTGGAACGGAAGAAAGGTGTACAATTATTTGTCGGCAAGTTTTGGTTTTATCGGGAAACCAGCTTGAGGTTTTAGAACAAATTTCTAAGGAATCAAGGAGAAAGAAGTAATGTATCAGGTAGGTTTTGATGTAGGCGGCACCAATTTAAAGGTCGGGGTTGTTCATGATAATTTGGAGATCGTCGCCAGTAGAAATGTTGTGTTCCCCAAAGGAAAAACATATGAAAATGTGGCAGCACTCATGGCGGAGCAAGTTATCGAATTAGCAAAAGAAATAAAGATTTCAGTAACAGATTTCAAATCCATCGGGATTGCTACGGCAGGCTCTATCGATGCAAGCGGTTCAATGATATTAAATGCGCATAATCTTGGTTTTCATGATGTACCGATGATTGATGAAATGCATAAGCACTTTCCGGGGATGCCAGTATATCTGGCAAATGACGCGGATGCAGCGGCTTTGGCCGAACTTTACGCCGGAGCGTTTCGGGAGAAGAAGACAGCGGTTCTATTAACTTTGGGCACAGGCGTAGGAGGCGGCATTATTCTTGGTGGAAAGATGTTTAAGGGCGGTATGGGGCATGGCAATGAGCTCGGTCATATGATCGTACAGCATGGAGGACCCCTTTGCACCTGCGGAAACAGAGGCTGCATTGAATCTCTCTGTACTGCTACCTGGCTGATCCAACAGGGCAGAAAAGTAATTGTGGAGCATCCCATCAGTTTGATTTTTGAAAAAGCAGAAGGCGATATGAATAAGGTTACGGCAAAAATGGTGATCGACAGTGCAAAAGAAGGCGATTTCATCGCAAAGGACATTTTTTATACTTATGTGGATTCGTTGAGTTCCGCAATCTCTTCTGTGGTCGCTTTGCTTGATCCGGAGGTGGTGGCACTCGGCGGCGGCGTGAGTCTGGCAGGAGATTTTCTCTTTGAGCCTGTAAGAGAGATGGTAAAGCAAAAGTCTTTCTTTAAAATATATCAGGAGGTTGTACCTGCGCGGCTGGGAAATACCGCTGGCATTATCGGTGCGGCGTTGCTGGCTAAAAATGAAGAATAAGAGGGTGGAATTTTGAATAATCGCTGCATCATAAAGATTTAGATCAATTGTAGCAACGCTATCAAGTAAAATTTTTTCTCAAAAATATTTGTGCGCCAACCTATTGCGCGGTCATTTGACAATATTTATGGTAAATTTTTTAATACATTCAGAAAAAGTATAACCGTACATTTAAAAGGCATACTAAGGTTACTGGAAAAGGAGAGATAAATGTATGATTTGGATGAAAAATATTTTACCATCGACCACCCAGCGTGTGGCCACATATACGAATCCGGATGTCAATGAAATGATTCGGAACAACACCATTGACAATCTCGCAAGCCTTGAGGATGCAGAAGAAGAGGCGCTGACCAGACGAATTCAAAATTTGAACAACGAATGGGATATGGAACGCTTCGTGGAAGCAAGGGCGGCATTGTGCGTTATGACCACTTCTTTATTTGGCCTATCGAAAAATAAATATTGGTCTTTTTTAACAATGGTAGCAGGAACTTTTCTTCTGCAGCATGCCCTGATCGGTTGGTGCCCGACTGCTCCAATCATGAGAAAGATGGGAATTCGAACGGCAGAAGAGATCAATCAGGAAAAAATGGCGTTAAAGATGCTGAGAAAAGATTTTGCACACGTTAAGGCAAAGGATGCAGAGGAACTTTTGCAGGCTGTGGAAAAACAGTAAGCAATTTGCAAATTAAAGTATCCCTCATTTTAAAATTAAGCTAACAAACCGGGGCAAAGCGAACGAGATTCGCTGTACTCCGGTTTTCTGTTTATTACGTAGGAAATATCGCTTTCAGCGATATTGACGGAGTATCAAAGAAAGCTCCTTGACCGTTGCCTTTTTGCCCCAAGCTTGCTTGGCATGGCAAAACGGACAGCAGCGAGCGAAGCAAGCAGGAGGCGCAGCCGTTGTCGCCCTTGCGGCAACATGTGGAAATAGGAAGCTCCGATTCCGTCATTTCCACTTTTTTTATTTGACAGGTTTTATTAAGAAGACGACCTGTTTTTTTGAAGACAATTCTCTTTCTTCTTCGTTAGTATAATAAAGGGTAGTATAATTGCCCGGTTTTTAGTGGGTGTTTTAAGAAAACGCAGATTACGTATTGAGCAGATGGGGAGAAGTAAGGGATGAGGTTAAAAAGAATTAATATTGACATTATGCGATTTCTGGTTTTTACTGTGATTGTTTATCTTGTTGCAGCAGGTTCCGTGAATTTATTTGCAATTATATATGTAGTTACATTTCTCGTTTTAACAATGCAAATGTGGACTTCAAAAAGTGGATGGAGAAATAAGATCATTATGTCCGTTTTGTATTTCATTGCCATGATTGTTCAACTTTCGTTTAACGAAGTGATCGTCTATTCGGGAATGCAAGCAGGCATTTTCTTTGAGTTAAAAAAAATGTTTGCAGTTTTAATCATCATGGTTCCGTTTTTTATGGTATATTTGAACTATTTATATGCGTTACAAAGACGATTTTTTCCAGTCATTCGGGATGCATCAGCGGTTAGCTATGAAATGATAAAAGCGGCTTATTCAAGAGTCGGGACATTAAAAAACACAATCATCAAAAGCAGGGAAACCTTGAGTCGGGACAACTTGGCCGAGATTGTCAGAGATATTCCAAGGCATAGCTATACAAAGTATTTGAATAAGAACACCTTGACCGATGAATTTTTTCGGGAATGTGAAGCCAGTTTGTCTGACGAACATTTATATCTGGTGATTTCCAGTACCGGCAGCTCTGGCAGTGAGGTTATCTCAGTATTCACGCAGAAAGAATATAATCATGTCTCCATCAGCTTTGATCGTGATTTGAAAACCATATTAAGCTACAACGGGGGAGGAAACGTTTCACCTCCGGGATTAAACCAGGAGGAGCTGAAATATTTCTGCAGGAAGGAGGATGCTTCCATGCTGGTATACCGTCTGGAAGCTCCAAAAGAGAAAAAGCGTATCGTGATTGATAAAATCAGAGAAATCAACCAAAACGGAAGCGCGTATAACCTGGTCGGTCTTGTTACAAGGGTTTCCCTTCGCCCCAACATCATGTTCTGCTCCCAGTTCGTTTATAGTATCCTGAAGGTTGCAGGGCTAAATTACTTTATGGAAAAAGCCGCCTCGGTTAAACCGACAGACTTTATCGAAAGAGATTATTTCAGGAAATTAGAGTTCTGCTATGAAATCAGGTTTAATCAGCAATAGTGGGAAACAGCCTTATGAAGAGCTAAAGGAATTAACATACCGATAAAAAACCTTGCCGGTCAGCAAGGTTTTTTTATGGGGTCATTCAAATGCAAGAACCTTTTGGATTATTTTTTCAGGTTCGGACTGATGATAAGCCTACACTCCGTAGCAGCCTGTATCTCCTCTAAAGTGTACTCCGGATTCAGTTCTGTCAGCATAAGTCCTTCCGGAACGACTTCCATGACACCCATTTCCGTAATGATCATATCAACGACGCCAACGGCTGTGTAGGGGAGTCTGCACTCCTTCAGAATCTTGTGCGCTCCCTTCTGGGTGTGCTGCATGGCGATGATCACCTTCTTTGCACCAACGACAAGATCCATGGCTCCGCCCATGCCCGGTACCATTTTCCCCGGTACGATCCAATTGGCAAGGTTTCCATGCTCATCGACTTCCAAAGCTCCGAGAATCGTGGCGTCTACATGCCCTCCCCGGATAATTCCGAAGGAAGTTGCACTGTCAAAGTACATGGCGCCTGGATTTACGGTTACATACTGGGCGCCGGCATTGATGATGTCAACATTTTCCTTGCCTGGCTCAGCGGCAGCGCCCATTCTCATGATGCCGTTTTCTGACTGGAGAATGATTTCTACCCCTTCCGGAAGGAAATTGGCCACCATGGTAGGAAGTCCGATTCCGAGATTTACAACGTCCCCGTCTTTCAATTCTTTTGCAACTCTTGCCGCAATGATTTCCTTTATATCTGCCATGGCTTTTCACCTCCTACGATTGCATCCACGAAGATACCGGATGTGACCACATTGTTGGGATCAATTTCGCCGATCTCCACGATTTCACAGGTGCCTACAATTACATAATCAGCAGCTGCTGCCATCATGGGGTTAAAGGTTCTTGTGGTTCCGTTGTATGTAGTATTTCCGAATTTGTCCGTTACCGAGCCTCTGATCAGAGCGAAGTCAGCTTTCAACGGCTTTTCCAGAAGAAAATCTCTTCCGTCGACATGGATAACCTGCTTGCCTTCTGCCACAATGGTTCCTACTCCGGTTGGAGTAAGAAAACCGCCGAGTCCTGTTCCGCCTGCTCTGATTCGTTCTGCGAGAGTGCCCTGTGGAATCAGGATGCATTCCAGCTTGTCCTCTTCTACCGTTGTATTCATTCTCTGTGCAACCTCAGGATTCAGGCCTACGTGGGAAGCGATCAGTGTTTTGATTTGTCCATTAGACAGAAGCTTTCCGACACCTCTGCCAGGAACGCCTGCATCATTGCAGATAATTGTCAGGTTCTTAACGTTTTTTTCTACAAGTGCATCGATGAGGATCTCCGGGGTTCCGCAAGCCATAAAGCCGCCTACCATGACCGTTGCACCGTTGTGTATGGGGGCAACCGCTTCGGCCGCTGTTGATATTTTACTTTTCATTGTCTCCTCCTAAAGAAAATACTGATAAACAATATTATTCTATCAGGTAAAAGATGTGTTTTTTATGCAGAATACGGGTTACGTTATGAGTATTTTGCGTTGGATTTTATAGTTCCTTATTGATAATATTAAGACAGGATAATAAATAATTTACAACTATTATAAAAGGAGATTTTAATATGGCTAAGACGATCATTACGGCGGCTCTGACAGGGGCTGTCACACCTTCGGGGTATGATATTCCTGAAACACCGGAGCAAATTGCTGCGGATGCTTATGAAGTTTGGAAACTGGGCGCAGCAGTTGTTCATTTACATATGAGAGACGATCATGGTATGGGCGTTATGGATAAGGAGAAGTTTCGCGAGACGATCCGCCTGATTCGTGAGCATAAGGACTGTGATGTTATCATTAACTGTACTTCTTCCGGAGACAGCCGTGTTTCCGGGGGGGATCCTGCCGGTAATGCGAAGCGTATGGAGCACCATAAAGAATTAAAGGGCATCGAAATGGGCTCCTATGATGCAGGTTCCTTTAATTGGATGCCTGGCGGAGTTTTTATGAATACACCTCAATTTTTGCAGCAACTGGGGGATTTGTATATGGAACGGGGCATCAAGCCGGAAATAGAGGTTTTTGATGCGGGAATGCTGGGTGTTGCAGAGTATTTCGTAAAAAAAGGACATCTCCCGGAAAAGAATCATTACCAATTTTGTCTGGGTGTGCTTGGTGCAATGTCCGCTACTGTTGAGAACCTTATGTATTTAAAGAATCACATTCCTGAAGGCTCAACCTGGTCAGCGTTTGGTGTTGGCGCAGGGCATCTGCCGATTATGTTTGTAACACTGGCTTTGGGCGGACACCTTCGCGTTGGCCTGGAGGACAATGTGATTTTCGGAAAGGATGAGAAGGGCAATAAGATTATGGCAACGAATCCGATGCTGGTTGAGCGTGCGGCAGCTGCAGTGAGGGCTTACGGAAATCAGCCTGCTGCGCCGGCAGAGGCACGTGAAATACTGGGCATTCCTGCCTTTGACGGAGATGCTGTTCGTGCTGAGCTGGGTATTAAGTAATCATTTTCTGGGCTACAACAGATAATTTTAACCAGCAGATAGAAAGTGAGGAAATAATTTTATAATGGATTTTGAACAAAAAAGATGGCGGCATATGATTGCTGCAATGATAATGGCTCTGTGCGCCGGCATTGGATATACCTGGAGCGTATTTCAAAAGCCTCTGATGGAACACTTTGCGTGGGGCATCGAAGCGATTTCGTTAACCTTTACTATTCAGGTTCTGGTTTCAACGTTGGCTCCTGTGTATCTTGGAAGATATCAGAAGACTCTTGGCGTAAAAAATTACCTCAGGGTAGGAGTTGCAATTTATGTGGCAGGGCTCATTGCAACCATGTTTACAAGTTCTGTCGGATACCTATACATCATATACGGAGTTGTTGTAGGAATCGGCATCAGCATGCTGTATCCATGTCTGATGGCTTACAGCGGCAGCTTGTTTCCCGATAAAACCGGAATGGCGGCAGGGCTTCTGGCCTGCGCTTACGGAGGAGGGTCTATTATCTGGGCCCCTCTAGCTGCAAGCTTTATTAAAGATCACGGCGCTTTACCGGTGTTTGGACTGTTCGCTGCAATCTTTGCGGTAGTTATGCTTCCGGCAAGTTTTTTCATCAAGGATGTGCCGGATAATTTCAGGCCGGTGCAGAAAAAGGGAAAGAAAAATGGAACCAAAGCCCCGGCTTCAAAGGATTATACCTGGAAGGAAATGCTGAAAACTGCCCGGTACTATATTCTTGTTGTTACCCTGACTTTGGGAGCTACCGCAGGCCTGATGATTATGGGTCATGCTTCGACCATTCTTCAGGAGGTTCAAAGTTTCACACCTGAAAAGGCTGCTTTTGTTCTCGGTATTATTTCAATATTTAACGCCTTTGGACGGCTGACCTTCGGATTTCTTTCCGACCGGCTTGGGCGATATCAGGTTATGATGCTTTTGTTTGCGGTGATCGGCGGCTCTATGCTGCTGCTTACAAAAACAGGCGGAATCCTATTTGTGATTTCACTTTTTGCCATCAGTGCCTGCTATGGAGGATTTACCTCGATGTTTTCTCCAATTTGTGCAGATAACTTTGGCATTAAAAATCTGGCAGTCAACTACAGCTTTCTCTATGTGGCCTATGGATTTGCCGGTGTGATCGGACCACAGCTTGCAGCCAGAACCAAGGCAATGGGAGGAGGATATGATCTTGCATTTATGACGGTGGCGGCTCTAAGTGTGATTGGTTTTATCCTTACCCTTTATCTTCGGATGAAAGGCAGAAAAAGCAATGCAAATTAAACATTGTACAATCCCTTTCCAAACTGATATTTTATTAATGTGAAGAAAATATCAATCGTTTCAAAAACAGAATGAAGAATGAGATGGAGATTTAAAGATGGAATCAACAAAAGTCAAGTACAATTTTGGAAGGCAAGGCACCTTCATGATCGTATACTCAGCTATACTTGTTTACTTCATGACGGGTTTGACCGTAGATGGTTTGAACATCATCGTTCCTGGGTTTGCAGCGTTGAAAGGGTGGGATGCCAATCAGCTGCTATCCGTTGCAACCCCTGCGTCGACCGTTTCTTTGATTTTAACCTCCTTTTGGAGTATTGCCGTTAAGAAATGGGGATTAAAACGGTCTACAACCATCGCTTTATTTGCTGCTGCTATTTCGATCATTCTTTTCGCAAATAGCGTAAACCTTATAATGTATGGAATTACGGAAACATTAATGATGACATTCATCAACTGCTTTTCAGTAATTGGCGGGTATACGATGATCGCGAACTGGTTCCCGAAGAAAAAAGGAATTGTACTTGGCTTTACCACGATGGGTATGAACTTTGCGTCTGCAACCATACCTGCACTTCTGACTGTATTCAGCAGAATCATCGATCCCAACGGTAATATCATGCATGCCTTATATGCTTTCGCGCTTATACTTATTCTTCTGGGTATCTTCAATCAGCTGGTGATTAAGGCAAGACCGGAAGACGCGGGCTGTTATCCGGATAATGAGCCTGAAGAGTCAAAGGATGCGGCAGCATTGCAAGCGGTAGGCTTTGGGGAAAAGAGACTTACTTATCTTCAGGCTCTGCTAAAACAGCCGGTTTGGATTCTGGGTGTTGCAAATGGTTTTGTCAGTCTGGCGACAGTAGGGATTATGTCTCAAATGATACCCTATCTTTCCGGCAACCGTGGATTTTCACTGGGAATTGCCATCATGACCATGTCTGTCGCAGCGATGATCGGTGTGGTCGGTTCCTATCTCTGGGGATATATTGATCAGAGATGGGGAACCAAATTTGCGGCCCAGATCTTTGGTGTCTGGTATGCTGCGGCAATTGGATTTCTCATTGCTCCGGGTGGACAGACCCCCCTTTATATCGGCATCGCGATGATCGGTCTGGGCATTGGAGGAACCGGGAATTTTGCCCCGTCAATGACAACGCTTTGTTTTGGTAGGCATGATTTTGCAACTGCCTTTGGTGTGGTCAACATGATTGTAGGCGTGTTCCGGTCGGCAGCCTTTGTCGTATTGGGAGTTGTTCGCGGCGCAACCGGAAGTACAGAGATTGCTTATATGATTTTCATAGGTCTATCTGTTTTAAGTACAGTCGTCATTTCATTTTTAAATGTCAGGGATGTGAATGTAAAATAGATGTGGGATAATACCATATAAGGGAGCATAGATTTGATATATCAATACTTCCGGTCATTTACCAATTGACAAAGACAAGGGTTACAACGGAGCCTTCTTCATGTGAATGCGCAGAAGAAGGTTCCTTTCGATTAAGACATTTCGGGGGAAGCGAATCGAAACGGAGGCTGAGCATGGATTATTGTGAACGAACGGAAACGAAAATAGGTGTGATATTTCAAATTGCTAATCAATATATGGCGGCTCGGATTCTGCTGGAGGATGCAAAAGAGCAGATCAAGTTTGAAATGGCAAACATAAGGCCTGCTCAATTTGAAGCGTTTAAAATGGAACTGAAAAAAAGACTGCAGAAGGCAGGGAGTCAGGAAAGACTCGAAAAATTATCTGAACTTTTTCATGGTTTTTTCACCCCGGCTTATGCCAGGCTGGAACCCGGGCACCCTTTAAAAAATTATTACGAAGAAAACAGAGTGGCCAGGACCTGCCTGGTAAAGGCCGATGAATTGGAGTTTAGGGAAGCGGCAGCAGAAGCCTGGGCGGAAATCTATGAGCAGCTTAGCAGGTATGAAGTTCACCTCAACAGACAAATCAAGAATTTTTATCCTATTATGGCGTCTGCGGGGATGAAACTGCAGACCGGGAGGGCAGGAGAGCTGAGTGAGCTGCTTGCTCATGAAATTCACATCAATCAAGAGCGGCTGAAAAAGGGTAATTTATTTGATTTCATACTTGCCCAGAGAAGCTTTCTGCAGGTTTTTATGAATTATCTTGACTTGGAGGAAAGAGTCCTGTTCCCGCATGCGGCTGCAAGCTTGAAAAATGAAGAGCTTTTAAAGCTGAAGCGTTTAGATGATGCAGAAGGCTATGCTTATATGGAAACATCTGCTGAGTATATACCTAAAAAAGAAGAAAGATTCCATCCCGATCCGGACGTACTTCTCCCAGCCCTGCTGGAAAGCAGGGACATGGGTATCGTATTATATACCTTGCAGGGTGAGGTGGTTTATTCTCAGGGCATTCACATAACGGAAGGAGATCTTTATCTTCCGGAGAACGTCAAACAAAATTTAATAAATAAAAGTGCAAAGAAACAAAAATATTGGTATAATATTAACGATAGAGCCTTTCTAATTACTTACAGCCTCGTTACGGATCAGCAGAGAAATTATCAGGGAATATTGAAAACAAAAGAAGAGGTCAGAGAGATAGAGGTGATCAATGGAAACTGTATCGAAAAAGGACTCCAAAAGCCTGCGGATCGATACGGCGGATTTCATAGCGAAAATAAATAAATTGCTGAAAAGCTATTAATTTAGCAGAAAGGAGCCTGTTTATGGACATCGAAACGCTGCTTCACTTTCAGTATATTGCAAAATATAAGAACATCACAAAGGCGGCCAAGCACTTTTATATTAATCAATCCACTTTAAGCCGTCAGCTAATCGCTCTCGAGCAGGAATTAGGGGTACTTTTGTTTATCAGGGACAATAAGAGGCTGGAATTGACAGAAGCTGGGAGTGTCTTCAGCCGGGGCTGCGATTTGTTTATCAAGCATATGGAAGTCATCATACGGGATACGCAATCTGCCGGAAAGGGTGAATCCGGTGTACTTAGGATGGTTACTCCCGGTATTTTTGGTGACATCCTCCCACAGTCTCTTACCTTTTTTAAAAACAGCTTTCCGGATATTCAACTTATCATTGAGCTTTATAATTTCAGTGAGATACCGAGTGCGATCTTATATGATATTTATGATGTAGGATTTACCTATGACTTTGCTGCTTCGGATATTGATGAAATAGAAAAGGTACCTGTGTGTGAGGAGGATTTCTCCATCATCGTATCATCAAGAATTGCAAAGGAGCCTACGGAGGAACATATCGTTGAAATCGTAAAGTCTTTGCCCTTAATCCTTCCTTCTTTTACGGAACCCCCTTTTCTTGGATTGTTAAAAAATGAGCTCCGAGCATTAAGCGGGAAGCAAAATATTGATACGATACTGCTGAATACCAGCGATTCGGTTATGCTGCAAATCTCTTTAGGTTTAGGCTATAGTATTGTACCTACTTCGTTAACACATATCAAGTCAAATAATGATATGCTGACCTATTTCCCAATCACAAGTTTTACGACAAAAACAAAAATTCTTATGCTATATAAAAAATCGAATCCTTCCAAACAGGTTGCAAGCTTTGTAAATATAGTGAAAAATAATACGAAATTGACATAAAAACAGACTGTTTTCATATCAAAAGGAATCAATCAGGGTGCCATATCAGCCGAGGCACCTTGATTTTATTGAAATTGAGCGTATTTTTTTAATCTTAGTTTGTTTCACTGAGCAAACTGCATAATAAGATAGAATACAGCTTTTCATTCATGCTTGCACTTCTGGATGTCAATGCAATGGGTACGTCAGCGCCCGCTAAACAACCGGCCAGAATATTATCATCCTCTGTATTCCAAATTTTACTCATGACATTACCTGTTACCATATGGGGAACAAGGAGCATATCGACATCTCCGGCATAAGGCGAGTCATATTCTTTTATGGCAGCGGCTTCCTTTCGTGTAGCAAGATCAAAAGAAATCGGTCCAACCACAACCCCGTTTTCAAAATCGCCGTTTTCAGACATAATCTGAAGTTTTTCTGCTTCTATTGTTTCAGGCATTTTGGGATTGACTGTTTCGACTGCACACAGAGCGCCAATCACCGGGTTTTCATATCCAAGCCTCCGCAGCATCGTCATTCCGGTAGTTACAATTTTCACCTTGTCCTCCAGTGTGGGATAAGGGATTACAGCACTGTCACTCATGGCCAGCAGCTTGTGATAACCTTTGAGCTGCATTAAGCCGAAATGAGTAATAAAACCATTCTTATTTAAGCCGGTTTTCTTATCCAGAATTGGTTTTAAAAGATCCTTTGTTTCCATCTTTCCCTTTAAAATGAAGTCTCCGCGGCGGTCATGAACCAATTGCACCGCAATGGAGGACGGATTTACATCCGCATCACAATGAACAATTTCATAAGGCTCCTTCTCAAAGCCGAATTTCTTTATCATTTCTAAAATTCCATGCTGATTGCCAATCAGAACGGGAGTAACATAACCCTTTCTTTGTGCGATAAAGGCTGCTTCTAAAGCATGTTCGTCGACTGCTCCGGCAACGATAATTCTTTTTTTTGCAGCATTTGGCTTCAGCCGGGCTTCTTTCAGAGCCTCATAATTTTTATACATTTTAACACCTTTCAAAGCTTGCTCTCGGCAGCTTAAAATTCTTTGTAATCTGATTTATAACTTTATTCTTTGTACCTGTATCCTTCTTTTTTTATCTTCTGATTCAGCGTTCCCAGAAGCTTTTTACTCTTTTGCTATGCTAAGAAATTAGGATTGCTGATAATTTCTTCGATGGAGCTGTAGCCTTTTGGATAGATGTTGTAAGGGTGGATTTCCTCTTCTCCGTTCAAAACCCGCAGGCCGCCGGCCGCCAGTGCTTCCATTTCCTTTTCCCCCGGAATTACACTGACCGGTGCAATAAATTCAACCAGTTCCCTGATCCAGTCGGTAATTCTTTGGGAATAAGCAATGCCGCCGGTCAGGATAATTTGATCTACCCTTCCTTTACGAATAACAGATAGCTCTCCGATACCCTTTGCTACTCCGTATGCCATGGCATGGAGGATCAATTCTGCTTTCTCATCTCCTGCATCAATGAGCTTTTCAACGTCCCGGACATCCTGTGTGTTAAAGTAAGCCGCAAGACCGGTCCGGCCGCACAGATACATTCTCATTTCCTGAAGAGTCATTTTACTGTTGTAACATAAATCAGCCATATATCTTGTCGGAATGCGGCCTGCTCTTTGTGGAGACATAGGGCCTTCATCATCATAGATCCAATCTGCGATACGGCCGTGATCGTGGAAGCCAAGGGTAATTCCCCCGCCAAGCTGAACGATGATTAAGTTTAATTCTTTATATTTTTTGCCAATGAATTCTGCATAAGTGATTCCTGCCATTTTTGTATTCAGCAGATGGGCAACCGGTTTGTTGGTAATTTCCGGAATCCCTGTTATTTTTGCAATTGTATCAGCTGCATCTACACAGGTAGGATCATAGATAATCACCGGTACATTTGTTCCTTTTGCCAATTCGTTGGCAATCAGGCAGGAAAGGGTAGAGGCATGTTGTGCTTCAGGAGCATAGATAACGGATGCCATCATCAGTTCGTTTACTTCATAAGCACCATCCCAGGGAACCGACGGGATTGTTCCGGCTCTCGCTACAATGATGTCAAAATCCTTTGGGTTCAGCTGATTGCTTTTCAAAAACTCTTTTACCTGATTTGCTCTCAGCTCAAGCTGCTGCAGGGTTTTAGGCATCTGCTTCAGCTGCTCCGCCGTTATGTCCAAGGAAACCTTGCTGACCATTTTATCGTCTTCGAAATATGCGACTTTTGTAGAGGTGGAGCCACAGTTTATTGTAAATATTTTTTTCATAAAATCCTCCTGTATTATTTTGCGGTATACTGACTTAACAGCGAATGGTTCAGGCTATTTTATACCATTATATATGCTTATCATATCTAAACTTTTTCGCATCGTAAAATTCGTAATATGCATAGAAAACGGCTGTATTCCTTATTTTATTGGCTTTAAATGCTTGGTATAATAATAGCAGGATATTGCTGTTTCAAAGGAGAAGATAAAACAGAGTTCTTCTCCTTTGGATGCGTATAGAGAAAGGCGGATAAGGTTGAATAAGCAAAGTGGTTATCTTTCTATAGAGAGTAAGAATATTTTTTCTATCTTAAAAAAATGGCTTTATACAGAACAGGACATTGTTTTTCGTGAATTAATTTCAAATGCCTCAGATGCCATTGAAAAGCTTCCGGCATTATGTGAAAAAGAGGCTGAGGCGAAGAAGGGGCCGTTCGCAGGCAGAATTACTGTTACTCTGGATACGGAGGCACACTGTATCGTTATATCAGACAACGGCATTGGAATGACAGAAGAAGAGGTTGACAAATATATCAATCAGATCGCATTCTCAGGTGCAGCGGATTTTATTAACCAGCATAGTCAGGATCAGACCGATGCCATTATCGGGCATTTTGGTGTAGGTTTTTACTCCTCTTTTATGCTGGCCGACCATGTTGCAATCGAAACAAAATCCTATCAGGCGAATGCTTCTGCTGTACGCTGGGATTGTGAATCAAGTATGTCTTACGAGATGAGACCCGGGAAAAGGACAAGGCAGGGTACCGATGTAATTCTATATATGAATGATGAAAACCCATATATGGAAAAACCCGAAACGGTATTTCAAATCCTCAAAAAATATTTCAGATTTTTGAAAACGGAAATTTTCTTTGTTGCCCCGGGCTATGACATGGTCCCGGTAAATGAAACCGACCCTGTCTGGAAGCGGCCCGAATCCCAAATTGTACCCGGGCAAATGAATCAGTTCTACCATGAGTTCTTTGATGATGTTTCTGATCCTCTTTTCTGGATTCAGTTTCAAAGTATTGATATCGGAATCAGAGGGATTATCTTTTTCAGAGATACAAAGAATGGAACCGAGGAACTAGACGGTAGCTTTAAGATTTACAACAGAGGCGTCTTCGTAGGAGAAAATATCAGGGAATTGGTTCCCAAATTCGTAAATCTTCAAAGCGGCATCATTGACTGCAAGAATCTTCCTCTGGTCGTATCCCGTTCTACTATTCGGGAGGAGGATCAGCGTGAAGATATGGCAAGCCTGATTTCTGAGTGCTTGTCTCAGGAAATAACGATTGCCATGAACGATCTCTTTGAAAACAAGAGGACACAATATGAAGCGTACTGGCCTAACCTGAATGCCTTTGTGAAATATGGTGTTCTGCAGGACAAGGTTTTTGCTTCCGTCATGACCCGAAAGGTTATTTTCGAAGATATCTATGGACAATATAAGACGCTGCGGGAATATATCGGAGACAGCACAAGCAAGGAGAAGACAACCGTTTATTATGCTTCCGACCCGGTAGATCAGGCGCATTATATTGAAATATTCAAGCGCAGTCATCTGAATGCGCTGCTGTTTGATCACGTGATTGATCAGCCGTTCCTGAGAAAACAGGAGCTGGTTCATCCAAATACAGAATTCGTACGCATCGATTCTAATATCGAGGCGCTGTTTCAAGGCTCTCTCAAAGAGGATGACAAGAGGTTTGTTGACGTATTGACTCAGAAAATCCAGCATGCATTGGGCCAGCGGCTGGGGAAAATGGAATTGAGAATCACAAATCTGGAGGCAGACAGCATCACTTCTTTAATCATCAATGATGAGAAAGCGCGCCGTATGGCAGATATGCTGGAGATGTACGGCTTAATGAAAGGGACGGACACGACCTTAAAAACAATACAAGCGAAAAGTACATTTCTGGTTAATTTAAATAACGACCTTATCCGTTTCATTCTTAGGACAAAAGAGGAAAACCTGGCAGACCTGATGATCAATCAGCTGTTTGATCTTGCCTTAATGAGTCAGGGAACCTTGAATTTGGAAGATGTGGAATCCTTTATTATAAGAAGCGAAACCATGATGAGTAAGTTAATAAAAAATGATTGATTCAATCAAAAAAATATTGAAGAAAAATGAAGTATCATGCTGCGTACAGGTGTATGTGATACTGGATTATTTGGGAGGTTTATTTTGGAAAAGTGTTTTATTGTGGCCTATGGAAGGTCAGCGATTGCAAAAGCAGGAAAAGGTTCTTTAGCAACAGTGAATCCGGTTGATTTTGGAGCAGAAGTATTAAAGGGAGTTGTTGCAAAGGTACCTCAGTTAGTTCCGGAAGAAATAGATGATGTCATTATAGGATGTGCGATCCCGGAAGGAAAAATGGGGCTGAATCCTGCAAGAAATATAGTAATCAGAGCTGGATTGCCGGATGAGATTCCGGCGCAGACAGTGAACCGTTTCTGTTCTTCCGGGCTTCAGTGTATTGCAACCGGAGCCTCCATGATTATGAGCGGTATGCAGGATGTGGTGGTTGCCGGAGGAGTTGAATCAATGTCCTGTCCGGTTTTATCCGATCACCCGGAATATCTGAATGAATGGCTGATGAATCAAACGGGAGCCTACATCCCGATGGGCATCACCGCTGAGAATGTCGCAGAACGATATCAGGTCAGCCGTGAACGTATGGAGCAGATGGCAGTCGAAAGCAATGCTAAGGCGGCTGAGGCAGTTGAAAGCGGAGCTTTTGACGAAGAAATCATTCCTGTTACAGGTGTTGATAAAGAGGGAAAGTCCAGTGAATTCAAGCGGGACGAATGCTACCGCAAGGGTACAAATTTGGAAACGCTGGCGGCATTAAAGCCATGCTTTAAACCCGACGGCAAGGTAACCGCTGCAATTTCCTCACAGAGAAGTGACGGTGCCAGCTTTCTCGTCCTGATGTCGGAAACAAAGGTTAAAGAATTAGGAGTACAGCCTGTTGCTCAATTTATATCCTTTGCGGTAGCGGGGCTGGATCCTGCTTACATGGGTCTTGGGCCGATTTATGCGGTGAGAAAGGTGATGGCCAAAACAGGCCTGACCGTTGATCAGATGGATGTCATAGAGATCAATGAAGCATTTGCTTCCCAGGCGCTTGTTTCGATAGAGGAACTGGGATTTGATACAAAAAAGGTTAATCCAAGAGGAGGCGCCCTGGCACTGGGTCATCCACTCGGCGCAACAGGAGCAATTCTTTCCTGTAAAGCGATGAATTATCTGAAATCAACGAGGGGAAAGTATGGTCTGATTACAATGTGCATCGGCGGAGGAATGGGTGCTGCCGGAATTATTGAAATGTGCTCGTAAGCATTAACTACGCTTCATGAAACAAAAAACGTGCTGCAGATCATCGCCGGATTTCGGCATCAATGCAGCACGTTTCTTTTCATTGTATGATATTGTTAAGGGATAAATATTAATATAATGATGTTCCATGATCCACGTAAAGTATCTGACCAGTGATGGCCTTTGACGCATCACTTGCAAAGAACAGAATTGCTTCTGCCTGATCTTCTGCCTGTGCCTCAGGCACATCCAAATCAAGGTGCCTTGCGGTCGCAGCCGCAAATTCCTGATCAAAACCCTTCATTGCCTCAGGCGTATTTAATGCGGTTGGCGTAGGCCCCGGCGCCACGGCATTGCAGCGAATTGCTGTTTGCGAAAACTGAATCGCGATATTTTTTGTCATGGCATTGACCGCTGCTTTTGCAGCACTGTAGGAAATGCCTGCAACGCCCTGGCTTCCGATAGAGGATATGTTTACAATAGAACCCCTCCCGGCCTTTTCCATGTGTTCCAGTGTGTATTTGCACATATAGTAAACAGCATATTGGTCGATCCTGCATACTGTGTCATACCATTCTTCTGTGCAGCGGGTAATTCTCATATGCTTGTCAGCGATTCCCGCATTGTTGACCAATACATCGATTCTGCCATATTTTTTAATTGTTTCATCAATGACTTTTTTACAGTCTTCTATTTTTGATAAATCTGCTTTGACCGCCATGATTTCTCCGCCTTGAGCAGTGATTTCATCGACAACCTTTTTGTTCTCGTCTTCACGCCGTGAAGAAATAATAACCTTAGCGCCTTCCCGGCAGAAAAGCTCGGCAGTTGCATGGCCGATTCCGGAATTTCCGCCGGTAATAATCGCAATTTTATGATCCAGTCTTCCCATAAATATTTCTCCTTTTTACGAATAGAAAACATGTGAAGAAATTAAATTTCTTCACATGGGTTCTTCTGCTATGTATGAAAGCAGCAGCTGTCCTATCTGATTTTTCCGGCGAGAGGCGGATCGATTTTGCCTTCCAGACCAAGGTATTCAATCATGGATATCAGGTTGGAGTGCAGCTCGTCTGAACAGAACATACCAAACATTTCCGTTCCAAAAGCCATATCGAGATCGTCAGAAATTCTCTTTTTCCAGTTTCTTCGGATAAGCTGTGACGTAAGTCTTCTGGCAACTCTATTTTGAGCCATTAACATATCTGCAATTTCATAGGCACGATCCATCAGCTTTTCTCTTGGAACGATTTCTGATACCATACCCAATCGAACCAAATCCTGAGCTGACATCTTATCTCCGGTCATGAGGTACCATGCTGCAAATCTCGGCTGCATTAATTCAAAGAAGCAGCTGTGGATTCCGTCTCCGGGCACATTGTTTGTTCCGGGCAGCATATGCGGGTCAAGTACGGTGATGTCATCTGCAGCAATCGCCAAATCACACATCAGGGCCAGTTCTGTATGTCCGCCTGAGCCGCTGAGTACACCGAGAGTCGGAACTTCCACATCCTGAATCATGGTGATAATCATACGGCGCCCGTCTACAAACATGTGATTGTATCTTGTTTCGCCGGCATTATCTCCTTCAGGAGCCCAGCTGGCTGCCTCAAAATCTGTTACCCAGATATTTCCTGTCCCTGTGAAGATGATCATTTCCGTTTCACGGTCCGTTCCCAGCAATCTCCACATTTTACCGATGGCATCGTGCAATTCCATGGACCAGATCAGCGGACCGCCTTTGCAGTGCATGCGTACGGTTACAACGCCGTCTTCCCGTCTGTCAATAATGAAATGTTCTTTGAACATCTCCTTGATTTCTTCGAAAGTAGGCCATTTTACATAGCTTGCGTTTGTTACTCTGTTTGCCATTTCATTCCTCCTGGTTAAGTTTTAACAAAATTGAAAATTTTAAATTGTTTATTCCATCCGGTTCGCTTTCATTCATGATAAAAGTATCGGATGTATTTCATCTTTACAAGCTTATGATATCTGAAATTCTTGGCATCGTAAAATTCGTTTTGTGCATGGATCGTTATTTTTCATTTTTATACAAATAATGCTTAATAAACATAACCTAAAAATTTTTTAAATATACAACACATTTCAAAATTCTGTCGAATAGCCCACACTATGCTACAAGATTAATGATTGAAGTCATTTTTCATTTCCTCTATAGTTGCAAATGAAAGACGAAATTGCAATTTCTTTCTTGATTCAATTGATCTATCAGGACAATGGAAAAAGGTGATGGAAAATGAAAACAATGATATTAAAATTTAAATGGCTGATTGTACTAGTCATCGTAATTGTTTTGCTGATTGCAGGCAAAGCCTTGCTTGGAAAACAGGACGCTGCAGCGGAAGTGCCGGGTACGCAGACTGTTTTGGCCGAAAAAATATCGAGGGAAGCAAAGGATCAGGTGCTTGAACTGACGGGAACAATCGAAGCGCAGGACAATATAATCGTTACTTCAAAGTTTGGCGGTAAAGTAAAAGAAGTTATCGCTGACAACGGATCGAAAGTCAATCATGGACAGATTTTAATTTACATGGAAGATACACAGCAGCAGAATGCCGTGATACAAGCGCAAAGCAGCTTAAATAAAGCCCGCGCGAATCTGGCTAACGTTCAAAAAACTTATGGACGGATGGAAGCATTGTATGAAGCCGGGGCAGTTTCCGGCAACGATTATGACAATGCGAAATTAGCATACGATGTAGCACTGGCTGATGTTGATCTGGCGCAGTCCGCTCTCTCCAATGCGCAGGAGGCGTTAAGGGATACGAAGATTACCAGCAAGCTGGATGGTTTTGTCGCAGACTGTGATATTAAGGAAGGCCAGGTTGTAGACGTCGGAACACCGCTGATGACCGTGCAGGAATTATCTTCCGTGTATCTGACGGTGAATATCAATCAGGAGGATATCACAAAAGTAAAACAAGGGCAAAAAGCAGCGGTATCGGCAGATGCTTTCGCTAACGTAAATTTTAACGGAGAGGTGGTCATTCTCAATCCGGTAGCAGACAGTGCAAGCCGCAGCTTTGAGGTAAAAATACGGATCAATAACCCTGATTTTCTTTTAAAACCCGGTATGTTTGCAGAGGCAGAAATTGTAATTGACTCACCGAAGATGGTGATATCCGTGCCGCAAACCGCAGTCAGCGGAAAGGAAGGCGTGTATTATGTCTTTATCGCAGACGGCAATACCGCTGAGCGAAGGTCTGTGGAACTGGGGGAGACGATTGGACAGAATATTGAAGTAAAATCAGGCCTGGAGGAGGGCGAAAAATTAATTGTAACGAATGTAAATAAGTTGAAAGACGGTGACTCTATCCGAATTACCGAAGAAAAACAAGAGAGGTAAACTATGTTTTTGACAGATATAAGCCTGAAAAGACCGGTGCTTGCTACCGTTTGCATCATTGCTTTGCTGGCATTGGGTGCAATCAGCTTTTTCGGATTGGGTTCGGACGAATTTCCGCCGGCGGAATTCCCCTATGTTACCGTAACGGTTGTTCAGACAGGGGCTTCTCCGGATCAAATTGAAGATAATGTTACGAAAGAGGTGGAAGATGCAATCGGACAGGTTGCAGGGCTCAAACATATCAACTCGACCTGTAAAGAAAATGTCAGTATCACTTCTGCGGAATTTACTTTGGAAACTCCTGTTTCGGAGGCTGTCCAAAATGTAAGGGATAAAATAGGCACCATTCGCAGCTCCCTGCCGGGTAATTGCGAGGAACCGATCATCGCAAGCTATGATCCGACGTCACAGCCGGTTATATCTCTTTCGCTTACCGGAACCGCTTCCTTAAGGGAAATGACGATGGCCGTTGATGACCTTGTAAAACCAAAACTGGAAACCATCAACGGAGTAGGGTCGGTAAAAATCTACGGAAAAGAAGAAAGAGAAATCCAGATCAAACTTGATCGTGACAAACTGGCGCTTTACGGACTGACGGCTGGTGAACTGGTAACCTCTTTGTCGAGCACCAATATGGAAGCTTCCGCCGGTAAAGTAACCCAGGGAGACAACGAATTTTCATTGCAAACCAGCGGTCTGGTATCCGAATTGGACGGCTTTAACCGTTTGGTGGTTGGCAGACCGTCCGGCCAGCCAGTCTATCTCCAGGATACAGGGCAGATAGAAGACACGACAAAGGAAAAAGACAGCATTGCCTATTATCAGGGGAAACAGGCAATCGGAATCGATATCATTAAACAATCAGGGGTAAATACGATAGATGTGGCGGATCAAATCATTAAAGAGTGCGAGTCCATCAAAGCTGATCTGCCTTCAAACATAAAGCTTGAAATTGTAAAAGACAATTCGATCATTATAAAGGATTCCGTTGACGAAGTATTAAAAACCATTATGGAAGGGGCTGTTTTAGCTGTTCTTATTGTTTTTCTGTTTCTGGGTAATTGGCGGACTACGCTGATCAGCGCCATTGCGCTCCCGACATCGATCATCGGTGTTTTTGCCATCATGAAGGTGCTGAACTTTACGCTGAATACGATGACGCTTATGGCGCTGTCTTTAAGTGTAGGACTTCTGATTGATGATGCGATTGTGGTAATCGAAAACATAGAGCGTCACCGGCATATGGGGAAGGATGCTTTGGCTGCGTCCAGAGACGGGACTTCTGAAATCGGACTGGCAGTCATTGCAACAACCTTCTCTCTGGTAGCCGTATTTTTACCAGTGGGGATGCTTACAGGAGTTGTCGGCCAGTTTTTCAAACAATTTGGAATTACCGTCGTAGGAAGCGTTTTGATTTCCTTGTTTGTTTCCTTTACTCTGGTACCGATGCTGGCCTCCCGTTATTTAAAAAATGAAACGGAAAAGCCTGAGTCAGCCAAACCAGATTCCTGGATGAAAAAAGGTTTGAAATGGTTTAATCTGAAATTTGAAGCCTTGTCGGATGCATATTCCCGCTTGCTGGAAACGGTGATGAAGCACAAGCTGAAAGTCATTCTGTGCACAGTGGGGCTGTTTCTTGGAAGTCTGCTTTTAGCAACTTCCATGGGAGTGGATTTTATACCAAAATCAGACCTGGGAAAGATGAATATCGTAATAGAACCGGATGCAGGTTTGACCAAGGAAGCAATCGGGAAAAAGGTTCTGGTACTGGATAAAATTCTTAAAAATCATTCTGAAGTTACGAAGGTTTATGCTACGGTTGAAGAAGATACGGCAAATTTGTATGTAGAACTGAAAGACCGAACCGAAAGAAATAAGACCGCCGAAGTTCTCTCTCAGGAAATTCGGGCGGAGCTGAAAGAAGTTTCAGGGATCAGAGCATCTGTAACGCCCGTCTCCCTTGGACCGACAGGGGATCTAAAGAGTATTGAGTTTAATCTTGTCGGAGATGATATTGATACCCTTCAGGAATACGGAGAAAAGGTGCAGAAGATTCTTGAAGAATTACCCGGAGTGGTTGATGTTGTCAGCAGTTATAAGCCGGGCAGCCCGCAGACAAGCATAAAGATCAACCAGCAAAAAGCTGCCGATTTGGGCGTCGAGCCTGCTCAGGCACTGGATGCCTTATATACACTGTACAGCGGGGTTGTTGTAAATCAGTTCAAAGAAGGACAGGAGCAGGTTGATATTCGAGTACAATTAGAGAAAAAAGACAGGGAAAGTATTGATAACTTAAACAATATTTTTATGAAAAGCAGTACGACAGGAGAACTGATTCCTTTAAGTTCCTTATCAGAGAAAGTCTTTGATCCTGCACCAAGTGAAATATCCCGTTATGATAAACAGCAGCGGATTTCCATTTCAGCGAATACCTATGGATTCAGTACGGGGGAAATCAATGAGAAGTTTTTGTCAGAGCTTGAGAAAGAAGCACCGCTCCCCGACGGCTGCAAAATTGTATCGGGTGACATGACCGAGCTGATGGATGATTCCAATACTGCTATGCTCTTTGCTTTGCTCATGGCAGTCATGTTCATCGTGTTTATCATGGCCGCTCAATTTGAAAGCTATATAGATCCTTTGTCGGTTATTCTGTCTCTTCCGCTTGCGGTAATCGGCGCAGTTCTTGGCCTCTTGATTATGGGAAGCAATATCAACCTGATGTCTCTGATCGGAATGATTATGCTGATGGGTCTCGTGACGAAAAACGCAATTTTGCTGATTGATTTTACCCGCAGTGAAATGGCGAAGGGAACTCCCTGCAATGAGGCATTGATCCTTGCCGGAAAGACCAGACTAAGACCGATTATTATGACGACCCTTGCTATGGTGCTTGGAATGATTCCGATGGCAATGGGAGAAGGGACCGGCGGTGAAACCCGTGCTCCCATGGCGTATGCAATTATCGGAGGTTTGATCTCTTCAACTCTTCTGACCCTGTTTGTGGTACCTATCATCTATAGCATGATTCAGGATCTGAAGAAAAAAGTACATAACCTACGCGAAGAAAAGAAGAATAAAATCACAGCAAAACTTTAAGGATTAAAGAATTACTTGCACAGAAACCGGTAAATGGATACTATAAGGGTGTAAGCTATAAAACGAGTGCAGTCATCTCATTGGAAATAGCGTTTGCACCGGTAAAAACCAGAGAAGGATTTATTATGTCTGAAGAAAAGAATGATAGACGAATCAGAAAAACGAAAAAAACTATGATCGAGGCTTTAACAAAGTTAATGGCAGAAAAGAAAACGAATCGGATTACAGTCAAGGAACTTACTCAATTGGCTGATGTAAATCGATCAACATTTTACATTTATTACAGAGATGTATTTGACATGGTCGAAAAAGTGGAAACAGCGATGCTGGACGATTTTACCAGGGCTTTTTATAAATGTTTTACAAGCACCACCAACTATCACGACTTGCTGTCGTTTTTTACATACTTGTTTGAGTTTGTACAGGCGAATGCTGAGATCTGTAAGATTTTGCTTGGACCCGACGGTGAATATTCCTTTCTGGAAAAATTAAAAAATATGATTAAATCCCAATCCTGCCTGGGAAATGATGTGCTCAGCGTTAAATTGAAGTATTATGATCCCTTTATTGTTTCGGGCTGCATTGGGGTGATTCAGCAGTGGCTTGATGATGATATGAAAGAATCACCGAAGGAGATGGCCGCCATGGTTGTAGATATCTTGCACCTGGAGCTGTTATGAGATAGCAATTACATTGACATTCTAGTACTCTGTTAACTTTTTAGGGTTACAGAGTACTATTGTTTTCGCAATCGACAACCGTAGCGTATCAGGAATTCCTCTAGGGAATCCGTTATTCACAGATTAAGAACGTTTTCCCGGAACGGGCACCTTTCTGTTTTTTCTTCTTGACAAGTGAGGATCGAATGCATTAGACTGACAATGAGGTCTAATGCATTCGACTTTGCGGAGGGGACGGAATGAAGAGTTTTAAAATATTTGATGCAGAATACCGTTTCATGTGTATTGTCTGGGAAAAAGAGCCGGTCAATTCGACGGAGCTCGTTAAGCTGTGTCAAAGTGAATTTGGGTGGAAGAAATCCACGACGTATTCGGTAATCAAACGGCTGTCGGAGCGGGGCGTGTTAAAAAATGAAGATGCCGTTGTGACCGCTCTCGTCAAACGCATACAGGTACAAAAATATGAGAGCGAGCAAATACTCGAAAAGACCTTTGATAACTCCTTGCCTTGTTTCATTACCGCGTTTTTGCAGGACAAGAAGCTTACGCAGGGCGAGGCGGAACAAATCAAGAAAATGATAGAGGAGGCGACGAAATGAGCGGATTGTTTCTTGAAATTTTAAACATGAGCATTAGCGCCAGTTGCGTCGCGCTGATCATCATATTGATCCGGCTGGCTCTAAGAAAAGCTCCGAAAATATATTCCTACGCACTTTGGGCTGTGGTATTCTTTCGACTCGTTTGTCCGTTTACGATTCAATTACCGGTGAGTGCTGTTCCCGTGCAGCCGCAGACCATACCGCACAACATTGTTATTTCCGAGCGTCCGTCCATACAAAGTGGGGTGCCGGGCATTGATCATGCCGTAAACACCGCGATTGAAACGTCGCTGCCGCCTGTCAACTCTGTAAACAGCGTCAATCCTGTTCAAATCGCACTGGAGATTGGGACATATCTTTGGCTTGCGGGCGTCCTTGCGCTTTTGCTGTATGGAGTGATCAGTTATCTGCATTTGAAAAAACGGATCATGACCGCGATCCGTGTCCATGACAATATTTACGAAACTGATCTGATTCAAACGCCGTTCGTCTTGGGTTTCCTCCGCACCAAGATTTATATTCCCGCAGGACTTGGTGAAAAAGAGCTCGAATATGTATTAGAACATGAGCGGACACATATCAAGCGCCTTGATTATCTGATCAAGCCGTTTGCCTTTTTAATCACTTCTTTGCACTGGTTCAATCCCATTGTATGGTTTTGCTACATTCTTATGGCGAGGGATATGGAGTTGTCGGCAGATGAGAGTGTAATGAACCGTTATAATTTTGATATTCGAGGCAATTATTCCAATTCTCTTCTTGCTCTGTCTGTGAAAAGAAGCGGGCTTCTCAGTCCCCTCGCTTTTGGTGAAACGGGAGTAAAGGAGAGGGTAAAGAATGTGTTGCATTATAGAAAGCCAGCGTTTTGGGTCAGCGCGGTGGCAGTTGTTGTAGTTGTTACGGTCAGCCTTTCTCTTGTGGTCAGCAAGCAAATGGAAGCAACACCTGAAACCTTGCCAAATCAAGACGCAGAGCTAAATTCAGAATCAAAAAGTTCTTTCGGCACACCGGAAGCCGTATATTCTACGGAGTATGACAGAGTGAAAATTACGTTTCTTTCCGATAGGATTGGATTTCAGTCAGCAAACGATTTTGAAACAACCGATTCCAAAATCGTTGCATACATTGATGCAACTCTTAGAGCCAGCCTGACACTGGCGCAAGCGGATGATTTGAACAATAACCACACAAATCAGTATACGATAAAGTTGTCTAATGGCATTGGTGGATATAGCTGCGGGCTTTACTACGATACGCTGTATGATAAAGCTTATATTGCAAAGGACGGCGGTCTTTACGAAACCGTGACGGATTTTGCGCGTTATATCGATTCATTTCTGGAGAATTCAGACATTACCGCCCACATAGACGACGCCGATGCCGTAGCGCTGTTTAAGAATTACGGATGGACGCTTGATTATCAGATTAGCGCGATGAAAAACAAGCTAAGCAACATCAATGTCTTGTCTGCTTTTAATCCAAACGCGTATTATTTCGCGTATAACAATGAGCTCTCAAAGGATATTGGCTTGGACATGAGCGGATACTCCAATACTTCAGACCTTGATGTTGAAATTTATAGAATCCATGAGAGTATGCCTCAGGAGTTTTATCCAATACAGGATTGCAGAGGCATTGTTGTGAAAAGCGGTGACAAAATAATCGGTGCGTTTATCAGTGCCGGGCGGCACAGTGCTTTTAACGCGTGTAGTCTGGAAGGAGACAGCTTTGAAAAAGTGGCAGGTCAATCGCTTAATGAGTGGCTTGCGGACATGATTCAAGCGGATCGCACCGAAGAAAAACTGTCCAAATTAGAGCCGGAACAAATCATTGAGGAATATTTCAAAGCACTGGATAAAAAAGACGCTAAGACCGCAGGATCCTGTATCTTGAAAGAAACTCTGATGGGGAGTTTGACATCAAATATGCAAAACGAGGAATTATTCAACGAGCGGATCAATCTGCCTTTAACGGATGTCGATATTGGAGCCAAATCAAGTTTTGAAAACCTGAAGTCCGCGAAGCTGTTGAAAGTTGAGCTGATTGATGAATCCGATAAAAATGTTAAAAACTTTAGGGTTACGGTGAACCTTCAGTACAAGGAGGAATGGTCAATAAGTAGCGGAGAGCAGTCTTGGGATTGCAGCTTGGTTTATGAATCTCCTCAGACGGGATGGAAAATAGAAGGTTTCGGGCATGGTTGATTAGCGGTTTCAGACTTACAACTTCCGCACCGGTCTGATGTACTTAAAAAATTGTTCTGGATTAAAATAAAAGTAAATTATTCTACCAGGGGAAGTATCAAAGCAGTAACCAGTGCCTAAGAAGTCAAAAGTTGCCATCGCCTTTTCAATCTTTTCCTCCACACTACGATTTTCCTGCTCATAATCGAATGGCCCATGTTCAAAAACAATATACTCAGCTTCGGGAACATCAATCATAAGCATTTGTGGTGGTACTTCACCTTTATAATCAAAAGGAAGCCTTACACCATGACACTCTATACGTGAAATGCCCCAATCGCAGCGTCTGCCGTCCGGGTCATTAATGTACGCCATAATCTGACCGCTGCTGCCGTTAGATTCGCTCCCCCCATCGTCATCCAATTTACCCTTGATACTATCGAGTAAACCGCAAATTGTTTCGCAGTCCTGTCCCGGAATAAGACTTTGCTTTTGCCAAAAATCCCAATACCCATTACTCTCATAGTTTTTAATGTGTAAAAATTTGTGTGCGGGAATGGTTACAAAATAAATTTTAACATCATCTGTAGATTTTATCATCCCAATCTCTCCCAATCCTAAAAAGTAGCGGTCGAAAGGGTTTATTTTTGTACGAAGAACGGCAGGCCTAGGCTTTTTACGGTATTCACTTGGAGTTACACCATATGTTCCTTTAAAAGCTCTGGTAAAAGCTTCATGTGATGAAAAACCATAATCAAAAGCAATATTTAAAAGGCTTTTTTCACTATCTCGAACCTCTTTTAATGCAAAGGCTAATTTTCTATGCCGCAGATAATTCCTCAATTGCATACCCGATATTTCTTTGAATTTTCTTGTTGTATAAAATTCGGAATAACCTAGCCTGCGAGAAAGAAAGCATAGTGTCAAGGCTTCGTTATTATAATTTTTAATACATTTGTCAATTTCATCAACGATTATTTGAATTTGTTTCTGCCACTCGTACATTCGTCTGTTCACCTCGTTTCAACCACCCTACCTTTATTATAAAGAAATAGAGAGATTACTGCTTGATTTTACTTGCCAAAATCAATGTTCTCTTTTTCGCTACAGATAATATAAAATCTCAAAGAGCGTAAAAACCAACGAATACTATTATAAAAAAAGTGGAAATGACGGAATCGAGGCTTCCTATTTCCACATGTCGCCCGCAAGGGCGACAACGGCTGCGCCTCCTGCTTGCTTCGCTCGCTGCTGTCCGTTTTGCCATGCCAAGCAAGCTTGGGGCAAAAAGGCAACGGTCAAGGTGCTTTCTTTGATACTCCGTCAATATCGCTGAGAGCGATATTTCCTACGTAATAAAAATATTTTGTTTGGAAGTGGTATAGAATAAGGCTACCACAGTAAAGCAAGGCTTTCAAGTTACTCATTATGAATAATGAAAAGGGGAAAAGCATCGCCAATTATTTGGCGATATTACATTATTTTGATATTTTGGCTTGACTTTAGTTTTTGCACCTGATAACATGAAATCAAATTGAAGAAAGATTTTATGTTCCATCAAAGAAATTTGATGGCTAAGAGGGAAGCAGGTTCAAATCCTGCGCGGTCCCGCCGCTGTAAACGCGGAGTCCGGCTCGTTCATCGAAAGATAACCACTGAGGAAATACCTTGGGAAGGTGAGTCAGGATGCTGATGCGTAAGCCAGAAGACCTGCATAAAATTGATGTTGCACCAACGGGACAATTGGAGATGCAAACAGATAAAACTAACAGCAAATACGGGCTGCGGCATGATTGCCGCAGTTTTTGTTTTATAAATAAGGATTACAGAATAAACCGCAGATCCGTGAATGGTTTGTTCCGGCCGAATTTTATTCGGCTTCGTCTTAGCTTAATACGGCTTTTCATCCGCAAGGGTGAGGCGTACGGTAGATTCAACGACTGCTGTTCGAACCATCCTTGCTCCTTTCATAGATTAGAAAATTAAATATACGGGTTCATGTTTTGCTTACCGGATTAACTCCAATTGATCGGACGTGAAGGCGACAAAGTCTACGACAATCGGGTAAGCAGCTAAGAGGGAAGCAGGTTCAAATCCTGCGCGGTTCCGCCGCTGTAAGCGAGAAGTTCTGCCAATGCACAGATTAAATAGAGTTAGAGTGCGCCACTGGACGAAAGTCTGGAAAGGTTTGGACAGAGTGAAGATTCGTAAGCCAGAAGACCTGCATGAAACTGGAAAACCGAACCAACGGAATATTGGTATAGGTTATAACTAAGATATCGTACTTCTTTAGATGCAGCAAAAAACGGGCTGCGGCATATTGCCGCAGCCCGTTTTTTATATCGAGTGCAGAAAGTAAGTGAGATTGATATGACGGCCGCAGTTCTAAACAAAACTTGCTTCTGCTTCGAAAATAAGCAAAAAGGGGGGGATGAACTTCATGCACGGGACAAGCCGCAGCAATTCTGCCTGCGGCAGGATAAATTTCATTCAAAAGGAGGAATAAGAGAATGAAAAAATTATTGATGAACAAAAAAGTACTTTCCTTAATCATGGTATTGACCTTGGTGCTTTGTGCATCCGGTTCGGCCTTTGCATTGACGCCGGTAACACCTGATTATCCGATTGATGTTACGGTGACTTTTGAGGCTGCACAACGAACCATCACGGATTCTCAGAATGTTCAGCACAATATTCCAGCAGTTAATGTAGAAGAAAATGTCTCCTATGCTGAGGGAGAATTCAGCACGGAATTTACCGTACCGTCCGGAGCAACTCATGAGCTGGCCGGATATCCGACCGTAATGGATGCTATGTATAATGCTTACGACCAGTATGATTCGAGCATGGACGGCTTCACGATGGGTTGGGACACTTATAGCAATCCAAACGGCGCATATGTGAGCACTCTGTTTGACATCGGCACAATTGCCACGGCATCGGGATCAAATTACTGGTATGGATATTCCTGGTCTATCTATCTGAATGACGAATTAATCGATCTTTATGCAAGCAATGTTCAGATTGAAGATGGTGATGAGATTAAAGTCGAGTACGAAGAAAATAATGTAACATGGTAGTATGTAAAGCCAAACAAGAAAATTATAGCGAATCGTAATACCGTAAACTAGTTTATTATCACGTTCACCTGTCATGGGTGAACGTGATAATTTGATGTTTTATATTGAATGAAATTATTGACTTCAATGACGAAGGACTGTTTCGCATGAAGGTGGAAATGGAAGGATCACGATGAAAAGAAAACGTTGGATATCTATTTTATGCTGCATGGCAATGATGTTTACTTTATTGGGGAGTAATGCATCCGCGGCGGAATCATGGAATCAAAGTGGGGAAGGGGTAATTGTAGCCGCTGAGACGGCGGAGGATTTAACGGTAACGTCAGAATCACAGGAAACAGAGATTGAACTAAATAATGTTTATATTATAAAATATGATACAAGTAAAAAACCACATGTTCTAAAGAATATACCGGTGAAATCTATAGAAGCGGATCCAACAGTATTCGTTACCAGTGAAGATTTCGGAAGCCTTCAGGGCACAACGATTTCGGGGATATTTCTGTCTTCCTCGCCGATTACAACGTTTACTGTGTCAAATCCAGTTTATCATGATACAGATAGCTATGATACAAATGGTTTGTGGAACGTAACTAAGAATCCTAAAGATAACAATGGCGAGTTTGAACTTTCTATGGTTTATAGCGTCAAAGGAGCTATTGCCTTGACTTTAGATGTCGCTACTATAAATGGGACAGAAAAAACCTATACGCTGGTATTCGAAAACAGGCGGAACTGGAGAGATCTGGAGAAGCTTTCTTTGCTGAGCGGTGATGAATATGTAAGTCTCTGTAAAGATATGAAGGGCTCGGATAGCTCAGCTGATACAACCAGAATTATTTACAATGTGGATGCGGATACTAACGTTGTCGTAGCTCAGCTTTATCGTAAAATTGCAGAGCGGGATGAGGAAAAGAAATCCCTAAACTGGATGAAGACCGATCAGAATTACGTAAGTATTAATGGCAGCAATCCGGTTCGTTTTGATAATGCAAGCAGTGACGATACGGAAGCCTGCAGTCCTGAACTGCATTTGAAAAAAGGGGTTAATGTAATATCTCTTTTTTTCCGGGATGTAGTACCAAAAACGTATGCCTTCGGACGTGACAGCAGAGGATTATATTTTACCGATGCAAATAACTATAGAGGATATCAAAATTATATATATTTAGTCACATATGATGGAGAAGAAAAGGAAGCTGAGGATCCGTCTGACGACGCTTTACTTTCCTCCATTGAGGTAACGCAGTTCTCTTCAAGCAACAATAACCCTCCTCAGGTGGCTTATCCCAGCAAGGTGGAGAAAAACGGATATGAGCATTCTATTGCTTTGCCGGAGGGTATGCCTTTTCTTGAAGATCAGATGTATGTTTACGGAACGACTCCGGCTGGAATCATACATGAAACAATTGTTTTAGGGTTAAAAACAAAAGACCCTTATGCAAAGGCCGAAGTGATCGATGCAGGCGTTAGCGCTCCGGATGGAGCAGATATTTTTGACAATAAGACAAATACAACAGCTGGCGCAATGGTTTCTATGATTGACGGTGCCGTATACGGGGGGCAGTACACGGCTGTAAATGTATGGAATAAAGATGAAATTCAAGTAACGGTTACTGCTGCCGACGGCAGTGAAAAAATCCATACCATAAAAATTGTCCGAACATCCAGTGCGGCGGACATCACGGAGCTTGAAATCAGCGGTGGTACTCTGGCTTTGGAGGATACGAAATACGTTACTTTTTCGTCTGGAACATATGAATATTATCTTGATGTGAATCAGGAAACAATCGATAATAATGCCTTGTCTTTCACCGTTAATAGCTCTTCCGGAGCTTCAATTAATGTGGATAATAAGGATGTGCAGGCGGGTGTTGTGACACTGGATGCATCCTTGTCGCTGCATAAAATCATCGTGACGGCAGCTGATGGAATAACACAGAATACCTACTTGTTTTTAACCAGAGTTGGGCAAGAAGTTCCGTTGTTTAAGCGAAATGATGAAACCAAGACTTATGCTGATAAAATGCTCGAAGGCTGGAACAGCCGTACGAACACCGAGAAGAAAGATTTGTCCGACAGTTATTGGGAACTTTATAAGACCATTGCAACCATGGATCCTGCAAAAGACTCCACACAGCGTGACGTTCTGAAAACACTGGCTGGTTCCAATGTTTATGATGTAACGGAACATAACTTCAGACAGGCCACCGACTATGCAGCGGTCATTCTGGAATTGGTCATGCTGGGTGAAAACCCTTATGATTATCGGGGAGTAAATTATGTTCAGGGCTTGCTGGAGGAAGAAGAGGTTAAGGGTAACGGCAATTTCGGCGCATGGGGGAATAATGTTTGGACATTAATGGGTCTGAAAGCAGCAGGTGCAGAGATTCCTGATGCCCTGATCCAATCGGTAAAAAAACAGGCATTAAATTCCTCCGGTGATTTGGACATGCGGGGATGGGCTATGGCGGCCGCGGTGGAATCTATGGAGCCTCTTGAAATTGCCAAGCTGGCAGCAAGCATAGAGAACACCCAACTGAAATCAGGCGATGAGGCCGGCATGTTTAAGCATCCTTCCTATGATACCATCAATACCATGACTCATGGTTGTGTTTTGACTGGAATTGCAGGAGCCGGTATTGATGTGCAAAACAGTCTGTATACGGTGAACGGAACCACTACACCGTTAACTGCACTGAAAAATAATTATATGACGGAAGATGGTCAATTTTATTACGGCATTGCTGGATTATTTGAAAGCTATAGTAAAGACGTGATCATTGCCCTTGGTGATATTTTGCATGGCAGCAATGTATGGCAGCGTTATGAGCTCACTCCTGAAAAATTCGGAGAATTGCTGGCAAGTGCGGCGACTATGGCAAAGGGCTCTGATGGCAGTGAAGCGGAAAGAACTGCGGTCTCCGATGCTTTAACTGAGGCACAGACTGCTGCATCCACAAGCGGTGGTGCAATCTCCAGTCTTGGGGATGAATATTATGCACTCTATGAAGCGATGGCGGTCATTGATACCGGGATGAAAGCCAACGTGATTGTAGGAAGTCCGCTGGAACAGTTCAACGATATGATCCAAGCCCTGCCTGACCCAGAAAAGATCAAACTGGAGGATCAAGCGGCTCTGGAAAAAGCAAGAAAATCCTATGAAGCACTTCCGCAGAATTATCAGGAACGTGTTGACTCTGATATTCTGAAGAAATATAGAAACTGCCAGGGTGCTTTGATTTTACAGGAGAGCGGTACAGAATCAAAAGCCGCATTTGAGCTGATTTTGGCACTTCCGGATGCTTTGATTATAACGCTGGACGATAAGGCACAGGTTAAGGAAGCAAGAAAATCTTATGATGCATTGACTTCGATTCAGAAAGAATGGATCACTTGGGCAGGGACTTCCGTATTAAGTATGCTGACCGATGCTGAAAAGATGATTAAAGATCTGGAAGATCCAGGCAGTACGGTAAAGACTACGACCGTTACATTCAGCCTGCTTGGAGGCAGCAAGCATGGGGACGACGGAAAGATCGTTTATGTTTATGCTAAAAATCCAAAGAAATACGATGTTTGGATTCCTAAGACCACCTATACATTTAACAGCAGATCGGTAACCGTTTACCAGGTTTTCATGCGGGCGATCAATGAATACCGACTGGATCAGAAGGGTGCTCAAAAAGGGTATGTTTCGTCAATCAAAGGCCCTGACGGGGAGTGGCTTGCAGAGAAAAACAATGGAGCTAATTCGGGCTGGATGTACGTGGTAAATGGTACCCATCCAAATGTTGGCTTACAGGATTGCAATGTGACAAGCGGAGATAAAATCGTCTGGCATTATACAGACGACTATACGCAGGAAGAAGGTTCCGAGCATTATCCAAAAAAACCTAAAGAAGGGACAAAAAATAAGGTGAGTGAAACGGTTTCTCTTCAAGCGAAAACCGACGCTTCCGGAAAAGCCACCGCTTCCGTATCAACAAAGAGGATGTCTGAGGCGTTGGATGATGTCTTAAAAGCCCTGAAAACTGCGGGGAAAGAAAAAACTGTACCAGAAATAAAATTAGATATAAAAGCTGAAAGTACAGTAAAATCCGTTGAAACGACCATCCCAACTTCATCTGTAAAAGCGATGACCAAGGAAGACAATATGGCGTTGACTGTAGTAACCCCAGTTGGAAATGTATCCTTTGATGGAAAGGCACTCTCTGCTATTTCTGATAAAGCATCAGGAAATGAGATGAAAATCACGGTTGGAAAGGCAGATAAGAAAAAGCTATCGGAGACACAGCAAAAAGCAGTATCGGATCGGCCAGTGTATGAGCTGAATTTAACCTCAGGAAATCAGACCATTTCTGATTTCAACGGAGGTAAAGTTTCCGTGTCTCTGCCCTATACCCTTGCAGTGGGAGAAAAGGCGGAAAACATTTGCATTTACTATGTGGATGAAGGCGGAAAGCTTGTTTCGATAGAAAATGCGAAATATGATAAAAAGACTGGTTGTGCAACCTTTATCACAAAACATTTTTCCTATTATGTCATCGGATATCATGCTGGAGATAAGTTCTCTGATGTGAAGAGTAACCACTGGTTCTATGACAATGTCATGTATCTTGTAGGAAAAGGAATCATCAAAGGAAAGAGTGATACCTCTTTCGCGCCGAATGATCGTATCACCAGAGCAGAATTTGTGCAAATTCTCTATGGCTTAGCACAGGCAGAAGCTGGCATCACAGGAAGTGCGATTACTTTGGATTCGGTCAAAGCAGACGGAGCAAAGGCGGAAGCAGCTTTCGGCGATGTAAAATCGTCCTTATGGTATGCGAAGGCGGTTGCCTGGGCGCATGAAAACGGTGTGGTAACAGGCATTTCCGGCCGTGATGGCACATTAAACTTTGCACCGAATGCAAACATTTCAAGACAGGATATGGCAGTCATGATAAAAAACTTCACAGATAAGGTAGAAAAGAAAAGTATCAAGGCAACTGCTCAAAGTGTGGTGTTTGCAGACAGCGGCAATATTGCGGCCTATGCAAAGGATGCAGTGTCTCTGATGCAGCAGGGAGGAATCATTAATGGCATGAGCAAAAAGAATGATTCCGGTGATACGGTCACTGCATTCTTACCAAAGAACCATGCAACCAGAGCGGAAGCCGCTACTATGATTGCAAAGCTTTTAAAAACAAGATAATAAGGAATTGATACCCATTTTTCAAACTTAGATGAAAGAACAAAAGCTCCAGTGATTCTGGGGCTTTTGTCTGTATTTTGTAAACCTTTTACTTCATTTCCACACCTTACCTTACCGCCTGTTTTATATGGACTTGACAGCAGATGTTGGCAAATGTTAGTATAAGTCCAATTGAATAAATCATTTGATGTTCTGTTCCTTTTCATCGAGGAATAGCTAAGAGGGAAACAGGTTCAAGTCCTGTGCGGTCCCGCCGCTGTAAGCGAGGAATTCTGCCAATGCATGGATTTGAAAAAGTTATGTGTGCCACTGAGTGAAACTCGGGAAGGCTTGGTAAGAGTGATGATCCGTGAGCCAGAAGACCTGCATTAAAATGAAAAAGAGTCCGCGACGGGTAATCGGCGAGCTTTAATTTGTAATGAACAGAAAAACAGGAAAAACGGAACTGTAGCAGATTGCTGCAGTTTTTCTTTTTGTATATAAAGATGATTACCAAATGAAACATATTTAGAAAAGAGAAACAAGGTGTGGAAAAATGGAGGAAAAGATGAAAAGGAAAAATAAGTCGCAAGCTAGAGTGCTTTCGTTCCTTCTGGTATTGGCGATGCTTATTGGAAGCATGGGCATCACCGGTTGGGGAACAGAAACAGCATATGCTGAGGAAAATCAAATTACGGTGTACATGACAGTCAGCAATCAAGGAACTTTACCTCTTGCTGACGGAAAAATCGTCGGTCAGGTACCTGTCACCGTGGACGCAAGTAGTCCGAAAGTAAATGATGCTTTGATCGCCTTACATCAGCAATATTATGGATCAGAAGACGGGTATGCATCACAGGACAATGAGAGCTATACAATCGTCACAAAGCTGTGGGGAATTGAAACCACCGCTCTGGGATTCTACAAAAACGACGAGTATATTTCCGGCAAGCTGACAGAGGAACCTGTGCAAAACGGTGATTTTATCACAGCGTTTATCTATTCTGATCAAAGTGGATGTTCTGATCAATATGCCTTTTTCGAACAAAGTCAGGCAACGATTTCAGACGGAGATTCGACCAACTTGATTTTAAAAGCCAAGTCTTGGGATTCGGTAACCCAATCCTTGACTGATAATCCGGTTGCTGATTCCAGCGTATATACCATTGATGCTGATACCGGTGTGATCAAAAATATGATCGGAACAACAAGCAGCAGCGGGCAGGTTCAATTTACGCCGAACGCGGAGGGAATTTATTATATAAGCGCTTCTTGCGTGGACAGGATCATAACCGTTCCGCTTTGTAAAATTACAGTTCAACCAGAATCTTCTTCTACTGATTCTGTAACCGTTCGAATTGAAGGAAACGGGATTGGAACGGATGGAGCCAACGGTATGAAGGGAACGGTTTTGGACTATACCGTTGTGCCGCTGACTGATTTGCAGGACAATCCCCATGCCATTGATGCGGTGAACAAAGCCTTGCAGGATGCGAAGCTGACAATAGCGGAAAAGGACTCTTATTATACAACCTTTGGCGGTATTGGCGTACCGGAAAATCATTACTGGAGATTTTCCATGAATGACGAGGCGGCATCAAAGGGATTGGATGACCAGATAATTAAAAATAAGGATCGAATCGTTCTGGATATCGTTGGATATGATGATTCCCCGAGTTACAGCTATTTTAAAGTGATAAGCTGCAGCGGAGGGGTGGAATACGGTTATCCAAAGGCGGCTGTAAAGCTTGGATTATATAAAGTGATTAATTCCTATGACAGCAGCTGGAATTTAACCACAACGGTTGAGCCGGTTTCCAATGCAGCAATTACCGGTACCGAAAGCTGGAGTGATGTTATCACCAACGAAAACGGGATTGCTGAATTTACCCTATGGGGGCTGACCACAAATGCGGCTGTCTCCTGCTTTGAAGTGTCCTCGGATTATTCAGGAATCAGCAGACCGTATTGCAACTTTGTTTTGGATTATGACGGAACGAATAGTCCCACGATTACAGCAAGCCAGCCGTCAACCAGCAATACTTCTTTAAAAACCTTAGACCTTTCTTTCCCGGGCGTTACAGAGAAGGTGTCCGGCCTGAATTATCTTGACGATACGGCATTAACCGTAGGAAATAATGTAACTTCTGTAAGCGTCAGCGCCATCGCGGAAGAAACAGCAGCAAATGTAACTGCTAAATATAAACCGTCGAATGGAAGCTACGGTGATTCGATTTCTTTTGATCCATCGGGAACAAAACAGGAGTTTGACCTTGCCGCCGGAGAAAATGTATTTAAAATAACAGTTATCAATGGCTTGGATCAGGAAATATATACGCTTTCCATAAAGCGAAGTGAACCCGCAACGGATACCACTGGCACCGATGTGGCAAATATCATCAGCGGAATTCGGGATGTAAATGATACCCATGCATCTTCATATTATTCCAATGACTGGGTGCTTGGAATGGCGGCAGCCGGACTTGATCTGACAGATGAAGAGGAAGATCTTTATCTGGCCAATGTGTTGAATCTTGCAGCAGACAGCGGTACTTCAGCTGCTGCAAAAGCAAAAACAGCAATCGCTTTAACTTCAATCAATATTGATGCTACGCAGGTTCCCGATAAAAACGGGGGACAGGCAATCGATCTGATTCGGGAAGTGGCAGAGGATACAGGGTATATTGATCCGGCATACACTGCTCCATTCATTCTATCTCTTTATGATCTGGAAAACTATGAAATTCCAAATGAAGCAGTGATTACCAGAGAAAGCTTGATTGAAAATATTCTCGGCGCTCAGGAAGCAGAAGGATCCTGGTATGCTTCCTATGGATCGGATGCGACTGGTATGGTACTTCCGGCTTTGGCACTGTACTATAATGCAACAACAGAAACGAATGGAATCAGTGTTGCCTCCTGTTCGGCAATTACAGCGGCGGTAGATAAGGCATTGACTTATTTGTCTAATACACAGGGAATTGACGGCAGTTTCCCCGGATATGGAGGAACCCCGAGTTCTAATACCATGATCGCAAATATTGTCGGCATCAATGCGCTTGGAATCAATCCAAACACCGACAGCCGTTTTGTAAAAAGTGGACGAAGTGCGCTGCAGAATCTTCTGTCCTATCAAACAAGCGATAACAAATTAGGATATACAGACAATTCAACTTCAAATGATCTGGCATGTCAGCAGGGGCTTGGGGCACTGGCAACCTATCAAAACCTGAGCAATAGCAGGAGCAGTAATGTATACCATTTCACAGAGGCAACCAAACCCTGCACCGAATGGCCGGATGCAGATCTGTTAACATCAATTAAGATCAGTACCCCTCCGACAAAGACAGATTACAGTTATGATGCCTCAGAAACGAACTATGCGGTGGATACAGATGGGATGGTTGTTACAGGCATGTTTAACGGAGATGCTACGAAGACAACTGATATCGCAATTAGTGCCTGCACCATATCAACGATCAATCGATCATCCTCAGGTACACAAACCGTAACCGTAACGTATCAAGGCTATACGACAAACTTTATGGTCACTGTCCTGAAAAAAGACGGAACTGCGCCGGAGGAAAATGCGGTGTTGGTTAAGGTAAAAAGTAATAAAAAAGTGATTACATCAGATAATTCCGTGGAAATTGAAAACGGGAAAACAACGGTGATGGATGTATTGAAAACAGTATTGGACAATTCGGGTGTCAACTATATCATTAAGGGGGGCGATTACGTTTCTGAAATTGACGGATTAGGAGAATTTAATGAAGGAAAAAATTCCGGCTGGCTGTATTCCGTAAACGGCGAGACACCTCCGACCACAGCATCGTCAAGCTATAAATTAAGGGACGGGGATGTTGTTTTGTGGTACTATACCCTGGATTACACGAAAGACTCCAGTAGCTCCAAATGGAAGGAAAGCCAGACAGAGGAAGCCGAAACAGCAAAAGGAATTGTCACAATCGAAGTGACTTCAAAGGTTGATGCAAGCGGCAAAGCAACCGCCGCAGTTTCAGCAAAAGACGTTACTACCGCCATTACTGATGCAGAAAAATCGGCAAAAAGTGCAGGGAAAGGAACAAAGGCAGAGGTTGAAATTGCTGTTAAGGGAGCAGACAAAGCAAATTCAGTCGAAATGACCATTCCAAATACTTCGATCAAAGAGTTGAAGGCAAAGGTGCAGGCTGTAACGGTTAAGACCCCGATTGCAAAGATTCGCCTTGATGCCGATACGATAAAAACGTTGTCTAAAGAATCAAGCGGAGAGGTCAAGATCAATGTTACGAAACTCAAAGCATCTGATCTTTCAGATCTGACGGAAGAAAAAAAAGCAGAGATCGGAGATAAACCTGTCTTTGATTTTTCAATCACGAGCGGGAATAAAACCATTTCTCAATTTGACGGAAAAGTAACCGTTTCGGTACCTTATACTGCGGCAAATCAGGAACAGGCAGACGGACTTGTTGTTTATTACATCAGCGATAACGGAACATTGGAAATGGTCAGGGATTGTGTATATGATCCGAAAACAAAGAAGATGACATTCACAGTAAATCATTTTTCAAGATATACATTAGGTTATAAGACGTTGAACTTTATCGACGTTTCCAGTCACTGGGCAAAGGATTATATCACATATCTTTCAGCCAGAGGGGTGATTAATGGAATGTCTGCAACAACCTTTGATCCAAATTCAAGTATAACGAGGGCGCAGTTTGTACAGATTCTTGCCAATTTATCAGGGGCGGATCTGGGCAGCTACAGCGGAGAAAAGCAAACCGCTTTTCAGGATGTTACGGCTTCAGCCTGGTATGCGCAGGCAGCCGCCTGGGCAGCAGAAAATGGGATTGCAGCAGGTACAGCCAGTCAGGATGGAAGTATAAACTTTTATCCGAATGCCAATATTACCAGACAGGATATGGCTGTTATGATTTCCAGATATTCAGAAAAAATAAATGGAGGTGGGTTGAAGGCAGTGAACTCGTCGGTTAAATTTGTGGATGGCAGCCAAATCGCAGATTATGCAAAAGAAGCGGTAACACAATTGCAGAAGGCAGGAGTAATCAATGGAAAATCAGCGGTCACTTTTGCACCCAAGGATAACGCGACGAGAGCAGAAAGCGCGAAGATGATTTCAGTATTGATGGAAAGCACTTTGTAGCAGAGCCGCACTGGATTTTACCTTTCAGTAGTGACGCGCTTATTTCTTGCCGGGTGCATACTTATACGCGGAATATATACAAATTAGTATTGACAGTACCACTGGAGTTTGATAATATGTACCTAGTTAGCAAAGACTAACCCGGGTACATATTTGTTTAGCGAGAAATATTTTTTTTAACATTTAGTTAGCTATAACTAACCGAATCCACAAAGGGAGGTGGAACAATGAGTATCGTGATTGTTGGCGGAAATGAATGTATGGAATGTCAGTATAAAAAATTATGCAAAAAATATGGATATAATGCCAAGGTATTTACAAAGGAAAAAGGCTCAATGAAAAAGAAATTAGGGATGCCGGACTTGTTGATTCTGTTTACAAGTACGGTTTCTCATAAAATGGTGTTTGGAGTAGTACAGGAAGCAAAACGCCAGGGAATTCCCATTGCACGCAGTCATACGAGCAGCGCAAGAGCCTTGGAAAACATTTTGACAGAGCGTAGTTCGTAAGGGAAAGGAGACAAGCTATGCTGGAGAAATTTTTGATTCTGCACTGTTCGCCTACTTTGGCAGGGATAAAAACAGGGAACCTGTTTCATTTCTGGTTTGCGTCGGCTGGTGAATTTAAGATTGAATTACAAGAGACGAACAAAAAATTAAACGGTAAAGGGATTTTTCTTGAAGTGCTGCGTATTCAAAATTCAAGAGCATTAATTTTGGCGTATCGCCCGGAACGCCTGGCGAAAGATTTCAGAAAAACCGGAGCAGTTTCATTTCTGAATCAGTTGGGATATACGAATGCTGACACGGAGTATGCAATAAAAAAATTAAAAAAACGTTTTGCTGTACAAATGGATTTCCCTCATGAAATCGGATTGTTTCTCGGCTATCCCCTTGCTGATGTGGTCGGATTTATTGAGAATCAAGGGCAGAACAGCAAGTGTGCAGGATACTGGAAGGTTTATCGTGATGAAAAGGAAGCGGCAAAAATGTTTCAACGATTTAAAAAATGCAAAGACGTATATTTGGAAATGTTTGCAAAAGGGCGCTCAATTACGCAGCTCACCATAGCTGCTTAATGAAATATAAATAGGAAATGAGGTAAATGGTATGAGTAAAGTAGCAGTTGTTTATTGGAGCGGTACCGGAAATACAAAATCTATGGCGATGGCGGTGAAGGAAGGCGCAGAGGCTGCCGGGGCAGAGGTGACTTTGTTTACACCCCTTGAGTTTTCTCCGGCTCGGATGGATGCGTTTGATGCAGTGGCTTTTGGTTGTCCATCCATGGGCGTGGAAGTCTTGGAAGAAAGTGAGTTTGAGCCGATGTTCTCAGAGTGTGAAGTAAAACTAAAAGGTAAAAAAATAGCTCTTTTTGGTTCTTATGGCTGGGGAGACGGTGAGTGGATGAGAAACTGGGAGGAAACCTGTCGCAAGGACGGTGCGTATTTTGCCTGCGGTTATGTCATGTGTCAGGAGATGCCTGATGATGCGGGAAAGGAAGCTTGCTGGTCAATGGGAGCAGATTTAGCTGAATAGAAGAAAAAGGCTCTATAATAAATGTTGTGGTGTTTAAGAAATTAAATACCACAGCATTTTAATTTTTTTGCAAAAAAGATAGAGCATAAAGTAGATCTCAAGTAAAATGAAGTTGCAACACAAACATTCGAAAGGAGATCAAACTCATGCTCTATCCTAATTGTACAGCAGACTTACTTGGATTAAAAGATGTAATTGTGACCAAAGTCGAAAACATTAATAACCAGATTCATGTTTGGCTTGAGCCAGCGCTTCAGATGCAAGTCTGTCCAGCTTGCCGCCATGAAACGAAGCGAACTCATTCTTATCGACAACAGCTTGTAAAGGACCTGCCGATACAGGGTCAGCACTGCCTACTCCATCTGCGGAAGCGCCGTTATTACTGCTCTCACTGTGGAACTGTCTTTCAGGAAAAGTTATCGTTTCTTGCGCGATATCAAAGGAATACAAAACGGCTTACCACCAAGGTCTTGAGCGATTACAGCTGCGAGTATTCCACAGCTTCCATTGCTAAGGGGAACGGCGTTTCTGCCGGAACAGCAGTAAGAATCTTTGACAGGGTCTCCTATCCGATGCCTAATTTGCCTACCGTTCTGTCCATTGATGAATTTAAGGGTAACGCAGGCGGACGGAAATTTCAGTGCATCCTTACTGATCCCGTAAAGCATAGAGTTCTAGATATTCTGCCTTCAAAGAACAGCGAGGATCTGATTGCCTACTTCCTTCAGTTTCCTCTGGAAAAGCGAAAACAGGTTAAATACCTAGTAATGGACATGAGTCTTCAGTTCCGAGATGTCATGACTTCCTGTTTCCCGAATGGAAGTGTAATCACTGATAAGTTCCACGTTTGCCGGTACGTAACCTGGGCTTTGGAAAACGTGAGAAAATCAGAGCAGAAGAAATTCTCCGATGAACGACGTAAATATTTCAAAAGAAGTCGCTGGCTTCTACTGGCTCGACACGAAAAGCTTACTCAAGAACAGCACCAGCAGCTTGAAAACATGCTTTCAGTGTCTGAGAAACTCCGTATGGCATACTGGCTGAAAGAAAACTTCTATGTATTTATGGACAGTAAAGATATCCACGAGGCGAAAAAGAATCTAAAGAACTGGAATCTCTGTGTAGGAGTTGCACAACTTGAAGAGTTTCAGAAATGCTTTGATATCATTAACAAATGGCAGCCTGATTGTGTGAATGACCGTTCCTGCGCTTTCAATCCTAGCCCCTAAAAAAGTGGCTTGTTTGATCACGCCATTAATGCACAATTTTCATAAAACAATCCAGCGATGGATTTTCCTTCGCTGGATTGAAATACTTTTTTACTTATTTTTATTTTACTTGAGAGCTCCACCACAACATTTGACATAGAGCCTTTTTATTCTATCGGTATCTTTGCTTAGAAGCTCTTAAATAATTTAGATATTCGTTTGTTTTAACTTTATAATTCTTTATAATGCTCTTTAATCGCTTTAAAACTGTCTGCACTGATTACATGCTCTATTCGGCAGGCATCTTCAATAGCAGTTTCTTGATCTACGCCTAAGCGTATCAGATAATCAGAGATGATAGTGTGTCGTTCGTATATGGTTTCTGCGATTTCTTTTCCTTTTTCAGTCAGGGTAATATATCCATTCCCGTCCACCTTAATATACCCGTTTTCCCGCAGATTTTTCATGGCTACGCTGACACTCGGTTTCTTATAATCAAGCTCAACCGCGATATCTATCGATCTTACGGAAGGATTATTTTTGCTTAACACCAGAATCGTTTCCAGGTACATTTCAGCAGATTCCTGTATTTTCAAATTGATCATCTCCTTTATCATGGCTATATATCACTGACCAAAGAATAACATATTGTATTAGAAAATGCAATTGATGTAATGATAAAACAAATATGATTTGTGATGGTGAATGGAAGCAAAGCAATAAAAAAGATTGCTTGACAATTTAGTTAGGGAATGCTAACCTATGGTTAGTTTATACATAACTAATCGGATTACAATATGCTATGAGGAAACAAAAATGGTGTCTGTAGATCGTACTTCATTCTGTTTTCCTAAGGGTGAATCAATGAATTTAACTGCAACTCAAATCAGATATCTGTTAGCCATTTATCATCTAAGTAAAAACGGTATTGTCCGTTCTTCGGAAATTGCTGATAGCCTTAATGTAAGCAGACCAAGTGTCCATAGAATGGTTGAGCAGCTTTTCGTGATGAATTTAATTATGAAAGAGAAATATTCGTCTATCGGCTTAACAGAAAAAGGATATAATATGGCAGAACAATACGAGGAAGGACTCTATCATATCAGTGGATTTTTAAGTAATAATTTAAACCTTTCAAACGACACGGCGGAAAACGGTGCATTATCTATTCTTGTCGAGCTTGATGATACAATGCTAAAAGAGCTTTGTATAAGAATGAGTGAAATGTAGGAAAGGTGCGAGAATGAATATGAGTATTTTATCAAAGCAAATGGAATTATACGGTTCTGAAATTGAAGTCGTTTCACAATCTTTGGATCGTTCTGTTTATCGAATGGCAAGTGACGGCGGCGATGGGATTATGACCGGCTACCACGTGTTCCCGGGGGTGGAGCTGGTTTATAATGACTTTCACAGGGGTGATTGCTTCCAGGCAATTCCTGCTTCTCGCGACGTTATGGAAATTAACCATTGCAGACTGGGTCGGTTTGAATGCGAGCTTCATGACGGATCTTGTGTTTACCTTGAAGAAGGGGATCTTTCCGTAAATATGATGGGAACCCGAACCAAGCATTCCTGTTTCCCGTTGGAACATTACCATGGGGTTTCTGTTGTCATTGAGCTTGGTGAAGCGTCCCGATCGATTTCAAGAGCATTAAGTGATATTTCCATTGACCTTTATATGCTGCGAGAGATGCTATGTAATCTCGACCGGTGCTTTATCATGCGTGCAACGGATTCCATAGAACACATTTTTTCGGAGTTATACAGAATTCCTGACAAGATCAAACGGGGTTATTTTAAATTAAAGGTGTTGGAACTGCTGTTGTTTCTTAGCGTTGTGGATCAGACCGATGCCTTGGAAGAACGGCAGTATTTTCACAAAAGTCAGGTAGATATCATAAAAAGAATGAAACAGTATATGACCGAAAACCTGGAACGCCATGATACATTAGAAGAACTGTCTGATCGATTTGACATTCCTCTAACTGCCATGAAACTTTGCTTTAAGGGTGTTTACGGAAATCCGATTTATTCCTTTATGCGGAATTATCGCATGCAGGCTGCAGCAGTTTTGCTGTGCCGGAGTAAGGAAAGCATATCTTCTATTGCTGCTCAGGTTGGTTATTTAAATTCCAGCAAGTTTGCTTCTGCATTTAAGGAAGTAATGGGAATGTCTCCGTTTGAGTATCGAAAAATAAATTGCTTGAAGCCAGTAACGATAGATAGTTTCAAGCAGAGTTGGAAACAACTTGACGAATTTTCTAATGCTTGATACGCAAGACAATTGTTTGCGTCTGATTGGAGCAAAAATGGTCTGTGTGGAGTAGAAAAAAGATTGCTTCCTGTTTATAATGAAGATTGGTTAGGAATAACTAACCAAAGTGCGGATCACGGCCTGTCCTACAGCCCGACATGTGAAAATAAATTTTTACAATGAATATAGAACGGATCAGGTGAATGAAAAGGAGAGGAAACATGACAAATTTAAGCATGATAAAAAGCGGTGAAAAGGGAAGAATTGTTTCAATCAATGGTGACCCCCGTTTTTTAAGCCGTATTACTTCTATAGGAATAACCAAAGACAGCGTGGTAGAGGTGTTGCAAAATCAGAAAAAACATCCCATTTTAATTTATGGAAGGGACACGATGATTGCGATTAATCGCAAGGAATGTAGCAAAATTATGGTGGAGGTGATTGGTAAATGAGCAGTATGACCATTGCTTTACTTGGACAACCAAATTCGGGAAAGTCGACGCTGTTTAATACGCTGACCGGTTCCCGGCAGCATGTCGGCAATTGGCCGGGGAAAACTGTAGAAAAAAAAGAAGGCGATTTCAGCCATGACGGAAAAAACTACAAGATTGTAGATTTACCAGGTACATATAGCCTTTCTGCAAATTCCGAGGAGGAAATCGTAACAAGAGATTATATTGCAAACGGCAATGCAGATTTGATTTGTATTTTAGCGGATGCTTCTCAGCTTGAACGAAGTTTATTCATGCTGGCGGATTATGCCGGTATCAAAAAACCGGTTGTATTGTTGCTGAATATGATTGATGTGGCCAAAGAGCAGGGGAAAACCATTGACAGCAGATCTATTTCTAAAAAGCTTGGTATTCCGGTTATTCCTATTTCAGCCCATGACAGAAAATGTTATAATGATTTTTTTCAAGCACTGGACAAAATGCAGAAAATGCCTTCCGAATTGAAGGAAAAAGAGATTGCCCATTTCTACACGGATACCATCGGCGATCAATATGATCAGGTTCTCGAGCTGTTGCCTAAAGCAGGAATTGGCGCTTATTCTTCGGCTTGGCTTGCTGCAAAGCTGTTAGAGCAGGATCTGCCCGCAACCCGAATTGTAGAATCCAACGTGAAAACGGAAAACTGGCAGAGGATTGCTACCTTGCTTCGAAATGTCAAGAATGGGAGTCTGCTGACAGGCGAAAGCAAATTCAAGTGGGTAGAGAGCATACTGAAAGACAGGATAGCGACAAGCAAGAGCGGAGCCTTTACAAGGAGCCGATTTGACCGTATCGCTACGAGCAAAACATGGGGGAAGCCACTTGCCATTGGGGTCATTCTTCTGGGGCTTATCGTTTCTATGGCGGTTGCGATGCCTTTTATGGGATTGTTTGGTGTTTTGCTGGGTATTCTGTCGCCTTTGCTGGCCCAGGGTCTGACTTCCATCGGCACCTCTGCGTTGCTGGTTTCCCTGGTTTGTGACGGTATTCTGACGGCGGTGTCTTTTGCATTCATGATGGTAAGTTTTGTCTTTGGAATCAGTCTGGTCTTTGGTTTTTTGGAGGAGCTTGGCTATATGGCTCGTATTTCCTATGTTTTTGATAACAGCATGTCAAAGCTGGGGCTACAGGGAAAGGCTGTCATGCCTTTTTTAGTAAGCTTCGGCTGCAATATTGGTGGTGTTACCGGAACCAGAGTTATTGATTCCTGGGGACAGCGTGTTATGGCTATGGCACTTTCCTGGGTGGTTCCTTGTGCGGCGACATGGAGCGTCGTTGGACTGGTAAGCAGTGTTTTCTTCGGAAGCGGAGCTTTTTTGGTTGTTTTGTCATTGTTTGCGGTAGCATTTTTACATTTACTTATCACATCAAAAATCTTTGGTAGATCTCTTATCAAAGAGAGTGACAGAAGTGGGCTGATTATGGAGCTGCCGCCTTACCACAAACCAAAATACGGAAATTTGTTTCGATTTGTTTTTAATCGTATGGGAGATGTGCTGAAACGTGCGCTAAGTGTTATTGTTCTTGTTGCGGTTGTGTTTTGGGCTCTATCGTATACATCTGACGGGAATGTAGCAAACAGCATTATTTATAAAATAGGGATCGTAATTGAACCTGTAACCATGTGGTTTGGCTTGCGTTGGCAGACCTTTATGGCCTTTGCAGCTTCCGCTATGGGCAAGGAAGCTGCTCTCGGGGTTTTGGCTTCTCTGTTTAACTCAACAGGTCAGACAGCTGGGATATGGGGTGCCTTGTCGAAAAGTGCGGCTATCAGCACATCGGGTCTTGGGGGGGCGTTGCTTGCAGGGATCAGTAAAGCAGAAGCGCTTGCTTTTATTTATGCGTTTTTCTTTAACCTTCCTTGCCTTATGACGATTGCAACGACACGGCAGGAAAGTCACTCTCTAAAATGGACCTTGCGCATCGTCGGATATTATATTGCTGTTGCTTTACTGATGTCTGCGATTGCTTATCGTGTAGGACTGGTCATATTTTAGAATGGATAATAACATGATGTTTAAAATTATAAATCTTTTTATAGGAGGACAAAGCGATTCCTTACAAGATCTTGCCGAGTTATTGAAAAGAATGGAGGGAAATTTCATGAATAAAAATTTTAAGGTGGATGCAGAGGCACAAAGACTGCTTGATATGATTTATGCTCCGATGTATACGAAAATACTGTTTGCGGCAATTGAGCTGGATGTGTTTTCGGAGCTGGAAAAAGCAAAGATGCATACGGAGGTTGCGGAAAAGCTGGATTTGAATCCGGAAAATACAAAGTGTCTGCTGGATGCGCTAACCGGTATGGATCTATTAGAAAAAGAAAAGGGGTTTTATAAAAATACAGGATTGGCAAGCAAATATCTTGTACTGGGTTGCGAACTTTATCTGGGCGATCATTTAAGAGGTTACAATATAACCGCTGGATTTAACGAGATTGATGTTGCAAAGCTTGTAAAAGAAGGCCCGAACGACGAGAATACAAGCAAAATGGGGCTTGAGGCTTATTCAATGTTCAGTGATTTGACTGAGATGATGAAATCTCTGCAAAGAGGAGGTAGAGCCAGAGAAATCGCGGACTTAGTATCAGAGCTTCCGGAATTCCCAGGCTTTGAAAAAATGCTGGATATGGGGGGAGGTCCTGGACTCATCGGAATGGCTGTCGTCAGAAAGCATCCGAAAATGAATGGAGTTATTTTTGATGTCCATGAGGTCGGCCGGGTTGCTCGGAAGCTGATCAAAGAAAATGAAATGAAAGACCGCATGAAAGTTATGACTGGAGATTATTTGAAGGATTCCATTGGGCAGGAATATGATTTTATTTTAGCGATAGGAACTTTAAACTTTGCGAAACACGAGATGGATACAATTATTAAGAAAATTTATAAGGCATTGAATCCAAAAGGTGTATTTATGTGTATTTCAGACGGACTGACTCATGAGGAAACCAGACCGAAAGAGATGGTCGCGGCATGGCTGCCAAGTCTTTTAAAGGGCTTTAATTTCAGCCTGAAACAGGGAGAAGTCAGTGATGCTGTCTTGCGAAACGGATTCAGAAGCGTTTATAAGCAGACGGTAAATATGCTTACCGGACCTATGGATGTGGATGTTGCGAGGAAATAAAATATGAAAGAATCTCTCCCGATTGAATAATGAGTCAACGAAAAGTGTTGACGAGGGTTAATCAGATTGGACTAACATTAAACTTGAAATTTAATTAGTATGTTAGAAGGAAAAACTGGTGATACTTCCCAAAGTATCACCAGTCATCATTGACATATTTGTTTCCAAATAAGATTTAAGCAGAATATGTCATAATACCATCCTTAATTGTATACAAAACTTTGATATTAAAAATTTCTTTTTCTTTCTGAAGATCATAAGGATTCTTATCAATTATTGTTAGGTCAGCTTTTTTCCCAATTTCAATACTTCCTTTCAGGTATTCTTCTTTCACGGCGTATGCAGGGTTTATTGTGTACATTTTTAGCGCATCTGTCACAGAAATATTTCTGATTGGATTATGTCCATTTACGCAATGAGCAATGTCTCTTAGGGGATCAATAGGGGAAACAGGACAATCAGATCCGCCTATAAGTCTAATGCCAGCATCAACAACTTTTTTGAACGGGTCAATCCTGTCAGCTCTTTCCTTGCCAAGTACTTCTGCGAACTGACTTGGCTCATTATCCCATAAATAACTGAATCCTGGCTGCATAGACAGAATAATGCCTAAACTCTTTGCCATTTCTATTTGGGTGTCTGTAGGTAAACAAAAGTGCTCAATCCTATGACGTAAATCTTTTTTACCTTGTTCTTTGATTACTCGGTGGTAAGTATAAAGCAGCTGGTCAATTGCTCGTTCTCCTACAGCGTGCATGGTGCACTGTAAGTCTTTTTCATGGCATTCAGAAATAAATCGATACACCTTAACATCATTGTGATACAATACACCGCGCAGAGCCGGTGCGGTGATATAAGGCTCATAGTTTGCCATCGTATATTCAAAGGCCGCGCCATCTAATGTCAGGCAGCCTCCAATTCTTGGGAGACAAGCGGCCTCTGCTTTTTCAACATTCCATGTTTGATAAAATATCGTCATATCAACGGGAAGCTCATCTTTCCTTTTTAATACGACTTCGACATCCCTGTCTCCTTTTACGAATTGGCCAAAAAGGCCATGAATTGATGTAACGCCTTTTTTTACTGCAGTCTCCGCACAATCTTGAATATATCTCCATAATTCATCGTCTGTAAATGATCCGAACACATTTTCGTTTGCCACAAAAGCAGATTCGTCGGAATGATAAACACCTGTGGGTACATTATCCTTTTTTTCGACTCCGGGCATATCATCAGGGACCGCTGCAATTTCGCATCCTGAACTGTTCAGAGCGCATGCATGCAGAGTAGCGGCAAAAATCATAACTTTATGGCAGCTAGATATTTCATCCAGTTCATGCTTTGTAGGGTATCGCTCCTCTTTAATAAGTTGAGGGATATAGCCGGTTCCGAAAATCCAACTATCTCCCGGGTCTTCCTCACATCTCTTTTTCAATAAGGAAAGAACTTCTGAAATTGATGTACAATTACCTAAATATACCCCGTCAAGGTCAATTCCTGCATTGAGAACGTGGACATGACAGTCTGAAAGGCCTGGAATGACAGTTGCCCCTTTTATATCCAGGAGTTCTTTTGATTCCCCATCAAAAGAACCGTTACCCAAAGATGTTATTTTGCCGTCATTGATCCCTAACCATTCATATCGATTCTCTTTTTGATCCATTGAAATGATATTAGCATTCATTATTACCTTATCATAAATCATATTTACATTTTGTATAATATTTATTATACAAGTCTCCTTTCTTGAGAAAGTTATTTGGCGATTTAACGGAAAGGATTTCTTCTGCATTAACATTATTATAAAATAATAATTCTAAAAATAGATATTGTACAAGAGGAGGAATTTAGGTGTACAAAAGTAGAAAAATATATGGTATTATTTTTCTATTAGTATTCCCCTTTGTGAGTAGGTGAAAACATGAAAATGTATGAAAATGATTGGCTGTTTATTAATAATCTGCTTTTAAAAATGTACTCATCTCATAACGATAGCATAATCAAGAGTAATATGATGGAAAACTTATCATATCTTATTCCATATAACGCGGTAAGCTTTTTCTTACGTGATCATACTGAAAACAGGCTGCTCAAAAATCCTGAAGGAATCGGATTCCGGGATCGCGTTTTGGAGAATTTCAGTGCTCATTCTATCGAATCGGTTCCGCATAGGTGGGTTAACTTTTATGCAAAAAGTCTTGTCATTCGTGATGCAGATATATTCCCCGATGATGTCAGATATGAAATTCCATACTATCAATCATTACTTGAAAACGAAAGAATTATGTATGCATTAACATTGTCTTTATGTCACGAGGGTGTTAACGTAGGAGTATTAACTCTGTTCAGAGATGTTAATTCAGAGGACTTTACAGATAGACAGGTGTATATTGCCGAACAATTAGTCGGTCATATTGCCTGTTTTGCTTATAACATATACAGTTCGAAGTTTAATCTGCATCCTACCGGTAGAGACAATAAAATCGAAGAACTTTCAAGGAAATATTGTCTTTCTTCAAGAGAAAGGAAAGTCCTTGAAATAGTCTGCAGAGGGAAAAGTGCCAGAGAAATAAGCGGCGAACTATTTATTGCAGAAACTACAGTCAAGAAACACCTTGCGAATATATACGGAAAAATGGAGATAAAAAATAAATCTGAACTTATTAAAATCCTAAATCCCAACATGTAACTTCACTGTGTGTGATCAAAAAAATTAGATATTTTCAAAAGTAGTATAAGTAGTAAAAAAATAGTCTGACAATTCTACTTTAGAGCAATTGTTTCTTCTCTCATTTTAACATAACCTTAATTATAGGCGATTTGACAATCTGATTTACCGAATTCTGCGAAGCTGTTATAGCTTGACGGTTATGTTTATGAAGGAGAAAAAAATGAATAAGTTTACTCTTAAAGATTCATCTGGAAAGATCTACTTCGGTTGGCATATTGTATTCATGGGTATTATTTTAATGACATTTGCATATTCCTGTGTGGTGTCGATCGTAGGCGTCTTCATGTTGCCAGTCACGGAAACCTTAGGTTTGCAAATTGGTGATTTCTCTATTTGGCTCACAATCATGTCTTTGACAGCAATTATTTTTTTAGCAATTTTTAGTAAAATATATTCAAAGAAGACGATCAAACCAATTATGATCATAGCCTGTCTTTTAGGAGCAATCGGCTTTATTGGCTTTGGGACATCCAATAGTTTAACACAATTTTATATTTTTGCTGTCGCTCTTGGTGTTTGTTTCGGTGGCCTTACAACAACTCCGTGTATTCTTCTCACTTCTAACTGGTTTGGTCCAAGCTTAAGGGGAAAGGCTCTTGGTGTAGTGTTTGGTGGTAATTCCATCGTTGTTATGTTCATAATTCCTCTTATAAATTATGCGGTTCAAACATTTGGATGGAGAAATGTATATTTTGCTTTAGCTGGATGTCTTATTGTAATAGGCCTCCCTTTAATATTAAAGTTCACAGTGTGGAGTCCTGAAGAAAAGGGTCTTCAGAGGATGGGAGATACGGAAGAGCAGCAGGAATCATCTGAAATGAAATCAGGGATATCTTTTAAAGATGGTCTTAAGAAACCTGCCACATGGTTGATGTTTATTTCGGGAACGCTTCTTGTAATCGCATCAAGTTCGATTTTACTGCACTCTCAACCATTTATGATTATGAACGGCTATAGCGCAACCTTTGCCTCGAGTGTTGTTTCCATTATGATTGGAATTTGTGTTATAACTTGCATGTTGGTTGGTGCGATGAACGACAGGGCTGGTCTTAGGGTGGCATCACTGTTCAGCGGGGTATTCTTCGTAGTTGCATACGTCGCCCAGATATATATTCCGGTTGCTGGAATTGCCATGGTAATTTTGTTTATCGTTGGATATGGTTTGGGCTGCCCATCTGTAAATATTATTTCTCCGTTGTTTGCCAATCATATGTTTGGCGAAAAAGAAGTAGGAGCTTTTATTGGATACATTAACTTATTTATAGCAGTGGGTGGAGCATTTGGCGGAACAATCACAGGTAAGCTTTATGATCTTACAGGAGATTACAACACTCCGTTTTGGGTTTGTACCGTTTTGCTTATTACAATGACTGTTATTCGATTCGCCTTATCTTCAGATAAATATAAATATATGAGCGCAACACAAGATAGTGTGGTTAGAAGTAAGGTTTAGTTGCTGATAAAACTGGGAGGATAGTAGATGAAAAAAGGAAAAATAATGATTGGAATGACACAACATGCTTGTGTATCGGACAGAAAAGAAAATCTGGAGAAGGCAAAAGAACAGATTCGCCAATTGGCGGCAAGAGGCGCAAAGATTATCTGTACTCAGGAACTTTTTAACGGTCTATATTTTGCCCAAATTATTGACTGCACCCAATACGATTGGGCGGAGCCGGCAGACGGACCGACCAACCAGGAAATGATGGCGCTTGCAAAGGAGCTGGATGTGGTCATAGTTAGCTGTTTTTATGAATACGCCATGGATGGCGTCTATTATAACAGTGCCGCTGTCATCGACGCCGATGGAACCATGCTTGGCGTTTACAGAAAACATCATATTCCGGAGGGTCCCCAATACATTGAGAAGTATTACTTTACTCCGGGTGATTCGGCTTATACCGTCTGGAAGACAAAATATGGAACCTTTGGTGTATTGATTTGTTGGGATGAATGGTTTCCGGAACCAACCAGAATTATGGCTATCAAGGGTGCGGATTTTATTTTTTATCCTTCAGCTATCGGTTCGGAACCGGACAATCCGGGGTTAGATACTTCGCAGACCTGGATGGACGCTATCCGCGGCCATGGTATCCACAATAATTTCTATGTATGTGCCTGCAATCGTGTCGGTCGGGAAGATGCGGAGGATGGAAGTGGATTTATGGAGTTCTACGGCAGGAGTTTTATCTCTGATCCATGGGGTAAAGTTCTGACGGAAGGAAAGCAAAACGAAGAAGATCTCATTCTTGGAGAACTAGATCTGGATGAAATCAAGAGAGCGAGGGATATTCTACAATTCCATCGTGACAGACGGATTGATTCTTATAATGAACTACTGCGGTTATCAATAAAGGATTAATGAATGATATCACAATTTATTAAGCTGACCAGATGTACTTCAGTCTAGTAAGTGGTTCGAATTATGGTTAAGAAAAAACCTGAACAATAGCATAGCAGGATAAAGAGAGGTGGCCGCTAAGCGACCGCCTTTCGCCTTACAGTGAGTGGCTTGCTTTGCCAAACAGTGCTGCTGCACGTTTCATCGCCTCAAAGGTATTCTTTGTTTTTAGGCATTTTATGAACGTTATTTTAAAAAAACGGGAATAAAATCCAGACTGCGGGTAAAACTTAATTTCTCTATCACTGAAAGAGAAGGGGCTTGACAAGCCCCTTCTTTATTCTGTAAAATAAAAACAATGGTGTATATGAAATACACTTGGGCGGGTATAAATCTGCTAATTGTATGGTCTGTTTATTCTGGGCAGCAAAAGAAGGTGCTTAAGAAAAATGGAAAATAACGGATTACGGTTAAATTTTTATTAATATATAGCAGGAAGCTATTTTGAGTCTGGAAAGCACTCTTAGAGGGCTTTCTTTTTTTTGTTGTAAGGGGGATCAAATGAGCATTGAGGAAATCGTTTCAAAATGGAGTTTAAAGGAAAAAAACAAACAAGCGAGTATTGACATGTGGGATTCTATGGCGCAAAGCTTTGGGGGACATCATTCCCCTTCCTTTGAGGATAACAACTTTCTGCGGCTGCTTCAATCAGAAAAAATGCTTGAGCCGGAAACCAAGGTACTTGATGTAGGATGCGGTACAGGCAGTTACGCTCGTACAATTGCAATCAAGTGTGAAAAAGTAGTTGGAGTGGATCTATCTCCTAAAATGATTGAACTTGCTGTTCAAAAAACAGAGAAGGAAAAAGTTCGAAATATTGAATTTCACTGTATGGATTGGCATCAGATCGACTTAAAAGAGATCGGATTCAATAAAAGTTTCGATCTTGTAATCGCACATATGACTCCTGCTGTGCAAAGTGCGGATACTTTTTTAAAACTTTCTCAAGCGAGCAGGGGGTGGTGTGTGCTGTCTAAGCCTACACGTCGCACCGATCCTGTTTCTGATCAGGTGAAACGGCTTGTCGGTATTACGGAAAAACGGGAAAGCAGCGATCTGGATATTCTGTATGCTTTTGAGCTTTTGTGGCTTCAAGGTTTGCAGCCGAAGTTTGTTTATGAGCAGCAGCACTGGAATATGGAAAAAACCTTAGAGGAAGCGGAGCAGCTCTATATTAATCGCGTAAAAACCTATCGTGATATTACCGTGGCGGAAGAAGAAAAAATAAAAGCGTATCTGCAGTCCGTCACGAGAAATGGGAGGATATGCGAAGAGGTTGATACAACAATTACAACATTATATTGGCAGGTTTAAGCAAGGAGGAAAAAAATGAACAAGGAATTATGGAATAAGGCTGTCGCATTTCATGGCCACGACTGTCCGGGATTGGCCATTGGATTTAAAGCGTGCGAGGCAGCTTTTGAGAAAATGGGTATTGGAGTATCAGACGACGAGGAGATCGTATGCGTAACAGAAAACGATGCCTGCGGTGTGGATGCGATTCAGGCACTGCTATCCTGCACTATGGGAAAAGGAAATCTGATTTATCGGGGAACGGGAAAACAGGCATTTTCCTTTTTCAGCCGAAAAAATGGTAAGAAATTGCGTGTGTGTTTAAAACCCGCTTTAAACAATGGGATGGAACGAGCCGAGTGGGAAGAATACCTGTTAAACGCACCGGTTGAAGAAATATTTACATTTTCGCAGCCGCACTATGATGTGCCTGAAGAAGCAAGAATTTTCGAAACAATCGTATGTGAAATTTGCGGAGAGGGTGCGCCGGATCATCTGATGCATCTGCAGGATGGAAAAGCCGTATGCGGTGACTGCGTTAACAGCTATAGCAGAGGTTGGTAGAAACAAAGAATCAAAAGGAGAATGATAAAATGATAAATAAAAAGCTGATTGTGATGATTCTGGCAGTTGTTTTGATTTTGAGCGGGTGTGCATCCGGTGGATCAGAACCTTCCTCGGCATCACCGTCACAGGATTCTGCCGAATTCAGGATTGTCACCGATGTATATGGGAGACAGGTAGAACTTCCTGAAACGATAGATACCGTTGCCGCAATCGGAGGAGCTGCCCGTATCATGACTTACGCAGGATGTGCCGACAAATTGGTCGGAGTGACCGACATGGATAAGAAAAACCTGTCCACGATGCCTTACTCCGTTGTAAATGCGGATCACTTTGCATCGATCGCTTCTGTTGGAAGCGGTGGGAGCAATGATACCTGTTATATTGAAGAAATCGTTACGTTGCAGCCCGATGTTATTATTGGTCTAACGGATGAAGATACACTGAAAGATGTGGCAGAAAAGACTGGAATTCCGACCATTGGCATATATCCTGAAAATATGTTTGATGAAAGCTTTCTTTCAGCATTGGAGTTGGTTGGGCAGGTTATGGGAACAGAAGAACATTGCTCATTGGTAATAGACTATATTAAGGAGTGTCAGGCGGATTTAGACCATCGTACGAAGGAGATACCCGATGATCAAAAACCTTCTGTATATACAGGAGCTGTCAGTTTCCGAGGTGCTCATGGCTTTGAAGGAACCTGTGCGCAGTATCCGCCGTTCACTGCGATCCATGCAAAAAATGTAGTAGATGAAACAGGGGAAAAGGATGCGTTACTCATCGATTTGGAAAAAGTGACCGTATGGAATCCGGACATTATCTTTCTTAACCCCACAAACATGAATCTGATTAACGAAGAATACAGGAAAAACAAATCCTTTTATGAAGGCTTAAAAGCGGTGCAAAGCGGTGCGGTATATACGCAGTTATCTTACAATTACAATTGGACGAATATGGAAATCGCCATTGCAGACGCATATTATGCCGGAAAAATTATTTATCCGGAACAATTTACCGATATTGACCCGGTAGCAAAGGCGGATGAAATATTTACAATGATGCTTGGTCAGCCTTTCTATGAAAAGCTTGCAGCAGATGGCAATCGATTTGAAACAATCATGATTGGACAATGAAGGAAATGGAAAAAACAGGAACGTACAAAGGCTATATACGATATAAAAAGCTCTTTCTTTTGTTTCTCACCGTAGCGACCATATTAACTGCACTGGTTGCAATCAGCGCGGGATCAGCAGGTCTATCTCTGAAAGAGGTGGTAATGACGCTTTTGGGTTATGGAAGCAAGCAGTCGAACATTGTTGTATTCAATATTCGGATGCCAAGAGTGATTACTGCCATTGTAGCAGGGATCGGGCTTGCTACTTCAGGCTGCGCAATGCAGAGTATTTTAAAAAATCCTCTCGCATCCGCATCCACTCTGGGGATATCACAGGGTGCAGCTTTTGGTGCGTCCTTTGCGATTATTGTTCTGGGAGCAGGAATGCAGAATCAGACGCTGGATGGGATTAGTATTTCCAATCCTTATCTGGTGTCGATCTGCGCTTTTATCAGTGCCATGCTGTCGACTTTGATCGTGCTGGGGTTGTCTTTACTGAAAAAGGTTACCCCTGAAGCCATGATTCTTTCGGGTGTGGCTCTCAGCACTATGTTTTCAGGCGCCACCACATTGTTGCAATACTTTGCTGCGGATGTCAAGGTTGCAGCCGTGATATTCTGGACCTTTGGTGATTTGGGGAGAACAGGAAGGACTGAGGTAATCCTTATGATTCTTGTCGTGACGGCTTCCCTAGTATATTTTGTTTTTAATCATTGGAATTTTAATGCTTTACAGAATGGAGAAGAAACGGCAAAGGGACTGGGCGTAAATGTGAACTACATGCGTTTTGTGGGGATGTTGATTTGTTCTACAGCGGCATCCGCAATTGTTTCCTTTGTTGGCATCATAAATTTTATTGGGTTGATCGCACCGCATCTTGTACGCCGATGCATCGGCAGCGATTATAGATATCTGCTGCCTTCCTCCGCAGTCATGGGAGCACTGTTGCTTCTGATCAGTGACACGGCGGCTCGTCTTGTCGTGGCACCGATTATCTTGCCTGTTGGAGCGATCACCTCATTTTTCGGAGCACCGCTGTTTCTTTATTTGTTGTTTAAGGGAGTGGGAAGAAAATGATTCAGGTCAAAGAACTGGACTTTTGCTATCAAAGCGATCAAATGATTTTGGATCAGATTGCCTTTGACGCGGAGGAGGGTCAGTGTATTGCTGTTCTGGGAAACAACGGTGCAGGCAAAAGCACGCTGATCAAATGCCTCAATCGAATCTTAGCGCCAAAACGAGGAATCGTACATGTGAACGGAAATGATCTCAGCAAGCTGAAACGGAAAGATATTGCCAAATGTATGGCTTATGTATCCCAGCACAGCGCGGGGGAACAGTTTACTGTTTTTGATTCTGTTTTGTTAGGGCGCAAGCCTTACATTCGACTGGAACCCGGAAAAAATGACATTGAGATCACCGAATCGGTTATTGAGCGCATGGGTCTTTCAAATTTTGCACTTCGTTATGTGGATGAACTTTCCGGAGGGGAAAGGCAAAAGGTGATGCTGGCTCGGGCACTGGCGCAGCAGCCACGTGTACTGCTTTTGGATGAACCAACCAGCAACCTGGATCTTCGCAATCAGTATGAAGTTCTGGCAATTGTACAGGAGATTGCAAGAGCAGAACAAATCAGTGTTATCCTTGTGATACATGATCTGAATTTGGCACTTCGATACTGCGATAAATTTCTCTTTGTCAGGGACAGCAAAGTCTTCGCCTATGGCGGAAAAGAAATTATGACTTCGGATAACATCAGCTTTGTTTATGAAATTCCTGTTATGGTGCAGGAGGTTCGGGGCACTCCTGTCGTAGTGCCAATACCGGAATATTAAGGAATGTGTCTAGGCCGAAATAATCAAAGTGCCATTCTGAAACGATAAGGGAAGTGAATACTTGACATCTGTTTTTCAGGCTGATATGATGAAGGAAATGAATAGAAATTTTATGTTCCATCATTGATATTTGATGGCTAAGAGGGAAGCGGGTTCAAGTCCTGCGCGGTCCCGCCGCTGTAAGCGTGGAGTCCGGCTTAATATCGAAAGATAACCACTGAGGGAAGCCTTGGGAAGGTGAGCAGGGATGTTGAAGCGTAAGCCAGAAGACCTGCATAAAATATGTTTTACCAACGGGCTACTTGGAAGATGAAATGGATAAAACAGTAAAAACGGGCTGTAGCAAATTTTGCGACAGCTTTTTTTTTGTTTGCTGAAAACGGTGTTTTTTACGAGTTAGATAATGGTAAGGAATTTCTTTTACCAACCCAATGAAGGGAATCTTATGATACAACTTATGAATATGGTTGCTCCGGCTGCTTTAAACAATCACGGAGATTGGAGTCAGGGAGGCGTCAGAGAATTTCTCCGGAACTGCAGCTGTGATGGTATTGAAATGATTTATGACGGTTCTGAAGATTCCTGTTCCAATCAGAAAGATATCATCTTTGGTTATCATCTGATGTTTTATGCAGACTGGATAGATTTTTGGCGCAAGGACACGGCAGCACTGAATCGTAAATTTGGTTCGGATGTAACTTGGAGAGATTTTTATTTAGGCAGTGAGCGTGAGGCTTTGATCCGTCAGTTTCAGGAGGATCTTCTACGGGCGGCATCCTTAAACGTAAAGTATGTTGTATTTCATGTTTCTGATGTATCTGTTGAGGAAGGGTTTACTTACCGATGGGAACACACGGATGAAGAAGTGATTGATGCTGCGGCAGAGTTCATTAACCTGCTGCTTGATGGACAGAGCGATACGTTTGAATTTCTGGTGGAAAATCTTCATTGGCCGGGATTCACCTTTACCAGACCGGAGATGACAGAACGGCTATTGTCCCAGATAAACTACAAGAAAAAAGGAATTATGCTGGATACCGGACATCTGATGTGCACTAATTTGGAAATTAAAGATCAAGCGGATGGCTGCCGTTATATTCATCGGATGATGGACGAGCATGGAGCACTCTGCAAATATATTCGCGGGGTTCATTTGCACCAGTCGGTAACCGGTGCCTATGTGAAACAGTCCTTGAAAAACCAGCCAGTTTTAAAAGAAAATTTTTATGAACGGTTTGCACAATGCTATGAACACATTGGTAAGATTGACACCCATCAGCCGTTTGACAACGCAGAAGTATATCGTCTAATTGAGCGGATAGCACCAGAGTATCTGGTTCATGAAATCGCGGCAAAAACGCCGGAGGAAAAAAAGAATCTGATAAAACTTCAGCAACGTGCGTTAAAATGCTTGAGATAAAAAATATATTAATGGAATAAAATTTCTATTTTGATATACAAGATTATTTTTGAAAGGACGTGAATGAAATGAAAAACATATTGAAGAAGGGAATCAGCTTTTTCCTTGTTTGTATCATGGTAGTGGGTATGTCATCGGCAGCTTTTGCCGAAAGCAATGCTGATTCGAAACTGAATGAAGCAGAGATTTCTGCGGCAATCAGCAAAACGGCGGACTACCTTGCTGGTACGGTAACCAATCCTGTGATCTCTTCCATTGGAGGAGAATGGGCAGTTTTAGGGTTGGCACGGTCCGAAGCCGATGTACCGCAAAGCTATTATGACAAATATTATAACAATGTGGTTTCCGAGTTAAAGTCAAAAGAAGGCAATCTCTCCGATGTAAAATATACGGAATATTCCAGACTGATCTTGGCGCTTACTGCAATCGGAAGGGATGTTACCGATGCCGCCGGATATAATCTGCTGGAAAAGCTGGCAGACTATAACCGTGTCGTGAAACAGGGAATCAATGGGCCAATCTTTGCGCTGATTGCGCTTGACAGTAATGATTATGCAATCCCGCAGATTTCCGGAGTCACCGTACAAACTACACGCCAAATGCTAATCGACTATATTCTGAGTAAGGAAATTACGGATGCAAACGGCGTTTTGGGAGGCTTTTCTTTTTCGGATTATGCTCCTGACACAGATCTTACAGGAATGGCATTGCAGGCGTTGGCCAAGTATAAAGATCAATCGGAAGTAAAGGCGGCTATTGACCGGGCGCTGCTTGTTTTAGATAATCTTCAGCTTGAAAACGCAGGTTTTGAAAGCCATGGGACGGAAAACCTCGAAAGCCTTGCTCAGGTAATCGTTGCAAAGTCCGCATTAGATATTGATGCTCAAAGTAATGTTGGCGAACTGATGGAATATTATTTGGATGACGGCAGCATGCGGCACACCCTTTCGGGTGGGACAAATCAAATGGCTACAGAACAGGGATTTTATGCACTGGTTTCTTATGCGAGGTATCTGAAGGGGCAAAATTCGCTCTATCATATGACAGATACAAACCGTACCGCGGGCGGGAATAATGCGGTCGATTCAGCCAATTCCAAGGGTTTAGCTGATGGGAAAAAGTCCGCCGAATCCGGGAGTTCAACCAATATCATTCAGGTCTCATTGAACGGAAAACATCTTGACTTTGTTCAGGCTCCCGTTAATGTAGACGGTCGAGTTTTGGTTCCGATGAGAGGTATCTTTGAGGCAATGGGAGCAGAAATCCTTTGGGATGACACGCAGAAAAAAGTGACGGGAATTCTTGGAGATAAGACTGTTGAACTGATTATTGGCGGCAAAACTGCCACAATCAACGGAGAAAAAGAGAATCTTGATGTGCCGGGATGTATTATTAATAACTACACGATGGTGCCGGTTCGATTTATATCAGAAGGCTTGGATGCAAGGGTGGAATGGCAGAAGGAAACAAATACGGTCGTCATTGTTCACTAAGTCCAGGAACTCAAAATGATGTACGATTTTATAAAAGTTCATTCGGAGGGATTCAATGAAAAGAATTTTACAAATCATTTTTATTTTATGCATGGTTTTTCTTGTCGGATGCAGCGAGGACGTAAATCAGGATTCGAATCTCTCTCAGCCTGAAATTGGAGATATCATTGCGCAAGCCAGTGAAAGCGGGATTACTGTTACAGAGCAGGGGATCAAAGAGAACAAAACTACGGAGCAGGGCGTCACAACGACTGCAAATGTGGAGCAAAAAAAGGACGAGGGCGCAAATTTCATCAATACCAATGAAGACAACACAAACGCCGGCAATACAGAGAATGCAAAGGATGATCAGAAGATTGACAAATATCAGACTTCAGCGGTACCGGCGGGAAAACCTGATCCGGTAGAACCTCAGAGTACGGATATTGATAAGAAAGCGGAATATCATTGCACTTTGTCAATCACATGTAATACGATCTTAGACAATTTGGATAAATTTGATCAGGCAAAGCTGGAAGTGCTGCCGGAAGACGGAGTGATTTATCAAACGAAAGAAGTCGTATTTTATGAAGGAGAAAACGTCTTCGACGTATTGCTTCGTGAAACGAGAGAAAATAAGGTTCATATGGAGTTTGTATCCACGCCCATTTATAACAGCAATTATATTGAGGGGATCAACAACCTCTATGAGTTTGACTGCGGTGAACTTTCAGGTTGGATGTATAAGGTAAATGACTGGTTCCCCAATTACGGATGCAGCCGTTACGAGCTTCAGGACGGGGACAAAATTGAGTGGGTTTATACCTGTGATCTTGGAACTGACGTGGGCGGAGAATGGGCCTCACAACATCATGAAGAGGAGTAGTAATGAATGAAAGACACCTTTGCTTCCTATCATCCAGTGATTAATTTTACTTTTTTTTGTACGGTTATTTTTTGCAGTATGTTTATTATGCATCCTGTTTTTCTTTGCATTTCTGTTGTAGCCGCTTTTTGCTACTCTCTTAATTTAAACGGAATGAAAGCATTGAAATTCAATCTGATTTATCTACTGCCGATGATGATCATCGTTTTATTGATCAACCCACTGTTCAATCATCGCGGCATCACGATCTTAGGCTATTTCAGGGATAACCCGATCACGAAGGAATCCATTCTGTATGGTATTGCAACAGGAATCGTGTTTGCTTCGGTAATTCTTTGGTTTTCCTGTTACAATGCTGTTATGACTTCCGATAAATTTATCTATCTCTTTGAAGAATCATACCGGCTTTATCCTTGATTTTTTCCATGGGCTTAAGGTTTGTGCCATTGTTTAAGACACAGGCTTTAAAAATATCCAATGCACAAAAGTGTATCGGAAGAGATGTGAGCAATGGTACGTTTCTTGAACGAATCAGACACGGGATGAAGATCCTTTCGATTCTGGTTACCTGGGCATTGGAAAATGCTATCGAAACTGCGGATTCCATGAAATCCAGAGGGTATGGATTTCATGGGCGTACCAGCTTTTCTATCTTTCGGTTTGATGCAAGAGATAAAGGGATTTTTCTGTTCATGCTTGCGTTGATAGGAATTTTATGTGCAGGGGCGTTTAGAGGACAAATCGATATTCAATATTTTCCCTCTGTAAAGATGGGAGAAATTACAGGATTTGGTATACTGGTATATGCAACGTATTTTTTGTTCTGCTTTGCACCAATCATACTCAATATCATGGAGGAGCTGAAGTGGCAGCATTTACAATCAAAGATTTGACTTTTACTTATCCCCTGAAAGACAAACCGGCATTAAACGGTATAAACTTAACAGTAGAAAGCGGTGAATTTATCACAATCTGCGGAAAATCAGGCTGTGGAAAGAGTACCTTGCTTCGCAATCTGAAAACAGTATTGACTCCCCATGGCTCGATAAAAGGGGAAATTTATTTTGACGGAAGACTTCTCCCAGAAATTAATTTACGTGAACAGGCGAACAGAATCGGATATGTACTGCAAAATCCAGATAATCAAATCGTTACGGATAAGGTTTGGCATGAATTGGCATTTGGGCTTGAGAGTTTAGGATATGATACCAGTGCAATTCGGCTGAGGGTTGCTGAAATGGCAAGCTTTTTCGGGATTCAAAGCTGGTTTATGCGAAATGTTTCGGAGCTTTCCGGAGGGCAGAAGCAGCTTTTGAATCTGGCATCGATTATGGCGATGCAACCCGACGTGCTTATTCTGGATGAACCGACTTCGCAACTGGATCCGATTGCGGCATCTGATTTTTTAGAAACGGTCAAGAAGATCAATCAGGAAATTGGAACAACGATTATTCTTACGGAGCATCGGTTAGAGGACGTTTTCCCCATGTCCGATCGTGCTGTCGTTTTGGAGACGGGAAGTGTCCTTTTGGATGACACCCCTCAGAAGGTGGGGGAGGAGCTGACAATGCGCAGACATGATATGTTTCTGGCCATGCCCAGCCCCATGCAGATTTATGCTGGACTTGTAAGAGAAGAGCAGGAATCCAGTATTCCGGGTTGCCTTGAAAAAAAAGTTTCAGAAACGAAGTGTCCTATTACAGTGAGAGATGGAAGAAAATGGCTGACAAGTATTTTTGAACATCAGAAAATGGAAATCAATCAACAGAAAGAGAGAGAGCTTATCCCCGATCGGGGTGCAAGCCGAAAATTCGAAGGTGACTGGCTTGGAAATGAAAAAAGAACCCTCTTTAAGATGGGAGGCAAGAACAAAAAAAGCAGTGATATGCCAATGATTGAACTAAAAGAAGTATGGTTTCGGTATGACAGGAATGAACCGGATGTGATCAAAGATCTATCCTTTAAGGTTGCCTCGGGTCAGTTCTACTGCATTGTCGGAGGAAATGGCACAGGGAAAACTACTGCGCTTTCCCTGATCGGCGGAATTTATAAGCCATATCGGGGGAAGGTGCTGATTCGAGGGAAAGACGTTTTAAAATACAGCGGCAAAGAGCTTTTTCACGGATTATTAGGAGTATTGCCCCAAAATCCTCAGTCTATTTTTGTGGAAAAGACGGTAGAACTTGATCTTCTTGAAATTCTGGATGAAACGCCGCTTACCAAGGAGGAAAAATCTGACAAGGTAAACAACATAGCAGAACTCCTTGAAATAACGGATCTTTTGAAAATGCACCCTTACGACCTGAGCGGCGGAGAGCAGCAGCGGGCGGCACTCGGCAAGGTACTGCTTTTGGAGCCTGAAATATTGCTCCTGGATGAGCCGACAAAAGGGATTGACAACTATTTCAAGAAAAAGCTTGCAGGTATTTTGAAAAAGCTGCAAGAAAAGGGCATGGGGATTGTGATGGTTTCTCATGATATTGAGTTCTGCGCGAAATATGGTGACCAGTGTGCCATGTTTTTCGACGGGAATATCGTTACCGCAAATACGCCGAATGAATTTTTCTCCGGCAACAGCTTTTATACAACAGCAGCAAATAGAATGTCGCGGCATATCTTTCCTCGCGCCGTGACCACAAAGGATGTGATCGATTTATGCATACAGAACCTGTAGAATCCCGAAAATTAAATAAGCGAACATTAGCAGCTTCCGTAATGATATTGATTTTTATACCGGCGACTATTTTTTATGGGATGTTCTTTCTTGAAGACAGAAAATATTATGTTGTCAGTCTTCTCATGATTTGCTATACGATGATTCCATTTTTTATGGTTTTTGAAAAACGAAAACCTCAGGCGAGAGAATTGCTTGTCATTGCAGTTTTGGTTGGGATTGCGGTTGCGGGAAGAGCAGCATTTTTTATGGTGCCGCAATTTAAACCGGTAGTAGCTGTTGTTATCATCGCAGGAGTATGCCTTGGCGGAGAAGCGGGATTTTTGGTGGGTGCTATGGCCGGATTTATATCAAATTTCTTTTTCGGACAGGGACCATGGACTCCATGGCAGATGTTTTCCTTTGGAATCATAGGATTTTTTGCGGGAGTGCTTTTTCAAAAAGGGTTACTGAAAACAAGAAGGATACCATTGATAATTTTTGGAGGGCTATCGACTTTTTTTATCTATGGAGGAGTTGTAGACCTTTGGACGATTTTTATGTTTACGCCCGAGCCGAATCTTGGAACTGCTGTGATCGTTTATAGTATGGCGCTATGGTTTAATTTGATTCATGCAGCAGCAACGGTTATCTTTTTATTTTTTCTGGCAAATCCGATGATAGAAAAGTTGGAGAGAATCAAAATAAAATACGGACTGTTGTAAAGAAAACAAGGTAATATCATCAAAATCGAAAAGGGACACCATACTTGGGTCTTGCGATTGAAAGAAATCTATGCTATTTTATCCTCAGTGACGAAAAACTTTGCTGTCAGTCTGAGAAAAAATGGATAAGGAAGGAAGTGGTTTGAAATGCATGTTACATTGAGCCAGGCCAGATACTTGATTACAATGTACCATATGCGGGACAGAGAACGCAGTATGTCAAAGATTGCTTCATCGCTTGGGGTCAGTAAACCAAGTGTAACGAATATGATCAATTTGTTCATAGAAAAAGGAATGGTCAAAAAAGGAAGCAATTTTGTTCCTACGCTTACTGTACAGGGAAAGAAGACAACAGAGAAGATCTTGCAAAAACACGCGGTACTGAAAGGCTATTTCTTGCGGGAACTTGCGATTCCGGAAGAGCAGGCAGGAGAAGATGCACTGATATTTTTGTTTGATCTGTCTGAAAAATCAGTAGGGAATTTTATAAAAAAAATAGAGATGGAAACGGCGCGGAACAGAATTGATGCTGTAAAAGATCATACGTGCATCAGCAGCTTCAAAGGAATACTGGAAGATGGTATCTACGTAGTGGAATTTACCGTATTTCGGAAAAAGGACGGGGGGATCTCCATGGGGAATAAGGGATTCCTGCATCCGGCAAAGCTGGTAGTGGTTCAGGGGAGTGGCGTACTAAGTCTAAGTGCGATTCCGGTTGCCCATAAAGCCTTACTTGGTGATGTTTTGAGAGGAAGATTGGCCAGGTTTTTTTACTGGAACGGTGAGAATTATACCGAAGTGGAGGAACAGGATGGTGCTTATGCATTTCCGGTGATGGATATGAAATGGAGCTACGATCAGGAAAAACATCTGGATTATGGTACGATAGAAATCAAAGTGCAGGCTAACGTGGGAATTTTGAATATGCCTGAGAGTGCAGCTAATTTGACCGTTTACTTCAACAAGTAAATTTTTTTTAATAATCAAGGTTAGTCAAAACTAACCAAATGGAAAATAATGAAAAGGGATACTGCGAGTGTTTCGAGGCCTTTCGTTAGTTTGGACTAACGAAAGGCCTCGAAACACTTGGAAAATAGAGATCTTGACATAAAAAAAAAACTATAGTATTGTAGGATTCACGATAAAAGTTTGAGCAATTAGCGTAGGAAAGAGTTTTTAGTTGGGTATGTTCAACACGTAGTTAGCAAAAGCTAACCGCACGACGAACAGGAGGATGCATCGTGAAAATCGTTTACATAATTTTAGGATTTCTTTTTTTTGGTCTGGGTGCAGTGGGAGTGATTCTTCCTGTATTGCCAACGGTTCCATTTTTGCTTCTGTCTTCTTTTTTCTTTGCCAGAGGTTCGAAGCGGTTTCATAACTGGTTTTTGTCTACCTTGCTTTATAAAAAGCACCTGCAAAGTTTCGCGGAAAATCGTGAGATGACAATCAAAACGAAAGTGGGAATTCTGGCGTTTGCTTCTTCCATGCTGGCACTGGCGTTTTATTTTGCGGATCATATTCCTGTCCGTATTTTGATTGCGGCTCTGGTTGTCTTTAAATACTATTACTTTATCTTTCAAGTAAAAACAAAAAAAAAAATAGATACAGGATTTAAAAAAGATGCAGATCAAGGAACGGGAATACTAAGAAAAAGATTGACTTTCTTAGCGGGTAAAGCAAGAAAATATATTCTGTTGACTGTTTTTTTTAATTGGATAAACCTTCTTTGTGGTATTTCCGCTGTTCTGGCTATGGCTTTCGCTTTGGAAAGTGCCATGATGCAGGATATTGTTCCCTCAAGAATTTTTGTCTCGTTTACTGTAATAGGAATTGCAGTTCTGATACGGATTGTCAGCAGCCGATGTTGTTCCACATTTTCCCATAAAGCGTCCATTGAAGCCAAACGGCAGCTTCGCTCGCGGATCTATGAAAAACTTCTAAGAATCGGATCTGGTTATGATGAAAAAATACCGGCAGCTTCCGTAGTCCAACTATCCATAGAAGGTGTGGAGCAGCTTCAACTCTATTTTGGAAGTTATCTCCCTCAACTTTATTACAGTGTGCTTGCGCCAGTTACCTTATTTGTATTCTTTGCCTTTATTAACTTAAAGACGGCTTTGGTTCTGTTGTTTTGCGCACCGTTGATTCCGGCAATCCTTTTTGTCATACAAAAGTACGCAAGGAAGATGAACGGAAAACACTGGTCTCATTACACAGATCTTGGCTATTCTTTTTTAGAAAGTCTGCATGGCTTAACAACGCTGAAAATATATGATGCTGATGAGAAGAAAAATCAGGAATTGAATGCTTCCGCAGAAGCATTTCGCAAGATTACCATGAAAGTACTGAAGATGCAGCTGAATTCCATAAGCGTTATGGATCTCATTGCTTATGGTGGCGCTGTGGCTGGAATTCTTGCAGGTTTGTATGAATTGTCTTCCGGAAGACTTCCGTTTTGGGGGGCTGTTTGCATTCTTCTTTTGTCCTCTGAATTTTTTATTCCTTTACGTACGCTGGGGTCGTATTTTCATATTTCTATGAACGGGGTCGCGGCAGGAGAAAGAATTTTTGCATTATTGGATTTGCCGGAGGAGGAAGAAGGGGTCGAGGAAATCGAAACTTTTGATATTCAAATACAGGAGCTTTCCTTTTCGTATCGAGAAGAAAGAAGGATTCTGAAGAACATTTCCATGGAAATTCCCGCTGGTAGCTTTCTGTCCGTTGTGGGAGAGTCCGGTTCAGGGAAAAGTACACTGGCAGGAATACTTTCCGGCGAGAAAAAGCACTACCAGGGATCAGTACGGATAGGAGGAAAAGATTTGAACTGTTTAACCAGGGGAAGCATTATGAAAAATATTACCCTGGTAGAGCATAGTGGACATATTTTCAAGGGAACCGTGAAAGAGAATCTTCGTATGGGAAGCCTTACGGCTACAGAACAACAAATGGCAGATGCACTGTCTAAGGTGAAATTGTACGATTTTGTTATGTCACAGGGTGGTCTTGCTATGGAAATCAAAGAACAGGGCACAAATCTTTCCGGAGGACAGAGGCAGAGGCTTGTTCTTGCAAGAGCGCTGCTTCGGGACAGCAGTATTTATATTTTTGACGAAGCGACTTCAAATATTGACATGGATAGTGAAGACAGCATTATGGAAGTCATTCATTCTTTAAAGGGGAAAAAGACAGTGATTCTGATTTCGCACCGTTTGGCAAGCGCCATCAAGGCAGATACCATTTGTTTTCTGAAAGATGGCAGAATGGAAGGATGGGGTGGGCATCATTCTGTGTATGCGCAGAGCGATGATTATGCCAAGCTTTATGACAGCCAATATCAAATAGAGAACTTTTTAAAGGGAGATATTCTTTATGCGTAAAAACCGATTCGTAGTAATAAAAGGGCTTATTGTTCTTGCAGGACCGCTTCTGCCCGTCTTGCTGTCCACAGTAATTTTAGGTGTGCTTGGATATTTAAGCGCTATTTTTCTTATTGTATTTAGTGCATTTGCGCTGCTTGATATCTTGGATTATAAAATCGCAACGCTGTCAGCTTCTGGCATTTTTTTGGGTGGCATGATTCTTTTTGCCGTACTGAGAGGGGTATTGCGTTATGGAGAGCAGCTCAGCGGGCATTATCTTGCTTTCAAGCTGCTCGCCATCCTACGGGATAAAGTCTTTCAGACGTTAAGGAAATTGACTCCTGCAAAGCTTGAAACCCGGGACAAGGGAAATCTGATCTCGCTTATTACCAGTGACATCGAACTGCTTGAGGTCTTCTATGCGCATACGATTGCCCCCGTGATTATTGCCGTGATCACTTCTATTTTCATGGCGTTTTTCATCGGCGGGCAAAGTCCGATCCTTGGAGGAATAGCAGCTTTGGGTTATTGTACGGTTGGAATCATAATACCTTTGGTAAATTCAAAAAAAAGACAACCTCAGGGGATTGCCTATAGAGATTCGTTTGCCGGCGCGAATTCGTATTTTTTAGATAGCCTTCGAGGCATAAAGGAAATCATTCGCTATGAATATGGGCAGACACGCGGGCAGCATATCGAAGAACTGACGGAAGAACTGGATCAAAAACAGGAACTTTTAAAAAGGGGGGAGGGGTTTACAAAAGCCGCAACGGACAGTGCAGTTTACCTTTTTTCTGCCACAATACTCCTGGTCGGGATTGGACTGATGCAAAACGGTCAGGTTGGCTTTGAAAATGTTTTTATTTCCTTTGTTGCTGTGATGAGTTCCTTTGGATCGGTTTCTGCAATCAGCAGCCTTTCCAATAACCTTCTTCAAACCATGGCCAGCGGCGAAAGGGTACTGGAGCTTCTGGAGGAACAGCCTCAAACACCTGAAGTGGAGTCGGGAGAGGATATCTCCTTTACTGGAGCCAGCTGTGAAGCAATCCGGTTTGGATACAACAAAGATATGGTTTTAAATAATATAGAACTGAAGCTGCCGGAAAACCGGATTATAGGGATTTCAGGCAAAAGTGGTTCCGGAAAATCCACTCTGCTTAAGCTATTGATGAGATTTTGGGATACCGAGGGTGGAAAGATTACAATTTCAGAAAAAGATATCCGAAGAATCAATACCAAAAACCTCAGGAAGGTCGAAAGCTATGTGACACAGGACACCTTTTTGTTTCACTTTACCATAGAAGAAAATATTAAAATTGCAAGACCTTCCGCCAGTTTTGAGGAAGTAATGGAAGCGGCTCGAAAAGCAGGAATTCATGATTTTATCATGTCGTTACCCGACGGTTATCAGACCAATGCAGGAGAATTCGGGCATCAGCTTTCCAGCGGAGAGCGGCAGCGGATCGGGATTGCAAGAGCTTTTCTGCACCAGGCGCCCTTTATTCTTCTGGATGAACCCACCAGCAATCTGGATGGGTTGAATGAAGCTCTAATTTTGAATGCCTTGAAACAGCACAGCAAGGAAAAAACGATTGTGATGGTTTCTCATAGAGCGTCAGCCATGAAAATTGCCGATGAAGTTTACCACATGGAAAGCGGAAGGGTAAGCTGAGGGAAAAAATTTGACGAACGGTTAGCAGAAACTAACTCACGCAGAAAGGAGAAGGGAAATGTATAAGAATAGATTAAGACTCATCGCGATTCCGCCGTAGCGGAGTGACGATTCATAAGTTGTTGATCTACTTCAATAAGGAAAGGAGAATCCCATAAAATGAGAAAAAGATTATTGAGCATAGGCCTTTCGGTGATGATGCTTTTCGCCATGATGCCGGCAGCAGCATTTGCCGGCGGTGGGTCGGGAAACGTCGGCGTGCCCGAAGCCGTTGCACTGGATTCTGTTCTGGGACAGACGCCGGAGGTAAAATCATCTTCGATTTATTCTGTCTCATCGGATGTGACTGTCTATAGCATATCGGCGGATGTGTCGGTCTACAGCATATCGGCAGATGTATCGACGGTATCCGTAGGAGCAATCCAAGCCGCAAACACAAACGATATAACCTTTTACGGCACTGATGACAGCTTTACAAACGAGACGGCAGAGGAAGTCAGCCTGCCAGATGGTGGAAGCATCACGGTATACGCAAAGGTAGTTTCCTCTGATTCCTCCTGCGAGGCACGGTATGCACTGACCATCAATGCGAGGAGGCTGTATACCACGACGCAGCAGGAGAACAGCGTAATCCAAGTGACGGCGACCGGAGAAGACCGGTATTATCCGGAAATGAATCAGGATATCGTCGAGCAAATTAACACGTTGAACGAGCCTGTGATTACACTGCTGAAAGACTACAGGTATACGCCGTATATGGTTCAAATGGTTAATGGAGACGAGAAGGAGAGACGCTATGTAATTATTACGGCAAGCCTGACCCTGGATTTGAACGGCAAGACGTTGACGCTGGAAAACGGCTATCTGCGGATACAAAAAGACGAGGAATCTACTGTAAACAGCGGAACCGTGACCATAAAGAACGGAACCGTGAACATGAAAAACACAAGCGGAGACTCTATGTCGTACGGTATTCGTATAGAATCCGGTGACCTTTGCACCGTTGAAGACTGCACTTTCGCAGCTGCGGACAATACGGATGAAAAAAAACCGAATACAAAAAAGATGTATGTGAAATATCCCCTTGCGATTGCTTCAACGAAAGCCGTCGTAGATCATGTGACGGCTACAAACAAATATAACAAAAAACTTTCTTCTGGGCTGAAGCTGGAATCTGATTTTTATACGGTTGACGGAGGAAGCTTTACGGGTTATTATGCTACTTATTTTAATGCCGGCAGCACATTGGGCGGAGAGGTAAACGGTATAACTGCCGAAACCAACAACAGCACCAACGGCTATGCGGTGTATACGCAAATCGGTGGTTTCACGCTGCAGGGAGATAGCCTTTTAAAGGGAGATGTTTACTATAAAGACAGCTCCGGCAGCACCCTCTACCCTGTCACCCTCTTAAACGTTTATATAAGCGGTGATCTAACCAGTTCTACCGGCGACGCACCCTTTAATACGGAAAAAACAATTATCCAGGAAAACGTGCTAATAGACGGCACTACGTATACCTATTATAAAGCGTTACCGACCCATACCGCTACGGTGGCAGTTGCGGGCAATTCGGAGGGTGCTTCCGCTTCTCCTTCAGGCACGGCAAGTGTTCGTGAAACTGCTTCCAGCACCTATACCGTCACGCTGGAGGAGGATTACAAGCTGGCAAGTGCTACCTATCAGGAAGTCGGAGCAGCAGCAACAGACATTCTAGGTGACATTACGTGGGATGGCATGACCGGAAGCTATACGGTAGCAAGCAACCCGGAAAAGGACTATACCATCACCTTCACCATCGCCGAGAATTTTGGAGATGAAGTCCTGGCTTCCGTTGGGACCACAGAGTATAAATCCCTTTCCGGGGCGGTCAACGCCATGCAGCCCGGCGATACGCTCAAGCTGCTGACAGACACTTCCCGTCAAACCCCTTTAGTGTTCAGCCAGAACGGGGTACTTGACCTGAACGGGCACACACTGACCATGAATGTGGCTGACGACGTGGACACGTACGCAATCGAGGTTTCCGGTGCTGCCCTGACTGTGAAAGATACCTCAGAGGAATCAAAGGGAAAAATCGACTGTGCATTAGCCGGGGTAACCCTTAATGGTACAAATGCTGAGTTCATCATGGACAGTGGTGCCATTTATTCCAAACTGAAGGCCACATGCGTTAAGGCACAGGAGGATGGGCAGAAGATAACCGTCAATGGCGGCAGCCTGATCGCCGAGGGTGGTTATGCCATAGCTACTCCCTTCAAGGGCGCGGCGCAGGTGGTGATCAACGGCGGCCGCATAGAAAATACCGATACCGACGCATTAAACGTGATCTATCTTTGTGATAACTCGTCTCTTGATATGTCCGGCGGCTCGATATCCGGAAACTCAACAGTAGAATATGGCGTCTGCGTTAAGAAGATGGGTACGGTTTCCATCTCCGGCGGCACACTAATCTGCAAAAATAACCCGGTCTTATGTTTTTATGCAGTAGAAGCCGGAACTGCCAATCTTTCGGGAGGGACGCTGACCGCTGAAAACAGCTCTACAATTCTTTGTCATCCGGCTGCGACCTCCACGCATGAGATCCATATTTCTGACGGAGCGAAGCTTGATGCTGCGGACTATGATATTAAAATGGATAAAGATGCTAACATCAACACAGGCTTCTCCAGGGCGGTGATCTCCGGCGGCGCATTCAAATACGGGGAAATTCCCTGGTCTGACAGCGAATATGTCAGCATTACAGATAATTCGGAAGGGAAAGCCCGGGTGCTGAACATTGAGGCAGACAGCGCAGGGGATTACGTCGACTGGTACAGGTTGGTTACCACCGAATCATTGGACTGGACGGATAAAACCGGTGCTTCGAAAACCTATCAGGATTTCGAGGATTTAAACGCGCTGATTACTGCTGCCTCGGAAACCTACGGCGATGGCACCAACACGGGCGGCTTCAGCACGGATCTGTGGGATACATTTGAAGATGCATACAAAATGGCCGTCAAAGTTTCGGGTTATGAACTTGATGGTGACACGGTATCCAACGAAAATTCTGTCAAGAGTGCGAACCAGATAGAGATTGACTACCGCGGTACCGTACTTACTGCGGCACTGTCTGCGCTGGAAGAGGGCATGACGCAGGAGGAATTTGATAACCTCCCAGACGGAAACTACAGCATTGAATTAAATATGTTAAGGGTTGATCTTAAGGGTCTGTCCATGTCAGACGAAGCAGTCGATGATACCGCCGTACTGACACTCAAGGATGGCGTCGGTACGCTTACGATGAAGTTCCACCCGCTGCTCTACGCGAGACTTACGGGTCATTTGGAAAAATTCTGGGTATTCAAGGGCGATACGCCCGAGGAGGCGGCAGCCAACGCAGCGAATATCACCAATTATGAGGAGGCAGCGTACAGCGACCTTTACTACGACACGATGAATAGCTCCGACGGCTTATCTCCGGAGGATTACGCCGCCTTATACGCGGAGGGACATACGGAATATGAGCCATATTTGCCTGGCACGGTGACCTTCACCTTGCCCTACCTGCTTACAACCGGAAACGGCAACCATATCTATGGTCGCGTACTGGTGGACGCTATGAATGAAATTGAAGGGGTTGGATTGCAGAATGTGATTGTACACCTGAAGTACAGCACTCTTGAATCCCTTGAAACCGAGGATACCCTTTCCCTCAGCACGGAGAACGTTTCTCTCATTGCAGGCAGCGCAACGGCAGGCAGCCAGACCGTTACCGCGACAGTCAAAAGCGCGGGCAGTACAGATTACATACTGGATTGGAGCAGCGACGCAACGGATGTTGCTACCGTAGAAAACGGCGTCATCACAGCTGTGGGCGCAGGAACCTGCACCGTTACGGCCACTGCCAGCAAAGCGGGGAAAGACGACCTGATGAAAACCGTCACCGTCACCGTGGGCGCCGGGACAGCAAAGCCCGTCATGGTTGAAAGCGTGACCACCGGCAGCGGAACCGCCACAGTCAACCTGTCCGGGGACACACTGGTTACCGCAGGACAGGATGCAAATAAAGTGGATGTGGGCAGCAGTGACATTACCGTTGATGCGAGCAGCGGCGAAAACGATATCACGACTGCCACAGTGCAAATGCCTGCCGGCGTGGTGGATGCCCTGGGCGCATCAGGCAGAAGCGTGACCATCCAAACCGACATGGGTAACGTAACTTATAATACGGCAGCGCTGGCTCAGATTCAGACCGCTGGCCAGGCGGTGACCCTGAACGTTTCTGAAGCGGATTTGCCGGCGAGCGGTCTTGGCGAGTTTACGAAGGCTTATTCTCTGACTCTGACCGACACCGGCGGCACAGGAATTCCGTTTGCAGACGGAACGGCAACCGTCAGCGTACCCAATGATAACACAAATATAAAATATGCCTATTACATCCAGGACGGCAAGCTAAAGGAACGGCAGTCCGTCTCTCAGTACAATGGCGTGGCTGCCTGGAGTACTTCTCACTTTTCCACTTGGGCGCTGAGCGAAAAAGAATATGACCCCGAGGACGACGGTTCCAGCGGCGGTGACGGCGGTGGTGACGGCGGTGGTAACAAAGACGAGTTTTTCCTCGCTGACGGCAACTACTATGTGGACATCGACCTGTGGAAAGCGACCTCCGATGAAGCATCCATGGGAAACGTAGGGTTCAAGAACAACGACGAGGCGCTGGTGACCGTGAGCGGCGGTAAGGTCACCACCGTTCAGGTAGCGACAAACCCTGTGGATGTGGATCAGTACCACTCAGCGATTATCAGCTTCAAAGTGGAAGGTAAGTCGGCTAACGTACTGAAGACCGGCTCTCTGACCACGGAGCCTGCAGGCAATAAGTATGATTACATCAAGGTTGCCAGCTTCACCATGCCGAAAAGCGGTCAACCGACAGTCAAAAACGAAGTCACCTACATTGACGTGCAGTTCAATGTGCCCGACACGCCTATGGACGCGGTGGTAGGTACCGATCTGGATGCCCGGCTGAAATTTACCTGGAAATCAGCCGATGCTACCAACGATACCTCGCTGACCGCAGACAGCAGCGCTGCCAAGGGCAAATCCTCCCTGACCGGAGATGACATTGAAGATGTAAAGCTGACGGATAAGGCAACGGGAATTAAACTGACGACAGACACCCAGCGTATCGACGACGACGCCGTACTTTCCGTGACACAAATTACCTCCGGCAGTGAGTTCACTGCTGCGGAAAAGGCCATGAAGGGAATCACCGATACCTGGAACCTTTACAAAGTGATTGTCACGGTAAACGGTAAAGAAACCGCACCCGAGGGTTCCGTAACCCTTTATTTCCCAAGTGATTCGGCGGGACTTACCGTCTATCGCATCAGTGACAGCGGAACGAAAACTGTGCTGAAAGGGGAGGTGAAGAAGGGATATTACGTTTTGAATACCAGTTCCCTGGGTCTATTTGCCATTGTAGGCGAGTTGGCAGAACCGCCGGCAGAGACGACGGCCAATTTCACCGATGTTTTGGAAAGCTACTGGGCCAGTGCATATATTGCCGCAGCGGTGGAAAAGGGGCTGTTTACAGGGGTCACCGATACCACCTTTGATCCGGAAGGGCAGATGACCCGGGCGATGCTGTTTACCGTGCTACACCGCATGAGCGGCAAGGCCGGTGAAACCACCGGGGAACTCTGGTATTCGGCGGCCATGGAGTGGAGCCGGTCCGAGGGCATTTCCGACGGCACCAACCCTAACAGGGATATCACCCGTGAAGAGCTTATTGCCATGCTTTATCGTTACGCGGGAAGCTCCGGCGTTACAGGAGATCTGACCGCTTTTGGCGACGCAGATTCGGTGAGCGAATGGGCGGCAGATGCCATGAATTGGGCTGTGAAGCAGGGCATTCTCACAGGGAACTCCGCAGGCCTGCTGGATCCTGACGGTCCTGCTACCCGCGCACAGGTAGCCGCTATGCTGATGCGTTACCTGGAGAAAGAATAAGTGCGGGGGAATCAAAATAGCCAAATAATTTCCGTACACCGGACAGGAGCCGAGGGCAAAATGCCCCCGGCTCTTGCTGGCGTCACGGCAGTATAAATTTATTAATAAAAAACAAGCCGGTGGCTTACCGAAAAAGCCGCCGATCCTCAGGAGGAATGAAGATGAACATAAAAAAAACAATTGCCATGGGGGTCTGTTTGCTCCTGCTTACAGGACTGCTGACCACCCCGGTGCTGGCACTGGACAGCGGCGCGTATACCGCCAGCGTGGTCACCAGCTACTATAACCCCGACACAGGAAATGTCGATGACGGAGGCACTTCAAATGCGGCACTGGGAGAGGGAATGTGCCGCTCCGCCACGGACACGACCGCTTTGGTGGAGGTGGATGGAGACGATATCTGGATCACCATCCGTCTCCTGTTGCAGAGCAACTGCAAAAATGTGACCTTTTATACCCGCACCGACTACGACAACTACGCAAAGGTTAATTACACCGTCACAGCGGAAGATTCCGCCAACGATTCGGTGGACTTCCGTTTTAAAGCCTCCGACCCCGGAGTGAAGCTCAAATGCACCATGTATGTAACCCCAATGGGCCGGGACGTGCTGTGGTATCTCTATCTGGATACAAGCACTCTGACGGCTGGCAGCGGGGATTTTGTGGTGAACATTGAGACCAGCCCGGAGGAATCCGCAGCCAATTCTGCCGCATCCATAACGGAATCCGCAGCTAATCCCGTCGCTTCCATAACGGAATCCACGGGTAACGAGACCGGTACTTCGGAAGAGACGAAGACCGAAGCTGAGGCGGCCAGGGATCAGAAGGATGACGGTTTGAAGAAAAATAATGATGAAACGAAGGGGGATACGCCGGAAACTGAGAAAACTGACACAGTGCCACCAGAGCAGATATCCGAGGATCAAGAAAGCGAGTCGGCGGGTGATCGGGAAAGCGTCGAGCCTGCAGAGCAAGGGCAGGAAAGCGCTGCCTTTTCAGATGAGGTTGATTCGGCGCAATCCGGGAGTGGTGGCATGCTTGCCGGTATCATTGCGGTGATCATTGTAGCCGTTGGCGTGATCGTCGTCGTGATGCGGAGGAGGCGCAACGTATGAGTATTCGTAAATACGTCCAGACGCCCCTGTTATTCATGATTCTCATGCTGCTTCTATGTGCCTGTGTTGAGCAGCATCCACAGGAGAGTGCCTCAAATTCGGCTGATCCCACCACTGGCGGACAGTCAGAAACGCGGATTATTGCTACCTCCTATGCCACTTTGCTCATCTGCGACAAGTTGGGACTGGATCTCATCGCCATACCCGTTACCAGCGGCGACGTACCGGAGCGATACAAGGATCTGCCTGAGATCGGAACGCCCATGGCTCCCGACGCGGAGGCCATTGCTTTGCTGAAACCCACCGATATCATCGGTCCGGACACGCTGAGGGAGACCATCGAGCCTACCTATCAGGCGGCGGGCGTACCTTACACCTTTATTGATTTGCAAAGTGTAGAGGGCATGTACGACAGCATCGCCATGCTGGGTGAAAAATACGGCGTACAGGATGACGCCGCCTCGCTGATCGGTGAATATGAGACTACTATGGCGGACTTTCGCGCTTCTGTGGAAGGAAAGGACTCTCGCAGAGTGCTGGTTTTAATGGGTCTGCCCGGCTCATACATCGAATGTACGTCTAACTCCTATGCGGGCTCTTTGATGGAACTGGCGGGAGCTACTAACGTGGTGCAGGTGAATACCATTGAGAATTTTGTTTCCTGGAATACCGAAGAACTGCTTGCTCTGGATCCCGATGTGATTTTACTAACTGCCCACGGCTTGCCCGATCTTGCCATGGAGATGTTTGCCGAGGAGTTCACGACGAATGACATCTGGAAGCATTTTCGGGCGGTACAGGAAAATCGGGTATACCAGCTTGATTATAAGCTCTTTGGCATGAGCTGTACCTTTGACTGGCCGGAGGCTTTGCGTGTGCTTCAGAAGATTTTATATGAAAATACCTATGAATCCTATGATGCGGAGGAGGCCTATCGTGAAAACAATCCATAAAGAACTGATCCGAGGTGTTGCAGGCTGCTGTGTGCTCGCGGTGCTGATCTGCCTGCTGACTTTCGCGGCCATGAAGCTGGGAAGTATTTCGGTCACCTATGGAGAGCTTTTCCGAGGGCTGTTTGTGGAATATGATATCAGAGTGGCTACCATCTATGATCTGCGTTTTCCTCGCATCATTGTGTCCTTGCTTGGGGGAGCGGCTCTGAGCTGCAGCGGCCTTCTATTTCAGGCGGTACTGAAAAATCCCCTGGCTGATCCGGGCATCATCGGTATTTCCGGAGGAGCGGCTCTAATCGCTGTCGTGGTGTCTGCGCTGTTTCCTATGCTATACTTTTCCCTGCCCCTGTTTGCATTTTTGGGGGGCGTGGCTGCCTTCGCCATCATTTATTCCCTATCTTGGAAAGGCAGCCTGGATCCGGTGCGGATCATCCTCGTAGGCATCGCTGTGAGCGCTGTGTTCACCGGCTTGGGAGAAGTGCTGGGCGGCATGAGCAATCGCTCCGGCGTGTCACTCTCGGTTAGCGGTTTGACTCAACTGGTATGGAGCGACGTGCGAGTACTGACCATCTACACCGTGATCGGCCTGGCTCTGGCCATGATGCTGGCTCCGGCCTGCAATCTCATGGCTTTAGAGGATGAGACTGTCCGGGGGTTGGGTATAAACATCGACATTTTGCGCCTGATGATATCTCTGGTGGCAGTGCTTCTGGTGTCCGGTGTTACCGCCGTGGTGGGTGTGATCGGCTTTCTGGCTCTTATCGTCCCTCATATGGCCAGGCGGCTGGTAGGGTCGGAGCATCGTATTTTGGTACCCTTCTGTATCCTTATGGGCGGCTTTATCCTGCTGCTGGCCGACACCGTGGGGCGGCTTATCGCAGCGCCATACGAAATTCCGGCAGCGGTCATCATGAGCGTCGTGGGTGGACCCTTCTTTATTATCCTGCTGCGAAAGGGGGAAAAATACTGTGATTTGCGTTGAAAATCTGACCTTCGCCTACGGCGAGAAACAAGTATTACAGGGGCTGTCCCTGACGATCCGACAGGGTACCATCACGACCCTGATGGGGGCTAACGGCTGCGGTAAGACGACGCTTTTAAAGCTCATGACCAAAAATCTCCGGCCGGATGCCGGGCGGCTCTTGATGGACGGGATCGACATTCGGACGATGGGTCTCAAGGATTTTGCCCGCCGGACTGCCATCGTCCATCAAAAAAGCTCGGCTCCCAACGATCTGACGGTGCGCCGTCTGGTCTATTATGGTCGGCTGCCTTATACCTCCCTGCTGCATTCTCCGACCGGAAAAGATCGTGAGAAGGTGGATTGGGCGCTGAATGTTACGGATATGACGGAGCTTTCAGAGCAACCGATCGGCACATTATCCGGAGGGCAAAGGCAGCGGGCTTTCCTGGCCATGGCACTGGCACAGGATACCAAGCTGTTGTATCTGGATGAGCCCACTACGTTTCTTGATGTACGCTATCAGATTGAGCTGCTTCGGCTCATCCGGCGGTTGAATCAGGAACTTGGCATCACAGTCGTGATGGTGCTCCATGATATCAACCAGGCTCTGTGTTACAGCGACGAGGTAGTGGGTCTGAAGGACGGAAGCGTCTTTTGCCAGGGTTCGCCCTCGGAAATCATCGACGACAGCGTCATTCGTGACATTTATGGCATCGACTTGACGGTTCGCCGTGAAAAGGACACACTCTGGGTCATGACGGTCTGACCGGGCAGAATTGGAAAGAAACGAGAAAATATTGGTGTTTTTCGTAATAGAAGAGGAATAGAAAATGGGGTTCAGGGGGGAAGAGAACATGCAGTCAAAAATAACACCGTTGAAAGCACGGGTATTAATTCACTTGTTTCGTATGGGCAAGGAAGGCGGTACGGTCACCCATTTGGCAGACCAGTTTGGTGTGGCAAAATCCACTGTCAGTCGTGCCATTGGTTGGTGTGAGAAAAATAATTTGATTCAGCAGCCGGCGGAGGGACGTAAAATTATTTTGTCCGTAAAGGGCAGGGCACTGGCTGAGAAATATCAGCACCGGTTTGAAATAGTGCGGCAGTGGCTGGTTTCCAAAGGCGTATCCTGTGCTGATGCAGAGCGTGACGCCATGAGCTTTATTCTCAATTTGTCCGATGCCTCGGCGGATATCCTGTATCCGGAAATAAAGCTTTGTCAAATCAGAAAAAAACTGTTGGAGCAGGAGAAAATTAAGGGAAAGGATTTTTGCGAGGCTTTGGAAGACGGAAGATATCCCGTCGGCTTTATGTTTTGCCGCTGCAGGGATAGCTGTGGTTTGTCAGAATCTTGGCTTAACGATGTTTTTGAGCATCCAGGCGAATTGGTCATCAATAATAAAACGGGCATTATCATTTTGCGTGTTTCCAATCCGGGCAGTTATGTATCCTCCATGAACGGACTTCAAATTGATCAGACGATTCAATCGATCCGCTATATAGAAAATGGACAGCTTCAGAATACCGGAAAAAAGGAGGGGTACTTTTATTTTCCGGTGCATATTCTGGAGTTTTTACATTATGAGGATCATCGGTTCTTGCAGGGGACTGTGGCTTTCAAGCTGTCCTGTACCGCCGGCAGCGTAGCGATGCCGGAAATGGAAGCAATTTTTACCATGTATTTTTAATTTATTTCGTGTTTGTTTTTTAATAAAAATTTTTTTATTTGTTGTTTTGCGGGGATGCAAAATCAAATACGTTGAAAACAGGGATGGTTGAACCCGGAGCCCGCTGGGCTATGGTGTTTTGTTGCGTTGAAGGAACAAAAAAACATACTTGACAAATTATGGAGGGAAAGATAAGATGTCTATAGGGTTAGTTGAAACTAACCGATCGATTGGTAAAACTTGCTCACCATAAGCTTTTCCCGCAGTGCTTTTGCTGTCTGACCGTAAGGAAAGGATGGCAAAAAACATATTGTTAAAAGTAAGAAAGGAGAAACGATTATGACAAACGTGTTATCTAAAGGAACAAAAGTTGTTGTGGCATTGCTGCTGGTTGCAGCGATGGTGTTCTCGATGGGAATTTCTGTTTTTGCAGTTTCCCCGGGGGAACATGAGGCTGCTCTTTACAAAGCAGGCCAGTATGATCCGGACGATACGGGTGCAAACCTGTCCATGGGAGATCCTGCTATTTTAGGAGCGGATGTGGATGGGACGGAGGTTACCGTATATGTTAAGTCCATGACATTTATGGGTTTACCCGGTAATGTTACCGCAATGGAACTGGATGGCGTGACCGGTGTGGCTGGTTCAAACCAGTTTACCTTTGAGTTTGATGATGACGTTGAACTTGATGCAGTTATGGATGCTACCATATCTGTGAATGTTAACCATTCGGCTCATGACTTTCCTGTTTCTGCCACTCTTGTGATTTTCGAATAATTAAAAAAGTTTGACAGAAATTCTGTTGCGGGAAGGATTTCTGCTGAATGTCTCAAAGAATGATCGAAAAAAACTGCAAACAGCAGGGGAAATGCTCCTCTGCTGTTGTTCTTATTATAATCGGTGTATTTTTACAGCCTAAAGATAAAATATTAAAGTGAGAATTAAAATGAAAGAGAGGGAATCAAAATGAATGGAAGCAAGGTATTGATGGTGTATTCCAGTAAAACTGGAAATACGGAAATGGTTGCAAAGGAAATCAAGAAGGAGGCGGAAGCCTGTCTGAAGTTCCCGCTGACCTTTTGCAGGATAGAGGATGCGCCCGACCCAAATGATTTTGACGCGGTGATCATAGGTTTTTGGATCGATCGTGGCCGTCCGGAACGAAAATCGCTGGAATACATAGAAAAGCTTCATGATAAAAAAGCGGCATTTTTTAGTACGCTGGGAGCTTCGCCAGACTCTGTTCATGGGAAAAAATGTTTGGATACGACCAGGGCGTTATTCCAATCCCGGGGCAATCTGCTGATTGGAGAATACCTTTGCCAGGGAAAGATTGACGATAAGCTGATTGAAGTTTTTAAACATGTGCCGAAGGATCATCCCATGTTTTATAATGAGGAAAATAAGAAACTCTATGCAGAAGCAAAAAGCCATCCTGACGAAGACGATTTAAAAGGGGCAAGAGAGGTTTTTAGAAAGATTTTCAGGGAACTGAAGGACGCGTTACCCATGAATGTCTAACTGAAAACGCAAGAACGGAGACACGAATAGATAAAGCAATTGACAAAATCTGTCTGATTGTGGTATTATTAATCGAAATTGGGTTATGAAAACTCATCATCAGAAAAGAATCGTGATGGAAGAAATGAATCACTACTGATATAAAGCGAAAACAATACGGAGAAACGAAGTAATAAAATAATAAGGAATTGTATTTAGACCATGAAGGTTTACTCTTTTAGCGTACAACTTTTATGGTTTTTTTGCGTTGATATTCCGTTTTATAACAGCAAATATAATAAAAAATGTTTATAATGCAGGAGGAAGGTATGGCTTTAGAAGAAATCGCAAAGTATTGGTCAAACCAGGCAGATGGATATTCTAAAATCAATCAGGAAGAACTGGAAAAAAAGCAGAGAAGCGTATGGCGAAAACTGATTGAAGACAACAGACCCAAGGGGAGCAGTTTAAAAGTACTTGATATCGGTTGTGGTCCTGGATTTTTTTCCATACTGATGGCAGAAGGAGGCCATCAGGTAACTTCGGTGGATTTCAGTGAAAAAATGCTGGAGAATGCAAAAAAAAATGCACAAAAATATAAGGTTGATAATTGCATTGATTTCTTAAAAATGGATGCACAGCAGCTTTCTTTTGAAAAGGAAAGCTTTGATTTTATATTGAGCAGGAATATCACGTGGACACTTGAAAATCCCAAGCAAGCATATAAAGAATGGCTGCGCGTATTAAAACCTGGTGGATGTTTTTTGAATTTTGACGGAAACTGGAGAATGCATTTATTTGATAAGAAGTTGGAACGATTCTGTGAGGAAGACAAAATAAAGCTAATCGAAATGGGCTACAAGGTTGAAGCTGATGGCCATGGCAAAGAGCAAGCCGGAGATTTGCTGGATCATCTTCCCTTGAGAAATATAGCAAGACCATTATGGGATGTTGAAACGCTCCTTGAATTAGGATGTAACGATATAAAAATAGTAACAAAGCTGCCGGAACATATTATGAATGAGTATTATAGCATACTATATAAACATATCCCTATGTTTATGGTGAGGGTACAGAAAGAGTAAACAAATTGATGCGAAAAATAGTGCTGAAAAAAATATATACATTTTTCATCATAATATTAGGTGTGACCTTCCTGTCGTTTCTATTAGCCTATCTGTCACCAAGCGACCCGGCGACGGTGTTATTGTCACAGAGAGGTATTTCGCCTAGCGAAGAATTACTGCGACAAACAAGAGAAGAGATGGGGCTTGATCAACCCTTCCTTGTTCAATATGTGAAATGGCTTTCAGACCTGACAAAATTTGAAATGGGAACATCATACAAAACGGGACAATCTGTAGCCCAATCATTTATGGACACCATTCCCAATACGCTCTCCCTCACTTTGGTCTCGTTATTGATTACGATAGCAATATCGGTTCCTTTGGGAATTTTATGTGCAAAATATCGTGACGGATTATTAGATCATGCGGTTCGCGTGATCACCTATTTTCTTGCTTCGCTGCCATCATTTTTTCTATCACTTTTGGTTTTATATATTTTCTGTATCAAACTGGAGTGGTTTACGGTTATCGCAGAAGAGGGTCTGAAGGGAATGTTGATGCCGGCCTGTGTACTGGGCTTTACGCTGAGCGCATGGTATACAAGACAGGTTAGAGGAATTGCGCTAGAACAGATGAATTCTGAATATGTCATGGGATTAAAAGCAAGAGGAATTCCTGAGAGGGTCATTTTGGGAAGACATATTCTTAAAAACTGCCTTCTGCCAATTATTACGCTTGTTGGAATTTCATTTGGTAACCTGCTAGGCGGTGCGGCAATTGTTGAAACTATTTTTTCCTGGGACGGTGTTGGAAAATTAGCAGTAGAAGCAGTCAGCTTCAGGGATTACCCTATCATACAGGGTTATGCTGTGTGGATGGCGGTGATTTTTTTAATCATAAACTATACCGTGGAACTGCTGTATCAAATGTTAGACCCCAGAGTAAGAAGGGGGAACGATAAATGATCAGGGTAAGGCAAAATCCAATATTATTCATCAAAATAACGGCAGCAGCTATATTGCTGATTTTTCTGCTTGCTGCTCCGGAGTTTGTGAATCATGATCCCTTTGAAACGAATCTATCCTTGTCCTTTCAACCGCCCGGTACAGAGGGCTATTTATTAGGAACTGATAGTGTCGGAAGATGTGTGCTATGCAGAATTTTAACAGGAGGAAGAATCTCAATTTTTTCTGCACTTGCAGTCATAGGGATCGTATTTACGATCGGAACGTCATTGGGTGTTATTTCCGGTTACTTTGGCGGAAAAACAGATGCAGTAATCAGTAAAATCACGGTAATCTTTCAGGCCTTTCCTGGATTTGTTTTAGCAGTTGCAGTTGCGGGTATTTTGGGACCGGGTTTGATGAACGGGATCATTTCTTTGTCAATGGTATACTGGACAACCTATTGCAGACTGGCAAGAAGTCTTGTATTAAATATGAAAGAAGCTGCGTATATTCAAGCGGCAAGAATGTGTGGGGCAAAAAAAAGACACATTATCTTAAAATATGTGATGCCCAATATGATATCACAAATGATTATTACGGCAACATTGGATATTGGAAATGTAACGCTAAGCATGGCAGGCCTGTCGTTTATCGGTCTTGGAGCAAGCCGCCCTACAGCAGAATGGGGGGCGATGATGAGTGAGTCCAGGTCTTATCTGCAGACGGCACCTTGGACCATCGTATTTCCAGGCATTGCACTATTTATTGTTGTTCTAATCTTTAATCTGTTAGGAGACTCAATCAGGGACTCTATGGATAAAAAATAATAAAAGAAAAGAGGTAACATAATGAAAAAATTTCTTGTAATGATTACAAACCTTTTGCTTGTTCTTTCGATGCTTACAGGATGTTCCGGTAACGCAAACGAATCTGGGAATGAAGCAGGCAGTGAAAAAGTATTGATAGCAGGCACATCCGCCGGCTATTTTGGAGCAACAAATTTAGATCCTGCTGACAGCTGGAATGGATGGTATCTATCCTTTTTCGGAATGTCGGAAACGTTATTTCGACTGGATGAATCCTATACGGCAAACCCATGGCTTGTTGAATCCTGTGAAAATACCGATGACAACACATGGAAATTAGTGCTTCGAAATGATGTTTTCTTTCATAATGGGGAAAAGATGACAGCAGAATCAGTTAAAAAATGCTTCGAAAGAACATATACAGTAAATGCGCGTGCGGAAGAGACATTAAAATTATCGGAAATTACATCAGAGGGACAAACTCTGACTTTAAAAACAAGCGAACCGAATCCTACAATTATGTCTGATTTATGTGACCCGCTTTTTTCCGTATATTATGTAGGAGAAGGCGTTGACTATAAAGCCGCGGCGTCTTGTACCGGTCCGTTTCAAATGGAAAGCTTTACACCGAATGTGGAAATCGACCTGGTGAAGTATGAAAATTACTGGGGAGGCGTGCCTAACCTTGACAAAGCTGTTTTGAAAACCATCAATGATGCAGATGCTTTGACGATGGCAATCCAATCCGGAGAGCTTGATATTGCAGTATCGGTTCCTTCCTCTGCGTTATCTGTATGCAGTGATCCATCGAAATATGTCATTTACTCGGCAGCAACGACACGAGGACACTTTCTAAGATTTAATATGGAAAAAGCAGTCGTAAAAGACAATGCGGTAAGAGAAGCAATTGCGATGTGTATTGACAGAGAAGGATACAGTAAAGTCATATCACAGAATTCCACAAATCCAAATTACGGAGTATATCCGAATACATTGTCATACGGCAATATTGTAACCCTTAATCCACTCATCACAAAATATGATGTGGCAGGTGCGAAGGCCAAGCTGCTGGAAGCTGGTTATCAAGATGCAGATGGAGACGGAATTTTAGAAAAAAACGGGGTTGCATTAAATATAAAACTTGCAACGATCAGCACCAGAAGCGAATTTATTGAATTTTGTGATGTTCTGACTTCTGCATTAAAAGAAGTCGGGATAGACCTGCAAGTAAGCACCTACGAAAAACTTGATTCGGCAGAAGCCTATCAAAATGCAGATTTTGACATATCCCTTGACAGCAAGGGCATGGCTCCGACAGGAAATGCACAGTACTTTATTAATACCGATTTTATCACATCAGGAAGTATGAATTATGGACATTACTCAAACGCAAGGGTGGATGAATTGGCAGGAAAGCTTGCAACCACCTTTTGTGGAGAAAAAAGAAATGATATAACTTGTCAGATTGAACAAGAAATTTTAAATGACACAAGCTTTGTATTTTTTGCGAATCAGAACTTTATGTGTATTGCATCACCTGATGTTACGGACTTTGAAATTCAGCCGTCCGAATATTACTTCCTTGATGCAAAGGTTGGAATGAAATAGGCCTGGGAGGTTTGGTGTATGCTGGAGATTAATCATTTGAATATTTCCTACCATGAGGAAGAAATCGTAAAGGATGTTTCGCTGTCTGTCGGAACGTCAGAAATCATTGGCATTGTGGGAGAAAGCGGAAGTGGGAAGAGTACTTTAATAAACAGCATACTTGGACTATTCGGCAAAGGGGGAAAGGCAACAGGCGGGGAGATTTTGTTTGAAGGAAAATCCCTGCTTGATCAGTCCCAAAAAGTAATGAGAGAATTGAGAGGAAATGCAATTTCTTTGATTTCTCAACATACGGAGCAGTCTATGGATCCGATCTTTACCATCGAGGAACAATTCTTCGAATGTATGAGATACCACAAAAAAATTACAAAAAATGAATCTTTAAAAACCGCAAAAAAATTGTTCGAAGAATTAGGATTGGCGGACCCGAAAAAAGTATTGTCTTCCTACCCTTTTGAGCTGAGCGGAGGGATGAGCCAGAGAGTATCCATTGCTATGGCGCTGGCAAATCAAACAAAACTTCTTCTGGCCGATGAACCAACAAGTGCATTGGATGTAACCATTCAAGCACAAGTTGTAGATTTGATGATGGATATAAAAAACAAACATAATATGTCTATTCTGATCGTAAGTCATAATATTGGTGTGATTGCGAAAATGGCGGATAAAATTGGAGTTATGTTTGAAGGAAAACTGATAGAGTTTGGAAAAAAAGAAGAAATATTATATCATCCAAAGCATAATTACACCAAATTACTGATTGACGCAATTCCCAAACTATAAATGGGATTTGTTTAACGGGAATCCTTATGAATTGGAGCATTTTTATATTGTGAATTAAGCCCGAAACAACTGGAAGCAAAGGCAAAATGAAATGGAAAATACAATTTTATCGATAAAAGGGTTAACCAAAACATTTAAAAATAAGCATGGAATGTTTCCTGCCGTGAATGAAGCAGACATCGATATTTTCTACGGCGAATGTGTGGGTTTAATTGGTGAGAGCGGAAGTGGGAAAACTACAATTGCCAATATTGCTGCGGGGCTTCTGAAAGCTGATGCAGGCGAAATCATATTTCAAAACAAAAACCTGATGAAATTATCAAGCAGGGAACTATATGAAGTAAGAAGTGATCTGCAGATGATTTTTCAAAATCCAAAAGCCTCGTTTAGTACGAGAATGACAATTTTTGATAGCATTATGGAGGGTCTTAATTATTATACGGCGCTCTCCAAAGAGGAGAAGATAAAAAAAGTATACGAAATGATGGAAATGGTGAAGCTGCCGAAACAATATGCATCCAAGTATTGCTTTGAAATCAGCGGGGGAGAATGTCAGCGCGCAGCAATTGCAAGAGCTGTAATTATCAGACCTCAGCTATTAATCTGCGATGAAATAACAAGTGCCTTAGATGTTTCGGTACAAAGTCAGATCATGGAACTGCTCTTAGCACTAAAAGAAGAATTCGGAATGTCCTATTTATTTATCAGTCATGATTTGGCTGTGGTTAAGAATTTTTGCAATAGGGTCTATGTTATATATCAAGGAGATATTGTAGAGAAGAATGATACCGATCAATTGTTTGAAGAACCGAGACATGAATATACAAAACGATTGATAGAATCTGTTTTAACCATTTGAATGAAAGAATGCTATGATCAGAAAAAATACAGGAATTCTTTTGACAGAAGGAAATATAGGTAAACAGCTTTGTCTGTTTGCACTTCCTTTATTGGCTTCAAGCTTTATTCAACAGATGTATAATACTGTGGACTTGATTTTTGTTGGTAATTTTGTCGGCAAGAGTGCGTCGGCGGCGGTTGGGGCAAGTACGCTGATTATTACTGCTCTTGTGGGTTTCTTTTCCGGCATGTCGATTGGAGCAAGCGTAATTGCAGCGCAGTTTTTTGGAGCCGGTGACCAGGAAAAATTGCGCCAAACAATACAAACGGCAATCGGGTTCAGTGTGATCGGCGGTATGGTATTTATGATGATCGGGTATGTGGGCGCACCATATTTTTTACGATGGATGAACACCCCGAACGAAATCATGACACCGGCACTTTCTTATATTAGAATTTATTTTATCAGCTTGATTTCCGTAATGACCTATAATATGGGTGTTGGAATTATCAGGGCTTTTGGAAATTCGAAAACGCCAATGGTCATACAGCTGATTGGCGGCATTTTAAATATCATTATGGATGCTATTTTCGTTGTGGGTTTTCAAATGGGTGTCAATGGAGTCGCTTGGGCAACACTGATATCACAAACCTTTGCGGGTATTTTGGTATTATACCTGTTAGCGCATTCCGAAACAGAATATGAATTGCATCTTAAGGAAATACGAATCGAGAAAGGAATTTTTTATAAAATTTTAATTGTCGGAATTCCTGCGGGGTTACAAATCTTGATGATCGTAATTGCAAATATATTTGCACAATATCATATCAATCATTTTGATGTTGATGCAATTGCTGCGTTTACAGCTTATTTTAAAGTGGAACTGCCGATTTATCTGCCGATTATAGCATTTGGACAGGCGATTACCACGTTTTCCGGTCAAAATATGGGCGCGCATAATCTAAAAAGGATAAAACAGGGAACGAGGGTTTGTGTATTGATTGGAATTGGAGTCACTTTGCTGGTGAGTGCATTGCTGCTGTTATTTGGGCGGCAGGCATTTCGATTGTTTACGCAGGATGCTGAAGTAATTGCTTGTGGAATGCGCATTATATGGACGACCTTTCCGTTTTACTGGATCTATGTTTTTTTGGAAGTACTTGGAGATTCGATAAGGGGGACAGGAAAATCAGCACCTCCCATGATGATTATTTTAGTAAACATCTGCGTTGTGAGAACGATATTGTTGTTTGTTATTATGGCATTTTATCATGATGTGAGGGGTGTGGCGGCAACCTATCCAATCACCTGGGCAATCACGGCATTTTGTATGAGTGTCTATTATTTGAAAGGGAAGTGGGTTTCCCCTGCATAATTTTTTTGTTTTTCGTAGCGTAATAGAAAAAATGCCCTTTTCTATTATAAATAATTTTGAATAAATATAATTGCTCTGCAAATAATAATAGCGGAGGTGATAAAGATATGGACAACAGATACGAAAATATGGACAACAATAAAAGGGATTTACGTAACACACGCAACGCACAGGAAAATAGAGAGATGTGTAACGAAAATAACCCGCGTAATGCGCAAAACAACAGAAATGAAAGCAACAGAGACCTGCGAAACAGCCAGAATAGCCAGAACAGCCAGAACAATAATAACAATCGATAAGCGTTATTATTCCAATGTCAAAACAAGAAGTAGTGAAAACTGCTTCTTGTTTTTTGCCGAAATCATTGCGACCTAAAAACCGCTGGGCTTCAGATGAGATTTCAAATAGTTTTTTTCGAGAATAAATATTATTTACAAAAAGATACATAATATTCATAATTAACAATGAATCAATAGAAAAAAAGGAAAAGTCTCTTATGATATTAATTAAAAACGGTAAAATTTTGACAATGGCCGGAATGACCTATGATCCGGGTAGTTTACTGATTCACGACGGGAAAATTCATGAAGTTGGGAAAGAAATCAATATTGCCCAGGAAGAACTATCAGAAGTAATCGACGCAACGGACTGTTGGGTTATGCCGGGCTTGATTGAAGCACACTGTCATATCGGTATTACTGAGGAAAAAAAAGGATTTGAGGGAGACGATTGCAACGAAATGAAGGATCCGATGACGCCATATATTCGCGGGCTTGATGCGATCAATCCTATGGATTCTGCTTTTCATAACGCGGTTAGTTCGGGAATCACCTCTATGATGGTAGGACCGGGGAGTTCCAATGTGGTAGGCGGACAATTTGTGTTCATCAAAGCAGATGGGCGTTGTATTGACGATATGGTCGTGCTTGAGCCTGCTGCTATGAAAGTTGGATTTGGAGAAAATCCCAAAAGTAACTATAGTGAATTGAAGATGATTCCTACAACGCGAATGACCATGGCTGCGCTTCTTCGAGAAGAATTGTTTCAAGCAAAAGAATACCAGAAGAACAAGGAAAAGGCGGAAAAAAACGGAGAAGAATATGACATGGACTTTAAAAAGGACTGCTGGCTTCCCGTGCTGAGAAAGGAGATTCCACTAAAAGCGCATGTGCACAGAGCAGATGATATTTTAACTGCAATTCGGATTGCAAAGGAATTTGGCCTGAACATGACGTTGGATCATTGTACGGAAGGGCATCTGATCACACAGAAAATCAAGGCTTCGGGGTTTTCTGCGATCGTGGGGCCAGCGCTTTCTTCGAGAAATAAAATCGAAATTCAGAATTTGGATTTTAAAACAGCCGGTATTTTGTCTCAAAATGGAATTAAGGTAGCCATCACCACGGATCATCCGGTTTCAAGAATTCAGTATTTGCCCATTTGCGCGGGCTTAGCAGCAAAAGAAGGTCTTGGAATTGAAGAGGGGCTAAAGGCAATTACCATTAATCCGGCGGAAATATGCAATGTGGCAGACCGGGTTGGCAGCCTGGAAGCTGGTAAAGATGCGGATATTACCATCTTCAATGGGAATCCCATGGAGGTATTTACAAAAGCATTGTTTACCATTATCAATGGGAAAGTCATCTACCGCGAAAAAGAAAAATAGCACTGGCAATGAAAACGGGAATACCATAGTACATTAATTTAATCTTGCTGCATGGACAGCATGGACTGCCAGTCAGACAGGCTGTCTTCTGCCGCATCATATACGATTTGACCATCTATCACGGTCATTACTGCCTTTAATTCCTTGAAGGCAAACAAATCGGTTACTTCAAAAGGATTCTCATCAAAGATGACAAAGTCTGCATGTTTGCCCTTTTCAATAGAGCCAAAGCGATTGTTGATACCAAGCTGGATTGCAGCATCCATGGTCAGCAGGTCAACGGCTTCTTCAATCTTTTTTACATTTTCAATACAGAGCCAAGCAGGATCTGAAGTATCAAAGGTAGAAACGGAATCTTTGATATCCTGACCGAAGCTTGTGTTTGCCAGCTCTCTCAAATCTAAATCTTTCTCATGCGCAACTGTAAATGAATTCTTTCTATAACCAGCAGTTCTTGTTGCTTCCAACACGCTAACTGCTTCAATAACCCCATTCTTTCCGATTGTATCGATGTGAATGTCAAACCCTTTATCCGCTGCCTCAAGGCAAAGTTCTCGTAACGTGGCATGGGAAATCGATGCTGTTTCCGGGGTTCTGTCTACGACAAGCTTCAATGTGTTGAAGTTGATGTATTCGTTTAGCTCTACACAGTTTGTTCTATATTGTGCCAGTTTTCTGATCAACGGCGATGGATTGACATCGCAGGTAATCAGCAGCGAACCGAAAAATCTTTGTTTTATCATATTTTCCTGATACATATGTACCAACATATTTTGATAGACTGAAGCAAAAAAATCAGGTGCTCCGCAGTCAAAAACGGAGGTAAAACCTTTTTCGCAGTATTTCCACATGTTGACCGGCAATGCATTCGGTATGTTTTCAAGATCGATTGGTTCCAGCACATTCAAAAGATATGCGAGTGTAATCGCTGGGACTTCATCTTCTTGTGCAGCGGCTTTCACTGTTTCCAATGCGACGGTGTTAATCAAACAATGAAGTCCACTTTGTCCAAGAACGACAATCGGTTTGTCATCACAGATTTGATCAAGAGAAGCTCTTATTTGGTCTTGTTCGATATCTTTAAAAGTATTTTCATCGTAGCCATATGCAAAAAGAATATCAGCATCACTTTTTTGGGAGGCATAATCTGAAATCTGAACCATAATGTGATCCATGTCACCCTTTTTCAAGAAGAGGCAGGAGTTCTGAAAAGCATTTAAAACAGGATGTCCGCAGGTATTGATATATCCTGGAAGCATTACGCCTCCCTCCAAATCCACGACCTCCGTATTTTTCCCTTCCAGTTCTGCGATATCTTCGTAGTTCCCAACTGCAAAAACAAGCCCATCCTTACAGGCAACGGCTTCAGCCCATGGTAATTCTGAATCCTGGGTAAAGATTTTTCCACCCATGAAAATGATATCTGCAACTTCACTTTTCTTAAAAAAACTAAATGGCATAATGTCCCTCCATGAATTAAAGATACTTTATTCTAGCATAGATGTTAAAAAGTTAAAAGAATGAACGAACCAGTTTTTTTTTCGTATCCTTTGCACCCTATTTTTTAAGCATCATAAAATAATAGCAGAGAAAATCATGAAAGGAGAATATTTACCTTGAGTAATATAGAAACACAAGGCAGACGCTACGATTGCATGGAACCATATGTTGGAATGCCTCTTCCGAATTGCGGTTGCTATGCTCAGCCTCGCTCGGCGTGTAACGCGGTCGATGTTTGCCCGCTTGCAATGGCGTATGTTCCTATGCAGCAGTGGTGTGAAACTTACGAACCGGCGGAGGGCTGGCACCGGGGAACCATTTTCCCGGAACTCGATTTACCATTTTTAGGAGGAGGTGGATGCTAGGATGGATACACAGCATGAATTGTTTAAAAAAATACAAATGTTGGAATTCGTAGTTCATGACACAGTTCTTTACCTGGATACCCATCCTATGGATCAGGCAGCTTTGAATTATTATCATTACCACAGAGACATGCTGAATGCGGTAGTGGCCGAATATACAGCTTGCTACGGACCGTTAACCGCAGACTCTGTCATGTCAAAAAATGAATGGACTTGGATTGAAAAACCATGGCCATGGGAAATGGAGGCATAGATATGTGGAGCTATGAGAAAAAATTACAGTATCCCGTTAAAATAAAATGTCCCAATCCAGCCATCGCCAAAGTGGTTATAACCCAATATGGAGGACCGGACGGTGAGCTGGGAGCAGCTATGCGCTACCTGTCGCAGAGATACACTATGCCTTATAAGCAGGCCATTGGCGTATTAAATGACGTAGGAACTGAGGAGCTTGCGCATATGGAAATGGTCAGTGCCATCGTACATCAATTGACAAGAAATATGACAATGGAGCAAATAAAAGAAGCAGGATGGGATACCTACTTTGTTGATCACACCGCAGGAATCTGGCCGCAGGCAGCATCAGGAATGCCATTCTCATCCGTTGCCTTTGCTTCAAAGGGCGACGCTATAACCGATTTGGTGGAGGATATGGCAGCAGAGCAAAAAGCCAGAACAACATACGATAACATCCTTCGTCTTGTAGATGATCCCGATGTAAGAGACCCAATCAAATTCCTGAGAGAACGAGAAATCGTTCATTTCCAGAGATTCGGTGAAGCCCTCCGAGTTGTTCAGGATAACTTGAATTCTAAAAACTTCTATGCATACAATCCGGAATTCGATAGGATGAAACGGAGATAAGGAAAGGCCGGAAAGCTAGGCAGTGAATTCTAAAAGACAGAAAAAAACAGTTAAGCGATTCGTAGTGCTTGCTGCCTGTGTCATGCAGGCGGCAAGCTGTTTATAGTACAATCAAAGTAGTTTATCAGTCAGAACCAAATGCTTTTCCAAGGTCGGAAGCGGCTGAAACAAATCCGGATGTGACCACATCAAGTAAATCATCGTTAACATCAGCAATGTACCATGTGCTATCTTTTTTTATGCAATTTATTTTAACGGTAGTCTCTTTATACGTTTCTTCGAGTGATTCTGTTTGTTCATTCATGATATCTAAAAACATTTGATTCGTTTCTTCCTCAGTAAGCTCGGCGCCGCTGAATGCAATTCCCATCATTTTCTTGAAGGCTTCTGCTACGGTTGCACTTAAAATTGGCCCTCCATCTATGTATTTACACTCAACGGTGACTATCGCTGTATCGCCGTCGACTTCACTGCCGGAAATAGTGTAGGTGATTTTTTTGGCGCTTTCTTTTAAGTAATCCTGAAAATATTTTGTATACTCATCTTCGCTTCCATCTGAGAACTCTGCAATGGCACTGACGGCTTCTTCATTGGCAGGATCGACCATTGCCTTCATACCTTCCGGATCGAAGGCCTTAGCGGCTGTAAAATATCCGTCCACAGCTGTTTCTGGTTTTGTCCCACAGGCAGAAAGGGCAAGAATAATTGCTAGAACTAAAATAACTGATAATGATTTTTTCATAATACTCCCCTTAATATAAATTTAGAATACATTATTCTAACATAAAAAATTGGAAAAATATAGATTTCAAAAGATAATTAAAAGCGCCTGCATGACTGCAGGCGCGAAAAAACTCGAGGTGTTTATATATATTTAACTTTGAAAAGATCTAATGAAGCTAAAGGATTAGCAAACATACACTATATACTATGTGTGAAAAGAAAAAGTGTGCTGCAAATTTTGTATTTTTCCGCAATCTTCAGAGGTTTTGTTATCCCGAGACCCTTATAAACCGGATGTATTAATGCGTAAACTCTCTGGCAACTCCAATAACTCATCTCTATATAATACAGCAGCATCATTTCCTTCCCCAAATAAATCTTTTATTCGGTAACTTCCAAGGATTTCCTTAACCGATTGACTATATTTGCTGTCTGCAGTTATATTTAACCCATAACAATTATCTTTTGTTTGAATGATATATTCTATATGAATTTCCGGAGATATACTATGAACGATACGAGCTATTTTAAGTGTTGTTACGGTATTACCATTTAATATTACATTTTGATTATAGATTTCCAATAGTGATTTACTATAAAAATAGGTTTTGCTTTTTGGGCTTTCTTCTGTGCGGCCTAACTTAAATTTTAAATATTCCTTAAATGTATACCCTTCATCCGCCATATCTGTTGGCTTCCAAAATGAAAGTTGTATTGGGATATCTTTATTATTAATTACTACCGCGCTACCGTTTGGGTTGGCTATCGATTCGCTGTTTTCAGGTAAGCACACTTTAATATTATAAGCATCATATTCATATTCATCATATGTTTCCAGCAAATGTTTCAAATCCAAAGCATTATTTTTACCTGATGGTATGTAAACCTTTTCTCCGTTATTTGTATATTCCATATTTTCATTCATTATTTTGTTTGTAGAATCCAGCTCTTCATATTTATTTGAGGGTATTTCACTTGAGCTGCCAGTTTCTTTGTCAGCTTCCGCTGTTGTTACCGCTACCGTCCTTGTGTTGTTATCCCAATTTACAGTAGCATTAAAACTTTCTAATACTGCTCTGATTGGTAAATAAATATGGCCGCTTTTATTGATGGATTTTGTATCGTTTTCTATTTTTTCATTGTTTTTTATTATATACTTTTTCCCTGCAGGTATTTTTACAACAATATCTCCTTTGGTTGCTATTGCTGTATTGCTCTCACTATCCCAATCTACAGAAGCTCCAAAACTTTCTAATACTGCTCTAAATGGAACTAAGGTTCTGCCATTTTCATTGATGAATGGCTTCGTGTCTGTAAACGTAACCCCTGCGCCGTTTATACTGATACTGATCCCTTCATCCGCATATATCGTAATTCCCATTGCAAAAACTACGAATAATGTTACTAATAATACTATTTTTCTCATCTCACCAATCTCCTTTTCTTTTTTAAAGTTTATCTTTATTGGGATAACTTGTCAAGAATAGTCAAAAGCTTTATGCGTTGATCTAAAACTTCCCTAACAATAGTGATGTTGATTAGTATTTACGGACAAAATTAATATTGATATATTGAAGCTAGCACCACTAAGATACAATGGAGTATAAAAACTTAGTAAGGAGTGAAAGCCTATGTATGCTTTAAGCAAAAGACAAATAGAATTTGTCCGGCTGATGTTAGAGGAAGAGGACTATAGATCCATTCTTTATTTTTCGAAGCAGTTACGTGTATCGGATAAAACCCTTAAGCAAGATTTAAAGGGGATCAGGGTGTATTTGAGTGCTTACGGAATACAAGTATATGGAAAAACAGGAAAAGGAATCCTTATTGATCAGGGGGCTAAGAATAATATTAATATTCTGAATGATTTGCATGCAGAACCAAGCGAACTGCTTCATGAATCGGCACAGGCAAGGAGAATACATATTCTTAAGAATATGCTGATACGTTCTGACATAAATACTTCCATTCAAAAACTATCGGAACAATATTATGTAAGCAAAGCCAGTATCGTTAATGATATCAAATATCTGGAGCAATGGCTGAACAAATTTAATCTGACTTTAGAAAAAACGAGTGAAGGAACCAAAATCAAGGGAGATGAAACAAATATTAGAAAAGCATTGGCCTACTTGATTCAAAAATACCAGGAAGAATGTTTTGACGATAATCCGCTGCCGGACTGTGACGGAGCCATTCGGCTGAACAGCAGAACGCGAAATGGATTGCTGGAATTGTTTCGCTTGGAAGATATCATTTTTATTGAATCATTGCTGGAAAAGATGGAGAAAGAAAGTAATATCAGGATGGGAGATATCTACTATGTAAACCTTCTAACACATATCTTAATCTGTATTAAACGTGTTAAAGAAGGCATTTTCATCGAAGACAACAAAATAGGAATGATAAGGACAGACACTTTAAAGCACTATTGTCAGGCACAGAAAATAACAAAAATCATAAAAAATAAATATCAGATTGATTTAGGGAATGAGGAAACCTATTACATTTATCAGTATTTAATTTCTTCGGGGTTGGAAGAAATTTCTGCTAAGACAGAAGAGAATGATGAAAGTTTAAGATTATCGATGGATCTGACGAAATATGTCTCTGATATAGCAGGAGCTGATTTCCAAACAGATAAAGAACTATTAAACGGCCTATTGCTTCATATCAGGCCGATGCTTAACCGATTAAAATATAATATTCAATTAAGAAATCCTTTGCTGGAGGAAATTTGTGAGCGGTATCCGCAAATGCTGGGCATCTGTCAGATTAGTCTTGCATTTTTATCGAGAAAATACCAGCTAAAGGAAATTAGTATCGATGAGATCGCTCATATTGCTACTTATTATCAGACGATGACAGTTCGTCTGACAACGCCCCAAAAGGTGTTGGTAGTGTGTCACAGCGGTTATGGAACCTCTCAACTGCTGGCGGCGAAACTGAAGCGTGAATTTTCGTCGATAGACGTTGTAGATGTTGTTTCTTCCAGAAGAGTAGAGACGATGGATCTAAGTAAGATAGAATTTATAATTTCTACGGTACCGATCAATGTAAAGAAGATCCCTTACATTGTCATATCGGCTCTTTTGACAGAAAAGGATGTTCAGGATATTAAAAACAGCATGCAGGTTGATGAAAATCAGGCTTGCAGAAACGAATCTTTATGCTGTCTGCATCAGCATCTTAAGAAAAGCATGATCCATATCAATGAGGAGCTGGATACGAATAAAATTTTGGAAGGCACTATTATTGTTGAAACCAGATTGATGCCTAAATTGAATGTACAGATTAGAGAACCGTCAATGGAAAAGATGGAAATGTGCATTTTTATAGATAACGAAAAAGCGGGCAAAGAAGAAGTTACTGTTATTTTGGCAATACAAGAGGAAAAGCTGTTAAAGAGCATTTTGGCAGATTTATATAAGATATCTGTTCAAAAGAATGGTCTGGAGTTGCTAGCAAAATGCAGCAGCATGAAAGAAGTACAGGAATTCCTGTCTGAGAGAGCGTTATGAATATAAAGCAGATCTTACAAAAGGAAAATATACTTTTAAATATAGAGGCCAGTACGAAGGAAGAGGTTATTCAACAATTGGCGGAACTTCTGTACCAAAGCAATAAGGTTTTGGATCTCAAACAGTTCATAAAAGATGTTTTTGTCAGGGAATCCTTAGGATTTACAGGAGCGGGGAACGGTGTGGCCATTCCTCATGGGGAGTCGGATGTTGTAGAGAATGTGGCAATTGCAATCGGCAGAACAACGCATCCAATCAATTGGGAAACATCTGAGAATATCAGAGAGGAAGATAAGGCGGTATCACTTATTATCCTTTTCGCGGTACCGACAGAAGATGTATTAAAGAAAAAAAGAGTATACATAGAAGCTTTAAAGTTACTTATGGAAAGGTTGGCAGATTATAAAACCTTGCGGCTGCTGTTACAGGCAGCTGATGAAACAGAGCTTTTTAACAAGATAACGCAAGAGATTACGTAGAAAGGATGAGGAGGAATGATAGAAGTAATTTTGGTATCGCATGGTGATTATGCAAAGGCAATGTTAGAAAGCAGTCAGATCATTATGGGAGAACAGGAACATGTGTATGCGTTTGGTTTTTATCTTGGAGATAGTATTGATGAATTAAGAGATAGGCTGGAAACAAAAATTTCAGAACTAATCGCAGAGCACGAGGTGATTGTCCTGACGGATATGAAGTCGGGAAGCCCATTTAATGCGGCAGCTTCCTTGATGGAAAAATATTATTTTCATCACATTGCGGGGATTAATTTACCGACTTTCATGGAAATTATGGGAACCAGAGAATTTTCCACGGCCGAAGAACTTTGCGCAATGGCAATGAATGAGGGCAAGGATACAATGGTTGATGTAAACAAACTAATGGAGGAAATAGCGTGATGAAAAACATTGTTTTATGTAGGATTGATGATCGGCTGATTCATGGACAGGTCGTAACATCATGGGTTAAACAGACAAATGGCAACAGAATTATCATTGTCGATGATCCGTTAACGAAGGATCCTTTCATGCAAAAAATCTTAAAGGCGGCAGCACCGCCCAATATCTCTGTAGAAGTGCTTACGGTTGACGCGGCTGCAGAGGTTTTAAAAGATAGTCCTGCGGATGGAGAAAAAATCATTATATTGGTTAAAGTTCCTGGGATTTTGGAATCACTCATTGAAAAGGGAGTTGTTTTTGAAAAAATTATTCTTGGGGGCATGGGAGCAAAAGCCGGCAGAACGAAATTTAACAAGAACGTATCTGCCAATCCTGAAGAAGTAGCGACAATGAAACGGATCATCGAAAAAGGAACAGCCATATATTTTCAACTGGTTCCTACAGAAAAGGCTGCTGACATACAAAAATTATTAGAGTCCAAATAGTGAGGAGAAGGAGAATAATATGAGTATATTTCAAGCAATGATTCTAGGTGTTGTTTATTATTTGGGGAATAGTTCCATTCTGGCTGGTCCTGTCGGATATTATACGGTTTACAGACCATTGGTAGGCGGATTTATAACTGGTTTGGTTTTGGGAGATCCCGTTATGGGAACCATGATCGGCGCCACAATCAACCTTATGTATATCGGGTTCATTGCAGCAGGAGGTGCTTTGCCGGGCGATATGTGTTTGGCTGGTATACTGGGAACTGCACTGGGCATAACGGGAGGGCTCGAAACAGAAGCAGCTCTCGCAATTGCAGTGCCAATCGGCTTAATTGGTACCCTTCTTTGGTTTGGAAGATTGACATTAGATTCTGCATTCGCACATTTGGCGGATAAATTTATAGAAAAAGGGAAACCAGGAAAAGTGTGGATTGCAAATCTCCTGTTGCCTCAGTTGATGCTATTTTTCCTAACGGCAATCCCTTGCTTCTTAGCCTGCTACTTTGGTGCATCCTATATTCAGGGAGCAATAAACGCATTAGGCGGAACCGTATTAAGTGTACTGATTGTAATTGGAGGTATGATGCCTGCACTTGGTATCGGATTAACATTACTCTACATATTCAAAGGAGAAGCCAGAGTATTTTTCTTCATCGGTTTCTTAATAACCGTATATTTGAACTTAAGTATGATTGCAGTAGGTTTCACAGCGTTATGCTTCGCATTTGTTTATACGCAGCTTAAGAATACAAGAGGAGGAGTAGCACATGAGTAATATGAATGCAGAACACAAGAACTTATTGACAAAAAAGGAATTAAAAAGAAGCTGGCTGACCTGGCTGTTCAACAATCAGGCATGTTATAACTATGAACGTATGATGGGGATCGGTTTTCTTCATTCCATGGTGCCGATTGCAAAAAAACTATACAAAGACGACGTCGAGAAACAAAGAGAAATGTTAAATAAGCACACTGGGTTTTTCAATTGTGAACCTTGTTTCGCCTCCCCTATCGTAGGACTTACCGTGGCGATGGAAGAGCAGAAGGCACAAGGGGCAGAAATTGATGGTGATGCGTTAACCTCCATTAAATCAGGCTTGATGGGTCCTTTGTCCGGAATTGGCGATACGGTAATTCAGGGCGTTCTTGTACCACTGATACTGGCTTTTTGTATTGACCTTGCCAAAACCGGAAATGTGGCGGCTCCAGTTATTTATTCGCTGATTATGATTGCCATCGTATTTGGAATATCATACACCGGGTTTATGACAGGTTACAAAAAAGGAAGCGATGCCATCCTTAAGATGCTTGAAAACGGAATTGTCAACAAGTTTATATCCAGTGCCAATATTATGGGCTGTATGGTTCTGGGTGCATTGGTCGCAAGTTATGTTTCAATGAGCTGCGGAATTAATATACCGCAGGGTGCAGATACCGTATTCAGTATTCAGGAGCAGTTATTTGATACCATTTTACCGAAAGCATTACCGCTTCTGTTAACCTTAGGAGCCTATAAGCTGCTGCAAAAAGGACATTCTTCCATAAGAGTAATGCTGTATATCATCGCGCTTGGCATTATCGGAGGAATCACTGGTATTTTGGCTTAAAGTAGAAAGGAGTTACTATGCAGTATACAATGTTTAATACGACACAATATGTGCTGGGCAACGGGAGCATAGAAAAAATCAGAGAATATAGGGATAAAAAAATTGCCCTTGTCATAGATGAAATGATCATAAAGGCACTGCATCTGGACGAGAAGTTATATGAAGATATCCTGAAGGAAAGTAATTATCAGGTCATTTGCAGTATTCCTACAGAGCCGAATATGGATATGCTGGCTGAACCAATCAAGAAGATACAAGAATTTAAACCGGATTACATCATTGGTATCGGCGGAGGTTCGGTGATGGATGCAGCAAAAGCATTATGGCTATTTCATGAGCTTCCTCATTATGATTGGGAAAAAGCCACGGTGCCTTACGAAGTAGAAGTATTTCCCGGAAAATCTACCTTAATCGTAGTTCCTACTACCAGCGGAACGGGATCGGAAACGACAGGTTGTGCAGTTGTAAAGGATCGGGAGAAGAAAAAGTGTATGATCTTGAGCAATGAGATTATCCCGAAGCTGGCCATTATGGATTTTGATTTACTGGCAAGCTTGCCGCCGAAAAATATTGCTTATTCAGGAACAGACGCATTGGCTCATGCATTGGAAGCGGGTGCATCCAGGCTGGCAAGCACTATGGTCAGGATGCAATGCATCCAGGCTGCGGTCACTTTGCTCAAAGAATTGCCAAAATCCTATGCCGGCGATCTGAAAGCAAGAGAAGCAGTGCATATCGCTGCGACCATGGCAGGAGCTGGAATCAATAATTCCATTACCGGTATGGCGCACGGGATGGATCAGCCAGGAGGCGACTTTGGGAAACCCCATGGACTGATGACGGGAATGTTGCTGCCATATACCATGAGATACTTGGCACCCCAGCCGATCTATGAAGAGGTTGCAGAGCAGCTTGGTTATACGGGAACCAGTGAAGAAAAACAAAAAATGCTGATTGATAGAATTTTTCATCTGTATGATGAGATACAGATGCCCAAAACACTGAAAGCAGAAGGAATCCCCGAGGAGGAATATTTGCAAAGAATCCCTTCTTACGTAAAAAGAGCATTAAGTGATTCGAACATTATGTTTGCGCCAAAGGATCCTACAGAAGAAGAACTATCGGCATTGTATAGAGAGTTCTATTACGGACTATAGAACCAGAGAAAGGGAGCATAAAATGAATGAAAAGATGAAGGTAGTCGCCATTGTTGATGAGCGAAAAGTAGAAGTGAAAGAGGTAAAGAAACCGCAGCCGAAGGCAAACCAGATCCTTATGAAAATAAATGAATGTGCAATTTGTACATGGGAACAGAGAACCTATACCAGGGAATCAAAAATGCCGTTGCCTTTTGTAGGGGGGCATGAGATTGCCGGAGAAGTTGCGGCACTGGGAACTGGTTTAAGCGAAAAAGAATTTCCGATCGGACAGAAAATTGTTGCAAGATTAATCAATGTATGCGGAAAATGCTATTTCTGCCGAAGAGGAGAAGAAAATTTATGTCTGGAGCTGAATAATCTGGATTCTTCAGAGATGGAAATACCCGGAACGGGTGGCTTGGGGGAATATTTGGTAATCAATGCCTCACAGGCATATAAGATCCCGAATGAATTAGTAGATGAGAAGGCGGCGTTTGCTGAACCGCTTGCATGTGTATTAAACAGTATCGAAAAAGGGAAAATCGAGCTTGGCGATGATGTTGTTGTGCTTGGCGGAGGAATTATGGGGATGCTCCATATCATGTGTGCAAAATTAAGCGGAGCCAGAGTCATCTTGAGTGAACCTGATGAAGGCAGAAGAAAAATTGCGGAATCCTTAGGTTGTGATATTACCTTTAATCCAATAGAAAAAGATCCGGTTGAGTATGTAAAATCCTTAACCGAAGGAAGAGGAGCAGAAGTTGTTTTTAATACAACTCCGATTGCATCCGTAGCAAAACAAGCGGTAGCAATGACAGCTTATATGGGAAGATGCGTGATGTATAGCTCACAGCATCCGGATAAACCTTTTGAGATCAGCCCTAATTGGCTTCATAATTCAGAAGCAATCATAACGGGAGCGGTAAGCCCAAGTGTTCGCTCCTTTAACAGATCTGTGAATCTGCTGTCGAAGGGCCTCATCAATCCAGAAAAATTAATTTCAGGTGTGTATCCTTGTGAGCAAGCAGGGGATGCTTTTGAAGCTTCCATAAGACCTGATACCTTTAGAATTATCGTCAAATTTTAATAAAGGAGAAAAAGTATATGAAAAAGGAAAAAGTCATTGTCGTTTCAAAAACAGGATTGCATGCCCGCCCGGCCAATGTGCTGGTAAAGAAAGCGCAGCAGTTCAAATGCAGTGTAGAAATTGGAAGAGAAAATAAGACATATAATGCCAAATCCCTGATCGGAATCCTTGGTGCAGGGGTAAACAGCGGAGAAGAAATTGAGGTTATCTGCTCAGGAGATGACGAAGTAGAAGCTTGCAAACAGATTGTAAAGAGCATAAAAGAAGGACTGGGTGAATAGCAGAGAAAGGTTAGGGTGATGAGCATGAGAGGACTTGGGGTTTCAAATGGCCTTTGTTATGCAAAAGTACTGTTATATGAGGAACAGCCAATCATTATAACAGATGATGCAAAAAACGCAGAAGAAGAAAGTCACATTTTTAAGGAAGCATTACAAGTTGTTTACGAGGAAACTCTTGCCTTAAAAGAGAAAGCACTGAGTGAAGCAGGGAAAGATGCAGCAGATATTTTTGATGCACATTGCACAATTTTAAAAGATGAAACGATGATTACTCCGATAAAAGAAATCATCCGAAATGGATCCAGCGCGGTGAAGGCGGTTGATCAGGTCTTGTCAGACCTGATAAGAACATTTGAAGAAATGGATGACGAATACTTGTCTCTTCGAGCTTTGGACATCAAGGATATCAAGGATCGTTTGCTTAGAAAGATGCTCGGACTGGAAGGCATTAATCTTGGTAAGCTTTCAGAATCAACAATCATTGTGGCAAAGGACATCTCTCCCTCTATGACCGCTGGAATGGATGTTAAAAATGTAGCGGGCATGCTTATGGAATCAGGTGGAAAAAACTCTCATGCATCAATATTGGCCAGAACGCTGGAAATCCCTGCAATCGTCGGTGTGGACGGGTTGTTTGCCAAATTAAGCAATGGTGATATGGTTGCGTTTGATGGCGAAACAGGAGAAATTTATACCAATCTTTCAAAGGATGAGGTTGAAGCATTCAAAAAAAAGAAGAAGGCAGAAACTGATCGAAAGGCGAAGTTATCTCAGCTGGTTCATGAAGAAAGTCTTACAAAAGACGGGCAGAAAATTAACTTATATTGTAATATAGGAACGCCTGATGATGTCGCAAAAGTATTGGAAAAAGGTGCAGATGGAATCGGCTTGTTTCGTTCGGAATTCCTGTATCTGTCCAGGAAAGATCTTCCCTCGGAGCAAATGCAGTATTTGTCCTATAAAAAAGTGCTAAATGCAATGGAGAATAAACCCGTTATCGTCCGCACACTGGATATTGGAGGCGATAAAGAAGTACCGGCACTGGGATTAAAAAAAGAGGAAAATCCTTTTATGGGGCTTAGAGCAATTCGTCTTTGCAAAGAGAAAAAAGATTTGTTTATGGTTCAATTAAGAGCCTTGCTAAGAGCATCCACCGCTGGAAATTTACATATTATGTTTCCTATGATATCGTCGCTGGATGAATTAAGATGGGCGAAATCTATGGTGGCAGAATGTAGAGAAGAATTGCAGAGTGAGGGTATTGCAGTAAAGGAGAATTTGCCCATTGGCATTATGGTAGAGATCCCTTCCGTTGCAATAAAGGCAGATTTATTTGCGAAAGAATGTGATTTTTTTTCCATTGGCACCAATGATTTAACGCAATATACTTTAGCGGTAGACAGGGGGAATGAAGCAATATCTTCCCTGTATAATCATTTTAATCCTGCAGTGATTTCCTTGATTAAAATGGTAATTGAGGCGGCACATCGATCAGGAATCCCCTGTGGCATGTGCGGAGAAGCAGCTGCTAATCCTGAAATGCTTGCATTTTTGATGGGTCTTCATTTAGATGAATTCAGTATGACTGCTTCTGCGCTTTTGGAGGCCAAGGCACTGGCAAGAGAGCTTTCGGTAAAGGAATGCGAGGAAGTTGTTACGATGGTGATGAACCTGGAAACGGCTGATCAAGTGGAAAAAATTCTGAAAGACTTTATAGAGAAAAGGAGAAATAAAATATGTTAGTACAAATTTCTGAAATATTAAAAAGAGCAAGGAAAGGTTCCTACGGAGTACCGGCAATAGCGGCAGTAAATGAACTCTCCTGCCGGGCATGTGTCGAAGCAGCGGAAGAGATGAATTCTCCGTTGATCATGCTGTGTGGAGACGGACATAATAAAGACATGAAGTACTTTGGGAGAATTCTGAATGACATGGCGATAAAAGCAGCGGTTCCAGTGGCTTTGATTCTGGATCACAGTGATACCTTTGAAGCTGCCATTCATGGCATACAGGCCGGCTTTAATACCATAATGGTTGACCGTTCCAAACTTCCTTATGAAGAAAATGTGGCGCAGGTAAAAGAGTTGACGAAAATTGCTCATGCCGCAGGCGTTGAGGTAGAAGCTGAACTTGGGCATGTGGGTGTCGGATCTAACTATGATGTGGATGGAGTGTCTGCATTAACAGTTCCACAGGAAGCAGTGCGATTTGTGGAAGAAACCGGGATTGACTGTTTAGCAGTAGCAATCGGGTCTGCACACGGCGTGTATAAGGGAGTACCCAAATTACGTTTTGAGTTATTGGAAGAATTAGCAGAAAAAGTGCCAGTACCGCTCGTGCTTCACGGGGGATCAGGTACAGGTGACGATAATTTGGCAACAGCCTGCCGAAAGGGAATTTGCAAAGTAAACATTGCAAATGATGTATTTAAAGCTGCTTATGATAAAATTCAGGAAGTCGGAATGGAAGGAAATAATATTTATGCATTGTTTCCAATGCTTGAATTAGGCTATAAAGAAAAAGCAAAGCATTATATGAAGATATTCGGAAGTGAAGGGCAAGCCTGGAACGCCAAGCAATACGTCTCTACAGATATCGTACCGGATATAGCAGAAGCATAAGAATACCAATATGAGGGTGCGGATAATTTTATATAAATAATGAATAGGAAAACTTCCTTGCTTTCAAGAATGGATACAAAATATTCAAGAGAGAAAGGAAGTTTTGCTTGCATAATTAATTTTTTGTGGTATACTAGAAAAGCATTAAATTTTGCATTAGACAAAATGATTGCTCTCTGCTCTTTCTTTGAAAGAGCCATTTAGTCCGTGGGGAGGTGAAAAGAATGAACAATTATGAGATTATGTTCATCATTGAAGCAGCGTTGGAAGATGATAAGAAAGAAGCTGTTGTTGAAATGGTGAAGGAAATTATTTCTGCTGATGGTGAAGTGGGAAAAGTGAACATTTGGGGCAATAGAAAGCTTGCGTATCCGATCAAGAAGAAAATTGACGGATATTATGTAGTGATCGAATTTGCTGCAAATTCTGAACTTCCAAAAGAACTTGACAGAAGACTTAGAATTTCCGATTCAGTCATCAGACATATCATTATCAATAAAGACGAGAAATAGAAATATTATGGAAGCAGGAAGGGTGGTAGTTAATATTGAATAACGTAGTATTAATTGGTAGATTAACCAGAGACCCTGAATTAAGATATATTCCTGAAAGCCAGAATGCCGTAGCGACGTTTACCATTGCGGTAGATCGTCCTTTTTCGAAGGAAAAGCAGGCCGATTTCCCGCGAATTACCGTATTCGGAAAATCAGCTGAAAATTGCGAACGATTTTTGACAAAAGGAAGATTGGTTGGAGTTCAGGGAAGATTGCAAACGGGTAGCTACAAAAATAAAGAGGGTGCTACTGTATATACCACAGATGTCATTGCTGACAGAGTAGAGTTTTTAGAGTGGGGCGACAAAGCTGGTTCGGGTTCAGGCTCGGGTTTTGGATTCGAAAAACAGGACGCGAAAGGTGCGCCAGAGATTCCGGAAGGGTTTCAGGCTCTTGATGATGATGATGATATACCGTTTTAACATTCTGTTCGGCTCTTCAGAGTCGTTGACAGAATTTAGGCCAGAAAATCACGAAGCTTGATTTGTAGATTTTCATTGTCTTAATAGGAGGTAATAAAATGATGGATAAAAGACGTGGTGGCATGAGAAGAAGAAAAGTATGCCAGTTCTGCACCGATAAGACAGAAACCATAGATTATAAAGAAGTAGATAAGCTAAGAAAATATGTAACGGATAGAGGAAAGATTCTGCCGAAGAGAATTACGGGGACTTGCGCGATTCACCAAAGAGAAGTTACAAAGGCAATCAAAAGAGCAAGAATCGTTGCTTTACTGCCGTACACAGCCGACTAATGCTCAAGCACATAGGAAAAGGAAGAAGCGAGTAATCGCTTCTTTTTAACATTCTGTCCGGTTCTTTAGAACCGTTGACAGGATTTAGGCCAGAAAATCACGCGGCCTGACTCGTAGATTTTCATCGTCAAACATTCTGTCCGGTTCTTTAGAACCGTTGACAGATACTAGCTTGCCTAATTTGCAAAGCAAATTATTGGCGAACTTATGCAAAGAAATCACAAATTTCTGATTTGTAGATTTCATCTGCATTTAGGCCAGAAAATCACGAAGCTTGGCTCGTAGGTTTTCATCGTTTTATTCAATTAGGAAATATCGTTTCTTACGAGATAAAAAGAGGGGGGAGCTCAGTGGGATCCACTGTTGCTACAAAGCCATTTTTATGAAAGGGGATTTCAATGTACACGTTGTTAATACTACTAATTATGATTTTTATCCCCATCCCAGTCATGATGAGATATATGCTGACGGGCCGAAATGCCTATCGGGGGATTTTGGAAGGTTCTATGAGTGCGATGGCCGGGGTTGCGCTCGTATTTGTGTTGTTCTGGTCTATGACCGGAGCTACATTTTTTGAAGTCTTTAACACCGCATTAAATCAAGTTAGTATCGATAATATGAATCTTTCGGGTTATCACATGATGGGGATTAGGGATTTGCAACCCGATGCAATGCAGGCTGCGTTGGATAAAGTAAAAGAAATGACGAAGCTGGCTGTCCCGGGAATGCTCATCGTTATTTGTATGGTCATTACTTATTTCAATTATGGGATACTCTCATGGGCAATCAGAAAATCAGGTAGGAAAATTTCCGTATTACCACCTTTTCGGACGTTTGCCTTGCCGAGAAATATTGTGCTGGGTTCTGTTCTTATCTATGTTTTGTCGTATTTAATCGGAAAGATGGGAATCATAGATAAGAGTCTATTGATGTTTAATCTGGAACTGCTTTTCACTTTTATTTTTTCAATCCAGGGGCTTGCTGTAATTTTTTCTTTTGGATATTTTAAAAAGATACCGAAGCTTGTTGTTCTTATTATATCTTGCATTTTCATCGTTACGTGGTTCGGACAGACCTTTTTGTTCCTTCTTGGATTAACGGATATTGTGTTCGATATCAGAAAAAGAATTTCTCAAACATATTTAAAAAAATAGAGTGATTTATGATATAATGATTTCACCATTAATGCGACGTTGTCGCAAGGTAGAAATCATTGAATCATGCTTACAGAACTATGCTACATGATATAATGATTCCACCATTGCATACGATGTTGCTTTTGGCTCCAAGCTTGTTTGGCGGCCAGGCAAAATGGGCAATAGAGCAGCGAGCCTTAGGCAACTCCGTTGTTGCAAGGCAGGAACCATGGAATCATGTTTACAGAGCGATGCTACGTGATATAATATAGTGATAGACAAATTGAAATCAGGAAGTCCAGATGATCAAAATAAGACTTCTGACAAATAGATCGAAGGATATAGGAGTTAAAATGGGAGAGAAATCATTAAAAGACCGCATTTCAACTTATTTTAATATTGGTACCGGAAGGAAAAGCGAATCGATGAGGGCTTATACGGAGCACATTTTCCAAATCGTCGATAAAACAATGAGCTATTCCATTTCCAATCATCCTCTGCCGCTTTGTATGATCGATTCCGAGGGGAAATTTCTCTGGTTCAACAAAAAATTTGCTGATATTTATCAGGATGATGAATTGGTGAATGCTGGGATTCACCGTATAACAGGACTGAAGGCATCTGAATTTTTTACGGAAGACCCGGTAGAAAAGCCGGTAATGGTTACCCACAATGGAAAGACCTATAAGGTGGTCTCCTCCTATCTTGACGAAGATAAGAATAACAGCGCGGTTTTGTATTGGATTGATATGACAAATTATGAGCTGGTGAAGAATCTATACAAAGATGAGAAAAGTTGTTTTGCTTATGTGATTGTGGACAATTATGACGAGCTGATTGGAAGTTCACCGGATGACAGAAAATCTATCGTAGCAGCGGAGATTGAAAAAAACATAAGACAATGGTCGACAAAACTATCGGCTTCAATCACCAGATTTCGAAATAATCAGTATTTCGTTGTATTTGAACAAAAACACTTTGAGAAACTGGAAGCAGGCAAGTTTTCCATTTTGGACGAAGTAAGAGAAATAGAGACTGACGCAGATTTTCCTGTATCCCTGAGCATTGGGATTGGAGTCGGCGGAAAAACACCACAGCAGGGAGATGAATATGCTGCGGCAGCGCTGGATTTGGCGCTTGGGCGCGGCGGTGATCAAGCTGTTGTAAAAAAGGTGAGCAAAATAGAATATTACGGTGGCAGACTGCAGACCGTTGAAAAAAGAAATAAAGGTAAATCGAGGATTATGGCTCATGCGCTGAGGCAGCTTACAGATCAGTCCAATCAGGTCATTATCATGGGTCATAAGAGACCGGATATGGACTCCTTTGGTGCCGCAGTAGGCGTCAGCAGGATTGCAAAGAGCCGAAATAAGCCGGTTTTTATCGTCATTAATTCCTATAATGAATCTTTGACAGAAATGTACAACACTGCGGTGGAATCCGAAAACTATCGATTCATAAAAAATGAGGAAGCCTTAGAAATAGCAGATAAGGATACCTTGGTTGTTGTTGTGGATACCAATCGCCCCAGTATGGTGGAATGTCCCGAACTGCTGGATAAATCCGACAAACTGGTGGTTATTGATCATCACAGAAAAACGGAAGAGTTTATTGATAACGCCACCCTTACTTATTTGGAGGCTTATGCCTCTTCCACAGCGGAGTTGGTCGCAGAAATTCTTCAATATATCGGAGAAAAAAAGGATATTGATAAATTTGAAGCAGAGGCATTGCTTGCAGGAATTACGGTGGATACCAATCGTTTTTCTATCAGAACCGGCGTGAGGACCTTTGAAGCTGCTTCCTGGCTGCGCAGAATGGGTGCTGACACTGCGACTGTGAGGCAGTTCTTCCAGACGGATTTAGACTCTTTGATACAGAGATCTCAAATTGTATCCAGTGTGGTTATGCCTCTTGCTGGCATTGCCATTGCAAAATGTGAAGGACAGCAGGTAGATGTACAGGTAATCAATTCGAGGGCAGCAGATGAGATGCTTAATATCAAAGGGGTTAAGGCCAGCTTTGTTGTTGGAGAAAATGAAGATGGCCGTACAGTGATAAGCGCCCGTTCTCTGGGTGAGATCAATGTTCAGACCATCATGGAAAAACTGGGAGGCGGAGGTAACCTGACAAAAGCAGGAGCGCAGATAGAAATACCGGTTGATGAAACCATGAAACTCATCGTAGAACTCGTCAGAGAACTTGAAACCAAGTAGCAGTAGAAATCTACAAATCGAAGATTTGTGATTTCCGTGCATAAGTTCGCCGATAATTTACGTAGAGGAAGAATTCCATTCCGGTTGAAGCCGAGGAATTCCCGTATGGAACCTGCCAGACATTTTCTTTGAAAATGTGGTTAGGTTCGTAAATTGGGCATAGTAGGAGGAAGAGAAGATGGTTGTTATATTAGTAAAAGATGTAAAAGGCGTAGGAAAGACAGGAGATGTCGTGAAGGTAAGCGACGGCTACGCAAGAAATATGCTGCTTCCAAGAGGGTTGGCCACAGAAGCGACAGAAGGAAACATAAGAAATCTGGAAAAGCAGAAAGCAATCCAGGAAGAACATAGGCAAAAAGAGCTTGCAAAAGCCAAAGCACTTGCAGAAAAAATTGCAGCGGTCAAGGTAACGATCGTTACCAAGTCAGGAGAAGGCGGAAGGCTATTTGGATCCATTACTTCAAAGGATATTGCGGATGCCTTGGCGGATCAGTATAAAATTATCGTTGACAAGAGAAAATTGGTACTGGAAAATCCGATCAAGCACACAGGAGATTTTCAGATAGACATCAAGGTTTATCCGGAAGTTATAGCAAAATTGAAAGTAACGGTTACCGTGTAGTAAGAAATCCGGAGAGGTTATAGAATGAGTCAATATGAAAGGATCCCGCCTCATAACGACGATGCGGAAAAATCGGTGCTGGGGTCCATCCTTTTAGATAAGGAAGCGCTTTATGAAGTGCTGGAAATTTTAAAACCCGAAGATTTTTACAGTGAAATGCACAGGGAGATTTACTCCGCGGTCTTAGAATTATATAGAAAAAGCCAGCCGGTCGACATTCTGACTGTTTCAGAGGAGCTGAAGAAGCGAAAATCTCTTGAAATGGTAGGCGGAAGATCCTATATTGCGTTGTTGTCTACGGTGGTTCCTTCCACCTCCAATGTGGGGGAATATGCGAAGATTATTGGAGAAAAGGCTGTACTCAGAAGCCTGATCGGAACGGCTTCCGATATTATAGAAAAAGGCTACCAGGAAAAGTTAGAATCAGCTGAAGTGTTAGACTTTGCCGAGAGAGGAATTTTTGAAATTGCCCAGCAAAGGCAGACCAGGGATTTCGCGTTACTCCAAACTGTTTTATTAAAAAACATTGCAAACATAGATAAGGCAGGGAAGCTTCAAGGGAATATTACAGGTCTTACCACCGGTTTTGTGGATTTGGATGAAAAAACTTCAGGACTGCAGAAGTCTGATTTGATTATGCTGGCTGCCAGACCTGCTATGGGAAAGACTGCGTTTGCCTTAAACATTGCTCAGCAAGCGGCAATCAAGGGCAAGGCCAAGGTTTTGATTTTCAGCCTGGAAATGTCTCAAGAGCAACTGGGACAGCGGTTGCTCAGTATGGAATCCAGAATTGAAATGCAAAAGCTAAAAACAGGGGACGTAAAAGATAAAGAGTGGATGAGTATTCACCATGCACTGGACTCCTTGTCCCAAACGAGTATTTACATAGATGATACACCGGGTGTCACGGCTATGGAAATTAAGAATAAATGCAGAAGACTAAAATCAGAAAAGGGTTTGGACTTGATTGTGATTGACTATTTGCAGCTTATGTCCTTCGAAGGAAAAACAGAGAGCAGGCAGCAGGAAGTTTCTGCACTTTCAAGATTTTTAAAACTGCTTGCCAGAGAGATGGACTGCCCCGTTATTGTATTGTCTCAGTTGTCTCGTGCGCCGGAGCAAAGACCGGATCACAGACCGGTTCTTTCCGACTTGCGTGAATCCGGTTCTATCGAACAGGATGCAGATATTGTAATATTTTTGTATCGAGATGAGTATTATAATCCTGAAACAACAGAAAAACCGAATATATGCGAAGTAAATATTGCAAAACAGAGAAGTGGACCAACAGGAACAGTAGAACTTACATGGCTTGGAAAATATACGAGGTTTGAAAATAAAAGCCGCATCAGTGAGTAATGGGAGGGTATTATTATGAAGGTTACCGAAAACATGTTCCTCAATGATATTCTTGACATGGATCCTTACGTGACGGATATCTTCCTTCGCCACGGATTGAACTGTCTGGGCTGTCCGGGTGCGCGCAGCGAGAATTTAAAGGAAGCTGCGGATGGGCACGGAATCAATCTTGCAAATTTATTGAATGATTTAAATAATTTTTTAGAAACGCAGTAGAAATCTACAACGTAAGAGTAGTAAAGGAGTGGTAATATGCCAGGTTTAGCAATCGTCGGCTCCCAGTGGGGAGACGAAGGAAAAGGGAAAGTGATAGATTATTTAGCTGAAAAAGCGGATATGGTTGTCAGAGGGCAGGGCGGTAATAATGCAGGACATACTGTGGTTATTGGCGAAAAAAAATATGCGCTTCACCTGATTCCGTCCGGAGTTTTAAACAAGGGTGCCGTTAATATTATTGGAAATGGTGTTGTTTTTGATCCGGAAGGGTTTTTTAAAGAATTGGAAGATTTAGAAAAGGATGGCGCTGATACTTCAAGTATTTTTGTGAGTGACCGCGCCCATATCGTATTCCCTTATCACAAAACGTTGGATGGGCTCTATGAGGCAGCCAGAGGTAAAGATGATATCGGAACCACGAAAAAGGGGATTGGACCGTGTTATATGGACAAGATTGAACGAAGCGGTCTTCGCACCTGTGACATGCTGGATGAAACAGTATTTCGGGAAAAGCTGTCTACGCAGATTGACAAGAAAAATGAGCTTATTATAAAATTGTTTGACGCAGCGCCTATTGATAAAGAAGCGCTTATTGAAACTTATGTGGAATATGCAAGAAGATTAAAACCTTATATCAGAGATACTGGTGTTATGGTATATGAAAGCCTGAAAAAGGGTGAAAAGGTATTGTTTGAAGGTGCTCAGGGTTCTCTTCTGGATGTGGATCTTGGAACCTATCCTTATGTAACCAGCTCCCATCCGATTTCCGGAGGATTTACTATTGGCTCCGGTATCGGTGCAGGAACGATCCAGGAAGTCCTGGGAATTACCAAAGCATATACTACAAGAGTTGGGAAAGGCCCTTTCGTAACAGAAGAAGATAACGAAACAGGAAATAAGATCAGAGAGCTTGGTCATGAATTCGGTGTAACCACAGGAAGAGCAAGACGCTGTGGTTGGTTTGATGCGGTAGTTGTGAAGTATTCGGCAAGAATCAACGGCATGACTGGACTTTCCTTGATGCTTCTTGATGTGTTGGGTGAGTTTGAGACGATCAAGCTTTGCTATCAATATGATTGCAATGGGGAGAAAATTGATCATTTCCCTGCAAGGCTTGAACTTGTTGAAGAATGCAAGCCGGTTTATCGTGAGCTGAAAGGTTGGATGTGCGACATTTCTGCTTGTAAGACATACGAAGAGCTGCCGGAAGAGGCAAAGACCTACATTCGGGCAATTGAAGAAACAACGGGAGTTCCTGTAAAGATTGTTTCCGTGGGACCAAGAAGAGATCAGACGATCATTAGAGATCAGATTTTTTAATGAATAAAAATATTGCGCGCCGTGGCATGTGTGCTCTTATAGAAAACTGTGAAAAATATTACCGCATTAGCGCGAAGCGTTTAGAGGCGGCGGTTTTCGAGAGAATACACCGGCCAGGCGCCAGTTGATTTTTTTGAAGGATAAAGTATGAATTTTAGAAGAGAACTCATCAAGGATTTTTATCTCAGAGATACCAATGTAGAGAACATTTTTATCAACGAGTATATGCCCCAAGCTCCCGGGGATTATGTTAAGGTATACTTGTTTGCCTTGATGTATGCTGATTTTGACACGCGTATGTCTAACGAGACGATTGCAAAACATCTGAGTATGGAGGAGGAGGATGTTTTAAAGGCATGGACCTATTGGGAAAGACTGGGTGTTGTCAAGAAGCACTATGAAAAGCCCGGGGACAAATTCCGTTATCAGGTGGAATTTCTTAATTTAAAAGAGCTGGTATACGGGAAAAAACCAAAAAATCAAAAATCCGAAGCCAAGGTGCCGGATCGACTGAAAGAGCTGATGGATAATGATACCATTAAAGATATGTACAGCGAGATTGAACGTATTACAGGAAGACTGTTTCAAGGCAAAGAACCGGCGGAAATTTTATCCTGGATCGACGATTATAATGCAACCCCTGAAATGATTGTTTACGCCTATTCCTATTGTGTGAAGAAGAAAAATCACAGTAACCATAAATATGTAGCGGCCATCGTGAAAGAGTGGTCAAATCAAGGAATGAAAACGATTGAGCAGATTGAAGATTATCTGGAGGAAACAGATAATCGGCACTATTTATATAAAAGAGTTCTGCGGGCATTAGGATTTTTACGTAATGCAACGGAAGAAGAAAAACGAATCATGGATACATGGTTTGACCAGATGGGATTCGGTATCGATAAGGTATTGGATGCCTGCAAGAAAACAACAGGGATTTCCAATCCCAATATCAATTACATAAACAGTGTTTTAAAATCATGGAACAATGGGGGAGGAAAAACGGCAGCGCCTTCAGAGGCGGGTAAAACTACCTCGATTGCCAGTGTTTTAAAGCAGTATGAAGAATTACGAGCGAAAAATGAGGCGGAAGCGGAAGCAAGACAAGCGGAGGTCTATCAGCAACTTCCTCGTATCAGGGAAATCGAGGAAGAAAACCGGAATATCGGACTTCAGATTTCAAAGGTTATGCTATCCGGTGCATTTGACGCAAAAAACAAAATTAAGGCCATGAAGCAAAAAGTGGATCGATTGAATGAAGAAAAGGCATTTTTGATGACGGAAAATAACTTTAAAATTGATTATATGGATATCGTGTATGATTGTCCTCTTTGTAAGGATACGGGGATACAAGATACAGGGGATCGTTGTATTTGCTTTGCAGAGAAGTTAAGCTGTCTTCAAAAAACGGATTGAAAAAACATCTCAGAAAAGATATAATAATATAGGTGGTAGAATCAGATACGGATACATATGAGAAGTACCCCGTCGCAAGATGGTTGGAGGAAACATATGAAGAAAATTAGGGACAAGAGCACAGAAACGGTAACTCGCTTTTGGAAAAATATCTCTTCAGACATAATAAATAAATTTAATAATAGAAAACATGACAGATCAAAAGAAGAAAATAAAATTGGGGATATGGGGAATACTCATACCCCTGTTTCTCGTCTGGATTTGACTGGGCTAAACAAAGAGCAGGCCAAAGCAGTAATCGATAAAATCATAGATGAGAAACTGGAAATGATTTCACATATGGAGCTTACGGAACCGAAAATCGATGAGCAGGAACGGGAATGTCAAAGAGCGAAGACTGCAGAACGAATTAATATGAGAAGAAACCGCAGAAAACAAAAAGGAACGGCGATGGTGGAAGCCATCGTTAAAGATCAAGAAGTTTTTTCCGATCAAAAAAGTACCTCAGTGTTTGATGAAATTCAGCCAGAGTCAGTCCTCTTTGAAGAGGATATCGTGGAAACAGATCAGCCTGAGCGTCCAGTTCTGTCAGATCAAATGGTACAAGCTCAAAATGCTTTGGATGAGATGCAGACAGAATCGTGTACAATTCAGGAAAGTGTAGAAGAATTATCTATTCCGGAAAGTAATCCGGTAAATACGTCGCTTGATGCGGCCATCGACAAGCTATTTGCATTTTATGATACAAATAGGACGGGATTGGTTCGGATGAGCAGAAAAATCCAGCAAATAACTGTTGAAGTTATGAAAGAAAAAATTCTTCCAACGGTGGCAATCGGTATGAAGTGCATAAATCGTAAACTGATGCCTCTGTTTCAAAAGATTGAAACGAACCTGGAGTTGAAAAAGAAAACAGCATTCGTTTTGTTGGTTCTGGCAAAGAAAGAAAATATCGCATCGGAAAAGATGTATCGCTTTATTATCTTTCTCGATGATAAGAATGAGGCGCTGATTCGCCTCGGTATATCTCTTAAGGATAAGGTTTGTTATGCTTACAACTTTGGAAAAGAGTATGCCGAATCCCATAAGAAGAAGCTTCTGATTGGATTCAGTATCGGAGCCGCGGCAATTGCGATAGTCACTTTAACCATTGGCAGTATGACAGCCTATGAATATATCTATAATGGCAAAATTCTCGGTGTCGTGAAGAATCAGGAAGATGTTTATAAAACCATCGATATCATAGGAGATAAACTGAGCTGCGAATACGATGCGGAGATCGCCATTAATAAGGAGAAGGATATCCGTTTTCATAAGGTCATTGCTTTTCGTCAGGATGTCGATGACAAAGAAGATATTCTGAACCGACTGACATACATGAGGGATATGAAGGCCAATGGTCATGGGATCTTTGTGGCGGACAAGCTGGTTGCGGTTTTGGAAAGCGAAAAAACTGCCAAAGAAATTTTGCGTACGATACAGAATACCTATATGAAGCAGGATGCTAATATCGAATATAAAAAGGTCGGATTTGCAGAAAATGTTATCATAAAGGATGTTGAGACCAAGCTGGGCGATATCGAATCAAAAGAAAAGGCGCAGGAATACCTGATGACCGGTGCAATAGAGAAAAAAATCCATGTTGTACAGTCTGGAGAAACATTCTCAGAAATTGCAAAGATGTATGGCTTGAAGCAAAGTGAGTTACAAGTTTCCAATCCGGATGTCGTCCCAGAGAAATTGCAAATCGGTCAGGAGATTTGTTTAAATCAGATTGTACCACTGGTTACCGTTCAGACGGTAGAAGTTGCACAGTATCAAGAGACGATTCCGTTTGAAGTTATTTGTGAAGATACAGGCAGCCTTTTTAAAAATGAACAGACAGTAAAATCAAAAGGCTCCAACGGGCAAAAAAATGTTGTGGCTGAAATCGTCAGAAATAACGGGATAGAGGTAAACAAAACAGAAATCAGCGCAACGATTTTAGCGCAGCCGGTATCGCAGGTTGTGCTGGTCGGAACGAAAGAACCACCACCGTTGATTGGAACGGGAAGCTATATTTATCCCATCAGAGGAAGGCTGACATCCCGATACGGATACAGATGGGGAAGGCTTCATTCGGGTATTGATCTGGCGGCTTCAATTGGGACAGATATTAAAGCAGCAGATGGTGGAAAAGTTATCTTTGCAGGATATAATGGTTCTCTTGGTTATACGGTAAAAATCGATCATGGCGGCGGGAGAGTCACTTTATACGGACACTGCAGCAAGTTGTTTGTAAAAAAAGGTGACAAGGTTTATCAGGGCCAGCATATCGCCGATGTTGGAAACACCGGAAGAAGTACCGGCCCTCATGTTCATTTTGAAGTACAAATAAACGGGAATACGAAAAACCCACTGAACTATCTCTAGTTATGATGGAATAACCAAATATCAGAGATTTAAAAACATTTTATAGTTTAAGAGACCGTGGCCTTGTGCATAGCGGTCTTCTTTTTTGAGTGTAAGCGCATCCCGCACCAGGATTTGTTTGACCTGTGCCGGCGTCAAATTCGGACGTAATGCATAAAGACAAGCAGCTACACCGCTGACGACAGGTGCTGCCATGGAGGTGCCGGATTGGATCGCATAACCCTTTGGATTGCTTCCGTCTAAGGAACAAATGTCGACACCGGGTGCGATCAGATCTGGTTTGGAATCTCCGGAAAGAGTCGGGCCCCTGCTTGAAAAAGGGGCAACCTTAATATTGCCATCTTCAGTATGGGTCAGATCGGCGGCACCAACTGTGATGACTAATGGACTGGTTCCCGGGGAATTGATAGTAGATTTGCCCGGCCCGTTATTTCCCGCAGCAGTAATAACACTATACCCATATCGGACTGCCGCATTTGCACCTTTGATCAGCGGATCATCGTCATAGGGCGGTTCGACCTTGATTCCAAGAGATAGATTGATCACCCGGATGTTATAAAAGCGCCCGTTATTGATAATCCATTGAAGGGCGGCAAGAATATCAGATTCGGTACCGTTGCCCGAGTCGTCCAGTGCCTTAATGGCGATGATGTTGGAGCAGGGAGCTGTCCCCATATATTTGCAGGAGGCGTAACCATTACCGGCGATAATACCGGCTACATGTGTACCGTGCCCGTCATCATCATAAGGCAATTCCTTATTAGTTATAAGATCTTTAAAGGCTTTAATTCTATTTTTTGGTTTAATTAAGTCATAATGCGGGGAAACGCCGGTATCAATAATAGCAACGCCAACCCCTTTCCCCCGTTCGGTACTGGCAAAGATTCGCTCTACATCTCTCTCAAAATTTCCACAGGACTTTTGCACGGATTTTGTTCTTGACCAAATTGGTGTTTTGGAGACGATGGCATCTTCGCTGATAGAACTGATCATGTTATGTCCTGCAAGTTTTCCTAATTTTTCTTTTGGAATTTCAACGGAAACTGCATTGATGAATGGGAGTTCATATTTTATTTGTCCGTAATTTTCAATAATGCAGTTTCTTATCTCATTAATTGTTTGCTTCGAATATATAATCACTGGGGTCATTTCCCCATTGCTCAAATACATAGTAATCACTTCCCTTGCCTCATAATATGAGGCGGGGTTGGGTGAGGTGAGTGCTTTTATTTGGTCAAAAAAAGAGTCAAAGGTCTCATCTAAGGGGTCTCCGTAGATGTGCCTTTGGCTCTTGCGATGGGGATCAGGTAGGTTTAGAGTTTTTCTGTAAGCGAAAGGAGTTTTTCTGTGCTGGCATATCCGTAATATCTAATATACCAAACTTGATTTCCGTGAGCAGCAAAAATTTGCTTTTCCTCTTCATCTTCCATAACATAGAGATACTCAAAGACATCGCTCTCAATATTTTGGAGCAGATATTTTTCTTCTTCTTCATAGATATAGTGCTTCATAAGATCCCTGAGAAGACCATCCGAGATTATTTCAGGGAAACGCACTTCATAATATTGGGTATGTATGCTTGGAGAGTAACTGCCGCTTCCGTCCTTCCATTGCTGATCCGCAATAAGACCATGCTCCTCGGTTTCATATTGAACTGGTGCGACGGGACTCCAACTGAATTGATATTGATTGGAGCGGTCAAGACCATCTTTGCTGCTATAACCTGCGTCACGTTTTAAGTTTGTGTTTTCTTCGATTTCTGCCAATCTGATAATTGGTAAATCTGTTTCCAGAGGCAGTGCTGTTGTCTCGGCTTTTATCATAGACATGACAGGCAGCAGGATTGAAACAAGGCTTAACATAATAAGTGCAAGACTAAGGGTATTGTTTTTCCATCTGTTTTTTCTCCAATCTGCATGATGATCAATTGGATTGCCTGCCAATAATGACCTCCTTAACGATCGAATAGAAGACCATGCCTGTATTGTTGAAAATAAAACATAGAGCTCAACAAGAATCAGAATCAATTGCTGAAAAGATTGCCCGGTTACCAAGGTTCTGTAAGGCGTATTGTTTAGAAAAAACATACTGAACATGATTGCGAAAAATAAAATCATAGCAATGGAAACGAAAACTGCAAGCCAACAATGCTGTTTGTTCAGCATGCTGAGTGTATAACTTTGCTCGCCCGGTTCGGTATGCAGTTCCGGTGCATTTCGTTCCTCAGGAGAAGAAAATACGCGAAATTTTCCGTAGGAAGTTACATAATCCCATCCATATTCCTGATACAGGTTTTTTTGTTCAACAGAAAGGCTGCCTGTGGTTACATCGATTCGATACTTTGTATTTTTTGACTGCCCTTTTTCAAAGTGGGTAAACAGTATCCCTGTCTTTTTAAGGTGCAGCCCCTGCTTTGCCATATCTGTAAACCAGCTTTCGTGCTCCCCGATTTTCCAGTAATCATTTGGCCGAAGTTTCAATATCGTCTTAGTCATTATCCTTTTCCCCCTTTAGGATCATGCCATCGTTAACCAAAGCCAGAAGGCGTTCGTATTCTTGCTTTAACGCCCTTTTGCCCGCAGTTGTAATTGCGTACGTTTTTCTTCTGCCATCATCCTCTATCATTTGAATTAAACCGTCTCCCTGCATACGGGTCAAGACTCCGTATAAGGTGCCTGGACCCATTTGAACGCGCCCCTTTGAGATATCCTTCACGGCATTCATTAATTGATAGCCATGGTGTGGGTTCCTTAGTGTCAGGAGAACATAATACATGGCCTCGGTCATAGGACCGCCGGAATAGGACATTTTCTCACTCCTTCAAATAAAACAAATATTATGTATAGCGATATATCGTATGGCATAATACTAACAATGTTTTTCGAATTTGTCAATTGAAAAAAATGGATTTTTGACGAATCAAGTTTTTTTTGATATAATGGTGCGGTAGTGTTTTTTCTGAGGTAGGGGGGACTCTTATGGACACAAAAAAAATATTGATCATAGAGGATGAAAAATCCATATCAGATATTATAAAATTCAATTTAGTAAAAGAAGGCTTTGAAATAGAAACGGCATATGACGGTCAAGATGGATTAGAGAAGGCCTTGGCGGGAAAGCCGGATTTAATCCTGCTGGATGTGATGCTTCCGCTTTTAGACGGTTTTCAGGTATGCAAAAAAGTAAGGGAAACAAATTCCGTGCCTATTCTTATGCTGACAGCGAAGGAAGAAGAAGTAGATAAGGTACTTGGTCTGGAGCTGGGAGCGGATGACTATATAACAAAACCTTTTGGTATGAGGGAACTCATTGCCAGAATTAAGGCAAACATCAGAAGGACAGATCTGTTGGTGAATGTACAAGATGTTCCATCCAATGTTCAGGACTTTGGAAATCTTGCGGTTGATTTGAATCGTTATGAGGTGAGAAAGAACGGAATCGCGTTGGAGCTTACCCTCCGTGAGTTCGAACTTCTCAAATATTTGGCAGAACGGGAAAATAAGGTGTTTTCCAGAGAACAACTTCTTGAAGAAGTCTGGGGCTATGAATACTATGGAGATATTCGTACGGTAGACGTTACCGTGAGGAGATTAAGAGAAAAACTTGAAGATGACTCCAGTGATCCTAAATATATCATGACAAAAAGAGGAATAGGCTATTACTTCAGGAGGCCGTAAGGGGTATGATCGGGAAAAAGAGATGGATCAGCATAAGATGGAAGCTCGTTTTTATTTACTTTCTTCTTGTCTTTATCGCGACAACAATCATCGGAGTTTTTATTATGAGTCAGCTCGAGGTCTATTATAAGGACTCCATTCGCGGAAATATAACAAAATTGGTTCAGGATTCAACGCTGCTTTCCTCATTACAGGAATATGATGATCTGAAAAGTCACCAGGAGGAAATACAGGCCAATATCATGAGCTGGTCAAAGGGAATCTCCCAGGAAATCTTTGTCGTAGATGATGATTTTATCATTATTGCTTCCAGTAATGAAAATTATGTACTAAAAAGCGCTGTGGATCTTCTGGAACGGAATATTATTGTCAGTGGTCTTGGCGGCAGCATTGACGAAGAAGACAGCATTGTAAAAACAAAAAATAAAGAAATGCCGATTAAAAACATGGTGTTTCCCATCGGGAGTGAGGATCAAGTCAAGGGGATTCTCTATCTCAGAGAGGATATGTCCAGTGTTTATGATACCATCAATCAGTCTAAGGTTATTTTCGTAAAAGCAATGGTGATTGCTCTCTTTATCACGGTGTTACTTGGGTTTATTATTGCTAGAAGTATTACCGTTCCAATCAATGATGTAACAGAAAAAGCCGAAAAGATGGCACAAGGTGATTTTAGTCAGGAGGTCAGTGTTAAGTCCGATGATGAAATCGGCCGTCTTGCGGAAATGTTTAATCTGCTTAGAAAGCAACTTACTTTGACATTATCCGAAATATCGAACGAAAAAAGCAAGCTGGAAACCATCCTGAAATATATGGCAGACGGTTTAATTGCTGTTGATTTATCGGGACATATCATTCATGCTAACCCGGCTGCCATGGCAATGCTGAACATTACTGCGGATGATATGGAGAACCGTTATTACGATGATATCATTAAGACTTATAATGAAAACTTGATGTTTGAAAAATTGAGAGAAAATAGCAAGGACGGCGGTGTTGCAGACATTTTTATTTATGGAGGCTCGACCTTTGCGGTAAGATATGATCGGTTTAAGGATGAAAATGCTCGGGATGTCGGTATTATTATGATTCTGCAGGACATTACCGAAAGGCAGAAGCTGGAAAACATGCAGACGGATTTTGTAGCAAATGTATCTCATGAATTAAAAACGCCGTTGACCACGATAAAAAGCTATACGGAAACTCTCCTTTGCGGACAGGTGGATGATAAAGAACTGGAACATCAGTTTTTAAGCATCATTGACACCGAGGCTGACCGGATGAATCGGCTGGTCAAAGATCTGTTGCAGCTATCCAGACTGGATTATAAACAGGAAAAGTGGAATAAAAAGGAAGGGAACTTGATCAGTCTTCTCAAATCTGTAGTCGCGAAGGTAGAGCTGACCGCGAAAAATAAAAATCAGCATTTCAACTATATTTATGATGATAGTCAAAAGATCATGGCGGTCATCGACAAAGATGGCATTGAGCAGGTTCTGCTCAATGTATTAAGTAATGCCATCAAATACACCCAGGATGGCGGAAGGATTGATATTGACGCTTTGCTGGTAGATAAATTTGCTCAAATTATTATTACGGACAACGGGATTGGTATCCCTGAAAAAGAATTATCCCGCGTATTTGAACGGTTTTTCCGTGTGGATAAGGCTCGTTCCAGAGCGATGGGAGGAACTGGGCTTGGACTTGCCATTTCCAAGCAGATCGTAGAAGAACATCGCGGCAGCATCGAAATAGAAAGTAAGGAAAATAGAGGCACAAAAGTAACCATTAACCTTCCTCTTGCTCGTGTGAGAGGAATCAAGAATATCGAATGAATAAACCAGCGCCCCTTTTCATATATTGAAAAGGGGTGTTTTTATGGATGCACATGTTGTGAACATTGATAACAGAGAAAGGATTACTGTTACAGAAGTTACAGATGTAGAAAGTTTCAACGAAGATACGATTTTGCTGAATCTAAAAAACGGCGGATTGGTCATTCGGGGAGAGAACCTGCATATACAAAAGCTGGATTTGGAAGAAGGAAAGGTCTTGATTTCCGGAGTAATTGGCTCTGCTGTTTATACAGAGAAAAGAGACAGACAGGAAAAAGGTTTCCTGAAAAAAATACTAAAATGAATACAGCAATTAATCCGTTGATCATTGACCAATCCTTTGAATTTGTTATTATGCTCTTCGCCGGGATGACGATCATGCTTTTTCATGATATCTTTCTAAGAATAAAAAGTAAAATAAAGCCCGGTAATAAGATATCCTTTGTTCAAGACATCTTATTTTGGCTGTTTGCTGCATTGCTGACTTCATCCTTTCTGTATTACTGCAGCTATGGAAGGTTGAGTTTTCATGCACTTATGGCATTTGCAGCAGGGGCTGTCTTGTGGAAAAAGTTTTTCTGTGATACAATAAGAATCAGATGATTTTTTAAGATCAGGTGATTTTATGTTAAAGAAAAAAAAGCGGCGCAGCAGAGATTTTAAAAGCAACAGCCAGGTTATTGATATAGAAGAAGCGCGACAACTCAGAAAACATAAGAGAGAAGAAGCTGCAGAAAAAAAAATCAAAGCAAGAAAAACAAAATCAGTGACTACAGAACGCCAGGCAGGGAAAAAAGCCCGTCGCAGAATGGTGTGTTTTTTTATTTTCGTTTTTATCGTCTGTATGATAGGTGGATCGATTTTTCACATTGTTAGCCTAAAACACAGTGAGGCACAGGCCATGAAAGAATACCAAGAGCTTATGGAACAGAAAAAACGGCTGGAGAATATCTATGCTCAGGTCAACAGCCCGGAATACATCGAGCAACAGGCCAGAGCACAGTTGAAGATGATAAAACCAGGGGAGATCTTATATGTGCTTCCCGATAAAAGCAAAGAAACCACCGATAGTGGAATTATACCCAACTAGGAGATACTATGATAAAAGAGATCATTGTTGTGGAAGGCAGAGATGATGAAGCAGCAGTAAAAAGAGCAGTAGATGCTGAAACCATTGCGACTCATGGATTCGGAATCAAGCAGGAGATTTTTGTACGCATTGAAAGGGCTTCTGCTGAACGAGGAATCATAATTTTTACAGACCCGGATTTTGCCGGAGAGAAAATAAGAAAAAGACTTTCTGAGCGTTTCCCCGAGGGAAAGCATGCTTTTTTACCGAGAGAAGAAGCGTTGAAGGATGGGGATGTCGGAATAGAGAATGCTACCCCAGCCAGTATCAGAGAAGCTCTGAATAAAGCAAAACCATCTATTGCCGATAAACGATTTGAGTTTACGCAGAAGGATCTTTTTGAGAACGGGCTTGCAGGTATTTCAGGAGCAGCCAAAAGACGGGACAAGCTGGGGAAACGGCTGGGAATTGGCTATGGTAACAGTAAGATTTTTCTAAATAGACTGAATCAATATGGAACTTCCCGCCAGGAATTTATGAAAGCGGTCGAAGAGATGACAAAAGAAGGAAGAGTTACGGAACAGCGGGCTGAATGAATCGCCATTCCTAATGATCAGCAACAAGGAAAGAAACGAATCAAGCAACAGGAGAAGGAGATTAGCAAGGGATACAAATGAAATTATATGCACCGACAACAATAAAAGAAATAAAAAATAAGCATGGCTTTCAATTTTCAAAAAGTCTGGGTCAGAACTTTCTAACCGATAAAAATATCATTGATAAAATCATAGAAAAATCAATGATTGAAAAAGGGGATCTGGTCATTGAAATCGGTCCGGGTATCGGCGGCCTCACTGAGGCGGCGGCAGAATCAGCCGGGAAAGTTGTTGCGATCGAAATTGATCGCAATCTGATTCCGATCTTAAAAGAAACGCTGAGCGAATATAAGAATATTGAAATTATTCATAAAGATGTGCTGAAAACTGATTTGAAAGAAATTTTGGAACAAAATAGTGATATTAACGGTCAAAAAAGAAGCGGGGTAAAAATACTGGGAAATCTTCCTTACTATATTACCACTCCAATTATTATGAAAGTACTGGAGGACAGGATTCCCGCGGACAGCATTACCATTATGCTACAGAAGGAAGTTGCCGACCGCATCAAGGCCGAGCCGGGAACTAAAGCATACGGAGCACTTTCTGTTGCGGTGCAGTACTACTGCACCGTGACGCATGTTGTCAGTGCACCAAAAGAAATTTTTGTTCCACAACCAAAAGTGGATTCCACAGTAATCCGATTGGACATTAGAAAAGAAAGACCGGTGCTGCTTTATAGCGAAGAAGCTTTTTTTGCAGTGGTCAAAGCAGGATTCGGGCAGAGGAGAAAAACTCTGTTGAACTCACTTTCGGGTATTTATGGACTGACAAAAGAAGAAATAGGTACAGTCATGCTAGAGGCAGGCATTGATCCTATAAGAAGGGCAGAAACACTGAGCCTTCAAGAATTTGCTGCTTTGGCAAACACCATTCGACCTGGGAACTAATTATCTGGAGGAAAAGAATTACTTATGAAATCATTTTTTGAAAAATATTTGCACAATTCAATTGCACTTTGCGTCGTACTGGCGTTTCTAATTAATTTCATTATAGAATCTTTAAGCAGAGGATCTATATTGACATGTATCGATTATCTGCTTCATTCACCGATGACTTTTTTATATAATACATTACTCATCTTTTTTACCTTCTCTATTGCGTATTTGGTAAAGCGGCGTATCTTTGTTTATGTAATGGTATCAATCTTCTGGCTTACCATCGGGATTACCAATGGGGTGATTCTGAGTTACCGAACGACGCCGTTTACCGTAACAGATTTGGCGCTTTTGGAATCTGTCATGTCGATCATTCCGAATTATCTTGACACGATTCAAATTATTCTTGTGGCAGCGGCAGGAGTGCTTATCATTGTAGCCCTGATTCTTGTTTTCTTCTTTATGCCGAAGCACAAGCAGAAAATTAATTATAGAAAAAGTCTGGCAGGTGTTCTTCTTTTGGGTGTGGTTATGTTTGGATCAACCAATCTCGCGATCAGTCAAAATTGGGTATCTACATATTTTGGAAATCTGGGATATGCATACCGTGACTATGGATTCCCATATTGCTTTGTGAATACTTGGCTGAATACCGGAATTTCTGCGCCTAAAAATTATTCCAGTGATGAGATTCTTGGCATTTTTACAGAAGAAGAATTGAAAGATTTCACCAACATTTCAACATCAACCACAGATGAGGGAAGAAAGCCGAATGTGATAATGCTTCAGCTGGAATCCTTTTTTGATCCGACATTGATGGAAAACCTCTCCTTCTCAGAGGATCCGGTTCCCAATTTCCGCAAGTTGAAAAGGGAGTATTCTTCTGGTTTTCTTACCGTTCCAGCCATTGGTGCAGGAACCGCAAATACCGAATTTGAAGTACTTTCGGGCATGAGAGTCCGGTTCTTTGGCCCCGGAGAATATCCATACAAATCCGTGCTGACTGAGAAAACTTGTGAAAGTATGGCTTATGACCTGAAACGACTGGGCTATGGGACACATGCTATACACAATCACAGGGGGGCTTTCTATGGAAGAAATAAGGTTTTCTCAAATCTAGGCTTTGATACCTTTACCTCATTGGAATATATGAACAATGTGACTAAGACACCCAAGAACTGGGCAAAGGACGGCGTCTTGACCGATGAAATTCTGGCAGCACTCCAGTCTACAAAGAGCGAGGACTTAGTATACACCATATCAGTACAGGGGCATGGACAATATCCGACATCGCAGGTAATCAAAGATCCGGTCGTCACTATGTCGGGAATTGAAGTGAAACGTGAAGCATACGCTTTTGAATATTATCTTCAGCAGATTCATGAAATGGATCAGTTTATTAAGAATTTGACGGAAGCGCTGGAAGACTATGGTGAAGAGACGGTACTTATTATGTACGGTGACCACTTGCCGAGCCTTAATATCAAGGACGACGATCTGTTGAATAAAACCGTTTATCAGACACAGTATGTAATATGGGATAATTTCGGACTTTCGAAGGAAGATAAGGATCTATATTCCTATCAGCTTGGTGCGGAGGTTCTGGATCGTATAGATATCCATGAAGGTGTATTGATAAAGTATCATCAGGATCATGAAGAGGATCCGATGTATCTTACTAATTTAAAAGCGCTCCAGTACGATATGCTTTATGGGAAGGAGTATATTTTTGGGGGGATTAACCCGTATGATCCAACAAAGATGAAGATGGGCGTTAAGGATATTAAAGTTGAAAAAGTTGTTGAAATTGGCAGCAAATACTATATAAAAGGGCAGAACTTTACCCCATTCAGCAAAATTTCCATCGGTGACAGGGTACTGGATACGATATTCCTTGGACCGACCGTTTTAGGTCTGTTGGAAGAAGTGAAACCGGGAGATGTGGCAAAGATGAAGGTCAGTCAGGTTGAAAAGAATAAAGAAATATTGAGTACGACAGAATAATAAGCAAATAAATCAGAAACCAGTTTGAGATGATATTAAACTGGTTATGAGGTGAAACAGAGATTCGGTATTGTTCAGTAATCTTTGGTTTTATAGGGGGAGTGATATTTTTATGGATTCATACAGAGATGATCATTTGCAGATTCGAATGGTTAAGGAAGAAGATATTACTACGATTTTAAGATTTATTATTGAACTGGCTCGGTTCGAGGGAGCAGAAAACGAAATTTGCAGTACGGAGGAGAGCCTGAAAGAAATTCTGTTTGTAAAACATGGTGCGGAAGCTTTGGTCGCAGAAGTAGATTGTAATCCAGTGGGTTTTGCGATTTGGGCATATAGTTTTTCTACTTTTACCGGGAAACAGACTTTGTATATAGACGATATTTATGTGCAGGAACGTTATCGTGGAAGAGGGATTGGAAGTAAAATTTTCTCCTGCCTTGCCGGCATTGCCGCGGAGAAGGACTGCGCAAGGATGGACTGGTACTGTATGGAAACCAACCTGTCCGGTAAGGATTATTACCGCAAAATGGGAGCTGAGGAAATTAATTGGTTCAAGGTTTTTCGATTCAGTAAATCGCAGATTGAAGAAATGAGAAAACAACGATGAAAACGATAGAAACGGAAAGACTCGTATTAAGAGATTGGGATATTAACGATATTGATGATATTTATGACTATGCAAAAAATCCCAATGTTGGTTCTCATGCAGGCTGGAAGCCTCACGAAAGCAAGCGTGAATCGCTGGAAATTATGCAGAGCTTATTTATTGATAAATATGACTCTTGGGCGATCGTATATAAAGAGAACGGAAAAGTAATTGGATCCATCGGTTACGAGCAGGATGTAAGAAGGCCGGGAATCAAATGCAGGGAGCTTGGTTATGCGATGGGAGAGAATTACTGGGGAAAAGGTATTATGACGGAAGCGGCAAAGGCCGTATTGCAATTTGCCTTTGAACAAATGGAGCTGGATATGGTAGCTATTTACCGAAGTGTTCAAAATAAAAGATCAGGAAGAGTAATTGAAAAATGTGGCTTTGTGTATGAAGGTGTTTTGAGAAATGCCTATAAAATATATGATGGATCGATTCGTGAAGTAGTATGTTATTCTATGACGCGAGAAGAATATAACGTATTGCAGAAGGCGAAACCATGACAAGAAGAAAAGAAAATACAAATTTTGTTTATATGATTCAATGTGCGGATGGGACAATTTATACCGGGTGGACCACCGATTTGGATGGCAGGATGATTGCCCATAACAGCGGAACTGGTGCAAAATATACCAGGGGAAGAGGACCCGTCAGTCTCCTTTACAGTGAAGCCTTTGAATCAAAGGGCGATGCATTGAGAAGGGAGCAGCAGATTAAGAAGCTGACGCGAAAAAAGAAATTGGAGTTGGTGGATGGGAGTAAAGAGGAAATAGGATGCAAGAAAATCAAATAGAAAATGATAAAATAGAAAATACGAAGACCGCCTTCGATATGGGTGGTTTAAAATTAGCTTTTTTCGGTCTGCTTTTTACGGCCATCAACGTTAGAATACAGGGATTTGATATCGTACCGGATTTTATTGGATACCTTATGGTGATTGTAGGACTCAGACGAATTGAACAGTATGAGGCAAACTACACTACTGCAAGAAAATTGGCTATTGTACTGACTATGCTCGCGCTGATCAATATTTACCAGGCTCCGATACAAAATACGGTAGATCAATTCGGTATGACGGAATCCTCCCCCATAAATTTCAGTGCGGGGATTTTTGGGGCTGTTCCGCTTTTGGCAACTGCTTTTATGATCATCGGCATTATTATTAATATTTATTTCATTTACAGTATGTGTATGGGAACAAAGAATCTATTAAATCAAGTCGGTGATTTTACTTTGGCAAAAATTTGTGACGATCGATGGAGGTTCATATTGTCTGCCGAGATTGGACTCTTGTTTTCCTTACTTTTGGCTATGATTCAAATCCCTTTTGGTGCTATTCTGGCAATGCTGTTTGGGGTGCTTTTTCTCGTGGCTTTGGTGCTGTTTCTTCTTTTAATTCATCATGGATATCGAAGCATCCATGGAAAATTTATTCAAGAAAGGAATTCAAACGATTATCATGGAGAATAACATTATAATTCAATTAAAAACCACAGCACAAGACTACAAATCCTTCGTCTTCTTTAATATGTTCCGGAAAAAGAAAATCATGACAGTGCTAATGCCTGTTGCGGCAGTACTTTCTGCTGCTGCAGTCATTGGAAAATATGCAGGTATGATTGAAGTGTCAGATTGGTACTTTTATGTATGCCTGGCATTTCTGGGGCTTATCATACTTCAGGTCATACTGTTTGAATACAGTGTAAAAAAGTTTCTTGCATCTGATCAACTGGTGGTAGACAATGAGAGAACGGCTACCTTTTCTGAATCGGGATTCACTGAGGAGGGGGGAAAGGAAAACAGTGCAGGATCTTTTCAATGGGAAATGTTTTATTGTGTATATAAAACCAAAAAGTATTATTACCTTTACATCAATACTATGCAGGCTATCATTCTTCCAAAGCGAGCTTTTTCACAAGAGCAGATCATAGCGCTGGAACAATTGATTAAAGAGAAAATGGGCAGAAATTTTTACAAAAGATAACAATAATATTTGATAAGATAGATAAAATAATTAAAAAATCATAGTGTTAACTAGTCTATGAAATTCAGGAGGACATCAATATGAGAAAAATCGTTACGACAAAGACGGCTCCGGCTGCAATCGGCCCATATTCCCAGGCGAATATTTTTGGGAATCTTATTTTTACTTCTGGTCAGGTTCCCCTTGACCCGGAAACCGGAAGTGTTGTAGGTACATCCATTGAAGAACAGACAGAGCAGGTTCTGAAAAATGTGAAGGCAATTCTTGAAGAAGCAGGAAGTTCCATGCATAATGTTCTAAAAACCACGGTATTTATGAAAGATATGAATCATTTTGTGGCAATGAATGAGGTTTATGCCAAATATTTTACAGAAGGTGCGTTCCCTTCCCGATCCGCTGTTGAAGTGGCTCGTTTGCCAAAAGACGTGCTGGTTGAGATCGAAACCATTGCATATTTTTAGCATAGAATAACAGAGAAACGGTGGTACCAGCATGACAAACTCTATGAAATTACTTACAAGAACTTTAATCATACTTGCTTTGATGGTAATCGGGTCATGGCTTAACGGGCAGCTGGATCAATTCAATTCCAGTACCGGGCAATTTGGATTTTTCTCTTTTGTGGCAATGTATGTGGTCTATCTGTTCATTGGCATCGCGGTTGGAACCGTAGCCAATCCAAGATTTACAAAGGCAAAGAACAAGTGGATCTATATGATTCCGATTTTTATTTTTGCTATGATTGGTGCGCAATGGTTTTTTTACCCTCTGTTTAACGTTGCAACCTTACCATTTGGAATCGGAAACTACCTTCTTCAGTTTTCCTATTTATCATGGACAATCGTGGGTTTCTTTTTAAATCTCGCATTCCGGTAAGTCTGAATTGGATGTTTTTAGGGGTGAGCGAACTACATGTAGACTAACGTACTGGATTTGATCCCGTAAAACCGCTAGATATAGCGTTTGCGGGAGTCTTTTTTATGTATATTATGTCGAAAGTTGATGTAAAATAAGCACGCAAATTATTCTTGTTTTGCGGTATTCTGTAATTGCAAGAGGAATCACTTCTAAAAATGACAAAAAGGGGATACCCTGTTGTGCGAAAAAATGATAATGGGCGAAGAAAAAGGGGATAGATATGATAAAAAGAGGAAAATTAAAAATCTACTTTGGATATACATCTGGAGTGGGGAAAACCTACACAATGCTAAAGGATGCGCATCAAGAATTAAGAAGAGGCATCGATGTGGTAGCGGGGTACATAAGTCCACATTCTAGTGCTGAAACGGTGGAGATGGCAGAAGGTCTGGAGATACTTCCTTTTAAGCTGATCGCCAGCAGGAAAGGAGCGCTAACGGAATTTAACCTGGAAGGAGCCCTGTTCAGAAAACCTCAGACCATTCTTGTGGACGAAATGGCACATGCCAATTCAGTAGGGTCAACGCATGAGAAGCGGTTTCAGGACATTGAAGAACTTTTGGCTGCCGGAATCAATGTTTATACCACGGTAAATGCAGAGCAGGTTGAAAGTCTGAACCAAACGGTAACAGAAATCTTGAAGATTCCGAAGGGAGAGATAATACCGGATTTTATTTTTGATTGTGCGGAACGGGTAGAATTCATTGATCTGGAACCGGAAGAACTGATTAGGCGATATCTGGAAGGAAAGCTCTACAATAAAGAGATCAATCGAAAAATTGCGAAAGGAGCATGGAAAAAGAAGAATCTGGCAATGTTAAGAGAACTTTCACTGAAAAGAACTACGGAAAGGATGAATCAGGTTTGTAATTGGGGCTAAAATATACCTTTCGGTTTGGAGCATCGCTGATGGATAGGAAAGTAATAAACTTATTGAAAATATAGAGAGTCGTAAGAGGTAGATGTAATGGAATTGAAAATTTTAAAGGATCACTTTTCAGTATGTAAAATTAAGGATATCAAAGACGTAGATTTCTCCGATGAATTTGCTTTTTTCAGCAAGACGGATGAGGAACTATCTTTGGTGTGCAGAACTGCTTCGGTACCAAAGAATTGTATTGCTTTGGAAAAAGGATGGAGCGGGTTTCGCGTTCAAGGGGAGTTGGATTTTTCTCTGATTGGAATTTTATCAAAACTGTCCACGGTTTTGGCCGAAAGCGGAATCAGTATCTTTGCAATATCCACTTTTAATACCGATTATATCTTGGTGAAAGAAGAAAAATTGGCAGAAGCGGTTGAAAGTCTAAAGAAAAACGGATATCAAGTGTTAGACTAAAAATAGATACATAAAATCAAAGAAACCGGGAATCAATCATAGAAGACTGTGCATTTTTGTACAGTCTTTTTCTTACCTATGTATGGAAAAGTATAATTGAGGAATCAAAAATTGTTTTGGTTTTGAGAAAACATTAGGTTGACAGATCAGACAGAAAGGAATATATTGTATAGACCAGGTGGTTTAGATAGAGCGGTTTAATTATAGTTTTTTTTCATGGGAGTACAAATAGATGAAAAACAAATCATTTGAACGGAAAGAAGAACTTCTAAAAGCAGCGATGGAAGAGTTTTCATCAAAAAGCTATGAAGAGGCTTCCTTGAATCATATCATTAAGAATGCTGGAATCAGCAAGGGCACCTTCTATTATCATTTTGAAGATAAACAGGCACTCTATTTGTATTTGATTCAATCCGTAGCGGATGCTAAGGTCGAATTCATGAACAAAAAAATGCTGGATTACAATAAGGAAGAGGGAGATAGAAATTTCTTCGAGAACTTTAGAATTGCAGCAAAAACAGGTATTGAATTTGTCAGGGAATATCCCAAATACTATCTCTTCGGAATGATGTATCTGAAAGAAAAAGGGAATAAAATATACGATGCCGCAAAAAAAATGCTGGGGAACACCACAGAGAATTTTTTGGAGGAATTGCTGGATCACGCAATAAAAAACGGAGATATCAGGGAAGGAATTTCCAGAGAATTTTGCCTGAGAATCCTGAGTTGGCTGTGGACCCGGTATGACGAAATTTTCGATGTGAAGGAGGAAATGATGGATTTTGATCTTATGCTTCGGGATATCGATGACTTTATTGATTTTATGCAGTATGGTTTGGGAAACCGGAACAATGAGTAACCGGGGGGAGAACATCGAATGACAATATTAAGAGCTGAGAACGTATCAAAAAGTTATCAAATGGGTGAAATTGAAGTAAAAGCGCTTCAAGAAGCTTCTTTTGAAATTGAAGACGGTGAATTTGTAGTGATTCTGGGTCCCAGCGGTTCAGGAAAGAGTACTCTTTTAAATATTATCGGAGGAATGGATCAGCCAACTTCCGGGGAAATATTTTTGCACGAAGAGGCGATCACCGGTTATCGAGAGAGAGAACTGACGGAATACCGCAGAAATAAAGTGGGCTTTGTTTTTCAGTTCTATAATATCATGGCGAATCTTACTGCAGAAGAAAATGTAGAGCTGGCGACAGAAATTTCGAAGGATCCCCTACCCATTGATGAAGTGCTGAAAGCGGTCGGGCTCTTTGAACGGCGGGATCATTTCCCTGCACAGATGAGCGGCGGGGAACAGCAGCGGGTATCCATAGCAAGGGCAGTGGCAAAGAACCCCGAAATTTTGCTTTGTGATGAGCCTACGGGAGCACTTGACTTCAATACTGGGATTACCATCTTAAGTTTGCTTCGCAAGGTGAATAAAGATCGGGGTAAAACCGTCATTGTAATTACCCACAATTCAGATATTGCTCATATGGCGGATCGCGTCATCAGAATGAGAAGTGGAAGGATTATCGATGATCATATCAATGAAAGTCCGATGGACGTAGAGGAAATTAAGTGGTAACGCTAAAGTAAGAGGAAAAGAGATGGCAAAGCTTTATAAAACGAGAAAGCTTCATAAAATAGACACCATGCTGATGCGCATGATTAGCCAGTCAAAAGGTCAGTTTTTTGCTGTATTGACCATCATCGTGATGGGAATTGCGATTTATACGGCCTTTCAAATGACATCTGTCAATATGGACAAAACAGTGGATACTTATTATAGAGAAAACAACTTTGCAGATTTGTTTTTGCAGACCGCTGCAGTACCTGTTCAGGAGATGGAAGATCTTGAGAAAATCCAGGGTGTTTCAAAAGCAATGGGGAGAATTACTTTGGATGTGCCCATGGTGACGGACGATCCGAATGAAAGAGTCAACCTTCGGCTGATTACCACAACGGAGGAAGAGGACGAATTAAGCAGATCTACCCTTTTGAAAGGAAAAATGTTATCCGGTTCCGGTAATGAAGCATTGCTGATCGAACAGTTTGCCAATGCCAGGAAAATCGAACCCGGTGACGAAATCAAAATTCAGGTCGGCGGGGTGCAGCGAACACTGGAAGTGATCGGGATTGTTGCCAATCCTGAATATATTTATCTGATGGAAAACAATCAGTCTATCATGCCCGATGAGGAGAACTTTGGCGTGTGCTATGTGACCGAGCGGTTTGGCGGGCAGGCTGCCGGAATTCCCGGGAGCTTTAATGAAATTCTGATCCGCTATGAGGACAATGCAGAGGAAGAGGCTCTAATTGATGAGGTAGAGGAGGCGTTGGATCTTTATGGAGTCAAGCAGACAGTGAAACAGAAGGATCAGCTGAGTAATTCTATCATTAAACAAGAATTGACCCAGCTAAATTCAATGGCAAATACCATCCCGATTCTATTCCTTCTGGTTGCAGGGCTTATCCTGATGATGATGCTTTCTCGTCTGGTTAAGAAAGATCGAATCAAGATTGGTGTACTAAAGGCGATGGGATATCGAAATGGTCAGGTGTTGATGCATTATGTAAAATATGCTTTGATTTCAGGTATTACAGGTGGTGTGATTGGATCAATTTTAGGAATGGCACTTGCGGGTGGACTTACCAGGATGTATCTGGATTATTTTCATATTCCTCTGCTTCGCATTGAGTTCTACTATTCCTATTTATTTCTTGCCATAATACTATCCGCAGCATTTTGTACCCTGTCCGGAGCTGTTGGAGCGAAAGGTGTTTTGAAGATCACCCCTGCTGATGCGATGCGGGCGGAAGCGCCGAATACCGGAAAGCGAATTCTGCTGGAGCAGGTTCCTTTCTTTTGGAGACGGTTATCTTTCAGCAGTAAAATGATTAGCAAAAATGTATTTCGGAATAAGAAAAGGACCATTTTTGTATTAGCGGGTGTTTCACTGACGTATGCGATGATGCTTTTTACTACCAGCATGCCCGGTGTCATGGATCAAATGATGAACGATCATTTTAAAGAGTTTCAAAAAATGGATTATAATATCAGCTTTTCAAATCCGGTGCCTCAGAAAACGGTAAGGGATATAGAACACCTGATTGATACGGACTATGTGGAAGGGAAATTGGAATATCCCTTTGAGCTGGCAAACGGTAATAAAAAACAAGCGGTAAATATCATTGGTCTTTCCCGGAATACTCAATTCTATTCTTTTCAGGATATAAGCAAAGAGAGGGCAGAAATTCCGAAGCAGGGAATGCTTATTTCGGAAAATTTGTCGAATGCCTTGAACGTAGAAAAAGGTGACTTAATTTTGGTGAAGAGCTATATACCCAACAGGAAGGATCTCTACGTACAGGTAAAGGGCATTATTGAGCAGTCTCTGGGAATGAATGCTTATATGAATATTGATACAATGGGAAGGGATTTGCTGGAAAAAAACGTAGTCAACGGAGTTTATGCGGATTCAAAAGACCCGGACGTCAATGAAAAGCTGATTAAAGCAGCAAATATTGCTACCATCATGTCTATTGCGGACACCAGAGCTGTTTATGAAAAATATATGACGATGATGTTGCTTTCGGTTGGAACCATGATCGTATTTTCGGGTATTCTTGGATTTTGTATCGTCTACAATGCGACCATTGTCAGCCTGGGAGAACGAGAGATGGAATTTTCCTCTCTGCGCGTGTTGGGTTTCAGCAAGTTGGAAATCTTTTTTATGATCGTACGGGAAAACAATTTCATCATGATTGTGGGAATTCTCCTGGGGATACCAATAGGAAAGCTGATGGCGGAATACAGCTCCACTGCTTTCAGCACGGATTTATACAGTATAGACATGAGTCCAAATCTGAATGCATTAATTATGGCAGGTATCTATACGATCGGATTTGTTCTGCTGGCACAGCTTGCAACCTATCGGAAGATTCAAAAGCTCGATTTCCTTCAGGCATTGAAAAACAGGGAATCTTGAAAAATTATGAAGGAAGATTTTGATTCACATAAGTCTCTGCCAAGAAAAGCAAAAGCAAAAGGAAAGGGATAAAGGTATGAAGCAGTTTAAGAAGGGTAAAAAATGGATCGTTGTTGTTAGTGCAGCACTTTTTATCATGATCGCTGCCGCAATTGTCATGAACAACGGAATGGTTGTAAAATCCGCGGTTGTGGATCAGGGTGAAGTAACGAAGCTGTTAAAGGAAACCGGCACGGTGGAATCAAAAAGCACCATATCAATTACCGCCAAGAATTCAGGAGAAATCAATGGATTGCTGGTTGAAGAAGGGGATCACGTCAAGGCCGGTGATACACTTATGGTCAGTGATGGAACAAGTGCTGCGCTTGATATTAAAAGTCGGCAGGCGGAGCTCTCCGGCTTGCAGGCACAGTATAAACGGGCGAAAGAGCTTGCTGATAAAAACAAGGCGCTTTACGAACAGGGTGCTTTGAGTTATGAGTCATATAATTCATCCAATACGGCTGCAAAACAATTGGCCTCCCAGATGGAATCTCTGAAGTATTCGATAGAAAGCTATGCGGAATCTACAGGAGCAACGGGACGAACGGCGCCCATCGATGGAGTAATTACTGGCGTCTATGTGAAAGAAGGAGAATCCGTGGTTGCAGGGGCTTCCCTCTTTGAGATTTCTAATCTAAATGATATTTATGTAAAAACGGATTTTATCGCGGAAGATGCGGATCTGATCCGGGAAGGAAACCTGGTTAGAATCTATAGCGAAGATGCAAATTTTAATGATGAAAAGGGAACCGTGAAAAAGATTCATCTCAAGGCCGAGGAAAAAATGTCTGACTTGGGTGTGAACCAAAAAAGAGTAACCGTTGAGATTGCATTTGGAACGTCGGAATCGGCTCGGCTCGGCAGCGACATGGAGGTGGAAATTACGGTTGAAAGAAAAGAAAATGCCATTCGAGTTCCAGAACTGGCTGTTTTCGAAAAGAGCAAGAAAGATTGTGTTTATGTCATAGAAGACGGAAAAGCCGTTTTGCGTGAGATAGAAACAGGGCTGGAAGGAGAAGATTATATGGAAGTGATTTCCGGGATGCTTGATGGGGAGACTGTAATCATTTCGCCAAGCGAGGATATATCAGATGGAGTTAGGGTGAAAAAGGAGTAAAGGATAGCAGATTCCATCAGATTATAGTAAAAAAAGTGGAAATGACGGAATCGAGGCTTCCTATTTCCATATGTCGCCGCAAGGGCGACAACGGCTGTGCCTCCTGCTTGCTTCGCTCGCTGCTGTCCGTTTTGCCATGCCAAGCAACGGCTTCGCCTCCGACTCGCTTCGCTCTCTGCTGTCCGTTTTGCCGAGCCAAGCAAGCTTGGGGCAAAAAGGCAAGCTTGGGGCAAAAAGGCAAGCTTGGGGTAAAAAGGCAACGGTCAAGGAGCTTTCTTTGATACTCCGTCAATATCGCTGAAAGCGATATTTTCTAAGTAATAAAATAGGTTTCAGGAAATATGGTGAAATGGGGGGATGTTCATGGCAAACGTGAAAACAAATGCAGTCAGACTTTTAGACTTAAAGAAAGTGGATTATATTCTTCATGAATACGAAGCACCGGATGGATTTTTAGATGGAGTATCTGTGGCAAAAGCTACGGGAATTGACCCGCAAAGAGTTTTTAAAACCCTGATTACTCAGGGTGCGAGTAAGGAATTCTATGTTTGTGTTATACCGGTAGCATATGAATTGGATATGAAGAAGGCAGCGAAGCATTTTGGTGAGAAGAAGCTTGAAATGATTCCGGCAAGGGATATAACTAAAATAACAGGATACATCAAGGGGGGATGCTCCCCGATCGGTATGAAAAAATTGTTTCGGACTGCCGTAGATGAAAGGGCGAAGTCTTTTGACAGGATTGTAGTCAGTGCGGGAAAGGTTGGACTTCAAATGGATCTGCCGCTGCAGAGTCTTGTGGAAGCCACTTCTGCGCAGATAACCGATTTGATTGACAAAAGAACCGAAGGCGTGTGAGATACCTTCGGCTCTTGAGGATTTACTTCTTTTTCCTATTTCTTTTCTTTGATCTTGGCTTCTAACGTTTCATAAGCACTGCAGCTCCCTGCGGACGAACAGCCGGAGCATCCGCCGCAGCTGTTTCCGTTTTTACGATCTTTGCGGATTTTCACGATGGAAAGTATTACGGCGAGTAATACCAAGCCGCCTATTATAAAATCTATCATACGGATTCCCCCTTCTTCGTTCTTTCGTATTCTAATGTTTCCCCCTGAAATACAGAATCTTATGCGGATTCTTTTAATTCTTCTGTTTTAACCTGATAGTCTTTTGCTGATCTGATTTTGCTTACGATCCCAATGACTAAGCCGATGACCAGCAAAATTCCGAATAGGATCAGAACGATGTCTCCATGTACTACCGCGCCTTCGGAGGCTTCTTCCATTAGACCAATGTCCAGCGCTGATTTTACAACGGCATTGGTTCCCTTTAGGGCAAGGTTTCCCAGGACATTTACAAGAAGTGCAACAATATAAGCGAGGCCAGTCTGGTATGCGATCGCGATCAAGGTCCATTTCCAGCTGCCGAATTCTCTTTTCATGGCACCAATGGCTGCGAAGCATGGTGCCGAAAACAGCATAAACATCATGAATGCAAATGCGGTGACTTGACTGAAGATGATCGGCATAGTGGATCCTACGGATGCAAAGGTTGCAACGACCACTTCCTTCGCGACCAGCCCGGTGATGGCTGCAACCGGTGCCGTCCAGCTGTCACCAAATCCCAGAGGGATAAATACCCACTTTACAGCATTGCCAAACTGGGCAAGAATACTATTTTCGATAGCTTCAGGACCAACGTACCCGGAAAAGCTAAAGTTTTGAAGAATCCATAAAATTGCGCAAGCAGCAAAGATAACAGTACCAGCTTTCTTTACAAAGGACTTCGCCTTTTCCCACATGTGGATCGTAACGCCTTTGATGCGAGGGAGTTTATAGGTTGGAAGTTCCATGACAAAGGGTGCGGGCTGACCGGAAAACAGCTTTGTTCTTTTCAAAACAATTCCGGATAGAATAACGGCCGCAATCGCGATCAGGTAGATCGATGGTCCCACCCAGGTTTGTTCTCGGAACATCATTGCGATAAACATTGCGAAGACCGGCAGCTTTGCACCACATGGAATAAACGGTGTCAGTATGATCGTCATTTTTCTATCCCGTTCGTTTTCAATGGTTCGACTTGCCATAATCCCCGGAATAGAGCATCCGGTTCCGATGAGCATTGGAATAAAGGACTTGCCGGAAAGGCCGAACTTACGAAAGATTCGATCCATAATAAAGGCAACGCGCGCCATATAACCACTGTCTTCTAATAAGGACAGAAAGAAAAACAGAATCATAAGCTGAGGTACATAGATAAAAATTGCACCGATACTTCCGATGATACCGTTTAAGATCAGATCCGAAGACCAGCCCGAAGCATTTGCCTGAACCAGCAAGGTTTCTGCTCCTCCCTGTATCCATCCGAATAAGCTTTCGACCCAGCCGATGGTCATGTCACCGACGGTTACGATAGAGACGTAATAGATAAACCAGAGTACGGCGAAGAAAATAGGTAATGCGAGCCACCTGTTTGTAACGACTTGATCAATTTTATCTGAAGTTGTATTTATTTTGCCTGAACGCTTCTTTTTGACACAAAGAGAGAGGATGCCTTGGATCTTATCATAACGGCTACTGATCGCAAACTCTTCCTGCTCGTCGCTAAGCTGCCCGTAGGCTTCCTGAAGAAACGTGGGATCCGGTGATTTTGCAAGATTTTTGCTTCCCGTTTCCAGCGTTGCTGAAATTAATTCTTTCAGTCCTTCTCCCTTGACTGCGGAAGTCGGTATGATTTTACTTCCAAGTTCTGCGGAGAGTTTTACCAAGTTGATTTGATCACCCCGTTTTTCCACTACATCACTCATGTTAAATGCGATAACCATCGGAATTCCAACCTGGGATAGCTGTGTTGTCAGATAAAGATTTCGTTCCAGATTGGAGCAATCTACAATATTGATGATAACATCCGGTTTTTCTTTTATTAGATAATCTCTTGTAACAACTTCTTCCAACGTATATGGTGATAAAGAGTAAATCCCGGGAAGATCAACTACGGTAACATCTTTATGCCCTCGTAGTTTTCCTTCCTTCTTCTCAACGGTAACTCCCGGCCAGTTGCCTACATACTGTGAGCTGCCGGTAAGCTCGTTGAACATGGTTGTTTTTCCGCTGTTGGGATTGCCGGCCAGTGCGATTTTTATGCCCATAATTTATTTCCTTTCTGCTTCATTCCACAATAATTTTTTCCGCATCGCTCTTTCGCAGAGACAGCTCATAACCTCGTACGGTGATTTCAATGGGGTCTCCCAAAGGTGCAACTTTTTTGACAAGAATTTGGACACCTTTGGTAATTCCCATGTCCATGATCCTTCTTTTTACAGCCCCTTCACCGTCAAACTTTAAAACAGTAACGGTTTCGCCTACAAGCGTGTTCTTTAACGTTTTCATTCTCAATCCTCCAACGATCAATTCCCAATAAAACAGAGTGAATTTTGTTTATACAATAATGCGCGTTGCCATTGCTTTATCCAAAGCGATTCGAGTATCCTTCACATTGAGAATCAGGTTACCACCTATTACGGATATGACGGTAATCGTGCTTCCAACCACAAATCCAAGACCTTCTAAAAATCGCTTTGTATCATCTTGCCCATTGATTTTTTTGATTGTATTTTGCTCTCCGGATTTCATCATAGATAGTGGCATTTCATCAACCTCCCAGCAGTAAGCATATGCTAACTCGACGACAAATAATTTAGTTAGCTTGAGCTAACCTCTGCCTATAGTTTACTATTGCTAACTCACTTTTGTCAACATAGATTTGAAAAAAAATCAAATCTATGTTAAAATAATCCAACTATTTCGATTTTGTTGGGAGGTTGGCATGAGAATTCAAGAATCCGGTGAAGACTATTTAGAGACGATATTAATCTTGCAAAATAAAAATGGTTCCGTTCGCTCTATTGATATCGCAAATGAACTTGAATATACGAAAGCCAGTATTAGCAGGGCAATGGGGATTTTAAAAAGAGCGGGATATGTCATCATGGCAGATGGTGGAGGTATCCATCTGACCGAATCCGGCTATCAGAGAGCAATGCAGATTTATGAGCGCCACAGACTGCTTACGAAATATTTGGTAAATGCGCTCCAAATCAGTGAGGAAACAGCAGTTGCCGATGCCTGCCGCATAGAACATGTGATCAGCGAGGAATCTTTTCTTAAGATTAAAAGCTGGGTGGAAGAACATCAGGATCGGTAAAAAATGAGAAGAAAAAAGCAAGGATTCTCTTTATTCATCAAAAATGCATGAATGTAAAAGTCCTCCGGTTACCGGAGGACTTTTATAAAGTGTGTATCTATTAAAAGAAGGAAAGTGCTCAAAAGAGTACTTTTTACTCTTCTTTTACATTTTAATACGGTTTTGTGTTGATTCTGTGTAGAAGTTGTGGATAATAGATAAAAATAAGAATAAGGGGGACATGGAATAAACCGAAATGTTGAAAGGTTTAAGATGTGTTATTACGATGAATGACGCATAGCTATAATCCCCATAGCCATGTAATTGGCAATTTGCGCTACTTTATCTTCTATCTCATCGAATATTTGCATTTCCAGATCATGATTGCCATTTAAGTAAGCATTCATTACACTCACCTTCAGTCTTAAATATTCATATAATAAATCTCTCAATTGAATTTTATCATAGTATTTATTTATCGTTGCAAGAAATGCTGCCAATTCATTGGCGGTTTCATACCATTCAGCGATACTTAAATTAACGGCCATTGTATCTTTATTTTTATAGGAAGTTATTAATCGCCAGTTCGTTAAAATCAAACTTGACATAAGGTTCATGACTTGCCGTGATTCTTCTTCATTAAAATATTTACTGAATTCATTGTAAATATGCTCCGGCAGTTCCCGAAATAATCGATTTCCTATTGCTCTTTGCTCTGGAAGATTGCCTAATACGGTATGCAAAAAGCTTCGAACCCAATGAATAATCTCCGTCCATAAACTTTGGAAGTTCAGAAGTGTATTTGCATCTTCATATGTCAGATTTTTGATTCCGGGTATAGGGCTTACAAGTTCCTTCTTTTTTAACATTTTTGTTCATCTCCCGATAAATTACCTGGCAGGTGCTAGAGTTCTGCCATTTTTGTTACGGCAACGTAAATGTTTGAAATTTTATACCAGGTCGCAAAGTCAACAATTCCTGTTATCGGAAGGTTGAAAACACTTTGGAATGTTTCGACGGCAACACGGGTCTGATCACCATAAACTCCATCCACTCTTTGTTTTTGGATTGCAGGATAGTTATTTGAAATGGCATTCAACTGTTCCTGAATGGTTCTCACGTTTGGTCCGGTAGAACCCATTTGCAGCGGAGCGCCGGGATAAGAAACAGGAACTCCTGTTACTTTTTCAGCCTGCATTAAATAAATATCCTGGCCGTAAAAATTTCTGAGGATTGATATGGCATCATAACCCTGATCTCCAAGTGCTTTTGAACCCCATTGGGTCATCCATCCAGGACATTGTGTATTGGTTCCGTCACAGTATTGCGTGAATAAAGGCTGACGAATTCCCGGTCTTGTGATATAGGTTGTAAAAAGATCATCAACGAGTGTTGATATGTCTTCGTATATATTTCTTCCGTGCGCATAGGCCTGATCAAAGGCAGTTGTATTGGTCACAGTAAAATCATACCCCTTTCCCCGGTACCACTCGGTAAAAACCCGATTCATTGTAAAGGACAGGATCGCCAGAATATTTGCTTTCAGAGTTTCTCTGGGCCATGTTGAATAAATTTCACAGCTTGCGACGTTTTTGATATAGTCTGAAAAATAGACCCAGAGATTACGAGCGGTGGTATCCGTTGGAACACCCTCGTGAACAATGATAAACTCAGGTACGACCGGTTGAGGCAGCACGACAAACCCCTCCGGCACAGGTAGAGGCTTTACTTCACTTTCGGGAATTTTTGGTGGAAAATCCCCATATAAAGTATGTGGCTCAATCGGAATGTTTTCTGCTTGTTCCATTGGTTTTACCTCGGGATTTAAGCGGATATCCTGAATGGCCAGGGAGTTTGGTAAAATCTGAGCGCCTTCGATTCTAACGGACTGATATCCCTCCATGGAAACATACAAATCATACTCCGAGTAGGGCATTGGCGAATCGGGAATTTGAGAGTATTCAAAGGGAGGTGCAGGTAAATCAGTAATCGGTGTTTTTCCTGAGGAATCTGTCATCATTTCTTCAACAATGTTTTCTTCATTGCGCGGTGTTATGCGAACAATCGCATCACTTGCAGGTTTCCCTATGTCTAAAGCAGATACATTGACCTGCAAACGACCGGTATCTATTTGGTTTCTGAAATAAAATCGATTTCGCATGCTTACCACCTCATTTTGATTCTTTTCGTTTATTTATATTTCTTCTTTTGTCCTTATATGACTAATTTGCAAGGATCCTTTTATTTTGGTTGGAATTAATGCAACCTGGTAGTTATTTTAGAGAGTTAGATTCATATAATACAATATAAAAAGGATTGAATTTAAGGAGATAATAGATGCAAAGTGTAAATATGCGTTTTAAAAATAAACCCCCTTCTCGTCCACCGTTCACTATTCCGCAGTATTGTCCTTTCTTAAAGAATTCCGGTCCGGATTATATAAAACCATGTGTAAACTGTGTCGTTTATACATGGACAACATTTGGAAATTCTTTTTGGATGTATCCCGTTGATATCCAGGGTTGTGTTGTATTCTGTTATGCGTGGGATGGCTCGGAATGGAAATATATTCAGTTTAAGATTAATTTGATCGATTGTTTCTATTAGAGAGGGGGGATCATATGCCAAATGGAAGCCCAATCGTTTTTGACGAACTTGGATTAAGTGTTCGGCAGACAGGTTTGATAGAAGTGATTGTGAAATATCATGGTGATATAGAAAAAGTTGGAGATGAGGTTGGGGCTGATATTGAGATATTGACTTCCAATTATGCAATTGCCACTTTGGATATAGAACAACTACCGGAATTTTATAATTACAGCGAGGTTGAATATGTGGAACTTCCTAAAAACCTGACCTATTTTCTGCATGACAGTTTGCGAGCCTCGTGTATTAACTCTGTACAGAGTGAATCAGGTTTCGGATTGACTGGAAAAGGAGTGATTGTAGGAATTGTTGATTCGGGCATAGACTATACGCATACTGATTTTATCAATGAAGACGGAACAAGCAGAATTCTTTTTATTTGGGATCAAACGATAGAAGGAAGCCCTCCGGCCGGATTTAGAAATGGAACGGAATATGGGAACAATCAAATAAATGAAGCATTGAACAGTGCCCAACCATTTTTGATTGTACCAAGCGTCGATGTAGCCGGTCATGGAACGGCAGTAACCGGAGTGGCTGCAGGTAATGGAAGAGAAAGCAGAGGTATTCAAAGGGGAGTTGCTCCCGAGGCTTCCATCATGGTAGTAAAGTTGGGACATAAAGAAAATGAAAATTTTACAAGAAGTACTGAGGTGATGCGTGCCATAAAATATATCATCGACAAAGCACAGCAGTTAAATATGCCGGTTTCCATCAATTTAAGCTATGGAACCAACAATGGTTCCCATGACGGAACCTCACTCTTTGAAACATTTATCGATGAAATGTCTGTGCGATGGAAAACCGTTATTTCAGTTGCTACCGGAAATGAAGGTTCTGCAGGACATCATTTCGCGGCTAGAGTCCGACAAAGAGAATCGCTCAATGTTCAAACTGCGATATCCGGAAACACAAAAAGTGTTTATTTAGCATTATGGAAAAACTTTGTCGATACTTTTTCCTATCAACTGATTGCTCCAAGCGGCAGAGCATCACCTACAATCTTATCAACCCAGAATCTGACCAATTTCACTTTGGATGATGTAATGGTTACAGTATTTGTCAGGCAGCCATCTCATTACAACGCAGCCGAAGAAATTTACTTCATGTTTCGGGTCTTGGATGATACAATTCCAGAGGGAATTTGGAATCTCGTTGTAAACGGAGATCAGGTGGTAGACGGCCGTTTTGACGTTTGGCTGCCGACAATAGAAGCGGTTACTGAAAATACAACCTTTATGAAACCTGATCTGGAGATTACTCTGACACTTCCTTCCACTGCATTGAATGTTATTTCCGTTGGAGGATATAATTCTGCGATTGAAACGAGTGCAGATTTCTCCGGACGGGGATATACCAGGAGTATTCTTTTTATAAAACCCGATCTGGTCGCACCTGCTGTTGGGATTACAACAACGAAAATCGGCGGCGGGTACGATGCTTTCACGGGAACAAGTATTGCTGCTCCGTTTGTAACTGGATCTGCGGCGTTGATGATGGAGTGGGGCATCGTCAATGGAAATGATTCGTTTTTATATGGCCAGCGTGTCAAAGCGTTCCTCATAAAGGGGGCACGAAGAAAATTTACCATTGAATACCCAAACCCTATTTGGGGATACGGTACACTTTGTTTGAATAATTCCATGGACTTTCTGGTGGAATATAAAAGAGGAGGAATTACCATATGAGTTGGGAATTAGATCCAGAACTGGTAGAATTCATTGATGACCCTGAGACATTGGATTTCATAACATTGCGAAGCGAAGTTTTAATGGGGATTTTTGAAAATAATCCAGATATTGTATACACGCAGACTTTGCTGGGAAGGTATGTGCTGGGATATACCAATCGAGAAAATTTAAACTTTATGATAGAAAATTTAGGAGGAAGCTATGTCAGTACGATTCCTTCTGTCCTGGGACTTTTAGATATCAAAGCACTTGAAGAGGCCGGAATTATTCAGGTACAGCAGCAGCCGTATCTGGATCTGAGAGGTGGAGGCGTCTTGATCGGATTTGTGGATACCGGGATTGATTATACGAAAGATATCTTCATCTACGAAGATGGAACCAGTAAAATACAATATCTCTTTGACCAGTCCGAAAGAGGTAACACACCGGTAGGTTTTTTTGTAGGAGCCGAGTACACCAATGAACAGATCAACGAAGCGTTGAAAGCAGAGAATCCCTATGAGACAGTACCCCAAAGAGATACGGTCGGACATGGAACCTTTCTTGCATCCCTTGCGGCAGGCAGGGAAGACGGAACAGGATTCATGGGAGCAGCACCGGACTCGGACTTGATCGTTGTAAAACTGAAGACTGCCAGATCCTATTATAGAGAGCGGTATTTGGTGCCGCCGGAGCAGGAAAATGCTTATGAATCCAGTGCAGTCATGGTCGGAATCGAATATATTCTTGACAAAGCGAGGGAGCTGAACCGTCCGGTCGTCATCTGTATCGGTATCGGCACGAATGCTGGCAGCCATGACGGTTTTAGTCTTTTTGAGCAATATATCAGTGAGGTTGCCGGTCTGAGGGGGGTGTGTCTCTGCACCGCAGTAGGAAATGAGAACCAGGCGGGGCATCATATGCAGAATACCCTTGTTGCAACAGGAGAGGAGCAAAATATTGATGTTCGAGTTGGTGAAAATGCAGGAAATATTTATCAGCAGATCTGGAGTTCTGCTTCGGATCGGATTTCCATAGCAGTAAGATCGCCTACCGGAGAATTGGTGGGATTTGTGCCGGCTAAATCCGGTACCCAGTATGATCAACAATTGGTTTTAGAAGAATCAAGTGTATCAATTCTTTATTTTTTCCCGGTAGAGGGCAGCGGAAGTCAATTGACAGTTGTTAAGATTTATGACGCGACTCCTGGAATCTGGACGATCATTGTACGCGGAGATATTGTTTTAAACGGAACCTATCATGCATGGCTTCCGATTGCAGGATTTGTGTCCCCAAACGTTGAGTATTTAACGCCCACACCATACACTACTGTCGTTGTTCCTTCCACTGCATTTGGTATCATCGCTTGCGGCGCCTATAACGGAGACACAGACAGTCTTTATATCCGGTCGTCCTGGGGGCCGTCCAGATCACCGACCCTTGCAATTGACCTGGTCGCACCGGGGGTTGGTGTAGGGGGAGTTTATCCAGCAGGCTATGGACCGATGAGCGGAACCAGCGTTTCTACTGCCATTACAGCGGGTGCCAGTGCCCTTCTGCTGCAATGGGGGATCGTTAATGGAAATGATGTCGCGATGAGCACCTTTCAGGCTAGAGCATATCTGATCAGGGGTTGCGTAAGAAACAAAAATATTGTGTACCCGAATCCGCAGTGGGGTTATGGAATCTTGAATCTGCTTCAAACTTTTAATCTCATGCGGCAATTGTAAAAAGGAAACGCATATGAATGAAACTATGACGCTGGAAGAATTTATTGACCACCCCGAAACAATGGATTTCATGGTAAGGCGAAGTGAGTACCTTATGGAGTATTTTCAAAACAATCCCAATATCGTGCTGACGCAAACACTGATGGGAAGATATGTAATCGGATATACAGATCGTAAATATAGTGCTGATGTTATAAAAAATCTAGGATCTAGTTATGCGAATTCAGTACCTTTAGTGTGCGGTCTTCTGGATACGGAAAGCCTTGAGGCGGCAGGGATATATCAAGTACAGCAGCAGCCGTATCTGGATTTAAAGGGAGGAGGGGTTTTGGTCGGCTTTGTTGATACCGGAATTGATTATACCAAAGACATATTTATTTATGAGGATAGAACCAGTAAAATACAATATATCTATGATCAAACGGTCAGAGGCAATACACCGGAAGGATTTTTTCTAAGCACAGGAACTCACCCGACCGGTGGCAATTTGTATTGCAGTGGGAACAAATTTCGGAAGTCATGACGGTTTCAGCATATTTGAGGAATACTTAAGCATTCTCTCCAATTTAAGGGGTGTCTGTATTTGTGCAGCGGCGGGAAACGAAAGCCAGGCGAGGCATCATATGCAAAATGTTCTCACTTTAAGCGGGGAAGAGCAGGATGTTGATATCAGGGTGGGCGAGAATGCCGGAAATTTTTTAATCTCCTTATGGAATACCGCTGCGGATCGGCTTTCTGTTTCCGTTAGATCGCCTACAGGTGAAGTCGTAGGCCGTGTACCTGCCAGAACAGGCACTAGCTTTGAGACAATGTTGATATTAGAAGAATCACGGGTGAGCGTTTCCTATTATTTTCCTTTAGAGGGGAGTGGAAGTCAACTGACCGTAATCAGAATTTACAATGCCACTCCTGGAATCTGGACGATCATTGTACACGGTGATATCGTTTTGGAAGGTACCTATCATGCATGGCTTCCACTTACGGGGTTTGTATCACGGACGGTTGGATTTCTTACGCCCTCTCCTTACACGACAACCGTGGTTCCTGCTACCGCTTTTGGAATTATTACCTGCGGTGCCTACAACACAAGAACAGACAGCCTGTATATTAATTCGTCATGGGGACCCACAAGAGCACCGGCATTGAAGCCCGATCTGGCGGCTCCGGGAGTGAACGTGGGGGGTGTTTATCCAACCCGAATTATCAGTGGGGATTCGGCAGCTTAAACCTGATGGAAACGTTCAATCTGATGCGGGAAGTATAGAGAAAAAGGGGAACGACATATGGACGGAAATACCTCAATAGAAGAATTCATTAATCATCCGGAAACCATGAGCTTTATTGCACGGCAGACTGAATTTCTTATGGACTATTTTATAAACAATCCGGATGTTTTGCTGACTCAAACGTTAGCAGGATTATATACGGTGGGATATGTAAACCGTAAGAATGTCACAACTCTCATAAAAAGCTTGGGACCAGCTTTTTTGAATGCAGAATCTTACATTTGCGGACTTTTGGATATCGATAGTCTTGAAGCGTCGGGTATCTATCAGGTGCAGCAGCAACCATATTTGAATTTAAGAGGCAAAGGGGTTTTAGTTGGTTTTGTTGACACCGGAATTGATTATACGAAGGATACTTTTATTTACGAAGACGGAACCAGCAAAATACAGTACCTTTATGATCAAACGATCAGAGGCAACGCGCCGGAAGGCTTTTTCTTTGGAACAGAGTATACCAATGAGCAGATCAATGAAGCTTTGAATGCAGAAAATCCCTATTGGATAGTACCACAGAAGGATACGGTCGGGCACGGAACTTTTCTGGCATCCATCGCGGCAGGGCGTGAGGTCGCAAATGAATTTGTGGGGGCAGCACCGGATGCGGAATTGATCGTAGTGAAGCTAAAGAAAGCGAGTCCATATTACAGAGAACGGTATCTTGTGCCACCAGAACAGGAAAATGCTTATGAATCCAATGACATTATGATTGGGGTTGAATATATTCTGAGAAAAGCAAGAGAGCTGGATCGGCCTGTTGCAATCTGTATTGCTTTGGGAACAAACTTTGGCGGTCATGATGGCACCAGTATATTGGAGGAATATTTAACGGGAGCTTCTAATTTAAGGGGTGTTTGCATTTGTTCTGCAGCGGGAAATGAGAGTCAGGCAAAGCATCATACGGAGAATATTCTCACAAGGAAAGGCGAAGAGAAGAATATCGACATCAGCGTTGGAGAAAATGCAGGGAGTTTTCCCATCGCTATAAGGAATTCCGCTGCAGACAAAATTTCCGTTTCTATAAGATCACCTTCGGGAGAAATAGTGGGTCGTGTGCCTGCAAGATCCGGAACACGGCTGGAAGCCAAATTGGTACTGGAAAGAGCCTCTGTAATCGTTGAGTATTTTTTTCCCGTAGAGACAAGCGGAGACCAGGTAACCATAGTGTTAATTTTGAATGCTACTCCCGGGATCTGGACGATCATTGTACATGGGGATATTGTTTTGGACGGTATGTATCAAGCATGGCTCCCGATTACGGGGTTTGTATCTCCCACAGTGTTCTTTTTTGAGCCTTCACCGAACACTACTATTGTTGTTCCGGCTACTGCCTTTGGTATTATTACCTGTGGTGGTTATAATATTGAGACAAACAGCTTATATACCAATTCGTCCTGGGGACCCACCAGAGGGGTTCCGGATCTAAAACCTGATTTGGTGGCCCCAGCAGTGAATGTGGGAGGTATTTATCCAATTGGTTACGGAACAATGACTGGAACGAGTGTTGCAGCTGCAATTACAACGGGTGCCAGTGCGCTAATGCTTCAGTGGGGAGTTGTATATGAAAATGACATTTCAATGAGTACGTACAGTGTCAGGGCGTACTTGATACGAGGAGCGAATAGAAGTAAAACAATCTCTTATCCAAACTTTCGATGGGGATATGGCAGTTTGAACTTGCTGGAGACTTTCAACCTGATGCGGGAAGTGTAACAAAAGGAGGAAAACTATATGGATTCGGCACTTGCACAATTTATCGATGATCCCGACACGATGGACTTTGTCGTGAGACAAAGTGAATATCTTGTGGAGTTTTTCCGTAACAATCCGGAAGTTGCATTGACACAAATGCTCATGGGAAGGTATGTGATCGGATATGTAAATCGAAATAAAAGCCTTGAAGTATTGAATAATCTAGGTGCGAGCCTGGTTAGTTCCGCAGCGGTAGTCTGTGGACTGCTGGATACGGAAAGCCTTGAGGCATCAGGTATCTATCAGGTACAACAGCAGCCTTATCTGGATTTAAAGGGAAGAGGTGTATTAATCGGTTTTGTTGATACAGGGATTGATTATACCAAAGATGTATTCATCTATGAGGATGGAACCAGCAAAATACAATATCTCTATGACCAGACGGAAAGAGGAAATACACCGGAAGGGTTTTACCTGGGCGCAGAATATACCAATGAGCAGATAAATGAAGCTTTAAAAGCAGAAAACCCTTATGAGATTGTTCCACAAAAAGATACCGTAGGGCATGGAACTTTTTTGGCATCTGTTGCCGCAGGGCGGGAAGATGAAAGTGGATTTATCGGAGCTGCACCGGATTCCGAATTGATCGTAGTGAAACTAAGGAAAGCAAGACAATTTTATCTTGAACGCTTTTTTGTTCCGCCGGAACAGGAAAATGCATATGAATCTACCGATATTATGATCGGTATTGAATATATCCTGAAAAAAGCAAGGGCGCTTAATCGGTCTGTGGCAATCTGTATTGGAGTGGGTACAAATTTCGGGAGTCATGACGGCTTCAGCATATTTGAGGAGTATTTAAGTACAATATCTAACTTAAGGGGCGTATGTGTTTGCATTGCTGCGGGAAATGAAAGTCAGATGAAACATCACATGCAAGATATCCTTACGTCAAGCGGTGAAAAGCAGAACATTGATATCAGGGCTGGAGAGAATGCAGGAAATATTTTAATCTCCATATGGAATACCGCATCGGATCGGATTTCCGTTTCTGTAAGATCACCCACAGGAGAGCTGGTAGGCCGTGTGCCAGCAAGATCCGGTATGCAGTTTGAAGCAAAATTGGTAATGGAAAGAGCTCGGGTCGGCGTTACCTATTATTTCCCTGTGGAAGAAAGCGGCGGTCAATTGACTATCGTCAGACTGTTTGATGCGACACCCGGAATATGGTCTATCATTGTCCACGGGGATATCGTTTTAGACGGAACTTATCATGCTTGGCTACCGCTTACAGGGTTTGTATCACCGACAGTTGGGTTTCTTAACCCTTCCCCCTACACTACCGTTGTTGTTCCCGCCACTGCGTTTGGAATTATTACCTGTGGTGCTTATAACACAAGGACAGACAGCCTGTATATTACTTCGTCCTGGGGACCTACAAGAGCGCCGATACTAAAACCAGATTTAGTTGCTCCAGGTGTTGATGTAGGAGGTGTTTCCCCGACTGGCTACGGTACAATGACCGGAACAAGCGTTTCGACTGCAATAACAGCAGGTGCAAGTGCCCTCATTTTGCAATGGGGAATTGTCAGAAAAAATGATATTTCCATGAGTACGTACCAAATCAGAGCGTATTTGATACGGGGATGCAGTAGAAGTGAGTCAATTGTATATCCGAATTTTCAATGGGGATATGGCAGTTTAAATTTGATGCGAACCTTTGATCTGATGCGGGAAGTGTAGCAAAAGGAGGAAAGCCATATGAATCTGGATCCTGCGCTTGCACAATTTATCGATAGCCCCGACACGATGGACTTTATTGCGAGACAGAGCGAATATCTTGCGGAATTTTTTCGTAACAATCCGGAAGTTATATTGACGCAAACGCTCATGGGAAGATATGTGATCGGGTATGTGAGTCGTGATAGAAGCCTTGAAGTATTAAAAAATCTAGGATCGAGTATCTCAGGCACCGCAGCATTAGTCTATGGATTGCTGGATATGGAAAGCCTTGAAGCAGCGGGTATCTATCAGGTACAGCGGCAGCCTTATCTGGATTTAAAGGGAGGAGGTACTTTAATCGGATTTGTTGATACCGGGATTGATTATACCAAAGACGTATTCATCTATGAGGATGGAAGCAGCAAAATACAATATATCTATGATCAGACGGAAAGAGGAAATACACCAGAGGGATTCTATCTGGGCACGGAGTATAATAATGAACAGATTAATGAAGCTTTAAAAGCGAAAAACCCTTATGAGATTGTTCCTCAAAAAGATACGGTAGGGCATGGAACTTTTTTGGCGTCTGTTGCCGCAGGGCGGGAAGTTGAAAGCGGATCGATCGGAGCTGCCCCGGATTCCGAAGTGATCGCAGTGAAGCTAAGGAAAGCAAGACCATTTTATCTTGAGCAGTTTTTAGTTCCGCCAGAGCAGGAAAACGCGTATGAATCTACGGACATTATGATTGGGATTGAATATATCCTGAAAAAGGCGAGGGAACTTGACCGGCCTGTTGTAATCTGTATTGGAGTGGGTACAAATTTGGGGAGTCATGACGGATTCAGCATATTTGAAGAATATCTCAGTAAGATTTCCGCCTTAAGAGGTGTATGTGTCTGCACAGCTGGGGGAAATGAAAGTCAGATGAAACATCATCTGGAGAATACACTCACCGTAAGCGGTGAGGAACAAAACATTGATATACGTGTCGGTGAAAATGCAGGAAGTTTCTTAATCTCCATATGGAATACTGCAGCAGACCGGATTTCCGTTTCCGTAAGATCACCCACAGGAGAACTGATAGGCCGTATACCAGCAAGATCCGGTACGCTGTTTGAGGGGAAATTAGTACTAGAAAAAGCTCGGGTCGGTATTCAATATTTTTTTCCTGCAGAGGGAAGCGGCGGTCAATTAACTATCGTCAGACTGTTTGATGCGACACCCGGAATATGGTCTATCATTGTCCATGGAGATATTGTTTTAGACGGAACTTATCATGCTTGGCTACCGCTTACAGGGTTTGTATCACCGACAGTTGGGTTTCTTAACCCTTCCCCCTACACTACCGTTGTTGTTCCCGCCACCGCGTTTGGAATTATTACCTGTGGCGCTTATAACACAAGGACAGACAGCCTGTATATTACTTCGTCCTGGGGACCTACAAGAGCGCCGATACTAAAACCAGATTTAGTTGCTCCAGGTGTTGATGTAGGAGGTGTTTACCCGACTGGCTACGGTACAATGACCGGAACAAGCGTTTCGACTGCAATAACAGCAGGTGCAAGTGCCCTCCTTTTGCAATGGGGAATTGTCAGAAAAAATGATATTTCCATGAGTACGTACAAAATCAGAGCGTATTTGATACGGGGATGCAGTAGAAGTGAGTCAATTGTATATCCGAATTTTCAATGGGGATATGGCAGTTTAAATTTGATGCGAACCTTTGATCTGATGCGGGAAGTGTAGCAATTGATCAAAAAGTAAAAAAACCCCGTATCTACAGCATGATAAAAAGTAGGATTCATCATGTATTGATACGAGATTTTTATACTCTTGTTGTGATCAACTTGAAGAAATTAGATTCCTTCAAGTTCTGCAGCTACGGAGTTTATTGATTCTGTCCAAGTCCTCTGCAGCCCTGTCCTTTGCCGCCCTGTCCGTTCGAGCCAAGGCCGAAACCTGCACCCATGCCTCTGCCTGCTCGGGCAGTTCCGGTTCCGTCACAAACGGCCTGCCTTTCTTCCATCTGTGTAATGAATTCATCTGCATGTTCCTGGGTAAGAAGCCCCGCATCCACTCTGTCTGCAAGAATTTCTTTTCTTAATTCCAGTCGTTCTGCCTTGATTTGTTCAAGGCTTGCAGCATCTACTCCGCCTGCTGTGGTGGCAGGAGAAGCGGCAAATGCGGTTGCTGAGGCAGCAGATACAGTCAGCACCATTGTGCTCAGTAAAACAATCTTTTTTATTCTTGTCATGATAATGACCTCCTTTTAACATTCTGTCCGGTTCTTTAGAACCGTAGACAGAATTTAGGCTAGAAAATCACGAAACTCGGTTCGTAGATTTTCATCGTCTTAACATTCTGTCCGGTTCTTTGCCCTTTTGCCGCGACTTTAGCCGCAGTGGCAAAATGGACAGCGTAGCAAATTTTGCTTGCGTAGGAGTCCGTTCACGGACGTTAGAACCGTAGACAGAATTTAGGCTAGAAAATCACGAAACTCGGTTCGTAGATTTTCGTTTTCTTATGATTTAGCATTCGTTGCTTGCTATGATGATAGAATAATAAAGAATTGTGGCAAAAATATGTTTTTCAACGTTAAACTTTATGTTTTTTCAAAGTAAAAGTCATACTTCTGTCACATTTTTTACTGCCTGTGATGCTATAATAAGAGAACTTTAGGGTATGATTAATGCAGGATTTAGAGTTGGCAGAGCACTGGGAAAGGAAGGTGGTTTTGTGGCAATTATGCTCATTGCAGACGACAATAAGCAAATTACTTCAATTCTTGAGGAATATGCAAAGAAGGATGGCTTTTCGCCAAAGGTAGCGCTGGATGGAGCAGAGGCATTGGAGCTGTTTCAAAAGCTTCAGCCTGATATTGTGCTTTTGGATGTAATGATGCCTAAAATAGACGGGTTTGAAGTTTGCCGGGAAATAAGAAAGACTTCCAACACACCGGTTATTATGATAACCGCAAGGGGCGAAGATTTTGAACGAATTATGGGGTTGGATATTGGAGCGGATGACTATATTGTAAAACCTTTTTCTCCAGGAGAAGTGATGGCGAGAGTTCGGGCTGTTTTGCGACGTATTTCTCGCGATGACTCGCAAAAGCAGCAGATTTTTCGATATGATAATCTAAGAATTGATATGGAAGACTATGTAGTGATGATTGATGAGCGCGTCGTATCATTGACGAAAAAAGAAACCGAGCTACTTTGGATATTGGCGACAAACAAAAACAAGGTATTCTCCCGGGATAACCTTCTCAATAGTCTTTGGGGGTACGAATATTATGGAGACAGCAGGACGGTGGACTCTCATATCAAACGGCTTCGAGCCAAGCTGGAAGAATTTGAACATGAAGGATGGGATATCAGGACGATTTGGGGAGTCGGCTACAAATTTGAAGGGAAAAGAAGCGAATGAAGCATAAGATTGTATTTCGGTTGATCACCTATTTTTCTGCAGCATTGTTGTTATTTTCTCTTGTCATTGGCGGCGTTTTCCTGACATTATTTAAAAATCATACCATAGAACTGGAAAAAAAAGATATGGAAGAGAGGGCAGTTGCTATCGCGGAAACCCTGTCTTCTCTGACAGGAAACAACACATCCGGGGAAACATTGAACATGGGACGTGGTATGGGAATGATGGGCTCGGGACAGAAAGGCATTATGTCTTATCTCCGGTTTCTGGATGATATTGCCATGGCAGATGTTTGGATTGTTGATGAAAATCTTGAAATGATGGCCATAGGCCATATGGAAAATCAGCAATATAATTATGGTGATCTTCCGGCTGATGCGGAAGCGGTAGTGAAAAATGTTTTTCGAGGAGAAACTACCTTTAGCGAAGGGTTCAGCCAAATGCTTGATACGCCTACGCTTACGGTCGGAACCCCGATTGTTTCGGATGATAAAGTAATGGGTGCCGTACTGCTCCATTCTCCGGTGGAAGGGATCAATGAAGCGCTCACACAGGGCTTTACAATTTTGTTGATTAGTATTATTGTTGCGTTTGCTTTATCTGTAGTTTTGTCGACATTGCTTGCACTGTCCTTTGCAAAACCTTTAAAAAAGATGAAGGATACTGCCCTTGCGCTTTCAAGGGGAAACTATGAATCAAAGACAGGAGTAGCACAAAAGAATGAGATTGGAGAATTGGCTGAGACGATAGATATACTCAGTGATCGTTTGAACAAGGCCAGTAAAGAGAGTGAGCAGCTGATGCAGCTTCGAAAGGATTTTGTTGCAAATATTTCTCACGAATTAAGAACTCCGGTAACGGTTTTGAGGGGCTCTTTGGAAGCCCTCCGGGATGGCGTAGTCACAGATCCTGAGCAGATAAAAGGCTATTATAATCAAATGTTGAATGAAAGTCTTTTCCTTCAGAGATTGATTGATGACCTGCTGGATTTATCCCGTTTGCAAAACATTAATTTTAAAATTGACAGGATAGAACTAAACTTATGCGATGTGTTGGACGATATAATTCGTAGTGCACGAAATCTGGCAGAAACGAAAAATGTCGAAATTCATGTGGAGCAAGATATTTCAGTTTGCATTGTAAAGGGTGATTACGGGCGGTTACGCCAAATGCTCATGATTATCCTTGATAATGCGATCAAATTTTCGCCGGAAGGCAGTAAGGTAATGGTAACTTTAAAGGATAAAGATATTTCTATCCGGGATTATGGAATCGGAATTTTTGAGAAGGACTTACCCTATATTTTTGATCGTTTTTATAAAGTAAAATCTGAAAGTAATAAAAATGGAACGGGTCTCGGGCTTTCTATCGCAAAGCAGATCGCAGACAGACATGGGATTCAGATCTCCGTAAGCAGCGAGATCGGAAAAGGCACGGAGTTTCGATTCCGATTTTAACAGGGCAGGAATGGATTGTATCAAATGAAAGCGTCAAGTTTATTTGTAGTTTTTAAGGAGGACGCCCGAAATTGGATATCTATATCGCAAGACAACCAATATTTAATCAAGATCTTAGCATTTTTGGCTATGAACTGTTGCATAGACGAAACTCCAGTAATTGTTATTTGAATGAAGATCACAACGAAGCGACGTTTGAACTGGTCAATAATTCTTTTCTTGTTCTGGATTTTGATAATCTGACTGACGGAACAAGAGGATTTATTAATTTCACTCAGGATTTGCTGGAAGAGGAGATTCCGCATATATTGCCAAAAGAAAAAGTCGTGGTAGAGATTCTTGAAACTGTGGTAGCAACCGATATTCTGGTTGCTGCCTGTAAAAAATTGAAAGCAGAAGGATATATGATCGCGCTGGATGATTTTATTATAGATAGAGAGGATTGTGATTATAAACCACTTATCGAGTTGGCTGACATCATCAAGGTGGAATTTTCAACCACAGATGAAAAAGCCCAGCGTAAGCTGCTGAAACAATATAAAAATAAGATAAAATTTCTTGCGGAAAAGGTAGAAACGCGAGAACAGTACAAAGAAGCAGTGGCGATGGGCTATGAATTGTTTCAGGGATATTTTTTTTGCAGGCCGGTAATGGTGAAATCTAAGGAAATTGCCTCTTTGAATAACAACCTGATTCGGATCCAGAAGGAGCTTCAAAAGGAAGAGCCTGATTTTTCAAAAATTGCGGAAACCATTGCGATGGATCTAGGGCTTACCTACAAGCTTTTGAGAATGGCAAACTCGGTTTCTTATGGCGTAAAAGCTGAGATTACAAATCTGCGGAGCACTGTAACCAAATTGGGAATCCATGAGATGAAGCGGTGGATTTCAATTATGCTTATCAAAAATTTTGAAAATGATGAAAATAGAGAATTGATTAAATTATGTATGCTAAGGGGAAGACTGCTTTTGCTAATTGCTCGTGAATTAAAACAGGAACAGCATGAGACGGATTTCTTTTTCACGGGAGTACTGTCCTCAATTGATGTTATTATGGATGAGGATATGGGAAATGTGATTGGCAAATTGGCAATTTCGACAAAAGTAAAAGAAGCATTGCTGGGGAAAAAGGGACAATTAAAGGCTTGCCTCGATCTGGTAATCCTTTATGAAAGATTAGAATTTGATGAAGCCCGAATTTGGATGGAAGCGATCGGAATTTCCTTTGAGCGGTTTGAAAAACTATATGTGGAAGCACTTGCGCAGCTATAAATGAAACGATAGCTTCTCCTGCTTTGTTTTATCGGACGGTGATATGATCACAGAAAGCCTCAATTTTTTTCTATATAATCATAAGAAAGATGATGATAAATCCGATCAAAAGAAAGAGAGTGAGGTTTCAATAGAAATGAGTATTTTCAATCAGTTTAAAAAAGAGAACAATCAAACAGAAAAGAAAGATAAGAAGGATATGATCCTTGCAGTAAAGAAAAGCAAATGCCCGGAAAACCACCCTTGTCCTTCTGTCAGGGTATGTCCTGTCGGGGCGTTATCACAAAAGGGTTACGATGCGCCGATTGTAGATATGGAAAAATGTATTAAATGTGGAAAATGTGTGCGTTTTTGTCCAATGAGAGCTTTGGCGCTGGAATAAAGGGGGGATTAAGATGATTTTAAAAACAGTACTTGGTGTATTGGTCGGCGGACTGCTTGGTTTTACCTATTATAAGTTGGTAGGCTGTTCCACAGGAAGCTGCCCGATTACTTCCAGCCCATATAGTTCTACTCTGTATGGCGCTGTGATGGGATTGCTTCTTTCTGCGTCCGTATAGAGAATTTCATAAAAATTAACGGTGATAGATAGACTGCATTTTCTTGATGTAAGTTCTATCTATTATTTTATAGAAGCAAATGAAATAAAACATGGCTTCAAATTATATTTGAGGTTAGGAAAGTTATAGAAAAAAATTCCAATAAATCAAAGAGGCAAACCTTAAATGGATTTGCCTCTTTGATTTTTGATTATAGGAGCGGCTTGCTTTCCTTTTATGCTTTATACATTCAACATGGAAAGAATTGCATCCTTCTGTCTTGCACCGGCTGTAGAATTTACCAGCTCTCCGTCCTTGAACACGGCCAAGGTCGGGATGCTCATCACTCGGAACTGAGAAGCAAGCTCTGGCTGCTCATCAACATTGATTTTTCCCACTTTGGCATTGGTTATCTCTCCTGCAATTTCATCAATAAGCGGAGAAACCATTTTGCATGGCCCGCACCAGGCTGCCCAGAAATCTACCAATACCGGCTTATCGGACTTTAATACTTCCTGTTCGAAGTTTTCTTTTGTAATTGTTAATGCACTCATTTTTTTATCTCCTTTATTTGAAGTAATCTATAACGGATTCATTGGAACCTGTTGTTCCTCTGTTTATATCTTTATTATACCCATGAAAAAATTTTAATCTGTAACTTTATCACAAAAATCACCATTTTTTTCTTTATTTACTTTTGACGAAATTAAGGATAAAATTAAATTCAGAAGCGGCGTAGCTTCTGAAAGAGGAGGTATGATATTGAATTCAAAGATGAAGGAGCCTGATCGAGGATTTTTTGTGAAACATATCATTGCAACCCTTTGTTTAGTTCTAATTTGTGCAATATCTATCGCTCATTCTAAATACATGGATCAGAAAATATCCGATATCAGTAAGACATATCTGTCCAAAATAACCGTTCAAAACGCAGACATGCTATCCAACCAGATCAGCGGCAATTTACAGGCATTGAACATTCTCACAAGAATGATTGGTGTTCAGAAAAATTTGGGGAAAGATCAAATTATGAACATCATGAATAATGAAATCAAAAATGGTGAGTTTATCAGTCTCGGCGTTGTTTTCTCGGATGGGAGTTTTGTTTTTACCCCGGTTTCCGTTGATGGCAAAGATGGAAGTAATCTGCTTATGCCTGTTGATTGGCAATGTGTTTATCAAACGATGGAAGGTGATGTGAGTCTCACTGGAAGTTTTGCACGGCAGGTGAATGGGGAAATGATAAGTATTTTTGTGAGACCGATTTACAGGGATTTAGAAATCATTGGTGCTCTTGTGGCTCTATTTAACTATGGGTTTTTCGAAAATTTGACTCTCCCGGATACTTTTGAAAAGGAAGGCTGTTCGTACATTGCTGAAAAAAACGGAACGATTCTGTTTCACCCTGAGAGCTCCAGCCACGAAGAATTTTCGGATGTAATTCGGACACTTTCTTTTGGATGGAATTTAAGCGGAGAAAGCGGAGTTAAGCTAAAAGAAGAGACTAACGATGGCTTAAGCAATACAATAGAATATTTTCAGAATAAGGAAAACGTATATATTAGTTATGCTCCGATCCGTTTTCATAATTGGTACTTGGTCAATGTAACTTCCGCAAGTGTTGCAAAAGCAAAGTCCCATAGTATTTATGAAGATTACATCCCATCTTTGATTTATATTCTTGTTATCTTGATTGCATTAATGATTTATTTTATTTATGTTCGTCGTGAAAATTATAAACGCCTTGAAAGGAAACTCCGTCTTCAATCGATTAATGATGAAAGTTACCGCATGATTATGGAGCAGACCAATGATATTATCTTTGAATATGATACAATAGAAAAAACTTATCTTCACACGGCAAACTTTGAAAAAACCTTTGGCTATAAGCCGACGAAGACAGGGTTTCTGGGTTCGCTGAGATACGATTACCTGCATCCGGATGATGTGATCGCGTTTGTAGAAATTTTTGAAAAGATGAAGACGGATCGTGTGCTTTCCGAAGCAGAAGTACGGATTATCAATTCCGAAGGGGAATACTTGTGGACCCGGATTTATACACTGGGCGTTTTTGACAAGGATGGGAAACTGGCGAAAGTGATAGGAAAGATCGTGAATATCGACGAAAAGAAAAGAGAATTTCAGTATCTGAAAAAAATGGCCGTCATGGATACTGCGACGGGAGTATATAATAAGCAAACGACAGAGGATATGATCAAGGATTACCTGACGGGAGAAGGCAAGTCGGGTAATCATGCTTTGCTGATGATTGATATTGACGATTTTAAAGGAATCAATGATGACCATGGGCATCGACTGGGTGATGTGGTAATTTCTACACTGGGCATGGAGCTCAATCAAATTTTCAGGGCGGATGATATCAAAGGCCGAATTGGAGGCGATGAATTTATGATCCTGATGAAAAACGTGGAAGGAACTGACTTTATTGTAAATAAGGCCAAATTGATTTGTAAGATTTTTCAAGACCGGGAATTAGATGATCATAAGAAAATCAATGGTACCACCAGCATAGGAATTGCCTTGTATGATAAGGACGGAACAACCTACGAAGCGCTTTATGAAGCTGCCGACAGGGCACTCTATCATTGCAAAACGATACAAAAGGGGACATTTTCCTTTTATGATGAAATCGATAAAGATTGGTAATGACAAGTGGCTTCTTTCTATTCATTCATTGAGATGATATAGAATGTGAAACTTGAAAACTTTATCATAGTTACGTTCTTATATAAATTTTGGGCAATCTTTGCCCAAAAGCGCATACAATTTCATAATTGATCGTTCCAGTTTTTTCTCCGATTTCATCAGCCAGTATTGTCAGCCCTTTCTGACTTCCCATAAGAACTACTTCGTCTCCAAGCTTGACATCAGGTACCGCTGTCACGTCGATCATACATTGATCCATGCAGATATTCCCTACGACAGGGGCATAGACTCCGTTGACGATGACGCGGCCTTTTCCCGAAAGACATCTGGGATATCCGTCGGCATAACCAAGAGCCAGAGTGGCAATAAGACTTTCCTTCCCGGTAATGAATTTTCTGCCATAACTGACGGAAAATTCGGATGGAACCTTCTTCAGATGAACGATATTCGCTTTGATGGACATGACTGGCTTAATGGATAGTTGATTTTGATCTACCTCATTGGAAGGATAACAGCCATAAAGGATAATACCCGGTCGCACCGCATCAAAATGAGCGGTTGGAATTTCCATAATTGCTGCGCTGTTTGCAAAGGTTCGATGCGGGATATTTACGCCTGCCTGATTTATTTTTTGATAAAAATCATTGTAGAGAAATAACTGGTTTTTCGCATAAGTTTTGTCCCTTTCGTCAGCAGTAGCGAAATGGGAAAATAATCCTTTGATTTTAATATTGGAAAGTCTGCTTATTTTTAGAATTTCATTGATGGCTTCCTCGTCAGGCAAAAATCCGATACGGCCCATTCCTGTATCAACTGCAATAAAAGCTTCTATGACGTTATCTGCTGCTTTCGCAGCGTCAGAGATTGCAGCTGCATTGGCATAGGTGGCAATAACGGGTGTAATGTTATAGGTAAGGAGTGTATCAACATACAGTTTCGGAGTAATGCCAAGCATGAGAATCGGGCAGGTAATCCCGCCTTCTCTTAATGTGATGGCTTCTTGTAGCGTGGCGATTGCTAAGGTCTTTACACCGTTTTCCAACAGAATATGTGAGACGGCAATTGCACCGTGACCGTAACCATCCGCTTTTACTACACCGATGATCTCTTTGCCTCCCGCTTTGCTACGGATTTGTTTGATATTATAATCGAGATTACTCAAATTGATTTCTGCCCAAACTGGTCGTAAGGCTTCTTTTCTCATGGAAACCCATCCTTTCTGATCTAATAATAAATTGTAAATTTATTATATACCTTGCTTTTAAGTCCGGTCAAATAACGCCTTGAGAAGAGAGAAAGCCGCAAAATTATTTGCAGATACAAAGGCTGTTTTGTTATAAAAATAAATTTGCATTCAAATGATTATTCAACTGGGTGTCTGGAGTACCGGTAAGTAAGCAGGGACGCGAAGATGACGAGAGTTCCGCCTATCAGTGAGTTGTAAGGAATCCTTTCTCCCAGAATGAGATACCCCAGCAGCATGGAAAAGAGGATGCCGGAATAATTATAAATGCTGACCTCGGATGCCGGAGCCATGCGATAGGCATAAGTGAGGGCAATCTGGCCAAACCCCCCGAAGACTCCCATCAGGAGCAGCAGAAGAAAATCCGTTATGGATGGCATGGAAAAATCCATAATAAAAAACGGAAGGGAAACTAAGGAACTGAATGTTGAAAAATGCATGATAACGGTAACCGCATCGACTTTATTCTTGAAATATGCCAGTAATGTATAGGTTATGCTGGAAAAAATCGCGCATAAAAAAGCAAGAAAAAGAGGAAATACATTGGAATGAAACGCGGGATTTGCAACCAGAAAAGCTCCGCAAAAAGCAATGATTAAAGCTGGGATCTGGATTTTTGCGATCGTTTCCTTTAGGAACAAATAAGCGAAAAGGGTTACCAGGAAGGGAGACAGCTTGCTGAGGATGGTAACGTCCGCCTGAGCTGCTCTGGAAGCCGCGTAAAATAAGGAGATCAGTCCTAAAAATCCAAAGCCTGATCGCATGAAAAGAAGCGGCTGATACTTTTTTTCGCCGAACATGGAAAGACCGTGCTTCTTGATAATCACAAAGCTGATCGTTAGACTTATGATATTACGGAAGAAAACCTGTTCCATGAGAGGAACCCGTTCCCCCGTTAGATTTATGATGACTTGCATTGCTGAAAAGAGCAGTGCAGAAAGTAGCATCAGAAGGATTCCCTTCTGCTTTGTATTCTTCATACGTTATCCCTCTTTTCTAGTTTCCGGTACGTCGTTGGAAAGTCTAACAGATATCATATCATATCAATCGATTCTATTCACCTATATTTCCTTGGATTCATAGAAAAGTTTCCTTAATTGAAAGATAATTTTAAATAAACAAGTATACTCTTACAATAACGTGGTTAAAATAAGACAAAACATGTTGAGAAATGTTGAAAAATAGTTTAAAGTGTTTATATGTGTTGTTTGTTGAAATTCGCAGGCTTTATCTCGTTTTATCCTTTTAAGAGATAGCAAATAATGGAGTGAACGAAAGGTGTAAAATGAAAAACATAAGAAAACTTACTGCTATTTTTATTTTGTTTGCCGTTTTTGCAGTAATGCTTGTAATACATCCTGCTTATGCGGAGAAGGGTGTATTTCGTGTTGCATATATTGAGGGAGATCCGTATATTAATTATGCTGGAAGCTTAAGCGGGATTATATCCGGTTTGTCGGATTACGGGATCGTGGAGCCTACAGAAGACTGGGGATTTCAAGAGGGCAGCAATGATGCGTCTGTGATATGGAATTGGCTGAGAGATCATTCGGGCAACAAAGTGGAATTTGTTAAGGATGATTTTTATCAGCTTATTTATATGTCCGAAGAAGAGAAGGCGGAATTTGTGCGGCACATGAATGAAGATGATGAAATTGACCTGATTTTGGTTATGGGTACGGCGGCAGCAAAGTTTATCAAAGAAAATAAAATTGAGACTGACGTGATGGTTATGTCTGTGACCAATGCATATAATTCAGGGATTGTAGAAGGAATTGAATTTTCGGGTATCGATAATATATGGGCGCATATTTCACCCAATCGATATTATAATCAATTAAATGTTTTTTATGATTTGTTTGATTTCAAAAAACTGGGCATTGTTTATGTGGATAGTGAGAACGGCAGAAATGAAATTGCCTATGAAGATATCAAACGATTTACAAAAAAAAAGGATATTGAACTAATTGAAGTACCGGTTACCGCTGACCAGAAAGTGGATGGACCGGAAAAATTTGAGCAAAAAATTATAAAAGGGTATCATGAGCTGGCAGGAAAAGCGGATGCGGTTTACATGACAAACGCAGGATACCGCACCGCTGAAAAAATTCCGGAATATCTGGAACCACTTTATCAATGCGGCACTCCGGTTTTTTCTCAGACGGGAAAAAATGATGTAAAAAACGGAGCGACACTTACGATTGTAAGATATAGCTTCGAGGAAATTGGTAGTTTCTGTGCAGAACAATTCATGCAAATATTAAACGGAAAACAGCCCGGAAAGTTGACTCAGAGTTATGATGAATCACAAGCCATCTGCTTTAATATTGCAGCAGCAGAGCAGGCGGGTCTCCAGTTGCCGTTCAAGGCTTTGCTTTCTGCTGACATTATTTTTACTGAAATTGGGGAAAGCAATCAATGAATGAAAAACAAAATAAGGAAAATGAGATAGAAAATAAGAAAAAAATTGATATAAAAAAGAAAATGAAACGTATAACAGGAATATACCTGGCAATTTTTCTTGCGATTATTCTGTTGATTTCTTTGTATATTAATATGGCGTCCTTCCGAAAACAGTTTATCTCCAATGAATTGTCCTTTTATGCCATCAGCGGAGGGAGAGTTGTTGACAAGATAGAGAACGGATTGCTTTACGGGAAATCGCTGGATAAATTTTACGGGATGGATCAGTTACTTGAGGATTGGAGAGAAAAAAATAAAGAGACGGTAAATCTTAAGCTGCTTTCTGCTGATAAGAAAACAACTTATTACCAATTATTCGATGAATCATCCTATCGGGATAAAGTGGTGGATGACAGTACTTTTCTTGAAATCAGGGATAGTGACGGACTCCTTTGCGGGTATCTGAATTTAAGTATCGACCTGGGCGACCGTATGGAGGTACTGTTTGAAAACCAAATTTCCTTTTTCTGTGGTACTGCAATTTTGCTTTTTATCGGAATCCTGGGGATTATCATTTTCTGTGGCAGGAGTGACTTTATCACCAAGGATTATAAGATTGAGAGAAAGAAAATTCTAGTTTTTATGCTCCTGGTACTCCTTTTGTTGCAGGCAGCGTTTACCGTGTACTCTTCCGTGGCGCTAAGGGGATTTTATCTTGAAATATTCCGCGATACGGGAAAAGAGATTGAAACCCTGGTACAGGATGATATTCACAAAGTCATTGAGCAGGGCGTTACCTATGATCAGATTTATAATTTTGACAGTTATGCAGAAGATGTCACGGATAAGGCGCCTATGATTGACAGTATCAAGTTGGATGGAGACAAACTCATCGTTTCACCTGCGCAAAGCTATCTGGAAAATGTAATTCGAAAAATGCTGGTTGATATGCTGACCGTCCTTGTTACTTCTATGTTTATCGCAGCGGAGATCGTAAACTACATGATGATTTCCATTAACCGAAGGGTGGAAAAGATCAGTGGGACTGCTTCTTATGACAAACAGCTGAGCATCAGGGTATCATCCTTCCTGATCCATGTCGCCTGTTATCTGCCGATCAGTTTTATTCCAATTATGATGTATGAGTTTACAGGTGGGAAAGCCAGTGACTTTTTCTTGGGGCTTCCGGTCATGATTCTTTTCGCAACGGGGTTTGTTTTCACACTCCTGGCAGGAAACTGGAGTCTGCGATACGGCTGGAAGAAGCTTCTTCTGATCGGAACCGGACTTGTCATTTTCAGCTCCCTTCTTGCCGGATTGATTGAAAATGCGGTGGCACTTGTTATTGCAAGAGGCATCTATGGTGCCGCATATGCTTTGATTTATGTTGCCATCAGGGAATTTGCAACGGTAGGAGTAACAAGACAGGAACGTTCGAAGAGTTTGGCGCAGGTTACGGCAGGCTTGTATGCCGGAATCAACATTGGAGCGGTACTCGGTGCCATTATCTATGAATCCATTGGGTTTTCGGGAGTCTTTGTGATATCTGCTATAATTGGTACCTTGGCCGTTATCGTTGTGAAACATTACTGTCTTCTTCCTGAAACCTCTGAGGAAGAAGAGAAAGAAGCGAAGCAGGACTTTAAACTGACAGGCATGCAAAGCGGTGTTGGATTTTTACCAGTGATGAAAGATCGGGGTATGATACGGTTAGCGCTTTTTATTATCGCACCTTTAGCGATCACCTCCTTGTTTTTCGAATACTTTTTGCCCGTATATACGGTAAAAGCAGAAATTTCCTCGGCAGATATCGGACGGGCATTCCTGATCAATGGGATTGCCATTGCTTATGGAGCTCCGCTGATTGTAAAACTCATATCAGGAAGGATAAAAGAAAAGGTTAGTTTATTTTTATTTACGTTACTTATGGCAGTTGGCTTTATTGCATTCGGTTTGATTGGAGGCGTAGCAGGTATTCTTATAGCGTCAGGTATTATGGGGATTGCGGAGGGAACCGCACTGGTTTCACAAAATGTGGTTATGCTTGACTTGGAAATTGCAAGGAGAGCAGGAACGAGCAGAATGCTTAGCATTTATGCGACAATAAGGAAATTGCCCCAAATGGCAGGTGCCCAGATCTTTGCTGCCTTTATGTTGCTCGGATATCAATCAGGAATGATTGTTTTCGGTGTCGCCATTGTAGTATGCAGTGTGATATTCATCTGGAGCATGCGGGGAATAAAAGGAGAACTGAATGAATCAAATCGGTAAAATATTTCATTTGAGATCAGGATTAGAAAAAGATTACACACTGAGAAATCTAGAGATATCTGACGTTCCGGTAATCCTGGAACTTCAGGACAGGGTAATGACGGGCGGGTTTGACCCTCGGTGGTTCTATCCTTTCGGGGAACAAGAATTGATGGAACTTGTTGAAAGCGATAACATCGCCATAGGCGTTTACATAGAGGAAAAGCTCATTGCCTTTCGGGCAGGCTGCTTTTCCGGGAGAGAGTTCGAAGAAATCATCAGCGTGTTAGGAGAAAAATATAAGGAACGGCCTTGCTTCTTAATGAATGGAGTTTTTGTTGACAAAGCTTATCGAGGCAATCATTTGCAGCGGAAGCTGAGTGAGTATTGTATGGAGCTATGCAGGGGGAAAGGAATTCAAACGTTTTTTTCGGTGGTGCATCCCCATAATATTCCGAGCGTTCAATCGATAAAAAGCATGGGGTTTGAAGAGAGAAAAAGACAAATGCTATTTGACGGCAATTATGAAAGATTTATCTTTGTAAAGGAGAGGAACTGATGGAACGTATTGGAAAAAAACATTACAAAAAAATTGGTTGTATCCTGACCATTGCTTTGCTGGCAGTATTTGCTGCCGGATGTGAAAAAGCAGCAGACAGAAACACGGTATATCTCGCCTCCGCAGGCCCCGCGGATCGAATTGAGGGAGAATTCAAAAACGGGATCACCATCGCCATTGATGAAATTAATCAAAGCGACTACTTGGAAGGAAAGACCATACAGGTGGATTATTATGATGATAGCAGAGACTTAACGACGGGGATAAAAATAGCGCAGAAGCTTGCAGAGCAGACCGACAAATATTCCGCAGTGATTGGACACTGGAACGCATCAATCAGTATTCCGGCGGCGACGATTTACAATCATGCGGGACTGCTTGCTATCACTCCGATGGTATCGTCTCCGAAGCTAACCATACCGTCAAAGGACTATATTTTCAGAACCGTTCCTACCGATGCAGATGAAGCGCAAAAAATAGCTGGCTATGCAGCAGAAAAAGGGTTTGAGAATATCGCTGTTTGCTATATTGACAGTGACTATGGAACCGGACTTTGTGACGAATTTGAAAAGGCAGCAAGTGAGCGTTCGATTAGCATTATAGATACTCATACCAATTTTATCAATCGGGAAGAGTTTGAGAAGCAATATGATAAATGGCAAGCACTTGATATTGATGCAGTCTTTGTTTCCGACTCTCTTCCCAACGCAGTCGAGCTTATAAACCTGATTCGGGATAAGGATGCCGGTCTTCCGATTTTGAGTGCCGGTGGTTTCAGTTTTGAAGATGTGGTTTCATTGGCTGGGGAAAACAGCAACAACATTACCTATGTGGCACTTTATTATCCGGATCAGCAACTGGACAGTTTAATCGCATTTAATCAGAAATACAAAGAAGTATACGGCGAAGAACCGACCTCCTTTCTTGCTTCAAAAGGCTATGAATGTGTGTACTTGATTGCCAAAGGAATCAAGGAAACCGGAAGTCCATCCTCCAAAGTTATTGCAGAATATTTACATACTATGAAGCCGTGGCAGGGTGTTTTTAATACTTATAACTTTAAGGAAAACGGAGATCCGCAAGGCATGGAATTGTTTATTGTTGAAGTCAAAGACGGGAAATATACGTATTTACAATAAAAAGGAGGATATCGAACATGGCAAATATCTTTAGAAAAACTTCTTTAGACCGATTGTCTTCTCCAGAACAGTTGGATCGACTGATTACGGTTACCTCTCCAAAAGTGTGGCTTACCATGATCACCATCGGTATTATTTTGGCTTGCGGAATTTTGTGGGGAGTATTTGGAAGTATTCCGGTTAAAGTGGATACGTCAGGTATTTTGATTAGCAGCGGAGGCGTTTCTTCGCTCTCTTCCACCGTAAACGGACAAATAACCGATATCCGTGTCGAGAATGGAGATAAGATCAAGAAAGGCGATACGATTGCAATTATCGGTGAAGCGGATATCGTTCAAGAGATTAATGATACCAATGAAGTCATCGAAGTTTTAAAAACATTGACGGTTTCAACCGATTGGAATACGGTGGACATTCCTACGGATCTTTTGGAGATCCAGCAATTGGGTCAGAATATCCAAAAATCCAGCACGGCGGCATCCTATGAAAAAATAAATCCTCAAATCGCAAAAGATGATTATGAAGCATACAAGAAGCTCTATGAAGCAGGAGCTGCTTCTAAAGCAGAACTGGATGCCAGATATAGTAAATATATGAATGCCCTGTCAAGCTACAGTCAGCAGTCGCTAAGTGCCTCACAGGCATCCGCACAGTTTCATGTGACAAAACAGGCAAAGTTGGATGAACTGACAAAAAAAGTTGAGGAGTTAAAATCATCAATCACTACAGACTATCGGATCGTAGCACCCAGTGACGGAAAGATTGTATCAGTAAACGTGCAGAAGGGAGATGTGCTTTCCCAGGGCTCCGAGGTGGCGAGCCTTGCAAAGACTGGTAGCAACGTTAAAGCTTTGGAGGCAGCAATTTACGTACCGGTATCGGATGGGAAGAAAATTACAGAAGGTATGGAGGTAAAAATCTACCCTTCTACTGTGCAGAAAGAGGAATACGGATATATGATTGGGACGGTCGTAGCTGTTCCGGATTATCCGGTTAGTACGGCAAAGGTAATGGAAACCCTGGGGAATGAATCTCTTGCTCAGGAGATGACAGGAGAAGGCTCTCCTCTTGAAGTACGTGTAGATTTGGTAGCGGATGAAACTACAGTGAGCGGTTATGCCTGGTCGAGCAAAAAAGGAGCTACGGTCAATGTAGAAAATGGCACTCTTTGCAGCGCAGCGGTTGTTGTAGAAAAACAGAGGCCGATCAGCATGGTTATTCCGATTTTGAAACAAAAGTACTTACCTTTTGAGTAGCGGGTGGTGATGGCATGAGTAATGATAAAAAAACGGCAAGAACAAGAAATTATATGGCAGCACCAACCATATTACAGATGGAAGCTACGGAGTGTGGTGCTGCCAGCCTTGCTATGATATTGGCGAAATATAAGGCTTTTGTTCCGTTAGAACAGCTTAGAACGGACTGCGGTATCAACCGGGATGGAAGTAAAGCGAGCAATGTAATGAAAGCTGCAAGAAGTTACGGTCTTGCGGCGAAGGGTTTTCGTATGGAGCCGGATGGACTAAGGAGTGTGAAGATGCCTTGTATCCTTCACTGGAATTTTAATCACTTTTTAGTTCTGGAAGGATTTAAGAACGGAAAGGTATATATTAACGATCCCGCAGCGGGGAAAAGAGTGATCACGGAAGAAGAATTGGACATGGCTTTTACAGGAGTAGTGTTAACGTTTGAGCCGGATTCGGATTTTAAGCCGATAGGAGTGGAACCTCAGCTTTACAAGGCTCTTTTTGAACGGTTGAAGGGTTCGGAACTGATTTTGAGCCTGGTATTTTTGTCTGGATTGTTTCTTGTGATTCCAGGATTAATCATACCTACCTTCTCTTCGATTTTTATTGATGATATTTTGCTTGGAGAGAAGGATTACTGGCTGAGGGCGTTGGTTTGGGGAATGGTGATCACAGGGTTGCTTCAAGTAGTTCTTACCTATATCAAAAGTCAGTATCTTTTAAAGATGCAGACAAAAATTGCAATTATTACTTCAGGAAAATTCTTGTGGCATGTTCTTAGACTTCCGGTGCAGTTTTTCTCACAAAGATATGCGGGAGATATCAGCCAGAGAATGCAGAGCAACGATTCGGTGGCTGCGTTTCTTTCCGGCCAGCTTGCATCGACAGCGATCAATTGCGTCATGCTGGTTTTTTATTTCATTTTGATGCTCTGCTACAGTTGGAAGCTCTCTATGGTTGCACTCATTGCGGCAGCCATTAATATGGGCTATTTGAAATATATTGCGAAGAAAAGAGAAGATCAGAATGCAAAGCTTCAGCAGGATTCCGGGCGAATGATGGGAACTGCCATGGGGGGGCTTCAGATTATTGAAACATTAAAAGCCTCCGGAGCTGAGGGTGATTTCTTTGCAAAGGTTTCTGGCTATCATGCAAAAAGTATCGCTCAACAACAAGTGTTTGGCGTATCGACTCAGTATTTAAATACCGTGCCGGTTCTTCTTACTTCGCTGACCGATGCAGCGGTTTTAATTTTCGGCGGGTTTGAGGTTATGGGCGGTGTTCTTACCGTTGGAACCCTGATTGCATTCAGAAGTCTCATGAGTAGCTTTATGGGTCCGATTACAACCCTGATGCAGATCGGAACCCAGTACCAGGAGATGAAAGCAGATATCAGTCGTTTGGATGACGTCCTTAATTATAGGCAGGATGAGGTGTTCCAAAGAGAGATTCCAAAGGAGAAAATGTATGAGGATCAATATCATAAAAAACTGGAAGGCTATGTTGACATTACAGGGATGTCCTTTGGATACAGTCCCCTGGAGTCTCCGCTTATTGAAAACTTTGAGCTTCATATGAAGCCGGGAACCAGAGTGGCTCTGGTTGGAGGCTCAGGGAGCGGAAAATCAACGGTTAGTAAGTTGATTACAGGTATCTTTGAGCCATGGGACGGAGAAATCCTGTTTGACGGGCAAAGCCGAAAGGAGATTCCACGGACGGTTTTGAGCAATTCAATTTCGGTTGTGGATCAGGATATTTGTATGTTTTCCGATACCATTAAGAATAATCTGACCCTTTGGGATGATATTGTTCCTGAGGAAATGATTTTAGAAGCGGTTCGTGATGCGGAAATTTATGATACTGTCATTGAAAAAACCGGCGGGTTTGAATATAAACTGATTGAAGGCGGCAGAAATATGAGCGGCGGTCAAAGACAGAGAATTGAAATCGCGAGAGCTTTGATGAATAAGCCGTCTATTCTTATCATGGATGAGGCCACAAGCGCTCTTGATCCGGTCACGGAAAAGAAAATTGCCGACAATATAAAAAAGAAAGGAATTACTTGTATCATTGTTGCTCATCGGCTGAGTACGATCCGGGATTGTGACGAAATTATTGTATTGAACAGGGGCAAAGTAGTGCAGCGCGGTACGCATGATGAATTAAAAAATCAGGAAGGCTATTATGCCGAACTGATTAAAAATATATAGAAGGGGGCTGCAAAAATGAATGACGAATACAGGAAACAAGAACAGGAACGTCTAAAAGAGCTATCCCGGCAGCGAATGAGAAATGATAGCTGGCAGCTCCATAATTCTCTGAGTGACTTTGTGAGGGTGATACACCCGCAAACAGAGAAAGTTACTTTTGAGGATGTTGCGGTGGGCCCGATTTATTATGCGTTTCAAATGGTCTGCGAAGCATCCAAAATTAAAGTGGTTCCGATTCATGAGGTAAGTGATAAAAATCAAGAGACTCTTGATGCAGATACCCTCGCCAGGGTTTCACAGATTAACACGAGAGAGGTCATTCTCACGGATCAGTGGTGGAAAACAGACAGCGGACCCATCCTTGCATATTATGAAGAGGATGGAAGACCCGTTGCGTTGATTCCGAAAGGCCCCGCCGTCTATATGCTTCATGATGTGGCCAACAACAAGCATATAAAAGTGACAGAAGAAGAGGCACAAAAGCTGAAACCGCAGGGAGTGGTTTTTTATAGGCCGTTCCCAACTAAAAAAATCAATTTGATCGATTTGATGAAGTTTGCAATGGAAGGCATTTGGAAAAGGGATTCGGTCACGGCACTTGGAGTTGGTTTGGTTGGAGCTTTCATTGGGTTAATCGTTCCAAAGGTTACGCAACAGATTTTTGATGTTTACATCCCTGGGGGAGAAGTTCCTCAGCTTGCTCAGATCGGGTTTTTACTCGTTGGTTTTCTTTTCGGGAAAGCACTTTTTGAACTATGTAGAGGTTTGGCCATGCTTAGGATTGAGGGGAAAATGGAATCTTCTGTGCAAAGTGCTGTTTGGGATCGGCTCCTTGCTTTGCCGGTGGGTTTTTTCAAGGATTATACTGCCGGTGAACTGGCAATGCGCACCTTCGGCATTGCGCAGATAAGATCGATGATATCAGGGGCAATGACCAGCACGATTATGACCGGTGTTTTCTCTATTCTATACATATTTCAAATTTTTCAATATGGAAAAGATCTGGCGAAGTACGCTGTAATTATGATTTTGGTTTTAATGACCATATCATATGTTTTCGGCAGAATGCAGATGCAGCATGAAAAAGATTATCTGTCCATTACCAATAAAACGGGAGGTCTCGTTCTCCAGCTTTTTAATGGAATTGCCAAGTTTCGTGTGGCCGGTGCGGAAAACAGAGCGTTTAAGCAGTGGGCAGACTTATTCACCCAATCAAGAAAAATTAACTATAAAAAAGAAACAATTACTACGATCATCACCACCATAACGACTGCGGCGCCTCTTATTTTCAACCTTGTATTTTATATCATCGCCGTAAAAAAGAGCGTAGAACTTCAGGCCGGTACCTTTATCGCGTTTACGACTGCCTTCGGAGGATTTTCCAGCGGAATGATCTCCATTATAAATACAGTCATACAAATTAATGTGATCAAACCTACTTATGAAATGAGTAAGCCGATTCTCGAGACGCTTCCCGAGTATGATGAATTCCAGGAAGACCCGGGACAGCTACAGGGCTCGGTTAAGGTTTCCGGAGTCAGTTTCCGATATGAAGAGGATGGTCCTTTGATTTTAAAGAATGTTAACCTGGAAATCAAAGAAGGTGAATATGTTGCCATCGTGGGACCATCGGGCAGTGGAAAATCAACACTGTTTCGGATGCTTCTCGGCTTTGAGAAGCCGGAAGCCGGTCAGGTATATTATGACAATAAAGACCTTGCAACAGTGAACGTCAGAGAAGTCAGAAGGCAGATGGGTGTTGTCATGCAGAATGCACAGCTTATGTCGGGAGATATTTTCAGCAATATTATCGGTGCTAATACAAGACTGAATATGGACGATGCCATGAGAGCTGTGAAAATGGCGGGCATGGAGGATGACATCGCACAAATGCCAATGGGGCTTCATACTGTCGTTGCGGAAGGAGCGACTACGTTATCTGGCGGTCAGCGTCAGAGACTTTTGATTGCGAGAGCCATCGTAAATAATCCGAAAATCCTTTATTTCGATGAAGCAACCAGTGCACTGGACAACAAGACACAAAAAGTTGTTCAGGAGAGTCTGGATGGGCTTGAATCAACGAGAGTTGTGATTGCACACAGGCTTTCGACCATCATAAACTGTGATCGCATTATTGTACTGGAGCGAGGTGTGATTACGGAGGAAGGAACTTACGAGGAATTAATGATGAAGAAAGGGACCTTCTACGAAATGGCGCAGAGACAGCTTGCATAAATAGGATTTATAATTCTCACTTTTTTGGTAATGTTCTTTATCCTGTTTCGTATAAAAGGATATTAACACTACCAATAAAAAAGCAGTTCCTGATAGGTAAGGAGACACAGCAATGGATAAGATGAAAAAATTATACGAAAAAGTAGAAGCTGACATTAGTTTGCAATCTAAGCTTAATGAAATTATGGAGAATGTGGAAAAATCAGGGGAAATTGCAACAGAGGAAAAGCTGACCAGTTTTGCTGAGGAAGCTGGATTTGGTATGACACCGGAAGAAATAAAGCTCTTTTTTAAAAATCTTTCTGAAACACAACCAATAGAGCTTTCGGAAGAAGGGTTGAGTAAAGTGGCCGGAGGTTTTTCGACTCGCCCTTTTCGCAATCCAAATATAAATAACTTTTTTTAATTCATACAGCGTGAAAACCAACCTGATGTTATGAAAGGAAAAAAATATGGAAAAGATGAAGGCACTATATGAAAAAGTGGCGAAGGACAGTAAACTTCAGGAACAATTTATTGAAACAATGAAGGATGCAGAAAAAGTTGCTGAAGATGCTGTAATAGAAAAATTAATGGTTTTTGCAAAGGAGGCCGGTTATGATGTTACCCCGGATGAAATACAAGCGTTTCTTAAGGCGCTTTCCGAAAAGCAAAAAAAAGAATTATCTGATTCTGAATTGGACATGGTAGCGGGAGGAAAAATGCCAAGCGCGTACCGGAACATTAAGTTCTATTAATGTTATGCTGATGTTATCATTGGTTTACCCTGTTCGCCACTTTATGTCCCCGATAATTTTCCGAAACCGATTGGCTGGTGGCAAAGGGTCTAATTCACTAACATCATTGTTGGGCGTTGCTGCTGGCTGTGAAATTCCATCTTTTTTGAAACCACCCGGTAAACGAGGCGGGTTGGGTAGTAGCGGGGACTAGTTAACATTTCCAAGAATAATAATTATATCGGTTAAGTGAAAGGAAAAGGATTAAAACAATGGAAAAAATGAAAAAACTATACGAAAAAGTAGCAGCCGACAGCAAGTTGCAGGCAAAATTTGAGGTAATTATAAATGCAGCGGAAAAAGTTGGAGAAGCTGAAACCAGCGAGAAACTAGTGGGATTCGCAAAGGAAGCTGGTTTTGATGTAACTTTGGATGAAATGCAGAAATTCTTCAAAAATCTGTCCGAAAACAAAGATGAACTCTCTGATCAGGAACTTGATATGGTGGCAGGAGGCAAAGCAGGTATCATGCCGGTAGTCAGTTCTGTTATGTCCATGGGGGTAACCTGCGCTACCGGATCTGCTGCTTATGCAGTAAGCAAAGGATATAACTGCAAGGAGTATTTTGAGCATCAGGGATTATAAAGGCTCGTTTTGCTATTACATATATGGAAATGACGAAGAGACATGTTGATAGACTTCTTGATTTAACCATAACGATACATAATGAAACGAGGGAATCGATGGACATAAAAAATATCATCTCAAAGGCTTCCTATCTAGAAGAACGATTCATTCAAGTAAGCGCTTCCGCTGAAGCGAGGGATAAGTCAGAGGAGAAACTTCTTGAGTGGAAGAAACTTTTAAATGTAGTGCCAGGGAAGAAAATTTTTGAAACAAGACTCGAATATTCTGGGATTACGGAAGAAGAAGCTTTAAAGATTTGCGGTGGCACCCCTATTCCTGAGAATGTTAAGCTGCCTGTTTGGGCGGAACTGATAGAAACGGTCATGAACGCACTTCCGGCGAATAAAGATCAGCTGTGGGAGCAGATTTCGCTGAAAAGGGAGGATGTTGTTCTGGTGGGGCCAATCTCTGCACTCCTTCCTTTCCTTTGTTATGCTGAAAAACGATTGATGGGCAAATACCAGAAACTTCCGCTGGGCGATCTGTTGGATATTTTACTGCATCGGTTGTATTTCCTTTGTTCTTCAACCTTTAACGCACAAGCAAGGCTGCTGTTTCTTATGGGACAGGGATCGTCAACAGAAACTGATCAATTATGGCGTAAAATGGAAGACAATCTCCTCGGAGGAGAATGGATCAAACTGCTGGAAAATTATCCGGTTCTCGCAAAGAGAATCGGTATAACGCTGGAATATTTCCTGGATTTTATCGAGGAGTTTCTTGATCGATTCAATCATAATCGGGATGCGCTTTCCGTACATTTTTTTGATGGAATACCGATTAACAAAATTGAGCGAATAGAGGGAGAAATCTCGGATCTTCATCAAAAGGGCAAAAGCGTACTGATTTTAAGCCTTGACGGAAACAGAAACCTTGTTTATAAACCGAGATCGATGGAAATCGATGTGGCATGGGAAGAGTTCCTGACGCATTTTAAGACAGACAGGAGCAGTGTTAAGGCACCCCGTTGCATGAACTTCGGGGACTATGGATTTATCGAATATATTGAGGATAAGGAATGTAAAAGCATTGATGAGATAAAGACTTATTTCTACAATGCCGGGGCATTAATGGCACTTCTGTTCGCTTTTGGAGGCAATGATTTTCATTTGGAAAATATCATCGCATCAGGTACAACGCCTGTGATTATCGATACGGAAACACTGATGATACCCGTTGCCAGATATTTCGGAAAAGGCGGCAAGGATGATCCGGAAGAAGCGGCAGCAGACAGTACACTGGAAGGAGTCTTCGAGAAGTCAGTAATAAAAATGGGCTTTCTTCCGATGTGGCAAAAAGATGGGGACGATAAGAGAGCTGATTACGGTGCATTAACCGGGGAAAAAGCAGACATGAATAACCTCCCAGTTTATCAAGGGAAGAAATATAACGGCAGTGAATATCCGTTTGAAATTTCCAATGGTTTTTCAGATATGTATCAACTGGTCATGGGGCAGAAGGAAGAATTGCTTTCGGGAGAAAAGGGCATGCACCTTTTTTTCCATTGCAAATTTCGAATGCTGATCAGAAACAGTCAAGTTTACGGAAACCTGTTGCAGCATATTATTCAGCCGACATTGTTGAAAAATGGATTTGACTATTCCATGAAGACCGACCGATTGCTTAACGCATTTTTATATGATGCCCATGAACGCATTATTCCCGACCTGATGAAAGTTTTCCTGTCGGAAAAAACAGCAGTGGAAAGAGGCGACATTCCGATTTTTTATGGAGAGCCGGATGGTGAGGGGATTTTAGACGAAGAAGGAATGCTCTTTGACCGGTACTTTGAAAAGTCAGCCATTGAAAATGCCAGAGGCAGGATAGCAAAATTAAATGAAGAAGATTTATCAATTCAACTTCAAATCATAGAAAAAAGTCTTGCAACAGAAATCAGAAATGTTCATGAATATATGTCGGAATCACCAAAATCGGAAGACGGAACGGTTGATACACAGCCGCTTCTGAGCCATGAGGAACTGTTAAAGGAAGGAAAAACGCTCTATTCGGAAATCATGGAAAACCGTTTTATCGCAAAAAATAAAGATTATTCATGGCTTTCGGAGCAATATGATTTGACCAGATCAGGAACTAGTCTCAGTTTTATGGGACCTTCCCTTTATGATGGGCTTTTGGGTATCTCCGTATTTTCGGCGGCACTTTATGAGCTCACAAAAGACAAAGATCATTATGACACAGCAAAGCATTGCATGGAAAAAGCAATCCAGTACATAGAAACCGTTATCCCTAACATGGAGCGGTATCAGATGAATCTGGGATATAGCAGCGGCATCTCAGGGTATATCATGGGACTTTCGCTTACATCAAGATATTTGGAAGTGGAAGAGGGATATGAGCTTGCAGAAAGGTTGATCCTTGGAATCACCGAGAAAATGATCAAAGCGGATACCATCTGCGATGTGCTTGGAGGTATTTCGGGTCTTGTTCTTGTGCTGACTAACGAAGAAACATGGCTGAAGCGTGATCGAACGAAACCTCATGTTATGAAAATATTGACTTGGTGTGGCGATCATTTGATCAAACAGCAGAGTTTGACAACAAAAGAAGGTTTTAAAATCTGGAAATCGAAAGAAGCTTCTCAAACTTTGACCGGACTTGGCCATGGTGTTGCGGGTATCGCAGCGGCTTTATTCCGACTCTATCAGGTACTCGGAGAAGAAAGATTTTTTAATGCAGGAAAAGCTGCGATTGCTTATGAAGAAAGTGTTTATGATCTGCAGGCAGGAAACTGGCCTGATTTTAGATATGACCCAAGTGAGAAAAAACCAACAGGCAATAAATTTATGGGAGGCTACTGTGCAGGAGCACCTGGAATCGGTTTGGCAAGATTGGACGGCTTGCGAAGAATAAAAAACGGTTCGATCACTGCAGAGTTAAAACGAGATATCCAAAGAGCCGATCATTTCATTCGGTCCATTCATAAGGAAGGAAGAAATCACCTTTGTTGCGGCAGTGCAGGCAGAATTGATTTTCTCGTCGAGGAAGGATGCCAATTGAACGATTTGGAAGCGTTGGTCTTGGCACATCGGAAGCTGTCCAATTTAATTCGGGGAAAACAAAAAAGAGGTCACTACAACTTCCATCCGGTGAATGGAAAGTATTATTATAATCCCACGTTGTTTCAGGGAACAGCAGGTATTGGATATGAGATCCTGAGATTTCTTGCACCGGATAAAATACAGTCAGTTTTAATATAGGGAGGATCGCTTATTTAATAGGAAGAATGATATCAAAAGGTCGCAGGCAGTGCGATACGAATAATTTGGGCATCAATACTTGACCAAAAATGAAAAGGAGACAAACCATGAGGCTGATGATTTTAAAACCTGAACAAAGTTTTGGCTTTCTGCCGCTCACCTTTCAGACAAACCGGCAGTATCTTTTCCATTGTGATAAGGAAAATATTATAGCGGTTGGAGCCTCTGACGAGGATGATAAACCGTGTGGCTTATTTTTAGCCTTGGCTACCTTTGATCCAAATGGAAAAAAGAACGATACATGGTATTTGCTCAATATTTTTGTAAAGGAAGATGCAAGACGAAGAGGGATCGGACGCGGACTTTGGAATGAGTTAAAGAAAGAGTTGGAGAACAGCGGCTGCAAAAAGATCGGTTATCAAGCTGTTCTGAGAGAGGAACGGCTGGAAGAAGTCATTCCATTTTCTATCGCGATGGGTTTTGAGCAGCCCAGGAAAATTGCCCAAATCTTTGCATTTCAAAAAGATACGATAGAAAAAAGTGCGTTTGTCAAAGGAACGCTTGCAGGAGCATTTCAACCGGATGCACAGTTTCGTTATGTATCTTTTGATATGCTTTCTCAGGGTCAGCTTTCTGAACTGGAAAGAAATGAGGGAGACTGGTATCCTCAGTTTGTAAGCCCATTGATCGGAAAAGAAAAAGCGAATCAAAAATGTACGATTTTTGCCGTTGACAGTGAGAAGGGAAAAATTGCAGGGTGGATCACCGCACTAGATGTCAATAATGACACCCGTATTTTATATCGTTCCTTTTTTACCAGGCAGGAGTATCGTGAGACACCGGTAGGATTTTTTATATTTGTAGCGGCAATCAATAATCATTTAAAATATTATCGTGAACGGGGAGGGCTTTCTTCCATTCCTACCGATAATGAACGGGCGATGCGATTCGGCACCTTGTTTTTCAGAAATGCTTATGATCATATCAGTTACGAAATAGAGAGCCATTATGATTTTACAAAATAAGGCACAGAGGATTATTTGAATGAATTCGAAGCGGTTTCATATCGGCTCAATCAATGAAGGCGAGGATATATGAGAATGGATGATCAAAATAAGGCAAATCTTTATTTGGAGGACGAAGCTTTTGTTTCGGCTTGGAAACAGGCTGAGGAAGGAAAGTATCCCATATTCCCTAACATAAATCTGAACACCTATCGGAGTCTGCAAACAACTCTGTTTCAAAGTTTTGGCGGCAGAATTCCCGTCTTGCATATGAAGGACAGAGCAGAATTTGAACGGCTGATCTGTGAAATTTTTTATAAAGGACAAAAGCGCGAAATTCCTTTATCTATGGGGGCGCTGACCATCAAAGGCTGGAAGGATCTCTTCGGCCAAAGTCACAGGGCGATTCTGCTGAGTGATGGCTATTACAGCGCGGTTTTACCGGAAAAGATCGGACTCACTTCCGGGGAGTGGAAGAAGAAATCCTTGATTTTGCGAAGAGCACACGAATGTGCCCATTATTATACGCTTCGGGCGTATGGCTTTATGAATAATGCGTTGAAAGATGAACTGATTGCAGATGCTATGGGTATGATAGAAGCTTTTGGAGAATATCGCCATGAGCTTTTCCTGCATTTTATGGGACTGGAGAATTACCCGGAATACAGATGGGGAGGAAGACTTCAAAATTATCGGCCAAAAGATAGAGAAATGCCGGAGGAGGCATTTAAAATATTTCAAAAATCAGCATATGATGCGTCAAAGGAATTAAACGATTATATAAAAAAAAATCCTCAATATCTTGAAAGTGAGGAAGGAAAACTGGTATTATTAAAGAAACTTGCAATAATCGATGAGGAATCTTTTGAAAAAAGGAGTAAGAATGGCAGATTATTTATTGAAGGAAATCAATTATAAAGAATCATCGTTTGATGAGACTATTTTTAGCGACTTCTATGAAGAATACTATGAAAAGGTGTATAATTATGTATATTTTAAAACGGGAGAGCCAACCAATGCAGAAGACTTAACCTGCCACATCATTGAGAAGGTTTTAAACAATATCCATAAATACAATGCGGAGGCAAGTAATCTGAACACGTGGATTTTCACGATTGCCAGGAACCATTTGATCGACTATTTCAGATCAAAGAGCCGAAATGAAAGTCATTTTGAGGATGGCGCAGAGTTTCAGATCACGGATAAGGTAACTGCACGCCCCGATGAAGCGGTACTGGAGAAAGAGCAGCAGGAGCTCATCCATGATTTGCTTCAGCAATTGCCGGAGACAGAGCGGGAAATTATAATACTGAAGTTTTGGGGTGGTCTGAAAAATATTGAAATTGCAGAACAGCTTGGATTGAACAATAGCAATGTTAATGTCATGGTTTTCAGGACACTCAAGAAATTGAAAAAAATAACAGAAAAAAATAACATTCAACTATAAAACTTTTTCGGTATTCATTAACTAATACCTTATAATTGCATAAGGCAGTTTTACTTCCGATCAATACAAAGTCGTGAGGATCATTGGCTTTCCAACGGAGAATAGAAGAAGGATATGAAAATGAGTAAAATAATCAAATTAAAAAAAGTGAACCAAGATAAAATAAAAAGGCAATACGAGCTGGAAGATTGCGGTGAAGAGCTGGTCGAATTGGCGGAAAAGCTCATTCAATGCAATCCCAGCAGGAATTCAACTAAAAAAAAAGATGAAATTAAGGATGCATATCTAAAGAGGGCAGAAGAATATAGATCCGATAAAAAACAGGCGCAAGAGCTTTCGGATGATGAGCTTGATTCTGCTGCAGGCGGAATTTTGCGTCCGGAGGATAATATAAAAGATCCGTTCAAGGATTAATTATATTTTACTTAGGCGATTTTGGGCAAGGACTCCATTGCAGCGGCTGTCAATCGGGAGCTTTCAAGGGAGTTTTCAATCGGTACGCTGTGTTCGATAAGAACGAAATAAATTTTCAACAAAAGCAGCTTCAGGGCTGCTTTTCGTATGTTAATCTTCAAGATTTTTATTTTTATATTCCCAAAACATATCCGCGATGGCTGAATTGTTTTCAAAAAAAGAGTTTAGAATATTTATATTTTGTATTGTTTTCGCATTAAGATTATGTTCTATTAATTCTGTTTGAATGAGAATATTAGCTTCTTCACAACCTAACAATTTAAGAAAATCTTCTATGATATGATGCCGCTTTAACAGGAATTTTCCAATCTCCTTCCCTTTGTCACTCAGAACAATAATTCCATACTTTTCATATTTTAATAAACCGAGATTTCCCAACTTTTGTACCATTTTTGTGGATGAGGAAGCGCGCACATTTAATAATTGGGAAAGCTTATTTATTCTAATATATCCTTCCTGTAAACTGATTCTGAAAATCATCTCCAGATAGTCTTCCATAGCCGGAGTGATCAATCTTTTGTTCTGCTCAAGCAGCTGGTAACCACGTACTGTATAAAATTCATTGTTATTCATAAGATCACTTCCTAACTTCTTCACTTTTTTTATGTATATGCGTAACATTCTCATTGTATTTTTCATATTTTAGCCTAGGGAAAATATTTTGCCCTATCCTGATAATCATGATTCAACAGGAGGTTGAAAATGGATAAATTTATTCCACTTAATTATTTGCCTTTAGGGAGAAAAGCAAAAGTAAAAATACTTACTTCGGATTCTACGAACCGAAGACGATTGCTTGATTTGGGTTTGATTTCCGATACGGAAGTGGAGGCATTGCAAAAAAGTCCTTCGGGAGATCCAACAGCGTATCATATACGAGGTACTGTGATTGCACTTCGTTCTGAAGAAGCTTCAAAAATAATGGTTGAGGCATTTTAACACAGATGGCATGAACAGCCACTAGCGCTTTGTAAGTGCTAGTCTGTTCCTGTTTCACTACTCAATAAAAAAATAAATACGGAGGTACTTGAATGGGTTTATCAAGTCAGTCAACAGGGACAAGTGTTTTAGAGAGTGAACTTAAGATTGAGCGCATGAATCTTAATGACAAATTAATTGCACTGGCCGGAAATCCCAATGTTGGCAAAAGCACGGTGTTTAACAGTTTAACAGGATTAAATCAGCATACCGGAAACTGGCCTGGGAAAACAGTGACAAATGCGCAGGGAAAGTATAAACATAAAGACAGAAATTTTATCATGGTTGATCTTCCGGGTACTTATTCCTTGATGGCCAATTCTGCAGAAGAAGAGGTGGCGCGTGATTTTATATGTTTTGGCAATCCGGATACAACGATCATTGTAACGGATGCTACTTGTCTGGAACGAAATTTGTATCTGGTTTTGCAAACACTGGAAATAACAAATCAAGTTGTAGTATGTGTGAACCTTTTAGACGAAGCGAAAAGAAAAAAAATCAATGTAAATTTAGAGGAGCTAAGTAAGCAGCTGGGTGTTCCGGTAGTAGGAACCAGTGCCAGAAGCGGGAACGGTTTAGATAAACTGATGGATGCAGTCTATGCAGTTACTGATAAAAACACTGCGTGCTCACAGTTGAGCGTGCGTTATGATGACAGGATTGAACAAGCGATTGAACGATTAGAACCTTTTGTAAGAAAGTTGCTGAAAGGTAATCTCAATAGCCGCTGGGTTTCTTTAAAGCTTATTGATGATGATGAAACTTTATTAAAAGCATTGCAAAAATACTTAAATTTTAATTTAATGGAAAATTTAGCTTTGGTACAAAAGCTTGATGAAGCCAAAGCATTATTAAGTAATTCAGGGATCGATTGTGAGCTTTTTCGAGATGAAATTGCATCAAATATCGTATCAACAGCAGAAAGCATCTGCAGTAAAGCAGTAACAGTAGAGCATGAAAAGTATAATGATTCGGATCGTAAAATTGATTGTATTCTTACGTCGAGAATCTTTGGCATTCCTATTATGATCGGTCTTTTGGGTGTCATTTTTTGGTTAACGATTACAGGTGCAAACTATCCGTCTCAGATGATAGCTACATTTCTTTTTTGGATTGAAGATCATTTAACTGATTTTTTCGCTGGGTTAGGTACTCCACCATGGGTACACGGTGCATTGGTAATGGGTGTTTATCGAACCTTAGCATGGGTTGTTTCGGTAATGCTTCCTCCTATGGCAATTTTTTTTCCATTATTTACATTACTAGAGGATCTGGGGTATTTGCCCAGAGTAGCGTTTAATCTGGATAATTTCTTTAAAAAATCTTGTGCACATGGCAAACAGGCGTTAACGATGTGCATGGGATTTGGGTGTAATGCTGCGGGAATTATCGGATGCAGAATTATTAGTTCTCCCAGAGAAAGATTAATTGCAATGATCACAAACAATTTTGTTCCCTGCAATGGGCGGTTTCCAACACTGATTGCAATTATTACCATGTTTTTCGCTGGTGCTGTTTCAGGTCCGCTGCAATCGGTAATGTCTACGCTTCTTTTGACCGGTGTCATTGTTCTTGGTGTGATCATGACACTGATCATTTCAAGGATATTATCAAAAACAATATTAAAAGGGCTTCCTTCCTCCTTTACTCTGGAACTGCCTCCCTATCGAAAACCGCAGATTGGAAGAGTCATTGTCAGGTCAATCTGTGACAGAACTCTGTTTGTACTGGGTCGGGCCGTTTCGGTAGCCGCACCGGCCGGGTTGATTATATGGGTAATGGCCAATATCCACGTGGGGGATCTTAGCATTTTATCACAATGCGCAAATTTTCTTGACCCATTCGCACAAATGATTGGTTTAGACGGATACATCCTAATGGCTTTTATTCTTGGTTTTCCTGCAAATGAAATCGTTGTTCCAATTATCATTATGAGCTATATGGCGGCTGGAAGTATGCTGGAGCTGGATAGCCTTACACAACTGAGGGCGCTTCTTATTTCTCATGGTTGGACCTGGCTCACAGCGGTATGCGTGATGTTATTTTCCTTAATGCATTGGCCTTGCGGGACGACATGCCTTACCATAAGAAAAGAGTCGCAAAGCTGGAAGTGGACGCTTGTTTCATTTCTTGTACCAACAATATCGGGCATATTGATTTGCTTCATCGTTGCAAATTCGGCACGACTGCTGGGATTGGCTTAAACTTTGGAGATCTGCGCTTTCTGTGTAGACAGGGATCAATAAAAATATATTGGCATTATACGATGAAATAATTTAGACGATCTGCAGTATGTGCAGGTAGTCTAAATTATTTTTATTAATTCCATTCTTTTTTAATTTTTTTTTCATGCAAATCATAAATTAGTTATAGGGATATTTTATTGGCAGTGATTTGTTGATCGCTTCAAATTATTAATGAAAGGAATTATTTACATGAGGAAAAATTTATTCAGTGTACTATTGTTTCTTCTGATTGGCTTTTTATTGATCATTTCTCTTTATTCGTTAGAATATGATAGTGTTTCGATTGGCTCAATGCAAACAGCGGAAAGAGCTAAAATAGTCGAAGTTTTGCCAAAGGAAAATGGAGAGGATTTAAAAATTCAGATTCTAACCGGAGCGTATAAAGATAAAATTTATACGATAGAAAACAATAATTATCATTCGGATTACTATATTCAATTCTTTCAGGTGAACGACAAAGTTATCGTTAATCTGAACCAATCGGAAAATCTACAATATCCGAATATTACGATATTAAATTATGCACGTGATACCTATAGTTTTTACCTTGCACTTATCTTTCTTGTATTTTTAATTCTAATTGGGAAAAAACAGGGTTTGAAATCAGCGATGTCACTGCTCCTAACCATTCTTATTATTCTTAAAGTTACGGTTCCTTTTCTATTAAAAGGCTACAATCCGATCTTAACCTCGATCGGGTGCTGTATTGTAATATGCGTTTTAAATTTAATCATGATTACAGGGATCAGTTTAAAGTCCATGGCAGCAATTATTGGAACAAGCTTTGGCGTTATTGTAGCGGGTGCATTGGCATATCTGGTGAGTATCTTGTCGCATTTTTCAGGTCTTAGTGATGAAGACTCACTCTTGCTAATCAATGTGAACCAGGGGTCGTTTAATCTTACCGGAATTTTATTTGCGGGAATTATTATTGGAACCTTAGGCGCAGTCATGGATGTGGGAATGTCAATTTCATCCTCTATGTATGAAATTCAACAAAACAATCCTGACATTAGTAAATTAAAATTGGTAAAATCAGGTCTAAATATCGGAAAAGATGTTATGGGAACCATGGCAAATACCTTGATCTTAGCCTATACCGGAACTGCGATCCCATTATTACTATTTAGTATCTATAAGGAGACACCACTCATTATTTTACTTAATTCTGAAGCAATATCGACAGAAATTCTGAGGGCTTTGTCAGGAAGTATTGGAATTATCCTATCAATTCCCGCTACCTCCCTTGCATTTTGTTTATTGTTACATAAGAAACAAAAAACCGGCATTACGAAAGCAGAGCTTAATTTAAGATCTGCACCGGAATCATCGGAAAATATTATTGGAAGACTAAGTTACCGGGAAAAGGTTTCGATAACAGACCAGATTGAAAATTGGTACTATATTTCGCGAAATAATGGTGAAATGGGTTGGATCAGGCAGGATGGTGTTTCTGTAAAGAGCAAGATGAAAAATAAGAAATAAAAGCTTACGGAACATTCGGGAACCTGCTAAAAAACACCGCAGTGTCTTTTAAGACGGTTCCTGTTATCCGTTGCAAAAAGGAATGATGATCCTTGATTTGATTGATATGAAAGAGTTTCGATTATAAATCTGATTCTGAAGCAGATATCTTATCCATTTGATTTTTATTTGACGACCGATTATATAAAATGCCATAGCTTAAGGAAGTCAGTGGAATCGTAAACAGGATGCCAATACTTCCTGCCAATGCCTGAAGCATTTCAACAACAATTAATTCGCTGTTCAGTAATTCGGTAACTGATCCGGTATTTACAAGAACAAGTAAAATGAGGGAAAGGGAGCTTCCTATATAAGCGAGGATCAATGTATTTGCCATACTGCCGACAATATCCTGTCCTATCATGATACCTGATTTCAATGTTTGCCTGAGGGATATTTGAGGAGCGTGATAACGTATTTCGTTTAGAGCCGCTACAATATCTACTGCAATATCAAGAACCGCACCCATAGCTCCTATCGTAATAGAAGCAAAAATAACCGCTTTGAGATCAATAGGAACTGTGGTATCTAACTGCATTAGATACAGGGACTCTTCGCTGATGAGACCTGTTATTTTTAAAACGTTGCTCATCAAAACAGTGATAGCACTGACAACAAATAGTCCCCCCAAACCACCCAAAACGGCGGCCAGACATTTTGCGCCTGGTCCTTGCACAATAAGCAGAGACATAATTGTAATAAAAATGCAAAGAGCAATTGCACAGCTGTAAATATTGCATCCGGATAGGATTGCAGGAATAAATACATAAAATATGGTGATGCAAGTATATGCGATGGAGATAATGGTTTTCAAACCTTTTTTCTGACCAAAAATCAGCAGCAGCACTGCAAAGGCCAATGCCAGCCATATAATGCCGTTGAAACGGGCATAATCATATAAGAACCAGTCTACTCCCATTTCGTATGAGGTCGCATCACCTAAATAAACTTTATCTCCTTTTTCTAAGGTTCTTGTTTCCGCATCAAAATAAATATCGCTGAACTGTATTGCATTAACAAATTCTCCTTTCTCCTCGCCGTTTAATAATTTACAGCGAAATAGAATTGTTCCATCCTCGTTATAATTATTGTCCAGTATTTCTATTATTTCCGCTTTTTCGGACGTAAGATTATTTGTTGCTGTAAAATAATAATCATCTCCTGCAAGGATCTTGTTTCCGGCGATCATCAGTATGAGGCAGGCGATGGCAATAAAAAAAGTAGTTAAATTTTCTTTACGTTGTAGTTTTTGTTTTTTTCTCATGAGTTTCTCCTAATAATTTAAAGTCAGTTGACTCACGATCAGGTCTTTATCTCAATTACCGCATGCTTTGTTTTATAGAAACGCCACGGTCATCTCTTCGGAAATAGAAACCGTATCGTCAACTGTGATATATGCCTCAGCTGTAGCGATGAGGCCGGCATCTTTGGTGATCATAAAATGTAGCTTCATGGTGTCTCCCGGCCTGACAGGAATTTTAAATCGCACATTGTTCAGACAGGCCAGTACAGGAGTCTTTCCTTTACGAAGCGCATGAAAAGGGTGATCGGGCATTCGGCTGTTATAACAGACCAGTACCGCACCAAGCTGAGCCAGCATTTCGCTTTGTATATGTCCGGGTACAAGGGGATTGCCTGGATAATGGCCCTTTAAAAAAAAATCATTGCCAGTAACAGAAAATACGCTGATCGCCTCTGTGGAGCTTAATATCCGAACCTGCGAAAGAAGAAGCATCGGTTCTCTATGGGGGATCAGGGTTTTAATATCTTCCAATTCCAAAATAATTTCACTCATTCTATACGACCTCTTATTGATTTTCCGATCAAAGCAACGGTTACACGATTCTCTTCCAGATAGCAGGCCCAGGCATAGTCGCTTTCCTTGTTAACTTCCTCCAACGCTGTTAGCAGAGCATCCAATCCCGATAAAGCAGGACCATCAGAAAGACAGATGACTTTATCTCTCAGCCCGAGCCAGATAGAAGCCCTGCTTGCAGGGGCATTCCCAACGGTATTTGGAAATGACATTGGACTGACTCCGATTGCTCCCTTTTCGAGGGTGCTGTTTAGAAAATCGACGCTTGGAAGTAATGCGCTATAATTGCTGCCACTGACAATTGCCGTCGATTCTACCGGCAGAGAAGCAGGATCAATTTTATGCGTCTTCATGGCGTCCCATACGGCGGCCATAAAAAGCTTGGATTGCGCATCAACCATACGGGTATCCTTGTCGGGCAGATTTTGCGAAAAATATTGATCCAAATCTTTGCATTCAAACGGATGAACGAATCGAATCCGTGCACATTTTAAACGCATTCGTTTTTCTGTTTGGAAACTTAAACCAGAGGCTTCTGCCATTGTTTCAGGTACCTTCTCTTTGCGTACTGATTCGTCATTCGTTACAGCAGAAAAAATAATGCTGGAATTGTTTCCGCCAAAGGCCAACGCATTGGTCATCACGTTTTTGAGAGAGGCTTTTCTGCTTTTTTTTGGAACACAATCAATCGGACAGTGTTCATCCTCCGTCGTGAAATTGGCAGTAGGAAGGATTTCCTGGTTTTTTATCATTAAGCAGCATGCCGCGGCTTCAATGGCACTTGCTGCACCCATGGTATGTCCGATCATAGATTTGATAGAACTCATAGGAGGTGCGTTTTCACCGAAAACATCAAGAGCCGCTTTGGATTCTGCGGCATCATTTGCGACCGTTCCTGTTCCGTGGGCAGACACATAATCAATATCATCGCCTATTAACGATGAGCTTTTTAATGCGCGCTTCATCGCCTGAATCGCACCTCTTCCGTCTGGACTGGGTGCGGTAATGTGGTGTGCGTCTACGCCAAGGCCATAACCGGATATTTGTGCGTAAATCGGTGCATTTCTTTTCAAAGCATGCTCTTTCTCTTCCAAAATTAAAAATGCGGAGCCCTCTCCGACGACAATTCCTCTTCGGTTTTTATCAAAAGGTCTGCATAAATCCGGTGTTACTGACAGCAGACGGTTAAAGCCGACGATTGCCAGATAGGATAGAGCGTCGACTCCTCCAACCAAGGCGATGGTGCTTCGTCCGGATTTTATTTCTTCAAAACCATTGCCAATGGCATAGTTTCCTGCAGCGCAAGCATTCATAAACATTCTCATGGTGGGATTGTCCAGTTTGAAATAGGTACTTAGAGAATGAACGATATTAACCGGGGTATATTTCTCCAAAGCAGATAAATCGGATTTTTCTAAAGCGGTTGCGTCTTGCTTTAATAGAGAATCTTCAATTCCCATGGTGCTGCCTACTGCGATATGGATTCTTTCGGAAGAAAGAAGATCAATCGTCAGTTTACTGTCCACCATGGCAAGTTCTGCTCCCATGATGGACAGCAGCTGGGTACGGGAACAAACTGCTTCAGGACAGGTTGCCTTAATATGATCGGATAACTTCCCGAATGCTTCCGTTTCTTCGATCTCTGCCGATACGGGACAACGGATACCCTTCTGATCAAAGGCTTTGAGCGTTGAGGTAAATACTTCACCAGCTTTGGTATTCTGCCAGAATTCTTCTTTCCCAATACTTCCGGGTGCTATGATTCCAATGCCTGTAACGACTATGTTTCTATGATTCATCCTTATTTCTCCATTCTATAGACTGCCGATTCCCCCGTCCAAAACAATGGTGGAGCCTGTTAAATATAGAGGACTTTCCAAGGACAGATAAGAAACCACATTGGCAACTTCTTCAGCAGAGCATAACCGTTTCATTGGAATATCCCGAACCATTTCCTCATAAGCCTGAGGAGATAGAGACTTCGTCATGGCAGTTTCCACTCCGCCGGGCGCTATGGCATTTACCGCAATTCCCAACGGGGAAGCTTCCTTTGCCAGTGCTTTCGTAAAGCCAATTAAAGCTGCTTTCGTAGCAGAGTAATTACATTGTCCTTTGATCCCGCTGATGCCGCTGATAGAAGCAAGATTGATAATACGGCCTTTTCTTGCTTTCATCATATGGAGAACGACGGTCTGTGTTATATGAAAAGCTCCGTTTAAATTCGTATCGACTACCTGATGCCACTGTTCTCTTTTCATAGCAAAAAGCAAGCTGTCCTGTGTGATTCCGGCGTTGTTGACAAGGATATCGGGTGCACCGTGCTTTTTGTAAAAGTCATTCGCAAACCTTTGGCAGGCATCAGGATCTGTAATATCTAAGGATACGGCTTCCGCTTGATGACCCTGTTCTGTCAATTGATGCTGTAAAGCCATCGCTTCGTCAGTTCCGCTTTTATAGGTAAATACAGTCAATACACCTTTCGATGCCAGACTTTTGACAATTGCATTCCCAATCCCTCGGCTTCCGCCTGTTATAATAGCGGTTTTCATTAGGCAAGACTCCTTTTACTGCTGAAATTCAATAATGGTATCAACGATTTTATTGATGGTGCTCATGGTCTGCAGTCTTTCTGTTGGAATCATAACGCCAAAATTAGATTCGATCATGGCGTACATTTCCAGCATATAAAGAGAATCAATGCCTAAACCTTCCCCAAGCTGCATGTCAGCATCGATTGCATTGCAATCCTTTTTTGTCAATCGGGAAAATTCATCTCTTACCAATTGCTCCACTTCGCTTCTTACTAATTTATTTGTCATCGTTAAACTCCTTTTACTGCCGTTTATTTTTTAAACTTTCATTACGGCTATGACTTATTTTATTTTACTATATCTTGATACGAATACCAATGAAAAATATTACATCCTTATTTAAAAAACTGAAAATCCATAAAGGAAAAGCGTAATTTATGATTTGTATTCCTTGGGACAAATGTTTATAATAACTATGATTGATTGATTGGTTGATTCATTCGATCAGAGGAAGAATAGGAGGAGATAACCATGCAAATAATCGTTGCAGGATGCGGAAAGGTAGGCTCCCAGTTTGCCAGAATTATGTCTGAAGAAGGTCATGATGTTGCAGTCGTTGACAGTAACAGTGAAAACTTTAAACTGCTGGGGCATGGATTTCATGGCATCACCGTGCGAGGCGTTCCCATTGATGAGGATATATTAAAACATGCTGGGATTCAAAGTGCTGACGGATTTGCCGCCGTAACTCCGGATGATAATATTAATATGATGGCTTGCCAGATTGCAAAAGAAATCTTTCGCGTTCCCCGTATTTTTGCAAGAATACAAGATCCTGTAAAAGAACAGGTATTTTATCAATTCGGGGTGCACACGGTTTGCCCCACCAATATGGCGGTGGAAGAGTTCCGCGCATTGATGCTGGGAGAATACAGCACAAGGACATGCTATTTGGATAATACTGGAATAGAATTTATTTATGAGAGAATAAGAGATAAGGATGCAGGCAAAACCATGAGAGAGATAACAGTTCCTAAAAATACCATGCTGCTTGGCGTTATGAAAGACGGTCAGCTCCACTTCTATAATTCCGCACTGAAGCTGGAGTTTGATGATGAGCTGGTTATTGTCGCAAAAATATAATAGAAGAAAACTACAATGAAAAGCATCAGAAAGCGTTTAATAAAAAAGGAGAAATGTAAACCATGAATATTGTTGTGATTGGCGGAGGAAAGGTTGGCTACTATTTGGTGAAAACGTTGTTGTCTTTTCGTCATAAAGTCAGTGTAATAGAACTGAAACGCAATCTCTGTGAAAAAGTGGCCGACGAGCTGCATATTCCGGTGTATCAGGGAGATGCAACCAAAATTGACATCCTGAAAAATGCGGAAACTTCAAAAGCGGATATTGTGATCGCGGTAACGGGACAGGATGAAGAGAACTTGATTGTCTGCCAGCTCGCAAAGAATAATTTCAGAGTGGAAAAAACCATTGCCAGAGTAAATAATCCTAAAAATATCAATGTATTTTTAAAATTGGGCGTTGATATTCCTGTAAGCAGCACTACGGTGATCTCAGACATGATTGAGCAGGAAGTTGATTATGCCGGGATGAAGACTCTGACAAGCGTGAAGAACAATAAGATTGTAGTGAGCGAAATTTTAATAAAAAAAGATTCTCCTGTATTTAACAAAAGTGTAAAAGATATTGATATGCCAAAAGATTGCCAGCTTGTCTCCGTCATAAAGAATGAGGAAGTAATGCGTCCAAGCAAACATCTCGTTTTGATGGAAGGCGATTCGATTATTGTTGTGTCTGACGCCGATGATAAAGAGATGCTTCGAGATTTATTTGTAGGAGACATCGAAGACTGATCCTGTCTTACAAAGAGGTATGATTCAACCTACCATGATTTTTCCTTCCGGATAAACGGCATTCTGCAGTTTTTTGTTTTCTCTCATTGCAATGGCCACAGCAAAGCTCAAAGGACCGACGCGCCCAAGAAACATGGTAAAGATGAGCAGGATTTTGCTGATACTGTGCAGATGCTGGGTGAGTCCCGTTGTCAACCCAACCGTACCAAAGGCTGAAGTGATTTCGTACAGTACATTGATGAAAGCCGCTTTTTCCACACTGACGATGATTGTTGTCATGATAAAAATGAGTACCATACTGAGCCCTACGATTGCCAGAGCTTTATTTACCACTACCTGTGATACTCGTCTTTTCAGTACGATCGTATCTTCATTTCCAAGAATATTTGACAGGATCGCCATGACAAGGATGCCGAAAGTGGTTACTTTGATCCCGCCGCCGGTTGATCCGGGTGCGGCACCGATAAACATTAATAATATCGTGACAATTTTAGATATTTCGTCCATCTGGTTCAGCGCAAGTGTGTTAAAACCGGCAGTTCTGCAGGTGACAGACTGAAATATGGCAGCGTTTAGTTTCCCCCAAAAGGTAAGCGGCTCCATTGTGAACGGATTGGAATATTCTGAGATAAAGAAAAATACCGAACCAAATACAATCAGGCTGGCAGAAATAATAAGAACCAGCTTTGTGTGCAGATAAAGGATTCTTGTTTTACGGTATTCCGCAAGATCTTTCCATACAATAAAACCCAAACCACCTGTAACGACAAGCAACGTGATGGTATACATTACGACAGGGTCACTATTGAATTGCGTCAGGCTTTGGTAATTTCCCATAAGATCAAATCCTGCATTGCAGAAAGCAGATATGGCATGAAAGACTGCAAGGTAGATTCCTCTTGGGCCAAATTGTGGAATAAATCGGGTGGATAACAGGATGACTCCAATCAATTCCACACAAGCGGTTATTGTTATGACACTTTTAATCATTTTGACAACATCTGAAAAGCTGTAATCGCTGATGGACTCCTGTGCCAAAATTTTTTCTTTCATACTGATTTTTTTTCCGAGTAATACAGAAAAAAATGTTGCCAAAGTGACGATTCCCAATGCTCCGATTTGTATCATCGTTAGAATGACGATTTGACCAAACAAAGTCCATTGGGTGAGGGTGTCTGCAACGACCAGACCGGTAACGCAGGTCGCTGAAGTTGCTGTAAAAAAAGCATCCAGAAATCCGATGCTGTTGCCGTCATTTGATGCGATGGGCAGGTTCAGAAGACAGGCTCCGGTAAATATAATCAAAACAAAACTGGAAACGATGATTCGGGCGGGTGAAACAGCAGTTAATATTTTTCTTTTCCTTTGTGGTGTAATATACATTTTAATTCCTTCTTTATCAAGTAACACATAGTTTCGAGTAGTGCATTCGTTTCATACCTATATTATGTCCATGAAAATCAACCAATATTGTAACACTTCTATTTTTGAATGTAAATGAAAATGATTGTATGAACGGGCTAATTTCATATCGATAGGAAAAAAGAGAAATCCTGTGATATAATGGAAAGGAACATGAAACTGATAGAGCATGTGTGATATTTATCTCAAGAGAAAGGAACGGTGTCAATTTCGTGAGAAAACCATTCATTCTGATTATTCTGGTTCTTTGCATTTCCTTGTTTCAAACGGGTTTTGCTGCTGCTTCTTCCGAGCCTTCGACTTATGAAGACTATGCGGAATGTTTGTCCGATCTGGGTGTTTTTGTTGGTACGGGAAGTGGCTTTGAACTTGACCGAGCGCCGACAAGGATAGAAGGACTGGTGATGTTGACCCGTCTGCTTGGTGTTGAAGAAGAGGCGAAGACCATGCAGGGGAAAACTATGCCTTTCACCGATGTGCCAAAATGGGCAACGGGGTATGTGGCCTATGCTTATGAAAATGGATTAACCAATGGGGTTAGTAAATCGAAATTTGGCTCTTCCAATCATATGGAGGCAAAGGCCTTTTTGACATTTTTACTCAGAAGCCTGGGATATAATGATCAGGCAGGAGATTTCAGCTATAACAATGCATTGGTCTTTTCCAAAGGCATACATTTGATCGATGATAAAATGTATGCAACCCTGAAAAGCGAACCCTTTCTGAGAGCATATGTAGCAAAAACTGCTTATGATGCACTGAAATTCCCCTACAAGGGCGGTGATGTTTGGCTGATTGATAAACTGATCGCAGAAGATAAAATTGAGAAGGCGATTGGAGCTACGCTTGAAAAAATCGTTTTGACAGAGCCCGCGGATCGTGGGAGCGTCAAGACTGGAGTAGCCGCGTTGGAGGATAATTTAAAAAGTGTTGTTATGCTGAAATGCTACGGCAATCACAGTGACGAAAACGATCCTGCGATTGGGAGTGGTGTGATTTTGGCTTCTGACGGAAGAATTGTTACCAATTATCACGTGATCGAAGGTGCCTGCAATATTGAAATCACATTTTATGATGAGACGGTTTATCAGGGCGATGTATATATTGAGGACTATGATAAGGAACTGGATCTTGCAGTTTTAAAGATAAACAAGAGTGGACTGACCCCTGCCATCATGGGAGATTCGGATGAAGCAAAGGCTGGTGCATCAGTGAAAACCATAGGGAGTCCGTACGGTTATTTGAATACCGTTACGGAAGGGATCATTTCTGCGATTCGAAGGGATAGTATTCAGATTTCGGCAGCAGTCAATCCGGGAAACAGCGGCGGCGGACTATTTGATCAATATGGAAAATTAATTGCAATTCCCAGTTCAAGCGTGTATTTGGCCGATAACATGGGTTTTGCAATCCCGATTAATAAGCTTTCTGCGTTATCCGAAAATCAGAGGATTTTGCTTTCTGATTTTTATGTGAAGAACGCAAAATCCCTTCCGCCTGCACCAACGGGGCTAAGTATTCTTTATGAAACCAAAACGACAGCATTGCTAACCTGGAATCCGGTGGTTGATGCGGACTTTTATTACATTTATTATAAAACGAGTGAAGACGAGGCGTATACCTATCTGGATTCCGTTTATGATATCACCAGTTATGGATACCTTGCGGTTGGGATGATTCCCGGGGATCAATATCACTTTAAGGTGACTGCACAAAGAGACGAGCAGGAATCCGAGATGAGTGCCGCAGTATCCTTTCAAAAGAGCTATGGTGATGATAAGCATGGTTCTTTTACACTATATTATTCAGAATACCCAAACATTCCTGACTTTGGTAAGCTTACGGGGTGCATACCATATAAGAAGGGAACGGATCAATTCTCTTATAGAATGAAATTGGGAGAGATTCCGGAAATCGTATATACGGATTACGTATATTTATTGGAAGATAGCGGATTTGCTTTTGTAAGCGCTACGGACAATTCGGACAGCTCTGTTGTGGATATTTATAAAAATGAATCCACGAATCAAACCGTTACGATTCGTGCAAGTCTGTTATCAGAGGAAGAATATCTGGTAGTTATAGAAATCGAATCGTAAGTATGCTGAAATAGCCATCTTTCGCTTTGAAAGGGAAAGTGGACCTTTGCCATCCAAAGTACCAGGTCCCCAAAGGATATGCAACGCTTTGGCTGGTCCTTCGCCAAAAGGCATCGTTTCCGTGGGATGCCCGGCTGAACTGTCAATCCGGATACTTTCCTGAACCGCCCGGATAATATTTGTCTGCATTTCATCAATTCGTTGATTCCTGGAAATGAGAGCTTGATTTTCTGCCGCAATCTGCATACCATCAAACCTCCGAATTTTCATATATTTCTTTCAGATGTTTGGTTAGTTTTACATTTTCACTGTAGTCGACAGCACAGTCGACAATGGCAGGAACGTTTTGCAGGAAGGCATTTTCCAATACAGGGATCAATTCTTCCGCCTTACTGATACGGTAACCTTTACAGCCCATTGCTTCTGCCAGCAAGACTAAATCCGGGTTAGAAAAATCAACAAAATTACTTTCTCCGTATTGATCCATCTGACGCCACTTGATTAGCCCATAACTGGCATCATGGAAGATCAATACAACGAAGCCCAAATTAAAACGTACGGCAGTTTCAAGCTCCTGAGAATTCATAAGGAACCCGCCGTCCCCGGTAATCGTCAAAATTCGTTTTTCGGGATGAATCAGCTTGGCGGCTACGGCTCCGGGAACGCCGATCCCCATCGATGCAAAGCCGTTGGAAATGATACAGGTATTCGGCATATAACAGCCATATAAGCGGCCAATCCACATTTTATGTGCACCAACATCAGAAATTAGAATGTCATTTTTTTCGAGAACTTTTCTGACGTCGTTCAGAATTCTTTGTGGTTTCATTGGAAATGCGTTGTCCTTCTCAAATTGCTTTTGCTCTTCCAGGAACTTTGCTTTAATTTTAAATGCAAATTCAGGTTCAACTTTTCTTGTTGTGCGCCTTGCGATACTGTTCAGTGCTTCTGTCATGTCACCTACAACTTCCACGGTACACTGGTAGCATTTGTTGGTATGTGCAGGAAGCCTTCCAATGTGCACAATTGGTGTTTTGCATATTGAATTCCAAGAGGTAGGTGCAAATTCAACCAGATCATAACCGACAGCAATCACTAAATCGGCACTTTCCAGAATCTTATTTGCATAATCTTTATGAGGAATTCCTATTGTCATCATCGCGTAAGGACTATCCATGGGAATAACACCTTTGGCCATCATCGTATTAATAACAGGGAGTTTTAGCCCTTCGGAAAAATGGGTCAAAGCTTCCGATGCACCTGCACGAATAACACCGCTGCCTGCAAGAACGACAGGGTTCTGGGCACGGAAAATTTCTGCAGCAGCCAGCTCGACGCTGAGCATATTTGCATATTCTTTGAAATTGGCAGTTGCTTTTGCTAATGGTGTTTCCTTCGCAGAGACCTTCATCTTTGCAATATTTACAGGTAAATCAATATGAGCGGCACCCGGGCGTTCGCTTTCGGCATATTTAAAAGCAATACGAACGATTTCTCCGATGGTGTCGGGTCTTACTACGGTTTTTGTTTTCTTTGTGATTGGCTCAAACATCCGGTTTAAGTCAAGGAACTGATGAGAGGTAATATGCATTTTATCCGTGCCTACCTGACCGGTGATTGCAACCAGAGGGGCACCGTCACCCTGGGCATCTGCGACACCGGTAACCAGATTGGTGGCACCGGGACCAAGGGTGGAAAGGCAGACACCTGCTCTTCGGGTTAGCCTGCCATGCATATCTGCCATAAATGCGGCGCCTTGTTCATGCCGGGTTGTAATGAACTTGATGGTTGAGTTTTTTAATGCATCAATCAATGCCAAATTTTCCTCACCGGGAATACCAAAAATATACTCGACTCCTTCTGCTTCAAGGCTTCTGACCATCAATTCTGCGGTGGTGAGCTGATTGCTTTCTGAGGGTTTGTCTGCTGTCATTGTTCCATCTCCTTTACAAGAATATTATAATATATTTTATGAAACTTATAACCAATTTGGATTATTCTCAAACCCAAATACAATTTGTGTTGAAAAATTTTAAATAAAAAATCCAATAAAACACGCCGAAAAAGCAGTTTCACTGGATTTTATTCCTGATGACAAAACATTTCGCATGGATCGTCTATATAGAATAAAGCAGTTGTTTCTATCGCTTTATGTCTTTTTCCTTTATTCCCAGATATCTTTTTTATGCATCCTTATAGGTGGTGATTAAAGCTCTTTGGGATGTTCCAAAATATCTGGACAGAATTTCTGCCTTCCAGGTCTGCGTCATAAGAGGAAAAATTCTTGCCTAAAAAATACTTCTTATGAATCGCCTTGCGATATCCAATGTTGCAGTAGATTCCAGATCTGCCACCTCATCGGAAGCAGTGTCTATGACAAAGCCGATAAAGAATATCTTGTAATAACTTGGTATGGCATTATCCTGTTTTTCCATGACCGATAACAAAAAACGCCGTTTTTTTCATACATAATACGAACCTCAGAAATATATTCGTTTTCTGCTGTCAGATTATCATAAAGAAAAGGGAATGTCTATATCTTTTATGACGAAATATAGATTCTTTCCAAGCGGTCTCCCAGCCTGCTGTAAAGTTCGTTTGTGATTGTCCCGGCTTGCTGTGCCAATTGCTCGGGCAGGATGGTTTCATCACCATCCTGTCCGAGGATTGTTACAATACCGCCTTGCTTTGCTTCGGGTATTCGGGTAATGTCTACGGTTAATTGATCCATGCAGATTCTGCCGATGATCGGAGCGGATTTTCCGTTGATCAGGACATGAGCGTCCGTTAAATTTCTTGGAATACCGTCCGCATAGCCGATGGAAACGGTAGCAATTCGAATCGGGGTATTTGTTTTGAATTGTCTGCCATATCCGACGGTTTGATTCTCCGCAAGCTCTTTTATGATGGAGATTCTGGAACGGATAGATAGGACTGGTTTTAAATGGACCGAAATTTTGGTTTTGTCTTGTTCCTGACTCAAAGCACCGTACAGGGCGATACCGATCCTTGCATAGCTGCAATTCAATTCGGGGTAATTGAGGATACCATAGCTGCTTTGTACATGGAGTGCAGGAAGCGGGTATTCTTGTCTGCTTATGGAATCCACGATTTGATAGAAGCGTTCTAATTGCTCCCGTGTAAAGTGAACGTCTTCTGCAAGAGTGCTGTCGGCAACACATAGATGGGTAAATACTCCTTCTGTTTTCAAATAGGGCAGCTGAAATATATCTGCGATTTTACTAAAATGCGTATAGTCCTCTCCCAAACGATGCATGCCAGTGTCAATCTTCAGGTGCACCTGAAGTTTCTTACCGGCATCGGCAGCCATACGATTGAGATCCACTGCATGGCTGTAATCAACCACTGTTTGCGTCAAATGGTATTTTAGCAGATAGATCGTATGATTAGGATGGGTGTAGCCCAGAATTAAAATGGTTCCCTTGATTCCCTTTTTTCGCAGAAGAATGCCTTCTGCCATACAGGCCACGGCAAAGGCACTTACCCCGGAAGCTTGCAGCTCAGCGGCTATGGGAACCGCCCCGTGTCCATAGGCGTTGGCCTTAACGACTGCCATGACCTGGCAGTCTTCGGGGAGCGTCTGTTCTAATAATATGAGATTGTACCGAAGATTGGACAGGTTGATTTCCGCCCAGGTTCTGCATTTCTTTAAAGCATGGTTTTCTTTGATTTTAAAAACGGAAATTCTGGAAATGGAAATTTTACTGATCCGGTTGACCCATCGGTCTTTCTGTTTCAACCATAAAATATAAGAAATTACGGAGAGACAGCTCGTTAAGGCCGTTACCATCAGGAAAAATATAATGCTGTTTTGAATGATTACATCTTGCATCCTGACTGCTTTTGCAAGACCCCTGATCAAAACGATGCACCAGGGATGAATCAGATAAATCATCAAGGATATCAAGCGCAGCCCTTTTACAGCAGTGCCCCGCTTTAGGATCAGCAGCTGAAACAAAAAATACATGCAAAGTGGCAGCGTCAGATACATACTGTCATGACGGGGCTGTGAATAAAGGTGCAGAAAAAGCCCCTCTGCCACCATGAGGGCTAAAGAGAGGAAAAGGCCTGAAATGCAGCGCTTTCGAGATAACGGCTTGTTTTTATCTAATAGGACTTTTTTTGACAGCCGGATACCTAACATGAGATAAAAAGGTGTAAAGAACAAACCGTTTCTCGTATAGTCAAAGCACTGAAACAATATATGATAAACTTCACTTAAGAGTGGAATCTGCATTGAAAATTCATAATAGCTGTCTCCAAACAGACCAATCAGGTAGAGCAAAAAGGTAATAAAAAAAGCAGTTTTAAAACGAAAGAGCCTCAGCATGAGGACAATCGCACTTACCCCTAAGATCACTGCAGGAAAGTACCAAAGGTGATAAAACGTTCCGTTAAATATGATATCTTTCAGCAGCTCTGAAAAAAAAGGAGCCTGATTGAAATACCCCGCGTAAATACTGAGCGGAAGATACAGCAGAATTGCGAAAACATATAGCTTTGTATTTTTCCATAAAAATATACGATAGGAGAAGTTTTTTCGCTGATTTGACAGAGATCCTCCCTGATTTGACAGAGCTTCTTCTTGATTGAGCGAAGTTCTTTTTCGACCAGAAAAGATTCTATTCTGATCAGGGAAGAGGAAAAAACCGGTTGTCATAAAGAAAAAAAGGTACTGCAACTCTTGCCAGAATTCCGGCGAAAAGCAGATCCCCTGTTTTGCTGTAAGAAAGCAGGGGAGAAGTGTGTATGGCGATGACCAGGATTGCGGCTATGATACGGAAATAATCAATTCCAATATAGTCTAAATGATTCGTTTCGTTTTTTCACGATGGCTGCCTCCATACTGTTATAATGACACCGTCTACGTTATTCCCCGAGACTTGATATAAACTATCGTTTGGTACGGGAACAAAAACTTCCGGAGCTTCTGTGAGGTCGAGATAGGAAATCTCGATGGTTTCGCCTTTTTCTTGAAATAAAAGAGGATTTCTGTCATGAAGATGTGATCTGAGAAACTGTACGTACTCTTCTAAAGTCAGGCTATTTTTTTCTATGATCCTTGCATGAGGATGGCCGACATACCGGAAGTGCCAGGGTTCCTGAGAGATGCCGGTGATTTCTTCTTTTCCCTTTTGGTAGCGTTCAATGAAACCGAATTCTGCAGCTTTTGTTCGGAACTGCTGGCAGATTCCGCTGTATGGAAAATCGGGACAGATAAAGTCAATTACCTCGTTTTTTTTTGGCTACATCGACAGCCAGCCCGGTTTGATGTTCGCTGCAGCCCGGAAATGCAACATATTTCAAGGTGAATTCTTCGCCGTTCTCATGCAAAGAGTTGCAATAGATGTGCTGCTGCTCCCGGAAAGAACGATATCCGCTGATCGGTATGATTTCGTTCTCTGCTTTGCAAATTTTGAGCAATTGGAACAACATAGTTCCAGCATGAGCAGTTAAGGGAATGTCCTGTTCTTTATCAATTGCAGGAAGCGTTTCTGTGTTTGGCTTCCATTCAGAATGGATGGCGTGCTGCCTGTTTACCAGTATGAGATGACCCCGATAGATATCTTTTTTAGTAAGCTTGATTGTTTTCATCTTATATCACCAATTCCATTAATTTTTCGATTGTCTGATCAAAGGACATTCCGATCTGGCTGAGCATGCTGGGATAACGGCTGTGAGCGGTAAAGCCGGGTATCGTATTGATTTCGTTAAAGATAATATCTCTTTCCGGAGTCAGAAAGACATCGACCCGCGCAAACCCTTCGCATTCAAACAAGCGGTATAAAGTCTTTGCGGTGTCTTTGATCTCTTTTGTCGCCTCTGCTTCTATCCTGGCGGGCAAATGGATTTTAGAGGTATCCAGCGTGTATTTTTCATGGAAATCGAAGAACCCCTTTTGAAGTTCGATTTCATCCAATTCTCCGACGATAAGACTTTCGCTGCCCAGTACGGCACAGCCTACTTCAAAGCCTTCTATTGCTTTTTCAACTACAACCTTATGGTCGTGCTCAAAAGCTTTTTCCAATGCGTCGTACAAATCAGAAGGGTTACTTACCTTGGTTATCCCAAAAGAGGAACCTGCTCTGGAAGGTTTCACGAACACAGGATAGCCTAATTTGGTGATTTGCTTTGCGGTCTGTTCCCAAGGCTCGTGATTTCTTATGATAAAAAAGGGTGGTGTTTTAATCCCGGCTGATTTTGCAATCACATGAGACAGATCCTTGTCCATACATAGAGCGGAGCTTAAGGTACCACAGCCCACGAAAGGAATGCCGGATAATTCCAGAAGGCCTTGAATCGTTCCGTCCTCTCCATTTTTGCCGTGAAGGATCGGAAAGGCGGCATCAATGTAAACTTGTTCCACTTGGTTGTCTGTAAAACGAAGCATACCGTGAACTTCTCTGCTGGGTGAGATGACAGCCGGTTTACAGCTGTTTTGCGTATGCCAAGTGTCATCTGAAATTTTTTCTATCGGCCCTTCATAATGAAACCACTGCCCCTGTTTCGTGATTCCCAATAAAATAAGCTCATATTTTTCCTGATTAAAATGTTGAATTACCGCGGAGGCGGACTGCAGGGAGACTGGGTACTCGGTGGAACAGCCTCCAAATAGAATTGCTACTTTCTTTTTCATTAAATCATCTCCTTATCCCATGTAAATATCAGATTTTTTAAATATTGGTTGTATGAAAGCATAAAAAAACACTGCCTTTATTCTTTCAGTACTATTGTACTGAATAAAGCAGTGCTTTTTATTTCATATTCCTAAAGAAAAACCTATGATTTCATGGCAAAATTCTTAAGATTTTCCTACATTGCTCACAAATAAGCAAGAATTTGATGCTACAAAGGAAGGAATATCGTAAACTCAATGATGTCGTTTTCGCTGTGTGCTGTGATGGTTCCCTGATGGAGTTCGATAATTTCTTTTGCTATGGCAAGACCCAGGCCGGCACCGCCGAATTTTGTGGATCTTGCAGTATCTAACCGGTAAAACTGCTCAAAGATGTGATTTAACTTATGTTCCGGTATGGTGTTTCCATTGTTGCGGAAAGTCAAGGTTACACCCTGTGCGTTCGGATGAACAGTTATCTGGATTTCACTGTTTTCATAACTATAGTTGATAGAATTTCGAATTAGATTATCAAAAACACGCTCCAGTTTTTTCACATCACAGCGTATAGTGATATTGGGTTCTGCTGTTACTTTGCAGGTTAGATTTTTCGCAAGCATCATGGGTTTGAATTCGTCGGTGATCTGTTCCAGCATGCGGGTCAGATTTACCTTTGTAGTTTCTAATACCATTTCGTTCAGATTGAAGCGCGTGATTTCAAAAAACTCGTTGATCAGTGCTTCCAAGCGTTCTGCCTTTTCTACCGAGATGGAAAGATATTTTTCTCTTAGCTCCTCAGAGATTTTCTGCTCATCACGCAGCAGCGTAAGATACCCGATCACCGATGTCAGAGGAGTTTTTAAATCGTGAGCAAGATAGATAACAAGATCATTTTTCCTTTGTTCTGCTTCTTTTGCAAGCTGCTGATTTCTTAAACTATTGTATTTGATGTGATTCAGCCGGTCTTCTACATCCTTCAGTTCGTCAGGCAGTTTTACGAGTTCGGTTTCAGCGTGATACAAATGTTCTATGGAATCAATGATACCGGTCGCATAATCAATCGTCCTTCTCCAGAAATACAGCGTGATTATGACGAAGCCGATAGACCAGGAAACAATAAACACATTGATTTTATAATAATCTATGTATTGAAATAAAATAAAAAAAAGACTTCCGGTATCGTACCAGGTGACAAGGCTATGACCTGCAAAATAACCGAGAAGAAATAATGCTGCCAGAACCAGAGTAAACAGGACCATCGCCTGAGCATACCGGATGAATAACCGGAATGACAGTTTATCTGTAAAACTTTTATCTTTCAAGCTTTTCAATTTGATAACCAACCCCCCATACCGTTTTAATAAAATTAGGGTTCCTCGGCGGTTCCTGCATTTTTTCCCGTATTCGACCGATATGTGCCATTACGGTATTATTATTATCCAGATAGCTTTCTCCCCAAACAGCTTCAAACAGTTCTTCGGAGGAGACCATCTTCCCTCTGTTTTCACATAAATACCACAGGATGGAAAATTCGATCGGGGTGAGTACCAGAGGTTTTCCGTACAGGGAGCACTTATGCGTATCCTTGTTGATAATTAGACCGGAGAAATCATGTTCGTTGCTCTCTTCGGAATTTCCATTGGATGAATTATACCGGGTATAGCGTCTCAGCTGTGCTTTGACTCTGGCCACCATTTCCAATGGGCTGAAAGGCTTTGCGATATAATCGTCCGCGCCGAGAGTAAGCCCTTTGATTTTGTCAATATCCTCAACTTTTGCAGTCAGCATGATAACGGGATATTGATGATTTTCTCTGATTTTCAGGCAAAGGGAGAACCCGTCAATATCGGGGAGCATGACATCCAGAATGGCCAGATCCAGTTTTGCCGTATTGATACAATTCAGTGCTTCTGCGGCGGTGTAGAATTTGTGAATGGTATAACCCTCATTGTTAAGATACCATTCGACCAGATCGGCAATTTCCTTTTCATCATCGACAACTAATATATCAGTGGACATTGTGCTCCCTCGTTTCACTTTCTGAATGGATTTTTCTTCCTTTTATTATGCATGAGCCGGAAGGATAATTCAAGAGGGAAAGAGGCAGTGGTATATCATCTTTCTTCGAATTCTTCTCGATGTGTATTGAAAAGCGCATAGTAAATTTTCATGTTTTCCAGTTCGTACCATTCCTTCGTTGTGACCGGAATGCTGTCAAGATCATAAATTTGGGCATCCTTTATGGAAAGGATGAAAGGGGAATGGGAAGCGATAATAAACTGGCAGCTTAATAAATGCGCGCTCTCCAGAATCAGGTTAGAAAGCTTCAGCTGAAACATGGGCGAAAGACTGTTTTCGGGTTCGTCCAAAAGATATAAACACCCCGGTTTAAATGTCTTGTCAAAATAAGAAAGTGCAGTTTCTCCGTTAGAATACTGGTCAATATTCATTCCTGCCCGATCCCGGACAAAGCGGCTTGCGGTTTGACGCTTTGCGGCATTTTGCATTTTAAGGGTTTCATAGTCTTCTAAAGATTGAAATTGAATCTTGCTGTATTTTGCCTCGTAGTATTCCCTTTCTGTTTGCTCTCTTCTTTTGTCTATTTGTTTGTTTTCCTCTCTTATCGATAATATGTTGTTAAAAACATCCTCGCTGGTTATAATTTTGCTGCCTAAAGGGAGCTCTATTTTCAAACCGTTTTCATCGGTATCCATCACAAAATCGCAGAGGGTTTTCGTATATTTGCTGAATTTTAAGCTGGTGTTAAACAGGGTATTTCTTGGTAATCGAAGCTTTTCAGCAATCAAATTCAGTAAGGTCGATTTGCCGGAGCCATTGCTGCCATAAAAAACAGTGATCGGCCGTTCAAATTGGATCTCTCGTAATTCCTTGAAAGGAAATATTCCGTACGGGTAAGCAAGCGGCGTTGGATTTCTGTCTTCTTCTTGATCAACCGACGGCAAATAAAAACTTTTTAAATAAATCATGATTCGTTCTCCGAGTAAGTAGTAATCTTCAAGATTTTATTTTACATGATTTGTTTCCCTATAGCAATTCAAGATGTTAACGAAAGTGGCTGCATTTTCGAGCCGCTTAAAATCGTGTCGATTTCTTCTTCCTGCAGAGTTTCTTTATCAAGCAAGGCTAACGCAAGATGATCCAGATAGATCCTGTTTTTCGTCAAAAATTCAATGGTTTCCTGATACAGCTCATTAGCAATGCTGGAGGCTTCCTCAATCATATTGAATTGATTTGTGAGTTGTGTCAGATCAATCATGCCTTGATTTCCCATGCCATAGATCGCAATATACTGCTTGATGATTTCCGTAGCCTGCTTGATATCCTCAGACGCACCTGTAGTAATATCATCTTTGCTGTCTAGCAGAATTTCTTCGGATGCCCGACCAGCATACATAACCTTTACAAGATTTCTCAGATATTTTTTGCTTTTTAAAGGAACGTCTTCCGGAGCGCGGAAGGTGACGCCGCCTGCACCGGACGTGCTTTGAATTATCGTTACTGTCGTTACTCCGTCCTTGGTCAGGAGTTTCGTTGCCAGAGTGTGTCCTGCTTCATGATAAGCTACCAGTTTTGCATAATCGTCATTTTTGACCCTCGCTTTTTTATGACCGTTCATGATGAGTTTAAAGAAAGCATCTTCAATATCCTGGTTTGTAATGAATTCTTTTTCCATCGTGGCAGCAATTAGTCCTGCTTCATTCAGTAAATTTTCCAATTCAGCACCGGAAAAGCCGTTCGTTTTATTTGCAAGAGCATCAATTTTTACTTCATCCGATAATTTCTTCTCGGAACTGTGGAGCTTTAAGATCTGGTACCTTGCCTGCTTGTCTGGCAGATTTACCGCAATCTTTAAATCGAATCTACCAGGTCTTGTTAAGGCGGAATCCAAAATATCGAGTCGATTTGTCGCACAAATAGTGAGAACTCCTTCTGCTGCTGCGAAACCGTCAAGCTCAGTTAACAAAGCATTGATGGTCTGGTCTCTTTCACTGTTATTGCTTTCTCCTCGAATCCCTCCAATGGCATCCAACTCATCGATGAATACGATGCAAGGGGAAGCTTTTCTTGCCTTGGCAAACAATTCTCGAATTCTGGATGCGCCCACACCAACATATTTTTCGATAAAATCACTGCCGGATGCAGAGAAAAAGGGAACTTCTGCTTCTCCTGAGATTGCTTTTGCAATCAGGGTTTTGCCTGTGCCTGGAGGCCCATAAAGAATCAGTCCTTTTGTCGGCCTGGCGCCCAGCCTTTTATATTTTGCGGGATGCTTCAGCGAATCCACCAATCGAAACAAGTCTGGTTTCAATTCGTCGATTCCCTGAACTTCGTTAAAAGTCACTTTTTTCTCTGGAATTGCTGTGTTGTTTTTTGCTTTTTCTTTTGAGCTAACCGCGATTTTATCGGGTTCTAATGATTTTCGGCGTATGGTGTAAAACCATGCGAAAAAACCTAAGAAAGAGAAAACGACAATAATCAGAACAAAGGAATTAAATCCACTTTTCGACTTTTGTTTTGTTTCAGGGGATAATTTTGAGCTAATACCGCTTTCTACTGTGCCGGTCAATTCCATTGCTTTAATGTATTCCTCGGACATTTTGATAACGCAATACTGATTGTCGGTAGTCCTCAAAAGCAGGTCGTTATCCATCGTTAGCGCCACTGCTTTGATTTTCATTTCAAAATTCAAGTCGTAGAATTGCTCCTCTGTTATTGCTTCAACATCCACATATTGCGATAAAACTGCAATATCTATTTTATTAAATCCTAATTCATTATAGGAACGATTCGTAGAATATTCAATATCACTGTTCCATGCCATTAACGCGTTGTTTGCGAAAACGGTCATAGTCTCTGACGCAAGGAAGACGCACAGTATAAGAAAAAAGCGGAATAACTTTTGATATTTGGCTATCTTATTGAGCATAGCTTTAATGGAACCTCCTTTCATTTGATTTTTTGTATGGGACAACTTATTTTTCTGGGTGGTATATTATATAACAACTTTATTTTTCACAATTTTGGTCGTTGTATTATAAAAATATGAAAAAATATGAATTATTTCTCTAATCATAATTAATTAGCATTGCTGTATTTCGCATCGGTATTGAGATGCTTTGCTTTGAACATAATAATTTGGATACAAAACTGATTGTAGGGTAAAATAACCTAAAAATGATTGTATTTGATCGAAAATGTGCAAGCTTTAGCATTTGTAATGTTTAAAAAATTAATAAAAAACATCGATTTTAAAAAATAAATAAATATAGTTGACCATTTGTGATTGTTATGCTACGATATGACTATAAAACAATCACAAATAGTCATGTTCTGTTCTTGGGGGGGACTTAGGGTCGATCATTCGAAAAACAGGAGTTTCAAAATAGATGTGATAGAAAAATTGGAAAGGAGAATAAGATATGCTGATTAATGAAAATCTGATTATGCTGGATTTACCGGCAAAAACCAAGGAGGAAGCAATTTCTTTGCTTGCTGAGAAAGCCCAAAATGAAAACAAAGTGAATGACGCGAATGAATTCCAGAAAGCAGTGCTTCACAGAGAATCCGAATATAGCACAGCAGTGGGATTTGGTGTTGCGATCCCCCATGGAAAAACGGATATCGTCATTGAGCCGTTTTTGATGTTTGCAACGGTACAATCCTTAGACTGGCAGGCATTGGATGGGAATCCTGTCGATCTGGTGTTCCTGATTGGAGTGCCCGAAAAGGATGCTTCCTCGCTCCACTTAAAAATACTGGCAAGCTTGTCGAGAAAATTGATGAAGGAAGAATTCAGAGATGCGATTCGAAGTGTAAAAACCCCTTCGGATATTATGGAGTTATTGATGGAAAGTGATCTTGGACTGTAAATAGCAAAGGATGTGAAACGTATGCTGCCTGGCGAGCGAAGAAATCGAATTTTAGAACTATTAATCATCAATCGGGCAATCACAGTAAAGGAACTATGTGATTCGCTTGAAACCTCAGAGGCGACAATCCGCAGGGATTTGACCATAATGGAGGAGGAAGGAAAGCTTGAACGTACCCATGGTGGTGCAGTACTGAATACCGATGTGTTTTTGGATAATGAGGAAATTTATCGAAAGAAAGAACAAATGCATTCCTCAGAAAAAGCTGCTATTGCGGCAAAAGCTTTTGAATTCATTGAGGATAACGACAGCATCATTTTAGATTCTGGCACAACAACTTTGGAACTTGCAAAATTGATTGGAAAATCCAACGTTAAAATAACGGTGATTACCAATTCGACTACTTTTTCCAGCTTGCTTGTTAATAATCCCAATTTGGAACTGATTTTACTTGGTGGAAAGGTGCGTTTGAAAACGCTTGCTGTTGTTGGCAACACGGCGAATGAAATGCTGAAAAGACTCCGTGTAAACAAGGCCTTTATGGCGGTAAACGGTATCAGTGCAGAAGAGGGATTGATGACTCCTGATCTTGAAGAGGCAGAAATCAAGCGTACGATGATCAATTCTGCAATGGAACGTTTTGTAATGGCAGACTATTCGAAGTTCAAACGTTTGGCTATGTGCAAAATTGTACCTGTTACCATGATTGATTATGTTATTACGGATACCCGGGTAGAACAGGGCGTGATAGAAAAGTTTGAACAAAATGATGTAAAAGTTATTCGGGTATAAATTGCTAATTAACAATTTACGATAGAGAATATTTATTGCTTTGAATGAAAGGAGAGATGTCATGATCACAACGGTTACACTTAATCCCGCGATAGATAAGGCGATTGTACTGGAACACTTCCTATATGGTTCGGTGAACCGGGTGCAAAACGTAAGAGAAGACATGGGGGGCAAAGGAATCAACGTAGCCAAGGTGTTGCACTCTTTGGGTGCTGATACCTGCGCAATTGGATTTATGGGTGAGGATAACCTGGAAAATGTCAGGCAGCTGTTAAAAAATGAAAATTTGGAAACAGACTTTATCACGGTTTCGGGCAGTACGAGGATCAATACGAAGATTATTGAGACAAGTACGAAGACGACAACGGATATCAATGAGGCGGGTTTTGATGTCAGCAGGGACCAAACCGAGAGAATGAAGACTCTGCTCAAAAAATATGCTGAGCAAAGTGAATTTATCGTTTTTAGCGGAAGTGTTCCGGTCGGTGCCGACTTGGGTCTATACCATGAATTGATGCAATCTGTCGCGGGCAATGATCGTTTAAAAATCATATTGGATACAGAAGGAGAACAGCTGCTAAAGGGCTTGGAGGCAAAGCCCTTTGCGATGAAACCCAATTTATTTGAATTGGAGTCTGCGCTGGGTCAAAAACTGGATTCCCATCTCAAAATCGCGGAGGCATCAAAGATGCTTATCAAAGAGTATCAAATAAATTCTGTCCTGGTCTCCATGGGAGCCGACGGCAGTATTTTGGTGACAAGCGATCGGGCATTCTATGCAAAAGCACTTAAGGTAGATGTCAAAGGAACGTTCGGAGCAGGAGATTCGATGCTGGCAGGTTATCTATATGGGCTGACCAGTATTGGTGGTCTAGAGGAATCACTGGCATGGGCAACAGCGTGCGGAGCGTTGTCTGTCAGCAAAGATGGAACGCAGCCATTTCGAAGAAAAGATGCGGAAGCACTTGTATCCGATGTAGAAATTCTAGAACTATAATGAGAATAAATAATAATTCGAATATAAAAAATCCATTAGAAGGAGGAGAAGGATCATGAAAATAGTAGCTGTAACGGCATGTCCAACAGGAATCGCCCATACTTATATGGCGGCGGAATCAATCGAGAGTGCGGCAAAGAAAAAAGATTATCAGGTTAAAGTTGAAACCAGAGGTTCTATTGGTGTAGAAAATGAGTTAACCGAAGAGGATATACAGAACGCAGATGCAGTCATTTTGGCTTGTGATACTGCGGTTCCTATGGAACGATTCCGGGGGAAAAAAATGATTAGTGTCTCTGTGAGTGAAGCATTGAAAGATGTTGATGCTCTCATTGAAAAAGCATTTGCAGCCCCAACCTATGGCACTGAAAATCTTGCAGATGACGTAGTGAAACTGAAAGAAGACCGCGCAGCAGAAAGAAAAGGATTTTACAAGCATTTGATGAATGGTGTTTCTTTTATGATTCCCTTTGTTGTTGCGGGTGGTATTGCAATTGCAATTAGTTTTATCTTTGGTTATAAGGCGTTCGAGGAACCGGGTACACTTCCTGCCTATCTGATGGCGATTGGCAGTACAGGCGGATTTGGGCTTATGGTTCCAATTCTTGCAGGCTATATCGCCTATTCTATTGCTGATCGTGCTGGACTGGCTCCCGGAATGATTGCAGGGTCGGTGGCAATTCAAATGAACGCAGGATTTCTGGGCGGGCTGGTGGCAGGCTTCCTGGCTGGGTATATCGTTGTTCTGATCAAGAAATATATCAAGCTGCCCAAAAGCCTGCAGGGTATTATGCCGGTTCTTGTAATTCCTGTTTTAGGATCGATTTCTGCAGGTTTGCTCCTTTTTTATGTGATTGGTGGACCGGTGGCAATGATAAATAAAGCGATGGTGGATTTTCTTACTGGTATGAGTGGAGCCAATGCGATTGCGTTAGGATCAATCATCGGACTTATGATGGCGTTTGATATGGGCGGACCCGTGAATAAAGCGGCATATGCTTTTGGTACCGGAACACTTGCCGGCTTGGCTGCCGGACAGGGATCTGCAATTATGGCAGCAGTAATGGCAGCCGGTATGATCCCTCCTCTTGGGATTGCACTTGCAACCGTATTGTTTAAAAATAAGTTTACACCGGCAGAGCGCGAAGCCGGAAAAGCTGCATGGGTACTTGGAGCAAGCTTTATTACGGAAGGTGCGATTCCTTTTGCAGCAGCGGATCCGCTTCGGGTTATCCCCTCTATTATGATTGGAAGCGCTGTGACAGGAGCTTTGTCTATGGCTTTCGGAGCAACGCTGGCAGTTCCTCATGGCGGAATCTTCGTATTGTTTGCAGCAACGAATATTCCGATGTATTTCCTATCGGTTGTTATTGGGACAGCAGTGACTGGATTGCTGGTGGGAGTGTTAAAGAGAAAGGCTGTATAAATAATAAGGAGAGTAGGCATGAAACAGGTTAATGTAATCAAGTAAATATACTGGTTGAAGGCGAAGATGAAGAAAACGAAATCAAAGAACTCGAAAAATACTTTGCCGGCTGACACTCTGGGAAAAAGTGAAATAATAAAAAAGCAAACAGCTATGTGTTATGAAACCATAGCTGTTTGCATGTCAACCTATGAGATTAATTAAAAAAATGGTTCCTCTGTGACTTTTGCGGCTGGAATTGCAATCAGGATTGGAATCGGGGCAGTGTAGGGGTATCTGTTTTAAAAGAGCATATTGGTTTGACTTGTAATTATGTTGAAATATATGTAAAAATGGGATATTATATAAGTAATATTTTATTTTTTATTATATTTTAATGGAGAAAGGAAGAGAGGATTTTCAATGAAAATTACATTAAAACATGACAGTGGGATAACAAAGCAAGTAAAGGTCGGGTTTTCTTGGACAACATTTTTTTTTGGTTTTTTAGTCCCGTTGATCAGAGGAGATATTAAATGGGCGGTGATACTACTTTTGGTATCGGGTGCCATTGGGGTATTTACTTTGGGTATCGGTGCATTTGTAGTTGATATTATTTTTTCGTTTAAATACAATTTCATTTACATTAAGGACTTGGTTGAAAAGGGTTATAAGCCGATAGATGAAAATGGCCAACAGGTGCTTGCTTCTAAAGGAATTCAATGTAATGTGAGTGCTCAGGCATGATTTAATCATAAACATAACGATTTAAATATCATGAAAGAACTTGTTAGACTCTGTTGTAGAACGATGCGATAGAGTCTTTTTATAATGATACTCGGATTTCGAAACACACAAGCTGTACTTCAAATGGAGCCCCGGCGGTGGGAGCAAACGGGATGTGGTTAGTTGCCGGCAAAGGAGGGTGCTCAGGCTGCTTGCAGCCGCTGCCTGCCCTAAGCTTGCCTTTTTGCCCCAAGCTTGCTTGGATTGGCAAAACGGACAGCAGCCACTTTTTTCATGCTTTCTTATGAGCAACCGCAGTTAGCCGGAAGTTTTGACTATTCCTTACCTGCGTTTATCCAACCGGTATTTGATTCGATTCGTAAGGTAAAAGGATTCGCATAGTTCGATAGGAAATTCATCTTTTCCTGTTTTTGTATAGGAAATAGAGTCGTAAATTAGCAGGGGCGTGTTATCTGAAACGGATAACATTTTAGATACATAGGGATCGGAGGCGGATGCTTCAAATGTCATTGTGGTACGTTCGATCAGATAGCCATATTTATTTTCCAGCACGTCATAAAGAGAAGCGGAGGAAAAGTCAATTTTATCAATATCGATCAGCTTTGCATAAGGTAGTGTGGTTTTTGTGAGACATATTGGAAGGTCATCTGCAAAAATAATCCGTTTCAGAATAAAAACCGAATCATTTTCTTTCAAGTGAAGCAACGCTGCTTCTTTTTTTGCGCTTGGTTCGACGGCACAGTATAATATTTTCCTGCTTGGGATCATTTCCGATGCAAGGATTGCATCGGTATAACTATGAATTTTGTCGAGGGATTGCTGGCGAAAATTTCCGGCGACATAACAGCCTTTTCCTTGAATGCGATAAACATATCCTTCTTGCTCCAGTAGAGCAAGTGCATTTCGAACCGTGATTCTGCTGATATGATACTTTGCCATAAATTGAGATTCGCTTGGAAGCATGTTTCCTTCCAGATATTCCCTGGAGATTATTTTTTTCTTTACTTCATTATAAAATATGAGATATTTAAAATCTTTTGCCATTCACTTCACTCCAATCCTTGGGAATTTTACTACGTTTACTTTCAAGGGAGTTCCATATACGGAACTTGTAGTCAGTTCACTCAATTGAATTTTTATTTCATAAATTCAACAAACGAGTAGCAGAATACTATTGACAATAAAAAATTGTTAACTTATTATAATAACATAACAACCTTTATGCTTATTATAACACTAAGTGGAGGAAAGTAAATGAAAAGATTATTGAGTTTATTTCTGGTAGGTATACTAGTATTTTCTTTTGTATCCTGTGGACAGAAATCCGGGGATGAGGGAACGAGTGAGCCTGCCACATTGACAGTAGTAAACTGGAAAGACTATGGCTCTGACGATGCGGAATTCGTAAAACAATTTGAAGAGAAAAATAACTGTAAAATTGTACATGTCTATATGTCCAGCGAAGAAGAATTGCTGACAAAGCTCAAAACAGCAAAGGAAGGGGACATCGATGTTTGCCTTCCGAACTGTACAATCCTGCCGTCGGCAATCGATGGGGGACTTCTCCTTGAGCTGGATACTGCAAAGCTGGAAAACTTTAGCAGCGTTTACGAGAGATTCAAAACTCAGGAAGAATGCTTCAAGGACGGTAAAATGTATTCTGTGCCATGGGTTTGGGGTTCCACAGCGATCGCTTACAACACGGATGAATTCACAGAAGCCCCGAAATCATTGAGCGTATTGTTTGATTCGCAGTATCAAGGAAAGATTGCAATTCGGGATGACTTTAACGATGCAGTTATGCTTGCAGCGATCGTATTGGGTCAGGACCCGAATAATCCTTCTGATTTAGATGGGGTCAAGGCAAAATTGATCGAACAGAAACCACTGAATAAGACATATTGGAAGACTGGAGATGAATTCTCAAAACTTTTTGCCGGGAAGCAGATCAGTGTTGCACTCATGTGGTCTGGTCAGGCAGCATTTATGAAACAGGAAGGACAGCCGATTGGATTCGTTGTTCCGGATGACGGCGCGATTGGTTGGGTTGATACCTGGGGAATTGCGAAAGGCTCTAAGAATCCTGAACTCGCTTATAAATTTATTGATGCATTGATTAGCAAAGATTTTCAGTATAACTGGGCTTCGAGCGGCGGTCCTGCTCCTGTAAATAAGGAAGCGGGAGATCAAATTGATCCGGAATACGCAGCTTCCTGCGGAATGGATGAGGCATCGCTGAACAAATTATATTTCATGCAGTATCGATCAGACGATGTGAAAAAGACGTGGAATGAGCTTTGGACGGAGGTTAAAGCGCAGTAGCCATTTTTAGTGAAATTTAGGGAAATGCCGCCTGAAAGAATGGCTTTTAGGCGGCTCCTTTTTATCATTAATGAAAAGAGGAATATCAATTGAAAAAAGAGAAAAAATTACTTACTTTCCCAAGTGTAATTGTGCTGATCATCTTTGCCATATTGCCACTTCTCATTATGCTGGTATATAGCTTTCAAAGCGACAGCGGAATCGAGGGAATCACTTTGGAAAATTACACGAGGTTTTTCTCCAAAGGCTTATATCTAAAACTTACTTTTCGAACGATTATGAACAGCTTGGCCGTAACTGTCATAAGCCTGATTATATCTTATCCTTTGGCTTATCTTATGGCGAAAAAATTTAAGGGACTGAAAAATATCATTATGATACTGATTATCATTCCTTTCTTTACCAATCAACTCGTCAGAGTCTACAGCTGGCTGATCTTTCTGCAGGACGGAGGCGTGCTTGACGGTTTTTTGCAGTCGGTTGGACTGACCAACAGCAGCCTGGGAATTTTGTTTACTCGAGGAGCGGTTATCATTGGGTTGGTCCATGCGTTTTTTCCGTACATGGTAATCACAATCTATCTGGCTTTGGAACGGGTAGAAAACTCACTGCTTGAGGCAAGCAGTTCTCTTGGAGCATCCAAAGTCAGAACCTTTTTTCAGGTTGTTTTCCCTCTATCTATGCCGGGAGTAATTACAGGGATCATGATTGTATTTGTACCATGCCTCGGAACCTTTGTGGAACCAAGGATCCTGGGCGGAGTCAATGGAACTGTGATTGGAACGGTCATTGAAGACCAATTTTTTGAAATCTTCGGCTGGAATTTCGGCGCAGCAATCGCTTTTGTTTTATTTGCAATGGTAGTGGTCAGCATGACTGGTTTGAGCAGATTGGGAAGGAGATATGAAAACGAATGAAAAAGTATTTGACGAAAAATCTGATCCCTGCTCTATACGCGCTTCTTGCTCTGCTCTTTTTATATACGCCGATTATCGTACTCATGGTGATGGGTTTCAATGAATCAAGATACAATACCTTGCCGTTTCAATTCAGTCTGGAATGGTATGAAGCTTTGTTAGAAAATGATGTGTTGATCAGTGCGGCAATGAATTCCTTGGTTTTGGCAGCCGTAACTGCTTTGATTTGTGTTGTGTTGGCGACTATGTTTGTGTTGGGCATGAAAACGCTGAGCAGATCCATGGAAGGATTATTCCGAAGCCTGATTATGATGCCGATGAGTATTCCCTGGCTGATTCTGGCGCTGTCTTTACTGTTATTTATCCGTTTTTTAGATATGGATAAAAATATGTTCTTTGTTGTTGCAGGACATGTAGTGATTTCACTTCCTTATGCCATGCTGGCGCTGCAGGCAAGAATTCAGGCACTGGATCCGTCACTGGAAGAAATGAGTGCTTCCCTGGGGGCAAGCTCGCTTGTGACCTTCCGCAGAATTACAATGCCGGCACTGGCACCTGCTATCCTAGCGGGTGGGTTTCTTGCATTTATGATCAGCTTTGACAACTTTGCCATCAGTTATTTCTTAATGCCGGCAGGCACCTCAACGTTACCGATTGAAATACAATCCTCGATCAAGTTTGGATTCACTCCTGAAATCAATGCAATCTCCACAGTGATTATTGGTGTTTCATTAATTTGTCTGGCAGCCGTAGGATTGATTATGGGTTCAAGCATAGAGAACATTTTAGGAGGAAGGAAAAAGTAATGGCGAACATTAAATTAGAAAATCTGACAAAACGGTTTGGTGATAATACCGTGGTAAACCAAATCAATCTGGAAATTCCAGACGGAACCCTCGTATCAATCTTAGGTCCTTCTGGATGTGGAAAAACGACGATGCTGCGAATGATTGCAGGATTTGAAATTCCGGATGGAGGAAACATTTTTTTCGATCAGGACAGTGTGACGAAGGTTCCTTCTAATAAGAGAAACATCGGAATGGTGTTTCAAAGCTATGCGCTTTTTCCGCATATGACAGTGGAAGAAAACGTGGCGTACGGTCTCCAGCAAAGAAAGCTGAGCAAATCGCAGATTGACACGAGAGTAAAACAGGTGCTTGAAACTGTTCATATGATAGAATTCGGGAAAAGAAAACCGAAGCAGCTTTCCGGAGGACAACAGCAAAGAGTTGCTTTGGCAAGAGCACTTGCTATATCGCCGAGACTCTTGCTTCTGGATGAATGTCTTTCTGCGCTGGATAAGAAATTGAGAGTGGAAATGCAGACCGAGCTGAGAAAGATTCTGGAAGAGAGTAAGGTGACTACATTTTTCGTGACCCATGATCAGGAAGAAGCCATGACCTTATCAGATTTTATTGTTGTTATGAATAAAGGTGTCATTGAACAACTGGGTACGCCTCATGAAGTTTATGAAAAACCGAAAAACAAGTTTGTGGCCAGCTTCCTTGGAAAGGCAAACTTTTTTAAGCGAGAGGATGGATCAAATTTTGCCGTACGTCCGGAGAAAATTTACATCAGCGCAAATGAAACAACCGGATCAAAACGGGAAGGTACTGTTTCATTTATCTCCTACTCAGGCAATATTACTTCCTATACGGTAGAATGTGAAGGTGACATGGTTCTTTGTGAAATACAAAATGTTCAAATTCGCGAAAACTTGACGAAAGGTGAGAATGTTTTCCTCTGCTGGGATAAAGAAAGTGAAATCGGACTTGCTGACTAAGAACAGTAAAATTGGGTGAATATATGAAGGAATGCACAATATTTGGAGGAATCCTCCTTGATAAATATTTAGAAATGGAACAATATCCACAGAGAGGTCAGGATATTCTGATTATAAATGATTTCAGCATGGCAGGAGGCTGTTCTGTTAATATGGCGGCAACCTTCAATAATCTTGGAGGTAATGCCCACGTAGTGTCCTATATCGGCACGGATGCAACGGGTCAGGATATCTTGGAATACCTGAAACGGCATGGCTTTTCCGAAAGAAATATCAGGCAGATTAAAGGTGAAACAGGATACAGTCTTGTCCTTCTTGAGAATAACGGTGAGAGAACCTTTATAACAAAAAAAGGTGTGGAAAGTTGCTTTGGAAGAGAACTTCTTGCAAGAGATCTGCAGAAAGATAGCCTTTCCAGCATAAAAAATGTGATGGTAACAGGATATTATTTGCTCTGTGACAACACTCCGGAGCTTGTTCAGTGTCTTTCTGAAATTAGCAGTCAATGTGAAAACTTCTTGTTTGATCCCGGTCCGCTGATTGGTAAGATTGATCATGAAGCCATGGAGAAGGTTTTATCCCTGGCCAATATTATAACGCTGAATGAAGTGGAAGCGGAGCGCATAAACCTTCCCAAAGATTCTTCCAAAATCATTGTAATAAAAAAAGGAAAATTCGGCGGGGAAGTTTTACACGGTTCAAAGCGATTTGAATATAAAGCCAAGAACGTGGAGGCAGTTGATACGACGGGAGCCGGAGACAGCTTTGCTGCGGGGTTGATGTTTGGACTTATATTGGGAATGAATGTCAGAGCTGCCGTGGATATCGCAGTGGAAAGTGCGGCTATGACCGTAATGCTGAAAGGTCCCCACGGATTTTGGAAACGATAAACGGACTGCGTCAGTTCCCTGCTGATGCCTACGGTTTCAGATTACAGCGAGTAAATCACAAAACCCCAAAAACGTTTTGTTGCGATTTGAAAAGGAGAATAACTTATGATAGACAGAGCATATGGTGCACTTGTCGGCGGTGCGGTGGGTGATGCAATGGGAATGCCGGCCTCTTTCTTTACAAGAGATAAGATAAAGCGGGTATATGGCTACATCACGGATTTTCTGGAGCCGGAAGCAGAAACCCAGCAGTATCACGGGAATCTGAAAGCAGGTGAAATCACCGATGATACGATGGAAAGCATCATTATCAGCAGTATTTTGATCAGGAAAGGCGGCTTTGACAGGACGGCATTTATTGAAGAGATGAGGAACTGGGCAATCAAATATAAGATGCTGGATTCTACCGTCATTGGGCCATCTACAAGAAAGTTTCTGGAGGTGATCATTGAAAATCGAGATCCGGAGGAAACCTCTAAGACAAGTGCGACCAACGGAAGTGCCATGAGAGTTGCACCAGTTGGGGTAAAATACTATGATGATTTTAAAAAATGTGTGGCAGCAGCTGCCGAATCCTCCGTTCCAAGCCATAGCAGCAAGCCTTGTGTTGCCGCTGCCTGTGCGGTAGCCGCCGCGGTAGGCGCCGGAGTAAAGGGTGGACATACGCCCGAAGAGGTGATGCAGTTTGCCTATGAAGGTGCATTGTATGGGGAACGCGTGGGGTATGACGTTACTGCACCAAGCGTTGCAAAAAGAATTTTGCTGGCAAAAGAGATCGTTGATAAAAATCGCGATCAGGGAATGAATACTGTTCTGGATGAGTTGGTTGGAATTATCGGAGCAGGGATGCAGGCCTATGAATCCATCCCTTTCTCCCTTGGTGTATTCTATGCGGTAAACGGCGATGCAAAGGAAGGAATTATTGCGGCGGTCAACGGAGGAGATGATGCGGATACTAATGGAGCTATTTGCGGGAATCTTTGCGGCGCTTATTCCGGTGCGAAGGCAATTCCGGAGAAATGGAAAAAAAGAGTGGAAAAAGTGAGCAGTATAGATTTTATGGAGATCGCCACGGGGCTGGTAAAGTAAAAGCGATACTGCAAACACAAAAATCCAGGCTTGATGTCACCTTAGATTTTAGTAAGAAAAAGAAAAGAATTAAAATTTAATAAAATAGGTTCTTATGTCAAGTGTTTTTAAAAATGTCGAACTGCACCATGGATGCTTTGCATCTGGTATGTGGCGCTTTTTCGGTTTCTCCTTAGTAAATTTGATATCAGAGTTTTTTGACGTCTGCTCATGAAGTGGTTGCTCTTCGCTTCTTTGTGCAGGCTGCGCAGGATCTTGTTCATTTGCTTTTTTGTTGCCCTGTTAGCTCTCGGAGATAGAATGTATTTATGGTACCTTCAGATAATCGCTTGATAATTTCATATTTTTCCTGTGCATTCATTGATAATAATACCTTTCTCATTTGAATTCTCCTCATCTTTATATTGTCATGAGGCATAAGTATACCACGAAAGTTATAAGAGGGACATAATCACGTGTGCCGTTTGGCGGCGGAATGGAGGAAACCATGAAGAAAATTAAAAACTTTTTTATTTATTCAATGGTTATCGCATTATCTATTATTTCATTTGTTTCCTGTGGAAATAATTCAAAATCAGACCAAGTTATTACAGAAAAAGATAAGATGGTGGAGGTTTTTACGGAAGTTAATGATGCGATCCCTCGTTTAGATAACTTAAGTAAAGGGATTATAACCTCTAATTATACGGGTTTTTTCATGCCTGTGGGAGATGTAGTAAAAAATGAATTGAAATTTGAGAAAACAGAAAAGGGCTTTCACAATATCACTACGGAGACATCTAAGAAAGATGGATCCAAAGTATTCGATAACATAATTAATGAACCAATATCTCATTCTGCATATCTTATATTATATCCAAAAGAAGCAGTGTCGAAAGAAATTTTTGATAAAGTCAAACAATTAACTGTTAGTCAAAATGAAAATGGAACATCGTATAGAATTGATTGGATACCTGAAGAAACTCGATACTCTAAATCACAATTTTTACAATATACTTACTCTGTTTATAAAGTAGATAATAACGGATATCTGGTGGAATGGTCTTCATATGCTGAATTATATGAAAAATCTGGAGATAATAAATCCAACATAAATGAGAATTTATTATCTGTAAAGCTTACAGATTATAGCGAGTAGAAATGTATTTGACAAATTCAAAAGAAAGAAATAGAATGTAGCATGTCGTACAGTTTGATGTGCTACATTCTATTTACTGTCAAATAACAAAATTACGGAGATATTACAGACAATGGAGGTGCGACATGAAAAAAAGAACGATTGGATTGGAACTTCGTTCTTTAAACAATATAATTATGCGGTATGTTGAAAACTCTGCCCACAAAAAAAAGGTGGATGCTATTACTGGTACAAATGGCTGGATCATCAGATATCTTGCGGAAAATGCAGATCGTGATGTTTATCAGCGGGATTTGGAAGAGGAGTTCAGCATCACTCGTTCTACTGCCTCGAAAGTTTTGATTTTAATGGAACAAAAAGGTTTAGTTGAGAGGCAGAGTGTTTCTCATGATGCCAGATTAAAAAAACTTGTTTTGACAGAAAAGTCCTGGAAAGTCAGCGACTTGATGAAACAAGATGGAAGGATGATAGAGGAAACGTTGACAAAAGGATTTACGGAAGAAGAACTGCAAAATTTGCATGATTATATCGCAAGGATGAAAAACAATATTAAAATATTTATAAAGTAAGTCAGCTGATTTTGTCGGTTTATAAAAAAGGGGAATGTTGGATGTCAGACATATTTTGGTCGACATTGAAAACAGCATTAATTTAGGGGGTGTTTGATTTATGATAAAAAAACTCGCCGGATCCATACGGCAATATAAAAAAGCTTCCATTTTAACACCAGTGTTTGTTATTGGTGAAATCATTCTGGAAGTAGGAATTCCGTTACTAATGGCGGATTTAATTGATTATGGTATTGATGACGGAAATATGTCATACATAGTTAAAATGGGCATCGCCTTGTTGCTTTGCGCATTGCTTACGATTCTGTTTGGTGTGCTGGCCGGGCGGTTTGCTGCGGTCGCCAGTGCCGGATTTGCAAGCAATCTTCGGAAAGATATGTTTTATAATGTACAGAACTTTGCATTTTCTAACATTGATAAATTCTCCAGTGCCAGCATCGTAACACGTCTTACCACGGATGTTACCAATGTTCAGAACGCTTATATGATGGTAATAAGGATGGCAGTACGCAGCCCGATTATGATCTTGTTTTGCTTTATTGTTTCGTTTCGCATTGATGCAAAATTATCGCTCATCTTCCTTGCTTGTATCCCCGTTTTAGGGATAGGGCTTTGGTTGATTATATCTCATGTCCATCCTTTGTTCAAAAAAATATTTCGTACTTATGATACATTAAATGGTGTTGTACAAGAGAATCTTCACGGAATACGAGTTGTGAAGTCTTATATTCGCGAAGCACATGAAAAAGAAAAGTTTGGTGAAATATCCGAAAATATTTATCAGGATTTCTCCAAAGCGGAAAAATTGATTGCATTCAATATGCCGCTTATGCAGTTTTGTATCTATTCCAGTATGATCTTGGTATCGTGGTTTGGCGCACGAGCGGTTGTTGCCTGTGGAAATGATCCTGCGTTGGGACTGTCAACAGGGGAGCTGCTGAGTTTGATTACCTATTCTATGCAGATTCTGATTAGCTTGATGATTCTTTCCATGGTATTTGTTATGGTTGTTATTTCAAAAGCCAGTGCGGAGCGTATTGCAGAAATATTGGAAGAAAAAAGTGATATTCCAAACGATAGTAATCCTGCTTTGAACGTCAAGGACGGTTCTGTCCAATTTAAGAACGTTTCCTTTGCATATTCAAAAAATGCAGACAAGCTTTGTCTCGACCAAATCAATATTGATATTCAATCAGGAGAAACGGTAGGAATCCTTGGAGGCACAGGCTCTTCCAAATCTACTTTTGTTCAGTTGATCCCAAGGTTATATGACGCAATGGATGGGAGTATTGAGGTTGGCGGTATTGATGTGAAAACGTATGATCTTGAAGTGCTTCGCGACGAAGTTGCCATGGTGCTGCAAAAGAATATTCTTTTTTCCGGTTCGATAAAAGAAAATCTTCGATGGGGAAAAGAAGATGCTACGGAGGAAGAATTGATCCGAGCATGCAAATTGGCGCAGGCGCATGATTTTATTGAAAGTTTTCCGGATGGTTACGATACTTATATTGAGCAGGGAGGAACGAATCTGTCGGGTGGGCAAAAGCAGCGGCTTTGCATTGCACGTGCTTTGTTGAAAAAACCCAAAATTCTTATTCTCGATGACTCCACCAGTGCGGTAGATACCAAAACCGATTCTTTGATTCGCAAGGCCTTTGTTGAAGAAATCCCTGATACAACAAAAATCATTATTGCGCAGCGTATTTCATCCGTGCAGGATGCGGATAAGATTATCCTTCTGGATGACGGCAAAATCAATGCGGTCGGAACACATGATGAATTAATCCAGACTTGCAGGATATACAAAGAAATCTATAATTCTCAGGGGAAAGGGGGCAGTGACAATGAAACAAAATAATAAGATTGAAAGGCAGACGGTAAAACGCTTAATGGGTTATATCAAGCCATATCGGCTGCAAATGGCAGTTGTTTGTATCTGCATACTGATCAGCGCCATTGCAGGTGTTGCGGCATCTTTGTTTATTCAGACACTGATTGATGATTATATTTCACCGATGTTGATCGTCGCCAACCCTGTATTTACAGGGCTTATGAAGGCACTTATGATTATGGCTGTAATTTATATCGCCGGAGTGACTGCAGCCTTGCTTTACAATCGGATTATGGCAATTGTTGCACATGGTATTCTGAAAAAAATTCGTGATGAGATGTTTTCTCATATGCAGGAATTACCCATCCGATATTTTGATACTCATACCCATGGTGACGTCATGAGCTATTACACCAACGATACCGACACACTGCGCCAAATGCTGTCGCAGAGTATTCCCCAGGCGTTTTCCTCCTTGGTTACCGTTGCTTCTGTATTCGTCGCAATGCTTTCTATTAGTGTCTGGATGACGCTTTTTGTTGTACTGTTTCTTTTTTTTATGTTAAAGGTTGTGGGCAATATTGCAGGGAAAAGCGGTCAATATTTTGTGAAGCAGCAGGAGTCGCTGGGTGATGTCAACGGTTACATTGAAGAAATGATCAATGGACAGAAAGTGATCAAGGTATTCTGCCATGAAGAAAAAGCGAAGGAACTATTTGATCAGAAGAATACAGAGCTTTGCAAAAATTCAACCGCTGCCAATACTTTTTCAAACATACTGATGCCGACGATGAATTCACTTGGCTATGTGCTTTATGTGCTGATTGCGATTGTTGGAGGTGTAATGGGTATTGCGGGCGTTATGAATCTTAGCCTGCTTGGTACGAACGTATTAACACTTGGAATGATAGCATCATTCCTGCAATTGTCACGCAGTTTTATTATGCCAATTTCTCAAATGTCACAGCAGCTGAACTTTATTGCAATGGCTATGGCAGGAGCAAAACGAATCTTTGAATTGCTGGATGAGGAATCGGAAGCTGATAACGGGTATGTTACTTTAATCAATGCAAAATATGAAAAAAATAAGCTGATAGAATCTGCGAAGCACACGGGTATATGGGCGTGGAAGCATCCCCATCAGGATGGTAGCATTACGTATACGGAGCTGAAGGGTAATGTTGTCTTTGATGATGTAGATTTTGGATATGAAGAGAACAAACCTGTGCTGTATAACGTTTCTCTTTATGCAGAGCCTGGGCAGAAAATTGCTTTTGTTGGTGCGACCGGTGCCGGAAAAACAACCATCACTAACCTGATCAACCGTTTTTATGATATCGCGGATGGTAAAATTCGATATGATGGAATTAATATTAACAAAATTAAAAAGGCGGATTTAAGATGTTCCCTCGGGATTGTACTGCAGGATGTTAATCTGTTTACAGGAACGGTTATGGAAAATATTCGCTACGGAAAGCTGGATGCAACGGATGAGGAATGTATTGCGGCTGCAAAGCTGGCCAATGCAGACAGCTTTATTCGAATGCTTCCGGAGGGTTATCAAACCGTGTTATCGGGGGACGGAAGCGGGCTTTCCCAGGGACAGCGTCAGTTAATTTCCATTGCCCGGGCAGCGGTAGCAGATCCGCCTGTAATGATTCTTGACGAAGCAACCTCTTCCATTGATACGCGAACAGAAGCTTTCGTACAGAAGGGCATGGATGCATTGATGAAAGGCAGAACCGTGTTTGTAATTGCGCATCGTCTATCTACGATAAAAAATTCTAATGTGATTATGGTTCTGGAACATGGGCGTATTATAGAGAGGGGCAGTCATGAGAAGCTCATTCGGGAGAAAGGTCAGTATTATCAACTCTATACCGGAGCCTTTGAGCTGGAATAGAAGGTGCAACGGAGAAGCGACGATAGAAGAACGGAAAAACAAAGAGGCATTTTGCGGATGGGTTCTTGTATCATGGATCGAGAAGCTTCCTTTAAGAGTGGGGAGGACTACCGAAATGCCATCATGAAGGCAATTTCAAAATTTTAGATTGGAAAAGGAGACTTAAGGTATGGGAAAGAAAAAAAATATTCTTGATTATGAAACGGTTGCATTGGACGATGATAAAAATGCTCTTGTTATTATTGACCAGACCAAGCTTCCTTATGAGGTTGAAATATTAACGCTGACCGAACAGGAAGATATTTGGAGGGCAATCTATTTATTACAGGTCAGAGGAGCCCCTGCAATCGGCGTTGCAGCAGCGATCGGAGTTTATCTTGCGGCTAGAGAAATCGTCGTTTCTGGTATGAATGATTTTTATGAACAGTTTAAGAAGGCCAAAGATTATCTTGCTTCGGCTCGTCCGACGGCGGTCAACCTTTTTTGGGCACTGAGCCGTATGGAGGATGTTGTAAAATCCAATATGGATAAAAGTATTGATGAAGTAAAACTGTTTCTGCACGATGAAGCAGTTGCCATTCGTGATGAAGATGTCTGGGTATGTAAACAGATTGGAGAATATGCATTAACACTTGTAAAACCGGGAGATGGGCTGCTTACACATTGCAATGCAGGACAGCTTGCAACGGTAAAATACGGAACCGCGACAGCACCAATGTATTTAGGACAGGAAAGAGGATATGACTTCCGTATCTATGCCGATGAGACAAGACCCCTTCTTCAAGGTGCCCGTTTAACCGCTTTTGAATTGCATGAATCAGGACTTGATGTCACTTTGATCTGTGACAATATGTCGGCAACTGTAATGAAAAAAGGATTAATCAATGCAGTATTTGTAGGCTGTGATCGTGTTGCGGCAAATGGAGATACTGCCAATAAGATCGGAACCAGTGTTGTTGCAACTGTAGCGAAACGTTATGGTGTGCCGGTTTACATCTGTGCACCGACTTCGACGATCGATTTGGATACGCAGGCGGGAAATGAAATTCATATTGAAGAAAGACCGACAGAAGAGATTACGCAAATGTGGTACAAAGAACGTATGGCGCCAGAAGGCGTAAAGGTATTCAACCCGTGTTTTGATGTTACCGACAATGACTTGATTACCGGAATTGTGACGGAATACGGAATTGCAAAACCACCCTATTCAAAATCTTTAGTCGAGATTTTTAAGAAGAAAAAAGAAGCTTTGGCAAGCAAAGCCAAATAACCGACCAAAGTGAACAAATATCAATCGAAGCCTAAATGTTTGACACGTGTTGTGTCGGAGGAACACAGTTTGAGTGAATTTTCAGAGCTGATTAAGAAGTTTGATAAAATAAGAGACTATATGCGAGATTTTTATGTTTATGGTTTTAAATCTCGCGAGGGATATGACAAGAAAAGCCTGCGAAGTTATGATAATGAAAGGCGCAGGATCGAAAGCTACCTCTCTGACTATATGTCTTTTCGACGTGATGCCAGTGGCAAAAACGTCTTTATGTCGGTAGATAGTTCGGATATTCCGGCAAATCCACTTTATCGGGCCTTTAAAGCTAAATCTTTTACCAAGAATGACATCACGCTCAATTTTTTAATTCTTGATATTCTGCAGGATGGTGTAAAGTTATCAGCAAATGAGATCGCTGATATACTTGCGGGCGAATATCTTACATACTTTGAGGAACCGGTTGTCCTGGATCTTTCTACAGTTAGAAATAAGCTTTCTGAGTATGTTGGTTTAGGCATATTGCAAACAGAAAAAGACGGGAAGAAGCTGCTATATTCACTGGCAACAATTAATATTGACCTAACCGGTCTCTGCGATGCTTTAACCTTTTTCAGCGAGGTATCTCCGCTTGGGGTAGTCGGGAGCTTTCTGCTCGATAAATGTGATCATGAAAATCAATTTCAATCCTTCAAGCACCATTACATTATGCACGCTTTAGAAAGTGAAGTCGTTTATTCACTTCTCCAAGCAATTCACAATAACGAAAAGGTGGAAATTATCAATCATAGTCCTCGCTCCGACAAGGATATCGTTCTGGAAATCATACCGCTAAAGTTTCTGGTAAGCGTGCAGGGAGGCAGGCGCTATCTTTGTGCCTACAGTTCCAGATTTAGGACGATTCTTCCATATAGGCTGGATTATATCAAATCAGTTAAGACATTAGGAACTGCAGTCAATTTTGACATGTATCAAGAAAAATTGGAGGCGATTCTGGCATACACCTGGGGCACATCATTTTATAATTCAAAAAGTCTTCAATGGCTGAAAATGAAGCTTCATATTCCTCATAATGAGCGGTTTATTGTTAATCGAATTGAGCGTGAGGGCAGACATGGAAAACTAACTCAAATAGATGAAACAACTTATGAGTACTTTGTTGAAGTATTTGATACGATGGAAATGATGCCGTGGGTACGAACATTTATAGGTAGAATCATATCGATTGAAAGTAGTTGGCAGGAGTTTGTAAGGACTTTTTATTCTGATCTGGATGAGATGTACAACCTTTACGACGGGGGTGATGACGATGATATTTAGTGAAATATACAGTGCCTATTATAATGCTGTTGCACAAATAATTAATGAGGCTATCGATGGAGAATTAAATGAAACGGCGGTCCGCGATATTATTTGTGATTCAGCTTTTTCTGAAAGCTTCGTATATATTCTGAATGCGATTAAAAGTGAAGAATGGCAGGTCATCACCAAAGAGTTTAAAACTCCGATTAAACATAAAGCATCGATGCCGCTGACAACGCTGCAGCTCAGGTTTCTCAAAGCAATCAGTCTGGATCCCAGATTTGCTTTGTTTGCAGACAGGATAGAAGGCCTTGATGATGTAGAGCCCTTGTATTCCGCTAAGGACTTCTATTTTACCGACATGATACAAGATGGCGATCCATATGACAACGAAGAATACATAGGTAATTTCAGAACGATCCTGCAAGCCCTAAACGAGAAAAGAAAATTAAGCATTTCTTTTCTAAGCGGGAAAGGCTATTCCCACAGAAATACATACATACCTAGAAAACTTGAGTATTCGCAGAAGGATGACAAATTCCGGCTGCTGTGCAAGGGAAATTATAAGCTTGTGGTAATCAACCTTGCAAGAATAATAAGCTGCGAGCTTTTAGATTCCTACGAAGACATTTTTCTTAAACCTTACTACCGAAAGAAGAACTCGGTCATACTGGAGATTACAGATGATCGAAATGCTCTTGAACGGGCCATGCTTCATTTTGCGAATTTTGAGAAGGAAACGATGCAAACCAGCGAGAAGCATTACAAGATGAAGCTCATATATAATGGAGATGATGAGACAGAGGTACTAATCAGAGTTCTATCCTTCGGGCCAATGTTGAAGGTGATGGCGCCGAAAGCCTTTACCGACCAAATAAAACAAAGACTATTGAACCAAAAAAAGTTGCGAGCAATATGAGTTCGCAACTTTTTTTCCATGATAAAGGATATATTTTCCTGTAGTATCATCTTGCAAGGTTGCTTTTGCGGGGAGATGTGAATTCTTCTGCGGTACCCGAGGTGTTACCAAAGGGTATGCCAAGTAAAGCTTGCTCGAAAGCGGGTTCAATTCCTGCACTAAGCCTGTCACGCTTAGCCATGGTATGGAAACTTTTTACGCGGGTTCGAATCCCGCCGGAACAAATGGTTCTGCCAGCGGTTTGGAAAAAGTCTATGATTCTAAAAGGGTTAGGATCCAAAAGTAAAAAGAAGTGAAGGCAGATGATCCGGCTGTTCGTTCAGCAAACACTACTGAGCCCTGCCGGGGGATGGATACCGGCGTAATTCCTGCAGATCCAAAGCGATGCTCCCGATTTGCACAGAATGCGACTGAAATCCCCTGCCGCAAAAGTAATGTGGATCATTTGCAAATTCAAAAGAAATCCTGAATGGAGGTTTATTATTATGAAAATGATTATCAATGAAAACCAGAGAGGCTTGCTTTTTAAGGATGGAAGATTTGAGAAAATGCTGAATCCGGGCAAGTACAATTTTTTCGGAAATAAGACGGTTGTTCTGATGAATACTTCCGAAGAGTTTAAACTGCAAGGATACGATCTGGCCGTATTCTTAAAGGATGCGGAGCTTGCGGAGCAGCTCGCAGTGGTTGACGTGAAAGATGAAACCCTGATGCTCCACTACGTGAACGGAAAATTCAACGATTGCCTGCAAAGTGGGAGATATGCCTACTGGGCGATCTATGACAAGCACGAATTCAAAGAGATTGACATCAAGAGTACGGAAGTGGATGACAGCATTCCGAAGTACATTTTTACATATGTTCCGCGCAAGTTTTATTTCAAAATTGAGGTTGCGCAATACCAGAAAGCGAGACTGTATTTTGACCAGAAGTTTGTAAAGCTGCTTGATGAGGGCACTTATTACTTCTGGAACAACGGAATAAAGGTTGAAGTTGGTTATAGCGACACCCGGCTGCTGCAGATGGACATCGCTGGGCAGGAAATTCTGACCCTCGACAAGGTGGCGCTGCGGATCAATTTCGTCTGCCACTATAAGATTGCGGACTACGTCAGGATCTACACAGAGATCGATGATTATGTGCAGCAGATGCACGTGACACTGCAGCTTGCACTGCGCGAATACATCGGGAAGTACCGCCTGGATGAGATCCTTGAAAACAAAGAGCAAATCTCTGAGTTTGCGTTCAAAAAGCTGAAAGAGAAAGAAAACGACTACTTTATTTCTGTGGCAGATGCAGGCGTAAAGGACATTATCCTGCCGGGTGAAATCCGTGATATAATGAATACTGTACTGATCGCGGAGAAAAAAGCGCAGGCGAATGTCATCACGAGACGAGAAGAGGTCGCTTCCACAAGGAGCCTTCTGAATACAGCGAAACTCATGGAGGAAAACCAGACTTTGTATAAATTGAAAGAGCTGGAATACCTCGAAAAGATCTGCGAAAACGTAGGAAGCATCAGCGTGAGCGGTGGAACCGATTTGCTTTCACAGCTGACTAAGATACTGAAAGGGGCTTGATATAAGCCCCTTCAATAAAGGTGAAGGATATGTTTGAAATTAAAGGTGAATATACAACGGCTAAGGTGTTTACAAATATGATCGAAGAGGGTGCAGTTGCCCAGATCAAGCAGCTTTGTGATATGGTTTATACCGGCGGAAGCAAGATCCGCGTCATGCCGGATGTTCATGCGGGGGCGGGCTGCACCATTGGTACGACCATGACCATTAAAGACAAAGTTGTTCCTAATCTGGTGGGTGTGGACATCGGCTGCGGAATGGAAACCGTCCAGATCGCAGAGAAGCACATCGAACTAGAAAAGCTGGACAAGATGATTTATGAAAGAATTCCGTCCGGTATGAATGTCAGAACTTCTTTTCATCAATATAATGATGAGATTGAACTGGATCAGCTGCGCTGCAAGGATAAGGTTAATCTTGACCGAGCAGCAAAGAGCATCGGAACGCTGGGAGGCGGAAATCATTTCATCGAAGCGGACAAAGATGAGGAAGGAAACTTATTCCTCGTTGTTCATTCCGGTAGCCGTCATCTCGGAAAGGAAGTCGCAACTCTCTATCAGGCACTGGGTTATCAGCGCCTAAACAAGAACGACCAGGCATCGGTGGATGACCTCATCGCAGGATACAAAGCGCAGGGACGAGAGAAGGAAATTCAGTCGGCAATCAAAGATCTAAAGAACCAAGTTCTAACAGGGATACCACATGCCCTAGCTTACGTCGAAGAAGATCTCTTTGAAGATTATATCCATGATATGCGGATCGTACAGCGGTTCGCAGAGCTTAACAGGAAAGCGATGATTGATGAAATCATGATGGGGATGAAGCTCGAAGCAGTCGATCAATTTACTACGATCCATAACTACATTGATACGGATACTATGATCTTAAGAAAAGGGGCGGTATCTGCACAGGATGGTGAAAAACTGCTGATTCCGATCAATATGCGGGATGGAAGCCTTGTTTGCATCGGGAAAGGAAATGAGGACTGGAACTATTCAGCGCCTCATGGAGCCGGAAGACTGATGAGCAGAACACAGGCCCGCAATACCTTCAATGTTTCTGAGTTTAAGAAACAGATGCAAGATATTTTTACAACTTCCGTAAGCAAGGATACCCTTGATGAATGTCCGATGGCGTATAAGGATATGCGTGACATCGTTGACAATATCGGTCCTACGGCAGATATTGTGAAGACGATCAAGCCGATCTACAATTTTAAGGCAGGTGAATGATTATGCTAAAAGAGATAACTAAGAAATTAGAGCAAATAGAAAAAGAGGAAAGAGTGAAAATACTTTATGCTGCCGAATCCGGCAGCAGAGCATGGGGCTTTGCTTCGCCTGACAGTGATTACGATGTGCGTTTTATCTACCTGCGGGAAAAGGAATTTTACTTGAAGCTGGAAAAAACCCGCGACGTAATAGAATTACCGATCAATGATGTTCTGGATATCAACGGATGGGACTTTCAAAAGGCTTTGCGACTCTTACATACTTCGAATCCTACACTTTTTGAATGGAGCAACTCCTCGGTTGTTTATAAAACAACACCTTTTTTCGAGGATTTCCGAAAATTGATCAATGATTACTTTAAGGCAAAAGCGGGACTTTACCATTACCTGAATACTGCGGCAAACAACTATCGAGAATACCTGAAAGGCGATTTTGTTAAGGCGAAAAAGTATTTCTATGTCATAAGACCAATGCTTGCCTGCAAATGGATTCTGAAGGAGAATACTCCTCCACCCATGCTATTTACAGACTTGATGGATAGCGTGTTGGAGGATGATCTTAAACCGGTTATATCTGAATTGCTAGACATGAAAATGGCGTTGCCTGAAATCGGCCAAATACTCAAGATCGAGAAGCTGAATTGCTATATAGAAGAGAATCTGCTGAAACTGAAGCAGCTCATTGATGACCTTCCTGCCAGCGAAGAGCAAGGGTTCGAAAGGCTAAATAAAATATTTTTAGAAGCATTGGAGTTGGAATAAATGAAATTGCCAAAGGAAGTCGAGATTGCTTTGAAGCTGCTTAAAACGAGCGGCTTCGAAGCATATCTTGTTGGGGGCTGTGTACGCGACAGTATTCTTGATATTGAACAGAAAGACTTTGATATCACGACAGATGCAGAACCCTATCAAATACTTAAAGTATTTCAGGAATATAGAGTCATAGAAACCGGATTGAAACACGGAACTGTGACGGTTATGATTAATTCCGTTCCTCTAGAAATCACTACATATAGAGAAGACGGCAACTACTCAGACAACAGAAGGCCGGATCAGGTTAATTTCATTAAAAGTCTGAAAGAAGACCTGGCGCGCCGTGACTTTACGATGAATGCAATTGCATTTAATCCTGAGACTGGATTTGTAGACTATTTTGGTGGAGTCGAGGATATCCGCAGAAAAGCAATCAGGGCGGTAGGAGATCCGGAGAAGCGATTTCGGGAAGATAGTCTCAGGATCTTAAGAGGCTTGCGCTTTACGTCTGTTTATGGTTTTGAGATTGAAGCAGAAACAGCACAGGCAATGCTGGATTTGAAAGCACTTCTGAAAAATATATCGGTTGAGCGGATTGCCGTAGAACTGATAAAAACTCTGTCCGGAATCAATATGAAGCAAGTTATGACTGAATTCTACGAAGTATATGGAGAATTCATTCCGGAACTGTTACCCATGGCAGGCTTCGAGCAGCAATCAAAATACCATATTTATGATGTTTATTTACATAGTATTATGGTGGCGCAATCCATCGAGAATAAGCCATATTTTAAGCTTGCAGCATTGCTTCATGATATCGGAAAGCCCTTTGCTTTTTCAACTGATGCGGAGGGAACCGGGCATTTTTATGGTCACGCAGAGGAAAGTGTTCGGATTGCAGATAATATCTTAACTCGTTTGAAATTTGACAACTTTACCAAAGAGAGGGTTTTGACTTTGATTCAATATCATGACTCTCGTATTCTAGAGTCTGATAAGAGTGTGAAGCGTTGGCTCAATAGACTGTCGCCGGAAGTTTTCTTCGATTTGCTGGAACTCAAGCGAGCTGATAAGCTGGCACAAAATCCTGATTTGGTTGATGCGTCTGAAGATGTTGATGCGATTCGTTCAATTGCTGAAAGAATCCTGTCTGAAAAACAGTGCTTCTCACTCAAGGATCTATGCGTTGGCGGTAAGGATCTGATTGAGCTTGGATATGAAGAGGGAAAGAAGATTGGTGAGATCTTGAATTTGACTTTGGGTATGGTTATTGAAGGTGAATTGGATAATGATAAAGATAAGATCGAAAGTTATATCTTGGATCATATAAATTGATGGCTACACATGAATCCTAAAACTTATTTGCTAATAAGTTTAGAGAATTCATGACGTATAGAGACAGGGGTCGGCGAAGCCATTACGGCTGTTTTCGGTTTTCTTGTTGAGGTAGCCATACCGGGTATACCCCAGCTCGTCATCCAGTTCGGCTTCAAGTCTCCCTGTAGCTGAGCACATTCTTAATTATGTATCGACGGTAGTTCTGCCATTTATTTTATATCTGCAAATGTTATCAGTTGATAGTTTTGTAATCCTAAAGTTTTTACAAAGTAATTGGCTTTACATAAATCATCTTGAGTGAAATATGATATATACCATATACAAATTGGCGAAACATATTTTGTAATTTCAATAAAATAACCAATATCTATCGCAGACAAGGAATGACCTAACACAAGCACTTCGTTTATTGTTGAAAGAGAATTAAAGAAAAGCTGGTTATGTTTGATAATAGAATCGGTGTCTTTGTATGTTTTTTTAAAGTATCCTTTTATAATCTCACGCGCTTCTTGCAGTCTGAAATCTTCCACAATGCTTTCGATATATATGCCGTGTTCTTCTGCTGAAGTGAACGCAGGAATTGCCTTTTCAAGAAAAAGAGCATCATCATGGTGTCCTAATATAAGATTATCGCCACGTAAGGCATTACCATGAATATATAAGATATTAGTAGTGGGAATGGCATATGCTTTTTCTAACATATCTGTATAGTTGAAGTTCATGAACAAACAGTTTTTATTAATTACACTCGATGATACAATAGGTAGTACGCTTGTATTTATACTTTTAATCCATTCAAAAAAATGATGTGGAATTTCTGATGCAAACGATAAATCTTCTCCAATCATGTATTGAAAATCGTGATTAGCACTATCGTGCCAGTTATCATCACCATAATCTAGGAAATAACAAGAATTGGCCGTTTGTATCTGCTCGTAATCCAAATAGCCTAATGATTCTTCAAAAGAACACCACAAATCCTGTTCAGGTATATATTTACTTATTGCATCGTAGAAACGACGCTTTGCTTGGTCATGTGGTGAAATGCTATTATGAGAAGCAAAGTTACCCTTTATCAACAGAGGCTTTTTCTCATATGAAAGTAAATATTCCATGAAGTCAGAATATTTTGTAGGCATTCCGTGAGCAATATCAAATCCGTTGCCGATAATAAATAATCTATTCATTTTACGCCCTTTCTAGTGACCATATAAAAGATTTTACCATGTTACTATGAACTTTTCTATCGATACAGTGTTATCCGCGCTCTATTTTCTTGCCATGTTACGGCTCTTTTTCCTGATGCAAAATGCTGTCCATATTCCGCTTGAAAACGTCGTATTCTTTTAGAGCCATCTTTTCCTTTCAAATATTTTAGTGAATGTTTTAAAAGTGTAACATTTTGGGAATGATATAATCAAAGTTAAAATTATTTGCATTTGATGTTATAAAAACGTAACATTTGGATTGACATTTGAATATAATGTAGTACAATTAGGTCGAAAGGAAGTGTTACCATGAATACAGTTTTAGGGGCAAGAATAAGAACTTTGAGGGAATCAAAGGGATTCACCCAAGAACAGATTGCGGATAAGATGAATTGTTCCAGGCAAAAATATGCCAGGATCGAGAAAGGTTTGACAGATATCTCATATGCTAGCCTTAAAGCTGTTGCTCAAATTTTGGGCATTAAAGTTGATGAGATAACTTCTTCCGTGAATAATGCTTCCCAAGAGCAACCGATGTTTAGAAGCAACGGAGATGTATTACAGGAAGATAAATTTGAATACATCAACAATATGCTAGATACGTTTTATGCGCATCGTAAACTATACTATAGCGTGAGGCAGGTTGATCTTGATGAATAAAAGCAGACAGCTTATAATCGAGAAAATTGCTGAAAATGTCAGAGACGAGTGCAATGTTACGGATTATGGATTTCAAAACATATTTGAGGCAGCTGAGAAAGCAGGATATCGAGTAATTCGATATCCTATTGGCAGTGAAGCATTTTTAGGATTTGCATCAATTAAGGAAACTGAGAAAATCATATTTTCGAATTCTTCACAAATATTATCCAGAGAGATATTTTCAATCGCACATGAAATTGGACATCAAAAATTACATTTGTCAGAGCAAGATAAAACAATTATTAGAGATGATGACTTTTCGGATAGAGATGAGAATGAGGTTGAAGCAAATTATTTTGCTGCATGTTTATTGATGCCAATGGAAAAAGTAATGAAATTTATCAGGTTAGAACTGAATGATAAGAAAGTAGATGCCTGGAGTGGATTGGATGTAGCGAGAATACAAACGGCTTTTAATGTTAGCTATGATATGGCCTTAATAAGGTTAAAATCGCTCGGAGTTATTGATGAAAATTTACTGGAAAAACTAAAAATAGAAAAAATGGAGCAAACTGCAGCAAAGCTTTTAAATGCTATAAATGGAAATGCTGATTTGTGTAAATCCTCATCAGCAAAAAAAGTACCAGCTGAATACTTGGAATGGGTTATTTCAAATTACACTGAAAAGCTGATCCCGAAGAAGAGCTTAGAAACCGCATTGAACTATGTTGATATTAATGCTGAAGACTTTGAAAATCCTGTGACTGAAGATACTGAAGAGAGCTTTGACGAGTTGTTTGGGAGGATGAGCTAATGGATGCATCTCTTGACACAAACGTAATTATGCATTTATACAAGGCTAATCTTCAGGATGTGCTGTTTAACAGATTTGAGAAACTTAAAGTTTACGAGTTTATTCGAAGTCAAGAGCTGAAAAAACATGCGGGACCGGAGATATTAGATATATTTGATAAGGATGTAGAATCTGGAAAAATAGAATTGATAACAGATACATATTTGAGAGAAATAGGCATGCATAATATCTTCCAAACTCATGTTAGAGATATGAGGATATTGTATGGCGGTGGTGATTTGGGTGAGGTTTATGCAATATCAATGGCAAAAACATTGGGATGTATAAGTCTAGTGACCGATGATTTAAAGGAATATGGACCGCATTATACGCTGATGAGAATTGAAGATTCAGAGGTAATGCCTTTTGCTTTTTATGAACTATTATTTCTGGATTATTTGGAGCAACGTCTGACAGAGGCTGAAATACTTGAACTTTTTAATAAAGTATGTGATTTATCTGGCATGACTTGGAGTTGCACCTCAAAATTCAAAGCTTTTATGAGGCGCTTCTGGAGCGACCCTTATAGTGAAAGCGAAAAAGAATGGATGGAAGACTTTTGCGAAGATAACGGAATTGACGCAATGAAAAGACTTCGTAAATTATCTGCTTTTTTAACAAAATGATGGGGCATTAAGACCTTCAATACAGTAAAAGTATTGGGGGTTACTTTTTATATTGCATCTGTTTTCTATCAAGCACTATGATGTGTACGGCGCTAAGCATAAAATAGTCATCATTTCTATATCTGAAAACAGAAATGATGATGTGAAATATGTAACTCTTCTATTAAAGCATTTAAAGAGTAGTAGATGGTTAGGCAATTTGGTGGAAATAATTTAAATTTAATGACGCAAAATAATTAAAATAATGTTGCATTAAATATTCGGGTGTGATATCATTTCAATGCGGCATTAAAGAATAAATAATGCGACGTTGCAGAAAGAAGAGGTGTGAATGTCACTTTATAGGATGGATGTATTTTTAGCTAATGGAAAAAGCATTAGACCGTATCAGGAAAGAATTATTGAAGAAATGGATAAATCTTTTGCTGATGGAATGTCTGCTAGAAATCCTAAAGAATTACGGAACAGATTTTATGATGTGAATAAGGACTGCGTTGTTGCAGAGATGTATTCAAAAGCAGAGTTGTCCTCTCCGGGCCATCTATTATCTAACGTATCAAAGAGATTACTAAAATCAGATGATCCAATTTGTCTATCGTTAGGTGATGAACTTTTAGGAAATAGACTTTTCAAAATTGATGCAGAGAATATAGATAATCCTACATCGACGGTACCGGATAGCTTTAGCCATTGCAAGCTGATGCAAATTATCTCAACCCTTTTATTAGAGGATGTTGATGCGAAGGAACGACATCAGAAAGAAGAAGTAATAAAAGAAATCAAGGGTGTTTTATTGCAGAACCAGTATGTAGTTAAAAAGTTTCAATTGGAGGATTAATATGAATAAACGAATAAGAATGGCAATTAAAAATTATGTAAAGACAAATGGAGCAATTGATAGTCGTGTATTAATAGCCATGTTTGCAAAGCAATTTTCTACTACAAAACAACGAATCAGTGGTAATATTTCATATATGGTATGTAATGAAGGCACATTATCAATTATAAGGAAAAAGCCACACAGTATCCTTTACTAAGATAAAAAAATAATAACTGGCGACAAATTGGCGACAAAACGGGTTAAAAAGAATAAAAAGGATCAATATCAAAAAAACGAAAGCCCTGTAACCATTGAAGTTACAGGGCTTCTTTTGGCACTCCCGAGATGATTCGAACATCCGACGCACGGTTTAGGAAACCGACGCTCTATCCCCTGAGCTACGGGAGCATAATATAATCGAATCGCAAGAGGGCATTAGGAAACCGTTCTCTGAGCGATTCAACATTTGTAATTCTAACACACTGGAGCTTTGCTTTCAACATATTCCTGACTATTTATTCTGATTTTGTAGAAGGCTTGCCAATAATTCTCTCATTTCCAAACCTTCCCACTCACCTCCCTCTTCTGAAACAATGATATCCATATAAACCCCCGATCCTTCCGCAACAATTAAGCCGATAATAAAGATCTCAAGATTATTAAGAATCATATGGATTGCATCATTTTCATAATAATCATAATATTAAAACATATTATAGTTCATATGGGAAGAGATTATCAACGGATAATAAAAACTTATTTGAAAAGTGCACAAGCGCAATGGTGCCGGTGATCTTGACGGATGTCAGCCTAATGAAACCATATAAGGAGGCAATGAATGCAGCTTACCATTTATCGCGGAACGCAGGAAGTCGGCGGGACGATGCTTGAAATCAAGACGGAAAAGACAAGGATTCTTTTGGATGCGGGATATCCGCTGTTCTATAATGGTGAGGTGATTGATGATGGGCTTGTAAAGCAGCCGTATCAGCAGTTGCGAGGCTTAGGTATCATTCCAAAGGTTAAAGGACTTTACCGCGGGGAGGAACCTGAGTTTGATGGGGTGCTGATATCCCACGCCCACAGCGATCATTTTGGTTTACTGAAATATGTTCATCCTGATATTCCTATTTACCTTTCAGAGATTACAGATAAGCTGATCGAAATGAGTCTGACGTTTCCGATTCCTGATTTTTCCCGCCGCAAAAAAAGAAAGATCAAAATGTATGAGTCTTTTTCCATCGGAGATTTTACCATAAAGCCTTATTTAATGGATCACTCGGCTTTCCAGGCAGCAGCCTTTGAGATGATATGTGAAGGAAAAACAATTCTTTACACAGGTGACTTCAGAGGACATGGCAGAAGACGCGAGTATCTTGAGCGTTTTCTCATAGAGGTGAAAAGGCAGCCGGATCTTTTGCTGATAGAAGGGACGACATTAGGAAGATCAGAAGAAACTGAACGCACAGAGGAGGAACTGGAAGCGGAATTTAAACGGGTGATGGAAAAGAGCAGAGGCATTGTTTTATGTCAACCCACGACTCAGCACATTGATCGGATGATCAGTTTTTATAAAGCAGCGAAATCCTGCGGAAAAATATTTGTCATGGACATCTATACAGCGAACCTCTTTTATGAATTAAGTAAGATATTAAAAGCCCCATCATCGCTATCTTTTCACGAATTGCCTGTACCGTCTCTTTGGCGGCCGGATATTCGGGTATTTTATCCTTTGATGCTGACCCAAAAGATTAAAAAAAAGCTGGGAAAACAATATGCCAAACGGTTTCGGGCACATGGGATCTCGAAAAAAATGATTCAAAAAAAACAGGAGCAGCTTGTGATGCTGGTCAGACCATCAGTGCTTGCGGATTTAAAACAAATGAGACTGGAGGGTGGAGTACTGATCTATTCGAAATGGCAGGCTTACAGGGATAAGCCCTATCAGGTTCGTTTTGAAAAGGAACTGAAATCCCGGGGATTTTCGGATTATTATCTTCATACCAGTGGCCATGCTTTTGAAGAAGAGATTCAAAAAATAATAGGGGGACTATCTCCGAAGAGAATCGTCCCGATCCATACTTTTTGCCCGGAGGCATTCTTTGCGTACTCGCAAAGAGTCACTTTAGAGCAGGATGGTATTCCTTTTGAATTGTAGTTTCACAGAATACCATTCCATTTGATCTTACGTTACAGAAAACTCTTAACCGCTGCTAAAATCAGATTGTTATCATAAAGATAACTTCCTAATACAGAGCCGTTCAGCTCGTTCATCAGGGAAGAACTGCCGGAAAGACTGGTAATCGGAACCATCAAAGCCAGCAATATGTAAATGAGGATAATGCCTTTCAAAGCACCAGCCAGCAATCCAAGTAATCCATCTATCCCACCGATAAAACCTTCGTTTTTCTCCTTGGAAAACAGAAGTGTCAGACAAAGGAGAACTAGCTTGATTGCGATGGCGATTGCCAGAAAACCGATGATGTTGAAAATCAAAGCCGTAACGCTATCTGACAAGGAGAGCGCGATCGTGTTCGTCGCCGAGTCGATGGCCTTATCAAGCAAATCACGTATTACTTCCGGAATGCTGGTCATTGCTGCCTCCGTAGTAGCGCCTGCGTTTTCTGCAATCCTTTCTGCAATCAATTTGTGAATCGGATTGTAAAAACCTGTTTTTTCCTTTAAAAATTCTATTACATGCGGATACCAGACAAATCCAAGAACCACCGCAAGAAACCATCCCACTGTATGGATAAAGGTGTGGATGAATCCATGACGATAACCTTGAACAATTGTGAAAATCAGTATGATAACGATGACTCCGTCAAACCACATATACTTTCACCCCTTTCTTCTTCTATTGCATAAACCTAATCCCAATCGCATATATCTATATTACCAATTTCTGAGAAGAATTTCAACTGATGCTGAAAATACACAGATTGTTTTAAGGGAAAAACAAACAAAAGGGGGAGTAGAAAAAACATGAATTACGTTAAGTATAATCGCTCATTAGTAATGCTGGAGGAACAGAGCAGCCAGTTTGCAGCAAAAGAATCCGCTCCGAGCAAAGGATATTTGAAAGTGGAAACAGGAAACAATAAAGGAGCAATTCGCTGCACTGTACAAAATCTCAAGTTTTATGAAAAGGGTGACTACATATACAAACTGATATTATTTGGAAAAAAGGGAGAAAGAACAATTCATACCATCATTGGAAACCTGGTGGTGAACAGACAAGGGAACGGAGAGACTTATTTTCGATTTTTGCCGCTTGACATTGACGGAAAAGGCAATACGTATCATAACTATTCTACCGCCATTGTGGCTGCCGCCTCTACAAAGGATGATAAAGAATCACTGCACCCTGTATTAAAGGGGGTTACCGTAAGTAATGCGGAACCCTTTCAATCCGAGCTCATTCAAGTAGAAGAGGAATCAGAAGATGAAGAAAAAGATGAATTTGATAACATCATCAATAAAATTGATGAAATTGTGGAAGAAGTGGAGGAGGTGCTGCAAAGCGAAACCGCCTCCGAAGAATTGCCTCATGATGAAGCTGACGAAATTGCCGAAGCTGCTGAACTTGCTGAAGATGCTGAAGATGCTGAGACTGCTGAAACTTCAAGGGAAGAGAATATCTCAAAAAAAATCTATAACAATTTCTATAATGAATATATTTTAAACGCCTGTGCCCATACCTGTCGTGTCGCTGAATTTTATGAGGATATTATTCCCTTTGACAAGGACAAAACCGGAGCCCGTTGGAAGAAGATTGTAAACATAACCAACCTGCCAATCGTATCTCCTGGCGCTCATTATTTCGCAACGCAATATCATCACTACATATTCGGAGCAAAAGCAGATGAGAATGGTGTGGCAACCAAGTTTTACTTCGGGATTCCCGGAAGGCTTTTGACAGAAGAACAGCCGGACGGCGGAAAGTCGGGGTTCACGTATTGGCAGCCTATCCGTGGAGCTGATCCTGTCACTGAAGATTACCGGAAGGGAGAGTATACAAACAGAAATGTATATGGATACTGGATCGTTGCAGTAAATGGAAAGACCGGAAATATTGAAGAAGTGTAGCAAACAAAATCAGTTTCTATTTGAAGGGACAGAAGCAGTACGAAAAGCTTCCATTCCAAATACTCCATAAAAAGAGGAAAGAGCCTGTCTTTATATAGATAGACTCTTTTAATTTTTGCAGATGGAGACTTCTTTTACCTTTGATATGCCATTTGCTTTGCTTTCGATTTTCATTGAAAAAGCGGATAAAGTGTGGTAATATTGTAAGGCATATGAAGAATACAGGGAAAGGAGCCTAGTACGCGAGAGATGAATCCGGAAGATTTTATGATGGAAGCGTTAAGAGAAGCAGAAAAAGCTCTTTCCATAGATGAGGTTCCCGTTGGTGCTGTGATCGAAAAAGGCGGCGTAATTGTCGGACGGGGACATAATATGACAGAGACGGCAAAGGATCCGACCTCCCATGCTGAAATCATTGCAATCCGCGAGGCCGCAAAGAATTTAGGCGGATGGAGGTTGCTTGGCTGTCAGATGTATGTGACAACAGAACCTTGCTCCATGTGTGCAGGTGCAATCGTACTGTCCAGAATGAGGAAGGTTTGCATTGGTACCTTTGATCGAAAAGCAGGAGCATGCGGTTCCTTGATGAACATTTTGCAGGATGAAAGATTAAATCATTATGTAGAGATAGAAACTGGAATCATGCAGCAGCAGTGCGAGAAAATAATGAAATCATTTTTTCAGAAGCTTAGAAAAAAGAAATCGGAGGAAACTACAATATGAAAAAAATGGGCATAATTTTAAGCCTTTCCATTTTAATGACGCTACTGTCCTTTTCCACATGCTTTGCATCAGGTTTGGAGTTGCTGGACAGCTACCCGAAAGATGGCAGTGATTCGGCGAGACCAGAGAATTTTTTGGTTAAGTTGTATTTTAACGAAGATGTATCGGCACAGGAAGTGCAGAAAGAAAACGAAGGTGCGTTCAAATTTACCGACTCAAAAGGAAAAGAGCAGCCGATTAAAATTCTGTACAACTCCAAAAAACAGGATGAAATCTGGGTGCTGGTGGATAAAACTCTGGAATCCGATTCTACCTATAAGCTTCAGATTTCAGGAGATCTGACCATCGCAAATGGCGATACATTGGGTGAGGATAAGACAATCGATCTGAAGATAAGAAATATAAGTACAGACAATAATGTCAATATGGCGTTAATGGGCCTTATGATGGTGGGAATGATTGTCTTCACCTCCCTTTCTGCAAAGCGGCAGCTGAAAAAGCAGGAAGAAGAGGCCAAAGCGGAAGACAAGGTAAAAGTTAATCCATATAAGGTGGCAAAGGAAACCGGGAAATCCGTAGAAGCGATTGTGGCAAAGACAGAGAAAGAGAAGGAAAAGGCGAAAGCCCATGCTGAAAAAAAGAGCAGAGGGAACAAAACCAAAACCGAAGAGCGGCAAACCGAATCGTGGAAAGATTCCAAACGGGTGACTGCACCAAAACCAATCTCTGCTTCTGGCAGTACTTATATCACAGGAAGAAAAGAAAAAGCAGAGAAGGAAAGAGAAATGGCAGCAGCGAAAGCGGCTGCAGGAACTACCAGACCGAAAAATGCAACGGGCAAGAGTAAGAACAAAAAAAGTAAATAAGAAATAACGGAATCAGTATAATAGAAAAATCAATAAGCAGAGTAAATCGACGATAAAAATCAGCGGGCGGGTAGCATTATTCGCCCGTTTTTATCTGATAGGAATTATTTTGACGGAAATGGTTCGCTGCTTTTTATCTGTTGAAAATTTGTAAAGGGCGATACGATGAAAGAAATTACAATAAAAGCATACGCAAAAATCAATCTTTCCATTGATATTCTCGGAAAGCGGGATGATGGATATCATGAGGTATTGATGGTCATGGAGCAGGTGAATCTTTTTGATCGCGTTAAGGTGATCTGGCAGAACGTGCCGGAAAACTCTGAGACCAAGGGTATCACAATCAGCCTTTTTACCAACCTGAACTACCTCCCTGTCGACAGCGGAAATATTGCATATAAAGCGGCGCAACTCATGGCTGCGCGGTATAAAAAAGATCAGACCGGGCATATTCATATAACAATAGAAAAAAACATTCCGGTTTCAGCGGGTTTGGCCGGGGGCAGCGCAAATTGTGCAGCGGTTCTCCATGCGTTGAACCTTCTTTGGGATCTGAATCTTGATCTTGAAACCCTGATGAAGCTGGGAACCGAAATTGGTGCTGACGTTCCTTTCTGTCTGGCGGGACAGGCGGCACTCAATGGATCACTTGAATTAAACCAGGAGCCAATGGCAGCAACTTGTGCCATTGCTTCCGGGATCGGAGAAAAACTCAAGCCGGTAACTCCTTTAAATGCATGGGTTTTACTGTCAAAACCGGCGATCAGTATTTCCACCGCTCAAGTCTATGGCGGGCTTCATCTTTGTGACATTGCAGAGCGTCCAAATACAGCAGAATTAGTGGCTGGATTATGTGAGAGAAATTACTATAAAATTTCAAAAAATATGACGAATGTACTTGAAAATTATAGCCTAAAAGAGTATCCTATTATCATGTATACAAAGAACAAGATGAATCAGGAAGGCAAGGCTTATAAGGTATTGATGAGCGGTAGCGGTCCCACTGTGTTTGGCTTGTATACCAGTAAGAGAAAAGGCATGATCGCTTATTCAAAGTTGAAACAATTGAATAGGGAAACCTTTTTTATTAAAACATTATAAGAAAAATGTGAATGACAAAATCGAAGATTTCTATTCACACATACTACCCCTTGGGAAGCAACATCAAGGTATTTTTCTTGAAACATACGGAATTATCTTGAGGCGATATTTCCTATTGTTATTAAAAAAGAGGAATTATAACATGTTAAATTTTGACATTCAAAGCCATAGACCGTTGCGAGAAATCGTGTATGAAGAATTGAGAAGTCTTATTCTCACAGGCAAAATCAAACCGGGAACCAGAATGATGGAAATCGAGTTGGCGGAAGAGATGGGTGTCAGCCGTACACCGATTAGAGAAGCCATCAGGAAACTGGAAAAAGAGGGATTGGTTATCATTGAGCCAAGAAAGGGTGCTTATGCTTCCGAGGTTTCTATTAAAGATATGGAAGATATCCTTGAAGTAAGGGCAAATCTGGAAGGACTTGCGGCATACTATGCGGCAGAAAGAATGACAGAGCCTGAAAAGAAAATGCTTGCCGAAGCGAGTGAAAAATTTAAACAAGCGGTCTGCGAGGGAAACATGACAGAAATGATTTCATATGATACGCAATTCCATCATATGATTGTGGAAGCCAGCAGAAACAATCACTTGATCCATATGGTAGAACAACTCCAGGAATTGGTGCTGAGATTCCGGTATATTTATTACAAAGATTTTAAACGGGCGGAAGAAATGATTCCAGAACATCAACGTATCTGTGAGGAAATCGGCAATGGAAATGGAGCGAATGCAAGATTTGAAGCATTTAATCATATTGATAAATTAAAAGATATGATCATGCAGGATGATTGCTTTAAATAACAGGACAAAATACAGCCCCACCTCTTTGGTGGGTTTTTTTATTACTCCTCATTTCCACCTTTTTTATATGATAAGAGATATTGAACGGAGATAGTTCGCCAGCTTAACAGTACTTTTTTGTCATAACAAGCTCTCCCATAGAATACACTATAGCAACGAACAGTAGAACAAACTGTAGATAGAGGGGGATAATGTGATGACATACGAAAAGGACCCATTTGAATTTGAAGAAATTCCAGATTATGCTTTGCAGCCTGCAAAAGAAGCAGACGAATATAATTTCCATTACATACCCAAAGGTGCTACCAGTCGGTTTGATCCGGCAGCCTATGAAAGAGTGCTGCATGAAAATGCAAGGCAGGCGGCAGAGAAGGAAGAACATGAGATGTTGGATGTACGAGAAGACAAGGCACCCGATTCCTTTGAACAAGCAGAGACGAATATGTTCCCTGAACCATGCAAAGGTTTCATGCCTGATTCCATTGACGTTTCGCAAGCACCTGTCGTAGAAGTGAAAGAACCGGAAGTGCCGGTTATGGAAACAGCAAAGCCGGAAGACCCGATTATGGAAACAGCAAAGCTGGAAGACCCGATTATGGAAACAGCAAAGCCGGAAGACCCGATTATGGAAACAGCAAAGCCGGAAGACCCGATTATGGAAACAGCAAAGCCGGAAGACCCGATTATGGAAACAGCAAAGTCGGAAGACCCGATTATGGAAACAGCAAAGCCGGAAGACCCGATTATGGAAACAGCAAAGCCGGAAGTTCCGGTTATGGAAACAGCAGAGCCGGAAGTTCCGGTTATGGAAACAGCAGAGCCAGAAGTTCCGGTTATGGAAACAGCAGAAATAGCAAGCTCAATTGCGGAAAATGAAGAAACCGAAGTAAAAATTGTTGCGTTTGAAGAAAAAGAAGAGGACTACGCTCCGATGTTTGCCGCCCCTTCTGAAAAGCGTCCTGTTTTTCAGCCTGTTTTTGTTGCTAAAACTGCACCGACAAAGGTTGTTCCTACCGTTGGAAACTTAGTAAGCAGTAAACTGAAATTGGTTGATATGAAGCAAAAATCCCCTCTCCGAATGACACTGGAAGAGGACATTCTTGTACCGGATGTAAAACCTGATTTAGCACGTATTCTTGCGATGGATGGCAATCTTAGGCTTGCGGAGCGAGAAATCCATACGGGACAGGTGGAAGCGGATACGGTAAGAATTATGGGGGATCTTATTTTACAAACGCTCTATGTTCCAGAACATGTAACAGATGAGGAACCGATGATAGCAATAGAATCAAAAATTCCCTTTAAAAATGAAACAGATATGAAGGCGGGACCATCATCCGATTTGGCAATTGTACCAAACATTGAGTCCATCGATTTTACCGTAATAAATGAGAGAAAATTTAGAGTAAAAGCGTCAGTAGCGTTTCGAGTCAGAGAGTACAGCCATGTTGACATCGAGGTTTTCGAAGGCTTAAGGGATGACGAAGTGCAGATGCTGAAGGAAAAGATCAACCTTACGGATGTTGCAATGCGAAAAACGGAAACCATGGAAATAAAAGATGAGTTGTCTATAAAGGAAAACTCACCTGAAATCTTAAAAATACTGAAATATGACGCAAACGTCGTAGAAAACCATAAACAGATAACAAAAGAAAAAGCAGTGATCAATGCATCGGTATATTGTAATATCTTATACCTGGGGACAGATGGGAATACTGATACTGCAGAAGGAAAAGCAGTTTCGGCATCTTCTGAAAGGGAAACTGTAATACCAGTTCTCTATCAGGGGAAAACTGAATTTACACAGTTTATTCGATTGGATGGAGAATACGCTTCGAGCGATCAGAATCCCGCGGGTAGTAAAGTCAACTTCAATATTTCTACATTAAATCTTACTGCGAAGGAGGATGGGAACGGGAAAAAAAGCCTTTTTGAATTAGGTATGAACGTGGATACAGGATTGGAGCTGTACAAGAATATTGCAAAGGAAGTCGTGACCGATGTATACCATCATAAAAAGGATATTCAATATGAAACGGATGAGATAGGGGTGATGGCTCTCGGAGGAAGCGGAGCAGCAGAAATCTCCGCCCGAGAGATCATCAATATTCCTGAAAAATATGGAACCGTTGATAAGGTTGTCTATATTTCCGGAAATATCAATGAAAAAAAATCATTGATTGACCAGACCAAGAGTGTTGTAGAGGGAGTTGTAACCGTCAATTTGATTTGTACCTCTGCAGACGAGAAAAAAACAGCCTTTAATATTACACAGGAGATGCCGTTCCGAAGTGCTATGGAAATCCCGGGAACTACTTCGGATATGACTGCAAATCACGATATCGCTTTGAAGGAGCTGTGGTTTGATAAAATCAACAATAAGCAGATTGAAGTAAACGCAGGAATTCTGGTCAATACTGCAGTATCAACTGAAAATAAACATCATTTGGTTAAAAATGTAAGCTTTCTGGAAGGCTCACAGGATAATACACCGACTCCAGGGATTATTCTCTATATTTCAAGAAAAGGGGATACCATATGGAAAATTGCAAAAAATTATCGAACAACGATTGATGAAATTAAAAACAATAATGAATTAGAATTTGGAAAGGAGATTAAACCCGGTACAAAACTGTTAATCGTAGCAAAAAATTATTAATGATCATGGAAAATAAACAGAAAGACTACAGCAGTGTATTGAAAAAGTAATGTATTTTTGTATAAGATTCCCTCTCTTTGGGAAAGATTAATTTAGCAAATCTTTTGTCAAGGGAGGGTTTTTTATTGGGATTTCGAAAAAGGACAATTTAAGATTCTGTTTTTTATATTAATATGTACGTTACTTTATAGCACGTGGGCAGTATACAGCAGTCAAAGCAAATTGAGCAATGATGATTTTATAAGATTTCATGTTATCGCGAACAGTGATTCTCAGGAAGACCAGCAATTAAAACTGAAAGTGAGAGATGGCGTGCTGGCCGAAATCAATAGTGAACTGGTGCAGGAAACTATGGCACAGGAAATAGATATATTTCAAACTTCTGGAACAGCGATTGACAGGGAAGAGAATGAAGAAGTGAGTCAAACTAGAGTGAGCTTGGATTTGGAACAATCCAGAAGTTACATTCTGGATAATTTATCAGAAATTGAGGAAACCGCAGAACAGATTATCCGGGAAAATGGATTCGATTATTCGGCAGAAGCAGAATTGGGAGTGAAATGGATTCCGCAGAAAACCTATGGCAATCTTATTTTTCCATCCGGTAATTATGAAGCTTTGAATATTACGATTGGAGAAGGAAAAGGCCAAAATTGGTGGTGTGTGCTGTTTCCACCCCCTTTGCCTGATCGGAGTGGAGCCTGATGAGGACGATGAGACCGTGCAGGAGGCACAAGAAATCTACAAGGATATCTTGCTGGACAAAAAATATGACCCGTTGACGCAAGAGTATGAAAAAGCCAACCACTCTTAAGCTCAAGTTTAAAACGCTGGAGCTGATAGATGAATTAAACATGTAAATACAAAAAGACCCCGCAATCCGGCGGGTCTTTTTGTATTAGAAGGTTGATAATGCAAAGCAAAGCATTATCTAGCTCTTATAGGTAAGAAGAATTCTTGAAATCATGTCCTTCATTCTTATAAAAAGGTCATAGGAACCATCACGAAGAGCCCAATCATAGATGACACCACGACCAACTAAAAACAGAGAATCCCGTAAATCCTCCGCTGCGATATGATTACTGATTTCTCCGGACAACTGTCCTTCCTGTATAATTTTGAGCAAAAGGTCGTGCATGGCACGAGGACGGGTTAAAAACAGCTTGTTCTCCGGAATATATATTTTTTTGATAAGATCCAATCCGTCCCGCTGACCCAGAGCCGCATATTCATGAAAGAAAAAAAGAATTTTGTCGAAGAAGTTTTTGCCTTCCAGCTTGGAAGGAATATCTTCCTCAAAATATTTGTCGGCACTGCGATAGATATCCATAAATAAATCGAGCTTAGAATCGAAGTAGTGATAGAAAGTACCTACGGATACACCGGCCATTTTGGTAATCAGAGCAACATTTACCTGATCAAAGCCTTTCCTTCGCAAAAGTTTTATTCCCACTTCAAAAATTTTATTTTTCGTGGCTTGCGCCTGCTTTGTCCGATTGGTAATATTTTGTGCCATTTGAGCCTCCTCTGTTTCGTTGTCTGGTATAACCACAGCAGATAAACTATATCGCTGAATTGTTTTTGTGTCAAGACAGAAAACAGGTCATTTGCCGGGGATATTGATTTATATAATCTTTTAAAAATAGATTGCAATATAAGAAATGAGTTGATAAAATAAAATCATCAATTCATTGAATGGGTTCAATGAATTGATGATGGTGAAATAGGGAAACAAGTATTAAAAAGTTATTCTTTTAATAAATAAAATAGGGAGGAAAAACAGATGGCATTACAGTATATAGGAACTGTTTCAACCAATCGTGATAGGCAATTGCGAAATTAAAAACAGATTTGCGATGGCGCCCATGGGGCCGTTAGGGCTTGCTGATGCAGAAGGAGGCTTCAACCAAAGAGGGATAGACTATTACACAGAAAGAGCAAAGGGGGGTACCGGTCTTATCATTACAGGAGTAACCTTTGTAGACAACAAGGTGGAGGAACATGGAATGCCAAACTGTCCATGCTCCACACATAATCCGGTACAATTTATCAGAACAGCAAGAGAGATGACGGAACGGATTCATGCTTATAATGCAAAAGTGTTTTTGCAAATGTCAGGGGGATTTGGACGTGTAACCATTCCTACAAATCTGGGGGAATTTCCTCCGGTCGCACCATCACCGATTCCGCATAGATGGCTGGATAAGACATGTCGAGCATTAAAGAAAGAAGAAATTCATTATATTGTAGAGCAATTTGGCAAGGGTGCTTTTAATGCCAAGAGGGCGGGCTTCGACGGAGTTCAAATTCATGCGGTGCATGAAGGCTACCTTATTGATCACAATTTGCCATTGCCCTGTTCAACCAAAGAACCGACGAGTATGGCGGCAGCTTAGAAAATCGGTTGCGTTTTGCCAGAGAAATTGTAGAAGAAATTAAGAAGACATGTGGAGCAGACTTTCCTGTGACTTTACGGTATAGTCCTAAAAAGCTTTATTAAGGAATTGCGTGTAGGAGCCCTTCCCGGTGAAGCGTTTGAAGAAAAAGGAAGAGACATACCGGAGGGAATAGAGGCAGCGAAGCTTTTAGTTGAATATGGATATGATGCACTGGATACAGATGTTGGATCCTATGATGCATGGTGGTGGAGTCATCCGCCTATGTATCAGGAAAAAGGACTTTACCGACCTTATGCAAAAATAATGAAAGAAACCGTTGCTGTTCCTGTTATTTGTGCCGGAAGAATGGATAATCCAGACATGGCATTGGAAGCGATAAAGACTGGAGAATGTGATATCATAAGTTTGGGAAGACCTTTGCTTGCAGACCCGGATTATGTAAACAAATTACGAGCGGGGAAAACCCAATCCATCAGGCCGTGCATTTCGTGTCAGGAGGGATGCATGGGCAGAATTCAGGAATACTCTGCATTAAACTGTGCGGTGAACCCCGCAGCTTGCAGGGAAAGAGTTGCAAAATTAATTCCTGCAGCAAAGAGGAAAAAGGTATTAATTATAGGTGGCGGTGTTGCCGGTTGCGAAGCAGCAAGAGTCTTGGCCTTGAGAAACCACAACCCGGTGATTTTTGAAAAGAACGATGTCCTTGGGGGAAATTTGATTCCGGGAGGTGCGCCTGATTTTAAAGAGGATGATATTGCCTTAGTAAGATGGTACGAACATGAACTGAAAGAACTGAATGTGGAAATTCATTTAAACCATGAGGCATCGGCAGAAGAAATCCTGGGTTACGGTGCAGATACGGTTATGATTGCAACGGGCTCCATTCCAAAGATCTTTAAGTGCGGTGATCAGAATAAAATCTTTACTGCTGCAGAAGTCCTGACAGAAAAGAAAATTCCGGGCAAAAAAAACCATCGTAGTAGGTGGCGGCCTGGTTGGCTGTGAAACAGCCCTTTGGCTGGCGGATAAAGGGGTTGAGGTGGTCATTGTAGAGGCATTGCACAAGTTGCTGGCATTAAATGGACCGTTATGTCATGCAAACAGTGATATGCTGGAAGCTCTTGTTCCGTTCAAAGGCATCAAGGTAATGACCTCCTCAAAGATTTTGCAAACAACAGAAAAGGGTGCGTTGATCGAGTCTGATGGCAAGGAAACAGAACTTGAAGCAGATAGTGTAATCCTTGCGGTAGGGTACAACTCCGAGAAATCTCTTTACAAAGTATTGGAACAGGAGATTGCGGATATTCATCTTCTGGGGGATGCCAGAAACGTAGCAAACATTATGTATGCAATTTGGGATGCCTACGAGGTTGCATCAACAATATAAGATTGAAGAGATGTCTTCTTACCGATTATAATGATAACCATTTCACGTAAATGGAAGCGCTTACGAAACTGATAGAAAATACATCAACCGGTCAAATAGAGGTTGATGTATTTTCGCGTAAGAATCTGATACATCAATACAATATCCGGTCACATTTCCTGTGTCTCCTTTAAAAGGTGTTTATAAAAGTGTTTAAATTATGATGGTTTTTTTAAAAAAGGATTGATTTTAAAAGAAAAAAACACAAAAGTATCAATACCTGATGACATAAAATAAAAGAAAAAAGGAGGTTCCATAAATGGAAAATGTAAAAAAAGACTATGTTAAAGCCATCTTTTGGAGTAGCACTCTTAATCGCTATTTTTCTTTTTGTCATTCTTGTTATTCAGATCGTTAAAGTAGGCAGTCCTGACATTCATTTGACACTTGTTTTTTCCATCGCTTTTGCGACCCTTGTATTAATGTTGAAGGGAATGAAATGGAAGCAGATTGAAGAAGGCGTCATGCATGGCTGCAAGATTGCTACGATTCCAATGATGATCCTGATGTTTATCGGGATGCTGATCCCGACTTGGATCGCATCTGGAACGATTCCGGTTCTTATTTATTACGGACTGCAATTAATTTCTCCTTCCATGTTTCTTTTTACTGCGGCAATCATCTGCTGCGTGGCATCTCTGGCTACCGGAAGCAGCTATACCACAGGCGCGACCTTTGGAGTTGCTTTCATAGGAATCAGCATGGGTCTTGGAATTCCGGCACCGATGGCTGCAGGTGCAATTATCTCCGGAGCAATTATTGGAGATAAATTATCTCCGCTTTCCGATTCTACCAATCTGGCTGCAGGAGTTTGCGAAGCCAATCTGTTCAAACACATCAAAAGTATGCTTTTTACAACAGTTCCAGCTTTTGTAATCGCGTTGATCATCTATTTGATTTTAGGATTTAAATATAATGCAGATAGCATTGATACAACCATGGTCAATGTGATATTAAATGGCATTTCGGACAACTTTAATGTTTCGCCCGGTATCGCAATTTTGAGTATGATCCCGTTGGCAGCCGTTCTTTTCATGGCATATAAGCAGATTAGTGCCCTTGCGGCAATGGTGATTGCTTCCTTAATCGGCATGGTTTTTGGCGATGATTGTAAACGGATACAGCATCTTTGAAATGATGGCCTTCATGAATTACGGCTATAAGATTGATACCGGTATCTTTGAAGTTGATAAATTATTCAACCGCGGCGGCATTCAGGCTATGATGTGGACCGTTTCTCTGTGGATATCTCGGACTAAGCTACGGAGGTATTCTTGAAAAAACCGGCACACTGGATGCACTGATTGGAAAGATGATGGCTTTAACAAAAAATGCGCGAAACCTCATCATCACCCATATCTTTACATCTATTTTGGTAAATTTGCTTTCCGCCAGTCAGTATGTTGCAATCTTGATCCCAGGAAGAATGTACCTTTCTTCTTATGACAAATTACATATCAGAAGAAATGTAGCATCCAGAACCTGTGAAGATTCTGGAACGGTTACCTCTCCTTTGGTTCCTTGGGGACTTTGCGGAGTATACTTTACCGCAACTTTGGGTGTCGCTACAATGGAGTATCTCCCTTATACCTTCCTTGCGTTATTTACTCCTCTGGTAGCGATTCTATACGCATGTACCGGTAAGTTTATATGGCGTAATACCGATGAGGAGCAGGCGGAAATTGATAAGGAATATGCTGCAGAAATAAATGGATAAATGGAGATTAAAATGATAGACAAAATTGAAGTGGTTGAATTGATGAAAAAGCTGATTGCAATCCCCAGTCCCTATTTTGAAGAGGACGATATTATGGAGTTTGTAAGGGGTTGGTTTTTAGATCGCAGCATGCAGGCTTTCTTTCATGAATACCATGAAAATAAAATAACGGGGCATCATGGAAAAAATATCGTTTTAGAACTGGAAGGAAATCAGCCGGGTTTAACGATCTGCTTAAATGGTCATCTGGATACTGTGAAACGATGTAACGGATGGACGGTGGATCCTTACGAGGGAAAGGTAGATGGAGATAAAATCTATGGCATTGGGGCGCTGGATATGAAATCTGGCTGTGCAGCAACTATGCTGGCGCTGAAAGTTTTTCATGAGAATCATTCAGAGTTCAAGGGAAAAATCCTTGCATCGTATGTTTCGGTTGAAGAAGGACCATACGGTATGGGTACCAATGCTTTGATTGAAGACGGTTACATAAAAAATGTTGATTTTTCTATTGTGACAGAGCCTTCCGCAGGATTTACCCAGAAACAGTTTCCGACCATCTGCCTTGGCGCAAGAGGAGGCTATGGTTTGGAAATCGAACTGTTCGGGAAATCCGCCCATGCCGCGTTGCCTCAAAACGGAAAAAGCGCTGCACTGGATGCTTCGAAAATCGTCTGCGAGCTTGAACATGTGGATTACATAAAAGATGAGCATTTGGGAATCGGTGCGGCTTGCGTTGTCGGATTTGAGAGTGACGGCGGTGCGTGCAGTGTACCGGACTATGCAAAAATTAAACTATTCTGGCATATCGTTGTCGGTGAGGATGAGAGCACAATCAGAAAAGAAATCGAAAAAGCCATCAAACGGGCAAACATTCAATGCGATTACAAGATCAACTTTCGAGAGGCTCCGAGCGAAGGCTCCAAAGGGTTTTTGCCGTATACCGTCAGTGACAAAGAACCGTTGGTAAAGGATTTCACAGAATCTGTAGTGAACATCTGTGGGAAGGAACCGGAAAAGGCTTATTTCCAAAGTATTGGAGATTTTAATTATTTGGGTTCCAGAGTCAATGCACCAGTGGTAATCTTTGGTGCTGAAGGCAATAATTTTCACAGTCATGATGAATATGCAACCATATCATCGATTCAACAAACGGCAGAAGTGGTGTATGACTTTCTTGTAAAATCACTTACCTAACCAATAAAACGCAGATGAGCCAGTACCGAACGTGATACGGAATATCTGCGTTTTTCCTCATTGTAAACAGGGCTGACAAACAATCCGGTTTTTCCGAATTGTTTCGTCAGCCTGATCAATCATTTCAGGAGAAGAAAATGAACCAGTTTGAAATAGATACCCTGTTACTCAACGGAAAAATATATACATTGAAAGAGGAAGGCGACTGTGTTGAAGCGATCGGCATTGACCGGGGAAGAATTGTGTTCGCCGGAACATTATCCGAGTCAGCTGCTTATTCTGCAAAAAAAACCATTGATCTGAAAGGAAAAACCGTTATCCCGGGGTTAGGAGATTCCCACCTTCACTTTTATGCTTATTGTCAAAATCAGACGACGGTCATGTTGGATGATATCAGAAGCCTTCCGGATTTAGTCTTGGTAATGAAAGAAAAGGCGGCAGTGACAGAGAAGGGAAAATGGATCAAGGGAACCGGATTTGATCAAACGAAGTTTGCCGAGAACAGAATGCCGACAAGATGGGATCTGGATCAAATCAGCACCGAACATCCCATCGTGATCAGAAGATGCTGTCTGCACGCGATGGTAGCCAACAGTCTTGCGATTCAAATGGCAGAAATCAATCAGAAGAAGCGGGATCAATATAAGGGTATGATTGAAATGAATCAGGATCAAATCTTAAATGGTGTATTTCGAGAGAAGGCAACAGCGGTCTTTGATGAAATCATTCCCAATCCCTTAGCAGATCCCGGGGAGAGAGAAAAAATCGTACAGAAGGTTTTGAACCAGATGGCTTCAAAAGGCATCACGACGATTCATACGTATGCGGCAAAGATTTGGAATTATGAAGAGGATGCAGCGGCATACCGAGAGCTGGAGAAAAAAGGGAAATTGCCGATACGTGTTGTGGTTAGCTTGGATGAACTGTTTACACCCGAAGATCAGTCTAAGCCGAAAGATCCTTATCATAGAGTGAAATACGGTTCCTATAAGCTATTCACAGATGGCTCTCTGGGAGCCGGGTCAGCGGCACTAACAGAGCCATATAGTGATGACCCTGACAATTATGGTATTCTGGCACCGGAAGAGAAATTGACAGACGATATCAAGAAAGCTTATCAGAAGGGTTTACAGCCTGCTATCCATGCGATTGGAGACAGAGCATTAGATGCAGTCCTGCATGCGATTGAAATAGTGCTTGATGATAAGGAGTCTTGCAATGAAACGGTAAAAACCGAGGACAAAAGATTACCGTTCAGAATTATACATGCACAGATGGTGCGAAAAGATCAGCTTGAGCGACTGAAAAAGCTTCCTGTTGTTTTGGATATCCAGCCGGTATTTCTATGTACAGATTTGTATTGGATTGAAAAGCGACTTGGCAGGGAACGGATTAAAATTGCATATCTTTGGAAAACGTTACTGGATAACGGACTGATGCTGACTGGAGGATCCGACTGTCCTGTCGAATCCTATGATCCGATCAAGGGGATTCATGCTGCTGTAATGAGGCAGGATTTGAATGGCTTTCCGCCGGAAGGCTGGAGATCCCGAGAGCGGCTTAGCGTTTATGAAGCGGTTTGCCTGTTTTCAAAAAATATTGCATATGCAACCGGTGATGAGGATGTACTCGGGACAATTGATGCAAATAAATTTGCAGATTTGACCGTACTGGATGAGGATCCTTTTTCTATTAATATAGAAAGATTGAAGGATATACAGGTTGCGATGACCTTTGTAGCAGGGGAAAAGGTCTTTGACAGAGAATTGTTCTGTAAGCGCTAATATACTATTTTAATATGATTCAAAATGGTATATGATAAAAGATAAATCAGAAAGAAAAGCGCTGGATTTTTTATGGGATTCATTGGTGAATAGGTGACAACATGAAGAAAGATATTATTATTATAAATGGAAAATGTTTATCCATGTCAAATCAAAATCAATATCAATATGACTGGCTGGTAATTAGCGGGAATTTGATTGCTGATATCGGCTATGGAGAAGGATATAAAAAATACATGGATCAGGGTGGAGTGGTATTGGATGCAAAAGGCGGTACGGTTCTTCCGGGTTTTATCGACAGTCATTTTCATGTTGTTCAGGCAGCAATCAATTCAACAAGTGTGGATTTAAGCCGGGCAAAATCTTTTGAGGATATTGGGGATTTAATTTCAGAGGCGGCGAAAAATACCAAGGACAATGTGATTCGTGGCATTCGGCTGGATGAGCAGAATTTAAAAGAGAACCGATTGCCCGACAGAACAGTTCTGGACAAATATTGCAAAGACTTGCCGGTATTTTTAAATACAGTGGAATACCAGAAAAGTGTATTGAACACCTATGCACTTTTATATTATAGAATACCATTTACCCTTGAGGGAGTTGAATTTGATGGAAATCAAGTTCCGACGGGTATTATTACACATTATGCAAATGCATTCTTACGAGAGAGCATTCTAAAAAACATTCCGAATGCAAGAAGGGCGGACGCTGTAAAAAGTTTCTCTCATACATTGATTGAAAAAGGAATCACCACGGTCAATGCAATGGAAGGAGGAAGGATGTATTCGGACAAGGATGCGGACTTCATCTATGAATATGCCGATCAGTTTGCTTTTGACACAGCACTGTTTTATCAAACGATGGACATTACAAGAGTAAAGGAGATGAACCTGACACGAATCGGAGGCAGCCTTTATCTTGATGGAACCTTCAGTGCGAGAACAGCTGCGCTTTCCTTCGACTACCATGACAGTCCAGGAAACCGAGGGGGTCTTTACTTTACACAGGAAGAACTGAACGATTTTGTTTTAGACTGTTATATCCATAAACTTCAACTTGCGCTTTATTCCATTGGTGACCGAGCAATTGAGCAGGCGTTAAATGCCCATGAATATGCTTTAGAAAGAACCGGAAACACTGGTTTGCGTCATCGTTTGGAGCATGTTGAGCTACCCACGGCTGAGCATATCAAAAGGGCGAAGGAACTGGGGCTTGTTTTTTCCATGTCTCCGAGCTACGAATACATCTGGGGAGGTTCGGATAAACTGAATCAGGAACGATTGGGTGAAAACTATCAGCTGACCAATCCGTTTCGTGAAATTATCAATGAAGGGATTGTGGTTTGTGGAGGATCAGATTGTGACGTGACACCGGCAGACCCGCTTCTTGGGATTTACGCAGCAGTGAATCATCCCGTAGAAGAACATAGAATTGATATTTATACGGCAATTCAAATGTTTACCTGCAACGCGGCCTACGGGATTTTTGAAGAACAGAAAAAGGGCATGCTTGAAGCAGGGAAATTAGGGGATATTGTCATATTGGATAAAGATATATTAAAAGAGAAAAAAGAAAAAATAAAAGATATTAAAGTAAGCTGTACAATAAAGGATGGAAACATCATCTATAACAGAGTGGAACGTTAGAGAGGATCAAGCGATGCTGACAATCAACCTGTTAGGCAAGGGCGCTATTTTCTATGATGGGGAATGTATTAGCGAAAAGCTCAGCAGTAAGCTGGTAGCTTTGATTTGTTTACTTGTTTTGAATAAAGCAAGGAACATGAGCAAAGAGAAGATTATCTCCTATCTCTGGCCGGACAGCAATGATGAGGCAGCAAAATCAAATCTGCGATTTAATCTGTGGAGCATTAAAAGGATTATTCCGCAAAATAGTGAAGGGGAAGACTTCATCGTCTCAGGGAAGGATTATTGCCGCATAAACGAAAAATACCCTTATTGTTGTGACAAAGTAATGCTGGATGGGTTTAAAGCTTCTCAGATGGACAAAGTGGAAGACTTAATCAAACTGAAGGTTCTTTTTAAAGGTGATTTTTTGGAAGGTCTTTACTTGAGAAATTGTAATGACTTCAATGAAATGATTCTTTTTGAAAGAGTCGTATGCCAGAACAAACAGGTTGAAATACTGGAACGTTTAATTGGATTATATGAGGAGCAGGAACGGTTTGAGGAAGAACTTCAAGTTTTGAATGAAGTTGCAGCCATTGAACCGTATAATGAACAATTTGCCTATCGTGCGATACAGATTTATGGAAAATTGGGAAACCGAACTGCTGCAATTAATTACTATAAAAATTTTGAAATTGTTTTGCGGCGGAATTTAAATACATCTCCTAACAATGAATTGAAGCTCTTATACAAGGGATTGATGGAATCTTCCTGCAGTCCTAAATATGAACTAAAAAGCAAAGAAAAGCTGTGTAGAAAAAAAATCGACATTCAAATCAAAGGGCTGAAAGAGGTAGAATATTTCGGAATTGCAAGTATCCTTGACAGCATCATGAAAACGGCAGAAAAAAAATACATATTTGAGCTGAACCAATTAGATCTTTGCGATTTAAGTTATATCTATAACGGATTTCGGCTTGAGTGTGAAGAGCGGGCTTCCTATTCGCCCCAAAATATCAGTTATACCCCGTCAGTAAGAATCACTTCTGCATTTTTAAGATTGCTGCAACACATTTCGAAGCGTTATGATATTCGTATCCGAATCGAAAACGGTGAAGAACTGGACCCTATTTCAAAAAGTGTGATCCTCTATCTGGAAAAAATGAATTTTGGAAATATTATGGTTGAACAGTAGTATAATCACATGACACAGTTGAATGAAAATGAAATCTTGCTGCACTGATCAGTGAAGAGTGCATAACCACCGCCGATTTATCGAAAGCGGCAGACACGTACTTATGATATTGAAACGTGGGTTTTGGACATATAATGAAGTACTTGTCTTAAATCTCAAATCAGTATCCGGCTCTCTACGGCAATCCGTATTCAAGGGTATTCATGATGATTTTACGCGTGGCTATAGCTTTAAAAGACAAAGTAGCAAATGACAGTACACCCTGCTACTTTGTCTACAATCTGAAAGACTTAAAATGAGACTTTTTCTTAACCTATTTCAGAAAGGGGGTTCAAATGAAAAAGTTTATCGGAGGTGTAATTTGCGGAATAGTATTATCAATATCGATGACTAGTTTTGCAACAAATGAGGTGATTGCTTGTTTATTTCCTAGCAAAATTATGATTCATATTGGTGACACAGTCAAAGAGATAAATGCAGGAGGGGATCCTATTATTAATTACAATAACCGGGTATATATACCGCTTAAGTCTTTTTCTAATGCTATGGGTTCGTATGTAACTTATCAAGCTCCATCAGCGTCAACAGAAAATCTTAATAAAATTGATGTTTATGTTGTAGGGGAAAAGGATTTCCCTATTCAAGACCCAGACGGGTATGTAAGTCTCAACATTATAAATATTAAAAGTACAAATGATCCATCTAATGCTAAAGAAGTATCTGGATTGATAAGAATAAATAAAAACATGAACGATAAATTCATTGAAATTATACCTATAGATAACACTGGAAAAGAAATGAGCACAATTGCGTTTCCTGTAATAATAGATGACGAACTATTTCAAGGATTAAATATAGGGAATATCAGAACATTTTCTGTTGAAATGAATTATGAAGGTGAACCATCTTCATATAAAATAAAATTATCAGATAGGAATACAATCGGATCTTTTTATGGTGCTGTTGGATATGGGTCAACTGATCCAACTGGATTTTTCTTTGGAGGAATCGATAGCACTAAAACTTTAAGTATTTCTAAAGACAGATGGATGGATAATTTTTCATTGAGCGTCATTAATCATTTAGAAAAAAATATTACATTCAAACCTTTAAATGTTGAATATCAGATAGTTCAAGTAAAAGATGGCAAAGATAATTTAATTGGAACTTATAATGTATCTATTCCTGAAATAATCATCCCAGGCCGGTCAATGTATGGAATAGACATACCGGTATGGAATTTTAAAGACAAAAATGGAAATACAATATCGGCAGGAAAATATGCAGCACAAATAAAGCTGCCGACTTATTTTGAATATTATATTGAAGGCAGCAACGAAGTAATAAGGCAGACAGCGAGTGAGTATGTGAATTGTAGAAGATTTGAATTTAATGTTGATCAGTAGATAGTGTTAAAAAGGGACTGTGAAATAAACTCTTTAAATTAGCTTTCTAAGATAAGGATAGATGCAGTCAGAAATCAGTTTATTTATCAATTCAGGAAATTTCCCCAAAATGGAGCAATACCGATTCGGGATTGGGGAATCATAATTGGACAGATGATGATATTCTTTGAGGATTGGCTATAAGAAAAAATTGATACCTTTCTCTTCGTCCTTTGCTTTGCCTGACAAAGAGACGCATTTTTTTAGCATCAATATCGGAGCTTTCAACGCGAAGAGCTGTGACAGGCACTGTCCTGTATGCCAGTCTTCTCAGCAGATGGCAAGTTCTCTTCCTAATAAAGATAGTCTTTCAATTCATCAACGGTAAGGATCAATAGGTCTTTGCCGGAGAAGTCAGAGAAACGGCGTAGGTTAGATTTGTAGTGATGGATGGTATTTGTAGAATAGTTGCGAAGTTCCATTTTGCGCGTAAGTTCGGTTTCATACTTAAAGAATAATTTTTTTGACATAAATTAGACCGCCTTTCGTTTTTAATATATTTTACACGAAAGAGGAGTCTAATTAATGAAATATCAAAAGTTGCACCAATCAAGGCGTTATTGCAAAGAAAAACCGCCTTGGGGGAGACATCACCGCATACGCGGTTTAATGCAATTAATACAGCCATAGCAAATTCATCAAAAGTGAACGTGATTTGGCATAAGGACATATTGAAATGTCCTTAGATGGATCAATACTTTCGATATTGATTTTGTATGCATCATGAACACCGGAATACTCAGCTTTGTGTGCCGGGTGTAATTATCCCTAAATTCCTTACGTTGACCAATCAGACCTATCATAAAAGAATAAAGCATAGAAGTCCATCGCGTATGCGATGGACTTCTATGCTTATATTGTACAAAAATTCTTTACACACCCAGCGGTTCTCCGAATTATCGGAGGATTATAGCTATTTATAATCATATATGGTTATTCCATTATCCGGATTGATGTAATCACTTCATTCTCATCGTCATCTGTACTGGTTGTGAAGATAATCAGGCTATCAACTGCAATTTCGGATAAATCAATTTCTGCTGCATTTTCGCCGATACCTTTTGTAACTTTAACGTCATCGGATAAGGTGTAGGTTACTTTTTCGCCAGTAAATGCGATCTCGCCGCCACCTTGTTCGGGTTCGCCCGGCTGGTCTTCGCCATCTGGCTGTAATGCATCATCCGGTGGTGCTTCGCCCTCTTGATTATCAGGCATATCGGCTACTATTACAGTAAGGTTATCTTCTTCCAGGGAAATCACTTTGGCCATGGTTTTATCCTGATTCTGATTTTGATCTTGATCCTGATTTTGATTCTGGTTTTGCTCCTGTTTCAGTGCCGTGTCTTCCTTTTCTTCAGCAGAAGAATTTCCGCAGCCTGCGAAGGAAGCTGCGAGTAAGGTTGCTGCTAATAAACAAGAAATCAATTTTGTTTTTTTCATCTCAATTACTCCTTTTAAACTTTGATCCCTCTCATTATAAGCATCAATTATGTCGCCATTGTGAAGATGTGGTGTTTTATTGGTAAATTTAGATAAGGAACGTTTTTTTCTTTGTATCGGGAAGCTATAAACTTTCTACAGTCAGTGATGCCTTGGCAGCATTTAAATCAAATAAAATGGTTATTCAGTCCCCCATAATTATGGTAAAATAAATTAAATATGATTCAAATTATGTTTTCCTTGGGTATTATTAAATAATAATAATGTATTGGAGGTACTTGTATGTATCAAGCGAAAGAGATGATGAGGCACTGGCTGGGGCAGGAACACCTGGATAAAACCCTGAAGAAGGAACTCACAGAGATCACGGATCAGGAAGAAATTCATGATCGGTTTTACAGAGATTTGGAATTTGGCACCGGAGGCTTGAGAGGAGTTCTCGGTGCGGGTACAAACAGAATGAACATTTATACCGTTAGAAAAGCGACGCAGGGCTTTGCGGATTATTTAAACCAATCTTACGGACAAGGCAGTGAAAAATATTCAGGCGATGTACCTTCAGTGGCCATCGCATATGACAGCAGGATCGATTCCGATTTATTTGCTTTGGAAGCAGCCTGTGTTTTGGCAGCCAATGGGATCAAATCCTATCTTTATCCGCAGCTTATGCCTACACCGGCACTTTCTTTTGCGGTCAGATACTATAAGTGCTGTGCTGGAATCATGGTCACAGCAAGTCATAATCCTTCCAAATACAACGGCTACAAGGTTTACAATGATGAGGGTTGTCAATTGACACTGAAAGCAGCTTCTGAAGTTCTTTCCCTGATCGAGAAGGTTGATCTTTTTCACGATGTAAAAACAATCGCGGCTGATCTTAATCTAAAAATGGGTATGACATCTGCGATTAAGGCTGCTGAGCAAAATGCAGCAGGCCTGATTGAGATTATTCCACCGGAGGTAACAGAAGCGTATTTAACAGCGGTCAAGAAGGAAAGCACCGGTATGGATTGTTCTGCGTTAGCTGTTGTTTATACTCCGCTGAACGGCACGGGAAATAAACCGGTAAGAAAGATCCTGGAAATGATCGGAGTAAAACGGATGGATATTGTAAAGGAACAAGAACTACCCGATGGATATTTTCCGACCTGCCCCTATCCAAATCCGGAAAAGAAGGAAGCCTTGAAGTTGGGGCTTGATTTGTGTGAAAAATTATCAAAAGAAGGCAATGCGCCTGATCTTCTGCTGGCAACAGATCCTGATTGCGACAGAGTGGGGATTGCGGTTAAGTACAAGGACAGCATCTCTGGGGAAGAGGCGTATCAACTGATTACAGGGAATGAAGCGGGCGTTTTGCTTCTTGATTATATTTGCAAGGTTCGCGGAGAAGTTGCAGCAAGTGGTATCCCTGTTGGAACAAAAGAAAAATATGCGAAGCCCATGCCAAAGGATCCTATCGCGATCAAAACCATTGTAACGACGAAGATGGCGGAAAAGGTGGCAAAAAACTACGGCGTCGCAATGCTGGATGTTCTCACAGGGTTTAAATTTATTGGGGAACAAATTGGATTCCTGGAAGCAAAAGGAGAAGAAGATCGATATATTTTCGGTTTTGAGGAAAGCTATGGTTATCTGTCCGGCGCATATGTAAGAGACAAGGATGCAGTCAATGCCTCCATGCTGATCTGCGAAATGGCGGCTTATTATAAAAAGGATGGTAAAACCCTTGTTGACAGGCTCAATGAACTTTATCAAAAATATGGATACTATAAAAATGATCTCATGGAATTTAGCTTTGAGGGTGCAGCAGGTATGGAAAAAATGAGCGGCATCATGGACGGCCTGAGAAAGGATGCGCCTGCGCATATCATTGGCAGAAAAGTAATTGAAATAGCAGATTACAAACTGTCTGAGAGGCGTATTCTGGGCAGTTCCTGTGCTTGTGATATGGCAGTCGGTACACGTCCGATCAAATTGCCGAAATCGAATGTACTGGAATATGTTTTACAGGATGGGAGCAGTATTGTTGTTCGTCCGTCAGGAACAGAACCAAAACTGAAGATTTATTTGTCCGCAAAGGGCGACAGCAAAGAAGAGTCGGAAGAAATCATCGGACTGCTCAAGGCAGAACTTACGGAAATCATCCAGTAAAGTGCCTGGCATATACAAAAAATTAAGGAGAAATTTTGAATGAACAAAGCAATCATTGCAATTGATAAGAGCCATTCTTTCCGAGTGTATCTTGCAATAACAACCTCTATGGTAGAGGATGCGAGAAAAACTCATCAGGCAAGCCCATTGGCAACGGCAGCACTTGGAAGAGCGCTGACCGGAGCCGGTCTTATGGGGCTGCAGTTGAAAAATAAAAAAGATAAACTTACCATCCAATTTAAGGGAGACGGACCAGCAGGAGAAGTACTGGTTACGGCAAGCGGCGATGGTCGTGTGAAAGGGTATCTTTCCAATCCCGATGTGGATCGGCCTCTCAAAGAAAATGGAAAGCTGGATGTTGGCGGTGCCATTGGGATCGGAAGGCTTACTGTAATCAAGGACTTAGGATTGAAGGAGCCTTATGTTGGAAAAATTGATCTGGTTACCGGTGAAATCGGAGATGACTTGACAGCCTATTTCTTTTTGTCGGAACAGCAGTCCTCCTCGGTAGCACTGGGGGTAAGAATTAATACAGATTATACAACGTTATCAGCAGGGGGAATGATCATTCAAATGCTGCCGGAAGCGAATCCTGAATCAGTGGAAGAACTGGAGAAACTGTTAGATCAGATGACACCGGTCAGCAGCCTTATTGAGGAGACGGTCAAACAATCTGCAGGGAAAACAGAAGAAGCAATTATCGATGGTTTACTCGAGCGGATCTTCGGATCACTACCGGAAGAATTTGCTGTGGAACGTCTGGAATACAGGGATTTAGAATGGAATTGTGACTGCTCTTTGGAGCGATTGGAGCAGGTTGTGATCAGCATTGGTTCAGAAGGTTTGAAAGAGATCATTGAAGAGGATGAGCATGCTGAATTGGTATGCCAGTTTTGTGGTACAAAATACCAATTTGGCAAAGACCACTTGGAAGGCCTCTTGAAGGAGAGTATGAAAAGAGAAGAGAATCATTGAATCATGTTTACAGAGCTATGTTACATGATATAATGAAATGGTAGCAGGCTCGTGGCTGTTTTATCGGTCAAATTCTAAGGGTTGGAGGAAATGATAATGATTAGACTGGGAATTATATTTGGTGGTCGATCTGGAGAGCATGAGATTTCTTTGATGTCAGCTGCTTCTGTGATAAAAGCACTAAATAAAGATGAATTCCTTCCTGTATTCATCGGTATCACAAAAGACGGAAAATGGCTGCTGTATGAGGGGCCGGTTGAGAACATAGAGGACGGCAGCTGGCAAATGATTGCAGAAGCCGCTCTGGTAGAAAATCCTGAAAAATACGAGATGACAATCCTGGGAGCGGGAGGAAAATCTCTGAAAGATTGGATTGATTTTGCACTTCCCATTCTGCATGGGCCATATGGTGAAGATGGTACGATTCAAGGCCTGTTTGAAATGGCAGATATCCCTTATGGCGGCTGCGGCGTTCTCGGATCTGCTGCTGCAATGGATAAGGCTCTGGCAAAGGAGATCTTTGCCAAGGAGGATTTACCGATTTGCAGACACCTGACTTTATTCAAGGAGGAAGTGAGCGCGGATCTGGATGGCGTGGTTGACAGGGTAGAAAAATATTTACCGTATCCTGTTTTTGTAAAACCTTCCAATATGGGTTCTAGCGTAGGCATCAGCAAGGCCAAAAACACCGAGGAACTGAAAATAGCGATCAAAGAGGCGATAAAATATGATCGAAGATTGGTTTTGGAAGAAGGATTGGACTGCAGAGAACTTGAAACTGGTGTCCTTGGAAATTACAATCCACAAGCTGCTGCTGTTGGTGAAATTCTACCGTCTGCTGAATTCTACAGCTATGAGGCGAAATATTTTGACGGCGGTCAGTCGAAGATATGCATACCTGCTGATATTCCAGCAGAAATTGCAGAGGAAATAAAGGAGATTGCACTGGAAGCATATCGACTGCTTGACTGCTGTGGATTTGCCAGAGTAGATTTCTTTTTGGAAAAGGGTACGAATAAAATATACATAAATGAAATAAACACCATTCCCGGATTTACAAAGTTCAGTATGTTCCCGCTGCTTTGGGCAGAAGCCGGGATTCCATATCCGGAGCTGATTGAACGGATTATTGACCTGGGCTATGAACGGTACCATAGTCGATCTGGGAGATGAACCGTGCCGCAGATGCGGATAATTTTATCTCTAAAATCACAAACTGGGACAATATGGAAGAATCAATGAAATAGACAGTTTGGCTGATCGATCGACGTATAAAAAACGCGCTTGTGGTTACATTAATCTCAGGAGGTGAACCAGATGGATTTTAGGAAGTTACAAAATGCTGCTCGAGATAGAATGAATGATGTTCCGGAAGAGAGAAATACCAACTATGGAAATGAAGACGATGAAGCATTAAAAAAGCTGGGAAGACAGGTTGAAGATTAACCAATTCTCCTTATGATAAATAAATCAGATTTTTTAAAAAAAAGCGCGTTTAACATGCGCTTTTTCTTTGAATTGAAGATTTGATTTCAATGTGTTATACTAACCAAAAGGAGGTGTAACATGAAGGATATCATGTTAAAAATAATTGGAAAACAAGTGACGTCTGAGTCCGCAGAGGAGCAGCTTCAGCTTGTTACCGAGGGCAAATACTATGTGAAGGGCGACTCGGTTTATTTGCTGTATAATGAAAGTGAATTTTCCGGAATGGAGGGCTGTACAACCAGCTTGAAAATTACAGGTGATAATATAAAAATGAAACGTTATGGTGAGAATATCGGTCTTGATACCGAGATTGAATTTGAAAAAGGCAAACGGTTTAAAGGATACTATGATACACCTTATGGTTCTGTAGAAATGGAAGTTCTAACAAATGACATAGTGAATAAGATTGAAAAGGTGGAAGGTAAGGGCTCTTTGAATATTGATTATCACATCAGTTTAAGAGGTCTTTCCGAGGGCAGAAGCATACTTGACATAGAAATTATAGAATAAGGAAATTTTGTTAGGAATGCTACAAAAGGAGGGTGCTCAGCTCGCCTGGCGAGCGCCGAAGGGAACCATGGGTTCTGGGTTCCCTGGCGGAAATGGCATCGCTGCGAAAAGGGGGGAATTAACTTGAATCCATATCGAGCTAGAAAAATTGCTAAAGTAATCGCTTTTATTGTTGCAATTGCAATGATTATAACATCATTTTCTTTTGTGCTGTTTCTTCCGGGTTTGTGGGGAATGGAGGGCTCCGTTGTTTATGCGGCATCCTCAAAAGAAGGCGATTTAGATCGTCAGATGGAGAATCTGAAACAATATATGGAGTACATCCGTGAGAATTACAAGGATGACATTACTTATGAACAATTAATGGAGGGGGTTTTTCAAGGAGTGATAAACTCCCTTGATGATCCGTACAGCGTTTATTACGGCACTTCGGGCGAGGGCGAGAATTTTGTTGAGTCTGTCACCGGAGAGTATTCCGGCGTCGGATTGAGTGTAGAAAGCTATGATGGAAAATGCCGTGTGGTTGCACCGACCTCCGGGACTCCTGCCGAGAAATCCGGTATCATTAGCGGTGACATTATTACGAAAATTGATGGGGTAGATATTTCCTCTAAAACGTTAAATGAAGCAGTTTCCATGATGCGTGGGGATGAGGGAACGAAGGTTGCCTTGACGGTTAATCGCAGCGGACAAGTGATGAACTTCACTTTGACCAGAGCAAAAATCAAAAGTGTATCAGTTTATTCTAAAGTGCTGAATGACAAGATCGGTTATATTCAAATTACAAGCTTTGATAGTGATTCCAATGTAGAATTTGCAGCGGCGTTAAAAGACCTTCAAAAGCAGGGTGTTAAATCCTTGATCATCGATGAGCGGAATAACCCTGGGGGACTGGTCAACGTTGCGATAGATATCGCAAATCAATTAATGCCGGAAGGTACGATTACTCACTTTGAGCAGAAGGGTAAAATCATTCAGACCTATGCTGCAGATGGGTCGGGAAATCTAGATCTTCCGATTGTTCTACTGGTAAACGAAGGAAGCGCCAGCTCGTCGGAAATTCTGGCCGGAGCTTTGCAGGACAGCAAAACAGCAACTTTGATTGGGACAACCACTTATGGAAAAGGTGTTGCACAGCAGATTTCCGAATTCACGAACGGAGCCAGTATGAAGCTTTCCATGTCCTATTTTCTGACACCAAACAAAACCAAGATTGACCATGTGGGTATTATCCCAGATTACACGATTCAAAACAGTGTCGATGTTGATGCTGAAGAATTGGCAAAGCAATACGTTGATTTTGCACCGATGAGTGAACAGGTGAAACCGAAAGAGGGAGATATCGGGCTGAATGTCTTTGGCGCGCAGCAGCGTTTGTCGATGCTTGGTTATGCAGTGAATGTGACGGGTACCATGGATGAGACAACGGTAACAGCAGTGAAGAATTTTCAGAAAGAAAACGACCTTTCTGCGTATGGTGTTTTAGATTATACGACGATGAGCACTTTGGATCGGGCGGTTATCAACTACATCACCGGAACGAAGGAAGCAGAAGATTTGCAGCTGGACAAAGCATTGGAATTGTTGAAGTAAGGCCTGAACGGTGAGTAGACAAAATAAAATAAATGTCGGGTAGCGCCTATTGCACCCGACATTTTTTTAGATAAGTTCTGTTATACTATATCGTTTAAAACTCTTGCCTTGTTACGGTGTTTCTTCTTCCAACTCCCCTTCTGTAGTAAAATAAATTGACTCTCCGTGGTTCTTGTTTTTTCCTGCATTTTGCAAAGCAGCCTTTTCCAGGACAACATAATATTTTGTACCTTTACTTAGCCTGGCATCAGGAGTGATAGTAATTACTTTTTTAGAATTGTTGATGGAAGCTGAAAATGCAACCTCATCGCCGCTTCTTTTCCATTTGTGGAAGCTGATAAAATCTTTAATGTTAGAATCCTTGATTCCCTTGCCGTTTTCCATCTCCATGGAAGTATTAAAGGTTATAGTTATTTTTGTGTCAATATCCACATTGGCTGCCTTGGTCTTTGGCTTGAATGTGGCAGAAACGTCATCATCCCCTCCTTCTTGAGGTCGGTCAAATCTTAAACCTACTGTCATTTTATCCGGTTTGGTTTCATAGGTTACATTATCTGCATTAACAAGCATATTAACGATTGTGCCTTCACCGTGAAAATAACACTCGGAGTTAACTGTGATGTCCGATATTTCCGACTTGCCAGTCAGTGTGATGTCGGAATATTTCCCTGCCCCAGTCACCTTAAAATCCGTGACCTTTCCTGATTCCAATGTCACATTTGCTCTTGAACCTTCTATGTTTACCAGAGGGAAAGTCCCCTTTAACGTTAAATTTGCCATTTTTTTCACCGTGATGTCGGGTACTGCCAAGCCGCCCTTGCCCGAGGTTTGCAGATAACATGATTCGGATGCTTCCAACTTGCTGATGACAGTATCCCCTTTTGTTACAACCTTTACCTTGCCATCTTCTCTATTTAAGATTGCTTTTGTCACCCGTGTATTATTAATTGTAATTCCCTTCTTACCGCCGCCGCCTTCTATCGTAAGACCACCTAGAATGATACAATTATCTATGATGGCAGTGCCCTCCTCCAGGTCTTCGTCAATTAAAACATTATTTACGTATATTTTATTGGTAAGCTCCGCTTTGTCTTCATCAACGATTGTTTTACGTGTGATAATATCTTCGTTATCCAAAATCTCGCTCATGATTTTGGAAGCCTGCGCTCTGGTTACTGAATCTTTGGGATGAAGCTTATTGTCGCTATATGCGCCGAAGTATCCTTTGCCAACCAGCTTTGTCATAGCGTCTGTTGCCTCACTGTCAATTTGCTTGTAATCAGAAAATACCTTTAGCTTTCCCTTTGTTTTGCCTTCCGGGATTAACTGAGCAAGCATTACAGCAGCTTCTTGCCGCGTGATGGGCGTGTTCGGTTTAAACGTATTATCACTATAACGCCAGGCATAGCCTGCGGCAAAGGCCGTTGCAATATTCGTGTAATACCATGAAGTATAGGAGACATCGGATAAATTCAACGACTTCCAAGTATTAACATCGTCAAGTTCAAATACCTCGTTTACCATAGCGACAAACTCAGCTCTGGTTACAGCTTTGTCTGGCATAAAGCGTCCATCCGGGTAACCTTTAATAATTTTTTCATTGAATACCTTACTGATATAAAATTCTGCCCAGTGACCGTACGTATCCGTAAAATTACTGGCATAAGAATTGACAGGTAATGCAAGAGGCAGCGATAAAATCAATGCCAATATAATACATGCGATTCTCTTTAAGTTCATATTCTCCCCCTTTAATACTATGTCCTTTATAAACTTACCTCTGATAAATTTTACTACGTTATAGCAGTTAAGACAATGATAAGCTGGTTATATTTTATTGCCTTGCTATATAATATCGGTCAGGGAATATAGTTTCTTTAGGAATTGTTAAACAATGGAAGCAATAAGGAGGGGGTGTTTTTACTGGACACGTAATAAATGAAAGGATATAATTAGCATAAAACAAGGTAAGGAAAAACGGAAGGAGATCAAGATGATATATAAAAGAAGGTTGTGTGCCATAATTGTTTTCGCAATGGTTCTGACTTCGGGACTAAGCATCGGATATGCAGAGATAGATGATGGAAGATCAGATAAAAATACTGCTGCCGAAACAGGTGCTGCCTTTACCGATATAAAGGGTCACTGGGCAGAAGCAATCATTAAAGAAGCGGCAGAGCTCGAGATTGTAGGGGGATATCCAGATGGGAATTTTCTGCCGGATAATCTGATCAAGAGAGAAGAATTTTATAAACTGCTTGCTAATATCTTGACTGTGACTCCGGACATTTCAAGTACGAAGATTCAGTTTAGGGATGTCTTGAAGGATGAATGGTATGTTCCAACCATAAAAATTGCGGTTGCCGCAGGGATTACTTCGGGCTACGGTGATGGAACCTTTGGGATAGGATTGATGATTAGCAGGCAGGAGGCCGCTAAAGTTGCCGGCTCTGTTATTTCCGAGGATGTTAAGAGGGAAGCGAAGGGGGCTGAAACTGTCTTGGATAGAAGGCTGATAGCAGACTGGGCATATGATTATGTAGACCTGATGTTTAAAAAGGGATATATGAAGGGTGATACGGAAGGGAACTTTCGTCCTACCATGGCGTTGACGAGAGCGGAAGCAGCGACAATTCTTTTGAATATAAAAAAGAATGAAACTGTAATTGCAGCCAATGCAGATGTGATTGCAAATTCAAATTGCTTAGCATTACATAAGGGGGCGGAAGGTGCTTTTATCGCTGGCGATGGAACAAAAACCGATCCCTATGAGATCAATACGGAAGCCCAATTAGATCATATGCGGATGCATGCAACCGAAGGTGCATTTTTTATCATGGAGAAGAATGTAGCGATTACAGAGGATTATGCTACAAAATCTCCTGCGGATCGGGATGATGCAGATTGGAGGAAAGGCAATTTTGAACCGATTGGTAGTAAGGAGAATCCATTTAAAGGACATCTTGACGGGAATGGATATACCATCAGCGGATTAAACATTGAAGGCACAGAAGGCACTGGAGACAAAGCCAGAGCGGCGAGCTATGCAGGATTGATCGGATATCTGGCAAAGGGAGCAAGCGTAACAGATCTAATTATTGATGCTTCTGAAATAGACGGAAATCAATATACGGGTGCGGTTGCCGGTTATAACGAAGGGACGATCAAAAATTGCCAGCTGGGTAAAAAGGGAATCGTTAATGGGAACAATGATACCGGCGGTCTTGTGGGATACAGCAATAATTTGCTTTCTGGACTGTGCAATCTGGGAACGGTTAGCGGAACAAATATGAACACCGGAGGAATCGTCGGATCTATTTACGCTCCGGGAACAGCATTGCTGGATTGCCAGAACGAAGGCGTTGTGTCCGGCAACGAAAAAATTGGCGGAATTGCAGGAAACTTTGTTTCTTCCCCGGATTCCGCGTCTGTTATCAAGGAATGCGATAATAAAGGTGCTGTAAAAGGAAGGTCTTATCAGGCAGGAGGAATTACAGGCTATGCGGGCGGCGAATATTATAGCGTAACAATTGAGAACTGCGGCAATTTGGGAGAGGTTACAGGCTCAGGTGTTAATGGTGGCATTGCAGGTTCTCTGGGTAAGGGGAAAAGCTTCATTATTCAGTGCAAGAATACAGGAACCGTTGAAGGCAGCGGATCAGGTGGTATTGCCGGAAATAACCGAGGTGAAATTTCCGACAGCTATAATTCAGGCACGGTAATGGCAGATGTAGACGGAGGTGGAATTGCTGCTTACCAGCTGGATGGTGAAGGGGAAATAAGCAAGTGCTATAATGAAGGAAAAGTAGTCGCAAATAGCTATGCCGGAGGGATTATTGGTGAAAATGGTTCTACTGTAGCGTACAGTTATAATTGCGGATACGTACGCGGGACTAGCTTAAGCGGAGGTATTGCGGGGAAAAACGAAGGTACCGTAAAATATGTATATGGAGCGGGTGAAGTGACCGGAGAGAATAGCTCCGGCAGTTTGATCGGAAGAAACCGAGGAACACTCAGCAATGCATTTTGGTTAAATACTACAGCGTCTTTGCCCATCGGTCTTGAAGATAATTCTTTAAACTCGAGCATTATAAAGCTAACGCAGGAGGAGCTTTCGGGACAAAAGAAAATAAAGACATTAGACGGATATAAAATGCTGATAGATCTATTGAACGATAAAGCAGAGAATTGGAAATACAGTTATAATATAATCGTTCAGGCACCAAATGATACATCCGTCGTATCGGATGGAGGAGGTGTTGTTTCCCCATTAGAGATATTAAGCACGGATAGCAAGGGAAATACCATAGATCCGTCGGATTTAAATTCGAAGTATTTGTATCCTGTAATAATAAAATAGGAAGACGATTATATTGCAATAAATATATTGGGCATAACGGTAGGAATATTTTGCTGTTTTTATAATTTGTAATATGACTGTAATAGACTTAGAAAAAAGCTTTGATATAATAAGATAGAAAAGATTTGAGAAATTATGAAATATCAGGGAGGGAAATAAAATATGAAGAGATCAAAACGAATCATAGCAACGATACTGATAGCAGTGCTGACGTTGGTATCTGCGTCCGGCGTTGTATTTGCGGAGATTGACTATAGTCAGTGGAATTCTCAAGCGGGATATCCGTCAGATGTTATTGGTACACCTTTACTTACATCGGTTAAATATCTAATTGACAAGGGAATCCTTACTGGGTATGAGGACGGAACATTTAAACCGGAGAACCAGATCACGAGAGCAGAGGTCGCAGTAGCGGTTGCAAAGGCCACAAACCGCATTGGAAATTTAGAAGCAATGGCCGCAAAAAATATCTTCTTAGACCTTTCGGGTTATGACTGGGCCAATGGATACATCAATGCTTTGGTTGATGCCGGTATCGTAAAAGGTGTGTCTGCCACAGCCTATGCACCCGGAAAAAATATCAGCTATGCAGAGCTGATTACCGTTTTGGTTAGAATGAACAGCAGCGCAGCGTCGGCTGTAGACGGCAGCGGTACATGGCCGGATAATTATATTCAGTATGTACAAATGTATAATTATCTTGGAGACGTTACGGTTTCCGACTGGTCTGCCCCGGCGACAAGAGGAGATACCGCAAAATTGTTGTATCGCTTTATGCCAAAAAGCACAAAGAAAACCACAAAGAAAACCACTACATCTGCTATTAGTCTTGATTTAAAGATATAGTAATAAATTACTGAGATTAGGGGGGGACTCAATGAAAAAATTATTTATGAAAACAATCGCATTATCTCTGATCATGTTGCTTACGACTACTTGCGTTTTTGCAGCAGTTCCTGATGATGTAAAAGGACAGAGCTATGAAACAGCAGTTTCTGCATTGACGGAGAAAGGAATTATCACAGGCGATTCCGACGGAAACTTTAATCCGGATTCCAATTTGACAAGAGCGCAGGCTTGCGTGATCATTGTCAAATCCATGAACGCACCATCGGTAGAGGTAGCAGGAACAGCGACACAAGCTGCAGCGAAAAGCGATTTTTCCGATATGACAGGGTATGGATGGGCAGAAGGCTATATCAGCTACGCTGTGAAACATGGAGTGACGAAGGGGTATCCGGATGATACTTTTAAGCCCGGAAATCCAGTAACTATCAATGAACTGATCACAATGGTACTTAGAGCTGCCAATTATTCGGATGATGTTCTTGGTGGTACATGGCCTTCAAATTATATGGGAAAGGCAGCAGAATTGAAGCTGCTGGACGGAATTCCGGAAACCTTGCCGGTTAAGGCAACGAAATGGATTGCTGCTCAGGTAGATTATAATGCGCTGGAGCTAATTGAAAAAGCAAATCCTCAGAAAGTGGAACAAAGCTCGGATCAAAAAAATCCCGAAGGAGTACCGGATACTGCGGCTATGACGTTTGCGAACGGCAGCTTTAACGCAGGCATGACAACATATAATGGCAAGACCATTTCTGAGGATGTTCAAATTTATACCTATGATCTTAAAAAGAATTATAAAAGCTCAATGACTTTCTCGAAAAAGGCTGAGGATTATCGTTTGGATACCGTATATAAATATAAAAATGTAGAGACTCCGGCATTCTTTAAAGTAGAAAAGGATAAAATCGTGTCGATGGTAATTCCAAGAGATATGGGTTTTTCTGGTCTGGCATATGTTGTGATTAATGGCACATCTTCTTTGAAAAATGCTAATAGTGATACAGTTACAGGATTACAGACGCTTGCCGCCACGAGAGAAATTAAATGGCTGGGAGAAAAAGGATTGACTGGGATTCCAAGCAAGACGGGGAGTGATTCCTATCTGAATGGAACAGTTTATGAAATCAAACTCAAAGACGGTGAGATCCAGAGCATTTATAAATCAACAGAAAGTCATAGAGGTGATGTCTTTGACGAAATATCAGGAACTGATTTCGTTGAGATAGAAAGCTATCGTGATAATGTTGTAGAGCTGACGACAGGAGACCTTATTGAGATAAAGGAAAATGCTACCGTTTATACGATTGAAGACAGTAAGTCGGAGTATAAGACGGGAAAACAATCCAACATAAAGAAGGGCAATAAAATTAGAATCTATGACATGAGTGATGATGATGAAACCTCAGGTGACATTGTCGTAGTACAGGTCGATTAAATAATAAGTGCTGCAATTAAAAAGTAGCAGTAAAGCTTATTGATTGCGGAGCAACTGTGCGGTTGCTCCGTTTTTTTTTGTGGACAGATGGTCACGGGTAGGTATTTATCGGTGCGTTGTTTATCCCAATACGGAACGTTTCGATTGCTTTAAAGCTGGAACTTGGAAACGTCTTCTAAAAATATAGATTGTTTCATATGTACGTTGGCAATCTCTGTGATGTGTTTCAACGGAATGTTAATAATCCTGTAACACGTCTGTAATGGACTTCTTCTTATAATTTGATATAATAAATACGTACTTTAAAGAGGCATAGCAAATGGGAAGAGGCCTTAGACTGTGTGTATTACAATTTGGTTACATTTCCAGCAAGCGGTTGACTGTTATTGCATCAAAAGGTATAATCCATTGTGATAGAATATGTGGTGGATAAACGAACTGCATTTCTATAGAAAATGTCAAATTATCTTCAGAAGGGGAGGATAATTTGAGCAATAAAACATAACAAGACTCCCCTTCGAAGAGAAATACCTTAAAGGAGGAATTTTAATGAGAAAAGTACTTTCATTTGTACTAGTTTTGACACTGGTACTAAGTAGCTTCTCTATGGCATTCGCTGCTGATTCTACATCCGCAGGTCTTTCCGACATCAACGGAAATGCTAATGAAGATGCTATTCAAGTAGCTTACGATCTTGAAATCGTAACAGGTAATCCAGATGGAACTTTCTTACCTGAAAAGTCTGTAAACAGAGCAGAATTTGCTGCTATGGTTACAAGAGCTCTTGATATCCCTGACAGTGCGCTTGCTGGTTACACAACTACAAGCTTCAAAGACACTGCTGGATACACTTGGGCTGTTCCATACCTCGCATTCTGTCAATCCAAAGGCATTCTGCTTGGCGATGGTGAAGGCAATGTAATGCCAGGAAGAACAGTTACCGTAAATGAAGCGATGACTATGGCATTAAGAGCAGTTGGTTTCACAGCGAACTCTTCACTGCTTGTTGGCGTATGGCCTGCAAACTATGTATCTATTGCACAGAACAATGATCTTTATGATGATGTTGCAAAAGATACAACAGTTAACAAGGCTAGTGCTGCTCAGATCATCTACAATCTGCTGACAGTTCAGAAGGTTGCAGTAAACACTGACGGAACTACTGATAAGCTTTGGACTGGTGATAAAAAAGACGAAGTTCAAAATCTTCTTAACAGCAACTTAGGTTGTGAAGCGAATGAAGACGAGATCCTCGGAACATCCGGTTTTGGCTATGATGATGCTATCATCAACATCACAAAGAACCTCGGTGCATACGGTACTGCTTATCTGAATGATGACGATGAAGTAGTTGCTTTCACAAAGGATTCCGTAGCATTAACCGGTAAGCTTTCAGACAATCAGAAAGAATTTGAAGTTGGCGATATCGATTATGATATCAGCGATAGCGACAATGACTTCGCTACAGATCCTGCATACTTTGTAAACGGTGATCTGGATAAAACAGATAGTAACGAAATCAAAATTGCTGAAATCGCTTCTTATGCTGCGATCAATGCTGATGACGGCGAAACTGTAACTCTGAATGTTGACCTGTCAGGAAAGACGATCAAAGACATCTATTCCGTAGTTGCATGGAAGGCTACTGACAAAGATCTGGCAGATTCCGATGTGCAGGAAGATATCACAGATAAGGAATTGCTGGCTCTTGACTTCGATACAGACGATGACGACAATATTGATATGAAGTCCTTCGAACTGGTTGGCGTTGCATCTCTCGACAAAATTGCTAAAGATGATGTACTTTATGTATACGAATCTGATGATGACGACGTGATCAGAAAGGTTGGCGTAGGTACAGAAACTCTTGAAGGTACTGTCGATGAAATTGATTACAACGATAAAGAAACTGAAGCAGAAACTATAACGATCAACGAGAAGGATTACGATGTCTCTGCTAACGCAACTGATGATGCAAAAAAAGTTGACGTAGATGATGATGGTATTTTCTACCTTGATTACAATGGGGAAGTTTATGATTATGATGGAAGTAGTAGCTCAGACACATATGGTATCGTCAGAGCGTACACTCCAGAAGGAACAGAAAACTTCAAAGTTAAAATGTACACTTCAGAAGATTCGACTAAGACATACACATTTAACGATGATGCTAAGGATATCGATTGGACTTCCGAGAGTGTAGCAACAGTCAGTGCTATTGTTACAGGAGCAATGATTGGATACTCACTTGACAGCAATGGAGAAATTGATGAAATCGACAACACCGCAGTACCTTATAACAAAGCGGCTACTGACCGTGAAGTTAAAATTTCAAGCTCAAAGGTTCTCGTGATCAACAGCACGTCCTATACAATTGATTCTGATTGCGTAGTACTAACTTATGATAATGATGTGAAGAAGCCTGATGATGTTGCGGCTCCTGGAGATCTGGAAACAGGCTGGATTGCTACTGGCAGTGCAGTAAAAGTTATCTTTAATGATGACAAGGACGTTATAGCTCTCTATGTTGACAATGATTATGCAAGTGCTAAGGACGATGCTATCTATGGAGTAATCAATTCAAGAACTACCGCTAAGAATGGTGATGGCGACACGGTTTATAAGTACAAAGGATTCATTGACGGAACGGCATTCACTTACCTGACAGATGATGAGAAGGCAAATGCTCCTTCCTCACCTTACTTCGGTGTATATGGATTCGAACTTGATTCTGACGATGCGATCACCGATCCAATTGAAGACTTAACAGATGCTAAGTATGTGAAAGATAAAGAGAGCGGATACATCGCAAAAGACGCAGTAATCACTGATCTTAACTCCGACAAAACTATTATAACAGTTGGAACCGACAAATTTACTGTAGAAGATGATGCGGTTGTTTACAAGTATGATATTGACGAGAAAGAATTCACAACAGCCAAGCTCTCATCCCTGAGAAAGAAATACACGGTATCCTTGTTCGATACAAAGGGTGACGATGCTGATGGAGTTGCTGATGTAGTAATCTACTACGAAGACTAATCAACAGCTGTAAATCACTAATTGATTCAGTAAAATAATAAAGTATAACTTTTCGAGAGACAGATTTATCTGTCTCTCGTTTTTTGGGCTCTATGTCAAATGTTGTGGTGGAGCTCTCAAGTAAAATAAAAATAAGTAAAAAAGTATTTCAATCCAGCGAAGGAAAATCCATCGCTGGATTGTTTTATGAAAATTGTGCATTAATGGCGTGATCAAACAAGCCACTTTTTTAGGGGCTAGGATTGAAAGCGCAGGAACGGTCATTCACACAATCAGGCTGCCATTTGTTAATGATATCAAAGCATTTCTGAAACTCTTCAAGTTGTGCAACTCCTACACAGAGATTCCAGTTCTTTAGATTCTTTTTCGCCTCGTGGATATCTTTACTGTCCATAAATACATAGAAGTTTTCTTTCAGCCAGTATGCCATACGGAGTTTCTCAGACACTGAAAGCATGTTTTCAAGCTGCTGGTGCTGTTCTTGAGTAAGCTTTTCGTGTCGAGCCAGTAGAAGCCAGCGACTTCTTTTGAAATATTTACGTCGTTCATCGGAGAATTTCTTCTGCTCTGATTTTCTCACGTTTTCCAAAGCCCAGGTTACGTACCGGCAAACGTGGAACTTATCAGTGATTACACTTCTATTCGGGAAACAGGAAGTCATGACATCTCGGAACTGAAGACTCATGTCCATTACTAGGTATTTAACCTGTTTTCGCTTTTCCAGAGGAAACTGAAGGAAGTAGGCAATCAGATCCTCGCTGTTCTTTGAAGGCAGAATATCTAGAACTCTATGCTTTACGGGATCAGTAAGGATGCACTGAAATTTCCGTCCGCCTGCGTTACCCTTAAATTCATCAATGGACAGAACGGTAGGCAAATTAGGCATCGGATAGGAGACCCTGTCAAAGATTCTTACTGCTGTTCCGGCAGAAACGCCGTTCCCCTTAGCAATGGAAGCTGTGGAATACTCGCAGCTGTAATCGCTCAAGACCTTGGTGGTAAGCCGTTTTGTATTCCTTTGATATCGCGCAAGAAACGATAACTTTTCCTGAAAGACAGTTCCACAGTGAGAGCAGTAATAACGGCGCTTCCGCAGATGGAGTAGGCAGTGCTGACCCTGTATCGGCAGGTCCTTTACAAGCTGTTGTCGATAAGAATGAGTTCGCTTCGTTTCATGGCGGCAAGCTGGACAGACTTGCATCTGAAGCGCTGGCTTGTTTTCTGCAACCGGAAAGTGTAACAAAATGCAAAGCAAAAGTGTAACACCCTTAAGCGGTTAGTTTGTTGCCGAATCCTTCATTAGGGAATGCTCAAATCTCCAACTGTCACGGTCAAAAACAATCAGGTGACTGTGATGTACCAGCCGGTCAATTAAAGCGGCTGTCAACTGATCATCATAGAAGATCCCATTCCATTTGCTGAATTCAATATTGGTTGTAATAATCAGGCTGCGCTTTTCATAGCAGTCTGCGATTACCTGAAATAGAAGCTGGGAACCTTCCGCATCAAATGGAAGATAGCCCCATTCATCACAAATCAGCAAGTCAAGTTTGCTAAGTCGTTTTAACAGTCTGTTTAGAGATCCGGAGGCTTTGGCATCGGTCAGTTCATTGACCAGAGCCGCCGTTTTGAAGAATCTCACCTTTTTCCCCTGCATACAAGCTTCTACGCCAAGTGCTGTCGCCATGTGACTTTTTCCGGCGCCATTTCGGCCGTACAGGATGAGATTTTCCTTCCTGGCCATGAAATCAAGCGACTTCAAGGTATCTATGGTTAATGTATTTGGAATCGTAATTCTCTCAAATTGATAATTTTCAAAGGTTTTTATGCTGTCAAATCCGGCCTGCTTCAAGTGGAGATTTCGACGTTTGTTGTTGCGGTATCGGATTTCTGCTTCCAGCACTTCAAGAAGGTATTCCTGGTTTGTCGGGCCGGAGAGCTGCACTGCATTGTCCGCAAAGGTTGCACTTAAACGAAGCTCTTTGCATAATCCTGCAATTCTATCTTTCATCAGGAGTTTGCCTCCTTCCTGAAGAGATTGTCATATCGGTCGTTATCCGTCCGGAAGGTTGGCATTTGTATCACCGTATTTGCAATCTGCAGCGGCTGCATATGCTGCACTTCGGAAGTTAACCTTCTGTAGCTTGCAAGAATACTGTCCGCATCTTTGACGCCATTGCTGATGGAAAAGGCCAGTGCATCCGCTGCGGTTCTCATATCGTGTTTTTTCAGCATCATAGAGAGTGAATTTAGTCCCCTGCGTTTCCCTTCCGCATCTTGACTATTCAAGTATTTCCTCCAGTTGTCAGGCAGTTCATCATAGAAGGCAGTGTGTTTTAAAGCGGTTGGCCGCTTGGCCATTAATTCGATATATGGCAGCCATTTCATAGATTCCTTTCCTTTTCCATAAAGCCTTTGATGCTCCATGACGAGCTCATAGGACTCGTTTAGAAGAAGAATCCGATCACTGGTTGCCTTTACATAGACTGTATTCTTCGCATAGTTCGGAGAAGAAGAATACAGATTGCCGTCAAAGGAGACTTTTCCATATTTATCTGCAATCCGGCTCCCAAAGGAAAACACTTCAAATGGGATCGGATTCAAAGGAAGCATCTCTTTTTTCTCTTCTAAAAACAGCTGACAGATCAATTCCCCCTTCACATAGTGACTGCGCTGTGCGTCTTTATCGCAGGATTGGAACAAGCTCTGATTAAACTGCGCAAAGTCAAGGATGGTCGGAACAGGAACGAATAGATTTCTGCGCTCATAGCCAACTTTGTTTTCCACATTGCCTTTCTCCCAACCGGCTCCTCCATTGCAGAAAAATGGTTCGAATCCATAATGAACAGAAAAACGCTTAAATTTCTCTGTCAATATCCGCTCGTGGCCGCTGCCCATATGCGCTACTGCGGTGGAGAGATTATCAAAGACGATCCTTGTCGGAACCGCGCCTATGTATTCGAAGATATTTTTCATTCCCTGCAGCAGGCACTCTTGATTTTCTCCGCCGAATATCTGGCAGTAGGATTGATTACTGTACGGAAACGAAAGCGTAAGTTTTAGGGCATCCACCAGTTCGCCAAGATTATCGTAATAGCTGAAATGACCAAAGTCAGCTTGAGCTTCTCCGGGCGGATGATAAAGCGGAAGATATGCCTTCTGCTGCGACTGATAAAGCTCCTTTTTCTTCTGTGATACATAGTATTGGACGGTACGCAGCTTCACCTCAAGGAAATCAGGATATTCTTCCTGCAGCCTCTCATATACACGCTTTGCAGTGTGTCGCTGCTTCCGTGGGGCCTTCAAATCATCTACGAGCCATTGATCCACAACTGGTTTCAGGGGATCAAGCAGCGAGGACGAGTCTCTTGGTGCATGAGATGACTCGTTGAAGTCGTTCAGATCCAGATATTTCTTAATCGTTTCATAGTGATAACCGGTACGGCGCATGATTTCTCTTATTGGAAAGCCTTCACAATCATGCATTCGTTTGATATACTTGATATCGTCCATTGTTAACATCCTTTCTGTCCTCCTTAAGTTCTCTCAAACTCAAGGATACGATACTTGGAAGGGTGTTACAATGGATTTTCTTTTACATTGGGTGAAGTGTTACACTTTTCGGTTGCATTTTGTTACAGTTTAATTATGCATTAAACACGCTGGCTCAAGCCAAACATGAATCTGGTTATTAATGTTTTCGACTTTGGTCACAATTACATCTTTTAATCCAAGTAAGTCTGCTGTACAATTAGGATAGAGCATGAGTTTGATCTCCTTTCGAATGTTTGTGTTGCAACTTCATTTTACTTGAGATCTACTTTATGCTCTATCTTTTTTGCAAAAAAATTAAAATGCTGTGGCATTTAATTTCTTAAACACCACAACATTTATTATAGAGCCATATTATATCATTTAGTTAGATCAAAGAACTATAGTTTATAGATTTTTAACTCGGTAGATGATAGCAGCTACTTGAGCACGTGAGAGATTTCCTTGTGGATAAATTTTGTTATCATCACTGCCTGTTATGATGCCCGCTTTAATTAAGGCCGCCACAGCTGTTTTTGAATAGTCTGAAATGGAACTGCTGTCAGCGTATACGTACAAATTACTCGTATCGCCGGATGCAATTGTTTTTCCTGTGATGTTTACTGCTCTTAGTGCCATTACCATCGCATCCTCTCTGGTAATCGGATTATTTGGATAGAACTTATTATCCAAATCTCCTTGCACGATACCCAAGGCCTTTGCTGCCATGATCGCATTGTAGTAATAACTGCCGGAAGGTACGTCTCTAAAGTTACTGGTTGTAGAACTTGTTTGGAATTTTAATGTTTTGTAAAGAATCAGCATAAAATCTCCGCGTGTAACAAATGAAGCGGGACTGTATAACTTTGAACCGCGGGTGGTAGTTGTACCGGAAATAATCCCTGACTCATAGAGGCTGTCTATATAAGGAACTGCCCAGGAATAAGATATATCAACATCGCTGAAATACTTTGAGGAAACTAATTTTGATATATCAATCGGCGTTGTTGTAGAGCCGCCGGAATTGTTTGAGCCGCTGCTCAATACGGTAATTAGTACTTTGCCACTGTAAGACAATCCATCAGTATCATATCCCGTATAAGGAATAGTTACTGTTCCGGTATAATTATCAGCGGGCACAAATGATACATTCAGCAGATAAGGCGAAGCACCATAATAGTATTTTGTTGAAGACTTAATTTTCGAAGTGTACTCGCCGCGGGATGTATATCCGTAATATAAAGTTCCGTTAGATGTGTTCGGCAATGTAAATTTCACATAGCTGAGCTGATTATCCATAAGACTTTTGCAGATGGTATTGAAGTCAGCATCCTTAAAAGTAGTTGGAGTATTTTTACTGCTCGTATAAGTTATATCTTTGGTTGTTTGGTTATGGCTTCCAACTGCGATTAAAATCGTTCCGGAGTAGGAATCTCCTTTTACATCGTACCCTTTGTAAGATATTTTACAGCTTCCAGTAAAATTATTGTTTGGAACAAAAGTGATGTTTTTAATATAAGGTGAACTTTTGCAATAATATTTTTTTGCAGAAGCAACAATGGAAGAGTAGCTGCCGTCAGAATAGTTGTAATAAAGGATTCCTTTTTTAGCAGAAGGAATCGTAATTTTTATATAATCCAGATCTCTATCATTTATTTTATCACAAACGTCATCAAAATCATCATCGTCAAAGTTTATTACATCATCAATTTTGTATGTAATGATTCCATTCGAAGTATTATCGTCATCGTCATCGTCATCATCATCATCTAATTTAATCTTAATCTTACCGGAATAAGAATCTCCGTCTACATCATAGCCTTTATACTTAATTGTAACTGTCTTCGAGCAATCTTTATCCGGTACAAAAGTAATTCTTTTAATTAGCTTGGATTTACTTTTGAAATAATACTTTTTTGATGATGAAACTTTTGTATGACTACCGTCATCTTCATCATAATTATAGTATAGCATTCCATCATCGTCATCTGGTAAGTAGAATTTGACATAATCTAAATCTTCATCTTTGACATCATCACAGATATCGAAAAAATCATCCTCGTCAAATTTCACAGTATCATCAGTATCATCAAGGGTATAAGTGATGACAGTAGAGCTTTTTGCTTTATCTACAGATATTTTGACCTTTCCGGTATAGGAGTTACCATCTTCATCATATCCTTTATACTTAATGGTTAGTCTACCGTCATAGTCTTCATCAGGAACGAAGGTGATTTCCGAAATATAAGGTGAACCGCGGTATTTGTATTTCTTGGATTCCCTTACTTCAGTATTATCATCATCGTCTTCGCTTTCGTCATAATCATAATACAGAATCCCCTCATCATCATCCGGAAGAGAGGTGAATTTAATGTAATCCAACTTTTCGCCGGTTACATCGTCACATTTGTCATTAAAATTATCATCATTAAAATCAAGCGTATCATCTGAATCTACCGAATATTTGATGTCATCTGCGTCCTCGTCCATGCTTGCAAAAGCAGTAGCTGGAAATAGGTAACAAACCAATGAGAGAATTATAATAGTAGTTAGATATTTTCTTAATTGTTTTAACATTTTTATACCCCCTTATTTATGTTAAACTTAGTCATCCGTGATATGCTGAGTACTGGAAACTCGTGGATTTCGGCAATATGTTGTAGTCTTTTTTAAGTTTTCAAGGTTTGCTATTGCTACTATTTACTTTGTAGTCATATCGTATTATTTTAATTCAGTAGTAAATGTTACTGCATCTACTTGAGCCGTAGTAGGAAATACTACCGTAAATTTGCTCACATCCTGATTTGAATTATCATCCAAATTGATTGTGACATAGGCAGCACGTTTTTCATAAGTAATGTTTTGCTCCTGACCGTTAAAGGCAATTTGTATTCCCTGCGGTGTCTCGGTTTCTACTTTAAACGTATATTTTCCATGAAGTTTATGATATAGATTGAAATCAAGAACCGTATGATCTGAAACGGAAATGATACCATTCGCTTCACCTTGTGCGCTTCCTGATGATACGGTCATTGCATCCGGTAAACCATCCTGATTAGCATCAACGGCACATACACTGTCAAATGCGTAAGTCATCACTGCTGTAAACACCCAGTCAACATTGTACTGATTGGTCGCCTTTATTTCAAGAAACTTTCCAATGAAAGCGTTATTACTAGGACTTAAAGTTATATCATCAAGAGAGTTTTTGTTTCTCTCCAGAAGCATATGATAAATATCCAATACCTGATTCACATAATCATCCGCATTTTCCAGCCTGTCGGCAGCATCTTCCACATGCGGTCCCACCGGGTCGATATATGCTTCGAAAGTATCAAAGATCTTGACCCAGAAGTTGTAGTTGGATCTGTTATTTAGAACACCGGTTTTAGCTGCCATATAGGCGTCATAATCCATATAATTTTGAAAATCATATGCCATGATATAAGGTGTAAGACTGTTGGATTCAACTTTGCTGAGTTCATCTACATAGATATCGGCCTGAACCTTTGCATTGGGATCATTAAATTTAGGAGCGTTCACGATATACGAAAGCTTATAGTCATTGTATTCGAAGCGATCGATCATTACAAGCCGTTCAATATCATCAAGGTTTTTTACTCCGCTTCGCGCATGAGCCTGAGCGTAAAGATTACCCGAAATAAGCAGAACAAAGACAGCTGCAAATACGGTCAGAACTGTTTTTTCAATTATTCTCAACCGATTTTTATTGGTGGATTCTTTGATTTTAATTGGTTCAGCGCAGAATATCGTTATAGCTGCTAATATCGCCGACGAGAAAGCAAGGAAAACGACGGTCGACCAAACGGCATCGACCAGAGCCTGTCCGTACATTTGAACGATACATGATGCAAGCACAGGTACCGCAAATAAGGAACGAGATTGCTTTTTTGCTTTGATGATGGAAAGCACGGAAAAAACAAGCGATGCAATAAAAAGTAAGAGGCCAACTAGGCCAAGGTCACATAATGCCTGAATATAGTGGTTATGTGTATATTTCGTCTGATAATAGAAATCCTGTACGGAGTATGCTCCGTTTTCAAAGCCACCAAGTCCACGGCCTATGACTGGAGATTTCGCAAACAGCTTCATGCCGTCTTCAAAGAATATGGTACGCTGAACCAGGTTTTCGTTAGCAAACAGGTTTTGCAAACGATTGGCGATAAAATTTGGTAAAAGTGGATAATTCAGATGAACCTTGCCGGAGGAGGTTCCGGAATAACTCGCGTTGGAAACAAAGTTATCTACCGTTGATAAAAAGTTTATTCTTACGATTTTAGAATCGTCGGGTACGGTAAATTTGATTTCTTTTTCGTTTGACCCGCTGTATATAATCGGTGTGGTGCGACGCATCAAATCATATTTGTTTTGACTCTGCACGATCACATTAACTGGCGAGGAACTTTCTATGGTAAGGGTATAATCGCCCCCCGGTACATAAATGGCTCTCATAACTCCATTTGTATTTGCCGTCAGAGACATCTGCCCGGAAACGAAAAACGCAGCAAATAAATATCCTGCAATAAGAATAACGATCAACACAACGATTTTCAGAGATGAACCTATATTTGCGCTCATTTTTTCGGATAGGATCTGTCTAAAACGTTTGTCCGAAAGATTTAATGCAATTACATTTAGAACCAGTGAAAACATCGGCAATGTTGAGACGATTCCCGTTTTACCTATACCGATCATGGCGATAAAAGCAAATATAAAGGTAAGAACCGCAGTTTCTACCATTAAAAGAAAAAGCGGAATCCGCATTCCTTTTTGAGAGACTCCGATCATGACAAAACATGCGATTAAAAACATGAATAGAGAGCCCATGCTGAACGCCAGCAGATAGGCAAGAGCGTTTATCGCAAGCAATGATACTGCGATTATAGAATTTTTGCGTTCTGTGGCGTTGGTCACAAGATATAACGACAATATTATCGCCAGAGCCATAAAACCCGCGTAGCTGTTCGCGTTTCCAAAGATCCCATAGATACGAATGCCATGTTCATATAAAGTAGTTACGTCGTATGCCTCGGTAAAATTGCCGAAAACGGACTTGAAAATCTTAAACAGAATTCCGAAAGAGGCAGCATCCACAGAGATGATACCAAAAAAGCAACCGGCTGAAGATATCAAGTAAGCAACTTTTTTAAATCCGTTTTCGCTAGTATCGGTCAGAAACAAGACCGCGAGAAAAACGCATAATGAAATAAGGAGCTTTGAAAATTCTGATATCGCAAACTTTCCGGAAGCTGCATAAAATGTGGAAATTCCGCCCCATATTACATAAGCGATGAAGGAATAGAAAAGCGGCGTGATATACTGTTTCAGAATGGTTGTGGTATTTTTAACAAACAATAGAATCACGATGATAACGGCAGAGAAAAGGCCTGTCCATTTTTCCACGGCACTATCCATGCTACCGGCCAGGGAAAGTAGAATTACAAATACGATGGAGGCAACAATTCCTAGCCAGGTCGGAATCGGAGAAACAAATACTTCCGCCTGATTATTTCTTGCTGCCGAAATTTTATTATTGGATGAAATTTTTTTAGCCATTGTAAGACCCCTTTTTTGTTATTAATTCTCATTTTATTATAGCATAAAAATGGGAATTAAAACTAAAAAACTTCGAATTTTATAGGTTCAAACAAATTTGTGGCTGTTTGACAAAAATATATTTCTGGCATATTATAATCTTACTGTAGAATAAAAAAATCTGGCTTTCCGCAGGTGGTGAATATTATTAGATGAAAACGGTAGCAAGAACTGCCTTTTTAATGACTTTATTAACTTTGGTATCTAAATTGATTGGATTTGTTCGTGAAATGGTAATGGCAAATTATTTTGGTACCAGTTATATCACAGATGCATATGTTATGGCAGCGACAATACCTAGTGTTATTTTCGGCGGAATATTGGTCTCGGTGTCTACTGCATATATGCCAACTTTTTCGAAGATTGTAGAAAATCAAGGTGCTGATAAGGGGAATCAATTTACAAGTCAGATTATCAATCTCGTTTTTATCATATCATTGATATCAGGTATTATCGGATTTATTTTTTCGGATCAGATCGTAGCGTTGTTTGCAAGCGGATTTGAAGGGGAAACAGCTCAGCTTACAAGCTCCTTTGTTAAAATCACCTTTTCCTACGTAATTTTTTCATCCATGTCCGGTATTCTTGATGCATATTTGCAATATAAGGGATTTTTTCTGCCCCCTATTATCACAGGCTATTTATTAAGCTTTTGCACGATTATTTTTATTATAATCTGTGCCCATACGAGTTATCACTATCTTCCTTTTGGAATGCTGCTGGGTTATATTCTTCGATTTATATTTATTTTAACCGTATCAAAGAAGAATAAATTCTCGTATGTGCCCTCTTTCCATTTTAATAAAGTAGTCATGGAAATTGTTGCTTTGATGGTTCCGGTATTCATTGGCAGCAGCCTGATCAAAATTAATGCTTATATCAATAAAGCGCTTGCAACAGGGCTGGGTGAGGGCAGCGTATCCGCACTGAACTATGCAAACTTATTGAATAACATGATTGTAACCGTTACAATCAGTATTCTTACAACGATCGTATATCCGAAATTGGTACAAGCTAATTCGTTGCAGGATTATGAGAGATTCAATAAAATCCTTGATATGGGGTTTTATCTCATAGTTTTGATAGCCCTTCCGTTATCATTAGGCGCAATGACTTACAGCAATCAGATCGTGCACATTGTATATGAAAGGGGTGCGTTTGACAAAACAGCGACGCTTCTTACTGGATCCGCATTTCTTTATTACGCTGCTGGATTGGTCTTTATTTCATTAAATGCGTTGTTAACTAAAACATATTATTCCATGCATAACATGATTACGCCAATGATCTATGCCGGCATAGGAGTTGCAATTAATATTATTTTAAGTTTAATTCTGATAAATTTTATGGAGACGGATGGTTTGGCTCTTGCCACAAGTATTTCAACCATGAGCAATACGATGCTGCTGTATTATGGTATGCAAAGAAAGTATCCGATGATCAGGATATTTAAATCGAAAAAGAAACTGGGAAAGCTCATTATTGCCGCAGTAACAGCCATCGGCTGCTCGCTGTTTATTTATAAAGTTACATTAAGCTTTGTACACAGTACTTTAATGGAGTATTTTCAACTCCTTATTGCTGTTGCATTTTCAACTGTGCTATACTATATTTTGTTATCTTTATTTAAAATCGAAGAAATTAACATATTGAAACAGCTTTTCAAGCGTTAAAGACCAGAGGTGATCATTTGAAAAATAAAACTTTTATCATAGGAGAAGTTGCTCAGGCTCATGACGGAAGCTTGGGCTTTGCACATAGCTATATTGATGCAATCGCGGCCACTGGTGCTGATGCGGTAAAATTCCAAACCCATTTTGCGGAGTATGAAAGTACGAGAGAAGAGCCTTGGAGAGTGAAATTCAGCAAACAGGATCAAAGCCGGTATGATTACTGGAAAAGAATGGAATTTACGGAAGAACAGTGGAGAGAATTAAAAAAGCATGCTGAGCAGAAAGGCCTCGAATTCATCAGCACTCCTTTTTCCATAGAAGCGGCAAAGATTCTTTGCTCCATAGGAATAGGAACCTGGAAGCTGTCCTCCGGAGAATTAAGTGATCCATGGCTTCTGAATTATATTCTTGGTTCAAAATTACCGGTTATTATGTCTACCGGTATGAGCAGCCTGGATCAGATTGATGAGATCGCAGTGAAAATACTAAAGAACAATACCGATCTTTCCATTTTACAGTGTACTACCATGTATCCTGTTCCGGCAAAGGAAGTAGGGCTGAATATGATTCCATATTTTAAGGAGAAATATGGTGTAAAAGTTGGGCTGTCAGATCATTCGGGAACAATTTTTCCATCATTGGCTGCTGTAACTTTAGGTGCCGATGTTGTTGAAGTTCATGTAACGCTGAGCCGTGAAGCCTTTGGGCCTGATGTTTGTGCATCATTAACAACTTCTGAATTAAAATGTATGATCGAAGGAATTCGAATGATTGATGATATACTGTCAAACCCTGTGGATAAGGATTTCATTGCATCAAAACTTCAGCAGACGAATGTTATATTTTCAAAAGGAATCTGTACAAAAACAGCGATCAGAAAGGGCCAGGTTATCACAGAGAAAGATATTGCATTTAAGAAACCGTGTAAAGGCATAAAAGCAAAAGATTATAACATGATAATAGGCAAAAAGGTAAAAAAAGATTTTGGTATCGATGAATTCTTTTATTTAGAAGACCTGGAGGACTGAACATGAGAAAAGTATGTGTTGTTATAACTGCAAGACCGAGCTATTCAAGAATAAAATCTGCTTTATACGCAATGAAGGATCATCCGAATCTGGATCTGCAAATTGTAGTGACTTCATCTGCACTTTTAGAAAAATACGGAGAAGCGGTTAAGGTGATGGAGAGAGACGGGTTTGCGATTTCGGATAAAATATTCAGTGTCATTGAGGGTGAAAATCGTATCTCGGCAGTTAAAACAACCGCAGTCGGAATGATGGAACTGGCCTCGGTATTCTACAGGACAAAGCCGGATGTCGTGGTAACGATAGCCGATCGATATGAAACGATTGCAACCGCAATCGCAGCGTCCTATATGAATATTCCGCTGGTACATATCCAGGGAGGTGAAGTAACGGGAAATATCGACGAAAAAGTACGGCATGCTATTACAAAACTGGCGGATATTCACTTAGTCTCGAATGAGCATGCCAGAGAAAGAGTGATTAAGATGGGTGAGGATCCTGAAAAAGTGATCGTTACTGGCTGTCCTTCCATCGATTTGGTTAGCGAAATGCTTTGTGATTATCGACTTGACTTTGACCCGATCATCAAATACGGAGGTTCAGGTCTTACTACTTTTGGAGCGAAAAACTATTATATCGTGATCCAGCATCCGGTTACAACCGAAGACAACCAGTCTATGCACCAGATCACTGAAACGTTGTACGCCATGAAGCAAATGGGGAAACCCACATATTGGATATGGCCGAATGTTGATGCAGGTTCTGATGGAACCTCAAAAGGGATCAGGGTGTTCAGGGAAAGGGAAAAACCGGAGAATGTATGGTTTTTTAAGAACATTCCTTCTAATGATTTCTTGAAAATGCTATATAATTGCAATGCGATTATCGGAAACTCAAGCGTCGCAATACGAGAATGCTCTTATATGGGCGTACCGGCTGTGAACATCGGAACCAGGCAGCATGGAAGAGACAGATCGGACAACGTGATTGATGTAAACTACTCCAGAGATGAAATAGCCGGCGCGTTACAATCTTTTCAAAGGAAGGGAAGACCCAAGAAAAGCCTATTGTATGGTGACGGAAAGGCTGGCGAAAAAATCGCCGATATAATTGCCAATGTTGAATTAAGCTATCAAAAGACGTTATTTTATTAATGATAGAAACACTGATTGGAAATAAAGGTGGAAAATGGCCAAGAGGATTGCAATCATTCCTGCGAGAGGCGGGTCAAAAGGTATTCCGAATAAGAACATTATATTGATCAACGGGAAACCGTTAATCTATTATACGATTTTGCCGGCCGTTGAACTGAAAGAAGAAGGCTTAATCGATCATGTTGTTGTTTCTACAGATAGCAGTCAGATCGCAGAGATTTCTTCCGACCTGGGTGCGGAAGTACCTTTTCTCAGACCGGAGCATCTGGCTGACGATAACGCCAAATCAATTGATGTTATGACCCATGCGCTGGATTATTATAGAAATAATGGTAAGGAATTTGATTATTCCATACTTCTTCAGCCGACATCCCCCTTAAGAACAAGGGAGGATATTATAAATGCAGTTAAACTATATGATGCACACAAAAATGATTCTCTGATTTCCTGTTATTCGGAAGAGCATAAATATGCTTATTATAAAGATGGAGTATATGGCAAGCCTTGTGATGCAAAGCACAATCTCGGTATGCGAAGACAGGATTACAACGATCTATATGTAAGAAACGGAGCAATTTATATAACAAATATTGAATATTTGATCAACGAACGTAAGATCATTTCGGATATGCCGTTAATATATGAAATGCCAAGCAACCGGTCAATTGACATCAATACGATCGATGATTTAAAATTGGTAAAGCTTCTGATTTCCGAAACAGGATAGAACAAAAGTATGAATGAAGGGATTTCTTCCGTTATGGTAGATACAGTAAAGATATTTAATCAATTTGAAAAATTTGAAAAGGACTATCACGTATTCGATTTAAAATATGGAGAAACATTTTATTGGCATTTGATTCGATCATGGTTGTATCGAAGTATTTTGAAAGATGATCGTGAATATGATGATTTAAGCAAAAAAAAGGGAAATGCTCTTCAAGTCTGCAGGAAAATAGCAATATCAGCCATAAGCAGTCTAATTAACATAAAGCAATTTCCACTGAAAAAGAATCATTGTGATATCATGTTTTCTTCTTCATGGAACTTCCGGTTGGTAAACGGTAAAAATACGGACATTTTTGTCGATTATCTTGAACTGGATAAAAAGTATAAAGTTAAGACATTTGAATATAACGACAGTAAGCATATTTCTTTCAGGCGGGATATCAGCAGTTGCTTTATTGATCTGAAAATGATGTTTAACTATCTGGAATTCTCAGTTAAGAAGAGAATCATAAAACGTGATTGCTTGCCGGAATTAGATAATATTATCGGATCAATGAATAGTGTATTGGGTGTTAATACCAATGTTGCCCAAGTTAAGAACCGGGTCAGATATAGTGTATGTGTATATAGTTCGTATTACCGGAGCATAAAGAAATATCTGGCGGCAATACATCCGAAGGCAGTAATCATGACGAATGCTTACGGACTAAGACATTTTGCGACGATAAGGGCAGCAAAGGAACTCAGAATCAAGACAATCGAACTGCAGCATGGACAGATCGGCAGATATCATATTGATTACAATTTTGCAGACCCGATAGGGAGCGGGAGATATTGCCCGGATTATTTGTTTACTTTTGGTGAATACTGGAGCGATACTTGTAGTTCACCTTCCAGCTTAAAAAAAATTGCCGTCGGATATCGGTACATTGAATTTATCAAGGAATCCCAAAAAGGTATTTTAAGAGATCCCAAGGCGGTAGTCTTCTACTCGATGAAACGGAATGATTTTGCTGATTTTGCCCTCCGCTTTGCTGAGCTGGACAAGGGGCAAAACTATAAGATTATCTTTAAATATCATCCCGTGGAATGCGGTAAAGCAGATTATTCCCAACTCAGGGGAAAAGATATCATTGTTATTGACCAACCAACGGAAGTACACGATTTTCTTACTCGATATGAACATCATGTTTCGGTGGGAAGCACCGTATTATACGAAGGCGCAATGAGGGATGTTTCCATATATGTATGGAATATTTCAGGCAAGGAGAGTGCAGATGACTTGATCCAAAGCGGGTGCGCTAGATTGGTAAAAAATGAGCATGACCTTCTGGAACAAATTGCAAAACCATCAGAATATAAGGATATCAAAATAAAAGAAAAACTTCTGACTTCAAATGCAAATGATAATATTAATAACGCGTTGAGAAAAATATTAAACGAAGAAGGTTAGAATAGTGGGTGTTAAAATAGAAAAAAAGAAATATAACATGGTTATCATCGGCTGTGGAAGAATTTCACATAAACATCTAAAAGCGGCAATTGATAATGAGGATAGGATTAATCTAACGGCTGTTTGTGATATTATGAAAAGTAATGCTGACGATCAGGCCAATAAATACAAGAAAGGGTCACAGTCCAGAGATGCACCGGAAGTTTTCACAGACTATAAGGAAATGCTGAGGTTACATGAAGATATCAGTATCGTGTCTGTTTGTACCGAGAGCGGGTTTCACGCTGAAATCGCATTGTATTGTATGCAGCAAGGCAAAAACGTATTAGTTGAAAAACCGATGGCTCTTTCAACAAAAGATGCCGATGAAATGATCAGGATGGCTCAAAGCTGTAATGTTAAGCTGTGTGTATCACATCAAAATCGGTTCAACCCGCCGGTTCAGAGATTAAGACAGGCAGTAGAAAGAGGAAGATTTGGAAGGACCATTTCCGGCAATGCACGCATTTTATGGAACCGTGGTTCTGATTATTATCAGCAAGCCCCATGGAGGGGTACCTATGCATATGATGGAGGCTGCCTGATGAATCAATGTATCCATAACATTGACCTTCTTCAATGGATGCTGGGCAGTAAAATTGCCTGGGTCAATGGAACTGTTGAGAACTATATCCACCCGTATATCGAAGCCGAAGATTATGGAAGTATCCAGATAAAATTCGAGAACGGTGCCATTGGAAATGTTGAGGGAACCGTATGCGTTTATCCTGTAAATCTGGAAGAAACTCTTACTATTATTGGCGAAAAAGGAATCGCTTCCATTGGAGGGATTGCATTAAATAAAATCGAAACGTGGCGATTTGAGGATGGCCTTGACTGCGAAGAAGATGTGAAGAACGAATATAATCTTGATGTTGATTCCGTATACGGAAACGGACACACGCCGCTATACAAAGATTTGATTCATTCTCTGGATAATAATTCAGAGCCTTATATTAATGGCGAAGAAGGGAAAGTTGCGATGGAAATCATCCTCGCCGCATATAAATCGAGCAGGGAAGGACAAAGGATCTCTTTCCCGGCAGGAATTATTGAATCTTATGAATTTAAATAGGTGAAAACGTGCAATTTATTGATTTACAAAAACAATATCAAACTTTGAAATGTGAAATCGACAGCAGCATCCAAAGTGTACTTGATCAATCTAATTTTATCATGGGTAGGCAAGTCAAGGAACTTGAGGAGCGGTTGGCTGAGTATGTAGGAACTCGCTATTGTATTACTTGTGGAAATGGAACTGACGCTTTACTGCTTGCGTTAAAAGCATATGATATAAAACCAGGGGATGCCGTATTTATTCCTACTTTCACTTTCTATGCTACCGCTGAGGTTGTTTCCGCATGCGGTGCGACTCCGATATTTGTAGACGTTGATAGAAAAACATTTAACATTTCACCAGAGGATTTGGAAGCTGCCATAGAACAAACTGTCAAAGAGGGTAAATTATATCCAAGGGCTGTGATTGCGGTCGATCTGTTCGGGCTGCCATATGATCATCTTAGGGTTGAAGCGTTATCGGCGGAGTATAATCTTTTGGTTATAGAAGACGGAGCACAGGGTTTCGGAGGTTGCGCCAATGGGAAAATGGCATGCTCTCTTGGTGATATTTCAACGACTTCCTTTTTCCCATCAAAACCACTTGGGTGTTATGGAGATGGAGGAGCGGTTTTTACAAACGAATTAAAAGTGAAAGATTATATTGAATCGTTAAGAATCCATGGAAAGGGAACTGACAAATATGATAATGTCAGGGTCGGCATGAATTCAAGGTTAGATACGATTCAGGCTGCAATTCTTCTGCCAAAGCTAGAAGCTTTTAAGCATTATGAATTAGAACACAGAAATCGGGTGGCAGCAGTATACAATGAACTTCTGAAGGATTCTGTTGAAGTTCCGATTATTCCAAGCGGTTATATTTCAAGCTATGCGCAATACTCAATACTGCTGGAGTCTGAAGAGCAGAGAATGAAAGCACAACATGCATTGAGCGACGGGGGAATACCTACCATGATCTACTATAGAAAACCAATGCATCAGCAAACTGCTTACCGCAATAATCCTTCTATTTATCGCAAATTCCCAAATACAGAGAAATTGTCGGATACGATACTTAATCTTCCGATGGATCCATATCTGGAAGAGAGTGCGATCGCTGATATTTGCAGGATTATTAGGGATAATATTTAGAAAGGTTGATCATGATGACAGAGAAAAATGATATATTTATTCATGAATCCAGTTATATTGACGAGTCATGCGAAATTGGTGCAGGAACAAAAATATGGCATTTCAGTCATATCATGTCCGGAAGCAAGATCGGAGAAAATTGCAATATTGGTCAGAATGTTGTGATATCACCTAACGCTGTACTTGGTAAGAATGTCAAGGTACAAAATAACGTTTCGGTCTACACCGGTGTTATCTGCGAGGATGACGTTTTCTTAGGTCCGTCTTGTGTCTTTACAAATGTGATCAACCCAAGAAGCCATATCAATCGTAAAAATGAATATAAAAACACCATTGTGGGAAAAGGTGCATCAATTGGTGCAAATGCTACGATTATATGCGGAAACAGAATTGGTAAATACGCTTTTGTCGGCGCAGGATCAGTAGTTACGAGGGATGTACCGGATCATGCTTTAGTAACAGGTAATCCGGCCCGGATCAAAGGCTGGGTATGCAGATGCGGGGAGAAGCTCAGTTTTCTTAATGTACAGGCGATGTGCTCGTCCTGTGGAGAACGCTATTTAAAAGAAAACGAATCGGTCAGACTGCTTGATGATTGAAATGGGGTTGAATAATTGTGTTTACTTATGATGAGCACGAAGGAGATAAGAAATGAAGAAGGTTTTGGATAAAATTAACAATAGAGAGGCATATGTGGGAGTCGTTGGCCTTGGTTATGTCGGTCTCCCTTTGGCCCTTGAAAAGGCAAAAGTCGGGTATAAGGTGACCGGCTTTGATATCCAGCAAAAAAGAGTGGATATGGTAAATAACGGAATTAATTATATCGGAGATATTATTGACGAAGAATTTAAAAAGGCAATCAGCGATAATATGTTGCATGCTACGACAGATTACAGCAGAATTGCAGAAGTGGATGTTGTAACGATCTGCGTACCGACGCCTTTAGATGAGCATTATCAGCCGGATATCAGTTATGTTGAAAACAGCACCAAAGAAATTGCGAGATACCTGCATAAGGGGATGATTATCGTATTGGAGAGTACCACTTACCCCGGAACGACCAGAGAAGTAGTGCTTCCGATTCTGGAATCCACGGGATTGAAATGCGGAGAGGATTTCTATCTGGCTTTTTCTCCGGAAAGAGTCGATCCTGGTAATAAGCAGTATAATACTAAAAACACGCCGAAAGTCGTTGGCGGGATAACAAATGATTGTACGGAAGTAGCGGCTTCTTTATATCGGAATGTTCTTGAAGGGAATATACACACAGTTTCATCTCCGGAAGTGGCAGAGATGGAAAAAATCCTGGAAAATAGCTATCGAAACGTCAATATCGCATTGGCCAACGAGATGGCTATCCTCTGCGATCGAATGGGCATCAATGTATGGGAAGTGATTGATGCGGCAAAAACGAAACCATATGGGTTCCAGGCATTCTATCCTGGCCCTGGAGTCGGCGGACACTGCATCCCGATCGATCCTTTTTACTTGACATGGAAGGCTAGAGAATATGATTACCACACGCGCCTCATTGAAGTGGCTGGTGAGATTAATAATTATATGCCGGAATATACGGTGGAAAGAGCCATGAAGCTTCTGAATGAAGAGGGAAAACCTTTGAAAGGTTCTACCGTTTTTATCCTCGGCGTAGCATATAAACAGGATATCGATGATATTAGAGAATCTGCAGCCCTTAAAGTGATAGAAAACCTTGAAAAGTATGGAGCCAGCGTTGTTTATAACGATCCATATATCCCTGAGTTTACAGACAAAAAAACAAAAAGATGTTATTGTTCTGTTGAATTCACCGCCGAAAATCTGGCTAAGGCTGATATCGTTATCATTACAACGATGCACACCTGTTACGACTATCAATTTATTGAAAAGAATGCAAAACTGATATTTGATACGAAGAATGCCATGAAGGGAATCAAGGAATCAAATAAAATTTGCGTTCTGTAATGCGGAACTTAAGAAGGTTATTATGAGGAAAACAATCTGGATTCTGAATCATCATGCAATACCTCCGCAGATCGGAGGTGGAACAAGGCATTATGATTTTGGCAGAGAATTAATTAAACGGGGCTATCAGGTATATATATTCGCATCCTCCTTTATTCATTACCAATATGTTAATCTTCTTGACGAAGGTGAGAAGACAAGGGAAGAAATGATCGACGGGATACATTGGATCTGGATCAATACAAGAGCATATCAGGGGAATGGCAAGGATAGGATTTTAGGAATGGTCGATTATTATCGTGCTATGATGAAAATCTATCGCGATTATCCGAAGCCAGATGTTGTTATTGGATCAGCTGTGCATCTTTTGGCCTGTGTTGCCGGCGATAAGATATCGAGGAAGTTGAATGTTAAGTTTGTTAGTGAAATTCGTGATTTATGGCCGGAGACGCTGATTGAATTAGGACATTTGAAGCGTTACGGTATCATTGCAGGAATGATGTTTGTTCTTGAGAAGTATGTATATAAAAGATCTGGAAGAATCATCGTAACAGCACCTGGCATGGTAGATTATATAGCTCAAAAGGGAATCAGGAAAGAACGGATCCAATATATCAATAACGGCGTGGATTTGAAGAGCTTTGATGAAAGAAGCATTCTGTATAATTTAAATGATACGCCGGTTAGTTTTAATGATCAAGTATTCAACGTGGTTTATATGGGCGCGATGGGAACAGCCAATGCACTTGACACCTTGATTGATGCTGCCAGGATATTGGCGGAAAAGGGAACATCCGGTATTAGTTTTACTTTAGTTGGTAATGGTCCTTTAATAGAAAATCTGAAAAACAAATCGAAGGAGTATCAATTGCAGAATATTAAATTTTGCAGTTCGGTAGCAAAACAATATGTACCCAGCGTGTTATCCCATGCTGACTGTCTAATCTTTTCAGCCAACGATTCGCCATTATACCGTTATGGTGTCAGTGCAAATAAACTGTTTGATTATATGTGTAGCGCAAAGCCGATAATTTTTGCGATGAATACGATCAATGATTTCGTAAAAGAATCGGGTGGCGGTATTTCCATCAAACCGGAGGATGCTGACCAGATGGCGGATGCGATTATGAAAATATACGGGATAAGCGAGGATGACCGGCGCGAAATAGGATTAAAAGGAAGATTGTTTGTTGAAAAAAATTTTGATATTCCAATATTGGTTAACAAACTGGAAGAGGTTATTAATGGATGAAACATGCAGTGAAAAGGTGCTTTGATTTCTTTTTTGCACTGATTTTAATCATATTGCTCTCCCCTTTGTTGGGGATCCTTTGGATCCTTGTACAGGTGAAACTGGGAAGTCCGGCTCTTTTTAAGCAGGAGCGCCCCGGTCTGCATGGAGTTGTATTCACGCTTTATAAATTCAGAAGTATGACACAAAATAAAGACAGTAGCGGGAATCTGCTGCCTGATGAAGACAGGCTGACAAGGTTCGGAAAGCGATTAAGACATACCAGCCTTGATGAACTGCCGGAACTGTTTAATATTATAAAGGGTGATATGAGCTTTGTAGGACCCCGTCCGCTTCTGGTGAGATATTTATCAAGATATAATGCAGAACAAGCCAGAAGACATGAAGTAAGACCCGGATTGACTGGTTGGGCACAGGTAAACGGGAGGAACGCAGTCTCGTGGGAGGAAAAATTCAAATTGGATGTATGGTATGTGGATCACTGGTCCTTATGGCTGGACTTGAAGATACTCTTGAAGACGATAGCGGTAGTTTTCGGAAGAGAGGGTATCAGCGAAACGGGTGAAGCAACTATGAGAGAGTTTATGGGAAACACTGGAGATAGAGAATGAAGAGAGAAATACCATTGAGTGTACCAAATTTAAATATTGAAATCGTGGAGAATCTTCGGGAATGTATTGAAACCGGCTGGGTTTCAACGGGCGGTCGATTTATCCCGGAATTTGAAAAGAAAATAGCAGACTATGTAAAATTGGAGGATGCCGTTTCTACACAAAGCGGTACTGCAGGCCTGCATGTTGCATTAAGGGTTTTAGGTGTAGCTGCGGGAGATGAAGTCATCGTTCCAACTTTGACATTTATTGCGGCAGTGAACCCGGTCAGATATATGGGAGCTGTTCCTGTCTTTATGGACTGTGATGAAACTTTTTGTATGGATCCTGACAAGCTTCAGAAATTTTGCGAGGAAGAATGCAGTTTTGATAACAATCAATTAATCAATAAAAAAACGGGGCATAGGATTTCCGCCTTGATTCTGGTACATATCTTCGGGAATCTGGCAAGGATCACGAAAATCAAAGAGATAACGGATAAATACAATCTCAGGCTCCTTGAAGATGCCACTGAGGCTTTGGGAAGCTTCTATTCCAAAGGAGAATATGAAGGCAGCTTTGCAGGAACCATTGGTGATATGGGCGTGTACTCATTTAACGCCAATAAAATCATTTCGACGGGCGGCGGTGGCATGATCGTTTCGGGAAATAAAGAATATCTCGATCAGTCAAGATATCTAAGCATAACCGCCAAGGATGATTCCTTGTTTTTCCTTCATAACGAAGTGGGCTACAATTACAGAATGCTGAATCTGCAGGCGGCGCTCGGAGTCAGTCAGATCGATGAGCTTGAAAAGTTTATTCAGATAAAGAAACAGAATTATAACCGATATCAGGAACTGCTCGATGGTATTGAAGGCGTATCCTTGCTGCCTTTTGCTGACTATGCCCGGCCGAATTACTGGTTCTATTCCTTTTTTGTGGACGAGGAAAGATTCGGTCTCAGCAGAGACCAGTTGATGTATGACTTGATCGAACAGGGGATTCAGTGCAGGCCGGTTTGGAAACTGATTCACACACAGAAATCTTATAGTGGACTTGAGGCGTATCGTATTGAAAAAGCTTTGTGGTACGAGAAAAATATCATAAACCTGCCCTGCTCAACAAATCTGAAACAAACAGATATCGAATATATCTGTAATATAATAAAAGAGAAGAGACGTTAAGCACTTCTCTCTTATTAGCGGCTCTCTAAAATTTCAATAAGGCCAGCCGCTTTATGATATAAAAAGGCAACTAATTGGCTTTTTATCGCTGGTGCAGGGGATGGATTCTGTACGACAATCCATCCTTCTTTTTTTAATTTCGTAATCTGGCTGTTGATATCATCTGTCATATAACAGATATGATATGGAGCGGCTCCGTTTTTCTTAAGAATCTCCGAAATGGGAGAATCGGCGCCAGATGGTGCAACAAGCTCTATATTGACTGCGCGCCATTGACGGCAAACGCGATTGCTACATTTCGTTCAAAATCGTAAATTGCAGGGTCTACCGTATATCCTAAAGAAGAAAAAATACTCGTTGCGTTTTTTATGTCTTGCACTGCATAACCAATGTGATGGATAGGCATAGTTATATTATTTTCCATTTAATCACTCCAATTTGCCTTAATCAAGGATATATTCTAAATTGAATCCAACTGCTATAGATTCAAATCAGTGACTTTTTAATTTTTCTCTAAAAACCAAAGTTTCTCTGATCTCATACATTAATTTTTCAAATTGGGTTGGGGTCAACTGTTGATCCTTGTCACTGAGAGCGTTAATCGGTGAAGGATGTACCTCAATTTCCAATCCATCGCATCCGGCTAAGATTGCACTTAAGGACATAGGGGATATCAATTCTATACGGCCTGTTGCATGTGACGGATCAACGATGACAGGAAGATGGGTCAAGCCTTTTACTGCGGCTACAGCACTTAAATCCAAAGTATTTCTTGTGTAAGTTTCAATCGTTCTTATTCCTCGTTCACAAAGAATAACATTTGGGTTTCCTGCATTCATGATATATTCTGCACAGTTTAGCCACTCCTCAATAGTAGCATTCATCCCCCTTTTTAGAAGCACCGGTTTTGTAATTTTTCCCACTTCAATTAGCAAAGAGTAATTCTGCATATTACGTGCCCCGATTTGAAGAACATCCGCATATTCACAAATCAAATAAACATCCCTTGTGTCAACAACTTCTGTTATAATAGGAAGTCCGTTTTCCTTTCCGGCCTTTCTGAGATATTCGAGGCCAATCCTTCCGAGTCCTTGGAAAGAATAGGGAGAAGTCCGCGGCTTATATGCCCCGCCTCGAAGCATGTTAGCACCTGCAGCTTTTACCATTGGGGCAATGCTCATTATTTGCGTTTCCGATTCAACACTGCATGGGCCGGCAATCATTAAGAAGTCTTTCCCTACTGTAATATCTCCTATTTTAATTTCTGTTTCCTGTTTGTTCCCATTTTCATCCGCTGCAGCAACAAGCTTAAGATCTTTCATTATCCATCACTTTTCTTTCTACGAGTTCTATTAACCCACCAACAATTTTAAAAGAAGGATGCGCTATTTCATCATCTGAAAACTGAATCTCAAACTCTTCTTCAATGGCAAGTACAAATTGAATCATTCCTAGAGAATCCACATAACCGCTTTCAACATAATTAAGCTTCATGATATCGATATCTTTCCCTATCGTATACTTTTTCTGCAGGGTTCTAATTATGAAATCTGATACATTCATTGTTTGTTCCTCTTTTCAAATCAATCATTCAGGCAATGAGGCCTTACATATTCCATTAACTTACCTTTTACCAATTTTCCCATTGCATTCTTAGGAAGCTCGTCGACAAAGAAAATTTTGTGAGGCTGCTGAAAATCGGCAAGGTTTTTCGCACACTGTAGCTGAATCGCTCTTTTACTTAATGTGTAGCTTTCTTTGACAACGACCGCCAATGCAACAATTTCTCCAAGTCTTTCGTCAGGATATGCAAATGCAGCACATTCACTTATTTCAGGAAGTTTTAAGATACATTTTTCGATATCGACAGGATAGACATTAATGCCGCCGGTTATAATGATTTCTTTCTTTCGGCCGGAAAAATACAGAAAACCTTTTTCATCGAGATAACCCATATCGCCTGTTTTAAAATATCCGTGATGCATAGCACTGTTAAAAACTTCCGGCATACCATAATATCCATTACATATAAGCTTGGTTTTGCAGGCAATTTGCCCTATTTCATTTGGAGATGCAAAGTCTCCTGCTTCCCTCAATATTTTGACATCTGCCTCAGGCAGAGGCCTTCCAATCGACTGCTTCTGCTCAATTGATTCTTTAAAATTAATATTCGTAACAGTAGATATTTCAGAGGTTCCGTACATTTCATGAAAATCACATTTTAATTTCCCGATCAGTTCATTTTTAATATGCGGTTCCAGTAATGCCGAAGAAGAGACGATACATCTTAGACTGTCTATCTCGGGAATAAACGGACTTGACAGCAATTCTGCAATTTGACTTAACTGTGCTGAAACGGCAATCGTAAATGTAACATGCAAATTTTTCACACAATTAAGCCAGATATTGGCGGTAAACCTTGGCAGTAAAACACTTGTCCCTCCAATCAGAAGAGGTATTAAAACAAGTCGTTCCGCCAGAGAATGATAGAGGGGTGTAGCTGCAAGAATATTGTCTTCTTTTGTTATATCATATAAGTTAATATGTGCTATAGCACGTTGATACTTATTATTCTGTGTTAAGTCAATGGGCTTTGGCGAACCGGTAGAGCCGGAAGTCATTGTAATGATTAAAGTTTCACTTCCCCCGACCGCTTCAACAATCGGTCTTTCTTCAGGCATGTTTTTCGCATCTCCAAGTGGTAGCGTGTTATCATACTCACCATCCCAGCAGAACTTAAGACCATCGACATTGATTCCGCCGGACTTTTCACATTGTTCATAGAATGTCCGCCGCGCCACGATATGTTTCACATCACCGTAAGTAAATGCAGTATTTATGGCATCCAGAGGAAAAGTCGGATTAATGGGTACGAGAGCGACTCCAAGATTGGCAGCGGTAAGGATCAGTGCCACAGATTCAATACTGTTGTTCATCGGTATTCCGATGTGGTCTCCGTAGGTAACTCCGTTTTTTAAAAAATAATTTGAATATTGATTTACCAATTTTGCAAGCTCTTTGTATGATATGGTTATATTATCACACCATATCGCTGTTTTTTCAGGATTTACAGCCGCAACCTCAAAGAAAATGTCTGCTAATTTTTTCATTTATATTTCTCCTCGTGAATCAATCATGGGCTTTTTATAGTTTAATTCTATGACCGACTTCTGCAGATGCATAAGCTGCATAGGTAGTCTTGATCGTATCATATGCAAGCTTGAAACCAGATTTTGGATCTCTGTCATAGTATATGGCTTCCATAAAATCCTGCATTTCATCCGTATAACCGCGAATTATTTCATCTGCAATGAAAGGATTATTCCAGCCTGTTTTTGCAGGAAGCATCTCAGAAAGATAAACTCCGTCAAGACCCTGCTCATCCAGAAAATAGGTAGACATCAGATTGTTCATAGTCAGTGTGCAGTTGATCGTGGCATCGTTACAGTATAATTCAATATAATTTTTACTGCCGCCCAGACAAGTGTCCGATGCAATAACCACAGCTTTAGACTGATCGGTGAAGGTCAAAATAGCTGTACCGCTATCTTCAACATCCTGCGGTTTTGCCATAATGTGTCGGTGTTCAAAGTCGGAAAGCAAAGGAATAATACTTCCCATATCAGCGATAACACTATCAACAGCGATCTCTATGTTACGAGCCTTAGCTTCCTGTTGTTTCAGCCAAAGCAGAGCTGACAATGGATGTGTTCCTGTACGGATAAAAGTTCCCCCTCCCGTTTTACTCCATTCTCCTGCAACCGGAGAACTGGAACCTTTCAGACTCTCCTCCCCCTTCATATAAAGAATGCGACTTTTTTTAGCGGATATTACCTCGGCAGCTTTTACAACTGCAGGTGCATATACAAAGTTTTCGGCATACATAAATTTACTTCCTGATGATTCAATCGCATCCTTTAGTCTTTCAAGTGATTCAAGAAGCTTCTCATACATGATTGTTTTAGGGACAGTCAATCCGATAGGAGCCTTGTCATTTTCATCACCAAAATATCCGGAAAAAGGCTTTTCGCATATCACATGCTTTCCTTTTTGCATTGCTTTAATAATCATTTCCTCATGAACATACGGAGGGGTGCAGATATCTATCACATCAATTTCCGGGTCGTCAAGTAAATCCTGAAAATCATAGGATGCAATTTCAAAACCATAAAGATCTCTTGCAGGCAGTAGTTGCTCCGCGCGGCGTGCAACGATCGTTTTAAAGCACAATGGAATGTCGCTGATACGCTGCAGTGCATGCATATGCAATTCCGTGGCACGGCCGGCGCCTACCATTCCGATGACGATTCTATTCATATCAGTTCCTCCAACACTCTATTTGATCTTCTATCCTTCACGTATTGATTCGGCCTGTCCTGATCTCCATCGGCCTTAAAAAACAGGGTCCCATCATATTGATAATGTGCCCATATGTCAGCATTTTCACGGAGAAACGGCTCAAAATAGTTAGGAATAATATTTGGATCCTCTTCCGTTCGAAGTTTAAGCCCGGCCGACAAGATCGAGTTCTCATCAAAACCAAAAGTATAAAAATCAATATACTCGAAGCCGTTTTCTTTGAACAGTGTATCAAACTGTTCGGACAAGCCTGCAAAAGAGCCCTGATTTCCTATATAATCTACGATCCTGAAAGCCTTTCTTCCATTGCATTCAACCACCCGGGCAACCATTATCGCTTCTGTTTGTTGAGAGTCGCCGATTAATCCATATACTTCGTATTGATAATACGGATGATTAAAGTAACGCTTATTAATATACCAGTTGTCCTTATAAGGAATTGACTCTATTTTTTTTACGTCGTAATGCTCCATTACTTCTTCAATTGAATGGAACTCCTGTAATCCTATTTCGCTTTGCGTAGAAGGTGATACGATATTTATTCGCTCTTTTACCAATGCAATTTTAAAGTCGTCAATATATGGATTGATTAAGTAGTATTGCTTCATTTTAACTGTTTTATCACCAAAGAAGAATCTTCTCAGCGGTATTGTGGTCTTTGGATTTGCTCCGCTTCCGATATGTGTTCGGCAGCCTGTTATCGGAAAAACTCGTTTTGCAAGTTCAATCCCAAGCAACGGTATATTATCATGCAGATCATTGACTTTCCACATACTTCCCCAAATATCTTTCTTATTTGGGTTATTTGTACATGAACACTTAATAAAGCCAAAAATACCTTCCATTCGCTTTGTAAACCGATCTATGGCTATAATAAAATTGACATGATCACCATCCAAATACTCATATTTGAAAAGCTCTTTGTCACGGGACATAATATGTCCTTCTTTCCAATATGTTCCGATAAATTGCATAATATCATCGATGTCATTTATATTCGCCAGTCGAATCTCATATTTCTCATCAAATTTATTCAAAAGAAGCTCACCTTTATACGAAAATTCGTCAATATTATAGAAAATTAAAATTGTAAATAATTATTACTTTTAGGCGGAAAATCATTTGTATTCAAACGAGGTAATTTAAATGGGTCACAAATTTGTAAATCAGCAACACCGACATCAATGGATAATCCGAATACACCGCCTCTGGATTTTACATAGTCTATTACGTTATCGCTATAAGAACCGTAAGGATAATTCATAACCCAGCATTTTGAATCGATCAGCTTATCCATGCAAGTCAATGCTTTAGAAATATCCTCTTCTAATTCATCTGGGCTCAGCCTGTTCATCCAGTAGTGCCCATAGCCGTGAAGTCCAAAAAACATGCCGTTCTTTTTCATGCACTTCATCTGATCATAATTCAAATATAATTCTCTTGCAAAAACTTCTTCACTGATACCAACATGTTCCTCAAACATTTTACTGGAAATTTCTGTGCGGAGTTTTTCCGGAAGTGCAAGCTGAAGCATTCTTTTTATGAAAATTGTCTCCTTAGAGTCAAACCGATTTGCTACTGCATATTTTTCAAAAAGTTTCTCGTTTGAGGGAAAACAATACTCTCCTCCTCGATAATATTCCATCTTTTTTAACAGATCTTCCATAATAATCCTGGTATTTTTGCTTGCCAGAATAAAATGAACTTTATTCACATCCAGTAGAGTATGTTCTAGAAAAGATTGGCCTTGCACAAAAAAGGAGCCCTGCATTTCGTATTCTTTAAGCATTGGCATTACATATAAATAATGGTCAATATAACCGTCATCAAATGTTAAAAGGAGTGCTCGCTCCGGCAGTTTATAGTTTTCGTTGTACGCAGCAATCACTTCTTCCATTGTTACAACTTGAAAGTTATTCTTGAAAAATTCCAATTGCTGTTTGAATAAATCATAGTCCAAACCTTTAATTCCAGGAAAGCGACTGTATTTTAAATCGCGTACATAATGATACATTGCGATATATAAGTTTGTTGACATCTATGCCTCCAGAAGGATTGCTTCAACTATTTAACATATAGAATTATAAGCTTTTATTCAATAAAAAGCAATTTAGCGTTTACAGTTAAGCATTCCAATATGCTTTGATAAGGGATAAGTTCGGATGATCTTCAATGCGTTTTACATATTGTCTCGTCCCATTATCCAAAATTTGTGTTAGTTTAAACCCCAGCCTGTCCCAAAGCTCTTCAACAGGCTTGTTTCTGCCCGAAGGAATATAAGATGCGTATAACTTTTTAATACCCTCGTCATATATTTTATTTTCAATCGCTTCCAGAATTGCATTCTCGATCTGGCGTCCCATGACACGGCAGCTCATGAGGAAGTTGTCGATCGTAGCAGATTCCCCGCCTCTGTTGATCATAATGACAGAGATTAGACCGCTGTCCCCGTATTTATCGGACACGCTAACTGCATAAACAGAGTTTCCCCGGTCTTTGTAGGATTGAAATTCATGGAGATCAAAACGAAGCGTGCAGGTGTTGAATTGGTTTGTCTTCCCAATGAGCTGAATAACGCGCTCCACCTGATCATCCAGGACTTCCCCGATTCTTATATTCATATTTAATGACAGCAAATATTCATCTAGAGAAACCGCCGACTTCAAATCATTCTTGCGAAGAGCTTCTTCCTGATATTGTTTTGTTTTTATACGATCCTCGTTTGTTACTGCCCGCTGCCAGAAGTATTTTTTATAGATTTCCCTGATCGTTGCAGGGAGATTAGCAACATCCTTTGGGAATTCTACAACCTCAACCATGGGGAGTGTGCGTTTCACCATTTCTCGTTCCACTTCGTTATCATCTAAAAATACAAAGGAATCCAGCCCAAGATTGAGTTCCTGCGCAAGCTGTTTCAGATTGGTCGGCTTATCGTCCCAATTTGCATAGATTGCTATAAAATCACTCTTATCCAGAACCATTTGCGTGTTTTGTTGAAACAGGGCGTCGACTTCATCCATGTTGTTCTTGGATACGACCGCCAAAAGAACGCCGAGCTCCTTCAGCTCTTTGATGCGTTTTTGAGCGTCTCTGTATACAGCACCAAGCAGAGAGGTACCGAGTGTTATGCCTTGAGAACCCTCCTCGCCCAGAACTCCGCCCCATAAGGTATTATCCAGATCAAGAACCAAAACTTTTTTTCGGTTCATGAATAGATGATCAAGATGATCATCTATTTGTTCCGAAAGCTTTTGAAGGCCCTTCATGCTGTACGGGATTGAACCCATATACCACATTTTTTCGGAATAATAATTGACTCGTCCGAAGTTGCGGATGGATTGCATAAGATCAAACCGGTGAACATGGTTCATTGCCAGCGTAATTCGATCAAGCTTATCGTTCCAATAGTAGCTCCAGGTATCTTCGATCGGCGGGCAATTCGAAGGGGCGATCCTTCTTACAGGGATATCGATGGTAGAAATAGCGAGAAATGAATTTGTATAGCGTTTTGCCAAAGAAGTAATATAACCCATGGCGCGGTCAATTTCTGCAAATCCGTCTTCTTTGAAGCGGCATTCCTCCAATAGTGCAAATCCGTCCAAAATCACAAAGATGCAATCCGGTGCAAAGTCAATCAGCGCTTCGCTTTCCGTCAAAGCGTAATGGATCCACTGACCGTACCCTTGAGTTTCAAAAACCTCCTTTTTTTTAGCTTGGAGCTGGAGCAGCAAATCGAGGTTCACATTTGATAAAATTGCAATTCTCATTTACTTTGCCTCAATATAACAATAAAAATCTGCCAACTTTTTTATATCAGTCACTTTATCCATTGGTATTACTACATCGTACTGATCCTGAATTTCCGCTACAAGTCTTAGATGCATCAAAGAATGCCATTCCGGTATTGATTTATACGAGGTTTCAAGTGACAAATCTTCAACAGGCACATCCATAATATCAGCAATAAATCTTAAAAATTCGTTCATTTTCTTTCCTCCAAGTCATATGATTCTGGTTTACAGGAGCATTTTCTTCGCCGGATTACCAAACACCTTGGTATTTGGTTTCACATTGTCAACCACTATGCTGCCCGCTCCGATGAAAGCATGATCACCAATTTTTCTCTCCGGGATAATATCTACATGACTGCTTATTAAAACGCTTTGGCCTACTTTGACAAATCCGTTCAAACTGCTGCATCCAAATATGGTTGAATAATCTCCTATGGTTACATCGTGACCGGCAAAGGAATGAAGGAATGTAACAAAATCTCCGATTTGAGCATTTACTGTTATCCGGGCTCCTGGGTAAATAACAACCCCTTCTCCCAATTTGTTATATGCGCCAATGGATGCATCCGGATGAATGACCGAAACGAATTCCGCACCGCGGGATTTCATCAGCTTTACAACACGTTCCTTAATAAGGGGAGCTGAAATGGCGCAGACAAAAACTTCGTTTTCTGAAGGAAACCAATCCTCTATCATCCCCAGTACTGTAACAGCATAGTAATAGTTATCGAGGGCGCGAATGTTATCATCTATAAACCCCTTTATATTCCAGGTTTCCTTTTTTTGATTGATATCGGTCAGCCATTGGAGAACTTCTCGTCCCAAGCCTCCAGCGCCTACGATGATAATGTCTTTCATAGTACTCAAAACTCCATAATCTTGAGAAGAGCTTTGAACTCTTCGCAAATAAACTATTTTTATATTTGTTTTTTCTCTGAATTATTTTTGATCATCGTATTAATCGCAATTCCTGTTCCCAACAGACCATAGAACATCGGCATTACTGAGACGCTACTGTCGTCAACAAAGGCTGTTACCAAAAATCCGCAGACTCCGAAAAAGATTCCCGCGCCGGTAAAAGATGAAAAGTTTTTGTAACAGGTTCTCCGGTATATTATAAAGCTTTGAACAAAATATATCAGCCAGAGAACTAGTAATGCCAAAACGGAAATCGCACCTGTGCCGATAATATAACCAAAATACATATTGTGCGGCTTATCAACGATAATGTTGATGTTATCAGAGAATGATGTATATTTGCCTACATAATCATCATTCGGGAAGTATATGCTGTAAGTATCCGCTCCGTGGCCTAAAATAAGAGTATTTTTTAACATCGGAATGGTTCTTGACCAGATATATCCCCGGCCTGATCCAAATCTGGGATTATCTTCCCAGCCGTAAGCAGGTACCTTGCGCAGATCGATAAGTTCTTTGGTTCTTGTTAGGTATTTAGGTCCATCGTTGGTCAGCCGGAAATTCCATTGTTGTTGATCGGTGATGATAACAATATACCGTTTGCCGTTTTCGTCTTTAGCAGGTCTTAGTGTGATCCAGTTAAAACGTGCGTCGTCAACTTGGTAAATTAATTGATCTTCATCAATAGTTTTCAGGGCAAGGACGCTTCCGTTCGTGTCTGTAACCGTCAGTGAAGAAGGATCGTCCGGGTATGTATGAAATATGATTTCATTATTATTATATCCTAAGATGATAGCCTCCCCGCTGGTCACCATATAATCAAATTTATGCTTAGTTTGGTCGGTATTATTCTCTTCTGACAATCCGCCAGCTAATTCCTTGCTCTCTGTTCCGATAACGCCTTTTATGGAGTGTGATAATTCGGGCATCCATCGTTCGTAAGTAATCCCTGCGATAACAATGGTTAAAATCAAAAGAATGCATACCGGTTTCCACCATGTAAGGATCTTTTTATTCAGTACGATAAGCGCAATTAAAACGACGACCGCCATACCTATGAGCCCGCCGGATGATGCGGAGCCGATCAGATTGTAAATCAAGAGTGAGAATAGAACACCCCATAGAGCTTTCTTGTATATGAGCTCCTCTTTGCCCTTCATTACTGAATGGATGAAAATCAGCCCAAACACTGGTATTAATAGAGTAAGATAGAACGAAACGTAGTTGATATTATAAACTGTCTGATAGATCTCTTTTCCCTGGAAAGTAAAGTTCAAGTTGTTAAGATTATCCCAGAACCAGCTTGGAGTAATTAGCTTCTTACCTAAAGTTGTCCGGAAAAAATCATGGTCTACCGCTTGCGACAAACCAATTAAGCTTAGAATGGCGCTCACAACGGCAAGAGAACCGACGATCCATCTGACGTTTTTTTCCGACTGAACCGTGTTGATTACATAAAAAAGCATCAGCATGTAGCTTAATAATACAACAGTACCTTCAAATCGGTCGTTCCATCCCAGCAAAGAAAATTCTTTATAATCTGAGGTTATATAAGACAGTAATACAAGAATAGAGTAGATCATCATCGGAATATAAGCATAGCTTCGTTTTATATAGAAAGATTGAATAAAGACCCTGTATAACAATATGAGTAGACAAATTACTGCACATATAATAATTGCGATCATTTTATAATAGCTGAAGAAATCACTCAATTTATCCGAAGTACTTGCATACCAGAAAAACTGATCCATGTTCCTCTCATAAGATGCCAGCCTTACAATTAGAATAATGACGGATGTAAAAAATATGACCGGAAGCATTTGAAACCAATTTGTAGTTTCGTTCAAACCTGGAGACATACTCATATTGAATAAATAATCTGTGCTATTTTTTTCAATTGGATTTTTTTCTTTGGCATAATTTATTTTTTTCTCAGTGCTTTTCCTATTGGCTGAACGCTTTGACCCCTTTGACATTCGTTTCCCTCCTGATTGATTGTAGTATATGTAAAAACTGTTGAAATTTAAGTCTTAATAATTATATTATTATAATATATACTGTAAAATCATTCAAGCTAAAGTTAAATAGAATAAGCATTACCGGTAATTTTATGGATATAAAATCAGGCCATTGCTGTCATAGGTTGTTCCCTTTTGTTTAAAACTGTAGTAATATTAATATAATTTGGGAGAAGCGCTTATGAAGATAATTTTAAATGCAATACAATATAAAAAGAACAGCTCAGGGATAGGTTATATGGCCTTCCACTGGTTTAATAATGTTATCGAATTGAAGCGGCAAAGTGATACTATTGATGTAATTCTTTCAAAGGACAGCCCTCAAATTATGAAAAATAAAAAGAAAGGTGTCAGAGAAATCAGAGCTCCGTTCAAAAAAAATCAAGTGATTAGACGCAATCTATATGAACTTTTGCCTCCGAAAGATGGCAACAAAGAGCCAGGTGTTTTTATATCTATTGATTCAAAAGTTCCATTTTTTATGCCGCGGAATCTTAAAAAGGTTCAGATCATCACAGATCTCGCCACTTATCGGATGGGGTGGGTTTATCAGAGTACCAGAACTTTTTATTGGAAGTATATGTTCAGGCGGTCAATCGGTAATGCTGATAAGGTCGTTGCGATATCACAATTTACGAAAAATGAGATAATCGATATACTGCATACCGATCCTGATAAAATAGAGGTTATATATTGTGCAGCTAGCGATGAGTATAAAAGAATCGACGATCAAAATAAGCAACTGATAATTCGTGAAAAATATCAGATCTATGAAAAATATATCTTGTTCGTCGGCAATTTTAATCCCAGAAAAAACCTGGAGAGAATTATAAACGCCTTTGATCAGATGAAGTTAAAGTACGGCGTAGAGCATAAGCTGGTAATCGTAGGAGAAAAAGGGTGGAAGTTCAGCCAAGAGAAAGCGTTGGAGAGTATTTCGGCATCAGAAGACATCTGCTTTATCAATTATGTTGAAAACAAGGACTTGCCCGTTATTTATTCCATGGCAGATCTGTTTGTATTTACCACTTTGTATGAAGGATTTGGTATTCCTTTGATAGAAAGCCAGAAATGTGGAACCCCTGTTCTGGCATCAAACACATCCTGCTTTGAGGAAGTTGCGGGAAGGGGTGCAATTTATGTCGATCCTTATAGTGAAAGTGATATCTGCGAAGGGATGTATCGAATAATTGCAAATGAAGATCTGAAACAGCAGCTGATAAAAGAAGGACATAGAAATTCAGAACGATTTTCGTGGGAACGGTCTGCAGAAAAATTATATGAGATTATTGAGACCGTTTTTAATAAAATATAAACAACAAAGGAGAAAGATTTATGCATTTAATATTACTTTCCGGCGGGTCAGGGAAACGTCTTTGGCCATTATCAAACGATGTGAAATCCAAGCAGTTTTTAAAGGTGTTGCCCGGTCCAAACGGGAAACATGAATCGATGGTGCAGAGGGTATACCGACAACTTCAGGAGGTGGGAGGCTGGGATTCCATTACTGTCGCTGCAGGAGCATCTCAAAAGGATCAGTTAGGCCTGCAATTGGGTGAAGAAGTTAATATTGTAATCGAACCGGAACGTAGAGACACTTTCCCTGCCATAGCGCTCGCATGCTCCTACTTGCATAGCGAAAGGGGAGTGGGGCTTGATGAAGCGATCGCGGTTCTTCCAGTGGATCCCTTTGTTGAATTGGATTATTTCAAAAACATTTCCAAATTTGAAGCACTTATTAAGGATGACCCGAAAGGCCTGGTTTTGATGGGTGCAGCACCTACAATTCCTTCTGAAAAGTATGGATATATTATTCCTAAAACCAAGGATAACGTTTCTGAAGTTGAGCATTTTAAAGAAAAGCCGGATACTGAGACAGCACAAATCCTTATTGACAAAGGCGCATTATGGAACTGCGGTGTATTTGGACTAAAGATCAACTACATAACAGAAATATTAAAGGAAAAATACCAAATAGAAAAACTGAATTATAAAAATATGCTTGATTCTTTCGCCAGCTTGATAAAAACCAGCTTTGACTATGAAGTGGTAGAGCGTGCGGAGAAAATAACCGTATTGCGGTATGAAGGTCAGTGGAAGGATTTGGGGACATGGGAAACCCTTACGGAAGAAATGGAATTTTCTATCTCTGGCAAGGCAAGAGCGGACGACAGTTGTAGAAATATACATGTGATCAACGAGCTGGGAATCCCGATCATCACCATGGGGATAAACGATGCGGTGGTTGTTGCAAGCAGAGATGGAATTTTGGTTGCAGAAAAGGGTGAAACCATGCGGCTGAAGGAATTTATCAGCGACTTTACTTCCAGGCCGATGCATGAAAAGAGACGTTGGGGTGAATATGAAGTGATTGATCATATAAACTATGATGATGGAAGCGAGGCTTTAACCAAAAAACTGTTTTTGTTGAAAGATCGGCAAATCAGTTATCAATATCATCACAACAGAAAAGAAATCTGGACGATTCTAAGAGGAGAAGGCTTGCTGTATCTTGATGGAGAAAAGATTGTGGTAACTGCCGGAGATGTGGTTAAAATTTCTGAGGGGCAAAAACATGGCATGCGGGCCTTAACGAATCTGGAGATCATTGAAGTACAGCTGGGAAATCCGCTTATTGAAGAGGATATTGTAAGGCTTGAAATGGAATGGTAATAAAAACAGCGCGGAGTTTATTCTGCGCTGTTTTGCACTGTTTGTTATTTTTGACCGAATTATTTTTAGCGAATCAGTAGTTGTAATGATTCAACTCTTAGATTCCACTTCTCTATATATTTCAATTAATTCAGCAGCGGATTTGTCCCAGGAGAATTTTTTGATTTGTTGATATCCAAGCTCTACTTTCTTATTTCGAAGATCTTCTGACGAGAGCAATTTATACATCGCGTCAGCAATATTATTCGGATTATCTGGATTGATAAGAATAGCGGCATTGCCTGCAACTTCGGGCATTGAGGAGGTGTTGGAGCAAATCACCGGCACCCCGCTTGACATTGCTTCTAAAATCGGTATCCCGAAACCTTCATATAGGGACGGATAGACAAAAAGAGATGCATTCTTATATAATGCAGACTTATCTTCAGTGGAAACATAACCAGTAAAAGTTATATGATTGGACATGCCTAAATCTTCAACTGTTTTAAAAATATCATCATATAGCCAGCCTTTCTGTCCTGCGATAACTAAATGATAATCCAAATCAGACTCTTTTTTCAGTTCTGCAAAGGACTTGATCAAAGTGTTAATGTTTTTTCGCGGCTCCAGGTTTCCAACATACAAAATATATTTTGAAGGAATGTTAAACTTGTCCGCGATCGTATGAAAGGGTTGGTCACTGATGATGGTGTCAAAACTGGGATAGATGATTTTTACTCTGTCATGGTCTAAGCTAAACTCTTCAAGGATTTCTTTTTTTGCATTTTCTGATATCGTTATGATGATATCACTTCTTTCAATGCTATAATTAATATCCCGGGTTATCCGTTTGAGATTTCGTTTATCGAGAGTTTCGGGATAAAGCTTATAGCTCATATCATATATCGTTGTTATTACTTTACCGTTAACTTTCGGCGGAACGATGTAGTTAAAAAAATGTGTAATGTCACTTTGGCTAAACAGCGCCTGATATGATAAATTGGTATATCTCCAGATCCTCCTGTAAATGCCGTAAGGCATAATGGGATTAATTTCTATCGGAATTGTAATAATATTGATTAATTCTGAATTGTCATTTCGATTTAAGAAATTAAAAAGATTTCCTGAATAAGTTAAACCATTTTTATTAGATAACCTCCTGACAATTTCGTAGGTATAAATACCGATACCGGATTTGTTTCCGCAGCAGGGCTGCAATTCAAGAGAAATTTTCATAAATACTCACCTAATTATTGTAAAAATTAACGAAGAATGATATAATTCTGCTATCCCTAGCAATTATAGACTATATTCATCAGGCTAACAACAATTTGCAGCAATTAATACTTAATTCTAGGTTGGTTAATGGAGATTAATATGAAAAACGCACTGATAACAGGAATTACAGGACAAGATGGTTCTTACTTGGCAGAATTACTTTTGGAAAAAGGTTACAATGTATTTGGAATCGTTAGAAGAAAGAGTGTTCTTGATTATGGGAATGTGGAACACATAAAAGATAAACTGAAATTTGTATATGCAGATATGACAGATATTGTCTCTTTAATTTCAGCCATGAAAATATCGCAGGCTGATGAAGTATATAATCTGGCCGCCCAGTCATTTGTTGCAACGAGCTGGGAACAGCCTTTAGCCACAGCCGAGATAGATGCTTTGGGTGTTACAAACATGCTGGAAGCAATCAGAACTGTGAAGCCGCAGGCGAGATTCTATCAGGCATCGACCAGTGAAATGTTTGGACTGGTTCAGGAAATTCCGCAAAAGGAGACAACTCCGTTTTATCCAAGAAGCCCATATGGTGTAGCAAAACTGTACGGACATTGGATTACGAAGAATTATAGAGAAAGCTTTCATCTCTATGCTTGCTCTGGAATATTGTTTAACCATGAAAGCGAAAGGCGTGGAAAAGAATTTGTAACCCGTAAAATTACGGATGCAGTTGCACGGATAAAGCTGGGCTTGCAGGATTGTCTGGAACTTGGGAATATGGATTCCAAACGAGACTGGGGGCATTCAAAAGATTATGTGAACGCTATGTGGCTGATGCTCCAACAGGATACACCAGATGATTATGTCATTGCAACAAATGAAACCAGAACGGTTAGGGAATTTGTTGAAATTGCTTTTCAATGCGTAGGAATTGATATTGTATGGCAGGGAAAAGGCGTGGATGAAATCGGAATTGATAAAACAACAGGGAAGACTATTGTAAAGATCAATCCAAAATTCTTCAGACCTGCTGAGGTTGATATCCTTTTAGGAAATCCGGAAAAAGCAGAAAAAGCCTTGGGGTGGAACAGAGAGATTGCTTTTGCTCAGCTGGTTGAAAGAATGATAAAAAATGATGTGGAATTGGTAGAAAAAGAGATTAAAGTTAAGTTAATTAAATAGCAGGAAGATTAAATGAAAAAGGCATTAATTGTTGGGGCTGCAGGCTTTGTAGGAAATTATTTAATAGACCAGTTACAATCAGAAGGTAAATGGTCTCTTTGTGCTACAAAGATGATGAATGAAACGATAGACAATAAAAATATTGGAATATTTGATCTGAATATTTTAGAGAGTAAAAGTATTGATGAACTTTTAACGAGAAATAAGCCCGACTGTATATTTTATTTGGCGGCTCAAAGCTCGGTGGCATTTTCCTGGAAGAATCCGGAGCTGACAATAGATGTTAATATAAAAGGCAGTTCCAATGTTCTGGAAGCGATCAGAAAACTTGACTATAAGCCAAGAGTTTTACTAATTGGATCAGGAGAAGAGTACGGCCGTATATTGTCTGGAGAGTTACCTATTAATGAAGAAAATAAAATCAGGCCAGGCAACATATACGCAATGACAAAAGCAGCACAAAACATGCTTGGGGAAATATATACGGAGGCGTATGGACTTGATATTATGAGTGTAAGGGCTTTTAACCATATTGGGCCGAACCAGTCACCTATTTTTGTTGTTGCTGATTTCTGCAAACAAGTGGCAGCCATAGAAAAAGGTTTGCAAGAACCTATAATAAAAGTTGGAAATTTAAGTGCCAAAAGAGATTTTACTGATGTAAGGGATGTCGTAAAAGCATATTCGCTGATCATTGAAAAAGGGATAAACGGAGAAACATATAACGTCGGAAGCGGACATGCCGTCAGTATCGAAGAGATTTTGAAAATGATCCTTTCAATGAGCAAAAAGGATATTACAGTATTAACAGACGTGCAAAAACTTAGACCTGTTGATGTGCCGATTATTGAAGCAGATATCAGTAAAATAATAAGAGATACAGGATGGAAGCCGACAATAAGCCTGGAAAAAACCATTTTTGAAACATTATACTATTGGCGGAATAAATTATAGATTGGATTAATAAATGAAAACTTTAAAAGAAATTTATACTTATAGAGAAATGATCTACAGCCTTGTCAGAAAAGATCTTAGAGGTCGATACAAGGGATCTATTTTAGGTTTTTTCTGGACATTTTTAAATCCATTATTGCAGTTAATTGTTTATACTATAGTGTTTTCTACTATCATGAGGATGGGGATTGAAAAGTACTATCTTTTTTTGTTTGTAGCATTAATCCCTTGGATATTTTTCTCCACAAGCATACAGGGAGGAGCAAGCTGCATTATAGCACAAAAATCTTTAGTGACAAAAATATATTTTCCTCGAGAAGTCATACCAATTGCACATGTTACAAGCGCTTTTGTCAATATGCTCTACTGTTTTGTAATTGTTTTTATTGTTGTTTTTGCTTCCAAGGTATCTGTCGGTTTTCCTGCTTTGCTTTGTCTGCCTGTCATTATGGCTATACAGTATATACTTGCATTGGGAATAGCCTTTCTTGTATCTGCCGTTACTGTTTATTTTCGGGATTTCGAACATATCCTTGGGATTGTAACAATGGCATGGATGTATTTAACTCCTGTTATTTACCCGATTACAATGGTGCCAGAAAGGTATATGACTATTTTCAGATTGAACCCAATGACTCCAATCACAATAGCTTACAGGGATATTTTATACTATGGCATTAGACCTCATATGGGGACTCTGCTTCAAGGCTTTGGCCTCGGTGTTGCCATACTGATCATCGGGCTTCTGATTTTTAATGTATTAAAAGGTCATTTTGCGGAGGAATTATAATGCCGGCTATAAAAGTAACTAATGTTCATAAAAAGTTTAAGGTATATTACGATAAAGGACAAAGCTTAAAAGAAAGGATACTTTTTCGCAACAGGAATCATTATGAAGATAGATGGGTTCTTAGAGGTATCGATTTAGAAGTTGAAAAAGGTGAAGTGCTGGGGCTGATTGGAGAAAATGGTTGTGGGAAAAGTACATTGTTAAAAATGATGAGTAAAATCCTTTCTCCTAACATTGGGCAAATACAGATGAGCGGGAGAGTTTCAAGCCTTATTGAACTTGGCGCGGGGTTTCACCCTGATATGAGCGGCAGAGAAAACATTTATACAAATGCATCTATTTTTGGTCTGGCAAAACAAGAAATCGATAGTCGTCTTAGTGATATTATAGAGTTTTCGGAATTAGAAGACTTTATTGACAATCCGGTGAGGACGTACTCCTCGGGCATGTATATGAGGTTGGCTTTTTCCGTTGCAATCAATGTTGATGCTGACATTTTACTGATTGACGAAATTTTAGCTGTTGGTGATGCTAACTTCCAGGCGAAATGTTTTGACCGGCTAAGGGAGCTAAAATCAGAAGGAACGACAATTGTTATCGTAACACATGATACGAATACCATTGAGAAATTTTGTAATAAAGCTATGTGGATGAATGAAGGAGTTATCGAAGCAAGCGGGTCTACTCATCAGGTTGTGGACAAGTATCTTGCTTATATGAACAACAAAAAATATGAAGCGATATTACAAAAGGAAGAAAACGAAAGGGAAACCTGCGAGAAAGAGGTGAAATCGGAGATTGCATTTGAGACTTCCGAAGATAAAGCGGATAACAAAGAAGAGGAATCTTTAAAAGGAGAGCAAAAACCCGGGGAGATAGACTATAATGATAACCGTTTTGGGCTTAAATATGTAGAAATAGAGAAGGCGGTTCTAAAGGGGAGCAAAGGCAACGAAACTTTAATTTTAAAGGCGGGAGAAAGTGCGGAATTAGAGATATATTATAAAGTTAACAAACCTATAGATAATTATGTTTTTGGAATGGGCTTTTATACGCTGGACAGTGTATGTATCATGGGATCTAATACACAGTTAGATAGAATACAAATTCCGCATGATAGAAAGAAGGGAGTCATTAAGTTTAAAATGAATGAAATTACCCTGCTTTCTGGAAAATATGTTTTATATGTTGCTGTTGTAGATATGGATGGAACACCTTTAGATTTTTGCCGGGATTACTGTCATTTTGATGTAGTGTCACCGGATAGGAGCGTAGGTGTTGTTTCATTAAAGCATGAGTGGCAAACAATCTAAAGGTGATGAGGGGTATAACTATGGAGAAATTTAACAGTATAGAAGAAAAGGTTATATATGAGAAATTAATTAAGGACTTATCATACTCTCGGGAAACGGAAAAAGTAAACTTGTATTTTGATGCTGAAGATACGGATATAATAAATATCAGTAAAATAAATAGTTATATGGATGAAATATTAAAAAATATTATAGAAATGGAGAACACACGAGTTAATGCAGCACATAGGAATATTTACTCACGCAGAAAGCTGTTAGGTACATTTATAATATTTGGCAAAAAAGTGGTAAGAAAATTTTTGAAATGGTATATTGAACCTATTTGTTTTCAGCAAACAAGATATAATAATGCCGTTGTACCTTCGATTGGAAGACTGACTGAGCTTCAGGCGGAATTACTAAAAGCACTTAATGCATACAAAAAACAATTGACAGATATTGAAACCAGTTATAACAGCCACTTAACAGATATTGAAATTGTTTATGATGGACGCCTATCAGATATTGAAACCGCTTATAATGAACGACTGGCAGAAAGCGAAGCAAAATTTCAATCGCTCGCTCAAAGATTGCTGGATATTGAACGCAATAACACAATTTTAAATAATCAAATTATAGAGGCAAATAGTCAATTAGATAAATTGATAGACCTTGATCTGGAAATATTTAAAGATAAGCAGCCTAGTTTTTTTAATAAAAAAACAGTATCTCAAGCTGGTGAAGATTCCATTATTGCTTACATTCTAATGGTACTTAATATTAATATTGGGGATTGCAGTTATTTGGATCTGGGAGCCAATCATGCAAAGGAGTTGAGTAATACCTATTTGCTATATCAAAAGGGTGCAAGGGGCATCCTTGTTGAAGCAAATCCTACGCTGATTCCCGAATTGAAGTTTTTTAGAAACGGCGATGTAATATTAAACAAATGCATTTCTGAGAATTCCTATGAAACAGTTGATTTTTATGTGTTAAGTGGAGATGGACTTTCTACGCCTGATTTAGATTCAGCGAAGGAGGTAATTGAAAAAAATCCATTGCTTAAAATTGAACAGGTAGTGAATGTTGAAACCATAACGGTTAACAAGGTAATAGAGAAATATCTGGGGAAGGCTCCTACTGTTTTAAACATAGATATAGAGGGGAAAGAAATGGAAATATTATGTTCCATTGATTTTAGTAAATATCGCCCTTTAATTGTTATTATTGAAATGATTGAGTATAGTCCTTCTTTAGTAGTGGGAGAAAAAAACCAAGAGATAATGAAATTTATGGAGCAAAAGAGATATATTGAATTTGCCTTTACTGGAATTAATTCCATATTCATAAACAGAGATGAATTAAAGGAGATACACTGATGAATATTGCTTTTGATGCAACGGCCATATTGGGGCCAATGAGTAAAAATCGTGGTATTGGAAATTACTCGCTTAGCCAGTTTACAAAAATGATTGAAATGGGTAAGGATAATAATTATTTTCTGATTAATTTCTTTGAAAATACAAAATTGTTTGATATTGGAACTAGTGATAACATTTATGAGTTTTATTTCGACTGTGGAAAAGATGGATTTTTATTAAATCATATTGAATATAAAGAAGTTATAGGTGATGTAATTAAAAAATTTATTAAAGAAAATCAAATCGATGTTTTTTATATCACTTCCCCTTTCGACGACCATGTTCAAATCTATGAAAAAGAGTGGTTTGAAGGGGTTAATACTGTTGTTACAGTATATGATGTCATTCCTTATGTTTTCAAAGAAAGATATCTTAGTGATAAGAGTACATATCAGTGGTACATGAAATGTATTGAAATGCTGAGATGGATTGATAAGCTTCTCGTTATTTCTGAAAGCGTTAAACAAGATTTAATTAAACATCTTAGCTTTAACGAAAAGAAGATAGACGTAATTTGGGGAGCTGTAGACGATATATATAAGGAGATATCAATTACTGCGGAAGAGAAGGTAAGGCTTTTCAGGAAATTTAAAATACAGAATCAATATATTATGTGTACCGGCGGCGATGATGAGAGGAAAAATCTTCAGGGTTTGATTGAAGCATACTCGCAGATGCCCGAAGAATTAATTTCCAAGTATCAATTAGTCATTGTCTGTAAACTGTCAGATCATTCCGTTGAAAGATACTCAAATTTAGCAAAAGAAAGAAATATTGAAAATCGAATAGTACTCACAAATTTTGTCTCTCAAGAGGAGTTGTTAATGTTATATAATTTAGCAACCGTAATGGCTTTCCCTTCAAAATACGAAGGCTTTGGCCTACCTATCGTAGAAGCATGGGCATGCGGTACCCCAGTGTTAACATCAAATAACTCAAGCCTTGTCGAAATTGCAGGAGATGGCGCAGTCATAGTAGATCCATTTAAAATTGAAAACATTACAAGGGGTTTAATTGAGATTCTTTCAAATATAGATTTAGATGTCCTTCTAAGTAAAGGAAAGGAAAGGCTTAACTATTTTCAATGGAAAATAGTTGCTAAAAACGCTATTAAATATATTCAGGAACTCGAAATTAACGAAACCGGTAAAATGATAGAAACGAAAAAGATTGCATTTTTTACACCATTGCCTCCTATACAGTCCGGCATTTCGGATTATAGCGTTGATATCTTAAATAGTTTAAGTGAATACTTTGATATTGACGTATTCATTGACGATGCATATAAGGTGGAATGTGATCTGAATAATAATATAAATGTTTATAACCATAAAAGGTTTAACGTAAAAGAAAACTATTATGATATTATTTATCAGGTTGGCAATTCTGAATACCATATTTATATGTTTGCTTATATTAAAAAATATAAGGGAACAGTAGTGTTACATGATTATAATTTACATGGAGTGGTTCAGCATAAAGCTCTTTATATTGAAAAGAGGAACTTCAAGCTATATAGCGATTTTTTGCTGGAAGATTTGGATGAAGGCGTTGTTCAGTCATATTTAAGTCAACTTAGTAATGGAGAGGTAGGTTTAAAAATAAATGAAATGGAACTGAATGGGTTTATTACTAATTATGCTAACAAAATTATAGTGCATAGTGATGAAGCAAAGGAGAAACTGCTTAGAAAAGATATTTCGCGTAATGTAAGAACTATCAGAAGCTATGCAAAGATTGAAGATCTGGTTGATAATGTAAGAATAAAAGAAAATAACGGGATAGACAAGAAAAATATCGTAATTTCTTCATTTGGTCATATTCATGAAACCAAAAGAGCAATTCCTACCATAAAAGCTTTTTCAAAGCTTTGCAAGAATTATAGTAACATTAAATATCTTTTTGTTGGGAAACTGGATTCTGTTTTAAGTGATACCTTTAATAACACGGTGCGGGAATTACATCTGGAAGATAGGATTACTGTCACAGGATACACAGAATTACAAAAATTTGAGGAATATATTAATATGACTGATATTTGTTTGAATCTCAGGTATCCTTATAATGGCGAAACGAGCGGAAGCCTGATGAGAATTCTTGCAAAAGGTAAAAGTGTAATTGTAAATAATATAGGCAGTTTCAGTGAGATACCTGATAATGCGTGCATAAAAATACCGAATGTTGCTGAAATGACAGAAGAACAAGAAATTGATGAGATCTATCATGCTATGGATTTGCTTGTTTCAAAGGAAGAGGCAAGAATAGAAATGGGTATTAATGCAAGAAAATATGCAGAACAAAATTTAGATCTTAATGTTATTGCAAAACAATATGCAGATTTTATAAATACAGAGTATAAGTCGTCATTAAATGAAGATATGCTTAGAAGCATTTCAGAGAAAGAAATTAAGCCTAAAAGATACAGTGAAAATGAAATCGTTTCTTTGACCAGGACATTAGCATATGGCAAATCATATGTATAATAATGGTTAGATAGCATTAAAATTTATTAGCTTGAAAATAGTAGTAGATAAGGAAGGAGTACGTGGATGAAAGGAATTATTCTGGCAGGAGGCTCAGGAACAAGACTATATCCATCTACAATTGCGTGTTCTAAACAGATATTAACAGTATATGATAAGCCGATGATATACTATCCCCTGTCCACTCTTATGCTCGCGGGGATTCGAGAGATATTAATAATCTCAACCCCTCGTGATATTGATGTATTCAAGGAGTTATTAGGAGATGGACGACAGGTGGGTTTGGATATTTCATACATGGTACAACAAAAACCAAGGGGGTTGGCTGAGGCTTTTTTACTCGGCGAGTCCTTTGTTAGTAACGACGATGTTGCACTTGTATTGGGAGATAATATCTTTTATGGGTATGGATTTGGTGACAGGTTAAAGAAAGCCGCTAATCATAAAGGGGGAGCTTTAATATATGGCTACCATGTTTCAAAGCCTGAAGAATTTGGAGTTGTAGAATTCGATGAAAATTTTACTGTTATCTCCATCGAAGAAAAGCCTGCTAATCCTAAGTCAAACTACGCAGTCCCGGGTCTTTATTTTTATGATAATGATGTGATTAATATCGCGAAATCGATAAAACCATCACAAAGAGGGGAACTTGAGATTACATCTGTTAATAATGCTTATTTAGATAAGGGAAAATTAAAAGTTGAATTGTTCGGACGTGGTATGGCTTGGTTGGATACAGGGACGCATAAAGCATTATTAGATGCGGCTAACTTTATTGAAGCGGTACAGACAAGGCAGGGTTTATACATAGCTTGTATTGAAGAAATTGCATATAGAAACCATTATATAACAAGAGATGATTTGGTTGTACAAGCAGACAAGTTTAAGATGACAGATTATGGAAAGTATTTATATTATATTGCTACACAGGCAGAATCATAGTTGATTGGAGAAAAAGAGAATGAAGACTTATTTAGTTACAGGCGGTGCGGGTTTTATAGGTGCTAATTTCATTGAGTATATATTTGAAAAATGTAAAGATATACAAGTAATCAACTTAGATAAACTCACTTATGCGGGTAATTTGGAAAATTTAAAAACAGTGGAAAACTATAGAAACTATGTATTTATCCAAGGAGATATTGGAGATAAAGAGAATACAATTAATATATTCAGAAAATATGATATTAATTATGTAGTTAATTTTGCAGCCGAGAGTCATGTAGACCGTTCTATTAGCGATCCTGATATATTTATAAAAACTAATGTAATGGGTACTGTAACGCTCTTAAACTGTGCAATGGAGGCTTGGAGAACTGGAGAAGATACGTATAAAGATAATGTGAAATTCCTGCAAGTTTCTACTGACGAGGTATATGGTTCGTTAGGTCAAACCGGATTCTTTACAGAAACGTCCGCGATTGACCCACATAGTCCGTATTCCGTTAGTAAAGCATCAGCAGATTTCTTTGTAAAAGCGTATTATGATACATATAATTTACCTGTAAATATTACTCGATGTTCAAATAACTATGGGCCTTATCAATTCCCTGAAAAATTAATACCTTTAATTATTAATAATACACTAACACATAAAGATTTACCGATTTATGGAGATGGAAAACAGATACGTGATTGGCTTTATGTGCGAGATCACTGTAAAGCACTTGATATGGTTATTAATGACGGAATAATTGGAGAGATTTACAACATAGGAGGACATAACGAAAGGGAGAACATTGAAATAGTTAAAACAATCTTAAATTACTTACAGAGTAACATAGATGACGCTATATCTGATAGTTTAATAAAGTATGTAAAAGACAGAAAGGGCCATGACAAAAGATATGCCATTGACCCAACCAAAATACACGACGACTTAGGGTGGGAACCGCAAACCTGTTTTGAGGAAGGTATAGTAAAGACAATAGAATGGTATTTGGCTAATGAAAAATGGATGACCAATATTGTTAGCGGAGAGTATAAAGAATATTATGATAAAATGTATTCTGAAAAAATAGAAAAAACCAAAGGGATGGGAAAAAAACATGACATTGATTAATGATAAGAATCCAATATCACGGAAGAAGATGAAGATTAATAACTTGTATAGATCATTTTTGGTTTTATCTATATGGGAAAAAGTTATGATTATGCTTGGTATAATTGGATTTGTTTTGACTATATATTTTATATTTGTTGGTTCAAGAATTTTATTTAATTCCGATACAGCAACGGCAAATTTATTGGCAAGAGAACAAATTTTATCAGGTGATTTTTTTCCAAAAGATTGGGTATATGTTCAGGATTTATGGACGTTTTCTTTAAATATACCAATTGTTTTTTTATCGTTTATAATCAAAGACCAGATACTCATAAGATCAGTTGCCGTCCTTTTGCAGACAATTATATTACTGCTAGTCTTAATAGTATTTTCAAGAAAGGTATTAAATAATAATAGCTGGATTATTTATTGTACCATCTTACTTTCAGGAATTTCCCAATATTACAATGAAAATATGTTTGGCCAGGCTACTTATGCGAATATAACGATTTTCATACTATTAATGTTGATCTTAGGGCTTTTATCAATTGATGGGAACATGAAAATTAATAAAACCTCGTTTGTTATTTTATCCGTTCTTACTTTAATAACTAATATTGGAGGGGTAAGGTATCTTGCATCCTTCTTAATCCCTTTTGTCATTTCGGTTTTCTTAGTTTATTTTATTGATAATAACAATATCACTTTTAAAGAAATAATTAAACCAGCTTATAGTTTTATTAAATGGACATTTTTACTTTTTATTATTACAATTTGTGGTCTTGCGATATTTAAATATATAACTAGTGTCGGTTCATATAAAGCGGGCATCTCAAATCCTGCTTTGTTTTCGGGATATGATTTAGATAGCTTAACTGGGAGTAGCCGTGCGGTGATACCTAGTTTTTGGGCTTTATTTGGTTACGATACCAGTGTTTCATTGTTTTCCATAAATGGAATAGTTACTATGGTCAAGTTATTTGGAATGTTTGCTTTCGTATTTGTTTTTCCTTTGATGTTGACCAGAAAATATAAAACATTGAATATTAAGATAAAAAGACTTATCCTATTTTCATGGATTTCATTAGCTATAACAGTGATTTTATTTATTTTTATTCAAGGTTTGGGCAGCATTTCCTCTGCAAGATATTTCCAAGTAAATATTATTTTACAAATTATCGTAAGCTGCTATTATATTTATGCATTTATGTTAAAAAAGAATTTCTTAACGTGTTTTGTTAGTATGTGTGCATTAATACTGTTTATTGGCGGATCTCAATTATTGTTTATTCAAATGAATGATAATGTTATAGCACAATTAAAACCTACCTATGATTTAGTAGAGTCATTGAAAAACAGGAATTTAAAAATGGGTTATGCAAGTTATTGGAATGCATATGAAAATTCTGTTTTTGCTGATTTTAACCCTGAGATCGTGGCAATAATTGGAGATCCAATTGAGCCTTTTTATCATTTGACATCAAAGCGATTTTATAGTTCGGAATACTATAATGGAAAAACATTTTTAATGTTAACAAAAGATGAGTACGATTGGGCAATGAAAGATGATAAACTGAGCAAACAATTTGGACAATCTATAGACTTTTATATTCAGGGTGATTATTATATAAGCATATATAATTACAATATTGCCGAAAGGTTTGTAAATGTTGATTTGGTTAGAGGAAAGAAGATAAATATACTCCCTGCTATGGTGCATAATGAAAATGTAAAGGAGAATGAAGATTTTAGCTTATCACTTGAAACAGGTGGAATTGTGTATGGCCCTTATTCAGACTTACGTACGGGTGAATATGATCTTCTTCTAAACTATAGCTTTAAAGAAAATGACAAACCCGTAAAATTAAAAATCACTTCCAATGCAGGTCAAACAATTGTTATGGAAAAGAAAGTACATCCAGGTAAAAACGCAATTAAATTTAAACTTAAAAATGATATGCAGGACGTAGAATTTGTATTAGCAAACGACTTACCTGAAAATATAACAATTAAAAGTATGAATATTATGAAGCATTAGTTATTTTACGTCACCGTATTTAATATAACGAGCTTAATTAACAAGAAAGGTTGAAAATAAATGTGCCGTGATCTAATAAAAGAGATACTTATATGCCCTAAGTGTAAATCTGAACTGGATTTTAATAATGACAGATTGATATGCACTGTTTGTTAAAATAAATTTGAAATTGAAAATGGAAAATATATTGCATTATATTTTCTTTTCGTGCTGATTACTTTTCCGATTAAATTTATTGATATTATCCTTGCCAAGCATCCTATGGCAAAAAATATTGCATCCAGTTTTATATATGTTGGCAAAAAATAGTTTAAGTAATAAAAGGAGAGAAAATGGTAAACTTTAATGTACCAATATATTCAGGAAAAGAAATTGAATATATAAATATGGCTATAAAAGATAGAAAAATAAGTGGTGACGGAGCTTTTTCCCAAAAGTGTAGCCAGTGGTTAGAAGAGCATTTTAAAATTGGAAAGGCTCTTCTGACAACTTCTTGTACACATGCCCTTGAAATGGCAGCAATATTAGCGGATATAAAAGAAGGGGATGAAGTCATTATGCCCTCGTATACCTTCGTTTCTACTGCTAACGCATTTGTCCTACAGGGAGCAAAGATTGTTTTTGTGGATGTCCGCCCGGATACAATGAATATGGATGAAAAACTCATAGAAGGAGCTATTTCTAAAAAAACAAAAGCAATCGTACCGGTGCACTATGCCGGAGTATCGTGTGAAATGGAAGAGATTTGCAGGATTGCCCGAGAAAACAACTTGTTTGTAATTGAAGATGCTGCGCAGGGGATGATGTCTAAATATAATGGACAAGCGCTTGGATCTATTGGCGATTTCGGTTGTTATAGTTTTCATGAAACAAAAAATTATACAATGGGTGAAGGTGGCGCAATCCTCATCAATAATATAAAGAATAGTGAAAGAGCAGAAATTATAAGGGAAAAAGGTACAAACAGGAGCCAATTTTTTAGAGGTCAGATCGATAAATATACATGGGTAGACATAGGCTCTTCGTATTTACCTAGTGAACTCAATGCTGCATATTTATGGGCACAGCTTGAAATCGCAGAGCATATTAATGCAATCAGGCTGGCGACTTGGGAACTTTATTACAACGGATTAAAAGAACTTGAGGACAACGGTATAATAACCCTGCCACACATTCCACCTTATTGTGATCATAATGCGCATATGTTTTATATTAAAGTAAAGGATATTGAGGAAAGAACCAGGCTTATAAACTATTTAAAAAACAATGGTATCATGGTCGCCTTTCATTATGTTCCGTTGCATAGTAGTCCGGCTGGTCAAAAATACGGGCACTTCCATGGTAAAGACGTTTACACGACGAAAGAAAGTGAGCGTTTATTACGGCTGCCCTTATATTATGGTCTTGAAGATTCAAAAACTAATCAAATCATTGAAACAATCCTATCATTTTTTAGTAAAGGAGAATGAGAAAATGAAAGTAATCGACGCATTTTGGGAAAAAAGAAATCTGGGTCTTACAGCAGTTGAAATTACAGTTGAAAAAGCTGATAAAGCTGAAGTGGTTTCTCAACAGTTGGAAAATATTGATTACGATTATATGGTTGTAAAATTACCGGTTGAACGTGTAGACATATCCTTTCTCTTGGCGGAAAAGAGATTCGTTTTTATTGAAGCTATGAACCGTATAATTCATAATCTTAACCCTATCACCCTAAGCGAAGAAAGATGGAAAACAGCTGCAGTTACAAGCGTAATACCGATATCAGACGATGATTTAGAACTTATTCTGAAAAATATTCGTAAAGGAATGTTTACGACAGATCGAATAGCATTAGATCCTTACTTTACAATAGACCAGGCCGCAAATCGCTATACAGAGTGGATTAAAGATGAGGTGAAAAGAGGATCCGAGCTTTTTAACGTGATGTATAATAATCAAAAATCTGGTTTTATTGGAGTCAGAAAATCCGATGACGGGTATCATGATTTCATATCTGGAATATACGAAGGCTTTACTGGGAAAGGTCTAGCAGTTTGCATGACATACAGAACGATTGAGGAAATTAGGAATCGGAATGTAAAATTTTTAACAACTGATATTTCTTCAAACAACGTAGCATCGTTACAGTCAAGGTATAAATGCGGATTTACCGTCCTTGAAACCATGTATGTATTTGTGAAACATAACAGAGGGAAGAGGTAAGCGTAGAATGATTCGGGTATCATTAGTAATTCCATGCTATAATTCATCTTTAAGTATTGGCAATGTAGTTGATGAAATAAAAAAGGAAATATCTCGACGATATGGTTATGAATATGAAATAATATTAGTTAATGATTTCTCCACTGATCAAACAAAAGAGATCATAAAAGGTTTATCTAAAGCAGATAATAATATTAAAGGAATAAACTTAGCTAAAAATTTTGGACAACATGCCGCATTAATGGCAGGATATGCTGTATCAACTGGAGAAGTGGTTGTCTCAATGGATGATGACGGTCAAACGCCTGCATGTGAATTGTTTTCATTGATTGATAAACTGAATGAAGGATATGATGTAGTTTATGCTAGTTATGAAGATAAAAAACATGACTCTTTAAGGAATTTGGGTAGCAGACTAAATACGTTAATGGCCGAGTTACTGATCAATAAGCCCAAAGAGATTCAAGTTACAAGCTATTTTGCTATGAAAAGGTTTATTGTTGACGAAATATTACATTATAGGAATGCATATCCATATGTTTTAGGACTAGTTTTTCGTGCAACTAAAAATATATCAAATGTTCCTGTGATCCATCGTGAAAGAAGCTATGGTAAATCTAATTATAATTTAAAAAAGTTAATCTCTTTATGGTTGAATGGATTTACTTCATTTTCTGTTAAACCGCTTAGAATTGCAACTGCGATCGGACTACTGTGTGCATTCCTTGGTTTTATCTTTGCTGTATATACCATTATACATAAAATAATGAATCCAAACACATTAGCGGGGTATAGCTCAATTATGTCGGTACAGCTTTTTCTTGGGGGCATAATACTGATGGTTCTTGGTTTAATAGGCGAATACATAGGACGTATCTACATAAGTATTAATAACAGTCCTCAATATGTTGTTCGGGAGACATATAATATAGATAACAAAGTGAATTAATATTATGAATAATAAAATTACTTTTAAGAACTTAATACTGCTAAATATTTTGTTTCTTATATATTCTTTTACAGGTATATTGTCCAAAAAAGCTTCATTAAATGAGTATTTCTCTTTAGAATTTATGAAATATTTCATAGGTTCTATTTTGATTATGGCTATCTATTCAGTAATGTGGCAGCTTACTTTGCAAAAAATTCCCCTTTCAATAGCATACTCTAACAAAGCTGTCGTAATAATTTGGGGATTAGTATGGAGCGTTATTTTTTTTAATGAAGCTCTAAGATTAAGCATAATAATAGGAGGATGCTTGATAATAGCGGGTATACTTTTGGTGGTGAGCGGATATGAATGATTTAAAATATGTAGGCGCTTTTTTAATTTTTGTTCTGGTATCATCTTTTTCACAAATTTTATTAAAATCTTCAGCTAATGAGGGTAGAACAGGTCTAAGAATATACTTTAATTTCAAAGTAATATTAGCTTATTGCATATTTTTTTGCGCAATGATTTCTATAGCAATGCTATATAGATTTCTTCCACTATCTATTGGTACATTATTAGAATCTGCAAGCTTTATATTTGTACCAACATTATCGTATTTTTTCTTAAAAGAAAAAATGACAATTCGTCAAATAATGGGGATATTGCTTATTCTAATAGGTATCATTGTGAGTGTATTATTCTAAAATATAATAATTAAGCCATATCATTTAGGGTAACTGTTTTTCTCTAAACAAAAAGCTAGTGTATTTATTATTGTTGCGTATTTCGTCATATCGCCCATACGATTCCATCCCAACATGATCACATAGAATCTGAAGACTTTTACCAGTATAAAAAAATAAATGAAATCTTGTATATTCATACAAGTAATCATAACAAGGAGTTGAATGGATCATTTTGCCATTATTATCTATCAGCAAATGCTTAAACAGTAAAAATGTTTCAATTGGATTAGTCAAATGTTCTAATACGTTATTTGAGAATATGCCATCAAACCGCATGCCAGCTAGAACATCCATTGATGTAATTATGTATGAACGATTACTATTACAAGCATATGGATCGTAACCATATATATTGAACCCTTCCGCCCTTAATTCATCGATGGTTCTTGACCATGAACCACACCCATAGTTTAAATAGCATTTGTCCTTTTGGGGCTCCAATTGGTAAAAAGTAAACTTTTCATCTTCTGTGGTATCCCCTTCAGAAAAAATGGAATAGTGCTGTGAATAATCTAGATCAAAATTGTCCTTGTCAAGGGTTAACATTTTTAGCGGCCCAATAATACAACCACAGTGTGGACATTCAAAACGGATTAAGATGCCTCCTTTAAAGATACATTCGGAACGATACTGCCTTGCAGTGTTGGTGTTAATATTACCGCTACAAATTTGGCATTGAAACTCATAATTATTAAAACGGATACTATCAAAGCTGTCGATAATCTTCCAGCGTTGTTCAATCAGAGCAGATATTTTATCCATATTGGATTGTTCATATAGAAGCTTGTAATTCTGATTTTCATTAATAAAGGTATTAATAATATTCTTTTCCTGATACTGTAGTTCTTTAATAACTTCCAATTTTTCTAACACTGGGCTTAAAAATTTATTTTGAATTTTTACTAACCTAGAATTCTTTTCCATTCATCCTAATCCTTCTCTATTGTTTAGAAATACATTATATATTGAAAACTCTTTGGAATCAACATCAGAATGTCACAGGTAATGCCTGAATTCACATAGATCCAAATCTATCTATTAACGGGATTCGGGAGTATAATATTGCCTGTCGGTAAATTTTATTCATTGTTTTTATAAACCTTCATAATGTCCGGAAATACTCTGTCTAAGGAAAAGAGTTTGACTTTCTCCAATGAGATTGATCTGCACCTTTCTCTAAATCCGGTAGTAATGTACATTTTAATGATCTGGTCTGTCAATTCCTCAAGATTTTCACTCTCAAACAATAACCCGTTCTCCCCATGGGTGGTAAGCTCCTTGTGGCCTTTAATATCACTTGCAATCACTGGCAGTCCACTTGCCATAGCCTCCATAATATTAAACGGCAGCCCTTCGATTCTGCTGGTTGAAACTGCGACATCACAGCAGGGGTAAAGCTCGTTCATATTCTTAATATATCCAAGGAAAATCACGTGGTTCTTGATTCCTAACTCAGCTGCCAGTCCTCTCATTTTCTCGAGCAAAGCACCATCTCCGGCAAGGACAAGCTTAAGATTGTTTTTTTTGTTGCTTTTCACTTGTATTTCGAGTTCTGAACCGGCCAGATGTTTCGCTACAGCTTCTTCAGCTTTTCCATTTTCACCATCTATGACCAAACGGTCGATTTCCTGAATTGCCTCTGCAAACCCCCGAAGCAGCAGTTCATGGTTTTTTCTCTTTGAAAATTCAGCGGCATAAACAAAAACAAAATCATTTTCTTTGATGCCGAAAGCGGTCTTTTGCTCCTTTGTGCATTGCAGCGGTTCACCCTGTGCTGTTTGAAAACGTGACAGGTCAATTCCCATTCCGTCGATATAATGAATGTTTTCTGTATTTTTGCATAGCTTATATTTTCTGGCGATCTCCAGATCCTCATGATTCATAACCATCAGAACATCGGTTACTTTTGCACACAACATCTCCGGCAGGAGATAAGCCCATTTTTTCAAGCTTTTATCATCATGAAACAGATAACCATGTGCAGTATGAAATACCTTCATACGTTTTCGATGCCGACCAGTCAGCATAACAGCAAATCTTGTAACGATTCCGGCCAGAGTAGACTGAGAACTGATAATATCAAACTTTTCCTTTTTGATCAGCTTTCTCGTTTCATTGATAGCCGCCATATTTTTTATACTGAAAAAACTTTTGCTGACAGGCAGAACAAAAGGTGTTACTTCCCAGCCAAGGTCTTCAAATGCTTTAAAGTATGGCAGATGAAAATGGTCGAAATGAGATTTGGTCGAGGCGGTAAACAATATCTTCTTACTCACTTTGGCTCACCAATCCTTTAAAGACTGTCATGATCAATATTTTGATATCCAGTAAAAAGCTCCAGTTTTCTATGTAGAATATATCATGCTCAATTCTGGCTTTAATTGAAGTATCTCCGCGAAAACCGTTCACCTGAGCCCAGCCTGTGATGCCCGGTCTTACCTGATGCTTGACCATATAAAGGGGGATTTCTTCTTTAAAGTTATAGACATGGTATGGAATTTCCGGCCTTGGGCCTACAAGACTCATGGTACCGTTCAATACGTTGAATAGCTGCAGAAGTTCATCAATACTATACTTTCTGATGAAAGAGCCGAACTTGGTCTTCCTTGGATCATTCTTTGTGCTCCATGCAGTTTTATCGGAGTCATCGTTGGCCACCTTCATGGATCGGAATTTATACATCATGAAATTTTTCTTATTCAGTCCGACCCGTTCCTGCTTGTAGATGATTGGCCCCGGCGATGTAACTTTCACTCCGATTGTAATTAATAGTAGAAACGGCAGCAGTATGATGATAAGAAATAGAGATGCCCAAAAGTCGAATAGCCTTTTAAACCAATTATTCAGCAGATTGTCCAAAGGAATCCGTCGGACATTAATAACCGGCAGCCCTTCCACTTCATCGATGTAGGGTCTGGCCGGAAGATATTTCGTATAGAAGGGAATGATGCTGACCTTTGTCCCTGACTTTTCGCAGGATTCAATAATATCTGAGAGATAGTGATACTGGTCATATTCCAAAGCGACCATAACTTCATCAATGGATTCATCTTCCATAGTCTTTTCTAAGTTATCAAATCGCCCTTTAAAGGGGATAGAATTCATCATAGCAGTTGAGTTAGCATCATCGAATTGATCGCTTAGAAATCCAACGACAGTATAACCCAGATTTTTGTTCGACAGGATTTTGTGGACGAAGTCCAATGCGAGTGTGTTATAACCGACGATTAGCATCTTTTTGATGTTGTATCCCTTTGATCTCATGGATCTTAGGGTTTTTCTCAATAGAATACGGCTGATGCTCATCAATAAGGTGTTGATCAAACCAAAGATCAAGATTACCATTCTGGAAATATTGACCTCTTTAAAGAGAAACGACAAAATGATAATTAACAAAATCCCAGAAGATTCGCTTTGATCACTCTGCTGGTCTCAAGAATTAGCCGTTTTGTGCGATAGGATTCATACAGTTGAAAATAATTAAAAATCAGCAGATAGATAGGAATTGCAATAATCGCTATTTTAAAATAAAAATCAATCTGGATATGGGGATCGGTATAATGAAAAAAACGAATGAAATACGCATCCGACATGGAAAATAAGAAAATGATAATATCTATGAGAATCTGGGCTGTATTAAATATTTTCTGGTTTTCTCGAATCATTACAATCGCTTCTCCCTTTCCCCTTGATAACAAAACATATTATATATCGAAAAACCGCGAAAATCAACATCAGAATGACTTTAGTTATTGACCTTGTCCAGATTGTGGTTTATAGTAGAAATGTATTGGGAAATACATCCACAAAGATGTTACGAAGAGGGGAAAAGGACATGAAGAGATTTGCAATTTTAATCACAACGATTGCACTTTTATTAAACATTAATATTACAATAACATACGCAATTGCTTCTGAATCTGGTACATCCACTCAAAAAAAGGTTATGTTCAATCTGAAACCTGATATTTCGGTGGAAGTAAACGGCGTCAGACAGATATTCAAAAATGTCGATGGACAATATGTTTATCCAATTATCTATAATGGCACCGTATATCTTCCGATACGAGCGGTATCGGCCGTCATGAAAGAACCGATTGAGTGGGATAGTGGCAGCAAAACTGTCTATATTGGGAAGACTCTTTCTTATCCTGTAAAATCGTCTGCACCGATTCCTACAAATGCAGCCATATCAGCAGGCGAAAGAGATATGGATATATTATCAGAGTTGAAACCAAGTTTGGTTATGGGTTCTTTAAAATCTGAGATTTTTGTAATGTATGATTTTGAAATACTATCCTTTCAAGATGTAAATGGTGCCACAATTTATCCACTTAATTATGATGGCACTACTTATTTACCGGTCAGATCCATTTCAAATCTCATGGATCGACCAATTACTTGGAATAGCACCACATCAAAAATTTCTATCAATAATGGGGAAGCAGAAGAAGCGGCCGACGCAGAAACGAAAGAGGAAGATTCTGCTGAAGTGGATGCCACTGCTGCTTTGTTTAAGAATCTTTACGAGAGAGAAGAAGCGCTATATTATGAAGCTTCTGCAAAGGTTACAAACATAAAGAATGCTACCGCTGATGAAAAAAAAGCGATCGCGGCTTCTGCCAGTGATAATTATTTAAAGGCTCAAGCGATTACTACAGAGGTAAAGGCGATAAAGGAAGCTTCCCTGACGGAAGCGAAAAAGATCGCATATGAGAAATTATTGGTCTTTGCGGAAAGTAATGAGTATTATCTGCTTGTACTTGAAAATGTAGCGTACCTTGCTGCATCTGATTCAGATTACTCTATGCTGGCAGACACTTTTCTTTATTTTGCTTTAGATGCTCAGACAAAAATGGAGGAAGCAAGAGAACTTATTATTAAAGAACCAGTTTATAATTAGAGGACGATATAAACCACCATATATAAAACGCCTTAGGGATTTCCCTAAGGCGTTTGTTGGTGCATATGAACTTAACTAATTGAAGCAGCGGTTGTTCCAACTGTACTTGCCAACTCATAAGCATTGACTGCGAGATTGTATTCCAAAAGGGCCTTGGAATAATCCAGTTGGGCGTTGTATAGAACAATCTGTTTACCTTCCACATCAGAAAGGGTTGCCATTCCGGCATCATATTGGAGTTGAACCAATCTTTCTGCTTCTTTTGCATTTTCGATGATCTTTTTACCGGTTTGTACTGCAGAGTATTTCTCGTTCATCGCCATATACTTTGTTCTTACATCCAGCTCTACGGTGAGAGGAGAATTTTTCTTATTTGTTTCGGCCATCAGAAATGACCTCTTAGCATTGATATATTTAGATGAACTCCATGGATAAGATTTACAATTTTCTAAATTCAAAGTAGATACTTCTATATCATAAGCAGCCTCATACATCTCGTTTCGATTAGCCAGGGCATCTTTAATAGAATTAGCCAGGGTTTTCTCGGATAGCGGGATTTCCTTGATGCTGTCGGTTAAAGTCATATTCTGCATCAAATCATACCCCATAAACTGATTAAAGGACATCTTCGTTGTATTTAATCCATTTTGAGCTGCCAGCAGCTTATCTTTTGCTTCATATACAGAAGTTTCTGCCTCAAGAACATCACTTCTCGACACGGTGCCAAGTTTGTATTTTAATTGCGTATTGCTTAGCAGCTTTTCTTTTAATGCCAGATTGTCTTTGGCAATCTTCACCTGATTTTCAACTTCTTTTAAAGTGTAATAATTCTCCAAAGTTTGACTTTTTAATTTATTAATTTCGGCTTCATAATTTCTTGGGCTCTGAGCTTTCGCATACGTTCTTTGGACTTTCAGTACGTTTTTTTCGCTGGTACTATAATCGCCGCCCGAATGTTCGGCTTTATTAATCATACGAACTTGTTCACTATAACCCTGTGCAACTCCATTTGCGCTTTGCTTATTCAGTTCAGCCATCTCTGCCCCCGCACTGTCTGAAAGCATCTTCTTATAAGCATTATCTAAAGTTAGCTTTACGGGATCACCCGTAAAGGTCATATCGGGGATGATGGTAACGGCAGCACCTGTTGTTTCAATAGCAGCTCCCGTTGTCTCTATCGCTGAGGATGTTGTGGTGGTTTGTGCAGATGCTGCAGTATCTTTCGGTGCTTCTGATGCAAAAGCCACAGTAATCCCGCTTAGAATCAATAATGATGCCAGGCTTGTACATAAAACTTTTTTCATTGAATCTCAAATCCTTTCTCTTCTTTTAGATTATTTCTGACTCGTTGGTCAGTATTCTAATTTTACTCTAATATATAGAAATCGTCAATACACAGTTCGCCATTAAATGTTGATTTTAAGGGATTTGTGTATTACAAATTGATTACACTATGATAAACTGATTCGGATTTTTTTACTCCCATTTCATTTTAGCAAAGAATTATAAACTGAAGATTAAATCGCAAGAAATTCAAGAAAATATTTCATAATAGCAATTTTTTTTAAGAAACATACGAGCTTTTCGATTGAAACTTATGAAAACCCGTGCTATAATCCAATAGTAAGTTTTTAACAGACATGTAATCCAGGAAGCAAACAGGCAAGTGGCCTGACAAAAAATCTTGAAATATGGATTGTATGGGCGGTTAGCTCAGTTGGTTAGAGCGCCTGCTCGACAAGCAGGAGGTCGTTGGTTCGAGCCCAATACTGCCCACCAAAGAATAAGGATTTTAACGTCGAAGGTACTAAGAAAGTTTTCTAAGGCGCAGGAAATAAAATGGTGTAGCTGTCACACGAGAATGTGTGAAGTACACCATTTTTCTGTATCAAATAGTTCTTATAAAAGAAAAAGGCTCGCAAGTAGTGTGGGATTTTTAAGAAATTAATTGCTATAGAAGGATATATTTTGATTGTTCATCATATAATAAATGTACACAATTGACATAGTGTACATTTTGCTATATGATGGAGGTGCAAAGGAGATGATTGATATGCTTGCGATTAATGCTACCAGTGTTAGAAATGAGTGGAGTTTGGTTGTTGATAGAGTTATACGAAAGAAGCCGCAGTTTATTAAAAGAACAAGGGATTATATGTTGCTTGCTGACGTAAAATTCCTTGAAAATATATTGTCTGCATACGAATTCACGGCTGCATTCTATAAAGAAGAGGATGGATCTGTCACATTATCCTTAAATGAATTGGATTTAGCTGAGAATGCCGAAACAGAGGCCGCAGCGAAGGCAAAACTGGCAAAAGCGATTATGGAATATGCGGAAGACTTTTATAATGAATTCGAGTATTGGAGTTCGGCTCCGAACAGGAAAGGTCATATCCCATATGTCTTTAAGGCATTAATTCAAAACGACACCCAAAAACTCGAGGAGAAGATTAAATGCCAAAGTGGAAAGAATTAAAAAGATTCTGCGAGAACGATGGATGGGAATTATACAAGAATACAGATCACTATTATTTTAGAAAACGCGATGAATATAATAACGTTAGAAAAACTAAAGTGTCTAAAGGCAGTGGTGAAATACCAGCAGCTTTATGGAAGGAAATCCTGAAAAAGCAGTTAGTGGTTTCTAAAGAATATTTTAATAGGATGATTTAATAATTGAAAATGGTTGAAGCAGCGCAGCTGCATTTATTTTCACACGGAATGTGACCTGAACTTTGTCTGAACTTGTGAGAAAGGAATTTTTTTGAATGATTTCAATGAATAAAACCAAGTCTTTTATCTCGATTATGTTGATTATTATCATAGCCCTTCTTTTTACAAGCATTCCTGTATTTGCATTCAGCGAAAATGAAAGACGCAGCGTAGAAAACTTTTTTATTGAGGCGCAGCTGCTGAAAGGAGATGGGATAAGCTATGGGCTGGATCAGAAACCCACTCGTATGGAGGGAGTTATTATTCTAATCCGGCTTTTGGGAAAAGAGCAAGACGCGCAGAAGATGGCATCTCTTCCCTGCCCTTTTTCTGATGTCCCTTCTTGGGCTGTCGGTTACGCCAATTATGCTTGTGCTGAAAACATTTCGAAGGGAGTCAGTGATATCCGATTTGGTACAAACGACTTCATGACTGCAAATCAGTATAATACCTTGCTGCTTCGAGTTCTGGGCTATGATGACGGTCAGGGTGATTTTAAATGGAACCGGGCGGTGAATAAGGCAAATCAGCTGGGAATCCTGCCAGATGATCTTACAGAATCCTATAAGCCTGGTTCCGATTATACGAAGCGGAATCTGGTGGAAACCTCATTTTTCTATCTGGAAGCGGAATACAAGGACGAGATAAACACGATGATTACAGAACTCATTGCATCCGATGTTATATCCGATCAGCTGGCAGAAGATTACGGATTGGCTGTGGAACGATGGGACAGCATATCTACAAATCTGAGTGAAGATGAGTATTTTGATTTTGAAATAAATAACAATGTGCTTTCGATTACGGGGATGAGCAAGGATAAAGAGAAGCAGTGGGTTCTGGCTCAGATCAAGAATAAGGAAACAGGATTAAAGAAAGAAGAAAAGGTAAGCAAAAGAAATCAGGACGGAGACTATGATCTTGCCATATCCATGGCAAACCTTCCCAAAGGCGAATATTTTGTGGATCTCTATGGGAATGATGAAAAATATCACTACTACACAAGCTTTATTCTTTCAACGCTGGTATTAAAAGTAACGGCAAAAGATCAATATTTTATTCCCGCGCCTGTTTATGGGAAAAACCTAAGAATCTATAAGGGGAATCAGGTAGAAGCGCAGGATGAACGCATGAATCTTCAGACCAGAACAACAAAGGAAAGCATTGAGATGGTGAAAAATCTGGCCGCAGAGATTACAGAGGGATGTGACAGCGATTATGAGAAGCTTCAGGCAATCCATGATTGGGTAGCTGACAATATCTATTATGACCGTGATTATTTGGAGGGTAAGACAAAAACGACCAACATCACGACGCTGGAAGTACTTGAAAATCGGTATGCAGTTTGCAGCGGTTATGCCAATCTGACAAAGGATTTGATTTCCGCTTCCGGAATCCCGTGCAAGCAGGTCATGGGTTTTGCTCTGGGAATATCCGGTGAAGATCAATGGGATGATGTAGATCTGAAAACGGTCAAACCCAACCATGTATGGAATGAGGCCTATGCAGACGGCAGATGGATCATCATTGATGCTACCTGGGATTCTTCTAATTCCTGCGAAGGTGGAAAATTTACCGCTGGAGATGGCATCTCTCAATTATATTTTGATGCAGCGATGCCGTTTTTCTCCAATACACATCAATCAAGGGCTGTGATGAGCAATGAAAAATTTTGATTATTCTTAAATTATAAAGTATAATAACGATAGAAAAATAGATATTTCTTCCATCAGTTCGCGAATAAAGGTGGGGTGAGAAATGACAGGAGAAGAACGAAGAACGAAGATTATAGAGATATTACGGAATAATGAAGAGCCGGTATCCGGCACGGAACTGGCGAAAAGACTTAATGTGAGCAGACAGATTATTGTTCAGGATATAGCACTGCTTCGAGCAGTGAATCGTAATATCATTTCAACAACAAAAGGCTATCTGCTCTATTATCAGGAAATACAGAAAGTAAACCGCTGCTTTCTGGTAAAGCATACAGATGAGCAGATTGAAGATGAACTCTGCACGATCGTAGATAACGGCGGGAAGGTGCTGGATGTTATTGTTATGCATGAAATCTATGGAGAGATCTCTACTGGATTGATCATCAAGAATCGGAAGGATGTCTATGATTTTGTGGAGAAACTGAAAAACCGTAAGACAGTGCCATTGAAGGATTTAACCGGAAACGTCCATCTGCATACGGTGGAGGCTGATTCGGAAACGATGCTGGACGCCATTGAAAAAAAATTAAAAGAGAAAAACTATCTGATTGAAGAGGAATGATTTTGGCATCAGAGAACCGGTGAAGAGACCCATCGATTCCGAGCAGAGGGGCAAAGCTGTTTTGCGCCTGAAAGTTGCATTGACTGCAACTTTGGGTTTGTATAAAATGGTTACACAAATAAATAAAAATCGACAAAATAATACGGATTTCAAATAGGAGAGACTGACATGAGACCTGAGGGGATGGATTTAAAAGCCATAGGAAAGCGAATTCGGTTCCAAAGAGAGCAGCTGCATTACACACGGGAACAATTGGCAGAGGAGTTGGATGTATCCGCTAAGTTTTGTGCAGATATAGAATATGGAATGAAGGGTATGTCGATGACGACCCTATACAATCTCAGTGAGGTTTTGAATCTTTCGACAGATTACATCCTGAAGGGAAACCATGGTTTGAAAATAGCAGATGCTGAAAATAAGGATATGATTGAAAGTGTCATGGCAACACTCAACAGCTGCAACAAGATTCAGCTCGGACGTGTTGAGCAGCTGCTGAAGCTCTTTGTTGCTACTGTGAATGAAACGGCAAGTGAATATGAGATTCCATCTCATAACGTTACGGAATCTTAACTTGATAATCCTTGCAAATTAGAGTAAACTAAGGCTGGAGTATAGGAATCGTTGTTGTTGATTTTACTATCGCTTTGACAGTTTATTATTTTGATTTGAAAGGATTATTGCTTTCTATGGTAAAGTACTCTCGAATTGCGCTACTACTATTTGCAGATATCATCTGCATTAATTTCGGATATATTATGTCGTTCTTACTTCGATTTGACTTTGCTGTCAGCTCGGATGTTTTTTTAGGACATTTTGCAGTATATGCCGATAATATTTTGATCATAACGGCTGTAAAAATTGTTGTTTTCTGGGTTTCCGGTCTTTATCGGAGTCTCTGGAGGTATGCCGGTACGGAGGAAATCGTAAAAATTACGTTTGCATCCGTGGCGGCGACGGCCGCTTCCATCGTATATCTGGAGTTTACCCAACAAATGTTTCCTAGAAGCATTTATGTTTATAGTTTCATCTTGGATATTCTTTTGATTGGAGCGGTTCGTTTTGGCTATCGGATTTTCAGAGAGTTAAGAACCCCCGGATCTTTAAGCAGTCTGCTCTTTGGGGTATTAAAAAGAGGAAACAGCGCAGAGCTCAGCAGAGTGATGGTGGTCGGTGCCGGTGATGCCGGGGCGGCGATTATTAAAGATATTAAGCAGCATCCGGATTCCGGTAAAAAAGTTGTAGTTGCCGTGGACGACAATCCCAGTAAGGTACATCAGAGGATTGCTGGCATCAAGATAGCGGGCGATCATACCGCAATCAGGCAGCTTGCAAGAAGATACGGCGTGGATGAAATCATTATCGCGATTCCGTCTGCGAACAAAAAGGCGATCCAGAAAATTGTAAATGAATGTAATAAAACCCGCTGTAAGATGAAAACTCTGCCGGGAATCAGTGATCTGATTAACGAACGGGTCAGCATCAGCAAGCTGAGGGATGTTGATATTGAGGATCTGCTGGGCAGAGAACCGGTACAAGTCAACCTCAGAGAGATCAGCGGTTATTTGGAAGGCAAAATTGTATTGGTTACAGGAGGAGGAGGATCCATTGGATCCGAACTTTGTCGTCAGATTGTCCGGTTTCGGCCGCGAAAACTGATTGCCCTTGATATTTACGAAAATACGATTTTTGAATTATCAAATGAGATTAAAAATGCTTTTCCGCATTTGGAATTCGAAGTCGTGATTGCATCCGTGCGCAGCAGACATAGAATGCGGGAGGTTTTTCTCAAGTACAAGCCTCATGTGGTTTTTCATGCCGCAGCTCATAAGCATGTTCCGCTGATGGAGAGCAATCCGAAGGATGCGGTAGTTAACAATATCGTCGGAACCAAAAATATGATTGACCTTTCCGACGAATATGCGGTGGAGAATTTTGTCATGATTTCTACCGACAAGGCGGTCAATCCGACCAATGTGATGGGAGCGACAAAGCGGGTGGCGGAAATGCTTCTGCAAGAAAAAAGCACGCATTCACGCACCAGCTATTCAGCAGTTCGGTTTGGAAATGTGCTTGGAAGCAATGGCAGTGTAATTCCACTGTTCCGGAAGCAAATTGAGCGGGGAGGTCCGGTAACGGTAACGCATGGAGATATTACCAGGTATTTTATGACCATACCGGAAGCGGTACAGTTGGTAATCCAGGCCGGAGCTATGGCGACGGGCGGAGAAATTTTCATTCTCGATATGGGAGATCCGGTGCGTATCATGGATTTGGCGGAAAATGTGATTCGCTTGTCGGGTTATGTTCCGTATGTAGACATTGATATTAAGGTGACGGGGCTCAGACCGGGTGAAAAACTATACGAAGAATTACTGCTTGATGAGGAAGGAATTGAAAAAACAGCGCATAATAAGATTTATGTGGGACATCCGCTGCCACCTTCTCATGGGCTCAGTGAGATGCTTGAAAAAGAGAGACAGTACACAGAAGAAGATAGTATAAACGGCTTTTTGACCATGAAGGACGAGGAAGTGAAGGATTGGCTCCAGGAGCTGGTTCCGAATTATAACAGAGCCGCAAAATAGTTTTATTAAAATCAGCAGAATTATGACTTGTATGATTTGTTAGGAGGGATTTTTAATGGGGGAAACTATAAAACTGGATCTGTCGCGTTCTCTGGTAGAACCGCAGGTGTTAATGTCTTGTGAAAAAAAGTTGGAAGAAGCAGCAAAATGGCTGTGGTCAGGGAAAGAACCTTTTACCGGTTGGGTTTCATTACCTTTTTCTTATGACCAAAATGAGCTGAACGACCTATTGGCGACTGCAGAAAAAATCAGAAAACAATGTGAGGTTTTTCTCGTAATTGGCATTGGAGGTTCTTATCTGGGAGCGCAGGCCGCCATCAGTGCACTGAAGACCGGAGCGGAAGATGCACCGGAAATTTATTTTGCCGGTCAAAATCTAAGCGGAACGTATCATAAGGAACTAATTGAGAAAATTCAGGGAAAAGAATTGTGCCTCTGTGTCATCTCCAAGTCGGGTACGACTACGGAATCCAGCATAGCCTTTTCTATTCTGAAAGATGAGCTTTATAAAAAATATGGCAAAGAGGAAGCTTTGAAGCGGATTTATGCAATCACAGATGAGAAAAATGGTATTCTCCGGGAGGAAGTGAACCGGGAAGGATATTGTTCTTATGTAGTACCTGATAATATTGGCGGCAGATATTCTATACTGACTGCGGTTGGACTTCTGCCGATTGCAGTTGCTGGAATCGACGTGGAATCCATGCTTCAGGGAGCAGAGCATGCTGCCGGAGCTGCAAAGGAAGAAAAAGCGGATGCGGCTTTGCTGGCGGCAACAAGGGTGTTACTGCAAAATCGTGGAAAAGACATTGAAGTCTTTGAATATTATGAGCCCAGACTTCAGTTCTTTGCTGAATGGCTGAAACAGCTTTTCGGTGAAAGTGAGGGAAAGGATGGCAAGGGAATTTTCCCCGCCGCATTGCAATTCAGCACAGATTTGCATTCCATGGGACAGTTTTTGCAGGACGGAAATCAAATATTCTTTGAAACAGTTCTGAATGTGTTAAATCCGCCGGAAGATTTGGTTGTGCCGGAGAGTGCAGGGGCATTGCTTGCAGGCAAGAGCCTGAATGCGATTAATCAAGCAGCGGTAGAAGGTGTAATCGCCGCGCATGAAACGGCACAGGTGCCGATTATCAAGCTTGATATTCCCGAATTAAGTCCATATTTTTTCGGGCAAATGGTTTACTTTTTTGAAACCACATGTGCACTCAGCGGATATTTGATGGGGGTCAATCCTTTCGATCAGCCGGGCGTTGAGCGTTATAAAACCGAAATGAGAAAAGTATTGAAGCAGAAATAAAATAATGGTGGATAATTAATGGTTGATAATTCCTGCAAAAAGAGGTACGCTTATAATTAGGTGTAATATTCTTTTTGGGGAATTGAAACCCTAGTTGTTAAGAGATTAAATGGAGGGACTGAAATGAAAAAGATAGGAGTTTTAGGAACTGGAACTATGGGTGCCGGAATCATACAGGTTCTTGCACAAAACGGTTATGAAGTTGTACTTCGTGCCAGAAGAGAGAGTTCTGTAGAAAAAGGAATCGCAACGGTCAACAAGAATCTTGACAGATTAGTTACGAAAGAAAAGATCACAGCCGCTGATAAGGATGCTGTCATGGCAAGAATTCACGGATCAACAGATATTAGTATCGTAGCTGATGCAGATTTGATTATTGAGGCTGCTACAGAAGATATGGAAGCTAAGAAGGCTTTGTTTGCCGAGCTTGATCAGCTTTGCAAACCCGGAACCATTATTGCTACCAACACATCCTCTTTATCCATTACAGAAATTGCAGCAGCAACAGGCAGAGCGGATAAAATAATTGGAATGCATTTCTTTAATCCCGTACCAATGATGAAGCTGGTTGAGATCATTAAAGGTCTGACTACTTCCGATGAAACAAGAGACACGATTCTGGAATTGACAAAGAATTTAGGAAAGACTCCGGTTGAAGTTGAGGAAGCTCCTGGGTTCGTGGTGAATAGAATACTGATTCCGATGATCAATGAGGGAATCGGCATCCTGGCTGACGGCGTTGCCAAGGCTGAGGATATTGACCAGGCGATGATGCTTGGCGCAAATCATCCAATGGGTCCTTTGGCGCTTGGAGATCTGGTAGGACTTGATGTTTGTCTTGCTATCATGGAAGTATTACATTCCGAGTATGGCGACGATAAGTACAGACCGCATCCACTTCTCAAGAAGATGGTCAGGGCAGGCAAATTGGGTAGAAAATCAGGAGAAGGATTTTATAATTATAATAAATAATGAAGACATTTTTAAAAACATATATAGCAGGATTTTTAATATTTACCATACTATTAGTCCCCATTCAATGGGGACTTAGTTTTGTGGGCAGTGTGAGAGTTTTTAGCGGTACAGAAAATCTCCAGGAGGACATGCCCTATCTGGTTCAACAGGACAGTCCGTTCTTTAAAGCCTTTAAAGATAAAAACAGAGTGAATATCCTCATGATCGGCGTGAATGGCGGAATGACCGACACGCTGATGCTTGGAAGCTACGATTTGGATGCGCAGCATGTCGATGTCATATCGATTCCAAGAGATACTTATTATCCAAGGGAGGATGCGCACAGCGCTGCAGCAAAGAAGATTAATGCCATCTATCATTCGAAGAAAGCAGTAGGCACTGCAACTGCTGTCAGTGATATTCTGATGGGAATGCCAATTAATTACTATGTCGTCGTTGACTACGATGTGGTGAAAAAGGTGGTCGACTCTATGGGCGGTGTTCCGATGAATATTACCTTCCATATGTACTATAGAGACCCTTATGATAAGCCGCCGCTTAAAATCGATATTCAGGAAGGGTATCAGATTTTGGATGGAGACACGGCAGTGGAGTTTTTACGATTCAGGAAAGGTGCCAAGGGCTATCCGGGTTATCCGCAGGGAGATATTGGAAGGATCAAAGCGCAGCAGGAATTTGTAAAATCTGCATTTCGTCAGGCACTTGGATTCAGTCTTCCAAGCGTAGTAAAAACTACGTTGGATAATGTTGATTCCGATCTTCCTTTGGGGATGGCGACAAAACTTGCAGCCAAAGCTGTCGGTCTTGAGGGAGAGAATCTGGAAACCGTTACGATCCCAGGAAAGTCAGGAATGAAGGATGGACTGTCTTTCTGGTTTGCGGATGATGACGGAATTGAAGAGATGCTGATGCAAATCTACAATATGCAAAAGGATGAACCGGATTCAGAGAAAATAGAAGAATAATTGTAATAAAAAAAGTGGAAATGACGGAATCGAGGCTTCCTATTTCCACATGTCGCCGCAAGGGCGACAACGGCTGCGCCTCCTGCTTGCTTCGCTCGCTGCTGTCCGTTTTGCCAATCCAAGCAAGCTTGGGGCAAAAAGGCAAGCTTGGGGCAAAAAGGCAACGGTCAAGGAGCTTTCTTTGATACTCCGTCAATATCGCTGAGAGCGATATTTCCTACGTAATAAAAAAGTAATAATAGGGAATTTACATTCCCTATTTATTTTTTTTGTGAAAAGGTATAAAATATAACGACCAATGAGTACTATAAAAATCCAATTTGTTTCAAATTGAGTGAATGAATACGGGGAAAAGAGAGGAAAATAGTAACAATGGGGACAGAGATCAGGAAAAAGAATGGATCAAATAAAGTAAAAAAACCCAAAAACACGATGCAAAACTTCTTTCGAACATTTTTGATAGCATTTGCTATATTTGTCGTTCTGTGTACGCCGGGATTGGCGATCTTTGGGAAGGCAGCCGATCATCAATTTTTAGGTGGAGGCGACAATGTGTCGCTGAAAGAGAAACTGCCTGCTATTGTAGAAGAAGACAGCCCGTTTTTTGAGGCGTTTCAGGATAAAGACCGGGTGAATATCATGATGCTTGGCGTGAACGATAATTTAACAGACACCATAATGGTTGCAAGTTTTGATATGGATGCGAAGCATGTGGATTTGATTTCGGTACCAAGAGATACCTATTATCATAGGACGGGTTACAACAGTGACGGCGAGAACAAAATCAACGCAGCGTACAGAGGAAATCCGGTGAATACGGCAAAGGCAGTAAGTGAAGTGCTTTTAGGTATGCCGATTAATTATTATGCAGTGATTGATTATGACGGAGTTGCTCATATTGTTGATGCTATGGGCGGCGTTCCAATGAATATTGAATTTAATATGAAATATAAAGATCCTTACGATAAACCGCCATTAGTGATTAATATCCCAAAAGGTCAGCAGGTATTGGATGGGAAACATGCCGTTCAATTTCTTAGATATCGACATGGATATACAGAAGGTGACATTGGCCGGGTGAAAGCACATCAGAAGTTTATGAAGTCCGCATTTAAACAGTGTTTGGGCTTTGACCTTCCGAAAATCACAAAGACTGTTTTTGATAACGTAGAATCGGATATTACTCTGGGTGTAGCTACGAAGCTTGCAACAAAAGCGGTAGGAATATCAGCGGATGATATTGAAACCTATCTGCTTCCGGGTACGCCTCAGTCGGCAGCACCTTGGTTTGTGATTCCAAATGCGGAAAAAACCGCAGAAATGATTCATGAAATCTATTCTATAGAACCAAAAAGCACTTCAGAGGCAGCGATCAGCAAAAACAAATAGGCAAGGAGTCGTTCAGATAAATCTGAAAACACAGATTGTAATTAATGGGAAGGTGAATTATAATAGTCTTGATAGAATCAAACATTATTACAAAGACACAGACTGTGACCGGGATGCTGACCGGTATGGGAAAATTAGACAGCAAGATATCCAGATAACCCTTCTAACGTTTTTTGGAGGCGGTGAAAAACCGCCTTTCTAATTTTTCAGTAGAATTCACTTTTTAATGAAGTTGAGGAGCAAAATCAGCTCTAAAAACGCGATTTGCTTATTGAGTTTAAATAAAGCCGGAAGACGCAACGCTGTCTGGATAATCCAAATAGGGAGGATATATGGATATAGAGATATTGAAAAGCAAAAAAATTGCAGAATTGCGTGAAATTGCAAAATCTTTTCACATGGAACATTATGAAAAAATGAAAAAAGCAGAACTGGTTCAGACGTTATCAGAATCCGGGGAAAAGCAGGAGGAGAGTTCGAGCCAAAAGGCGGAAAGACCAAAGCCCAAAGGTAGACCGATAAAACCCAAAGCCCAGATTTCGAAGCCGAAAGAACAAGCGAAAATAAACCAGGAACAAAAAACCGAAGTATTTATTCCCAAAACAAAAACTCCAAATCAGAAGCCTGAAACATCGGACTCAAAGACTGAAACTTCAGATCAAAAGACTGAAAAATCCATTCAATCCCCATCTCAGAGAACGGAAACCCCAGCACCAGAAGCAAAAACTTCAAATGTCAAATCGCCTGCCACAGAAACTTCACCAGGAGGGCAGGGTAAGAAAACCCCCGAAACGCCGAGAGAAGACCGGCCGGAAGTAGAAGGAATTCTGGAAATTGCAGAAGGCGGCTTCGGTTTCCTTCGCTTTCATAATTTTCTCACCAGTGATAAAGATGTTTACGTTTCTCCGTCGCAAATCAGAAGATTTAATTTGAAAACAGGGGATAAAATAAAGGGCATCACAAGAAGGCCAAATGAAGGCGAGAAATTTGGCGCGCTTCTTTATGTGAACACGGTAAATGGAGATGAGCCGGGAGTTGCCATCAGAAGACCCGATTTTGATGATTTGACTCCGATTTTTCCAAACCAGAGAATCACATTGGAAAGTGGTGCGACTGAACTTTCCATGCGGTTGATCGATCTTGTTGCTCCGATTGGAAAAGGACAGAGAGGCCTGATTGTAGCACCTCCAAAGGCAGGAAAAACAGTGCTCTTAAAAAAAGTGGCCAATAGTATTGAAAAAATATATCCTGGCATTGAGATGATTGTATTACTTGTCGACGAACGCCCGGAAGAAGTAACGGATATGCAGCGCTCCATCGGCGGAGAAGTAATTTACTCTACCTTTGATGAGCTCCCGCAAAACCATGTAAAGGTAGCGGAAATGGTGCTTGCCAGAGCGCAGCGGCTGGTGGAGCATGGGAAGGATGTGGTCATCCTTTTAGATAGCATAACCAGACTGGCCAGAGCTTATAACCTGGTCATTCCACCGACCGGCAGAACTTTGTCAGGAGGGCTTGATCCCGGTGCACTGCACAAACCAAAGAAGTTTTTTGGCGCGGCACGTAAGATGGAAGAAGGCGGAAGCATTACGATCCTTGCGACTGCATTGATAGAAACCGGAAGTCGTATGGACGATATGATTTTTGAAGAATTTAAAGGAACGGGAAACATGGAGCTGCATTTGGATCGTAAGCTGTCTGAGAAGAGGATCTTCCCGGCTATCAACCTGAACAAATCCGGAACAAGAAGAGAAGATCTGCTCATGACGCAAGATGAACTGGAAGCCGTATGGACCATGAGAAGAGCAATGGCAAATGTGGGGACGCAGGAGGTCACGGAGAATATTATTGACCAGCTTGCCCACACCAAAAATAATGCGGATTTCATCCAAATTATCAGAAAAACAAAATTAGAAGCTTAATTTGATTAACAAAATCGATGGCGTATTGATTGATTCTGCGATCTATAAAGCGGAACGAGATATCATTTAGAAAGGGGCAAACAAGGGATAAACATGGATTTTAAAAAGATTTTCATAAAGAACGCAAGTCCGACAAAGGTAGGCGGACAGGCTGTTTTGGAAGGTATTATGATGAAGGGCGAGGATCGAACTGCCGTAGCGATACGCAAGCCGGACGGTAAGCTTCATATTAAAACAGAGCTGCTGAAAAAGCGAGGTTCGTGGAAAAAAATTCCTATCTTAAGGGGCATTTTCATATTTGTTGATTCACTGGTTACCGGAACAAGAACCTTGATGTATTCTGCAGAGATTCTGGAGAGTTGTGAAGGAAGTGAGGAATATGAAAAAGATAAGCTGACAATTTGGCTGGAAAATAAATTTGGAGAAAAGGGAGCAGTCAATGCGATGCTGTATTTTTCTGTAACTCTGGCAATTCTTTTTACGGTTGGAATATTTATCATCGCACCGACAGCCGTGGTTAGCATCTTTAAGTATATTACGACCAATGAAGTGGCGCTCAACCTGATTGAAGGTGTTTTCCGAATTGTGCTTTTCGTCGTCTATATCCTGATCATATCAAAGATGAAGGATATTCAAACTGTATTCCAATTTCACGGATCAGAACACAAATGTATTCATTGCTTTGAAAATGGATTGGAGTTAACTCCTAAAAACTGCAAACCCTTCGAAACGCTCCATCCTCGCTGTGGAACCAGCTTTCTTATGTTTGTCATGGTGATCAGCCTGCTTCTCTTTTCTTTGCTCGGATGGCCCAATCTCTTATGGCGGGTAACTTCGAGGTTATTGTTGGTTCCGATCATTGCCGGATTGTCCTATGAACTTTTAAGATGGGCAGGAAGAAGTGATTCTGTTCTTGTAAAAATTTTAAGTGTGCCAGGACTTCTATTGCAAAAATTGACGACAAAGGAACCCAACGAAAGCCAGCTTGAAGTTGCAATCGCAGCGATGAAGGCGGTTCTTGTGCCTGCGGATACTCCTGTTTACGAAGGGGAATGTGATAAGGACGGAAAGCTGATTCCGGAGGAAGTAAACTTTCTTTCAAAAGAGCCGATATAATATATTGAGACAATAGAATATAGCAACGGGAGTAACGATATATGAGTCTAATCATAAAAGAACTTTTACAAATCGGAGAATCGGCATTAAGTAAAGCAGGATGTATGGATCCTCAGATTGATGCGAAACTGATCATGATGTTTTTGCTGTCAATGGACAAGCAGCAGTTGTTCATCAAATCACCAGCTCTATTAGATGAAAAGACTTGCGAAGCGTATTTTAAATTAATTGATATCAGAGCTGGAGGAAAACCTGTTCAGTACATAACTGGAGAACAGGAATTTATGGGTATTTCATTTAAGGTGAATGAGAACGTTCTGATTCCCAGACAGGACACGGAAACCCTGGTGGAAGAAGTGATTCGTGTGGTGCAGGATAAAGCAGCTCAAAAAAAAGAATCCCGGGGCAGTGAGCAGATTTTGGATCTGTGTTGCGGCAGCGGTGCCATTGGCGTCAGTCTCTGCAAATACTTAAAGGATGTGAAAGTAACTGCGGCAGATATCAGTGATAAAGCACTTTCAGTGGCAAAAGCGAATGCGAAAAGTGCAGATGTCAGTAAACGGATGAAATTTGTGGAAAGCGATTTGTTCGGATCTTTCAGAAAAGGAATCGGCGGAGCCAAGTTTCATATCGTTGTGTCAAACCCACCTTATGTTAAAAGGGATGTGATTCCAACATTGCAGAGAGAAATCTTCGAGCATGAGCCGATGATTGCACTCGACGGCGGTGAGGATGGATTGAAATTCTATCGCCGAATTCTAGCGGAAGTGTCAGATTATCTAAGGCCTGAAGGGATGCTGTTTTTAGAATTCGGTCACGATCAGGGAGCCTCAGTTTGTATGCTTGCAAGGGATATGGAGCGGTTTGAAAATATTGAAGTGGTCAAGGATCTTGCAGGACATGACAGAATTATGAAATGCAGTCTTAAGACACTGTTAAAAACATCACGTGACAGCAGAAAATCAAAGAAATGAGCGGGATGATTTGATGACATTTTGCAAATATTGCAATTTTGTTACGGATAAAAAAGTACTTGCTTATTCCGGCAACTTGTGATATCGTATAATAGCTATCGTTTAGAATTAAATATTAGCTTGCTCAATTTGCTCAATTTTACGTACCGAACCACATTTGCGAAGCAAATGTCCGGTGGGTGCCATGTGAGAGTTCGTCGGTTTCATCCGGTTGAAATTCTTTCGTTTGATACAAATTGATGGCGAGCTTATGCAAGAAAATCACAAATCTCTGGATTTGTAGATTTTGACTGCTAGATATGTTTTTGGAAAGAGGTGAAAAGTATGAAGGAAGGAATCCACCCAGATTATAAAGAATGTACGGTTACATGTGCATGTGGGAACACATTTGTTACGAAATCCACTAAGGAAGAACTTAGATTAGACGTATGCTCTGCTTGCCATCCGTTCTTTACGGGACAGCAAAAATTTATAAATCGCGGCGGCCGTGTAGAGAAGTTCAAGAAAAAGTTCAATATCGACTAACAGCAAAATTAACTGGGAATTCTTATTTCCAGTTTTTTTTCGGCTTAATTTATGCTATAATATTTGGGATTAAATTGGTCAAGAGATTAGGAGTTGAAAATACATGTACGATAAATTAGATTTTATCTTAGGGAAATATGAAGAACTTTCCCTAAAGGTTTCTGATCCGGAGGTCATCAATGACCAGACCGTGTGGCAGAAACACATCCGGGATATGTCGGAAATGGAGCCGATCGTAAATAAATATAAAGAATATAAGAAAACAATGGATGAGTTGAGAAATACAAAGGAAATGTTGAATGAAGGCGGGATGGACGAGGAGTTTCGTGAACTCGCAAAAATGGAACTTTCCGAACTGGACGAAAAGCAGGAAAATTTAAGCAAGGAGCTTCAGGTTTTACTGCTGCCTAAAGATCCCAACGATGACAAGAACGTTATTCTGGAAGTCAGAGCTGGTACCGGTGGAGAGGAAGCAGGACTTTTTGGAAGCGATTTGTTAAGAATGTATATGAGATATGCAGAACGCCGACACTGGAAAACTGAAATGATGGATATTAATGATACTGGAATTGGTGGAATCAAGGAAGCCGTTATATTGATCAAGGGGAAAGGCGCATACTCCAGATTAAAGTATGAAAGCGGTGTTCATCGGGTGCAGAGAGTACCGGAAACAGAATCCAGCGGTAGAATCCATACTTCTGCGGCGACGGTGGCAGTACTTCCGGAAATCGATGATGTTGAGGTAGATCTTAATCCAAATGATGTCCGGGTGGATGTTTACCGTGCTTCCGGTAATGGCGGACAATGCGTAAACACAACAGACTCAGCTGTGCGTTTGACCCACGTTCCAACAGGCCTTGTTGTTACGTGTCAGGATGAAAAATCCCAGATAAAGAATAAAGATAAGGCATTTAAGGTATTGCGTGCCAGACTTTATGATGTAAAGCTGCAGGAACAGAACAAGGAAATTTCCGCAGAAAGAAAGAGCCAGGTTGGTTCCGGAGATAGAAGTGAGCGAATCAGGACTTATAATTTCCCACAGGGTCGTGTATCAGATCATAGAATCGGGTTAACACTATATAAGCTTGATTATTTTTTGGATGGGGATCTGGATGAAATCATAGACGGATTAATTACGTCGGATCAGGCAGAGAAAATGAAGAGTTTTTAATTAATGATGCTGCACCTGACTGGTATGTTCTCTTGGAAATCGCTCGCTGCGCTCGGACGCTTTCCGCCGAGATCATACCAGTCAGGTGCAATGCAATTAAAAATTCTCGGAGGTGGGTGTGTCCTTGCTAGCTCGCCCAATTTGTGAAACAAATTGAGGGTGAACTCATGCAACGAAATCACAAATATTAATTTGTAGATTTCGACTGCTCGTTCGGTCGCTTCCCCTGAATATAAATAGATAAACACACAAGAAGGTAATAGCAAATGAAAACGAAAATTTTTGATGTGAGAGAATTAAATAAACACAATTTGGAGCAGAGCATTATCTATGATGAAGCAGAAGCCAATGAAAAGGTGGATGCGGCATTGGAGAAGATAGATGAAGCTGCTGCAATTCTCACAAATGGAGGACTTGTAGCATTTCCCACGGAGACTGTCTATGGACTTGGTGCCAATGCACTGGATCCGGAGGCTGTGGCAAAAATCTATGAAGCTAAGGGTCGGCCAAGTGACAATCCATTGATTGTTCATATTGCAAGGGCAAGCAATATCGGTGAATTGACTCCGATGTTAACCCCAAAGATCATCAGAGTAATTGATAATTTCTGGCCTGGACCGTTAACGATCGTATTGCAGAAGAAACCAAATGTGCCGGATATCACTACCGGTGGCCTGGATACCGTTGCCATTCGAATGCCGGATGATCCTGTTGCACTTGAACTGATTAAAAAAGCAGGCTGCCCTATCGCGGCACCGAGTGCTAATATTTCAGGGAGACCAAGTCCGACAAAGGGAGAGCATGTGGTTGCTGATCTGGACGGAAAAGTGGATGCAATTTTAATCGGAAACGACTGCAGGGTGGGCATTGAGTCAACCGTACTGGATTTAACGGGTGATATTCCGACCATTTTAAGACCGGGGATTATCACGGCTGATAATATTGAAGCGGTGGTTGGCGGAAAAGTGGAGCTGGATCCGGCTTTATCTCTCAATCGTCCGCGGGATGTTTCCGGGAAAGACGGGGCAGAGGATTTTGTTCCCAAAGCGCCCGGAATGAAATATAAGCATTATGCTCCAAAAGCGGATATGACCATTATAGAGGGGCAGAGAGATAAGGTAAAAAGCGAAATAGAACGGCTGAAAGGTCTGAATGAAAAACTTGGGCTTAAAGTAGGAGTGATTTTGTTTGAAGAAAAGGCTTTTATAGAAGCGGCGCATGAATTTTTTGCAAAATTACGAGAAATGGATGATGAAGGTATCGATTTAATTCTAGCCGGTGCTCTGAGTGAGCAGGATGGAGTTGGGTTTGCGGTCATGAACCGAATGTTGAAATCAGCCGGATACCATATAGCAAAGGTTTAAAGGGTCTACTTTTTAAAACCCGGTCGTTTTTTTGAGCCCGGACGGTTTTGTAAAAGGATACGCCATCTGCCTTAGGATTTAAAAATGTAGTACGCGGGTTAGGGTAGAGAAGATCGTTGGATTATAGATAGGGAGGTGCAGGATGAAAATTGCGTTGGCTGCGGATCACGGCGGCTTTGAATTGAAAGAAACGGTTAAGAGTTATTTGCAGGAAAAGGGTTATGAAATTTTGGATTTAGGCTGCAGCAATGCCGAAGAATCCGTGGATTATCCCAATTATGGAAAAGCCTGTGGTGAGGCTGTTACAAAAGGAGATGCAGAAAGAGGCATTGTTGTTTGTGGGACAGGTATTGGTATTTCAATTGCGGCAAATAAAGTAAAAGGGATTCGTTGTGCGTTATGTACCAGCGTGTTTATGGCAGAAATGGCTTCAAAGCATAACAATGCCAATCTATTGTCGCTGGGAGGAAGAACCCTGGAACCGGAGCTTGCGTTGCATATCGTTGATGTATGGCTGACTACTGAATTTGAAGGCGGCAGACATCAACGCAGAGTCGATTTGCTTGACCGGATATAAATCATTTAATGAATCAACGAGTAAATATTTAATGGAAGGGCTTGATTGCATGCAAGCAGACGGTGAAAATCTGCAAATCATAGATTTGTGATTTTCTCGCATAAGTTCGCCGGGCAATTTGCTATGCAAATTGGTCAAGCTAGTATATGGAGGTACAAAATGGGAAAAGTTTATGTTTTTGATCATCCGCTCATTCAGCACAAGACAGCAATGATTCGTGACAAAGACACCAGTGTTAAGGACTTTAGAGAACTTGTCAGGGAAATTTCAATGCTCATGGCGTATGAGGTTACGCGTAACCTGCCGCTGAAGGATGTTGAAATTCAAACTCCGCTTTGCAAAGCGACCATGAAAATGCTGAAGGGTGAGGATATTGCCATTGTTCCGATTTTAAGAGCAGGACTGGGAATGGTTGATGGAATGCTGGAACTGGTTCCGAATGCAAAGGTTGGACACGTTGGTCTTTATCGCGATCCTGATACTCATATGCCTGTGGAATATTACTGCAAGTTGCCTTCCGATATTGAAAAAAGACAGGTAATTGTTGTAGACCCGATGCTGGCTACAGGCGGATCTGCTGCTGCTGCAATCGACTTCATTAAAGAAAGAGGAGCAAAGAAAGTAGCATTAATGTGCCTCATCGCGGCACCGGAAGGAATTCAGATACTGCAGGATAAGCATCCTGACGTTGACATTTATGTCGCAGCAAAAGACAGCCATCTCAACGATCATGCCTACATAGTTCCGGGTTTGGGCGATGCAGGAGACAGATTGTACGGAACAAAATGAAAAGAAGGATATAGAAAAAATGGAGACAGCACAAGATAGAAACGTCTTTGACGTTTTAAAAGAAAGAGGTTTAATCAAACAAACGACGCACGAAGAAGAAATTCGTGAACTGCTTGGTAAAGAAAAGGTTCCCTTTTATATTGGTTTTGATCCGACTGCCGATAGTCTGCACGTTGGGCATTTTATGCAGATCATTATCATGATGTATATGCAGAAATATGGACATAAGCCTATCGTATTGGTAGGCGGCGGTACGGCAATGGTTGGAGATCCTTCTGGAAGGTCAGATATGCGTCAAATGATGACCAAAGAAGTGATTTTGGATAATTGCAATAAGTTCAAGGAAACTTTCGGGAAATTTATTGACTTTTCTGATGAAAAAGCGATTATTGATAATAATGCGGATTGGCTTTTGGAATTAAACTATGTAGATTTTATCAGAACCATCGGAAGACATTTTTCCGTCAACAGAATGCTTACAGCGGAGTGTTTCAAACAGAGACTGGAAACGGGTCTTTCCTTCCTGGAATTCAACTATATGCTGATGCAGTCCTATGACTTTTTGGAGCTTCACCGAAGATACAACTGCAAGATGCAGTTTGGTGGTGACGATCAGTGGTCAAATATATTATATGGTGTTGATCTGGTTCGACGGGAAATGGGGGATCAGGTCTATGGTATGACTTTTTCTCTTCTTTTAACCAGTGAAGGAAAGAAGATGGGGAAAACCCAAAAGGGTGCGCTTTGGCTTGACCCGGAAAAAACTTCCCCCTATGAGTTTTACCAGTATTGGAGGAATGTTGAGGACGCAGATGTAAAGACTTGCTTGTCCATGTTGACCTTCCTTCCTATGGAGGAAGTCAATGAACTGGCGGCTTTGAAGGATGCAAAAATCAACAAAGCGAAAGAAATTCTTGCTTATGAAGTCACCAAGCTGGTTCATGGAGAAGAGGAAGCACGCAAAGCTCAGGATGCGGCCAGAGCGTTGTTTACCGGCGGTGGAAATCTGCAGGATGTACCGAAAACACAGATGCCTGCCGCTACGTTTTCAGGGGAAGGCATGGGAGTCGTCAGCCTCATTGCTGAGCTCAAGCTGGTATCAAGCAAAGGGGATGGTTTTAGAACCATCGAACAGGGAGGCCTTTCCATTGATGATGTGAAGGTGACGGATACCAAGCTTATGGTTACCAAGGACATGTTTAAAGACGGAAAGATCCTGATTAAAAAAGGAAAAAAGACCTTCCATCTGGTAGAATTGGTTTAAAATCATTGATATGAGCTTGCTGAACAAATAAAAATAGCCGAAGTGTAACGATATATGTTTTCTTTTAATACGTGGGCATTGATGCCCACGTATTATTTTTTAAGAGGAGTTTTATTTCATAAAAGGATTGACGGATCGATAAAAAGCATGTAAATTGAAACCATTATAAGGTTTTATTAGACCAGATTGTTATGGCAGGCATGAATGCGGCTGAATCGGAAAGGAAATACAGATGAAGTTTATCGGAATGGGAGATAATGTAGTGGATCGTTATGTAAATAAAAAGGTGATGTTTCCGGGAGGAAATGCGATAAACTTTGCAGTCTATGCAAAGCAATGCGGTATGGACTCGGCCTACCTTGGTGTTTTTGCAGATGATACAGAAGGCAAATTGATTCGAAATGCATTGACGGAGCTTGAAATTGACGTATCAGGTTGTCCCATTTTTCAGGACTGTGCAACAGAACGATGTGATGTAGTATTGGTAAACGGCGATCGAACCTTCGTCGGCAGTAGCTGGGAAGAAGGAAAGGAGCATCAAACCTTAAAACTAAGTGATGAGGACTTGGCATATCTCAAGGGTTTTGATGTGATTCATTGCGGATGCTATGCGGATATGGAAGATGAGATGCAAAAATTGGAGGATTTCAGAAGCATCCGTACGTTTGATTTTTCCTCAGAAGAAGAATATAAAACAGAGGAGTATCTGGGAAAAGTGTGTCCTTTTATTGACATCGCCTTATTTTCAGGGGAAAATATGGATGAAAATCAGGTGGATATTTTACAGAAAAAGGTGAGAGGTTATGGTACAGCATTTGTTCTGGTTACAAATGGAACCAAGGGTCAGACACTTTTTGAAGGAGAGTGCGTACACCATGGACTGGTCAAATTAATTGAACCGGTGGATACGATGGGTGCAGGAGATTCCTTTTTCACAGCATTTGTTGTGTCTCTGGTTCGAAATGGATGGAGGAAAGGAACTGATGCAAATCAGGAGATCATTCAAAAATCATTTAAATATGCAGCTGATTTTTCGGCAAAAACTTGTCTTGCGGAAGGTTCCTTTGGGTTTTCAGCGCGTTACGAATAAAGAGAGGTAAAAAAATGGCGAAGGTTTTAACTCTTGAGGCTCTGATTTCAAAAGAGCTGGAATATCTTCTGGAGTCAGAGGAATATAAAGAGAAGCAGAAGCTTCCGTCGGAGCGGGAGCTGGCCGAACATTTTGGCGTACAGAGATTGACGGTAAGAGCATCTTTGCAGATTCTTGTCCAGAAGGGGATATTGATATCGAAAGAGAGATATGGATATTTTATTGCGCCAAAAAGAGTGCAGTTTAATTTAAACCATACCAATTCCTTCAAAATGATGATCGAACGAATGGGAAAAACCTCCTATGTAAAGCTTTTGGAGTTTGAAAAAATGAAGCTGACGGAGCGGCTTGCACAAAAGACACTGCTTACAGAAGGCACTGAAATGTTCAGGATCATGCGGCTTCGGTATGGAAATAAGGAGCCGATCGCCTTGGAAAAATCATATATTGTATGTGATTTGGCAAAGGATCTGTCGGAGGATGATGTGCATAATAAATCTCTTTATGAGACCTTGAAAAAGAAATACAGGCTATCTATTACCAACTCCAGCCACCGAGTTTCCGTCGTGTATGCAAATGGTCTTGAGGCAGAGCTTTTAAAGGTTAGCCCAGCTAAGCCTTTGATCAAGTATCAGGGTATGGCGTATGAAAAGAAGGGGCGGCTGTTGGAATACGTCGAGACGATTATGCTGAGTGACAAAATAGAGTTTATGATTCATAGAAGTTAGCACCTTGTAACACCGAAGGAGGAGGTTGCAAATGCAGAAAGAACCCCTGTATATAAAGTTTCAGGATATCATCATGAAAAAGATAGAGTCGGGTGAATATTTACCGGGAGAAAAATTGCCCAGTGAACGGGTTTTGGCTGAAATGTATGGAATCAATAGAATGACGGTGAAAAGCGCGGTCAATGCGTTGGTCGGTAAAGGATACTTATATCGTTTACAAGGGAGAGGTACTTTTGTGCAAAAAAAGGATTTTCACAGGCTGAACCTGGGATTTCTGAATGAATCCGGCAATGTAGGCATTACTGCATTGGTAAAAAGCCAGGGGGTTCAAATCTCCAACAAGATTCTTGCAAGAGGTGTGATTTCCGGAAGTCGATTTTTTAGCAGCAGACTGCAGCTTGATATCCGGGATTCCATCTATTCTCTGCACCGGATCCGCTATGGAAATGAAGAACCGATTGCGGTAGAGTATACTTATGTACCGTATCGATATTTCGCTGAAATGGAACAGATCGATTTTAAAAATGTATCACTTTATGATTACATGGATTCAAGGGGGCGGATGCCGATTACTTTCGAACAAAAGTTCCAGATTGTTGAAGTCTCCAAAAAAGAGGCAAAATATTTGGAACTCGAACAGGGACAGGTGGTATTTTACTTTGAACTGCTTGGCTTGGACGAAAATAACACGATTGTAGAATATACAGAGAGCTATACCAGAACAGACAAGGCGGAATTTATATTCAACGTGAATGGATAGGGAAAAAGTGGATGAAAAGGTTAAAAGATACCGTAATGAAAAGCAGGTATCTTTTTTTTTTTTTTTGATCTGGTCTAAAAATATAAGATGCTTAATTTTCAGACAATTTAAAGGAAAAGATACATATGCGAAAAAAACTGGTATACAAATATACGGAAATTGGTTGCAGTTTAATTCGCAAAAGAGGCTTGAAATTTCAAAAAAAGCTGGTATGCTAAAACGTAAAAGTGGTTAGTGGTATACCGTCATAACTGAAAGGAATAGTTAAGGAGTATAAGTATGAGAAACTTTGATGTAGAAAAATATATGGCAGATGGAAAAACAGCATATGGGAAAAGAGCTGATATTGAAGCACTTGCGGACAAGGTTACCAAAAGAGGCTTTCAGAATATTGTAGTGATCGGGATTGGAGGAACCTGGGCAGAATGGGCTCCAGTAGTCCATGTTATGCGTCATTATACCGACCTTCCGATTTACTTGGAGAATGCTGCGGAACTGTGTATAAAGACCGATAAAAGATATTTGACGAAAAATTCTCTTGTTATTACGGCATCTGCTTCGGGAGATACCAAGGAAATTTTAGAGGCCACCAAGATGTGTAAACAAATGGGAATTGAAGTTGCAGGGTTTTCAAAAAATAAGGAAACACTCCTTGCAAAAGAGTTGGATTATTTAATTGCAAACCCATGCGGCGACTGCGAGGACTCTTATCTGATGTTCTTTATGCTCGGGCTTAGACTTCTTTACAATAGAGGAGAATTTCCCGATTATGTAAAATTTGCAGATCAAATGGTGAATTTGCATACCAATCTGGTTAGAATAAGAGAGGAGTTTGAACCAAAAGCAGCTGCAATTGCTCAGGCCTATGCAAAAGAGCCATACAGTATTTTTGTCGGATCCGGAACGTTATGGGGTGAAACGTATCTGTTCTCTATGTGTATTTTAGAAGAAATGCAGTGGGTGAGAACGAAATCCGTTTCCTCCGCAGACTTTTTCCATGGAACCTTGGAACTGGTCGAGAAGGATGTTCCGGTCTTTCTTTTTAAAGGGGAAGATGAATACCGGGTTCTGGATGAAAGGGTGGAACGTTTCTGTAAAAACATTACAGATAAACTGACTGTGGTTGATATAAAGGATTACAAGCTGGAAGGAATTGATGACAGCTTCCGGGTCATTTGCTCCCCGATGATTCTTACGGCAATCGTAACGGAAAGGCTGGCTGCCCATTATGAACTTAACACAGGACATAGCTTGAAGTTCAGACGTTACTACAGACAATTTGATTATTAAAATATACTCGGGAGGACGTAGAAATGGACGAACACGCTGAATATATTGTATCCTTGATTGATGTAGATAAATCTTTTGGGTCGAATCATGTTATAAAAAAGTTTAATTTAAACGTTGAGCAGGGCGAATTTTTAACCCTGCTTGGTCCCTCGGGATGCGGAAAAACTACAATCCTGAGAATGATTGCGGGATTTGAAGATTCGACAAGGGGAATGATTAAAGTCCAGGGAGAAAGAGTAGAAGACAAGGAAGCTTTTGAAAGAGATGTTAACACGGTATTTCAAAGCTATGCACTCTTTCCTCATATGACGGTTTTTGATAATATTGCTTACGGTTTATCTGTGAAACGAGTGCCGAAAGATGAAGTGAAAGCACGAGTCAAAGAAATGCTTGAACTTGTACAATTGGTTGGTTTTGAGGGAAGAAAACCGGATATGATGTCGGGAGGGCAGAAGCAGCGTGTGGCCATTGCAAGAGCATTAATTAATAACCCAAAGGTTCTGTTGCTGGACGAACCTTTAGGTGCTCTGGATCTAAAGCTTAGAAAACAAATGCAAATTGAACTGAAGCGGCTTCAGAAAAAGCTGAATATCACTTTTGTTTATGTAACACATGATCAAGAAGAAGCAATGACCATGAGTGACCGTATCGCTGTTATAAACAATGGCGTATTGGAACAGCTCGACACTCCGGATCAAATATACAAGGATCCGAAAACCAAGTTTGTAGCGGATTTTATTGGAGAATCTAATCTATTTGACGGCACAGCAGAGGTGCTTGCAAATCATATTGTAAAAGTAACTTCTCAGGCTGGCGGAGCATTGATTCAAAATTGTCCGGTAGAATCGGGAAAAGAAGTAACGATTTGTGTACGCCCTGAAGTAATGAAGTATTCGAAAGTACCTGTTGAAGGATTTACCTTTTCCGGTGTTGTCAAAGATGTAATCTTTGTCGGTGCCCAGTACAGAACTTTGATTACGATGGATAACGGTTACGAAGTAAAGGTGAATCGGGTGAAAGTAGATAAGCAGATCAGTGAAGGAGAAAGAGTTTACCTTTACTGGGATTTGGATGATGCGATCGGAATTTGCGGCGGCCAGGGAGGGAAGGAAGATGAATGAAAATCAACTGAATTCTGAAAATATTTCTTTTGCCAGAAGACGGAACCGAAAGAGAAATACCATGCCTGCATTGACGATGGCAGGGCCGGTGACCTTCTGGATGCTGATATTTGTTCTTCTGCCTCTGGTCTATGTAATCATCATCAGCTTTATGACCAGAGATACCTATGGCGGGATCGTGTACCATTTTACACTGAAAAACTATACGGCAATCCTGCAACCGGTCTATCTGAAGGTAATAGGAAAATCGATACAACTTGCATTTTTAACGACGGCGATTTGTCTTTTGATTGGTTATCCCTTTGCTTATTATATTGCCAGAAAACCTTCCAAATTGGCGGCAAAGCTTCTGATGCTGATCATGATTCCGTTTTGGACTAACTCGCTGGTCAGACTATACAGTATCAATCTGCTGGGACAACCGAACGGTTTTTTCAATAAGTTTTTGATGAATATTGGTTTGATTTCCAAACCGCTTGACATTTTATATTCGGATGGAATTGTTGTAGTGGGATTGCTGATCTCCATGCTGCCTTTTGCCGTGCTGCCGCTTTACGCCTCCATAGAAAAATTGGACAAGGCGTATCTGGAAGCCTCCAGTGATTTAGGAGCAAGGCCGGCCGTTACTTTTTTTCGCGTTACTGTTCCGCTCACTCTTCCGGGAATTGTTGCAAGCGTGATTCTGGTGTTTATTCCTTCTTTGGGCATATATTATGTACCGGAACTTCTAGGCGGAGGAAAAGTAATGCTGATTGGAAGTCTGATTCGAAATCAGTTTCTTGTGACAAAAAACTGGCCTTTCGGTGCTTCCTTATCTATTCTGCTCATACTCATCACCTTACTGATGTTATGGCTTTACACAAGAGTGGCCAAGCTGGATGAGATGGAGGTGATTTAGATGGCAGGGAAAAAACGAGAACGGAAGCGTGCATTGGGCAGAAGTTTAAGTAATTTTTATGCGTTGCTGGTCTATGCTTTCATCTATGCTCCCATTGTCATTATGGTTGTTTTTTCTTTTAATGATCAGAAAACCAATTACTACTGGAAGGGTTTCACTTTAAAGTGGTATGAAAAGCTGTTCACAGATTCTTCTATTGTTGAATACCTATGGAATTCACTGTTTATCGCAATTTCAGCGACAGTGATCTCGGTTATTGTTGGAACAATTGGGGCGGTAGGCTTAATACGGTTTGAATTTAAAGTAAAAAAGCTGGTAAATAATTCTCTGTATATTCCAATCGTAATACCAGAGGTTGTACTTGGTATCTCGCTACTGATGCTTTTTGAGGTGATTCAACTGCCGCTTGGATTTACAGCGATCATATTGTCTCACGCAACATTCTGTATTCCTTTTGTTATCATCATCATGCGGGGACGCCTTGCGGGGATGGATTTATCTGTTGAAGAAGCTTCTATGGATCTTGGAGCCAACAGGTTGGTGACTTTTTTCAGGGTTACGCTGCCCATGCTGATGCCCGGAATTATTTCCGGAGCTTTTATGTCCTTTACACTGTCCATTGATGATGTCATTATCAGCAACTTTGTATCGGGTCCGTATTCAACAACTCTGCCGGTAAAAATCTTATCTCTGGTGAAAACCGGCTTGTCGTCGGAGGTGAATGCGCTGGCCACGATTATGGTTGCAGTGATATTATTGGGACTTGCTATCAATTTGGTTGTACAGGCTCTATTGAAAAAAAGAGCTTTGACACATACAAAAAGTTATTTTTAACAAGTCATTGAGGAGGAGATAGTGACGATGAAAACGATGAGAAAGTACCTTGCATTGATACTGATTGCTATTATGGCATTTTCTTTTACCGCTTGTGGAGGCGGCGAAGATGCATCGGCAGACAAGGGAGAATTGAATATTTATATGTGGTCAGAGTATATGTCTGACAGTGTGATTCAAGGTTTCGAAGAGGAATCTGGAATCAAAGTGAATGTTTCCTACATGAATTCATCCGAAGAAGCAACGGCAAAGCTGACCAGCGGCGGCGGAGATCAATATGATCTGGTTATGCCTTGCGATGCAGACATGACTGGATTGATTCAAGGCGGTCACTTGGCAGAAATCAATTTGGACAACATTCCGAACTTTAAGAATCTGGGAGAAGCTTATAAGTACAGAGAATTTGATCCGGAAAATAAATATGCCATTCCGTATTTAATGAATTATGTTTATGTTATCTATAATCCGGATACCTGTCCGATTGAAATCACAAAGTATGAAGACTTGATTTCCCCTGAACTGGAAGGCCAGATTGGATCAATTACCGGAATCAGAAATCTGTTCCCAATCGCTTTGGTTTCTTTGGGATATGATCCAAATAGCTCGAATGAAAGTGAAATTGCGGAAGCGTATACCTGGCTGCAAAAGTATATGAAGAATGTGAAATATATAAACAGCGATGATACAGAACAAGGAATTGTCAGCGGTGCTTGCTCGGTTGCCTTAGTCTTTGACGGTCAGGCAGGAAGAGCAATCGCTGAGGACCCGAACTTAAAGGTTGCAGATCTTTCTGATCCGATCCAGCTTGGTGTGGATGAATTTGTAATCCCTGCAGATGCCAAAAACAAGGAAAATGCAGAGAAATTCTTAAACTGGCTTTTAGATGCAGAAGTAATGGCGGAAAATCTGGTAGATAATCCATATACTTGTCCGAACGTTGCAGCGATTGAATTGACGGAAGATTCCTATAAGAAAAATCCGGCAATTAATATTCCTCAGCATATGAAGGAAAATTATTTCCTGCAACTGGATATTGGTGATGCTGCTACGGTTTATGATGAATATTGGACGAAACTGCTTTCTGAGCAGTAAAATACAATGGTTTCACGGAAAGTTCATTAAAAGTTATATAGACGTATGGTTACAAAGGGCAGGATCTTAATTCTGCCCTTTGTTTGTGTTTGATATAATATATCAAACAATAGAATTTTTTTTGATACTTTGTAATTATAAACAAAAATTTAGCAGATTATTGGAACATACTGGATTTGATTTGCGTCTAAAGGTATAATGTAAATAAAAGAAATAAAAGGGGATATTTATGGAGCCGCTAATCGCAGTAAAAAATATACGCAAGGTTTACAGGATGGGTGATGAAAAGGTGATCGCTCTGGATAATGTAAGCCTTGACATTTATAAGGGAGAAATTATTTGCTTCCTCGGCGCTTCTGGGTCGGGGAAATCTACGTTTTTGAATATGGTGGCCGGACTGGAGAAGCCGACGAAAGGGGAGATCTTCATTGGAGGTATCCCAATTCATAAACTCAACGAAGAAAATGTGACTCTTTTTCGTCAGAAAAATATCGGGTTTATTTTCCAGGCCTATCATTTGATGCCTATGTTTACCGCGGTCGAAAATGTCAGCCTGCCTTTGATTTTTCGTGGGCTGGAGAAAAAGAAACGGGAAAAAATGGCGAAGGAAACACTGGAGGCAGTGGGACTGACCGGTTATGAAAACCGCAAACCGTCACAGATGAGCGGAGGACAGCAGCAAAGAGTAGGAATTGCAAGGGCACTGGCAGGAAATCCCAAGATTATTTTTGCCGATGAACCCACAGGAAATCTGGATACCCATACTTCGAAGGAAGTGATGGATATTATGCTGAACAAGGTCAGGGAAAATGTCTGTACATTGATTATTGTTACCCATGATAAAAAAATCGCTGATTATGCAGATCGGGTCGTGACAATTCAGGATGGAAATATTCTTTCAGTAGAAGATAACAGAGTCAATCGAGAAACGTGACGAGCGGGCAAATTAAGAAAAATAGGACAATGCAGCGGACTTGCTGTGAAAATTACAATCATGTTTGAAATAAGGAATATAAGTGTGAATCAATAAAACAACCAAAAGGTGTATGAAGGAGTATAAAATGAACAGCAAAAGAAGGAAAGCGTTACTTGTGTTGCTTGCAGTTATTATGGCATTCGGATTTCAGACGATGCCTTTAGCAACCCCATTTGGCATTCACAATGAAGCATATGGTAACATTCGGGTAAAATCTCAATTAACCGGAAAGATATCAGCAGTGCAGGGAGATGAGAACGTAGTTGTTACAGTGGAAGTGGAGAATAAGGATAGTGAGGAATTTACCTTTGACAGTGCGACACTCGGGCTGGAATATCCGAATAATATAACGGTATCAGGAGGATCAACGGGAACTGTCACTTTAACCAAAGGGCAAAAAGTGAACCTTATTTTTTATCTGGATATCGGAAGGTTTGCAAGCGCAAACTCACGGGCATTAAATTTGGTCTTAAGAAATGATGGGATTTCAGTACATGAAAACCTATCTTTGGGAATGTTTCGAATTTACCAAAAGCTTGGTACGCCACCCAACGATTCTGGTAGTGTTGCCGTGCTGGATATATCGCATACCATCAGCCCGGAAGGAGGATTTGCATCCGGTCAGGATAATACCCTTATGATTTCGGTCCAAAACTATGGAAATACCGTAATCAAAAATGCAGAACTGAGCCTGACCTTGCCGGAGGGATTGTCTATCTATAATGCAAGCAATTCAGCAAGCCTGGGTTCTATGTCGACTGACAGCAGCCGGGAAGCCAGTTTTCCGATTATAGTGGATGATGATGCGGTAACAAAAAATTATGCAATCACCGCGAAGCTGACGGGATTAAAATATTCCAATGAATCGGTCAGTGAGGAAAAGACCTTTTACATACCGGTTAACGGAACGGGCATTTCTGTTAAAAATGCAGAAATAACGAATATCAGCATTCCAAGCCAGGTGACTGGGCAGGAAGAATTTTCTCTGAATTTTGATATTCATAATCAAAACAGTGCGGATCTGAAGAATGTAAAGGTCAATGTTGACATTCCCGAAGGTCTTTTGAATAAAACAAGAAGCGAATTTATTGAATCTGCTATACCTGCGGGAAATAGTAAGAGTTATGGGGTCACTCTCTTTGCAGCGGACGATGCGGAGGAAAAAGCATATCCTATTAAAATATCCCTTTCCTCCAGCACCGCAAAGGAAGATACTGCCGATGTCATCCAGTATGCAAGCGTTTATGTAAACGGCATTTCCGGAGCGAAAACTCCACAGCTTATGGTAGACAGTTACAGCTACGGGGGGAGTTTTGTGCAGGCGGGGGATGAATTCGTTCTGAATCTCGGACTTTATAATACCAGTGAAACGCGCAGCTTATCGAATATCAAGGTAACTGTAAGCTCGGAGGATGGAACCTTTATCCCTGTAGACAGCAGCAACGCATTCTATATCGACAAGCTTGGGAAAAAAGAGCATGCAGAGCAGTCCCTGCGCCTTTCGACAAAGCCTGGGGCAGAGCAGAAGACCACTTCTCTCAACGTGGAGATGGCCTATGAGGACGGTTCGGGAAATCCATTCACATCAAAGGATGTCATATCCATTCCCGTGATGCAGGAAACCAGGTTGGAGGTGGATGATGTGATCGCTCCCCCTGAATTGTACGCCGGAATGCAAAGCGGTGTCTCGGTACAGTTTTACAACATGGGCAAAACCGTGCTCAATAATCTTCGCGTGACGGCGGAAGGAGATTTTGATACGCCGGAATCGACCAGCTATTTTGTTGGGAACATGGAAAGCGGAAAAAGCGATTCCTATGATTTTAGCTTTATCCCAAGAAACGGCGGGACGATGGAGGGGAAAATTATCTTTACCTACGAGGACGCATCCGGAGAGGAACAGATGATTGAAAGACCGTTTGATTTTGAAGTAATGGAAGAAATGCCTGCTTTTGATGATGAAATGCTTCTGGAAGATATGGAAGAGGGAACCGGAGGTAAATTACCTTGGATTATCGGTGGAATTGTTGTCTGTCTGGCGGCAATCGGGATTTTTATTTGGAGGAAAATCAGAAAAAAGAAAATAAATCGGGAGATGGAAATCGATGAGTAATCGCGACTTAGTTAGCCTTGCATTTCGTAATCTGCTGCGTAGAAAAACAAGGACGATTCTGGCGGTTATCGGTGTTGTGGTAGGTACCTGCGCAATTATCGTCATGCTTTCTATTGGATTTGGCCTTTCCGCTAATTTTCAGGAACAGATCGAAAGCTATGGAAATTTGCATTTAGTAGATGTTTACAGTACCGGCGGTGGCGGGAGATATATGGCTATGGCATATAGCAGCAGTCAGAAAGACCAAGGGATTTTAAATGATAAGGCCATTGCTTCTATGGAAAAAATTAAGGGGGTAGATGCTGTGTCTCCCAAGATGGAAGAATATCTTACCTTCGGCATCGGAAAATACATCGCACAAACATCAGTGATCGGTATCAGACCGGAGGTGATGCAGAAATTTGGCTATGAACTGCAGGATGGAAGACTTCTGGAAGCGGGAGATAAATATGCTGTGGTATTTGGAAATCAAGTACCAAGCTGGTTTTACAATCCGAAAAAAACATGGGGCAGTTCCTGGGACGGTGAAGCAAAGGTGGATGTTATCACAAATAAAATGATTATTACTGCGGATGATAACTATGGGCAAAGGGAGCAGCGTCAGCGTCACGATTCCGATGAAGAAAAAATTACATATAAAGAGTATAAGGCCAAAGGCGTAGGCGTCCTGGCAAACCCAGACGACGATTCTGCCTATGAAGTATATATGAATCTTGATACGTTGGAAACCATTAAGAAGGAAGCAGAAAAGGCAAGAAAGGAAAACACCATCTCATCAAATAAGAATGAGTATGAAAATGCAATGGTTTACGTAGGAGATATTGATGATGTGGAGTATGTGAGTGATACCATTCGTGAGATGGGATTTCAGACGAGCAGCCTGAACGACTGGCTGAAGTCCATGCAGGAAACCGCCAGAATGATTCAGGGGATTCTGGGCGGGATCGGTGCAATTTCGCTTTTGGTAGCCGCCCTGGGGATTACCAACACTATGATTATGTCAATCTATGAAAGAACGAAAGAAATCGGAATTATGAAGGTCATTGGTGCAAATCTTGGTGATATCAGAAAAATGTTTCTTTTGGAAGCCGGCATGATTGGCTTTCTGGGAGGCTTGATGGGCTTGATCTTCAGTTTTATTCTTTCCTTATTGATGAATACGGTTTTGAGTGGTATCATGTCTGTAATGCTTGGTGCGGTAGGCGGATACGGTTCCACCATTTCGATCATCCCCTGGTGGGTTGCGGCAGGTTCTCTTTTGTTTTCAACATTGATAGGAATCATATCCGGATACTCTCCTGCAAGAAGAGCAATGCATCTTAGTGCGCTGGAAAGTTTGAGGAATGAATAGTGAAAAAATCCTTTGTCAGAAAAACGATGATCTTTTTTATTACGATCGGTTTGATTCCCTTTTTCATTTTTACAATTATTTTTGTTAATAAAACAAATGAGATTGAAAAGGAAAGAGTAGAGGACAGCTTGTCCACGATCGTAGAAGAAAAGGCATCTGCTTTGCAGAAGGATTTAAGAAATATAGAAAATGAAACGGTGAATCTTGCTCAATGGGCATCCTATTTTATGGATCAGCCCAATGATGCTGTGCTGTCTTCGGAATATCAAAGAGATGAACAGTATGTACTGGGAAGAGATCCAAAAGTAGCAGAGGAAGAATCAAACATTTTTCTGCCCAATAATATAGACGTTACTCCTGAGCTGGCGAAAGAAATTATGAATTCCGAACGGATGGACGAGCCGATGGCAAACATTCGAAAGCAGACACCCGATGTAACCTATACTTATCTTGTTACTTCAAACGGTTTGCTGCGAGTGTTCCCTTATTTGGGAAATGAAGCTTTTGCGCCGGATCATGACCAGCGAAGCGATTATTTTTATACCAGGGCTGTGGCAGGAAACAATCCGGAGCAAAAAGCGGTCTGGACAAATCCTTATTACGATTATGCAGGGAACGGGTGGATTATAACCTGTTCCTGTCCTTTTTATACCGACGGAAAGCTTGGAGGCGTCGTCTGCGTTGATGTGTCCCTGAAAGATCTTGCTGCTTCTATCGCAGATTTTCGTATTGGCAGCAGCGGATTTGCATTTGTTATTACAAATTATGGAGACGTGATTTATCACCCAAATGTGATGCGAATCATCAGTGAGAGTGGAAACCAGCTTGAAACGAATCTTCTCAGCAACAGGAATGCACCGCATGCATACCGGCTCATTATCAATGAAATGATGGAAGGGGAAAAAGGAGTCAAAACTTATTTGGATGAAGATTACCAATATAATATCATCGCATTCACACCAATTCAGGCGCTTAGCTGGAGCGTTGGCATAGAAGTAAGCAAATCCGAGTATTCAGTCGGTTCGGATTATTTAACCATCGGATTTTGGGCATTGATTGGAGCGTTGCTGCTGGTCAGTTTGATTATGGCTTATCGTCTTTCCAGAAGAGTTACCTTACCGATTAAGAGATTGACTGCGGATGTTCAGGGAATTACCAAGGGTGAATTTCGACAGGTTCATGTTGCTTCGGAGGATGAAATCGGATTGCTGGGAGATGCGTTTAACAGGATGAGCAGAAAAATCAGTGAATATACTGCTTCGCTGCTTTATGGAAAAAGCCAGATGGAAACGGTATTAAACAGCATCGGCGGTATCATGATGATTTTAAAGCCGGACTATTCCTTGTCGATGATCAATGAAGAGGGACTGAAGCGGTTAAAGGTTACTGATGCAGATCAGGTAATGGCTAAAAAATGTTATATGTTGTTTTACGAACAGAAAAGCCCCTGTAAACATTGCCCGGTTCAGGATACCATGGAAAAACAAGAAACAAGCAGCAGTGAAATTATTCACTGCCAAAATATCTTCAATATTTCAAGTTATCCGGTTTATGACGAAAATAACCAAATCAAAGAAATCGTAGTGCACAGCAGAAAAATTACGGAACAGGTTATGCTGGAACGTGAACTGTTTCAATCAGAAAAAATGGCCGGAGTCGGACAGATGGTGGCAGGGGTTACCCACGAACTTAAAAATCCGCTGTCTGTCATTAAGGGGGCGCTCTATCTTTGGAAGGCCAATAAGGGAGATGAAGAAAAACAGGAAGATGCGATGGAAGATATTCGCGACAGTGTTTCCAGAGCTGAAAAAATAATTTATAACATGCTGGATTTTTCTAAAACTTCCTGGGCGGAAAAGGAACTGGTCAATGCAAGAAGCTTATTGGAGCAGATTTTACTCCTTGTCCGTCAGGAAATGGTGAAGAGGAAAATCAATGTAAGCCTGAATGTAGAAGAGGAGCCTGTTTATCTTTACGGAAACGGAGATTCCTTTAAACATATATTTTTAAATATAATTACCAATGCCATTGATGCAATGCCATCAGGCGGAGATTTTATAATCAATGCCAAAAAAATTGCAGATGATAAAACGGAGATCGTATTTTTAAATACCGGAGACCCGATTCCTGATGAAAACCTGAATAAAATTTTTCAGCCTTTCTATACCACAAAAGAGAAGGGAACCGGATTGGGACTTTGGATTGTTTCCAAAGAGGTTTCGAGGAACGGAGGGATTATTCAGGCCTTTAATCAGGGTATGACTCAAATAAAAGTAATTCTTCCGGGAAAGGAATTGAAAAATGAAGAAAGTATTAATGATTGATGACGACCAAAGCTTTCTGAAGGTCTATTCGGAAATTCTGAGAAGGAATGGTTATGAAACAGAGACAGCAAGTAGCGGACCTAAGGCGCTGAAAAAGCTGAAGGAGGCTTTCTTTGATATCATTATCTCCGATGTGGTTATGCCGGAAATGAATGGAATTGAAGTATTAAAGAAGGTGAAAGCCGAGTATCCGGAAAGTCTTGTTATTATGCTGACGGGAGAGGGTTCTATCTCAGGCGCCGTGGAAGCCATGGAGGAAGGGGCCTATACGTATTTGATCAAGCCGCTTGAAATCGATCAATTTTTATTGAATTTAAAAAGAGCGCAGGAATTTTTAGAGCTTAATTCTGAGAATCTGCAGTTAAAAAATCAGATTTCCGTCATGAGTTACAGTGGGCAGCTGGTCGGAAAAAGCGCTTTTATTATATATTTGAAAGAGCAGATTGCAAAAATTGCACCTACGAATGCCAACGTAATGATCACCGGTGAAAGTGGAACAGGAAAGGAGATCATTGCTGATCTTTTACATGCAAACAGCTTGAACCATAAGGGACCGCTGATCAAGGTAAATTGTGCCGCATTAGCGGAATCTGTTTTGGAAAGTGAAATGTTTGGGCACGAGAAGGGCGCTTTCACCGGGGCTGTTTCTGCCAAACAGGGAAGATTTGAAATGGCAAGAGGCGGAACGTTGTTTTTAGATGAAATCGGAGAACTATCTTTGAAACTACAAAGCAAATTGCTCCGGGTTCTTCAGGAAAAAGAATTTGAACGGGTTGGCGGCACGAGAACCATTAAGGTGGATTTCCGACTGATCTCCGCCACCAATAAGGATTTAAAGATGGAAGTCGAAAAGGGAACGTTCCGGGAGGATTTGTATTACCGTATCAATGTGGTTCCTCTTCACAGTGCTCCGCTGCGGGAAAGAACGGAAGATATCCCGATCCTGCTGGACTATTATATGGATTTCTATTGCAGGGAGCTGAAAAAGCCAAAGATCTCATTTACAGAGGAAGCAATAGAAATTCTGACAAAATACCAATGGAAAGGCAATGTGAGAGAATTAAAAAATTTATCGGAGCGGATGGTGGTCTTTTCGGATGCATCTCAGATTACGGCCGGGATGCTGCCGGAAGAAATCAAAGGCCATGCAAGCTGGAAAAAGAATATGGAACACATGCATTATCAGGAAGCAAAACGTGCTTTTGAAAAAGAATACCTGACACAAATGCTGAAAAAGAACCATTGGAATATTTCGGCTACGGCGGATAAGATCAAATTGGCCAGAAAAAACCTCCAGCTAAAAATAAAACAGCTGGATATAAAGAAAGAGTAGTGCTACGAAAAAGTAGCACACTGCTACAATAACAACGCAAATTGAATTGAAAGCTGATCAGAACCGGCTTAGATAAAAGAATGCTCTTTGAAAAATAAAAGAGCATTCTTTATTTTTTGTCGAATGGCAGATATTTGTGGTGAGACCTTCGTTTTGTGATGACCATAAGCTTTCATTGGGTTGTAACAAAAAGGTAACAACTTCTTTAAGGGAACTTTAAGAGCACCTTGTAAAATCGGATCATTTCAATGGTTTTTAGGTTGGCACGATCATTGCTTTATTACTATGTTGAAATTATTTTTTCTTTATGCCAAATGATAACCCGTTCCGGGGGAACCATTTGGGCTGAAACCAAAATGGAAGGTGAGTGAATTATGACAAACAAAACCGAAAACATGGGTTACGAACAGGAACTCAAACGAGTATTGACCTTGAAGGATCTGGTGATTTACGGAATCGCTTTTATGACTCCCATTGCGCCAGCGTATATTTTTGGAAGCGCCTCTGAAATTACGGGAGGAACCTTGGCGCTCGCTTATGTTGTTGCAATGGTAGCTATGCTGTTCACAGCCTACAGCTATGGACATATGGCGGCGGCTTTTCCTATTGCCGGCTCGACCTATTCCTACACGCAGAGGGCAATCAATCATAATCTTGGATTCTTTGCGGGATGGGCGATGTTTCTGGATTATGTACTGGTTCCGCTGATCGTCTTCATGGTCGGAGCCTCTTACGCCAACGCGGCAGTTCCTTCCGTGCCTTATACCGCATGGGTATTTATCATCGCAGCAGTAGTTACTGTCGTTAATTATTTTGGTGTCCAGATTGCGGCAAGGACCAATCTGATCCTTGTTGGAATTATGGGAGCCATCGTTTTGATCTTTATCATTGTTTGTGCGTACGCAGTGACCCGGGGAACCGGTGAGGGCGCTTTGATTTCCGCAAGTCCCTTCATCAATTCGGAGGGTTTCTCTTCCAGTATGCTGATTGCAGGAGGCGCGATTGCCTGCTTCTCGTTCCTTGGGTTTGACTCGATTACCACAATGGCAGAAGAGGCGGTCAATCCGAAAAAAGATATTGGCCGGGCAGCCATTTTGGCATGCTTGATCGGCGGAGGAATCTTCATCCTGCAGGCCTACGTGGCGCAGCTGGTCTGGCCGGATTATACAACCTTTGCTTCTGCTGACACCGCTTTGTTTGAAGTGGCGCAGCTAGCCGGAGGAGCAATTATGGCAGGATTGTATACCTTTGCAGTAATCATCTCCACATTGACCGCAGGATTGACAGGCCAGTCCAGTGCGGCAAGACTGATGTTCGGAATGGGACGTGATGAGGTTTTGCCGAAAAAATTCTTTACCCATCTGCATCCGAAGTATAAAACACCGGTTTACAACATCTTTATTATGTGCGCCATTGGTATTGTCGGTGCTTTGACAATGAATATTGCATTGGTTACCGAATTGCTGAACTTTGGGGGACTCTTTGGATTCATGTGTGTAAATCTTTCCGTGATTGTATTTTACTTTATAAAGCAAAAAAATCACAAAGTGATTTCTTATTTCATACTGCCGGCACTTGGATTTATTATTTGTTTTTATCTCTGGATTCATTTGTCAGGCGTTGCGTTGAAGGTTGGCGGGTCATGGCTTGTAATCGGTATTATTTATGCTGCCATTACAACAAAAGGTTTCAAGGTAAAGCCGCCGACCTTATCCGAATAGGAATTTAACGCATGATGAATCATGCGTTAATTAGGACTTGAAACAATCAGAAAATGATTAAAATTCAAGCTATGAGCTTTTGCAGTCATTTTCGAATGCATTACCCCCTAATTACAGTAAACAAGAAAACGGAACATTTAAGGAGGAGCAAAATGAAACCAAACCCTAAATATCTATCGTTTTATTATGAAACCATGACGGATTTTCCTGATTTTGTGGTGGAACCGAAAAAAACTGCATTGCTCATTGTTGATATGCAAAAGGAATTTGTTTTAAGAGATTTTGGTGATGCACTGAAGTTCAAAGAATCCGGAGAATGGGAACGTTGGATTCCGTTTCACGATCGGCTGGACGAAATCGTAATCCCCAATAATGTGAAATTACTGAACTATTTCAGAGAAAAGGGGATGCTTGCAACCTTCGGAAGAATCGCTTGCCTGCGGCCCGACGGAGAAGATAGAGCACCGGTTCAGAAATCAGAAGGCTGGAATGGAATTTTTGTCTACGTAAATTCCAGAGAAGCAGAAATGATCGACGAACTGACTCCGCTTCCTGAAGAAATCGTTGTGAATAAAACCACGGACAGCGTAACTCTGGGTACAAATTATTCTCAATTAATTCGAAATATCGGCATTGATACGGTAGTGGTAACCGGTATTGTAACCGACCAATGCGTTGCAGGAACAGTCAGAAGCCTTGCAGATGATGGCTTTCGGGTTATCTGCGTGGAGGACGCCTGTGCTGCACCGGATATAGCACTTCATGATGCAGAGTTAAAAATCATGAACCAGATTTATTGCCAGGTTCTGAGTACGGAGCAAACGCTGGCAGTGCTGGAAGGAAAATTAAAATAAAAATATCAAAGCAAAAGTTTTGCAATTTTTGCAATATAAAATCACCCGCTGGCTATCAAGCCTGCGGGTGATTTCCTTAAAAGAGGAATTATTTTGAAGGCGGTTTGAAAAAGTGAATTCCCTCGATTTCACATACAAACGCCATTTTTTGCTCTATTGTTTTATCTTCTGTAAAATCCGGATTTACAAAATAGTAGGTATCATCTGTTAATTCATCTACGCCGGTTCCGTTGAGAACTGCGTGGGCAGCATTGACGGAATCCGGTTCAACTTCTTTCTTATAAGCAGAACCATTATGAATGGGTGTAAACTGATAAGGTGCGGTCATGATCCCCAGGAGATCATCACCGTAATAGGGACCGACCCAGCGGTTCATTACAACCTGACCTACGGCAATCTTCGCTTTGTAGGATAAACCGTATGCTTCTGCGTTGATTAAATGAATTAATACATCGAGCTCCTTTCTGTTCGCGTAACCGCCCCGGTTTGCATTAGAACAAAGATAGTCCTGTTCTGGTTTTGCATCGGATACAATAATCTGGAGATCCGTTTCATTATGTAAGTTCTCATCCGTACTAATTAACGGTGCGGATTCGACTGACTTGATGGATTCTTTCTCTTGTACCGAAACGGTAGACTTTGATTCGGATGCTTCGTTTGCCGACATGCTTAAGAGAGGCAATTCCAAATATAAGCTTACTGTCATTATGACCATGAACCAAATAATAGATTTTGCCAGGCCGGCAATTTGTTTTTCTTTCGTAATCATAGAAACCCCCATACTATCACCATATGTTTAGATATTAGAAAAATGACTGCTGAGAAGTATCTTTTGTTTTGGTGAAATTCTTTCGTTGCCCAGATTGTAGCCAACCTTTTTTTCTTTTATTCAAGAATTGTAAAATAATTGGTAATCGATTGAATTGGCATTTTGATTGGTAGAAGTGCAAGAGGGAGGTTTGTCTTTCTTTTTATATTGTTTTTTTTGGTTGACAAATATAGTAATAAAATATTATAATATTTGTGCATTATGTGTAAAAATCCATTAGCCCCGGATTTTACTATATCTTTGTAGATTTTGACTACGAATCGACCGCTAGGGTGGGGTGAAACACTCTGGCAAAAACAATCAATATAACTATGAGGAGAGTTTTAAGATGAAATCATTTATCGCAAAACCTCATGAAGTTGAAAGAAAATGGTATATAATCGATGCTGAGGGCAAAACTCTTGGTAGATTGGCTACCGAAGCAGCTTCTATTTTAAGAGGTAAGAGAAAACCAATTTTTACACCGCACGTTGATACTGGTGATTACGTAATTATCATAAATGCCGAAAAAGTTGAAGTAACCGGAAACAAGAGAAAAGAAAAGGTTTACAAGAGACATACTGGCTATCCTGGCGGACTTCGTGAGATCACTTTTGAAAAGTTACAAGCAAAGAAGCCGGATGAAATTATCAGACATGCTGTAAAAGGTATGATGCCGAATGGTAAATTAGGCAGACAGATGTATAAAAAGCTCAAGGTTTATGCTGGTCCTGAACATAAGCATGCAGCGCAACAACCTGAAATTTGGAATTTTTAGGAGAAGGGAGAAATCATAAATGGCAAAGATGCAATATACAGGTACAGGTAGAAGAAAATCTTCCATTGCTAGAGTCAGATTAATCCCTGGTAAAGGCAATATTACAGTAAACAAAAAGTCTCTCGACGATTATTTTGGAATGGAAATTGTAAAGAGAGAGGTTAGAAGACCTTTTGAAGTTGCAGGTGTTGAAGGTAAGTTTGACGTGATTGCTACTGTAAGAGGTGGTGGATTCACAGGTCAAGCTGGTGCGTTAAGACATGGTATTTCCAGAGCGCTTGCTCATTCAGACAGAGAAGCTTTCAGAGCTCCTTTGAAGGCAGCAGGTTTCTTGACGAGAGACCCAAGAATGAAGGAAAGAAAGAAATACGGACTCAAAAAAGCGAGAAGAGCATCCCAGTTCTCAAAACGTTAATCGTTACGAGAATCAAGAGGTTCAGAAAAACAGAACGCAAAGTTCAGAATACAAAGTTCAAACCCTCCAAAGCAATTTGGAGGGTTTTCTCAATGTACGCGTGTGTCCAGCAAAGCTGGTCACTGCTTGCTTGGTGCTGAAAAAGAAATGGTTTTATTTATTCTTTTGGGTGTGGTATAATCCTGAAAATGATGCGATTAACTAAATTATGAAAAGAAATGGTGGGATGTAAAATGAACTTTAAGATTGTTCACAATTGTATCAATGTACTGAACTTGGAGAGATCCTTGAAATTTTATGAAGAAGCATTGGGTTTTAATGAGGTGAAGAGAAAGACTGCGGCTGACGGTTCTTTTATCCTTGTGTTTATTGCCAATGAGAATTCTGAACATCAGATTGAGCTTACATGGCTGCGTGATAAGAAAGAACCGTACAATCTGGGGGACAATGAAATGCATATCGGGTTTAAGGTGGATGATTATGATGCTGCTTATGCCAAGCATAAGGAAATGGGATGCATTTGTTATGAAAATCCCGATATGGGTATCTATTTTATTACCGATCCGGATGGTTACTGGTTGGAAATCATTCCTTACAGATAGGGAGTTTATCTTAATGAGAAGGCTGTTTCAGAAATGAAATGGCCTCTTTTATTCAAAAGTCCAGAATTTCCTGTTTGCAAGCAATTCTTTGTGAGTAAAAATTGCGATCGGTGACAGAACTTGTCTAGGGAAAGTGCTAAAATCATAGGACATTCCATCGTATAATTAAGACAAGGGGGTGTAAGTGTGAAGATACTTTCACACTTTCCGCTAGGGAACCTCTATGGTTCCCTTCGGCGGCTGCAAAGCAGCCTGAGCACCTTCCTTAGGACGGGAGAGGGGGATTCCCTCTCCACTCCCCGCCTCCATCATGATTTAATTTATGATCGGTAGACGAGGGGTTTTATAAATTATTTGTGACGGTGCAAAGCGCCGTGATGGAGGCAACTATGAGAAAAGAAAAATGGGAAAGATTATTTGCCTGGGTGGTAGCCTTTACCTTTATTTTAAGTACAGTTCCGGTTTCTTCATCGGCAGCAAGTGAGATTGCGGACAGCGTATACTTAAACGGTAATATTTATACTATGGATGAAGAACAGCCGAAAGCAACTGCAATTGCTGTAAAAGGACAGAGTCTAATCTATGTTGGAAATAACGAGGATATAACAAAATACATAGGAAACAACACGAAGATTACGGATTTAGAAGGGAAAACCGTAATCCCTGGTTTGATGGAAGGGCACATGCATCTTCCGATGCTTGGTGAAAATCTACTGAAGATAGATGCGTTCTGGAAGCCGAAAGCAGAAATTATTGCCGCAGTTAAGGCGGAAGTGTCAAAAGTGCAGCCGGGCGAGTGGATTACTGGATTTGGCTGGAACGATACGATCTGGGAGGATAAGTCCTACCCCACAAAAGCAGAGCTGGATGTCGTTGCTCCGGAAAACCCGGTTATCCTGGAAAGAACCGACGGGCATATGATCTGGGTCAACTCTAAAGCCCTTGAACTTGCGGAGATAACGAAGGAATCTAAAGATCCGCAGGGTGGTGAAATATTAAGAAACGCAGATGGAATTCCCACGGGATGCCTTACCGATACGGCGAGTGAATCGGTACAGAAGATCATCCCGATCTTAAGTGAAGAAAGAGAAAGGGAAGCAATTTTGAAAGCGCAGTCTCAGCTTTTATCCTATGGTTTTACCAGTATTATGGATGCGGGCTCTAATCTAAGCACCATCAATCTTTTCCATGATTTATATAAAGAAGAAAAGATGAAAATTAGATTGTACTCTTTCATCGGTGGTGACTGGGGCGGGACAATTGGCGATGTGGAGAAAGACTACATTGCAAACAATGCTCCGCAAAAAGAGCTTTACAATTATCGCCTTAGCATCAACGCGGTTAAATTTTTTGCAGATGGTTCTTTGGGTTCCAGAAGTGCGGCGCTCCTTGAAGACTATAGTGACAGAGCAGGTCATAAGGGCAATTATAAATTTACGGATGAGCAGATTTATACAGAGATGAAGGATGCTTATAATAAAGGATACCAGCTTGCGACTCATGCCATCGGTGATGGTGCAATCAATCAAGTAATTAATACGTATGAAAGACTGATGAAGGAAAATCCGAGAACAGATACAAGACTTCGCATCGAGCATTTTCAAATCCCACAGTTTTCTGACATCGCAAGAATCGCGGAGCTTGATATTCTTCCATCGATGCAGCCGACTCATGCTACCTCGGACAAATCTATGGCGGAAGACAGAATAGGAGCCGAGAGAATGAAAGGAGCATATGCCTGGCGAAAAGTGATTGAATCAGGCAACATTATTATTGGCGGTTCTGATGCTCCGGTTGAACTGGTGAACCCATATCATGGCCTTTATGCTGCTGTGACCAGGCAAGGCAGAGACGGACAACCGGAAGGCGGATGGTATGTTGAGGAAGCCATGACGCGGGAAGAAGCGTTGAAAACCTTCACTATTTGGACAGCTTACGGACAATTTGAAGAAGAAATTAAGGGTTCCCTTGAAGCTGGGAAGCTTGCTGACTTTGTTATAATCGACAGAGATTATATGGAGTGCCCTGTAAATGAAATCAAGGATATACAGGCTCTGACCACCGTTTTAGGTGGTGAAGTCGTTTACAAGAGAGACAATTCGGCTATATCGCTGATCTGGCAGGGGATACCGGTCAGTTTTACGGTTGCACCGATGAATAAAGAAGGCAGAATTTATGTAGAAGCAGCAGCGATAGCTGATAAACTGGGAGCTGTTGTAATCTCTAATGATGAAAGTTTTGAGTTGAAGATGATAAAAGACGACAAGACTTTAACTTTGCCGGTGATTCGAGTAGAAAATCAGGAATTGGTTTCTGTGCGTTCTATTTTGGAAGGCTTTGGATATGGCATGATTTGGAATGATCTCAGCAAATCGATCTCGATTGCAAAAATTTCAAATAATCAGAAAAAAATGATTGAAAGATAAAGCTTGCTTTTTTGACCGGATTATAATATACTTAATATGTCGCAACCATGATTGCGATGGATGCATATTTTAAAACATACTCTCTTTAATTTTATTGGAGAAAGATTTGTCTAAAATAGCAAGTCCAATTTTGTTAAGGAGGTAATCAATATGGAAGATAAAAAAGTAGTATGTAAGGATTGTGGATGTGAATTCACTTTTACAGTAGGCGAACAGGAATTTTACAAAGAAAAAGGTTTCGAAAATGAACCTCAGAGATGTCCTGAATGCAGAGCAGCAAGAAAAAGACAGAGAAATAACAAATACTAATCAATTGTTATAAAAGTACGATAAAAAGCAGATTTGATCTGCTTTTTTTTGGGTTTGCGGGGCATGGGCGGGCTCTAACGGGTAAAAGTCGTGCGTTAGACGCGTGTCTGGTTCATTAGGTATAAAAGGAATTCATTGTTTTAGATGAAACAATGAATTCCACTTGTTTGTCATAATGATACAACCTATTCTTGTATTATCATGAGCAATTGACCTGCTTTTACCTGCTGATCTTCTTTGATTAATATGGATTCTACTGTTCCATTCACAGGTGATGTAACATTGGTTTCCATTTTCATCGCTTCGATTACAGCGAGGCTTTGACCTGCTTTGATTTTGTCGTTTTCTTTCACCAGTATTTTCAGGATATGCCCCGGGATGCTGGCACCGATCTCAGAATCAATATCAGGGTCAGCCATTTTGATACCACTGATCATAGTATTTTCTACCTGAACGCCTTCTGTTTTATCCTTGATTCGAATTTCTCTTCGGTTTCCGTTTACTTCAAATTCCAAAGTACGATAGCCTTCTGAATCAAGTTTGCCCATTTGCAGGTATTGGACAATTAGAACGCGTCCTTCCGCTACTTCGATTTCGCTTGTTTCTCCTTCTGCAAGGCCATGGAAGAAAACATCACTGCCCATTCTGCTTACGTCACCGTTTTCCATGTAATATTTGATGTAATTTTCGAAAACATCCGGATACAAGGCATAACTTACTTTGTCCTTATTAGTTGGTTCAAAGCCATATTTCTCTTTTAGATATTTGCCATGCTTTGTTAGATCTTCCGGTGGCAGGAGTTCTCCAGGTCTTACCGTGATTGGGTTGACATCTTTCAGAACAAGCTGCTGTAGTTTTGTTGGAAATCCCCATTCCGGCTGGCCCATCATTCCCTGAAAATAGGAAACGACAGAATCCGGGAATGCCATATACTTGGCTTTTTCGTAGATGTTTTCAGGATTCAGATCATTTTTTACCATGAAGATTGCCATATCTCCAACCATTTTGGAAGAAGGGGTAACCTTTACAATGTCTCCGACCATATCATTGACCGTTTTATACATTTCCTTCACATCATCAAATCTATGACCAAGACCAAAGCTTTCTACCTGCGGTTTCAGATTAGAATACTGACCTCCGGGGATTTCATACCGATAAATTTCAGCGCTTCCTGATTTTAGGTCAGATTCAAACTGAGAATAAACAGGTCTGACGCTTTTCCAATAATCAGAAAGTTTTTGGACGCCCTTAAAATCAATACCAGTTTCTCTTACTGTATTGTTTAATGCTGCAACCAATGAGTTCAACGCAGGTTGACTGGTTAGACCGGCCATGCTGCTTAATGCGGTGTCGACGATGTCAACGCCTGCATCGGCGGCCATCAAAACAGTTGCTCCGCCATTTCCAGTCGTGTCATGGGTATGTAAATGGATTGGAATAGAAATTTCCTGTTTTAAAGCCTGAATGAGTTTCACAGCGGCATAGGGCTTTAATAAAGCGGACATGTCCTTGATTGCAAGAATATGGGCACCCATTTTTTCTATTTCTTTAGCCTTGTCCACATAGTATTGCAACGTATATTTATCTTTTTTGTGATCCAAAATATCCCCGGTATAGCAGAGCGTGACTTCTGCAAGTTTTCCGCATTTCAGTACTTCATCCAAAGCAACTTCTATTCCTTTTAACCAATTGAGAGAGTCAAAAATACGGAACACATCAATGCCGGCAATCGCGGATTCTCGTACAAATTCCCGAATTACATTGTCGGGATAATTTTTGTAGCCAACTGCATTGGCACCACGGAGCAGCATTTGGAAGAGGACATTCGGTATTCTTTTCCTTAGCTCATCGAGACGATCCCATGGGGACTCGTGGAGGAAGCGATAAGCGGTGTCAAAGGTTGCGCCGCCCCACATTTCCAAAGAGAACAGATCTTTTTCGTAGACGGATGTCGCCTTTGCAATTTTAAAGATGTCGCGGTTACGAAGTCTGGTTGCCATTAAAGACTGTTGAGCATCACGCATGGTGGTATCAGTAAGCAGAAGCTTTTTCTGATCCTTAATCCATTTTACAACCGCTTCTGGTCCGCATTCATCTAAGATTTGTTTTGTCCCTCGAAGACTTTCCGGAACATCAACATGAGGAACAACTGGAACGTCGAACTCTACCTTGTTGCCTTTGGTTTGATTGACGATGATTTCACCGAGATAGTTTAGAACACGGTATTCCTCGTCTGTTTTAGCTACAATATCAAAAAGCTGGGGATTTTCTGCAATAAACCCGGTATCACATTTTCCCTGTAAAAAGGTTTTATCATTTAAAACGTTGATCAGAAAATCAATGTTCGTTTTTACGCCGGTTATGGTGATTTCCTTGATTGCTCGGATGGCTTTTCTGGCAGCATCTTCAAAGGTTCGGGAATGAGATGTTGTTTTCACCAAAAGACTATCATAGTATGGGCTGATGATAGCACCGGTATAAGCGTTTCCTACATCCAGACGGATTCCAAAACCGGAGCCGGAACGATAGTAGTCGATCTTGCCTGTATCCGGAGCGAATTGATTCGTTGGATCTTCGGTGGTGATCCTGCACTGGATTGCATATCCTCTCGGCTGAATCGCATCCTGAGACGGGATACCGATTGCCTTAGAATTCAGCGTAAAGCCTTCTGCAATCAGAATTTGACTTTCTACGATATCGTATCCAGTGGTCATTTCCGTTACTGTATGTTCGACCTGAATACGCGGATTCATTTCGATAAAGTAATGGTTTCCGTTTTTATCCATCAAAAATTCAACGGTTCCTGCACTGCGATAATTCATTGATTTTGCAATTTTAACCGCATCTGTGCAAATGGCTTTTCTTTTATCTTCCGATAAAGAAAAGGCAGGCGTGAACTCAATAATTTTCTGGTGACGTCTTTGGATGGAGCAATCTCGTTCATAAAGATGAACCATATTGCCGTATTTATCACCGAGCACCTGAACCTCGATGTGCTTGGGTCCTTCAATATACTTTTCAACGAAGATATCATCCTGTCCGAATGCTTTTCTGGCTTCGTTTTTCGTGCTTGAAAAGGCGGATGCTAAATCTTCTTTTTTCTGAACGATTCTCATTCCTCTTCCACCACCGCCTGCTGCAGCTTTTAGCATAACAGGGTAGCCACATTCCAATGCCACTTCCTTGGCTTCCTCTACAGAATCAACTGGTTTATCGATACCGGGAACAACAGGAACACCTGCTTTTTTGGCGACGAGCTTTGACTGGATTTTATCTCCGAGTCGTTCCATCATTTCCGCGGTAGGACCGATAAATTCAATACCTACTTCTTCACATTTCCTTGCAAAGTCAGCATTCTCAGATAGGAATCCATATCCCGGGTGGATGGCATCTACACCCTTTTTTAAAGCGAGCTTGATGATTTCATCAATATTTAGATATGCTTCTACGGGACCTTTTTTGTCACCGATCAGATAAGATTCACCGGCTTTGGTTCGAAATAAAGACAATTTGTCTTCTTCGGAATAAATTGCTACAGTTCTGATCCCGAGCTCATGACAAGCTCGGATGACTCTGATCGCAATCTCGCCGCGATTTGCGATCAAAATCCTTTTAAATTTTCTTTCCATAGTCATTGCCTTTCTATTATATGAGTATTTTTTGCTAGTTTACTCTTCTTTCTTTTAGAAGTCAATATAAAGCAAAAGCTTATAATTGTTAAAATTTAAACGTTTCATTGTAATTTATTATATTAGGGGCATGATCATATTTGTTTCGTATCATAACAAATTTGTGACATGATAACTATGAAACCGCTATTGTTTTGAAAACTTCATTGGGATATATCGAAGCCCATTCGTAAGTTGTTCTGTATTGAGGTCGGAAAATCCTAATTTTCGATATATTTCTACGGCATAAGGTGAGGAGTTTACCGTAATAATGTTATCGTTGCAAATAGGAATGATATAATGAAAAAGCTTCCTGCCGATGCCTTGCCTATGGTTTTCTTTTTTTACGAAAAATAATGCAATGTGACTATCTGTTTTTCTTGTTGCAATCACTCCAAGAAGAAAATCATTTTCAAAAGCTCCATACATTTCAATCGTGAGATTTACCAATTGATCATCAAGAAACTCTTTAAAAGTATTAATTCCTTCCGAAGAGTAGTCCGGTGCTTCAAACTCCTGGAACACTTCCCATACCAGCTTCATTGCCTCCGGTATTTTTGCTTTTGTGATTCTTCTTATTTCCATAAATGCTCTCCTCCTTAAGCGAAATAGAAGTGTAAATCCTTACCATATATTTTATCATATTATATGATAAAAAGTAGTTCGCTTTAAGAAGATTTATTGAAAAAGCATTGACAAATCAATAAAAATTTCAGATAATATTATTACTGAATTACATATGGGCTTATGGCGCAGCTGGGAGCGCGCCTGACTGGCAGTCAGGAGGTCAGGAGTTCGATCCTCCTTAGGTCCACCATAAAAATATCCTTACCGATAGGTAGGGATATTTTTATGGTGCACGCTAAGTTGGTGAAAAATTGTGAGCATATGAAAGTTCGATTCTCATTGCTCATTTTGCGCGGCTTTAGCCGCAGTGCAAAATGGGACAGCGTAGCGAATGAAGTGAGCGGAGGAGCAAGCGTCAGCCTGCGTTAGGTCCACCATAAACAAGCCCTGTAAATGCTTAATTTTAAGCATTTACAGGGCTTGTTGTTTTTCTTTATGAAATTTCAGTCCGTCGATTTCTGGCTACTTCATGCTATAAAGTGTCGTAACTGTGTCGTACTTTTTACTTTTGAACAGCATCATTTTCTTTGATCAATTTACGCAGGCCGCTCTTGAAGGTGATAAAGTCATGAAATCGTTAAAATAGGGAGGGCATAGATGAGTACGGAATTTTGGATACAGATGATCGTTTACGCTGTCAGCCTTGGTAGCTTTGGAGGCGTTGTCCTCACCCGATTGAACTATCTGGAGAAAAAAATGGACAAACATAATAATCTGGTCGAGAGAACTGTCAGTGACTGAATGAGATGGGATTTGCGTTGTAGTATCCGGATAAGTGATAACGGCTTCAAAATCCGTACATCCTCTAGCGCCTCGAATGGACTTTTCCATATAAGCCTGGTCACCGTGCCGGTTTAAAGTACTGTCCTGTGGCGTGATATTATAAGCGTTAGACACCCCGCCCAGAGAATCAGCGATAACATGGCCTTGGTCGTAATCAGATAATTCTGTGCCCGGGACATTGGCTTCATCGTTGTAATAACGTCCATTTGATTTTACTGGCTCGGTAGTATCGTCTTGCAAAATAATCTTTTTCGCAGTTACCTTGACCAACTGGTCATACTCGTTTGTATAAGCCCAATATTCTCTATCTCCGTAACCAATATCGACAACAACATTTGGCTGTCTAGTGCCACTTATATCACCGCCATCTAATGTAATTATTGTGTATCCATCAAAGTATCGCATAGGTTGATTTATTCAACCTATATCAACTACAAATCCATTGATTTCCTTCTGCTTACCAACTAAAATATAGTCAGAGGTGATTGATATGAAGGAAATTAATATTGCAAAAGTGCTTGTCACTAAGCGCAAGGAAAAGGGCATCACTCAGGATGAGCTTGCAAATTACATTGGCGTGACCAAGGCAGCCGTTTCCAAATGGGAAACAGAGCAAAGCTATCCCGATGTTACCTTTCTGCCCCAGCTGGCTGCGTACTTTAACATCAGCATTGACGAATTGATAGATTATAAGCCGCAGATGACAAAAGAGGATATTCGAAAGCTGTACCGAAGTCTGTCGGATGATTTTACGACAAAACCGTTTGATTCTGTGATGGAAGACTGCCGAAAGACAATAAAAAAATACTATTCATGCTTTCCATTGCTGCTGCAAATGGGGATATTGATGATCAATCATATAGAATTGCTGAAGGACACACAGAAATCGGCGTCTTTGACTGCGGAAGCCAAGGTCCTTTTTATCCGGGTCAGAGAGGAATGCGACGATGTATCGATTACCAGGCTGGCTTTGTTTATGGAAGCCCTGTGCAGCCTCATTTCAGGTGATCCCAATTCTGTGCTGGAGCTGCTTGACGGATCAGTCGTGCCTGCGCTGCCCCCTGAATCGCTTTTGGCTTCCGCTTACCAAATGACGGGGCGCGCCGAGGAGGCAAAATCCGTTTTGCAGGTCGGAATGTTTCAGAATATTGTCGTCCTGTTCAACTTCTTTCCCGCATATCTTACGCTATGTGCGGATGTTCCATCCAAATTCGACGAGGTACTGCGGCGCTCGCTTGTCGTAGCGGAAACGTTTGACATGAGGCATCTGCATCCCGGTGTCCTGGTCGGCCTTTATATTTCAGCCGCGCAGGGATTTATTGCTCAGAAAAATTATGATAAGGCGCTTGAAATGCTGCAAAAGTACACCGAGATCGTAATAAGCGATATTTATCCCCTGCGCTTGCATGGCGATGCTTTTTTCGACTGTCTGGACGGATGGCTGGACCAGCTCAATCTGGGAACGGATCTTCCGCGGGATGAAAAAACAATCAGGAAAAGCATGTCTGATGTGATCGTTAATAATCCGGCGTTTTCGGTTCTCTCAGATGAGCAGCGTTTTCAGAGTATAACTGCAAAGCTTAAAAACAACTGCAAATAATATAGATAAGAAGGCAAGGTTATTATGGAACAAGAAAAATTGGCGACAAAAAAGCGCCTAATTACATTTATTGTACTTACATTTATGATTTCCTGGATTGTATTTTTATTGATACCAATCTGTGGACTGACCTACGGAAGCGGTTTGGCCGTGGTAATCACTATGTCAGCGATGTTTGTCCCAGCGCTGAGCAGCGTATTAACGCGGCTTATAACAAAAGAAGGATTTGGGAATATGTATCTTCGCCCGCACGTCAAGGGGCATGTGAAAGAGTATCTGCTTTTGTACTTCGGCCCGACAGTCTTGTTGCTTCTGAGCGGAGCGCTTTATTTCCTGATTTCCCCCGGTTCGTTTGACCCGGAGCTTACGGCTTTAAACGGGATGGTCGCTACAAGCGGTAACCCAGGGCTTATCGCATCCACGCTGCTGATTGTTCAGGTTCTTATTTTCGTTGTCATCGGCCCGATTGTAAATATCATACCGACCATGGGCGAAGAGCTAGGCTGGAGAGGATATCTGCTCCCCAAACTGCGTATGGTTTTACCGGACAGGGCTTCGTTAGTTATTACAGGGGCAATATGGGGAATCTGGCACTTACCCATTATCGTGATGGGTCACAATTACGGAACCGGCTATTGGGGCTATCCAGTGCTCGGCATTCTGGCCATGATTGTTTTTTGTGTTGTACTTGGAATTATAGAAGGCTATATATCAATCAAACTGGAAAGCGCCATTCCAGCCGCCATGATCCATTCAACGGTGAACGCGGGCGCGGTACTGCCAAACATTTTTGTAAAGAGCGGATATAACCCACTGCTTGGCCCGGCAATCACCGGCCTTATTGGCGGACTTCCGTTTATCGTTTTAGCTGTTATATTGCTAATAAAGGCGGGCAGTAAAATGACGTTGGGTAAAAACGAAGCGCATCGGCAAGAAGAGGGGCCGTTGGGGCAGAAATAAGGTTTTGCTCCGTTAGAAGCCTGCAACTAAATTGAGTAAACGACACAAGAAAGCGTGGCATCATGGACTTTGAACGCGCAATAGGTTGTTTAAAATCATAGGATTAGAGTTCGAATCCACTGCAAAAATTCAAGGATATCGATTTCGGTTATGAAACACAATTTGAAATTGCTTAATTGAAAAAGTAACTTCCGGGTGCAGAAAGCCGGACTAATAAAAATCTTTGACATTTTCATTGCATTAAGTAAGAATATAAATATGTAAAATATTAAGGGGTGTTTCATTTGTTAGATATGCAACAAAGTGAATGGGAAAAAATCAACGAGATAGTAAGCAAAATAAGTGAAATAGAAGATAGCAAAGCAATGAGAGAAAAATTCTTAAAGGAATTGAAGCTGTTGATATATTTTGATTTGGCTGACTTTTGTTTAAGCGATTTTCGAGCAGGGAAAGCAGTCAGTTTAATTGATCCTGTAGTTATAAGCAGGTATTCTAAAAAATTTGAAGAGCTATTTACTTTTAAATATGAAAAACAATTTGAACAGTTTGATTATACGAAATGGGTTTTTTCAAACCCAGATTCAATTGTATTTAAGGAGTCTGATATTATAAATAATGATGTACGGATGAAAAGTGCATATTACATTAATTATCTAAAACCGTTGGATTTAGTAAATGTTGCAGGTATGAGTCTAGCGCATAATGGTATACAATTAGGCGCTGTTAATTTATATCGGACTGAGAAGCGAGGAGATTTTACAGACAAAGATTTATATATACTCAATCAATTCTTACCTCATCTTACAAGAAAACTAATGATCCATTATAGGGAATTTGCTAAAAACTTGGAGAAGTATAAAAAGATAACATCAATTCTGACCTTAGAGTATAACCTTTCAAAAAGGGAGATAGAAATACTTAAATTGGTGTGTGATGGAAAAAACAATAAAGAAATAAGTGAAGTACTTTCAATTACAGTTAATACTGTCAAGAAACATATGGGCAATATATTGTATAAGTTTCAGGTGGAGAATCGATTTCAATTAGTCAACTATTTAATAAAAAATGATAAAGAATTGTTCGAAGATAATTTATAATTATGGGATGCTGACCTTTTTAAAAATATTTAAAAAAATACTACTTGGGTAGTATTTTTTTTTATTACTTCTACCTGGGTGTATTTTAAACAACAGATATTTCAAATATAATCATCATAACGTAAAATTCTGACGTATTATGTACCAGTTTTAAGGAGAGTTAGAGAAAAATGAAAGAGCGAATTGGTTTTGAGGATAAGGTATGCCTAATTACTGGCGCAGGAAGTAAATCTGGAATCGGATTTTCAACTGCACAAATTATCGGAAAGTTAGGTGCAAAAGTATTATTGGTAGCGACATCTGAGCGAATTTATGACAGGGCTAAAGAACTTGAAGATATGGGAATTGAAGCAAAAGGTTATATTGCGGATCTTATGGATCGCAAGCAAGTCAACAATTTAATCAATTACATTATGGAGGAATTCCAGGGAATTGACATTTTGATCAATAATGCAGGTATGACACAAGTTGGATCAGAGGAGATTTTTTCGGACTTTGCCAATATGAAGGATGATGAGTGGGATTTAACAATAAGCAGGAATCTGACAACTTGTTATAATGTGACTCGTTCGGTGCTACCCCATATGATTGAAAGCAATTATGGGAGAGTTGTTAATGTTTCATCCGTTACAGGTCCGGTTGTAAGTAATCCCGGCGAATCAGCCTATAGTGCGGCCAAGGCAGCAATGATAGGAATGAGCCGAAGCATTGCAATAGAAGTTGCAAAGAACAATATTATGGTCAATAATGTTTTGCCTGGCTGGATTGCGACAGCATCCCAAACAGAATCAGAAGCTGCAGCCGCACTGAATACGCCGATCGGCAGAGGTGCAAGACCTGAGGAAGTTGGGCATATGATTGTATTTCTTGCATCCGAGCAGGCCTCATATATTACAGGCCAAAGCTTTATTGTCGATGGAGGAAATACCATTCAGGAATATAAGGGACCGAGTGAATTGTATTATTAATTGAGGGGGGCTTTTAAGATGGAGTTTTTTTCTTTAAAGGATAAGGTAGCAGTTGTCACAGGTGGAGGCTCCGGACTAGGCTTGGCGACAGTGAAACGATTTGTGCAGGCTGGTGCAAAAGTTGTTTTGGCTGATATCTCAGATAAGACGGAATTGGCAAATGAATTAGGATGCTTATATATCAAAGCAGATGTATCAAAAGAAGAAGATGTGGCTGAGCTTATGGAGCAAGCACATAAGAACTACGGTCTTATTGACATTGTAATTAACAATGCCGGAATTATTATGCCGGAACAGCTTCTAACAGATGCAGATATGAAAGATTATCAGAAACTGTACAGCGTTAATGTTTTTGGCGTCGTTCATGGGCTGAAATATGCACCTCGGTATATGAAGGATGGAGGAGTCATTCTCAGCACCGCCTCCAATTCTGCAAACGGAGATTATGCCGGGTATGGCGCTTATATCTCTTCTAAATGTGCAGTTGTGGGATTAACAAAAGCGGCTGCAATAGAATTAGCTCCAAGGAATATAAGAGTCAACTGTATTTGCCCAAATACCATCGACACACCAATGGCTTATGCCGAAGGCTGCGAGACCGAACTTCAGGTTATGGGTATCACCACTCCGCTTGGCAGAATGTGTAAAGCTGAAGAAGCAGCAGCGCTTTATCACTTTTTAGCATCTGATGATTGCCGCTACATAACAGGAGAAGATATATACATCGACGGAGGGCTTAAAGCAGGTCCGAGCATCCAGATGATTGATCATATATTAAAAGGATTAGAAAATAAATAACAAATTTTATTGTAAAAGGAAAATTAGATTACAGACAAAAAAACACAAAACGTAAATCATTTTCATTTTAGCTACTGAGAAGCAAGTAAATAAGGTAATAAATAAAAGAAATATAAGAGCCCTAAAAAGGACTCTTATATTTTTTTCTGCAATAAGTAGGGGATCGAACCCCTGCCCAAGAGGGTATCGGGAGATGGAATCTCCTGATAAGAGTAAATCGCAAATAGGCGATTGCTGTTGGAATATGGTGATATACGGAGAACCGCTTCGGCGATGACAGGCAGTTGATAACTTTTCTGCTACACCTGTTCCTTGGGAATCTTAAATACAAATATGGTTGTTTATTATATTTTATCCTTCCCCTCAGGCGTAGAAATGCGAACAATCTGTTCGGGCGGCAAATATAGTTCTTCCATTTCCTGCACGTAACCGTCTTTCGTCAGGATCCGGAACAGCGGAGGTTTGGAATTTGCTGTTTTTTTTAGGTAATCCTTGAATTCCTCTGGGGTAACTTCTTTGAGATTCAAGCCGTCCTTTGGATTCATGGGATCAATGAGATAGATACGGGTCTCATCGATTGCCTGGAGAGACAGCGGATACTCGCTGGCCGTATAAATACAGGCCCCGTCAGGCAGATGGTCCAGGTCGGCGGAAAGCTTCTTTGGCTTTTCGCTCTTTCCAGCTTCTATCCATTTTGCCGGATTCAAAGAGCAGGAAAAATTACCGGGATAAAACTCTTCAAACTCTGAAACAAAGCCGATATAGCGGCTCACCGGCGTCTCTTCAAAATCCGCGGCGGTTGCATTGTACTGGGGCTCCAGCTGTCCGGGCAGAACCTGAGTCTGCCTCAGGACATTGTTGATATAATCCAACGCCACATTTAACGGTTTCAATAGCTGCGGATTTTGCCCCTTATCGCACCGCTCCTGCAATTGCCTGTAATAATCCAGCGCGGTACCGTCTGTTTCCGGCGTATCATAGTATATCGCGCCGTTCCCGTCCATCCATCGTTCGACGCACCAGATACCGGTCGCGCCTTTGGTCACCGGCTGGGATAAAAACAGCTGGCAGGTCTCTCCCGTGGACAGTGGAAATTTTACCATAACATACTTTCCTCCATAGGTTTCACGGTGCAATAGCTCCCGACCCTCAAACCATTCCCGGAGAAGGGTTTCCCGCCCAGCGACCGTATTACCGTTTCCGTTGACGCCGTCCCCGGTATGGATGACATCCAAAAACCTTCGCGTTGAGTTCTCGTAAGTAAAGAGCATGAGAGGCTTTCCGGAGCTGCTGTCCTCCGTGATCCACCCGTCGATTACGTTCATACCGGCTCCAAGCTGCACTTCGCTGATGTCATCGACATCGGGCTTCAAGCGATATTCTATGCTCCAGAGTTCAACGGGATAGTCCAGCAAATTTTCAAACCGGTCCAGCCTCTCAAGCTTTGTGATCTTGCTGTCCACAATCTGATAACCAATCACATCCTTGATGGGTTCAAGCCCTGCGATTTGAATTCGGACATACTGCTCCGCATAGTCCTCCACCGTTAATCCGTCCTCAAAAACAGTAGAATAAGGATTGCTCCCTCCCTGCGGATCGACCTCTTGAAGACCGCTGCTCTTGGGATCGCTGATCAGCCCGATACAGGCCGCTGCCACGATGGGAACGGCTATGATGATGACCCAGAATGTGGGCTTTTTATAATTCAGGATGTTTTTTATCCGCCCCCTTATATTGTCTTCCCCAAAGGCAAGGGGACAGCCTCCTATGATACGTTTTCCCGTGGAAAGGGACAGCAGGGTCGAGGAGTAATCCTTTTTGATCTCGCCACCCATCTGTTTGAGAACGCTTTCATCGCAGGACAGCTCCATATCAGCGCTCATGAGAAAAAATGCGACCCAGACCAGAGGGTTAAACCAGTGGACGCACAGAACAAGGAATGCAAAGGGCTTAATAATGTGATCCAATCTTTTGATGTGGGTTTGCTCATGCTTAAGGATATAGTTTCGCTCCGCCTCGTTAATTCCCTCGGGCAGATATATTTTAGGCTTCCATATCCCGAATACGAAGGGTGTCCCGCCGCCTACAAGTTCGTAGGTGTTGGAGTCTCTATGACTTGCATATCTCAGTTTCCGGTGGAGCCTGGCAAAGGTAAAGATGCTATACCCAAGCAATAGAACCACACCCGCCAGCCATAGGATTTCCCCCAGAACAATCCATATCTGCATAGGGTTTATGCTGGCACCCATCGCGGAGGGAGCGGGCAGGGAACTGCTCACCGCGTGGTCGATGACGGCAATACCGCTTTGGATCTGCGGGCTTGCGGCAAACATAATATCTTCCGGTACCGGTTGGGTACTGATCCTCACCAGGCTGAATACGCTTTCGAAAGAAAAGGGAAAGGTCAGCCGGAACAGCACCGCCGCCCACAGAATATAGGAAAAGATCCTGGGCGCCTTTCGCAGCAACAGCCGTATCAGGAGCACGGCCAGGATGACATAGCACGCCGTAATGCTCATATTGAGAAGCCGTAAAAATATAGCATCCATCTCTATTCCCCCCTGTGCTCGTCAATGAGCTTTTGCAATTCCTCAATCTCTTTATCGCTTAATTTTTTTCTCCTCGCAAATGCAGCGATAAACCTGGGCAAAGACCCTTCAAAGGTTTCCGCCACGAACTGCTTGCTCTGCTCCGCATAAAAATCTTCTTTGCCCATCAGCGATCTTACCAAGCCGTTTTCGTTCTGAAAGATCCCCTTGTCTTCAAGACGCTTCAGCATGGTATAGGTGGTGGACTTTTTCCAGTTCAGCGACCCCTCGCAGAGCCGCACCAGATCGGATGATTTCAGTGGCTCATTGGCCCAAATGATTTCCGCAAATTTTGTTTCCGCTTCCGTAAGCCTGTAATCCTTCATTTATGTTAATCCCCTTTCTCTTTCCATCCCAGTTAAGCCCAGGGGCTTGCCTGGCAATTAACTGTCACAGGAATCGGTCTACTATCCATGAACGTTACGATGCTGGTCTATGAATCGTAGACCAGAACAATATCAGTCTACAATTCATAGACTGATATGTCAAGCGCTTTCTCAAATTTTTCAGAAACGGATAGTATATCGAATAGCAATTGGAAAACTTCAGAAACAGTGATATATTATTAGTGATTAAATTTGACAGATCATAAAATATTGTTTCTGCTTTTCTCAAGGCGTTTACATATTGAGTCGTTCAAATGAAGGAGAGATTGCAATGAACTATGAAAATGAAAACTATCAACGCGTGGGGAAAGATGCTCGTAAACTTTGGACAATCCATGCCTGCATAAGTGCAGCAATTGTTTTAGGTATTTCAATCGCTGTTTATGTTATTTTGTATCAGCATATTTGGATTTTTGGACTTGTAGTGCTTGATGCAATTATTAGTATTATCATTATGCCGGCGATTGAGTACCGTCAATGGCGTTATTTTATCGGAGAAGACCGCATTGAAATTATTCACGGGATCTTCTTTACAAAACGTACATTAATTCCAATTAATCGTATTCAGCATTTGAAAATTGAGCAAGGAATCTTACAGAAAAGGTTTGATCTTGCCACAGTGGATATTTACACAGCAGGCGGGAACCACCAAATCAAAGCGGTTCTATATGCAGAAGCGGATGAGATTGTACGCAGACTCAATCATTCCGTTGTCCAAGAAACCCAAGGAAAAGAAGCGGTGGTTACAGAAAGGGAAGTTAGCGATGAAGTCGAAGCATAATCATCCCTTATACATCATAAAGCAAATTATTTTTATGATGAAACAAATGATATTACCTATTTTGTTCTTAATTTTCGCAAATTTAAAAGTGGAAAAAGGTTGGATTCTTTGGGGTTGTATAGGCGCACTTTTCTTATTTCTTTTGATTTTTGCGGTTTTGTCCTGGAAAAATACCTTTTATTATGTTGAAAATGGTGTTTTGTTTTATCAAAAGGGAGTTCTAAGTAAAAGCAAGCAGGGGATTGGTATTGATAAAATAACAACGATCAATGAAAATCAAGAACTGATTGAACGCATTTTTCGCTTATCCACTTTCAAGGTGGATGCAGGCAGCGCAACCAAAGGAAATGAAATCAAATTAACGATCAGTAAAAAAGAAGCAGAAGTATTGAAAGAAAAGCTCGGTAAAAGTAAATTAAAGGTAGATTCACAAGAAGCAACTTTAGGGGAATCTGACGAACCAATCGGTAACCATCCAATAGAAAATAAGGCAGCAGGTTATGATGAGTCTTATGATCATCAATCAATGAAAACAGAGTATCGTGTCAGTGTAAAAGAACTTATTTTATATGCGATTACTTCGAACAGTCTTTTTGCAGGTCTTATCTTTTTATTAGCGGTTTGGCAATTTATAGAAGACATTCCCTTCGTGAAAAATTTCATAGAAGGTCCGGCAGGCATTTGGATAAATCAACATTTTGACGCTACGGTTAAGGGTTTAAGTGTTCCTGCTATTATTGGAGTTGTTTTATTTGTAATATTTGCTTATTTGTTCTTCTCATTTCTTATTTCGATTATTGTAGCAGTAGTAAAATATTACGATTTTACGGTAAGCCGTCAGGGCGATAAAATTAAAATTACATACGGGCTTCTCGAAAAGAAAAAGTATGATTTATCGGCAAATAAAATTACGGCACTTTATTTAAACTATGGCTTAATCGGACAATTTTATAAAATAGGCGAATTAAAAATCGAGAGCATTGGTTATGGAGATGAAAAAGGAGAAGCGGCTATTCTATATCCGATACTTAGAGATAATAAACGAATAGAGATTTTAAAAGCGCTCTTACCAGAGTATGCTTTTGAAGATGCCACCTGTAAACCTCCTAAACGCGCTTTGAAGTCGTTTGTAATGAAATACACAGGCGTTCCTTTCATTATTGCGATAATACTAAGTTTCACAGTTCCTTACGGTGTATTCTCATGGTTTATTGTTGCATTATTTAGCGTATCTGGGTTTGTGAACTATAAAAAGACAAGAATTTCTCGTACATCTGACCAATTTGTGATGATGGGCGGTGTTCTTGGAAAATGGATTGCAGTCATTAAAAGTCCACACATTCAAGCAATCATTACAAAGCAATCCATATTTCAGAAACAAAATGGGTTGATTCATCTGGAATATTCCTATCAATCCAACAATTTTGGAAAAAAGCTGGGCGTTCAGTTTTTGGATCAAAACGAAGTGGTAACAATGATGGAATTTACAAACCCAGTTTATGATAGCAATCCCAACGAAAAACGGTAGCGTCTAACATTAACACATTTAATCATGGATCGGCTGGACTTAGCTGGATGCAAAAACTAGTTGATGGGGCAGTGCTGGTTTTTCGCGAGATGTAATCTCCCAACAAGAGTATATCGCAAATTGGCGATTGTTGTTGAAGCTTGGTGATATACGGATCACCGCTCCGAAGGTGGGCAGGAATCATTCTGATGCTGCCGATAGAGGGAAGAGAATTGTATCCAGATACATATTCTGTTTGCCCTTGGAAACATTAACCTTGGGAGGTGAATCAAATGAGAGGTGATAGAACGAAGTCTGATGTGGTGAAAGATACTTATAGGACTTACGAAATGGGCATGGAAGCGGATCAAGACGCGCGTAAAGTAAAATTGAAAGAAGACGGCAATGTTACTCGACAGGTGCTTGAGGCCATAGGGTTTGAAACCTTACAATCAGAAAAATCAGAAACAGAAGAGTCCAAGAAATAAGATACTTTCCAACATTTAACCAAGCTAGAATATTTCATTGTATTTCGGCTAAACTAACACTATGAAAGCGAGGTGATTAGTTTGACTGTACAAAGCGATTTACAAAAAGCAATAGCATCATGCGAATCCGCCAAAGGGAGTTATTCCATGATGGCTCAATCAACTGAAGATACAACAGCAAAACAGGTATATAATCAAATGAAATCTGATATTGATGTACATCTTCAATTTTTAAATAGTAGATTAAGCTATTTAAATGAGAACAATCAATTAAATAGTAAACAGCAATAATAGTAAGAAGATCTCAGCACTAAGTTGGGGTCTTTTTTATTACGTAGAAAATATCGCTCTCGGCGATATTGACGGAGTATCAAAGAAAGCTCCTTGACCGTTGTCGCTTGCGGCGAAATGTGGAAATAGGAAGCTTCGATTCCGTGATTTCCATTTTTTTTATTTTTGGTTTATTTAGGAAATCCAACTCCTGATCAAAGAGCTTATCGTGAGATGAAATTTCCCAAACAGAGTATATCGCAAATTGGCGATTAGTGTTGAATCGGGGCGATATGCGGATTATTCCGGGGCGGTTCTTTTCTTATGTGTATGATCGCTTTGAACTTGTTTATACTAAACCAATGGAGGTGATCATATGGAAATGCATACAGAAGACTATTTGAAAAAGGCTTTACTGGAAACTCAGGAAAGGGTACGGGATTTTAAGGCGTATTCCGAAAAAGTCGAAGACGTTGAGCTGCAAAAATTTTTCCGTGAATACTCGCTATTTGAAGGAACGCAAGCTCGGAAGCTACAGAAATATCTTGAATCTATAAAACATTAAAGATAGCCAGGTGTAAAGGGTGCTTGGTCTTTCGTTTTATATCAATAAGGTGCAGTATAATAATCCAGATTATAAATTTTCTTTTCCTTTGGCTGTACAGCAGTTTTTCTTTAATAGACACAACTGTTAAAAGTGCTTGAATCTGCGATCCGATAATAATATAATAAACTAACGCAAACAAGGCGCTTGTAGATTGATGATTATCACTTTACTGGTACTTGGGAAGGAGCATTTTTTATGTTTGATAAAACAGATCAGTCAAAAATTCTTTTAGAGTCCGGCACCAATGAACTTGAAATAATGGAATTTACCCTTTCGGGCGAACTTTTTGGGATTAACGTTGCAAAGGTAAGAGAAATCATGATGGCACAAGAAGTAAAAGCGATGCCCAACTCACATGCAGTGGTTGAAGGTGTTATTAAGCCAAGAAACGAAATAATTACTGTAATTGATTTGGGCAAATATTTAAATATGCCAAAGAACGATAATAACAGTCGTGATATTTTTATAGTTACACATTTTAATAATTTGAATTTTGCATTTCATGTTGAAAGTGTAGTTGGAATTGATCGAATCTCATGGACCGAAATCAAAAAGCCGGATCGAGTAATTTATGGAGGAGAAGAAGGAGTCGCAACGGGCATTGCCGAATACAAAAAAAGATTGATTACAATATTAGATTTTGAAAAAATAGTTGCTGAGATCAGCCCCGAATCAAGTATACAGTCGGATTCTATACAAAGACTCGGGAAAAGAGAAGAACGGGAGAAGACAATACTGATTGCAGAAGATTCTATGCTGCTTTCAAAGATGATAATAGAATGTTTGCATAAGGCCGGTTATAGAAATACGATAAAAACTGATAACGGACAAGAAGCATGGAATTATTTAGAGGAAGCAAAAGCAAGCGGAGATCCAATAAAAAGTCATGTTTCATGTATTGTTTCTGATATCGAGATGCCGTTGATGGACGGGCATAGATTAACAAAACTTGTAAAAACGGATACGGTTTTAAAGGAAATCCCGCTTATTCTATTCTCTTCTTTAATAAACGATGAAATGCGTATCAAAGGACAGCAGCTGGGAGCAGATGAACAAATTACAAAACCGGAAATAGATAAGCTTGTAGAGATAATCGATCGATTGACAGAGGAGAAACATTCCTGAATTTGAAGGGCGTTATGTGTATGACTTATAATACTGTCTGTCCTTTCTCTCCTCTAATATAATTTGGAGGGTACCGATTCCCTGAAAGGGCGCTTGACATTGATATGTCCGAGGCATATAATTGATAAAAAAATATCAATCTGTTTTAAAGGAGGTTTGTATGGCTAATATTATCGGAAGTCCCGAACGTTATGTTCAAGGCAGAGGCGTTATAGAAGAGCTTTGCAAGTATATACAAAGTATGGGAAATGCTCCATACATTTTACTCAGTGGATCAGGCAAGGGGCGTGTAGAAGCACCTATTGCTGAAAGTGCGAAGGAATTTAATACAAAGCTTACGTTTGAAACCTTTGGTGGAGAATGTTCACGAAATGAAATCAACCGACTGTTAGAATCTTACAAAGCGTCAGGTTGTGATGTAATCGTTGGTATCGGCGGCGGAAAAATTCATGATACCGCTAAGGCTGTTGCTTTTTATGCAGGGGCTCCTGTTGTTATCGTACCGACCATTGCAGGAACCGATGCACCTTGCAGCGCATTGTCTGTAATTTACAGCGATGAGGGTGTATTCGAAGAATACTTTTTCCTTCCGAAAAACCCGAATATGGTTCTTGTTGATACTGAAATAATCAGCAAAGCTCCTGCACGCCTGCTCGTTTCCGGTATGGGTGATGCATTGGCAACCTATTTTGAAGCGCGCGCATGCAAGCAATCGGATAGTGGGAATTTTATCGGAGGACAGTATACTGTAACATCAATGGCGATCGCCAGACTTTGTTATGATACGCTGATATCCGATGGCTTAAAAGCCGTGATTTCCGTAAAGGCGGGTGTATGCACAAAGGCTCTTGAGCATATTGTAGAAGCAAACACATATCTATCAGGTATTGGTTTTGAAAGCTGCGGAATTGCAGCAGCACATGCCATACACAATGGATTTACAGCAATACCAGAAACACATCATTGCTATCACGGCGAAAAGGTTGCTTTTGGAACATTGACGCAATTAGTTCTTGAAAATGCTGACTTGGAAGAGCTGGAAGAAGTTATGAACTTCTGTTTGGATACAGGGCTTCCTACTACATTAACCGACCTGGGCATCAAAGAAGTGAATCTGGATGAATTGATGCAGGTTGCAGAATTGGCGTGCGGACCAAACGATACCATGGGCAATCTGCCTTTTGCTGTTACCCCCAAAATGGTGTGTGATGCAATCGTTGCGGCAGATGCTCTGGGCAAGTATTATAAAGCAAAGCGTGCATAACCTTTTAATCTACAGGTAGTTTATCAGAAATGAGGGTTAACAGAGGAAACCGTTTATAAGAAGAAATCTTTCAACTGAAAACTTCCTGACAGACGTGAATGGTATGATAAGTGTTCATGACTGCCAGGAAGTTTTTAAAGTAACAGCGTAAACAATGGTGGAGACATCTTTTCCGGCGGCGGTGGATTTCAAAACCTTTTTGGCTTTCGTAAAATATAGCTGAATCTCTGCTCAGGACTGTGTAACTGTTATATTCTTGACATCCATGTGATTACGTTGTACAATAGAGTTAGTTATAACTAACCAATACAAGGAGGGTTATTATGGATATGGTGTTATGGAAGGCAAAAGTGAAGTCGGGACAAGAATCTTTGGCTCGTGAATGGATTGAATTCCTTCGGATAAACAAAGAGGAGGGCGAAAAAACTCTTAAGAATGAAAGAGAGTACCTGGAAATTTATTTTATAAGCGAGGAAAATGGAGCTATGTACCTCTATTTGTTTATATTCGCCGAGGATTTGGAGTATGCAAATAAGGTTGCGTCGGCAAGCGAAAACCCTCTGGATACCAAGCACTTTGAATATATGACGGCCTGCCTTAATGAGGAGGATTTAATACAGATAAGACCTGAGCTTACCTTGATGTCTGATTTACAGGTTAAAAGCGAGGATCAAGTATGCTGAACAAAATTCAAAACACCAGAAAGCCAAAAGGCTTCGGGGGGAGGATCATTCTGAAGGGTTGAACTCCGGGCATGCGAAGTTGGCGAAATGGGGACTGCCTACAGGGTAACCATAATGAGAGGTTATAAAATGTACAATGATTTATTGATAAATTATTGACGTATGCTCAAAATAAGAATAGAATCAATTTGGACATATGTTTATAAATTCTATTGTTGTGGAGAAATGGAGTGGTAGAAATGAAGCGAGTTGATTTATTAATTATTGGCGGGAGTGCAGGCGGCATATTGAGTGCTAATACTGCAAGGAAGGTCTATAAAGACAAAAGTATAGCGGTGATACGGGATCAGAAAACAGTAATGGTACCCTGTGGAATCCCATACATATATGGGACGCTAAATGACACTTCGAAAAATGTGATACCGGATAAAGTGGTAACGGACAATCAAATCGAGTTGATCATTGATAAAGTGGTAACAATCAACAGGGAAGAAAAATATGTCGTTGCCGAGATGAATGAGAAAATATATTATGACAAATTAATCATCGCAACTGGATCTCTTCCTGCAGTGCCCGAGGTACCCGGAAAGGATTTGGAAAATGTTTTCTTTGTTTATAAGGATGAGGTTTATTTAAAGAATATTCTGGAGAAGATGAGTTCTTGTCATGACATTGTTGTGATTGGCGGAGGTTTTATTGGGGTGGAGTTTTCTGAACAGCTCAGAAAAAGCGGGAAAAACGTAACCTTAATCCAAAGAGGAAGCAAATGCCTGAGAAGAAATTTCGATCCGGAATTCAGTGATGAAGCAGAGAGTTTAATGATAGACAATGGCATTGCCGTGAAAACAAATTCCAGAATTAAAGAATTAATTGGAGAAAAAAAGGTGGAAAGCGTTATCTTGCAAAGCGGGGAAACGATCAAAGCTGACGCTGTGCTGTTCGGTGCGGGGGTAAGACCCAATTCCGAGCTGGCGAAAGAAGCGGGGTTGAAAATTAAAGAAGACGATTCCATTATGGTGAATGAATATATGAGAACTTCTGACCCTGATATTTTTGCAGCCGGAGATTGTGCGGAGAAGGTATGCTTTTTTACCAGGGAGAATGTTCCTGTTTTATTGGCTTCAACAGCTGCGTTAGAGGCGAAAGTGGCAGGATACAACGCCTTTAAAAATAAACTCACAAGAACAAACAAAGGAACAATCAATGCATTTTCCACTAAGCTCTTCGGAAGAGCGTTCGGAGCAGCCGGGTTAACCGAACAACAGGCGCTGCAAAACAATTTTGATATCGTTATCGGTAACTTTACTGTTATGGATAAACATCCCGGCAGTCTTCCTAATACAAGCGCGGTTCATATCAAACTGGTATTTTCCAATTATTCTGGCGTCATCATGGGCGGACAGATTTCAGGCGGAGATTCTATCGGTGAAATGATCAATGTGATCAGTATAGCGGTTCAGCAGGGAATGACGGCTGCAGACCTGAATACATTCCAGTCTGCCACACATCCGCTTCTTACAGCATCGCCGATTGCGTACCCGATCAATGCCGCAGCCATGGATGCGATCGGGAAAATGGGACTTCCGGTTTAAAGAACGGAACAATAAAAATTAATAGTTACTTTGGCAGGGGGAACATCCGGCTGACGTCTTAAAATCAGCTGGATGTTTTTTCATTACTCAAAGAAAGCACCTTGACCGTTGCCTTTTTGCCCCAAGCTTGCTTGGCATGGCAAAACGGACAGCAGCGAGCGAAGCAAGCAGGAGGCGCAGCCGTTGTCGCCCTTGCGGCGACATGTGGAAATAGGAAGACTCGATTCCGTCATTTCCACTTTTTTTATTCAGTAGGAAATATCGTTCAAAACCAGGAATAAAAATAGAGGCCCCAAAAGGCCTCAAGGGAAAGAAGCGCATAAGAAAACAGAACCTGATTACCAAGGAATATCCTCATCCACAGGATCTTTAGGTAAATCATCGATAAGATGGATGATTTCATCAGGCTCTTCAGCGGGGAAATCATCATCGTAAAAGTCGTAGGACTCTTCGTGAAGAAAATAGTCCATGTCAAGGATGGAATCATCCGACATCGATTTGATTTCTGATTTTGTATATCCTTCAGGCGGATTCTTCATATATTTAGTGCGTAGTTTCTCGGCGGTGATTCGATTGTATTCAGATTTTTTCATATAAATATGCTTAGTCATTTTGCAGTACCTCCAATGGCACCATTATACACATCAAGGGGGCATAAAGGCAACATCACCAGGCCGGAAAACGCCGAGAAATTCCATATAGTTTCCACAAGAGCATCTAGTGGGATCATAGCCAAAGGATAGTTCGATTCGGAAAGCCCAATTTCTGCACAAGAGGCGGGCTTTCGCAGAATGTCTTGAAAGAAGGAAAACAAGCCTATCGGCAAACTTATGCTTTTTCGCATAGAGACCGTAATAGCGCAACGTGTTGAAATACTTTTCATGAATGTGAATGATAAGCCTTTCGATGAATTCAAAAGCAGGGATGGTTTCGTCCTGACGTTGTTCATCTTCATGGCGGTTGTACCAAAAAGAGATGTTTTGCCCATCGTAATTCGTAATACGTGATTGAGCCAAGGCAGGCCTTCCGATATATCTGGTGATGTAATTAGCGACGGTTTTGGGAGAGTTAAAATCAGATTTGGGAGCGTGGACATAGAAACCGTCCTTGTTGTTGGAATACATTTTGTTTTTCAGGAATTTGAACGAATCATTACCGAAGTGTCGCTCAAGGTGATAAAGCAAGGTAGTCTGCCATTTTTTCCGCAGCATCACATAAGGGAAAAAGTTGAATGCTTTCCAAGGAGTAAGCAGGCCGCAGGCACCTTCGGATACAATCATATGGATATGTGGATTCCACTTGAGATCGCGACCGAAGGTATGAAGGGAACAGACTATACCGGGAGTAAAGGATTCCTTATGATTCTGATTGTAAAACCAGTTGGTAATCGTTTGAGCAGCAGCCTTAAAAAGAAGATCCAAAAGGGCGCGGTTTTTTCTAAAAAGCTCACGAAGCTCTTGAGGGATCGTAAAAACAATATGCCTGTGGCGGCAGTTAATCAGCTTTGCAGATATGGAATCGGCACGATCTGCCTGATAGGCGGTGCCGCAGGTATTGCAGAAGCGGGATTTGCAGCGAAAAGGCACATAATGGAATCGATTGCAGTGATGACAGTAGTAGAGACCATAGCCCTTTTTCAAATCACCGCAATTAAGCATTTTTTCAACTTCATCCTTGACGATAGGACGAATGCTTGGATTGGAAGAGAGGAATGCGGGCCAGTGATCTTGAAATATTTGCTTGATGGTAAACTTCGAACTCACAAAACATCACCAAGTAAATTTTAAAGGATAAAAAACCATGACGCAACAAAAAAGTACGACGTAGTGATAAATTCCGCGTCGCACAAGCGTGGCGTCAGCCACTTTTTTTATAATTGGCTTGGATGAAACAATCCGGGATTCGTAAAAATTTATAAAAATTATTGACATATGACCACAATGAAATATAATGTAGTTGCAAGTAAGTGACATATGATCAAAACGAATTAAGGAGTTGAGATGCAATGGCAGTTATTTGTTTTACCGCAGAATAAGTACGGATTCATTTTATTTTTGGTAATTTTTATGGAGGAACTTGGACTATGCATAAGAGGCATTCTGATGATATACTTCTGACCGGACAAACAGCGCCGTCGTTTCAGGCGAAAGCAATAAACGGAATAATTAATTTCCCGGAGGATTATATAGGGAAATGGGTGGTTATCTTTTCGATGCCAAGGGATTGTCATCCGAACCTCATCGTGGAATCGAAGCTATTTGTTGAAATTTTAAATGAATTTGAAAAAAATGACATACAATTAATCGGTCTCTGCAGGGATTCGATTTATCGTTACCTTCACTTCTGTAATTTTTTTAAGCAGATAGAGCAAGGCGATATTCCAAATGTTATTAAAAAATTTTCAATCGTTGAGGATGTGGAAAATATTATTGCAAAAAAATTTTGCATGATACATACAAAACTTCAATTTATGATACCGGTAGAGTCGTTTTTTATTATAGATCCGTCTTACAGGATACGATGCATTCAGAATTATATTGATTCGACATGGGAGAATCTCAAGGAAATTAATCATATTGTGACTGCGCTCCGAAATGCGGATGTGGAGAATCAGGAGATGTTATAACTGAGGAGGTTTCTATGTATTGCGAAGCTTGCTGTGACTCATTTCCAAACATTTTTATGGATCATTTTCTGAATCCAAGGAATAAGGGTTTCGGGCCTACCGCCTTGAAAAATGCGATTAGGAATTACTATAGCAAAATAGAAGACTTAAAATAATGTCTGATTTATCATGACTAGCAATACATAAGATGTCGATATGTTATATGGGGAGAGATTGTCAAGAATATGATTGAACAGTCATAACTCAGATCGTCAAATAAACCAAATCATTTTTTCGAATTTTGCCTCCATGGATTACACGGCAAAATAAGCCTTCCTTTGGGAGAAGACTTACACCAAAAGTTTGACTGACGATACTCGGATGATCTTCTTTTCCGATTTGAGTTACTTCGAGAATGACGCTGTCTGAGATGTGAATTTTACTGCCGACTTTGATATTTGATAAGTCGATTCCATCTATTAAAATATTTTCGGCAAAATCACCCGGACCGGCATAGATATGATAAGATTCGTTCGTTTTATAAACGCTGCTCCAACTGAGACAAGTAATCTGGCGTCCCCAATCGCCTGCATGACCGTCGCCTTCGATTCCATAATTATCTATAATATTGGCTTTCAGAACTTCCTTTTTTAACTGCCCTCTGGATGGGCTGATAGAGATTGAGTATACATATCCTGTATTATTCATTGGGTTTCCTTTCAAATGTAAATGTATTATTATCTATTAGATTATGACGACGGCAGTTTCTGCGACAAGCTCTCCTTTTGCAGTTCTGACCGCAGAAAACCTGATGTAATCTGCAGTCAATTTTTTCTTTTGCAGAAACTAGGATACGTTGAAATCATTCAAACCTGCTCCTTACTATTTTGTAATCTTCATCTTGTGATATTCACGAGCTGATGGATAGATAAAATATCTTGTTTTTATCGTATTGTATCACATAATTCAAGCATGCGAAACCATTTCTCCTCCGTAGCCTGCTTTTCGATATGCTGGCGATGACTGTTATCCGGCGTTCTCCAAAGAGCTCCTTGATCGTCATTAATTTCTGAGGTATGTATAGGATAAAAGAAACGGTGATGGCGGCAAGTTCTGGTAAACTGTGTTTGGTAGTAGTATTGTTGGCTTTGTTGCTGTATTATAAAATAATACACAAGTGCGAGATGAATTTTTCTCAAAATATGCACTTGGAGGAATCGTTTCAATGAACAATAATCCTGTAAAGAAAGAATTGATTGCTATGATTGAGCCGGATGGCGGGTATGCGCTCAATTGCACAACTTAAAAAAGTTTGAAGAACTGAAGCGGATAAAATGAAAAAGATAAGTTTAAGAATAATGTTGGCAATTATTATATGCTCTATTACAACTTCAACGATTTTATGCTTCGTCAGCATAAATCGAGTTTCGGCTGTAATGAACGATGAAGCGGAGCAAATGCTTTCCTATGCATCAGAAAAATATTCCAATCAACTCAGCATTTATTTTAACAACACAGAAGGGTTGGTTGATTCCTTAGCAGCAAATGTATCTGTTACCTTTGATCCTTCGAGGCATAAAGGGGACAATCAATACGTTAAAGAGTATAAGGCATATTTGGATGGGATCATAAAAGAGACACTGCAATACTCTGATATTGCATATGGACTTTACTTTACCTTTAACCCTGAGCTGACCTTTCCAACACAAGAAGAGGTATGGTATGCTTTTGATGAAGAGGACAATCCACGCGCGGTTAAGCCTGACTTAAGTTTAAACGCCAGAGATTTTACGGAACCGATTGCAGATAACATGCAGTATTATTTTCAACCGATCTTAGAAAAGAAAGGCACATGGACTGGCCCTTATGTTGATTCAGATGTGAACCTTGAAATGCTTTCTTATTCCAGAGCTGTTTATGTTGACGGGATTTTAGTCGGTGTGGCGGGAGCAGATATCTTAACGGAGGATACCATTGATATTGTAAAAACAATGAAAATTTATCCGGGGAGCAGTTCCTTCTTATTTGATAATAAGAAGCGTCTGACTGTTTCCAGTAATGGACTGAAGAAGGAAACATATTCTGAAAAGGAACAACAAATACAAAAATACCTGAAGACAGAAGATTCAGGGGTATTCCATTATTTTAATTTGAAGGAAGAGTATATACTGGCTTATAGCAAACTTTCCAATGGTTGGATTATAGGTATCACGCAACCGACAAAAGAGGTTTTCTCTCCTACGCGAGGATTGGTTTTGGTTCTGGCAATGTTAACTTTGATTTGTATTGTAATCACGATTATTTTTGGGATTTACTTTTCCAGAAGGTTATCAAAACCAATCATGAATGCGTCAGATCAACTCAAACTTCTGGAAACCGGCGATTACACACAAGATATTCCAACGGAATTTTTAAATAGAAAAGATGACATTGGGGAATTTCATAACGCGATTTTATCAATTCAATCGGAAATGAAAAAAGAAGCAGATATGAATCGTGAAAAAGACATATTGCTGATCTATCAGTCAAAGCAAGCCAAAATTGGTGAAATGGTGGGTAACATTTCTCATCAGTGGAAGCAGCCATTAAATAATGTTAATTTAATTTTATTGAATCTTTATGAAGATTATCAACTAAAAGAATTAACTGAAGAGGGGTTTAAAGCTACCATTGATAAACTTATGAATATCGTCAAGAATATGTCAGAGACGATTAAAGATTTTACTGATTTTCTAAAACCAAATAGGGAAATAACAGCGTTTGATTTGTCAGAATCAATTACTTTGGCATTAAATTTGATGGAAGCAAGCTTAAAATATCACAATATTAATGTAGAGGTAAACATTGATAAGGGCTTAAAACTTTTAGGATATCAAAATGAATTTTCCCATGTATTGTTTAATATTTTAAATAACGCCAGGGATGCCATTTTAGAATCAAATACGGAACAAAGGCTCATTCAGGTACTGGGATGGTTTGCAGACGGACGTGCTTTCCTTGAAATAACGAATAAAGGAAATCCTATACCGGAGGAGACGTTAGAAAAAATATTTGAACCATATTTTACCACCAAAAATGAAAAAGATGGAACCGGGATAGGATTATATATATCAAAAATAATTATTGAGCAAAGAATGCATGGGCATATCGAATTGGAGAATGTTTTCGGGGGAGTTTGCTGCAGGATATGCGTAAAAGCAGCGGAAGAAGAGCATCGAAGTGAGGATTATTTAAGCCAGGAACGGGAAAGTGAGTGATTGAAATGAAAATACTTTATGTGGAGGATGACGCGGAAGCAAGAGAGGCTCTGAGCAAATATTTAAAAAGACATCTTGGGAAAATATTTACAGCTGTGGATGGGCTTGATGGTTTCAATCGATTTAAAGAGCAAAATCCTGATCTGGTGATTGTGGACTTATATATGCCTAACATGGATGGCCTTGAAATGATTCGGGAAATTAAAAAGATATCTCCAGACGTCTATGTCATTATTACTACCGCAGTGGATGACGTAGAGGTGATATTAAAAAGTGTGGATATCGGAATTAATAAGTATTTGTTGAAACCGATTGATCCCGTTGAATTGACAGGGGCAATTAACGAGTATTTAGCGATTACCGCGCAAAGGCAAAAGTCGGAAGAAGTTTTCGAGACTGAGAAAAGAAAGCAGTTTGAAGACAGAATCAAAAAAGAATTTACCTCTTTTCTTAAAACAGCAACAGGGAAAGGCCCAAGTGGAGTTTCCGTATTGATTGATTACGATAAAATAGAAATTAAAGCGTTTGATGCAATTACTGTAATGGAGAAAAACATGCTTGACAATTGTCAGAATAGTATTATAATTGAACAATATAGGAAACTGTTTTACTCTATCAATGAGAAGGCTATATGCGATTTGGTTCATGAGATAATAGGCTCAAGAGTTAAATTTCAACATGTAGAGGTTTCCATGGAAAACAAAATCAATCAGATCGAACTTCAAATTGTCAGATAAATTGGGAGATTAATAAGAGAACTGATTTACAGTTAGCTTAATAAGGACCAATACCAAAGCACTGCTTTTGTATTGGTTTTTTATTATATATTTTTATTTATTTTTTTATTTCAACTGTCATATTTGTAAAAATGATATGACGAAAATTATTTTTAAGGAGGTTACTATGTTCAAACAACTTCAAGCGGAAGCCAATGGATTCAATGCAAGAAGATCCCTTTTGGCAGTCATTATTATTATTGCTATTTCGTTATTATTGACATCATTTATTCCTGAAGATGCAGCTGACTTTGGAATCCTGGCGACTATACCAGCTTTGTTTCTTATTGTTTACATCTTTATTACGAAACGAATTCTTGAGGCGCTGACCCTTGCATCAATCATGGGTTTTTTCATGGTATCGAGAGGAGATGTACTGGGAGCATTCAGCGGTTCTCTTTTGGATGTAATGATGAGTGAAGACATTGCATGGCTTATTATCGTATGTGGTCTAATGGGAAGTATTATTTCTCTGATTGAAAAAGCCGGCGGAGCTTTCGCTTTTGGAGAATGGGTTGCGAAAAGAGCAAAGACCAGGAAGTCATCCTTAATGTGGACTTGGTTGCTGGGGGTTGTTGTATTTATTGACGATTATTTAAATTCCTTAACGGTTGGCTCTTGTATGGCTCCGGTAACAGATAAGCATAAGGTGCCCAGAGAGTTTCTGGCATATGTTGTAGATTCGACGGCCGCGCCTTTATGCGTTATTATTCCAATCAGTACTTGGGCAGTATTCTGTGGAAGACTATTGGAGGTAAATGGATGGGCCCCAGAAGGAGACGGACTGATTTATTTTATTAAAACATTACCATTTAATTTTTACGGCTGGATTGCAGCGATCGTTGTACCGCTTGTAATATTAGGAATTATCCCTATTTTCGGCCCAATGAAGAAGGCAGAAGAACGCGTTCGGAATGGCGGATCTTTAGCACCGGCAGGTTCGGAAAAAATCGACATCAGATCAGGCGTAGCAGATGTTGTAATCCCCAAAAACCCAAAAGTGATCAACTTCATATTGCCGATTATCGTGTTGGTAGCGGCTACCATATACTTTGATGTAGATATGCAAATGGGTGTATTGGTAACCATTGCATTTATGTTTGTACTATATCTTTCTCAGAATCTCATGTCAGCAGAAGATTTTAGTGATGTAGCATTACAAGGCATCAAAAATATGATTCTTCCATTAATGCTTATGGTACTGGCTTTCTTGTTTGCTGAAGTCAATGATCAAATAGGATTTACATACTATGTAATTTCTTCTGCATCAAAATACATGACTCCGGAACTGATGCCGGTAACAATATTTTTGATATTAGCAGTCACTGAATTTATTACTGGAACAAATTGGGGAATGTATGTGATTGCGCTTCCAATCGTTATTCCATTAGCAGCGAGTCTGGATGTGAACATGGCGCTTGCTGTATCTGCAGTACTTTCTGCCGGTGTATTTGGCAGCCATGTATGCTTTTACTCTGATGCTACCGTACTTACTTCTGCGGCAACAGGCTGTAACAACTTTGACCACGCTTATACTCAGGCTCCCTTTGGAATATTTGCCGCAGCGATATCAGCGGTGTGTTTCCTGATTGCAGGATTTGTATTTTAAGTTAGTTGGATATTTATTAAATAAAATTTATAAAACATCAACGTGAATCAAACAGTTATTGTTAACCTATAAGAAATAGAGATATTGTTACTTATGCCATGATTGAAAAGGCTGACTCTCAAAATAAGAGAGCCAGCCTTTGTTTATGGCAGTATTGTTTAATTATCAGTAGAATCATACAATCGGAAACCCCATTCGTCCCATTTCCATACAGTAGTCCGCACAAGCCCATTGGGATCAGGAGCGTACCGCTCTCCAGCTATTTTTTTATATTCTCCCTCTTCCGTGACCAGTTCGTTCAGTCCGTCGCCATTAATATCCTGGATCGTAAAAGAGAGGATGGGGTGATCCAGATCAGACGAACACCAGACAGACCTGAACGTATTCTCTTGAAGCTTATATACAAACAGATGGTTCTTGTAACTCACATCCTCGCCGGTGTGCCAGAAAGGCCGTATTTCTCCGAAGCGGCCTTCTTTCCATAGGCTGATAACCAAATTAATTTTTCCATCGTTATTAATGTCACCCAGAGCAAAGTTGTCTATATGATAGCCCTTCGGTGACCTCCAAAGATTCTGGGCATTTTCTTTTATTGTGAGGACGTTATTGACCAGAGAATACTCCTCTTCTATGCCGTCTTCGTTAAGATCACCTACGACCCGAACCGAGATTTCGGGATTTCCTGAACCTGAAAGCAATAAAGCAACAGCCAGGAGCAATAACAGAATTTTTCCCAGCCTGAGACTCGTCTTTCTTACCACTGGGAGGATCCCTCAGGAGCCGTGTAGGTCTTGGTCCAGGACGGGGGCTCGGGAGTTTTATCATTTTTCAGCATATCTTTCCACTTTTCGTCGGTCAGTCGGTCGTCGGACGGCCAGGAGAACTCATAATAGGAATAAACAGTTCCTTTGGCAATGCGCAGTTTCCCATCAACAGGGACAACTGCATAAATATCACTGACATAACCGGTTCCTTCCTCCAGGACTTGGCCGGTAGTATCTGTAGCTACGTCTGAGATCAAGGCAGCGGGATTTTCAACAACGGCGGAAGAATCTTCTACTCCCTCGTCTTTCAGGGTTTCGAGCCAAAAATGCTCCAGTTGGCCGCCAAAGCTGCGAATCAAATCATATTCTTCGTCTTTTAGGGGTTCTTGAGCCAGTTCTTTCTCGGAAATCGATTTTAATTTTAAAGCAAGTTCCTCCAGCTGTTGTAAGGAAGCGTTGGTGTTTTCCTTCAGCAGGTTTCTGCTCTGCAATCCGTCAATGGTCATTCTGGTAAGAGCGGCAAGGCGTGCATAAACCTCCGGATTGGGCTCTACATAGCCTCTGTCATCCTGAGGCTCCGCACCTCCGCCCATTTCAGCATAAACTTGTTTCGCATAAAGGACGGTATCGTGTTTGAGTTCGGTCCAGCTGCTCAGATAAGTCTCTAACTGTTTGCGTGTCCAGGCCTGGTTTTGCATGAAAGATGGATATCCGTCTCCTTTTGGCTCCGTAAGAGGAGCCAGTGTATAAAGCCAGGACCAGTAAAGGTTTTGGTTCCGGGTTCCGACGTCAAGGGCAGCAATTTTTTGCTGCATCTTTTCCATGTTTTCAGTATAATTCACATAGGATGTTTCACCCATTTCCTTCAGGATAGCGTAGGCCTCCTGAGAACCCATGGCGGCAGGGATGTCCAGACCTTTTGGAAGCATACGGCGTTCTTTCTTGTCGTTTTCCCTAACTTCCCGATATACCAGACGTTGGAAGATCGAAGCATCAAGAGTGAACCGCTGTCCCATGAAGCGAAAGCCTTTGATCGCTTGCTTACGATCCGGCTGAATGGTTTCATCATAGATGGGGACGGAGTTAACTGCCGGAGATTCCAATTTTTCTAGACCCGTAAGGAAAGCACTCCAATGTTTGGTATTTTCGGTCAGTTCATCCAGAGAGGGGATTTGACCATAAACACTCTTTATTAGTTGGTAATATTGTGTAAACCCCAAATCATCGCTTTTCCCAACGAAAAAGTTTGTTGGTTCATAGATGCTGTTCCAGCAATCGTAGTCTTTCTGGTTGTCGAAGAGCAGAGTGATCAGGGTTGCCGATTTTGTTTCATCCTCTTGGGAAGCGCGGAAAGTCATGCGTCCGTACCACATCATAGCTTGGAAATATGTTTTTAATTCATCGGATTTGGTATAGTGACCCCGTGGAATATATTGGGTATAGTCCTCATTTAAAACCTCAGTCATACCGGCATCAGAATTTCCGATATTCATAACCGGAGAGGGATTGAAGGTTTCCTGATGATCAGAAATCAACTGTAACTCGATGTTTACTTCCTGGCGAACAAAGGAAGGAATCTCGGCCTGAGGGTCAAGAAGCCGGGCTGCTACAGCGAAAAAAGCCACGTTGCGTTTTGCCGCATTTTCCCAACCCGTTTCTTTGAGTGATTGATATTGCGTTTGACTTTTACTCAGCATGGACTTTGTAAGGGAATCCAGTTCGCCCCGCAGATTGTCTTTTTCCAGTGTACGTAGCAGATAGCTGAAATATAAGTGATAATTATGCATCATCGCATCGGTTGTAATAAAATCGGGAGTCAAGTCATAGCGATTCAGCTCGTAAGTAGTGAAGAATTCTTCCATTCGACAGGGAATTACCACAAACCCGTTCTTGGCGAGAAGATTTTGCGCTTCGTCAGAGAAAGCAAAACGATCTTTGTTGATAACGTTACCAAGGTCGGTAGATACCTTGTAAGGTGCGATGGATGGTTTCATATTAACAGGAACCTCGCGATATGTCGCAAAAGCGGATGACTCTCTCACGGTAGCGATGGGGGACTGATCAGGTTGATCAGTCTCGGCTTGTGAGGACGATCGGCAACCGGTGAAGCTTGTAATCAGCAGGGTTGTAATGGCTAGATAAACGAGAGCATTTTTTCTCTTATTCATAAAGTATCCTCTTTTCGTTTTCGTTTTTTCCTTGTGTTTCCACAATTACCTTTTTTTATTTGACGAATAAAGGCAAGCTTTTGTTCCATTATGCGTTTACTTATTTGATGCTGAAAACTTAAATATGCTTTAAATAACTTACGATAGGTCTCCTGAAGTATATCTTAAGTATACAAGAGGATTCTGTGGTATAATAAACTCTAGGTAAAAGCAGATCGTTATATAAACTTTTGGCAAGTACCATTTAAAACCGGATGATAGCTTTACGGTTAGCCGGTTTTTCATTTTGTTGAAATTAAAATAAATATATAACTAGTAAAAGGAGAAAAATGTTATTTGAAGAATTAAACCTTATATTACCCATTCAAAAGGCAATAAAAGCAGAGGGATATACAAAACCAACCGACATACAGCAGCAGGCCATTCCGCCTCTATTGAAAAGCAGGGATTTGATCGGATGTGCGCAGACAGGAACCGGCAAGACTGCCGCTTTTGCCATTCCAATTTTGCAAATGCTTGCTTTGGAAAAAAGAGAACCAAGGTCACCAAGAAAGATCAAAGCGCTCATATTGACGCCGACCCGTGAATTGGCCATTCAAATTGGGGAGAACTTTTCAACCTATGGTAAAAATTTAGGACTTAAAAACTTTGTGATTTATGGAGGTGTTGGTCAAAAGCCGCAGACGGATGCGCTGAAAGCCGGTATTGATATCCTGGTCGCGACCCCGGGTCGATTAATCGATTTGATGAATCAAAAATTGCTCAATCTTCATCATGTGCAGCATTTTGTGCTGGATGAAGCGGATCGGATGCTTGACATGGGGATGGTTAATGACGTGAAAAAAATCATTGCGCAGCTGCCCGAAATAAGACAAAACATGTTGTTTTCGGCAACGATGCCGGGGGAAATCACAAAGCTTGTCGAATCTATTTTAGTGGATCCGGTAAAAGTTACCGTTACGCCTGTATCGTCTACCGTAGATATTATCGATCAAGCGGTCTATTTGGTGGATAAGAAGGAAAAGAGACAGCTTTTGATCCATCTTTTAAAAGATAAATCTATTGCATCGGCGTTAGTGTTTTCACGTACAAAACATGGTGCAGATATGATTGTCAAAAAATTGGAAAAAGCAGGAGTCGTGGCACAGGCAATCCATGGAAATAAATCACAGGGTGCAAGGCAGCAGGCTTTAAATAACTTTAAAGAAAGAAGAACGAGGGTTCTTGTCGCAACGGATATTGCGGCAAGAGGAATCGATATCATTGAACTGTCTCATGTGATCAATTATGACTTGCCCAATATTCCTGAAACTTATGTCCATCGGATTGGACGTACCGGAAGAGCAGGACTGGGAGGTGTGGCGCTTTCCTTTTGTGATGCAGAAGAAAAGCCTTTGTTGAATGACATCGAAAAGCTCATAGGAAAAGGAATACATATCGTGGAAAACCATCCATATCCCCCTCAGGTTATGTACGAACCTGTAACGATAGAACCGAAGAAGGTGAATAGCAGAAAACGCAGACCAAAAAGAAATGGTCATTAAAGGGGAACCTTTTTTAACTTTCATGAAAGTTTTAATTGATTTATTTTAGTAATTATGCTATCTTTAAAATACAAAATATTGTACATTGTACGGGTGATATATATGATAGACAAACAACTTTTGACCAAAAATGGAATGGCAGTTTTACGACTAAGCAGAGAATTTATTTTATTAAAAGAAGGTCAGCGTATCGAGACGGTTGCTGAATACTCTAAAAAGCTGAAACTTGGAAGAGGTACCATTCAGACTGCTTTTCAATACCTTGAAAATACAGGTGCGATCAAGTTTGAAGTAAAGGGGCATCTTGGAACATATATTGAAAGCATGAATTACAGGAAGCTATGGGAAATATCCGGCCTTGGCAATATTACAGGGGTCATGCCGCTCCCGTATTCGAGGAGATATGAAGGGCTGGCTACAGGGTTTTATATGGCCTTTGAAAAAGCCAACATACAGTTCAGCATGGCATACATGAGAGGCGGCAACAAAAGAGTGGAAGCCCTTTTGCAAGGGAAATATGATTATGCGGTAATGTCGAAACTTGCTGCAGATATTATAATGGAGACGAATGATGATATTGATGTAGCACTCGTAATGGATAGTCATTCCTTCGTAGGTGGGCACAGGGTATTGTTTGCAGATCCCGGAAAAACCGAAATCAGTGATGGCATGAAAATAGGGATCGACAGCAGTTCCATTGATATTGCTGTTCTTGTGAAACACGAATGTGAAGGTAAAAATGTTAAATATATGGAGCTTACTTATAATCAAATTTTAAAAAGTCTTCAAAGTAAAAAGATAGATGCTGCAGTTTGGAGTATCGACGAAATTGAAGACAGAACTCTTTCCATACCGTATGGTGAACTAAAGAGCAGTAAGCTTGCAGAATATAATGGTGCGAATACCAAGGCGGCAATCGTAGTTAAGAAATCAAACTGGGGGATTGGCAGCTTAGTTAAGCATGTAATCGATAAAGCTTATATCGCTTCTATTCAAAATCAAGTGCTTGAGGGCAAAATAATTCCTGAATATTAATATTTTTTTTAATATAATACAAAATACTGTACAGTGGATAATCAGGATTACCTGAGTGGAAGGAGGAAAAAGGTGAAAAAAATAGCAGTAGGAATTTTATAGATGGGGAGTGATTACAATCAAGACGTATCCCTTAAAATCGATTACGCTTGAGGAAGCCAAGCAGTTACAATTCAGATTAGTGGATATTATTACGGAACATTTTACAGGAACTGAAATTCTTACTTTGGGAGACCTGGGAGTTGTTCCGGGATTCAATAGACCTGCTTTTACAAAAAAGGCAGAAAGAGTTCTGGCAGATTTTTTTAAACAGGAGGAGGCCATCTTGGTCAGGGGAGCAGGAACCGGTGCAATAAGAAACGGGCTGAGTTCAATGCTCAAACCGGGACAGCGTTTACTTGTGCATGATGCACCGATATACCCGACAACTCAGGTTACCGTAGAAAATATGGAGCTTGAAATGATAAAGGCAGACTATAATGACGACAAGAATCTGTTAAAGATTCTGTCAGAAAATAAAATGGATGCGGTTTTAATTCAGCACACGAGACAAAAGATAGAGGATGCATACGATCTGGTGCATGTTATATCGCTCATAAAGGAATACAAAAAGGATCTTCCTATTCTTACAGATGATAACTATGCTGTTATGAAGGTTGAGAAAATAGGAGCAGAAATGCAAGCAGATTTGAGTTGCTTTTCCCTATTTAAACTGTTAGGACCTGAGGGCATCGGTTGTGTTGTCGGCAAAAAGGAATTGATTGACAAGATAGCGAAAACCAATTACTCGGGAGGAGGGCAGGTACAGGGTCACGAAGCATTGGCTGCTTTAAGGGGACTTGTTTATGCTCCGGTAGCACTTGCAATACAGGCTGAAACAGGGGAAGAGGTGATTGGAAGATTGAACAGTGGTGAAGTCAAGGGAGTGAAACACGCTTTCCTTGCAAATGCTCAATCAAAGGTGATTCTGGTTGAACTTGATAAACCGGTCGCAAAGCTTGTTTTAAAAGAGGCGGAACAACTAGGTGCTGCACCGAACCCTGTTGGTGCGGAATCAAAGTATGAGATCGCCCCAATGTTTTACAGGGTATCAGGCACTTTTATTGCTGCTGATCATACCCTTGCAGACAGAATGATAAGGATAAATCCAATGAGGGCAGGAGCACAGACCGTGATAAGGATTTTAAAGGAAGCATTGGAAAGAGCAATTTAAAAGGGGGTGATGACATGTTTTTAGAAATGACATTGAAACGGAATCCCGTGCTTGTTAAAACGGCTTTTGAAATGCATAGGGAAGGTCTTCTTCAGCCAGACACGTATATTCTGGACTTAGATGCGATTGTGCAAAACGCCCGGAATATACTTGAGGAGGCCAATAAATATGGGATAACGCTTTATTTTATGACGAAACAATTTGGAAGAAACCCGTATATTTCTAAAGAATTGATTAAATTGGGCTATAAGGGAGCGGTAGCCGTTGACTATAGAGAAGCAGAGCTGCTGTGGCGAAATGGGATTCCTGTTTGTCATGCAGGCCATCTTGTACAGGTACCTACCCATCAAATAAAAAACTTGATCGATAGGAATGTAGATATGATTACTGTTTATTCTGTTGAGAAAGCAAAGCAAATATCGGAAACGGCAGTTCTCGCGAGGAAATGTCAGGACATTATGCTTAAGGTAACCGCGGATGGAGACGTTATCTATCCGGGGCAGGTTGGAGGAATTGACATCAATTATCTTCAAAAAGCCTATGAGGATATATTGACACTTCCCAATGTGATGGTCAGCGGATTAACCTCGTTTCCCTGTTTTATTTTTGATCAGAAAAAGGGAGGTTTGGTTGAGACACAGAATGTGAATACCATATTGGCTGCGAGAAAACTTTTAGAAGAAAAGTGCTCTGCAAATATCAAACAGATCAATACGCCGTCTGCAACGTGGCGGATCTCGGTGGTACACATGGAGAGCCCGGACATGGGCTTTTGGGTACGACTCCTTTGCATGCGATTTCTGAACAGGTTGAGATTCCGGCGGTTTTATACTTGCAGGCATATCATTGAAAAGATGGAAGGGATTAAGCTAAGGAATCTAGAACAGTTAGGACTGATGAATGCTCTCGGAGAAGAAATCGGTAGTATGAAAAAGAGTAGCACAGCAACCTATGGAATTGCAGGACTTGCTCATTATGGAGCGGATACCTTTTATGGTCATCAGGAGATTATGGGTACGAGACCTAAAAAACCTATAGCCAAACCCTTTCAGCGATACATAAACAAAGTATATGGAGCATTGGTTGATAACGGATATGATGTTTTGTATATGGGAGATCGTCTCAAGTTTCTATTAGTGAATGACCGTGTTACGGTTGCAGATAATATAGAAGCAGATCCCGGACAGGCGTATAATGTTACGACTACGTTGGATTTGACGGAAAAGAATGACCTTGTGAGGATTGGGAGGATAGTACGAAGTGTTGTAGATGTTCCGAGGGTAATTGCTTTCGGAGGTAAGAATGTTAAGGTAGGAGATCTTCTTGATGCAGTAGAAATAAAAGAAGATCAATATATTGGTATCAATGCGCCAAAGTGCGGAGTGTACCGCGAAGGGTATTTTGTTCAGCATTTAGGTTATGGAGTGGACCCGGATGTTCAAATCCCTTCCATATTTCATAAAGCTGGAATAAGGACAACACTGATAGGAAAAGCTGCCGATATTTTGGAAAATAGTCATGGAAAAAATATACCGTGTGTCGATACGATCGAGGTAATGCGGAATGTCTTAGATGAAATGCAATCCAATGATGCTGGTCTGATTGTTGCAAATGTACAGGAAACAGATCTTGCAGGGCATACGCAGGATGTTTACAAATATGCGGAAAAGCTTGAAGCGGTGGATTATTATATTGCTGAAATAATGGAAAAAATGGATGGAAACGATTTTCTTGTTATCATGGCGGATCATGGCAACGACCCTACAATCGGACATAACCATCATACCCGTGAGAAAGTACCGCTTCTTGTATATAGCAGAAAAATAAAACCGGTATTTTTGGGATATCGGGAGACCTTATCCGATGTCGCGGCTACTGTTGCCGAGTTTTTTGGAACTTCGGCTCCAGAGAACGGGAAATCCTTTCTTGAAATTCTTAAAGGTTGATAACCGAAAAAAACAGGAATTATTTGAAATAATTGATACGATTGTGGATTCTTAAATTTTCCTGTGGATAACTCAAAACAAAAATATATTATTTTGTCGAAATGTATTGAAAAATATAGGATTTACACACATAAAGTTATGCACACCTCTATGTGCATAAAATTGTATACTATTTTATAAAAGATGTGGATAACACTTAAGATCTTTGAAATTACAAAAGGTCAGGACTGTTGAAAAGTTGAAAGAGAGAATCTGCCAATTTTTACTTTTCATATATTTTTTATGAAGTATAAGATACTTTTGGGTTGTTTTAAATTACATTTTGGATTATTATGGAAATATATGTTGAATCTTTGCTCCGGATAATGAGTTAACTTAGTCTTTATAAGTAAATTTTTAGTATTCCAGATTCGCAGCATCGGTAAGTGTGTAATTTTCTATAGGAAGGAAATGTGACGAAAATGAAAAAGAGAATCGCTATAACATTAGTAGTATGTTTGATATTAGCAATGATCCCTGCAATGTCTTTTGCTGATCCAATCTCTAATAACCAAAACGTTCAAACAAGTTTTACTGATGTAACAGGGCATTGGGCATTAGAAGCCATCACCAAATGGGCAGGTGAGGATGTAGTAAAAGGGGATAGTAAAGGCTTTCGGCCAGATGATCCGATTACGAGAGCCGAAATGGCTGTAATTTTGAATAATTTAATGGGATATCAAAAAAAAGCCGACAATATTTTCTCGGATGTAGATAATGGAGCATGGTATGCAGGTGCGGTGTTAAAAGCAAACGCTGCCGGTGTTCTTGGCGGTGATGGAGCAGGACATGCAACACCAAGGGCCAATATCACAAGAGAGCAAGCGGCGGTAATGCTTGCCAGAGCTTTTGGCGTAGATAATGGTGCTGCTGATCAGACTTCCTTTCAAGATGCCCAAAACATCTCGTCATGGGCACAGCCTTTGGTATTTGGAATGGAATCCAATCAATATATCGGTGGGATGGGAAACGGAAATTTTGAACCAAGAGCAAATATTACAAGAGCGCAAGTGGTAACAATGATTGATAATGCCGTAAAGGGATATTACACGGCTCCAGGTACCTATACAGATGATGTGGCTCCCATAAATACCGGAGCAAACTGTGTGGCAGTAATAAAGGCAGACGGAGTTATTCTCAAAGGGGCAAAACTTACAGGAGATGTAATCATTGCTGAGGGTGTAGGCGATGGTAATGTTACCTTGGACGGAACAACAATAACCGGAAAGCTCCTTACTCGAGGCGGCGGAAAAGATTCAATCCATATTATTAACGGAGCACAGGTAAACGGTCGAGTTTCTGTTCAGCGTGTTGACGGGGTCGTCCGAATTATTTCAGATGGAGTTACAATTGCTGACTTGGACGCAGAGACAGAAGTTATATTAGAAGGCAGCTTCACAAATGTGGTGATTGCGGAAGGAGCAGCAGTAGAAGTAAAAGGACAAGTGAAAAATATATCGGTAGAAGCAAAAGCAATCCTTACCATTACGAAGGATGCTAAAGTTGATACAATTGCTGTTGAAAAGGAAGCCGCAGGTGCAGAAGTTTCTGTTTCAGGAACAGTAAAGACTGTTACAACAGATGCGCCTAAAACAAAAATTAAAATTACAGATACTGCTAAAATCACAAAGGTAAATGCTGCGGCAACAGCAGAAGGTACTAATGTATCTATGGATAAAAAAGCAGAGGTGAATACATTAAATAGTGATGCTACAATTACTACTTCTGGAAAAGGAGCACCAAAAGAAATTACCGGAAAAGGAAAAGTTTCTGAAGTAACAGAAAGCTCTGGATCCTCCGGCGGCGGTGGCGGTGGCGGTGGAAGTAGTGATGATGATTCTGATACCACCAGTCCGGTAGTAACTGCAGGACAAGTAAACAGAATTAGCGACACGGAAGCAACTGTGAAATTCACATCCAATGAAGCAGGAAGTTATTATTATGCCGTAGTGGAACATAATACATCAGAGCCAAATATTGATACCAGCGCAGCAGGAACTGCCTGCACAACAGATGAGGTGACGATTAATCTAAGCAGCTTGACAGCAGGAGTAAAGGATGTATATGTCAAAGTCAAGGATGCAGCTGGTAATGTAAGCAATGCATTAAAAATTATAGTGCCGGAATATGAGACGGCGTATCAGTATGGTCTTGTAAAAGCATATGCAAAAGCTAGTAAGTGTGAAAACGCAAAAGTAAAACTTCTTAAAACAGACGGAGTGACAAAAACTTTTTGTTATGCAGATGATTTTAATTATAAAGTGGAAGAGAGTCAGATTATTGCTTACACATTGAATGAAGATGGAGACATTGATAAGATTGATACTTCGAGTAAAGCGATATATGTTGATGCGGGATTAACGATTCAAAGTAAACAAACCTTAAAGATTAATGACACTGCTTATGATATTTGGGATCAGGTGACTATTTTTACATATGACGGAGACGCCCCTGGTAATTCGGACTGCAATTATGATATTTATACCATAGATAATATAAAATATAAGGAATTAATTGCTTCCCCTTCGAGTGTTTATTTGGATATAGGTGGTGTAATAGCAATTTTAATTCCTAAATCAGCAATTAAAGTTTTAAAACCAGAAGGTTTAGAGGGCGTAGCACCCACGACATCCGCTAATGATGACGGCAGGATTACCGGAGTTGATAGTTCAATGGAATACAAGCTTTCGTCAGATACTAAATATACACCAATAACAAGCAGGATAATAACGGGCTTGGCGGCAGGGACATATGACGTTAGATACGCAGCGAATGGGGATCATGGTGCAGGCCCGTCTGTAGCTGTTGAAGTTCCAAAGTGCCTAATTGCAGATCAAATTGGCTTGGTAAAAGTATATAAAGCAATTGATGGTATTGATAACGCAAAAGTAAAACTTCTCACATCTGATGATGCGACATATATCTACTCTATTTCAGATGATGTTGATGCGAAAGTGGTAAGAGGCCAAATCTTGGCATACGGAGTAGATAAATTCGGAGATATCGGAGCGATGGATTCGACAAATAAAACGATAACCGTAGATTCGGGTTTAATAATTAGAAGTAAAAAAGTATTGCAATTTAATAATATAATTTATGCTATTTCAAATGATGTGGCCGTTTTCACATATGATGGATCTAATCCAAGTGACAAAAATAATACCTATCATGGTGCCACGATAGATGATGTTGAAACTGGAACAATTAGCTCTCCCGCCAGCATATACTTGGATAATGAAAACGACGTAGTAGCACTCCTTATTCCTGAATCTGAAATAGACACGTGGATTCCTGATGATTTGAAAGGTATCGCGCCAACCTCGGCTGCCAATGATGACGGCATGATTACCGGAGTTGACAGTACTATGGAATACAAACTTTCATCAGATACAACATATACACCAATAACAAGAGGGGTAGTAACCGGTCTTGCGGCGGGAACTTACCATGTCAGATATGCAGCAATTGATAATGAAGAAGCGGGTTGCGCTGTAACGGTTGTCGTTCCGGCATATGTTCCCGCAGATCAATATGCCCTTGTATTAGCATTTGATCAGGGGGATTTTTATAATGCAAAAGTGAAATTGCTGAAATCAAATGGCGAAAAAAGTACGTATGATATATCCGACCAGCTCAATGTAGAGCTGACAGAAGGACAGGTTATTTCTTACGGAGCAAATGCAACCGGGATGATTGTAACGATTGATTCTTTTGATGAAGAGATATCGGATGATGATAGTACAGACGAATCATATTTCAAGGTTCTAAGTGGAGAAAAAATTGAAATTGATGGAGAAACATATGATATTTCAGATCAAGCCGCCATCTTTACATATGATGAAACATCCGATGGGCATATAAGCTATGCTATAGAAAGCATTGCCGATATTGAAAAACTAAATATCGCAACCCTATACATTGATGGAGAAATTTTAGTTGCAATTCTTGCTCCTAAATCCAGCCTGAAATAAAATCAAACAAATCAAAACCTGCCGGTTCAGTAATAGCCGGCAGGCTTTGATTTGAAAAGCATATCGCAATTAGACGATTGCTGTTGATATATGGCGATATAGGGATTATCATACGTAAGCGCTCAATAAAACAGTGCCTTAATTCTATATGCCTCTCATGTTAGAATCTCAATAACACACTTTCCACACTTTTCACACTTGAGTGTAAAAAGTACGAAAAGTTGAATTTATGGAGGTTACCATGGGTGAAACTAAAAAACTGACAGACAAATATCGCCTAGAGCAATGGGCGGCCATCATCCGAGAGCGGATCAACAGCGGAAAACAGGTAAAAGAGTGGTGTGCCGAGAATAATATTTCAAGGCATAAATATTTCTACTGGCTCCGGAAAGTGAAATCTGCAGCTGTCCAAGAAAAGGCTTTGATTAAATCACCGGATCAACCGGTTATCGTTCCTTTGATGCCGCCACAACCCATATATGAAGCCAGCCATTCCGGACCGGCAATAATACTCAATCTCAATGGCATTGTTGTTGAAATACAGGAATGCGCATCGGATGCCATCATTGAACGAACTTTGAAAGTGATACAGCGGATATGCTAGGTGATATCACTAAGGCGCAAGGGATTTACATCGTCTGTGGCTATACTGATATGCGCAGATCCATAGACGGGTTAGCAGCAATGGTACAGTCACATCTAGGTTTGGATCCTTTCTCCCGAAAACTCTTTCTGTTTTGCGGCAAACGTGCTGATCGGCTGAAGGCACTTCTATGGGAAGAAGACGGTTTTGTTCTCCTGTACAAGCGACTGGAAAACGGTAAATTCAAATGGCCCAGGACAGAAGAGCAGGTCAGGGATATCACCTGGCAAGAATTCCGTTGGCTAACAGAGGGCTTATCCATTGATCAGCCAAGAGCGATTAAAAAGGTTGAATCAGGAGATATTTAATCGCCACAAAACTGTACGAATCCGTTGAAATTGCTGGATTTTATTGGCATCCCATGGTATAATTAAACCAAGACAAATTCATGAGAGGACTGCCGAAAACATGGACAAGGATGCCTACATCAGCCAGCTTGAAAACAAAATACAGGAAATGGAAAACCGTAATAAAGATGCCTATACTGCACAGTTGGAAACTATGGTTGAGAAGCTCCAAAAACAGGTGGATAACCTTACTGAAATGCTCCTCCTCATGCGCAGACAGAAATTCGGCAGTTCTAGCGAGAAAGCACGTATCGGTGACATTGATGGACAACTTAATCTGTTCAATGAGGCCGAAGTTGAATACACACTCGATGCAGAAGAACCAATCGTGAGGGATTCTGAAGGCTACAAACATCGCAAGGCGAAGACTCGCCGGGAAGCGATCATCAAGGATCTTCCGGTTCATGAGATACTATGTGAAGCTGCGGATGAAGATCTTTACTGTGATCGCTGTAGGACTGGGCTTAAGCCCATCGGCAAGGAAACCGTTCGAGAGGAGCTGGAATACATCCCAGCAAAACTACGTATCTTACGCTATGTGCGCATGGCCTATGAATGTCCTGAATGCAAGCATACGGAAACGCCATACATTCTAAAAGCAAACTCACCCACATCCCTGATGAACCATTCCCTTGCATCGCCGAGCTCAGTTGCATATGTCATGTATCAAAAGTATGTGAATAGCATGCCGCTATACCGTCAGGAAAAGGATTGGGAGCGTCTAGGTATTGTGCTGACTCGTGCGACCATGGCAAACTGGGTCATCAGGTGCTCGGAGGGTTACTTTTATCCAATCATCGGATATCTACGCAAGGAGCTCCTCAAAAGGGATGTGATCCATAGTGACGAATCTCCACTCCAGGTATTGAAGGAGGAAGGGAAAAAGCCACAGACCAAATCCTACATGTGGCTGCACCGTTCCGGCGATGATGGGAAGTCACCCATCGTCCTGTATGATTATCAATCCTCCAGAAACGGTGATCATGCAGTTGAATATCTCAAAGGATTTACGGGATACCATCACTGCGATGGGTATTCCGGGTACAATAAGTTGGAGGGCGTTAAAAGATGTGCCTGCTGGGCTCATCTGAGGCGTAAGTTCGTGGAGGCTATGCCGAATAAGAGCGCAAAGGGAGCCCTAAGGACAAATGCGGCAATCGGAAGAGAGTACTGCAATAAGCTTTTCAAGATTGAGGATGGGATTGCAGATCTCTCACCTAAAGAGCGACAGCTTAAGCGTCTTGAACTGGAGAAACCGGTTCTTGAGGCCTTTTGGGGCTGGCTTGAATCACTGAATCCTTTAAAGGGGTCTGCTTTAGGTAAAGCCGTTACCTATGCCATGAATCAGAAGCCGTATCTAGAAAACTATCTTCTGGATGGACGATGCTCCATATCCAATAACTCAGCGGAAAACAGTATTCGGCCTTATGCCGTTGGTCGTAAAAACTGGCTGTTTGCGGATACACCTAAAGGGGCATCCGCCAGCGCCGCTGTTTACAGTATTGTTGAAACCGCCAAGGCTAATAACCTTGATGTGTATGCCTACCTGCAACATTTGCTTCTGTACATGCCAGACACCGATTACATGAACTATCCGGAGGATTTGGAAGATCTTATGCCATGGTCAGATGAAGTACAGGCTGTATGTAGCAAATGACCGATTGATACTTGTAGTTTATCAAACTCAATTTAATTTCCAAGGCACCTTGTTATTAAGCGCTCACTATCATACCGTTAGTGACGTGCGTTGTCGAATAAATTCGACCCTGTTTCGACCGTTATCTTTGGCTTGATACAGTGCTTTGTCAGCACGTGATATTAATATATCATCGTTATCCCCGTCATTATAGGAGGCCACCCCAAAACTACAGGTGAGATGTTTTCTTGCTGGAAATACATGAGAATATATTTCTGATCTTATTTTTTCTGCGATAGCGCATGCTTGTTCAAGTTCAGCCAGCGGAAGTACAAGCAGGAATTCTTCACCACCCCATCTTCCAACCGTATCGGTTTTTCTTACTTTCGACTTTAAGATGTTGGCCAGGTCTACGAGAACTTCATCTCCCGTTATATGGCCGTGGGTATCATTGACTGATTTAAACTTGTCAATATCTAATAAAATGACAGAAAATACGGTATGAAAAGTTTGGCTTTTTTTAATCTCCGACGTTAAAACCTTATCCAGTTTCATTCTGTTGCATATTTGCGTTAATTTATCAATTTCAGAAAGTTGTATGAGCTCATTATTTGCTTGTTCAAGTTCTTGTGAAAGTACGGTTATAAAATGAAATAAACGTGAAATAATCTGATTATGTTTTTCACTAAAAGGATCAGCAACCATGGGTTTTAATTTATATTCTGCTACGGCGTTGTTTTCCTTATCTGTTTCATGATAGTTCTTCCCTTCTCGCATCCCAACAACAACAGTTGTAGAATTGAGCAATTCAATTTTATTCCTGTGACTTAAAAATTCGCCATAGGTATAAAAACCTGCGGTGTTTGCAATGGATTGAAATGGAACGATTTCTAGATTTACATCGTTCTGCATTAGAAAGCGACGGCATATGCAGGCGTAAATGAAAATTGCTTCTGGTTTGAATTCGTGTAAGTCTTTCTGAATTAATTTTGCATGATTCACAATTAACTCAGGATCTCCATATCCGATTCTAAATTTCTCACCTTCGGCTACATCAGCTACGAATTTGATGGAACCTTCTTCATCAAGAAAGAAGGGAACGCGTGCTACCGTATACCCGTTACGTTCCAATAAAAATGGAAACTCCAATACATTGAGAAAAAATTCATCTTCTTCTTTTATATTTAAATATCTGTTGTATAGATGAAAAGCGGGCATGTGATCTACTGTTTTTACCAGCATTCCATCCGATTCTGTGACAGTCATTTCTTTGGTTAACGGCTGCCATCCCAAGTGTGAGTTCGCGTAAATCTGCAATTGATCACTGAGAAAAACAACGGCTATGATTCCACTGTTTAGAAAATGATTTCCGCAAAAAATCAATGAATTTTCTGAGGAATCATAAACTCCGGCACCACCGCCAAAAACAGGAAAAGTTATATCTTTCATTAACATTCCTTGAAAAACAGCTGCTAAATTAAAATGCAAAGGTGTAGCCAGTAAAAGAACTCCTGCGATAGGACCTTGGGAGATGTATATGTTTTGTATCAGTTCTTTTCCTGTAATTGTTTCTTCGCCCGAAGAACAGGATTTTAATATGGGATGAATCAAAGTAGAATGAAAAAATGATACCGACAATACGATTGTGTTTAATTGCAAACATCCTTCGGCAATTTCGCCGACAGTCGTTGATCCCACAATGATCGCCTGTGGAAGGATTTCTTCAATTATATCAATCGTTGCTTTAAGAAGTTTCATATCACTTTGCGATGAAAATATTTGGATCAGCATCGATTTTGATTCTTTAGCATGAATCTGCATCTGAGAAGTTGATAAAAATGATGTTAGATTACCGATACCACGAAATGTATAAATATAGTTTTTCATTAAATAAAACTCCTTGCCAAAATCAAAAAAGGCAGCACATAAAATCTTCAAAAATCAAAGTCTATACAAGACCTAAATGGAATCAATTGTACAATTAATATAACACGCGGAAAAATTATTGTATAGAAGCAATAATATGTTATTACATTGAAAACAGATGTCATGTCAGATGCATTGACAGATAAAGCGTGATATGCTATATTACACATAAGAATGGAGAGAAGTTGATGAAGAATATAGTCGAAAGAATAGAAGTCTTGAAAAAGAAACAGGATGCAGTAATCCTAGCTCATTACTATGTGGATGGAGCGGTGCAAAAGATCGCTGATTTTGTCGGCGATTCATATTATTTAAGCAAAGTAGCAACGCAAACTCCTCATCAGACTGTTTTGCTTTGTGGAGTAAAATTCATGGGTGAAAGCGTGAAAATACTAAATCCGGAGAAAACAGTAATCATGCCGGATCTTTCTGCGGACTGTCCGATGGCGCATATGGTTGATAAAGGAAAAATAAAACAGGTAAGAAGTGAATATGATGATCTTGCGGTTGTTTGCTATATCAATTCAACTGCCGAAATAAAAGCGCTTTCCGATGTATGCGTAACTTCTTCCAACGCAGAGAAAATTGTAAAAGCGCTGCCGCAAAAAAATATTTTATTTGTTCCGGATAAAAATTTGGGGCGTTATATTGCTTCTCTGATTCTGGAAAAGAACTTCATATTCAACGAGGGATTTTGCCCGGCACATAATAAAATTACTAAGAACGATATTCAAAAGGCTCTGAAGGCACATCCCAATGCTAAAATTCTGGCCCATCCTGAATGTACGATGGAGGTCATTGAAACAGCCGATTACGTGGGAAGTACTTCCGGTATCATTGACTTTGCTGCAAAAAGCATGAACACGGACTTTGTAATCTGTACGGAACAGGGAATTTTCTATCAGTTAAAACAGAATAATCCCCAAAAACAATTTTATTTCACAGAGGATATTCCCGTATGCCAGGATATGAAAAAGATCACACTGGAAAATATTGAACATGCATTGCAGACTATGGAAAATCAAATCGAATTGGAAGAAGAACTGCGGGTGAAAGCGGAAGGGGCATTGAAAAAAATGCATGAAATTGCTCAATGAAAAAAGAAAGTAAAAAGATGAAAGAATTAGAGTGATGAAGGAAATTAAAATGGCGACGAATAAAACAGATGTTATGATCGTAGGCACAGGAGCAGCAGGGCTGTTCTGTGCGCTTAATTTGCCCGAAAATATATCAGTACGGATGATTACCAAAGACAAGATAGAAACGAGTGATTCTTATTTAGCGCAAGGAGGCATCGCGACATTAAAAACACCTGAGGATTACAACGACTATTTTGAAGATACCGTTAAGGCAGGTCATTATAAAAATCAGAAGGATTCTGTCGATATGATGATCAAATCTTCACCGCAGATTATTCAGGACTTGATTGATTACGGTGTAGAATTTGAGCAGTCGAAAGAAGGCTTGTCCTATACAAAAGAAGGCGGCCATTCTCAGTCTCGTATTCTTCATCATAAGGATATTACAGGACAGGAAATCACAAGTAAATTGCTGTCTCAGGTTCGGAAAAGAAAAAACATAAGAATTGATGAATACACCACAATGGTCGATATTATTTGCGAGAATAATGTTTGCAAGGGTGTGGTTGCTCAAGATAAAAATAAAGAACCCCATGTCATATATGCGAAGGTTGTTGTTTTCGCAACAGGAGGGATCGGTGGCTTATTTCAGCATTCAACAAATTACCAATATATTACCGGCGATGCATTAGCCATTGCAATGAATCATAAGATCGAGCTTCAAGATATCAATTATATTCAAATCCATCCAACTGCACTTTATTCAGAAGATAACGGAAGAAGGTTTCTCATTTCAGAATCTGTTAGAGGAGAGGGGGCAATTCTGCTGAATCCTGAAATGAAGAGGTTTGTAGACGAACTGCTGCCAAGAGATGTTGTGACTGCAGCAATGAAAGAGGAAATGCAAAAATTCGGGATTCCGTATGTGTATCTGTCTATGCAACACTTGGATGCAGCAAGAATCAAAGCCAGATTCCCTAACATATATCAACATTGTCTGGAGGAAGGATACGATTTTACGACTGACCTGATTCCGGTTACTCCAGCGCAACATTATTTCATGGGTGGAATCAAGGTGGATCTGAATGGCAGAACGTCCATGGAGAACCTGTTTGCTATTGGAGAAACAAGTTGTAACGGTGTTCATGGAGAAAACAGACTGGGCAGTAATTCTTTGTTGGAAAGCCTTGTGTTTTCTAAACGGGCGGCAGATGTTATTAAAGATAATCTGACTTTAATCAATCATGACACCGCTGCGGAAGACGTTGTTGCGTCAGCTGCCGATGAAGTTAACACCGCTGCGGTTGATTTAACTTTCGCCCGATATGATGAGATACAAACGAAATATAAGCAATTGATTTTCAATGAAATAAAAAGAAGGGACAACGAATTTTATGAACGATGGTGCAGCAATGAAGATGAATGTAGATGACTATATTATACGTGCATTAAAAGAGGACATCACAAGTGAAGATGTTACCACCAATGCGGTGGTACGTACCAGAAGGCAGGGAAAAGCAGATTTGATTTGCAAAGAACAAGGTGTCATCGCTGGTTTGGGAGTCTTTCAACGGGTATTTGAAATTTTAGATGCAGATGTGGTTTTTCAAAGTTTTTTTCAAGACGGTGATTTTGTGAAAAAAGGTGATTTGATCGGTGTAATCACCGGTGATCTCCGTACAATTCTATCCGGGGAGAGAACAGCACTCAACTATTTGCAGAGGATGAGCGGGATTGCCACCTATACCAGGTCATTTGCTGACGAACTCATTGGATTCAAGACAAAGCTGCTTGATACGAGAAAAACAACTCCGAATATGCGCCCCTTCGAAAAGTATGCCGTGAAGATCGGAGGCGGCTGCAATCATCGATACAACCTGTCAGATGGTGTTTTGATTAAAGATAATCACATCGGTGCAGCCGGAAGCGTAAAGGAGGCTATTCTGCTTGCAAAGGAATATGCGCCTTTTGTACGAAAAATTGAAGTAGAAGTGGAAAATCTGGATATGCTGGATCACGCGCTGGAGGTTGGTGCAGATATTATTATGCTGGATAACATGGATGACGATACAATAAAAGCCGCTGTGCAGAAAGTGGACGGAAAAGCAGAAACAGAAGTTTCCGGAAATATTTCTAAGGAAAGAATACGGAGACTTGCCGAATTGGGCGTGGATTATATATCAGTCGGTGCGCTTACTCATTCTGCACCAATTTTAGATCTATCGTTAAAGAATTTGCAGGTGATGCAAAATCAAGCGAAGGGATGACCAGAATGAATAAAGATATCGGGAGCATGAAACCCCTGATATCTTTTTTTGCATTATGTTATAACAGGATTTTGATATGTAATGATATGTCTTTCATGTTCTTCATTCATATAGGGGGATGTCAGCAAGTAATCTGCCGTGGATCGATTCATTGCCACAGGGATATCATATAAAACTGCGATTCGCAAGAGTGCCTTGACATCCGGGTCATGAGGTTGAGATGTGAGCGGATCCCAAAAAAATATCATAAAATCAACGATGCCTTCTGCGATAAGGGCACCAATCTGCTGGTCTCCTCCTAATGGACCACTTTTATATGGCTTTACGGGAAGTCCGGTTTCTTCCGAAATGAGTGTTGCGGTTGTACCTGTACCGCATAGAAAATGACGGCTTAAAAGTTCTTTCTTTTTCAATGCCCATTCGATCATATCTTTTTTTCTATGGTCATGAGCGATCAATGCAATTTTCTTCTGTTTCCCTAATTTATTTGTCATAGTGCTCTCCCTGTTTGTGATGATATAATTATTTCTGATTTTATCATACATGGACATCGAAAGCTTATCAAGTAAGAAATGTGAAAAGAGCGTTAAGAGTTGCTGTTTCTCATATACTTTATTGGGAGAGCGCTATTTTTCGTGATACAATATCATTCAGAATGTACTTGAAGGGAGTGAAAAAGGATTTTATGAAAACGAGGATTTACTTGGATAACTTAAACTTTATCGCGGGCATGACCCTAAAAGATGAAACCGAGGCGGAAAACAACAATATGGCACTTCATGCCTGTAAAAATTCAAGTGATATTATAGAAAACCGCAGGAAGTCAGCAAGTTTTTTACATTGCAATTTAGGTGATTTTATTTGTTGCGATCAAACCCATAGTGCGAACTTTCATAAGGTGATCCCTGCCGACAGGGGCAGAGGCTCCGATACGATGGATACTGCAATCACAGATACGGATGCACTCTATACCTATGAACCCAATTTGCTGCTATGCTGTTTCACCGCCGACTGTGTTCCGGTAATATTTTATAATGAAGTGACGGGTCTGATCGGAATCATTCATTCCGGCTGGCAGGGCACTGTCAAGGAAATAACGCCCAAAGTTCTCGATCATTTGATACAATTTGAAAATTGCAAGCCATGGGATCTGAATGTTTTTATCGGTTCGGCTCTCAGTCAGGAAAGGTTTGAAGTCGATCAGGATGTTTATAAAAAGTATAAAGATCTTGGCTATGCTGACGAATATATATATTGGAATGAAAATACCAGCAAGTATCACATTGACAATCAACTGGCAGTGAAGAAACAATGTGAAATGAAAGGCGTGAAGGCTGATAAAATCAGTTTGGATCCAGTCTGCACATTTAAGAACCGGGATGGATTTTCTTATCGTGAAGACAAAAATTGCGGCAGGCATATGAGTTTTATCATGATAAAGGGGTTCTAAAGGAAAAGGTGATTACTGAAATTGATGTTACTTTAAATAATGTCTGCTGAATAAATCGCATTTGCGATCGATTCGCGAGGCGAGAGTGGAGACAATAGCAATACAACAGGAGGACTACAAATGAGAAGAGGCAGATACATACTGAGTTTTGCAATGGTTGCAGGATTATTATTGAGTACGAATTTTACTTTCGCGGCTTCATCAAGCGCATATAACAGCCAAAACATCAACGGGATGAAGGTCAATTATGTGACAGTTGAAGGGAACAATCAGAATGTCAAGCCTATCATACTCAATGCGGGGAATCAAATGAATACAACAGACTCCCTCGCAAACATGGCAAAGAGCGCAGGGGCTTTTGCAGCAATCAATGGTACCTACTTTGAAGCATATAGTGGCACCCCCGTTCCATGGGGAACCATGATAAAAGATGGAAAAGTTCTGCACATCAGCCAAAGCGGAGCGGTCTTTGGCATCACATCATCAGGAAAACTATTGGTTGACCGGCTTACCTTTGACTTTGAAGGATATATAAATGGGGAATATCGCGCGATCCCATGGAGGGTCAATCATCCCAGCACAGAAGCCGGTGCAATTACCATATTTACACCGGAATATGGGACAGCGGTAAAAGTAGCAGCAGGGGCAAAAGGAGTTGTGGTAACCGATAGTTATGTGACGCAGATTGCTACGGCAGATTGCTATGTACCCGCAAACGGATTTGTTATCGTTTATAATCCTGACGTTTCCTATTTAGTCGATGAACGCTATCAAATCGGTGATGAGGTAACTTATAAAGTCAAAATAAATACCACATTTACAGACAATAAGGATTGGAGTAACGTGGTTGTTGGCCTTGGAGCCGGACCGAGCCTGATCATCAACGGGGTGATAACAGCTCAAGGGGAAGCAGAAGGATTTTCTGAGGCCAAAATCAATACTGCCAGCGCAGCAAGATCCTTTATCGGTTCAACGGCAGAGAGAAAAATAGTCATAGGAAATATACCATCTGCAACGCTCATGCAGGCGGCGCAGGTATGTCAAAGCATGGGTCTTGTGAACGCTATGTGCCTTGACGGTGGCGGTTCGGTTGCTTTGTATTATCCGTCAGCAGGAATATCAACAACAGGGAGGAACATCAATAATGGGCTTGCATTTGTTGACATAACAAATGTTTATGTAACGGCAAGACCAACAACTTCTATCGTCCTGGTTGATGGGGAGAATGTTAGCCTTACTGCCTACAATATTGGCGAAAGCAATTACTTTAAGCTGCGAGATCTTGCAATGGTATTAAAAGGCAGTGATAAACAATTCGAAGTTGCATGGGATGATATCCGAAAAGCAATCAAGCTGATTCCTGAACGAAGTTACACGTCAGTAGGAGGAGAATTAAGCACAGCGTCTGATTTGAATAATGAGGACGCTTATCTTTCAACCGCAAAAGTTTATTTTGATCAGGAAGAGGTTTTGATGAAAGCGTATCAAATTAATGGAAATAATTATTTCAAGCTTCGCGATGTAGGAAGCTGCATCAATTTTGCGGTAGGATGGGATGCTTTGATGAATACGATTAAAATTGATACGGCATCAGGGTATGGTGATTTAAAATAATGATAATTATATCTATCGAGATCCAGCTAATAACCGGTTAAATTAATGCAAACAAGGATACGAATTAATAGTATTAAAAGCAGCCTTATTCTGTTTCGTATAGATTGGGAAGTAATGAATTATACTTCTATAAGAGTTGAATCTCAAGGAGACTTCAGAAATAACTCTTGGGGATTTTCTGTTGCCAGCATTCGATGATATAAGTATAATAAATTCATATAAGTCAATTTTATATTCTATAGAAACAGGATGGATTTCATAGAATATTTCTAACAACAGCATATTAATCTATTTAAGGGGTGGAATAAGAGAAATGGATAAGAAATTATACAAATCGTCAAATGACAGAGTACTCGCAGGAGTATGCGGCGGGATTGGGGAATATTTTGCTGTAGATTCAGTAATAATTCGACTGCTATGGGTTGTGTTTACTTTCATGGGCGGAGCAGGGCTGATCGCATACATCGTAGCTGCGATTATCATACCGGAGAGTTCGTTCGGCAGACCGATTGAAGACTCCTGTACCAGATACGATAATTACAGTGGCCCCGAGCCAAGAAACAACAGTAGAAATGGTTCCTTGGTGCTGGGAATTATCCTGATTCTTTTCGGTGGATTCGTTCTTCTGAAGGACTATATCCCATTTATTCCGGGGGATATTATCCTGGCAGCTATTTTCATCGGACTTGGAATTTATTTTTTAGTAAGAAAGAGATGATTAAAAAACCGCTTGGGATAATTTTCTCAAGGAACATGGGTTTCTTTTGTCCGACGAAGAAAAGAACCAGCGAATCCATGGCCGAATGAACAGCAAGATATTGATGGATTTATTTAATAACGAGTTGACAAGCGAGGAAATAGAACGTTATACACTTGAAAAAGAGTATGAATATCAACGGTTGTGTACAGAACTTAATGAATTTTCATTGGCAGAAGGTGCGGTTGAAGTATTTGAAAAACTGAAGGAACAAAGATATTCCATTTGTGATTGCAACAGCGTCTGGAGCAGAAAATGTTGAATTCTATATTAAAAAACTTAACCTTAATAGGTGGTTTAAAAACGAACATTTCATTTATAATGACGGCTCTATGAGAGGGAAGCCTTTCCCGGATCTGTTCCTAAAAGCTCTAAATATACTGGAAGTAGAAGGTAAGGATGCTGTTATCTTTGAAGATTCGATTTCTGGAATAAAAGCTGCTGAAGCAGTAAGTGCGGGAAAGATTATTATAGTGGATTCAAATGGCGGTGATTATCGGGCATGGAAAGACCAATATCCCATTATCACCAATTTTAATGAAATTGATTGGGGTTGGTTTTTGGGCGGTTTGTCACTGTCTCGGGAAAAGAGTCCCCAAAAGAAAAAATAGAGTTGGTGATAACTTTATTGTATGGCATACAAAACGAAAATACACCTTTATATTTAGGTGTATTTTTTTAGGGTAAGATTAGGGAGAAACTAAAATTTAATATATAATATATTGAAAATTTTCTGTTTTGTTATCGAAAGATAATTACCCAGCCTATAATCATAAGAACGGTGATTGACGCAATGATTCCAAATAAGATTTCTGATGTTAGTTTATGTCCCATAGGAAACCTCCTTTCGACTACTCTATACTTTGACCACGAGTTGTCTTCAAGTTGAACTCTAGTACGTTTTCCCTTTGGCTTCTATCATGATCAGGTTAAATGAAGGTAAAACTTATATTAAATTTAGAAAAAAAACAGAGGTACGAAGTTTAAAAGGGAAACAAACCGTATAGAATAAAAATAGGGTTTTATATCCATAAAAATAGGTGTTTTACTGTATATTTCTAAGAGCAATATCTGATTATGATAAATATAGTGATAGAGTACTTTTAAAATTGCACGTTGGAAAAAGGAGGAAAACTGATATGGAGAGCTATTTGGAGGGTTTTAAAAAACTGGCTTGGAACCCAGAGCTATTAATGCAGCTGTTAGAGAATATAGATAATAGAAAAGATTATCCGCTTGCCCCGAAGGGTTTACGGGTATATTGGAATACCTTATGTAAATCGAATGGCTGGAAACTTCAAAAGAACTATTATTATAACCACTGCAGAATTGTTGACGAATATAATGTCATACGTGCCAGAGGCGAAGAAAGCAAAATGATTTCCATACTAACCCGATTGGCATAAAAATGTATTAGAAAAAAGTACTGCCGCGGCTAGCATGAGTAAGTACCTACACATAATGTTGAGAGGCGCGGTGAGGATAGAAGATTAATGGAACCCCCTTGGGTTTTTTTTAATTTTTGATTTGTCGGCAAATGAAAGGATTTTCTTGTAAAAGAATAAAATGATTTGGAGAATAACATAATAGTATTGATGTAATAGGGAGGCGATAAAATGAAAAAATTCAACTGTAAATGTATCGATGAACAATTTGCACATCCGGATCAAGTTTTTATAGGCTTTGACGAAAAATCAATCAGTTCCATATTATGTGCCTATCGTCCCAAGCAGAAGGTGACATTGAGAAGTGTGAAACTTGAGGTAAATTACTGTCCCAAGTGTGGAGCACCGCTGGAAGACATTTAGATAAAGGATTTCATATTTTGGCGGGAAATCTCATCAAAATAATACAATGAAAACAGAGAGCTCATTGGTGATTACCCGTATAATGATCGAACTGTACCTGCGAGTTTTTTGATTCCAATTTCAAGCTCTAATTCACTCGCATAGGCATAAGAAAGGCGGATCGCCTGATTCTTCCCGAAGCCATAAACATTGCCCGGATTGATTAGGATGTGCTCTTTCAGCATCATCTGGAATAACTTGTCGACCGGAACTTTGCCCTTCAACCGGAGCCAGATATAAAAGCTGCCTTTGGGTGTATCCCAATCTGCAATGTCCTTAAAATACTGATTCAGAAGAGATAGCGCAGAGTCTCTTCGGTATTTTAATTTACTTCTCAAATCTTTCAAATACTTATCATAAAATTCCCCGGAAAACAATTCCGCCAGAGCCCACTGGGAAATGGAGCTGGCACCATAATCTACCTGCATTTTCACATCGCCAAGCCGCTCTACGACAGACTCAGGCCCGACGAGCCAACCGATACGGAGCCCTGGTGCTAAAGTTTTTGAGATAGTACCAAGATAGAGGATCATACCGTGGTGATCCTTGGTCTTCAACGGCATTGGAGGCTCTTCGTCCAGCCAGAGTTCGCCATAGGCATTATCCTCAATGATGGGCAAGCGATTGCTGGCACAGAAACGAATGAGCTCTTGTCGCCTTGCTTCTGACATTAAAGCACCTGTCGGGTTATGAAACGTCGGAATCGTGTAAAGCAGAGAATCATCCAATTTCTTTGAGTTAGCGGTAATATTCCAGTAGAGAATTCCATCTTCGTCCATGGGAACTCCGGAAAGCTTCATTCCTGCTGAAGGGAATACCTGCAGTGATTTTAGGTAGGAAGGGGATTCCGTATAAACTACGGAACCCGGTTTGAGCATACCGACAGAAATCAGCTGCAGAGCCTGCAGGGAGCCTGAAGTAATTAAAATAGAGGACGGATCGGCGTTAATGCCTTGAATTTCCAGCCTTTTCGATAACTCTTGGCGCAATTCTAATAACCCCAAAGGCTCCAGATAATTCAGAGAAGGAATACGATGGGGTAGTCTTTGAAAAATTTCCCGCATCATTTCACTTGGAAACAGATCTGGTGACAATTCTCCTGTACCCAGGCGAATGATATCTTTCTTAAACTCCAACTTGTTAATTACTTGTATGGCAGGAACATTTTCCTGAAAGGCTCCTGCCTTCAGATAATTGCCCCAATCAGGCGGAGCGGTGGACATGAGAACAGACCAGGTGTTGCTGGTAACCACGGTACCTTTTCCAGTTTGACCTTCTAAAATCCCATAAGAGCATAATTCATCCAAGGCACTAACAATTGTACTTCTGTTTACACCGAAACATTTCGCCAGAACTCGCTGAGGCGGTAGAACGCTGCCAATGATCCAGTCACCACAGGATATCTTCTTGCTGATATAATCGACGATCTGCCGGTAGACCGGTTCCTTGCTGTGTTTGTTGGGTTTCCAATCTATGGTAACCTTGTGTCCTTCCGTCAACATTTTTCATCCTCTTTTTTCATGATTAAGATTACAAATGATTCTATGAAAAGGCAACCGCGCCGTGTCATTTTCAGGTTACAGATTAATCTCACCAAATGCTAGAATTGCAGCGTTTCCGCCAATCTGTATCTTGGTCTGATCGCCACTGACAGACAATCTGCTTTTGATCTTGGATGGTCTGTTCATTGCCTCACCTTGAATAAACAGGCTTTCCATTCCATCGTGAAGTAAATCGTTTTTATACAAATAATAAGTCAAAGCACCATTGGCAGTACCGGTGGCAGCTTCTTCATTAATATCATAAAGAGGTGCGAAGTTTCTGCAATGAACGGTTCCGTCTTCTGTATTAACGGTAAAGGCATGAACTCCCACCACTTTATATTTTTCTGAAAGCCTGACCAAGGCAGGAAAATCCGGCGAAATGGCTGCCAACTCTTTTTCGTTTCGAACGGGCATCATGATATCGGGAAGCCCTGTTGAGATCATTTCCGGCAGGAGTGTGGTACCTGTCTTTTCACCAATGAGAACCTCTCCCTGCATTTCTTCGGTAATTCCCATGATGTTATATAATTCATGCAGGGCATTTTTCTCCGTAATCTTATTGAGAGCTTCCGGTGAGCCCATATCCATCCATGCAGAATCTTTTGAAAGACCAATATTCAAATGTCCTGCAAGAGTGTTGCAAAAATAAGAGGAACCCAAGGAGGCAAGCTTTGCGTCAACCAAAGCAAAGAAGGAGCCAATTGTAGCATGACCGCAAAGATCCACCTCGGCGAACGGAGTAAAATAACGAATTTGAAATTCATTTTCATTAAGCGGTTTAATAAACGCGGTCTCGGAATAGCGCAGTTCTGCCGCTGTTTTGCGCATTACTTCATCATCCGGAAAATCAGCGCCATTTTCTAGAATCACAACACCTGCCGGATTCCCTCCGAATAGTTTATCGGTAAAAGCATCTACGATATAAAATTTCATCAGTATCCCCCTTATTAGCTCACCCAATTTGTGTAAGCAAATTGTCGGTGAACTTATGCACAGAAATCACAAATCTTTGATTTGTAGATTTCAACTGCGAATTAGCTCACCCAATTTGTGTTTTGTATGCAAACTTCTTTACTCCATAAAATCATAATACGTCCCAAGCTTGAGTGCAAGAGCACGTTCATAAATTTTTGCAGCGGTCTCGTTGTCCTGAACCGCCATTCCTGTGGTATCAAAGATAGTAATCTCCGATTTGTTTTCCCGCCCTGATTTTTGACCAAGCAGTATCTGTCCGATTTCGCAATGGATATCTTCCTTCTTAATTACGCCTGACTTCAATGGGTTTTGTGTTTCCCCTCTGGTAATGCATTGATTCAGGTTATCGACAACGATTTTTGAACCGTCAAACAGGGGAGGATCCAACTCCTGCTTGCCTTCCATATCGGCACCGACGGCGATAATATGTGTTCCTGGAAGAACCCATTCTTTCTTTATGATAGGAGACTTGCTGGGTGTCGTTGTAATAATAATATCTGCATTTTTCACTGCATCCTCGAGTTTGTCAGCAATTGAGACTTCACATTTTATTTCTTGCAGTATTTCAAGCCGGTAGGCTGCAAGCTGATCTGTTGATCTGCCGAAGATATAAATTTTATCAAAATCCAGTACGGTTTTCAAAGCACGGATTTGCATTCTGGCTTGCTCACCGGTTCCTATGACGGCAATGGTTTTTGAATCCTTTCTAGCCAGCAACTTTGCCGATACGGCTCCGGCAGCACCGGTACGATATCCGGTGATCAGGCTGCCATCCATGATGCAAAGCGGGAATCCGGTACTGCCGTCAAACAGCAGTACCGTACTTTGGCTATTTGGTAAATCGGATGTCCTTTGATTATGATAAAAACCGGAGGCACACTTGACTGAAATCATTTTTGTGCTTTGCGAAAAACCGGCCTTGATATCCATTTCGCCGTTGCATTCTGGTATCTCAATGGAAACAATATCGGGCTGAATCACTTGCCCGCTGCTGTATGCTTTGTAGCCTTCCTCAACGGAGGAGATGACATCGCTCATATTCAGCAATTTTATTACTTCGCTTTTGTTCAGCAATAATGTCTTCAAAAAACCACCTTCATCCTAAATTTAACGTGATAGAAAATTCATCTACTGCATCCGCTTTATACCAGTCTCTGATCGACAAGGTACTGTTCGAACCTGTTCAGGCTTTCAGCAAAGGACTTTCTTCCATATCCCATTCGGAAAAATTGACCGTTGTAATCATAAATATTTGCAGGAAGCAGAAGCACTCCAGACTTTTGAACCAGATCTTCACAGAACAGGTCGATGGGCTGATTCATCTTCATTTTGTGAAATGCGATAGGTCCTGACTGGGGTTGATTGTTTTGGAACAGATGTGGATACCTGCTAAAAAATTGATTTGCAATTGTTAGATTTCCTTTGATAATATCTAAATTTCTTTTTAGCAGTTCATCACTGTGTTTTAAAGCAACAATGGACAGAATTTCAGAAGGGCCGCTGTTGCAGATACTGAGATAATGCTTGAATTTCGTCATTTTCTCCAGGGTTTCCTTGTCTCGTGTTGCAACCCAACCAATACGAAGGCCGGCTAGACCGTAGGCTTTTGACATAACCCCCAGGGAGATGGCTTTATCATATAAATCTGCGACCCAAGGCTTTTTTACGCCGTCCAGATCTAAACCTCGATAAACCTCATCGGCAAAGATATAAATACCGTGCTTTTCAGCGATATCGCAAAGCCGCTTTAATTCCTCTTCCGTAAAGGTATATCCAGTGGGATTATTTGGTGTGTTAATAGCGATTAATTTTGTGTTAGGGCGAATCAGGGACTCCAGTTCATCAAAATCGATGCTCCAGCCTTTGTCACTGGGATTCAGATTCCATGGAGAAACGTCCAGTTCTTCCGAATGAGCCACCTCATAAAGAGACTGATAGACGGGGAACATACAGATCAAGTGGTCGCCTTTTTCCAGCATTACGCTCATATAGTCGAAGATGGCTTCCTGAGCACCGGTATGCATGAGGATATCATCCTCCTTGATATTCTGATAGAGATTGGAAACCAAAGTTCTCAGCTCAGGATTCCCCGGCACTTCCGTATAACCGAGCCAGCTGTGCATCAGCATTTCTTCTGCTCCCGGCTCATAACGGAGTAAATCTGCAATCTCCATGGATTCGCAGTCTGACTGGGTTAGAAGATAAGGAGCGGTAAATTCATATTTTCCGAAATAGACTTCCAATTTAAAATCGTTTATTTTCATTTTATTTTACCTCACTTTAACATTCTGTCCGATTCTTTAGAATCGCTGACAGAATTTAGGCTGGAAAATCACGAAAACGAAGTTCGTAGATTTTCATCGTCTTAACATTCTGTCCGATTCTTTAGAATCGCTGACAGAATTTAGGCTGGAAAATCGCAAATCTACGATTTGCTGATTTTCATCGTCTTGTATCTCAAGCATATCACTGCCGGTTGCTATTGTATCCATCCATTTAAAAAATATAAACCAACCAATCAAGCGGGAAACCTTATTTGTATTGCTGCGTTTGAAAGGTGAAGTGGTAATGAATCAAACCATAATGATTCAACCAATCGAAATTCGAAAGAGTTTTTTAATAAACTTGACATAAAAAAAGAACCTTAATATAATAAATGATGAAAAGACAAAAAAGATTATGATATAGATTGGAGTTGAAAAGATGCGTAAATAATCTTGCTGGAATTGAATAGGCACAGAATAGAGAGTGAACAGTTCTCTTTCTTTGTGGTGCCGAAGGCAAGAAAATTACGTAATCTTAAAACTCATCGGTCAATAAAAATTATGCCTATTCTGGCATAATATTTATTTCATACTGTGTTGCTTTGAGTTGCAGGAATTAATTTTCTTGCAGCTCATTTTTTATTACGTAGGAGGTGCAATATATGTCATTAATCAGTATCAACAATTTAACATTCAGCTATGATAGCAGCTTTGATTATATTTTCGAAAATGTTTCCTTTCAAATCGATACCAATTGGAAACTTGGTTTGACCGGGAGAAACGGGAGAGGGAAAACTACATTTTTAAATCTACTGATGGAGTGCTTTGAATATAGCGGATCCATCCGGTCAGCAGTGTCCTTTGATTACTTTCCATATGAAGTTGTGGACAAAGGTCTTGATACCATCACTGTAGTTGAAGAAATGGTTCCGCAGTTTGAACTTTGGAAGCTTCAAAAGGAGTTAAACGTATTGGATGTGGAAGAAGCGGTGCTTTACCGTCCATTTGATACATTAAGTAATGGGGAACAAACAAAAGTGCTTCTTGCAGCTTTGTTTCAGAAGGAAAGCAATTTTCTTCTGATTGATGAACCCACCAACCATCTTGATATGGCAGCCCGTGAAAAAGTTGGGCAATACCTAAAGTCGAAAAGAGGCTTTATTCTTGTGTCTCATGACAGAGCTTTTTTAGATCAGTGCATTGACCACATTCTTTCGATTAATAGGAATAATATCGAAATACGAAAAGGAAATTTTTCAACATGGCAGCAGAACAAGGAAATGCAGGATCGCTTTGAAATAGCAGAAAATGAGAAGCTCAGGAAGGAGATTAAGAGTTTAACGGTGGCAGCGAAACGAACTGCTGACTGGTCGGATCAAGTGGAAAAAACAAAAAATGGTACTCGCTTGTCAGGACTTAAGCCGGATAAGGGACATGTCGGACATAAAGCGGCAAAAATGATGAAACGATCAAAAGCGTTGGAATCGCGGCAGGAAACTGCCATTGAGGAGAAATCAAAGCTTTTGAAAAACATTGAAACGGCAGACAGCCTTTCGATTAAGCCTCTTGATTACGTTACGGAGCGTCTGGCTGAGGCTGAAAATCTCTCCATCCATTATGACGGAAAAGCTGTGGTTGAAAATGTAAACTTTACAATAAATACAGGGGAGCGGATTGCATTGATCGGGAAAAACGGTTCCGGAAAGTCAAGTATCTTAAAGCTGCTGACAGGGGAAGAAATCGCATTTGAAGGAACTCTTCGCATTGGAAGGAATCTTGTCATATCTTATGTATCCCAGGATACTTCATTTCTTAAGGGAGATCTGAAGGAGTATGCCAGACAGGAAAACATTGACGAAAGTCTCTTGAAAGCAATTCTTCGTAAACTTGATTTTTCCAGAGTGCAATTTGAAAAGGATATGACAGAATTCAGTGAGGGCCAGAAGAAGAAGGTTCTGATTGCAAAAAGTCTCTGTCAGCAGGCTCACCTGTATATTTGGGATGAACCCCTTAACTTTATTGATGTGATCTCCCGCGTGCAGATAGAGGAGCTGCTGCTAAAACATAAGCCCACAATGCTTTTTGTTGACCATGACCGCTCTTTTAATAGCAGCATTTCTACGAAACAGATTTATCTGGAGCGTACTGATTAATTTGGAAATATAAGCACGTTCTACAAACAAGATTGCCTTCTGAACTTCATGCTGTAGGGATTTTTTATTGAACGTTAATATGCAAACTCTGCTGTTATGTTTGCTTCAACCGTCATGTTTCCCGGGATGATCGGAGTTGCTGCCAACTCACGTTGATATGGCTGCGGCGGTCTTGCAAGGGTGCTGTTTTCTATAATACTTTTCGGAATGAGGTCAACCTGAATTCCCAGATTCCGCCCGATAGATTTCGCTTTTTCTATGGCATTCATCACTGCAAGATTTAAAGCCTGCTGGTAGTAAATTTCAGGATTTGACAATTCAAAGGATATCAAATCTACTACGTTGGCACCTGCATTAACAGCCGTATCTATAATTGTCCCGACAAATTCCATAGTATGTGTTTTTATCTCTATGAGATTGCGAACGGTATACCCTCTATCGATTCGAGTTCCATCCTCATAAATATAATTTTTATCGATGGCGTACTGAAAGGTTTTGATGTCGGTAACACCCATTTGCCCGAGGGCATCAAGGATTGCCTGACTGATCAGCGCGTTTTGCATTTGAATAGATTCCAGGTTATCTCCGGTTAACTGAATCCCTAAGCGAATGACGGCAGTATCCGGTTCGACGGTAACCTGCCCCTGACCCGTTAATGTCATGGTATTGTAGGGTGATTGCCCCATCATAAAAGGTTCATACATCATTGCCTCCATCACGGCGCTCTGCGCCGCTATTAAATAATTTATGAAGAAGTATTTTCACACTTTCTTCTAACCTCCAATTTCACATACACATAATATATGTACCAACGAACCAGACCGTTCCTGTATGATCAAGAGGGTGAATAATAAAACGATTCTTGGGCAACACAAATAGAGGATGGATTTAATCAATGAGGGAGTGTGTGGATGGAAGATAAATACATTGGTTTTAATGAAAAAAGAATGTATATTTTCGGCGAACTGGTCAGGAAATACTGGAACGAGAATTTGAATGATATTTCCGATCTTGACGAATTGACGGATGAGATAAAAAATAAATATAAGTTTTCTGATCAGGAAATTCCGTTTATTAAGGATCATATTCGTCTGGCTATGGGATTGAATCCTAATGGAAGTAATTTGTTTGAAGAGGAGCTGGATATCCTTCGTAGGAGCAGGGAGATCCATAGACCAATTATTCCCAGGGTAGAGGGTCCCTGCGAATATTGTGGAGATGCCTGGTGCCAGTGCGATACCCTTGGGAAATATGAAAGCCCATTGAATCATAAACACGATCTATCTGAAAAAAATGATGAGAATTGTATCGAATGTGGATTTTGCGCTTCCAAGTGCGATTTCGGGGCGATTGCTGAGAAGATTGAATTTTTACCTGTAATTCAATTACTGAAGGAGAAAAAAACTCCGGTTTATGCGGTGGTGGCACCGGCAATTGCCGGGTAATTCGGCGAAAATGTCACCATGGGTAAACTAAGGGCTGCGTTTCAAAAAATGGGATTTTTGGATATGATTGAAGTAGCTTTGTTTGCTGATATTTTAACGATAAAAGAGGCTTTTGAATTTAATCGTCTGGTAAAGAGGGAAGAGGATTTTTTCCTGACGAGCTGTTGTTGTCCGGTTTGGTTTAATCTGATTAGGAAGAGCTATCCGGATATTTATGAACACCTTTCTCCATCCGTTTCTCCCATGATTGCATCCGGCAGGATTTTAAAACGATTATACCCGGAGGCAAAGATCGTTTTTTTTGCTCCTTGTCTGGCAAAAAAAGCAGAAGCGCTGGAAGAAGAATTGAAGGGTGCGGTCGACTATGTAATAAATTTTGTCGAACTTCAGGAAATCTTTCATGTGCTTGAAATTAACCTGGAAGGGATTCAGGGCAAGGAGAAGGATCAGGCATCTCTGGGAGGCAGAGTATATGCAAGAACTGGGGGCGTGAGTTTTTCGGTAAAAATGGTAGTAAACCGTTTAGATCCAACAAGATTAATCAAACCTGAAATCCCGGAAAGTTTCAGGTGTCAAAGAATGCAGGCAACTTTTGGAAACTCTCCAAGACCGGGGAAAGGATACCGCCAATTTTATTGAAGGAATGGGCTGTAAGGGCGGCTGTGTCGGAGGCCCCAGAACAATCATTGAAACGGAAAGGGCAACGGAGCTGGTTAACGAATTTGGAGAAGATTCTTTGATTTTAACGCCATTTGATAACTTGAACGTGGTAAAGATATTGAAACAATTTAAGATTCATTCCATTGATGAAATAACCGAAAATGAAGAGCTGCAAAAGATTTTGTCAAGAAGTGTTACTTGAAATAGTTTGCAAATTATGTATGTAAGTGACACCTATCCGTCCTGTTAAAATGTAATCGTGCTCCTTCATTTGGTAAATGTCAAATGAAGGAGCACGTGATAGAATAATACTTGATTTAGTAGAAATTAAATCTGAGATTTTTCAATAGAGCGTTATATGTGGCTGATAGGAAATGACACAATCTGCAAGAGATTGGATTTCCTCCATGCTATAAGGCTTTAAACGGATTCTATGCTCGTCCTTGGATAAATATTTATCCGGAACTTTGTATTTGTTAAAGACATAGCGAGGAACAGTTGGAAGTTCCTTTGCCATTGCAATAAGCTCCTCACTGCCCAATTGTGGTATCACGGTGGTTCTTACCTCAAAGGGGATCGTGTTTTTTGTAAGCAGTTCAATCGATTCGATCACTTTTTGTGCATCGATGCCTTCTCCGCAGACTTGAGGATAGTACGCGGCCGGTGCCTTATAATCCACAGCAAAGTAATTGCAGAGATTTTGACGCAAAATTTCTGAAATGACCTGTGGCCGGGAACCGTTGGTGTCAAGCTTAACTTGATATCCAAGATTTTTCAGCATATGCAGAAATGGGATTAAATCAGCCTGAAGAGTAGGTTCTCCCCCGGATACAACAACTCCGTCCAGAAGTTTCACACGCTTGTGCAGAAAATCCATGACATAACCAGGCGTAAGAAGAATATGGGTACCGTCAATCAAAGAACGGTTATGGCAATAAAAGCACGCGTAATTGCATCCCGGTACAAATAGCACACAGGAGATGAAACCTGGGAAGTCAATGAGGGAACTTTTTATCATGCCGGATATATTCATAAAAATTACTCCTTCATTACATATTTAATGCGCTGATTATATTCTTCTTTCTTTCCTTTGTTAAAATTTTGCACCGGGCGCAGATATCCGACAACGCGGCTCCATACCTCTGTAGATTCTCCACATTGCGGGCAGGCATAATGTTCGCCCGCAATATAGCCATGACTGTTGCAGATAGAAAAGGTTGGAGTCAGAGAAATATAGGGGAGCTTGTAATTGGTAAAAGCTTTTTGAATCAGTTGTTTTGCTGCGTTAATGTCCTTGATCTCTTCTCCAAGATAAAGATGAAGAACCGTTCCTCCGGTATAGAGGGATTGCAATTCATCCTGCAGATCCAGCGTTTCAAAAATATCATCGGTAAAACCGACCGGAAGCTGAGAAGAATTGGTATAGTAAGGGCATTTATCCCCTGCGGCGATAATATCAGAATATTTGTCTTTATCCTTTTGTGCAAGACGATAACTGGTACCCTCGGCAGGGGTTGCTTCCAGATTATAATAATTTCCTGTTTCTTCCTGAATATCTTTGATGACATCTCGCATGTAAGAGAGGGTTCGAAGGGCAAAATTCTGTCCCTTCGTTGTGGTTAGATCATAGTCTTCACCAAGAAGATTCTGACACGCCTCATTCATACCGATTAGACCAATGGTATTGAAATGATTAAACCAGTAGCAGTCGGTACGATCTTTGATTCCTTTTAAGTAATTGGCCGAATAAGGATATAATCCCTGTGAGGTTTGTTCCTCAATCACCTTTCGTTTGATTTCCAGACTGTTTTTAGCGATATTCATCTGCTGCCATAATCTGGTTTGGAATTCCGATTCGCTGGTTGAAATATAGGCCAGTCTCGGAAGATTGACGGTAACCACACCGATGGAACCGGTTAATGGATTGGAACCGAACAGACCGCCTCCGCGCTTTCTTAATTCACTGGTATCCAGTCTGAGCCGGCAGCACATGGAAAGAGCATCCTCGGGGGAAAGATCGGAGTTGATATAATTCGAAAAATAAGGGATACCATACTTACAGGTTATCTCCATGATCTTGTGGATCACAGGACTGTCCCAATCAAAATTTTTGGTTACATTGATGGTAGGAATGGGGAAGGTGAAGACTCTTCCTTTTGAATCACCCTCCATCATGACATCACAAAAAGCAATGTTAAACAAATCCATTTCTTTTTGAAATTCTCCATATTTCTTGTCCATGATTTGACCGCCCACAATCGCGTATTCCTCACGAATTGTACTTGGTGGGACAAGGTCAAAAGTCAAATTGGAAAATGGGCATTGAAATCCGACGCGGGTCGGAACATTTAAATTAAAGATAAATTCCTGTAATGCCTGTTTCACGGTTTTATAGTCGAGATTGTCATAGTGAATGAATGGGGCACAATAGGTGTCAAAGGAAGACCATGCCTGAGCACCTGCTGTCTCACCTTGCGTTGTAAAGGTCGAATTGACAATTTGGCCTAAAAATGCACGCAGATGTTTGGGAGCTTTGGATTCCACCTTACCGGGCACTCCGCCAAATCCATTCATCAGGATTTGTCTTAGATCCCAACCGGCGCAGTAGGGTCCAAAAAATCCGAGGTCATGAATATGGATATCACCGGAAAGATGGGCTTCCCGAATTTCATCGGAATATATTTCATGAAGCCAGTAATTCTGTGTAAACGCTTCCCGTATATAATTGTTCAGTCCATTAATAGATTTCTGTGTATTTGCATTTTCGTTGATTTGCCAATCGGCATCGTTTAGATATTCGGTAAACATATCGATGGTTGCACCGATTAATGCATTCGATTCTCGCGCAGAACGTCTTTTTTCACGATAAAGAATATACGCTTTTGCAGTTTTTGCGTGTCCGTTCTCGATCAAGACTTTTTCTACAATATCTTGAATTCCTTCCACTTCGGCGATGCCACCAGGATATCTTAATTCCGCCATTTTTATAGCTTCGTCTGCAAGCTTTTCAGAAGTTGAAAAATCATTTCCGCCAACAGCCTTTGCTGATTTGAATATTGCCAATACAATTTTCTCTTTTTTAAACAGAGCAATGGAGCGATCCCGTTTAATGATTTGTTTCAGCACAATATATTACCTCCAAAATTATCAAAATAAAAACAATAAAATACAATATGTTGAAGAGATTCTCAAATGAGATACTATATATATTATTCCATCCAAAGTATCCTGTCAATAATACAATGTGAAAATCATTGCTAAATTTTAGCATTAAATCAGCTTCAGCATTTGACGCGTATATGTGATAGAGAATATAATATAACTTATACTGTTCCCCAATTAAATTATAGATTTTATTTGGGAACAATACGATACTATTTTCCTTTCGGCAACGCCGCCGGAAGACAACAGCGTTGTCTTCAATTTAAAATGGGAATAGTATTAGATATTATAAAAAAGACAAGGAGAGATTAAAATGTACACATGCGCACAATGCAAAATACATAGTTGCAGATCGGGAGATTTGGAAAAGATGCCGAAGAATTGTCCCTGTGGGGAAGATCAGTCGGAGATTAAAGAGCTATACAAAGAAGAAGAAAACAGAAAGCTTGCTTATGAGTCTGCGCGGATAGAATCAGGAGGGTATGGTAAGCAAACAAGGCTGGAGGAAACCATGGATTTTGCGCGGCAGTGCGGTTATAAAAAGCTGGGTCTTGCGTTCTGCCTTGGTTTAAAAAAGGAAGCGGAAACCTTAACCAAAGTTTTACGGCACAATGGCTTTGAAGTACACTCTGTAGTCTGCAAAAATGGAAGTATACCAAAAGAATTCATTGGTATTGATGAGGAGCATAAAAATAGACCGGGAACCTACGAACCCATGTGCAATCCTATCGGACAGGCAATTCTGCTGAATCAGGAAAAGACGGAGTTTAATATTGTACTGGGACTGTGTGTTGGGCATGATTCCCTGTTTATTAAATATTCAGAAGCTCCCGTTACGGTTTTCGCAGTAAAAGACAGAGTGCTTGCCCATAATCCTTTGGGTGCAATTTATTTAGCGGAGGGTTATTATAAAAAGAAACTTTTTGCTGAATAGCGCGGATAGAAAAGGGGATACTAATCATGATATTTTAATATGTATATAAGGAGAATGATTGGAATGCCAATGCAAAAAGAAAAAGCCTTATCACCTCATGAAGCCTTGGAATTGCATGATCTAATGAGAAGCGAAATAATTAGTTACAAAAAATTGTACACAGATATCAATATGGTAGAAGACAATGAACTTAAGGAGTTTATAAAGGACTCCATGAGCTTTAAAAGACAATATATTGAACAGCTGCAGCAGTTCGTAGCTTTACAGGGCAAATTACAATAAGGGGGTACAATATGGGTTTGAAAGATTTACTCAAGGATAAAAAAGTAATGCCACGGGATAAGGATATTGTTTATGACATGTTGAAAGACTCCAAATTCACCTTAGTTGGGTTGGCCTTGGCGCTTTCAGAATGCACGAATTTTAGATTAAGACAATTACTGATTGATCAATTTAACCGTTGTGTCAATGATCACCATGCATTATCAGATCTTGCCGAAAAAAAAGACTGGTATCAAACCAGTACTACACTGCTTCATCAGATGCAGATTGATTTGGTTGATTCAGAAAAAACATTAAGCTGAAGTCATAATTTCCTTAGACTGACTAGTACGAAAGTTCGAAGATTATCAGGGGCTAATAAGCCCCTGATAAATAAAGAAAGATTAAAACATACTATTTTGTCTTATTTATTTTCATCCATTCTGGAATCGACTCCCTGTGAAAAATCAATGATTTCCGATTGAGAGAACTCAAATCCGTTTTCCATCTGGTCAACCCCGTCTCCAACAATGCCTGTTACAGGCATTGCATTGAAATCTTGGTGGATAGAATCTTCGCTATCTTCGTTATTAGTTGCCTTTAAACGAAATTCACCATTTTGCTCAACGATACGATTGTGTGTAAAAGGAGACATGGTGCCCGCCTCTAAATGGTACTTTTCTACTGATTTTTCATCAATCCGCTTTCTACCGTTTTTTGTCTCTAAATATAAATCCTCCATACTTTCCTCCAGTGTCCATATCCTGCTTTGATACTCATAGTATAAATAGTATTTATGAAAATATACGAAATTGGAGAATGCAATTAATGGAGCACTTTACCTATAATATAATATCCGAGAACTCCAGCGATGTTGCCTGGAAAATTTTATATTCATTAATAATATGAAATTTTTCGGAATCGTCTTGCTGCAATGGCAGTGATATGGAAAACGTTGAACCTTGGCCTTCCTTACTGGTTAAATGGATCGTACCGCCTAAATTATTAACAAGAAGCTTTACCAGATATAGACCAATGCCTGTACCTTCCGCTTGGCGTGTGAATGAAGTATCGGCCTGTCCAAATTGCTCGAATATAATAGCCTTTTTATCATCTGGAATTCCGATTCCTTTATCCTTAATCTCAATTTTTAAATTAGAATCCTGCTGATATAAAATGACATGGATGCTTTTTTCAGCTGGAGTGAATTTAATCGCATTGGATAACAAATTCAGTAAAACCCTTTCATATTTTTCGATATCGGTTGCAATCACCACTTCATCACAGGCAGCTTGAAAGGTCAGCTGAAGATTTTTTTGATCCGAATAAAGCTTAACAGAATCTACGATTTCTTTTGTTAGCGATACAATTTCGACATTGGCAAAATTTATTTTCATCCGGCCAGCTTTTAGTCTTGTTATGTCTAACAGGTTGTCCACAAGCCGCTGCTGTCTAAGGGAATTTTGATTGATTTTATTGAGATAGTTTTTCATTTTTTCCGTAATTTCATCCTTGCAGACGATCTCCATTGTTTGAATTGCAGCATTGATAATGGCAATTGGTGTCTTGAATTCATGTGTGATCATAGTGATGAAATTATCTTTTAGTTCAATGGTTTCTTGAAGAAGCTGCATTTCTCTGCGTTCTGCATCGTGTAATGCTTTTTCCTGCAGTTTTTTTTCTGTAATGTCCCTGGTGATGCCGGTAGTGCCGATGATGTTGCCGTATTCATTATAAACAGGACTTTTAAAAACTTCATTCCATATGCCGTTTTCATTTTTTTCCTCAAAATGTACTTTTTTCCTTTTTGTAATAATATCAATATCTCCAAACAAGAAGGTGTCGGCTTTTGCTTTAGAGAAGATTTCAAAATCAAATTTTCCGATCACATTTTCCTTTAAACAGGCATATTGATCCTCAAAGGATTTGTTTATAGCCATATATCTCCCTTGCAAATCTTTAAACCAAGCCACAAAAGGGAGATTGTCAAGGATTGCCTGCATTTGTGAAACAGGTCTTAAAGATTCTTTTTTTTCTGTAATATCAAAGACAATCGTATGTATATAGTTTTTTTTGTTTATTGTAATTAGGCCTGAATTGACAATGACGTTTTTTAATTCTCCAGTGGAAATCCGATGCTTGAAAACAAAGCTGTTTTTTACATGAGAAGCAACCAAATTAATTTGAGTATAGATCTGATCGGATTTTAATGTATTCAGATCCGTCATTTTTAACTCTAAAATTTCCGAATAGCTATACTTGTAAAAAGTGCATGCAGCATAATTTGCATCTACGATTTGTAATGTTTCATAATCAATGATCAACATAATTGAAACATTGTTCTGAAAAAAGACATTATAAAATTGGTCATTGTCATTTTGAGAATATACCCCCATTTTTCCCCTTCCTCGCAACATATTCTTCTTATAATTTTCAAAATTCTACATTATTATATCAAAGATATAAAGAATCGGTAAACGTTTCGCTCTACAAAGTTAAGCTAAAATCGACACGAGATGACACAAAAAAATAATAAAACAAAAAGCCGATTCCTATTTATCAAGAAAATCAGCTTTTTTTTCCAATGTAGTGCTAAAATTACATTCTGTTTTAAGATATTTCTACATGCAGTGCAATAACATATTATCTGCTTAAAATAGATGAGAAATCAGGGAAGGGTGATATGCATCGTTTCAGAATTCCCTGCATGTAGGCAATCAAGATACCGTAGTTGGTGACGGGGGTACCTTGATCTTGTGTACATTGCAACCTATATTTCATTTCCCTCTCATTGAGCATACAGCCGCCGCAGTGAATAACCATTTGATAAGCAGTGAAATCCTCGGGGAATTCCGTACCACTGCTGAATGTATAATTGAAATTTTTGCCCGTATATTGTTTCAGCCAGCGAGGTAGTTTTTTCGTTCCGATATCGTCACATTGGCGATGATGGGTACATCCTTCGGAAATTAAAATAGTATCACCGTCCTGTAACGTTTCGATCGCAGTCGCACCCTTAACCGCCAGTTCAAGGTTCCCTTTATGCCGAGCAAACAGGATGGAAAATGAGGTTAGCTTAATATCTTCCGGAGTTTCTGCTGATACCCTTTCAAAAACCTGACTGTCTGTAATAACCAGACTTGTTTTTTTTCCCAGGCTTTGAAGGGTGTCCCTTAACTCGGTTTCCTTAATGACAATTGAGACAGCGTCTGCCTCAAGAATTTCCCTGATGGTTTGCTGCTGAGGTAGAATCAATCGACCCTTAGGGGCAGCGGAATCGATCGGGACTACTAGAACCACAAAGTCATTAGGATAGATCAAATCCGAAACGAGAGGGTATTTTGATTGTGCGTTTGGAACCTGCTTTGCAATCAGCTCCTTCAAATCATAAATGTTTTTTTTGGTTTTTGTACTGACCCAAAGCTGGCTTTCTATCGGGATTGCAGGATCGATACTTTGGCCGGAGTCATTTTTACTTGTAGTCTGGATGGAAGCAGCAGAATTCTCGGACTTGACAAGATCAAGTTTATTGTAAACCAAAACAAAGGGGACGTTTTTTTGCCGAAAACGCTGGATGATTATGCGATCTTCATTGGTTAGCCCGATGGTGCCATCTACAATCAGCACGGCAATATCCGTTTTGTTTAAGACTTGATAACTTTTTTGCATTCTTAGATGTCCCAGAGTACCTTCATCATCAAGTCCCGGTGTATCAATCATCATAACAGGCCCCAGAGGCAAAAGCTCCATGGCTTTATAAACAGGGTCTGTGGTGGTTCCTTTTACTTCCGATACAATGGATAAATTCTGCCCGGTTACCGCGTTAATTACACTGGATTTACCGGCATTTCTCTTACCGAAAAAGCCGATATGAACACGATCGGAGGAGGGGGTGCTGTTTAATCCCATAACTTAAAACTCACTTTCTAAAATCTAAAATCTCTTTTGCCTTCGTTGATTTCTTTCAAGTTTTTTTCTACGATTCCACGTACTTTTTCTCTCGGGATGTTATTTAATTCTTGTACAATCAGTTTTTCACCGAGTGCTTTTGTATCCGGAGAAGCATAGTCCTCCAGGTATTCTTTCAGTGTCATCAATGCATTGGGATGACAGCAATTTTGTATTTCTCCATTTTTACTCAGAGACATAAATCGGTCTCCGGTTCGACCTTCCCGATAGCAGGCAGTACAGAAACTTGGAATACAACCCAGCTTCATAAGCCACTGAACCACTTCGTCCAGGGTTCTTGTATCAGATACATCAAACTGCTCTGATTTTTCATCCTCGGGTTCCGGTTCGACATAACCTCCTACGCTGGTTCTGGACCCGCCGCTGACTTGAGAAATGCCAAGGTGAAGGACTTGTTCGCGACAACGTTGGCTTTCGCGGGTAGAAACAATCATTCCTGTATAGGGAACGGCAAGGCGGATACAGGCAACGATTTTGGCAAAAACATCATCGCTGATTCCATTATCAAAGGTATCTGCATCAATATCGTCTGCATGCCGGATTCGGGGTACGCTGATAGTATGCGGTCCGACACCGAGAGCCGCTTCCAGGTGTTCCGCATGCATCAACAGTCCAACGAAATCATACCGGTATCGTTCAAGACCAAATAGTACACCAAGCCCCACGTCATCAATCCCGCCTTCCATGGCACGATCCATTGCTTCTGTATGATAGGCGTAATCATGTTTTGGCCCTGTTGGATGCAGTGCTTCGTAACTTTTTTTATGATAGGTTTCCTGAAATAAAATATAAGTGCCGATTTCCGCATCTTTAAGCTTTCTATAATTTTCAACAGAGGTTGCAGCAATGTTGACGTTGACTCTGCGGATCGCTCCATTTTTATGTTGTATCCTGTAAATTGTCTTGATACTATCCAGAATATATTCGATGGGATTATTGACAGGGTCTTCGCCTGCTTCAATTGCGAGCCGCTTATGCCCCATATCTTGAAGAGCAATTACTTCTTGCTTGATTTCCTCTTGTGACAGTTTCTTTCTTGCAATATGCTTGTTTTTCATATGATAAGGACAGTAAACGCAGCCGTTTACGCAGTAATTGGAAAGATAGAGGGGGGCAAACATGACAATGCGGCTGCCGTAAATGTCTTTTTTCATTTGCTCTGCGAGCGTGTAAATTTCCTGATTTTTTTCTTCCAAATCACAATCCAGCAGTATGGCTGCTTCCCGATGAGTCAAACCTTGCCTTTTTCTGGCTTTTTCTATGATTTGATCAATCAATTTGGTATTGTGTTTGTTTGATTCAGAATGATTTAGAGTTTCTGTAATTTCTTCGTGACAGATGAATTCTTCTGCTTTTGCGGACGTTACGTTATACATTTTTACTACCTCCCCGTGGGAGCATTGCTCCCATCCATTTGATTAAAATCCCCGCGGTCAATGACTACCTGATATCCAATGCGGTTCATTCGCTCCTCGATGCAGTGACGGCACTCAGCAGCCTCGTCACCGGTACAGATTTTATTATCATAGAGCAAGTATTTATCTCTGACTTCCTGTGGAGAAAGATTGGGCATCACCACATTAGCTCCGGCCAGAATCCCTTTTTCTCGACCCATAGGATCAATGGTTCCAAGTGCAGTTGTCGTAGGAAGGAGCACCGCCGGAAGCATGAGCCTTATCAGTCCCAGCAGGAATAAGGTTAATTCGGTGGTGCCGCTGGGTTCATTTGCAAAGGTCGTATCATGATGTGGAATAAAAGGACCGATTCCGACCATATGGGGTTTGAGTTCCTGTAAAAAAATCAGATCTTTCGCTAAATGTTCCGAAGTTTGCCCAGGAGAACCAACCATAAACCCACTCCCTACCTGATAGCCGATTTCTTTTAAATTAAGGAGACACTGTTTTCGAGTTTCTAAAGATAGGGCAGCAGGATGGAGCTTGCTATAATGAACTGGGTCAGCAGTCTCATGTCGAAGCAGATACCGGTCAGCACCAGCCTTATAAAATGCTTGATAGCTTTCAAAAGATCGTTCCCCGATGGAAAGCGTCAAAGCACAGTCCGGAAAGCGGGTTTTGATCGCTTGAATGATTTCCAGAATATACTGATCGTCGTAATGCCCATCTTCGCCGCCCTGAAGTACAAAGGTGCGAAAGCCAAGGGAATAGCCTTCCTCACAGCAGAATAGAATCTGCTCTTTTGTGAGTCGATAGCGAGAAGCGTTACGGTTGCTTTTCCTGATGCCACAGTAATAGCAATCATTTCGGCAGTAATTGGTAAACTCAATCAAGCCTCTCAGATAGACAGCATTTCCATAATAGAGTTTTCTTATTTCGCGGGCTTTTTCAAACAGGTACTCCCTGAGCTTGGGTGTACGGTTGTCAATCAAAGAAATATATTCCTTTTCTGAGAGAAGGTTTTCCTGCTTCAGTTTGTCAATCAAATGTTTCATTATGATTTATCCTTTGATTCTGCTTGGTTTACTTTCGAATAAATGGTTTTCGTACTGACACCCGGAAGCATTCCGAGTTTTCCGGAAAGCGCACTGATCTCATCGCCAGGTGCGTCTATTGCAATGCTGATAATGGAAATCTCTCGTTTGGTATAGGGTACGCCCATTCGTCCAATAATATATTTTGCGTATTGATGCAAGAGATTATTTAGCTTTTCCACTGAGTCAAAATTTTCGATAATGACTCCGATTAAAGCAACTCGTGATTCCATCATAAACACTTCCTTTCAAAATAAAAAATGCGCCATAAAAAGGCGCAAAAATAGCGATATGCTTCTATTTCGTGCCTTTCCCCTCAGAAAACCTTTGGGCGTCAGAACAACCATATGTTATTAATTTAACGTTATAATAAGATAATATAGTAAAACATTGGAGAGATCAAGGTATTTATTTAAAATAGGGACTTTGGATTCAAAGGATATATTTATCGATACTAACATTAACCCGTTTGGAGAACCGCTTGCTCATTATGAATAATTAGCCTATACTTGAGAGGGAAAATTACCTTCTGAAGATGATGAAGGATTCTATAAGGAGAAACAACAACATGAAGAGAATAAACAGCAATCTGAAAGCAGTGCTATTTGATATGGATGGAGTATTAATTGATAGCGAAATAGTCTATCTAAATAGAATTTATTCAAAAATCAGTCCAAAATATAAGTTCTTGAGTAAAGAGGATTTATATCCAATAGTAGGGATGGATGATAAAAGAACTCGTATATTTTTACATAATATAACTTGTGAACCACTGGATAATGAAGCGTTTGATATATATATGCAAGATATTTTAAAGGATATTCAGATAGCTGAATATAAAGATGTCCTGAATCCAGGAGTGCTTGTAACTTTGGAGTTTTTAAAGAAAGGTAATTTCAAAGTGGCGTTGGCTTCTTCATCCAAAATGCGTATTATAAAAGAAGTATTAAAGCAATGTGAAATAGAATCATTTTTTGATTATGTCATCAGTGGTGAAAAATTTAAGGAAAGTAAGCCTAATCCGGAGATTTATCTTACTGCTATAAGAGAAATCGGTTGTACACCTGATGAGTGTATTGTTATTGAAGATTCGAGCTATGGAATAGAAGCTGGATCTTTAGCGGGTGCATACGTAATTGCAAAAAAAGATGAAAGATTTCATTTTGAACAATCAAAAGCAGACTATCAAATTGAAACGATTGATGAAATAATAGATTTATTGACAGTTTAGTAATTTCTGATGGCAATCATTCCATCCAGTAATAGGTTAAGAAAGTTAAAACATTAAAGCGAAGAAAAAGAGGGGTTAAATAACTAGCTTCTTAAGATCCAAAAGTATCAAGAAGTGTGTATGCCGGTGAAGTGCAATTTAAAGAAACCATCTACCATATTTGGTGATGGGAGAGGGAATAATGATGGAGAGACAAAAAACTGATCATTTCGATCAAGCGTCGGTTAAAATAGTTGTGGTCACAGCATCACAAATGAAAGAAATTGAAAAAAAGGCAGCGGAGGCAGGGCTCTCCTATTATCAGATGATGGAAAACGCCGGAATCCGCGCGGCGGAATATATCACCCGGTGTCATTCTGTGGAGGGTAAAATTGTAACTATTTTTTGCGGAAAGGGGAACAATGGGGGAGATGGCTTTGTCGTGGCCAGAAAACTCAAGGAAGAAGGAGCATCAGTAAAGCTCATTCTGGTCGAAGGCGAGCCGAAAACGGAAGATGCCTTGAAGAACTGTCGGATGTGCCAAGCTATGAGTATTCCGATGTACCAAATTTCAGATCGGAATGAGAAGCTGCCTGATCCCGTGAAGGATGCAGACCTCATTATTGATGCGATTTATGGAACTGGATTTCATGGAGAACTAAGAGAACCTGTTCGAAAGATCACCAGACAAATCAATGCGTCGGATGCGATAATTTATGCACTGGATATCCCAAGCGGCCTTTCCGGTGACAGTGGCATGGCCGATTCGGATACGGTGAAGGCAAAGGAAACGATTGTATTTCATCGCCTGAAACCTGCACATGCTCTTGAAAATACGGAAAAATATTGCGGGCAAGTAACATGTATTTCTATTGGCATTGAGGAAGTTCTCCCAGATATTACTTGACATTAAACTCGGTGCCGTAAATAATAAAAAGGCATATCATGATTAAAAGCGAAAGAAAGAGGAAGTAAGCAGAATAGAATATGAATGAAACAGAACAGACGAAAATGGAATCAGGCTTACAGAAAAAAGAGTTAAAATATATTGTTAGATATTGACAGGGATTATCAAAAGGTAGATAATTAGTATAAACTTTTGTTATTCGGGGGGCATAGCTCAGCTGGTTAGAGCGCATGCGTCACAAGCATGAGGTCGCAGGTTCGAGTCCCGCTGTCCCCACCAATAAGGAATATCAGAATGTAATAGCCAGGGGAATTAGCGCAGCTGGGAGCGCGCCGCGTTCGCAATGCGGAGGTCAGGAGTTCGATCCTCCTATTCTCCACCAAACAAGTCCTATACGAACCCTTATTTTTTCATCGGCGGGTTCGCCGTAACGGTTCAGTTGTAGGCAATAAACAGAAAGAACGATCAAAGTGTAATGATTTGATCGTTCTTTTATTTTTTTGAGAGGGATAGAGGTACTTGCTTATTGTTAAGAAAAAAATATTCAAGAAAATTGGAAAAAATTAGATAATGCTGTTGAAACTATTTGGCTGAAAGTCTAAAATTTAAATGAAGGTAAGATCAGAACTGTTTTTAGGGCAGATACAGTTGGAGGTATATGTGAATTATTTTGAACCTGTAAAAGAGAACCTTGTTAGAGAACTTAGTGAATTGATTGACACATATGGAATAGTGCTAGAAAAAGATCATCCGTATGTATATACGTGTCATTACCCTGGGGCGTTTGAACAGCTTGAAAAATTACTATATGAATATGGTCACGTTGGAAATCTAGACTTTCATGGTGATAGTTCTTTTGGGATAGCAGTATATTGCATTTACAATCCGGATGAAGTTGAATATGAGGAAGCCAGGGGAGTTTTAAAGCAAGAAGGGAAACGTCAATTTAATGAGGCAATTATATAGCGTGACATCATCATTAGCAGAGGTACTTGATTTGGAAATAAAAAATTTAATTGATTAAATGAAGAGTAGTTACTACTCTTTTTTTATTTGGGCGCTTATAGGGCTTGTTGAAAAATTGGTAATAATATATTTTTTTGTTTAATGGTGCTATAATGGGGCTGAGTGATTGGAAGATTTAAGAAATTATTGTATTACTACTTTTTTAAGGAGGGTTTTATGTCACGAGTAGCAGATTCCACTATTAAGGGGTTCTTATATCAATTTAATTTGACATTAAAGCAGATTCTTAAATCAGATAATGATACGGATATTCAGGTGGAAGGAATAATTGAAGATATAGATGTTTTAGAGAAAGATAAAGTTACAGCAATACAGTGTAAATATCATGAGGCACAAGAAGCATATAGCTTATCACTAATCTACAAACCAGTTCTCCAAATGTTAAAAACCTATGTTCAATTATATAAAGATAATCCTGAATCAGATATTATGTTTATTCTATATGCATATTTTCCAGCCTTGCAAGAAGGCAGAATAAAATTAACAGTACCTGACTTAAATCAAATACTTAATACAGAAAATATTGATTACATCTGCAATTATGTGACTTACATAAAAGAAGTACAAGACGCCACAATTTTAGAACGTATTTCTAAAAGAACAAAGACGCCGGAAGATAAAGCCTTAATTAAGCAATACTTCAATGATAACGAATTGGCTATAAAATGTGACTTAGAAGATTTTATAAATAATCATTTCACCTTTGAAATAGGCAAGCCATTTATTGGTCTGGAAAATGATGTAAAAGAACTACTTGTAGAAGCCGGATTTTCAACAGATGATGTTAAGGACTTATTTTATCCTAATGCTATCCAAAAAATTGCTGAAGTAAGTATTATCAGAAATGATGAAGAGCGATTTATCAACCGCCAGCGAATAATTGAAGAATTAAAAGAAACAAAGGCAACGGCAATAACAAGATGGACAAAAGAACTAGAGGATTATAAAGACTTTCTGAAGGCGAAAAGGAAACAGCTAAGCTATAATCTAAATACAAATTATCGAAAAAGATGCTTTGTAATACAGGCAAGTGAACTGGATGATTTTGAAGATGAAATTGTAATGTTTATAAAAGATTTTACAACGAAATATTGCTGTAAGGTTAAGCTGCATATACCACCTATATTTTGTATCCAAGATTATGATTATGATAAGACAAATCAATTGATATCAAGATTGTTTGCAAAGGGGATTAGAGTAGAAAGCGGCTATAAGGGGTGTACCTTTTTTAAGGAGGCTTTTATACATGAACCAGAAAAGAAAATAAATGAAGGCTGGATGGAATATACAGCTAAGATTTGCTATGGTATGCCGGAAATTTACGAGGTTTTAAACCAAAATAGACCAGATGACTTCTTTGTTGTTGCAAATTATATGCCTGATGAGATTAGTCCTGAAGATGTTAACCTTGAATTAATTAACATAAAAACTTTTTCTGATTTAAAGTATTTACTTAAGTTAAGTGAGGTGATTTAAGTGATTGGAACAGTTTATGAAAGCTCGGCTGGTAACATTTTAGTTAAAATGGAATTTGAGTCTTTTGAAGCAAATAAAGAGGCTCTAAAGATTGGAAAGCATTTGAAAATCTCTGTTGGAAACCATGACTATCTAATTGCAACTATTAAAAATATTAAAGCAGTTAGTGATGGGAATAATGACAAATATTTTATTGCAACTGAGCCAGTCGGAACAATAACAGGAGGTAAATTTATATCTGGTAGTTCGATATTACCTTCTCCGACTGAAGAAGTGAATATTGCAGATAGTGATGCCTTAAAAAATATTTTTCTTGAAAATGATGTATATTCATTTGAATTAGGTAAACTGGTTCAAAACAATTCGATTTCACTTTTTTTAGATGGGAACAATTTTTTTAGTAAACATATTGGTATAGTTGGCTCTACTGGTTCTGGAAAATCATGTGCAGTTGCTAAGATTCTCCAAGAAGCTATGGGTATATTTGAAAGTTCTAATAAAAATAAGGAGAAACAGAAGAATTCTCACATTATAATCTTCGATATTCATTCAGAATATAAATCAGCGTTTAAATTAGAGGAAGAAGAAAACTTTACAGTTAATTATCTAAATGTGGAACAATTAAAGCTTCCATATTGGTTGATGAATAGTGAGGAACTGGAGTCAATATTTATTGAAAGTAATGAATCTAATTCACACAATCAGATTTCTCAATTCCGTAAAGCAGTAATATTTAATAAAACTTTACATAATCCGGGATTAGCAAAAATAACATATGACACACCTGTATTCTTTGATATTGAGGAAGTTTATAACTACATTTGCAACTTAAATGATGAGGTTATTAGCAAAATTGCTGGTAAACCTCAAGCTCCAAGAATAATTAAAGAAGACGGAAGTAATCAGGATATAACCGATACAAAAGAATATTTTAAAAAAATATACACCTTTATTCCAAACTCTACCTCTAATGCAACAAAAGCATCAAATGGGCCGTTCAACGGTGAATTTAATAGATTCATAGCACGTTTAAACAATAAAATAAATGATAGAAGATTAGACTTTCTAATGAAACCACTAAAGGAAGATGGAACAGGATATAAGTCTGAAGATTTTGACGAGATACTTAAGCAATTCTTAGGCTATTTAAACAAAGCTAATGTATCTATTATTGATTTGAGTGGTGTTCCGTTTGAGGTTCTGTCTATCACAATCAGTTTGATTTCACGTATTGTATTTGATTTTGCATTTCACTATTCGAAACTAATGCATGCGGAAAACAAAACAAATGATGTCCCGTTTTTAATTGTTTGCGAGGAAGCTCACAATTACATTCCTAAAAATGGGGGGGCTGATTATAACGCATCGAGAAAATCAATAGAACGTATCGCAAAAGAAGGAAGAAAATATGGCTTAAGTCTAATGGTTGTAAGCCAACGTCCAAGTGAAGTGTCTGATACCATCTTTGCTCAATGTAATAATTTTATTTCGTTGAGGCTTACAAACATGGCAGACCAATCATACATTAAAAACCTTTTGCCTAACAACACAAACTCAATTGCTGATATTTTACCAACATTAGCTCCAGGGGAATGTATTGTTGTAGGTGACGCAACACCTATTCCTTCAATTGTAAAACTGGATATTCCGAACCCAAGACCACAATCAGAGAATGTTAAAGTTCATAAAGAATGGAAAGAAGATTGGAAAGAAATCGACAAGAAAGAGACTGGGGAGATAATTACTATTACAGATGTTTTGAAGAGGTGGAGAAAATAGTCTTTAAGTAAGGGATTGTAGAATGAGGAGTCATGTCCTCGGCTTTAAAAGGGTATGACTCCTTTTTTAACTAAAGATTTTATGGATTGCAGTTTGGTTATGAGTAAGCGCTCAATAAAACAGTGCCTTAATTCTATATGCCACTCATGTTAGAATCTCAATAACACACTTTCCACACTTTTCATACTTGAGTGTAAAAAGTACGAAAAGTTGAATTTATGGAGGTTACTGTTTTCTGCAACCGGAAAGTGTAACAAAATGCAAAGCAAAAGTGTAACACCCTTAAGCGGTTAGTTTGTTGCCGAATCCTTCATTAGGGAATGCTCAAATCTCCAACTGTCACGGTCAAAAACAATCAGGTGACTGTGATGTACCAGCCGGTCAATTAAAGCGGCTGTCAACTGATCATCATAGAAGATCCCATTCCATTTGCTGAATTCAATATTGGTTGTAATAATCAGGCTGCGATTTTCATAGCAGTCTGCGATTACCTGAAATAGAAGCTGGGAACCTTCCGCATCAAATGGAAGATAGCCCCATTCATCACAAATCAGCAAGTCAAGTTTGCTAAGTCGTTTTAACAGTCTGTTTAGAGATCCGGAGGCTTTGGCATCGGTCAGTTCATTGACCAGAGCCGCCGTTTTGAAGAATCTCACCTTTTTCCCCTGCATACAAGCTTCTACGCCAAGTGCTGTCGCCATGTGACTTTTTCCGGCGCCATTTCGGCCGTACAGGATGAGATTTTCCTTCCTGGCCATGAAATCAAGCGACTTCAAGGTATCTATGGTTAATGTATTTGGAATCGTAATTCTCTCAAATTGATAATTTTCAAAGGTTTTTATGCTGTCAAATCCGGCCTGCTTCAAGTGGAGATTACGACGTTTGTTGTTGCGGTATTGGATTTCTGCCTCCAGCACCTCAAGCAGGTACTCCTGGTTTGTCGAACAGGAGAATTGCACTGCATTTTCCGCAAAGGTTGCACTTAAACGAAGCTCTTTGCATAATCCTGCAATTCTATCTTTCATCAGGAGTTTGCCTCCTTCCTGAAGAGATTGTCATATCGGTCGTTATCCGTCCGGAAGGTTGGCATTTGTATCACCGTATTTGCAATCTGCAGCGGCTGCATATGCTGCACTTCGGAAGTTAACCTTCTGTAGCTTGCAAGAATACTGTCCGCATCTTTGACGCCATTGCTGATGGAAAAGGCCAGTGCATCCGCTGCGGTTCTCATATCGTGTTTTTTCAGCATCATAGAGAGTGAATTTAGTCCCCTGCGTTTCCCTTCCGCATCTTGACTATTCAAGTATTTCCTCCAGTTGTCAGGCAGTTCATCATAGAAGGCAGTGTGTTTTAAAGCGGTTGGCCGCTTGGCCATTAATTCGATATATGGCAGCCATTTCATAGATTCCTTTCCTTTTCCATAAAGCCTTTGATGCTCCATGACGAGCTCATAGGACTCGTTTAGAAGAAGAATCCGATCACTGGTTGCCTTTACATAGACTGTATTCTTCGCATAGTTCGGAGAAGAAGAATACAGATTGCCGTCAAAGGAGACTTTTCCATATTTATCTGCAATCCGGCTCCCAAAGGAAAACACTTCAAATGGGATCGGATTCAAAGGAAGCATCTCTTTTTTCTCTTCTAAAAACAGCTGACAGATCAATTCCCCCTTCACATAGTGACTGCGCTGTGCGTCTTTATCGCAGGATTGGAACAAGCTCTGATTAAACTGCGCAAAGTCAAGGATGGTCGGAACAGGAACGAATAGATTTCTGCGCTCATAGCCAACTTTGTTTTCCACATTGCCTTTCTCCCAACCGGCTCCTCCATTGCAGAAAAATGGTTCGAATCCATAATGAACAGAAAAACGCTTAAATTTCTCTGTCAATATCCGCTCGTGGCCGCTGCCCATATGCGCTACTGCGGTGGAGAGATTATCAAAGACGATCCTTGTCGGAACCGCGCCTATGTATTCGAAGATATTTTTCATTCCCTGCAGCAGGCACTCTTGATTTTCTCCGCCGAATATCTGGCAGTAGGATTGATTACTGTACGGAAACGAAAGCGTAAGTTTTAGGGCATCCACCAGTTCGCCAAGATTATCGTAATAGCTGAAATGACCAAAGTCAGCTTGAGCTTCTCCGGGCGGATGATAAAGCGGAAGATATGCCTTCTGCTGCGACTGATAAAGCTCCTTTTTCTTCTGTGATACATAGTATTGGACGGTACGCAGCTTCACCTCAAGCAAATCAGGATATTCTTCCTGCAGCCTCTCATATACACGCTTTGCAGTGTGTCGCTGCTTCCGTGGGGCCTTCAAATCATCTACGAGCCATTGATCCACAACTGGTTTCAGGGGATCAAGCAGCGAGGACGAGTCTCTTGGTGCATGAGATGACTCGTTGAAGTCGTTCAGATCCAGATATTTCTTAATCGTTTCATAGTGATAACCGGTACGGCGCATGATTTCTCTTATTGGAAAGCCTTCACAATCATGCATTCGTTTGATATACTTGATATCGTCCATTGTTAACATCCTTTCTGTCCTCCTTAAGTTCTCTCAAACTCAAGGATACGATACTTGGAAGGGTGTTACAATGGATTTTCTTTTACATTGGGTGAAGTGTTACACTTTTCGGTTGCATTTTGTTACAGTTTAATTATGCATTAAACAAGGTTACCATGGGTGAAACTAAAAAACTGACAGACAAATATCGCCTAGAGCAATGGGCGGCCATCATCCGAGAGCGGATCAACAGCGGAAAACAGGTAAAAGAGTGGTGTGCCGAGAATAATATTTCAAGGCATAAATATTTCTACTGGCTCCGGAAAGTGAAATCTGCAGCTGTCCAAGAAAAGGCTTTGATTAAATCACCGGATCAACCGGTTATCGTTCCTTTGATGCCGCCACAACCCATATATGAAGCCAGCCATTCCGGACCGGCCATAATACTCAATCTCAATGGCATTGTTGTTGAAATACAGGAATGCGCATCGGATGCCATCATTGAACGAACTTTGAAAGTGATACAGCGGATATGCTAGGTGATATCACTAAGGCGCAAGGGATTTACATCGTCTGTGGCTATACTGATATGCGCAGATCCATAGACGGGTTAGCAGCAATGGTACAGTCACACCTAGGTTTGGATCCTTTCTCCCGAAAACTCTTTCTGTTTTGCGGCAAACGTGCCGACCGGCTGAAGGCACTTCTATGGGAAGAAGACGGTTTTGTTCTCCTGTACAAGCGACTGGAAAACGGTAAATTCAAATGGCCCAGGACAGAAGAGCAGGTCAGGGATATCACCTGGCAAGAATTCCGTTGGCTAACAGAGGGCTTATCCATTGATCAGCCAAGAGCGATTAAAAAGGTTGAATCAGGAGATATTTAATCGCCATAAAACTGTCCGAATCCGTTGAAATTGCTGGATTTTATTGGCATCCCATGGTATAATTAAACCAAGACAAATTCATGAGAGGACTGCCGAAAACATGGACAAGGATGCCTACATAAGCCAGCTTGAAAACAAAATACAGGAAATGGAAAACCGTAATAAAGATGCCTATACTGCACAGTTGGAAACCATGGTTGAGAAGCTCCAAAAACAGGTGGATAACCTTACTGAAATGCTCCTCCTCATGCGCAGACAGAAATTCGGCAGTTCTAGCGAGAAAGCACGTATCGGTGACATTGATGGACAACTTAATCTGTTCAATGAGGCCGAAGTTGAATACACACTCGATGCAGAAGAACCAATCGTGAGGGATTCTGAAGGCTACAAACATCGCAAGGCGCGAAGACTCGCCGGGAAGCGATCATCAAGGATCTTCCGGTTCATGAGATACTATGTGAAGTTGTGGACGAGGATCTTTACTGTGATCGCTGTAGGACTGGGCTTAAGCCCATCGGCAAGGAAACCGTTCGAGAGGAGCTGGAATACATCCCAGCAAAACTACGTATCTTACGCTATGTACGCATGGCCTATGAATGTCCTGAATGCAAGCATACGGAAACGCCATACATTCTAAAAGCAAACTCACCCACATCCCTGATGAACCATTCCCTTGCATCGCCGAGCTTAGTTGCATATGTCATGTATCAAAAGTATGTGAATAGCATGCCGCTATACCGTCAGGAAAAGAATTGGGAGCGTCTAGGTATTGCGCTGACTCGTGCGACCATGGCAAACTGGGTCATCAGGTGCTCGGAGGATTACTTTTATCCAATCATCGGGTATCTACGCAAGGAGCTCCTCAAAAGGGATGTGATCCATAGTGACGAATCTCCACTCCAGGTATTGAAGGAGGAAGGGAAAAAGCCACAGACCAAATCCTACATGTGGCTGCACCGTTCCAGCGATGATGGGAAGTCACCCATCGTCCTGTATGATTATCAATCCTCCAGAAACGGTGATCATGCAGTTGAATATCTCAAAGGATTTACGGGATACCATCACTGCGATGGGTATTCCGGGTACAATAAGTTGGAGGGCGTTAAAAGATGTGCCTGCTGGGCTCATCTGAGGCGTAAGTTCGTGGAGGCTATGCCGAATAAGAGCGCAAAGGGAGCCCTAAGGACAAATGCGGCAATCGGAAGAGAGTACTGCAATAAGCTTTTCAAGATTGAGGATGGGATTGCAGATCTCTCACCTAAAGAGCGACAGCTTAAGCGTCTTGAACTGGAGAAACCGGTTCTTGAGGCCTTTTGGGGCTGGCTTGAATCACTGAATCCTTTAAAGGGGTCTGCTTTAGGTAAAGCCGTTACCTATGCCATGAATCAGAAGCCGTATCTAGAAAACTATCTTCTGGATGGACGATGCTCCATATCTGTAATGGTCAAGCATTTTTGTAACACCTTTGCCTAATTTTTTTATGCTGCATACCTTGCTTCATAAGGTGTTTTATAACTGTTGAACATATGTGGCCTTACATGGTTGTACCATGTGTATGCAAAGTCCTCTACGGCAGTATTGAGCTCTTCATCATTATGATAGTAATGCAGGTTGATCAATTCGTTTTTTAATGTATTAAAATAACGCTCCATTGGGGCATTGTCATATGGATAACCGGCTTTACTCATGCTTTGTTTGATACCAACGGATTCACAGCATTCTGTAAATGCTTTTGAGGTATACTGCGACCCCTGATCGCTGTGTAGAATTAATTTGCCTTTTATATATGGCTGCGAGTTCAGGGCTTTCTTCAGAGTACGAATCGCTAAATCACTGGTAATCTGCTTATCAGTGATGCTTGCAATTATACTACGGTCATGCAGATCCAAAATAGAGCAGTTGTACCTCTTGCTGCCATCAGTCAGGAAAAGATATGTAAAATCAGTACACCATTTTTGATTTATCTCTTCTGCTAAGAATTTCTGGTTAATGAGATTCGGGAAAACCTTATGTGCTTTGCCTTTCTCATAGTGGTAATTCTTTTTGCGGACGATTGAATATAAATGAAGTTCTTTATTCATGTATTTATGAACTGTGGGATTACTCAGGATGATATTTTTACGTGCTAAAAATACACGGATACTTCTGTATCCGTCCACACCGCCGTGTTCATGATAAAGAGTGGTTATCATCCTAAATGCTTCCTCTTTTTGCGCATAATAACTGGCTTTCTTGTTTTTAAGAAAGTGATAATATGCATTTGGATATATATGTAACCGACGTAAAAGCCATCTGGTTCCTAATGTTTTAGAATGTTCCTGAATGAATCGATAAGCCTCTAATCGATTTCCTTCGCAAAGAACGCCGCCGCTTTTTTTAAGAAGTCATTTTCCTTTTGAAGCTCTGTTAATTCTTTGCGTAGGCGAAGGTTCTCTTTCATGTAATCATAGTCTTCCTTGGCTTCCTTATTTATTTGGCATTCTTCACGGAACTGATTAACCCAATTTGAAATGCTGGCTTTAGATACACCATACTCTTCAGATAGGCTAACCAGGGTACGTCCTTCTTCTAAGTGGAGACGTACAATTTTCTTCTTAAATTCTGTTTCGTAGTGTGGTTGGTGCTTCATAATGTTAACTCCTTCATTTAATAAGATTATATCTTATTAGACTATGGTGTTACAATTATGTTATATCACATCAATTTAATGTGTCGTAATACATAACAAAGATCATTAAATGGACTATTTATCCGCGCGGGACCTCAAAGTCATGCAGAGGAATATACTGATCCAATGAAAGGCAATATGTATATTCCATCCTTATGATAAAATTACTTTGATGCACGGTAAGAATTAGAATAACTGTTGGAATTCTAACAACTTTTGGATGAAATACAGAATTCCAATATAGATGGAGGTATGTCCGATGTTTTTCTTTTATTTTTTCAATAATGACGCTATCATTGAGGAATGCGACCGACTGCTTGTAAAAGGTGAGATTAAGCCAGTAGCTCAGATGGATCAGGAGTATATGATGTTTCGTAAGCGTTTTGGTCCTGATGTTTTGAAAAGCCTTGATGGTGAAGAATTGATAGATACAATCTTCAATGTGATGAATCATGACGGACTCGCCTATTGGCTTGAATTTAAAAATGATGAAATGATGGATACAAAGCAATATGGCAGCATTGCTGGCGGAAGTGCCCTGAAGTACATAATGTATAAACGGAAAAGCGACAATAATTGGATGACCGGAAGCCCTCAAAAACAAGTTGTCCTTTCACTTGATGAAGCAATTGGAAAAGGCAGAAAGATTCGTGATGCCATTGTTCGGGGTGCTGAACTCATTGCTAGGTTCGAAAATCCCGATCTCAACGATTATATGACTTTGCAGCAAAGCCTTGATTCAGACGAAGATATTAAAATCAGCGGCTATGGATGGATACATAAGTATTATCACATGCTGTTCCCAAATCTTATTGATGCCTTCCACACAACCGGATGGCAGAAGCACACCCTTTTTTGTTATGGGCAAAAGCCAGAATCCGAGCTGTTCTATGTCTTGACGGGACAGCTTATTAAAATCATCAGCGAAACTAACAAGCCCTCTTGCCATGTTATGCGGGCTATGGTTCGTATGTACGGTGCTCCAGTAAACTATTACCGTATCGGCACTAGAAGCGGATCAAGCAAAACAAGCATGTGGCCGCTGATGATGGAAAACGGCTATATTTCTATTGGGTGGTCGGAACTTGGTGACCTGACCCAATATGGTCAAGAGGATAACGAACTGCGAAATTTTTTGAAAGACGCATTTGAACAATACTATCCAAACCCATCACAGACTATATCCCGTGAATTAAATGAGATTATCAGATTTGTAAAGACGATCAAAGAAAACGATATCGTTGTGGCTAGCGATGGTATGCAGACGCTGGGAATCGGCAGGGTCACAGGTGGTTATGAATACCATGAAGGTCTGGAATTTCCACACGTAAGAGAAGTTGAGTGGATCTATGTCGAACAAACCCAACTACCGGAAGCAAAGGAGGGTCTTCAGACAGCAGTATATCCATATAAGAATGCGGATAATATACTGAAAATACGCGAATTATTATCAATAGGACCTACCGAGCCGAAAAACCCTGTGGTGGAAAAACCTGCAGAAAGACCACTCTTGCCACTAGAAGGCATCATGAAGAAAATCGACAGTATCTTGGAACGTAAAAAGCAAATCATTCTATATGGTCCTCCCGGCACAGGTAAAACATATCATGCCGAAAAAACAGTGCAGGAATTGGCAGCACGCAATGTATTTAAAAAATCGTGGAAGGTGCTGACTTCCGAAGAAAAAAGCATCATATTGGGCGATGGTCAAACAAACGGATACGTCCGTATTTGTTGTTTCCATGCGTCATACGGGTATGAGGATTTCATCGAAGGGATAAAACCGCGGGTTGAAAACGGACAAACCCTGTTTGAACTTCGTGACGGTATCTTCAAAAAGCTGTGTTCTGACGCCATTAAGGCACCTGAAAAATCCTTTTTCCTAATCATTGATGAGATTAACCGTGGAGACATTTCACGCATATTTGGCGAACTCATCATGTTGATAGAAGCCGGAAAACGCAGGAAAACACTATATCTCCCTGTATCTGGCGAATCCTTCTCTGTGCCTGGCAATGTTTATATCGTTGGTACCATGAATACAGCTGACAGATCGATCGCCCTGCTGGACGCCGCGCTTCGTAGACGTTTTGGGTTCTATGAATTGATGCCGGATTATAGCCTGCTTGAAGGAGTAAACTTTGACGTATTACCGGTTGCCGAATGGCTTAAACGGCTTAACCAAAGAATCTGCCAACACATCGGCAAAGACGCACGTAATTTGCAAATCGGTCATTCTTACTTTATGGAGAGTGAAAAACCAATTACTTCCCAGGGTCGCTTCCGCCAGGTTATTGCTGAGGATATTTTTCCTTTAATTGAAGAGTATTGTTATGGCGACTATGAACGTATGCTGGCAATTTTAGATTCGGATCTTGTAGACATAAAGAGCCAATCTTTGCAATACTCCCGGTGCGAAGGTGAGTTTACCGAGTTGGTTGGCGCACTATTGAAACCTTGCCCGGAGATACGTTTGAGTGAGGAACAGGATGATACAAATGATGTTGATATGAATGACATCAGTCAGTCAGAGGAAGAAGAGCAATGAACACCACAAGCCTTGTAAAATTAACGGAATGGTCGGAACAGTTTCTCGATGGTGTATGCTTTAAAGATGACGCCGACCGTAAAGTTGCGCAAAAACTAACGGAAAGCGGCATCCTGGAAATCCTTGAAATGAGAAGTGGTATCCTTATAAAAAGTAATTCTTATGTAGGTCGTGTATCATTAGGAAATCTTCATATACAGATCGTCCCTAAATTGCATGGGATGCCATTAATTACTCTATTACAGTACACTTACGGACTTCGAAACCTCAAATTATTTCATTATGCCGGTTTTGAAATTGATAACTTAAACTTCTTCGATCTTTTGATTTATGCGCTATATTCTTACACGGAAGATCTGCTTAACCGCGGGTTTATTAAAGGTTACACGTTGTTTGAAAAAGAATTAGCCTGCGTAAAAGGACGAATCGATATAAGCCGTGTTGCTAGCCGTGGCGGTACAATAGCAGCTACTCTACCTTGCAAATATCATGAAAGAAATGAAAATACACTCTTGAATCAGGTTCTTTTAGCCGGTTTAGGGTTGGCTGGCAATCTCGCATCAGATATAGATCTTCGTCATAATGTAATGCGTATATGTGATCAATTATCTATGCTCGCAGAAAATATAAGACTTAACAAGTCAGTATTGATTACAGCGCAAAAGTCAATATCACGCTTGACTGATATGTATAAGCCATCTTTGGAATTGATCAATATCTTGTATGAGTCACAGTCGGCTCAGATAGAAGACGGAGTAGAATATGTTTCTTTGCCAGGTTATTTTTTTGATATGAACCTATTTTTTGAATCGCTTGTATCAAAACTATTAAAAAACCTGCGAGATGAGTATTCTGTGGTTGACCAATACCGCCTTGGAATGCTTTTCGCCTATGAACCTAAATGTAATCCTAAAGGAAAGCGCTCTCCGACGCCCCGCCCTGATTTTGCCTTGCTTAAAAACGGCTCGGTAGTGCAACTTCTTGATGCGAAATATCGTGATTTGTGGGATAGAAATCTTCCACGCGACATGCTTTATCAACTTGCAGTGTATGCCGTCAGCGGAATAGGAAATAACTCCGCGACGATACTCTATCCAGCAATGAACGGGCTTCCAGTCCTGCAGCAGATTAATATATATAATCCACTCTCGAATGGAATTATGGCTAAGGTATTCATGAAACCCATTGACCTTATCAAGGTGGCAGGATTTATTGATCGCGGTGAAAACAATGGGCTATCAGGTTATTTCACTGAGGTAATATGTTCCTAAACAATGATTGGATTTGAACTTATGAAAACAACTTTATTCCGGTTAAAAAACGGGTGTATTTTCAAACGAAATTACACCCGTTTTTTTAGTTTGCCCGCCATGGGCGGGCTCTTAAGGGTGAAAGTCCCTAACACGCCCAGGTAGTGGGAAGTGTATAGCTGAACAGCAAGGGTGTCAGCCGTGAGGCCGAATCTGAAGGAAGCTGTAGGCAAACCTTTGGTCCGACGGACAGAAATCGCATATAAGGCTGGGTTCCGAGAGATAAACTTGCTAAACAAAGTGAAGTCTGATAACTACCACATTTGTAGGAACAAAGTAAATGCGGCGGATATATGAAGGGAAAGAGCTCGCACCTTAATCGGGGAGATCTCATAAGCGGAATAATAGCCGTAGTAACAACGAATTATGAGAAGTCAGCAGAAGCCGTAGTAGTGAAGACATCTGATGAAAGTCAGAAAGAGCGAAGGGCTGAACAATCAATCAGTTGGAGTATAGACCCCACTGCAAACAAGGCAACATCTGCCATATTAGGGTGAAGGATGGCCGAAGTTAACGGGACGGAGAGGAAACAACGCATGGACACAAGTAGATTAATGGAGCAGATATTAAGCAAAGAAAATCTGAAAGAAGCTATGATTGATAACGAGTATGAAGAGTCAATAGTGGGAACTCCACAAGGAGGAAACATATCGCCATTACTTGCAAATATCATGCTGAACGAACTGGATAATGAGATGGAACAAAGAGGTTTGGATTTTGTAAGGTACGCAGATGACTGTGTCATTATGGTCGGAAGTGAAATGGCGGCACGCCGTGTCATGAGGAACATTTCAGCATTCATCGAGGAGAAACTAGGACTTAAAGTCAACATGAGCAAAAGTAAAATAGATAAACCAAAAGGACTTAAGTACCTTGGCTTTGGATTTTACTATGACCCCCATGCCAAACAGTACAAAGCAAAACCACATGCAAAATCGGTAGAAAAGTTCAAGATGAAAATGAAGAAGCTTACAACTCGGAGTTGGGGCGTGAGCAACAAAGTAAAAGTAAAAAAGCTAAACCAGTTGATAAGAGGATGGATAAACTACTTCCGGATAGGAAGCATGAAAGTCATATGCAGAGAAATGGATAAATCCATAAGATTCCGTTTGCGGATGTGCATCTGGAAGCACTGGAAAGTGCCGAAAGCACGAATCAAAAATCTGATGCAACTGGGGATAAGTAAAGATTTAGCAAGGGCAACAGCCTATAGTAGAAAAGGCTATGCTCGCATATGTGGAGGCTATACCTTGCACTTTGCAATAACAAAAGAGAGACTAACCCGATTTGGATTAGTCTCGATGCTTGACTATTATACAAAAGTCACATGTTAAGTTGATTGAACCGCCGTGTACCGAACGGTACGCACGGTGGTGTGAGAGGTCGGGAAAATTATTTGATTTTCCCTCCTACTCAATTTTTCGACAGGAAAAGGATATATTCGACTTTCGGGGCAAAGTCGGTATGTCCTTTTTTTATTGTTTTCCGTGCTTCCGCGCTGCCGATCTCCTCCACTTCTGAAATTTTGACTCATTATCAAAATTTCAGAAAACGGAGGACAAGCCTTATGGCTAAAATAACAATATGTTTTATCCTTGACAACGGTGCGTACCGGGAAATTCCTTATTCAGAGATTTTCTTCGAAAAGAAACGCAATCCGCAGTATGCGGGTAGATATTTTCTGCCGTTCCATGGCTACCTGATGGAAGTGCCCTTCGAGGATTATAAAAAAGAAGAGCAGGATAAAGATCGTCGTAAATATTTACATAAGCAAGCCAGGGAAAACGGTGAAATATCCTATAACTCTCTGAACGGGTGACGGGATAAACGGCGAGGAGCTCATACGGGACACTTATACGGATGTAGAACAAAATGCCATAACCCGCATCTTGATTGCTAAGCTTCGCACGGCACTCACGCAGCTCACTGAGGATGAACTGGAGCTGATAGAGGCACTGTATTATCAGGGCCAAAATGAACGCCGGTATGCTGCCTTTCTTGGGATTTCTCAAAAGGGAGTCAACAAGCGTCGGCACAAGATCTTGAATAAACTCAGAAATTTATTAGATAAAATTTAGTTTCTTGGTTCTCAACCCCCTCATTTTTTACCAGTAAGAAGTGAGGGGGTTTTTCCTGCTCCCCGATTTGCTCCTTGAGAATTTCATGTCCGATGACCTGAATACGTTAGCTGACGGGCCCAATGAGGGAAAGCGACCACGGAGGATGCGCCAAGACCACCTGTAAAAGAACGGAAAAAGCAAAACCACTGCATTTTTATCCCCGCTTCTCTTATCAAGGACGGCCAAATAAGGTGCTGAGTGGTACCCATCTGTCCGGAAGACCGGGGGATCATGCAAGGGGGACAGTCGGTGCGTTTTTGTCAGGCAAATACACACAGCGGCCATTGGAGTAAGCTTCAAGCGAATCCTCGGCGGAACTTTACAAACAGAATCGTATGCCCTCCTCATTGTAGTTATTGTCTTTTATCATAGAGCAACACCGCAGGAAAAGCGGCGTTACTCTTTGATATTTTTGGTAGGTGTTTAATCCTGATAAGCATTATTGTTTATAGGCATGGTTTTCGTTTTTTGCTCCCAAAAAAACATTTAAAACCGGGTGCGAACCGCACATTTTTTATAAAATAATTACTTGACCGAGCTGCGGTATAATGATATATTTTGGTTAGTTATATCTAACTGACGCGATGGAGGTTTTATATGCAACAGATGTTTCCAACAAACTCATTAGATGAATATATGAACGATCTTGTTAATCGTTATGGCTTTTCGTATACGCAAAACGGGAACGTTACGGGCCTGGCTGCTCCAAAAGAAATTGGAAACGGATATATGAAAACGGTTCAGGTCAGTGACGATATTGAAATAGGAATTATTGACCTTTTTCTCTCACAACCGCTCATTTCATATTATGATGATTATCCAAATACTTGCGAAGCCACCTATTGTTTCAGCGGGCATATTTCCTATTCGGAAACTGGTATTGCAAAGGCTAACTTGAGCCAAAACGAATTGGGACTGTATGCGTTCCCCCGCAGTCGTGGGATGACGATGATCCCATCAAATGAACGGGTGGTTACCGTTTCCGTTATCTCTAAAAACTCTTTTCACAGGCAACTTCCTTACTCAGAGCAGTGTGCGAGATACGACAATTCGGAGGTCAGGGATTTGCTGCACAGACTTACCAAACCGAAACGGTCCGGCGCGAAAATTCATAACTATTTCAAGCAGATTATCGATAACGATATCGGACAGGAAATGAAAAACACATACCTTGATTCAATGGGAAAAATTCTGTTATCGGATTTATGGCAGGAGCATATCATACTCCCGTTGAACGGACATAAGCGGACGGCCCATTCCAGCTTTGACAGAAAGGCCTTATTGGAAGCGGAAGAAATTCTAGCGGAACGCTATTCTTCTCCACCAACGATTCCTGAATTGGCGAAAATGGTCGCACTCAACGAGCATAAGCTAAAAACCGGTTTCCGTGAGATGTACGGTAAAAGCATTTACGAATACATCCGCAGCCTGAGAATGGAAAACGCAAGTCACCTGCTTGAAAACATGGATTTAAGTATCAGTGAGATTGCGGGGATGGTGGGCTATGTGAATACCAGCCATTTTGCCGCTGCCTTCCGCAGTGAATATGGCTTAAATCCAAGCGATTTTCGTCTTGGGGCATAAAAAATCCCGATTGGGGCGGTAGTAACAATCGAATAACTGCTAAAATGAGTGTTGATTTTATCGGCACTTATTTTTTTAAAGCAAGGTTAGTTAACTCTAACCTAATAGAGGGAGCGTAAATCGTATTGTGGAATTTTTTAGGTAAACAGATTTTACATATAATCACAGTCCTGGTTGGAATATCTCTCTTGTCATTTATCCTTGCCAACATATCGGCCATTGATCCGGCAGAGGCTTATGCAATACGGATTTCAAAAACGGTCGACGAAGAAATAATTGAACAGTACCGCGATGAATTGGGATTCAATCAGTCAATACCGGAACAGTACCTGAATTGGCTGAAAAACGCGCAATACGGCTGGACTTCGGCAACTCATACATTACCGGCAGACCGGCCATGCGGGATTTGTTATCCGTTATGCCTGTAACGCTTCTTCTGGCTGGCCTGTCGTGCGTTCTGATTTTTATCATCGCTATTCCGCTGGGGATAATGTCAGCTCTAAAAGAAGGAACATGGATTGACAGACTGATCATGGGATTATCCTTTGTCTCAATTTCCGTGCCGGGATATTTTCTCGGTTTGCTGTGCCTTCTGATTTTTGGCATATACCTGAACATTATGCCTGTCGTCGGTCACGGACATCCTACAACACTATTATGCGCTTCGCTTGTTTTATCGTTACCGATGACCGGTTCGCTTGCACGGATACTTCGTTCACTCTTGTTGGAAAATCAAAAGAGTATGCATGTTACCTATGCAAAAGCAAGGGGTATTGGTAAACGCAAAGTAATGGTCAACCATCTGCTCAGAAATGCCGCACCGTCCTGTATTATTATGTACGGTCAGAATGTCGGATATCTGATTGCCGGTACGGCGATTGTGGAAACAATTTTTTCAGCGCAGGGGATGGGGCAATATGTCTTGACCGCTGCAATTAACCGGGATTTCCCGGTGATCAACGCCTATATAGTTTTAATGGCGCTTTGCTTTGTTATATGCAACGTCGCGGCAGAGGTGTGCGGTAGGCTGTTAAACCCCGGCTTAAACCGAGGAGGTCGGATATGAGAAAAATACTGCACAGAAAAAGCGCGATGCTCGGGCTTGGCCTGATCGTAATCATTGCGTTATGCGCTTTGTTTGCCGGTTCTCTGTCCCCGAACGACCCGATGAAGATCGATATGGACTACCGTTTCGCGCAGCCTTCTTCCCAGTTTCCGTTAGGAGCCGACGAATACGGCAGATGTATTCTTTCCCGGTTGTTATACGGCGCAAGATACTCGTTAGGGCTTGGTCTGATGGTGATGTGTGGGATCGTTGCTACCACAATCCCCATTGGAATGGCTGTGGCATATAAAGGAGGCTTTTTTGAGCGCTTGTTTCTGTGGCTGTGCGATATAAGCATGGCGCTTCCCCCCACCGTGCTGGTCCTCGCCGTTATGGGGGTAATGGGCAATGGAATAACCAATCTGGTGATCAGCACGATGTTTTCCTATTGGGGCTGGTACGGACGAATGGTGCGAAGCTACACGCAGACAGAGCTGGCCAAAGGATATGTCACGTATGCCATAACAGGCGGCGCTTCCGGCGCTTCCGTATTGGTTGGACAGGTGCTTCCGAACATATTCCCCGGTTTGATGATTCTTTTCGCGCTGGGGATAGGCGACACCATCCTCATGATCTCAGGGTATTCATTCTTAGGAATCGGCCTGACGGGCGATCTGCCGGAATGGGGCGCAATGTTAAGCGATGCTAAGAGCATTCTGTTACAGGCCCCGCAGTACGCTGTTTATCCGGGAGTCTGTGTCTTCATTACCGTATGCGCATTCAACCTGTTTGGAGAAGGGATGCGGAAGGCCCTCGCTATAGGAGAAAACTATGAATAAAGATACTATTCTGGCAGTGCGTGATTTATCCGTCCGATATCTCAATACCGGTGTAAATATTGATGGTATATCCTTTGAAATCGGGCGCGGAAAGGCGTTTGGACTCCTTGGGGAAAGCGGAAGTGGAAAAAGCACCATATGCAATGTGAGGTGACCCCTATAAGTTAGACTTTATAGCGTAGTAGTAATTTTCAACTGCTACGCTATTTCTTTATGCTACTTGGAGATTGAGTCTGTATTCAATAGGACTCATCCATCCAAGAGATTCTTTGATTCTTTGTTCGTTATAATATTTTATATACCTTTCAATTGATAATTTCAATTCCTCATAACTATAATATACAACTCCATAATACATTTCCTGTTTCATAATTCCAAAGAAATTTTCCATAACAGAATTGTCATGACAGTTTCCTTTTCGTGACATACTTTGAAATATTTTATTGGATTTTAAAGTATATACATAGCTCTTCATCTGGTATGCCCATCCTTGATCCGAATGAAATGTTCTTCTGTATTTACAATCTTCAGTAATATTTATAACTTCGCTTAACGTATTCATAATGTTTATTGCAGAAGGTTTTTGTGAAATCCCATAGCTAAGAATTTCGCGATTATAAAGATCCATAAATGGATCAAGATATAGCTTCCTGATTAACATTCTTCCTCTTTCGTCAATTTCGTAGTATTTAAATTCTGTTGTGTCGGTAGTTATTTTCTGATGAGGAACATTTGTATTAAATCGACGATGGATTCTATTCGGAGCCACAGTTCCAACCTTTCCCTTATAGGAACTGTACTTTCTACTCTTACGTGTAAATGAAGTTACCTGAATCCCAAGTTTTTGCACAAGACGTTGGACTTTCTTTTTATTTACGATTATTCCATGTTTACGCAGTTCTCCATAAATTCTGCGATATCCAAAATCTTTGTGTTGACTACGTATTTCCAGAATCATTGTTTCTAATGTTTGGTCGTATTTCCGTTCAAATCGCTTTTGCCAATACATATATGTGGCTTTAGGAAATCCAGTAATTGCGAGAATATCTTTTAATTTGAAGGATCCTCGGAGGCTGTGGATGATTCTCGCTTTTTGTTCTGAGATGTTCCCTCTAAACGCAGCCTCCTCAGTTCTTTTAAATATGCATTTTCGATTCTTAATTTTAAATTTTCTTCTTCGAGTCGTTTAAGATACTCTGATTCAGTATCTATACTTTCGTTGAATTTCGGTTTGACATCTTTTGGTCTTGACACTTTTGAACGCCTTCCCTTCCGTTTAGGTTTCAATGCATCAGGGCCAGCAATTCGAAAGTCATTTACCCATTTAGTAATTAACGGCGGGTTATTCATTCCCAAACTTAGAGCTAACTCCTGATATGAAACTTCTGTTGTTAAATATAACTCTACTACATGAAGCTTAAAATCAAAAGAGTAAGTTTCATTTTTACGAGACCGCAATAATCCGTCTGAGCCGTATTCTTTATAGGCAGCAACCCAACGCTTTATAGGCCCAGAGTCTGGAATACCATATTTGTTGGCTAAATACCCATAACTACCATTATTGCTCAAATACGCTTGAACAATTTTTTTCTTAAATTCAAAACTATACTTTGCCATAAAAAACTGACCTCCCATAAGTTAGATTTTTTGGTCTAACTTATGGGGGTCAGTTCAATGCTATTCTCGGCCTTTTAGATTCTACCGCCGTGCAAATGTCCGGAAGTGTCCTCCTTCATGGTAAGGAAATTCTTCCGCTGTTTTGGGACGGACGCGAAAACTTAAACGGCAAGGAGATCGGCGTTGTTCTGCAAAATCCGATGGCCGCTTTTAATCCTTGTATGAAAATAAAGGGTCATTTTATTGAAACATTGTGTGCGCATTTAACTTGTAGTAAACGTGATGCGGTCCTATATGGAATCGAGCTGCTGGGCAGGGTTGGCCTGTCCGACGGGCAGACGGTGATGAATAGCTATCCTTTTGAGTTGAGCGGCGGGATGCTACAGCGTGTTATGGTTGCCGTTGCCATATCGCTAAATCCGGTACTTATCATTGCGGATGAACCGACAACGGCGCTTGATACCGTAAATCAGGAAATTGTTATGGAACTGCTTTCTTTCGTAATGAAGGAGTACAAACCGGCTATGCTTCTGGTGTCTCATGATCTGGAGGTTATGAGGGCTTTGGCGGACGATATTGCCGTAATGAAAAATGGTCGAATACTGGAGCACGGTGAGAAAACAGAGCTTCTGAACAATCCACAGAACGGTTATACAAAGGAACTGCTGGCTTCGGTCGACTTGTTGGGGGTGGCGGATTGCTTGAAATCAATAATGTGAGCAAAAAATACGGTCGCCAGGCGGTACTCCGAAACGTATCACTGTCCGTCGCGCCCGGAGAAAGCGTATCCCTGATCGGGGAAAGCGGAAGCGGAAAAAGCACACTTGCCAGGCTTGTCCTTGCCCTTGAAAGGCCGTCATACGGCGCCATACTTTGGTGCGGCAAAAGTGTTGCGAAGCTGAGGGGCAGAAAGCTGTACCGGGATATCCAGCCGGTCTTTCAGGACAATGTAAGCTGCTTCAATCCCCGGCGCAAGGTGATTGACAGTCTTTGTGAGGCGATGAAAAATATGTTGGAACTGGATAAGATGGAACGGGAGAGCAAGGTCCGCCTTCTGCTTGATATGGTAGCGCTCCCGGCAGACATTGTAAACCGGTATCCGTACGAGCTGTCCGGCGGACAGCAAAAGCGCGTTTGCATCGCACGGGCTATCTCCGTTAACCCCAAGCTGGTTATTCTCGATGAAGCCTTCACGGGGCTGGATGCCACAGTAATGATAAAAATACTTGTTTTGCTGAAAGATTTACAGAAGGAAATCGGATGCGCATATCTATTCATTACCCATGATTTACGTGCTGCTTTATATATGTCAAAGAAAGTCGCCGTGATGAAGGACGGCCAAATATTGGAAACAGTTGAGAGCATTTCTTCATTATCTGATTTTACACATTCCTTTTCCAAACAACTTGCAAATAATCGAAAGTAAAATTGTCTATTCAGGAGGAACAGGATGAAAAAAACCATGAGTAAACTAACAGCGCTTATGTTGGCCGTTGTAATGACTTTTGCACTGGCCGCATGCCAAAACAGCAATGATGAAAGCACCACAACGGAAATCACAATCGGTGAATCGGTGGACTTTGCCAGCTTTGATCCTATCGGAATCAATGACGGTCAGGGGTTTTACCACTATTCAAAACTCGTTTATGAAACCCTCGTTGATTATGAAGACGGCGAAGCCGTACCGTCTCTGGCGGAAAGCTGGGAAAACGACGGCTCAACTTGGACATTCTATTTGAAAGAAGGCGTGACTTTTTCAGACGGTGCGGCGTTCAATGCGGAGGCTGTTAAGACCAACTTTGAAGCCCTGCTGGAAAATATGATGGACTACATATCATACTACGGCGGAGTGTCCAGAATTACCGAGATCGAAGTAGTCGACGAATATACAATCACTTTTTACTATGACGAGCCATACTATGCCGTCCTGCAGGATTTAAGCGCTGTGTGCTTTGGAATTCTTTCTCCGAATCTGTTTTCGGACGGCAGCCTTCCGTACGGCAATGTGCTTACCGAAACAGCCGGAACAGGGCCCTACGTGATACAGGAAGGCAATTATACAACCGGCGCTTCATATACCTTTGTACGAAATGAAAATTATTATGGCGATGCTGAAGGGCCGGATCAATTTACGGTTAAAATCATACCGGATGCCGACAGCCGCATGATGGCGCTTGAGGCCGGTGAGATCGACTTGTTATATGGCTCATATCAGGTAACTTATGACATGTTCGACTATCTGTCCGAACTGGATAATGTTGAAGCGGTTCAATCTGAAACCACCTACGCCACCCGGAACCTGCTGCTGAATACGGCTTCTGAGATTCTGAGCGATCCGCTGGTGCGTCAGGCAATCCAATACGGAACGGATAAGGAGCAGATCAACGACACGGTATTACACGGGATGGAGTCGGTTGCGGACACTCTGTTCCCATCGGATTTGCCGTACTGCGACGTGGAGCAGGTAGTATATGAATACGATCCGGAATTGGCGGAAAGCCTGTTGGATGAAGCTGGCTGGATAGACAGTGACGGGGATGGCATCCGCGAGAAAGACGGAGAAACGCTTTCCCTTGATGTGATATATATGAGTGAACGTTCCACAGACGAACAGATTCTTATGGCTTTCAAGGGTCAAATGGCTGAAATCGGCATAGAAATCAACATAACGGGCTACGAGACGATGACCTGGTATGAGATGGGACTGATGGGCGAATTCGATGTATCGGTCAACGATACCTACGGCTTCCCGCAGGACCCGCATGTGTTCCTTGCCGCCATGCTGGAGGATTACGCGCTGGATTACATCGCGCAGCAAGGGCTTAGTCAAAAGGCGGAAATCGACGCGCAGATCACGGCCATGCTGAGTACAACGGACGAGGAAGTTATACAGCAGGCCTATGAATATGTCCTTACCACCTTGCAAAACGAAGCGGTTAATGTGTCGCTGACCAATATCCGGGAGATGGCGATTTACAATTCGGATATAATTGAAAGCGTGAGTTTTTCCGACGATCCAATGTGCTGCGACGTTTGCGGGATCACCCTGAAGTAGATTATCCCAATCGGAGCGGTGAAAATCCGGTTCGGGGCGGCATAAAATCAAACATACCGATAAAATGGGCATTGAGGAATCAATGCCCATTTTTAAGGAGACGGCTAAATGACTAAACAAAATAGGAAAAAAGGGCTTTGGACAATTATGGCCCCTGTGAATCGCTATATCAAAGCAGCCATAGGCCTTTCTGCAATCGGGGGGATAAGCGCTCTTTTGGGATATGTACTCCTGGCGTATGTGCTTTCAATCGCTGCGGGCGGAAGCATAACGCTGTTCGGGATAACACTGCGTTTTAACCAGGCGTTTTTGACGCTGGCATTGCTGGTTATTCTCTCTTTCGTGATTAAATATTATGCTACTATTATATCTCATCTTGGTGCCTTTAAACTTGAGGAAATATTGAGAACACAGATTACCGCCCACCTGGCAAAAGTACCTTTGGGATATGTCATTTCCACAGGTACGGGTGCGTTTAAAAAAGTTCTTTTGGATGATGTTAAAAATCTTCATGCCTTTGTCGCGGACAGCACGCCGATGATCGGCAGAAGCATAGCCACACCTATTGCGTCCCTGACAGCTCTATTTATAATCGATTACAGATTGGCGTTAATCGCATTGAGTGTATTGATACTTGGCGCTGCATTTATGTATATTGTTATGAAGGATGAAGCCAGCCGCAGGGGCAAATATGAGCAAAGTCAGTCGGACATCAACAAGGCCGTGATAGAGTTCGTTCAGGCGATGCCGGTTGTAAGGACTTTTGATGACGGCACAACATCTTTTAAGAGGTACAATGAAGCTCTGCACAGATATCGTATCCATCTTAAAGCATGGATTGCGGCGACAAGCACACCTGCCAGAATTTCCATGATTATACTAAGCCCAATGCCGACGCTGATTGCGGTGACGATAGCGGGCATCTATTTTGTTTCAGGCGGCAGTCTGGCGTTCGTTGCATTTCTTGCCGTGCTAATTGTCAGCACCGGCATGGCGGACGCCTTGATGCCGCTTATGTGGGCGAGCGAGTTTATTAAAAAATCTCAGGCGGCGGCAATCAGAATCCAGGAAATTATGGACCTGCCCGAGCTTAAAAACACTTCGGCGTTTCAAAAACCGGCAAAATTTGACGTTGTTTTTGACAACGTCTCATTTAGATATCATGAAAACGATTATTACGCATTAAAAAATATCAGCTTTAGAGTTGCACAAAATACGACCACCGCGCTGGTAGGACCCAGCGGAGCGGGTAAAAGCACCGTTGCAAAACTCATCCCCAGGTTTTGGGATGTGACGAAAGGCAGTATAAAAATAGGTAATATAGATATAAGGGACATGGATACCGCCACATTGATGGATACCGTTTCCTTTGTTTTTCAGGATACGTTTTTATTTAATGATACGCTAGCAAACAACATTAAAATCGCAAACGACAATGCAACTGACAAGGATATGATAGAGGCTGCAAAGGCGGCGCAAATTCATGATTTTATCATGACTCTGCCGTGCGGATACGAAACGTTGGCCGGAGACAGAGGCACGAGCTTATCAGGCGGCCAGAAACAAAGGATTACGATTGCGAGGGCCATTTTAAGAAACACCCCGATTGTTGTTCTTGATGAGGCGACGGCCTTTGCGGACCCGGAAAACGAAGAGGAGATCATCAAAGCGCTTTCAAATCTAATGAAAAACAAAACGATAATCGTCATCGCACACAGGTTGTCGACGATAAAGGATGTTGAGCAAATCGTGGTTTTTGATCAGGGAGAGATATCAGAGATAGGTATGCATGACGGTCTGTTAAAGGAACAAGGAGTATACGCAAATCTGTGGCGCAATTTTGAAAAAGCACAGAATTGGGATTTATACCATATGGGAGAGGTAAAATGAATAAACCTAAGTTTGCATCCATCTTTAAAATTTACAAGATAACTCTGGAGCTTGCGGGCGAAAGAACGGACAGCTTCAAAAAAAGTCTGATTTATTTTACTATCGCTTTTATTTTACAGGGGCTTGCTTTTGGTATGTTTTATCCGCTTTTAATTCGCCTGTTTGCCGATCATGTCGTTATTGCCGATATAATGCCTTATTTGGCGTTGATGGTTATTTTCAGCGCCATATCCTTTGCGGCGAGATGGAAAGGGTACGATTTTGATTATACGGGCAACATCGTCGATATTACGCATGACTTGAGAACAAAGCTTGGTGCCAGCCTCAGAGGAATGCCTTTGGAAAAGCTATCCGCTTATAAGACAGGTGAGCTGAATTCCATATTTTCGAGCAATGTGGACGATTCCGTACTGCATATGGGCTCGGTTACCGCCATGCTTCTGGAGTTGGTGGTCGTTCCGGTTACCATTGCCGCCGTTACTTTTTTCGTTGATTGGCGGTTGGCTATTTTAATGCTGCTGCTTTTTCCGCTGGCTATACCGATTTGTCATTGGATGAGAAAACTAGCTATTGATGAAAAGACGGAATTAAACTGTGCAAACGCAGAGCTTGAAGCAGGTTTCATCGAGTATATCCAGGGGTTGCCTGTACTAAGGACCGTTAATAAAACAGGTATCAATGCGCAAAACCTGCAGGAATCCATTAAGTATGTCAGATCGGTGCAGAAAAAGGGTCTTTATCAGCAGCAGTTTCCGTTTGTCTTAATGGGGGTATTGATGGACGCCGTACTCCTCGTTATTTTATATATTGGAGCCTTGTTTGTTGGAGGCCATACCTTGGCACTCGTTACACTGGGGGCAGGTATTGTGATCGCTGCCAGATTGACAGAACCTCTATCGTTATTTCTGGGTGTTGTCACTTTGTTTGATTTGATGGATTCCGCGTTTAAAAGAATCAAGTCGATACTGGAAATTAAGACGATGGAAACCGATAATCCAGTCCAAACACCAAAAAGCTTTGACATAGAGTTTGATCATGTGGACTTTACCTACGACGGACAGGATATAAAAACAATCAACGACGTCAGCTTTTGCATACCCAACCGAACGATGACGGCCATCGTCGGGCATTCGGGCTGCGGCAAAACAACACTGACCCGGCTGATGATGAGATTCGCGGACATTCAACAGGGAAATATCAAAATCGGCGGCATCGGTATAAAAAATATAGAGTCTGATGTTCTGATGAAATATATATCCGTGGTGTTTCAGGATGTATACCTGTTTGACGACACCATTTTGAATAATATTAAAATGGCAAATCCCAATGCAACTGAAAAAGAAGTGGAAGCTGCGGCGAACTCGGCCTATTGCCATGAGTTTATTGCCAGATTGCCTGATGGGTATGAAACAAAGGTGGGAGACATAGGAGGGAGTCTATCCGGAGGAGAACGGCAGAGAATAAGCATAGCCAGAGCTATTCTAAAGAAGGCCCCTATCGTAATTCTGGATGAACCCACCGCCGCGCTTGATACTGAAAGCGAGGTGGCGGTACAAAAAGCGATGGACAAACTGGTGGAGGATAAAACAGTTATTGTGATTGCCCATAGGTTATCGACAATTGCAGGCGCGGATAATATATTGGTCGTAAATAATGGTGAAATAATCGAAACCGGAAAACATGATGAACTGGTGGCTAAAAAGGGGAAATATTTTAATATGTGGGCTGCACAGCAAAGGGTAAAAGAGTGGCACATAGATTGAATATCCCGATCGAAGAACTGCTCTGTTCGGCGGGGGAGCGTCAGCGCGCTTCCATTGCCCGCGCATTACTGAAGGATGCGCCAATTATTCTGCTTGATGAAGTGACCGCAAATATTGACCCGGAAAATGCCGTTGTCTATTGCCATCACCAGTCCATAAAAATTACTGCTGTGGTAAGCAGATTAGGAAGGAGATGTGTTTCAATGAAGCGCGGAAATTTCTTTATGGTGGACAACGATGTGTTCCGGTACAAGCTGCCGCCTATCGCTTTTTATGTCTATTGCTACCTGCTCCGCTGCAACAGCCCGAAACGGGGATGCTATCCCAGCAAGCGCACCATTGCGGAAGGCTGCGGCATCGCGGTCAGTTCAGTGAGTAAAGCGCTGAAGCTTCTGAAAGTTTGCGGCCTTATCAGCGTACGGCACAATTTTGAGGGTGGCAGACAGATCAACAATACTTATGTGTTCCAGACAGCCGTCCGTCCTGCGGACAGTCCTACGGGTCATGATGGACCACGCCCTGTCTGACAGGCGGATAGGAAACAACAAGAAGAATGGTAACTGCCCAATATAACAAGATACATCAGAAAGAAAAAAAAGACAAGCCCCCCTGTTGCCGCCTGTGTGCGGCTGTGTCGAGTTATTCGTATAAGGGTGGCATTGTTTTCTCGTCGGGAGAGGAAACGCCCCGTGTTGGGGCGGATGAAAGCCAAAATCCTCTCAGCTGTCCTCTTATCGAGAAAACAAACTTTTTTATTTTCTCTGAAAATAAATGACGGTGGACCATGGGGTTGAAAATGAAGCGGGTTAAAGGAGCGGGGTCGCAGGCGCCCCCCGCTCCGGCTTACATCGCCCCGCAATGCGGGTCGAAGGGCGTTTCTCAGCGGGGTCGGAAAGTACCCCTTGGGGTCGGCTTCGGGGTCGCAGATCAAACTGATGGCGAACAAACTGCGGAAAATCAGGAAGTCCTGCGGGGTTGCGTGCGGGGTCGTGGCCTGTTTGCAAGAGAAAATGCCGTAGATGAGGTGCATATCGCAAGTTCATCAAGGCGAAACACAATGCAAGCCGCTGATTGCCTGTTCGGCCCCACGAAGGACGTAATTGACTGTAAGACGATAAGGAGGAAAAGATGAAGAAAGAGCAGTTTATGGAAACGCTGGATAGCGTTGACGGTGTGATTTTACCCGTAGAAATAACCGCGCATACCGTAAAAGCAGAGAAAGTAAGTTTCTGCGTGATCAGCCACTTCTGCGGATGGGAAACCATAGTCCCGAAGTTGGGCGAGCTGATGATCGAAGAGCTGGAGCAAACGAATGAACCTGAGAATAAAAATACGGATTTGACCTGATATTCCAATAGCTTTGGGGCCGCGAGTGTGGTATGTTGGACATACAGACAGGTTGCTGTTGCGAACAGGCGGTCCCGTCACGCGGGGCAATATTGAGTCCGGGAAAGGAGCATTATGCAGGCAACAGTCAACGCCGGTATTTATTGCCGGCTTTCCATAGATGACCCCAATACGGATGAGAGCGAAAGCATCCAAACCCAGAAAGCAATGCTGACGGACTACTGCCACCAGCACGGATTTCATATCGTAGATTACTTTATTGACGACGGCGTGAGCGGTACTTCGTTCGACCGCCCGGACTTCCGGCGGATGCTGGATGCCATTGAATCCGGCGATATTAACACCGTCATCTGCAAGGATCTGAGCCGTTTCGGCCGAAACTATTATGAGTCCGGAATGTACCTGGATAATTACTTTATCCGGAAAAACATCCGGTTCATTGCTCCGGGCAACTCGGTGGACAGCGCTAACGGAGCTTACAATCTGAGCGTTCCCATTTTGAATATGATGAACGACTTCTATGCCCGCGATATTTCCGCCAAGACCAGGGACGCAAAAAAAGCCCGCGCCAAACAAGGGATGTACCTTGCTGCCAAAGCTCCTTACGGGTATGTCAAAGATCCCAATGACCGACACCACCTGATTGTGGACGAGGAAGCGGCGGTGATTGTCCGGCGTATTTTTGACATGGCGGCCCACGGAGCGGGCTATAACAAGATCGCCCGAACGCTCCACGCCGAGGGTATCCCTAATCCGCTGACTTACTTCAACCAGAAAAATCCGGACTATTACCACAGCGACTACTGGAAACAGGGTACGCAGTGGCATGTGACGTCCATCCAGTCCATCCTGAACAATCCTGCTTACCTCGGTTGCGTCGCCCACAACCGGGTAGGCAGTAAAGTGATGAACGGAAAACCAGAGAAAAAAGGCAGAGAGGACTGGATCGTGGTGGAGCATACGCATGAGCCGCTGATCAGTACGGAGCAATGGGAAATCGTTCATAAGCAGATGGAATCCAGACGCAGAACACGAAAGGATGGAGAGCCGCAGATGTTTGCAGGACTTCTTTACTGCTCCGACTGCGGCAGTGCCCTCTCTTTCTCGGCGGTTCATCGCAAGACAAAGCCGGATGGCGGTCAGTACAAATGCTGGTATTACATGCGTCATGGCAAGGAATACTGTTCCAGCCACTATATCACTCTGGATCAGATTTCCGCCGTTGTTTTGGATGATATCAGAAGGCAAGCCCGGTATGCATATCTCTACCATGGGCAGTATCTGAAGACGCTCAAGGAGGCCAAAACCGAGCAGAGCGTCAAGCAGCTTCAGAGCCGAAAAAAAGAAGCTGAGAAATGTAAAAAGCGCCTGGCGGCGCTGGACGGCATTCTCAAGAAGCTGCTGGAACAGAACGTGGCGGGAGTTATCACAAACGAGCGTTTTGCCGCCCTGTCCGCCGATTACGAGCAGGAACGCCAGACGTTGGAGGAAACGGTCGCGGGCTATGAAGAAGCCGCACAGAGCGCCCGTGAGGGCGAAGAACAGGCGGAGCAGTTTGTGGAGCTGATTCAGGAATACACGAATCTGACAGCATTGGACGCCCGGATTCTCAACAAGCTGATTGACAGGATTGTCGTGCATCAGCGGGAGAAGGATGCGGAGGGCAATATCACCCAGCTGGTGGAGATTTATTATAAATTCGTAGGAATGACCGTCCTTAATTTTAAGGAACAATAATCTGTGGTTTTATCAACATACTAAGGTCAGGAGTTCGATCCTCCTATTCTCCACCAATAACAAATCCACGTAAATTAAGGGTTTACGTGGGTTTTTATGTCTTTTTGTGGTACCCCGTCCTTTACAGCCTCGAAAAGGGATTGTTCAGCTTCATTATCTGTAAAATAGCGGTTATAGGTTGCGAGGATTTCCCCCTTCCGTAAATCCTCATACGTCTCTGCATTTCTGATTTTTATAAAAAACGACGGCTTTGATTTTTTATTTTAAAACCGCCGTCAGGCATATACCAAATTAAGAGCGTGCTAATATCACAAAGACCAAAACAACGGTTTGTTATTTAGCAATAGTTTTAGAGGCATTATTAAATTATAAATTACTTTCTATAAAATCAACACAATACTTTTCCATATCTATAAGCCCCTTTTCTTCAATAGGAAAGTGGCCTGCACCATCAAGTAATTTTACTTCTTTTTTAGATTTAATTTTATCAAAAAAAAGCAAGCTTAAATTTATATCTGTCCAATGATCTTCAGTAGGGTGAACCAATAGAACAGGACTATGCATAAATTTTTCTGGTTCTATTTTTATTTTAGGGGTGAGCATCGTGTGAATGAAAGCTAATGGAACCATAACACCGGAAGATTTTTTATCTTTCATTAATATAGTTGCCAGTTTCTCATTATTCGTAATGGCTTTCATCTTTCCAAAAGCTTTCATGGGTATTTTAATATTACCAACTATTTTGTATGTAGCGGCTAATAGTATCTTGCTAATTGTTGCCATTAAAGCACTGTTTGCTGTTTGTTGTGTAACAATGGGGATTCTATGATCAAGGATACAAGTAAGCATTAATCCATTTATATTTTGACATTCCGTTGTAATTTGATATGCTAACATTCCTCCTGCACTAAGTCCGAAAAGAAAAGTAGGCAAGTTGTTTTTACGTTGATAATAATCTACAATTTCCTTTCCGCATGTTACCCACGTATCATATATAACTTTACCATTAGCTTCTGTATATCCATACAATGGTAAATCAGGACAAATTACTTCATATCCATTTTTAAAAAATGGAACAGCAATAAATGAAAGTATCCGTCCATTTCCGCCTACCCCGTGAAATAGTATTATTTTAGCTTTAGGCGAAGTAGGTTTATAATGGTCAATATGAATCCACATTCCATAAATGTCTATAAAATATTCTTCTGGCATTGTTTCGCTTGAGAGCTGATTATATTTTGGCAAATAATTCTGCACTTGTCTCCAAATCTGATCGCTATTATAACTATTCATAATATCTTCCTTTCGACAATGTTTAGAAGTAAGTGCCACACTTGTGGCACTTAATATTATATGTTAAACTAAATGTACAGTCAATAATACCAAAACAAGTTCCACATAATCAAAAAAATGTGGCAGCAAGGAGTTGAAATATGAAAACTAGAATAAATCCCATTAAAATGCAATCGAGGAAATGGTTGCTAGATGCTTTGATTTATCTTATGAAAGAAAAAGAATTTAGGAAAATAAGTATCAAGGAAATTACAGATAAGGCAGGTCTGGACAGGAAAACTTTTTATAGAAATTTTAAATCCAAGGAAGAAGTATTGGAAATGCCAATCCAAGAGGCTTGCTTAGATTACGTTAAAGTTTTAGAGAATTTACCTGAATTAAGTTCTCACTACCTTTCAGTCGCATATTTTTCAATATGTCATAAATATCTTGATCTGTTTAGATTACTTAATCAAAATGGGCTATTTCTTATGGTTTTACTAAAATTTGATGAATATTTGCCCTATCTTAATAATTTGTTTGCTAACAGTCCTAATTATCGATATAAATCGGATTACGAATTAGTTTATCAAGCAGGCGGATTTTGGAATGCAACATTACACTGGATTAATAATGGTACTAAAGAAACACCAGAGGAAATAGCAGAGATTATTAGTTCTTTGATGCCATCTTCACTAAAAAGTGAAGAAATATAGAACAGAAGAAATAATCCTAAATCCAAAAGCTAAATGAAGAACATCATCTATAATAAAGGAAATATTGGTTTAAATGATAGGAAAATATGTGTAGAAGTAGTAAAGGGCGTTAATCAAGAAATGGAATTTCAAACAAAAGCATAAAGCTCTTTCTTCCCAAGGAGTTGAACTACTATTTGAATTGAAGCAATGGCATCTTTTTTTACCTAACATCCCACTTATAAATGAAGCAAAAGGACTCGAACCATCGTGGTTTAAGTCCTTTTGCTTGTGCAATGCTTATGATATACTTTATTTAAATTAATTGTATTTTAATTATAAAAACCTATTGACTATCACCTTAGGTGTTAGCTTATGATTGGTTCGAGGTGATAAAATGTTAATTAACGAAGTAAGCAAAGCAACCAATTTAACAAAAAGAGCAATTGAATACTATACAAATCAAGGATTGGTTTTCCCCGAAATTTTAGAAAACGGATACCGATATTTCAGTGAAAATGATGTGGAGCTTTTAAAGAAAATTTCTGTTTTTCGTAAAATCGGACTTGGTACAGATGATATTAAAGCTGTACTGGCAGATGAAAAAGGCAATATTCTACAAAAAGTATCTGTACAAAAAGAATTGAGTGTACAAAGGGAAAAGGTAAAGCAAGTAATACTTGACCAACTTAGTGCCGGAAAGAGTTTTGCAGAAATTGAAACAGCATTGAATGCTATTGAACAGAGCAAAACAGTTACGGATAAGCTGTTAGAAGCATTTCTGGGATATTATGGTCGCTTTATTTGTTTGCATTTTGCACGATTTTTGAATGAGCCAATTTCAACACCACAACAACAAACTGCTTACAAAGAAATCATAGAGTTTCTTGATGAAGCTCCTGCGCTGACCTTTCCAGAAGAGTTGCGAGATTTTCTAATTGAATATACTCAAAACATCAGCACAGAAAATATTCGGCAGATGAATGAACAAACTAAAAGGTCTGTTGAAAATCCCGAACAGTTTTTATCAGAAAACAAGGAAATGATGACATGGTATCTTGAATATAAAAAGTCTGATGAATATAAAAATTCTCCTGCTTTTAAAAAAAAATTCAAGACCCTCGTTTTTCATAGAAACACCTCTCTTTTTAGGCCAGAATCAGTCCGGCAGACAAATTAATAGCGAGAATCTCCGCTGGTACGCCGCTTTCCAAACATTGGTATGTAGGAAAAACAATGAAAAACAAAACAATGAAAAACAAAACTCTTGCTTTTATCTTATCCGCCGTAATGTTGAGCGGCTTATTATCCGGCTGTTCCGTATTAAACCAAAAAACAGAACAATATTCCAGCGACAAGGAAGCATGTTCTCTCTAACGAGCAGGTGGGTGAATATCTTGATATTATTGGGAAATCGATTGTCTTTGATAAAGATACAAAACTGGAAATTCCCACGAAAGATTTATAGGTGATTGATTGGGAAGGAAAAGGATTAAGTACGCAGAAACGTGAAAATTGGTTCTATGGCGAGGTTCACGCGATTAAAAATACGGACGCAGCAGATTCTGTTGCGGTTGAAATTAACTCAAAATACCGTATTGCAACCTGCCGGTAATAGATACAAAAGAAAATAAGCATTTGAGATGTGCAACAAATCAATTCTATCAGGGTGATTTCAGCCGTAGTTCGAAACTGCATTATGAAATGGGGCTATTTATTGCCGATTCCATTGTAAATCAACATGGGGGAACTCTTGCGGTAGCAAATTCTTTTACCACAGGCGGAGGTATGGTGTCAATCGAAATTTAAGAAAGCGATGCAACATATAAAGTATCATACAAAATAGGAAATTGTGATGTATCAAGTGCTTAATTTGAGTGTGTGAAATAAACTCTGTAAATTAGCTTTCTATGGCAAATTCGATTTAGAAAAGGTGCATTTTTCAAGCACCCGATTACGAAACCAATATATTAGATTAATATGGGTATGTCAAGGGCACCTTTGAAAAAAGGCGCCCTTCTTGCCCTATTGGATGAAGTCTATAGGGGTATCCTACCTTCGTACATGATTGCAAATTCGCCGTAAACTTTGCCCCAGTCCCTCAGCGGAAGGCCCCATTTTTTCGTGGCCTGGAGCGTAGAAAGATACAGGGCTTTAAGCAGGGCCTTATCGCTTGGAAACACGCTTCTCTGCCGGTTAAGCTTCTTGTAGGTACTGTTTAGACTTTCAATTGCATTTGTGGTATAGATCATTTTCCTGGTATCGCTGGAGAATTTGAAGATCGGAGAAAGAACATCCCAATTCTGTTCCCAGCTCTTCATCGCATGGGGATACTGATCGCTCCATTTCTCCGCAGTTCTCTGCATATTATCGTATCCCTGCTGCTCATTCGGAGCAAGATAGATGGTTTTCAGATCTGAGGCAAATTTCTTCATGTCCTTGTATGAGACATATCTGAGTGTATTCCTTACTTGATGTACAATGCAACGCTGGTACTCCGTATTAGGAAAAGCCGCCAAAATGGCTTCTTTTATCCCTGTAAGTCCGTCTGCACAGATAAGCATGATATCCTTAACTCCACGGTTCTTAAGATCGTTTAGGATTCCCAGCCAGTATTTGCTGCTTTCGTTTTCACCGATTTGAAGGTTGATGACTTCCTTCTTGCCGGACAGCGTAATCGCAAGCATTACATAGGCGGCTCGTTTCTTGATCACATTATCTTCCCTCACAGAGAAGTGAACAGCATCAATGAAGATTACCGGGTAAATTTCATCAAGTGGACGACGCTGCCAATCATCAATTTCCTGCAGAATTTTATCCGTCACATCGGATATGAATCCTTCGCTGCATTCAAATCCGTAAATATCCTCAATTTGCTCGGAAATCTGCCTTGTGGTAAGCCCTTTGGCATACATGGCAATGATCTTGTCGTCTATTGCGGAAATATCCTTTTGACGCTTTTTAACGATTGTGGGTTCAAAGGTGCTTTCTCTATCTTGCGGGACATCAAGGGGAAATTCACCGTATCTACTCCTGATTGCCTTGGTCTTTGAGCCGTTTCGCGAATTAGAATTTTCGCTCCGTTCATAATTCTTGTAACCAAGATGGTCGTCCATCTCAGCCTCCATCATGCTTTTGATGGTTCCACCCAGAAGGTCTTTCAATGCGTTTTGAATATCTTCAGCAGTTTCGATGTCGTATTCGTCGATTAAAGCTGCGATAATATTCTTTTTTCCTTCGCTCATTGATTCTTTTCTTTTTGCCATAATAATAGCCTCCTATGATAATTTGATTTTACCCTAGAAGGCTATTGACTTTAACTATTTACAGACTTTTTTTCACAGTCTCGCTAATTATTGGGAAAGAAATGATTTTTTATTATGGAAGTTTTTCGAGTATAGTACGAAGGTCAATTCCCTTTGATATTCCCGACAACCAAAAGGCTGTATGCTCCCTATGCGGTAGCATACAGCCTTTTGCGGATAGTGTTTAGTTCCATAAACTAACCTAGCTTGTAGTAAAGAGCATCAAGGCCATGCAACCATGCAATGATGTATTTTTAAGTTCTATCATCCCGCCATGCGCTTTTACAATCTGTCGAACAATTAAAAGTCCAAGACCATGCCGCAGGTCTAACCTTTCATCGGTACTTTCCGTATAATGCGGTTTTTCATTCAATTCCTGCAGCTTTTCAGGCGAAAGGCCAACTCCGTTATCTTCAACAATAATGGTTAAAGCAGTTTCCGTATAGTCAAGCAATAGCCTAATTTCGCATCCCTGCGGATTGTGCTTGATACTGTTTTGCACCAAATTATTGATTGCCCGCAAGATCAGGCGGGAGTCACATTCCAGTGTCGCATTTTCTGCAGAGGGCTTGATTTCAACTTTTACCGTATAGAGGTCAGAAAGTCCACCATTCAGTAGTTCCACCGCATATGACCGCAGAAGTTTAGATAAGCGCACAGATTCCTTATGGAGTGGCTGCATTTCGTATTCCAGCTGCGACACCAAATTCAAATCCAGCACCAATTCCTTGATTTTAATGCTTTGCTGCTTCACTATTTCTGCTTGCGCTTTTACGGAACTGCTTATAGTTTTATCGGCAGCTATGCGTTCAGCATATCCTAAAATCATGGACAGCGGAGTTCGTATATCGTGGGAAACACCGCTGATCCAATTCGCTCTTGCTTCGTTCTGCCTGCTTAAAATACGGGATGCCTTGTTGATACTACCTGCAACTTCCGATAAATCACCGCCGACAGACAGCGATATTGGCTTGCCGTCGGAAAGAGTCTCAATCGCATCGATGATGGGTTCGGTGTTTCGGATAATTTTCCGTCTGGAGAAGTAATAGGCCAAAAATAACAACAAGAAGTCGGCTACCAGCATTCCGGTAATATAGAACGGAAGCGTTTGAATCGCACGGATAGAGAAATAGTTGCTGGTCAGCTTGGTATAGCTGTCTTTCGGATAGCCCAATACCAGCAGACCATCTTCCGTATTCCAGACAAAAACGGGATAATCCTTTAAATACCCTTTGGAAAAGAGGGCGACATCCTGAATTGTATAATCTACGGGAATGTCTTTGGGTATATTAACGGTCCATACACGATTCCCGTCCGGGTTCAGGAACATGGCCCAAATATGAGCACTCTCCAGTTTTTGACGAGCATCGTCCGATACACCCTCTACCGTAGAAGTAGCGGCAATTTCCTCCAGCATATTTTGCGGCGAGGTATCTCCGTAGTCGTTTATAATGACGCTCTGAAACGTAATACCAAAGACCAGTACATTGATCAGCACCAACACAAGGATAAAAGCGGCAAAGGACACCAAATGCTTTGAGATATATTTTCCAAATGATTTCATGGCGTCACTTCCTTATGCTCAGCTTATAACCCAGCCCTTTGATTGTAATTAGAGAAACCGGCTTTGACGGATCTGTTTCAATTTTTTCCCGGATGCGCCGTACATGGGCATTCAAGCTGTTTTCATACCCGAAAGGATTGTCACCCCAAAGGGCTTCGCAAAGCGAATCTATGGAAACAATTTTGCCCTCATTCCGCGCAAGGGTTTCCAGCAGGGTATGTTCTTTTGCCGTCAGAGGAATAACCTCACCAGCTTTATGAACTTCGGCACGGCTGAAATCAACTGTGCATCCGTCTAGCTTCAGGAGCTTGCCATCTTCTTTGTAGCAGCGGCGCAAAACAGCATGAACACGCAGCAACAGTTCCTGTGCCATAAAAGGTTTTACGATGTAATCATCGGCTCCCAGACCAAGACCGGCCAATTTATCTGCCGCCTCGTCCTTCGCTGTCAAAAAAATGATTGGCACATCTGTAAAACAGCGTATTTGCTCCATCAGGGAAAAGCCGTCTCCATCCGGCAGCATCACATCCAAAATTGCTAAATCTGGTTTTTCACTTTCGGCAACTGCGGTACCTTCTTTTACAGAAGCGGCCGACACAATATTTTCAAACCCGTCATCTTTCAGGATGGCGGTTACCATTTTAAGCAGATCCAGCTCGTCATCTACAAGCAGAAGCTTTTTTGTGTGTAAAAATGTTTGCTCCATTCCTTCACCTCCAACTGTATCTATTATACCAAAACATATTCGTTTTGTGTGATGTTGAGCAAAAGTAAGGTAAAAGTAAGGACGCAAGAATGTAGATGTCAGGTTGGCGTTGTACCATTAGAATGTCGAAAGGAGATGTTCTTATGAATTACATGATTACAACGGAGCAGTTGACAAAAAAATATAAAAATTTTACCGCTGTCAACTATGTTTCGCTCCATATTCAGAAAGGAAGCATTTACGGTTTCCTTGGGCCGAACGGTGCCGGAAAATCTACCACCATGAAAATGTTGCTGGGATTGACGGCTCCTACAAAAGGCAGCTTTACCATTGATGGGAAACACTTTCCCGATGACCGGCTGGCCATTTTAAAGGAGATCGGCTCATTTATCGAATCGCCCTCGTTCTATGCAAATCTAACCGGCCGTGAAAACCTTGATATCATCCGCCGTATTTTGAAGCTGCCGAAAAGCGCAGTAGAGGATGCCTTAGAACTGGTTGGACTCACAGAGTTTGGTAATCGACTGGCAAAGAAGTATTCGCTAGGCATGAAACAGAGGCTTGGTCTTGCCGGGGCTCTTCTGGGCAGACCGCCAATTCTCATTTTGGATGAACCGACCAACGGTCTTGATCCTTCCGGCATCCACGAAATTCGCAATCTGATAAAATCCCTGCCGGAGCTTTACGATTGTACCGTTCTCATTTCCTCCCATATGCTTTCGGAAATTGAGCTGATGGCGGACGATATCGGCATTCTGAATCATGGCCGCCTGCTATTCGAGGGCAGCTTGGATGAACTGCGGCAGAGTGCGCTACAGGCCGGTTTTGCCTCGGACAATTTGGAAGAAATGTTCCTTTCCATGATAGAAAAGGACAATGCAGCCAGAAAACAGAGGGCACAGCTATGAGTGCGCTTGCAATCGAACTGCGGAAAGAAAAGCGAACAGGAGTAATTCCTGTGCTGCTGGCGATTGGCGTTCTGGGAGCGGCATACGCCTTTGTCAATTTCCTTGTGCGGAAAGATACCCTGCTGAACCTTCCGCTAGCTCCGATGGATGTTCTGCAGACCCAACTCTATGGTATGATCATGATATTAAATATGTTTGGCATCGTCGTCGCCGCCTGCATGGTCTACAACATGGAGTTTAAGGGGAATGCCATCAAGAAGATATATATGCTGCCAATGAGCGTTCCGAGGATGTACCTATGCAAATTTCTGATTTTGACTGTCCTGCTTCTGGTAGCGGTGGCAATTCAAAATCTGGCTCTGATGAAAATCGGCATAACCGAACTGCCGCAAGGTACCTTTGAAATCGGGACGCTGGTGCGGTTTGCCGCCTATTCGTTCATTACCGCCATGCCGGTGCTGTCCTTTATGGTTTTGATTTCTTCCCGCTTTGAAAACATGTGGATTCCTCTCGGTATCGGAGTTGCGGGATTTTTAAGTGGGATGGCCTTGGCAAGCTCGAAAGTTGCTTTGCTGATGATCCACCCCTTTGTTGTGATGTTGAAACCTGCAGTTGCCATGAGTGCGCAGCCGGATAGCACGGTGATCCTTGTTTCTTTGGTGGAAACGATTCTTTTTCTTGGGGCAGGGCTGTGGATGGCAAAGCATCTGCGTTATGAATAAGGAGGAGGGATTGAAATGAGTTTTTTAGAACTGCTTAAAATTGAATTTATGAAAGTGAAGCGCTCAAAAATTGTTCCTTTGATTTTTGTTGCCCCGTTATTGGTGGTAGCATCCGGGATTGCAAATTTGAGCAGCTATTTCACACCGGAATATACGAATGCGTGGCCAGCCATGTTCATTCAAAGCGCACTGGTCTATGCCTATTATCTGCTTCCGTTCAGCATGATTGTAGTCTGCGTCATGATTGCCGGACGGGAAACGCAGAATAACGGCATTCTGAAAATGCTGGCTCTGCCAGTTAGCCGATATGCGCTTTCTCTGGCAAAGTTTTGTGTGCTGATGTTTTATCTTTTGATGGAAATGGTGGTGTTCCTCGCGGTATTCGTTGCTGCTGGATTGATTGCGACAAGCACGATGGGAATTACGGAAACACTGCCTTTTCTCTACTTGTTGAAATGGTGCGCTGGGCTATTCCTTACTATGTTGCCTTGTGTTGCTACGATGTGGGCTGTTACGGTGCTGTTTGAAAAGCCGTTGCTTTCTGTTGGATTGAACCTGCTGCTTGTGATTCCCGGTGTTCTGGTCGCAAACACGCCGCTTTGGATTGTCTATCCTTATTGCTACAGTGGTTATTTGGTATCCTGTTCACTGCACGAATTTACAACGAGCACTGCAGAGACAGCCTTTGAGTTGTTTACGTTCCTGCCCTGTGCGGTTCTGATTTTTGCATTGGTACTTACAGTAGCAATAACACAGTTTGGAAAGAAAGAAATGAGGTGAAAAGATGGAAAATAAGAAACTACAAAAAGTAAGCGTGGCTGCGTTGATTGTCAGCGTACTGCCGCTGGCGACCTTCCTCCTGGTTCTGCTAAAAATCACTTTGTCGGACGGAGTACGCAGCATTTGGGCCGGTGCCAACATTCTTTTTATTCTGGTAGGGCTTTGTCTCTCCATTGTCTGCGTTAAAAATAGCGAAAGCCGTAGTATTTTGAATATCATTTCTACAATAATAAGTGTCGTGTTGATACTGATTGTGATTGGAATAATTATTCTGGCGTTGTTTTTGAATTTCCTACAGTAAAAATGATTTACTCCTTTGCCTAAATGTCAAAATTTTCGGTGAATTACCCGCCATATAAAAAAACAGTGGTTTGGCGGGACACTTCACATGCTTAAATACCATTTGGAACCCTCCAAACCCGTGAAGTTTTGGGGGGGTTCTTATGTGTTGGTGTATACAGACTACACCGCTGTGCATTTGCTGCAGCGACATTAGGCTATCCGTATAACCGGTACTTACATAGGTAATTCGTTAAAAAAAGCCTATGTTGCTCATCGGATAACCATGCCTACCGACACGAACTACCAGAGCAGGTAGAACATGAAATAACATATAAGAGCGTACCAACGGACGGTTATGTCCATCGGTATGCTCTTTTTTTGCTGCACAGAATCATACCTCAATGCCGGTCACCTCTTCTTGTCCTTCGTGTTCAATCATTTTGAAAATTTGGAGGACGAGCATATGTCAGAGAACAAAAAATATACCATCGTTATAAAACGGCAGCGTGTAGAGGTCAAGGAGGCTGTCTACAGTGCCTACCATAAAGAGCGCGAAGCGGAACGCTGTCAGAACAAGCTGATCCGCCAGAATTAGCTATCGCTGGAACGCTTCCGGGAGGACGGTATCAACATCGATTATCTCATTGTCCGTGTTCATTCAAACATCGTGGGCAAGCTTATTCCTCAGGAACAGCTGGAAGCACTGTGGTCGCTCTCCTCTCCAATCCTTGCCGGAGGACGAACGTTATCTCATTGATGAAATATTCTTCAATGAAAAAAGCGAGTCACAGATCGCCAAAAGCATTGGTATCAAACAATCCACGGTCAGTCGCAGGCTTTCAAGAATTCTTTCCAAGCTAAAGAACCTAATAGAAATTTAGTGTATTAGCGCATAGCCAGTCCCCTCACTTTATTTAAAGTGAGGGGCTTTCTTATGCAAGGCGGTTGTTGATTTTGTTCGCTTTTGCGTATACTGTAATAAAGATATATTATGGAGGAATACAAATTATGAACCACAAATGAAGCAATACCTGCCATACTTTGTTTACAGCCTCCGATGGGGCATTGAGGTCATATTTTATGAACACAAATTCTTTTGGTCTTTTGGCAACTACATGGTTAGGAATCAGCAAGCGTTAGAACGCTATGTAAATTTGCTTGCTATTGCCTTTGCATTTGTACAGGTGTTCTGCGCATGGAGCAATATGAAATCTCTCTTGACAAACCCAAAATAATAAGTATAATTATAAAAGATAACGCTGCTATTTTTTGTGGAGGTGCCGTATGAGCAAGGGTGAGGATACCAAAAACTTAATACTGGCTTATGCCAAAACAGAATTCATGGAAAAAGGTTACAAGGACGCCTCTGTGCGAAATGTCGCCAAGAGTATGGGACTGACTACGGGAGCTATTTTCAGATATTATTCAGATAAAGAAGCCATCTTTTGTGCGCTGGTCGAAGACGCCGCAGAACTACTCTACGGAACATATCGGGAAACACAGAACGATTTTCGATTCATATCACCTGAGGAAAAAACCGGTATTATTCAGGCTGACCGTCCTATATACCTTATGCGGATGCTTGACCTGATTTATGAGCATTTTGATTCATTTAAGCTGATCATCTGCCACAGTGAAGGAACCCGATATGAAAAATACATTGACCGGCTTGTGGAAATCGCGTCAGATAATACCCTTATGTTTATCGAAACGCTAAGAAAGGACGGATATAAAGTAAAGACCATCCCCGCGAACTTAACCCATATCATTTACAGTGCCAATTTCACCGCAATTTTTGAGGTTGTCGTCCACGATATGCCCAAAGAGGAAGCTGTGGAATATGTCACCAGCTTGTTTGAGTTTTTTAATTCAGGCTGGAAAACTTTACTGCTCAAGTGATTTACTACGGATGGATTGCTTTTGCGGGTACAACCGGAAATTTTCTGTTGTACTATGGAGCTCTCGCCTGCTCCAATCTGGCCGCGTTTGGTACGCTTTATTAGCTTAAAGTCAATTTTGCGGCACATTTAGCCCGCGTCCCCCTTGGGTTTCATGTGCTGACCGGCAGCGGAAAGCTGCGCAAAATTATGGATGAAAACAACAGGAAAGCATTGGCTGGAGCGTTTAGCCGTAGAAATTTGTAACTTGTGCGGAACAAGACTCGGCTTGAAAAATCAATCATTGTATACCGACAGGCTATCCATTTCTGGTGGGGGAGGCAGGTATGAAGCTTACGAAATCGCAAGCCCATTTTTGAAGGGAATGCGGCTATAAAAGATGCAAGAAAGCTGCGCGGCATGAGAGTCAAAAATCTCTTTAAGCGTACGGGATTATGCTGGAAGGTGCTGTTGTGCTTCGCTCTGATTTTTAAATGTGGAACGTGTTGAAAGGATGGGTTTATATGAACACTTCAAAAAAAGAAAACTATTATACTGCTATGCAATCCAAAATGATTAGGGATTTTGAAACAATGTTCATCTGTACAAAAAAAGCAGTCGAACCGTTTCTTGGTTACCATCAAATACAAACCTTACATGAGCAGGCAAGGAAGGTATATCAGACGCTGCTTCCCCAAATTCCCTATATTGGGGGGAGAAAAGTGAGCGGTACCAAAAACCTGATAGGAGGGGCACAGATGTTGGCAATCATAAGAGGCCTGGAGCAACAAGGCTTATCGGAAGAAGAGATCGGGAAAGTAATCTATGTGACATGGGTAGAATTGTTTAATCGCATTCCGAAGATTGCAGGATATTTTCTCGGAAAGATAATGCTTTCTGGTCTTTTTCTTAAGAATTATAGAAAAAGGATGAAAGAATTGCAGAAGAGAAGATATCCCGAGGCGTTTGTTTCTGAATATGTACATTGCGCAGATGGAAGCTTTGATTTTGGGCAGAATACACTGGAGTGTGCGATTTGCAAATTTTATAAAAAGCAAAATGCCTCAAAATATTTGCCTTATATTTGTTTGGGTGATTATCCACTGTATCAAAGACTTGGAATCTGCTTTTTCAGAACAAAAACTCTCGGGAATGGAGATGATGTCTGTGATTTCCGTTTTAAAAAGATAGGTGATACTGTAGCAGGATGGCCGCCTGAAGAACTTTTGGAATGGCGGTATAACAAGACTAACGATTCTATTTAAAACGACGCGCCGATTTTTTTGCTGGATGAAGCAACTGCCAGCCTTCACGCCGAGAACGAACCTTTGCCCCAACGGGCAATCAGCCGTCTGGCATCCGGTAAAACGGTAGTAGTGATTGTGCACCGGCTGCGTATCTTTGTGGACGAGGAACAGATTATCGTTCTGAATAAAGGACGTTTAGAAGAACAAGATACTATCGGGAGCTATTTTAAAAAAGTGGCTTAAATCATAAGTTGTATACCATCCAGCAGGAAAGTCTCGGCTGGAGTGTCTAGTCTCCAAAAGAAAGAATCATGAATCGGATCCGGGAAAATCTCCAGAAGATTATTACGAAACGATCTCAATTTGATGAACAGAAACAGAGGTTTCCATGGCTTAAAACGCTATGTGATCACTCCGCATGTCGCAGGCATACTCTCGCAGATTCTGGAATGCAATGTATGTAGCAGGCTAAAGGATCTCTACCTTGAGTCAAAGCTTCTTGAATTGATTGCGGTCTATCTTGATGAAATGGTTTGTCAGCGAAAGGATGAGCCGATAAAATTATCCTTATCAAAAGAGGATTTGTTTGCATTGAATCGTGTAAGAACTGCGGCGAGGCGTCAGCTACGACGAGTAAACAAAATTATAGTCAATCAGAGCTAAATAAATATATGTAATAATTGTAATAATATTCAAATTAGCTTTTTCGAATTTTTGCAAAGGATACTGAACCAAAAAGTTCTGTTTTCTTTTTTCAATTTCTACTTTTGTTTTTATCACCTCCCTGCTATAATGATTCCATTAGGTGAACCGCACCTGTGCGGATTTGCTTATCCGTGCGATGTCCTCTGCTGTTAGAATGTGAGTTCGAAACGATTACAACAGACAAGAGGATATTTCCTTTATGCCCTTCTTCAAATCCTTTATTCCATCCGCGCCCTTCACGAAAAGCTGCCTTGGGATTTCGGTAATCTGTGCAATCAGATAGTGGTTTTTCATGGCGTTGTAATTTTTGCTGTTGACATGCTCGATACCGCCTATCTTTGTCTTCTGGTTGTTGAAGCCCTCGTTTTCAATCTTCCAGCGGCTCCTGCCGAAGTTCACCTGTTAAGGAATTTAAAACATTGAAAGAACAATAACCTCCCCCTCTCCATTGAAGGGGCAGCAGCGGGAAATATTCAATTTTCAGGAAATGATGTTCCCGCGGGAAGCAAATCTGAAAAATGTGTCCAAGAATAATGAAGTGTTTGCAGAATATTGCCGCAGATTTTGCACCTTTTGTCAGTTGACCTGACTGGAAATTTAGGAATTCTTTGAGGCGGATAAGATAAATTAAAGGTATTTACAAAATCCCTTTTGAAAAAGGTGAAAACAGACTGTATACTAGAAGGCAAGAAAATCACCGTCCCTTCTGTCAATTGGACTTTGAATGGTGGCGAAATGCTGATGATGGCCAATGCACCTGCCGGGAAAAAGAAGAGTTCCCTGAGGTTTGAACCTTCTCCAGTACTGCCGGAGGAGGAGATAAGAATAACCGGACAAGATTGTATAACGCCCCTTGCTTCCTTTGCTTTTTTTGACAAAAAGACACAATCTTTTAGAATCTATATCAGAACTTTGAATGCGTAAAGCCTCACTGATGCGAAGGCCGCTACCATACGTTTGACAGTCAGGTAGTAAAGATATTCCTTGAAATCATCAGCAGAGAGAAGCTTTAGATCCCTGGTGAAAAACTCAGAGAAACGACGTAAGTGTGATTTGTAGTTCTTAACAGTGCAGACGGAATAGTTGCGAAGTTCCATTTCATGTTCCAGTTCAGCTTCGTAGGGGAAAAATTTCGCTTTAAACATAATTGGTTCACCTTCGTTTTGACTATATTTTAAACGAAAGAAAAGACTAATTAATTATAAATTTAAAAAGATTGCACCGAACAGGCGTGTTTCGCAAAGACTACGCCTTGGGGGAGACTTCACCGCGTATGCGGTTTAGTGCAATAAAACGGAGTAGAAAATTAGAGGAGGAAGGGTCATGCTAAAAGCAAAGCAACACAACACGGGAAGCCTGTATTTTCCAAATCGAATAACGAAGGCTTTGGACGGAATCCTTGATTATCCCCTCACCATCATTGAAGCGCCCATGGGTTATGGAAAAACCACTGCTGTAAGAGAGTATTTAAGCAATGCCGAAGTCAATATGCTGTGGCAAAGAGTTTATGACAGCGGGACCGTCAGCTTTTGGAACGGCTTTGCTAGGCTGTTCCGCGACTTGGACGGCGACCGCTCCCAAAGCTTTGTACAACTTGGTTTCCCAGATGACGCCATATCAATACAGGAAGCCATTAAACTTATTGAAGATATTAAGCTGCCTGATCAAACCGTTTTGGTAATCGACGATTATCACCTGATAGACAATTCCAGTGTCAACCGCTTTATTGAGGTTCTAGTTGAAAACGAAATCGATCATCTGCATATCGTCCTGACCGCGCGTTTTGTAAAATTACAAAGAATTGAAGAGCTTGCGCTAAAAGGCTACCTTTATCATATAACAAAGGAAACTTTTGAGCTTATGCCAAAGGAGATCATGAGGTATTACAAGACCTGTGGCATAACCCTAAGTGAAAGTGAAGCACAGCAGTTGCATTCGGACACAGAGGGATGGATTAGTGCGCTGTACTTGCTCATGCTGGAATATGCTGTTTGGGGTTGCTATACGCAGGCGGAAAGCATTTATAAGCTGATTGAAAAGGCTGTATATATACCGCTTTCCGACGAAATAAAAGAGTTTCTCGTCACCATGTGTATTTTTGACGGCTTTACTTTAAAGCAGGCTGAATACATGTGGGAAAAGGAAAATACAGCAGGATTTCTTACCGAGCTTATTGGTAATAATTCTTTTATTACATATGACGGAAGGCTTAAAACCTATAATATCCACAGTATCTTCACAGAATTTCTGAAACAAGTACTGGAAGGAAAAGCGATAAGCTATCACCAAAATCTGTATCGAAAAGCAGGTCGGTGGTTTATGGAAAACAGCGATTGTCTTACCGCCCGACGCTATTTTTACAAGTGCGGGGATTTTGACGGTATTCTGCTTGCATTGGAAGAAGACAAATCGAATGATTATTCCGCTTTGAATAAAGAATTACTTAAAAAATATATGGCGGAATGTCCAAAGGACGCCAAGTCCAGACATCACTATGCACTACTTATCTATGCCATGCATTTGTTTGTCCATAAAGAAGTTGAAATATTTCATGAAACATGCAACGAATTCAGTGTCAACATAGAAAGAGATAACGGCTTAAATCACGAGATGAAAAACCGGCTTTTAGGCGAATTTGAGCTTTTGCTTAGTTTCGCTGAATTCAATGACTTGAAAAAGATGTCGGCACGGCATCAAAAAGCCTGGCAATTGCTGAATCGGCCCACATCTGTTTATGATATCGGGACCAATTGGACTTTTGGCTCTCCTTCTGTATTGAGTCTGTATTATAGAGAAAGCGGCAGGCTTGAGGAGCATATACAAGATATAAAAGAAGGATTGCCTTATTACTACCGCTTGACAAGGGGACATGGTTCTGGCGCGGAATATGCCATGGAGGCCGAATCCTACTTCAATCAGGGCGAATTTGAAAACGCTGAAATTTCGGTGCAGATGGCCTTACTCAAGGCGCAGTCGGGAATGGAGGAAAATATTATCTTCAGCGCAGAGTATCTGCAGATACTTATTGCCTTTATGAAGGGTGATTTATACAAGGTGATGAATCTTATCAATAAAATGCATGAGGATATGATTAGCAGAAAAGAATATCAATTTATCCATACGGTTGAGATCTGTGAGGGCTGCATCTATGCTTATCTTGATCAACAGGATAAAATTCCTGAAAGACTGCTGGATGTGGACCTGCACAAGCATCGGCTGAGGTTTCCCGCATATGCGTTTTTTAATATCATGTACGGCAGGGTGCTCTTAATCAGGGGGGAATACTTGAAGCTGATCGGCAGCGCGGAGCATTTTATCTCCATAGCTTCTGTTTTTCCAAATATACTGGGATACGTTTATACATACATATACCTTGCGGCGGCATATAGAAAAATATTCAGGGTGGATGAAGCTCTGTCCAGTCTGAAAAAGGCCCTCGAAATTGCTATGCCGGACAAGCAGTACATGCTCTTTGTGGAAAACTGCGATTATATTGAACCCCTCCTGGAGAAAATTGCCGCAGAAGGTCGCTATCGGGAGGAAATTGCAAAGATCTTGATGCTATATAAGATCTTTAAGAGATCCAAAGAGCAAATTATCTTAGAGTATTTTACGGAGAAAAAGCCCAAGCTGACGCAAAGGGAAATAGAGATAGCCCGTCTGGCGGCAACAGGGGTAACCAACAGCGAAATTGGAAAACAGCTTTTCATATCCTCCAATACGGTTAAAATGGCGCTAAAGTGCATATATGCAAAGCTTTCTATCAATAACAGGACACTTTTGCAGCAGCATTTGAATGACCTTGATAAAATGAAGTAGTTTAAAAGACTACCCGCCGGGTAGTATCCAGACAAAAAGATTCACTATATCATTAAAATATAGTGAATCTTTTTATTTCCTGGAGACTAATTTCACTGAAGAAAAATCAGCAGCCGGGATGTATAGAATATATAATATTATTAGAAGAGGAGTGGTTAACTTGAAAAAAAGCAGTTACATATTCATAACGATTATGATATTGGTATCATTGGTATTCGGTGGCTGTTCTCAGCTTGACCAAAGTCAGGAAAGCGAGAAAACGGCAAAAACCGCTGTACCCGCTGCAACAACCGAGGCATCTGATGAAAACGATAATAATCAAAATTATGAAGACTATAAAGGGAATTGGAAACTAAAAGTAGCTGAAGACGAAGAGCTTTACCTGATAACATCTCTTGAAAATTATTTTGGGGCAACAGGGATAAATATTACAGGGATAAACAATGGGTCAGCAAAAGGCAGTATTTATTCGATACAGGGAGCGCCAAGCTACAGACAGGCAGAAGTAAGTTTTGAAGGCAAAATTGAAGATGGAAAATTGACAGCCTCTTATGAGGATGAAGGCTGGGAGTATACCGGAAATATTGAACTAACCTTCGAAAATGGAAAGATTGAGGCGAACATAATAAGAGATGAAGTAGAAACGACTCCATTGTGGGGAATACCCGAAGGAAAATTTGCTTTTTTAAGACCCATTGAAACTGAAACAATATCTCTATCAGATGATGAGAAAAGTAATTTGGAACGATTTTTATCACCAATCACTAAAGATACAATAAAACCTTCCAATAAAGGAGAATTAACAGATGACATGATTATAAATTTCGTGGGAGTTAATATTGGAGCAGGATTTATTGATATAAGTGAATTTGGTGACAAAGTAAAAGAAAGTGGCGCAAATGTGGTTTTTGAAGAGTCGGTAATGAATGATTTGGCGAACAGATACTTCGGAGCAAATATTAAAGAACATAAGTCATATGATATCATTTCATATGAAAAAGGAATTTATACTGTACCGGCACTAGGAGGTGTATCTGAATACCCATTTATTCAAATGATGATGAAAGATACTAAAAATGATGGCACTTACTATGCCATAGTCGACTATATGTCTGAAAATCCGCAAGATGGGAAGCAGCTCGAGTACGAGTATCTTATAGAACTGCATAAAAACGATTTTTATACAATTAAATCAATAAAAGAAATAAATTATCCGATAGATTTTGAAATGCTGAATTAGTTTATAAATGTTTTCCTCCTTACGGATAAACATTTATTTTATATTGCGTATGATGGTCTGTGTATATCAAAAAAGTTTTAAAAGACTACCCGGTGGGTAGTATCCTGACAAAAAGATTCACTATATCATTTAGGTATAGTGGATCTTTTTATTGGTGCGCTCGGCATAGGAAGTAACTCGGCGGTGAAAGTCCGCTATGGGCTTGGTAGTGGGAACCATTAGCCGAACAGCAATGGTGTACATGTCCAGCGAGGTCTTTCAGCTGGCGCAGAAGTAAAGATTAAGGGCGGATAGTGTAAAACAGCAACTGTTCCCTATACCGTAGAAGATATTACAGTAAGTCCAACTCTGATGGACAGTAATGCAACGGTTACAGTAAATGGAAAAGACTCATCCCAACCGGTCAATCTTGATGTAGGAGAAAATGCCATTGATATAGTGGTAACAGGTAAAGACGGTGTAAGTACCAAGACCTATATCCTCACAGTTACAAGAAAAGAAGCATTGACAATAAATAATGAAACCCTGCCCATAGGGATTTTGGGAGGAACCTATCATGCAACCCTAAGTGCAGAAGGCGGCACCATGCCATATACATGGACGGCAACAGGACTTCCTACAGAACTCACCCTCAGTGAAACAACCGGAGAAATAACAGGAACACTTGTGAATGAAGGCAGTTACACCGTAGAAATCAAGGTAACCAATAATAATGGAAATGAAGCGAATAAAACTTTAACTTTGAAAGTGAATCTGGGCTGTGGTAACGGCGCGTATATTATCCAGCCAGATGAAGATGCAGCATATACAGGGGGATATACAGAGGACGGCATACCCATGATGACAGTCAATGAAGGAATATCCGGATTTAAATATTTTTCTGTAACTATTGAGCCTGTTTCAGGACACGGTGGTAATGAGGTATGCGTGTTTGTACATATAAGAAACGGGCAGCAGATAGGTATTATGGGATTTAAAGCGGATTATGACAGCGGAAAAAGCGTTGAGGCAAGCTTCAATGTCAAAGAAGGCGATATCATCAAAGCCTTTATAAATGTATATTAATGGAAGTCAATGTCGACTTCCATTATTTATTATCATAAATATCAACTTTATTCTTAAACATAGCCTAAATTAATTAAATGTTAGATTTACAGAATATGTTATCTCTCCTTTGCTCATTGTGATAAAATATTTTATACGTGCGAGCTGTGAAACAGCGAGCGAAAGCTCAATGTTTCCACTTGGAAGCGGGAGAAATCCCAAATCCATTTGTAAGCTGTTAATATATAGTGGGAAAATCCCACCAGGTAAAGCCTAACCAGCAGCCTGTACCGAGTCCTTGGAGCCGAAGTGGTAACGCAAGGTTTAAGCGTAGGACAGGGAGCAGAAGAGCCGAAATGAAAGTAAAGTGATAGAGCCCGAAATTATTATTCAGTCGAAGAGGTCAATACTCTGTATTAAGTAGTAGACAGCATGGTGTAAATCGCAATGGTGAGATTTGCAACACTCTTCCGGGGTCTGAGAGCTTGGCGAGTCTGATGATAAATATGTTAACGGAACAGATGAGATCCTATAGTGTCTGGGAAACCAGTATGTGAAATCAAGTAAGGGAACGAGCGAGACGAACAAATGCGCTATAGGAAGTCCGACCAGCCCATAGTACCGTAGAAACCTGTGAAAGCAGGCGGAGGGAAGGGACTGGCACAACATAGCTTCAAGTAAACGATTAGTTTTACAGACAGGAGAGCTGAAGAATTTGATTAACGGGTTACTTGGAATACAATTCAACATAGAAAAGGCGAAACTTGATGGAAAGGTTCAAAATCTCGCTTCATACATCAATAAGAATACGCTGACAGCCAGCCATAAAGAAATGGACGGCAAGAAAGCGAAAGGGATTGATGGCGTGGCAAAGGAAGATTATTCGATCCATCTGGAAGCGAACGTAGAGCATCTTTTAAAACGGATGAAAAGCGGGAGCTACAAGCCAGAACCTATAAGAAGAGCGTATATCCCCAAGGATGGAAGCAACAAAAAGAGACCACTGGGAATATCGTGCTACGAAGATAAACTTGTAGAAAACGTGATAGCACAGATATTGACAATGGTCTATGAGCCGAAGTTCTACAACGACTCCTTTGGATTCAGGCCCAACAGGAACTGCCACCAGGCGGTAAGGGAAGTCATAGAAATGGTACAATACCGAAAGGTAAACTATGTTGTGGAAGCAGACATTAAGGGTTTCTTCGATAATGTAGACCATGAATGGCTGATCAGATTCCTGGAGCATGATATAGCCGACAAGAAGTTTATTGAAATCATTGATAATTTCTTGAAAGCAGGTATTATGGAAGATGGAAAATATCTTGACAGTGAAAGGGGCACGCCACAGGGAAATGGAGCATCACCAATACTTGCGAACATATACTTGCATTATGTACTGGATAATTGGTTCAATGTTGTAGTAAAACGGCAGAGCCAAGGTCAGGCATACCTGATAAGGTACTGCGATGATTTTGTCTGCTGCTTTCAAAACAAGTGGGAAGCAGAAGCATTCTACAAGAGTCTGATAGAAAGGTTCAAGAAATTTGGACTTGAATTAGCCTTGGATAAGACCAAGATATTGGAATTCGGTAGATTTGCAAAGCGGAACAGGGAAATGAGAGGAGAGGGAAAAGCCGAAACCTTTGATTTTCTTGGATTTACGTTCTACTGTAGTGAGAACGGCGACAACAGATTCTTTCGTTGCAAGGTCAAGACAAGCAGGAAGAAATTCCGAAGCAAGGTCAAAGCCATGAAGGAATGGATAAAAGAAAATCGAACAATGCCAGTAGGTAATCTGATTAAGAAACTTAACCAGAAGTTGAGAGGGCACTACCAGTATTATGGAGTAACCGACAACACAAAGAGCGTGAAAAGTTTTGCTAACATAGCCAAATGGTTGCTTTTCAAGTGGCTGAACAGGAGAAGTCAAAAGAGAAGTTATTCTGTTGACACATTCTTTAAAGGCTTATTGCAAACTTTTCCAATCATTGAACCGACAGTTAGGATTAGCTTATTCTATAGATGAAGAATATGGTGTGAAGAGCCGTATGCCTTAATAGGGCACGTACGGTTCTGTAGAGGAGCATGGGCGGTAACGCCCGTGTTTACTCGAGAATGAGCAAAGGAGAGAAATTCTATGTTAATTTTGAAAGCAGACCTAAATGATTTAGTACTGATACTAGAATTACAATACTTAGCCTATCAGAGCGAAGCTAAACTGCTGAACGACTATTCTATACAACCGCTAAATGAAACTCTTGATGAAATTACAAAAGAGTATCAAAACGGTATTATTCTAAAAGCAATCAATGATAATGAACATATTATCGGTTCTGTCCGTTGTCAAATCAAAGGAAAGACTATGTTGATTGGGAAATTAGTGGTACACCCTGTAATGGTCAAGCATTTTTGTAACACCTTTGCCTAATTTTTTTATGCTGCATACCTTGCTTCATAAGGTGTTTTATAACTGTTGAACATATGTGGCCTTACATGGTTGTACCATGTGTATGCAAAGTCCTCTACGGCAGTATTGAGCTCTTCATCATTATGATAGTAATGCAGGTTGATCAATTCGTTTTTTAATGTATTAAAATAACGCTCCATTGGGGCATTGTCATATGGATAACCGGCTTTACTCATGCTTTGTTTGATACCAACGGATTCACAGCATTCTGTAAATGCTTTTGAGGTATACTGCGACCCCTGATCGCTGTGTAGAATTAATTTGCCTTTTATATATGGCTGCGAGTTCAGGGCTTTCTTCAGAGTACGAATCGCTAAATCACTGGTAATCTGCTTATCAGTGATGCTTGCAATTATACTACGGTCATGCAGATCCAAAATAGAGCAGTTGTACCTCTTGCTGCCATCAGTCAGGAAAAGATATGTAAAATCAGTACACCATTTTTGATTTATCTCTTCTGCTAAGAATTTCTGGTTAATGAGATTCGGGAAAACCTTATGTGCTTTGCCTTTCTCATAGTGGTAATTCTTTTTGCGGACGATTGAATATAAATGAAGTTCTTTATTCATGTATTTATGAACTGTGGGATTACTCAGGATGATATTTTTACGTGCTAAAAATACACGGATACTTCTGTATCCGTCCACACCGCCGTGTTCATGATAAAGAGTGGTTATCATCCTAAATGCTTCCTCTTTTTGCGCATAATAACTGGCTTTCTTGTTTTTAAGAAAGTGATAATATGCATTTGGATATATATGTAACCGACGTAAAAGCCATCTGGTTCCTAATGTTTTAGAATGTTCCTGAATGAATCGATAAGCCTCTAATCGATTTCCTTCGCAAAGAACGCCGCCGCTTTTTTTAAGAAGTCATTTTCCTTTTGAAGCTCTGTTAATTCTTTGCGTAGGCGAAGGTTCTCTTTCATGTAATCATAGTCTTCCTTGGCTTCCTTATTTATTTGGCATTCTTCACGGAACTGATTAACCCAATTTGAAATGCTGGCTTTAGATACACCATACTCTTCAGATAGGCTAACCAGGGTACGTCCTTCTTCTAAGTGGAGACGTACAATTTTTTTCTTAAATTCTGTTTCGTAGTGTGGTTGGTGCTTCATAATGTTAACTCCTTCATTTAATAAGATTATATCTTATTAGACTATGGTGTTACAATTATGTTATATCACATCAGTTCGATTTAAGGAAAAAGCTATTTCTGCTGACTTGAAATTTGTTTATTTGGAAAAGCGTTTATAAGAAAATGTAAGAATAAAGATTGGAGGCAAGCGATAATGAAAGATTTCTCCGATTTTATGAAAAATGAAAAGAACCGCGTGCCTGGTAGCGCGCAAAACACGGAGGATATTGAAGGATATTATTATGAGGGGCCGGGAGGCGGTCAGATGGCCTTCTGGACTTGCTATTCCGACAGGGAGTCAAAAAAGCACAAACACGATTTTGGCCTAACACTATCATAGTGTTAGGTCAGTACACAGCCTGCTTTGAGGATAGGGAAATCGTCCTCAATCCGGGGGATGAGTTATTTGTCCCAGCAGGAACAGTACAGTGGGGTAGATCATAGTTGGAACAAGGTCAATCCATGCCTTCGACGACAAAAGAATATAAACAGAGTAAATTGTGTCTATGCGAAGATTAATAACTCAACTTCCCATTTATCAAATATGAAGTTAATATCTTTACATGATTAGATATGCATCAAAAGATTCAATATTATTTTAGAAACAGAAATAAAGGCTTTAAATATATTTTGGCATCTATATTCACCTAACTTGCCAAAAAATATTAGAGTCCTTTAGGGCTCTAATATTTTTTTCTGCAATAAGTAGGAACCCGAATCCCTGACCAAGAGGGCATCAGGAGATGGAATCTCCTGATAAGAGTAAATCGCAAATAGGCGATTGCTGTTGGAATATGGTGATATACGGAGAACCGCTTCGGCGATGACAGGCAGTTGATAATTTTTCTGTTACACCTGTTCCTTGGGAATTTGAAATACAAATCCGGTTGCTTATTATATTTTATCCTTCCCCTCAGGCGGAGAAATGCGAACAAACTGTTCAGGTGGCAAATATTGTTCTTCCATTTCCTGCACGTAACCGTCCTTCGTCAGGATCCGGGACAACGGAGGTTTGGAATTCGCAGTTTTTTTGAGGTAATCCTTGAATTCCTCTGGGGTAACTTCCTTGAGATTCAAGCCATCCTTCGGATTCATGAGATCGATGAAATAGATGCGGGTCTGTCTCGCCAATTGTCTGAAAAGACAGCGATACTCACTGGCCGTATAAAGATAAGCGTCTCAGGCAGATGGTCCAGATCGGCGGAAAGCTTCCTTGGCTTTCCGCTCTTGCCAGCTTCTATCCATTCTGCCGGATTCAAAGAGCAGGAAAAATTACCGGGATGAAACTCTTCAAACTTTGAAACAAAGCCGATATGGCGGCTCGCCGGCGTCTCTTCAAGATTCGCGGCGGTTGCATTGTACTGGGGCTCCAGCTGTCCGGGCAGAACCTGAGTCTGCCTCAGGACATTGTTAAAATGGAATATGGTAAACATGGGGCTGGAGTTCATAAAGATAAGGGGATAAAAATTTCGATTACTACTTGACAAATTATAAATTAAAAGGCATAATAAAAACTGTCCAGTCGGTTTGCTAACTTTAAAGGGAAGGCGAATCGCCGCGTAGACAAACTTGACATGGTGACCTTGGTTCCTTCAAACTTACCGGATTGCTTTACTACTGGATCAAGACTAAAGTAAGCAAAAAGCTATTTTGGATAATTATACTAGGAGATGTATGTATGCCTCGTGTATCATTTGATTATGAACAGAATCAGAAAAAACGAATTATCGAAGGCGCAGCCAAAGTATTCGCTGAATACGGTTATCGCCAGACTACTATGGACCAAATTTGCCAGGCTCTTAAGCTTAGCAAAGGAGCTGTCTATACCTATTTTAAAAGCAAAGAAGAACTATTCATATCGACTATGGATTTTATTTTTCAAAAGCGCTATATGCTTCTTTCAGGCTCATTTAAAGAAACGGATCCCTTTGTGGTAAAACTTGAGAGGCTTTTGAATTGCCTTGAAAATCTGGTGATCAGTGATCATTACGAATATAATCGGCTGTCTGTTGAAGGATTTCTTGAAAGCGACAGAATCAACGGTCTACAAAAGGTAAAGGCTGATTATTACAATCGCTTTTATAAATTATTATATGATTTATTAACTCAAGGGCAGGCAACAGGAATGATTCATCCGAAGCTTGAGATTTCCAGTATGGTTACCGTTATGATGGCAACATTAGACGGACTTATGATGCACAGTCTTGTCCAAGAGCGCGAATTAGATCTGAAGCAGACTCGTGAAGTGGTTTTAGGGATGTTTTCGCAGCTATTAAATGTTAACCTGTAATTTCACTGTTATGAGGTTTGATGTATGCAAACAAAGAGATTATATTATATAGACTGGCTGCGGGTATTGGTAATTTTGTCTCTTATCCCTTATCACGCGGCATTTACATATTTAAAAAATGGTTTCGTTTATATTAAAGATCCCGTGTCCAACCTTTCGGCTTTACCGTTTTTAATGATAACGGTACCTCTTTACGATTTTTTTATGACGCTTTTATTTTTTGTCTCAGGGATTGCATCTTTTTATTCATTTCAAAACAGGGACAGCAGAAGGTATATGGGTGAACGGCTGAAAAAGCTGATGCTGCCTTTTCTTATGGGAATTCTATTTCTCTGTCCCCTTACAGGCTATATTCAGGCATTATATGAGGGGTTTGGAGATGGTTTTCTTAATTTTTTACCACAGTTTTTCTGGTTTAATGTAGTGAAGTATAAGGCTTATGCACATTTTTGGTTCCTTTTATATCTGTTTGTTTTTTCCATGATTTGTACACCGATCTTCAACCTTTGGAAAGATAGAAATCGTATCGACCGTATCGCTGCCTTTATATCTCGGGGGCATCGTTTGCTGCTTCCTGTTGCTACAGTGATATTATTGGAGATAGCTTTGCGCCCTCATTTTCACGCACATCAAACTCTAGTTTTCGACTGGGCAAATGATGCGGTTTATCTAGCCGTGTTTATCTTTGGCTACATTTATGCTACCGATCTGCGAATACAAAAGAAAGTAACAGAGTATTATAAAATTTCGATCCTGTTTGGACTGCTGTCTCTGTCTGTACTTTATTATGTAAATATCCAGACACAGATGCGACTCTTCGATGACACATACTTAACCTATTTATGGGCGCTTGCAAGGGGAGTCTATGAGTGCTCTGCCATCATCTTCTTGCTTAATATCGGGAAGAAGACGACCTGTCTCAACGAGGGTGGCAAGGCAATTAGATATTTGAATAGGGCTTCTTTTACATATTATATTTTTCACTTTCTGCCGGTAACGTTTTTTACGTATTTGTTTATAGGTCTCAAGATACACATATTCATTAAGTTTCTAATGGTAATCGTCCTATCATACCTGATGGTCTTTACTATATATGAAATTTGGCGAAGATTAACGCAACGCCACTCATCAAAAAATTTAACTTCTAAATTAAGCGGTTAGTTATAGCCCGAATTAAATGACCTATAGACGTTAAGGCTTAAAGGATTCCAGTGGCAAGAAAATGCGAATGCTCTCATGTTTCTGAAACTATTATCTGTTTAATTATTACGATGAAGTTCTTAAACATATTGGTAATCAGATGGACTTGCAATGCGAAAACAAAGCGGTACCCTTTTGAAAAGATTCCTAAACAGTATGGATAGATTTTATTGTGAAAAAGATGATAAAACAAGCTTGAAAATGATCTAAAATAAGATATTCTTAAATTGTACGACACATTTATTTAAATATTAGGAGGAAATAAAAAATGCCATTAACACGAGTTTCGCTTATACGTGGAAAAAGCAGAGAGTACAAAGAAAATATTGCAGAATCTATCTATCAGGCACTAATAGAAGAATTTGATGTTCCTAAAAATGATAAATTTGTAGTTATAAATGAACATGATCGTGATAACTTCTATTATGCAGAGAATTACTTGGGTCTTAAGAAAACAGATGATCTAATAATAATACAAATATTTATTAACAATACACGCACTGTTGAACAAAAGAAGAGATTGTATCAATCAATCACTGAGAAATTGCATCAAAGTACAGGGATTGAAAAGAGCAACTTGTTAATAAGTCTTGTTGATGTAGGCGATGTGGGTAAAGAAAACTGGTCCTTTGGAGATGGAATAGCTCAATATCTTTTATAAAAAAGCTTTTTCAATATGTGCCCAATAAGATGTGCATAGCATATGGTTAATAAAAATAGAAAAATATTTATGGCATCTTTCATTTAGATTATAGCAGTACAAGCTTAATTGCAAAGCCCCGGTTGTAAACGCGGCGCGTGGCCTCTGTGTGACCGCGTATGACCCTCCGCGCCAAGAGCGTGGTGTGCCTGAAAGTCAAAAGTGGCGGTTATCTTTACATCTGTGTTCCCGGTATGAAAAAAGATTGCCATGATAATCTTCCGAAAGAACTGCTCCTTTCATGGACACCAGAGCAGCTTGCCTATTTAAGTTCTTTTGCTTATGATATACTAGATGCAGATTATTTATATGGTTGGAGGGATAAGATTTTGGGAATTTCACCTTTTGGAGGGTTCGATGGTATGATGTTCAGCATTGTACCTGTATTTATAGTGATCGTATTTGTTTTCGTATTCGGTACGATAATTGTGCGCTCAATACAAGGCGCAAAACAGTGGAAAAGCAATAATGAATCCCCGGTTCTAACGGTTGATGCAACTGTGGTCACAAAACGAGCGGATGTGCAACATTATCATCATAATACGGGAACAGACAATATGCATCATATGTCATCATCGACTACATACTATGCTACATTCGAAGTAACCAGCGGTGATCGCTTAGAATTTCAAATTCGAGATACTGAATATGGAATGCTTGTGGAACATGATATAGGAAAGCTGACATTTCAGGGTACGCGCTATTTAGGATTTGAGCGAAGCAAAAGATAATTAATTGATATAAAATATAAAACAGACTAGAAATAATAAAATAACGATTAATTGTCAAGGTGACATCTCATATCCAAACAGCGGCTTGATTTTCAATCAAAAACCGCTGTTGGTGCATGACTATATAGCTACCAAAACAACGGTTTTTTAACCTCAGCAAAACATGAGTATAACTGACGAAGCGGCTTATTCTTCAGCTAAAATCAGATTTGCTTTAGATTTGTCAAATTCAGCAGCTAAGCTTTTATTCAGGTTTGAGTCAGTGATAATATAATCAATATTAGATATAGGAGCAACACCTACGGTTACATCCCTGCCAAACTTGCTGCTGTCGGCGACTACAAATATTTCATTCGATCTTTCGATAATCATTTTTCTTGTAACAACTTCCTGCATATTATAATCAGAAACGCCATTACGAGCAGTAATGCCGCCGGCGCAGAGAAAACTTTTTTGAATGCTCAGAACAGAAAAATCAAATAGATAATCATAAGTGACAACAGAGCGTTCGCTTTGCCTGATCATTCCTCCAATAATAATAATGTTAAAATCAGTGTTCATTAACTCGTTGACGACAGGAATGGAATTGGTAATGATGGTGAGGTTTTTTTTATTTGTAAGGAATTTAGAAATATAATAAGGCGTCGTACCGCTGTCAATAAAAATACAATCTCCATCATTGATAAATTCACAGCATTTTTTTCCAATTGATTCTTTTTGCAGAAGCTTACTAATCATACGTTTTTCCATGGATGGCTCTGAAAAAGAGGCATCTTTTAATTTTGCGCCTCCGTACACCTTTTTAATCTTTCCTTGCTTTTCTAAAATTGACAAATCTCTTCGGACTGTTTCTATAGAAACATTAAATTCTGCAATGAACTCAGGGATGGTCACAATGTCTTTTGAGGAAAGTAGTTCTATCAATTTTCTATGTCTTTCACTTGGCAGCATATTATTAATCCTTTCAGAAGTTAATGTTTGAATGGTTTTATAAAGAATTTATCATAAAAAATGACGACATTCAAGAGGAAACTTTGCCAAATATGACTATGTTATCAGTTATATAAAAAAAGTTTGTAAATAGTTAGCAATAATATTGTAATGAATTAACAAACATTTAACTTTTCCTTAATATGAGTTAACATTTCAGGTTGTATAATGAATCTATAAAAATTACCGGTATTAACTACGAAAAAAATATGGAGGAATTGAAATGAAAAGAAAGATTTTATTGTACATAGTGTCTGTGCTTTTGTTAATGGGGTCTGCAGGAAGTCTGGTCGGATGTGGTCAGCAGCAGGTGTCAGCAGATCCAGAGGTAGAAGATCCTACAAAAGGCGAGATCACTGTTTATACGGCACTTGAAGATGAGCAGGTTACGGAATATCTTGCAGCATTTCATCAAAAATATCCTGATATTAAGGTCAATATTGTGAGAGAATCCACAGGAACCATTACAGCCAAGCTGCTTGCAGAAAAAGAGAACCCTCAGGCGGATCTTGTGTGGGGAACAGCCGCGTCATCTATGCTGGTGCTTGATAATCAAGGAATGCTGGAACCTTATGCGCCTGCAGGCATTGATAGAATCCTTGATAAATTCAAATCAGATAAAGCGGTTCCGACTTGGGTTGGGATCGATGCATGGGAAACGGCGATCATCGTTAACACGGTTGAGGCAAAAAAATTAGGCTTACCGGAAATAAAATCATATCAGGATTTGCTGAAGCCGGAATTTAAGGGACATATCGTCATGTCCAATCCAAATTCATCAGGAACAGGATTTTTAACTGTTTCGGGTGTACTTCAGCTGAATGAAAAGAAACAGAAAAAGGCTGGGAATACCTTGATAAACTTCACGAAAATATTGCACAGTATGTTCACTCAGGTTCAAAACCGGCAAAAATGGCTGCAGCCGGTGAAACCGCAGTTGGTATCAGCTTCGGGTATGCAGGTATCAGCCAGAAGGAAAAAGGTGCTCCTGTGGAAGTAATATTTCCATCCGAAGGATCAGGCTGGGATTTGGAAGCAAATGCTCTGATGAAAAAAGATGAGATCAAACCGGCAACTAAGACCTTCCTTGATTGGGCAATTTCTGATGATGCGATGACTCTTTATAATAAAAACTATCCGATTATCACGACGGGAGAAGGAGGAAAATATGAAGGTTTCACCTTTGAACCGGTTGATCAGTTGATTGATAATGATTTTTCATGGGCAGCTGAAAACAGAAGCAGCATCCTGAAAAAATGGATGGAAAAATATGATTCAAAGTCAACACCAAAGGAATAATGCATACAAGCAAATCAATGCAGCAGAAATGACTGCTGCATTGATTGAATAGGAGAGGTGATACATATGAACTATCTAAAGGTTGAAAATATCTATAAGCAGTTTGCGGGAAAAGCAGCACTCAAAGGGGTTAATGTGGAAATTGAAAAGGGTGAGCTGGTTTGCATTTTAGGACCGTCAGGGTGTGGGAAAACCACCCTTTTACGAATCATTGCAGGACTGGAAACAGCGGATCAGGGCAGCGTCATTATTGACGGGAAAGACTGCACAATGCTGCCCCCAGCGAAGCGAAATTTCGGTATCGTTTTTCAATCTTATGCATTGTTTCCGAACATGACAGTTGAACAGAATGTTCTTTTTGGTTTGGCTGAGCAAAAAAAACTGAGTAAAGAGCAGCAAAGGACAAAGGCTCTGGAAGTTTTAACCCTTGTCGATTTACTTGAACATAAAAATAAATACCCTGCCCAGCTTTCCGGGGGGCAGCAGCAAAGAACCGCTTTGGCTCGAGCCATTGCACTTTCTCCGGGATATCTTTTACTTGATGAGCCGCTATCGGCCTTGGACGCAAAAGTGCGCTCAAAGCTGAGACTGGAAATTCGGAAAATACAGCGAGAACTTGGGATTACAACAATTATGGTAACCCATGATCAGGAAGAGGCTTTGACTATGGCAGACCGTATCATCGTTATGAATAACGCGGTGATAGAGCAGGTTGGGGAACCAAGAGCCATCTATGAAAAGCCAGCAAATTCTTTTGTTGCTAATTTTATTGGAACAATGAATTTCTATGAAAACAATAGAGGTATTTTTGGTGTTCGACCGGAAAATATTGAATTGACGAAAATGAAGCAGCCGGAAAGCCACTGGACTGGAAAAGTCAGCTTTTTAGAGTTTAAAGGTGCTTTGATTAGAGTCTACAGTAAGCTTTATAATAACCATGAAATTTGTATAGACCTTCCTACAGAGAAAGCAATGGAAATGGAATTAAAGGAAAATGACACCGTCTATTTAAAAATCATAAATAGGCATTTGATTCAATATGCGGATGTGCAAGAGGCAGTCTGATGATCAGAAACAAGAAACGACAGGTTACCAATCCTTCTCAATTCATTTTAATGTCGTTCCTGACAAGTGCTTTTTTGATGGGAATGGTATTTCCGCTATATAGTTTGTTTATGAAGGCTTTTCAAAACAGTAGCGGTAGTTTTGCAGCTTTTGATAATTATTTTGAATATTTTTCTCAACCCTCTTTATCCTATTCGGTTATCAATACATTAAATATTTCATTGACGACCGCTATTGTTAGTACGATGCTGGGCTATGTTTATGCTTATGCACTGAAGCGAACCAATATAAAAATGAAAAGGTTTTTTAGATATGCAGCACTCTTCCCAATTTTTGTACCTACCGTCGTTCATGGGATTGGGCTGATCGTCCTTTTCGGAAAGCAGGGGATATTGACACAACTTGGGTGGGAGATTGAACTATACGGTAAAATAGGGATTGTTTTATCTGAAATTATATATACCTTTCCCCAGGCGTTTTTGATGTTTTATGTAACATTACATTACGCAGATGGACGGCTTTATGAGGCGGCTGATTCGATGGGGTGCAATGTCTTGACAAAATTTTTGAAAATAACGATGCCGGAAGTAAAATATACGTTGATTAATTCCTTGTTTGTATGTTTTACCTTAGCATTTACAGACTTTGGAGCACCCAAGGTCATCGGAGGCAGCTATAATGTTTTAGCTACTGATTTGTATAAACAGGTTGCAGGACAATTCAATTTTAATATGGGAGCTGTGGTGGGTACCCTGCTTTTAATCCCGGCACTTCTGACTTTTGTTGTGGATAGAACCCTGAATACGAAAAATAGCAGTGAAATTAGTACAAAAGCAATTGAATTAAAGATCAAAGAAAACAAACTGAGAGATGGATTGTTTTTTACAGTATGCTTTCTAATCGTTGCCTTTTTTCTAATTATGATAGGAGCCTTGGCCATGGATGCCTTGATGAAATATTATCCTTATGAAAGAAGTTTCACCCTGGAACATTTTCGATTCAGCCAATCAACAGGAGGCATTCAAAGCTTTGTCAATTCCATTAGAATGAGTCTGATGACGGCAGCGTTTGGAACCATTTTCGTATTTGTTTATACCTATCTGATTGAAAAAGGGAAAGGAATGAAACACATGAAAAAAATAGGAAGACTGCTTTCGGTGGTTCCGATTGCGCTTCCTGGCATGGTCATTGGACTGTCGTTTATTTTTTTCTTTAATTCCAGATCGAACCCGCTGAACTTTATTTACGGTACTGTCGTAATCCTGGTTCTAGCCAACATCATCCATTTTTATGCCGTTCCTTATGTTACGGCAGCAGGAGCTTTAAAAAAATTGAATAAGGAATTTGAAAGCATTGGGGAAAGTATGAGAATACCGGGCTGGAAACTGTTTTTAAAGGTCAGCATTCCTATGTCGCTTCCGGCTATTTTGGAAATATTCATGTACTACTTTGTGAATGCTATGGTTACTGTTTCCGCGGTTGTGTTTTTATATTCTGCTGATTTTAAGGTGGCGTCTATTGCGATCACTCATATGGAGGAAGCGGGAGATATTGCGCAGGCAGCGGCCATGAGTCTGCTGATATTGATAGTTAATCTGGTGATCAGAAGTATTTATGAAATGTATCTGTATTTTAATGCAAAACAAAAAAAGAAAAAAGTAGAGGGAATGCAAAATGATTTACAATAACATACCGGATAATCCTTATCTTCTCTTAACACCAGGGCCGCTCTCCACCTCAAAAGGCGTTCGTCATGCAATGCTTCAGGACTGGTGTACCTGGGATGATGATTATAATGTTGAAATTGTACAGAATATTCGTCACCGCTTGTTAACAATGGCAGCAAAGGATATAGAAAGATATACAGCTGTATTAATCCAGGGGAGTGGTTCTTTTGGAGTAGAAGCTTGCCTGGGTACGGCAGTTCCTGCTGAGGGAAAAGTATTGATCCTTACAAATGGAGCTTACGGTCAGAGAATGATTCAAGTAGCAGAGCGGTTAAAGATCCCTTATATCGGACTTGAGTGTGAAGAAACCAAAACGCCAAGCTTGCATAAGATCGACCGTCTATTAACAAGAGATCGGCATATTACTCATGTTGCTGTCGTCCATTGTGAGACCACGACGGGGATATTGAACCCGCTGGAAAAAATTGCGAGGCTGGTCAAACAGTATCATAAAGTTTTGATCGTGGATGCAATGAGCTCTTTCGGAGGTATTCCCATGGATATTTCTGAATTGGGGATCGATTTTCTGATCAGTTCATCCAATAAGTGTATTCAGGGAGTTCCCGGTTTTGCTTTCGTGATTGCGAGAAAAGATCAGCTTCTGAAAAGTAAAGGCAATGCCAGATCTTTAGTACTTGATCTTTCTGACCAATGGGAACAAATGGAGCCGGAGGGAAAATGGCGCTATACTTCACCAACCCATGTTGTACGAGCTTTTTATCAGGCTCTCAATGAATTGGAGGAAGAAGGTGGCGTTGAGGTTCGTCATCATCGTTATAAAGAGAATCACCGTTTGTTGGTTGAAGGAATGCATTCGTTGGGATTTCAAACGTTGCTTTCGGAAGAATTGCAGTCTCCTATTATCACATCGTTTTTATTTCCTGACAATGATTTTGACTTCCATGCATTTTATCAGAAGATGAAACAAAGGGGATTTGTTTTGTATCCCGGGAAGGTCTCAGAAGCGGATACCTTCCGTGTTGGAACTATTGGCGACATTTATCCGAAAGATATCAAACGATTAATTCATGTGCTCTCTAACTGTTTTGATAAAACGTTAGAGAAGAAAATTAAAGAGGTGAAAGATATGAGTAAAATTGAAGGTGTTATTTTTGATTGGGCAGGAACCACAGTTGATTTTGGATGTTTCGCACCGGTTAATGTTTTTCTTGAAATATTTAAAAAAGCCGGCGTTGAGGTGACCATGGAGGAAGCAAGAATCCCTATGGGCATGTTGAAAAGGGATCATATCAAGGCGATGCTTCAGATGCCGAGAATTAGCCGGTGCTGGGAAGAAAAGTATGGGAGAGCTTTTGAGGAAAAAGATATCGATGATCTGTATCAAAGCTTTGAACCTTTGCTTTTAGCGTCTTTAGAGGAATATACAGACCCATTGCCGAACGTATTGGATACCGTGTCAGTATTACGGGATATGGGGTTGAAAATTGGTTCGACTACGGGATATACCGATATCATGATGGATCTTGTGGTTCCTTCTGCGAAAGAAAAAGGCTATGCTCCTGATTTTGTGATTACACCAGACGCGACTGCCTCCTGCGGCAGGCCATATCCCTATATGATTTTTAGAAATATAGAAGCTCTTAGAATAACAGCACCTTGGAAAACGGTAAAAGTTGGAGATACCGTTGCAGATATTAAGGAAGGCTATAACGCGGGGGTATGGTCGGTAGGGGTTCTTGCCGGAAGCTCACAGATGGGTTTAAGCCTCGAGGAATATCAAGCAATGCCAGAGACAGAAAGACAAGATGCCAAAAGAAAAGCAAGGGATGCATTTATACTGGCTGGTGCAGATTTTATCATAAATACCATAGAAGAACTACCTGCGCTGATTGAAAAAATCAATGGTTTAATTGCTGAGGAGAAAAGACCAAATGCATGGTAATCATGAATTCAACATGGAAAGGGAAAGAAATGTAAAAAGACGTTAATGAAAAAGTTTGTAAAATGAGAGGAAAATTGATTTTTACGAATCGTTATTACTGAAAGGAGAAAACGATGTTAAAAAAACCAAGGAAAATACTAGCGATGCTTTTAATTGGCATTTTAGCCGTTTCTGTATTTCCGCTTCAAGCTTTCGCTTGGAGTGCACCGACAACAGATACCGACTGGAAGCCGCTTAGCCACACAGGGATCAAAGCCCGCTTTGCCGTGGGCAGTGATATTCATATCGGATCCAACAGTGACCCTTCTGAAAAGTATGAAAATGCACTGAATGTATTTTATACAATAGATCCTGATACGGATGCGGTCATATTTGCCGGAGATATTACCCAAAACGGATACGAAACCCAATATGATACATTGATGGACGTTACAAATGACAGTGATTTAAGTGACAAAATTATTTGGTCTATGGGAAACCATGAGTTTTATGGTTGGTCAGGGGATAATTCTGCTGCAATTACGGAGTTTGAAACAAAAACCGGGCAGAACCCAAACAGCGTTTATAAAAAAGGCGGCATTACAATTATTACGCTGGGCGCTAGCAGCTCCGGAGGGGATTATACCGGTCAGTATGATTTTCTGAAAAATGCGCTTGAAAATGCAGTGACAGAGGATGCAAATGCACCGATATTCGTCATTGCACATCATTCTGTGAAGGATACTGCTTATGTATCGGATGAATGGTATGGAAAATATGGAGAAGGTACAGCTAAGGATATGGTGGCTCTGATGGCGCAGTATCCTCAAGTTATCCATATTTCAGGACACTCACATGGTACCTTGGAGGATGAGCGTTCCATCGATCAGAGGAAAGGGTTTACCTGTATTCAAGATGGAACGCTGGGTGCTTATTTTGAAAATGAAAGCGGTAAAGTCAATTCTGCAGGCTCCCATGAAACTGTTCCTGAATATGCCGATGAAGCGTCCCAGGCACTTTTGATCGATGTGGATAATAACAACAAAGTCACGATCAAGCGAATGAATTTGACAAGCGGAAAATATCTCTATGATTCTGAGCCATGGGTCATTGATGTTCCAGCATTGGTCGGAGGTGGGGCTTTCCTTTATACCGATGTGCGAAAGGGTGCGGACAAGGCACCGGTTTTTCCAAGCGGTGCAAAGCTAACAGTGACAAAAGCGAAAGACACTTCTGTTGCGTTTTCCTTCAGCCAGGCAACAGCAATAGACGGAAACGGGCTCCTAGGTGATTCCAATGACAGTATGGTTCATTCCTATAAGATGAAGGTTACGAATGCACAAACCGGAGAGGCAATCAAAGACACCAAATATGACAGGGATTATTACCTGAGATTCTCAGATTATTATAGAACGACTCCGGCAGATGAGTTGTCTGCGGCTATTTCAGGCTTGTCTCCCGACACAGAGTATAAGATAGAAGTATGGGCAATGACTTCTTATGAAGTAGAAAGCAGCAACAGTATTTCTACCATATTTACGACAGAAGCGGAATCAGACAGTGATGCAATACCAACGGCTGTTGCGAAACTGACAAACGCGAAGCCTGTTATTGACGGTGAGCTGGAAAGCTCCATCTGGTCTTTTGACAATGCAATTCAAACAGGCATCACCGGCAATCCGAAGCATCAGGCTGATTTTGATACAAAATGGGACAAAGATAAGCTCTATGTAGCTGTAAAGGTCACAGGAGATACAGAGCTTAAAGCAGGTACTGCGTGGTCAGCAGGCGACATCGTCTGGTTATACATTGATCCGACATTGCATGCCGGTGATTATACGTATGGAGACGGACAGCTTGGGATCGGCTACAACCCTGACGATAAAAATAAGCCATATCTTATCATGGGCGGCGGCGTATTGGGAAGCGATGCACAAAAAACGGCAGTGCTCAACAGCATTACAGCAGCTACAGTGGCGACTGCCGACGGCTGGAATGTCGAGCTTGCGATTCCCTGGCAAAGCCTCGGAATCAATACCAGTGAGAAAAAAGAGCTTGGATTTGATATTACGGTAGACGATTATCACAAGGATGAAGATTTGACAGCCCTTGCCTGGTGTGTTGCAAGGGACGCTGATACTGGCAGCCTTTGGAAAGACACTTCAGGATTTGGTAAGCTTGAACTGGAAGATACCATTAAATCTGTTCTTGATGTTGATTTTTCAGATGGTACCCCGACAGATAAATCTTCCGCTGCGCACACTGCTGTCATAAAAGGCAGCCCGGTGATTTCAGACAACAGTGACCTGGGTAAAAAGGTGGCCAGCTTTGACGGTGATGATGATGCTTTTGCATACAATCTTACAGCTTCTGATTATGCTCAGCTTAAAAACAGCTTTACCATGGAATGCATGATGAAGCTGAACGAATATGTTAATGGAGATCCATTTAGTAATTGTGACAGCTCAGGTCTTGGTTTTGAACTGAATAGCGACGGAAACACTCTGGAATTTTGGCCGCATATTAATGGAAGTTATACGAAGCCGACAACAGATATCTCCAAAATAAAAAATGGGTGGCTGGAGGCAACTGCGACCTATGATGGTTCACAACTGAAGCTTTACATTAACGGGAAACTGAAAGACACAAAATCGGTAACCGGTTCATTAGATATTCCCGATGATCCGGCAAAATGGCTGATGATCGGTTCTGATACGAGCGGTGACGGCAACGTCCAGTACCCAATCGCCTGTGACATCAGCAATGCTCGTCTTTTCAGCGGAGCCATGGCTTCCAGCACAATTGCTAAACTTTATGCGAAAGATAACGCAGTTAGAATTACTCTTTCAAACAACAATGCTTTGACAGGAACGGTCGGGCAATCTGTGACAATTCCTTCTGCCACTGCAAGAGATGCAAATAATACCTATCCAGTTACAACTGCAGCAACAGGACCTGATGGAAAAAGCGTAACAATCAGCAGCAATGTCTTTACTCCGGCAAAGGCAGGGACTTACACCATAACCTATACAGCCCAGGGACAGACGCTGACGAAGACGGTTGCTGTATCGGAGGCTTCCCATTCCGGCAGTTCCGGTGGCGGTGGTCATCATCATCACTCTTCAGGTACTCCGACGAAGGAACAAACCACCGACCAGATAAACAATACGACACAGCCAGAAAACAGCGGTGAATTAAGAGATGTTTCCAATCACTGGGCGAGAAAAGCCATTGATTACGTTGTTGATAAAGGAATATTAAAAGGAACCGGAGAAGGCAAGTTTGATCCTGATAAGACCATGACCCGAGGAATGATTGCTACAGTACTCTGGAGAATGGGAGGAAGTCCCGCAGCTGCAGGAACGCAACCCTTCCCGGATGTGTCTTCGGATGCATGGTACAAGGATGCTGTTTTATGGGCAGCCGCCAACCAAATTGCATCTGGAACCGGAAATGGATTTGCACCAAACGGAAATGTCACCCGTGAACAGCTGGCGGTAATACTGTACAACTATGCAAAGTATGCGGGATTGGATACAACTGCTTCTGGAGATATTTCCGGGTATTCAGACAGTAGCAATGTTTCTTCATGGGCTGATGGTGCGATGAAATGGGCGGTAGGAACCGGTCTGATCACAGGAAAATCAAAAATCAGTCTAAGCCCGCAGGGGGCTTCTACAAGAGCAGAAGTTGCAACGATCTTAATGCGGTTTATGGTAAAGACGAATTAAAAGCACTGCAAGTAAAGCAGAGAATGAAGGTATAAACTTAGAAACGAATAAAAGAAATGTATTACAAATTTCACCGCTCCCCCCGGTGAAGTTTGTAGATGAAGCGGAAAAGGAAAACTCTGATAAACTAAAAAAACCTGCCATTACAGTAATGGTGGGTTTTTTCTTTCAATGATCCAGCTATAGAGTGTGTTCAATTTCGTGTTGGAGCTCTACAATACTATTCGTCCAGCATTTGATTGCACACTTGTCATCTTTGTCTTGTGCCTTCTTAAGTGCTTGCTTATAGGACAATAGCTTAAATTGCATGATTCTCTTGTTCATAAAATTCACCTCCTATGCTTATATTACTTATTTATTATAACACATTTCAACACTTTTTTCTATTCATTGGAGCATGTTTTTATTTAAGGCTGGATTTAAGAAGAAAGTACTAATGGTTAATTTTCTGGAAATGCTAAATGAGATAAGACAATCTAAATTTGTACGAGAGGGGTTCCAGACGTGGATGTTATTGAAATAAAAAACCTTACGAAATACTATGGCAAGTCAAGAGGAATTATTGATGTTAGTTTCAATGTTGAAGAGGGTGAGATTTTCGGCTTTATTGGACCCAATGGATCAGGTAAGTCCACTACAATCAGGACTTTGTTATCTTTGATTTATCCAACCAGTGGCAGTGCAACAATCTTTGGTATGGATTGTATAAAATTTGCTCCTGAAATTGCCAAAGAAATTGGTTATTTGCCTTCGGAAGTATTTTATTACGATAAAATGAGGGTGATAGACCTTTTGAAATATTCAGCCAGCTTCTATAAAAAAGATTGCAATAAACGGATCAGGGAGCTTGCAGAAATCATGGATTTGGATCTGAAAAAAAGAATTGATGATCTGTCCTTCGGAAACAAAAAAAAGGTTGGTATTGTTCAGTGCTTGCTGCATGAACCGAAGTTGATTATTCTGGATGAACCGACCAGTGGTCTTGATCCTCTCATGCAGCAGAAATTTTTTGACCTTTTGCTTGAAGAAAACAAAAAAGGTGCCGCGATTCTTTTATCTTCCCATGTTTTAAGTGAGGTTCAGAGGCTATGCAGCCGTGTTGCAATCATAAAAGAAGGGAAAATTATTCAACTGGAAAAGATGAGGGATTTAACGGAAAATAACTATAAAAAATTTAAAATTGAAATGAAAGAAGAAGTTGATGAAAGCTGTTTTGAACTTGGCGGAATTAGTAATTTGGAGAGAAAGGGCAAAATAATCAGCTTTCTATTCAAGGGCAATATCAACCAAATCATGAAAAAGATTTCGGATGTGGAAATATTTAATATATGGATCGAGGAACCAAGTCTTGAAGAAATTTTTATGCACTATTACGAAAAGGAGGCAGAAAGGTAATGAACATTTTTCTGCATGAACTGAAGGTTTATCGGAGTTCCATCATAATTTGGGGATGCTCCATGACCGTCCTTACTGTTCTGTATTTATTTATTTTTCAAGGTCTTGGAAACGATATTCAAGATTTCAAAATTCTTTTAAATCAAATGCCGGGGGTAATGAAAAAGGTTTTCAACATATATATCGAAAGTATTTCTACGTTTGCAGGCTTTTACTCCTTTGTGTTTACTTTTATCGTATTATGCGGAGCAATTCAGGCAATGAATCTTGGAACTTCTATTGTATCCAAAGAAGTTCGCGAAAAAACAGCAGATTTTTTAATGACGAAGCCGACCAACCGCAATTGGATACTTACAGCGAAGCTTCTGGCAGTGTTGTCAGCACTGATTATTACAAATATCATTTATCTGGGATTGACGATTTTAGCTGCTGCCACAATGGTTCGAAATTTTAATCTGAAATTGTTTCTGTTGATCTCGGTTACTATGTTCTTTGTTCAATTGATGTTTGCGGCCATGGGAATTATTGTTTCAGTTGTCGCAGGAAAAATAAAGTCAGTGATTTCCGTATCCTTAAGTACCGTATTTGGGTTTTACATTTTAGGTTCTATGGGCTCATTGCTTGGTGAAGAAAGCGTTCGGTATCTGTCTCCATTCCGATATTTTGATACGGCGTATATTATCCAAAATGCTGCATATGAGACTTCATTTGTTATTGTAGGTTTCATCTTTGTTATCGCCGCGATTGCAGAAAGTTACCTGGTTTATGTTAAAAAAGACATTCATGCAGTTTAAGGAGGGATAAGGAATGAACATTCTTATTAGAGAATTGAAGGCATATAGAAGGTCACTTATTTTGTGGAGCATTGCTATCTTTGTTATGATTATTTCCGCAATCGGCAAATTTTCCGCATATGCTGAATCAGGCCAGTCAATGAATGAATTGTTAGCTCGAATCCCCAAATCAATCAAAGCGGTATTGGGAATGGGTGATTTTGACTTAACAAAAATGAGCGGTTTTTATGGCATGTTCTATTTATATATTCTTTTAATGGCTACGATCCATGCTTCCATGCTTGGTGCAAACATCATTTCGAAAGAAGAGCGAGATAAAACAACGGAGTTTTTATTTGTTAAGCCTGTTTCAAGAGGAAAAATTATAACCGAAAAGCTGTTTGCCTCACTTTTTAATATTATGGTATTCAATCTTGTTACTCTGGTTCTTTCGATCGCGCTTATAGGGAAGTACTCAGGTGGTGAGGATATAACAGAAGAAATATTCCTGTTGATGGGTGGAATGTTTATCCTGCAGTTGGTGTTCTTGTTGATTGGTACTGCCATAGCAGCTGCAAGCCGAAGCTCTAAATCCGCTGGCTCGATTGCTACGGTAGTTTTACTGGTTTCATACATTCTATCCTCTGCAATTAATATGAACAGCAAGCTTGAGGGTTTAAAGTATATTACTCCTTTTCAATATTTTGAAGCGGAAAAGATTTTGAACGAAGGAGGATTTCAACCGGTATTTTTGATTTTATCCTTTGTGCTGATTACGATACTTATTTTCGTAACGTATCTGTTTTATAAAAAAAGAGATTTGAATGCTTAAAGATGGATTGTACCGTTTGAATAAAATGTTAGTAAAAGCAATCCAAAAAGAAAGAAGTCAATTGCATCTGAAATCGACTTCTTTCTTTTTATCTGCTAAACTATAATCGTAGTAAAATTTTATGAATGAAATCAATATGCTAACAGATGCAGCTGTGACGTTCTAATGGAAATAACTGGAGGTTCTAAATGAATCACATCTTAATTATCGAAGATGATACCGCACTGTCCAACGGTATTGTTCTCGCACTGAAAGACGATAACAGTTCTTTTGTACAGGCTTATAATATTGCTGAAGCAAAGGAACACATAAAAAGGATATCCTTTGATCTGGTGATATTGGATATTAATCTCCCGGACGGCAGCGGTCTTGACTTTTTGAAACAAATCCGCAGTACGTGTGCAGTTCCTGTGATTGTTCTAACCGCAAATGATTTGGAAATCGATATTGTAACGGGCTTTGAGCTTGGGGCGGATGACTATATCACAAAACCATTCAGCCTGATGGTGCTGCGTGCAAGAGTTGGGGTCCAACTCCGAAAGGGAAACAGACCGCAGTCTTCTAATACCATGCAGATCGACAATTTCTCCTTTTCCTTTGAAAGGATGGAGTTTCTTAAAGGCGGAATGTCCATTGAACTCAGTAAAACGGAGCAAAAACTACTCCGTCTGTTAATTGAGAACCGTGGAAATACAGTCTCTCGTTCTTATTTGGTTGATAGAATGTGGACGGACGGAGCCGAATATGTTGATGAAAATGCCTTGTCGGTTACGATAAAAAGACTGCGAGACAAATTGGAAGATGTCCCGTCTGCTCCAAAATATATAAAAACAGTATACGGTATTGGCTATACCTGGGCGGTGAAGTAAATGAACGCGCTTAATAACATGTGTATCTTGATTGCCGTTGCTTCTGTCTTTACGGCAATGATTGCGATTATCATATACCGTCAAAGAACCATAAAAATCTATGAAAAGATCAATCAAATGCTGGATACAGCAATTGACGGCAGCTTTGCAGAGGATACTTTTGACGAATCGGCCTTCTCTGCGGCAGAAGCAAAGTTGTACCGTTATCTCTCCATTTGTTCGGCATCATCAAAGAATATTCTCTTAGAAAAAGATAAAATAAAGAGTCTGATTTCCGATATATCACACCAGACGAAAACACCAATCGCGAATATCCTGCTGTATTCTCAGCTGCTCAGCGAATATGATATGACGGAAGACTGCGCTGTCTGTGTGAAATCCCTATCTGTTCAGGCGGAAAAACTGAACTTTCTCATCAGTGCCCTGGTTAAGACTTCGCGGCTGGAAACGGGCATCATTGCCGTACTGCCAAAATTGGAAACTGTGCGGAGGCTGATAGATCAGGCACTTGAGCAGATTTTGCCCAAAGCGGACGCAAAGAGTATTTCCATTTCGGTTGAAGATACAAAGATTCAAGCTTCTTTTGACCTCAAATGGACAACGGAAGCGGTATATAATATTTTAGACAATGCGGTGAAATATACGGGGTATGGCGGAAATATTATTATAAGAACGACAGCCTATGACCTCTTTTGCCGGATCGATATTATCGATACAGGGATTGGCATTGCTGAAGAGGAACGCAGTAAAATATTTACACGGTTTTACCGCTCGGCAGTTGTGTCCAATCAGGAGGGGGTCGGTATCGGGCTGTATCTTGCAAGAGAAATTGTTTCTGACGAGGGTGGATATATAAAAGTTTTATCACAGATGGGCTGCGGTTCAACTTTTTCTGTATTTTTGCCAATGGGAACATAATTCTTTCAAAACTGTTAGATTTGCGAAAGAATGTCGAAAGATTGTTATGTTATAGTCTGTATTGTGTAATGGCAATACAGACTTATTATTGGAGGAATATCAATGGCGATACTTGAAACAAATGATCTAAAAAAATATTACGGAAGCGGAGGCACTGCCGTCAAAGCCCTGGATGGGGTGAACTTAAGTGTGGAAAACGACGAGTTCGTTGCTGTTGTGGGTACCTCAGGCAGCGGCAAGTCCACCTTACTGCATATGCTTGGCGGTCTTGATCGTCCAACAAGTGGGGAAGTCACAGTCGAAGGAAAGGAAATCTTTTCCCTGAAGGATGAGGAACTGACGATTTTCCGCAGGAGAAAAATAGGCTTTGTTTTTCAGAATTATAATCTTGTCCCTGTTTTGAATGTATATGAAAATATTGTGCTGCCAATCCAGCTTGACGGAAATGAGCCGGACAGAGAATATATGGACAAAATCATTGAAACGTTAGGCTTGAACAGCAAACGAAATAATCTGCCGAACAATCTTTCCGGCGGTCAGCAGCAGCGTGTTGCGATCGCAAGGGCAATCGCATCAAAGCCTGCTATTATTCTAGCCGATGAACCTACAGGGAACCTTGACAGCAAGACCAGTCAGGATGTGCTGAGTCTTCTTAAAGTGACAAGAGAACAGTTCCATCAGACGATTGTGATGATCACCCACAACGAGGAAATTGCTCAGATGGCGGATCGGATCGTTCACATTGAGGACGGTAAAATCGTAGGTGGCGGCAAATGATTAAGGTGAAAAATAAAAAGACGATCCGAAACCTGGCCGATAAAAGCTTTCGGGCGAATAAAGCCCGAAATATTATCGCAGTGATCGCAATTGTGCTCACTGCAGTATTATTCACAACGCTATTTACAATGGGAATCGGAACGGTAGAAAATCTTCAAAAGGCAACCATGCGTCAGGCGGGCGGAGACGGTCACGCTGTTTTGAAATACATTACGGACGAGGAATTCGATCATGTCAAAGATCATCCGCTGATAAAAGAGATTGCGTATGATCGGATATTGTGTGACAGTGTGGAAAACGAAAAACTTCAGAAACGCCGTACAGAATTTTGGTATAAGGATGATGTTGGACGAAAGCTTGGTTTTTGTGAACCGACAAACGGACACAAGCCTGTAGAGGAAGATGAGGTTATTGCAGACTCAAAAACCCTGGAACTGATGAATGTTCCTCTTGAGGTTGGCGCTCCTCTGACGCTTACCCTTGAAATCAGAGGTGAAATCGTACAGCGGGATTTTGTCCTTGCTGGCTGGTGGGAAAGTGACCCGGTCTTTAACGTGGGTCAAGTACTTGCTTCTCGTGCCTATGTGGACGTCCATTCGGAGGAGCTGAAAAACACCTATGAACAGGATCATTCCTATACCGGCGTCATTAGTGCCTATATGATGTTTGACAATAGCATCGATATGGGAGGGAAGCTTGAGAGGGTTCTTGTCGAAAGCGGATACTCGCTTGATGAAGATGCACCGAACTATATTGCGAATAACGTAAATTGGGCATACCTGTCCGCAAATTTCGGAATGGATGCCGGTACGCTGATCGCTCTCATTTCCGGTCTGCTGTTGATAAGCTTGACAGGTTACCTGATTATATATAATATTTTTCAGATTTCCGTTATTCGAGATATTCGGTTTTATGGTCTTTTAAAAACCATCGGTACAACAGGGAGACAGATACGTCGAATCATACGAAGACAGGCGCTGATTCTTTCTGCTGCAGGGATACCCTCCGGTCTGATTGTGGGGTATTTTGTCGGTAAGTCGCTGATTCCAATCCTAATGAATAACACTTGCTTTGCAGGTAGTACAATCTCGGTATCGCCGCATCCGTTGATCTTTATAGGTTCTGCAATTTTTGCTGTTGTTACTGTTCTGATCAGCACCTTGAAACCCGGAAGGATGGCCGCTGCCGTATCACCGATAGAAGCGGTACGGTTTGCAGGCACAGATCAAAGGCAAAAACGGAAACAAAAAAAAACAACAAGCGGTGGAAAAATGCCGCGAATGGCGCTTTCCAACCTGGGAAGGAACAGGAAGCGTACCGCTTTGGTAATGATCAGCCTGTCACTGAGCTTGGTATTGCTCAACACGGTTTTTACCCTGTCTCAGAGTATTGATATGGATAAATACCTCTCCAAATTTGTAGATACAGATTTTCTGATCGCACATGCCGATTACTTTAAATACGAATTTTCTGGAATCGACAATCAGACATCTGAGCGCATGATTGAAACAGTAGAAGCGCAGCCTGGCTTTCAGGAGGGCGGACGGCTTTACGGCGGAAGAGAAGAAATTTTTGCTGCGGAGGATGCAAAGAACGCCATTCAAGACTATAACAAAGACAATTACGGAAATTTTTTTGCTGCTGTTTATGGACTTGAGGATCTTCCTCTGGAGCGGCTAGAATTTATTGACGGTGAGCTGGATTATGAAAAGCTGGCATCGGGAAAATATATTTTTGAGGGAATACCTCTTGATGATTACAACGATCCGGAATTGGAGAGGAAGCATTTTGAGATAGGAGATACGGTCGTACTTCATAATTATAAGGGAGTGTCGGATGCCTTTGCGGACAGGGAGTATACGACGCAGGAATTCATCGTATTGGGCCATGTGGCGGTAAAATATTATTCCAATTCAGATCGAACCGCATGGGCTTATACCTTCTATCTTCCTGCCGATGTGTACAAAACACTTGTGATGAAGCCGGCTGTTATGAGCTATGCCTTCAATGTCTCTGATGATCAGGAATCAGCAATGGAGGATTTTTTGAAAAGCTACACAGATACCGAAGAACCGCTGATGAACTACACTTCAAAATTTACAGCGTTAAATGAGTTCTCGGATCTTCGAAACATGTTTGTGATAATAGGTGGTGCACTTAGTTTTATTATTGGGTTGATCGGAATCCTCAATTTTGTTAATGCGATTCTCACAAGCATTTTGACAAGACGCCGCGAGTTCGCAATGCTGCAAAGCATCGGAATGACACAAAAGCAGCTTAGAAAAATGATAATGTGTGAAGGGCTTTATTACGTGTTTGGTATCGGTATCCTATCGCTCTTTTTAAGCACGGTCTGCTCTCTTTTTATTGTTAAAACCTTCTGCGGCATGCTTTGGTTTTTCAGCTATCACTTTTTGATTTGGCCGTTGCTATGCGTATTGCCTATACTGTTTCTACTTGGAGCAGCCATTCCTTTCGTATTGTACGCATTGACTGATAAGCAAAGTATTGTAGAACGCCTTCGGGAAGCGGAGTAGAAAAATAATGATATGCCCTCCCATGAGGGCGAAACCCACTTCAAAAAGAGCTGACACAACAGTAGTAATGAAACAAAAGGTACCCTCAAAGGGTACCTTATTTGGTGCGCCCAGCATGGGCACAGTCTAACGGGTGAAAGTCCCGAACGCGCCCAGTAGCGGGAAGTGTATAGCCGGAGGCAAGGGTGTCCGCCGTGAGGCGGAATCTGAAGGAAGCCCGAGGCAAAACTCTGACCTGACGAACAGAAATCACATCAGGCGAAATCTGCGGATAAAGTTGCCGAACAAACTGAAGTCCAAAAGCTACAGAAAAAGCAGATGGCGTAAATGTGGCAGGTACATGGAGGGAAAGACTGCGTTCTTACCTGGGGAGATCTCACGGACGGGGAAGCCCGGTTGAAACAAGATTTATCGTGAGAAGTCAGCAGAAGCCATAGTAGTGATGACGGCCGGCGAAAGCTAGCAAGAGCGAAGGGCTAAACAATTTTGTCAGTTACTAAAATTATGCTTGTAATCTCTGTAAGGAAACACCAGGCAATAGCCCCTTGATTTATCAGGCGGACAGGTGGCAGAGATGAGCGAAAAGAAGGGAAGTAACAAAGTATGAACGCGGAAAAGTTACTGGAAAAGATACTGAGTCCGGAAAACATGGACGAGGCTATCAAACAAGTCAAACGCAACAAAGGCGCAGCAGGTGTGGACGGAATGCTCACAACTGAAATAGAAGGATACTTCGAAGCGCATAGCGAAGAAATCAAGGATTTAATCAGGCAGAGAAAGTACAAACCAAACCCGGTGTTAAGAGTGGAAATCCCTAAAGCAAATGGCGGTGTGAGAAATCTGGGAATACCGACTGTAATCGATAGAACGATACAGCAGGCAATCTCACAAATAATCACGCCAATATTTGAAGAGACCTTCCATGACAGCAGCTACGGATTCCGAGAGGGCAGATGTGCACAAAACGCAATCGAAAAGGCCATAAACCTTATGAATCAGCACTTCACATGGATCGTGGATATTGATCTGGAAAAATTCTTTGATACAGTCAACCACGACAAGCTGATGACGCTGGTTGCAAAAAGAGTGCAAGACGGAGATGTCGTCTCTTTAATCAGAAAGTATCTCGTCAGTGGTGTAATGATCGATGACGAATACAAGGAATCTATCATCGGCACACCGCAGGGTGGAAACTTATCCCCACTCCTATCCAACATCATGCTCAACGAACTGGACTGGGAACTGGAACGGCGAGGGCTGAACTTCGTAAGATATGCAGATGACTGCATCATCTTAGTCGGAAGTGAAAAGTCGGCAAACAGAGTAATGGCGACCATAACGAGGTACATTGAAGAAAACCTCTGGCTGAAAGTCAACGCAAGCAAAAGTAAAATTGAGACACCAAAGGAACTTAAATACCTGGGGTTTGGATTCTACTTTGACAGCTTCCAGAAGCAGTACAAGGCAAGACCGCATGAAGACTCCGTATTGAAGATGAAAACCAAGATTAAGGGACTCACATCAAGAAGATGGGGAGTCAGCATGGATTACAGAATCATGCACCTTAACTGGGCAATCAGAGGTTGGGTAAACTATTTCCGATCAGCAAGCATGAAAGCGGTTTGCAAAGAGATAGACAAGCATATGAGGTTCCGTTTGCGAATGTGCATATGGAAACAGTGGAAGAGACCTAAAACAAGGTGCAAAGCATTGATAAAACTTGGCATATCTAAAGGCAAAGCGTGGGAATGGGCGAACTCGAGAAAAGGTTATGCCAGAGTGGCAAGCTCATTCATTATGCACAGAGCAGTAACCAATGAAATCCTAAAGAGAAAGGGCCTAGTATTTCTACTAGACCACTATCAGGCCGTTCATATTTAGTACAAAACTGAAGCGCCGTGTACGGAACCGTACGCACGGTGCTGTGAGAGGTCGGAAAATTTGAATATCAGTATTCAAATTTTCCTCCTACTCGATTACTTTATTTAATTTCCGATAATGCTTTTTCTATATCTTCGAGGATATCATCTATATTTTCAAGCCCGACGGAAAAACGAACCATTCCGGCGTTGATGCCTGCCGCCACAAGCTGTTCGTCACTGAGTTGGCGGTGCGTTTCGCTTGCTGGATGCAAAACGCAGGTACGAATGTCGGCAACATGAACTTCATTGGAAGCAAGCTCAAGGGCATCCATAAATTGAACGGCATTATCACGGCCGCCTTTGATGATAAAGGAGATGACTCCGCTGCATCCTTTCAGATATTTTTGTGCCAATGCATAGTTTACATCATCTGCGAGACCGGGATAAGTCACGCTCTCTACTTTATCCGATTTTTTTAGATACTCGGCAACTACCATTGCGTTTTCACAGTACTGTTTCATTCTGATTGCCAGGGTTTCCAGTCCCAGATTCAATAAAAATGCCGAATGTGCAGCTGGATATATGCCAAAGTCACGCATCAACTGCATTCGTGCTTTCAGGATATAGGCCATTTTACCGTAGGTTTTGGTATAGGAGATTCCATGATAGGATTCATCCGGTTCCGTTAGATCGGGAAAATTGCCATTCGCCCAGTCAAATTTGCCGCTGTCCACGATCACACCGCCGTTTTGCACTGCATGACCGTCCATATATTTCGTTGTGGAGTGAATCACGATATCCGCGCCAAATTCAAACGGCTTGCATAAAATTGGAGTGGCGAATGTACTGTCCACGATCAGCGGAACGTTCTTGCTATGAGCGATTCTGGCAAATCGCTCGATATCAAGCACGGTAAGGGCTGGATTTGCAATGGTTTCACCGAACACTGCTTTTGTATTTGGCTTGAAAGCACTAAGAATTTCTTCATCAGTGGCCTCCTGATCTACATAAATACACTCAATTCCAAGACGTTTCAGCGTAAAAGAGAATAGGTTGATGCTTCCTCCATAAATCTGTGGCGTGCTGATAAAGCTGTCACCTGCATTGCAGATATTCAAAATGGAAAGCAAGGTTGCGGCCTGTCCGGAAGAAGTGCACATCGCTCCGACACCGCCTTCCAATTCGGCTATTTTATCTTCTACAGCCATTACGGTCGGATTACCGAAGCGGGAATAAATCAGACTTTTCGTCGGGTCGTCAAATACGGCAGCGACATCCGCTGTAGAATCATAAACATAGGTTGTGCTTTGTACAATCGGTACGACTCTTGGCTCTGCGTTTTTGGGATGATATCCCGCATGCAGACATTTTGTTTCATCTTTCATTATATGCCTCCTTAATCAACGCGTCATTCTCAGAAAGACGCATAATATTTTACTGCTTTGATGGAAGTATAACATAAATTTATGCATATAGGTAACATCAGTTTTGTATATCGTGATATAGTTTGAATATATATCAATTTTTTTGTTTTTAAATTTATAAAGGTTTGTGTAACGATTGAGACAACACATGTTATCGAACTTATGATAAGCAATTGGCATATTGATGGAGTGCTTCAATATATATTTTTCCAAGATCGGATAAGACGGCGTCTTTATGCATGATCGTTCCGATCTGAATTTTTTCATCAACGTTCAGAGGAACCGCGATGATGTCATCACCATGAAGGTATTTTGGAAATACTCCGGAGGAGATCATGTATCCGTTCAGGCCGATAATGAAATTCACTACAGCTGCCCGGTCACTGACCTGAATATTTTTTTTCGCTGTTCTCATACTTAAAATTTCCTCCGAAAAGTAAAAGGCGTTATGATCACCTTGATTAAACGAAATACGGGGGTAATGATTCAGCTCATTCAGTTCAACGAATCGCTGACAGGCCAGCGGATGGTTTTTATAAAGGAATACATGAGGCTTTGCGGTAAAAAGCTCCTGATAGACTAAATTGTTTTCTTTTAGGATTTTGCGTATGACCGCTTCATTATAATTGCTTAGATAGATGATTCCGATTTCACTGAACATCGTTTTTACATCTTGAATGATTTGATAGGTGGTTGTTTCATTCAGTGCAAATTCATATTCGTCAAGGCCGAATTCTTTTACCAATTCCACAAAGGCATTCACGGCAAAGAGATAGTGCTGCATGGATACACAAAAGCGTTGTTTCATGGGTCGGTTGCTGATATATTTGGATTCCAACAATTCGGATTGCGTTAGTATCTGCCGTGCATACCCGAGAAATTCAGCTCCTTCATTTGTAATGGTTACTCCTCTGCTATTACGGATAAATATTGTCGTATGAACTTCTTTTTCAAGCTCCTTGATTGCATTGGAAAGACTGGGCTGGGAAATTAGCAGTTCTTTCGCTGCCTCATTAATAGAGCCTTTTTCCGCAACTTTTACGACATATTTTAATTGTTGCAAGGTTGTCATTGCATTCACCTTCCGTTTTGAATAGGATCACGATATCAATAAAAGAGGCATCAAAGCAATCGCAGTATTGATAATCATTGATACTATTATACTATATCGGGCTGATTATGATAAATTTTTTTATAATAGGATTGACAAAGATCACATAAGATTGTAAAATGAGTACAAACTCAATGAGTAAGGAGTCAATTAAATGGCGGAATCACAAAGGCAAAAACAAAAAGATCAAACACGCAAGCATTTGATTGAAGTTGCGATGAATCAGTTTGCAAAAAATGGGCTGACAGCCACTCGGACTTCGGACATTGCAGCTGCTGCAAAAGTATCCCATGGAACCATATTTTCCCATTTCCCCACGCGAGAAATTTTATTGGATGAGGTGATTGAAGTATTTGGAATGAGAATTACCGCTCGTCTGCATGAGCTGGTCGATACCAATTGCGGGATCAGGGAAGCTCTGAAGGCTCACTTGAAGGGAATTGAGGAATATGAAGACTTTTATGCGAGATTGATTTCTGAAGCGCCTGTTCTCCATGAAAGTGCTCGAAATACTTTGATTATGATTCAATCCGCAATTGCTTTTCATATCATGCAGGTTGCAGAAAGCGAAATGGAGGAATCAAAAATATTGAAGATGCCGTTTGATCTGCTGTTTAATACATGGATCGGATTACTCCATTATTATCTGACAAACAGAGATTTGTTTGCACCGGGCCAATCTGTTATTTTAAAATATGGACAACAGCTTATTGATCATTTTATGAATTTGATTACCTGCAGAAAGGAGGTGAAATAGCATGAAAACATGTATCGCATGCGGCATGCCCATGAAAACAAAAGATGATTTCGCGATGGGAGATGAAAGCAAAGACTATTGTAAATTCTGTGCAAGACCAGACGGAACAATGCAGTCTTATAAGGAAAAGCTGGAGGGAATGACGGGATTTATTATCAAAACTCAGGGCTTGGATAAAGAGGCAGCGAAAAATGCAGCAAAGGGAATGATGGCAAAATTGCCGGCATGGCAGGGTAAATAAAGAAGTTTTTTGACTTGCTGAAATAAAAGGTAGAATCAAATTACCTGATGCAGGCTGAGAAAGTATGTCCGATTAAAATGAATAATATATCTCTTGACATTATCCAACATTGTATATATGCTATTGATATAATATGCAGTGTTGGATAAAGGGGTTCTTATGATTAAAGCATTAATCTTATATTATTTAAGTATTAAACCGACCCATGGATACGAAATTCAGAAATTTATACAGGTAAATGAAATGGACAGCTGGACGAAAATACAATCCGGCTCTATATATTATGCTCTAAATAAGCTTGAGAAAGAAGGGCTTATCGTATTGATAGAGGAAACAGGCAGCGGGACGAAGGGGCGTAAGCTTTATTCCATAACGGAAAGGGGAAAAGAAGAATTGAAGGAACTGGTGAAGGAAGAACTGCATTCCCCAATCTGTGAAGTCGGTTCCGATAAATTTATTATTTTTCCGTTGCTGAATACTCTGGATAAAAATGTTATAGCGGCTGAGATAAAAAAACATACGCAAAAGCTATATGATCAAAAATTATATATAGAAAAATGGCAGAGGATCAAAGGGAACAATCAAAGCCTGGCAGTAGAAAAAATTTCATTTGAAATGATGCTGTCAAATCTTGAATTTCAAATAAAATGGCATAATGCTTTGCTGGATGAAATGGAAAAATGTATTGCAGCCGGCAAAAAAATGACGAAACTGATCTCTGTATTTGATTTTTCAAATACTCAAGACTTGGAAAGCAACGGCAACAATGAGATCGATCATCTGAAGTATCAGATATTAAACGATCCGCAAACTGCACCGGAGAAACTGGAACAATTGATAAAGATGTTGAAAAAATAACGAAGAATCCTATCCGTTAAAGGGTAGGATAAAAAAATAAATTGCTATCCAACGTTGGATAGAAAGAGAGAGGGAATTGTAAAATGAAAGTACATGTATTAATGGGAAGTCCGCGGAAAGGGGACAGCTATAATGTATGTAAACTTATTGAGGAAACAGCAAACAAAATCAGCGGTGCAGAGTTCGAATACATCTATCTGAATGATTATAAGATTGAAGACTGTAAAGGGTGTAATCAATGTTTTCAAAGAAGTGAAGACCTATGTCCGTGTAAAGATGACTTAAATCAAATCAAAGAAAAGCTTATATGTACAGATGGGATTATTTTTGCATCTCCGGTATATGCTTATCAGGTGCCTGCACCGCTGAAGAGAGTAATTGACAGACTGGCATACCTGTTTCATCGTCAGGAGCTTATCGGAAAGCCTACGTTGACCGTTGTAACAACAGAGGGAAGCGGGCATAAACAGGTGAGCAGGTATCTCAAAATGACGGCTAGTGGATGGGGCTGCCGTCTGATCGGAACGATTAATATCATATCATTGATGTTTTTTGAGAAAAATAATCAACATTCTGTCTGGGGTTATAACAGGAACTATCATAATAAAAGCGTGAAAAAAATTGAATCACTTACAAGAGAATTTATAGAGGCGATGAATGGGAAATCGCCTTTTACTCCTACTTTTTATGATATTTTTCTGTTTCAGTGCTTAAGGAGTAAAACGATAACCTCAAAGGCTGACTATGCTTTCTGGGAACAACGAGGCTGGCTGGACATGGATTATTTTTATGAAGTAAAAACAGGCATTCTGAAACGCAGCTTTGGTAGCCTGCTGAGAATCGTGATCGATATCATCGGCAAACGAATGGTGAAACAATTAAACCATTGAAATTGTACCACCTGCCATTTATATAAATAGCATCTGATCAACCCCCTCTTTTTACTTACAGTAAAGTGTTCTAGCGAAGCTGGTTTTACAAGAAGAAGGGTTCTTGTGTCCATATTTTTTCCTCTTTCGGTGTTGATATTACAATTTAACCCGCAAAAGCTACAGTTCAACGTTAAACTATATGATAAAATCAAAACATGTGTTAATCTAATTCTGTCATCTTTTCTCATATTTGCTCGAACAGATGGGGAAAAAGAAATCGAGGGTTTTATGCTGACTGCAATTGACTATTTTATCCTGGGTTCATATTCGATCCTATGTATTATTTATTTGGTTGAGTTTGTTGTAAATAGAAAAGAAACATACATATTATATTTTTCAATTGGGTGTCTTATTTCCATTGTAAGAGTTGTTGTTGTGCACTGGATACCCATCCACGAGGATAATTACAATACTCTATTCAGGTTTGTATATTTTCTGCACTATATGAGCTTTATGTGGGGGCCGGTTTTTTGCATGAAGCTGTCTCTTAATCTCTGCAACTCAAAAGAAAAATGGCCGAACCGGATTTTTACGGGTCTTGTTGTCATGATCAGTATTTTTGTGCTGGCAACTCCGCCGAAAATATATGCAAATATCCCGATTTACGGCATCGTTATTATCGTAGTATTAAGCTACTCATGCTATATACACACGAAAGCCGCTTTTCAAAAGCAGCCGTATTCTCTTCCTCTCTGCATCGGTAACTATATCATGTGTCTGGGCATCGTTTACGATGTGCTGCTTGGCGAAAGCTTAATTCCCTTCGACACCGGCGAACTGCATTATTACGCATATTTTGTATACTTAATCATTTTTTCCGTAGTAATTACATCAAAGTATAAAGACATACAGACGCATGCGGCAAGAACAGAAATCAAATACTTAAATGCTCAAATTCAGCCACATTTTTTATTTAACACCCTAAACACAATTATCGCTTATATACGGGTGGAGCCGGATACCGCACGGGACCTGCTGCTGGAATTTTCCACATGGTTGCGCGGAAAATTCAGGTACTATTCCGAGGGGACAGAAATATCGCTGAATGAGGAAATGGAGATAATCAAGGCGTATCTGAAAATCGAGCAGGCCAGATACAAGGATAGACTGCGTATCATATATGATGTTGATGAACACATAGGCACCAAAATACCTTGTCTGCTCTTGCAGCCATTAGTAGAAAACGCCATAAAGCACGGTGTCGCCCCGTTAAAGGACGGTGGCACGGTCTCAATATCTGTTAAACATGCAAATGGCATCTTGTTTATTTCTATTTCTGACACGGGCAATGGCATGGACGAAAAAAAGATAGATAAAATTTTAAGCGGGGAACAAAGCAGCAGTGGTGTTGGCTTATGCAACATCAATCTGCGGCTGAGGGCACTGTATAACACGCAGCTCCAGATAATAAGCGTACCGGGCGAGGGCACAAGCGTTTCCATGAAAATTCCAGACAAGGGGTGCAGAAATGATCAAAACGGCAATCGTCGATGACGAGAAAATGATACTTGATGAGCTGCGGCATCTTCTATCCGGAATGGAGGATGTGGAGCTTGTCGGTACCTATACGCAAGCGGAGCGGTTCCTTTCCGATTTGCCCCGCATTATGCCCCAGCTTGTGTTATTGGACATTGAAATGCCTGAAATATCCGGTTTAGAGCTTGCAAGGCACATATCGGAAATTGACAAAACAATATCCGTAGTGTTTGTAACGGCATATTTAGAGTATGCTGCCGATGCGTACGAGTTGGATGCAAAGCATTATTTGTTAAAGCCCGTGCGAATCGAAAAGCTGCGAGAGGCGATTGACCGGGTCGTGGATCGGCGGGCAAAGGACGAGGTTTTTGAAATTTTGCGCAGTGAAAAAAGAAAAAAGGAACGAATCACCATAAAAACAAGGGGCGAGGCGGTATTATTAAGTATCGGTGATATCCTTTACGTAGAAACGAATAAGGGCGGATCAGATATAGTAACTAAAACAGAGCGAATTCCCACCACGGATACAATCAAGCAGTGGGAGGAAAAGCTAAGCGATGACTTTTTCAGGTGCCACAGGAGCTTTCTTGTGAGCCTTGAGCATATTCAGGGACTGCTCCATACGGGAATAAACCGTTATGAGCTAAAGTTAAGCGGCACTAAGGAGCGTATACCCGTAAGTCGGGAAAAGGTTTCGCAAGGCAGACGGTTTTTTGATGAATAAAAATTATAATGTAACCCAAAAGATGGCTTCTAGCAAATACCTCTTAAAATCAGGTATTTGTTTTTTATATTTTATGGAATAGATATAAAAAAAAGAAATTAAAGGTAATATTATCTGAGCCATTTCGTATATAAAGATAATCCTTATTATTTTAGGCTACCAGATAATGCAATTGTCGGCGGCTTACTACAGATGGGGTATCATAAAAAATTCGTTAAAAGAATAGAAAAGGAGGATGCGAAATACGTTATTGCTTATTTGAAAGAAGCATAGAAGGAGGAAAATCTATGTCACAGATGGAAAAATTGTATCAGAAGGTAGCGGCAGACAGCGAACTGCAGGCAAAATTTGCAGAGATTATGAAAGATGCGGAGAAAGTCGGAGAGGAAGTGGCAAAAGAGAAGCTGATTGCCTTTGCCAAAGAAGCCGGGTATGATGTAACGGTGGATGAAATGCAAGAGTTTTTCAAAGAATTGGCGAAGGCAAAGGAAGGGGAATTATCCGATGTCGAGATGGATCAGGTAGCAGGAGGGAAGTCTCTCCCTGGAATATCTACTATTGTAGGTTCGGTTACGTCGCTTGGTATAAGTTGTGCCCAGTCTTCCCTTATGAACACAGCTACTGGGGGAAACTGCTCCGATGAGTATCAATAAGTAACAATTTCCGGAGTGTGAACTGCGCCCCAAAAGTCAGACGATAATAGTAGGGCTATTTTGGATATGGTAGCCGGAGGCAAGTGGAAACAGATTTTTGAAGTCACTAGTTCCGTAACGTCCTTCGGAGTGACTTGTGTAACTAGATCTGTAGTTAATGCTGCTTCCGGGGGGGGGATTGTTATTCCCGATTTGATGTCACAGATTAGATCTTTTCATGGATAGCTTTCTCTTAGAGCGGTGGAGCGGCAAGCCCGTATATCCTATGCTGCGCAGCCCTGGACAGCATGATGAACCATGCCATCTGGGGCTGCTTCTCTTTTAATTCTCGTCAGACCGTGCGCACGATCCGCATCCTCCCTCTGATTGATGCAATTAATTTAATTCCTCTTAATTTTACTTCAGCAATTTGCGTATCATTTTAAAATTTTTCTCAGTATATGGATGATAACGCATCGGCATATCGATCCATGTATATTTTTTGACGATACTTCGATAATGAGTGAAGGTATCAAAGCTCAGTTTTCCATGGTAGCTCCCCATTCCGGAGTAGCCGACACCGCCAAAACCCATATACGGATTTGCCAGATGGATGATTGTATCATTAATACAGCCGCCGCCAAATGAGCAGGTGCTCAGTATTTTTTCCTCTGCTGCTTTGCTTTGAGTAAACAGATAAAGTGCAAGAGGTCTCGGGCGGGAACGTATAAAACGGATACAGTCGTCAAGGTCTGTATAGGTCATCAGCGGAAGGATCGGTCCGAAAATCTCTTCCTGCATGATCTGTGAATCAGGAGTGATGCCTACCAGTACGGTTGGCTCGATGAAGCGTTTTGACTCATCGATGCTGCCGCCGATCACAGCGTTTTCTCCTTTGATAAGACGGGACACACGCTGAAAATGTTTTTCGCTGATAATAACCGGCATATTGGACATATCTCCGTCAGGGAAGAATTCCTTCAGCGCCTTTGAGAATTCTTGAAGAAATTTGTCCTTGACTGTTTTGTGGACAAAAAGATAATCCGGTTCCACGCAGGTTTGTCCGGCATTGAGAACCTTGCCAAAAGCCAGACGTCTTGCAGCGATTTTCATATTTGCCGTTTCGTCTATGATGACAGGGCTTTTTCCGCCGAGCTCAAGCGTTACAGGGGTGAGATTCTTCGATGCGGCTTCCATTACAACTTTACCGACGGCTACACTTCCGGTAAAAAATATGTAGTCAAAAACTTCTTCTAATAAGGCGCTGTTTTGATCTCTGCCGCCTTCCACTACTGCAAGGTATTCCGGTCGGAACGTTTCACTGATCATCTTGGCGATGGCACTGCTTGTAGCTGGAGCATAAGCAGAGGGTTTTATCACCGCACAGTTACCTCCTGAAATTGCGCCTACGAGCGGTTCAAGACAGAGCTGCAGGGGATAGTTCCAGGGTGACATGATGAGAGCAACTCCATATGGTTCGGGAACCACGAAGCTTTTTGAATGGAACTGTGCCAGAGGTGTTCTTACCGTTTTTGTTTTTGCCCAGCGAGGCAGATGCTTAAGATGAAATCGAATCTCATCCAGAACCATACCGGTTTCTGTCATATAAGATTCGAAAGGTGATTTATTCAGGTCGGTCTTCATAGCTGCATTGATCAGGCTTTCATTATCTATTAAGGATTTCTGAAGCTTGCGGAGAGCTTCCATCCGAAATGATACCGGACTGGTGGCTCCGCTTTCAAAATATTCACGCTGACGCGCGACGATGGATCCAATATTCATAATATTCCTCCATTGCGGGTCATTTCAGATAATACCCGTAGTGTACAGGTTTCAGATTCCGCTTCAATACATTCCGAAGCGAAGGAGTTGAAACCTTCCATCATTTTTTGTGTTTCTACCGTACAATCCAGAGGGGGAGGTGTCAGACACAGCCAACACAGTTTAAGGCTGTACAGCAGCAGAGAGGTTTCGGAAAAAGAGAACGTCTTGCAGCCGTTCATACGATTCGTTTTGTGGATCACATCCAATAGTTCGATTTCCGTTCGATTGGTGCCGGAAGCAGTAAGCATACGCTTAATCACTGACAGAGGATAATCGTGTTCCTTTTGCAGCGATTTGATCAGTTACACCCTTGCGATACAATCTGTATGGTAATAAGCCATATTTGGACTGGTTTTACTTGCAGCCTGAATCAGCCCCTCTTTAATATAAAAATTAATTGTAGAAACATTTGTGCCTGTAGCTTTTGCCAGCTCACCAATTTTCATCAGGCTGGCATTTGATTCAATTTTCATGTAATTAATTCCTTTTATCGTTTTAACAGTCTAGTACTATTTTAATTACATTAGGTGGATTGTCAAGGGCAAGCTTCATTGCATTTTTGTAATCGTTAAGTTTGAAATGATGTGTGACAAAGCCTTCCGTACTGTAAATTCCGTCACGTATCCACTCCTGGGCTAAATCGAAGGTATAAAGCTTCCTACCCTGCCAATCTTCCATTCCATGGGCATTGAAACAGACAGCTGTGGTTATAGCCTATGTAAAAACGTCTATGCGTTAGGAAATATCGTTTCCTATTAGACAATAAAGGGGAGGCATCATGCAAGCTTGCTTTCAAACTTCCGGTATAAAATCCAGATCCAAACAAGGACAGCCATAAGCGCCGGAATGATGAAAAGAAAGTTCCCGTCCAGACATAACTTGGCAATCCAAAAGGATGGCAGGAAAAAGAATAAATATTGGATCTTTGAGAAAAGAAAAAATGGAATTACCAAGCCAAACATCAAAATTCCGGACAGCTTGGAAATAGCCAAACCCTCCACTCTGTTATGAGAAAAAGCAACAATTAGAAGTGAGGTTGCAATACTATGGATACTGGCAAGGAAGCAAGTGATAAGAATCAGGGACAATGGCCATGCTGTCAGAGCGAAAAGGTGCAACAGTATCGTAGAGGCAAGAAAGGAAATCACGGAAGGAAACAGAAACCGCGATATCAAATAGCCTTTCTTTCCAACAGGGGTTACCGCCAGATAACCTGCCATATTTTCGTCATATTCCGTTAAAACTACCATGGAAGATGCAAAACAAAAGAGAAACGGAGTCATTATAGTTAAAAACAGATCAATTAAAAGGTAATATCCTGTGAGTAACGATGCTGTTTTAAAATAATCGCAGAGCAGAACTTCAATACAAGGAATGCCAAAATAGAAGAAACATGCAGCCAGCAGGGGCGCAATACAAACGGCATAAAGCATACTGTCTTTAGAAATCTGACGGATGAACATATGAAAGGATCGAAATAATGGTTTCATAGCTTGATACCTCCCACGGATTTCAGCATTTTTTTCACCATGAACTCGGCATATTTGGCAAAAATCAAAGTCCATAACAGTAAAATGAACAGTGCAGGGAAAGCTTTGCTGTTTCCGCTGCATAACTCGATCAGGCAAACGCCTGGGTGAAATAGAAGCCAGGCGTTCTTATAGCCGAAAAGCCATGCGATGGCTGGTATGTTAATCAGTATTTCTGCAGGAATTGTTGCAACCACAAATTGGTTCAGGGAAGATATCTTACATGCGACAATCAAACCGATTGCGGAAAACAGACACGAGCTGAGAAAAACACCGATGATAAAATAAAATGGTTTCGCTATGATGCCGCTTCCAAAACCGATCACCATGGCGGCAGCAACAGAGATAATTCCGATGGAACAAAGCTTAGAAAGCACGTATTCGTAGGCTTTCACAGGAGATATGGCAATGCTGCTTAACACTCTTTCGCTCTTTTCAAACAGAACGATAGCCCCCATGAAGTAAAGACCCATAGCTGCTGGGTCGGAAAAAATCATAAGGATTGCAGCCGTTTTCCTCCATGCAGCAGGAAAGGCAAACAGTAAGCCGATATATAATATTGAGAAAAACAGGTACAAAAAATAAAAACCATATTTGAATTGAAATCGTATATCTCCCAGAAAAAGGGATTGTATTCTCATTGCAAATGCCTCCCCGTCAACTCCACGAAAATATCATTCAGTGTCGGTTCCCCTGAATGGATGGACAAAATCTGGTTGTTTTGAATTAAACGCAGCAATCGTTCATCTTTTGAAGTTTGATTCATAGGTGTTTCTCCGGAGCATTCTGTTCCGTTGTCTTTGTAAGTATATATAATTTTTGACGAACCTTTTGACATAATCAGATTATGCGGTGTGTCTAACGCTTTTATTTTACCGTCAACGATAAAGGCCACACGATTACACAGTTCGGTTGCATCAAACATATTGTGAGTCGTCAAAATGATTGTTTTTCCTTTTTTCTTTTCTTCCAATATCAAATCCTTCATGATTCGGGAATTGGAAGGATCAAGTCCGGAAGTAGGCTCATCTAAAAATAAGATTGCCGGGTCGTGAAGCAGAGCCTTGATAAAATTCAGCCTGGACTTCATGCCCTTGGAATAATCAGAAACCTTCTTATCAGCATCATTTATTAGCCCAACGCTTGCCAGTGATTCATTGATGTCTCCTTGTTTTTTATAGAGAGATGCGAAGAATTTCAGATTTTCTTTTGCTGTCAACTTTTCATAAAGGCTTGGAAATTCAAAGTCCACACCAATGGCTTCATAAAAACTATTCTTGTGGTTTTTGGGCTCCTCTCCATTGACCGTTACCATTCCGGTGTAACTTGTCAAAAGTCCCGTTAAAATTTTTTGTAAGGTACTTTTTCCTGCACCGGATGGGCCGAGAAATCCAAAAATTTCACCTGGCTTGACCTCAAAACTTATGTTTTCAATAAACGGCTTCCCAGTATAACTGAAGTTCAAATCTTTTACACTTATCATTTCTTTTTACCCTCAAACATCTGAATTACGACTCCACGGATCATAACCCTGAGCGCTGCGTCGAAAACTTCCTCGCCCACTTCTTGCTTATGAAGCAAGGAGAGGAAAATTCCTCTGAAGGCCGCACTTAAAACCTGAATGTTTTCCACTTTAATATTCGGAATCAAAGAAACCAGTTCTTTAAACCTGAAGTCATCTTTTTCGGCATGCAGCTTTGACAATTCAGAAGGAAGTTTTCTTAGATAAAACTCCAGCTCTCCGCCAGTTATCAGCTGTGGCATAAAAGAATCCTCCAGTGTTTTATAAAGCCCGAATAATATGTCTGTAAGTTTTTCATAATCCATGCTGTTGCTCAATGCGGAGACTTCAGTTATCATTTTTTCCTGAATTTCATCGTTAAACTGTAAAATTACATGAAAGAACAAAATCTCCTTGGATTTATAAAAGAGATAAAATGTCCCTTTTGGAATATTCACCCGTTTTACAAGTTCATCTACCGTTGTTTTGCGGATGCCGTACAGAGTAAGGCATTTTTTAGCTTCCTCCATCAGGCGTTGTTTTATGAATTCGCGTTCCTGATCAGTAAAGGTTTTAGGCATCTTATCACCTCGAATTGAATATTTGACCAAATGTGTAGTTATGGTCAATATAATATCATATTTCTTTTTGCTGTCAAGCGGATTGAGAAAAAAATCCTGATGGCTGAGAAAAATTTGGCAGATAAACTAATTGAAAACGATGTTTATGAAATTTATGGAAGTATTTCTATTCATTTTATTGAGAATAGTAGATTTGTTACTATATTCAAAGTATACTTATCATAAGGATAAGAACAAATTGTACACAGGGGTGATCAGAATGAAATATAAGGTGCCGTTAATTGTAGTAGAAGATATGGAACGTTCAAGAAAATTTTATGAGGAAGTTTTGGGTCAAAAGGTGATTTTGGATTTTGGAGCCAACATCACTTTTGCCGGAGACTTTTCATTGCAAACGAAGGACAGCTGGAGAGGTTTTATTGGAGATTATGAGGATACCTTTATTTTCCGTTCAAATAATTTCGAATTGTATTTTGAGGAAAAGCGGTTTGATGAATTCGTTAAAAAGCTGGAATCCGCTGATGTTGAAATTATTCATAATGTAATACAGTATCCGTGGGGACAACGGGTGATTCGATTTTATGACCCGGACAAGCATATCCTTGAAGTTGGTGAAAGCATGTTCAGTGTGGTCAGGCGTTTCATTGAACAGGGTTTGTCTGTTGAAGAGACTGCGGAGATTACACAGCATCCTGTAGAATTTGTTTTAGATGCTTTGAAACAAAAACCGGGGAAAAGATTAGTTGCTGTGAGACGATGAATGCCATCGGAAAAGTAAGGGGGAATTTATGCTGAATATCGGCTGCCATTTATCCACTGCAAAAGGCTTTACTCATATGGGAAAAGAAGCTTTAAGCATTGATGCTAATACTTTTCAATTTTTTACAAGGAATCCAAGGGGAAGCAAGGCAAAGAAAATTGATGAAAATGATGTAAAGGGTTTATTGAAAATTGCTGATGAGAGTCATTTTGCACCTTTGCTTGGGCATGCGCCCTATACATTGAATGCCTGTTCGGCAGATCAAAGGACACGTGAATTTGCACTTGAAGTGTTACTTGATGATTTGGTGCGGATGGAGTACTTGCCGGGCAATTTATATAATTTTCATCCCGGCAGTCACGTGGGACAAGGGATCGAAAAAGGAATCGAAATGATTGCTGATGCACTGAATTTTATACTGACATCAAAACAATCCACGATCGTACTCCTGGAGACTATGGCAGGAAAAGGGAGTGAAGTGGGAAGCCGCTTCGAAGAGATAAAAGAAATTATTCAAAGAGTGAATCTTGAATATAAGGTAGGGGTTTGCCTGGATACCTGTCATGTTTATGATGCCGGATATGATATTGTGAATGATTTGGACAGGGTACTGGATGAATTTGATAAAATTATAGGACTTGACCGACTCTATGCTATTCACCTGAATGACAGTAAAAACCCTTTTGCAAGTCATAAGGATCGTCATGAAAAGATCGGAGAAGGAACGATAGGAATGGGGGCAATTAAAAATATTATTAATCACCCCAAGCTTCTTCACCTCCCGTTTTTTTTGGAAACTCCAAACGAGCTGACCGGCTATGGGAAGGAGATTAAGCTTCTTCGGGATCGTTACCAGGATTAACGAAAATATTCTAGTGAGAGTTGCATTTGGTATAATCGATTTCGTTCATTATTTGCGTTTCATCTTTCGTATGAGTGCCTTGGTTTCCTGATCAACGCGATTGGATTCGATGATTTTCTGCAAGGATTTATTGAATGTAAAATCGTCAAGATGATTGTTATGAAGGTAAATCATCGTTTCCTTAGTGTATTTTACAAAACAAACGGAGATAGCCCAGGCAACGCCCATTTTAACATAATAGCCTTCATGACATATCTGATCTAAACGAGAAAGCACTTCGTCAATGTATTCATCCGTAATGAAATAGGCGAGCATCATAATCACGGCAAAGCGGAGTTCAAATTCCTTGTCGGATTTCAGATAGTGCTGAATAAAGTCCCAAATGATAGGAGGATGTTTTTTTGCTATTTTTAATCCGGTACAGAAGCTGTCGCATACTGCCCAATTGGTGATTTTCGGAACAAACTGTGCGACATGGTCAAGTATTTCGTTCAAATCAGCTTTTGCAGATCCAATAACAAGTCCCTTCAGCATGATCTCTTCATAATATTCTTCTTCCGATGTGTCCAGATAGGTGCGCCAATCTCCTTTTGCAATTTCTTTTGCAAGATTTCTGAGCAGTGGAAGCCGGACTCCTAAAATTTTGTTTTCACCCGGGACAAGTTTGCTATGGAATTTTTGATAGTCTTCTTCTGCGAGATTCAGAATTCTTTCTTTTATCGTTTGGTTCATTGGTGCCTCCATTACGGCGTTTTGCGCCTTGCACTTATCTTCAAATCTTGTTTCTTTCAGACATCTGAGAATATTCTTTCAGGTAAACCCGGCGCATCAGTGCGCATTCCCATGGATGAATATATTTTACACGACCGAAAACTGAAGCAGCAAAATAGGCCTTACAGTTTTTTCTGACGATCATACTGACTGCTTTTGCATCTGCCTCATTGATTCCCCAGCAGACTGCGCCGATATCCTTTACCATAACTGCGGAAACAGAGTTTAATGCAGAAAAAATCAAACGCGGATCATTTTTTACTGATTTTATTTTTGTTCCGACAATTTGTGCAAAATCATCCAGTAACGGTCTTTGGGAGATTCCCAATCTTGAAAAACGTATAACATCATCATCCGTATTGAACAGGATATGCCCTTCGTGGCCGGAACTCTTCCAAGCTGCCAGTAAATCTTTGGCTTCTGCCAATAAGGGCTGCATTGTATCTGCCGGTTCTGTTTGGATTTGTCCGCCATTTTCGTTGACGAAGGTACCGCTGGCAGTTTCCAGCTGGGTTACGGCTCTGAAAGTATTTTCGTAGTTTTTCCCAAAGCAAAGGGCGCCATGGTGCTTTAATATGATAGCATTTCCAGATGAAATCTTTAATGCCTCCATAACATTTTTGCATAAGTTCTTTGTACCGGGGAGAGCATATTTTGCACAGACAATGGTTTTTCTCAGTTCCGAAAAACGGGAGGAAGGTCGGAAGTAATTCAAGTCTGTGGCAGACATGGCCGATGCATTTTCCTGATGAGTATGAACCACGAAATTGATTTCCGGATGAAGTTGATAGACTGCAGCATGGACTCCTTTTTCTGAGGAGGGTTTGATTTTACCGGTATAGCTTAAATCTTTTATTTTCACTTCGACGACATCATCGGCTGTCAGCGTTTCATATTCTCTTCCGCTGGGGGTGATCACAAAGCAGTTCTCATCAATACGGCAGCTGATATTACCCCAGGTTCGAGCGATTAAGCCTGAGCGCACAAGTTCAAGACCTGATCGAACTACTAAATTTTTTGCTTCGTTACGTTCCATTATTGCTCCTTTATTGCTTCTTTGTTGGAAAATACTTGCCGAATAATATCGGAAAAATATATAATCATAATAATATCATAATAACCAATTTTTCAGAACCCCCAAGAGGGAAAAAATGTTTGAATCGTTACGTGACAAGTAAGGAAGTCTAATCACGGAGAAAAAAATGAGAAAAAAGGTATGTCTGATCCATACGGGCGGAACGATTGGTATGGCAGGAACAGAGCATGGATATGCAACTAGGAGAGGTTTTTTAAAATCCTCTTTAGCGGAAATGAAGGAGTTGAAATCCAAGGAAATACCACCCTTTGATTTGGTAGAGTATGATTCCTTGCTCGATTCGTCCAATATTTCCGTTAAGGAATGGGTTAAAATTGCACAGGATATTAAGGATCAATATGAAGAATATGATGGCTTTGTGATTCTCCATGGTACAGACACGATGGCATATACGGCCTCTGCTCTTTCCTTTATGTTTGAGGGACTTGCAAAACCGGTTGTTTTGACCGGATCCCAGATTCCATTGTGTGAAATCAGAAATGACGCCCGGGATAATTTGATCACTGCATTAATGATAGCAGGAAATTATCATGTTCCCGAGGTTTGTCTTTTTTTTGGAAATGAACTTTACAGAGGCAACCGTGCGATTAAAATCAGTACGGATGAATTGATTGCCTTTGATTCACCCAATTATCCATCCCTTGGGGAAGCCGGCGTGAAAATTATGATGAACGAGATCGCAATTCGAAATGCAGGAACCGAATTGAAATTGACAAAGTTCAAGGATTATCAAATTGCAGTTTTGAAAATTTTTCCCGGAATACAATTTGAAATTTTTGAAAATATATTAACCCCTGATTTAAAAGGAATTGTTGTTGAAGCGTTTGGCAGCGGAAATATACCTGATGGTCATGGAACTTTGAAAAGAATCCTTAAAAAAGCAGAAGAAAATGGAACGGTTATTGTGGTTTGCACCCAATGTCTGAGGGGGTCTGCCTTAATCGGTCAGTATGAAACAAGCCTTAGCTTTGCAAATGCAGGGGCGATCAGCGGCTATGATATGACGGTAGAAGCAGCAGTTACAAAGCTTTACTATTTGTTGAGTTTGAATTATGATATGGATATGGTAAAAAGATTGATGGAAACCAATTTAAGAGGGGAAATGTCCTTGTTTTAATTGAAAAAAAGAAAGGAATGGCCGTAAGGGATACGGCTGGCAGGTTGAATGAATGAAAACAATTGGATTAATCGGTGGAATGAGCTGGGAAAGTACGGTTACATATTATCAGGTCATTAATGAAATGGTGAAAGAAAAACTGGGTGGATTTCACTCTGCAAAGTGCTTGCTCTATAGCGTTGATTTTCATGAAATAGAAGAATGCATGGCCAGCGATAATTGGGAGAGGGGCACAGAAATTTTGGTAGATGCTGCTTTGAGGCTGGAAAAGGGAGGCGCTGAATTTATCTTGATCTGTACCAATACCTGGCATAAGGTCGCAGATATAATACAAAAGAGAATTTCCGTTCCGATCCTGCATGTCGCTGAGGTTACGGCGGGGGAATTAATGGAACAGAAGATTGATACCGTGGCATTATTGGGTACCAAGTATACCATGGAGCAGGATTTTTATAAAGAGAAACTGCAGAATAACGGTATTACGGTGATGATTCCTGAGGAACAGGATAGAGAACGGATTAATTCAATCATTTTTAAGGAATTGTGCTTGGGTATTATTTCTGATGAGTCAAGACAGGAGTATTTAAGGATTATCGACGACCTGATCGAGAAGGGAGCCGAAGGCGTTATTTTGGGATGTACGGAGATTGGACTCTTAATAAATCAAAATGATACAAAAGCACTGCTGTTTGATACAACTTATATTCATGCAAAGCGGGCAGCGCTTTACGCTATTTCTAAGGGTTAAGGAATCGAATAACGGGAAACCGGCTTATGATATTTTATGAAGAAACGTGATTAGGAGGAATAAAAATGGATTGGAAATTTGTATTGGCTTTAGTATTTGCTTTACTTGTAGCAATTTTTGCGTTACAAAATGCAGGAGCTGTTGATATCAGCTTTCTAAATTTTGATCTTTCCATTTCACAGGCTCTGGTTATTTTGATTTCAGCAGTAATTGGGGCACTTGTTGTCATGTTGTTAAGTTTGATTCGCTGGATTAAATGTCAATCGAAGATAAGAAATTCTGTGAAAACGATAACCGCATTGGAGCAGGAAAACAAGCAGCTTAAAATGAAGCTGGAAGAAGATGAGACGCAAAAAGAACTACGAATGGAGCCGGAGCTAAAGCTGGAAGAGGAAGTAAAGTTGTCTTGAAAGTGTGCATTGCACCAAGTTTACACAGAATTTTTGCACTGATTAGAAGGTTCTAATATGATGCACTAAATTAAATTTAAAATGATAATCCTAAAATGATTGTTTAATGCAGTTGCTTTAGGCTTATTTTTTTTCGCTTTTTCAATAATTAAGTCCTTCTTACAATATTTTTTTTCCTTCGACCAAATTTAGTCCAAAGTTACATAGGACATGATAATTAATAATGAAATGAAATCGGCTAAACAATAAGAAATGGAAAAAAGTAGAGTGGAATAATTGCCGCAATGTATTTTTAAACCAACCTAAGACGACCGAAAGTTTAAAAGTTTTTGTAGAAAACAATGCTATTGATGTAAGAATTTAAAATATATTACAAATAAATTCATGGTATATTAATTTTGTGCACAAAATTATTTATTTAAAACCATTAACGAGGGGGAATAATATAATGAAAAACAAAAAAAACTTTTTTTCTTTGGTTTTAGTCTTATCTATTGTAATATGCACTGCTTTATACAATTCCAGCAAGTAGCTCTGGCAAAGTTATAGGACATTTTGGTTTTTTTAATTCGGGTTGGACGGAAATAGATTCTTGGTCTAATATCTTAACAAATTCAATAAGCTAAAGGGGGTATGAAATATGAAAAAGCCGTTAAAAGGTCTAATGGTAATAGGGTTGTTGCTGGCTCTTTGCGTCTCCGTTGTTTCTTTTGTTTCCGCTGATGAATCCTTTTCTGAGGGTATTAACAATAAGGGAGTAGAAAAAATGCTAGACGTCGCGCGTTTAATTAAAGACTATAATGATGCGAACGGCAAACGTGAACAGCTTGTGATTGGGGAATCAAATGATGAGGAAATTTATAATCATGAGTTTGAATTAACTTATAATAAGGCAGTTGCGTTTGGAAGTGACGATCCGTATGAAGATGCAGTTAAAAGCGTAAAAGAGCATGCTTTAGACTCAAAATTCGCACAGGAAAACAATATTTCTGTTACAGAAAAGGAAGTTTTGGATTATGTTTCATATCAAAGAGAATTGTATGAACAAGAAAGTGATCTTGAAGTTAAAGCTGTTATAAAATCTTATATCGAAGCATTAGGAATAACGGAAGACGAGTACTGGAATGATTATGAGATTAAAGAAAGCTATAATTACATTCTACACAACAAAGTTATCAAATTCCAGGAAGAAAATAATATAAATAGGGAAGAACTTCTAGAGAATATATCTTTTGAAATTACTAATAGAGAGTATCAAGAGGATTCAATTGATAAGACAATTAGTAACTTTAAACAAGAGACAGAATCAAATGATGCCGACAATAATTTTAATTCAGATAGCGAATAAAGCTCTTAAGTTTATATTTTGTGCACGCAAACTAATCGATGTAAGATATTAAGAAGTAGGGATGGGGTAGGGGTTGAAATATCTCTTATCTTTTTTTTGGCACGCGGATCAAATCTGAAAAGGGACATGAGAACATTACGTAACAAAACTCAAAACAAAGGCCGGTAAGTGTATAAATCATAATAATATCAGAAGAATGTTAAGAAATATAGTTGACATGAATAATGAACGTGATGTACAATTACTTAACATAAGGTCTCATATTTTAAAAACATATAAAAAGATACTAAAATTAAATAAGTTCTTCAGGGCGGGGTTTGATTCCCCACCGGTGGTATAGCCCACTAGCCGCAAGGCATGATTCGGTGAAATTCCGAAGCCGACAGTATAGTCTGGATGAAAGAAGAAGTTGAACATACGGTAAAAGGTTTGTGATATTGGCTCTGAAATATTTTATATTTCAGAGCTTTTTGTTTAAAATAATTGTGAACTATCGTTATCAGCATAAAATTTCCACCCTGAACTTAAGTTCAGGGTTTTGTTTTATTAAATAGAAAGGGGTGCAGCAGCTTTTATGGTGGTAAGAAAAAAATGGAGCGAAGATGAAATAACAACACGAACAGATATCAGCTACATGAAAAGAGTATTGGAGCTTGCGGAGAAAGGATTTGGAAAAACCAGTCCAAACCCCTTAGTGGGAGCGGTCATTGCAAAAAACGGAAGGATCCTTGGAGAGGGTTGGCATGAGCAATATGGTAAAGCCCACGCGGAGGTCAATGCAGTAAGAAATGCAAAAGAGGATATAGCGTCTGCTACTGTTTATGTCAATCTGGAACCTTGTTGCCACTATGGAAAAACGCCTCCCTGCACGGAGCTCCTCATTGAAAATAAAATTAAAAGGGTCGTAATCGGAGCCCTTGACCCCAATCCTCTGGTAGGCGGAAAGGGAGTAGAAAGGCTGAGAAACGCCGGCATTCAGGTAGACGTCGGGATTTTAGAAACGCAATGTAAAAAGCTGAACGAGGTTTTCTTTTATTATATCAGAAATAAGTGTCCCTTTGTGGTATTAAAGGCGGCAGTCAGCCTTGACGGAAAGATTGCGGCACCTTCGGGAGAATCAAAATGGATTACGGGAGAAGCGGCAAGAAGAGAGGTTCAGCACCTTAGAAACCGGTATTCGGCAATCATGGTGGGTGTGGGAACTGTGATCAAGGACGATCCGGAGCTTACCTGCCGTTTGGAAGGAGGAAGAAATCCAGTGCGGATCATTCTGGATAGCAGCCTTAGAATTCCACCGAACAGCAAAGTGCTGAAAAATCAGCAGGAAAATTCCACTGTAATTGCCTGCACCGAACGAGCCTCGCCAGATAAGATTCGACAGCTTGAGGAACTCGGATCAAAGGTGATTTTCTGCAAGAGCAGAAATAATCAGATTGATCTTACGGATTTGATGGGAAAGTTAAGCGGACTGTCTATTGACAGCATACTGCTTGAGGGAGGTGCTACGGTAAATGATTCGTCTTTTGCTCAAGGAATCGTGAGTAAACTCATTTTGTACGTTGCACCAAAGATCATCGGAGGAGAAAAATCAAAAACCTTCGTAGGAGGTGTTGGAATTAGCAGCCTGGATCAGGCATATCCATTGTGGATCGAGTCTACGGAGCATATTGAGGACGATATAAAAGTCATTGCATATCCGAAGGGAAAGGGGGACAGTTAATTGTTTACAGGAATTATCGAAGAAACAGGGCACGTGGAAGGTGTGATAAAAAGCTCGAAGTCTTCCCGGATCCGGATAAGAGCCAGTACTGTGTTGGAAGGAACCCGAATCGGCGATAGTATTTGTACAAGCGGAGTCTGCTTGACGGTAACAAAGCTTGATGGGAGCTGTTTTGAAGCCGATGTCATGGCGGAAACCATGCGGCGCAGCAATCTCAGAAGTCTTACCTCAGGAAGTAAAGTGAATCTGGAAAGAGCCATGGGATTTGACGGCAGATTTGGGGGGCATTTCGTCAGCGGACACATCGATGGCACCGGAATAATCCAGGCTATGACCAGGGAAGAAAATGCGGTTTGGCTTACCGTTTCTGCTGAAAGCGTACTGCTTCGTTACATTGTGGAGAAGGGTTCCATCGCAATTGACGGAGCCAGCCTTACTGTTGCTTCTGTAGATCAAGAGGAATTCAGGGTTTCCATTATCCCGCATACAGGACAGCAAACCACCCTGATGTTACGGAAAACAGGTGATGAAGTTAATCTGGAATGTGACATCCTTGGCAAATATGTTGAAAAGTTGTTATATCCTGAGCGAAGCCAAAATGAAAATGAGGCTATGCGAAAGAAGAGGGATACACTGTCAGAAGCTTTTTTAAAGCAAAATGGATTTTATTAATTTGGAGGTTAAAAATGAGCGATCAGTTTCATACAATTACAGAAGCAATCGAAGATATTAAAAATGGAAAGATGGTCATCGTAGTAGATGATCCGGGAAGAGAAAATGAAGGAGATCTTATTATTGCAGCGGAAAAGGCAACACCGGAAGATGTCAATTTTATGATAAAGCATGCCAGAGGCCTTGTTTGTATGCCGATGGAAGGAAAGGACTTAGATCGTCTGGGAATCCCTGCTATGGTAGAAAAAAATACAGACAATCACGAAACTGCATTTACGGTATCCATTGACTACAAGGACACTTCAACAGGGATTTCAGCTTTCGAACGTGCACAAACAGTAGCGGGATTAATTGATGAGAATGCGGTAGCAGATGATTTCCGAAGACCGGGACATATTTTTCCGCTTCGGGCCAGAGTAGGCGGTGTTTTAAAGCGAACCGGACATACGGAAGCTGCTGTTGATCTTGCAAAGCTGGCGGGTTTGAAACCGGCAGGAGTAATCTGTGAAATTATGAATGAAGACGGAACGATGGCAAGAACGCCTGAATTGATAGAATTCGCCAAGAATTATGGAATCAGGATTATTACCGTTGCAGATCTTGTCGCTTACCGAACCAAAAAGGAAAGCCTTGTGGAATGTGTTGTTGAAACCAGATTACCTACCAAATACGGAGTATTCAGTATTCGTGGATATCAGAATAAACTCAATGGGGAACATCATGTTGCCTTGATTATGGGTGATATAAGTGATGAAGTACCGATTTTAACAAGGGTTCATTCTGAGTGTCTGACGGGAGATGCGTTGGGCTCCATTCGCTGTGACTGCGGTGATCAGTATGATGCTGCAATGGTTCAAATTGCGAAGGAAGGCCGAGGAATATTACTTTATATGAGGCAGGAAGGCCGGGGCATCGGTCTTATCAACAAGCTCAAGGCTTATGCGCTGCAGGATCAAGGTATGGATACGGTGGAAGCCAATCTTGCATTAGGTTTTAAAGAGGATCTGCGGGATTACGGTATAGGGGCTCAGATTTTAAAGGATATCGGAGCGAAAAAGTTGAAATTGATGACCAATAATCCTAGAAAAATTAAAGGATTAAAGGGCTATGGCATGGAGATTACAGAGCGGGTTCCAATTCAGATCGAAGCCAACGAAGAAAATTCTTATTATTTAAAAACGAAAAAAGACAAACTGAATCACATGCTGACATATTAGAAAAAATATATTTAAAAGGAAAGGAAGTAAAATGCTTTTAGCATTTGAAAGAAGAACTATGAATCTGATTCAAGGAAATTTAATCGCTAAAGGACTGAAAATAGGGATTGCGGCTTCACGTTTCAACGAATTTATTGTTTCAAAGCTGATCAGTGGAGCGGAAGACGGATTGCTTCGGCATGGAGCAATCGCGGAAGATATCGATTTGATTTGGGTGCCTGGCGCCTTTGAATTGCCGTTTGCTGCAAAAAAAATGGCTGCAAGCGGTAAATATGATGCAGTGATTTGTCTGGGCACTGTCATTCGAGGTTCTACTTCCCATTACGAACTGGTTTGTGCAGAGGTCGCAAAAGGAATTGCAAGTGTTGGACTGTCAAGTCAGATTCCAGTGATCTTTGGAGTTCTGACGACAGAAACCATTGAGCAGGCTATTGAACGGGCAGGAACAAAGGTGGGGAACAAAGGCTTTGATGCGGCTGTTTCTGCAATTGAAATGGTAAACCTGTTAAAAACACTTTAATGCGTGGGGGCACATGAATAGTTGAATAACCACTTTCTATATCCCATATGATATACTGGTAATAGAATAAAACGGAAACACAAGCAATTGGCTAGAAAGGTATTTTTATCAATGAATATTCTAATTCTTTATTTTAGCGGAACCGGAAACACGGAATATATCGCACGAAAAATCAGTTTGTTATTAAACGAATTAGATTTTAAAATTGAAATGCATTCGATTGAAGAGAACTTTCAAATTCAAGCAGATCAATACGATATGCTAATTCTGGGTTGTCCAAAATACTATGAATATCCCGCTTTGAATTTCGTCAGATTTTTAAAAGAGAATCTTCCTGGCAGCAAGAAAATAATACCTACTTTCATGTTTTGCACACAAGCAGGATCCTTAAAGACAAATTTTAATAAAATCGACAAAATGTTAAAAGAGAAAAATTATTGCTTAACCGTTTCGAGAAGTTTTGCGGTTGCCAATAACATGGTTATTTTGGAGTCATTTTCAATGACTTCGGAAGATAAGATACAATCTAATTTAAACATGGCCGAAGAAGAACTAAAGCCCTTGATTGCGGATTTTATAAAAGGAGAAATGACAAAAGAAGAACCGACGTTTTTTTATCGAACCGTCAGTTATTTATCAGGCAGATTATTTACAAAATTGTTTCCTCTGTTTGGTGTTAAATACTCTGCTTCGGATCAATGTACAGGATGCGGTCTATGTGCCCAAAAGTGTCCAAGCAAAAACATCGTAATAAATAATAAAAAGCCCGAATTTCATAAACAATGTATTTTTTGTATGCGCTGCATCAATATATGCCCGAATCAAGCGATTCTTTATAATCATAAGCAATGTAAACAATATAAACGAATAAAGTAATCCATAGAAAAACTCTGGATATGCTGTAAAAGCAGAGCTGGTGAGGGCAAGACCAACGGATAAGATCTATGAAAATATACAATAACGGTTTGTAATCTTTTACAAACCGTTATTGTATATAAAAATCATCTTTGGGCGATGGATCATGATGATTGAAACCAACTGCTTAGATAAACAGATTTACGTTGGATTCCTCAGCATCTCCGAGGTATGCAGCTACTCCTGCATATTCGATTCCGTCGATCAATTCTTCTTTCGTGATTCCCATGACATCCATGGACATGGTGCATGCTACGATTTTGACACCGTTGAACATGGCTTGCTTCATGAGATCTTCAAGAGAATCAATGTTTTTATTCTTCATCACCTTTCTCATCATGGCCGTACCCATTCCTCCCATATGCATATTGGAAAGCGTAAGCTTTGAAGTTCCTCTTGGCATCATGGCACCGAACATGGCATCCATGAAAGGTTTCTTTACCCCTTGCTTTTCTTTTTTACGCAGGGCATTCAGTCCCCAGAAGGTGAAGAACATGGTAACCGGTCTACCCATAGCTGCCGCACCGTTTGCGATAATAAAGGAGGCCAGCACCTTATCAAGATCACCGCTGAATACGATCAGTGTTTTTCCCTGTAGGCAAAGCGGCAGCGTGACCGCCTGCAATGATTGGAGCGGCTGTGTCGGCTTCGGCCACTTGACTTGATCCCATTCCTTTTTGAATATACACGAATGTTTTCTTTTCCAATTCGTTCCGTCTTTAACAGTTTATTGTCCATCCGTTTGCACCAGGCCTCAATATCCCTTGCAAAACCCATATCCGTTGCAGATACCTGAAGAATTTCACCGTCCTGCATATCTTTTATGGTTTGGAATACCTTCATGATGGGACCGGGACATTGGAGTCCGCTGCAGTCAAGCGTCTGCTTCGCTACAATTTTATCGAGGTCAATCTCTTGATTTTTCACTGGTGCCTGATTCACTGAACTGTTTCCTCCTTCGGAATTGCTTGCGGCAGTATCTGACGTGCTTTCCATTAATTTGTCATGAAAAGCAGACTTATAAAAACTGGTGCCTGCGGGATAGACTTTTACATTTTTAAAACCCGTGATTCATGAGAATTCTTGCAGCGTTATAGGAGCGTACACCGATTGCACAGTATGGTATGATTAACTTTTCCTTATCCAGTTCTCCCATTCGCTGCCTCAACTGTCCAAGCGGAATGTGGCAGGAATTTGGAATCTGGAAGGCCATTCTTTCAACGTCTTCTCCGATATCAAGGATGATATAATCGTCTCTTTCTGACTGTGCCAGAAGCTCCAGTTCGTCCCAGCTTACAAAGGAGGCCAATCCGGTCAATATATTCTCGGCGACAAAACCAAGCATGTTAAACCGGATCTTTTGCGGAAGAATATGGAGGCGCATATGCCAATTCCAGCTCAGCCAGATCGTAGATGGTTCCGCCTAATCGTAAGGCGGTTGCAATGGTATCGATTCTTTTATCGACACCCTCTTGACCGATAATCTGGGCTCCAAGAATTTTCCCGCTCGGATCAAACAACATCTTTAATGTAAGCGGAGTAGCTCCGGGATAATAGCCTGCGTGTGATTTTTGATTGATCAATGCCACATAATAATCTTTATCCTTCTCCTTGCCTTTTCCGATTAAAGTTTTTTCATTTAAACCGGTTGCTGCGACAGAAAAATCGAAAACCTGAGCAATGGAGGTTCCTTGTGTACCTTTAAAGATTTCCGGGGATCCTGCCAGTAAACCGGATTCTTTCGCAATGTTGTCAGCGCAGATTCTTGCCTGCTTGTTCGCCGGTCCTGCAAGAGGAACCATGGTTCTGCCCTTAAAAATGAATTCCTCGACTTCAATGACGTCACCAACGGCATAAATATTTGGATCAGAAGTTTTTAAATATTCATTGACCAGGATTCCGCCCTTCGCATTCAATTCCAGACCGCAGTCCTTTGCCAGCTGACTGTTCGCCTTGATTCCGATGGAGAGAATTACAAGATCTGCTTCTAAGGAATTACCGTTCTGAAGGTGAATGGTTGTCACACCGTCCTTGTGATCAAATTGCTTTACTCCATTATTCAGTTCCAGACGGATATGATTCATTCGCATATTTTCATGAATTAATTGTGCCATTTCAAAATCAATGGGAGCCATAACCTGATTCATCATTTCCACTACAGTCACTTCACAGCCTGCTGCATGAAGATTTTCGGCCATCTCAAGACCGATAAAGCCTCCTCCGATAACGGCGGCCCGCTTTGGATTTTGATCCGAAATATATTTTTTGATCCGATCTGTATCAGGAACGGTCCAAAGGGTAAAGATTCCCGATCCGTCAATCCCCGGGATCGGCGGCTTCAGAGGGGAAGAACCGGTTGCGATTAGCAGGACATCGTAGTTTTCTTCATATTCCTCTCCGGTCTTTAATTTTTTGACGCGAACTGCTTTTTTATCCCGGTCGATGGATAATACTTCGTTATTGACGCGTACATCAATGTTAAACTTTGCCTTCATCGCTTCCGGTGTTTGCAACAGCAAAGCATCTCTTTCTTTAATCACATTTCCGATATGGTAAGGCAGGCCGCAGTTTGCATAGGAAATATACTCGCCTCGTTCGAAAATAATGATTTCCAGCGACTCATCCAATCGTCTGAGTCTGGTTGCGGTTGTCGCGCCACCGGCTACACCTCCGATGATTAATACCTTTTTATTCATATGCTTATTCTCCTTGTATATTTTCTTTTCATGACGTTTAGTAAAAAATATATCATTTTTTACCTATCTTCTTCTTGACATAACACCGCTGGACTATCTTTATTTTAACGATCAATTATTAGGATTGCTGAAAGAATCATTGGATTGATTTATTTTTCCGCAATCCCCCTATTTTTATAAGAAAAACTTTGTTATTTATATAACAACTATATCTATCCTAGCATTTTAAAATCTTAACCTCCGTGACAATGTCACACAAAACAAAAATAAATTGAGGTAAATCGAAAAAGAACTGGAGAAGTATATCGTATCATTGTAAAATAAAGACGGAGGTGAAAAGCATGGAACAATCAGACCGTAAACTTTTATCGGAATTGCTTCCTTTTTGGGATCAATTAAAAGAACAGGAAAAGAAACTGATTTACGAACACACGGTTTCGAATTCATATATAAACGGGCAGAATGTCCATGGCGGACAGGAGGACTGCACGGGGGTCATTGCGGTGAAAAAGGGGAGATTACGCGCGTATCTGCTTTCAGAGGAAGGCAAGGAGGTAACGTTATTTCGCCTTTTGGATCATGATGTTTGCCTGCTCTCTGCTTCCTGCATTATGCGAAATATTTCTTTTGATATCTATGTTGATGCGGAAGGTCCGACAGAGTTGTTTGTGGTCAATTCCGCGACATATGATCTCATTGCCAAAGATAATCAGGCAGTAGGGAACTTTATGACAGAGATGATTTCTATGCGCTTTTCTGAAGCAATGTGGGTCATGGAGCAGATCCTGTTTATGAAACTGGATAGACGGCTGGCATTGTTTCTTCTGGAACAGGCCAGTCTTGAAAACGGAGACACCATCACATTGACACATGAACAAATCGCTGGTCATATGGGGAGTGCAAGAGAAGTGATTTCCAGAATGCTGAAATATTTTTCCAACGAAGGGATCCTTAGTGTTTCCAGAAAAGGTATTAAAATATTGGATCGAAAGAGACTGACAGAATTCGTTTAAGCAATTGCTTTATGACAGTCCCCATTCAGCCATACCAATTCATTTTACCTTCTTTTTCTATCTTTCTATTTGTCATTTCCAGCTTGTTGCCCATTCTGTTTTATGGTATACTGTTCAAACAATAATTAGATTTAAAGTTTTATGTAAACAAACCCTTAGATACCTGATGGAATGGGATAATGTATGAAAGATAATGAAACGAAAAGGGGATGCAAATGTTAGAGAGCAATTTAAACCGATTGGACAGGAAGTATTCTGAGATTACGCCTGAAATTATGGAATTGACGGAGCTGTGTCTGGAAAACAGTTCTATTGATACGGCACTCTACACAAAATATAAGGTGAATAGAGGACTAAGAGATTTAAACGGCAACGGCGTGTTAACCGGTTTGACTGAGATCTCTGAAATTCAGGCATTTGACATCATTGATGAAGAGAAGATTCCCTGTGAAGGAAAGCTGTATTATCGGGGGGTTGATATTGAAACCTTCGTGGAGGGATTTATTAAAGAAAAAAGGTTTGGTTTTGAAGAGGCAACCTATCTCTTGATTTTTGGAAAATTACCAACAAGGGAACAACTTACTGATTTTTCTGATTTGCTGGCACAATACAGAACTTTGCCCACCAGTTTTGCAAGAGATATTATCATGAAGGCGCCCACCTCAGATATGATGAACACACTGGCACGAAGCGTTCTTACTCTTCATGCCTATGATACCAAAGCAAATGATGTTAGTTTGCCGAATGTACTCAGGCAATCATTGCTGCTCACTGCTGTGTTTCCATTACTGTCGGTATATGGATATCAGACCTATCGACATTATCTCGGAGGAGATAGTCTCGTAATTCATACACCGAGACCGGAACTTTCCACGGCAGAAAATATCTTATACATGCTGAGACCAAATTCTAAATATACGGAACTGGAAGCAAAGATTCTGGACGTTGCGCTTGTACTTCATGCAGAACACGGCGGTGGAAATAATTCGACATTTACTACCCATGTGGTTTCTTCCTCGGGAACCGATACCTATTCTACGGTTGCGGCTTCTCTAGGATCATTAAAAGGGCCAAAGCACGGTGGAGCGAATATAAAAGTTGTACAAATGTTCGAGGATTTGAAGAAAAATGTATCTGACTGGACGGATGAAGAGCAGATTGAGGCTTACTTGAAAGACTTGCTTCATAAAAAAGCTTTTGATAAAGCCGGCTTGATCTATGGTATGGGTCATGCTGTATATTCTCTTTCTGATCCAAGAGCGAACATTTTCAAAAAGTTCGTAAAAAGTTTATCAGAAGAAAAAGGAAGAACGGAAGAGTTTAGATTGTATTCTATGGTGGAACGTTTGGCTGCGAATCTTATCTCAGAAGAAAGAAAAATCTACAAAGGAGTCAGCGCGAATATTGATTTTTACAGTGGTTTTGTTTATAGTATGCTGGATCTTCCTCTTGAGTTATATACGCCAATTTTTGCGATTGCAAGGATCTCGGGCTGGAGTGCACATCGAATCGAAGAATTAATTAATGTAGGTAAAATTATCAGGCCGGCCTATAGAAGTGTTGCTGCTAAAAAGGACTATGTTGCGATTCAAGATCGCTGATTGCGTTTCATATGAAATTTTCAAAGGAGTAAGTTTTGATACGATACTCCTTTGCAAGAAAAGATAACCGTGCTGACGGTTCTACTAATACAACGAAAGACAAAAATACATAAGAGTGAATATTAAAATCTCTGATTTTAATATTCACTCTTTTTATTATGTATTCCATCAATATCGCTCTCAGCGATATTGATGGAATATCAAAGAAGCTCCTTGACCGTTGTTGCCCTTGCGGCGACATATGGAAATAGGAAGCCTTGATTCCGTCATTTACACTTCTTCTTATTACTAAATTTGCAATCACTTTTATTGTTAAATCCGATTATGATGGATGCGAAATCGGTGGATGTGTAGAAATCTTGTGAAATAGGACAAGGGAATGCAGAGAAAAAACCATAAAGCGGTAAAGGTCAAACAAATTTGTCCCAATAAATTATAAGAATAGCCGGAATAATCCCATACATTCCAGTCAAGCCATAGGTTTACAATACAACCAACTGCAAATTCAATCATTGTAATGATTGATGCGCCAACCAGGCATTTTTTCCAAAGGGGGGCATTCTCATTTTTTGAGTTTACGTAATATAATATTACGAAAACCATGCCGCCTGTCAAAAGCATCGTCCAGTGCGTATAGCCACGAAACATTGTTTCCATAAGACCGTAGCCAATTGCTCCGATTAAAAAAATCATAATATTCTTCTTGATATCTTGTGTATTATCCATACTATCTCCTGTATCTTCTGAAAAGGATATAAAAATAAATTAATAAATTTTGGCATAATTGATTCAGTTTATGGAAGAATTCGTTTCAAATTATTATTTGTAATTAACAAACGTTTATAGCTGGAAAAATATCATTTGAGATGGTAGAATAAACTAGATTCGTTTAAAATTATTGCAATTCCAATGGTTTATGCAAAATGATTGGTAAAAAATTATCAGCCATGTGCAGCGCGTAAATGGCTGATGATTGTAATAAATTAACCAAAAATCAGGATAAATGACAACCTGTAGCAACTGAAAATTGACAATCTTTTGTCAAACATCTTAAGGAGGGTGAAGGAAGATGAAACCATCAAGATACAATTTTGTGTATCCATACCAGTTCAATAAGGATTATTCGGTGGTTTATAATGCATTTCACAATACTGTGGGTATTGTAACAGCAAGAGAAGCGGAATATATCAAGAGTTGTGAACGTAGTCTGGGTATACATTATACAAAAATCAATGATTTTAGTAAGAAGGGTTTTGTCGTTGATGAAAATATCGATGAATTATCCACTCTGAAGGTAGAGTATTTAAAATCAAAATTTGATTCCCAATTGTTATCTTTGGTTATCGTTCCAACCTATCAATGCAATTTAAACTGTGCTGAATGTTTGGGAAAACTGAGCTACAGCGTCGTTGACAATACAATTATGAGCGAGTCGGTGCAAGACAGAATCTATCATTGGATCAGCAGAAATCTCTATGGCATTGAAAAAATGGAAATTTGTTGGCATGGAGGTGAACCGCTGCTCGCATTAAATGTAGTCAGGAGACTTGGCGGAATGCTGAAGAAATTGGCAGAAGATAGAAATATCGAATTCGTTTCCATGATGTCAACCAATGGCTACCTTTTTACGGAGTCTGTAGCAAGAGAACTGAAGCAGCTTGGAGTCACGCGGTATAAAATGTCGATGGACGGATATAAAGAAAAACACGACAGCAAAAAACCGCATAAGGATGGAAGTGCTACTTATGAAACGATAATAGAAAATATAGAAAAAGGTGTGGATTATGTTGATGAAATCGATCTTCGTATCAATGTAGACAAGGAAAATCTTAAAGATGCTTTTGACATCGCAAAGACTCTGGAAGAGAAAAGGATTCGAGGGAAAGTGATCCCGCGATTAGGGACACCTCAAAAATTTGCGGAACAGAAAAATGAGGTTCATTTTACAAAAGAAGAATTTTTCTGCGAGGCAATTTATTATTCTCTTCGGCAGGGAATCGGGCCAAGGGATTTTTTGAAAAAAGATTGCTTTTGCCAGATCAATCAATTGAATGGTATCATCGTTGACGGACATGGAACTCTATTTAAGTGTGTTTCTGATACGGGTGACGGACAAAGCTGCGGTAAATTAAACAAAGATGGTTCGATAACCTTTCATAAAAACTTTTATGCGTATGGTGTAGAGAATCCTACGGAATTTGCGTTGTGCGAAAATTGTTCGTTTTTACCGATCTGCATTGGTGAATGCGCCTATGACAGAAAGGCAGGAAATCCCTGCACCTTTGCTTCTATCGAGGAAGAATGCTGGGCACAGTTTCTCAATGCCTATGTGCTCAAGAGGCTTCTAAATCGGTTGAAGACTCAAGGTTTTTCTTCGGACAGAGAGAATAGCATTTCTATCGATGAATTCATCATGGGTAGGTATGATGAAAAAATCAATCAATTTATATGCAATGCGGCATCCACCTACATGCTTGGTGATTTGAGTGCATTGGCTGAAAAAAATAATATTAATCTGAGTGATGACGATGCAACGCTGCTTCTTCAGTTGATACAGCCAACTGAACTTGTGATTTGATGCTGGAAGTGTTAAACTAAGAGTATGCAAAATAAGAAACAAAATAAAAATTCAACCATAAATAAGAATGGAATAATGAAAAGAACCAACTTTTTTGATCGTTGCGTCAAAGATGGATAAGGCAGGAGGATACGTGAATATTTTTATCAGCGGAGGCTGCAAAAACGGGAAGTCATATTATGCGCAGCGTCTTGCAAAGCGACAGCAAACGGTAAATGCGCCTCTGTATTATATTGCAACCATGGAGCCTGTCGATGAAGAGGATCGTGCACGGGTTGTGCGGCATCGACAAGAAAGAGAGGGTTGGGGTTTTACGACCATAGAAAAGAGCGAAGGAATTGGAAGCATGGATGCGGATTACTCCGGCAGTTTTCTTTTAGACAGCGTCACCGCATTGTTATCCAATGAAATGTTCAAAAGAGACGGAACTGTGGACAAAACGGCGTATCTGAGAATTGCGCATGAATTGGAGCGACTGGCAGACAGGAGCGACAACATCGTTTTTGTATCGGATTATATTTATTCAGATGCGGTAAAATATGAAGAACTGACAGAATTGTACCGGAAAGGTCTGGCATGGGTCGACCGGGTTTTAGCAAAAAAATGTGATATGGTAATCGAGGTTTCCTATGGAACGATTCAAGTATTAAAAGGATCTGAAGACAGCCTGCTCATGGAATCCTAATGACAGTCGGTGGATTTGAAGGAGAATAATTTATTTGAGATATATACAAGCATTTTTTATGGCATTGGGCATGTTTTCTTCTATTCCTTTCCCTTATCGTCCGTGGAATGAAAAGGCACGCCATTTAATGCTCGTCTTTTTGCCTTTGGTGGGACTGGTGATTGGTTTTCTTTGGTATGGACTTTACCGGCTGCTTGGATGGAGCGACATTCCTTTGCAATTGCAGGCCGCGGTACTGCTGCTGTATCCTTTTGTAGTTACCGGATTTATTCATCTCGACGGATTTATGGATACTGCGGATGCAATTCTATCCCGAAGACCTTTGGAAGATAAACTCAGAATTTTGAAAGATCCCCATGCGGGAGCTTTTGCAGTGATTTCTGTCGTGATATTATTTATCCTCTGTTTTGCTTCGATGTTATCAATCATGGAACAGCTCAATTTTAAGCAGGCATTGGACATCGCGGAGGATGATCCTATGCTGAGCCTTATCCTTATCCCCGTGATTACCAGATGTTGCTCCGCATTGGCGGTGCTTGCAGGAAAACCCATTGCCCATAGTCAATACAGTGTGGCACAGGAGGGAAAAAAATCTGTTGCTGAAATTGCAGCAGTTGTTATGATTGGGATTGTAGTGATGCTTGTTGCTTTGTCATTGGGAGCAGGATTCTTGATAGAAAAAAGCACTTTTTCGGTTGTAATTGTATTGACGGGTGCCGTCATCGCCTATCTTGCTGCGATAAGCAATTCAGTGAAACAGTTAAGAGGTGTGTCGGGAGATTTGGCAGGATATGCGCTTACGATAGCGGAAGCTTTTGCTTTGGTTATTCTGGCATTGCTGGCGTGAATCTGATCTGATAATATACGACGAAAATCTATCGGCGGCGCTAACGTCCGTAAACGGAATCCGACTCGCTTCGCTCGCTGCTGTCCGTTTCGCCATTGCGGCTTGCACACCTAACCACATCTGCAGAGCAAAGGTTTGGTAGGTGCCATACGAGAATTCCCCGGTTTTAACCGGATTGGAATTCTTCCGTAAGGCCGTGGTAAAAAGGCAAAGAGCCGGACAGAATGTTAAGGAGAATAAAAAATGCATTTGATCTTTGGCGGTGCTTATCAGGGGAAGCTTGATTATGCAAAGGCGTACTATCAATTCAATGAAGAGGACATATATTATTGTATTTCGATTGGAGAAGAACGGAATAAGAGTTTTTTGGAAAATGAGAAAAGCAGCTCTTTGAAACCGGAAATTGATTTTTCGAGAAAAGCGGTTTATAAACTGGAAGAATTTATTTTAAGCTGTGTACGATGCAGAATCGAGGCTAAGGATTATTTGAAGGAAAATCGGGAATCCTGGAAGGATACAATTTTTATCTGCACTGATATTTCTGCTGGGATTGTACCCTGTGAGCCGGAACTGAGATTATGGAGAGAAATGGTTGGAAGGGTATTGATGTACTTGGGAAAGGAAGCGGAGGAAGTGACCAGAATGTTTTGCGGAATTCCTCAAAGGATAAAATAATGGGAAAGATACATTTAATAAGGCACGGTATTACGGAAGCGAATCAAGGCAGGAAATACTACGGATTTACGGACGTACCTCTTGCGAATGAAGGGATCGATAAAATTACAGAACATGCCGCCGCGGGGATTTATCCGAAAGCAGATACGGCGAGCCTTTATACTTCAGGATTACTGCGTACAGAGCAGACCTTTTTTCTGATCTACGGGTGCAGGGAGCACAATGTGATTTCTGAATTGAGGGAATATCACTTCGGCGACTTTGAAATGAAATCCCATGCGCAATTAGAAGAAGATTCAAACTATCAGGCATGGATGAGCGACAAGGAGGGACTGACTCCTTGCCCCAACGGGGAAAGTCCAATGGATTTTCGCACAAGAGTAAAAGCAGGCTTTTCAAAGATACTGGAGGCTCATAATAAAAAAGAAGACAGCGACAGCATTGTTGTCTGTCATGGCGGCGTGATTTCAATGATTATGGGGCTTTGTTTTCCTCATGATGAAAAAAATGTATTTCAGTGGCAGCCAGACCCTGGAAGAGGATATACGCTACATATGATTGAAGGTGAAGCGGTTTCCTATGTTGAAATTTAACGGGTGGTTGAATCAGCGAACTGTACGGGGAATTTAAACGATAAAATCTTAATAAGGAGGCTGGTGTACAAGCGATGATATGAAAAATCGCTTGTACCCAGTTCCTTTTTTTTGATTTTTAAGGAACGTCATTCGGTAATCTTGAATTAGCGCTTGACAGCATCAAACGGAATTGATATTGTTTAGTTTATGATAAACAATAAAATATTTTATTTATTATATAGTAAATAAAATGCATAATAATTTTGGAAGGAGTTGATTGTAGTGAAGCGTATTCGGAATGATGAACTCATAAAAGCTGAAAGCGGGACACGCAAGGAATTTAAAGAGCTAACCATAGAGGAATTGGAAAAGGGTTACTATTTTAATGAGAGTGCGAAAACCTATACCTGTATCTTTTGCGGTGAAGTGTTTGAAGAAGGACTGATTTATACCAGCAGCAATGGGAGAATGATGGTAGCAGAGAAAGCTACTGCTTCACATATCGATGAAGCCCATGAAGGCAGCACGAATAAACTGATTGCATTAGATAAACAGATCAGCGGTTTGTCAGAAACGCAAAAGATGCTTCTTCAATGTATGAATGAGAGGATGAGTATCAAAGAAATTTCTGAAGCGATGAATATCAGTACCGCAACGGTCAGAACCCATAGATTTAACCTTCAAAAAAATAAAAGAGAGGCAAAAATATTGTTGGCTATTATTGATAATATTGAAAATGGAAGTGAATATGCACCAAGCAGGAAGATAGAAGAAAAAGAAATTGCTCAAGCCAAGGAGGATAAGAGTGAAAAAATATTTAACCTAAATTCACTGCATCCTTTTTTTACCCAGGTTAAATATCGTTAGAGAGTGAATACGATGGAATAAACAAAGTAGAATCATCGGTGGAGGTAATCACATGGGAAAAACCAAGATTTATTATGAGAAACTTGAAGCACTGAAAGAAAAAGTTGGACGAATTGAATGCTTGAAGTATACTTTGAATTCTATCATTTACTGGGATAAGATTACAAATATGCCTCAGAAAGGAATCCGGTACAGGAGCAAAGTCATGGGGCTGATGGGTTCCGAAATCTATTCTCTTTTTTCAGAGAAAGGTCTGCGGGAACTCATTCTTTTCTTTGAAAAAAGAAAAGACAATGATGACCTGACGGAAGCGATGGTGAAACGAATCAGAAGGAATTATGTTTATGTCAATCAGATTCCAGAAAAAGAATACAGTGAATATATCACTTTGATCGCAACAGCGGAGCAGGTTTGGTCAAGTGCAAAAGCAAATAATGACTTCGAGACGTTTGCTCCTTATCTGGAAAAGATCGTAGAATCATTTAAAAACTTTGCTGAATACTGGGGATATTCGGAAGACCCTTACGACGCACTGATCGGATATTATGAGGATGGGATTACAACAAAGGATATTGATCGTCTGATTGGCATGATCAAGCCGGAAATCATAAAACTTTTGGCAGAAATAAATAAAAGTAAGGTTATAATTTCGGATTCCTGCTTTCATCAGAATAAGATGAAAAAGGGCCGGCTGATGCAGTTAACCAAATTGATCCTGAAAGAGATTGGATTTGATTTTTCTGCTGGTAGAGTAGATGAAGGGGATCATCCAACTGTCTTGGCCTGTTCGCCCAACGATGTACGGTTGGTTACTATCTTCGATGAGAGCGATATAAAAGCTTCTATTTTTAATGCTCTTCATATAGGTGGGAAAGGTCTTTATGAGCAAGGGATTGAGGAAGACCTATTAGGTATGTTATTGGCTGAGGTAGCATCTTTTGGGATGGAAGAAGCGGTGGCAAGACTGTATGAGAATGTGATCGGAAGAAAGCTTGGTTTTTGGGAATATCTGTATGAAAAAATTCAGAAGCTGATGCCGGAATTTGAGAACGTTACGACGATGGACTTTTTCAGAAGCATCAATAAGGTTGAGGCAGAACCTATCAGACTTGATGCAGATGAACTTACTTATATGCTTCACACCATTATTCGTTATGAAATAGAAAGAGATTTGATTGCTGATAAAATTTCTGTAAAGAATTTAAAAGAAATATGGAACAAAAAATACAAAGAATATCTGGGGGTAGAACCTAAAAATGATAGGGAAGGAATCTTACAGGATGTACAATGGGCTGCCGGATATTTTGGGTATTTCCCCAGCTATATCTTTGCTAATATATTATCCTCTCAAATTGCAAAAACCATGGAAGAAGAGCTGGGTGATCTGGAAGCAATTCTTAAGGCAGGCGAATTTCACAAGATAAATAGCTGGCTGAAAGAAAAAATATACAGCAAAGGGGCAATTTATTCCCCTCTGGAATTGATTAGAAAGTTATCAGATGAAGAACTGAATGCAGAATACTATATCAACTATCTTTGGGAAAAATATTCCAAAGTTTATGAAATTAATATTTAACAAAGGAGACAGAAAATGACGAATCTTTTATCAATACTTGGTATGGGAAATAAGATGTCTAAAAATTTTATTACCATAGTTATTGTTGCAACAGGCGGAGCAATTATCTATGGCCTGCCGTATTTTCGATACGATTACTATGATGCTTATTTAGCTGCGTATCATTTATCTAATACGAAAATGGGTATTTTTGGAAGTATATTTGGTATTTTCGGCATGATTTCTTACCTCTTTGGAGGTTATCTTGCTGATTATTTCTCTATTAGAAAAATATTAACCTTATCCTTAATTGGGACTGGTTTAGGGGGATTTATCCACTTGCTCCCGTTGAGCTTTCCGGCATTGGTATGCTTGTATGCTTTCTGGGGTTTTACTTCGTTGTTTGCGTTTTGGCCATCATGCATTAAGGCTGTTAGAATCCTTTCGGACAAGAATGATCAGGGAAAGGCCTTTGGTTGGTTTGAGGGCGCCAGAGGAGTTGCAGCTGCGATTATGGCACCGCTTGCGGTAATTGCCTTTCAAATCGGAGTGAAGCAACTGGATGACGCCACGGGTATGAGATATGTAATCATATTTTATTCGGTATTGACAATTCTCTGCGGACTGATGGTTTTTTTCAAAATGAAAGAGGATCACATTGAGGCAAGTGAAAAGCTGTCCTTTAAAAATATTGGTTCTGTATTAAAGTTACCGGCAGTGTGGATTATAGGCATCGTAACTTTCTGCAATTATATCTTTACATTATCCTTATACTATTTCACGCCGTATTCCACAGGAATCCTTGGTGCAACAGTTACTTTCGGAGCGACTCTTGCAGCAGTAAAGCGATTCCTTTCTCCGGTTTCCAATGTTGGCGGTGGTTATCTTGCCGATAAAATCGGAACCGGGAATCTTTTATTTGTTTCTTTTTTGGTAATGGCAGCAGGAACTCTTGGAATTATGGCGCTTCCGACAAAAAGCAGTTCTATTATTTTGTTTACCGTGCTGTTTCTTGTGATTTACTTTTTCTATAATGTAAACTATGCTTTGACATGGGCCATGATGGAAGAAGGTAAAATACCGGAACAATATTCGGGTACCGCTGCAGGAATCATATCAACCATTGGATATTTACCTGAAATCTTCTGTTCACTGCTAGCCGGGATTTTAATTGATGGGTATCCCGGTGTTACAGGTTTTCGATATTATTTTACATTCTTGATCGTGGCACTATTGGTCGGTGCTGTCTTTGTTCTGGTCTGGAAGAAGATGCGTAGAAACATGAAAACTGAATCAACAGCGGTATAATAAGAACGAGGTATTTGAAGACAGGAAAAAGGAAAAGTAAAATGGGTAACCAAAACTGGCAAGGATTAATTTGTGACGGAAAAACACAACCGATTTTTGATTATCGGGACTGTATTTTTGAAAAGGTTTTTATCGAGACAGATGTTGATACCGACAAGGATGGTAAATACGATCTGGTCATGGTTTACATACGAAGACCGAAAGAAACACTGTGGGGCATGAAAGTCCCCGCAATTTATGTGGCAGATCCTTATATGATGGGCTGCAATGAGGATTGGTGTGTCCCCCATAATGTGGATAAAAATTTAAAAATTTATGAAAAGGAAAAGATCTCTTTTGACGAAGTACAGTTTTGTTTTGATTCGGCAAAGAAGAATCAAAAACTAAAAAGAAGAATTCCTGCAGGGCTTGCTGAAATGTCTGTTGCGGAAGAGGTTCCTTTGGAATGTATCTCTGACTGGTACAGCTATTTTAATTCCCGCGGGTATGCTAGTGTTTACTGTGGTGGACTTGGAACAAAGGAATCGGAGGGATTTGTAAACTGCGGATCAGTAGAAGAGGCTTCGGCATTTGCTTCCGTAATTGACTGGCTGAACGGAAGGTGCAGAGCGTTTACAAATAAAGAAGATAACATTGAAATAAAAGCGGATTGGTGTACGGGAAATGTGGCTATGTCCGGAAAATCTTATCTTGGAACCATGTGTATTGCAGTAGCGGCAACCGGTGTGGAAGGATTAAAAACGATCATTCCGGAAGCGGCTATTTCAAACTGGTATGACTATTACCGATACAACGGACTTGTACTTCCACCTCTTGGCTGGCAGGGGGATGATCTTGACATATTAGCAAAATACTGTTACAGCAGAAGACTTGATGGGGAAGACGACGAAGTAGCCAAAAGTTTTGAAAGGCATGCAGAAGCGCTTCTGGAAATGGAAGATCGTGAGAACGGAAATTACAATCGATTCTGGGATGAGAGAAATTACCTGAACAAGATTTCTGAGATAAAGGCATCTGTTTTTATTGTTCATGGGATCAATGACTGGAATGTTAAGACCAACCAATGCTTTCAACTGTGGAGGGCTTTAGATGAAAGCAAGATTCCCAAAAAGATGATGCTTCATCAGGGAGAACACATATACATTCATGACCTGGACACGGGTAGATTTAATGAAATCATGCATCTATGGCTTGACCATTGGCTTTATGAAATTGATAACAATGTTATAGAAACTGTTCCCAATGTTTTGGTGCAAAGCAATCTGGATCAAAGTATCTGGTATGAGTCAGATTCCTGGCCGATTAAAACGAGTACAATTTATCCGCTGAAAATTGATTGCAAGGGCGAGGTTGAAGGATTTACCGATGACCTTGGTCTGACTCCTTTTAAGCGGGATCGGAACAATTTGAAAGATTGGATGGATGATATTGTGCTGGGGAAAGAAAAAGAAGAGGATTATTGTATTCGCTATCTTGATGTTCCTTTTGAGGGGAGCCGACGATTAAATGGTACGGTCACCGTAACCTTTGAGGCTGCGATCGATCAGCCTACTGCAATCCTATCAGCAATGCTTGTTGATTATGGAATGGAAAAGAGACTGTCAACAGAGCAGGAAATAGTAAAAAAGGAAGGAATCACATGGGGATTCAATACTCCTAAATCGGATCTAAAACGATTTACCTATGAAGAAATTGCATCTCAATACAAGGTGATATCAAGAGGCTGGCTAAATGCACAGAATAGATCAAACATTTGGAGTAAAGAAGAAATTATGGAGAATCGGTTTTATGAATATAAAATTGAAATGATTCCGACGGATTATAGCATTAAAAAAGGACATCAATTAGGGTTAATTCTTTATGGAATAGATCCGGAAGTAACGCTTCGGCCATTTGTTAAAACCAGGATCAAAATCAAGACGACGACGATCTCGGCACGCATACCTCTTGCTAAACTTAAAGATATAAAGTGAAGGATGACTTCTTTTGTAAAACGAAAATATGATAATTTGGAAATACAAAAAGGTTAATACAAAGCGACTTCGGAAGAAGTCGCTTTTGCTATAAGAATATGATGGTTTGGATTATATTTTCCAACCCCCGGCACGGCCGTTTGAAATGTTCTTATCAATTGTAAAAGAACCAATCTTTGAATTGTTGTCATACTGTTTCATACACCAATCGGTAAAAGTCCTTGAACCACGCCATCCGGTAGAGCCAGACAGCCAGGTATAAGAAAAAGTATTTTTAAAATATTTTAATACGCAGCCGGAACCATATAATCCAAGTTTATAATAATAATGATCTGCTGCAAAAACCTTTTTGATTGCTTGCAGATAGATTCTTATCGGTCCGCTGATATCCGATGCAGACGCATCATAATCAACGGCAAAGTAGATTGGCGCGCCCGCCGGCTGACCGAAAGCTTTCGCGGCTGATATTGCATTTTGACCGTCCGAAGTTCCTTGTGCGGAGGTAAAATATGAGGGACTGGTAGGTCTGCCTTTTTCCCAAATGGATACAATGAACAAACCGGCTGTAGATATTCTTTTTACTTCAGACAGATTCATTGCATAGCGTCCGCTTAAATATCTGGCAGTAAACGTATAATTATTATGAATGAGAGTTGCAAATTAAATAATAAATGGCTTACAATTGAACGAATGAAAAAATAAAAAATAATTCATACTTAGGATAAGTGTTGGGAACCAGTGAAAATCAATGTTGACTTTATTGCTTTAAAGTGATAACATTATAACGTAATGAATTAGAGGCGAATAGAAAGAGGAAATAATAATGAAAAAATATGATCGAATCACACCGGAAGGAACAAAAGATTTGCTGTTTCAGGAGTGCGCAGCCCAAAGGAAAATCATCGAAACATTGCGGTGCACATTTGAAGAAAAAGAATACCATGAAGTAATAACTCCAGGTTTTGAATTTTATGATGTGTTTTCTTCCAATTCCATGTATTTTCCACAGGAAAGCATGTATAAGTTGATTGATCATAAGGGACGTCTGCTTGCTATGAGACCGGATTCCACCATTCCGATTGCAAGGCTTACCGCTACGAAACTCAAAGGACATGCGCTTCCTATCAGATTATATTATGCTCAGAAAATTTATCGACAGCAACCAGAGCTGCGGGGCAGAAGCGGTGAAGTGATGCAGATGGGCATTGAGCTTGTCGGACTGTCCTCATTTGAATCGGATATCGAAATACTCACCACAGGTATGGAAGCGTTGTCTTCCTGCTGTGTGGATGATTTTAGAATAGAACTTGGGCATATTGGGATTTATAAACTTTTGATGGATAATTTAAACGCTACGATGGAGCAAAAAGAAAGAATTCACGCTTTGATCTCATCAAAAAATTACGCCGGTTTGTCGGATGTTTTAGAAAGCTTTCCAGAGAGCCAGACGGTAGAAATTCTGAAAGAACTGCCTAAATTGTTTGGCGGAAGAGAGGCATTGGAAAAGGCCAGGAAACTATTCAACGGCTATGATCAGAAGCTGCTGGAAATGCTCTCTTACCTGGAACGGATATTTCAGGGACTGATAGAACTTAATCTGGATAAGGTGATGATCGATTTCGGATTGGTACATCAGGCAGAATATTACAGCTCTCTGATTTTTCGTGGATATATCGCATCAGCGGGAGAATCTGTCCTGTCTGGCGGAAGATATGATGAGCTTTTTAAGGATTTTGGAGAAAGCCTGCCTGCTACAGGATTTGGGATCAATGTGGATCAATTGGCGGCGGGACTTTTAAAAGGAAAGGAACCAAAGAAAGAGCAGGCGGAATCAGATGACGATAAACAGCACAATGTCCGAATTGCATTGACCAAGGGCAGGCTCGAAAAAAGCATTGTAGATTTGTTTGAAGAAATGGAATATGATTGTACCAATCTGAGAGAAAAAGGCAGGAAGCTTCTGCTTCCTATTCCAAATAAGAAAATGGATGTGGTACTTGCCAAAGCAGCGGATGTCATCACTTATGTGGAGCATGGGGTTTGCGATATTGGGGTTGTAGGGAAAGACACCATTGTGGAGAGCGGCGGTACCTTCTATGAGGTACTGGATTTGGGCATTGGAAAATGCAAGTTTGCACTTGCAGTACCGAAAGGATCGGATTTTTATGGAGGTTATCGTACGAAGCGGATTGCAACCAAATATCCTAAGGTGGCCAGTTCCTATTTTGAATCAAAAGGAATGGATGTTGAAGTGATTAAAATTGAAGGATCAGTGGAGCTTGCGCCACTGCTATCCCTTGCTGATGGGATTATAGATATTGTAGAAACAGGAACTACCTTAAAAGAGAACGGTTTGGAGGTTATCGAAGAGATTCGAAATATTTCGGCCAGATTGATTGTGAATGTAGCCAGCATGAAGCTGAAGAAGAAAGAAATCGAAGCTTTGATTTCCGATATTCAGGAAAAGGTGAGGAGATAGGGATGGAGATTATTTATTCAGATAATAAGAAAGAATATGATTTTTTTTCTGATATGAAAAAACGGGCTGGAGAAATCAATCTTTCCACCAATGAAGTGGTACTGAAAATCATCAATGAAGTAAAGGAAAAAGGTGATGTCGCCGTCAGAAACTTTGGATTTCAGTTCGATGGAGCAAGCCCGGAGCAATTTGAAATCTCCCGGGAAGATATGAAGCTGGCTTATGATTGCTGCGAGGATTCTCTGAAAAAAGCCTTACAGCATGCTAAGGAAAATATCACGGCATACCATGAGAAGCAAAAAAAGCAAGGATATGAGCTGAAAAAAGAAAACGGAGTTATTCTGGGACAGATCGTTCGGGGACTTGCCAGAGTAGGAATTTATGTACCCGGCGGTACGGCAGCCTATCCTTCCACGGTGTTAATGAATGCAATTCCGGCTCGCATTGCAGGCGTAGAGGAAATCGTTATGGTAACGCCTCCGATCATTGAAAAAAAGGAAGGTGCCGATCCGGTATGCAAGGCAAATCCAGATATTCTTGCGGCAGCCTATTTGGCCGGAGTGGACAGGATTTTTCTGTCTGGAGGAGCACAAGCGGTGGCAGCGCTTACCTTTGGAACGGAAAGCTTTCCGATGGTAGACAAAATCGTAGGACCAGGAAATATCTTTGTAGCAACAGCCAAAAAGCTTCTTTTTGGACAGGTGGATATCGACATGATTGCGGGTCCAAGCGAGATATTGGTTCTTGCTGATGAGGATGCTAATCCGAAATATATCGCAGCAGATTTGATGAGTCAGGCGGAACATGATCCTATGGCATCTGCGGTATTGTTGACGACAAGCGAGAGGATTGCACGAGAAACATTAAAAGAAATTGATGTGCAGAAAGAAGATCTGAATAGAAAGAGGATTATCGAAAAGTCTTTGGCTGATTTTGGTGCAATCATTATCTGCAAGAGCATGGAGCAAATGATCAGCTTGGCGAACATCATAGCACCGGAGCATCTGGAACTTATGGTCAGTACGCCGATGAATTACCTTTCTCAAATCAAAAATGCCGGTTCCATCTTCTGCGGGGAATATGCCCCCGAACCCCTGGGAGATTATTTATCAGGAACAAATCATGTGCTGCCTACCTCCGGAACTGCAAGATTTTCTTCTCCTTTGGGAGTGGACAGTTTCATGAAAAAAATGAGCTATACCTTCTATACCAGAAAGGCTCTTTTGGAGAACAAAAAAGATATCATCACGATTGCAAATAAAGAGGGGCTGGATGCCCATGCTAATTCCATTAAAGTGAGGTTTGAATAAAATGACGTATGAATTGAATGATAAAGTAAAAAATTTAATACCCTATGATGCAGTAACAGGAAATTATGAGATCAGGCTGGATGCCAATGAGAGCTTTCTTGATCCGGGAGAAGCGTTTTCTGATCAATTCCTTTCCGCAATTTCTAATGTGAAATTCAACCGTTACCCTGATCCTATGGCAACCGAGCTTTGTCAAAAGTTTGCTCAGTATTATGGAATTGATCCAAGCTGCGTTGTTGCGGGAAATGGTTCTGATGAGCTGATTACCGTGATTCTTGGTGCGTTTTTAAGACCAGGAGACAGGCTGTTGACGTTCTCGCCGGACTTTTCTATGTATCAATTCTATGGGGATATTTATGAAAAAACCAACCTGGTTGCGGATAAACAGGAAGATCTGATTCTGACGGCGGGAGATGTTATGGATGCAGTGGATGATCACGAACCTGCCGCAATCCTCCTTTCCAATCCATGCAGTCCGACATCTTTGGTTATGAGCAGGGAGGATGTTTTACATATTGTTGAAAACACCAATGCCTTGGTAATTCTGGATGAAGCCTACATGGATTTTTCTGACCAATCTATCATGAAGGTTGCGGAAAAATATGATAATCTGATCTTATTAAAGACATGTTCCAAGGCATTGGGTTTGGCGGCGATTCGTCTTGGTTTTGCCGTTTCTTCAAAAAAAATTGTTCAGGCGTTGCATTGTGTCAGATCTCCCTATAACGTGAACGCAATGACGCAGGCCATTGGTACCGTGCTTTTTTCAAACCCCGATTATATCAGAAATGCGGTGGAAAAAATAAAAGAATCCCGGGATTATCTATATCAGGAGCTGCAGAAGCTGGAGGGAAGGAAGGCTGTCAGAAGAGTAGTAAAACCGGAAACTAACTTTGTCTTTGTAGAGCTTGATGATGCTGAATTTATCTGCAATGAACTGAAAAAAGAATCTATCATCGTTCGAAGGCTGGGCAATTATCTCAGAATTACCGCAGGAACGCAGAAAGAAAATGATCGTCTCGTTCAGGCTTTTTCCGAAATATTGAGGAGGATATCAGTATGAGAGAAGGATATATAAAAAGAGAAACCAAAGAGACAAAAATTGAACTGACTTTCAATGTTGACGGACAAGGGAAAAATCAAATCAATACAGGGGTTGGATTTTTCGACCACATGCTTACGGCTTTTGCGGTACATAGTGGTTTTGACCTGACGTTAAGTTGCAAGGGTGATCTTGTTGTAGATTGCCATCACTCTATTGAGGATGTGGGGATTGCACTAGGGCTGGCTTTTGCGGATGCGCTTTCTGCCAAAACAGGAATTGTTCGTTACGGAAATTTTACGATTCCAATGGATGAATCTCTGGCTTCCTGCAGTGTCGATATCAGCGGCAGGCCGTTTCTCGTTTTCAATGCCGAATTCGGAGATTACCGACTTGGAGATATGGATTCTGCCATGGTGGAAGAGTTCTTCCGGGCCTTTGCCATGAACGCTATGGTGACTTTGCACATTAATTTGCACTATGGAAAAAATGATCATCACAAAGCCGAAGCAATTTTTAAAGCCTTTGCACATGCACTTAAAATAGCAGTTAAAATCGAAGGGGATGAAATTTTGTCTTCAAAGGGCTGCCTGTAGCTGAAAAAGCGTTTTCAGCCTGTTTTACGTAAGTTTGGAGGGAACATTAGCTATGATAGGAATTATTGACTATGGAGCCGGAAATCTATTCAGCTTGAAAAATGCGTTAGACTTTTTGGACTTGAAAAACAGGATAACTTCCTCTGCTGAGGAGATTAAAGATGCGGATCAATTGATTCTTCCCGGTGTCGGAGCCTTTCCTGATGCTATGAGGATGCTTGAAAAATCAGGGCTGAAGGAAACCATTGTTGAAGAGGCGGGAAGAAAGCCCCTCTTGGGGATTTGCTTAGGAATGCAAATTTTATTCGACTATGGTCATGAGTTTGAAACGGTGAAAGGTCTTGGACTGATCCCGGGTGAAGTGAACCGGATTGTGGCTCCCGGTTTGAAAATACCTCACATGGGATGGAGTGACATCAAAATAGAAAATAAATGTGAATTATCAAAAGGAATAAAAAACGACGACTTGTTTTATTATGTTCACTCGTATAAGGCAGTGACGGAAAAGCAATACGTATCAATTTATAGTGAATACGGAGAATATATTCCGGGTTTGGTTTTTAAGGACAAGGTTTATGGTACCCAGTTTCATCCGGAAAAAAGCGGAGAAATCGGCTTAAATCTTTTACGGAACTTTGGAGGGCTGAAATGATTATATTACCTGCAATAGATATCAAAGGCGGACAATGCGTCAGATTGACCAAAGGAGATTTTGCTACCGTAGAAAAGGTGGCGGAGGATCCGTTAGATACCGCGTTGGCCTTTCAGAAAGCAGGCGCAGAATGGATTCATATGGTGGATCTGGACGGAGCAAAGGAAGGAAGCCTGAAAAACAGCGAGGTATTTCTTCGAGTAGTACAGAATACCGGATTGAAGGTGGAATTGGGTGGTGGAATACGAACGATGAATAGCATTGATTACTATTTGCAGCAGGGCATTTCCCGTGTCATCATCGGCTCCGCGGCAATTTCTAATCCGGAAATGGTGCAATCCGCTGTGGAAAAGTATGGGGATAGAATTGCGGTGGGAATTGATGCCAGAAATGGCATGGTTTCTGGAGACGGCTGGCTCACCGACAGTGATATTACTTATTTGGATTTGGCGAAGCGCATGGAGTCCATCGGTGTAAAATATATTATATTTACGGATATTTCAAAGGACGGGACTCTGTCGGGTCCGAATCTTGACCAGCTGTCATTGATCAATAAGGCGGTAAGCTGCGAAATTATTGCAAGCGGTGGAATTCATACCATGAAGGATATTATCGCTTTAAAGGACAGGAATCTTTATGGAACAATTTGCGGAAAGTCAATTTATAAGGGAACATTGTCTCTGGAAGAAGCAATTGCTTATAGTGGGGGAGAATAGTTATGCTGGCAAAAAGAATCATTCCTTGCCTTGACGTTCGAAATGGCATGGTAGTGAAAGGAATCAATTTTGTAGGAATCAAAGAAGTGGGCGATCCGGTGGAATGTGCCATCGCATACGATAAACAGGGTGCGGATGAAATTGTATTTTTGGATATTACAGCGACCCATGAGGGAAGAGGAACGATGCTGGATGTCGTACGCCGAACGGCAAAGAATGTATTTGTTCCGCTGACTGTGGGCGGAGGCATCCGAAGTGCCGATGATTTTCGAGAATTGCTTTTGGCCGGCGCGGATAAGGTTTCGGTAAATTCGGCAGCAATTAAAAACCCAGAAATCATCTCTGAAGCAGCTTCCAGATTTGGAAATCAGTGTGTAGTGGTTGCCATCGACGGAAAAAAAACAGGAGAGAATAAATATAATGTTTTTGTCCATGGAGGAAGAATTGATACTGGGATCGATGCGGTAAAATGGGCAATCGAAGCGGAACGACTCGGTGCAGGTGAGATTCTCCTGACCTCCATGGATGCAGACGGAACAAAACAGGGTTTTGACTTGGATATGCTGAATGCGGTCTGTCGCGTAGTGAATATCCCCGTAATCGCCTCAGGCGGATGCGGTGAATTAGTTCATTTTACGGAGATGTTTCAAAAAACTTCGGCAGATGCGGCTCTGGCAGCTTCCATCTTTCATTATGGAGAATTGACGGTGAAACAAGTTAAAACAGAACTGAAAATGAATGAAATACCGGTTCGGTTGCTTTAATCGACAGTAAAAAATTATTTCACATCAGTGATTTTATGCACCACAAAATTAGAATATTAAAATAGGAGAGGTATCATGGATTTATCGAAATATTTCATTAAGGCGCCCTTGATTCCTGCAATTATACAGGATAATAATACGAAAAAAGTCTTGATGCTGGCATACATGAATGAGGAGAGCCTTAAAAAGACAATTGAAACGGGATACACCTGGTTTTTCAGCCGTTCCAGAAACGAACTCTGGAATAAAGGTGCAACTTCAGGTCATGTTCAAAGGGTAATCAGTATCACGGGAGACTGCGATGACGACACACTTCTAATTGAAGTAGAGCAGACGGGTCCTGCCTGCCATACGGGAAACGAAACTTGCTTTTATCAGGAATCCGGCATTGCCCAGTTTCGTACGAAAGAGGAAATTGAAGCCGCAAAGGCGAGTGTGGAAACATCGAAGTATGATCATGCGCTGATGGACTTATATCAGGTGGTTTTGGAACGGCAGAAAACATTTACAGAAAACTCCTATACCTGTTATCTTTTTGAAAAGGGACTGGATAAGATCCTGAAAAAGTGCGGAGAAGAATGCAGCGAAGTCATTATAGCAGCAAAGAATGCTGCTGCCATGGAAGAAGAAATGCAGGAGGCTGCACAATTGGAAATGAAGAATGAAATTTGCGACCTGCTGTATCATTTGACGGTACTCATGGTAAATGAGGGGATCGAATTGGATGAGATTAATGAAATCCTGAAGCAGCGAAGTCAGAAGATCGGTAATCTGAAAACCTTCCATCAATCAAACCACAATAGTTGATTTTGTAAAAATCGATTGAAACATTATCAAAGATGGAAAGGAGTATCCAGAATGAGTAAAAAAATTGCTATTTTAGGGAGCAGCGGAGGTAACCTATATACATTGGGAGGGAAAACCCCCAAAAGCTTATTGGGTGAAACAGCTCTGCAAATTAATGCTGCCGGCATGGAAATTGGTGCGATTCAATTTATTGCCGCAGAGGCTTCAATGGATTTTGTAAAGCCGACAACAAGAGCGCATTTATGGGTTTGGGATGGAAACGAATTTGGAGTCGTATTTTCCGGAACATTGGAAGAAGTCAATAATGCTGCTTTGGAAGAAGATAAGAAAATTGCTCGACTGATTGAAAATGGTGAAATTGATGGTTTGATTCTAGTCAGTGCCGATCCCGAAGGAGCAAATCAGGAGTCAATTCATGCAGCGATTAAAGCAAAAATTGCGGCAACCGGCACAGGGGGAACCTCCATGGCAAAGGTTCAGTCCAAAGGCTTAAATGTCATTGCGGTTTCCGGTACCACAGGAACGACAAACAGAACGAGGGCAGTGGCCAGTATTTCAGCACTTGCAAAGTACTGGGAGATAAAATACAGACCAGCCATCGGCAATGCTGGTGATACAGAAGTGTCGGGAAGCATATTATCCAGAATCAGCTTGAGAGGAATTTTAATGGCCTCACTGCCCGGATTCATCGCCATGGCGTTAACGTTATTTATCAGTAAGATTCCCGGTGCGCCGGAATCTGTTACAAAGCTTTTTGATGTTATGATCGCAGCCATACCCGTTATTGTAGCAACGGTAGCTTCAAAACAAGTTTCAGGAATGAACGAGGTGGCGATCGTAGCGGGTGTTGTAGCAGGGACCTTATCCGTGAGCGGTGGACTGATTGGTGGCATCATCGGAGGAATCATAGCAGGAATCCTTGTTCAGTTTATTTTGTTAAAATGTCTGCAATGGAAATTCCCTGCAACGACTGCAAATATTGTAGCAGGCGGCCTTGCAGGTTTGATTGGCGGTTTGCTTGTTTATTTTATCATAGGACCACTGGCATTGATGGGCGGTAATGGAATCCGTGCATTGATCGATATGGCTCTGGATTACAGTCCTATTCTATGCGGAGCGATTGCAGGTCTTCTAATATGGCCAGCCATAATGGGTGGAGTTTACCATGCAGCGATCCTGCCTATTGTAATGCTGGAAATGGAAAAAACAGGAAATAGTTTTCTTGGTGCAATTGACATGTGCGGATTGGTTATGGTCTCTGCAGGAATCACTTTGGCCAATATCATATATCCGAGAGTGAAAGCCGAGGCAGCACTGGCAACTCCGGGATTCCTTATTAATGTAGCATTCGGAACCTTTGTGGAAGCTGCATATCCCTTTATGTTTTCCAATAAAATCGTTTTTGGCGGGGCATTGGCATCAGCATGTTTATCCGGTGCTTTTGTAGGCTTTTTTCATGTTCGAGGAACAGCATATGTACCTTCGGTTTTGGCTCCGGCAATGTCCAACAATTCCGTTGGATTTATTGTCAGTATGCTGGTCGCTATGATGAGCGCATTTTTCATTACACTTTTGGGAAATAAAATCGCAAAGGTTAAAGATGCCAAGAATGGCTGAGAGACTGAGTTAAGAAATCAAGCTTAGAAGGAGTTGCTTGATTTCTTGACTCGAATGATATGTTATAATTAGAATACAAACTTTTCTATGGCTTTTGCTACGCCATCCTCATTGTTACTGCCTGTTATGTAGTCTGCATTTTTTTTCAATTCTTCTACACCATTCTCCACTGCGACGCCAAGACCCGCATACCGGAGCATTTCCATATCGTTATAATTATCTCCGAAGCAGATGATTTCTGATTGGTTGATTCCTCTTTCTTTTGCATACCGTTCAATGGCCAGCCCTTTGCTGACTTGATCAGCGCAGATGTCAAAGGTGTCAAACCAGGAGCTGGTTACTGAGATTCCGGGGATTTGAATTAATTGTTCATACAATTCTTTTCTGCTGTCCTTGTTTTCACCGCATTGTACCAGTACCTTATAGATAATATCCTTTCCTACTATTTCTGTAGGATCAACTTCAACCATAGGAAACCGATCTTTTTCAGAAAGCTTTTGGTTAAAAGCATAAAATCCGGACAAATGTTCAGAGAACTTTTGGGTATAGAATGTTTGCTCTCCGTAGAAATGGAAATACAATTTTCTTTCTATTAACATCTGAAAAACCTTAGTTAAAGAATTCGGTTCAATAGGTTTGCCGTAAAGTAGTTTGCCCTTCGCTTCTTTGATCAGAGCGCCGTTGCAGGATAGAATCGGTGTATTCAAATTTAATTCCTTTGCAAAAATTCTGGCACCTCCAAAGATTCTACCGGTTGCCAGCATAAAATCAATCCCGTGTTCCGAAACTTTATGAATGATCGCTTTTGTATATTCTGAAAGCGTGCTATCATCTTGTAATAATGTTCCGTCCAGGTCACTTACGATGAGTCGATACATAAAAACCCCTCCTTAACATTCTGCCCGACTCTTCAGAGGCGCTGGCAGAATTAATGCTAGAAAATCACAAGTCTATGGATTGTAGATTTTCATCGTATAACATTCTGCCCGACTCTTCAGAGGCGCTGGCAGAATTAATGCTAGAAAATCACAATATTTATGAATTGTAGATTTTCATCGTATAACATTCTGCCCGACACTTCAGAGGCGCTGGCAGAATTAATGCTAGAAAATCACAATATTTATGAATTGTAGATTTTCATCGTATAACATTCTGCCCGACACTTCAGAGGCGCTGGCAGAATTAATGCTAGAAAATCACAAGTTTATGAATTGTAGATTTTCATCGTATAACATTCTGCCCGACTCTTCAGAGGCGCTGGCAGAATTTATAACTTGAAGCCTTTTGACTTCGAATTATTTTTTTACAGTTCGTATACTGATTTCTCCGGAATTTAGCGTACACACAGAATCATCCGGATAGCGGACGACGAGTCCGCCATCTTCATCAATATCCTCGGCGATAGCTTGAATACCTTTCGCTAAGTTTCTTTCCTGATTTGGTCTGATGGTGGAGCTAATCAGAATTTCTTTTCCTAAAACGAAGGATCTCGACTTGTAGTCCTTGATAAACTCTCTGGATTCAAGGTTACTGCTGATATCCGATACTTGATTGATCACTTCGGCAATTAATTGGTTACGGGAAATGGAGCTGCCTTGGGATTGGTCGTCAGCAGCAGGTGGAATAGTATTCCCATCAAAAAGAGAACCAGCGATATTTTCCAGTTCCTTTGGAAAGGCAGTTTGAGCTATATTATAATTAATACCGATTCCTAAAACAATATAATCAATGTGACCACTTTCAAAATCAGTAACGGCCTCTGTCAAAATCCCGCAAATTTTTTTTTCTCCGATATAGACATCATTTACCCATTTAATTTGGCATGATATTCCGGTAACCTTTTCAATGGCTTTGCAAACTGCTACCGATGCTGCCGTGGTGATCAATACGGATTTTGCCGTATCAAAGTGAGGTTTTAGGATAAAGCTTATATAGATTCCGCTGGATGGAGGAGAAAAGAAGCTTCGCCCCATCCGTCCCCTTCCTTTTGTCTGTTCTTCTGCAATAATGATCGTTCCTGAAGGAGCCCCGTCGAGAGCCATTCGTTTTGCAGTCAGATTGGTGGATTCAACAGATTGAAACACATGAATCCGGTCGCTGATAAAGCTTTCTTTCACATATGGAAGAATACCTTCCACTGATAGCACATCACTCTTTCGGGAAAGGCAGTAGCCCTTGTTTGTGATAGCATTAATCTCATACCCTCCCTTTCGCAGCTCCTGGATTGCTTTCCATATGGCTGTTCTTGATATGGATAATTGATTTGCTAATTCTTCTCCGGATACTGTTTTGCCCTTATTCTCTTCCAATACTTTTAATACATTATCTTTGGTTGACATAGACTCACTTCCTTATTTGTTCTAAATCAATTAGGGCTTGCTGAATAATCTTTTTTAGGATTTCGGGACCTTTTCAGTCCCTTCTAATTATAAGTTGGGTGTTTGAATTGTGTCAACTTATAATATATTTTTTTCGAATTTGTTGGTAAGTTATTGACAATTTATTTGTAAATCTTGGTTAAATTTCAACGAAAAAAAGTCCTGTTTCAGTTGATCCGCAAGCCTTCAATATGACGAAATTTAGTTGTGCAGATTGACCGGACAGCGTATAATAAATCATATAGAAAAAGGGGGAAATTGAATGAAAAGGAATAGAAGTGATAGGTATATTGGGATATTATTGATTTTTTTGATGCTGATCGGCTTTTCCGGCTGCGTCGAAAATGATAAGCCCGTAGCCACCAGCTTTTCAATAGAAGGGCAGTCAACTGAGAAGAGCACTGATTTCTTGGAGCTTGATTTGAGCGTGCCGGTGCTTTCCGGTTTTGATGCAGCAGAAACAATCAACAACCAAATTGAAGAAAGTATTTCCAGAGCAAAGGCTGAAGTTGAAGAGGCTGCATCCATGATGGAAGAAGGCGGTTCCGGATTTAAAGCAGGGTTGCATACCAATTATCTCTATTCTAAAAGTGGTGACTTGGTATCAATCTGGCTTATGATGGATAATTATTTGGGAGGCGCACATGGACTCTACTGGGTTGAACCGTATACATTCAATACATCAACCAATGAAATTTATCAGTTTCCTGACTTATTTCGTGAAGGAAATGCCTCTGCGGCGCAGGTTACAGAAAGAATCTTGGATCAAATCAACAAAAGGCCTGAATATTACTTCTCCAGTGCTACGGAAACGATAAAAACTTATCAAAATGATTATCAGTTTTATATTAATGGGAACCATTTGGTTGTGTTTTTCCCACTCTATGATATTGCACCCTATGCGGGAGGAATCCAGTATTTTGATTTTAGTGCAGAGGAATTGAAGAGTATTCTGAAGCCGGCAATCTATGAAGCTATGAAATCTGCAGTGCCTGTCGATACAAAAGGAACTATTTTAGAACATTCGATAAATTAAATTGTTGAATTCCTAGTTTTCCTATTATATCATATGGGTATAATAGATTTATTAAATGTTATGGTGGTGATAATATGAAAATTTCGACAAAAGGACGTTATGCGTTACGGCTCATGCTGGATTTGGCTATCAATCATACGGGTGAATATATTTCTATTAAGAGTATTGCTGCAAGGCAGGATATTTCGGAGAAATATCTGGAGCAAATTATTACTCAACTGAATCGAGCGGGCTATGTAAGAAGTGTGCGTGGAGCCCAGGGTGGATATATGCTGGTAAAGGCTCCGGCCGAATACACGGTTGGTAGGATATTACGTGTGATGGAGGGAAGTCTTGCTCCTGTGAGCTGTGCAGAAGAAAATGAAACCTGTGATAAAGCTACCCAATGTGTAACGCAGGAAGTATGGCAGCAAATCCAGGAAGCGGTGGAGAATGTTGTTGACCATATAACCTTAGCAGATCTGGTTACACGCTATCAGGAGAAGACGGATCCAGTTTATATGATATAAGTTCTCAAAGGGAACCATAGAATACAAGGCACTCCGAAGTGATATCGGAGTGTTTTTATTTGGACTGGTTAGAACGTCATTCGTTGATGAAAAAAGATAAACAAGAGAATAATAATGCATAGAGACTAAATAATAAAGGCAGAACCTATTGACAATACGTATTGCGCAGAGTATTCTTAATATAATTTAATTCATATTAAATTGATAGGAATACTAATAAAAAGGAGTAATGATTGATGTCAGAAAGGAAAAATAGAAAACTGAAATTTGAGACGTTGCAGCTGCATGCAGGACAAGAGAATCCGGATCCGGCAACAGGAGCAAGGGCTGTTCCAATTTATCAGTGGACATGGAACCTCCATCGGTGGGGTAATCATTGATTCTGGGAAGTTTGACTGGGCGGCGTCAGGAAAGCAAGAGTTACTCTCCTAAGGGACACCGGATCGACCCTGAGTCCGTTCAATTCTTTTCTGTTTCTTCAAGGGTTGGAAACCTTGTCTCTTCGAGTCGAAAGACATGTTTATAATACATTACAGGTAGTTGAGTTTCTAAAAAATCATGACAAAGTGGAAAACGTAAATCATCCATCCCAGACAAGAGGTGCAGAGAAAATCTTATATGATAAGTATTTTCCAAATGGAGGAGGATCCATCTTTACTTTTGAAATCAAAGGCGGAGCAGAGGAGGCCATGGAATTTATTGACCGACTTCATATTTTCTCGCTGCTTGCCAATGTGGCAGATGTCAAGTCTCTAGTGATACACCCTGCAAGTACGACCCATTCTCAGATGAATGAAAATGAGCTTTTTGATGCAGGAATTCAACCAAATACCATACGTTTATCTATTGGAACAGAACACATTGACGATTTAATTGAAGATTTGGAGCAGGCATTTTCTTAATAGCTGAATGCTTTGCAAATTAGTGTTACACGTGGGAATTTCTTGACTTTTTACTGCTTGAAGACTAAAATATATGGATGTCGGGATGGACAAAATAAGCCTCCGGCAACATTGTCCGAAGATGGACAAGAGAGGAGCTAAAACGCAGTAAATGATTGAAATAAAAAATCTATCAAAGTTTTTCAGTACGGAAAATGGAGATTTTGTAGCAATAAATGATATCAACCTCACTATTGATGATGGTGACATCTTCGGGATTATTGGTATGAGTGGTGCTGGCAAAAGCACCTTAATCCGATGTATCAACTTACTGGAAAAGCCAAGTGAAGGAAAGATTGTAATCGATGGTCAGGATATCACAGCTTTGGAGGGAAGGGAGCTTTTGTCCCTGAGACGGAAAATCGGCATGGTTTTTCAGCGATTTAACTTGTTGATGCAGAGAACGATCCGAGATAATGTGGCTTTTCCTCTTGAAATTGCTGGCGAGGATAAGAAGACGCGCCTGGCGCGTGCGGATGAGCTTCTGGAGATCGTAGGATTGGCTTCAAAAGCCGATTCCTACCCGGTACAGCTTTCCGGTGGGCAGCAGCAGCGCGTTTCCATTGCAAGAGCATTGGCAAACCATCCATCCTTGCTTTTGTGTGATGAACCGACATCTGCATTGGATAGCCTGACTACCAATTCCATTTTAAAACTGCTGAAGGATATCAACCATAAGCTTGGCGTAACCATCATCATCATTACTCACGAAATTTCAGTGGTAGAGAAGATATGCAACAAGGTTGCTATTATTGATGAATCCAGAATCATTGAGCAGGGTTATGTGAAGGATGTCATTTCCAATCCGCAGCAGGAAATCACAAAGAGATTGCTGGAGAGGGGTGAACTGAGTGAGTGAGTTTTTCGCACAGTATGGGAATTTATTAATCGAAGGAACCTGGGTGACCATCTATGTAACGGCGATATCAACTTTTCTTTCTTATCTGTTTGGCGTGCCTCTCGGAGTTTTGCTAGTGATCAGCAAGCCGCATGGAATTTGGCCTCGCAGGACATTGAACATGATCGTGGGGTGGATCGTCAATATGGGAAGATCAATTCCATTTATCATCCTCCTTATCGCTTTAATGCCGTTTACCAGAATGGTTGTGGGGACTGCTATTGGCCCTAAAGCGATTATATTACCATTGGTTATTGCTTCTACGCCTTTTGTTGCAAGAATGGTAGAAAGCTCTTTGCAGGAAGTGGATACAGGAGTAATCGAGGTGGCGCAGTCCACAGGTTGCAGTGTTTCTCAGATCGTATGGAAAGTCATTTTGCCGGAAAGCCTTCCTTCTATTATTATGGGTGCTTCTATCAGTTTTATCACCCTGATTGGCTATCACGCAATGGCAGGAGCCATAGGAGGTGGTGGTCTGGGGGATATTGCGATACGTTATGGTTTATATAAATTCCAGACGGATTTAGTGATTGCTACTATCATCATTCTGATTATTTTAGTACAAATTGTTCAGATTTTGGGAAATGGGATTTCCAGAAAAATAGACAAGCGAATTAAAAGATAATGACAATTGTGATATGGACAATTCTTGTTGCAGGATTTTTTAGATATAAGCAGTAGAAATCTACAAATTAAAATTTGTGATTTCTTTGCATAAGTTCGCCGTCAATTTGTTTTACCCAATTGGATGAGCGAATAATTAAGAGGAGGAAGTTTAAAATGAAAAAGAAAATAGCACTTATTTTAGTTCTCGCATTGACCGTATTTGCACTTGCTGCTTGCGGCGGCGGGGACAAAGATGACGCAAAAGATGAAAGTGGTAATGTCGATATGACAGTACTCAAAATCGGAGCATCGACAGTACCTCATGCAGAGATTCTTGAATTCGTAAAGCCGATGCTGGCAGAAGAAGGAATTGATCTTCAGATTACTGAGTATACGGATTATGTCATTCCAAATACCGCTGTAGAGAGCCATGAGCTGGATGCAAACTATTTCCAGCACCTTCCGTATTTGGAAAGCTTCAACGAAAAAAATAATACTCATCTCGTATCAGCGGTAGCTGTTCATTATGAGCCAATGGGACTCTTTGCAGGAAAGACTGCTACGATTGATGCTCTGACAGATGGTGGAACCATCGCGGTTCCCAATGACCCTACCAATGAAGCAAGAGCCCTTTTGCTGCTGGAACAGGGAGGAATCATCAAGCTGAAGGATGGTGTTGGTCTGGATGCAACACCAAACGATATCGTTGAAAATAAAAAAGATATCAAGTTCTTCGAAGCAGAAGCTGCAGCAGTTGCCCGTTCTATAAAGGATGTTGACTTTGCTATTGTCAATGGAAACTATGCGTTGGAAGCTGGACTTCAGGTATCAGATGCTTTGGCAGTGGAAGGTGCAGATTCTGAAGCAGCACAAACTTTTGCAAATATCATCGCCGTTTATGAAGGTGATGAAGATCGACCAGAAATTCAGGCTTTGGTGAAAGTCCTTACTTCCGAAGAAACCAGAACTTTCATCGAAGATACCTATAAGGGATCTGTTGTTCCGGTATTTTAAACCGACCATTCAATCAAATAACGTATAAATAAAAAAACAGCATGGCTTACGCTATGCTGTTTTTTTGGTGCGCCCAGCATGGGCACAGTCTAACGGGTGAAAGTCCCGAACGCGCCCAGTAGCGGGAAGTGTATAGCCGGAGGCAAGGGTGTCCGCCGTGAGGCGGAATCTGAAGGAAGCCCGAGGCAAAACTCTGACCTGACGAACAGAAATCACATCAGGCGAAATCTGCGGATAAAGTTGCCGAACAAACTGAAGTCCAAAAGCTACAGAAAAAGCAGATGGCGTAAATGTGGCAGGTACATGGAGGGAAAGACTGCGTTCTTACCTGGGGAGATCTCACGGACGGGGAAGCCCGGTTGAAACAAGATTTATCGTGAGAAGTCAGCAGAAGCCATAGTAGTGATGACGGCCGGCGAAAGCTAGCAAGAGCGAAGGGCTAAACAATTTTGTCAGTTACTAAAATTATGCTTGTAATCTCTGTAAGGAAACATCAGGCAATAGCCCCTTGATTTATCAGGCGGACAGGTGGCAGAGATGAGCGAAAAGAAGGGAAGTAACAAAGTATGAACGCGGAAAAGTTACTGGAAAAGATACTGAGTCCGGAAAACATGGACGAGGCTATCAAACAAGTCAAACGCAACAAAGGCGCAGCAGGTGTGGACGGAATGCTCACAACTGAAATAGAAGGATACTTCGAAGCGCATAGCGAAGAAATCAAGGATTTAATCAGGAAGAGAAAGTACAAACCAAACCCGGTGTTAAGAGTGGAAATCCCTAAAGCAAATGGCGGTGTGAGAAATCTGGGAATACCGACTGTAATCGATAGAACGATACAGCAGGCAATCTCACAAATAATCACGCCAATATTTGAAGAGACCTTCCATGACAGCAGCTACGGATTCCGAGAGGGCAGATGTGCACAAAACGCAATCGAAAAGGCCATAAACCTTATGAATCAGCACTTCACATGGATCGTGGATATTGATCTGGAAAAATTCTTTGATACAGTCAACCACGACAAGCTGATGACGCTGGTTGCAAAAAGAGTGCAAGACGGAGATGTCGTCTCTTTAATCAGAAAGTATCTCGTCAGTGGTGTAATGATCGATGACGAATACAAGGAATCTATCATCGGCACACCGCAGGGTGGAAACTTATCCCCACTCCTATCCAACATCATGCTCAACGAACTGGACTGGGAACTGGAACGGCGAGGGCTGAACTTCGTAAGATATGCAGATGACTGTGCGCCACGAAGGCGTGTCCAAGTAGCGTAGCTACTTGAAGACAGCTATGCTGTACAGATGATGGTGGTAGGTCCACCGAAATCGCCATGCAGGTGGAGGTTTCAAACTACCTTAAGGTGCGGTGGTCAAAAGCCATGGTATTGAGCGTTAAGGAAAAGGCAGTATAAACTGTCAAGTGCGTGTTAAGGAGATGAACGAACAAGTGAACCACTTACGGAAATGTCGAAAGCGTAGAGATTCCATCCAAACTAGGGGGTAGTCGTTAACCTGGGATAAGTCTGGAGGAAACCTGTTTACTGACCAGATGGTGGGCGGCATAAAGGTGGCATGAACTTAATACAGGCGTCTGTACGGAACGTGGGAACCCACGGACTGATGTTAAGGGAGTATATCAAGCGGAAGAACCGTAAGATAAGAGTACCAATGCAGTCATGGGGGCAGATTGGGTTGTAGTAGTGATGAAGTTTCTGTAATGGGAATGGAGCGAAGAACCCGAATTGTTCAGTTTCAAGAATAAGTCAACTTTGAAAGGAGGAGGAACTTATGCAAGAAACAAAGCCATACAGTATTTCAAAAAGAGCAGTCAGTACTGCTTATGAAAGAGTGAAAGCAAACAAGGGAACATATGGAGTGGATGAGCAGTCTATTGAAGACTTTGAGAAGAAGTTAAATAATAATCTCTATAAGATTTGGAATAGGATGTCGTCAGGAAGTTATTTCCCGAAACCTGTAAAAGCAGTAGCAATTCCAAAGAAGAATGGTGGAACTCGTATTCTAGGAATACCAACCGTAGAGGACAGAATAGCGCAGATGGTAGTTAAGTTGTATTTTGAACCATGTGTAGAAACGATATTTTATGATGATTCCTATGGATACAGACCAAACAAATCAGCGATACAAGCAATTGAAGTGACAAGGACAAGGTGTTGGAGAAAAGACTGGGTATTGGAGTTTGATATTAAGGGTCTTTTTGATAACATCAGACATGATTATCTAATGGAAATGGTAAAATGCCATACGAAAGAAGAATGGATTCTTCTTTATATACAAAGATGGTTGGTTGCGCCTTTTCAAATGCAAGATGGAACAATTGTTCCAAGAACTTCTGGAACACCACAAGGTGGGGTAATAAGTCCGGTGCTAGCAAATCTGTTTTTACATTATGTATTTGATGATTTTATGGTAAAAGAGTTTCCGAGTATTCCGCGGGCTAGATATGCCGATGATGGAATAGCACACTGTGCATCCTTGAAACAGGCGAAATATTTGCAACATAGGCTACAAGAACGATTTGCATGTTTTGGATTGGAATTAAATTTGGAGAAGACAAGAATTGTGTACTGTAAAGATGATGACCGTAAAGGCAATCATGAGTACACGTCTTTCGATTTTCTAGGATATACATTCAGGCAAAGACACGCAAAGAATAAGTATGGAAAGTTCTTTACCAACTTTCTACCAGCAATGGGAGAAAAGGCAAAGAAAGCCATACGAAAAGAAGTTCGTGGCTGGAAGTTACAGTTAAAGCCGGATAAAGACTTGTGGGACATAGCAAATATGTTCAACAAACAGATACAAGGATGGATTAACTACTATACTCACTTTTATAAATCGGAGATATATGATGTTTTAAGATATATCAATGGGTGTCTTGTGAAATGGGTTCGAAGAAAATTCAAGAAACGCAGAGCAAGGCGGAGAGCCGAACATTGGCTAGGAGAGATAGCAAAGCGTGATAGAAATCTGTTTGCACACTGGAAATTTGGGATACTACCATCGGCTGGATAATGGGAGCCGTATGAGCCGAGAGGTTCACGTACGGTTCTGAGAGAGACTTAGGGGGAAGTTCCCTAGGTCTACTTACGGCATCATCTTAGTCGGAAGTGAAAAGTCGGCAAACAGAGTAAAGGCGACCATAACGAGGTACATTGAAGAAAACCTCTGGCTGAAAGTCAACGCAAGCAAAAGTAAAATTGAGACACCAAAGGAACTTAAATACCTGGGGTTTGGATTCTACTTTGACAGCTTCCAGAAGCAGTACAAGGCAAGACCGCATGAAGACTCCGTATTGAAGATGAAAACCAAGATTAAGGAACTCACATCAAGAAGATGGGGAGTCAGCATGGATTACAGAATCATGCACCTTAACTGGGCAATCAGAGGTTGGGTAAACTATTTCCGATCAGCAAGCATGAAAGCGGTTTGCAAAGAGATAGACAAGCATATGAGGTTCCGTTTGCGAATGTGCATATGGAAACAGTGGAAGAGACCTAAAACAAGGTGCAAAGCATTGATAAAACTTGGCATATCTAAAGGCAAAGCGTGGGAATGGGCGAACTCGAGAAAAGGTTATGCCAGAGTGGCAAGCTCATTCATTATGCACAGAGCAGTAACCAATGAAATCCTAAAGAGAAAGGGCCTAGTATTTCTACTAGACCACTATCAGGCCGTTCATATTTAGTACAAAACTGAAGCGCCGTGTACGGAACCGTACGCACGGTGCTGTAAGAGGTCGGAAAATTTGAATATCAGTATTCAAATTTTCCTCCTACTCGATTCAAGAACCATCAGAATGCCTATAAGGGCATTTTTTTGCATTGACAAATCAGAAAAATGGCAATATAATTATGTAGTAATTTAGTAAATTACTAATCAACTAAATTTAATCAAAAGGGGGCATGATATAAATGTGTACAATTATTGCAAAAAATAGATTCATAGGAAAAAACTTTGACAGTGTTGTGAATGCAGGGATGGTCTTTACAAATAAGCGGGGAATGATGAAAACTTCAGCTGTTTTTCCGCCGGACAGACCTCTCGAGTGGGTTTCGATTTATGGAAGTATTACTTTTTCCCAATCGGGAAAAGAATATCCTGTAGCTGGTATGAATGAAAGCGGTCTGGTGGTGGAACAGGCCACCCTGCGGTCTGCCGTTTATCCGGATCATGAGGGGAAACCGGTGGTCAGCTGTCTGGAGATGACTCAATATCTTCTTGATACCTGCAGAACGGTGGGACAGGGATTGGACGTATTCGAACGGGTTGCAATTGCCAAGTCGTCTTGGCCGATTCATTTTATCTTGTTTGACAAAGATGGGAACAACGCAGTCGTAGAATTTCGGCAAGGAGAAAAAAAGGTATACCCAGGTCATGACTTCGAGGCAATTGTATTGGATAATACGGAGTACTTACAGCAGGGATGCCGCTTGGAATTAAAATCGCTAAAAGATGTTTTTGAAAACCTGGAAGAGTTAAGAGCAAAGGATACGGTATGGAGTAATGTATATGATCGTTATGAAAGAAAAATATTGTTAAAGCCTGGGGTGGATTCTGAAGAGATTATGATTGAATTGGATCAGCTTGGCTTCTCGCCTGAAAGTGAAAATTTGATGCTCGATATGAAAGAAGAATCGCCGGGCTTCAAGCCTTATTGTGAAGAAGCAAATCGGCTGCTGATCAGTGAGTTTTTTTACCATCCAGTGATTTGCGAGACGATGAAAACTGAAAACAAGGAAGAAATGATCGATTTCATGGTAAATCAGGCAAAAAGTTATGACACAATCAATCAGATTGTGCTAAGATTTTTAGAAGGGGAGCAAATCAAACAGATACCGATGAAAGAAACCCATAAACGCTATGTGTTAAAGTATCTGGCTTCCAAATTTGAAATAGGAAAAGATTATAAAGAGCAACAGGTAAATGCTATGATCGATGAATGGCATACCTTTGGGGATTATTTTGTACTAAGAAGAGAGCTGATTGACAGTGGGCTGCTGAAACGGTTGCCCAACGGTTCGAGATATTGGAGGGAATAAAAGTAATGAAAATACCAACCACATTAAAACACAAACCGGTTATTGTTGGAGAAAACTACGGAAATATTGACGGGAGATATGCTTATAAGACGGATGTTCAGGGGCTTTCTCTGGGACTTGCGCAATGGAACGACAGAGGGAAATTGGATATTTCGGCAAAGATCTGGAGATATACAGGAGAAAAATGGTCAAGACAATCGGAAGAAATGCCGCTTCATCGTGCGTTGGATCTGGCGATTTTCATATGTGAGGCAGAAAAATATTTCAGGGAAGCTTATCGCTATGAGAAGCTATATAATCCGGAAGACCCGGTGATCAATCGGGTTGGACTTCAGGGCGATGCTATGACGATCAAGGTTTGTACGGAAAATGAGATGGTTGATGAGGATATTAAAACGGTTCGGCAGGCTCTGGCTGACGACAGTGAACTTTTGGGAGAACGTTTCGCCATGTTATCGCGCCTGTTAAAAGATCTAGGATATTAAGTACCTTGTAACAACGAAATATTACAAGGTACTAGAGAGGATGAAACAATAGAAAAATGGGAATGGATAAAGAAAGAAAAAGGGAAATAATCAGTGAATATAAACAAAGAAAAACGACAGGGGGAATTTATAAGATCACAAATACTGCAAACGGTAGATATATGCTGAAGGCGGAGGTAGACCTTGAGTCTTTCCAGAATCGGTTTAATTTTGCAAACAGAATGAATACCTGCCTCCATCCTAAGATGCAGAAGGATCACAAAGAATATGGCTCCGAGGCATTTGTTTTGGAATTTCTGGAGCAAGTGGAAAAGAAAGAAGAAGAGAGCCGCATGGGCTTTAAGGATCGGTTGAAAAGACTGGAGGAAACTTGGGCTGAAAAATTTGATCAGGGAAAAGCATATTAATTCCTGACTCTCCGGTGCGATGGTTTATACTGGGTGAGGTGAGGACATCGATCCCCTGTGAAATAATACAAAAAAGCTTCCGGATTTGGGAGCTTTTTTTATGGGAGCGTCATGCTGGAAGCAAAACGGCTTGAAATAGAGGAGAACCATGGTATAATAAGGAATAAAAGTTGGAATACCAAAGAATAAGGGATTGATATACTGAAATGACGAAAGCGAATTTTAATGAATCTTCAAAGAAAGAAGCTCCTGTTGAAGACATTTCAAGAGAAAATGAGCAGCCGGATAAACTGAAAAAGTTGACGGGCGGTATGGTTGAAAAAGAGAAAGAGATAAAAGAGGAAAAAAAATCCTGGGAAACACGACTTTATGAGATTGCTGAAATGTTGCGGGTTGAGAACGACCTGCAATTCCAACGGATTATTGAGAATCTTCCTTTTTCTTTAAACATCATCAATATTGACGGTATTATCCTGTATGCTAATTCCAAGTGTATGGAACTTTATGAAGTGGATGCGGATGTCATCGGTACAAGAACCATCTTGGAGCAATGGATTGATTTAGAAAAAAGAGAACAGTGGAGCAAAACCTTAAATGACAATGGGTTTGTGAATGACTTTGAAATGCACCTGAAAACATCTAAGGGGAAAGAATTTTGGGCAATCGGCAGTGGCATTATGATTCGTTATCAAAGCCAATCCTGCATCCTTTCCGCACAGGTTGATATTACGGAACGAAAAAGAATTGAATCTGCATTGAAAATAAGTGAAGAAAAATACCGATTGTTGACTGAATTTGCATCGGATGTTATCTGGGTATTAAATTGGACGAGACATCAATACACGTATGTTAGCCCTTCCATCTATTATATGACGGGTTTTACAGTGGAAGAGATGCTGAAAATGGAAGGTATTGAAGTACTATCGCCCGAATCGCACCTTATGGTGAATCAATCGGTTGAACTACACCTTAGCGATTTTATTTCGAATCCTGATGAGCCCAAATCATATATCATTGAAATTCGTCAAAACTGTAAAAACGGCGAAGTTATTTGGGTAGAGGCTTCTGTAAAGTATCGGTATAACGATGCGGGAGAAATTGAAATTGTCGGTGCAAGCCGTAATATAGAAGAAAGAAAAAGAGCGGAAAGAGAAGTGCTCTTCCTAAGTTATCATGATCAACTTACCGGCCTATATAATAGAAGGTTTTATGAAGAAGAGCTGGAGCGGATTAATTTTCAAAGAAATTTGCCGATAACGTTGGCTATTTCAGATATTAACGGACTAAAACTGACGAATGATGCTTTTGGACACTTTGCAGGGGATGACTTGTTAAAGAAATTTGCATTCATATTAAATAAAGAGCTGAAGGCAGAGGATGTGGCGGCAAGGATCGGTGGCGATGAGTTTGTAATTTTATTCTCCAGGACAGATTCGGACGAAGCAGAAAAAATTATTCATAAGATCAAGGCATCTATTAAAAAAGAAAAATATGAAAATGCAATTCTATCCGTTTCTTTTGGCTTCGCAACGAAAACGAAGCTGGAAGATGATTTTACCACGCTGTTTATGCAGGCGGAAGATCAAATGTATTATAGGAAGCTTATTGAAAGTGCAAACATGAAAAAGGAAACGATTCGACTTGCAATGCAGAAGTTATTTGAAAAAAATAATAAAGAGCATCAACATTCGGAGCGAGTTGGAGATTTATGTAAAACAATCGGAAAAGCAATGAGTCTTCCAGAAGAAACCCTGCGCGATCTTGAGCTGCTTGGGCAGATGCATGATATTGGAAAGATTGGAATCCCGCAGGGTATCTTGAGTAAGAAAGAAAAACTGAACGAAACGGAATGGCTGGAGATAAAAAGGCATCCGGAAATTGGATACCAGATATTAAGATCAGTAGATGCGTATGTTACTATTGCAGAATTTGTTTTATCTCACCATGAGCGTGTAGACGGAAAAGGGTATCCGAGAAATCTTAAAACTCATGAAATCCCTTTGCCGTCCAGAATATTGGCAGTCGCAGAGGCTTACGATTCCATGACGTCCATGACGCATCCGAATTTATGTAAGGATTCAACGGATAAATTAGATGCGATTAACGAATTGATCATAAATTCAGGTACACAGTTTGACGAAGAGATTGTGAAGTTTTTTATAGAAGAGGTATTAAATTAAGAGTGGATAATATTATTTTGATTGGTATGCCGGGTTGCGGTAAAAGTACCATTGGTGTTGTTTTGGCCAAGGTAATGGGTTTTCATTTTATTGATTCAGACCTTCTTATCCAGGAAAGGGAAAATCGTCTCTTGAATCAAATCATTGAAGAGGTAGGAACGGAAGGATTTAACCAGATTGAAAATGAAGTGAATTCCGGTATTATGACAGAAAGAACGGTCGTTGCAACTGGTGGAAGTGCGGTATACGGCAAACAGGCTATGGCTCATTTTAGGCAAACTGGAGTTATTGTATATCTTCGACTGCCGCTTTACGAGCTTGAAAACCGGTTGGGTGATCTGGTTGAGCGAGGGATTTCCATGAGGCAAGGACAGACGCTTCGGGAGCTGTATCGGGAGCGGACACCGCTTTATGAACAGTATGCACAGATTACTGTAGATGTAGAAGGGCTGACGATTAAAGATTCAGTGATGCAGATCAAGGAATCTTTTGAAGAATACCGGAAATCAGTATAACTGGTTGGATTTAAAGAAAAAACTCATTTCCTGTTAGTGGTAAAAAGACAGGGAGTGAGTTTTTTTTTGCTGGAAAATATCAGTTGACAAATAATATTATACAGAGTATAGTATTGTCATAAGAATGATATTGTAATTGATTTAGCATTAAATGTTAGACGATGAAAATCTACGAATTTGGTTACGCCTTTTTGCCCCAAGCCATTGATTGGCTAGGCAAAACGGACAGCAGCACAGGCTTTTACCTGTGCTGGAGTTCCGAAGGAACGTTGTGATTTTCTAGCCTAAATTCTGCTAACGGTTCTCAAGAACCAGGCAGAATGTTAAAAGGAGGTATTAAGAATGGGGTTTCAGGTGGGATCAACATTGCTGGATGCTTGTGTATTGGCAGTGTTATCCAGAGGTGATACGTATGGATATGTTCTGACCCAGACTATGAGAACTGTTACGGATTTATCGGAGTCTACTTTATATCCGGTTTTAAGAAGGTTACAAAGAGATGGGTATCTTACAACCTATGATCAGCCGTTTCAGGGAAGGAACAGAAGATATTACGCCATCTCTGAGGGTGGCAGGAAAAAATTTGATGGATATAAAAGGGATTGGATAAAATATAAGACGCAAGTCGACAAACTGTTAAGCGGAGGGGATGAAAATGAATCGATCTGAATTTTTTAAGCAGCTTCAACAGGGGCTTTCAAAGGTCTCTAAAGAAGAAAGAGACGCAGCCCTGAACTATTATAATGAGTATTTTGATGACGCCGGGGTGGAAAACGAACAGAGGGTAATGGAAGAACTCGGTTCTCCATTGCAGATTGCAGCCAGAATTAAAGCAGATTCAGCGGTTAGGAAATTGGATGGAGAAAAGAGACCATCTATGAAAAAGGGAATTTCAGCAGTTTGGTGGGTCATTCTGGCTATTTTCGCAGCACCTATCGCTTTGCCGCTTGCAATTGGTGCCGCAGCGCTGGCCATTGGCTTGATTGCAGTACTGATCGCTATAATTATTGCGTTGGTTGTCAGTGTTGCAGCTTTCTTCATTGCAGGAGCGCTTCTGTTGATTTCGGGGATTGCAGCAATTGCTACCAGCGTGCCTGTTGCTGTTTTCACGATAGGTGTTGGCGTGGCAGCTTTGGGGGTAACAATCTTGGTAGGCATACTGGTAATACTTGCTTCAAGGGGGTTGTTTGGCAGTATTGCAAAGGGAATGAACAAACACATCAATAAAAAATCAAAAGGGGATGATATCAATGAATAAATCACTAAAAAAAATTGCGATAGCGGCATCGGCGATGATTTTTGTAGGGATTCTGCTTGCAGGAATCGGTTTTCTGGCAGGTGGAAATCAACCGATTCGTATTGACAGGGACGGCATTCATGTTGGAAATGGGGATGACTCTGACGGAAGGATTGAAAGCTTTACAAAAGAGTTAGATAGCTTCAGCAGTATCAATACAGATTTAGACTATTATAAAGTAGAGTTGATTCCTGGCGATCAATATGCAATAGAAGCCTCTTATGATGGCCAGTATGGAAAACCATCTATCAAAATAGAAAATGACACTTTGATAGTAAAAGAAAAAAGTCAGAAAAAGTTTCACGTTAATATAGACATTTTTGGATTAGAGTTCCTCTCTAATAAGGAAAATCTGGGTGTAAAAATATATTATCCTAAGACGGCAAATTTGAAGAATATAGTGATTCGCGCAGATGTATCGGATCTGTCTTTTGACAATCTTAACGCAGAAACTGCGGAATTCGACTTGGATCTCGGGAAGTTGGAATTATCCAATTTGACAGCCCAAAAAGTAAAAGTGAAAATGGATAGTGGTGATTGCATTGTGAAAAAAATAACGGCAGATGATTTAAACATGAAAATTGATTTGGGCAAAACAACATTAGAAGATGCAAATGTGAAATCTTTGGAAATTAAGTCCGACTCCGGCGATGTATCGATTACGGATGCTACCATAGATTCTGGCGATTTGAAACTGGAACTCGGGAAACTGACAACGAAAAATCTCAAATCTAACGGGTTGAAAGCAGAAAATAGCAGTGGAGATATTGAATTGCAGGGAGCACTGCTTGAGATTACGGACGTAACCTGTGATATGGGTAAAGTGACGATAAATACCGATGTTCCGAAAGACCAGTATGACTATGAACTGAATACGGATATAGGAAAGGTTACTATTGAAGGAGAAAGCGTCTCCAGTAGTATTGCTTTGTCCAATAATGCGAAAAACATGTTGAAAATCAATACAGATTTAGGCGATATTAATATTCATTTTAAATAAAATTCCCTTTCAAAGGGCAAAGGAGTTGGGATTTTGAAAATAAAGAGGAATAGGATGGTTCTTCTCATTGCGTTGGTAATGATAGGCGTGGCCGGCGCTGCACCGTTCTTTTACGATTTGATAAAAAATTATTTTGCAGATGATTGGCGTAATGGTGTATCGATTCCCTCTATGATTGAAAACTATACCGAAGATAAACGTGAGATAAAATTAACCATAGGCATACTACAAGACGACCAATTGAATTTCAAGGTGTTTGGCACAAAATCCGAAGTACTTGAACCTGTTGAATATGAATATGAGATTGGATCTGTCTCAAAAACCTTTACGGCTTCCATGCTTTGCAAGGCGATTAATGATGGTCAGATTGATCTTGATGCCCCGGTATCAAGATATTTGTCACTGGATTCAAATACCTTTTATCCCACCGTTTTGAGTCTTGCGACGCACACCTCGGGATACGGCGAGTATCCCTTTGATTCCTCCACCTTGTCGAAAGAGGAACTGGAGCGTGTCGATAAAAATTTTTATGAAAAAAAAAGAAACATCTATCAAGGAATCCACCATTCGGACGTATTGAAAGAGATTGAAGGTTATCGATTGAAGAACAAAGCGTATGACTGGGAATATTCAAATTTTGGAATTGCTGTACTGGGAACGGTTTTAGAAGATGTGACTGGTATCAGCTTTCGGCAGCTTGTTGATGGTTTTGTAAGCAAGGATCTTGGGCTCACGCATACCCGCATTGGAAATGGTCAGGGGAATCTAAGTTATTATTGGAACTGGGATGATGAAGATGCTTACATAGCAGCCGCAGGAGTTGTATCAACGGTAACAGATATGTTAAAATATGGTCAGATGCACTTGAACGATACACCTGATTATCTGGTATTGTCTCATAAAACCCGTCAAGTATTTGAAGAGGAAGGGATTTCCATGGGATTGGGATGGATCATTGATCCGGAAAAAGGGTATCTCTGGCACAATGGCGGCACTTCTTCCTGCACAAGTTTTCTTGGCATCGATAAAGAAAATGGAACTGCTGTGGTAATCTTATCCAACTACCCTGAAAGAGATGATACGAGAGATGATGGCGTTTTGGATCTTCTGGGGTATACACTGCTGGACAGCTTAGGTAAGGGAGAAAGTGACATTTTATGACGGCGCAAAGAACCGTGATGGGGGAAAAATGCACAATAAAAAACTACATACGAAAAGAAGAAGCACGGGGATACTTCTGGCTGCAATTTTGGGGATTAGCTTTTGCCTACGTGCACCGATAACGTCCATCGGTTCACTTGCCGGATTGATCCGTGATGATCTGGGGGTAACAAACGGTTTTGTTGGATTTATCACAACTTTGCCGTTGATTTCTTTTGCAGTCTGTTCTCCCTTCATTTCGAAAATCAGTGACCGGATCGGTATCGGAAAAACCATGCTGGCAGGATTGATTGCCATTGTAGCTGGTGGATTTTTGCGTTCTTACACGAGCACCATTGGTTTGCTGATCGGTACAGGGCTGATCGGTGTTGGTATATCTGTGGCCAACGTCTTGATCCCCAGCATCGTAACATTAAAATTCCCTGAACGGATTGGAATTATAACAAGTCTTTATATTACTTCCATGGGGATTTTTGCTTCTATTGGTGCCGGTGCAAGTTATCCACTGGCACAGGCAGGCTTGGGATGGAAATCGGCATCTTTTGTATGGTCCGGAGTAGCATTGCTGGCGATTTGTGTCTGGATTCCGCAGCGGAAAATAGAACTTCAGGTAACCGCTTTGGAAGCACAGAGCATTCCTCCAAGTAAGAGGTTTGAGAGGAATAGTGTTTGGAAATCCCATCTGGCTTGGTACATCACCTTGTTTATGGGACTGCAGTCCCTGAATTTTTATTCATTAACTGCTTGGGTTCCTTCTATCCTTCAAGGGTATGGTATATCTCCGATTTCAGCTGGATATATGGCCTTATGGTTTCAACTCGTTGGAATTCCCGCTTCTTTTGTTACACCAATCCTTGCAGCCAAAGCGAAAAATCAAAAAATGATTGTGATTGGTTTCTGTATTTCATATTTTCTTGGATTGGGGATGCTGATGTTTTTCCATTCAAACGGGGCAGTGCTTCTGGCTCTTTTGCTTCTTTCCAACGGCGGAGCAGCAAGCTTTAGCTGGTCAATGGTCATGGTAAGCTTGAAAGCGGAGGATGCAGAAGAAGCGGTTGAACTTTCCGGTATGTCACAATCAATCGGCTATTTACTGGCGGCAGTCGGTCCTACTCTATGTGGGGTGATCTATGACATAACCGGAAAGTGGATGATTGTCCTGAATCTTTTCTTTGGCATTACTTTGTTGATGATAATCACGGGAATACTAGCTGCAAAACGGGAGAAGCTATTTGATTAATAGTATAACTATGTTATACTATTATGATAATTTAGCTGCCGGATCCCATACGATCCGGAGCACGAAAGGAAGAAATGAAAATGACAAAGAAAACCTACTACATTTCAACACCAATCTATTATCCAAGCTCAAATCTGCATATCGGCCATACCTATTGCACCGTTATGGCAGATGCTATGGCACGCTTCAAGAGATTGACAGGTTATGATGTCATGTTTCTGACAGGAACCGACGAGCACGGACAAAAAATCCAGAAGGTTGCTGATGTAAAAGGTATTACACCGCAGCAGCATGTGGATGAAATTGTGCATGGCATTAAGGAACTTTGGAAGACCATGGAAATCTCTTATGATGATTTCATTCGAACGACAGAACCTCGTCATGTGAAGAGGGTTCAGAATATATTCATGAAGATGTACGAAAAGGGTGATATTTATAAAGGAGAATATGAGGGCTGGTATTGCACCCCATGTGAAGCGTTCTGGACCGAGACTCAAATCGTAGATGGAAAATGCCCGGATTGCGGAAGACCGGTGGAAAAGGCGAAAGAATCAGCGTATTTTTTCAAACTTTCCAAATATCAGGACAAACTGATCGATTTATTTGAAAACAACCCTGAATTTTTACAGCCGGATACCAGAAGAAATGAAATGCTGAGTTTTGCAAAACAGGGGTTAGAAGACTTGTGTATTTCAAGATCCTCTTTTAGCTGGGGCATTCCGGTGCCTATCGATGAAAAACATGTTATTTATGTGTGGCTGGATGCACTTTCAAACTATATCACGGCGCTGGGTTATCCGGATGACCCGGAGAAGCTTGAAAAGTATTGGCCTTGTGATGTCCATCTGGTTGGAAAGGAAATCGTTAGATTCCATTCTATCATTTGGCCCGCAATGCTCATGTCTCTTGATGTTCCACTTCCTAAGAAGGTTCTTGGACATGGATGGATTCTTTTGGAAGGCGGCAAAATGTCCAAATCGAGGGGCAATATTGTCGATCCGGTGAAACTCATCGAACGATACGGTGTAGATGCATTGAAATACTTCCTTCTCAGAGAGTATACCTTCGGGCAGGATGGTTTATATACCAATGAGGTGATGCTTAACCGTATGAACTTTGATTTGGCAAACGATCTTGGAAACCTTGTCAGCAGAACAGTAGCTATGATAGAAAAATACAACGGGGGAATCCTGCCTCAGGCGAAGAGAGAGGGCGAATTTGATGCCGCTCTAAAGGCGGTAGCATTGGGAGCTGCTGCGAAAGTGGAAGCTTATATGGATCAATTCAGCTTCAGCCAGGCTTTGGAAGAAATCTGGGTGGTCGTCAGAAGAACCAATAAATATATTGATGAAACAATACCTTGGGTTCTTGCTAAGGATGGATCTACGAAAGATCGGCTGGATACCGTACTCCATAATCTTGCAGAAGCCATTCGAATCGTATCCGTTCTGATTTATCCGTTTATGCACACGACTTCCAAGGAAATCAGAAAGCAACTGGGTATTTGGTATGCCGATGTTGCGTGGGAGGACGCGTTTGTATTTGATGTGATGGGCGGAGAAAAGGTAAAGAAAGGAGATCCGATCTTCCCGAGACTCGACATTGAAAAGGAACTGGAAGCTTTAGAAGCAATGAAAGAGGTGCCTGACGAACCGGAAATGCCTCCGACAGAGTTTAAAGCAGAAATAACAATCGATGATTTTGAAAAAATTGATCTTAAAGTTGGAGAGATTCTGGAATGCAAAAAGCATCCGAAAGCTGACAAACTATTGGTGTCTCAAGTCAAAATCGGTACGGACACAAGACAGATCGTATCCGGTGTGGCAAAATACTATACTCCTGAGGAAATGACGGGGAAAAGGGTGATCGTGGTTGCAAATTTAAAGCCAATCAGTCTAAGGGGCGAAGAATCAAGGGGAATGATTCTGTTTGCTGATAATGGAGAGAAGCTGGCGTTCGTGACTACTGATGCAGAGAATGGAAATTCCGTTAACTAAAGTCTATTATAAATTTGAAGCACCTGCTTGGGGGTATTCTCTTGAAAACCGCTCGCATCGCTCGGACGGTGTCTTTTGAGAATACCCCCGCACAGTGCTTGATGTTATAAACTTTAGTCAGTGGTTTCAAAAATTAGGAGAGGAAATGAAATGTTATTTGACTCACATGCGCATATTAATAGTGACCGCTACGACGATGACAGAGAACAAATCATAGAAGCGATTGAAAAGTCGGATTTGGAATATGTGATGGATATTGGCTATGACCTTCAAAGTTCTGTTATGGCTGTGGATCATGCAAAAAAATATTCCTGGTGCTATGCTGCTGTTGGTTGCCATCCACACGATACCGAGACAATGGATGAGATGATACTTTCCATGTTTAGGGGCTTGGCAAAAAAGCCAAAGGTGAAAGCTATCGGAGAAATTGGTCTGGATTATTATTACAACCACTCGGAAAAAGAAGTACAGCAGCATTGGTTTCGGCGACAGATCGAGTTGGCGTTGGATCTTGAAATGCCTATTATCATTCATGACAGGGATGCCAATGACGATGTGCTTCGGATCCTAAAGGAAGAGGGCGCTTTCAGTAAAAACAGGATGGAAAAGCTGGGAGATGCAAAAGTTCTTCTGCATTGTTTTTCCGGCAGCAGAGAACTTGCACAGCAATATGTTAAGCTTGGTGCTACAATTTCCATTGCAGGGCCGGTTACCTATAAAAATGCAAGAAAAAACATTGAGGTAGTGCAGGAAATTCCTGTTGAGCACCTGTTGATTGAGACGGATTCTCCTTATTTGACCCCGGAACCTTTCCGGGGAAAACGTAATCAACCGAACTATGTGGAATATACAGCGAAAAAAATAGCGGAGATAAAAGAAATTCCATATGAAGAAGTGAGCAGGATTACCTGTAATAATGCAAAGAAATTCTTTTCCATTGATTAGATTTGACATATAATGCCCCGGTTTTTATTGAACCGGGGATTTTTTTGCGAAAAAAAGCAGCTAATTAGCAAAAAAATTAAGCATTCCATTACAAGTTATTACAAAGTTACCCAACGGAACAAATTATACTGAAAAAAAGGGGTGATTGTGATGGAATTATTATTAGAAAACGTGCGAAATACTATTTTTGGTATGCTTACTAGGAAAACAAGAGAAGCGTCCAAAGCGGCATCCTATGATTTTGCTAAGATTGCTGTAGTAATATGTAGTTCTTTTTTGCTGGGAAGGGTGGCCTTATTCTATGCGGTTTTTCCTTGCGGAATCGCATTGATAACGGTTCTGATGAACAAGGGAAGAGCGAACATCTATACTCTGCCCTTAATTTTGGGCGGTTTGTTTACAAACTATGGGACAGGCTATGACATTTGGGGGGATGCCATGGCAATTGTTATCTGCGGAATTTTCTTTTTTGTAATTGGAAAACTAAGAATTAATATTGTAGTAAAGGCATTTTCTGCAGCAGGGATTATGGTATTGACGAAGTCGGTCTATTATTTTACAGCTCAGCTCGTTTTTATTTTTGATATCTTTATGATGTTTGTTGAAGCTATTCTTATTTTAGCCTTTGTTTATCTCTTTCATCGATTTTATAGATTGTTGGATAAGAAGAAAAAGACCACTAGCACCGTAGCGGAAGGAATCATTGCAACCTCGGCCGTTTTTGTACTGATGCTGGGAGGAATTGGAGTAGAGTCTTTTGGAATCTTCTCTCCAGTATATCTCGGGGCATTGTTTATGACTCTTTTGATTGGATATAAAATTGGAATTATGGAAGGAGGAGTTTCTGGGATCGCATCCGGTCTGATTGCGATGCTTGTAACTTCAGGCTCGCCGGCGATTATCGGTATTTTCGCCTGTGCGGGAATGACGGCCGGTTTCTTTAAAGGGCTCAATCGCATTGTTACCAGTGCCTGCTTTGCAGCGGTTTGCGTTGCTTTTGGTTTGGTGAAGGGATATCCGGAACTGTACCTTTCCGTTTATGATCCTCTCCTTGCAGCATTTTTATTTGCGATTATCCCCGGGAGAGTCATGGGAAAAATTGAACTGGTTCTTGCAAAGATAAGGAAAGACCATATCTATGAAGAACTCACGGCGAGAGATCGAATGCAGCTTACGCTGGGAAGGTATCTGGAAACATTTGAAAAACTGGCATCTCTTTATAGCAGCCCTAGAAATAGGAGTAATATTATTGCCATGCAGTTTAAAGGAATGGTTAAGGTGACGAAAACCATGATGGAAGCACTTACGGTATCTGAAACGACTGCTTTTCCTGCAAAAGAAAAATATAGGATCAAAGTTGGGGTTTCTGGATATGCAAAGGAAAGAAATATATCCGGGGACAGCTATATCTGTTCCGACCTAAAAGAAGGGGATTATATGATTGCGTTAAGCGATGGAATGGGTAAAGGAGAAAAAGCATCAAGAGAAAGTGCACTGACAATTACTTCTTTATATAATTTGATGAAGGCGGGATTTGATGTGGAACTTGCATTAAAAACGATTAACTCGTTGCTATTGTTCAAATCTACGGAAGAGATTTTTTCAACGGTTGATTTAGGCCTGTTTAATAAAGTTACAGGGAAGGTAAAGCTATTCAAAATTGGTGCAGCAGCAACTTTTGTCAAACGCGGAGACAAGGTGGAAACGATCAAAGTGTCGGCGTTGCCAATGGGAATTGTTGACAGTATCCGGATCAATCACATTGAATTGCAGGCCAGAAGAGGAGATGAAATCATTATTGTATCTGACGGAATTACGGAGGCAGACAGAACGGATGCGCAAATGGACTGGATTCGTGAAACGATAGAAAATATCAAATCGAAAGATCCACAGACCATGTCGGACCTGATTATTAATAAGGCGGTGGAACGTTATGGTCTGAAGGAAAAGGATGATATGACCGTGATTACTGCGATAGTAAATTAGCGAGTGTTGATAAAAGGGATGGTGATGTAACGGGAAAGGTCACAGTTGTAAAACTGCGACTTTTTCGCTATATTGCATATTCCTTTCTTTATTGTGAGATTGAAAGGCATAAAACAAAAATTAATATTGCATTGTAGATTGTGCAATGATAATATAAATTCTTGTTATTTAAATGCTGATTACGGGTAAATGCAGTTGCATAAGATAGGTCGGAACGCAGACAATAACGAAAAAGATGAAAGATGCATATGGAGGAATAAAAATGGAACTATGGGTTAGTGAACAGCAAAATGAGAATGTAAACTTTTCGTGTAGAGTGAAAAAAACAATTTACTCAGCGAAAACTGACTTTCAGGAGGTAGATATTCTGGAAACAGAATATTTTGGGAAAATGATGATTCTGGACGGAGTCATCCAGACGACAACCTTCGATGAATTTATTTATCATGAAATGATTGTGCACGTGCCGATGTTCACACACCCGGAACCAAAGAAAGTTCTTGTCATCGGTGGTGGTGATGGAGGAAGTGTCAGAGAAATAAGCAAACATAGCAGTGTTGAAAGTGTACACTGGGTTGATATTGACGGAAAGGTAATTGAAGCATGCAAAACTTATTTGCCAGAGTGGAACCCCACGATTCAGGACAATCCGATTGTTGAATTGAAGATCCAGGATGGCTTGAGACATATGAAAGAATCAAAAGGAAAGTATGATGTCATTGTTGTCGACTGTTCTGATCCTGTAGGACCTGGAGAACAGCTCTTTACCCATGAATTTTACAAAGATATATATGGTGCGCTGAAGGAAGATGGGATTTTTGTGCAGCAGACAGAATCACCTTTTTATCATAGGGATTTGATTAAAAGAATTCAGAAAGATGTGGGGGATATTTATCCAATCACAAGGTTATATACAGCAAATATACCAACTTATCCGAGTGGACTTCATTGCTTTACGATTGGATCCAAGAAATATGATCCGGTACAGCCCCTTGTAAGCAGGGTTCCTGATTTTGAGACTCGTTGCTATACACCTCAAACGCATGTCGCAAGCTTTGTTTTGCCAAAGTATGTCAAAGAACTGGTAAAATAGCAAGAAGAAGAAATCTTTGGAACGGTCAGGATTTCGGGCGGATAAATACAGTTTCTTGCACGATGGAAGAAATTTTGGCTATAATACGGAAAATATGTTATAATAACAGCATGATCACGGAAAAAGTTAAAAATACAATTCTTGATAACCGCTTGATTGAAAATGATGAGCATATCGTAATTGGCCTTTCCGGAGGCCCCGATTCGGTGTGCCTTTTTCATATTCTACTTCAATTGAAAGAAACGTTTGGCATTATGCTTCATGCAGTTCATATCAATCATGGGTTAAGGCCTGGAGCGGCAGGCGAAGATCAGAATTATGCAGAAGAACTCTGTAAAGCCTATGGGGTCTCGTGTCATACTTTTTTCTTTGATGTCAAAAAGATCGCAAAAGAAACAGGAACATCCAGCGAGGATGCAGGCAGACGAGTGCGATATCAGTCTTTTTTTGATGTGGCGGAGAAAATTTCATTGGAAACGGGTAAACTTGTAAAAGTTGCAGTTGCTCAAAATATGAATGATCAAGCGGAAACCATGTTGATGAGAATCTTGAGGGGAACGGGAACCGATGGCTTATGTGGAATCGAGTATTTTCGTTTGGAAAAGAATAGAGGTATCATTATTCGTCCTCTTTTGGATATAACCCGGAAAGAAATTGAAAATTACTGCGAAGAAAATCATTTGAACCCGCAGATTGATCTTACCAACCTGGAACCAATTTATACGAGAAACAAAATCCGTATTGAGTTGTTGCCATATCTGAAAGAGAACTTTAATCCCAATGTGATTTCGGCGTTGCATCGCCTTTCGCGGATCGCGAAAGAGGACAAGGATTATTTTAACCAAAGGGTTGATGCAATGATAGATCAATATGAATTGAACCGAGTACCGGATTGCGTCGGAATGCCCCTTGCTGTTCTGCGCAGTCAGCATCCGGCAATCCGAAACAGGCTAATCATGAGATTGTTTGAAAGCATTGGCCTTTCTAACGACATTACCGCAGTTCATCTGAAACAAGCAGATCGGTTAATGAAAGAAGGAAAAACCTCTGCTGCTATTGATTTTTCTGCGGGCTATGCGATGGGAATTTCCTATGGTGTTGTAAATTTTTATAAAAAAAAGGGAAATAGAAAAGCAGATCATATAGAATATGAAATAAATCTGGATGGCATCACAGAAGTTTTTGAATTAAAAGCCTGTATCAGGGTAAAAATTTTAAGAAGACAGGATTGGGAAAACAGCAAGGAGGAGGATAAAATTGGAAATAATAGCATCGCCTGCCGTTTAAGCCTGGATAAGATAAAGGCAAGCGGATGCGTTCTTTTATTGAGAACCAGAAAACAGGGAGATTATATTTGTCCCCTTGGTATGAAAGGGAGAAAAAAACTTCAGAATTTCTTTGTTGATGAAAAAATTAATCGGCAGGATAGAGACAGAACTCCGATCCTTTGTCTTGGATCGGAGGTTATATGGGTTGTAGGAAGCAGAATAAACGAGAATTATAAAGTGGAGGATGATACTGAAAGTATCATTTTGCTTGAATATTCATCGAAAATATGATAACATTTTGTATTGCCATTTAAGGATACATATGGCTTGAAAACAGAGTCCAAGAAAGGGGAACAACAGACATTGAATAGAGTTTTTAAAAACTTAGGGATATATATTGTGATCTTTGGATTGGTACTGGCGATGGCCTGGGTATATCAGGGAACGCCGGAACAAGAAGTAAAAGAAGTAAAATTTTCTGAGTTTGTTACCAACTTAAAGAATGAAAAGGTTGAAGAACTGGCAATTAATGACCGCACGATGGAAGGAACATTAAAAAACGGGGATAAAATTGTCACTTATGCACCGTCTCTTTTACAGATCAATACGCTGGATGAACAATATATTTTTCCTCAAATGGAAGAGGGGAAGATTAAGGTCAATAGTGACAAGCCTAAAACAACACCTTGGATTGTCTCGCTTCTGCCAACGATCATTATGGTTGTTATCCTGATTATTTTCTGGTTTGTCTTTATGAATCAGGGTCAGGGAGGCGGCGGAAAGGTGATGTCCTTTGGAAAGAGCAGAGCAAAGCTTCATAAGGATGATGAACTGAGGAAGGTAACCTTTGATGATGTGGCTGGTCTTGACGAAGAAAAAGAGGAGCTTGAAGAAGTGGTAGACTTCTTGAAGAATCCCAAAAAATATAACAGCTTGGGTGCAAGGATACCGAAAGGAATCTTACTGGTTGGACCTCCTGGTACAGGGAAAACCTATATCTCTAAAGCTGCAGCAGGAGAGGCTGGCGTACCGTTTTTCAGCATCAGCGGATCGGATTTTGTAGAAATGTTTGTTGGCGTCGGAGCATCTCGTGTCAGAGATTTATTTGAACAGGCAAAGAAAAGTGCTCCATGCATTATATTTATTGATGAAATTGATGCAGTAGGACGGAAAAGAGGTGCTGGACTCGGTGGTGGACACGACGAGAGAGAGCAAACATTGAACCAGCTGCTTGTTGAGATGGATGGATTTGGTGAAAATGCGGGAATTATTATTCTTGCGGCTACAAATAGACCAGATATTCTGGATCCTGCCCTTTTGAGACCGGGCAGATTTGACAGACAAGTTATAATCGGAATTCCCGACATCAAGGGAAGAGAAGCGATCTTCAGGGTACATTCTAAAAACAAACCGCTTGATGATGCGGTTGAACCGAAAGTGCTGGCAAGAAGAACACCGGGATTTACGCCTGCAGATATTGAAAACATGCTGAATGAAGCCGCTTTACTGACTGCCAGAAGAAACGGCAGAAAAATCCGTATGGATGAACTGGAAGAGGCGATCACAAAGGTTATCGCAGGACCGGAGAAGAAGAGCAGAGTCATCAGTGAAAGTGAAAGAAAGCTCACGGCTTATCACGAAGCAGGTCATGCTTTGGTAGCCAGAATGATGCCGAATACCGATCCGGTACATCAGGTAACGATTATTCCAAGAGGAAGAGCCGGCGGCTTTACCATGATTCTTCCAAAAGAAGATAAATACTATGCGACGAAAACTACTATGCTGGAACAGATTGTGCATCTTCTCGGAGGAAGAGTCGCAGAAAAACTTACACTTAACGATATCAGCACCGGTGCCAGCAATGATATTGAGCGCGCTACAGAGATTGCAAAAGGTATGGTGACAAAATATGGTTTCAGTGAAAGATTGGGTCCTGTAAATTATAGCTCCTCAGACGAAGTGTTCCTTGGAAAGGATTTCTCTACAAGGAAAAATTACTCCGAGGAAATGGCATCTGAGATTGATGAAGAGATCAGAACCATTATTGAAGATGCTTATGCTACTGCAGAAAAATTGCTAACTGAGAATATTGATAAGCTTCATACGATAGCCAAAACCTTACTGGAAATTGAAACTCTTGACGGGGAACAGTTCGAAGCATTGTTTACCGGTGCCAAAACTTCAGAGCAGTTGATCGAAGCGGTTCATCATATGGAAAGAGAGCTGGAGGAAGCCAATGCATTAGAGGCGGCTCTGGATCTTGAAGAAGAGGAAGAAGAATCGGAGGATGGATCGGCGGTAGAAGTGGAATCCATTGACGATAAAGATGAAACAGTGAATCATTGAGTGATCAACGGGAGAATACCCCGGATGATAAGAAATAAATGAAATTTGGGGCAGGTGAAAAACCTGCCTCTTTTGACATTTTGTTGCCCCAAGTATTGTTCAGAAGGAAGGTGGGTAGGAGCATGAAGGTAACTGTAAATGATTGCATGGAACTGCCGGTGTTAAAAAAAGCTTTGGTGATCGCAGGAAATCAGGGACTGGATAACAAGGTCAGTGCTATTTCATTTTTAGAAGCTGGTGACTTGGGTAGGATGAAATCGAATTTGCATAAAAAGCATGAGATGATTCTTAGCGCATCATTTTTGGAAATGTTGAGTGAAGAGACACAACTTCAGACGATTCGAAAATTATCAGAAAGTGGCGAGGCAGCTCTTATTCTTTTGAATTCGGAAGAAATAGCGGAAAAGCGATATCAAAGTGTAGTTAGTCTTGCCAATGAACTACGTTTTCCTATTGTTTTAATTCCGGAGAACGGGGAAATAACTTATGCGGATATCATTGAAGGAGTGATGGAGAAAGTACTTTATGGGGATAATTTTGCAAACCGATTGATCAGCAATACGATATTCCATTTGCTGAATTTTGAAAAGCATAGCAATTTTCAATCTGCGGCTAGAGAAGCAGCAATCAACAACAACTTTCAAATGGTGATTCTGAGTGAAGATTTTAACCCCATCTTCTCTGTTGAAACGCGGCATCGCACTTCTATCGCCGATGCGATCCGTGCAGGAATTGAAAGGGATGTTGATAAGTCAGCAGTTTATACAAGGATTGATATCAATGGAGCACTTACCTACTGGGGACCTGTTACGATCAATGGCGAAAAGCATTATATGTTTATTGTAGATAATGAAGATTCTTATTCACCGGGGGAGATTACAAAGCTGGCTGAGATTCTAGAAATTGCTATGGGTATGTGGAAATATAGTCCGGTAAAGGATGCTAAAGCTGAATTTATAAAGGCGTTAAGGAGAGGCAATAAAAGTCTTGCTTACTGTCTGAAAGATGAGGCTGTTGCAGAAAGAGATGAGATCCTTAGCGTATTTTGCATTTCGGGTATTGAAATGGATGATGGGTTAAAAAAAATCACAGCTTTTGAAAAAAAGACCGGTTATGAAGTTCTGAAAATCCATGAAGGAGATGAGATTTTCGGAATGGTTTTGGGGGGAGATGGAGTGACATCAAGGGAATCCAGCGTATCGCTTTATCAGGAACTGCAAAAAGGAGATTCTGTCATAATTTTTCATGTGACAGGTGTTGACGGTATGGATGGATCCTCGGATGCTTATCAGCTGATCAATGAGGCGTGGCCATTTATTCAATATATCTTTCCTCATAAGAACATCTTCACGAAGTATGAACTTGCCCTTGCCCGTAACTGTATCAATATTTCCATAAAAAACGACGCAGTAAAAAAGAACTACATGGATTTAATTGCGCCGTTTAAGGCAGTAAAAGAAGGAAAGGGAAAGCAACTTTTGGAAACTTTGAAAATTTTTGTATTGGATGCCGGAATGAACACCTCTAAGACGGCGAAACTGATGAACATTCATACGAATACAGTGCAATATCGATTGAAGCGGATTCGGGAAATTCTTCAGGCAGACGTCATGGGAACCTCTATTATTCCAGGACTTACAGTGGCTCTAGCAGTGGAACGAATTGAAACAATCACACGAATGCTATAAAATAACGCTCTTTTAGATTAGATGAAAAATGACAGGAAACATTGGAGAAAAGAATGGCAATAAGAAAAGGAATAATCGCTACAGTACTTATTTGTGTCACAATTTCTGTATTATTTACGATTCAAACGTTCTTATCCTTTGCGGCAGAAAATCCGAATGATATAGCGGTCAATCGTTATGAGCGGGTGATCGCCCATGGAGGAGGCGCCTACAAAGGATTTGAAACCACCAATTCGGTGGAAGCACTGAATCATGCAGTGAAAAACGGATATAAGATGATAGAGCTTGATATGGAACTATCTTCCGATCATAAGATCATCATGTTACATGATTGGGACAGAACGGCAAGGAACTATTATGGCACTAGCTTTCAAAAAAAAATTACACAAAACAAATTTTTAAAACTATCTGTTTATGGAACATTTGAAGTATTGACTTTTGAAAAGCTAGCCTCAATATTGGAGAAGAACCAGGACGTGAGGATCATATCGGATACGAAAGGTGATAACCTGAAACTGCTGACAGTCATTTCAGAAAATTTTCCTAATCTTGTGAAAAGGATTATCCCGCAGATTTACGATTATGATCAGTATAGCAAAGTAAAAGAACTCGGCTATTCCGATATTATTATTACTTTATATGCTCTGCCCGATCTGGATCTTAATCAATTGCTCTCCTTTGTAAAGAATCATGATATTTATGCAGTGACGATACCAGATTATCTGGCGGAAAGAGGAATTTGCCGACAGGTATCTGATGAAGGAATCAAGGTTTATGTTCACCCGGTATCCAGCTTTGAAGACGCACAATATTTTATGGAACAGGGAGCATATGGCGTATATTCAGGAACATTGCTGCCGGAAGAATTTAGAGGCTTTGAAACGGACTATTATCTGACAGTAACAAATGGAAGCAGAGGTTTGTTAAAACTTACGGACGAAAGAATTAACGACTGGAGCGGGCTTCAAACACATGGTCTTAAAACTGGAGAGACTGTTTCCTATTTTATTGATAATTCCAGTCAGAGTTTTCAGGGACAAGACTTATCGGAACTCAAACTGGGCAAACATAAACTGACATTGAAAATTTACGGCAACAAAGAACTTCTCGGGAGTTTGGACTATTTTCTTTGGAAAGATATGGAAGATTTTCGAATTCTGCATAAAAAATATGAATATCGCATTGATGCGGTAGAGCCGGAGAAAAATTTTGATTCTGTTATAACGAAGCTTGATGTTCCGTCTGAAATCAGGGCGATTCTGAAGCAATCCTTGATTGCAAAAAAAGGAGAGAGTTTTTTTTACAATAACGGGAAATTAGAAAAATACAGGAACGGCGAAGAATTTCTTCCTGTACAAACGGGAGGCTATGGAAAGTTGTTATTGCCGTTAAATACGACTGCTAAGGAGCTGGGAGCGGTTTCCGTAACGATGAATCAATCCAAAGATATTTCAATCCTCTATCGCGAGGAACGAAGTCAGGTGATGGTCGATAGTTGTTTGATCAGAAAGGGTTATCGGATTACAAAAATAAAAACGCCCGTAGTATTATATTTGAATAAGGCAATGGCTGGAGGGGAATTATACCAATGTATCACTGGAAGAACTTATTTTGAAAAAGACGGCATGTTGGTTATTTTGCCAAAAGGAATAAAATCGGATGAGAATCAAAAAAATCAAATATTGAAATCGGTGAAAAACTTATTTTAATACTTAGATAATAAATGAAAGCAAAGGAGAAATTTATGAAATACTATACCCTTTCCCACCTGGTGAAATCGGAAGACTTAAACCATCACGGTACGCTGTTTGCAGGCCGATCAGCAGAATGGCTTGTGGAGGCTGCATTTGTGGCGGCTGCTTCACAGCATGGAAGACCTCAGGATGTGTTGTGTGTCAACATTCACGGATTCACATTTACAAAACCGGTACAAAAGGGGGATATTATTACTTTCCATTCTAAGGTTGTTAAAGTTGGAAAAACAAGTATCAGGGTTTATGTAAAGGCAATGTCGGAAATTCATGGGACAACTCATGTAGATGGGTTCTTGACCTTTGTTTGTATCGAACCGGATACGAAGAGAAAACGTCCCCACGGGATTGTTATGGATGAGCCGCAGGATGAAGAAGAAATTGAGATTCGGCAGCGGGCTGAAAAACTATAGTTTGTCATGCCGTGATGGTTAAAAAAATAACAATGAAAGTGGTTTCAGGCCGTTTGAAAAAATATAATGTATACAACAGATATTTTGTTGAAAATTAAGTTGAATTCATTTATATTATCATTGGTATGCTTTACATGTTCAATGAAAGAAGAAATAGAAACCGCTTAATTATCTGAAATAACAAGAAAAGGTTTCTTAAAGCCGGATAGAATCGGCGAAAGCAGCCGGGAGACAGCTTTAGGACTGGCATTAATGATACTATTAATATAGATGCAAAACTAATTGTAGGAGGAAGAATGTATGAACAAGCTTGAAGATCTTCGCGCAAAAAAAACGGCAATTGCCTTAGGCGGAGGACAGAAAAGAATTGATGCTCAGCATGCTCAAGGGAAGCTGACAGCAAGAGAACGACTGGATCTTCTGTTTGACGAAGGAAGCTTCGTAGAAATCGACGTATTCGTTTCACACAGATGCAACAATTTCGACATGGCTAGTAAACATGCTCCCGGGGATGGAGTTGTTACGGGCTATGGAACTGTAGATGGAAGATTGGTATTTGCCTATGCGCAGGACTTTACAGTTCTTGGAGGTTCTCTGGGTGAGTATCATGCAGAAAAGATCGTTAAAGTACAGGGGATGGCCTTAAAGATGGGCGCTCCGATCGTTGGGTTAAACGATTCGGGCGGAGCCAGAATTCAGGAAGGCGTGAATGCACTTTCCGGATTCGGTAAGATATTCTACAACAATACAATTTCATCAGGAGTTATTCCCCAGATTTCCGTTATTATGGGACCCTGTGCTGGAGGAGCTGTGTATTCACCGGCAATTACGGACTTTGTATTCATGGTGGACAAAACAAGTCAGATGTTCATTACAGGACCTCAGGTAATTAAAACCGTAACGGGAGAAGATATTTCAGCTGAAAAACTGGGAGGCGCAATGACGCACAACACGATTAGTGGTGTAGCGCACTTCATTGGAAAAGATGATTCAGATACACTGGCTCAGGTAAGAGACTTGCTTAGTTATCTCCCATCCAACAATCTGGAAACAGCGCCTGTTTATGCAACAGGGGATGATGCCAACAGGCTTATTCCAGAATTCAATGATATCATTCCTGAAAATCCAAATAAAGCGTATGATATATATGATATCATCAAAAAAATTGCAGATAATGGCGCATTTTATGACGTAATGCCGCATTATGCAAAGAACATTGTGACCTGCTTCATCAGAATGGATGGACAAACCATAGGTATCATCGCGAATCAACCGAAATTCGCTGCAGGTTGTCTGGATATCAATGCATCTGACAAAGCGGCAAGATTTATCAGAAGATGCGATGCATTCAACATTCCGCTTCTGACGATTGAAGATGTACCGGGATTCCTTCCGGGAACGGATCAGGAATATGGCGGTATCATCAGACATGGAGCTAAAATGTTGTACGCATATTGCGAAGCAACGGTTCCAAAGGTAACAATGATCTTGAGAAAAGCCTATGGAGGTGCGTACATCGGTATGTGCAATAAGGAATTGGGCGCAGATCTGGTTCTTGCATGGCCTAGTGCGCAAATTGCAGTAATGGGAGCGGAAGGCGCAGCCAATATCGTATTTAAAAATGATATCAAAGCGGCAGCAGACCCGGTTGCTAAGCGGCAGGAAAAAGTTGCCGAGTATGAAGAAAAATTCAATAATCCTTATCGAGCAGCGGAAATGGGCTATGTTGATGATATTATCGACCCTTCAACAGCAAGACAGAGAATCATCAGTGCCTTCGACATGCTGGCTTCCAAGAGAGAATCGCTGCCAGCTAAAAAGCATGGAAATATTCCACTGTAAGCATAGTACTGTAGAAAGGAAGAATGGTGACATAAATGGAGTTAAGCTTAATGGAACGTTTTGCTGATCCGGTATTATTTGAGGAAATGTCAAGGTCTGAACTGATACAGGGTGCATTAATCACAACACTCATGGGCTTGGGAACTACTTTTGTTGTGTTAATGCTTGTATGGAGTGTCATTGCTATCGTTTCAAGTGTTCTTAAGAATGCAGAGAATAAAAAGGAAAATACTCTGACACAGGCATCAGCATCAGCTCCAGCACCGGCAAAAGCGCAAGCTGCAGCGATAAGCACGGCAGAACCTGAGGAACCGGTAAATACCGGTTCAGAACTTGTTGCGGTAATAACCGCAGCCATCGCGGCTATGGAGGGAACTGTCCCTGCCAGTAATTTAATTATTAGAAAAATCAGCAGAATTCCAGGAAATAACACTGCTTGGGGCAGGGCTGGAGTTTCTGAGATAATCGATAGTCGTAAGTTTTAATCATGTAAAAGGAGAAAAATATTATGAAAAAATATAACATTGTTGTAAACGGGATTTCATACGCAGTTGAAGTGGAAGAAGTGGGTGCTGGATCAACTTCTGCTCCGGTTCCAGCAGCACCAGCACCAGCGGCAGCAGCACCAGCACCGTCCGCAGCTCCAGCCCCAGCGGCAGCACCGGCTCCAGCAGCAGCTCCGGCTCCAGCGGCAGCACCATCTGCAGGCGCGCAGGTTGTGGAATGCCCAATGCCAGGAACAGTTCTTGATATCAAGGTAAAATCAGGTGATTCCGTTGCCGCGGGACAGGTATTGCTGATTTTGGAGGCAATGAAAATGGAAAATGAAATCATGGCTCCAGGAGCTGGTACTGTAGATACAATACAAGTTACAAAAGGCGCTTCAGTAAATGCAGGTGACATCTTAATTTCACTTAAGTAGCCCTCCGCATCATATTAAAATTTTTAGGAGGTAGAAATAAAAATGATTTTACAAACAATCCAGGATTTTATTGGAACTACCGGAATTATGAATTTGGATCTGAAGAGCGGTATCATGATTTGTGTAGCACTGATCTTCTTATATCTTGCAATTCGAAGAGGGTTTGAACCCCTGCTTCTGGTTCCGATTGCATTCGGTATGCTGCTTTCTAATTTACCGATGACTGGTATTTTTGAACATACCGTATCAGCCTTTGAGGCCTATATTGATCCTACGAAAACAGAAGCTACGGGAGGCCTATTCTACTTATTCTATGCATTTAATAAGCTTGGGATTTTTCCACCGCTTATTTTCCTTGGAATCGGCGCGATGACAGACTTTGGACCGCTTATTGCAAATCCAAAATGCCTTTTGCTAGGTGCGGCGGCTCAAGTGGGAATCTTTTCGACCTTCATCGGCGCGATTTTCTTAGGGTTTAATGCACAGGAAGCAGGAGCTATTGGAATCATAGGCGGAGCTGACGGACCTACCGCGATTTTTTTAACAACAAAGCTTGCGCCGCATCTTTTAGGCGCTATTGCAGTAGCGGCTTATTCCTATATGGCATTGGTTCCGGTTATTCAGCCGCCGATCATGAAGCTTCTTACAACAAAGAAGGAACGCGTGATCAAGATGGATCAGCTTAGAGTGGTGAGCCAGAGAGAGAAAATTTTATTCCCAATTTTTGTAACCATTGTTGTAGTCTTAATTCTTCCGGCAGCAGCTTCCTTAATTGGAATGTTGATGCTTGGAAACCTGTTTAAAGAAAGCGGCGTAACAGCTAGGCTATCTGAAACAGCATCCAATGCATTTATCAACATCGTTACGATTCTTCTTGGGATTTCCGTGGGTGCGTCCGCGCAGGGACCCACCTTCCTGGTAATGGATACAATTCAAATCATCGTTTTAGGTATCCTGGCATTTGCAGTTGGAACTGCAGGTGGTTTACTGCTTGCAAAACTGATGAATGCCTTGACAGGCGGAAAAATCAATCCGCTTATCGGCTCGGCAGGAGTATCAGCAGTGCCGATGGCAGCGCGTGTATCTCAGAAAGTTGGTCAGGCCGAAAATTCATCGAATTTCCTTTTGATGCATGCAATGGGACCAAATGTAGCGGGAGTAATTGGCTCAGCTGTTGCGGCAGGCGTATTGCTTTCCATGTTTGGTGGATAAGAACCCAAAACGTAGCATAATATAATTCAGCCTTATCAAGTATAAAGAAAAGGGAGAATTTGTTTTAAACATTTCTCCCTTTCCGTTTTGTTAGGGAATATACAGTATACACATTAGAGGAAAAAAGGAGGATAATAGATCATGAATGGTCTTTGGAATGAACTCTTTTCTGGAGTTCTTAATTTAGAATTCAGGCAGGTCATAATGTTTATTATTGGTGGACTGCTAATTTACCTTGCGATTGCAAAGGAATATGAACCGATGCTCTTGCTGCCGATTGGATTTGGAGCATTGTTGTGCAATATTCCCCTTTCATCTGCGATTGGAGATGAGGGGTTTTTGACAATCTTATATAATGCAGGAATCAAAACAGAACTGTTTCCGGTTCTGATTTTTATTGCAGTGGGTGCGATGATTGACTTTAAACCTTTAATTCAAAACCCATTTATGCTTTTTTTCGGTGCAGCGGCGCAGTTTGGTATCTTTTTCACCATGATGTTTGCTCTTGCAACTGGTTATTTTGACTTGAAGGAAGCGGCGGCTATCGGCATTATCGGAGCGGCTGACGGACCGACATCCATTTATGTTGCCAGAGAATTTGCACAGAATTATTTAGGGCCGATTTCTGTAGCGGCCTATTCCTACATGTCACTGGTACCGATTATACAGCCGCCGGTGATTAAGCTTCTTACAACAAGTAACGAAAGAAAGATCAGAATGAAATATACACAGGTCGAGGTTCCCAGAATTGTAGAAATCCTGTTTCCAATCGTGATCACATTGATTGCGGGTATCATAGCTCCGATCAGCGTAGCTTTGGTAGGCTCGTTGATGTTTGGTAACCTGATTAGGGCATGCGGTGTATTGACAAGGCTTTCTAACGCTGCTCAGAATGAACTGGCAAATTTGGTGACGCTGCTCCTTGGGCTTACGATTGGTTCTACTATGACAGCAGAGGCCTTTCTGAACATTCATACGATTATGATCATGGCCATGGGGCTTGTGGCCTTTATCTTTGATACAGCAGGTGGAGTATTGTTTGCGAAACTTCTGAACCTATTCTTGCCGGCGAAAGTAAATCCAATGATAGGAGCGGCTGGGATTTCTGCATTTCCTATGTCCGGACGAGTTGTTCAGAGAATGGCGACCAAGGAAGATCCGACTAATTTTATTCTGATGCAAGCAATGAGTGCCAATGTGGCCGGACAGCTGGGATCTGTTATAGCAGGCAGTCTGATTCTCGCGCTCGTTCCGGCTGTGCTGGCGGCAATGTAATTTTTAAGGAGGAATCGATATGGATATGCAATTAATTGGAGCAGGTCTTGAGGTTACTGCTTTTGGATTGGGCGGCGTTTTCGCAGTGCTGATTTTATTCTACTGCGCAACAAAAATAATGCTGGTCTATGCTAGAAAAAACACAAATAAAAAGAAGTAAAGCAAATTACTGTCGAATAGGCAAAAATAAAGAGGTGAATTTCGCCATTTATTTACAAGACATTTTTGTTGTAAAAGTAAAAGGTTTGAATTATACTATATTAATCAAATTTTGTGATTTCAATCATAAGTTTACTTTCAATTTGTTTCAAACGAAAAAATTCCAATCCGGCTGGAGCTGGGGGAGTCCCGTATGGACCTACCAGACATTTGGGACACAAATGTAGTTAGGTGCATAAAATTGGGCGGAGCTAATATACCGAAGGGAGAACAGATATGTTACTGGCATTTGACGTAGGAAATACAAATATCGTTTTAGGAGTCTTTAAAGACGGCAATCTGATTCAGAACTGGAGAATGGAAACCGACAATAATAAAAGTGCTGATGAATATGGGATGATTATTAATCAGCTTTTCAATTATGAAGGTTTGAACACCAAAGAAGTAAAAGATGTTATTATCTCAACGGTCGTTCCATCAGTACTTTATACATTACAGCACTTGGCTCGGAAATATTTTAAAAAAAGGGCCCTTGTGATAGGACCCGGAATTAAAACCGGTCTGATTATTAAATATGACAACCCAAAGCAGGTAGGAGCTGACAGAATCGTCAATGCGGTTGCTGCTCTGGACAAATACGGTGGCCCGCTGGTTATCGTTGATTTTGGAACAGCCACCACATTTTGTGCTGTTACAGAGAATGCAGAATATCTGGGAGGAACCATCGCACCGGGGATCAAGATTTCTTCGGATGCTTTATTTGAAAAGACATCGAAGCTCCCAAAGGTGGAATTAGAAACTCCTGGCCATCTGATTTGTAGAAATACGATAGAGAGCATGCAGTCCGGTTTGGTTTACGGACATATGGGAATGGTAGATTTCATTGTTAAGAAGATGAAGGAAGAAATAATGCAATACGATAAAACAGGAAAAATACCAAGAGTTGTTGCCACAGGCGGCCTTGCCTCATTAATCGGAAGCGGAGTTGATTGCATTGATTGTGTCGATAAACTTCTAACGTTGGAGGGATTGGAACTGATTTATGAAAAAAACAAAGGTCATAAATAATGAAAATAGGAAATATAGCACTTGATAATCCATTTTTTCTGGCTCCTCTGGCAGGAATCACGGATGCACCTTTTCGAAGAATTTGCAAAGAACAAGGGGCAGGCTTAGTCTATTCGGAAATGGTGAGCGGCAAGGGGCTTTATTATAATGATAAAGCCACAGAGCGACTGTTAAAAATCTATGATGATGAAAAACCGGTTGCTTTTCAGATTTTTGGTGCAGCCCCCGAGATTATGAGCTTTACAGCGAAAAAACTTGCGGACAGAGAAAACTGTATTTTGGATATCAATATGGGATGTCCGGTACCAAAGGTAGTTAAAAATGGGGAGGGCTCAGCACTTTTAAAAGATCGAAAGTTGGTAGAATCTATCATAAGAACTACAGTTGTATCAACAGAGAAGCCGGTGACCGCCAAGATTAGAATCGGCTGGGATGCAGATAGCATCAATGCAGTTGAAATTGCCAAGGTGATAGAAGCTGCGGGTGCCAGTGCGATTGGAGTTCACGGAAGGACGAGGGAACAGTACTACTCCGGAAAAGCGGACTGGGATGTGATACGTCAGGTGAAGAAAGCGGTTTCCATTCCTGTAATCGGAAACGGAGATGTGTTTTCCGGTCAGGATGCAATTCGACTTATGGAGAAAACAAACTGCGACTTTGTGATGATCGCAAGGGGAGCACTCGGAAATCCTTGGATATTTCGAGAAGCACTTGCTTTATGGAAAGGCCGACCGGTTCCGTCTCCGCCGGATTTGAGTGAAAAAGTTGCACTCCTGCGGAAGCATTTTGACCTGTTGCTTCAGGAAAAAGGAGAATATGCTGCAGTCAGAGAAATGAGAAAGCATGCGGGATGGTATTTGAAAGGGATTCCCGGTTCTGCATCAGTCCGGCGGCAATTAAATTCTATTGAAAAGGCGGATATCCTAAAGGATACTATTTCTCAGATAGAATTTAGGCGGTGACAATCAAAAAATGAATAAACGAAGGCTAAGATATACTTGATTTAAAAAGCTTGGATATACAACCGTGTTCCTTGACTTTTTTTATGGAATCGTTTATAATGTTGCGCATACGAGCGCATCTTTCGGGCAAAAAGAACCTTATTAAAACAATAAAAGGAGATAATAAAATGGCAGAAGAAATGCTGTTGACAAAGGAAGGCTATGATAAAATTGTAGCTGAGCATGAAGAATTGGTTACTGTTAAAAGAAAAGAAGTTGCCGAAAGAATCAAGGAGGCAATCTCTTATGGTGATATCTCTGAAAACTCCGAATATGATTCGGCCAAAAATGAACAAGCGGATCTTGAGGAAAGAATTAACAAATTAGAAAATATGATGCGCAGAGCAAAGGTTATAGATGAATCGGCCATGCCGAAGGATCGAGTAGGGATTGGTCTCAAAGTTAAGGTAAAAGAGATTGAAACAGATGAGGTTATAGAATTTGCTATCGTTGGCTCAACAGAAGCGGATCCTTTTGAAGGAAAGATCTCGAACGAATCGTTGGTTGGGGCAGCTTTGCTTGGGAAAATGGTTAATGAGATTGCAGAGGTCCAAATACCAGATGGAAGTGTTAGTTACCAGGTTATGGCAATCTATAAATAGATTGCAGGAGATTTCCTGTGGATATAATATTGTGAAATAGTCTAGAAAAGAGGAAATGATATGAGCGCAGAAGACAACAGCCGGATGCAGGCAAAGAATGAAGCAGAAGCAGAAGCTGAAGCTGAAATTTCTGAAGAAGGTTTAAATGAGTTAAGACAGATAAGACGAGAAAAACTGAAAAAACTTCAGGATATGGGAAGAAATCCGTTTTTAGCAGAGACTTGGGCAGTGGAAGACTACAGCAAAGACATCAAAGACAACTTTGATGATATGGAAGGAAAAAGGGTTACCTGTGCTGGTAGAATCATGGCCAAACGACAGATGGGAAAGGCTTCCTTTATCGACATTCAGGATAAACAGAGCAGAATTCAGTGCTACATCAGGCAGGATGCCATCACACCGGAAGAATATGAAATTTTTCTATCCTATGACATCGGTGATATCGTAGGTGTTGTTGGCGAAGTCTTCAAAACAAGACACGGTGAGATTTCCATAAAAGTCAGTGAAATCAAGCTGTTATCAAAATCTCTTCAGATCCTTCCGAACAAATTTCAAGGGTTAAAGGATCAAGACATCAGATATAGGCAAAGATATGTGGATCTCATTATGAATCCGGAAGTAAGAGAAACTTTTATCCTTCGTTCCAAGATGATTAAGGAAATTAAGAAATTTCTAGAGGGAAGAGATTTCTTAGAGGTTGATACTCCGGTTCTGACAACTATCGCGGGTGGTGCAAATGCAAGACCATTCGTTACGCACCACAATACCCTTGATCTTGATATGAGGCTCCGCATTTCCAATGAACTTTACCTGAAAAGATTGATTGTCGGCGGCTTTGATCGGGTCTACGAAATGGGTAAAATGTTCCGTAATGAAGGCATGGACAGAAACCACAATCCTGAATTTACTTCCATGGAGCTGTATCAGGCGTACGGAAATATGGAAGATATGATGGATATCACAGAGAATATGATTGCTACCGTGGCTCAGAATGTACTGGGTACCATGGTGATTGAATATCAGGGTAAGAAATTTGATCTGACACCTCCCTGGCAAAGACTGTCCATGCAGGATGCAGTTAAGAAATGGGTAGGAGAGGACTTTGATAAGATCACTACCAATGAGGAAGCCAGAGAAGTTGCCAAAAAACATCATTTAGAAGATGTTGAAAAGATGACAAGAGGTCATGTTATCTGTGCATTGTTTGAAGAATATTGTGAAGAATATCTGGATGGACCGGTTTTCATAACAGGACATCCGGTTGAGGTTTCTCCACTTGCTAAAAGAGATCCGGAGGATCCAAGAATTACAAGAAGATTTGAAGCCTATATCAACACCTGGGAAATTGCCAATGCTTTCTCTGAGTTGAATGATCCAATTGATCAGTATCAGAGATTCAAAGAGCAGCAGGGGCAGTTGGAAAGCGGTGATGACGAAGCGCATCCAATGGATGAAGACTTTGTTAATGCACTTGAAGTTGGACTGCCGCCAACAGGTGGACTTGGAGTCGGTGTGGATCGGGTGATTATATTGTTGACAAATTCACCGTCGATACGGGATATCATTCTGTTCCCTACAATGAAGCCACTCTAAGGTTTGCTAAAATCGTCCACAGCGTCGTTGCTCGCCTCTTCGTTCGGTGCTCACGTACCGGAAGTACGTTCCGCTCTCATTCAGGTCGTGCGCCTAGCTGTGAACAATTTTATCTGCGCCTGTGAGATCAATGATTCGCAAGTCTGGAAACGATTCGCGAGTCCGGGAAATTTTAACGGTGCCCCGGATAAAAACCGGCCCAGTGAAAACAGGTATTGCAAATAACCCACAGCGTATCATAATAAAAAATAACTGGGAAAGTTTGCTTCGGCAAACTTTTCTTTATAGAGGAGATTGATCATGAAGGATGTACAGTTGAGACAGCTCTATGTAAATACACAGCAGTATGCGGGCAAAGAAGTTGTAGTAAGAGGCTGGATCAGGACAAACAGGAGCTCAAATAAATTTGGCTTTGCTGAGATCAATGACGGGAGTTATTTTAAATCGGTGCAAGTCGTTTATGAGGCGGAAGACATAGAAAACTATGAACAGATTGCAAAGGCTCCCGTAGCCGCGGCATTATGCGTAAGAGGGGAGCTGGTTCTGACGCCGGAAGCGAAGCAGCCCTTTGAAATAAAAGGCAAGGAAGTGATCGTTGAGGCGGATTCCGATGCAGATTATCCACTTCAGAAGAAACGGCACAGCTTGGAATTTTTAAGGGAGATTGCCCACTTAAGACCAAGGAGCAATACATTTTCTGCCGTTTTCAGGGTCAGGTCGCTGGTTGCTTATGCAATTCATCAGTTCTTTCAGGAAAATAATTTTGTCTATGTGCATACACCAATCGTCACGGGCAGTGACGCTGAGGGAGCAGGGGAAATGTTCCGGGTCACCACATTAGATTTGGACAAGCTTCCAAGAACAGAGGACGGAAAGATCGATTACAGCCAGGACTTTTTCGGCAAGGAAACGAATCTGACCGTGAGCGGACAACTGGAAGCGGAAACCTTTGCCTTGGCATTCCGAAGCGTTTACACTTTTGGACCGACTTTCCGAGCGGAAAACTCCAACACGGCAAGACATGCGTCAGAGTTCTGGATGATCGAACCGGAAGTGGCATTCGCTGATATTAACGACAATATGGAATTAGCAGAAAGCATGATTAAATATATCATCAACTATATATTGGAGCATGCTCCGGAAGAAATGAAGTTCTTTAACCAATTTATTGATAAAGGCTTACTGGACAGACTATCCAACATCATTAGCAATGACTTTGGCAGGATCACTTATACGGAGGCGATTGACATTCTACAGAAATCAGACAAAGAGTTTCAGTTTCCCGTAGAGTGGGGCATCGACCTTCAGACAGAGCATGAACGGTATATTACCGAAGAGGTCTTCAGAAAACCTGTCTTCGTCACGGATTATCCGAAAGAAATCAAAGCATTTTATATGCGTATGAATGAGGATAACAAGACGGTAGCAGCTATGGATCTTCTGGTTCCCGGAGTGGGCGAAATCATTGGAGGAAGTCAAAGAGAAGAGCGCTACGATATGCTGGTTTCCAGGATTAAAGAATTGGGGCTTAGAGAAGAAGATTACTGGTGGTACCTGGATCTTCGAAAGTACGGCGGCGTGAAGCATGCGGGATACGGACTTGGTTTTGAAAGAATTATCATGTATATTACCGGAATGAGCAATATCAGAGACGTAGTGCCGTTCCCAAGAACCCCAAAGACAGCAGAATTTTAGATAAGATGCTTTGCACCTGAATTGTTGGAATGAAAAATTCCGGCAATTCAGAGGGCATAAATTATCTTTGCTTTTGGAGGATTGAAATGTTGAAGAATAAAATATATCATCACATCAAGGAGCTAACTCGGAACAGTGAGATAGAAAAGGACTCAAAGTATTTTTCGGCAGAAGAAATCAGCCATGTTTTTCAGGTGAAAAGGAATACAGTCAGTCATTATTTAAACGAGTTGCATGAAGATGGGCTGCTTATAAAAATTAATACCAGACCGGTATATTTTCTGGACAAGGAAACCCTCATTCAAAAGAATCAGGCAGCAGTGAAACAGAATCTCTTTGCAAGCTTGGAAGAGATGAAGAATTCTTTCGCGCAAAGCATTGATCAAAAACAAAATAAAGATATTTTTGAAGATTTAATCGGTGTAAACGGTAGCTTGAAAAAAACCATAGAGCAGGTGAAGACTTCCGTACTTTATCCCCCGAAGGGACTTCCAATTTTAATTACGGGACCTACAGGGGTAGGGAAAAGTTATTTGGCTAATTTAATATACAAATATTCTGTGGAGATGGGTGCGATATCGAAAGATGCACCTTTTATTGTTTTCAATTGTGCACAATACTACAACAATCCCGAGTTACTTTCAACCAATTTGTTTGGGTATGTAAAAGGCACATTTACAGGGGCAAATACCGACAAAGAGGGAATGCTGGAAAAGGCAGATCAAGGGATATTGTTTTTAGATGAAATTCATAGGTTAAGTCCGGAGGGTCAGGAAAAGCTTTTTAATTTTATGGACAAGGGTATTTTTCGGAGGATGGGTGAAAATCATGGTGAGAGAACGGCTGAAGTAAGATTAATTTTCGCCACAACGGCTGAATTAGATGAATTTCTGCTCGGTACATTCCTTAGGAGAATCCCGATTATAACCAATATCCCTGATCTACAGGAACGGGGCATGAATGAAAAACTTCATTTTATCTATTCCTTCTTTCTTGAGGAATCAAAACTATTAGGGAAAAATATAATAATAAGCGCAAAAGCGATTGACAGACTGCAGAAATATAGATTTAAAGGTAATATCGGTGAAATGATAAATGCTGTAAAGTATGCATGTGCCAGAGAATACTCAAAACATAGAACCGAAAACCAAATTAATATCAGGGTGTCTTCTTTTCAAGAGAATATTTTAACATATTCTGATTTGGACAAATTGGGAGGGGGCATAACGGAGGATGTTTCCATAACGCCTGAAACGGATATTAAGAGGCTTTTGGAAGATGAAAATCAAAATCTAATTCAAATTACGAATTTGTTCTTACATTTAAATAAGACCTTTGAAGAGCTGAAAACCAAGAAGATCACGAAGGTAGCATTTGAATTGAAAGCCAACAATGAGATGAACCAATTCCTGGATTATATGATATTTAAAATGATGAAACAACAGGACAAGGATCTGATTTTGAATTACTTATTATATAATCTCAATGGGGTAACGAGTCTCAACAATAACTTTGGAAACATTTCCTTTGTAATTGCAAATTATTTATATTTAAAAAATAATAACGAGCTGAATTTTAACGACTATCAGTTGAAATTAAGAGATCAACTCCATCAATTTATTATGAACAATGATCAGGAAGTGTATAAACAGACAAGAAATATGATTTACATGATCGATAGCGGTTTGGACATACAACTTTCTCCTGAGGATGAGATTTTCTTTACACTCTATCTGAAAAGCCTGACCACCGATAACAGTAATGAAAGAATAAAAGTGGTCGTGCTCACACATGGATATGCTACAGCAAGCAGTATTGCAAATGTAGCTAACCGCATGCTTAAAATAAATATATTCGAAGCTTTCGATATGCCGGTTGAAGTCTCAGTAAAAGAAATTGTAAATAAGCTGAAGCAATATATAGAAAATACAGATATTCAAAAAGGACTCATTATTATGGTTGATACAGGTTCTTTGAATGATATTTATTCCCAGCTTCAGGGTATGATAAAAGGGCCTGTTGCCGTAATTAATAATGTATCCACTCAGATGGCGCTGGATATTGGAAATATGATCAGCAATAATTATGAGATGGAAGTAATTATGCAAAAAGCATTGTCCGTTAATAAAACAAAATTTAAAATTATTTATCCGGAAAGCAATAAGAAAAAAGCAGTTATTACTACTTGTATGACTGGCATGGGAACTGCTAATAAAATTAAAAAATTGCTGGAGGAAAGTATTCCCGTCAGCCAGGATATTTGTGTGGAGGCTTATGAGTACAAAATGCTGAAATCCAATGGAATTTTGGACAGCTTATTTCAGCGGTATGATGTATTGGCGATTGTAGGGACAGATGATCCCCAAATATCGGGAAAAAAATACATTTCTTTAGAGAACTTGATATCCGGAAGAGGGGAAGAAAATCTGAGTAAGGTATTTGGGGATATTTTTAATCACGAGACGATATCCGATATCAACCGGAACATCGTAAGAAATTTTTCCTTGGAAAGAGTGATCCATTCCCTTACTATTTTAAACACAGATAATATTATAAAACAAATAGAAGAAGCAATTATCAAGCTGGAAGTATTGATGCATAAACAATTTACCAACGACTTAAAAATCAGTTTATATATACATATCAGCTGTATGATTGAAAGGCTAATTAGACAGTGTCCGATAACGGACTATGAAAACCTGGAGAATTTCGAACAGTGTCAAGGAAAGTTTATAAATATGGTGAAAACAGCTTTTAGTGTCATAGAAAATATGTATGGAGTGAATATTATCCATTCTGAAATAGGATATATTTATGACATCATAACCCTTAAATTGCAAGGGAATTAAATAGTTTAATACTTTAAGATAAGGAAAAGGCATGCTAGGAATTAAATCTTGGCATGCTTTTTGTGTTATATAAAGAATAGATAAAACAAAAGGCAGGAGAAATGAAATATGAGAAGGATTGTATTGGCATCTCACGGATATCTGGCCGATGGATTAAAAAGTTCGGCGGAACTGATCGTGGGCAAGAAAGATAATATTGTAACCATCTGTGCATATGTAGAAAACAAAATTAATCTTAGGAAGAAAGTGGCTGAGATTTCGAGTGAATGGAAGGACGAAGATGAAATCATTATTCTTACTGACATCTGGGGGGGTAGCGTCAATAATGAAATCGCAGAAATTATCATGAAAGACCACAGAGTTCATCTTATATCAGGTATGAATTTACAGCTTTTGATTGAAATTCTGGTGATGATTGATGTAAAAGAGATAGATGATCTCATTGTAACAGCGCTCAAAAATGCAAGAGATGGTATGGTATATTATAACAATTTAGAACTTTCGAACCGTGAAGAGGAATTCTAGAAAAATCAAAAGGAGGATGAAGTATGATAAAACTACTAAGAGTTGACGACCGGCTGCTTCATGGGCAGGTTGCATTTACATGGACAAGAGCTCTGGGTGTAGATTGCATATTAATTGCCAATGACGAAATCATAAATGATGAATTTAAAAGGATGACAATTGGATTGGCAAAACCACAAGGTGTTAAGCTGGTAATTAAAAATCTAAAGGATTCCGTTCAGGCTATTAATAGCGGAAAAACAGACCAATATAAACTTTTGATCGTTACAGATTCTATTCGGGATGCGGCTTTCCTTGCCTCTAATTCGAAAGTTATAAATAATATTAATTTAGGAGGAATTCGGGCAGGAGACAATACAAAAATGATTTCAAAAGCAATCAACATTAGTGAAAATGATGCTCTGATTATCCGGAAGCTGGTTGAAGAAGGCATTGAAGTTGAAATAAGGCAGGTGCCTACGGAAACAAAAATCAAGGCGGTTGATTTGATTTAGGGAATTTGGGGATTAGAATATGAAATTATTTAAAAATAATAAAAAATAAAGGAGGACTTATTTATGCTAATGGAATCTATTTTGATAGGGCTCGTTGCAATGATCGGTTATCTGGATGATTTTACCGGGGCAAGCATGATTGCAAGACCAATTGTTTTGGGACCTATTGTGGGACTGGTTCTGGGAGATGTGAATCAAGGAATTATTATCGGTGCAACTTTAGAATTGATTTGGATGGGAATTATTTCTGTCGGAGCAGCGGTTCCGCCCGACGTAATAACCGGAGGAGTCTTAGGTACGGCATTTGCAATTATATCAGGAAAAGGCCCTGAGGTAGCTTTGGCTCTGGCTGTCCCGATCGCTTTATTGGCGCAGGCCATCAAGACTTTGATTTATATTTTGAGAGCTGAAATGGTACATAAAGCGGATAAGTATGTCGAAAATGGCAATCTCAAAGGTGTTGAAGCGATGCATATACTGGCTTATCTTATTGTCATTGTTTCTATGGGAATCGTTAATGCTGTTTCTTTATATCTTGGAAGTGCAGTAATTGAAGGAGTTGTAAATGCGATTCCTGCCTTTATAATGGATGGATTGAACGTTGCCAGCGGCCTTTTGCCGGCGTTAGGATTTGCACTTTTAACCAGAATGATTTTAACAAAACGGTTAGCACCTTTCTATGCGCTTGGATTCATCCTGGCTGCATTTATAAAATTGCCGGTTATCGCAGTAGCTGGAATCGGTGCGGTTCTTGCCCTGGTTATTCTTGATACATTAAAACAGAAAAAGGAGGTAGCTTTCAATGACAACGATTTCTAAAACAGATTTAACTGAAAATAAAACAGTAACAAAAAAAGATTTAAACAAGGTTTTCTTAAGATCTTTTACTCTGGAGGCTTCGTTTAACTTTGAAAGAATGCAGGCATTAGGATATGTGTTTTCTATGATACCGGTAATCAAGAAATTGTATACTACGAAAGAAGACATTAGCGCCGCATTGAAACGCCATCTTGAGTTTTTTAATACGACACCTCATGTCTCAACGTTTGCCATGGGAATATCAAGTGCTTTGGAAGAAAAAAATGCAAATGATCAAAACTTCGATGAAGCATCCATAAACTCGATTAAACTTGGTTTGATGGGGCCGCTGGGCGGAGTGGGCGATGCTTTTTTCTGGGGAACACTGAAAGCGATTGCAGCGGGAGTTGGTGCATCCATTGCTTTGCAGGGAAATATTCTCGGAGCGATTTTGTTTTATCTTATTTTTAATATCCCTCATGTGTTGGTTCGGTATTATGGAACCATGAGCGGATACCGGTTGGGAACAACATTTGTTGAAAGATTACAGGAATCAGGATTGTTAGATAACATTACCTATGGTGCATCGATTCTGGGAATGACTGTAATCGGTGCAATGACAGCAACTATGGTTACTTTCACAACACCACTGCAAATTGGAGAGGGTGATGGAGCGGTGACAATACAGAGCATGCTGGACAGCATTGCGCCGTCTCTCCTGCCGTTGCTGTTTACCTTGTTTATGTATTACCTGTTGAAAAAGGGCGTAAAAATAACATATCTGCTGGTTGGTATCGTTGCTTTTGGCATCATAGGTAAATTGATCGGAATTGTATAAAGTGTAAATCATTATACTGCAGACTAAGGGGTGTTATATCCCTTGTTCTGTGCAGTTATTACGAAAGGAAACCGGCTATGGAATATACCGAAAATACGATGGAAACTTATATCAGAAAAGAGAAAAGCGCTTGTTTGGAAGTTCTGGGTAACAGAAAAAAGAACATGAGCGAATATATCGATGTTATAAAGTCAAAAAAGAATATAAAAAGAATCCTGTTTTTAGCTACAGGTTCCTCTGCGAATGCGGTACATTCTGCGAAATATTATTTAGAGGAGCTACTGAATGTTGATGTGGAGGTTAAAATTCCTCTACTCTTTTCTAATTATCAAAGGGTTTATGATGAGAATGCTTTCGTCATAGGCGTATCGCAGAGCGGAAAAAGCTATTCGACTATAGAGGCAATAAAGACAGCTCGCCAGCTTGGTTATAAAGATACAATGGTTCTGACGGCTGACCGGAATAGTGCGATTGTAAAGGAAGCCCAGTATGTCGTTGACATTGGATGTGGAAAAGAAACGGTTGGATATGTAACGATGGGGTTTACCTCTACCGTATTGACCATAATGCTCATGGCGGTTGAAGGAGCATTCATTCAGGGTAAAATTGATGAGAGTACATACTGTTCGGAAATAAAGAAGCTGGAAAATGCAGTGGATAAAATAGATGATATCATTGAAAAGTCCAATCGCTGGTATGAGGTGAACCGGACGGAACTGGCAAAGGGGCAGCGCTTTGTTACAATTGCTTATGGAGCATGTGTAGGAACGGCAATGGAAAGCTGTACGAAGATAACAGAAACCGTAAGGTGCCCAATATCAGCGCATGAACTGGAAGAGTATATGCATGGACCTTACCTGGAGTTAAATGAAAATCACTTTATATTTTTCTTACAGCAGGAAGGTAAACTGAAGAAAAGAATGGAAGCACTCAGTGATTATGTCAGGAATACAACGGAGCACTGTTTTACCCTTACCGATGAAAAAGAAAGTGATGACAAAAGGACACTTCCTATGGGTATTAAGATTGAAGAGAATATCAGTCCGCTACTGTATGTACTGCCATTTCAAATTCTTTCGTTCCGGCTGTCTAAGGAGAAGGGAATTGACTTGCGCATTGATAGGTTTTCTGATTTTGATAAGGTACTAAAAAGCAAGATATAAATAAAGTTTAAGTGGAGGGCATATGTACAGCAGAGAAACGACAGTAATAAATGAAATCGGACTCCACGCCCGTCCGGCAAGCGCTTTTGTGTCAGAAGCAATTAAATTTACCTCCGACGTAAATTTATTATTTATGAATAAATCCTATAATGCGAAAAGTATTATGAAGATTCTTTCTATGGGTGCAAAAAAAGGGGCGAAAATAAAAATAGAAGCAGATGGGGCTGATGAAGTAGAAGCAGTAACTAATCTTGTTCATCTGGTTGAATCCGGTTTTGGCGAAATATGAGATAAGTAAATTTAAAAAGTCTAGATAATAGAATCATTACAAGCATCCGTCTTGGCGTAGCGTTCGAAAAGGTAAGCGGGTGCTTTTTAAATGCTTTATTATCTGCAATTTCTTCAATGGATCCTTTAATGTATACAAGCGGACGATATTGATTATCGGATTGCATTTATGTTATGATTAATTTTAGTTTTGTATTTTGTTTGATATATAGGTTAATAATAGGAGACAAAAATGTTAATCAATGCGATAAAAGTCGGCTTTAAAAAAGGTTTGTTCTGCTGTTTTACATTGATCAAGATCATGTTGCCGATATATATTTGTATCACGTTTATAAAATACTCTCCTGCCATGGGTTGGATTGTAGGCGTTTTTAGTCCGATTATGGGGATTTTTCATTTGCCGGGAGAGGCGGCAGTCCCTTGGATAACAGGATTGTTTTCTGATGAATACGGCGCGATTGCAGCAATAAAAGCAGTGGGCCTGACCGGGTTTGAAATCACGGTTGTTTCCATCATGGTTATGTTTGCGCATTCTCTTTTTGTAGAGGCGGCTATCATTAGAAAACTGGGACTTAGCTTGTTGTTTTTTACAAGTTATCGTATGATTGTTGCAGTTGTAGCAGGAATTGTTTTTGGCTATGTAGGAGGTGTAATCTTATCGTGACGAAATCTTTCATGGAAATAGTAATGGAAAGTGTAATCGGAAGTTTCGGTATTATTAAAAGTCTGGTAATAATTATAATACCAATGATGATAGCGATTCAAATTATGACAGAATATAGGCTGTTTGAAAAGCTGAGTGGAAGAACGAAATTTATTACGGATTTTCTGGGCGTCTCGAAGGATACCCTAATAGCAATGTTGATTGGAATTTTCGCAGGGATATCATATGGCGCGGGAGCGATTCTTGATGCAAAAGAGCGATATGACTTAAGCAAACAAGACATCTTTCTAGTTATGTGCTTTTTAGTGCCGTTTCATGGAATCATTGAGATCAGCCTGATTTTCTGGGTGATTGGTGTGAATCCCATTGTAACCTTACTAACAAGATTTGTAGTTGCTTTAACTGCTACCCTGCTTATTAAAATGCTATTAAGAAAAAAAATAAATTTACTCTAAATGTGCGTCGGTGAAAGGATTTTACATATACTTGCTAATATGATTCAATTTTCTAATTTGTTTGCTATTTCGATGGAACGATGATATACTGAAACCACTATTTGAAAAAAATATGGGAGGTCTGAATATGAAAGGCTATACTAGCGACACGATAAGAAACGTTGCACTTGTAGGACACGGCGGATGCGGAAAAACTACATTATTAGAAGCCGCATTACTCGCTACAGGAGTAATTAACAGACTTGGTAAGGTAGAGGACGGAAATACCGTATCTGATTACGACAAGATGGAAATCGAAAAGGGGTACTCTATTAGTACTTCCGTCGTCCCGGTTGAATACAATAAAGTTAAAATTAATTTTATTGATACCCCCGGATATTTCGATTTTATCGGAGAAGTAGACTCTGCAATGAGAGCGGTTGAAGCTGCTGTAATTGTTGTGGATGCCTCTTCAGGAGTACAGGTTGGTACAGAAAAAGCATGGAATACTTGCAAAGAATTCAACATGCCTACCTTTATGCTCATAAATAAGATCGACAAGGAAAACGTAAATGTAGATCAGGTTATCGCTGATTTAAAAAGCAAGTTTGGTACATCCGTAGTCCAGCTTTCAGAGAAGGAAGCTTTAACAGAGGCTGTTGCTGAAAGTGATGAAGAGCTTTTGGAAAAATTTTTTGGTGGTGAAGAATTCACGGAAGAAGAGTTCAATCGTGGATTGGTAGCAGGGGTTGCTTCAGGCAGCATTGTTCCTGTAATTTCTTGCTGCGCTTTGGATGGCAAAGGCATTAAGGAATTTATGGATACGCTAATCAAATATGTTCCAAAAGTGAAAGATTATGCTGAATATAAAGGCTTAGATGCAAATGATGCTGAAATCAGCAGAAAGTGTGATCCGACCGCACCTGCGTCTGCGCTTGTCTTCAAGACCATCGCAGATCCATTTGTAGGTAAAATCAATTTATTAAAAGTTATTTCCGGTAAATTGCATGGTGGAATGGAATTGTTCAATACCAGAGTAGAAAAGCCGGAAAAAATGGGCGCGCTGTTCTTCCTAAGAGGAAAGACTCAGGCAGAAGCGGATTTGGCTGTTGCCGGAGATATTGTAGCCGCTGCAAAGCTTCAGTTTACACAGACGGGTGATACGCTTTGCGATAAAGCTCACTTTATTCAATATCCGCCGGTATCCTTCCCAGAACCATCCCTTTATATGGCGGTCGAGCCTAAGGCGAAGGGCGACGATGAAAAGATCAGTTCGGGACTTCATAAACTTATGGAAGAAGATCCATCTTTTGTTTTGATAAGAAATACGGAAACCCATCAGTCCCTCATAGGAGGTCAAGGTGAAATGCAGATCGCAATCATTACTGCTAAGCTGAAGGATAAGTTTGGTGTTAGTGTAGATCTGGTAGAGCAGAAGATTCCTTATCGAGAAACAATCAAAGGAAGTTCTGATGTACAAGGCAAGCATAAGAAACAATCCGGCGGTGCAGGACAGTATGGAGACGTTCATATTAGATTTTCGCCTTCCCAGGAAGTATTTGAATTTTCCGAGCAACTCTTTGGTGGCTCTGTCCCTAAAAACTATGTTCCGGCAGTTGAAAAAGGCCTAAAAGAATCGATGGAAAAGGGACCTCTTGCAGGATTTCCTGTTGTAAATATTAAGGCCGTATTTTACGATGGCTCTTATCATGATGTAGACTCCAATGAAATGGCATTTAAGATTGCTGCTTCTTTGGCGTTTAAAAAAGGTATCGTTGAAGCGAAACCGATCCTGCTTGAGCCGGTAATGCATGTAGAAGTCCAGGTTCCGGATGAATACATGGGAGACATTATGGGAGACATGAATAAGAGAAGAGGTAAGATTCTGGGTATGGAGCCATTGCCGGCGGGCGGTGGTCAAAAGGTACTTGCCGAAGCACCTCAGGCAGAAATGTTCAAGTATGCTATTACCCTTCGCGCCATGACACAGGCAAGAGGAAGCTTTACTATGAAATTTGAACGTTACGAGGAAGTCCCCGCTCATCTTGCGGAAAAGATCATTGCAGAACATAAGAAGCATGACGGAGATTAATTTGTCGTAGCAGATCGTGATAGATACAGTAAAAATAAAAAATCAGCTTTTGCTTTGATGTGACCTCATTAAGTTAGACTTTATAGCGTAGTAGTTTTAATTGCTACGCTATTTCTTTATGCAGCCAAGAGGTTGAGTCGGTTCCGGTTCAGATGTGGTTATGTATGGATTTCTATTAATCCTTATAGGTATGCCGTTTTTACATGTATGTACAGTTAAAAAAAAACAAGAATTGAACATCTGTTCTCTTTGTGCTAGAATAGGTGATAGATTGCTAAAATACAATTTTAATGCGTTTTGTTTGGCAATCGGCAAGAGTATAGATGGTTGAAGAATAAAAATATGTGGGTTATGAATGAACCGAAAAGCACAAAAGGAGTGCCTGTATGAGCAAGAAAACAAAAACGGTTTTTGTCTGTCAGGAATGCGGCTATGAAAGTCCTAAGTGGCAGGGACAATGTATTTGCGGACAGTGGAATACCATGATTGAAGAAAAGGTCATTGAAAGCAAGGAACATGACAGAAGACATAGAGGAGTATCTGGTGAAAAGATAAAGGCCAGTAAGCTTTCAGAGATCAAATCGGGTAACGAGACCCGTATTGATACGGGCATTGGCGAATTGAACAGGGTTCTTGGCGGAGGTCTCGTCAAAGGTTCTCTGGTATTGATATCAGGTGAGCCGGGGATCGGAAAATCTACCATTATCATACAATCTGCGGCGAGGATTGCTGAAAACGCTGGCAGGGTTTTATATGTAACCGGCGAGGAATCTGCGGAGCAGATTAAGATGCGGGCGGATAGGGTCTGTAAAGGCAGCCTTGATCAATTGTTTCTTCTGGCAGAGACAAATATGGAGAATATCATTCAAGTTGCAGAAGAACTTAATCCGGCATTTTTGATCATAGATTCTATCCAGACCATGTATTCGGACGTGCTGGAATCTGCGCCGGGTAGTGTATCGCAGGTCAGAGCCTGCGGGAATGAACTGATGAAAATCGGCAAGGGAAAAAATATTCCTATTTTTATTGTGGCTCATGTTACAAAGAATGGTGACTTGGCAGGACCCAAAATCATAGAGCATCTGGTTGATTGCGTGCTTAATTTCTCAGGAGAAAGAGATCAGGAACTGAGAATTTTGAGAGCCTATAAAAACCGATTTGGAACCACCAGTGAAATCGGTGCCTTTGAGATGACAGAGGAAGGGCTGAACGAGATTCAGAATCTGTCTAAGTGCTTTTTGGAAGGTATGGAAGATGGAGCGGAGGGTGCTGTGGCTACTGCTGTTTATGAAGGCACCCGACCATTGCTTTTGGAGGTACAGGCTTTGACAACACCTACGAATATTGGATTTGCCAGAAGAACTGCAATTGGTGTGGAACTTTCCAGATTAAATATGATCCTTGCTGTATTGGAAAGGAAAGCGGGCTTGTCTCTAATTAACCAGGACGTTTATGTGAATATAGTAGGTGGCTTGAAACCAGACAGCACTTCGATTGATTTAGCTGTTGCTCTAGCGATCTATTCTACGTGCAAAGGGTTAAAAAATTCCAGCAAAGTTCTGGTCATAGGAGAAATCGGGCTGACCGGGGATTTGCGATCAATACAGAATGCGGAAAAGATTGTTAGAGAGGCTGCGCGTCTTGGTTTTGTCAAGGTGATTATACCACAAAAAAATGCCGCCAGACTGACGGATGAGCATGGCGGCATCAAGGTGGTCGGTGTGAATACTCTCAGAGAAGCAATACAGAATGTCTCGCAAGGATAACTTTATGAATCATATTATTCTTTGTTTAAGTAAATTGGATTATTTAATGGATTTTTACCAATAGTATCTTCTTCGCCTTCTTCTTCTGCCGAATAATTCAGTTAACAGTAAGATCGAGATAAGGTCGCCGAAGACGCCCCTCCGACGATAATACTGCTGCTGTTCAATGTTACTTGCAAGATTGTACGCAGTCGCAGCCTCGTATGACATTTCACTGTAACGGTCATATTCTGCATATTCGGGGTACATTTTACAGACATCATCATAGATTCGATCCGACATCTGCCAGATCATTTCTTGGGAAGGCATCTCATAGTCGTCATAATCGTCCATTTCGTCACAAACCATCATCACATAGGGCTGGACTTTGTAATACACATCAGGATACATGCGACGGTATGCCCTTGTTTGTTCGCTAAGCATTATAAAAATATCCTCCATTCATAGAATCGCTGAGTACATTGATATCAGCCCTAACATAATATGTTTAATAAGGTGAAAATGTTAAAATTATTAATGAAGGAGAGAACTGCGAGGAAAAGATTGTAGTACCAAATAGGAGGAGATAAAATATCATAAACAAACAAACAAACGAAAGAAAGATAGTTAATTAGCGGAGCAGGTTAAGACAAAACGAATTAGGAGGATGGACCGTTGGAAATAAGAATGGCCAGGAAAGAGGATTTGGAATGCCTGAAACAGATCTGGAAGCGATGCTTCGGCGATGAAGACCGATATATTGATTTTTATTTTGATAACAGGATATGGACAGAGGAGATGGCGGTTTTGCTCGTTGATGATACAATTGTATCCATGCTGGCGATGATCCCGGCGGATTTCATTACGGCAGAGGGTGAAACTGATAAGACAGCCATGATCTATGCGGTAGCTACCCATCCGGATTTTCGGAAACGGGGTCTTGCTGAAAAATTGATGGAATACAGTAACCGATATCTCATTACGAAAGAAATTCCTTCAACGATGCTCGTTCCGGCAGGAGAGGAATTATTTGATTTTTATCGAAAAAGGGGATACAAGGAGACATTTTTTATCCGCCAAATCAAACTGACTCGTGATGAGGTTGCCAATCTTGCTGATTCTGCGTTAATCCGCTGCGTTATTGATTCTGCAGAGCCTAATCAATACAATGAAGTAAGAAGGAAGTGCTTAAAAGGACATTACTTTATAGACTACAGGACTCAGGAAATTGCATTTCAGAAAAAAGAGTCCCAACTGTATGGTGTGGATATTTATACAATTAAGGTAGAACGTGTCTTAAATGAAAAGTTAAATGCAATGAAATTAGGTGGCTTTTCTGAAACATCAGATACTATAGGTTGTGCTGCCATTGAAAGGACAGCGGATACTGTGCTTATAAAAGAGTTTTTGATTCCAGAAGAGTATCTGATATCAGCATTAAAACAGATCGTAACTCATATGCCCTGCGAAAAATATATTGTCAGAACACCGGCATTTTCGGGAGAAACACTGAGAGGTTCGATTCGCTCCTTTGGAATGCTGAGGGTCAATACTGATTTTGGTGACAAAATAGAAGAACCTTGCGGTACGTGTAGGACTGATCTTGAACATCCGAATACAACAGGCTTAAACAATATGCTTGCATATTTGGGAATTGCATATGATTAACAATGAAATATTTATAGGTTATTATTGAAAAATATAACCGTTTTCTACTTTTAACCAAGTACCTTCTTTTCGTCCTTGCAAAGCACCAAGCTGAAAGTGAGCCATGGAAATGCCAAGATCAATCTCCTCCGCATCATGATTCTTTTTTGCGATATATATGGAGAGCTGCTCCTTTTTATACCGATAAGCAATTGGTTTTCCGTTAACAGCCGAGGGAGACACTCTGGCGGCTTCAATCCCGTTAGCAACCCAAAGTGGTGGGGTGCAGTCTTTTTCCGCCAATAATTCGTTGAAGCTTTGTTTCCCTTTACCAAATTGGGAAATCAGCAATTCCTTCACTGTTTTATTCTGCAGTACATTACCGATTGCAATAACACAAACAAGCGTTTCGTTCTCTTTTAGCTGAATGGATTTCATACATTCTTCCCGATTGTAAGTACCTGATATCCAGCAGGTGCCCAGCCCCAGCGAGACACATTCCAAAACGATGAATTCTCCAAAATAGCCGGCCTTTCGTTTTAGATCTTGATCATTTGCATCTCCAACCAGCGCGATTAAGGACGGTGTTCCGCTGATAAGACCGTAGGAAGCCTTAAATCCGCTTAAAAATAAATCTCCGTTTTCAACAAATTGTATATTAAGTTCGGACTCCTCGTTGAACATAGCAATTAGATTTTTTATCTGAGTGACTTTTTTTATTTCGATCCTTTGTTTTTTATAGGCTCTCCTTGATGTTCTCTGTTCAATGGCACTATACCAGCTGTTTTTTAAAATCAATTATAATCTCCTCATTTCCCTTTCAATCCCTGTTTTTTTCTCCTGTATCAATCGTTTCAAAAACTCTAGTCTTTAAAGAAACGATTGATTTTTCAATTATAATCCAAATTAAGGAAATG
>CAXXQN010000002.1:0-348838 GCA_963665645.2 Anaerovoracaceae bacterium | reverse complement strand
GGTCAATTGATGAACGCAGGAAAACTGGAAGTTGAATTTTCGCCCCAGGGTACACTGGCGGAGAGAATCAGAGCCGGAGGCGCAGGTCTTGGCGGTATTCTGACTGATGTGGGACTAGGATCAATGGTTGAAGAGAGAAAAGAGAAGATTGTGGTAAACGGGAAGACATATCTGCTGGAAACCCCACTGCGTGCGGATGTGGCAATTGTTCTGGCTCAAAAAGCAGATCCTTTTGGAAATCTGGTATACAGTAAAACAGCAAGAGGATTAAATCCACTCATGGCTATGGCTGCGGACGTTACCATCGTGGATGCTAAGGAAATCGTTCCTGTCGGTGCCATTGATCCGGAGGATGTTGTATCGCCGGGAGTTTTTGTAGATGTGATCGTTCATGGAGGAGGTGACTGGAAATGGGCATGGCAGTAAGAGAAAAAATGGCCCGAAGGGCTGCAGAAGAAATTGAAAACGGAAATGTCGTAAATCTTGGTTTTGGAATACCTCAGCTGGCGGCAGCTTACATTCCAAAGGAGAAAATCGTCTTTTTTCATGCGGAAAACGGTGTTCTGGGTGCGGGGTCAAGAGCCGAAGAAGGAAAGGAAGATCCCGATCTCATCGATGCCGGTTCGATTCCCATTACGGTAATCCCGGGAGCCAGCTATTTTGACAGTGCAACGTCTTTTGCAATCGTGCGAAGCGGCAAATTAGACATTACGATTCTGGGAGCATTGGAGGTTGCGGGAAACGGCGACCTGGCCAACTGGATCGTGCCCGGCGCTATCGTTCCGGGAATGGGAGGCGCAATGGATCTGGCAAAAAAGGCGAAGAAGGTCATTGCGGTAACCACCCATACCGATAAGAAAGGAAATCCTAAAATAAAGGAACGCTGCGATCTCCCGCTGACAGCGACTGCATGCGTTTCGTTAATCATTACCGATCTGGCCGTGATCAGTGTTGAAAAAAGAGGATTAGTACTTAAAGAAATCTTTGATAACACAACAATCGATGAAGTGATCAGCAAAACCGGCACAAACATCATCGTTGAAGAACAAGTAAGGGTTATTTCCTATGAGTAAGAAAATTTTATTTAATCTGAGGAGGAATTGATATGAGAGAAGCAGTAATCGTATCGGCAGTAAGAACACCGATTGGAAAATATGCCGGCGTACTGGCAGGACTGGAAGGTTATCAGCTGGGAGGTATCGTTGTCAAAGAAGCGGTAAAGCGTGCGGGCATTGATCCGAATCTGATAGAAGAAGTATATATGGGCAACGCAGAAGGTGCGCCCGGAAATTTGGGGCGAGTCGTCGCCTTGGAAGCGGATCTTCCGGTTACGGTTCCTGGAATACAGTTTGACAGACAATGTGCATCGGGCCTTGAAACCATATGCATGGCAGCAGCTATGATTGAAAGCGGGCATGGAGATGTTTATGTGGCAGGCGGAGCGGAAAGCCAAAGCAACAATCCATATTTTATGACAAAATCTAAACGTCCTTACAGTTATGCGTACCCAGCCTTTCACTATGTTATGATGTCGCCTCCTAAAATCGGCAATCCGGATATGGGGATAACGGCAGAAAATGTTCTGAAAGAGCATCCGGTATCCCGTGAGACTATGGATCAATTCGCGCTTGAAAGTCACAGAAGGGCAGTAAAAGCTATTGAATCCGATGTGTTTAAAGAGCAAATTGTTTCCATATCAACAAAAGCAGGCAAACAGGAAGTGACGATAGACACGGATGAAGGTCCTCGTAAAGATGCAAATTTTGACCAGATGTCAAAACTAAAGTCAATCTTTGTAAAGGATGGCTCTGTAACAGCAGGAAATAGCTGCCCCATGAATGATGGCGCTGCCGCAGTCGTTATCATGAGCAAGGATAAGGCCGATGAACTCGGAATTCCATATCTACTGAAAGTAAAAGGCTTTGCCTCAGTCGGTGTGAATCCGCATACCATGGGATTTGGCCCTATCGGTGCAGTGAGAAAGCTGTTGAAGAAAACAGGAGTTTCTTTGGATGAGGTGGAATTAATCGAGCTGAATGAAGCCTTCGCGTCTCAGGCAGTTGCCTGCATAGAAGCATTGGGTCTTGACCCGGAAAGAGTGAATCCGAATGGCGGCGCCATCGCTCTCGGACATCCCCTTGGGGCTACTGGAGCGGTGTTGACTACAAAAGCAGCTTATGCGATGAAAAACAGTAAAAGAAAATATGCGATTGTTACCATGTGTGTGGGCGGAGGAGAAGGTTCTGCGGCAATTTTCGAAAGACCTTAGATACGAATAGAAGCAGTTATAAACAAATGGATATTTTGGGTTGACAATAACAACATAAATGAACCATAACGGGAACGGCTTTGCCCTCGAAGCCGTATTTCGTTGTGGCTGAAAACAGAAAGGTACTGAAATGAAAGAGAATAATGTTTTAAGTTTGGACTTCAAACGGGAGTACCCGAGAGTCACACATGGAAAAGGGATTTATATGTATACCGAGGACGGGACGGAGATTATCGACGGGGCAAGCGGGCCGGTTCTTGTCAGCCTCGGACACGGAATTCCAGAGATGGCGGAAGTGCTGAAAGAACAGGCATTGAGAATTTCGTATGCACATAGAGATGACTGCACCACTCCGGTTCTGGAAGAACACTGCAAACTGCTCTCCGAATTTACTAATCACGATATGGAGCGGATATTCTCAGTTTGCGGCGGATCGGAAGCCAACGAGATTGCGATCAAGCTGGTACGTAAATACCACATCCTTAAGGGTACGCCAAGCAAATACAAGATCATTTCAAGATGGCAGAGTTACCATGGGATTTCCAACGGGGCCCTTTCGGTCAGCGGCTTTGCTAAGCGAAGAAGCGGATACGAACCATACCTGGAGGAATTTGGACATATTCCGCCGGCCTACTGCTATAGATGTTGGTACGGTAAAGAATGCGGAAACTGCAATTTTGAATGTGCGCAGGCTCTCGAAAACGAGATTCTGTGTCAGGGATCGGATACGGTGGCCGGTTTCATCATGGAGCCGGTTTCTGGAATGTCCCTTTGCGCTGCCACACCGCCGGAAGGATACTTCAAGGAGATCCGCCGGATCTGCACAAAATATGATGTCCTTCTGATGATGGACGAAGTCATGTCGGGTGTCGGAAGAACCGGAATCAATTTCGCTTATCAGCGGTTTGGTATCGTGCCGGATGTGGTGAGCATGGGAAAAGCTTTGAGCGGGGGTTATTTCCCGCTGGCTGCGGTCGGAATCACGGCGACGATGTATAAAAACGATGGATGAAAACAATGGGAACTTCCCGCCTGGATACTCCTGGTCGGCAAGTCCGCTGGGCGCCGCAGTTGGTGTTGCGGCGATCAAATATCTGAAGGAGCACAATCTGGTTGAGCAGTGCGCGAAGAGGGGCGACTATCTGAAGGGGGAAATGGAAAAGCTGATGAAGACCCATCCAACAATCGGCGATGTTAGAGGCAAAGGTCTGATGATCGGTATCGAGCTGGTCAAGGATAAGGCAACTAGGGAATGTTTTGCTATAGAGGCGAAATATTCAACGCAGGTTACGGACGAATGTCTGAACCAGAATATGCTGATTGAATCGAGCTCAGGCTGCAATAAAGGACAGTCCGGTGACATGCTGATGTTGGCTCCGGCCTTCGTAATTACCGAAAAAGAGATCGACAAAATCGTTGAAAGACTGGACAACGTCCTTAAGATTGTAGAGAAGAAAAATGGATTCTAAGTCCCTGTAATAAGGGCCTTAGGCTCTTATCCTTATGGCTTAATCGGAATATGGTACAATCAAAGAGAAGTAGCACTTCGTTCAGAGGTTTTGCGAATAAGCTCGGCCATATTCCAAAAAAACGAGAAATACAGGGCTATGCCTTAATACAAAAGCCGGTTAGAACCGTGGAAATGGCGGGTCTCAAGGGTTACAAACAAGCTACAACATGATTCAATCCTGCCTTTATTAAGGTGGGATTTTTTTTAAAACAAAAAATCAAGGTTAAAAGAATTTTATACCTTTAATCAGGAAATCTTACTATTTGAAACGTTGATTTCCCTTTGGAATCATAGTATATTTAAAGAAGTTAAAAAGGGGATAAGGGATGAACTATGGATTTCATAACTGAGCATATAAAACAGATGCTGGGCGGAATTTCGACCTGGGCTGAAAACATTATCGTGAATATGGAAACCTATCTGTCAAATCCGATAGAATTTTATACGTTTGTGGTGCGATGGATATTCCCTTTTTTAGCAGTGATGGTATTTCTGCGCTGTGTTCTACCTCTTTTCCATGTCGGCGGTACGGATCGAATATGGGGATTTCTGGGGATCCAAGGCGGATATCGTATTCCGATCAAGCATTGGGAAAACTCTATTGGACGTAGTAAATTGTCCGACATCGTGATCAATCTTCCTTTTATATCCCGCAGTCATGCAGTACTTTCCTTTGGAGAAAACGGATGGAAGATTACAGATCTTGGCTCAAAAGGTGGAGTACAAGTGAATGGTGAAATAATAGAAAAATCTGGACATGTTGAGATAGGCGATATGATTTCTCTTGCCAATGCAGATTTTCTTTTTTTACCTGCGGAAGAAGGATGTGAAACTTTAAAAAGCGAGCGCAGATTAGACTGGCTTTGGAAGATCGGTCAGAATATCAACTCCGACAAGACTTTACTGATGGTTCTGGCATTTCAGCTTCTGGGAGGAATTCAGATTTTTTTCTCCATGGGACAAGAAGCGAATGTGAAAATTCCGATCTCATTTTTTGTTTTTATTCTGACTGAATGTATTTATTTTATTATCCTTACAAAATTCAGCAGGAAGTATATCGAACTGGAACTGATGATCTGCTTTCTTTGCGGATTGAACCTCTTCGTCGTTGCTGTTGCAGCACCGAACCAACTATATAAGCAATTCATCGCCATCATCCTGGGGATGGCGGTATATAGTATCCTTCAAATGATCATCAGAGACGTACGTTTGGGACGAAAATTGAAATATGTTCTTGTTTTATGTTCTCTCGTATTGATTCTGTTGAATTTGATTGTTGGAGAGGCTCGTTTTGGAGCCAAGAACTGGATCAACCTTGGGTTTATCACCTTTCAGCCCATGGAGTTTGTCAAGGTCGCCTTCGTTCTTGCGGGAACGGCTACCCTTGATAAGCTTCTCACAGCACGAAATTTAACTGCTTTTATTGGGTTTTCAGGTACTTGCATCGCAGCACTCATATTAATGCGGGATTTGGGTACCTCGGTTATCTTTTTTATAACCTTTCTGGTGATCGCTTTTATGCGTTCCGGCGACATTAGAACCATCGCTTTCATCTCTTCAGGAGCAGTGCTTGGTGCTTTTGCAGTGGTATCATTTTTGCCATATATCGCTTCGCGTTTTCAGGCATGGGGTCATGTATGGGAATTTGCAGATACGATTGGCTATCAACAGACTCGAACACTGATCGCCGTAGCAAGCGGCGGGCTTCTCGGTGTCGGCGGTGGGAATGGACACCTTGTCGGTGTCGCAGCAGCGGATACCGACCTCGTCTTTGGAATACTCTGTGAAGAATGGGGACTGATCATCGCACTGATCGCTGTGCTGATGATCGTAACGACTGCATTTCTAGTACTGTTTTTATTAAGAAACTGTAAATCCTCCTTCTATGCCATTTCGGCCTGTGGTGCAGTTTCCATTTATTTAATACAGACGATACTGAATGTTTTTGGCTCCTTGGATATCCTTCCACTTACTGGAGTCACGTTGCCTTTTGTTTCCAATGGAGGTTCTTCTATGGTCGTATGCTGGGCGCTTCTGTCTTTTATAAAAGCAGCAGATGAACGGCTTCGATCCGACCGGGGTGAGACTGACGGAGGGAGTGAAGAAGCATTATGAAAATATTGACCAAACGTGCTTTTGGACTCTTTCTTTTATTAATTTTGTTTTTTTTAGGACTTCTTGTTTTTACCATTGAATATGGGAAGGATGCGCCGATCTGGGCACAGCATCCATCAAACAAGTATTATTTTTTGAATGGACAGCCGATTACGGCAGGGAAGATATCCGATCGCAATGGGGAGATTCTTTTTGAGTCTGTTGATGGTGTACAAAATTATAATAAGAGTGAGACCGTAAGAAAAGCCGTCATGCATGCAGTTGGCGATTCTTATGGAAATATAGTGACCAGTGCGCAGGTAGCAACAGGAGACCGTCTTTCCGGTTGGGATTTTATTAATGGAGCTTACCGGTTCAATGATAAACTGAATGCTGGCAGTGATCTGACGCTTACTCTAGATGCCCAGCTTTGTTCCGAAGCCTATAAAGCTTTGAAAGGAAGAAAGGGAACGGTAGGTGTGTATAACTATAAGACGGGTGAAATTTTATGCATGGTCAGTGTTCCTACCTTTGATCCGGAAAATCATCCCGATGTGGAAGCAAATCCGAATCAATACGAAGGAGTATATATCAATCGTCTGTTTTCTGCAGCCTATACGCCCGGATCGGTATTTAAACTGGTGACTGCAGCTGCTGCGATTGATAAACTCGACCAGATAGACACGAAAGTTTATCAATGTGAAGGGGAAACAATAATCAACGGAGAAAAGGTGACTTGCCCATCGACTCATGGAACGGTAACGCTGAAGCAAGCGTTGGCCAAGTCCTGCAACATCACTTTTGCAGAGATCTCTCTGGAACTGGGAGGAAAAACTTTGCAGGAATACGCGGAAAAGGCGGGCTTTAATGAAAGCATGAAAGTGGACTATATTAAAACAGCAATCGGTAAGGCGGATATGGCGGATGCAGAAGGCGGAGATCTGGCCTGGGCTGGTATCGGTCAATATACTGATACGGCAAACCCATTGAGCTTTATGGCTTATGTTGGTTCCATAGCGAATGATGGGGTACGGATTACTCCCTGCATCATAAAAAAAGACAAGGGGGTACGATCCTTTCTTCCGGATTTTGGGTTGGAAAAGAAGCGGATTCTTTCAAAAAAGACTGCGCAGTCCCTTGGGGAGATGATGCGGAATGATGTGATTGAGGAATACGGAGAAAGAAATTTCGAGGGACTGGAGCTTTGTGCCAAATCAGGAACCGCGGAAGTGGGCGGAGATCAGAAGCCGCATTCCTGGTTTGTAGGCTTTCTGGATCGAGAGGATTGTCCGCTTGCTTTTGTCGTAGTGGTGGAAAATGGAGGTTCTGGCAGCAAGGTTGCGGGAGCCGTAGCGGGAAAAGTCTTGAAGACGGCGGTGGAGAAGTCGGTGGCGAATTGACAGCGGAAAAACCGGAGCTACTCCTTGGATAAGGGGGAAGGAATCACTTTTATTGAGCTTCCCGTTGTACTATCATCCGACAATCCTTGGACACTTGTTCTTACACCGGAGGCGGCGCAGAAAATCACGGATAATTTCTAAAAGTAAACTAAAATTTATAATAAAGAACGGATAAATCCCAGATGGATTGAAAAAAATTAACAAATATTTTTAATTGACAAAAGCGGAATCGGTTATTATAATGATATCAATATATGAAAAGCGATGACCAAGAACCAGTATCGGTTACCATCCTTACAGAGAGCTTTCGGTTGGTGGAAGAAAGCAGGATATAAGTGCCGTGAATTCATCTTGAGAGCTGCACACTCAAAGGCGAAAGCCCTGTAGGCTGTGTCGGGATCCAACCGTTATCATGGAGAAGCGATGATTGTCGCTTGCTGAGGTTGCTGTGAAAGCAACGAATACAAGGTGGTACCGCGAATAATATTCGTCCCTGTTATACAGGGGCGTTTTTTTGTTTGGTGTGAAGATTACCATCAACACGTTTATAATTCAACCTGGCCAGGTTAATTGAAATCATGGGGGCTTTTCAGCCCTGGTACCTTGCGGCGTTTAGCTGTTACAAGATACTGGTTAGTAAAATCAAAATGATGATGAAGGAGATTAACATGAAGAAATATGGAAAGTTGATTATGATGCTTGTTCTGTCCGCATTTGTCGTTGTAGCAGGAACAGGCTGCGGCGGTTCGGAGCCTGAAACAAAAACCGGAGATGAGAAAGTATTGAATATCGGAATTGCTCAGTACATGGATCATGTGGCGTTGGATGCTTCAAGGGAAGGCTTTGTTGATGCATTGAAGGATAATGGATATGTAGATGGTGAAAATATTGTGATAGATTTACAAAATGCTCAGGGTGACCAAAGCAATCTGTCCACCATCAGCGATCGTTTTGTCAGCAATCATGCAGACTTGGTTTTGGCAATTGCGACTCCTGCAACTCAGGCGATCGCCGGAAAAACAACAGAGATTCCGATTCTTGGAACAGCCGTAACGGATTATGTATCGGCAAGACTGGTGGATTCTGATGATGTACCTGGCGGGAACGTAACTGGTACAACGGACATGAATCCAATTAAAGAACAAATCGATTTGCTGGTTCAATTGGTTCCGGATGCTAAGACTGTTGGTGTTTTATATACCTCCAGTGAAGACAATTCTATTCTGCAAGCAGGAATTGCGAAAGAAGCTATTGAAAAATTGGGATTGAAATACGTCGAAGCAACGGTTACCAATACAAATGATGTTCAGCAGGCTACCCAGTCTATCGTTGATCAATGCGACGCAATCTATATTCCCACGGATAACGTATTTGCTTCCGCAATGCCTGTGGTTCACGGTGTAACTGCACAGTCCAAGACTCCGGTTATTTGTGGGGAATCCGGAATGGTAAACACTGGAGGGCTGGCTACTTTAGGGATCAACTACTACGATCTTGGATATCAAACAGGACTAATGGGCGTAAAAATTCTTAAGGGTGAAGCGGAACCTGCTGCGATGCCAATTGAATCCGCTACCGGATTTGACTTTGCCATTAACGGAACTGTTGCAGAAGAAATTGAGCTTACCATTCCGGCTGAATTGGAACAGTATGTGATCAAAGCCGAATAATTAATGAATATAAAGAGTAATAGGAGCGAGGAAAAATAATGTTACAAATTTTGCTGGGCGCGATTTCACTGGGCTTGTTATGGGCAGTCATGACAATTGGCGTCTATATCACCTACAGAATATTGGATATTGCTGATCTGTCAGTAGAGGGAAGTATTGCAATGGGGGCGGCAATCGCAGCAATTATGATTAGCGGCGGAATGAACCCTTTTGCAGCATCATGCCTAGCACTTCTGGGCGGTATGGCAGCAGGACTTGTAACGGGATTATTACACACAAAACTGAAAATTCCTGCTCTGCTGTCAGGTATCCTGACGATGATTGCTCTTTATTCTGTCAATCTGCGTATCATGGGAAAGGCAAACCTTTCATTACTGCGTATGGATACCGTATATACAACCTTTGAAAAAATAGGTTTGAGTCATTCAAATTCTGTAATTCTTCTGGGATTGCTCTCTGCTGCGTGTGTTGTCGGAATTCTTTACTGGTTCTTTGGAACTGAAACCGGATGCGCGGTACGTGCTACGGGGAACAATGCACAAATGGCGCGGGCTCAGGGAATCAATACGAATAACATGATTATACTTGGTCTTGTCATCAGCAATGGCCTGGTTGCGCTCAGTGGTGCATTGATCGCGCAAAGCCAAAGTTTTGCTGACGTTCAAATGGGCATCGGCTCTATTGTCATCGGTTTGGCATCGGTGATTATCGGTGAGGTTATTTTTGGCAAAAGGAATTTCTTTAACCGTTTGCTTTCCCTGGTAATGGGTGCCATTACCTATCGTATCATCATTGCCCTGGTACTAAAAATGGGAATGCCGGCCAATGATTTGAAATTGTTTACTGCAATTACGGTTGCAATTGCTTTGTCCTTGCCGGTATTTAAAACCTACCTGCAGCCATTCAAAAAATCCATGAAGGGGGGGATGTAAGGTGTTAACGATCAACGGAGCATATAAAAAATTTAATATTGGAACCATTAATGAAAAACAAGCGTTGACCAATGTAAGCCTTACCCTTGAAGAAGGCGATTTTGTAACCTTGATTGGAGGCAACGGCGCAGGCAAGTCGACTTTGCTCAATTGTGTGGCCGGTGTTCATGGAATCGATCAGGGAACGATCCTTCTTGGGGGAACCGATGTGACAAAGCTCTCGGAATATAAGCGGGCGGGATCAATTGGACGTGTTTTTCAGGATCCGATGATGGGTACGGCTGCCAACATGGGCATTGAAGAAAATTTGGCTCTTGCTTTCCGTCGTGGTCAGGCTCGAAGTTTAAAATGGGGCATCACACATAAAGAGCGGGAAACCTATAAAGAATCCTTAAGTCAGCTGGGCTTGGGGCTGGAAAACCGCTTGAGTGCGAAAGTCGGATTACTTTCCGGTGGCCAACGGCAGGCATTAACCTTATTAATGGCGACCCTGATCCGACCCAAAATATTGCTGTTAGATGAACATACTGCGGCGCTTGACCCAAAGACCGCGGAAAAGGTATTGCGCTTGAGCGATCAGTATATCAAGGAAGGCAATCTGACCACCTTGATGGTTACGCACAATATGCTGAATGCAATCCAGTACGGAAACCGTCTTATTATGATGCATGAAGGACGGATCATTTTAGATATCAAAGGTGAGGAAAAGCAGAAACTTACCGTGGAAGATCTTTTGAAGCGTTTTGGAAAGGTCAGCGGAGAAGTGTTCGCCAATGACCGGGCATTGCTTTCCTAAGAAAAAATACAAATGGTAAAGGTAGATAAAGAAGGAAAAAAGCAGATGCTTTGGATAAAAAACGGCATCTGCTTTTTTCGTTTTCAGAGTATAACGGGGTTGTCTACGACTGGTTATTCCTTTTCTGATCAGTGGACACACTGCTGTTGCTGCTGCCGATTAAAATGATTCCGGTAATGACCAGAAGTCCTCCCAGCCATTGATGCCAGCCAGCATGCTCATCCAGTAGTAAAATGGAGAGGAGTAAGGCGGTAAAGGGCATCATCCCGGAAAAAGCCGCAGCGGTAATTGCACCGCATCGATTGATACCGGCGTACCAGCAGATAAAAGCCAGCGCGGTTACAAAAACACCGTACCAAAAAAGAGCAAACCATTCTTTCAGACCAATTTCGGATAAAAGCAAAACGGGTTGTTCAAAAGCGGCAGGTATCGTGCACAGAAGCATGGCAATTGTCGATACGATCGAGGTTTGTATCATAGGATGAAGGGTAGGCTTTTCAATGATGTTTGAGCGGTCAACAAAAAAACGTGACAGGATATTAAATAGAGATTCGCAGGAAGCGGCGCAGAGAATGAGCAGATTTCCCAGGAAATGTTCATAGGAAAAACTGACTCCCGGTGCAAGGAGCCCCTGTATGAAAAAAACACCGGCTACTGTGCTAATGATTCCGATCAGCTTTATCCGATCGGAAGCTTCCTTTAAGAATGCTCTTGCCAGAATTGCTGTGATCGCCGGTGTTACTCCGGTTAATATCCCGGCTTCTCCTGCACTCGTGTGCAAAAGACCTGATATGAGAAACATACGAAACAGAAACATACCAAACAGCGCTTGAACGAATAAGAAAAGAAAATCCTTTCTTGTTAAAATTCTCAGCGTTTTGATCAGCTTTCTTCCGCAAATCGGCAATAAAAAGAGAATTGCGAAAAACAGGCTTACCGCAGTGATCGTAAAAACGCCCAATTTGTCTGCTACATAATGCGCGGACAATACGCTCGTTCCAGCAAGCGTAAATGCACAAAATAAATAAAACGGCCCAGCCCATTGTTTCAATTCTTATTACCTCCATAAAATTAGTTTGTGTTCACCATTTAGCATGGTATAATCATATTTGAGAAACTGGTATTGGTAAAGTGCCAGTAAACGGTTAGTTTTAGCAGTCCAGTTGGAGGATGACATGTGGGGAATCGAATTGAACAGGCAAAGCGAATTGCCGTTAAGGCGTCAGATTTATCAGGCACTGCGTGACCAGATTATAAGCGGTAGGCTAGAGGCTCAGATTGCACTTCCATCCACACGAGAGCTTGCAAAGGGTTTGAATGTTTCACGAAATACCGTATGTGAGGCGTATGAAATGCTGATCGCAGAGGGATTTGCAGTAAGCAGTCAAGGTGCGCCGACCCGGGTTTCGGAGGGAATTCAAATGGATAGAATGCCCGAACTTATCTCGAAGGAAGATCCCCGGCCTGTTCGCTCCTTCTTGACGGATTTTCATACCGGAAGGCCTGATTTGAGACAATTTCCCCGGTTTTTATGGCAGCAGATGATGAATAAAGCTGCAGAAGAAATAACCATGGAGCAATATGGATATACAGGAGCGCAGGGGATTTTAGAATTACGCAAAGAAATCGCCGCATGGCTATTCAGAAATCGCGGACTTACCGTAGATTCTCAGGATATCTTTATCACGGCAGGTGCAACCCATGCGCTTCATTTGATCGCGGAGCTTCTCAGTGAAGATCAAAGGGAGATCCTTGTGGAGGATCCTTGTCATACAGGAATGCTGCGAGCTTTATTATATAAAGGGTGTCATGTTGTTCCGGTGCCCGTTGATGAGCAGGGGATTCAAACAAGTGGTTTGCAAAATAGAGAAAATGTGGGTGGAATTTATGTTACCCCTTCCCACCAATTTCCTCTGGGCGGCATTCTTCCGGCTTCACGCCGCACTTCCCTGATCCGTTTTGCAGCAGAACACGAAGCTTATCTGATTGAAGATGATTATGACAGCGAATTTCGGTATGGCGGTGAGCCCATCGCTCCCATTTATGCGATGGAGCCGGAACGGGTAATTTATGTGGGTACTTTTAGCAAATCAGTTTTTCCGGCTCTCAGAATCGGATATGTCATTCTTCCAAGGAAGCTTCAAAGAAAGTGGGTTCATTTAAGAACCTATGCGGATGTACAAAATCCGGTTATTGAACAGGCGGCATTGGCTATATTTTTAAAGACACGGAAAATGGACAGACATGTTCAGAAGATGCGCCGGGTCTACGGTGAGCGAAGGCAGGTACTGCTGGATTCTCTGACAGAAGAATTTGGTGATGCATGGCGTGCATATGGTGATCATGCAGGGCTGCATCTGGCGATTGCGTTCTTGAATTGCCAGTTTGATGATAATTTCAGGAAAAGCTGCCTTGAAAATGGCATCAATATTACCCCAGTAGAATATCACTGCATTCAAAAAAACCGGCACACAAATAAGCTTTTGATTGGATATGGACATCTTTCACCGGAAGAAATAAGAAGGGGTATCAAACTGCTGCACGGTATCTTTCAAGAATTATATGGTATAAATTTTAAATAATGATTATTTTCCGGTATAATATATAGGGGCTACGCAACAACCCATAAAGATAAAAGTTTCAATCATTTTCGAATGGTTCAGTGAGCTTAAGCAGTTGCAAAATTTTACGAAAAAAAGAAGGTTTTATATTGGACAACAAGGTTTTATCAAAAATAATAGACTCTGGTTTTTCTTCGCTGAAACATAGGGATTTCAGACTATTCTGGTTTGGTCAGTGTATTTCATTGATTGGAACATGGATGCAGAATATCGGACAGTCCTGGCTTGTCTTAGAATTGACGCATTCGGCTTTAAAGCTTAGTATTGTTACAATGATGCAATTTTTACCCATGACTGTTTTTTCACTGTATGCCGGTACGCTGGTTGATCGGTTCCCAAAACGGAGCATGCTGATATGCACACAGTCAGTCCTTGCGGTATTGGCAGTTGTTCTAGCCAGTATTACCTATTTTGACGTGGTGAAGTATTGGCATTTGTTGTTGCTTGCCTTACTGTTAGGAATGGTAAATACCTTGGATATTCCTACGAGGCAGTCTTTTGTAATTGAGTTGGTTGGCAAGGATAATTTGACGAATGCAATCGCATTAAATTCCAGTATTTTTAATCTAGGCCGGATCGCAGGCCCGGCTGTCGCCGGCTTGTTAATCGGAATGATCGGCATTGCGCCCTGTTTTTATTTGAATGCAATCAGTTTTATTGCTGTTATTTATAGTCTTTGGTTGATTCGCATTCCCAATAAGAAAATCAAGAAAAAAGAACATGGTTCGATAAAAAGTATCTATAGAGACATACGGGAAGGACTTCGTTATATCAATCAAAAAGAAATCATAAAACAGCCGTTGTTGCTGCTTGCCTTGATCAGTGCCTTTGTAATGAATTTCAATATTATTGTGCCGGTATTTGCGAAACAGCAACTCCATCAGAGTGCGACGGGTTACGGATTGCTGATGACCAGCATGGGGGTGGGTTCCTTTATCGGCTCGATTACACTGGTTGCCAAAAGCGGGAAAACCCCTAAACTCCGTTATCTTGTAGGAGGCGCATTGGGGACGTCAATGTTTTTGATCCTATTAGCAGTGGAAAGCAACTTCCAACTTGCCTGTATCACTTTGTTTGCCATAGGTTTTTGCACGATTCTGTTCACAAACCTGGTAAATACTACGATCCAGCTGAATTCTGCAGATGACATGCGGGGACGTGTTATGAGTGTTTATACATTGGTTTTTGGCGGAGTAATTCCAATCGGGAGTATGTTTACAGGACATTTAACAGAAAATACTGGGGTTGCAGGATGTATGATGATTAGTGGGGCAATGGGCGTCCTTGCTTCGATCTACTCCATCGTTAAAATCCGAAGACGGGATGGTAAGGGATAAATAAGAGCTTTAAGCGCTTTCTGAAGCGGAATCGTCGATAAATAGAAAGGATCGTTTGCGTTAAATTTTAAGAAAAGGAATGGAGATAAGGATGAAGGAAGTAAAAGAGTTACAAGGGGAAATTGTTCAGAAGTTTAAGGATTATCCACTTGATCAGGAAATCAAAAGAGCACTGAGTGAGTTAGGTTTTAAGCAGCCGCTAAAGGTTCAGTCAGAAGTAATTCCGATGATTTTTGCCGGCAAGGATTTGATTGTAAGATCACAAACCGGTAGTGGTAAGACAGCGGCATTTGCCATTCCTCTTTGTCAAAAGGTAGAGGTAGAACGAGAGAGTCCACAGGTTTTGGTTTTGACGCCTACGCGGGAATTGACAGAACAGGTAAAAGAGGATATTGCCCAAATTGGTAAATACAAAGGCTTAAAATGCTGCGCTCTTTATGGAAAGCAGCCTATGGAATTCCAAAGAAAAGAATTGAAGCAAAATACCCCGCATGTGATTGTAGCTACTCCCGGCAGAATGATGGATCATTTATTGAATAAAAATGTAAAACTCAACGATGTCAAATATCTGGTAATTGATGAGGCGGATGAAATGTTGATTATGGGTTTTAAGGAGCAGTTGGAAGCGATCATCAAGAGAATGCCAAAAGACAGAGTGACGTTGCTTTTCTCGGCGACAATGCCGGAAGAAGTTCATTACCTGAGCCAGGAATATATGACTCATCCTAAAAATATTGAAATTGAGCCGGAAGTTTCAAATATTAATAAGATTGAACAGATTTATTATGCTGTGGATGGCCTGAAAAAAGTTGACTTTATGAAAAAAGTAATCGAAAGAGAGCAGCCGCGGAAAGCTATTATTTTCTGCAATACAAAAGAGCAGGTTGACAGCTTATTTGAAATCCTTAGAAAGTGGAATCACTTTACTTGTGCGGTACATGGCGGCATGGATCAGCAACTGCGCATGGAAAGATTGAATGCTTTTAAAAGAGGGGAATACAAAATACTTATTGCTACAGATGTGGCAGCGAGAGGTTTGCACGTACAGGGGATCACGCATGTTATTAACTATGGGGTACCGTTCGAACATGAAAACTACGTGCATAGAATTGGCAGAACAGGTCGTGTGGATCAACATGGAATCGCGATATCGATGGTTATCCCCAGTGAAATGGATCGGTTTCATGAACTGGAAACGTTCCTCGGTTATAAGATACCATGTAAGGGCGGTCATGTAGACAGAAGACCAAAAGTTGAGCCGGAACGCCGAAGTGGCAGGAAAAGATACAAAGTTGAGAACCGGAAAGGACAGAAAGCCTTGGTACAATTCAGTGCCGGCAGAAACAACAGCCTGTTGAAAGCAAGTGATTTCGTATCAGCGATCAGGAACGTGGAAGGTATTTACAATGAAGACATCGGAAAGATTGATATAAAAGAGACCGTGACCAACGTAGAGATTTTTGACGGAAAAGAAAAGATGGTTATTAACGCCTTTAAAACAAAAAAAATAAAAGGGAAACGATTACGTGTAAAAAGAGGTTGAAAGACTCCGCGTAGGCATGAATATAGGATATGTTTTTTAAAGATAGGGTGCGGCGTTTCTTTAAAGTTTAAGGAATTGACGGGTTTTTCCCATCTGGTAAGCTAGCTTAATCATATTTTGTTCATCCTGTGTCAGTTCTCTTTGATACATTTTTTCAAACTGCTTGGTCAATTGTTCGAAATCAATCCTCTGCTTTCTTTGTCTGGGATGAGAGTTCGTGGCGTTTGGATCATAGAATTTAGGGCGCATTGAGTCCTGAAATATCTTCTTTAATATTTCGGCAGTATATTTTGCGTCATTCAGTGCATTATGGAAAGGACATACTGATGGTATATCTAGCATTTCGACTGTTGTTTTCAGCTTTAGTAATTTTTTCCTGGGGAGTTTAAAATGCAAGGCAGCATAGGGCTGAAGATTGATATATGATTTGGTTAAAAGCTTCTGATTCAATTTGTGATACGAAACATTACGAAACAGCTCTTTTATATCGGATATTCCCCAGATACAAAAAACAGAGTTAAGATTTCCGATAAATTCAATGAAATCTTGATAAACCCCAGGAAAGATTTCTTCTGACTGAAGCTGTTCGGTGGTGATGCCGGTTAATTCTGTGATGAAAGGGTTGATTTGAGGATAGATGACCGGCTTTACATATCGCTGAAAGGTTCCGATGAAATTCAGGCTTTGATCCAGTTTGACAGCACCAATCTGGATGATTTCAAAACAAGGCCTGGGCATAAGACTATCCTTATTTGATTTTGAAAAATCTTGATTAAATTCTAAATCAAATACAATGTAATTCAAAGTCATAAAAACACTCCTCAAACTCTTATCAAATTATGATTCTCCGATGAAATAATTTTATTCCAACTTATTTCATGTAATCTTGATTTCCTGGTACCTTTAGATCCAAATCTTTTTGTTCCCGCTTCTGAAAAGCAATTGCCTTTGGTTTCCTACGGCAAAGATACTGAGTTGATTTTCTCCTGTTGAAGCTGCGGCAGGACCTGAGGCAAGAAGCAGAGGGGCGCAGCTACTTTTTTTGGTTGTGATGCGCATTAAACCATAGTGTGGAATCATGAACACCTCTGAACATTAATACATATACTGCTTTTAACGTTTGGAGGTGTTTTTATGTGCGGAATTGTCGGATGGACTGATTTTTCAAATAATCGTAAAAACGAAGTTGAAATTATAGAAGCTATGGCAGAAATGTTATCAAACCGAGGTCCGGATGCTTCGGGATATTGGTTTTCTGAAGAGGTCGTTTTGGGGCATCGCCGTTTGACTGTCGTTGATCCGGAAGGTGGGCGTCAGCCGATGGTTCGAAAAAAAGGGTGTAATGAATATACTCTGGTTTACAACGGAGAATTATATAATACAGAAGAAATACGAGAGGATCTGATCAAAAGAGGGTATCGATTTGAAGGATGGTCTGATACAGAGGTGCTTTTAAATGCATATATGGAGTGGGGTGAGAAGTGTCTTCAGCGGCTCAATGGGATCTTTGCCTTTGCAATCTGGGATAATGCAAGGAAACTTTTGTTTCTGGCAAGAGACCGGATTGGCGTAAAACCTTTATTCTATTACAAAAAGAATCATACCTTTCTTTTTGCTTCGGAAATAAAAGCGATATTAGCTCATCCTGAAGTAATTCCAAGATTAGGGCAGGAAGGGTTAGCTGAACTATTTGCGATGGGGCCTGCAAGGACACCGGGGCATGGCGTTTTTACAGGCATTTCCGAATTAAAACCAGGGTTTTTTATGCAGATCGATCAAAATGGTACCAGAATAAAGCAATATTGGACTCTGGACAGTCATTCCCATGAGGAACATTTCGATCGTACGCTTTCCAATGTACGTGAGCTGGTTTATGATTCGATCAAAAGACAGCTGGTCTCCGATGTCCCGCTGTGTGCCTTACTATCCGGAGGATTGGATTCCAGTGCGATTGCTTCCATTGCTTCTCAAGTCTATCAAGAGGAAAAGAAGGATCCGATTCATACATTTTCCATTGATTACGTTGATAATGACAAGTTTTTTCAGGTAAGTGAATTTCAGCCCAATCCGGATGCCCCGTGGGCAGCAAAGGTTTCTGAATATCTGGGAACAAACCATACGACCTGTTTTATTGACACACCGGAATTGGTTGAAGCACTTTTCCCAGCAGTTTTGGCAAGAGATTTGCCTGGTATGACAGATGTAGATTCTTCGCTGCTACTTTTCAGTCGATTTATGAAAGAGCGAGCCACAGTAGGGCTTTCGGGGGAATGTGCCGACGAAGTATTTGGCGGTTATCCATGGTTTTATAGACAAACAGAAAATGAGAGTGGTACGTTTCCCTGGTCCCGGAATCAGAAGGAGCGTTTAAAAATTTATTCTCCGGAATTGTTGAATACGATACAGGCTGAGAAATATGTTGCGATGCGATATCAGGAAGCAATGGAAGAAGTTCCCCGTTATGAAGGGGATCAGCCGAACGATAGTAGGATGAGGGAGCTATTCTATTTGAATCTGACTCGTTGGATGCCGACTTTACTGGATCGAAAAGACCGAATGAGTATGGCCGCTGGATTAGAATTGAGAGTACCGTTTTGTGATCATCGATTGGTTGAATATGTCTGGAATATCCCATGGAAAATGAAATTTTATAAAGACAGAGAGAAAGGGCTTTTGCGTCAGGCCTTGACCGGGTTTCTGCCGGATGATGTACTGTGGAGAAAAAAGAGCCCTTACCCGAAAACACATAATCCGTCCTATTTAGAAGCAGTAAGAAAATTAACCCTTTCTATGCTTGATGACCATGCATCGCCGTTGCACCCATTCCTCAATAAGGATGCGGTTAAGGAGCTTTCACTTTCGATAAAAAAGGATACCAATATTCCGTGGTTCGGTCAATTAATGAATGCGCCGCAATTGTTGGCATATCTTCTGCAAATAGACTTTTGGCTGAAAGAATATAAGGTAAGTATCCAATAATTTTTAGAAGGGAGCTAAGGGATCCTCCCTTGCTCCCAAATCTTATTATTCGGTATAATTATTTGCAGTAGTAATTTCTACTGTATTTGCTGTAGCATTCCACGATACGCCTATATTAAATGCTTTTGCAAGGTCTCTTAGCTTGAAATAGTTATTGTCGTTAATATTATAAGCACCTAGATCTGCCAGACTGCCATTCTTATAAATTGGTGATGTGCTCAATGTGGCTGTCTTAACCTTTCCATCTCCACTTAAAAGTTCTCTACCAACTGCCACGTATACACTATTGGAAGTAAGACTAATTGCATTTTTAGAGGAATCATAAGCTACTCCAAATTGCTTCGCAGTTCCATTTACTGCATATGCAATATCTCTTAATTTGAAGTAGTTGTTTCCATTGATGTTATATGCGTCAAAAGATACTGCCTTACCATCTACCACTACTTTTGAACTTGTTGACGTTGCTGTTGCTGTCGCGGCTAAAGCCGGACTTGTACCGGAGGGTGTGCTTGAACCTGAGTTTGCAGCGGCTGCAACAGTGATTTCGATTTTTCCTGTGTAGGATGTACCCTCAGTGTCATAGCCAGTATAAGCTATGGTGACCGTTTGAGCACTACTTCCAGCAGGAACAAAGGATACATTTTTCAAATACGGCGATTTGCTCTTATAATAGTATTTTGTGGAAGCGGACACCTCTGTATTGGTGATGCTGCCGGATGTATAATTATAATACAATTTCCCGGAAGAAGAGGAAGGGAGCGTAAATTTTACATAATTCAGTGACTCGTCTGTCAACTTTTCACATTTACTATTAAAGTAAGAGTCGAACAGAGTAACACTGGAATCTGCTGTTGCAGAGAAATAAATCGTGCCTGCGGAACCGGCATCTTTGTCATCATCGCCGTCTACAGATATTACGATGGTACCTTTAATGGAGTTTCCGTCTTCATCCTTACCTTTAAAATCGATTTCACAATCTCCATCGTAGTCTTTGTTTGGAACAAAGGTAACATCGGAGATGGAACGTTCATCATCATAATAGTATTTGTCGGAATCATCCACTTTATCTTTATCATCATCATAATCATAATAAAGGACGCCTTTGGATTTGGAAGGCAGTTCGAAGGATACATACTTCAAATCTGCATCATTCTCATCCTGACAAAACTTATTAAAGTCTTTTTCTTTAAAATCAACCTCATCATCGGCGTCTACAGAATATTCGATATCCCCGTCGCTGTCACCTTTCTCCACCGTGATTTTTACTTTTCCAGAATAATCATTTCCATCTACATCATAGCCTGTATAGCTGATGGTGACGGTGCCGGAATAGTCATCCTCGGGAAGAAAAGTTACATCAGAGATGGACTTTTCATCGTCATCATCATAATAGTATTTGTCGGAATCATCCACTTTATCTTTGTCATCGTCATAATCATAATAGAGGACGCCTTTGGAAGAGGATGGCAGTTCAAATTTTACATAGTCCAGCTTCTCACCCATTAATTCTTTGCATTCCTTATTAAAATCCTTTTCCTTAAAAGTGATTTCTTCTTCGGCATCAGTTGTGTATGTAATGGTATCTGCCTTGCTCGACGCATATGAAGTGACTGGAATGAATACAACGGTCATCATCATTGCTAAAATAATTGAAATTTTTTTTGTCATGTTTTTTTTCATTGATATACCTCCTTTGAAATTGAAATGTTGTTAGTACACTGTTTACTTTACTTGACAGTGTACTAGCATTATAACATATGGAAAATATTTCTGGAACTATAATATTTTTTATTAATGATATTATAATGTTAATTCTTTGTAATTAGGGGCCGGCTTGACAAATTAAATTATATCGCTATAATAGTTATGCAAACATAACTATTATATTAAAATAACAAATAGGGGGATACTGAATACCGGTACCTGTTGCCGTGCAAGTATTTTCGAATTGTTCAGTAAGCCTTAAATAGAAAAGAATAAATCAAAAGGAGAACAAGTATGCAAAAAGCAAAAAAAATCGTAATTATTGTAATTGCAGTAATAGTGGCGATTGGAATCATCGCAGGAGGTTATTTTCTCTATGAATCATTTCATTATTTTAAAACAAACAATGCATCTGTCTCAGCTGATACGGTAAAGGTTATGCCGTTGGTTTCAGGAACCATTGAAAGTTGGAATGTAGGCGAAGGTGACGATGTGAAACAGGGGCAGATTTTGGGAAAACAGGATGTTTCTTCTTTGATCAACAGTAGTGAAATCAACCAGCCTTCACTGGAAAATTCAGCTGATTCAGTTTTATCCAATGCGCAGATTAAAGCACCCATTGACGGAAAAATCGTTCAATCCAATGTGATAAAAGGCTCGACGGCAGCAGCGGGGTCTACCGTCGCGATTCTGGCAGACACATCTAATTTATATATAAAAGCGAACATTGAAGAGACAGATATCTTTCAGATAAAGGTGGGACAAAAAGTAAAGATAACAATTGATGCTTATCCCGGAAAAAGCTTTACAGGTTATGTGGAATCCATAAGTGTCGCCACGCAAACTGCGTTAACGGGAACTACATCGTTAAACACCAGCGGAACCTATAGTAAGGTAACACAGTTGATACCAGTCAAAATAACCCTCATCAATGATGAAAATCTGCCGCTCATGATCGGAATGAACGCAACGGTTAAAATCAGCATTCAGTAAAACAAGGAGAGGAAATAATGATGAAGAAAAATGTAATGAAAATAATCACCGCACTCATGGCAGCCACAATGGTGATCATTTTACCGGGATGCGGAGGTGATAATGATCAAATAAAGGTAAAAACGGCAGAAGTCGCAACCGGACAGGTTGAAGCGGTTTATACAATTTCCAGCGCATTGATTCCAGTATACGTAGCTGATATTTCAACTCAGTTGTTAGGAAAGGTCACGGCTGCAGATTTTAATGAGGGAGACACGGTTCGCCAGGGACAAGTTCTTGTTAAACTGGATGATTCTCAATTAAATGCACAACTTAGTCAGGCACAAGCGACTTATCAAGGAACTCAGAATTCATTGGATCAAGCGGAAATCAACATGAATAATGCGTTGGACGCCTTGGAAAGAGCAAAAGCACTTTATGCGGAAGGTGCAGTTTCAAAGGTGCAGCTTGACGCTGATCAGAAGGCATATGATTTAGCAAAAAGTAAGTATGATGCCAGCCTGAATTCCGGGAAAAATGCAGCCAGAGCTTCCGTGGATTCTATCAGCGTACAGCTTCAAAATTCGATGATCAAAAGTCCGATTTCGGGGGTGGTGATCAATAAGAACATCAATGTGGGAGAGACTGCAACAGTGGGCAGTACCCTGGCTACTGTTGCAGATATGAACTTTCTGAAATTGAAAGGTACGATTTCTCAAGCAGCACTTCCATATATCAAGGAAGGTGACAAGGTAGATTTGTTTATTGACATTTATCCAGATCGTACTTTTGAGGGCAGTATTACTGAAATCGGAGCGATGTCGGTAAGTACAGGAGCGTATTTCCCGGTTGAAATCAGCTTTGAAAATACAGGGAATTTTGCTTCGGGAATTACCGCTCACGCAGATATCACGGCGAAAGGATCTACTCATTTTATTGTGCCAAACACGGCGATTGCGGAACACAACGGACAAAACTATCTGTTTGTGATTCAAGATGGCATTGCGAAAAAAATATCTGTCACAATTGGATTGCAAAATGATAGCGAAGCGGAGATTTTAACAGGATTGAAAGGCGGAGAAACGGTCGCCGTCACCAATGCCGGAAATTTGTTTGACGGTATGCCGGTTCAGATCGTGAAAGAATAGATTATGCTTAAATTATTAACAAACTTAAAACCATTTACTTTGGTCATATTTTTTATCCTTTTGTTTATCTCCGGACAGGCGATGGCTGAGCTTGCTTTGCCAACGCTCATGTCAGACGTTGTGAATAACGGCATGATTCAGGGAGATACGGGATATATCCTCAGATATGGAGGTTATATGTTGCTTGTAGCACTTGTAAGTTCTACGTGTGCCATCATAGGTTCCTTTTTTTCTGCACGGGTTGCGATTGGACTTGGCAGAAATCTAAGAAATAATGTATTTACACGCATTGAGAACTATTCGCTGCACGAATTTGACAAGCTGGGCACAGCATCTTTAATTACAAGAACGACCAATGATATCGTGCAGATACAAACCGTGCTGGTTATGATGATGCGTTTTATGATCTATGCTCCGATTATGTGCATCGGCGGCATCACCATGGCGATATCAAGGGACAAGGGACTGACGGTCATTCTGCTTGTTATTATTCCGATTATGCTGGTTATCATAGGGGGACTGGCCTATATGGTTATGCCTGCGTTTAAGTCGATGCAGAAGAAGCTGGATCGGCTGAATATGGTACTTCGGGAGAATTTAACGGGGATTCGGGTGATCAGGGCTTTTAATAAATTGAATCATGAACATGAACGGTTCAAGTATGCCAATGGCGATCTTACTGATACTGCGATCAAGGTGAATCAGACCATGGCGGCGATGCAACCGACGATGATATTGATTATGAACATTACTTCAATTGCCATTGTATGGTTCGGAGGAGTTCGCATTGCTCAGAACAATTTACAGATTGGAGATATGATGGCATTTATTCAATATGCTATGCAGATCATGTTTTCCTTTATCATGGTAGCAATGATGTTTGTAATGGTTCCAAGGGCACAGGCTTCTGCGGAACGAATCAATGAAGTTCTGGAAATGGAGCCTGAAATCACTGACCCGGAAGAAATCAAACTTTTGCGGGATGAAAAAAGAGGCTATGTTTCATTTGATAACGTATCATTCTATTATCCGGGAGCGGAGCAGCCGGCGATTTCCAATATTTCTTTTGAAACGGGGCCGGGTGAAGTTACCGCAATCATTGGAGGCACAGGGTCCGGAAAATCCACTTTGGTAAATTTAATCCCGAGATTTTATGATGTCAGTGAAGGAAGGATTCTGGTAGATGGCGTAAATGTAGCGGAACTTTCTCAAAGCGATCTGAGAAATAAAATCGGATTTGTACCGCAATCCGCCGTATTATTCACCGGAAGTATTTCCGAGAATATCCGTTATGGAGATCGGGATGCAACCGAGGAAGAGATTTACCACGCTGCGGAAGTTGCTCAGGCGGCGCACTTTATTGCTGATATGCCGGAAGGCTATGATACAGCCATTGCACAAGGCGGAACCAATGTTTCAGGAGGGCAGAAACAGCGTTTGTCCATTGCAAGGGCACTCGTGCGAAAGCCGGAAATTTATATTTTTGATGACAGCTTTTCGGCGTTGGACTTTAAAACAGATGCAATGCTGAGAGCCGCACTGAAGGAGGAAACGGGAAAATCTGCTTTGATTATTGTCGCACAGCGTGTCAGCACAGTAATGGATGCAGACCGTATTCTGGTATTGGATGACGGTGAATTGGCCGGAACCGGTACCCATAGGGAACTAATGAAAAGCTGTCAGGTTTATCGGGAAATCGTATCTTCCCAGCTGTCTGAAGAGGAGATGAGTGCTTATGAGTAATGAAAAGAATCAGGCATCGAGAAGTCCAATGGGGCGAGGACCCGGAGGGCCGACCGGAGCGCTTGGGAGACCCACGGAAAAGGCAAAGGATTTTAAAGGTTCTTTGCTGCGGCTTGCAGGTTATCTGGCGCCGCAGAAGATGCGGTTTTTCATCGTGGGGATTTTAGCAATTGTAAGCACAGTCTTCTCCATCTTTGGGCCTAAGATTTTAGGAAAAGCGACAACGAAGATTTCAGAAGGAGTGATCGCACAATATACGTATCTATATAAAATACAGACTGCGATACAGCAGAATGCACCGGCTTCCACTGTTGAAAGTCTGAGAAACGCAGAGATCCTATTGTTTGATTTGGGATATATCGGCAAAATATTGGCGCTCATGTTATTTCTGTATGTGGTCAGCTTTCTGTGCAGCTATGCCATGTCATATATCATGTCTGGTGTCTCTCAAAAAACAGTATATGTAATGCGGAACGAAGTGAAGGAGAAATTGGATCGTTTGCCCCTTAAATATTTTGATGGGAGAACCCACGGTGAAATACTAAGCCGTGTTACAAACGATATGGATACTATAGCCACAACATTGCAGCAGAGTCTGACACAGTTGATTACATCATTGGTTACGGTTGTTGGAATCTTGATTATGATGCTTTCGATTAGTCCGATCATGACGTTAATCGCGCTTGTAACACTTCCGATATGCGGTGTGCTAACCGTTGCGATTGCAAAAAAATCTCAGAAATACTTCTCTGAGCAGCAAAAATCACTGGGTGAGCTGAACGGTCATGTGGAGGAAATGTATACCGGACATAAAATCGTGAAGGCATTCGGCCATGAAAAGGAATCGATTGAAAAATTCAAAAAAGTCAATGAAGAACTGTATCATGTAGGCTGGAAAGCTCAGTTTATGTCTGGAATCATCATGCCGGCGCTCAATTTTATCAATAACCTTGGCTATGTATTGATTTGTGTCATCGGTGGGCTTCTGGTAGCAAAGAAGTCAATCGATATCGGCGATATTCAGGCGTTTATCCAGTATATGCGCCAGTTCACACAACCGATTGTTCAGACTGCCAACATAGCCAATATCATACAGGGTACGGTTGCCAGTGCAGAAAGAGTTTTCGAAGTGCTGGATGAGGAAGAACAATTACCGGATGAAGAAACAGCAGTACCGGTAGACAGAAAAGATATCAGGGGAGACGTTTGCTTTGAGCATGTCTGCTTCCGTTATAAGGAAGCAGTTCCTTTGATTGAAGATATGAACATTCATGTCAAACCTGGTCAAATGATTGCAATCGTTGGACCTACCGGTGCGGGAAAGACAACCTTGATTAATCTGCTGCTTCGCTTTTATGAGTTAAACAAAGGGAGAATCACGATAGACGATACCGATATCACTAAGATGACACGAGGTGATCTAAGAGGCTTGTTTGGAATGGTCTTGCAGGATACATGGCTCTACAAGGGTACCATCATGGAAAACATCGGATACAGTCTGGAGAATGCGGACTCGGAAAAAATCGTGGAAGCGGCAAAAGCTGCTCATGCGGATCACTTTATTCGCTCTTTGCCGGAGGGATATGATACAATATTAAATGAAGAGGCATCCAATATATCTCAGGGACAGAAGCAGCTTTTAACTATTGCAAGAGCACTTCTGGCTGATCCGCCGATTTTAATTCTTGATGAAGCAACTTCCAGTGTGGATACCCGTACAGAAGCGTTGATCCAGGAGGCAATGACAAGATTGATGAAAGGTCGTACCAACTTTGTCATCGCTCACAGGCTCTCTACCATCAAGAATGCCGATTTGATCTTAGTCATGAAAAGCGGTACCGTGATTGAACAGGGAACCCATGATCAACTGATGAAACAAAAAGGATTCTATGAAGAACTATACAACAGCCAATTTACAATAAAGTCAGAGATGCAGGAGGGAAACCATGAATGAAGAATTGTTAAAGACGATCAGTGAATCGTTGATAAGATTACGCTTTTTAGTTGGAAATCAATTGATAAAGCCAATCAGAGAAATAGAACGGGGAAAGAGCGAATTGTCGCCGGGATATATTCATATTATTGGTTTTCTGAAGTCCAGAGGAAATACTCCCGTTTCCATGACGGATTTGGCTGCAAAAATGTGCATTTCTAAGCCTAATTTAACTGCTATGATGGATCGGCTTTGTGCGGAAGGTTTTGTAGAGCGTTTGGCAGATACAAACGACAGGCGAATTGTGAATATTGCTTTAACAAAAGAAGGGGTAAAGTTTTTGGAGCGGCATAAGGCAGTGATGATAGAATATATTATGAGCAGATTATCTCTTCTTGAGTCACCTGAACTGGAAAAGTTAAAAGTTGCTTTGGATGATATTGCAGATGTTATTCACGTGATCGGAGAAAAACAGCAAGACGGCAAAGAAAACCACAAATAGGGGCTGAAAAATTAATATAGTATTCATCGGATTAGCGACTTTTGTTTATACCTAAAATCAACATGCAAATGTCAGGGCTCTCTAACGGAAGTACAGAGCTGATTCTATGATAAACCTTACCTTAAACTGTCATAAAGAAAATACAAAAGTACATTATTCAGATCTTCGCTGAGTTCCCAGATCATCGCACCACCTAAGCCTTTCGACTTGATAAAGTCTGTTTTAAAAGCAATCGATTCAGGATCATCATAACTGATGAAGACAGAACCGTCAAAGAGCCAGGGAACCAGTGACTGTGGGTGAAAATATCTGGTGAAAGCGGAATTATTCAAGTAATTCGCAGATATTTGTGCATAAGTAATGGAACTTGCTCCGGTAAACGGCTGATATAAGCCGTAGTTAAAATTATTGACAGAGGAATATAAATAGCCATAAAAAGGAATGCCCATCATGAGTTTATCCATCGGAAAACCTGCCTGATCCCAGGCGTCAATCCCGGCAGCAACGCTCCATTTGTATTGGGGAGAAATATCGTTGTTGATAAAGAGTGGTGCATTAAAATCCGTATAAGCATCCCATGTGCCATGGATGTCATAGGACATTATGCATGCATAGTCTAAGTATTGATGAATCCGGTCGAGTTCTACATTATCAGGATAATAGCTTCCGCAACCTCCGGCGATCGTAAGAAGATAACGCTTTCGATCAATCAGTTCCTGTGCATCCAGCTGCTCGCGAAGTTTTTGAAGCAGCAGGGTAAAATTTTGTTTATCCTCAGGGCGTCTCACATTGATGGGAAGCCCCCCGCTGACTGGATATTCCCAATCAATGTCTACCCCGTCAAATCCATATTGATTGACGAAAGCGACACAGCTGTCGGCAAAGATGGTGCGTGATTTATCGGTAAGTGCTACTTCGGAAAACAAGCCGGACCAAGTCCAACCACCTACGGAGATCAGAGCTTTTAAATTAGGATTGATTTTTTTTAATGTGCTTAACATTCTAAAATTAATAAGATCAGTCGTTGGGTAGCCCAGAGTAATCCTTAAATCCGGGCTGATATTTGCAAAAGCATAGTTAACGTGAGTAAGCCTGTTTGCATCAATTTGAGCCGGTGTAAACCCAGTATTAACGGACCATGCAGCATAGTAGCCGATGATATTTCTTCTGGGGAGCTGGGTGATGGATGGCGTGATTTCTGGATTGGCTTTTTCTTTCATTCTCAAAGACATCCTTTCTACTTTGAGATTTTAGGGATTTTATCAGGATAGAACAAACCTTTTTGCAAAGTTGGGGTTGATTCAGTATCCCTCAAAATTGTCAGAAAGTATAGCATATGCGTTTTCCTTTCAGACTGTGATATACGGACTATAATTACAGGGAATCTATTGAAGTGAGGGATAGTTTCCTTATAAAACTGTTTGCTTTATCATACAGTAATATAATATTTATATGTGGTAATATTGCGAACAAATTAAAATTTTACTTTAGGGGATATCGCTATAATCAGATTCTTGAGTCATCATTTTAAGCCTTCATACAAAGCACTACCTAATACTTTGTCCGGATCCTGGCTGAGCTCCCAGATCATCGCCCCGCTTAATCCTTTTGATTTCATATAATCTATCTTTATCTTAATTGATTCGGTGTCTTCATATGTAATAAATGTAGAGCCATTATAAAGATATGGAACCCTGGATTGAGCGTGGAGGGATCGGGTGTAGTCCGGCTTGCTCAGATAGTTGGCCGCTATTTGACGGTAGCTGATAGAATTTGCTCCGGAGAAGGTTTGGTATAAACCATGATTTCTGTCCTTAACTGATGAGTATAGATACCCGTAGAAAGGGATTCCCATTACAAGCTTATCCATTGGAAAGGAAGCCTTTTTCCATGCGTTGATACTGGAATCCACACTTGCTTTATATTGCGGAGAACTATCGGTATTGCTATAAAGCGGTGCGTGAAGATCCGTATAGGTATCCCAGGTTCCGTGAAGATCATAGGTCATAATCATAGCATAATCCACATATTGGGAAAGTGATGCAAGCTCGACATTGTTTGGATAGGTATTTCCGGCTCCGCCCGCCATAGTTAAAAGATAATGCTTATTATCTTTTGCGCCTTGTGCATCCAGTTTTTCTCGCAGTTTTTGCAGTAGAAGCGTGAAGTTATGTTTATCCGCAGGACGTCTGGAATTGGAGGACAAACCACCGCTGACAGGGTATTCCCAGTCAAGATCAACACCGTCGAAACCATATTGTTTTATGAAAGCGACACAACTGTCGGCAAAATTTGTACGCGAAGCATCGGAAAGTGCTGCATCAGAAAATTTTCCAGACCAAGTCCAACCGCCTATGGAAATGAGAGTACTAATATTTGGATTCGCTTGTTTTAACGAGTTTAGTAATTTGAAGTTAGTAGGATCAATATCAGGATATCCCATCGTGATTGTTAAGTCTGGTCCGATCTTTGCAAAGGCATAGTTGATATGAGTAAGTTTCGTGGCATCAATTTGATCCGGTGCAAATCCGGAGTAGGCGGCCCACGCTGCATAATATCCAACAATTTTATTAGATAAAGGAATGGCAGAGGATGTTACTGCAGTTGATCTTAAGTTCAATGGCGTGATAGGAGGGATTTGCTCCGGTTTAGTGGCAAAAGCATAATTAGTGGCAAAGTTGAACCCCAGAATAAGGGAAAAGTAGATTAGCAGAATTGCTTTACGATTTAATTTACTCATCCTTCAAGCTGTCCTTTCAAATTTTGAAGCAAGTATACCACACATGACTAAATTTGAGAACGTACAATATATGGAAGGTAAATTACAGTAATTTATTATTTGTAATGATCAGACAGTGACGGCACTGGTTTGATCTCAGCCATTGTTTTTTGCTTGGTTTTATTCTTCAATTCGCAGCAACTGCTGGCGTACTTTTCGTACCCAATCCAGTTCGTGCTGGTAAGTGGACATCAAATTTACCGATATCATATTCCATAAAAAAGTCTCTCGCGCCGATCTGTTGGGCCAATCCTTTTCTCGGTCGTACTTCTCTTTTTGTTTGCCAAGCTGCGATTCGATTTCATTTTCGTAGTCTGTCAAGAGCTGATCCAGCTCCTGCTTGCTGAGCATATCGGACCATGCCAATTGAATCAGAAATGGTTTTTTGAACTCAGGAGCTTGTGTTGTTGATAGAATCCATGTTTTTAGCTCAGATATGCCTTTTTTGGTCACTGAGTAGATTTTTTTTGATGGTGCACCATCTTGATGAATCGTTTTGCTGGAAACCAGCTCCTCTTTTTGAAGCTCAAGTAACGATTTATAAATCTGGTTGTTATTTCCTGACCAATACAAATAAGGTGAATCTTCAAAAACCTTTTTTAATTCATAGCCGCTGGATGGTTTCCAACTCAATAGTCCTAAAATTGCAAGCTGAATCGACATAACGTTGCCTCCTTGTACGAATCCTTAATATATGATATTTATAACATATGTTATGCCGATTCGTCAAGTTTATAATTTTTTCACTTGACAAAATGGCAGCGGCATCGTAATATTAAATAAAGTGACACGAGTGTCGCAGCGAAAGGACGGGGAAATGGCAGAAAAAGGAGATAAAACAAGACAATTTATCGTTAAGGTTGCTGCGGGCTTATTTTCACAAAAAGGGTTTATAGCAGTAACGATGAAGGATATCTGCGAGGCTTGCAATTTAAGTCGGGGTGGTTTATATCGGCATTTTGGTTCTACGAAGGATATTTTTATCGAAGTATTGGAAAGAGATAAAAACGATGCGGAAGAAAGTCTGGATCAGGCAATATCTCTGGGACTTTCTCCCAAAAAACTGATTGAAGGATTTTTCCTGCTTCAAAAAAATGATATTGCTTTTAATAAAAATCGTATTGAAATAGCGATATATGAATTCTCTGTTGCATATCCGGAGCAAAAGGGATATCTCAATGAACGTTTTCAGGCAGCAGTGAAGAGCTTTGACAAGCTTATTGATTATGGGCAGAAGAAAGGGGAATTTCTTGACGGGGACTCTTTGATTTTAGCAGAGCATATTGTTATTTTTTTAGAAGGCCTGAAGTTATCATCTAAAATAATACCTTTAACAGAAACGTTTCTTACAGAGCAATTTGAGGTATTAAGAAAGCAGGTTATTAAATAACAGATTGGGAAGAACTCAAGAAAGCATGTTGATTTTTAAAGAAGTTAAGGTTTTTTAGAGATAACGCTTAAAAATTAATGTTTCTACTAAAGGAATAGTATATAATTAACGTATGATAATTGTATACTAATGCAATCGTATCGATTAAAAAAGGTGGAAAACTCCTTGGACAGGGCGATCTGGTTCGTAGTATAACCGGAAATCGTTGATTTTTCAGCTTTTATATACAAAAAGACATGGGTGTCGAAATACGGAATTTGCTACAAACGGATAGGGGGAAACGGATCGTGTATAAGATATATTTGATTGAGGATGATAACACAATATCCTCAATTTTGGAGGAACATTTAAAAAAATGGGGGTATCAAACCTTTTCTGCAACGGATTTCAGTGATGTCATTTCAGATTTCACTGCATTTGATCCTCATTTGATCCTGATGGATATCAACTTACCAAACTATGACGGCTTTTATTGGTGCGCAAAAATCAGGGAGTTGTCAAACGTGCCGATTATGTTCCTATCTTCTCGGGACAGTGACGGTGATAAAATCAGAGCAATTACTCAGGGGGGAGACGACTACATTGAAAAACCTTTCTCTATTGATTTATTGACTGCAAAAATTTCAGCGATGCTGAGAAGAGCATATTCCAAAGCAGACCAGGAGCTGAATATTCTCCAGCATGGTGATTTGATTTTAAACGTGGAACGATTGCAGATATATTATAAAGATGCAACTACGGAACTGACAAAAAATGAATGCAGAATATTGTCTCTTTTGGTCAAAAACAATGGAAATCTTGTTACACGGAGCCGTCTGATGAAATCCCTCTGGGATGACGAGAGCTTTGTCGATGACAATACCCTTACTGTCAATGTCAATCGTTTGAGAAGGAAGCTTGCGGAAATCGGGTTTGCGGAGTGTATTAAAACAATCAAGGGGGAAGGATATCGATTACAATGAATCTATTTCATTATTTAAGAGAAAGATGGCTGTCTCTGCTCTTTCTTTTTTTTGCACTTCTGTTCACAGCCATGGTTTACCGGCTTGATATCGGCTTCAATATCAGAGAATCCAATGCAAACTATATTTTAATGGGCTGGGGTCTTCTTTTTGCTGCCTATCTCATCATTGATTTTTCTATATTAAATTCCCGCTCCAGAAAGTTTCAGACTTATTGCCAGCTGAATGTATTTTCCGAAGGAGAAGATGAGTTCTTTTATCCTATAGATCGGCAGAACGCGGAGCTTGTACGAAAAGTGGCGGAAGAGTATGAACAATATAAGTCGAATATCGAATCGAAATCGGCAGAAGAAATGGAGTTTATTACAAGATGGCTTCATGATGTCAAAGTGCCCATTGCTGCGGCAAGGCTGATTCTTGAGAGTCAGGAAGAAAAGCTTCCGACCGATTTTTACCAGAATATTTATCGTGAGATTTTTTCTATTGAAGAATCCATTCTTCAAGTTTTTTATGAGATGAAAAGCAACCGCTTTTTTGATGATTATAAAATTGCAAGGACAAATACAAAAAAATTAATTGCCCGTGCATTGAAAGGCTACTCCAATTTCTTCAGTTATAAAAAGCTGCGTATTACCGTTGAAGGTGAGGATTATGAAGTGCTTACGGATGAAAAGTGGAGTAGCTATATCCTGTCGCAAATCATTTCCAATGCGGTAAAGTATTCACCGGATAACGGTAGCATTGAGGTAGTAACAAAGAAGAATGGGAAAGAAATCACAATATCAATTAAAAATAAGGGAAAAGGAATTCCTGAAAGAGATATCGGGCAGATTTTTAATAAGGGATTTACTTCTTCGGACAGTAGAGATGGAGCAAAGTCGACAGGTTATGGTTTGTATTTATCAAAGAAGCTAAGCAGACTTTTGGGTCATTCCTTGACGGCGGAATCAAAATATCATGAATATGCCATATTTCATTTATCTTTCTCTGAAAATAATACCCTGCACAATGTGACGAAAATGTAAGAAACCGAAAGGAAGTGTAAGGCAGTTCGATTTTTTCGTGGCAGGATTCGAGATACAATAAAGAAGAATTCGAATTCAAGAAATACGCAGTAAAAATCTACAAATAAAATTTGTGATTTTGTTGCCTTTTGCCATAGCTTCAGCTGTATTGGCAAAACGGACAGCAACATCAACAATTGTTGTACCAGCTACATTAACAATTGTTGTGTTGGAGTTCCGTAGGAACGTTGCATAAGTTCGCCAACAATTTGCAGAGAAATTGGGCGAGCTAATAATTTGGAGGGGTACAATGCAGATATTAAAAGTTGAAAATATCAGTAAGATTTATGGAGCAAAAAAAAATTCCAATCAATACACTGCACTAAAAAACATCAGTTTTGAGGTAACTCAGGGGGAATTTATCGGAGTGATGGGATCGTCCGGATCGGGGAAAACAACATTGTTGAATATCCTTGGAAGTCTGGATAAGCCCACAACCGGTAAATTTATAATGAACGGAAATGACATCGGTACATTCAATAAAAATGAATTGGCAAAACATAGAATGGAAAATATAGGGTTTATTTTTCAGGACTATAATCTCCTGGAGACGATGACGTTAAAGGAGAATATTATTTTGCCTTTGGCACTTGCGGGCAGGGATGTGAAAACAATCGAAAAAAAACTATCTGAACTTGCCTCCAGTATGGGAATCACCCATGTGGTTGACAAATATCCTTATGAAGTTTCAGGAGGAGAACAGCAGCGCGCTGCTGCATGCCGTGCCTTGATCAATCAACCGAAGATGATTCTTGCGGATGAGCCGACGGGAAATCTGGATTCCAAGTCGGGAAAAGATCTTTTGAATTTATTATCCTTTATTAACTCAGAATATAAGGCAACCATATTAATGGTAACTCACGATGTATTTGCGGCAAGCTACTGCCAGAAGATTTTATTTATTCGGGATGGAGAAATCTACAATGAGCTTTATGCCGGAAATGATAAAAAACAGTTTTTTGATTCTATTATTGATGTGATGAGTATGTTGGGGGGAGAGAGAAAATGAATCTTTTTACTCTGGCCTTCCGTAATATCCGATTAAATAGGAAAAAGTACATTATGTACCTGTTTTCCATGGGATTCAGTGTTTTTACCATATATACCTTTCTGGCGCTGATGCAGAACGAATATGTGATGATGGCATTTCAATACGATAAACGTTATCAGGCAGTTCTGACAAGCTTTGGCATTATTATTCTGGTTTTCGTGTTGTTTTTTCTGGTTAGTTCTAATAACAGCTTCATTCGTGCAAGAAAAAAAGAAATATCGACCTATGCGTTGTTTGGAATGACCAATCTGAAAATTGGAAAATTGCTTTTTTTGGAAACCATGATGATCGGTATCGTAACTCTTTTGATTGGAATCAGTACCGGAATTTTCTTTTCAAAGCTAATGACCATGTTTTTACTGGACATGTCATTATCAAACTTTATTGGGGATGTTTCTTTTACGATTGATCCGATGTCCATTTACGTAACAGTGCTGCTGTTTTTGGGTATATTCTGCCTGATGGGGCTGTCAGGACTAAGAGTAATCTATAAGTTTGAATTGGTGGATTTGTTTAAGGCAGAAAAGGTTTCGGAGGGGAGACAGAACGGTTCTGTTCCAGTATTAATCCTGTCATTGGTACTCATGGCAACAGGATATATCCTTGCATCCAATCAGAATTCAATGGTGGTCGTACTTGGAGCAATCCCGATCTTGATTTTGGTCATCTCAGGCACCTATCTCTTCTTTTGGGGTGGATTGCCAAAAGTTTTGGCTTTGATTAAGAGGAACAAAAAAGTTTACTATCAAGGGGTAAATCTGATCGCTACCTCTGCGGTTTCCCATAGAATGAAGTCTATTGCTTCAATCATGGCAACGATCGCGGTATTGTCTGCTGTTGCCGTCACTGCGATTGCGACGGGATTTACGCTTTATAGCAATGCAGAAAGGAATACCTACAGCAATATAGGTTATGATCTGGTTTACTATGGTGGAGAGGCGTCTGTTCAGGAGGATCTTCGTAAGACGTTTGAAGAAAATGAAGAAAAACTTGATCAGGAATACACCGTTTCGCTTTGTGAAGGAAATCCAGAGGTGAAAACGGTCATGATCGGAGAAAACGAACATCTTTCTTCCGGCGATACCTTCCGTGTTTATTCGGAGACCGAGTATAACAAACTGATTTTATTGTCAAAGACCAACTTGGATGCTGCCAGGATACCTTCCGGAAAAGGATTCTATATTTTCCCGTTTTCGCCGGAAGGAATCGAAGATGCCATGCTCGGTCTGAATCTTAAATTCCAAAGTAAGGAGATCCAGATTACGAAAGTAATACGCTCATCGGTTCCGGGCTTCGGTTTGAATCATACTTTGATTTTGAATGATAAGGATTATGAACAGCTTCTTTTGTACAGGGAGATTCTTTCTTCCCAGTCTGACGGAAAAACAAAGACTGTAACGGTTATGAACTATGATAATGCTTTGAGTAATAATCAATTGAATCAGGACATAGTAGAAGTACTGAATGGCAGCGTTGATCGATATAGCACGGCTTACAGTTTATATAATGAATCGTTGGAAACCTTCGGACTGATTTGCTTCATCGGGTTTTTCATGAGCGGCGTATTTATTCTTATGACGGCAAGTCTGCTCTATTTTAAACAAGTTATGGCCGCAGAGGAAGAACGACATCAGTACAAGATGCTTAGAAGGATCGGGATGGATGAAAATAAAGAGCGGCAGGTGATTGTGAAGAGACTGCTTCCGGTTTTTTTCATTCCTCTTGCAATTGGTATCGTTCATAGTATTTTTGCGATGAAAACAGCAGATACGGTGGTGTTTTCCAATATAATTCCAGTTGAGAATTCGTATGTATCTGTTTTGGGATTTTCGGCAATTATGTATGCAGCTTATGCGCTCGTCTATTGTGTATTTTACTTTGTCACAAAATCTCAATACAAGCGAATTGTACACAATTAGTATATATGGATCAAATGATAAGAGTCTGATATAAAAATACCCTGGAGGGATTTGAACTGACCCCCATAAGTTAGACCAAAAAATCTAACTTATGGGAGGTCAGTTTTTTATGGCAAAGTATAGTTTTGAATTTAAGAAAAAAATTGTTCAAGCGTATTTGAGCAATAATGGTAGTTATGGGTATTTAGCCAACAAATATGGTATTCCAGACTCTGGGCCTATAAAGCGTTGGGTTGCTGCCTATAAAGAATATGGCTCAGACGGATTATTGCGGTCTCGTAAAAATGAAACTTACTCTTTTGATTTTAAGCTTCATGTAGTAGAGTTATATTTAACAACAGAAGTTTCATATCAGGAGTTAGCTCTAAGTTTGGGAATGAATAACCCGCCGTTAATTACTAAATGGGTAAATGACTTTCGAATTGCTGGCCCTGATGCATTGAAACCTAAACGGAAGGGAAGGCGTTCAAAAGTGTCAAGACCAAAAGATGTCAAACCGAAATTCAACGAAAGTATAGATACTGAATCAGAGTATCTTAAACGACTCGAAGAAGAAAATTTAAAATTAAGAATCGAAAATGCATATTTAAAAGAACTGAGGAGGCTGCGTTTAGAGGGAACATCTCAGAACAAAAAGCGAGAATCATCCACAGCCTCCGAGGATCCTTCAAATTAAAAGATATTCTCGCAATTACTGGATTTCCTAAAGCCACATATATGTATTGGCAAAAGCGATTTGAACGGAAATACGACCAAACATTAGAAACAATGATTCTGGAAATACGTAGTCAACACAAAGATTTTGGATATCGCAGAATTTATGGAGAACTGCGTAAACATGGAATAATCGTAAATAAAAAGAAAGTCCAACGTCTTGTGCAAAAACTTGGGATTCAGGTAACTTCATTTACACGTAAGAGTAGAAAGTACAGTTCCTATAAGGGAAAGGTTGGAACTGTGGCTCCGAATAGAATCCATCGTCGATTTAATACAAATGTTCCTCATCAGAAAATAACTACCGACACAACAGAATTTAAATACTACGAAATTGACGAAAGAGGAAGAATGTTAATCAGGAAGCTATATCTTGATCCATTTATGGATCTTTATAATCGCGAAATTCTTAGCTATGGGATTTCACAAAAACCTTCTGCAATAAACATTATGAATACGTTAAGCGAAGTTATAAATATTACTGAAGATTGTAAATACAGAAGAACATTTCATTCGGATCAAGGATGGGCATACCAGATGAAGAGCTATGTATATACTTTAAAATCCAATAAAATATTTCAAAGTATGTCACGAAAAGGAAACTGTCATGACAATTCTGTTATGGAAAATTTCTTTGGAATTATGAAACAGGAAATGTATTATGGAGTTGTATATTATAGTTATGAGGAATTGAAATTATCAATTGAAAGGTATATAAAATATTATAACGAACAAAGAATCAAAGAATCTCTTGGATGGATGAGTCCTATTGAATACAGACTCAATCTCCAAGTAGCATAAAGAAATAGCGTAGCAGTTGAAAATTACTACTACGCTATAAAGTCTAACTTATAGGGGTCACCTCAATTTTCCTAAGGGTATTTTTATAATGCGAATGATCCGTTTGCTTCTGTTAATAACCCAAATAAATCAAATAAACGACTTGCCCTGGCCAGATTACATTGGGATTTTTGATCTGTGGATTCTGTTCAATCACTTTTTGATAATTTAGCTTGAATTTGTTTGCTATGCTGTAAAGTGAATCGTCAGGCTGCACTACATATTCTATATAACCCTCCGCTGGGAGGTCGATGGTATCATGCTCCGGTATTTCCAGGAACATACCGGGATAAACGGGAACAGAATACAAAACAGGGTTTGCCTGCATCATCTGTTCCTCTGTTACCCCAAACCTGGAGACGATGGTATCAATTGATTCCCATGTTTCCCATGGTTGCACGATATATTGCATTTCGATCAACTCCTTTATTGCATAATATTCATTTTGAATCATTTCGACTCTCTATTTTAAAAAAAATTTATTATAAAAAAAGACGCATGAAAATGCGTTTTTGCTTTTGTGTTACTATCTTTTTAAATTTTACTTTTTATAATGCGAGTTTAAAGTCAAGGTACTTTCTTTGTGCTCTTATTTCTATCAGCTTCATAATTTCAAACCAATTCTTCACTCGAATTACATTTTGCGGCAAGACCCCTTTGTTGTAGGCGCAATCGATCAGTAAGACGTCGAAACCTGCATTTGCGAGCTGAAGAGCATTTCTGTAGCAATCCTCAATAAAGAGATCCGATTTCAGCTCATGGGCTTTGTCTACCTTATAATGACTTCCCAGCAGATCAATAGAATCTCTTGGTATCTGATGCCGATCCAGCCATTCGATACTGATATCTTTCATCTTTTCTTCTCTGGCGGTCACAAAATGTATATGATGATGATGATAAAGCTTTTTTATTACTTCGCTGGCACCAAATCTTGCTTCAGACTCCTTGTGCAGCAATTTGCCGTATAAATCATAGAATTCATTGTAATCATCTTCATATACATCCAGAACCTTATGAATCTCGTAAACGGAAACATCATCTGGCTTGATCTGCTTGTTGAAATAATGATTTGCTCTTTCCAGCCAATAAAATGGTTCGGTTACAGTGCCGTCAATATCGATACATAAATTTAATTTTTGCATTATTTTCACCTCCTTTTTCATTGTTCTGATTTCAGAATAACGCAGTTTTATTAAATGGGTATGAAATTCTTGTAAAGATTGTGTTAAAACGTTAATTATAATCATAAAGAAAAAAATTATAAAAAATATAATATTTATATTGATTAATAAAAAAAAATAGTGGTATATAAGAATTAGCACTCATCAACACAGAGTGATAACAAAAACATATTATTTCGAAAGGAGTTGTTTTATCATGAATGGATTGGTACCTTTTAACAGAAGAAAGACAGGGTTGCCGGATACGGGATTTGAAAATTTTTATAACATGTTGGATGACTTTTTTAGTGATAATTGGTCACCAAAAAGGAGTTTTGAAAGAGAAACTTTTAAAGTAAACGTTCAGCAAAATGAGAATGAGTATTTCATTGAGGCGGAGCTTCCCGGTGTAACCAAGGAAGAAATCGAAGTCGATTTAAATGAAGGCAGACTGAATATTTCCGTAAAAAGGGAAGAGAAAATTAATGAAGAAAAGAAAAACTATATTCATAGGGAGAGCAGGTATTGTTCTATGAGCAGAAGCGTTTATTTGGCAGATGCCGATTCGAAAGGCGTTAAAGCAAAGCTGGATAACGGCGTTCTTAATATAATGGTACCCAGACAGGAAAAAGTTGTAAATGCAAAAAAAATTGAGATTGAATAAAACAGATTCGGTGGAAAGAACGAGGTATAATAAAGCTGAATTGTGTGTTAAGAATTGAATGATTGTCTCGTACAGAGAAACACATCGGAATTTCCGATGTGTTTCTAAAATGTACCCCCTACTTCTCAGAAGAATGAATTAATACCGCTATTCGTTTTCCAAATTGGAGCAGTTGATATCCATTTCCGCAGAATGGTGACTTTGCTTGAGGATAACATCTTTTTTTCTAATTGTTGAAAAGCATGATTGACAATACTTTTTTTTAATAGATAATATAAATAAGGGTACAAATTTTTCCTGATCAGGAAAGGAATATTTAAAGTAATATTTTAGCATGTGAAATACCACTGAGAAATCAACTGGAGTCGGCAGATGTCAAAAACCAGGGAAGAATTATTATTACATATCACGCAACTGGAGGCAATCATAGATAGCCTTCCTTTTGATGTTTGGATGAAGGATAAGCAAGGAAACTATCTTGTCGTGAATCAATACCTTTCTGATAAGGTAGGGATTCCAAAAGCCAATGTGATTGGAAAAAATGACTATGAAATTTATAATCAACAGGATGCAGAGCTTTTTACTTCCAGCGATACGGAGATACTTGAGGGAGGAATTTGCGGAACGCATCTATCCAGGCTTGAAAGAGGAGCGTTTGAGGAATATAAAAAAACGATATATAATGAGTCAGGCGATCTGATTGGAATAGCAGGGTTTTCAAACGAGATTATTCAAAGTGAAGAACGTTTTCGGACTATTTTTGAAGAGGCTCCGCTTGGAATGGGAATCTTTGACACTAAAACAGGGAAAGCGTTACAAATTAATGAAAGCTTTGCAGATATTACCGGAAGAAAGAAAGATGCTCTTTTGAATTTAGAATGGCAACAGTATTCCTACCCCGATGAAATAGAAGAAAACCTGCATCGAATTGCGTTGCTAAGGGATAACAAAATCCGGGAGTTCTCTATCGATAAACGCTTTGTTAAACCAAACGGTGAAACGGTTTGGGTCAATATGACTGTAACTCCTTTTCATTCAACGACAGATCATGAACATTGCCACTTATGTATGATCGAGGATATTACGGCACGAAAAAAAGCCGAGGAAGAAATTTTGTATCTCAGTTATTATGACCAGCTTACAGGACTATATAACCGCAGATTTTATGAAGAAGAATTGAAGCGAATTAATACGAGTCGAAATTTGCCCATTACTTTAGTGCTGGCGGACGTAAATGGACTAAAGTTGACCAATGATGCTTTTGGGCACGCTTTGGGGGACAATTTGCTTAAGGAAATCGCTGAAATTTTTAAAAAGGAATGCCGTACAGAGGATATTATTGCGAGGATTGGCGGAGATGAATTTGTATTTCTTCTTCCTAGAACGGACGGCAACGAGGTTCAAAAAATTATAAAGAGAATCAATCGTTCTATATCAGAAAAACAAAAAGAACATTTGATCTGTTCTGTATCCTTTGGGTGGGCAACCAAACACTATCAAAAAGAAGATATTCGAAAAATTTTCATGCAGGCTGAAGATTATATGTACAGAAATAAACTGACCGAAAGCACCAGTATGAGAAATGAAACGATTAAACTGATAACGAAAACCCTTTATCAGAAAAATAGAAGAGAGCAACTGCATTGCGAAAGAGTTAGCAAACTTTGTGAATTATTGGGAAACGCCTTACGAATGAGTCCGGATGCTGTCAGAGAATTGAAAATGGCGGGACTTCTCCATGATATCGGTAAAATTGGCATTGATGAAAGTATATTGAATAAACGGGGAAAATTGACGGATGCTGAGTGGCTGGATATGAGGCGCCATCCGGAGATCGGTTACCATATTCTAAGATCGGTCAATGAATTTGCCCCAATTGCAGACTATGTGCTTCACCATCATGAACGAGTGGATGGAACCGGGTATCCAAGAAAATTGAAGAACGAGGAGATACCGACACAATCAAAAATCATTAGCATTGCAGATGCATATGATGCGATGACAAGTCATAGACCATACAGAGAAGACTTAAGCCTGTCAGAAGTAATTGAGGAATTGAAATGCAATGCGGGAACTCAATTTGACCCTGATCTATTGAAGGTTTTTATTGATCAGATACTGAAACAAAGGATCTGGAAAAGAATGGATTGAAAATATTTCGGGACTGTGTTGTACCCTCATGGTATTGGGGTAAGCAACACAGTCCCTTTTATGCTATTCAACGATGAATCGGATTCCTTCTAATTCAAGTTTTTTCATAAATAATGTTTTTTCTAATTTAATTATTACAACATCTTCTGCTGCATCAAGAACCTTAGGGGACAAGAATATATTAACATCATCAATAGAATATTGTTTATATTCTCTAAAATGTTCATCAGCTTTCATTGCGCGGATGCAAGGGGTATAAAATTTTTTCGTTTTACCGCAGCCACAGCCGGAATTTGTCATGTCCGGTGTCATATCAATAAGAAGCTTTTTTGTGCCTGTTTTTTCTAAATATTCTTTGGCATTCTCTTGTATTTTGATGATCAAAATCTTTCCCCCCTTCTCAATAGAATTTTATGAATTATGCATTGGCTTCTGTCTTGGATTCTTCGGAAACGGATTTTGAAACAGAAGGACTCTCATAAATATAATCTTCATATTCCTTCTTGTTGCCTAACTGGATCAATAGACAAAGAATAATTCCTACAGCTAAACCCCAAGCAGCTCCACGAGTGGCAAGGACAGCTGCCATAATACCAGCAATTCCTAAATCGTTGAATGTTTTTGCTTTCATAACGCCGACACGTACGGAAACATAACCTTGGATCAGCATTGTGGAAGCTAAGGCAACGGACAATACCGGTTTTACCAAAGTGATAATCGGTAACAGAAAATATCCAGTCAATGTACCGAAACGGAAGCAGCCTGCACCGGAATTGATGGAATCCATGGCTTTTGGACCATGCTTGTATCGCTCACAAACAACAACCTGCATTGCTGCCCAAAGAGGTCCACACATTGTGATATCCGGCCCTATTACAGACATGATGGCGTTTCTGATCCCAAATACGAGGTGAGATCTGTTTGGGTTATAGTCGATCTTTTCATCTGGTCTATATTTTTGGGCATCTTCCAGTAATGCCTGAGCCTGAATCATATCTCCGAAAAGGATAATGTACGCGGAAAATACCATTGGAAGTCCACTGATGAACATATGCAGAGAAGGAAAGCCGACTCCGAAGAAGGTCCACTCACGGAATAATGTTCCGAAAGCCGGGATGTTAATCCCCCATTCGATGACCGGCCATCCTGCTTCGCCTACGAGCGGAGCAACTACGACAGCTAATAAAATGATCGGGAGTATTCCTAAGTTGGATAAAGTTTTTGTAAAGGCATTTTTCTTTGCAATACTTTTAAAATGATTAGAAAACAATAAATAGAATGCAATACCAATACAAATGGTGATGGAGATCGGGAACAAGTCAAAACGTTGGCCCTTGTTAAAAATTACCATAACTGCAGCAAAACCTGAGCCCAGTATCAGTCCGGATTGCATTGCGTTTGGAACCAGTCCGATAATCTTTTTCCCAAGACCTGTAATACCTAAGATAATAGCTAAAATTCCTAAGGACATTTCGAAAGCGATCAGAGCCTGAATTCTTTCCGCTCCCATCTCAAAATTACTGACATAAAGCATTAGTAATGGAATCGCAGGTGTAACCCATCCTGGAACCACCGGATCCCCAAGGAAAACGTGTAAACAATACAAAAAACCATTTAAAACTACAATCGCCATTGCTACTTCGAAAGGCATACCCATGTATTCCTGCAGCATAGGGATTGCGCTTAAGCATACTGCACACATTAGCAAACCTTGAAAATAATCAGCAACTTCAAAACGATAATGAATGAAAGGAATTCTGATTTTAAAAGGTCCTGCTGGCAGATATGGCTGTTCTTTACCATACTCTCTTTTCATCGACATAAATTTTTCCTCCTTTATTAAATAGCGCAGATTGTTAAACACTTAACATAAATAGCAAAAACAATGCCAACGTTGGAATTTATGGATTCGTGCTTATTTAAGGCCGGATCTAGATGCATATTGTGCAGATTCGCACAATAAATCAATTCTGTTTATGAAAAATAGCGTTCAATATCGCTCATGGTGAAACAAGGGAAAAAAGAGGTAGGCAAATTTATTGAAATGTGTAATACTAATAATAAAAAAGAAAAGAAAGAAGGGACGCTTGGATGGAGGGGCAGATGGCTTTTTTAGGCCTTCCTATGGAGACTTGGCTGATTGTTGGAGGACTGTATTTCACTGCGACTTTTCTTCCTTCTGCCGTTGCGCTGATTTTAAGGCGTAAGGAGGGGAAAAAAACGGATGAATAGAGTCATCATTTATATGATTTATTTTACCATATATACCATCGTTTTATTATTTTGGGGCAAAAGCGGCTTTAAAAAAACGAATAACATCAAGGATTTTTGTGTCGCGGGAAACAGTTTGGGGTTTTTTATCAGTGTAGCTACTTTTACTGCAACTCTGTTCAGTGCGGTTTCTATGCAGAGTGTAACCGGATCTGTTTACCAGTATGGCTATTCAACGATTCTATATTCTGTGATTGGATGGTTGCTTGGCGGCTCTTGTTTGATTTTTGTCGCATATAAAATTAAAGAATATGATATCGTTACCGTTTCTGATTATCTTAGGATTCGATACGGAAGCAGAAGATATCAGGCATTTACCGGTGTCATAACGGTCATCTGCTATGTTCTTTACATTATTATCCAAATTAAGGGATTTGGGATTGTTGTATCAGAACTTTTGGATATCAATTACAATATCGCAATTTTATTGATCTATCTTTTTATTGTATATACCGGATTTGGCGGTCTGTTTTCGGTTTCAAAGACGGATGCGTTGAACATTATTATGGTAATTCTTGGCGTTTTGCTTGTTGCGGGAACGATACTGGCTAATCTTGGTGGAATCACTGCGATTCATCAGCAAGTAGACATCATTACAGGGGGCGCATCCTTAGACGCAACTTCAAATGGTCTCTTTAGTCCTGTCATGATTCTTACGACCGGATTGGCATGGGGATTGGGTACTGCTGCAAATCCGCAGTATATCATCCGGATTACCTCAGCGAAAGATAAAAAGACAGGGATTGGTATGATCTGCGTCGCAGTTTTTCTTTTAAGCATCATATATCTTGGCTTGATGGTGATCGGGATGGGATCCAGAGTAATGGCACCAACTGCGGATTCGGTTCAATCAGTGGACGAGATTCTGGCTTATATCATTAATACAAAGATTAGCTCGTATATCAGCGGTGTTATGTTCATCAGCATTATTGCTGCGGCAATCTCAACGGCAAATTCTCAATTGTTGATATTATCCAGCAGTTTTACCTATGATATTTATATCAATCTATTTCAAAAAGAAATTTCAAACGAAAAGTTTTTAAATATCAATCGTGCCATAATCTTTCTGGCAGGCACCGTATCCCTTCTGCTCTCCATGCAGCCGTTAGAAACCTTGTTGATTTATGGCAGCTATATTTGGAGTATCGTGGCAGCAACATTTTTATGTCCGCTCTATGGAGGACTCTATTGGAAAAAAGCGACCAGACAAGGGGCACTTTTTTCATCGGTAGGAGGGATTGCAGCGGTAGGAATTTTTTACTTCACAACGCATATCGGTATTCTTAAGACTGAGGTTCATCCAGTACTTCCCAGCATTATAATATCGATGATTATTTTTTATATCGTTAGCATAAACACTTATAAACCTCAGGAAGACAGACATGAAATTTAAGTTGGATATTGAAAATAAAATATTAATTCCTTTTATGGTTCTTGTAATTCTGCCGATCACGATTCTTGGGATTGTTTCTTATTGGAATGGTTACCAGCTGTTATTTCATGAGCGGATTAAAAGTCAGGATGTTTTGCTGGGCGAAGCTGCGATCTATTTAGAAATGATTGACGAAAAGGTCTTGAAACATGATATTACTTTGGAAGAAGGAAAATTAGCGGCGATAACCTACTTTCTTCAAATAGATCGGGATAACATGGCAATTATTGACGAAGATGGGTTTGTTATTGTAAATAGGAATTGGCTTTCGGATGAGGCAGTAAAGAAAATTCAGAGCAGTGAGAAAAAGATGCTTGATGTAGGAAAACGGAGATATCTTTTCAAGAAATTCGAACCATGGAACTGGACGATTGTAATGAGTGTCAGTAAGTCCTTTTTTCCGGAAGAACTGATTTCAATCCAAAAGTATGTGCTTTTACTTACGATTATATTTCTGGTGCTTTCTATGCAGTCGATCATATTTATTGCGCACCACATTTCAAAACCGATAAAGTATTTTGCCGAAGTATGTAAAAAGATAGAGCTTGGAAATTTGAAAGAAAAGGTCAATATTAACCGTGGAGATGAAATTGGAGTTCTGGCTAGCTCCTTTAATCATATGATTGATCAGATCAATACCAGCACGGAAAAGCTGATCGAAATGACCAAGTTTAATGAAGATATTTTAAAAAATATTGATATCGGAATTATGACCACGGATAATAACGGGTGGCTCATAACACTGAACAAATCAGGAAAAGAGATATTAAATCGACATAAAGATCTTTCTGTAATGGAAGAATTGGAAAAACAAACAATTCAAACCATCGAGAGTCAAATGAATATCCAGAAGGTCATTACAGTGAACAGTAAGACTGGAAAAACAATTTATATTGATGTAGGAACTTCGTTGATCATTAAAGAGGACGGAAGCTGCTACGGCGCCATCTGCAGCTTTAGTGATATTACGGATAGAAAGCTGCTGGAAAATAATTTGGTTCGTATGGATCGCCTTGCATCGGTAGGTCAGTTTGCTGCAGGGCTGGCTCACGAGATCAGAAATCCTCTGACTGGAATAAAAACCGGAATTCAAGTGATAAAAAACAGAGAAAAGAGCAGAAATGAAACGGAAAATGTGGAATTAATGGAAGGCCTTACCTACGAAATTGATCGTATCAATAATCTGGTAACGGATTTGCTTGATTTTTCCAAGCCAAAGCAGACGATTCGAGAAAAGGAAAACATTCATGATGTTATCAGAAAATCTTTGGATTTGGCAAAAGATGGGATTGTAAAAAAACAAATCTCGGTTAGGATAAACAAAAATGATGATTCGAATTATGTGTTCGCAGACAAGTCGCAGACTGAGCAGATCTTTCTGAATATTATTACGAATGCAATTGAAGCAATGGAAGACAGCGGCAAATTGTTGATAACGACAGATAAAATTTTAAAAAACAGCACTTCGTGGATTCGAATCACCTTTCTTGATGACGGAGCAGGCATTGAAGAGGAATTAATGGAAAAAATATTTAATCCGTTTTTTACAACTAAAGCAAAGGGGACAGGCTTGGGTCTGGTTGTAGTTGCAAAGCTCATTGAAGAAAATAATGGCAAGATCACCATCGAAAGCGAAAGAAATAAGGGCACAAAAATATGTGTCTTGCTGCCGGAGTATCGGAGGAATAAGAATGAGAATTAAAGTATTGATTATTGATGATGAACTCATGATCTGTAAATCTTTAAAAGCTGGACTCGATGATATGGGCTATATTGTTGAAATGGCATTAAACAAAGAAGAAGCATTAGCTCAGATTCATTCTCTGAAACCCCATGTCGTTCTGACAGATATGAGGCTGGGAAATGAAAACGGCATTGATTTGATTGATGATATAAAAAAGATAGACAACGATATTGAAGTGATTGTAATGACGGCATACAGCGATATAGCAAGTGCAGTATTTGCTATAAAAAAGGGCGCATTTGACTATATCAATAAACCTTTTGAGTTGGATGAAATCCATATTATATTAGAAAGGGCATATGAAAACTACAAGATTAAGAATAAATTATTAATCCTTGAAAAACAAAAACGATGTTTTGAAAAAAATATGATCGGACAATCCAACAAGATGAAGGATGTTTACGATAAAATTAGCATTCTATCTCAAAATGATGGTGTCACCGTTTTGATTCTGGGAGAAACGGGTACGGGAAAGGAATTGGTGGCAGATGCCATTCATAACAACAGCCTCAGAAAAGATTTTCCGATTATGAAAATCAATTGCAGCGCAATTCCCGGTCACCTGGTAGAAAGTGAATTATTTGGATTTGAAAAGAATGCGTTTACCGGGGCAGGAACAAAAAAGAAAGGATTATTTGAGATCGCCAATGGGGGAACGGTGTTTTTAGACGAATTGGGTGAAATTCCTTTGGAGATCCAAGCGAAACTCTTACGTTTTCTAGAGGAAAGAAAGTTTCGTAGAATTGGAGGACTGGAAGATATTGAAGTGGATATCAGGATCATTACTGCTACCAATAAGAATCTGGAAAAAGCAGTGAAAGAGAAAGAATTCAGGGAGGATTTATATTATCGGCTCAATGTTGTTCCAATTGAAGTTCCGCCTTTAAGAGAACGGGGGAATGATATCCTGCTTCTTGCCGATTATTTCCTGGAAAAATATAATACTGCTTTTAGAAAGGTGATCAGGGGATTTGATGAGAATTCCAAACGAAAATTGTTTTCTTATTTCTGGCCGGGAAATATTCGTGAGTTAAAGAATGTGATAGAGCGAATTGTTATCCTGTCAAATGATGAATGGATTACGTCAGATAAACTTCCCCGTGAAATTCAAAACTTTGAAGGAGATAGTGACATTGATGATCTGGAAAAAGAACGGGGAATCGTTTTAGAAGATGATTTTTCTTTGGATTATAAATTGGATTCCATTGAGCAGCGTTATATCCTTGAAGCACTGGAAAAGTCCGGGGGCAATCAGACGAAGGCTGCGGAAATTCTGGGGATCAGCCGATTTGCCTTGAGAAGAAAAATGGAAAAACATTCTATATGCTAATGGGATCGCTTTAAAAAAGTCCATCATGCGAAAATAATGGACTTTTTTAATGAGGAGGAGTAGTATAAAAAAGTGGATTCGCCACTTAATTTAAACTTCTACTTTATCAGAAGCTTGATACGGTGCCAGCGTTGCGATCAAACGTGCAACGTTATCCGAGTTGTTGATCAGATAGTGGCTTTCTTCCGGTTCTACATGAATAAACTGTCCTTGGGTGAGGGTTTGGGTCTTGCCATCAACGACAATATCAATTTCTCCTTCCATGACATAAAAATTCTCTTCCATAATGTTGTGGTAATGCGCTTTAAAGTCTGCGCCCGGAGGGAACTGAACGATTGCAAAGTTCATGCGGGGGCCTTTCATTAGATATTTCGGACCTCTGTCACCGTTTCGGTATTCCAGATCCTTTTCATCTATTATGTACATTTGTTTTCTCCTTTCTTTTTCTAACGAGACGTTCGTGTCCGCCTCGGCCTTGATATAACGCTCGGATAATGCGCTATAAGCCGGGTGCAGCCCACATTGATGTTGTAAGCTTTTGATTGCTTAGCTCCAGGCTTTCTTGATAAACTTGTCGCCAGATCTTGTACAGTTGGCTATAGGTCTTGTGGTTTTCTATATTGGGATAATACTCTGAATCCCATTTTACCAGTGCTTTTGCGGTTTGAGATAAGTTTTTATAGATGCCTATGCCAACTCCTGCTGTAATTGCTGCTCCGAGGGCGGTTGCTTCCTTTACCTGAGGTACTTTAACGGGAATCCCCAGTACGTCGGATAGAATTTGACACCAGATTGGGCTTTTGGATGCACCGTTTGCAAAGATAACCTGCTCGGGGCGCTTCCCTGTTATGTCGTAAACCATATCCATGTTACCTTTCGTAACAAGTGCGGCGTTTTCCATCAATGCCCGATAAAAGGTATACTTATTGAATTTTTCGGGATTTAAAGCAAAATTGACAAAGGACGGCGCGGCATGTTTCCAGTTAATATAGTTCATCACATCGGAGAAGGTGCATAGCATACCATGACATCCTGCGGGTATTTTTGCGGCTTCTATATTCATAAGATTATATGGATCTTGCCCGGTTTTTTCTGCTTCAGCCTTTTCTGCCTGACAAAATGCATCCCGATACCAGCGCATAACCAACCCCGGGAAAAAGGCAATTGCTTCATATTGCCACAGTCCTGGAACGGCATGACAGTTTACACGCACCCGGCAGTTGGGATCTGTTTTTGATTCGTCTGTGTTAAATTCGTATTGCCAGAAGCTTCCGCCAAAGATTGCACCTTGATTCGGTTCTACCAAACCAACACCAACGCAACCCAATTGAGCATCACCGCCGCCGGTGACTACCGGAGTTCCCTCCTTCAATCCTGTTGCAGCAGCGCAGATCGCCGATACTTTTCCTATAACAGTTCCGCTTTCATATACGGTAGGGAAGATGTCGGATTTCAGTTCGCATTTATCGGCGATTTCGGGAAGCCATGATCGATTTGAAAGGTTAAAAATACCTGTAGTACAGCCGTTGGAAGGTTCTGAGGTTAGTAAACCGGTTAGCTTGGCGATGAGCCAGTCATTAAACATGGTGATTTTCGCAGTTTTGTCATAAATCTCCGGCAAATGATTTTTCACCCAAAGAATTCTCGGAAGTGCACCCAAAGCGAAGGTCTGCCCGGAAGGAATATAGATTTCTTTTTCTAAGGTGGCAGACATTTTTTTTAATTGAATTGCTTCATCGGTGGAGCGGGCATCTACATTTGCACAGGCCCATATTTCATTTCCGTCTGCATCGTATAGAACGATACCTTCCCGCATACTGGTGGTTGCGATACCAGCTATCTTGGCAGGGGCGATTTTGCTTTTTCGTAAGACATCCTGAATACATTGCGTAGCAAGTTTCCAATTGTTCGTCCAGTCGAAATCCATTGACCCTGGATATCTGGGATCTTCTTTGTGTTCCCATTCCTGTTGAGATACACAAAGCTGATTTCCTTCAATATCAAATATAACTGCACGAACACTGCCGGTACCGGCATCAATTGCCATTAAATACTGAGCCATATGATCCCTCCTCTTAATATTCTGTTTAGTTCTTTGCATTTTTGTCATTAAATTCACTTTGTGAATTTGGAAAAAGGCAGCGTACAAACTTCGACTCGTAGAGTTTCGATCGGTTTATATTTCTAGAACAGCTTTTGCGGTTTCTTCGTCAGTAATCAATATATTAACACTGCCCGTTTTTAAAACTGCATCAATTGCCTCGGCTTTTTCGATTCCTCCTGCTGCTGCGATGACATTTGGAAAAGTCGATAAAACATCTGGCGGGGTACTGATGAGCCTGTCGTTAATAGAAGCCTTGATAACCTGCCCATCTTTATCCAGGAAGTAACCGAGAACATCGCCCACGGCACTTTCGGCCTGAAGCCTTAATAAATCGTTTGCTGTCATGTTTCCCTCTCTGTCGACGGTAGCTTTTTCGCTGACTCCGCCTACGCCAACAATCGTATAACTGGCAAGATTGGATAGGTTGAGGACATCCTTTACGGAAGGTTCTTCACGAATTGCGGAGGCCATCTCTTTAGTAGAGGCAATAAATGGTGCCGGAACGATATAACATGTAGCATTGGAAACATCGCTGTGAGAAGGAACGTTGTAGTGTTTTACTCCGCCGGTAAGCGAGACAAAGGATACTGTTGAATCTTCCGGAAGATCAAGATTTCGAAGCGTGCGAGACATGGTGTCTCCAAAACCTTACATTAATAAAAGCGCCGTTGGTAATGTGATCCCCAAGATACATGGCAGCGGCGCGCGCCACCGTTTCATTGATATTATTGGAAATTGACGGCACAAGCACGATTTCTTTCAGTGAATAACGAGCCTGCAGTTGATTTGTAATTTCTGTCTGCTGATATGCGTCGGCTCTGATTTTAAACTGGATGAGTTTTTTTGACCGTCCTTTTTCCAACAGCTTAATAACACGCAATGCGGGAAATCCCTAATTGATCGGCTATGGCTTGCCTGCGTCATATCCTCAATATAGTAACACCAGACAGCTTTAATTATTAAAGAATGTTCGTAATCCATGCTCATAAATTTTCTCCTGTTTTTTCGTATCTTTTATTACGATAATTTCACAATTGCTGAGTAGAGGTCCGATTGTTTGTGTCGGAAAGTAATAAAAGAAGAATCTGAACAAATGTTTTTTTAAAAATAAAATGTTTAAATTAAAATCCATTATATAGCGAAAAGAAAATACTGTCAACCTATTTTGTCTTTCGTCTAAATTAAAAAAAAAGGTCGTAATGTTCCGGTTTTTGCTGAAAATTAAGTTGTGATTTTATATTCGTTCCTATTATATAATCATTAAACATATCAAAGGAAAATTGCATTCTCAATCATTATTTTGCGCAACAAATGTTGACAAGAGGAACAAAAAGAAATTATGATAAAACAAAATATTAAATTAATAACTTATGTAATTGATGGGATTGATTTATATGGAGGATTCATATATGGGTTCAAGCAACAACGACGGAGTTAAAGTTCCCGCTATCAGCATTAAGGGAATCAGCAAATCATTTGCTTCTAACGTCGTGCTGCGGGAAATAAACCTCGATGTTTACGAGGGAGATGTCGTAGCACTGATTGGAGGCAATGGAGCCGGAAAAAGTACCTTGATGAAAATTCTGATGGGTATTTATCAGCCGGATGGAGGAGAAATATCAATCTGCGGCAAGAAAGTGAAATCTTTTCGACACCTTCGGTAGCTCTCACTAACGGTATCTATCTGGTTCCACAAGAACCGATGCTGTTTCCGAATATGACCGTGGAAGAAAATATCGTATTGGGATTTAAAGAAAAGAGAAGCGAACTTCATGTTCATTTAGAAGCTCTGATTGAAAATTTGGGTTGGGACTTGAAGCTGGATCGTAAAGCGGAAAGCCTATCGATCGCAGAGCAGCAATTGGTTGAAATTTTACGAGGCTTGCTGCGTAACTCCAAAATTTTAATTTTGGATGAACCGACATCGGCTTTGACCTTTCATGAAATTGAATCCTTGTTCCGAATTGTAACCGATTTGCATAGCAGTGGGATCAGTATTTTTTACATTACGCATCGGCTTACAGAAGTATTTGATATTGCAAGCCAGAGTTGTTATTCTTCGAGATGGTCAGATTACGATGGAAGGTTCCGTTTCTGAGTTTAATCAGGAAATGCTGATTCAGGGTCTGCTTCCTACTAATTATGAGCGGACGGCTAAAAAAGAAAAGGTTTGCAAAAATATCGATTGCTCGATGGTAAAAACCGTTATTGGAAACAAAAAAATTCAGCGGTTATGGATTTACCGATATTAATCTGGAGGTTTACCCAGGAGAGATTCTCGGATTAGCCGGGGTCGTGGGTGCGGGTCGTACGGAATTTGCTGTAACGGTTTTCGGCAAGGATATTGTAAGGAGTGGAACCGTGTTGCTTGACGGGGAAAATATCACCTCTAAAAAGTGTAGCACGATCATTGAAAAAGGATTGATTTATGTTCCGGAAGACAGACATTTAAATGGAATTTATTCTATCAGTGATGTGGAAGCAAATGTCACTTCCGGTGTACTTGGACATTTTAATAAATATTTTGTAGACCGAAAAAAGCGAATGACTTGGCAGATCGTTACATAAAGAACTTTAGAATTAAAGTAACCGGAAGAGATCAGCTTACGGCGTCTTTGTCCGGCGGTAATCAGCAAAAAGTTGTTTTGGCAAAGGCTCTGGCTACCAATCCAAAAGTTGTTATTCTGGATGAACCAACCAGGGGAATAGATGCGGGTGCCAGAGGTGATGTTTACAGCATTATTAATGAATTGAAAGAGCAAGGAGTGGCGGTATTACTAATCTCATCTGATATCGAAGAAGTTGTGGAACTTTCGGATCGTGTTGCAACCATGTATCAGGGACGGATTAATCATACTTTCAAGGGGGAAAGTATTACCGTTGACAATCTTATGGCTGCTTCCTTCGGTGTTTATAAAGAGGAGGTAACGGCATGAATAAAATTGCTCAGGCATTAACACAAACAAGAGAGCTTTTTACTGTAGCCTTCTTGGTCGTTCTCTTTTTGGGAACAGGGATTGTAAACCCAAGTTTTTTAGAACCGGGTAATATTTTGCTTTGCTTAAATGGAAGTGTTATCTATATATTACTTGCAATTGGAGTGTCTTTTGTCATTACTACCGGGGATATCGATGTATCAGGTTGGAGCTACTCTGGGATTAACCGCTGCGGTTTGTGCAACGATGATTCGGGATGGTAGTTCTTTGGTAATGGCTTCCTTTACAGCCTTATTTATCGGTGCGGTGATTGGCTTGGCAAACGGACTTGGCGTAACAAAGCTGCATATTCCGGCGATCATCATGACACTTGGTGTAAACGGTGTAGTAAGAGGATCAATTTATGTATACACCGAAGGAAAATGGGTGGAAAATTTATCGGCTGTATTTAAAAGCTATGGACAGATTACTCTTGCCGGATTTGTAAATCTGTTTCTTCTGATTACGGTACTTCTGGTAATAGGTGTATATCTTTATTTGAGTAAAGCAAAAAACGGAAAATATTTTGCAGCCATTGGCGATAATATGGGTGGTGCTACATTAATTGGTATTCCTGTCGATAGAGCTCGAATTCTTTCCTTCGTTTTATGTGGAGTCTTTGCTGCCTCTTGCCGGCATCATTTTCGCCAGCAAGATCGGCTTTGTAACTCCAACGGCAGGAAACGGCTATGAGATGAAAGCCATTGCAGCCTGTGTACTTGGCGGAGTCAGCCTGACAGGAGGTGTGGGGTTCGGTAATTGGTGCAATGTTTGGTGCAATTATTATGTCTTCTATCAGCAGAATTCTGGTTTTCCTTCAGTTTTCTTCCAACTGGGATGATACGATAACAGGAGTTCTGTTGATTGTTATCGTTGTAGCAGATGCATTAATCCAAAAACATTTTAAAGAAAAGGCAAGAAGGGAGCGTTTGGCTGCAAGAGACTTAAAGGCACAAAAGGCCTTCGAAGAAATAGGAGGTGAAGTACTGTGAGAGCGTTAGAGAATTTTAATTGGAAAAAATTAATTTTACGATGGGAAATGGCGCTAATCTTTATTCTTGTGATGGAAGTTATCATATTTGGATCGATTAATCCATGATTCCTAAAAGTACCTGTGCTTCTTGGCAGTATTAACGACTATATCAGTATTGTGTATTATTGCCTTATTTGGAACCATTGTTATGATCACAGGAGGAATCGATATCTCAGGAGGTGCTATCGTTGGATTGACGTCTATGGTTTTGGGATTGCTTTGGCAGGACGCGGGGACTGAATATATGGGCAGCGGTGGTGCTATGTCTCTTAACCGGCGTATTGTGCGGAGCCTTGAATGGCTTTCTGGTATCCTATGTAGGTGTTCAGGCTATGGTTGTTACCTTAGGGGGCAATGTTCTTATATTCCGGACTTGCGGTTGTATTGTCAACCTTGTCTGTTTCCAGTGGCATACGAAGGAATTGGCGGATTTCCTGAGGCATTTATCCAAATTGCTAGGCGGAAAAGCTTTTGGTTTTATCCCGAATCCGTTTATTATATTTTTAATTCTGGTTATTATTGCTTATGTATTGCTTCACAAAAGTTGTTATGGCAGATACGTTTTTCTGGTTGGAGTTAATCCGAATGCAGCAAGTTTTTCTGGAATTAATCACAGATTCGTATCTATGTCCACCTATATTTTGTCAGGGCTGTCCGCTTCTATAGCAGGTGTAGTCCTGACCAGTTATTTAGGTTCTTGCCGAGCTGATCTTGGAAACGAACTGACCATGCCGATCATTACGGCTGTTGTACTTGGCGGTACCGCCATAACTGGAGGAAGGGGTAGCATCGTAGGAACCGGACTGGCAGCGATCGTAATCGGCTTACTTCGTTTTGGCCTCCAAATGGCCAGTATAAGCACTCAATATCTTGACATCCCGGTAGGACTTCTTTTGATTGTTGCGGTAGCAGCAAGAGGAGCCAGCCTGTATATGAAACGACCGTCTTTTGCAGCAAAAAAACAAAAAACTGCATAGAATGCTTTATTCCAAAGTTATTAATATTATCACTCTTGATAGTATTGAATAAAAAATAATAGAGGAGAAAGAATTGAAAGGAGAGATTTAAATGCGAAAATTTTTAGTAGTACTTCTTGCTCTCGTGATGGTATTTTCCATGCTAGGTTGTGGGGGTAGCGCAAAGGAGCCTGCTGAAGAAGGCGGCGGAGCAGCAGAACCAGCAGATATTTCTGTTGCATTCATCCCGAAATTAACTGGAAACTCATTCTTTGAATCTGCGAACTTAGGTGCACAGGATATTTCACAAGAAGCAGGCTTTGAGTGTGTTTATACAGGAAACCCTGAAGCTTCCGTTGCAAATCAGGTACAGGTTATCAATTCCGCTGTGCAGCAGGGATTCAATGCAATCGCAATTTCTTCCGTAACTCCGGATGGTCTGAACAATGCGCTGAAGGCAGCGAAGGAAGCAGGCGTTAAAATTGTTTGCTGGGACTCCGACGTTCAGAACGACATGCGTTCCCTTCATGTAGCTCAGGGTACTCCTGAACAGCTTGGAGAAATGCTTGTAGAAATGGTTGCGATGCAGCTTCCGGAAGATAAGAAAGAAGATGCTAAATATGCTTGGCATTATTCTTCTGCAACTGTAACTGATCAGAATTCTTGGCAGGTAGCTGGAGAAAAGTACATCGAAGAAACATATCCTGGTTGGGTAAATGTTGCTCCTGACAACTACTACAGTGATCAGGATGCTGAGAAAGCGGTTTCTGTTGGTGAATCTATACTTAAGACACATGCGGATATTGATGCGATCATCTGTAACGATTCTACAGCTCTTCCTGGCCAGGCTCAGGCTGCTGAAAACCTCGATATGTCAGGTAAAGTTATTATTACAGGTTTTGCTACTCCTAACGGAATGAGAGATTTTTGTAAGAATGGTACGGTTCCGGTATTTGGACTCTGGGATTGTAAAGTTCAAGGCGCAATGGGCGCTTATCTTGCTTACTGGCTCGCTGCCGGTAACACGTTCGCAGTTGGTGATACGATTGATATTCCAACGGTAGGTGAAGTTGAAGTTCTTCCAAACACAGTTCTGAACCCAAATGCATACACAGCAGACGATTCTGGAATCGTATTACTACCGGAAAGAACCATTTTTACAAAAGATAATATTGACGATTACAATTTCTAAGAAAAAGGATAATAATTAATTTTGGTAGCTGTGGCCTTATCACCACAGCTATCTACTAGAAAGGCAGTAAGAATCTATAGTGCTAAGATTTCGAACTAAAAAATACGATGAAAATCCACGAATGATACATTCGTGATTTTCCAGCCTAAATTCTGTCGAACGGTTCTAAAGAACCGGACAGAATATTAAAAGGAGGTTATTTATGGCAGATAAAGAAGGTAACAAAATTGCAAAAGACTATCAGACAAACGTTGCGTTTGGAAAAAAAAGCGGGTTTTATGTAAAAGGTATGGAGGATGTTGACTGGGGTATGAAGACCCGCTTGTCAAAAATTTTTCGACCGGAAAGCGGCAATACAGTAATGCTTGCCTTTGACCATGGGTATTTTATGGGTTCTACAGCAGGATTGGAAAGGCTAGACCTTTCAATGCCCCCGCTGATCCCATACGTCGATGTGTTGATGGCGACTCGTGGCGCTTTAAGAAGCTGCATCCCACCGGAATTTAATAAGGGAATCGCCCTTCGTTGCAGCGCAGGGGCTTCTATGATGGACGAGGATCTTTCCCATGAAGTGATTGCTGTCAATATTGAAGAGGCTATTCGTATGAATGCATCCTGTATGGCAATCCAGACATTCATCGGAGCGCCTGGAGAGAAGGAGAGTATTGATAATCTTTGTAAGACCATTGATTCTGGAAATCGTTATGGAGTTCCAACACTTGGTGTGGTAGCAGTAGGCAAAAACATGGAGCGTACTCCCCAATTCTTTAAGCTGGCAACGCGTATGCTTGCTGAATTCGGAGCGCAAATCATTAAGACATATTACTGTGATAATTTTGAAGAAATCACTGCAGCCTGCCCGGTGCCGATCGTAGTTGCCGGAGGCAAAAAGGTTGATGAGAAGGAAGCCTTGACGATGGCTTATAGGAGCATGCAGGGCGGCGCAAGGGGTCTTGATATGGGAAGAAACGTCTTCCAAAGTGATAGCCCGATCGGAATGGTAAAAGCGATTGGAGCGATCGTGCACAAGAAAGCTACCGCAGAAGATGCATACGATATTTATAGAGAAGAAAAGAGTAAATAAAGTATTGAAACTTATAGAAAATTGATCTTCCGACTTGTATCGGATCGTAAGTGCTTCGGCAACTGATTGACTTGACAAGTATTCCTTCCATAGTGTATGATATTTCCTGTTAAGAGGGAGTAGTTTGAAATACAAAGTCAACATACTGGTTTTAATACCTGGCTTTGTAGCCTGATTTGGTAACGAGACTTTTAGCATGGCTGCTTATGCAGTTTATGCTGGAAGTCTTTTTTTCTGGTCTACAGTTTCGGTTTGTTCAGCAAATTTTTGATCATACTATATAATCAGAACAAAACCTTTTGACGCAAGAGCATTGCAGCTTAAACCAACAGTAGAATGGATGGAACGATTTAGAACCCTTTCGTTCTAATGCTACGTCTTGATTTAATATAATGCACAGAGGAAGAATTAAAAAGGGAGAAGAACAGGAATGGGAACACTTGAATTAATGGCAATTGCTCTGGGACTTTCAATGGATGCTTTTGCAGTCGCTGTCAGCAAAGGATTATGCTTACGAAAAATGCAATATAAACACGCGGTGATAACTGGATTGTTTTTCGGCGGATTTCAGGCATTGATGCCGTTGATAGGATATTTTCTCGGGATTCAGTTTGAAGATTATCTGACTTCTGTAGATCATTGGATTATCTTTGCGTTGCTCGCGCTGATCGGAATCAACATGATTCTTGAATCGCGCAAGGAAGAAAATAAAGAATGTGATACATTAAATTATAAAAATATGACCATACTGTCCTTAGCTACCAGTATTGATGCGTTGGCGATCGGAATTACCTTTGCGTTTTTGCATGTTAATATTTATTTTGGGATCACCATCATCGGATTGACGACATTTGGGTTATCCTTTATCGGAGTCATCATCGGCAGCATGTTTGGTTCCAGACTAAAATCAAAAGCCGAAATTGCCGGAGGAATCATCTTAATTGCGATCGGAGCTAAAATTTTACTGGAGCATCTGGGTTATCTCGCATAAACATGGGACAGAAAGAATTTCTCCCCCTTATGCATTTTCATTTTCGAAGGAGAAAAGTAGATGAAAGGGAAGCTTCTATACATTATCAGCACTATCGTGATTGCGCTTCCGTGGATTTTTTTATCGGAAGTTTTACCAATTCCATATCATAGAATCAGCACACTTGCTGAAATTATAATCCAATGCACCATGTTTGCTGGACTTCTTATCGTTGTAAGTCTTTTAAGGAAAGAATTGAAGCGAATGAAGGCTGCAAGAATTGATAATAAGGATTCGGACAAAAAATATGTGGATCGGATGGTCGGCAGACTCTTATTTCTTTGTGCATCCATCACTATATTCGTTGTCGGACTGACTTTGTTATTCATTGGAATTTCCTATTCATTGTAAAGTTTTTCGCTTTTACTAAAATGTCCCCTTCGGTTATCTTTATGGATAAGAAGAGGACATTTGTATGTAATAATCTTATGTATTTGGAGTTAAATTGGCTGTTGTTTGATATTTGCTATTAATATTTATCGTATTGATTGTCAGTAAGATTGATTTTTGCCTGTTCCAAACGATAACTGCTGTCAGTCAGCAAACGGGTATTTGCAACTTCGCCCTTCACTTTAAATCTGGATACCATTTCTTTTAGAAGTTCAGCCTGCCCGGAAAGTTCTTCGCTTGATGCCGCACTTTGTTCTGCTGTTGCAGAATTGTTTTGCACGACATGTGAAATTTGCTCAATTCCCTGGTTGATCTGGGCAATCCCTGATGCTTGCTCATTGGAAGCTTTTGCAATGATATTTAGCTTTTCTGTTGAAATCACAGCCCCATCGGCGATTTCTTTCAGTACTGCGGCAATTTCATTGGTGATTTTGGTACCAATCTGCACCTTTTGAATGGATCCTTCAATTAGCTCTGTTGTTTCTTCAGCAGCCTTTGCGCTTCTGGCAGCGAGATTTCTTACCTCTTCTGCAACCACTGCAAATCCTTTTCCGTGATTACCCGCCCGCGCGGCTTCTACAGCAGCATTCAGGGCCAGAATATTTGTCTGGAATGCAATATCGTCAATCACTTTGATTATTTTTGAGATGTTTATTGACGAATCGTTGATATCCTTCATGGATTCCAACATTTCATTCATTGTTTGATTTCCCTTGGCACCGCCATCACGGGCACCCTTGGCAAGATGATATACCTCGTTTGCTTTGATTGCATTGTCTTTACTTTGTTCTGCGATTTCTCCAATCGATGCGGTCAGCTCTTGAATGGAACTTGCCTGCTCCGTAGACCCCTGAGCAAGAAATTGACTGCTGCTTGAAACCTGTTTTGAACTTGCTGAAACCTCATCGGCAGAATTGCCGAAATTATTCATTACCTGATTCAGGGTAGTTATGATATTTTGCAGTGAATCACCGATTTCCACGAAATCCCCTTTGTGTTCCATGGTTATTTCAATATCCAGATTGCCGTTACTGATTCCGGAAAGTACACTGGAAATTTCGTTCACATATTCTCTGATATTTTCTATCGTTTCATTAATCGCATTTTTGATTGCAGCATGGTCTCCACGATAATCACCCTTTACGGTAGCCTGAAGATTTCCATTTGTGACTTCCTTCAGTACATTGATTACTTCAGAGGAGGACTCTGTGACTGCATCAAGAGTCTGGTTAATTCCACGGATTATTTCTGAATATTCCCCCTTGAATTTTTCGGTATCTCCTCGCTTTGTCAGCTTTCCTTCAACTGCTGCTGTCGACAGGATATGCGTTTCATCAGCCAAGGACTTGATATTTCCCATCAACGTAACCAAGGTAGGCGATAATGTATCGTTTTCACACTTCTTGCCCGAGCTTTCCAGTCTTGCAAGATCTTCCAAGTTTCCATCGGAAATTTTTCCAAGAATATCAATAATATGCAAGATCCGATCAGATATCATGTTGATGGATTCGGAAATCTCGGCAAAAATACCTTGGTAGCTTCCATCGACTTTTGCCGTGAAATCATTATATCTCATCTGCTCCAGAGCGAGTTTACCTTCCATGAGTCCGTTTAACCCGTCGATACAGGCATTGATACTGTTTTTAATAGAATTAAAATTGCCTTGATATTCTTCTGTAATCTTCTCGGGAATTTCTCCTTTACCAATTTGCTCGATATGGGCTGCTGCGATATGAAGTGGGTGAATGATTGAGTCCAATGCATGGTTGAAATCTTTCAAAAGTTTTGCATGATTTCCTTTATGCCGTGTTGAATCGGTTCGCATATCAAGATTTCCTTTTGTGATTTCAATGGAGAGCATTTCTGCATCGATGGTCAGCATACTGATTGAATCAATGCAGGCATTGATGTGATGATTTAATTTGCTGATATTTCCTTTCGCATCCGCTTCGACTTTTTCAGGGATCTCGCCTTTGCTGATTCTTTCGAAATATTCGGTAGACACGTGGATTGGACATACCAGTGTATCGATCAGTAGATTGATGCTGCTTAGGATTCTTTTGTATTCGCCGTCAAATTTCTTGGTGTCGCATCGATGATTAAGATCACCCTGGATGAAAGATTCTCTTGCTAATTCGGTTTCCGCAGTTATTTTTTTCAAAGTTGTAATTACTGTGTTTATGCCCATTGCGAAAACATCATGATCTGATTGAGGGCTCACCTCAAAATCCAGATCCCCTGATGCCAATCTCTGTACTGTTTCAGCCATTTCTTTTGCAACAGGGGCTTGGTGCGCCAGTTCGATCAGCCCGGCGAGATTTTTTATCGGTTTTGTTATTGTATGGACTGTAATGAGACCTAAAACGATTGTTACAATTATTTCCGTGATAACTGCAAGTATCAAAATGACCACTGCTTTATCTGAAGCGACAAGTGCCGCATCGGTAGAATTTATCTTTATCATGTGATAAATTCCAATAACACCTACAATCCCTTCAATAAAAGCAACAGCAATAAAACTTGTTAAAATTTTTGTTTTAATTCTTAAGTGATCAAACCATTCCATTTCTTATTTCCTCCGTTTTTCTTCCTAGTTACTCGTTAATAGATGGACATGTTAATAATTAAGCAAAAAATATGCCAAAAATAGGAAGAAATGAAAATCATTTTAAAAGAGAAACATAAACAGGGATCGTAATCAGGCAGGCCAGCGTACTGAGGCTGACAAGTTTTGAGGCATAAGCACCTTCTACATCATAATATTCTGCAAGTATGGATGTTTGCATATGGCATGGCATGGTTGCAGTAAGCATAAATACCTGAAAAGGGAGCCCTTCAACGTGAAAGAAATGCAGCAGCAGGAACATATAAAGAGGGCTGATGGCAAATTTCCCTACAAGAATGATCGCCTCATCCATAGTGATTTTCGTAATACCTCTTGCGAAGACGACGAGATTTGCACCAATGACGAGCAAAGAAAGGGGAACGGTGAGATTTCCAAGATAACGCAGTGCTTTGTCAAAAGCCAATGGGATTGACCAGTCAAGCTGAACCAGAGCTCCGCCAATTAATACACCGATCAGGCCGGGGCTGAATATTTTTTTTAATGAAAAACCGTCTGAATGAAGGGGAGATGCCTTCGCAAGTTCAAAAGCACCCAGACTCCAAAATCCGGCAAGCGTAATCAAATAAAATGTAAATAGATAGGGCAAACCATCATGGCCAAAGACGATTTCATTAATTGGCAGTCCGATGAAAATTGTATTGGAAAAAGTAAATGTGACTTCAAATACGGTTTTCTTACCGTTTTCTAAATGCATCATTTTTGAAAAAATTTTCCCGGTCAGATAAAGGAGTGCTGTATAAATCAATAGAATGAGAAGATTGAATGCAGAAGCACGCAGCAAATCCCTGGTAAATCGGTCGGATATACTGATGATAGCCAATGCAGGTGCAGCCACTTTAACGACAAGGAACGAAAGTACGGATGGAGTATTTGACGGCCAGGTTTTTTTGAAGCTGAACCAAAACCCAATGGCACAGATTAAGAATATAACGATTACGCTGATAATTCCGCTGATCAATTTGATACCTCACATAATTGTGCGTATCATAACTATTAGAATCATGATACGCATTGATTTCATTTGCTAAATAGTTCAGGAATATTATTTGGCTTATTTATTTCGCCTACTATATTTTTTGAAATTTTCAATAAGATTAGCAACGGCAAGTCCAGTTCGAACATCCTGATTCATAGTAGCAGCTTCCAATGTAGATAAATTTTCACTAATCAAATGATCCAGAGGCTGAATTTTAGCCAATGTAATGATCCTGCAAGTTTTGAGCAATCTTGCGTTCTGAACGATACCATCGGCATTCACTGAAGCAAATGCGATGTATCTGGTTCTCAAGAATCCTGCATCTTTTCCGAAATACACTTTACCGGAAGGTTCGAGAATCTTAAAAATATTTTTAATCTGAACCGTTTGGATAAAACTAAAAATGCTCATAATAATCCAAAAAAATCCAGAAATAATAATAATATTCCAAAACATAATAGGTTCTCCTTTCAATTTTTGTCCTTACAAATCATTCGATAAATGAAACGGGCAACAAATAAATATTGCAAAAAACGTGCCGTTACGATTGCTTTGCGTTTATTGAGTGAATTCCTGACGGAATAGATTTAGAATCGATATTCATTGACGTCTATCTTATATTTCTGGAGTTTACGATAGAGGGTACGTTTTGGAATTCCTAGTGTGATCGATGCATTTGTGATGTTGCCTTCTTCCTTTTCCAATGCTTTGATAATCCTGCTCATTTCTTTACATTTTCCTGATTCCGTGGATGTTTGATCCGGTATCTCGATTAAGGTTGATTTGGATTGGCCTTCCGGGAAAAATTCGCTCGGAAGTTCTGCTTCGCTGATGATATCGCCTTGCGTCAAATTAAGCGCACGCTCAATGATATTCTCAAGCTCTCGTACATTCCCCGACCAATTATGTGTAATCATACGATTGAGTGCTTCCGTAGCCAAACCCTTAACTGCCTTACCCATAGATTGATTATAATACTGAATAAAATGATCAATTAATACAGGGATGTCTTCTGTACGTTGTCGAAGCGGCGGAATAAGAATGGAAAGTACGTTAAGGCGATAGTATAGGTCGCTTCGGAAACTCTTGTTTTTTACAGATTCTGAGAGGTTAACATTGGTAGCGGCCATGATTCGTACATCAATTTTTTTTGGGCGTCTTCCTCCTATTCGGACGATTTCACGTGTTTGAATGACTCTGAGGAGTGTGGTTTGAAGTTCAAGTGCCATATCACCGATTTCATCAAGGAAAATGGTACCTCCGCTGGCCAATTCAAATTTTCCCGGCTGTCCGTCTTTGTTTGCTCCGGTAAAAGCTCCTCCTTCATAACCAAAAAGCTCACTTTCTATCAATCCTTTCGGGAGGGAACCGCAATTAATTGCGATAAAAGGTCCGTTTGACCGATCGCTTTCATTGTGTATGGACTGTGCCATAAGCTCTTTGCCTGTCCCACTTTCGCCTAGAATCAGAACGTTGGAATTACTTTGTGCCGCCATTTTTCCAATCGAAATGGCTTGTTTAATTTGCTCTGATATACCAATGATGGAATCGAAAGTGAAACGGGCAGTAAATCCACTCATTTTACTGACCATCTTGTGGATTTGTCGCTGCTCTTCAATAACCAGTACGGTATTAATTTTTTCGTGATGTGTATTGTAGATGATCAAGGCGGAAAGGGAAAGGTTTAACGTGAAACCCAAGTGATTTTTTAAAGTGATTTCCCTGTTGCTGATATCGTGTTTTAACTCCAGAAGGTTGAAAGGAGCGTGCTTCAAATTAAGAATATTTGCAAGGTTTTCATTTTTGCAATGATTGTTTGGAAGCTTTAAAAATTGCATTGCACGGGCATTATGGTGTGTGATAATCCCCATATTATCAATCATAATAATTCCGGAAGAAATTGACTGTATTGTGCTGACCAGCTGATTGTTTGTCGTTGAGATTTTATCGTATGCTTCTCGCATTTTTATTTCTTTTTCAATACCGTCTACAGCGGCACAAACCATGGCCAAGGTATGGGAATGTACTGCTCCTACCGGCCCGATGACATCCAGACAGCCTATGATTTTGCCATATGGGTTTTTGATTGGTGCAGCGGAACAGACATAATTGTGGTGAGGCTCGATGTAATGTTCGCGGCCCCATATTTGAATGGGTTTGCCGGTTGCAAGGCAAGTACCGATGCCATTTGTACCACTATATTCTTCACTTCTGTTACATCCCATCGTAAGTCCGCTTTTTTTGGCTCGCAGTTGAATTTCATGATCTTCACCTACGAGATCTATGACAAATCCACTGTTGTCAGTCAGTGCAATGATGAAGTTGCTGCCTTTCACATAGGAATAAAGTTTCAGGATATAGGAGTGAGCGACTGACATTAGTGTTTCGTTTCGTGCGAAGGCGTAACGAAGCTGCGTAGAATTCAGCTTGGCATCTTTAACCTCATGGTGGGATACCCTATTGGCTTTTGAACGTTTCCATGATTCGTAAATGAATGGTCTGATATCATCAAGTGTTTCAGGCATAGGAAGATTTTTTTCTATATATAGGTTCCAGTAATGATATAACTTTTTGCTATATTCTTCTGTTAATTCTATCATAATTTTTTCCTCCAAGTTTCATTTCAATAACATTTCGATAACATTGCTACTAATTTGACAAAATGGTGGCACGTATTGGCACGTGTTTGGCGCAATTATGGCACACATGTGTCGCTAACATTGACCGGATATGGCACAATTGTGACACGAATCCTTTCGATTTGCAAGTAAAAAAACGAATTTGAATTATTTTCAAGCCTACGGTTGCGCTACAAACTTTTTGATTTTTTTTTCACCATTAAATTTTTAACAATGCGGAAAGGTTGAAAATACAAAACTTAATATGCTTTTGGATTTCTTAGAAAAAGAGATAAAAATAATCTTGGCATAGGTTTTGCTCTTTTAGGTAATTGCATTGATGATTTGTTCGGTCATCATTGCAGAAAATATTGCAAATGGATCAAATGGATCATAAGGGAGGAAAAAAAAATGCCTAGATCAGGAATGAATGGTGTAGATTTTGAGTCGAATGTCAACTTCTATAGACTACGAAGCGACAGATTAGCTCGAGCAAAGCAGAGCATGAAAGATTACGGTCTTAACGCCTTAGTATGTTATGACTTTGATAATATCCGGTATATAACAGGAACGCATATCGGTGAATGGAATCGTAACAAAATGAACAGATATTGTATTCTAATTGATGGAGTGGATCAACCGTTCCTGTTTGATCCCGCAGCACCGTCAAAGAGACAGAGGGTCGACTGGATGGCGAAAGATCATATCATGCCGGCAGTAGGGTCTATGAGAGGAGCCATTCCTGTTGAGGCTGGTATGGTTGATAAAGTTGCGGATCAGATTGCTGGTTACCTTAAGGAATATGGAGTAACCGGAAAGGTGGGTATGGATATCGTTGATATTCCGCTGATCAGAGCAATGGAAAATCATAAGATAGAAATTGTCGACGGGCAGCAGTCAATGCTGGACGCAAGAATCATTAAAACTGACGATGAAGTTCAGCTTTTAAAACAATCTGCAGCAATGGTGGATGCGGCTTACTATGATCTTGCCAAGGCACTTAGACCGGGATCTATGGAAAATGAGCTGGTGGCAATTGCGAATTATAAACTTTACAACTGGGGAGCTGAATTGGTGGAGTTTGTTAACAGTATTTCAGGTGAGAGAGGAAATCCACACAGCCATACTTTCTCAAACAGAATGGTTAGACCTGGAGAGTTGATTTATTTCGATATTGGAAATACATATAACGGATATAAAACCTGTTATTACAGAACATTCTCCTGTGGGGTTCCAAATGCAGATCAGAGAAAAGCATATGAAAAAGCTTCCAAATGGATCAAGGATTCCATCAAAGCGATTAAGCCTGGCAATACATCTGCGGATGTTGCAAAATGCTGGCCTGCTGCTACGGAACTGGGCTTTAAGAATGAAGATGAAGCCTTTCTGTTGCAGTTTGCACATGGGATTGGTCTTGGACTTTGGGAAAAACCGATTATTTCCAGACTGTTCTCGTTGGATAATCCGTTTGAATTGAGAGAGGGCATGACCTTCGCCATCGAAACATGGTGTGCATCAGAAGACGGTTCCGGAAGTGCAAGAATCGAAGAGGAAGTGGTTGTAACCAAGGATGGTTGCGAGCTGATGACAAAATTCCCTTCAGACGAAATTACTTCCTGCGGACTTCCGGGGTGTCAATTCCTGTAAAAAAAAATATTCGACAAAATTCGACTTTGATATTAATAAAGAATTGACATTTGTTATCATTTTTCATTTAATTAAAGGAGGAAATATAAATGGCTAAGATTGGTTGGATTGGACTGGGAAACATGGGTAGTCCTATGAGTAAAAACTTATTGAAAGCGGGACATGAGGTTACCGTGTGGAACAGAACAAAGTCAAAAGCAGATGAAGTAATTTCTGCTGGGGCGAAATGGGCAGATTCCCCAAAGGAGATTGCAAATAAATGTGATTTTATCTTCACAATGGTATCTGACGGACCTACGTTGCAAGCTGTAACATTGGGTGAAAATGGCGTAGTAGCCGGATTGGCTGCCAACAAAATTGTAATCGATATGAGTACCGTTTCTCCAGAAGAATCGGCAAAGGTAAATGATGCAATTGAAGCAAAGGCATGTAAATTCATCAGAGGCCCTGTAACTGGAAGTACTGTACTTGCGCAGAATGCAACACTTGGTATCCTTGCTTCAGGAGATAAGGCAACTTATGATAAAGTTTTGCCGATGTTTGAAAAAATGGGAAAAAATCAGTTCTATGTAGGTGGAGCAGAAGAAGCCAGAGTATTGAAGCTTGCATTAAATGTAATGATCGGAGTTACGTCTCAGATGATGGCAGAAGCTGTTGTTCTTGCTGAGAAGGCAGGACTTGACGTTACACAGGTATGCGAAGTAATGGCGGGAAGCGCAGTTGGGTCGCCATTGGTTAATTATAAAAAAGCACTTGTATCCAGTGGTGATTACAAGCCTGCTTTCAGTGTTAAGCTGATGATGAAGGACTTTGATCTGGCCTTCGCTGCTGCAAAGCAGTATGGTGTGGCAATGCCTGTAACAGCTGTTACAAGACAGTATTATCAAGCAGCCGCTGCCTCAGGAAGAGGGGACAAGGATTTCTCTGTATTAACACAAGTTTTGGAAGACCAGTGCGGATACAAGAGGTAGCTTAATTCTGTATAAACATAACTATTTATTATATATCAAGGAGGAATTTTAAAATGGCTAAAGCTTATGTAAAAAATTATTATGATCTTGCTCCGGCGCAACCTGCAAAACATCTTAACGCACATGCGTTTGCCTTCGGTGTACCTGCAACTATGGATTCCGACACTTATGGATTTTTCTCTATCTGCGAAATCAGATTCGGCGGAGCCGCAATCCTTGACAACCATAAGGATGCTGACCATTGTTACTTTATCCTTTCCGGTAAAGGATATTCTCTCATCAATGGGAAAAGATATGAATACAAAGTAGGAGACGTTATGTGGATTCCAGGCAATGCGGATCACGAAATGTATCCGATCGGCGTTCAGACATTGAAATTCGTTGTAACCCTGACTCCGAAAGAATTTAGCCAGACGGAACCTTTCATCAGAAATATCAATGAAGTGGCTCCTGTTGCTGTAGCCGGTGCTAAAAATGCAACCGCTTTCCCAATCTCCACACCAAAGAACGGCGGAAACAATACCATCGAGTTCCAAGTTGTAGATATCCTGCCTGATGGTGTTGTAAGCGGTCAGGTTGCAGAATCTGATCAGATGACTTATGTCATTGCTGGTAAAGGCTATGTGATTGCTGACGGAGAAAAGCTTCCGCTTATTACGGAAGATGGATTCTATATTCCTAAGGGTGTAAAATACGAGATTCATGCAGACGGTGGTCAGATACTGCGTCTTGCTCAGAGTTTCGGACCAGCTCGTAAGGTATCCAGAGGATAGATAAATAAGATAAGATAACTGAATGATTCCGCAGGATTGATTATAGCGGGGTTTTTAAAACAGCTTTTTTATGGCGCATAAAATCAGATTAAAAATTTTAATAGAGTCGTTTTATGCGCCATAAGTTTGACCGGAATTATAGATAGATTGATATTGGAAATATTTAATAATATTTTGGGAGGTTAAAAGATGAGAATAGGTGTCTTAGCCATCGTGCTGATTTATGAAATTCTAGTAATTTTCGTCGTAGGCTATTTTGTGTCCAAAAAGAGAAACAAAAAAGCAGAGGGTGGTTTTGCCTTGGGCGGAAGAAACATGGGTGTTCTTGTACTGGCACCAACCATAGCACTAACCGTACTCGGAACGGCACACATTTTAGGCGTATTTGAAATGACTTATGGTATGGGCGCGGTTGCTTATTGGTTCAGTTTGGCTCACGTCGCACTGATTATTGTAGCATGCTTTGGAACCGGGCTTTGGGTAAGAAGAATGGGTGTAACCACTGTCCCTGAAGCGTTGAAGGGAATGTATGGTGCGAAAAATGCTTTGGCAATTTCCTGTGTCATGGCAGGATGTATTTGGGGAATATTAACGTTAGAAACCCAAGGAGTTGGTATTGTAATCGCAACGATGACGGGCTGGGGAATTGCTCAGGCTGCAATTGTCGGCGGTATTCTTGGGATTTTTTATGTAGTACTTGCAGGTATGGAAGAAGTTGGAATTGTAAATGTGATTAATGCAGCGGTCATGTATATTGGTTTGATTGTTGCGACAGTTTTAGTTGCAGTGAGACTTCCGGGCGGAAACTTCGATACGGTACAGTCGTTCTTTGAAGTTGACCAGGCTACACAATTTATGACAAGTATCTTTGGTACTCCGGATTTATTTATTACATTTGCAATCGCGCAAGTCATTGCGGTTGTATTCTGCCAGGGTATCAGCCAGATGCTCCTGCAGGCATTAATGTCTGCGAAAGACGAAAAGACAATCAGAAAATCAGTTTGGATTGCTGCTCCGTTAAACGGGTTGTTCGGTGTTTTCGCAGTTACCCTTGGATTAACAGCAAAATCTATTCCGGAATATGCTGCTTTAGGACCAAAGATGGCTGCAACCACGATGATTGTAGATCTGCTTCCGGCATGGGCATCCGCGTTGCTGCTGGCTGCTTTACTTGCCGCCATACTCTCTACCTTTGCAATGACCTCTTTAACTCCATCTACTATTTTCGCAATGGATATTTACAAAGGATTGTTTAAAAAAGATGCTTCTGAACAGGAAGTTACGAGAGTTATCAGAATCATGGTTGTAATTTTAGGAGCGATTGCGATTGCTGTTTCCGCATATCTTCCTCCAATTATTGGTGCGATCAACTGGCTGTTCGCCTGGATGGTACCGGTATTTTGGCTCTTCGTTACGGGTCTGTTCTGGAAAAGAAGCTACGGCGTAGCCTCGGCAACTCTTGCAATCACCTGGATTGTTAACATGATCTGGACATTTACTTCATTGCCTGCTTCTATCGGAGGCTTGATTGGGTCACTTCCAAATGGTTACGTTACTTTGGCTTCATCTCTTATAGTAATCATAATCGGAAATTTGACAACAAAGGGAGAACCAGGTTACTTTAAGGTTCATGAATTTAAGGAAGTTTAAACTTTGTTAAAAAAAGGAGGAGACAAGCATGTTCATTAATTTATTGGTTATAAGTGTTGTCGTTATTTTTGTTATGATTGCTATCGGGCAGGGAATTTATACAATGGCATCAAAATCTTCAAAAAAATAATCTGCAAGAGAGTTAACATATTTTTATTTTCTTAAAAGCAAGGAGGAAGATGAATCATGGATGATATGGCTACATTTTACTGGATGTTAGGTGTAATGGGAATCATGGTATGTTACGCTGTTTGTGCAGTAATAGGATATTCGAAGGAGAAAAATTAATAACTGAATCGTTAGAAATTATGAAAAGAAGCCAGTTGTTTGAATAGAAGGACTGGCTTCTTTTTACGCTACAAAAATGCAAGGGTGATCCTCGAAAATCGATGATTACCCTTGCATTTTTAGATTTCATTTCCGATAGTTTTTGTAATCGATTTCATATTGATCCATTTTACGATAGAGTGTTCGCCTACTGATTCCCAGTAGTTCGGCTGCTTTTTTGATATTGCCGTTTGTTTGTTCCAGACCGGAAATGATCATCTGGTACCCGTTTGCTTTATCATGATAGGTTGGTCTTGCAAAAAATTGTTCCTGTTCCTGGAGCGAATCTTGTGATGGTTTTGTAGTTTCGTATTTCTGAATGTGTTCCGGAAGGTGTTTAAGCAGTATCTGAGCATTGTCTGCAATATTGATTGCTCGTTCAATTGCATTTTCCAGCTCACGGATATTGCCCGGCCATGGATATTTTTTTAAAACTCGGTATACATCGTCCGAAATATGCATCGTTGTGTTTGTAGGATTATTTAATGTACTTGCAAAATAATCTGCAAGCTCACAGATATCATTACCGCGATCCCGAAGGGGCGGCATATGGATTGTCAGAACGTTCAACCGATAATAAAGATCCTGACGGAAGTTTTTCTCTTTAACTTCATTCATCAGATCCCGGTTTGTTGCTGCAATAATTCGGACGTTAATTTTTTTTGTGTGTCTGGCACCGATACGAACAATCTCTTTCGTCTGGATTACGCGCAGCAGGGTAGCTTGAACATCGAAAGGCATATCACCGATTTCGTCCAGAAATATGGTTCCTCCATCAGCCAGTTCAAATTTTCCGGGATTTCCTTCTTTGCTTGCACCGGTAAAAGCCCCTCTTTCATAACCAAAAAGTTCGCTTTCTATCAGACCTTTTGGTAATGCGGCACAATTAATTGCTACAAAGGGACCATCTGAATAGTAACTGGAATTATGAATCGCTTGCGCTGCCAGTTCTTTCCCTGTTCCACTTTCTCCCAGAATCAAAACGTTGGAAGAGTTTTTTGCCGCACGCATACAGTTACTGATCAGGTTTTTTACTGCAGGGGAATTTCCTTTGATACTATCCAAGGTATAAGAAGCTTTGAATCCACCGATCTTATTTACTAATTTGTTGATGTACTTTGATTCGTCCAACCGGATAACGGTACCTCGGTCATGCATACTGTCCTCACCTACAAAATTAACACTTACGCGGAACTTTACTGGCGTCGTGTGAGAGTCGTTGAAATAAATATTTGTTTCTTTGTCACTGAAAGTTGTTTTTAAATCGTAAAAGTTATCATTCTGATGAGGCTCTTCCATACTGATGATACTGTTGATATTTTTGCCGATTGCATTTTGTCCGTTCAGATGGAGCATGCGCTGAGCATTCCCATTCATTTGTATGATCTGATCCGTTTCGTTTAAAAGTATCAAACCGGATGTTACCGACTCCAGAACACTATTTCTTTGTGCACTCATCGATTTAATATCATCGTATGCTTTTCTGATTTTTAACTCTTTTGTAATCCCATCTACTGCACTAAGCACCATTCCCAGAGTATGGGTATGTATCTCCGTGTAATTTCCGGTAATGTTTAAACAACCAAGGAGATTTCCTTGCTCGTCAAAAATTGGTCCACTGCTGCAGGAATAGTGTCTGTGGCTTGTCACATAATGCTCTCTGTTCCAGATCTGTATGGGTGCGCGTATCGTTAAACAGGTACCTATTGCGTTAGTTCCGGCGACAGATTCGGCACGATTTGCGCCGACGACCAGAAGACTTTCCTTCGCTTGTTCTATAATCTCCTTATCTCCAATCAAATCAAGAATATATCCCTCTTTGTCGCTTAAAAGTAAGAAAAAACCAGAGCCTTCTACGATAGAGTACAGACGTTCCATGTAAGGCCTTACTGTTTTAATCAGACGCTTGTTTTCGTTAGATAATTTCTCCATATCCTCATGATTCAAAATGGAGGTCTTTTTTTCGTAAGGATTCACGCGATATTCTCTGGAGCGGAGCCAGGATTCGAAAATTACCGGACGTATGAAAGAATAATCGTAATCTTGATCATCGCTTGTGATAAAGTGTTCCCATGCAACTTGTAATTTTTCCTGATATTCCTGCGTGTACAACATATTTGATCCTCCGGGTTCTAAAGATAGGTAAAATTAATCTAAAAAGATTTTGCTTGTGCCACACTATGCCATGTGTCGTTGCGTGGCGCATGTGACAATGTGACACATAGCATAACATTTTCTTAAGAAAAAATCAATTAGCCATTATTTTTTTTGAATGAAATCACTCCAAAACCATTGAAAATTGAATGATTATATTTTGAAATAATTATTAATAAGAAAATTGGCATATGATTTGCTTTATATAATAGCACGAAGATAAGAGAAAAATGGGAGGGTAAAATGGAAACGAATTATAGCAAAAAACAATTGTTAAGCTTTTATGAAACGATGTACAGGATGCGAAGATTCGAAGAAGAAGTCTTTGAATTCTATAAAAAGGGAATGATGCCGGGTCTTGCTCACCTGTATCTGGGTGAGGAAGGCGTAGCCACCGGAGTTTGTGCTGCATTGAATGAGGATGATTACATTGGAAGTACCCATCGTGGTCATGGCCATTTGGTAGCACGTGGTGCTCAAATTGATAAAATGATGGCAGAGATACTGGGAAAGGAAGGCGGCTATTCAAAGGGAAAAGGCGGATCGATGCATATCATGGCAATGGACAAAGGAATTCTGGGAGCCAACGGAATTGTCGGAGGAGAGATCCCGATTGCAACAGGTGCGGCATATTCAGCAAAATATCGCAAAACCAATCAGGTTGCAGTATCATTTTTTGGTGATTCCGCTTCTAATGAAGGTACCTTCCATGAGAGTATCAATATGGCTGCCGCATGGAATTTACCGATTATTTATGTGATTGAAAACAATTTATACGGTATTTCTGTTGATATCAGAGATGTTACAAATACGCCGAATCTTGCAGATAGAGCACTAGGATACGGTATTCCGGGCGTTGTGGTAGACGGAATGGATGTGCTGGCTGTTCATCAAGCGGCGAAAGAAGCTGTTGATCGAGCACGAAGCGGAAACGGCCCTACTTTGATTGAGTGTAAGACCTATAGATGGCAGGGTCATCACGTGGGAGATCCGGCAACTTACCGGGAAAGAAAAAGATTGTGAATGAGAAAGCTTCCTGGATGGAACGGTGCCCGCTTAACAGCTTTAAAAGCAAAGTTTTTGTCAATGAAAATCACGGAAAAAGAAATTATTAAAGATTGAAGCTGAAGTAGAGAAGGAAGTGCAGGCATCAGTTAAATTTGCGGTTGACAGCCCTTATCCTGATCCAGCGGAAGCATACACGGATCTTTTTTTCGATCTATAAGCAAGTGAAGGAGGTTTACACGAAAATGAAAGAAATTTTTATATAGAGACGCTATTTGTGAAGCGTTGGATGAAGAAATGGAACGAGATGACAGTGTACTTTTGCTGGGCGAAGATGTCGCTTTTATCGGAGGAAACTTTAAAACGGTCGGTAGGTGTTTATATGAAAAATATGGAGATCTTCGGGTAAAAGACACCCCCGATCTCTGAAGCCGGATTTGTAGGTATGGGTACCGGAATGGCGCTGACGGGTTTGCGTCCAGTCATTGAGCTGATGTTTTCGGGATTTTTTTACTGGTAGCTGCAGATCAAATTATTAATAACGCTGCAAAAATAACATATATGTCAGGCGGACAGGTCAATGTTCCGATGGTTATCCGTACACCGATCGGAGCAGGTCGTTCTTCTGCAGCGCAGCATTCTCAGAGTATGCAGGCTATGGTTTCACACTTCCCCGGAATGAAGGGTCGTTGTTCCTTCTACGGCCACAGGAGGCGAAGGGGCTTTTGAAGACTGCTATCAGAGATAACAATCCTGTTATATTCTTTTGAACATAAAATGGAATATATACCAATAAATTTATGATCGATGATGCGGTAGAACCGATTCCTTTCGGAAAAGCAAATATTGTAAAACAGGGAACGGACATGACGATCGTGGCAACATCTTCCCAAGTAATGAAATCAGTAAAGGCTGCTGAGGAGCTTCAAAAAGACGGAATTTCTGTAGAAGTAATCGATCTTCGAACCATTGTTCCTCTAGACAGAGAAACAATCATCGAATCGGTTAAGAAAACCGGAAGATTGTTGATCGTGGATGAAGCTTATGAAAAATGCGGTATTGGAGCGGAAATTGGAGCGGATGTTATGGATGATGTGTTCTATTACCTGGATGCTCCGATCGGAAGAATCGGTACGCCAAACATCTCTATCCCATTCAGCCCGGCGTTGGAATTTCCGATCATTCCGTCTGTGGAGAAGACCGTTGCAAAAGTTAAAATGATGATGAAATAGAGGTGAAGACATGGCAGAGATTATAATAATGCCGAAGCTTGGCTTCAATATGTCGGTAGGCAAACTTGTCAAATGGTATAAGGAAGAGGGAGATTCCGTAACGAAGGGAGAACCCATTTTTGCCATCGAGACCGATAAGACCTCCATTGATATTGAAGCAACGCAGGACGGCGTGTTTCGAAAGAAGTTTATAGAAGAAGGAGATTCCATCGAAGTTACTTTTCCGATTGCGATTATCGCTGAGGCTAAGGAAAATATCGACTCCTTGATTCAAGATGTGAATCGCCAGTTAAACAGGGAAGAGAGCCCAGAAAAGAAAGAAGAAGGCGCAGATACAACTTTGGCAGATACTTCAATCAGTGCTTCGGCAGTGCCTGCTGCAGGGAGTGCAAACTCGGGAGAAAGAAGAAAAATTACTCCAAGAGCAAGAAGGGTCGCAGGAGAGCGTGGGCTTAACCTAGAAGGTTTCGATATGATTGGAACCGGCTATCAAGGCGGAATCTGCGAGAAGGATATTTTGGATTATTTAGCTTCCAGTAAAGTCAGAATTTCACCAGTGGCAGAAAAAATCACCGAGGTTGAAGGAATAAACCGAGATGACGTTCAAGGTACGGGAGTTCACGGAAAGATCATGAAGAGGGATGTTATTGCAGCAGAAAAGTTGGCATCGGCAGAAAAATCTGCATCTGCTGCAATTGTAACGGAGGCTTCTGAGGAAGCAGAAATTACCGCGGACGGCAAAGAAATTCTGGAAGTGGTTCCTTACAGTGGCGTAAGAAAGATTATCGGAGACAGACTGGCTGAGAGCAAGTTTACCGCGCCGCATCTTTACTTTACACAGAAAGTAAACTTGGATCAGCTGCTTGAATTTAGAAAACAGATCAATAGCGCACAGGATAAGAAAACATCGGTAACGGATTACATTGCTAGAGCAGTAATCAAATGCCTGCAGAAATATCCGGATATGAATGAATCTTTGGTAGGCGACCAGATTGTGAAGTATAAATCCGTTAATTTGGGGATTGCCGTGGCGGCACCTGGCGGGTTGATTGTTCCAGTAATCAAGAATGCCAATCACAAAACCGTTGTTGAGATTTCAAAAGAAGCGAGTGTTCTGTTTGATAAAGCAAGAAACGGCAAGCTGACACCGGATGAATATACGGGCGGAACCTTTACAATTTCTAATTTAGGTATGTTTGGTATTGAGAACTTTACAGCAATCATCAATCCACCTGAAGTAGGAATCCTGGCAATCAGTGCGACAAAGGATGAGCCGCTTGTCGTAAAGGATGCTAACGGTAATAAATCAGTCGATATCAAACCAATGATGAACATCACCCTTACGGTAGACCATAGGGTAATCGACGGTTTATTAGCTGCACAGTTTGTAACGGAAGTCAAGAGACTGCTTGAAAATCCAATAGAATTATTCGTGTAATAGGGAGGGAAAAATGGCAGAAGTAATCATTATGCCAAAGCTGGGTTTCAACATGAGCGAAGGAAAGCTGGTGAAATGGTATAAAAATGAAGGAGAAAGCATTCGCAAAGGCGAAGCATTGTTCTCAATTGAAACAGATAAGACAAGTATTGATATAGAAGCGACCGGAGATGGCGTAGTAAGAAAACTTTTGATTGAGGAAGGAGAAGCAGTTCCGGTTACACTTCCCATTGCAGTGATAGGAGGAGCAGAGGAAAATATTGATGCAGAATTGAAAGAAGCTCTTTCTAAGCTGGGTAAGGAGAGTTCAGCTTCTGCCGAACAATCGGCAGCATCCGCTCCGGCAACAGAAGCCCCATCATCGACTGCTGCGCCTGCGGCTTCATCTGCTTCGGAAGGAAGTACAAAAGATTTTGATATTATCGTTGTTGGCGGAGGCCCCGGCGGATATGTCGCTGCGATCAAAGCGGCACAGCTTGGTAAACGAACTGCAATTATAGAAAAAGATAAGTTCGGCGGAGTTTGTATGAACAGAGGCTGTATTCCTACCAAGACGCTTCTGAGAAGTGTGGAATCTCTAAAAGAAATCAAGGAAAGCGAAAAATTCGGAATTGTAGATCTTGATACTTCGAACGTAAAACTGAATATGGCCAAGGTTCAAGATAGAAAAGAATCGATTATCAAACAACTGGTAGGCGGTGTCAATGGGTTGTTTAAGAAAAATGGAGTAACTGTCATTGAGGGAGAAGGGATCCTTAAGGATAAAAATACGGTTGTGGTGAACGGTAAAGAATACACGAGTGAATATATTATTATAGCAACTGGTTCCAATATCAAATCTCTTCCGATTTCGGTCGACAGTAAAATGAAAGTACTGACAAGTAATGAAGTATTGGATCTCACTGAAATTCCAAAGGATATCACAATTATTGGCGGAGGTGTCATTGGAATTGAATTCGCTTATTTCTTTGCAAACATTGGAACGAAAGTTACTGTCGTTGAGTTTTTGGACAGAATTTTTACCCATGGTTGATGAAGAAATCACAAAGCAAGTTACAGGTATGCTGGAAAATATGGGAGTAAAGGTTTATACAAGTGCCAAGGTCACTGAGATCTCCAGCAATGCTGTAATGTTTGAAAAAGGTGGGAAACAGGAATCGGTACCTGCATCCAGGGTTCTTATGGCAGTAGGCAGAGGACCGGAGCTGGGAGGAATCGATTGTGAAAAATTAAGTATAAAAACAGAGCGCGGTGCTGTCGTGACAGATTTAACGATGAAAACTTCAGTTGATAATATTTATGCGGTTGGAGATGTGAACGGTAAGGCGATGTTGGCACATACTGCTTCCGCAGAAGGAATTATTGCAGTGGAAAACATCTGTGGACATCATAAGCAAATGGATTATGATAAAATACCAAGTGCGATTTATATTCAGCCGGAGGTTGCAAGTGTAGGCTTGACAGAATCACAGGCGAAGGCGAAATACGGGAACATAAAGGTTGGAAAATTTCCTCTCGTAGGAAATGGCAAAGCGAAGGTGGCAGGCGATGATAGCGGTTTGATCAAGGTGATTACGGAAACAAAGTACAATGAGATTGTTGGTGTGCATATTTTCTGTCTTCATGCAACAGACTTGATTGCTGAGGCGGTTGTTGCCATGAATCTTGAATCTACAGCCGAGGAATTGGCTCTATCGATTCATCCGCATCCGACAATATCAGAAATCTATCATGAAGCGTCTCATGCGGTCATTGATAAAGCAATACACATATAATCATACCGAAGCCTCTTTCTTATCGTATGCAAAATGCCATTAGATAATGGCATTTTGTATAAAACAAGCCGGTTAGTGCGTTGCAAAAGGGTAATATAAAATTTAGGATAGGTGTAATATGATGAAAAACTATACATTCGTTTCAAGTGCAGTCATTAAAAGACTCCCACGATATAGAAGAGTTTTAAAAGATCTTTTGGAAAAAGGCATTAAAGTAATTTCATCCACAGAGTTGAGTCGAATCGTTGGATATACGGCATCTCAAATCAGGCAGGATCTTAATAATTTTGGAGCTTTTGGTCAGCAGGGATACGGATACAACGTTGAACGGCTTCACAGTCAAATCGGTGTTATTTTGGGGCTTAAGAACGATTACAAGTTGGTTATTGTCGGGGCTGGTAATCTGGGTCAGGCAATCGCAAATTATACTCATTTTTATAAGTCGGGATTTCATATCATGGCAATGTTTGATGTGAACCCGAAATTGACTGGATTAAGAATCAACGATATTGAGGTTATGGATTTCGGAGCAATCGATGAATTTCTTGAAAAGCAGCAGGTTGATATTGGAATCATTACAACGAACAAGGATAGTGCACAAGATGTTGCAGATGCGCTTGCAAAGGGTGGAGTAAAGGGAATCTGGAATTTTGCAGCAGCCGAACTTTCTGTGCCGGATGATATTGTTGTGGAAAATGTTCATTTAAGTGACAGTCTTCATATGCTGACGTTTTATATCAATCAAAATGATTTGAGAATGAAGGAAGAGCTGTCTTCTTAATCCATTAGAATAAGAAAAAGTAAGTTGGGGATGCTGAATGGAATCATTAAATTGATTTGTTCAGCATCCCTTTATTTGTATTGAAAAGCCTTCCGCTATGTCAGCAAATTATTTATCATTTATGAAACGGACACATTTATAAAACTGAAGCTGGTAAGCTTATGTCGAAAATGGTACAATACAGTATATATTCTTGTACAAGGAGCTAATTCTATGAAACCAAAAAGCAAGGTGAACAGCCTGATTATTTCAGCCATCATATTGGTTGGAAGCATTTTGATTATATTTTTCAGCTTTACGACATACAGCAAAATAATACGTGATGATATATTGAATATATCCCAATTGACTTCTACTAATATTTATTCGGAAATCAATAATGAATTGACAAAACCTATTTTTGTAGCACTTACTATGGCGAATGATTCTTTTGTAAAGCAATGGCTCAATGAGGAGGATTTTCGTTCAGAAAGGGAAATCACGCACTATCTTGAGGGAATACGAGATAAATATCGTTATCATTCTGTGTTTTTAGTCTCTGATCAGACAAAAAAATATTTCCATTATAATGGATTATTTAAAACGATTACACCGGAAGACGATCATGATGTCTGGTACTATGATTTTATTCAGCAAAAAAATCTCTATCTTTTGGATGTGGATCAGGATGAAGTGGATCATCAGCTTCTTACTGTATTCATTAATTGTAAAATCCTTGATGAGAATAATCATATTATGGGAGTTACCGGCGTTGGTATTGAAATGGGTTACATTCAGGAATTACTGGATAATTTTGAAAATTCATACCAACTGGAAGCTTTTCTTGTAGATGGAAATGGTTTGGTTCAAGCCCACACCAAGGAATCTTACATTGAAGAGCGTAATATCAATACAGAACCACTGTATCAAGAGATCGGCGAAGCACTCTATGGAAAAACTGAATCAATTAATGTATTTAAATTGGATGATGATTTTGGGGAACAATATGTCATAAGCTACTACATTGAAGAATTGAACTGGTATTTAATTGTCAGAAAAGACACCTCAATCTTAGCGAAGTCTTTTAACAACCAACTGCTATTTGATCTGTTTATCGTGATATTTGTCTTGGTATCCGTACTTCTTATCGTCAATAAAATACTAAAAAAACATGATACACAGCTTAATCAGATGGCACTTATGGATAACTTTGGTATTATGGAAAACAGGAAGGGATTTGATGAAAAATTGAAACAAATTCTAAGCCAGGGAGATGCAAATTCCAGTGATTGGTCTGTATTTCTCATGGATCTGGATCATTTTAAGGAAGTGAATGACAGTCATGGACATATTCAGGGTGACAAAGTATTAAAGCGTATTATGACGATGAGCAGCAAGGCCTTATCAGGACATATCATTACGCGATGGGGTGGCGATGAATTCAGTGGAATCATTTATGAAGACGGTAGAAAATCAGCTGAAATACTCGAAAATCTCAGGTCGTCTATTGCCACGGATCAAATCCTGTCAGACTTTCATGTAACGGTTAGCATCGGGCTTGCGGAGGCTGACGAATTGGATACGGAGGATACCATTATAAAGAGAGCGGATCAAGCACTTTATGATGCGAAAAGACAAGGGAAAAACAGAGTTATTTTGAAGTGATGCTTCTGTACAGGAACATTAGAAATAGAAATTGGAGGATATAAAATACAATGATTGATTTTGATTATGAAAACAGGACACGCATTATTTTTGGAAAGGACAAGCATAAATTAATTGGCGAATTTATTAAGCCTTATGCCCATAAGGTGTTGTTTCATTACGGTGGAGAAAGCATTAAAAAAAGTGGTGTTTATGATGATGTTATGAAATCATTGAACGATGCCGGTATTGATGCTGTTGAACTTTCCGGTGTCAAGCCGAATCCCAGACTTTCCCTGGTATATGAAGGAATTCAGCTTTGCAGAGAACAAAAGATTGATTTTATTCTGGCAGTAGGAGGCGGCAGTGTCATAGACTCTGCGAAAGCCATTGCAATGGGAGTTCCCTATGATGGCGATGTTTGGGATTACTTCTCAATGAAAAAACCGGCGAAACGGGTGCTGGATGTGGCAACCATATTGACCCTTCCTGCGACCGGATCGGAATCCAGTGACAGTGCAGTAATTTCCAAGGAAGAAAATCAGTTAAAAAGGGGATATCACAGCGATAAAATAAGACCGCTTTTCAGCATTATGAATCCGGAATTGTTTTATACGCTGCCCAAAAATCAGATGGTAAATGGAATTTGTGATATCATGAGTCACATAATGGAACGTTATTTTACCAATACAATCAAGGCGGATGTTACCGACGGTCTTTGTGAAAGTACTTTGAAGGCGATTATGAAAAATGCATTGATCCTAAAGAAAGATAATGCAAATTATAACGCCTGGGCCGAAGTGGCCTTTGCTGGTACGATTGCACATAACGGTCTTTTAGGTTTGGGAAGAACACAAGACTGGGCCAGCCATAAAATGGAGCATGAGCTGAGCGCTCTTTATGATGTTGCCCATGGTGCCGGTTTAGCTGTATTGACTCCGTCCTGGATGAGATATGTTTATAAAGACAATATCAATATGTTTGTTCAGTTTGCAGTCAATGTGATGGGAGTAAGCGCATCTTTACGTGATCCGGAAGCGGTTGCACAGGAAGGAATCGATCGATTGGAGCAATTTTTTGTTTCTATCGGTTTACCGGTTACTTTAACAGAGCTTGGAATCGATGAGAGCAATTTTGAACGGATGGCAAAGAAGGCGACCTCGTTCAAGGGAGGGAAGGAAACGCCAGTCGGCGGGATTCAAAAACTGTATTGGAAGGATATCGTGGAAATCTATAAGATGGCGAAATAAATCTGGATTTTTATGGAGAATTCTTAAAAACCCCCTTGATTTTAAGGTGAGAATGTTTTATATTAGTATTGTTAGCACTCTCTGCGGATGAGTGCTAAGGCACGGGAATATAAAACGACAATGCCGATATATTTCGAAGGAGGGTTTTTTACATGGCAAAAAAGCAATTTAAAGCGGAGTCAAAGAGACTTTTGGATTTAATGATTCATTCCATTTATACGCATAAGGAAATCTTTTTAAGGGAACTGATTTCCAACGCAAGCGATGCAATAGACAAGCTGTATTATCGCAGCCTTACGGATAATATTACGGGAGTTTCCAGAGAAAACTTTGAAATTCGCATAGCGATCGACAAAGAAAACCGAACACTCACCCTATCAGATAATGGAATTGGTATGACGAAAGAAGAACTGGAATCCAATCTGGGAACGATAGCAAGAAGTGGGTCTTTGAACTTTAAAAAAGATAATGAACAAAAAGAAGACATTGATATTATTGGTCAGTTTGGTGTGGGCTTTTATTCTGCTTTTATGGTAAGCAGTGTAGTTACGGTAACCAGTAAAGCATATGGGCAAGAGCAGGCTTATCAGTGGAGATCAACTGGTACCGATGGCTATACTATAAATGAACATACGAGAGAAAACTGCGGGACAGAGATCGTTTTGACGATCAAAGAAAATACGGAAGATGAGAATTATGATGAATTTCTCCAGGAATATCAGATTCAAAATTTAGTCAAGCGGTATTCGGATTATATTCGATATCCAATCAAAATGAATGTGGAACAGCGCAAGCTTAAAGAAGGTACGGAGAATGAATATGAGACCTTCTTTGAAGAACAGACTTTAAACAGCATGATTCCGATTTGGCGCAAAAATAAAAATGAGATAACACAAGAAGAGTACGAGGCTTTTTATCAGGAGAAGTTTTATGATTTTACAAAACCGGCAAAAGTGATTCATACCAATGTGGAGGGTGTTGTATCCTACAATGCGCTCCTATATATCCCTGCAAAAGCACCGTACAATTATTATACAAAAGAATATGAAAAAGGATTGCAGCTTTATTCCAGTGGGGTACTGATCATGGATAAATGCGCTGATCTGCTGCCGGATTATTTCAGCTTTGTAAAAGGTTTGGTGGATTCTCAGGATTTGTCCCTGAATATTTCCAGAGAAATGCTGCAGCATGACAGACAGCTTAAGGCGATTGCTTCCAGAGTGGAAAAGAAAATTAAGAACGAATTGGTTGAACTTATGAAAACGGATCGCGAAAAGTACGATGAATTTTTCAAGAACTTTGGACTGCAGTTGAAATATGGTGTTTATGACCAATTTGGAGCAAACAAAGATGCATTGAAAGATCTGCTACTATTCTATTCTTCCACGGAGAAGAAGATGGTGAGCTTGTCTGAGTATGTTTCCCGCATGAAGCTTGACCAGAAATACATCTATTATGCGGCCGGAGAGTCGATTGAAAGGATTGATAATCTGCCGCAGACAGAGCTCCTTAAGGATAAGGGTTTTGAAATTTTGTATTTTACAGCGGATATTGACGAGTTTACAATTCGAATTTTGCAGGAGTATGACGGCAAGGAATTCAAGTCCGTTTCCGGTGATGATCTGGGATTTGAAGAGGACGAGAAGGAGAAGGAAACGGTAAAAAAAGAGACAGAAGACAACAAGGAACTTTTTGCCTTTATGAAGGATACACTGGAAGGCAAGGTCAGTGATGTAAAGCTGTCTCAAAGGCTGAAATCTCACCCTGTATGCCTGGCCAGCGGTGGCGGGATATCTATTGAAATGGAAAAGGTACTCAATGCAATGCCGAATGATGATAAAGTGAAGGCAGAGAAAGTTCTGGAGATCAATGCATCTCATCCGGTGCTTGAAGCCTTGAAAAATGTCTTTGATGGAGATAAAGATAAAGCAAAACAATACACAGAGCTGCTGTACAATCAGGCATTGCTGATTGAAGGGCTGGCCATCGATGATCCGGTATCATTCTCGAATGCGATCTGTGATCTGATGGCGTCAAAATAACGGAATGGCGTAATTTGAAGAATAATTATTAATCAGTGGTTCTCACTGGATAAGGAATGGAAAGGCGAGGCGTCCGCAATGGGTGCCTCGCCATAAGTTTTTGTCTTAGAATGGTACTTTACAGATTTTCCTTTGATTTATCCCTTAAAGCGTTTCCAAAGAGTTTTTTATAAATGCGGTTTTAAACTTATGAATAACATAAACCAACGAGCTGGAATAGTATAAAGTAAAAACTATTTGGAGTGATAGTCTATGCTTGACATATTCAAATATTATCTTGAAGCAGGCATCTTGATGTATCCTGCCATATTTATTTTATTGATTATCTTTGTTTATCTTTCTTATCGCATTGTCCGAAATGTATGTCCGATTCCTGAGAAGACAGGGCTAGAGGAATTTGATCAACTTCTCAGTGATGCAGGATATGCATACGATGCAGTTCAGGATATTTTTTATACAAAAATGAACGCCTGGCAAAGAAAGTATGGATATTGCAGTCTTTATGATGAAGCAGCGGCATTCATGGGAATGATTCTTGACACAGAGGCGATACGTTTTGACCATGGTGGAAAAAGATGGATGATTCAATTATGGAAGGGGCAATATAGCCTGAATACCGGATGTGAAATCGGAGTCTATAATACAAAGAAACCAGATTTGAATATTCCCGGTTTTTTTAACGGAACCTTTTATCAATGCGTCAACAATTCAGATCGATTGGAGATGGGTTATATGCTGATGAAAAACGACAGGGTACTTTTTCGCAAGGAAGGTAAGCATTGGTGGCTTGCCAGCTTTAGGCCGGGTGAATTCTCTGAGCCTTGGGAATTGATCATGCGAATTCGTATCACATTCAAGGATGCTGCAATGTGCAGCAGTTTTATCCAATCCATGATGAAAATTGGCTATAAGAAACATGAGATCGAAACCGATGGAATTACCGCAGAATTTTTGTTTCATAAGCCCCGCACGCCTCAGCCATTTACAAGGAACGAAGAAACCGTTTGGATCGTTCAGAAAAACAACGAACGTCTCTGTGAACGTTTTCAGGATATAACCGAAGGGTGTGAGGACTGGCCGAAAAAGATTAGCGCGATTTTGGAAAAAGAACCGTTTCTTTACGAAGCGGTGATCAATTTAGGGAAAACCAGACAAGTATTTAAGGGCTATAATAAGCTAAAAAACTATTCAAAATATAATCGGAATTGGGAGAGGTTGGAATGAATCCGCTGGATCGGGTGTCCCAAATTTATGAGTCGGCAGCACGGATCCCTACTGATGATTCTACAAAAATGATACTCATGAGCGATTGTCATAGAGGAGACGGGAGCCAGGCAGATGATTTTTTTAAGAATGAAAATTTATATATTTCTGCATTAAACCAGTATTACAATGAGGGATTCACGTATATTGAAATTGGAGACGGAGATGAGCTTTGGGAAAATAAAAAGCTTTCTGATATCATCAGTGCACACCCAAATGCGTTCCAGCTCTTAAAAAAGTTTTATCTGGGAGAGAGATTATATTTTATATACGGAAACCATGATATGGTGAAGCGAAGTAAGAAATATGTACAAGAAAATTTATATGAATACTTTGATAAGCAGGAAAAAAGAGCAGTGCCTTTATTTGAGAAAATTCAGGTGCATGAGGGTCTTGTATTAGAATATCAAAGTGAGGATTTGCAAATAATAAAACAAGATATTCTATTAATTCACGGTCATCAGGTTGATGCACTGAACAGTAGTTTTTGGAAATTTAGCAGATTTCTGGTTCGATATTTTTGGAGGCCGCTGGAGATGTTTGGCATTCAGAACCCTACCAGCCCGGCAGAGAATCAAGAAAAAAAAGAAAATGTCGGGAAGCGATTAACTGAATGGGTTATTCGCGAAAACCGGATGCTGGTCGCTGGTCATAATCACAGACCTATGTTTCCAGAAATGGGTGAGCCGTTATATTTTAATGACGGAAGCTGCGTTCATCCGCTTTTTATCACTGGAATAGAAATCAACCAAGGGACAATTGCTTTGGTTAAGTGGAGTGTTAAGGTGAAAACAGGAGGTATCTTATATGTTGGAAGGGATACCATTGCCGGACCTAAAAAGCTCAAAGAATTGTTTACCACGGAAAGAATTTTTACAACTTCTTCTTTTGAGGAACCTAGATAAGTAACAATAGGATCTCAGATATGATTCAATCCCATTGGCAATAAACTGCTGATGGGATTTTTATTTTCTATATTAGTTGGTATTATAACAAAATAATATAAGGAAAAATGAAAAAACATACTGGTTTTAATTTGTAGATGTCGTAAACCCTTCAAAAGTGTCTATTTATAAGGATTTAATCTCATTGTTTTCATATAAAATATAGTGGATAATATTTCCATTACAAGAAGTAAAATTTCGAATGCTTGTCAATGGAAGGAGCTAGTAGCTAGTAGCTTATATCAGTAATGCTATTGAATGATGAAAGTATTTTAATCGGTTTGTAGTTTTATTCATATTAGGATAAAAAAGGGATCCTTTCATCATTATGAATGTAAAATATTAATAATTTTGCATTATTATGTCTATTGCAGTAAAAATATGTACAATTAGCAATTAAATTCTATTCTTATCAGCAAATATCTTTCTATCGTTTCATTTTACACAGCAACATACGTTGACTATTTTCGCAAATCATTCATTCACAAAACTGCATTTGACAGTCAGAAATGGTCAGGTAAGTTACTGTGGCGTTTTTGATCATCATTTGGCTTTCTTGTTAAGTCATCTAACCTTTCCGTAAATTTACCGATTCGCTTTTTCAACAATACATAATCTTATTCTTATTTCGGGAGTTGCCATATTGCTTACACACTATGCAATATTGGTTCTCTATATAAACGTTGTTTTAAGCAGGAAATGAAGAAAGGAGAAATGAATCGAATGGCTTTTTTCAAAAGAAAAAGAAAAACAAAGCTATTCATGGTGACTGTGCTGATCATAACGATGATCGCAACCTATGGGATGCCTTTATCAGTTTATGCATCAGAGGTCATTAATGAACCACGCACTCCGACAATGGAGGAGGCAGATCAAACTGATCAGACGGATAAGGGAGATGCGGGAGATCAGAAACCGTCTGAACAGGATAAACCGGTACAGAAACCTTCCGTACCATCTGAGCCGGAGGGACCTTCCGTACCATCTGAGCCGGAGGGACCTTCCGTGCCATCTGAGCCGGAGGGACCTTCCGTGCCATCTGAGCCGGAGGAACCTTCCGTACCATCTGAGCCGGAGGGACCTTCCGTACCATCTGAGCCGGAGGGACCTTCTGTACCTTCTGAATCCGAAGGACCTTCTGTGCCTTCTGAATCGGAATTGACGACTTACGTTGTTGCGTATGAAACGTCAGAAGGAGATGAACTGCTGCCGGATAAGGTAGTGGCAGATCAAATGGTTGGGACTACGGTCACTGAAACCGCAATTGAGATAACGGAGTATTCTGTAGATGAAAGTGAAAAAAGTATTACGCTTGCAGAAGGTGATAATCTGATTACTTTTATCTATACAGAGACAGAGCCTACCGAGCCGGTAGAGGAGCCTGTTCCTGTTATTCCGGAAGTGGCTGAATTAACTTCCTACACAGTTCAGTATCTGCTGGAGGATGGTGAGGAGCTTCTGGGCGGAAAGAGTGTTTCCGATCAGACGGTTGGTGATGAAGTAACAGAAGAGGCTGCGTTTGTCGAAGGCTACGAAGCAGACGAGGAATCGAAAAGCATTACGCTGGAAGCTGATAACAATGTCCTAACGTTTGTTTACGAAGAACTGGAAGAAGAATATATTGAACAGCCTTATGACGAAATAATAGCACCTGCAATGATGCTTCGGGCAATGGCGCTTGCTTCTACTGAACCAGATGCAGATGAGCCGGGAGCCGTGTTTATTGATAAGCAAGCCGAGTGGGTTGACAAGAGTAACGGGCAGGCGAAAGTTATTCTGGATATATACGGTAATCCAATCCAACAGGGGGCAGATGTTCTTTTGATCCTGGATTGTTCGAGAAGTATGGCTTATAATAACAAGATTGATAACGCCACGGCGGCGGCTAAGGCTTTTGTAAACAAACTGTATCAGGATAATGGCAGCACTGCATCCGATAACCGCATTTCCCTAATAACCTTTAGCAGACATGCCAGCAAATATCCAAATGTAGAGGGTGGTGAAACCTTTTTAGCGGTAGATGATCAGGTGTCAACAGGTAGCCAAACAAAAGATGCACCAGATTATTTTTCTCACGTCATTGATGAGATAAAAACCGGTATCTGGACCAATTACGAGGCAGCTTTTCAGGCCGCAGATCGAATCATTAATGGCAGGGTAGACGATTCAAGGCCGATTTATATCGTGTTTATGAGTGATGGTGAACCCAATTGGGGCCGGTATGATAAAGCAGAAAAAAAGGCCGCAAGCTTGAAAAGTGATGGAGTCGCCATATATTCTCTGGGATTTGATGTAGGTGATGATGACTTTGAAAATTATATTGAGCCTTTGGCATCAACACCAAAGTCTGATTATGCCAGGAAAATCGAGGCTACAACCGATTTAACTCCGATTTTTGAAGGGATAGCCGGGGAAACGATGAAGGCCGGCACTGGTGCAGTGGTGACAGATTTGATTCAGACTCGCTACTTTGAACCAAGCTCCGGCGCAAGTTATTCCTATGAGGCATCCCATGGCACGGTCGAAATCACCAACGACGGGAAGGTTACCTGGAATATTGGTGATATCACTGCAACACCGAAAACACTGACCATATATATCCATTTAAAGAACAGTGTTACCGAAGCCGGGCTTTATCCAACCAACATCAGTGCAGCTGTTGAATATACAGATTATAACGGAGATGACCAGGAAAAAGTTTACCCGATTCCGACATTGGATGCAGGGGATATCGGGCAGATCACTATGAACTATTATCTGGTCAACGGTGATGGAGAGCCTATTGCACTAAATGGAAACCCTGTTAATTTTGATCAGAGAGTTTCATTGGAAAGTGAATACTTCACGGATGATGAAAATGATCCTCCTGAAAATCTGAGCTACGACAAAGTATATACCGTAGAACCGCCATCAACTATCGTAGTAGGTGGAGTAACCTATGTCTATGTTGCAGAATCTTCTTCCTATGGAGGCTCAGCATCGAGTCAAACAGTTACTCTTTTGCCAAATCACAGCAGTGAGGAATTTAACTATGGTTATATGGAACAGACGGATGTGACGGTAACCTTTGATGAGAATTATACCGGAGCACCCGATAACTATTCCAGAATCTTAGTAAAAGATACTGCGTTAGGTGGAAGCATGCCTTCCGATCCTGCCAGAGGCGGATATGTTTTCCAGGGATGGAACACTGAAGAAGATGGAAACGGAACTGCATTTACTGCGGGTACAACTGTAAGTCAGGATTTGACAGTTTTTGCTCAGTGGAGCCAGGATCAGTATACGGTAACGTATCAGCCTGGAGCCCACGGAACATTTACAGAAGTAACAACGAGCGATCTCGTATATGGCGATAGTACGCCGGCAGCTCCTGCAACACCGGGCGAACCGGGCTACACCTTCACCGGGTGGACACCTGAAGTAGCTAGCATGGTAACAGGAAATGCAACGTATGTGGCCCAGTGGAGCCAGGATCAGTATACGGTAACGTATCAGCCTGGAGCCCACGGAACATTTACAGAAGTAACAACGAGCGATCTCGTATATGGCGATAGTACGCCGGCAGCTCCTGCAACACCGGGCGAACCGGGCTACACCTTCACCGGGTGGACACCTGAAGTAGCTAGCATGGTAACAGGAAATGCAACGTATGTGGCCCAGTGGAGCCAGGATCAGTATACGGTAACGTATCAGCCTGGAGCCCACGGAACATTTACAGAAGTAACAACGAGCGATCTCGTATATGGCGATAGTACGCCGGCAGCTCCTGCAACACCGGGCGAACCGGGCTACACCTTCACCGGGTGGACACCTGAAGTAGCTGGAACGGTAACAGGAAATGCAACGTATGTGGCCCAGTGGAGCCAGGATCAGTATACGGTAACGTATCAGCCTGGAGCCCACGGAACATTTACAGAAGTAACAACGAGCGATCTCGTATATGGCGATAGTACGCCGGCAGCTCCTGCAACACCGGGCGAACCGGGCTACACCTTCACCGGGTGGACACCTGAAGTAGCTGGAACGGTAACAGGAAATGCAACGTATGTGGCCCAGTGGTTCGAAGATGAAGATGTAACCATCAATTATGAAGCAACAGCAGGCGGAAGCGTAGATCCTGAAGACGAAACCCTGGCTCCGGCAACGGGAGTAGCAGAAGGCTCCAGCGCGACAGCAGATGCAGGCTATCACTTTGTGAACTGGACAGATGCAGAAGGAGTTGAAGTAAGCACAGATGCAGACTTTATACCTGCTAAGTCAAGCGAGGACCTGAACTTTGCAGCGACTTATACCGCCAACTTTGCCGAAAACGAAGATGTAACCATCTACTATGAAGCAACAGCAGGCGGAAGCGTAGATCCTGAAGACGAAACCCTGGCTCCGGCAACGGGAGTAGCAGAAGGCTCCAGCGCGACAGCAGATGCAGGCTATCACTTTGTGAACTGGACAGATGCAGAAGGAGTTGAAGTAAGCACAGATGCAGACTTTATACCTGCCAAGTCAAGCGAGGACCTGAACTTTGCAGCGACTTATACCGCCAACTTTGCCGAAAACGAAGATGTAACCATCTACTATGAAGCAACAGCAGGCGGAAGCGTAGATCCTGAAGACGAAACCCTGGCTCCGGCAACGGGAGTAGCAGAAGGCTCCAGCGCGACAGCAGATGCAGGCTATCACTTTGTGAACTGGACAGATGCAGAAGGAGTTGAAGTAAGCACAGATGCAGACTTTATACCTGCTAAGTCAAGCGAGGACCTGAACTTTGCAGCGACTTATACCGCCAACTTTGCCGAAAACGAAGATGTAACCATCTACTATGAAGCAACAGCAGGCGGAAGCGTAGATCCTGAAGACGAAACCCTGGCTCCGGCAACGGGAGTAGCAGAAGGCTCCAGCGCGACAGCAGATGCAGGCTATCACTTTGTGAACTGGACAGATGCAGAAGGAGTTGAAGTAAGCACAGATGCAGACTTTATACCTGCCAAGTCAAGCGAGGACCTGAACTTTGCAGCGACTTATACCGCCAACTTTGCCGAAAACGAAGATGTAACCATCTACTATGAAGCAACAGCAGGCGGAAGCGTAGATCCTGAAGACGAAACCCTGGCTCCGGCAACGGGAGTAGCAGAAGGCTCCAGCGCGACAGCAGATGCAGGCTATCACTTTGTGAACTGGACAGATGCAGAAGGAGTTGAAGTAAGCAAAGACGCAAGCTTTGTACCTGCTAAGTCAAGCGAGGACCTGAACTTTGCAGCGACTTATACCGCCAACTTTGCCGAAGATGAAGATGTAACCATCAATTATGAAGCAACAGCAGGCGGAAGCGTAGATCCTGAAGACGAAACCCTGGCTCCGGCAACGGGAGTAGCAGAAGGCTCCAGCGCGACAGCAGATGCAGGCTATCACTTTGTGAACTGGACCAATGCAGACAACAATGAAGTGAGCACAGATACAGACTTTATTCCTGCCAAGTCAAGTGAAGGCTTGAACGTAGCCGCAACCTATACCGCCAACTTTGCAGAAGATGAAGATGTAACCATCAACTATGAAGCAACAGAAGGCGGAAGCGTAGAGCCTGAAGACGAAACCCTAGCACCGGCAACGGGAACAGCAACAGGCTCCAGCGCAAAAGCAGATGCAGGCTATCACTTTGTGAACTGGACAGATGCAGATAACAATGAAGTGAGTACAGATCCGAACTTCATTCCTGCCAAGTCAAGTGAAGGCTTGAACGTAGCCGCAACCTATACCGCCAACTTTGCAGAAGATGAAGATGTAACCATCAACTATGAAGCAACAGCAGGCGGAAGCGTAGAGCCTGAAGACGAAACCCTAGCACCGGCAACGGGAACAGCAACAGGCTCCAGCGCAAAAGCAGATGCAGGCTATCACTTTGTGAACTGGACAGATGCAGAAGGAGTTGAAGTAAGCACAGATGCAGACTTTATACCTGCCAAGTCAAGCGAGGACCTGAACTTTGCAGCGACTTATACCGCCAACTTTGCCGAAAACGAAGATGTAACCATCTACTATGAAGCAACAGCAGGCGGAAGCGTAGATCCTGAAGACGAAACCCTGGCTCCGGCAACGGGAGTAGCAGAAGGCTCCAGCGCGACAGCAGATGCAGGCTATCACTTTGTGAACTGGACAGATGCAGAAGGAGTTGAAGTAAGCACAGATGCAGACTTTATACCTGCCAAGTCAAGCGAGGACCTGAACTTTGCAGCGACTTATACCGCCAACTTTGCCGAAAACGAAGATGTAACCATCTACTATGAAGCAACAGCAGGCGGAAGCGTAGATCCTGAAGACGAAACCCTGGCTCCGGCAACGGGAGTAGCAGAAGGCTCCAGCGCGACAGCAGATGCAGGCTATCACTTTGTGAACTGGACAGATGCAGAAGGAGTTGAAGTAAGCACAGACGCAGACTTTATACCTGCCAAGTCAAGCGAAGGATTGAACTTAGCAGCGACTTATACCGCAAACTTTGCCGAAGATGAAGATGTAACCATCAATTATGAAGCAACAGCAGGCGGAAGCGTAGATCCTGAAGACGAAACCCTGGCTCCGGCAACGGGAGTAGCAGAAGGCTCCAGCGCGACAGCAGATGCAGGCTATCACTTTGTGAACTGGACAGATGCAGAAGGAGTTGAAGTAAGCACAGATGCAGACTTTATACCTGCCAAGTCAAGCGAGGACCTGAACTTTGCAGCGACTTATACCGCCAACTTTGCCGAAGATGAAGATGTAACCATCAATTATGAAGCAACAGCAGGCGGAAGCGTAGATCCTGAAGACGAAACCCTGGCTCCGGCAACGGGAGTAGCAGAAGGCTCCAGCGCGACAGCAGATGCAGGCTATCACTTTGTGAACTGGACAGATGCAGAAGGAGTTGAAGTAAGCACAGATGCAGACTTTATACCTGCCAAGTCAAGCGAGGACCTGAACTTTGCAGCGACTTATACCGCCAACTTTGCCGAAGATGAAGATGTAACCATCAATTATGAAGCAACAGCAGGCGGAAGCGTAGATCCTGAAGACGAAACCCTGGCTCCGGCAACGGGAGTAGCAGAAGGCTCCAGCGCGACAGCAGATGCAGGCTATCACTTTGTGAACTGGACAGATGCAGAAGGAGTTGAAGTAAGCACAGATGCAGACTTTATACCTGCCAAGTCAAGCGAGGACCTGAACTTTGCAGCGACTTATACCGCCAACTTTGCCGAAGATGAAGATGTAACCATCAATTATGAAGCAACAGCAGGCGGAAGCGTAGATCCTGAAGACGAAACCCTGGCTCCGGCAACGGGAGTAGCAGAAGGCTCCAGCGCGACAGCAGATGCAGGCTATCACTTTGTGAACTGGACAGATGCAGAAGGAGTTGAAGTAAGCACAGATGCAGACTTTATACCTGCCAAGTCAAGCGAGGACCTGAACTTTGCAGCGACTTATACCGCCAACTTTGCCGAAGATGAAGATGTAACCATCAATTATGAAGCAACAGCAGGCGGAAGCGTAGATCCTGAAGACGAAACCCTGGCTCCGGCAACGGGAGTAGCAGAAGGCTCCAGCGCGACAGCAGATGCAGGCTATCACTTTGTGAACTGGACAGATGCAGAAGGAGTTGAAGTAAGCACAGATGCAGACTTTATACCTGCCAAGTCAAGCGAAGGACTGAACTTAGCAGCGACTTATACCGCCAACTTTGCCGAAGACGAAGATGTAACCATCTACTATGAAGCAACAGAAGGCGGAAGCGTAGACCCTGAACACGAAACCCTGGCTCCGGCAACGGGAGTAGCAGAAGGCTCCAGCGCAACAGCAGATGCAGGCTATCACTTTGTGAACTGGACCAATTCAGACAATGTTGAAGTAAGCAAAGACGCAAGCTTTGTACCTGCCAAGTCAAGCGAGGACCTGAACTTTGCAGCGACTTATACCGCCAACTTTGCCGAAGACGAAGATGTAACCATCTACTATGAGGCAACAGAAGGCGGAAGCGTAGATCCTGAAGACGAAACCCTTGCTCCGGCAACGGGAACAGCAACAGGCTCCAGCGCAACAGCGGATGCAGGCTATCACTTCGTGAACTGGACCGATGCAGACAACAATGTAGTCGGCACAGACCCGAACTTCATTCCTGCCAAGTCAAGTGAAGGCTTGAACGTAGCCGCAACCTATACCGCCAACTTTGCCGAAGACGAAGATGTAACCATCTACTATGAGGCAACAGAAGGCGGAAGCGTAGATCCAGAAGACGAAACCCTGGCTCCGGCAACGGGAGTAGCAGAAGGCTCCAGCGCGACAGCAAAGGCAGGCTATCACTTCGTGAACTGGATCGATGCAGACAACATTGAAGTGAGCACAGATGCAGACTTTATACCGGCCAAGTCAAGCGAAGGACTGAACTTTGCCGCGACCTATACTGCCAACTTTGCCGAAGACGAAGATGTAACCATCTACTATGAAGTAACCGCAGGCGGAAGCGTAGATCCTGAAGACGAAACTCTGGCTCCGGCAACGGGAGTAGCAGAAGGCTCCAGCGCGACAGCAGATGCAGGCTATCACTTTGTGAACTGGACAGATGCAGAAGGAGTTGAAGTAAGCACAGATGCAGACTTTATACCTGCCAAGTCAAGCGAGGACCTGAACTTTGCAGCGACTTATACCGCCAACTTTGCCGAAGATGAAGATGTGACCATCTACTATGAGGCAACAGAAGGCGGAAGCGTAGATCCTGAAGACGAAACCCTGGCTCCGGCAACGGGAACAGCAACAGGCTCCAGCGCAACAGCAGATGCAGGCTATCACTTTGTGAACTGGACAGATGCAGAAGGAGTTGAAGTAAGCACAGATGCAGACTTTATACCTGCCAAGTCAAGCGAAGGACTGAACTTAGCAGCGACTTATACCGCAAACTTTGCCGAAGATGAAGAACTCGACATTACCAGCTACAGCGGAGTGTATGATGCTGAGGGACACAGCATTGTGATTGAGAATTTGTTTGAAGGGGATCTCGTTGAATACAGCGCAGACGGAGGAGCAACATGGAGTACAACAAATCCTGAGTTCACCAATGCCAAAGACGAATCCTATACTGTTATGGTAAAGACAACCAATTCGGACTTCTACGATAGATCCGGAAGCGGAACCGTAACAATCACACCAAGAGCAATCACGATCACAGCCGGCAGTGCAAGCAAAAGATATAATGGCGAAGCATTGACAGAAAACTCATGGAAACTGACAGAAGGAACACTGGCAACGGGAAGCGCAATAACAAGCGTTACTGTAACAGGGAGTCAGTTATATAAAGGAAGTGTCGACAATGTAGCAAGTGATGCAGTGATCCTGGTAGGCGGAGAAATAGATGCTACTTCAAACTATGAGATTATTTATGTTGTTGGAAAACTGGAAGTAACAACAAAAGGAAGCAAACACAAGTCTACTTCAACAATCACAACTTTGAATTTGGAAGATCATTTCGCCTATATTCAAGGGTACCCTGATGGCACGGTCAGACCACAAGGAAATGTAACGAGAGAAGAAGTTACCGCTGTTTTCTATCGCCTGTTAGATTCAACTTATAGAGAGTCAATTAAAACAACGACTGAAAACTATAATGATGTTACGGAAAACAGATGGTCAGCGAAGCATATCGGTACGCTGTCAAATGGTGAAATCATCAACGGATATCAGGATGGCAGCTTCAGACCTGGTGAGAAAATAACCAGAGCGGAACTGGCAACAGTTGCTTCAAGGTTTGACTTATTGTCCGCTCCTGACGAGAACAAATTCTCTGATATTACCGGGCACTGGGCGGAAAAATATATTCTTTCTGCCGAGGATAAGGGCTGGGTGAATGGATATGTGGACGGTACGTTTAAGCCGGATCAGTATATCACCAGAGCGGAGTTTGTAACCTTGGTAAACAATGTATTGAATCGTCAGGTTGAATCCGAAGCTATCTTATCAAATGCAAAGAAATTCTCGGATCTTGCGGAAGGCAAATGGTATTACGAGGACATGATGGAAGCAATCAACAGCCATAATTATGAAAGAAATGATGATGGTACTGAAGATTGGACCGAAATAACCTTCCCGAGCATTGAAATGTAACCGAATCGGAACGGAAAGAAAATCCCATCAATGGCAGATGCTGTTGATGGGATTTTCTATTATAAAACAAGTCATACTAGTAACCAATATGAGATCGTGATACTATGAGATTGTAATGAATAATTAACGAGAAGGATAGTGATTAATTACTTGATTTTTAATACAACGGGAGATCAAAATGATGGAAATAAAGAAAACGGATTCTCTGCCTAAAAATGAAACGACAGTGAAAGAAAAGAAAAAAATAATGGGGCTAAGTCCTAATGTATTCTTTATTGGGATCACAAGCTTTCTGACTGATACTACCTCAAAGATGATTTATGCTGTTATGCCCATGTTTCTTCTCTCTCTGGGTGCTACAAAAACAGAGCTTTCGTTAATTGAGGGAATCGCGGAAAGCACGGCATCAGTATTAAAAGCACTATCTGGCTGGTGGAGCGATAAAATAGGAAGAAACAAGCCATTTATGGTAATCGGATATGGATTTACCGCTTTGCTTTCTCCGTTATTTGCAGTTGCTGTAACACCGATTCAGGTCTTGTTCATTCGGTTTGCCGAAAGAGTGGGAAAAGGAATCAGAACAGCGCCCCGGGACAGTTTAATCGCCGGTTCTACTGATGTGAAAACGAGGGGCAGAGGATTTGGATTTCATAAGGCCATGGATAACAGCGGAGCTATCCTGGGACCATTACTGGCTTTTGGAATTTTGACGCTTTTCCCGGGAGAGTATAGGAAAATCTTCCTGATTGCTGGAATACCAAGCCTTCTGGGACTTGCTTCTCTGATTCTGTTTATAAAGGAAACGAAAAAAGATAAGCTGGAAATACCGGACAAAATTCATTTGACCGACTTTCCGAAAAAATATTATGGATTTTTAGGTATTACTTTCCTGTTTGCCCTTGGAAATTCTACGGATGCTTTACTATTGGTTAAGGCTGGTGATATTGGAATACAGGACACCTATATTCCAATCATATACTTACTTTTCAATTCGGTTTCAGTAATGTTTTCCATTCCGGCAGGGATGCTCTCTGATCGAATTGGAAGAGAAAAGCTTATTATTTTTGGTTATCTGCTTTACTCCGCCATCTATTTTGGCTTTGGAGCGGCAAATAGTAAGGGTACAGTAATTTTACTGTTTGCTTTGTATGGCATTTACAGCGCTGCAACCGATGGCGCACAAAAAGCTTTGGTTTCTGATTTTATTGAACAAAGAAAAAGAGGTACTGCATTGGGATTATATAATTGTATTTTAGGAGTCACACTACTGCCGGCAAGTATAATAGCCGGGCTGCTTTATGATCATGTCAGCAATCGGGCGCCATTTTTCTTTGGATCTGCAATGGCATTTGTAGCAGCAATTTTCATGCTGTTATTCTTAACTTTGTGTCATTCTGACGGGTCGCAACATACAATGTAGCATCGTGGAAAAAAACAAGGAGATATAAATCAATCGCTGAACATAGACTAATACCAGCTAAATTCATTTTTTTTATCGGCTGGCCTACTGCTGACCAAATCGGCGGTTCCCTATAGAAAACCCCGGAGAGCACTTTACTCTTCGGGGTTTGTCCTTTTTTGGATTATGTTTTGCTCTTCCATTTTTTCCGAGGATCGCATCTTCTGTCTTGAGATAAGATACTCCTTTCAAATGTATATTTTTATTTTTTTCAAAGAGTGGAAAAATATATTCATATAATATCATTCTTTTCGTTAGAATACTAAGTGTGAGACGAATGATTTCAGTTACTTTATAAAAACAGATAAAAGGGGTGAGGCAGATGAATCAATTCATTCAAAGGAAGAGCTTTCGGTATGTTGCATTTTATTTCATGCTTATCATATTGCTGGCAAGTTGTACAAAACAGGATACGATCACGTTTTCTGCTGAAATAGAAACGATATCGGAGAATAATATTCTGGTTAAAACAATCGATTATGAAAATTTCGATGTGGCGAGTGTGGATCTGAAAGAAGCAGAATACGATTTTGAATTATCCGAAGGACAGATTGTAGACATAACAATATTGCCGGAAATCAGGGAAAGCGATCCGATACAGGCGGCCGGCGTGAAGTTGGTACTGACAAAAGATGCTGAACGAAATGTTGCAGACTATTTTCCGATCCGGGATAACGTGAAATATGTTTATGAAGGCAAGGGAAATGAATTTGCTTCCTATGAAGTTTATACGGACTATACTTCTGACACTAAAATACAGCAAATGGTTAGTAATGGTGGAACCCAAATTGCCCGTGTTTATGAACGGAAGGGGGGGAAGCTGAGCAGAGTAATGTCCAGGGGTGAGGTTTATTACCGGGAAAATTTACTGAATCAAAGGGATGACTCGGAGGAAGTTCTGCTTATGGAACCTTTGGAAAAAGGAACAACGTGGGCTTTGGAGGACGGTAGACAAAGAACCATTACAGGGATATCGACGGAAGTGAAGAGCCCGATGGGCACTTACCGAGCCATTGAAGTTATAACAGAGGGAGCTGATAATACTAACGTTGATTATTATGCAAAAGATATTGGCTTGGTTAAAACCATCTTTCAGTCGGGAGGGATGGAGGTCAGTTCAACGCTAAAATCCATAGAAAACAATTCGTCCCGGGTACAAACAATCCAATTTTATTTTCCGGATGTGGAGAAGGGTGAAATTTTTGATAAATCAAAGGAAGTGGAGTATTCTACCAATGATAGTACAAGTCAGATTTTAGAAGATGCATATAAAGGAATTGCTAACGAAATCTCTGGAGTCGTTCTTTCTACAAATGCAGCGATTAAGAGTATGACTGTGGATGAAGACAACAAGGTTCGTCTTGATTTAAATTCTGCATTTGTATCGGAAATGAATGCAGGTGCAGAATATGAATCCATGATACTTCAGTGTATCGCTAATACAATCGGAAATTACTACAATTCGGAAGGAGTAATTATAACAGTAGAAGGAAAGCCTTATGAATCCGGTCATATAAAGATGGAAGAAGGAGAGTCTGTTCGGGTAAAAACGGAAGGGATTTTGGATAAAAATTGATAGCCTTTTGAATTAAAACGCAAAAGGGCAAAACGTGCATTAAGAAGGGGGAGCCTCAAACGATACCAGGTGTAATCATTTGAGGAACCCCCATTATTATTGTATTAATATAGTCTACCGTGGCAGTGTCCTCTTGGTGGCGGTGGAGGACAGCATTTTGGTGGTGGCGGCGGACAGCATCTTCCAACCGGACCACAGCTGCATCTTCCTCTTGGGCCGCAGTTTCTGCCTGCGATAAAGCCTAACACTAATGGAATAATACAATACATAGCTTCAACCTCCATTCTGTTAGTTTAATATATGCATGTAATATGGAAATGTTACTTTGCCAAAAACAATTAGTAATGCGAACGGGTTTAATCCGTAGATGAATAAAGTTTAAAAAAGTCGAAATTTGTCGAAAGGTCACACTTGGTTGTTTTTTAAGCTTTTTTGGAATTATTTAACTCAAAAGGTTTGACTTTCATAGGTATTAATATTAAACTAGTTATACGTGTTTAATATAGTATTTATAAATCATACGTGCATATCTACTTAGGAGGTAAAGGAATGAAAGGAAGAAAAATATTAGCAATTGTCGTGGCTTTGGTCATGGTGTTTGGGACCTTCTCAATGGCATTTGCAGCAACGGAATCGGACACAACCGCTGCTACTGTTGTGTCGTTTACCGATGTGACAGATCACTGGGGAGCTGCTGCGATTTCAAAATGGGCAGGATATGGAATTATTAACGGGTATGAAGGACTTTTCAGACCGAACGATTCTATCACCCGTGGTGAAATGGCAGTCATTCTTGATAATATGATGGACTATCAGGAAACAGCGAAAAACACTTTTACAGATCTGAAAACAGGACAGTTTTATACGGAAGCTGTTTTAAAGGCAAATGCAGCCGGCATTATCAAGGGTGATGGCTCAGCAGTACGCCCAACGGACAAGATTACAAAAGAAGAAGCTGCAGTGATGATGAGCAGAGCTTTTGCGGTAGCAGATGGAAGCAGCACCGCGCTGCTGGATGCTTCGGCAATCTCCAGCTGGGCAAAGGATGCTGTTTCCGGCATGGAAGCAAAAAGCTATGTAAGTGGGTATCAGGGAAATTTCAATCCAAAATCCAATATTACGAGAGCAGAAGTTGTAACGATGATCAACAATATCGTGAAAGCTTATTATACAGCAAAAGGAACCTATACCGACAATGTTGATGGAACCGCAGTTATCAAGGTTTCAGATGTAACCTTAAAAGGTGTTACTGTGACTGGAAATCTGATTGTTGCAGAAGGAGTCGGAAAAGGCAATGCCTACCTTGACAGTGTTACCGTAAAAGGTGATACCGTAGTCAGAGGCGGCGGGGAAAACTCCGTACATATTACCGGCAAGTCTAATATTGCCAAGGTTGTCATCGAAAAGGTTGGTGACAAACTAAGAGTTGTTATTGATGACGGAATCTCGGTAAGCGATGTTGAAGTTGCAGCAGGTGAAGAGATCGTCATTACCGGAACGGTAGGAACAGTAGATGTGCAAGCTTCCAATGCGACAGTATATGCAACTGCAGCAGAAATAAAGACAGCTTCAATCACAGGTGACAATTCAAAAATTATCATAGGTGCAAAATCTGCTGTGGATAGCGTAACAGTTGCAAGTGCAGCTAATAATACAAAGATTGAGACCGAAAAGGGTGCGGTAGTCAAAGCTATCACAGCATCCGCAGAAGTCAGTGTCAGCGGAACAGGAACGGTTACAAAGGTAACTTTGAAAAAAGGTGCAGATGGTTCTAAAGTAACCACACCTAATACAACAACATCGGTTGCAAAAGATGTTACTGGTGTAACCGGAGCTGGAGACAAACCGATCTCAGCGGGAAATACAGCCATAAACAATACAGCAGGAACTGATCTGACTTCGACACCTACTACCAGTGGCGGCAGCAACGGTGGTAGCAGCGGTGGACACTCAACACCAGCACCTACTTTGACATTAAATGAAATTAAGATAGACGGCGGTTCGGTTGGAACATCAGGCGGAGCTTATATGCTAAAGCAAAATTGGACAAAAGATACAACGATGACTGCAAATGTAACAGGTAAGAATTTTGTATCTACTACAGATTATGATATGATTGTTACTGCCGCTAGCGGTGGTATGAACTTTGCTTTTGAGCAGACAGTTAAAGGGTCGGACATGAATGTTACCGATAAAGATATCTCTCAGACGAATGTCTTACCAAAACTGAGTTCTGCTTCTAATACAGTGTTGACTCAGTTATTGAATGCATGGACTGCAAAGGCTGATGTTGGTGATACAATCACAGTATCCATAAAAATTAAAAATGGAGCCACCTTATGCTCATGGAATTATGTGGTAATATCGCCCGATAAACCCCGATAAATAAATAGTTCGGAAAGGGTGAGGATAGACTCATCCTTTCCAATCTAAGATAATAGAATCAGGTAATCATTTGTAATGAAACATCAAAAAAAAAGAACGAAAAACAAAAAAAGAAAATCCATAATAATATTTCTCTTAATAATAATTGCTAGCTTGATTGCTGTAGCAGTTTTTTTTCTGGCGGGACAGTATTTTCAAGAAAAAAAGGATTATGAGGCTCAGACGAATCAGGAATCACAAGCTTTTACAGAAAATCTAATTACAGAACTGGATCAAGTAGATACTTCAGAGGAAGGAGTATTGTCAGAAGACACATTGAGCGGTACTAAAACGACGACGAAGGTACCTGAAGAAATAATAACCGAGGTTGAGAAAAAAGTAATCGGTGAAGAACTTGCAAAACTCAACGACAAGAAAAAACAAAAAGCTTTACAGGCACTTTCTGTAGCATATAGTAAGGCTTTAAATCAACAAAAGCTTCAAGCCTTTACCATGGTTGATAAACTGATTGATCAAGCAAAGGTGGATTGGGCAGAAATAGGAAACGATAACAGCGATGAATCTGCTTTAGCGAGAGGTAAGATTCTTACGGAATATCTGGCAAAATCAAAAGTATTGGAAGAACAGATGGATGCCAGCTTTAATGCTCTGATATCTAAAATGGAAGAGCAATTGACTGCCGAAGAAATAGACTCTACAGCAATCATCGATCAATATCGAGCGGAATATCAAAAAATAAAAGAAGCAAATAGAGACGCATTGATGGAGAAAGCAATGGCTGCCGTTAAAAACTAAGAGACTGACGCGGATCAATATAGAGTGGTTAAGAGATTAAGAAACGCAAAAAACACAGCATGGCATGAAGAAACACAGGAGGAACGTATGACGGAAAAACACCCCGATATGAGACGGGAGAACGGTTTTGGAAGAAGGAGCTATGATCCCGGGCATCGTTCACCATACGCCGAGGAAGGAATCTCTCTAAGGGAACTGTTTCTGATACTTATTCGGGGTAAAAAGACGATAATCTGGCTCACTTTAATCGTATTTCTGGTCACAATGATCGGCGCATCGATCATTCCGAATATAAAAATCGGCACCAAAGGAACGGTTCAGACAGCCGTACAGCTTTATTTCAGTGGAATCGAAATCGGGCAAACCCCAACCGGGGGAACTTATGATGTAAACGAAATTAAGTCGGCGGATGTCCTTCAGAATGCTATTGACAATATCGATTTTGGCAACCAAAGGGTTCCTATAGAGAAATTGAAAAGAAATATATCTATTCAGGCAGTGGTGCCGGATTCTGTTGCAGAGACACTGGAAAATTTAAAGGATATTAAGAACGATCAGATCAAGATCGAGAAACTGGAAGAATTAAGCGGTTATTCCAATATCTATGTCATAAAGCTAAACCTTACAAACAGATTAGGACTTGATAAGGAACAAGGGAGAATGTTGCTTGACAATATCATTCATGCGTATAAGGAGCTGCTCATCAACAGATATGGCGACAATGCAGTGCTTGCTGATGTGTTCGCAGCTGACCTTGATCTGGATCAATATGATTATATTCAGGCAGCGACCATTCTGAACGATCAATTGGAACGAATGGAGCTTTATGTGGATCATCATATGCCACAGACCGATGTACATTCTACCATTACGGGTCTGAACCCGGCAGATATCTCAAGAGCTTTGGAATCGATGCGATCTGTGGATATGGAAAGAATCTATACCATGATAGCCGCTTTTTATCTGACCAAGGATCCAAGTAAGGTGGTTGCGCTTTATGAACAGATGGCGGAGGACAAGGAAAAGGATGCTGCTCAGTATTCGGAGGAAGCTGCGGCAATTAAGACGGCAATTGTCGGTTATAAGAAAGATGGACAGACTATCGTGCTTGGTGATATGAGTTCTGAACGGATAAACCTAACGAGTGAGAATAAGAAATATAATGAATTGGTTACCCAGTATATTGAAGCAGGAACAAAAGCATCCAGTGCAGCGGAGGATGCGAGCTACTATCGATCGGAGGCAGAGCGCTTTAGAACATCTCAGCCACTGAGCGGAGAAAACAGTCTGAAAGCTGCACAAGCAGAGGAGAGTATTAAGCTGCTGAAGGAAAAGCTGATCTATTGGACAGGAATCATTAATGATACAACGAAGGATTATTATTCAGAAGCAACCTATCAGCAATATGCAGAGCAGTTGATGCCGGCAAGATCCTATGCAAGCCTCGAAGCAGGCCCGAACATGCTGCTGATTGCAGCTATTGGCCTTGTACTTGGCTTGGTGCTTAGTGTTTTGGCTGTTTTGTTTATGGCCTATATGAAAGAGGATTACTTCTATCAGATAGAGAAGGAGGTGGCTCGCGATGAGAATGAGTAAGAGCAGCTTAAAAAAATCCTTATTCTATATTTTGATCATTTCTATCCTGTATACCTATGCATTACCATGGGCGGAGACACGGCAGATAGGAGAAACCGATGCGCAGATCGCCATAGCCTTTAAAGGTGCGGGCAACGGGTTGGATCCGCAGGGGAACCGGTTCGATATCAATGAATTAAAAAGTGACGAAGTATTGAAACAGGCGATTAAGAAATCCGATCTACAGGATATCGTGACTGTTGATGCATTAAAAAAGAGAATATATATTTTGCCACAAGCGCAAAGCGATACCTTAAAAGAATTATTAACATTAACCAGGATTAATGGCAAAACGCAAGATATCAAAGAAAGAATGGTACATCCAACCAGCTTTCATATCAGCTTGAAAGATATGGGGCTTCCATCCTATTTTGCCGACGGAAAGCTGCTGGATAGTATACTAAAGGTATATGATGCTCAACTAGAATCTAAGTATTTGTCGGATGTCCTGAGCGAGCCTGCCTACACTCATGATGAAATCCTAAAAATGGATTATGCGGAAATGATGATGGTACTCAACCAGGAAGCAGAGAGTCTGCTTCTCTACATAGACTCCTATGCAAACAATGAACCACAGTTTTCTTCCGAGAAAACAGGACTCTCTTTCGCTGATGTTTATCAACAGGCGACGCTCTTAAAAAATACTGACATTGGCGATATGAGAAGTCTGGTAAATTATTATAGACTGACGGAGGATGTGCAAAGCAGAATTCTCTATGAGGATACGATGCTGAAGCATGCGGGGGTCGTGTCAAACAAACTGCAGGGAGCACAGCTTACTATCGAAGATATTATTCAAATATATGACAATAACAGTAATTATATTTTTGCATCGGGTGATGCCGGATCAGCTAATCTGGAGCCGCTTGAAAATCAATTTTATGGAGAACTGATGGGTGCATTGGTAGATAAAAAAACCAGATATATCAATGCAAAATATAATCAACAGGATATTCAAAAGGCCATCGCAAAACTACAGGCCGGAAGTTTGTCTGGAGATGCTTACCAAAATTTGACAACTGAAATCAAATCGGGAACACAGAAAGCTATGGATCGGATCGAAGTACTGCGAAAACAAACGCAGGAGATGGCAGCGGAAGTTTATAAAACCAATTTTAGAAATAAAATTAAAATGACCGGATTCACCTATCATCTGAATTCCAATGGCAATATCCTGATCAATTTTGTTGTTTTGACAGCCCTTTACATTTTGCTCAATGTGTTTTATAACGATTTGAAACATTCAAGCTATAACAGATATCTGGAAATTATCGTGCAGCTTTTCAGGAGAAAGAGAAATGAAAATAAGTCGGAAGAGAAAGCATAGCCATAATAACAGCACATTTGTAATTCAATTGTTTGAATGTGCTATGGTTGCCATGTTCTTCAATCTGTCGTTTGCTTTTGCAGGGAAGCTGATTTACAATAACATATTCCCCTTCGGATGGATCGACGGAATGCTGTTGTATCTTATGATGTCTGCAATCGCGATCATCGTCTTGGGAGCCAATAAATACTTCAGCTTTCTCACCCGGCCTTTTGCGGAAATGGCAGCAAAGATTATCGGAATGGTATTCCTGATGAATTTTATCTTTATTGCGTTGCTCTATTTCAGCAGAAGTATCAGATTGTCTCCGTACTATTTTGTTGTTGCCGATACCTTCCAAATCTTTATTCTTGTTTTAATAAAAAGAATAACAGGCTTATTTAAAACAGCAATTTTGCAAAATAGAGTTTCTCTTATTATCGGCAAGGATCAGAAAAAGAATGAGCTCATCAGAGAGCTTCGAAAGCAGGGGATCAAGAAACTCGCGTTTGTATCCTTTGATCATGAAAAGCTCAAGGATTATGTGGACAAAGCAGACAACATCTATTTGACAAGTTCACTTTCCAAGAGGGTGAAGGATCGAATCATAAACTACTGCATTTTAAAGGACAAAAGAGTTTTTGTTATTCCGGAAACCTATGAAATTGCCATGAGAAAATCAGAAATGACGCAAATTGGGGATATTCCTCTCTTTGCGATCGAGAGCTTCCGGCTGACAGAAGCGCAAAATATTATTAAGCGTTTTATGGATATTATGCTTTCTATGATCGGCATTTTGCTAACCTTACCGATTATGCTGTTTGCGGTGATTCGAATCAAACTGGAAGACAGAGGACCGGTTTTCTACAGGCAGATACGCTCCGGCCTCAATGGGAAAGAGTTTGGAGTGATCAAATTTCGAAGTATGGTTGTGGATGCGGAGAAACACACCGGGGCAGTATTTGCATCAGAAAATGACCCGAGGATTACCAAAGTCGGTAATCTGATGAGAGCGACCAGAATTGACGAGATCCCACAGTTTTTTAATGTATTGATGGGAAGCATGAGCATCATCGGACCAAGACCGGAACGGCCGCAGTTCGTGGAAGCCTTCAGCAGAGAGCTGCCGGAATACAGCAGCAGACTGGCAGTAAAGCCGGGGATTACCGGACTGGCACAGGTGATGGGAAACTATACGACTTCTGCCGAAAATAAAGCAAAGTTTGATCTGGTGTACATACGTGACTATTCCTTATTATTGGATATCAAGATATTATTTAAGACGGTACAGGTGGTCTTCTCAAAATCTCAGGCAACGGGTTTTTCCGCCTTCGGAAAAAGAAACGGTCTACGATCTAGACGCAGAGATTACCCGTGACGGAGCCGGTCCTGAACGAGACGAGAAGTCTTTATCGTTATCAGCTGTTTGGAAAAGCGGTGTTGGGTATTGTTTTGCTCAACGATTATCATTTTCGGTTGTATGATCCTGAGATACAGCGCACTGACGACTACTATGATGGAGGCCGCCGCCATGCCGGTTTTGTCGAGAAACGACATCAATGACAGATCCTATTGGTCAAAGACCAACAACGGATGATTTTGTTGGTGAAATAACTTCTACAGCAGTTTCACTAACAGATGTTGCCGTAACAATATCAGCAAAAGCAAACGAAGCGCAGGAAGGAAACTCAAATTTTACCAAAACCATTTGATTTGCCGGATAAAACTGAGAATCAAAAAACAACACTAGTAGGTCCCCGCAGGACAGAGACTGTTATTCATAGGGCGGAATCAAAAGGAGAAATTGTACTTTCTCAGGATGAGATCAATGATGCGATGAAGAAACTGTCAATGGGGGAGAAAATGGGCATTGTCTATAAACTCATTTCCAGACTTGATGCGACAGACCTGATGATATTGGACGAGCTGTCAGAAGGCGGCTTTACGGAGGAAGAAAAGGCCGAGGCCAAGGAAATGATGTACCGGTATTATAACGATACCGAGGTAGGATATATCAAGGAGATTTATTGGGAGTATGTGGAGTAATGAGCGAAAATGAAAAAAAAAAGGTATTAATTTTGTCGAATGTTACTTATGATCTTTACTCCATGCGAAGAGAAGTAGTTGAAGCTATTTTAAATGCTGGCTATAAGATTTGTATTTCCGCAATTATCGGTAAAAATGCAGAAGACTTTCAAAGCATGGGTTGTAAATTACATGATGCACCAGTGGATAGAAGAGGGTGTTAATCCGATAAAAGATTTCAAGTTATTAGTATATTATATTAAGTTAATTAGAGAAGTTAAACCTGATATTGTTTTGACATATACAATAAAACCAAATTTATATGGTGGTATTGCTTGCTCAATAAATGATGTTCCTTATTTGTCAAATATTACAGGGTTAGGCTCGGCTGAAAATGCCTCATTTCTAGTTAGACAGATAATCAAAACTCTTTATCAACTGGGATTAAAAAAGTCAAATTGTATTTTTTATCAAAACAAAGATGCTATGGAGAAAGTAAATGATATATTAAAGCGGAAAGAACGGTACAGATTAATACCCGGATCAGGTGTAAATACTGAATACTATAGTTTGCTTGACTATCCAGATGATCAAGAAATACATTTTTTATTTATCTCTAGAATTATGAAAGAAAAAAGGAATTGAACAGTATTTAGAAGCGGCTGAAATTATAAAAAAAGATTATACAAACGTTTATTTTCATATATTAGGTTTTTGTGAAGAAAATTATGAAAAGAAATTTCAAGAGTTGCAGAATAGAGGGATTATTACATATCATGGGCTTCAATCAGATGTTAGGGAGTTTCACAAGTTTAGTCATTGTACAATACATCCGTCTTATTATATGGAAGGAATATCAAATGTATTATTAGAGAGTGCCTCTTCTGGCCGTCCTATCATTACAACCAATCATACAGGAACAAGAGAAACGGTAGAAGACGGAGCTTCTGGATTTTTGTTTAAAGAAAGAAATACGGAGGATTTAGTAATTAAAATCAGATATTTTTTATCTCTAACAAATGCAGAAAGAAAACAAATGGGAATAAAGGGAAGAAAAAAGATGATTTCAGAATTTGATAGGAAAAAAAGTAATTGATGCTTATTTTGAGGAAATAACAAAAATTAAACTATAATAAGGAGAGGTAAAGTGGCAAAGATTACTGTGATAGGAACAGGATATGTTGGCTTAGTATCCGGGGCATTGTTATCTGATTTTGGACACAATGTTATTTGTGTTGATATTGACCAAAGCAAGATTGATAATTTAAGTAAAGGTAAGGTGCCTATCTATGAGCCAGGATTAGATAGTATTGTTGAGAAAAATTTATACTATAAAAAGACTTGGGTTCACTACTGATATAAAAACTGCGGTTGAGGCTAGTGAAATTGTCTTTATTGCAGTTGGTACCCCTGCCAAAGAAGATGGAAGCGCTGATTTGCAATACGTATTTCAGGCAGCAAAAGAAATTGCCATATATATGAATGAGTATAAGATTATTGTGGACAAATCAACAGTGCCCATTGGAACAGGACAAAAAGTAAAAATACTGATTCAAGACATATTGGATAAGCATAATGTTGATTGTACTTTTGATGTTGTCTCGAATCCAGAGTTTTTGCGTGAAGGTGCGGCAGTAAATGATTTTATCAGACCAGATAGAGTAGTTATTGGTGCTGAAAGTGAAACGGCTTTCACAAAAATGAAGGAAATTTATCGTGTTTTATATCTTAACGAGACTCCATTCATAGAAACGAATATTGAAACTGCTGAAATGATAAAGTATGCATCCAATGCTTTTCTTGCGATGAAAATAACCTATATAAATGAGATTGCTAATCTTTGTGAAAAAGTTGGAGCTGATGTTCAACATGTAGCAAAGGCTATGGGAAAAGATGGAAGAATATCACCAAAGTTTTTACATGCAGGACCAGGATACGGAGGTAGCTGTTTTCCAAAAGACACAGAGGCTTTAGTTCATATTGCTAAGGAATATGATACGAGGATTTCGTTAATAGAAGCTACAATACAAGCAAATGAAACCCAAAAGCTTTATATGGTAAAAAAAATAATAAGTGGCTTGGGAGATTCCTTGGATGGAAAGACGATTGCAATCCTTGGCTTAACTTTCAAACCAAATACTGATGACATGAGGGAGGCTCCTTCACTTAAAATTATACCCAAGTTGATAGAAGCGAGAGCAAAAATAAGAGCTTTTGACCGGAAGCAGGAAAACAAGCTGACTGGTTAGAAGTAGACAAACAACGCATTATATTTTGTACAGATGAATATGAGGCAATATCAAGTTCGGATGCGATTGTAATTTTGACAGAATGGAATCAGTTTAGGAATTTAGACTTTGATAAAATCAAAGAAATCTCTAAGTGTAGGATTTTGTTTGATTTGAGAAATATTTACACAAGAGAATACGTAGAACAAAAAGGATTCACCTATATTTGTGTGGGTCGGTAAGGATAAGATGATTAAAGGATATAAGGAATTTGATATTACTAAAAAAGTTTTAATTACTGGGGCTGCTGGTTTTATAGGATTTCACTTATCAAAGACATTGCTAGATAAAAGTAGCTGTGTTATTGGATTTGATAATATGAATGATTATTATGATGTGAAATTGAAAGAGAGCAGGCTTGAAATATTAAAGTCATATGATAAGTTTAAATTTATTAAAGGTGATTTAGCAAATAAAGAAGAAATTAGAAAAGTATTTGAAAAATATGAACCGAATATTGTTGTTAATTTAGCAGCACAAGCAGGAGTAAGATATAGTATTGAAAATCCTGATGTTTACATTCAGTCAAATGTTGTAGGCTTTCTAAATATTTTGGAAGCTTGCCGATTTTCATCCATAGAGCACCTTATTTATGCTTCATCAAGTTCTGTCTATGGATCAAATAAAAAAGTTCCTTTTTCAGAGTGTGATCCAGTTGATACACCTGTAAGCCTTTACGCTGCAACCAAAAAATCAAATGAGTTGATAGCTTATACCTATAGTCATCTTTTTGGGATTCCTTCTACCGGGCTTAGATTTTTTACTGTATATGGACCTTACGGAAGACCTGATATGGCTTATTATTCGTTTACAAAGTCAATAATAGAGGGAAGACCCATAAAAGTATTTAATAATGGAGATATGTATCGAGATTTTACTTATATCGACGACGTGATCGAAGCACTGGAAAGGATTCTTTGCAATCCACCTATAAAGGATGATCGGTATAAGGTTTATAATATTGGAAATAACAAGCCAGAAAAATTGATGGATTTTATTCATGTTTTGGAAGATGTTATTGGAAAAAAAGCTGCTATAGAGTTCTATCCTATGCAGGATGGAGACGTCTATAGAACGTACGCAGATATTATGGCATTGGAAGATGATTTCGACTTTAGACCCGATACATCTATTCGAGAGGGATTGTATAGATTTGTTGAATGGTATAAACTATTCCCTTATAATTCTGTAATTCAGGAGGATATGGGATGAGAAAATATATTTATACCATGGTTTGTATTTTATATTCATTTATAAAATTTAGTATAATTAAATTATTTCATCTTAAAGGTTTTAGATTTAATATGATAAATATTATTTCTCCTCTTACTGCAATAGAAATAGACAAAAATTCAAAACTGAAATTGGGAAAAAAAATAAAGGCTTATAGTGGGACTAAGATTAAAGTGAGGAAAGAAGCTATTGTTGAAATTGGTGATAATTCTTTCTTTAATAATGCCTGTATGATTGTAAGCCATCAACAAGTGAAAATAGGGCATGATGTACAGTTTGGACCCAATGTATTAATCTTTGACCATGATCACGATTTTAAAATCAAAGATGGATTGAGAAATTTAAGATATACAACCGCATCGATTGAGATTGGGAACAATGTTTGGGTAGGTGCTAATACAATAATCTTAAAAGGAACGAAAATTGGAGATGATTGTGTTGTAGGCGCAGGATGTATAATCAAGGGGGAATTACCCAATAAGGCTACTGTTACACAAAAAAGAGAAACGGAAATCACTTTTCGTTAAAATAGGTTTCTATATCAATTGTTCATAAAGGGGTTTTCTTTATGATGCTTTAGTTTCAATTTGCGAGGTTCAAACCCACCGCCTTTAGGTAGTATACGCTTAATGCAAACCGTTGATGTTAATAAAACATATACGGATATTATCGAATTACAACGTGATTTAGGCATTCTTCCTAAAATTAGCTTAAATATGGAACCAAGCAGTTTATAAAGTTTATTTAGTTTTGAGGAAAGTTTATGGAAAAAGGAACAGTTATTTATTTAGGGGCATTTGAGCTGCCAGATAAAAATGCCGCAGCACATAGAGTTCTTAATAATGGAAAGATTTTTAGAGAACTTGGATATAAAGTGGTATTTATTGACATAGATAAGTCGTTAAAATATAGTTCAAAGACTAAAATTTATAAAAAAATTGTCCAAGGGTTTGAATATTGGTCACTTCCATATCCAGCTAGTAATCTTGATTGGCTTAAATATCTTACTTCTATCGATTTTGCATTGAGAGCTATAAAACAGTATTCGGATGTTAAAGTTATAATTGCTTATAACTATCAAGCGATAGCGTTGTATAAGTTAAAAAGTTATTGCAAAAAAAACGATATGAAAATATATGCAGATTGTACAGAATGGTATAGCACTAAAGGCTCAAACATCAGTTTTAAAATAATAAAAGGATTGGACTCTTTATTTCGAATGAGATATGTGCAGAAAAGGTTAGATGGTCTACTAGTTATTAGCAAATACTTGGAGAATTTTTATAGTGCTTGTAAAAATGTGATTAATATTCCACCACTTGTAGATTTAGACGAAGAAAAATGGAATACAAGAAAGAAATGTTTAGATAGGAAAATAAGGTTTGTGTATTCAGGAAGACCTGGACTAAATAAAGATAAAATTGAAGCCTTTATTGATATCTTGTATGAGCTTCAGGAATATAGTAACTATATTTTTAATATTATTGGGATGTCAAAGGTACAATATCTCTGCTACCATCCTGATGATCTTGATAAATTAACTATATTGGGGGATCGTGTAAAATTCTGGGGCAGGATTTCTCACATAGAAAGCTTAAGAATTTTACAAAATTCAGATTTTAGCATTTGCATACGTGAAAATTCGAGACTATCAAATGCTGGATTTCCGACTAAATTTGTCGAAAGTATCAGTTGTGGAGTACCAATAATAACTACGAGAACAAGTAATTTAGATGAATTCATGATTGACGGAGAAAATGGCTATTTCATTTCATTAACTGATAGAGAAATTGATGTTAAAATACTTAAAATGGTTATGAATAAATCTTTTGATGAAATAAATATTATGAAAAATCATTGCAGAAACTTTAGAAAATTTGATTTCCGAGAGTATATAGATTGTTTAGATGATTTTTTAAATAAGTCTATAGATTCAAATGTTTGATTAATAGATTTAAGAAACACAGGTGATTATAAAATGATATTAAGGAGAATTGCAAAGCTATTTATGGTGCCATTTAGAGAAGTATATTCAAGAATGTTTCCAGTGTCATATGCAAGACATATTGGTGTGAGTTTTGGAGAAAATTTACATATTTATGGAAATATTGGTTGGGGCACTGAACCATGGATTATAACGCTAGGTAATAATGTTTATATTACTAATGGCGTGAATTTTATTACACATGATGGAGGAACCTTAATCTTTAGAAAGATTGAACCTGATTTAGAAATTACAAAGCCTATTGCTGTTGGTGATAATGTCTATATCGGTTCAGGTAGTTATATTCTCCCTGGCGTAATAATTGGATCAAATGTAATAATTGGAGCTATGAGTGTAGTAACGAAAAGTATTCCCGATAATTCTGTTGCCGTAGGTAGCCCGGCCAAAGTAATAAAAACTTCACAAGAATATCTTGAAAAAATAAAAAAGGAATCCTTGCACCTAGGTCATTTAAAAGGAAAAGAAAAAGATAGAGCATTAAGAGATTATTATGGGTACAAAAAATGATTTTTTTATTAATATAACTACTCTATGATTTTCATTCAATCGAAGGATTGTATAAGATTTGAAATACATGAGGATTAAAGGAAAATGAATTGATGTCTAAAATTGGGAACGGGTTGTTTATAAGTTTTTTAACATTTTGTATAATAATTGCACAATATGCGAATTTAAATAATAATACGATGTTAATTATTATAGTTTTTATGGCTATTATAGGATATTCCATTGTATGTAAGTATGAAAATTTATTTTTAACTGTATTGTTTTTATTATCGTCAAATAGAATATTTACATTGGGTCCTATATCGATTTTAAGCATAATAATGATTGTTAGCTTTGCTAGGGTCGCAATACAAAATAAAATAAGATTAAATCAGACATTTATTTTTTTTAGTTTTATTTTTTTATGTTATTCATTACAATATATTTTTAGAGAAAATATATCTATTACATTTGATTGTTTGAAAATAATCTTAATGCTTTGGTTTGTTGACAATCAGTTTAATACAAATAAAATTATAGAAAAATATGAGAGGAGTCTTTTTTATATAATTACGGGAACAATTATAGCGACAATAATAGCTCTATTATTTAATTCTAGTTTAATTGTTAACGATAATTACCGATTTACAATAGCTAATCAAGGACAAAATGTTTTAGGAGTAATATGCGCAGTATTGATTATGCATTGTATAATAATGTACTTATCCGGAACTGTTAAAAAAAAATTATATGTGATATTTGCCTTGCTATTAATTGCTATTGGTCTTATAACAGTATCCAGAACATTTCTTTTAGGACTAGCATTTGGTATATGCTTAATTACAATTCATATTTTTTTACAGAATAATATTCGAACTATATTAAAAGTACTTTTATTTTTTGCTTTATTCACAATTATTTGTTTTATTTGCTATAAATATTTCGATTGGTTTAATATTAAGTTTACATATTTAATAAATAGGGTTGTTAACCCTAAAAACGATGATATTTCGAACGGTAGGATTGACATTTGGTTGTATTATATTCAAGTTTTAAAAAGTAATAATATATTTCTTTTATTTGGAATTGGGAATTTATACAACAAAGGATTTGATATTGTTGCACACAATATGATAATTGAAGAAATAGCTTCATATGGATTAATTGGGTCGATAATAGTGACAATTCTATATTGTATTATTGGTAGAATGATTCGTAGGAGGTATTTTAGATTTAATAAAATAAGTTTTTTTGGATTGATACCACTTTCCGTTGTAATAGCGACTGGAATGGTGTCACATACATTACTGGGAATTCCGCAAACAATGATGTTATATCTTGGATATATATCTGGTTATATTAATATCTTGAAAAAATAGGAAGTAGGTATTGAATGATGAAAATACTATGGGTTACTGCACAACTTTTACCACTTGTTTCGCATGATTTAGGTTATGGAAAAAGTAGCTTTGGTGGTTGGGTTATGTCAATGATAAATCAATTAAAAGAAGTAAACGACTACAAAATAGGAATAGCAATGTGTGCAAATATCTCTGAGCTATCTATTAAAGAAGTAGACGGTATAACTTGCTATGTTTTACCATGTAAAAATAAAAATAAAGATGTAGACGATGATTTATGTAGATATATAGTAGATCAATTTAAGCCAGATTTGATTCATATAGAAGGAACAGAATTTTCGATTCAAAATAAGTTTTCAAAAATTGAAAATGTAAATAATATCGTTTCTTTGCAAGGAATTTTAAGCGGATATGAACAATATCAGTATGGAGGGCTTTCCCTTATAGATATGATATTTTCTAAAAAAATTTCGTTAATAATAAGCGCATGGACACTATTTTTTAGAAAGTATACATTATTTATAAAGAGAATTTATATTGAGGAAGATACAATAAAAAATGCCCAAAACTTATTCGGCAGAACGTTTTGGGATAGAGCCCATTCATATTGGATAAATAAAGAGGCAAATTATTTCAGATGTAATAGGATTCTGCGAGATTCTTTCTATAATCAAGTATGGTCATATAATAAATGTGAAAAATATTCGGTTTTTGTAGGCAATGGTTATTCTCCTTTGAAAGGAGTCCATTATGTTATTAAAGCAATACATTTATTAAAGAGAGAATACTCTAATGTTAAACTATATATTGCGGGCAATTCACCATTTGATAATAAAAATGGTAGAATAAAATCCCAAATAGGATATCCATTATATTTACAATGGTTAATCAATCACCTAAATTTAAACGAAAATATTGTATTTACAGGAGTGCTATCAGAAGAAAAAATTGCAGATAGATTGTCAAAAAGTAATGTATATGTCTTGCCATCGCTTATTGAAAATAGTCCTAACACATTAGGTGAAGCTATGATCATGGGCGTTCCATGTGTCACAGCTTATATAGGTGGTGTTTCTGATATGGCTAAAGATGAAGAAGAAGTGCTATTTTATCGTGCTAATGATCCAAAACTGTTAGCATGGCAAATTAAAAGAGTGTTTGACTCAATACAATTATGTGAATGCATTACTAAAAAGGCGAAAGAACATGCAAATGAAACACATAATCCTAAAAAGAATTTAGATGACTTATTAAGAGCTTATAATATAATTTTTAAAGATGCGGTTAAAGAGTAATTTATGAAGAAATTATTAAATATTGAAATAAATACAATAAATTTATATAAAAGTTCTGTTTTTACGAAATTATTAGTTGTTGCATTAAGTTTTATTAATTCAATTATTATTAACAGATATCTTGGAGTTGAATTAAGAGGAGAGTATACAACCATTTTAAATTATGCCAGCCTATTACAATTGTTTTTGAATCTGGGAATAGGAAATGCTTATCCAGCATTAAAAAGAAAAAATAATGATGATGCCAAAACATTAATTGTATCTATTATTTTTATTCAAATGGCTATATTTCTTTTAATATCTGGTATTTTAATAAAAGTGGTTGATGTTGATATAAAATATGTTATATTAATTGCCATAGTATCGTCATTAGAAAATGAGGTATCCTTTATTGCCTTAATTGAAAATGTTTTAAAAAAAAATATAGTATTATTGATAAATTCAATTATTTATTCTTCAATTTTACTTGCCATTTTTTTTGTGTCAAAAGGTAATCTATATCTTATTTTACTAATAGAGGTCATTTCTCATGTATTAATCAGTAGCAGTATTATTATTAAGTTTAAGCTATATAACATTAATACTTGTTACATAAATTTTAAATATATGAAAAAGATTTTTTCACTTGGAATACCAATAATGTTAATGAATCTTTTAATTTTTTGTAATTATCACATTGATATCATAATATTAAACTGGTTTTCAATTGATTATTATTGGATTGGTTTATACGGAACGGCTGTATCTTTAGGAAATATGCTCTGGATTGTACCAGATGCCTTTAAAGATATACTTTATTTCAGATCTGCTAAGAAAGATAATATTGAAGAAATAATAATTTCGATTACATATAATATATTTTTATGCTTCGGAATTATCATTGGATTTATATTTTTAGGAAAATGGTTTTTGACATTTATGTATGGCGTAGAATATGCAAACGCATATCCGCTAGTGCTAATTATTTTTTTTGGAACGCTTCCAATGATATTTTATAAATTAATTCATCCAATATACATATCAAATGGAAAGCTAGGAGTAGTGGTTCGAATATTACTAGTTTCAGTTGTGATTAATGTCATTGCTAATTTAATTACTATTCCAATTTGGGGAGTAACTGGTGCAGCAATCTCTTCAGTAGCTTCATATTCTATTTGTGGCATAATATTTTTGATGATATTTAGAAAAGATTATAATGTTAATATTGTAAACATTGTAATAAAAAGTAAACGTCAAATAAAATAATATATTAAAAAAGCCGAAATGGTTAACGCACTTTGACACTATAATATCATCTATTAGAGATGTTATAAGTTCAATATATCATTACAAAAATGTACAGTGACACGATTTACTGCTATCTTAGTTCATTTGTAAAGAAATAAAAAACAGGATTTTCGCCTGTATTCCAACAAAGGGGGCTGATAAGCGCATAGTGCAATTATTCAGTCTCCTCTATGTGAATGAAATACCACGACAATATAGATCAGATTGTGTTAGTGTGAGTACTTGCTTGGCGAACAGAAGTATGGTTTAGTTTTTGTGTCACAAAAACTAAAGAAAACGATAATGGAACTGACCTTCTCCCCCGCAATTGAACCATCACAAATGTCAGTCTGGATGATATAATTAATTGTCCAGGAGGGATACATTTATGAAAAACAGGTTTACAGAGGAACAGATCATCAACATCCTAAAGATGCACGAAAACGGCACTCCAACCAAAGAAATCATCCGGCAATACAATATCTCTGAGCAGACCTTCTATTGCTGGAAATCCAAATACGGTGGTATGGAGATCAGTGAAGCAAAGCGTCTTAAGCAGCTCGAAGACGAAAACCGAAGGCTTAAGCAAATCGTCGCTGATCTGACGCTGGACAATCAGGCGCTCAAGTGGGTAGTCCAAAAAAACGAATTAAGCCTGCCCGCAAAAAAGAGATAGCAAACGAGCTTCAGCAGGAATTGAAACTAAGCGAGCGGCGCGTGTGCAGGCTTCTCAGCATAAATCGAACATTTAAGCGCTATCAATCATCGAAACTGGAGCAGGATGCCGCTATTACTGATCGGCTTTCCGAGCTTGCAACTCTTCACAGACGGTATGGATACAAGCGACTGCATATTTTACTTCGTCGTGAAGGGTTTAAGATTAATCATAAGAAGACATATCGTTTATATATAGAAGCCGGACTTTGCATTCGCAAACGGAAGAAAAAGTGCCCTTCCGAAAAACGCGGTAGCCGAATACAGCTGAAACTCCTAATGCTCGGTGGTCGTTTGTTTTTGTGTCTGACACCATTGCAAACGGACGCAAATTTCGCGTTCTCACGGTAATTGATGAAGCAACTCGAGAATGTCTTGCTCTTGAAATGGACACCTCTCGTACTGGGACAAGAGTAGTCAATGTACTGAACCGAATTGCGTTTTTCAGGGGGGTTCCTCAGGAGATCCTTACCGATAACGGTCCTGAATTTACAAGCTGCGCTCATAGCGAATGGACCTATGATAAAAAGATCCATCACATATTTATCGAGCCGGGCAAACCGGTTCAGAATGCATATACCGAATCGTTCAATGGCAAGTTCCGCGAGGAGTGCATTGAATTCCATTGGTTTAAAAGCATCAGTGACGCCAGAATGATTATTGAGAGCTGGAGAAAAGATTACAACACCCTTCGGCCACACAGTTCTCTAGGAGGACTAACTCCGTCGGAATACGTATCAAAAATCAGCAACTATAGCTCACAAGATCAGACCGGACTAACATTAAGCTTGGTACAAAATTAGGGGTAAGGTCAGTTCAATGATGCTGCCGATATTGGTTTATGGAACAACAGGAAGCTGAAGGGTCTGTTATTACTAGAGATATTTTCAAGGTAATAGAATCTAGTTTGATTACCTGATAATAATAAATTCCGTAGTAGATCCTGACTGTGCGGTATTTTGTGAAGCAGACATTTAATAATTAAAGAAAGTAAGGTAATGGATAATGGCTATTTTTAAAAACAAAGTACTTATGATAACTGGTGGCACAGGTTCTTTTGGTAATGCAGTTCTTAATCGTTTTCTTGAAACTGATATTGGCGAAATTCGAATCTTTTCTCGCGATGAAAAAAAACAAGATGACATGCGACACGAATTTCAGACCAGAATGCCAGAAGCAACAGAAAAAATTAAGTTTTTTATTGGGGATGTACGTGACATAGCGTCCGTTAAAAACGCCATGTATGGTGTTGATTACATATTCCACGCGGCAGCACTGAAACAGGTGCCTTCATGTGAATTTTTTCCACTGGAAGCAGTTAAGACCAATGTTCTGGGTACTGATAATGTGTTGACTACTGCGATTGAGGTAGGAGTAAAGGCAGTTATTTGTCTATCAACCGATAAAGCTGCTTATCCAGTAAATGCGATGGGAACCTCAAAGGCGATGATGGAAAAAGTCATCGTTGCTAAATCACGTACTGTTGATCCAGCAAAAACAAAAATTTGCTGTACACGTTATGGAAATGTTATGTGTTCCAGAGGCTCAGTCATTCCGTTATGGATTGAACAAATAAAAGCCGGAAAATCAATCACAATTACAGAGCCTACTATGACTCGTTTTATCATGTCACTTGATGAAGCCATTGATCTTGTTTTATTTGCATTTCAAAATGGCGATTCGGGTGATATTCTTGTACAAAAGGCTCCTGCGTGTACCATCGGGATACTTGCTCAAGCTGTGAAGGAGCTATTTCATTCTGAAGACGAAATCCAGATAATCGGAATTCGGCATGGCGAAAAAATGTATGAAACATTGCTTACAAATGAAGAATGTGCAAATGCAGTTGATCTTGGATGTTTTTATCGTGTTCCATGTGATAAGCGTGATTTAAACTATAATAAGTACTACAATGACGGAGATGTAACGAGAAATACTTTGAGTGAGTTCAATTCTAATAATACGGAACGTTTAAATGTTGAACAGGTTAAGGTGAAACTTCTTCAATTAGAGTACATACGCAATGAGATAGCAGCATGGGAAGTAAGAGGATAACAGGGGTTTACAATGAACATATTAATAACCGGAGCAAATGGTTTTATAGGGCGAAATTTCATTGCCTCGTTGGAAAATATTAGAGATGGCAAGGATAGAACAACAAAATTAGGCCTAGATATTTGTGTATTTAAAGTTGATCTTGATACTGACTCTTCAATGTTGGATGAATATTGTGCAAAGGCTGATTATGTTTTTCATTTTGCAGGGGTTAACCGGCCTCAGGATCAAAGTGAGTTTATGTCAGGAAATTTTGGCTTTACCTCAATTCTTCTTGATACGCTGAAAAAGTATAACAATCATTGCCCTATTATGATAAGTTCATCCACTCAAGCAGCTTTAGACAACCTTTATGGGCAGTCCAAGAAGGCTGGTGAAGATTTAATGTTTGCGTATGAAAATCAAATTGGTGCGAAAGTATTGGTCTATCGTTTCCCAAATGTGTTTGGAAAGTGGTGCCGCCCCAATTATAATAGTGCGGTGGCTACCTTCTGCAATAATATCGCAAATGACCTGCCAATTACCGTTAACGATCGCAGTGTGCAAATGACACTTGTTTATATAGACGACGTTGTAAGTGAGCTTATCAAAGCTTTACAAGGTGAAGAAAACAGAGAGGGTGCTTATTGCAAGGTACCTGTTGAGCATAAGATAACACTGGGCGAGATTGCAGATTTAATTAACAGCTTTAAAGTTAGTCGTGAAGAATGTAGCATCCCGGATATGTCCGAACCATTTACAAAAAAACTGTATGCGACATACCTTTCATACCTCCCACCCGATAAATTTAGCTACTCCCTTAAAATGAACATTGATGCGAGAGGTAGCTTTACCGAGATAATACGTACTTTTGATCGCGGACAGTTCAGCGTTAACATTTCCAAACCGGGCATTACAAAAGGAAATCATTGGCATCACACTAAGAATGAGAAATTTCTTGTTGTTAGTGGAAAAGGCGTTATCCGCTTCCGTAAAGTTGACTCAGATCAGATTTATGAATATTTTGTAAGCGGTGAAAAGCTTAAAGTAGTCGACATTCCGACAGGGTATACGCATAATATAGAAAATCTGGGTGATACCGATATGGTTACATTTATGTGGGTCAGTGAACCGTTTGATCCGAACAACCCGGATACATATTATATGGAAGTTTAAAGGATGATGAAGTATATAAAGGAAGAGATAATATGAATAAACTGAAACTCATGACAATTGTTGGAACACGGCCGGAAATAATACGGCTTGCTGCTGTTATTAAAAAATGTGACGAATATTTTAAGCAAATGTTAGTCCATACAGGGCAGAATTATGACTACGAACTAAATCAAGTATTCTTTGATGATCTGGGACTTCGAGAGCCGGATTTTTATCTGAATGCGGTAGGATCTGATTTGGGTGAAACAATTGGAAACATCATTGCAAAATCATATAAGCTGATGAGTGAACAACAACCTGACGCGTTGCTTATACTCGGAGATACAAACTCCTGCTTGTCTGCAATTTCTGCGAAACGTCTTCATATTCCGATCTTTCATATGGAGGCAGGTAACCGCTGTTTCGACGAATGTTTGCCAGAAGAAACGAATCGAAAAATTGTCGATCATATTGCAGATGTAAACCTATGCTACTCAGAACATGCTCGCCGATACCTGAATCAGGAGGGTACAGCGAGAGAGCGCACTTATGTCGTTGGTTCCCCTATGGCTGAGGTTTTGCACTCTAGTTTTGATAAGATTCAAGCGAGTGAAATACTTAAAAAGCTCGGAATTGATAAAGGAAAGTATATTCTGCTTTCAGCACATCGTGAGGAAAATATTGATAATGAAAAGAACTTTTTTAATTTGATGAACTCAGTTAATGCTATGGCTGAAAAGTATAATATGCCGGTATTATATTCCTGCCATCCTCGAAGCGCAAATACTATTGAAAAGCTTGATTTTGTTTTCGATAAAAGAGTTATTATAAATAAACCATTTGGTTTTCATGATTACAACAAGCTTCAGATGAATGCATTTGCCGTTGTTTCGGATAGCGGAACGCTTCCTGAGGAGAGCAGTTATTTTCTTTCGGTCGGATCACCGTTTCCAGCTGTTTGCATCCGTACATCTACTGAGCGCCCTGAAGCGCTTGATAAAGGCAACTTTATTCTTGCTGGAATTACTACTGAACAGGTCCTTCAAGCTGTTGACACTGCAGTTGGAATGAATAGAAATGGAGACTTTGGAATAGCTGTACCAGACTACATTGAGGAGAATGTCTCAACGAAGGTTGTAAAGCTTATTCAAAGCTATACTGGTGTAGTTAATAAAATGGTATGGAGGAAGTATTAATTTTTAAAAGGGAGCTCAAATCTCTAGCCATTACTTAAATACAAGTAAATGGATTGTGAACCAGTCGATTAATTAAAGATTCCTGCCAGACGGCAGGGGTAAGCGGAACAAGTTTGGTATTCGCTGGATGCTTAGAAAAACGGGGATTTGCCCTAATGCCTATTACAATTATTTGAATCATGCAAAAGCTGGATAAGGCTCAGAAGATGCGGATTTGCAATGAAATCAAAAGTATTTATCATGAAACGGGCGGAATCCTGCAACACCGAAGCATGAGCATGTTTCTTGAGAACAAAGGAATTAACTCTATGTAAAACCACCGTTTCCCAATATACGAACAAGGAACCACTGCTTTTTTAGTACTTGCCGGCGAAAACGTTCAAGCTACAGAAAAGGCCAAGCGCACAAGATTTTCTCAAATCGCATAAATCAGGATTTTAGAAGCCACAGAATGAATCAAGGCTGGTGTACGGATTTTACATATCTTTTTCTGTCCAATGGGACTCTTCGCTACAACTGTTGAATATTCTTGTGCGGGGAAACCGCAGTTCCGGAAAAATGGAAACCAAGTGTCCGGAACAGGGAAACCGCTTTATGCGAGTTTACTCACTTAAGGACTTATCCAGTCCATATACCTCACGCATTGAAACATCCTTTGTTGGATCAAGGCTTTCGATATTAATTTTATACGCATCATGCACAATTCGGTCTAAAATGGCATCTGCTAAAGGACCTGCATCACCACCAAGTTGTTCATACCAACCATCAGAACGATACTGGGAGCAGAAGATAGTGGACGATTTCTTACGTCTTCTATGGAGAAGCTCGAAGATATCCTTTTGCTCACTGTCCGTAGGCTTTAAAAGGAGCCATTCATCAATTATGAGCAAAAGCGGGTTGGAATATTTACTCATGACTTTCTTGTAGGTTCCTTCATTTCTGGCCATCTCCAGATCAATAAGAAGATCCGGAAGACGGACATACTTGGTATTGTAATACTGTTTACAGGCTTCCATGCCTAAAGCGCAAGCCATATAGCTTTTACCACTTCCTGTTGCACCGGTAATAAAAAGATTTCGATGCTCAGTAATATACTCGCAGGTTGCCAGCTTTTGAATCAAAGACTTATTCAACTTGCGGCCTGAAGTATAGTCGATATCCATGACACTTGCTTCAGGTTGGTCGAATTCAGCATTTCTGATCAGTCTTCTCAGACGGTTATTCTTTCTGTTGCTGTATTCGATATCGACCAGCATTCCAAAACGGTCTTCAAAAGGAATCTCTTTCATTTTTGAGTCGTTCAGCTGGTTACGGAATGCATCCGCTATTGCGGTAAGGCGCATTTCAATCAATTTATCAATCGTACTTTGGTTTGTCATATGTAGTTACCTCCTGTAATAGTTGGCTCCTCTTGTAAGGCCATACTGATTTTGTTTCGTGGATTCGGATATTTTTTCTTCCGATTCAGACTTGTCCTTGCCAGCCGCAAGGATGTTTTTAATACTCTTGTAGCTTGGCGATGCTGTATAGCCAAGTGCTTTTGCACAAGCTGATTCTAAATGCTCTGCAGAATACTTATCCGCAAGCTTTAGAAGACCCATACAGCTTCGGTATGTCTGTTGCTCCACAGGTTTGGAGGTAAGAACTGCATCGACTACCTTGTATGTATTGTTGCCAATCCTTTCCGCCCATTGGCGGAATCGGTCGCTGTTCCATTCCAGATATCTCTGGTGGTCTTCAGGCATATGCTCCACAATCGTGTCATACTGCCCCTTACGTCCATAAAGACGTGGATGAGAGGCAATGCGAGTGTGGTTGTAAAAAATTTCAATTGATTTGTCCGTTACCCTTACATCGACCTTACGTTTGATGTACTCATATGGAACTGAGTATAGCATTCCGTCGATGGATATGTGATAATTAAACTGAACGGTGGCTTGTTTCCAGTCTGCCAGTTCATATTGGGTAGCAGGCAACGGTGCCAGTAATGGCTTTTCTTCCTCAAGAAACAAACTGAGTCGGCTACCCTCTTCCTTTTGAAAAAGGTTTGCATTGAACTTTTTTAGTTTCTCTCTGATGGCAGCATTTAACTCCGCCAGAGAAAAGAACTGTTCATTACGCAGAGCGGCTGTTATCCATGTAGATACATGACTCACATTTCCTTCTGCATTTGGTTTGTCCTTGGGTTTTCGAACTCTTGCAGGTATGATAGCGGCGCCGTAGTGTGCCGACATTTCATGGTATACAGAATTTACACGCTGGTCGTACCAGCCGCCACTGTGCACCACGGCAGTTTTACAATTGTCTGGTGCGACGATCTTTGCAACGCCACCAAAGTATTCATACATGTGGACGTGAGCAGTAATCCATGCCTGTTGCTTCTCATTAATGAAAGCTTCGGCATATGTGTATTGGCTGTAAGTCATTAAACCAACAAAAATGTAGGCCTTAGTAATTTCGCCGGTATCAGGATCGGTGATATAAGCAGGATCACCTGCCCAGTCAACTTCAACCTGTTCACCAGGCTTACGATTGATGTGCATCGTTGCACGACGTTTCTGTTCATCCTGTTGGATGTGATAACAGAACTGGGAATACATGAGTGCTTCCTCGCCGTTGAGACGGCAATCCTCCATGTATTCGGTCCACAGGAGCTTTTTACTGACTCCATTCCGGAGCAGTTCTTTGTGAATGTGGTTTAGGTCTGGCAAACGTCTGTTAGTCGTATCTGATCGACGACCCTTTGCCGGGAATAGAATACCAGCGAGTACTTCATCGGTCTGGTTGTCATCGAGTGGCCACGAGATTGATATCTCATTTGCTTTCTGAATGACTCGATTAATCGTTTTCTTGGAGACACTGCAACTGTATGCAATGTTCTGCTGACTGAATCCTAAGTTGTGTAATCTGAGGATTTCGCGATATTTGGTCATAAGTCATGACCTCCTTTATATGTATTTACACCAAAAGTGCATGGATACATTATAAAGGAAATATATTTAAACGGTTTCCAGCACCGGAATGTTGGTTCCCTTTAAACCAGAATAGCGGTTTCCTGTGACCGGACAGGTGGGGTCATTGGCTCCGGAATATTCAACTGTTCCTTTGAAGCGTAGTTGCCAGTGAAACAGGAAAATGGATCCCAGTGAACTGGCCATCAAAACACTTGAAAAAGCACTAAAGGTTCAAAAAAATGGAGCCCAAAAACTTAGTTCTGCTTCGGATCAATGAAGCCAGTTTACTTCTCTGCAGTTTATCCTGTTCTGTCAGGAGCATTGTTCAGGAGCATTGTATTGTAGAGCGCTTGCAGATATCAAATAGACAAATTAGGTAGTGGCGTTATTAAATTGCTTGACCATTACAGGAAGGCGGGGTGTTTTTCTAATCGTTAATATTGTCTTAATCTGCTATCCTCACCGCGCCGCAATATCTCAAGCTGGTAGCAGAAAAGCTGCTGATTTTGACACTTTCTCCGGATTGTGGAGAGTGGATGAACTTGCCTCCGCCGACATAGATTCCTACATGGCTGATCCCTCTGGAACCTGAGCTAAAGAATACCAGATTCCTGCGGATAAGTTTGATTTATCGACTGCGGTGCCATAGCCATATTGACTGGACGAATTGTGGGGGAGACTTGCCCCGAAATTTGCATAGACATATCTTGTAAATCCGGAGCAGTCAAATCCATTTGGACTTGTGCCACCGTATTTATATGGTATTCCAATGAAACCTTTTGCATACGCTACAATATCACTTCCGGAAGCATTGGCAGAAATTGATCTGCCGCCGCCTCTGCTGGCGATGTAAGAGGAGGCTTTTGTACCTTTCAATGCAATCTGATCTTGTGGCTCAGCTGTTACTACGGATTCCAGAACTGTTGATACAATGACAACTCCGTTTTCTTTCGTGACTTCTTATTTTAAATCTTTTGAGCCGTAGGCACCGGCGGTTTTTACTTTGATCTCACCTTTATTTAACGTATTTGTTTCTTCATAAACGGTATTGAAATCTATTTTCTCAGTCGAAGCGATCAATTCTTTCGCTTGAACCGTAACATACGGTTTGAAAACAAACAGATTGAGCTGTTGACCGATTTTTAGCTTGTTTGGATCAAATCCGGGGTTTGCATTTTGAAGTTCAGATGGACTCATGCCGTTTTCTGCGGCGATATCCCAAAGGGTGTCTCCATCCTGTACGGTATAAACTTTAGGAGCCTCCTGACCTGTGAGGATCAGGGCTTCTGCTTCGTCAGGATTCATAAGATCGGCGATTTTTACGGCAGCCTGCGTTGTGGTGACTGTTTCCTTAAAGTCTGCGCTGATTACTTCGCTGCCGGTTGTCAGGTAGTGATTTTTTACATCGGTGAGTACCTGATCTGCATCGTCCTTTGATGTGACTGTAACAATGTTCGTACCGTCAACGTTGATTGCCCATCCCTTTGCCGTGCAGACTGATGAGCTGATTAATTTATTTTCAAGATCATCGACGGACAGAGGAGTTATTTCATTTGCCTCCAAATCAGTTTTTTGAACCGATATTAATTTTTGATCGATCGTAACATCCAGTCCATTTTCTTCTCCTGCATAGTCAGCTTTAATTTCTTCCATTGCTTTAGCAACCATTGATTTATCTGTAATATATCCGGCATTTGTGCCCGCAATGGTTAGACTGTACACTTCTGCGCCTGATGCCATGATGAAAGCGGAACTCAGAAGAATACATCCTGCAACCCCCGCCGATATGGCAATTTTTTGCCGGTGATTGATCTTTTGCATTTGCTTTTTGCTAGAAATTTATAGTGATTCATTAAGTGTCGTATATTCATAAATTAACCTCATATTCATTTTGCTTTTCTAATGTTACAATATTGTTACAGCAAAATCAATAGAATCACGAAACTTTGCTGATTCAGCTCCGACGAGTAAATAATATTTTGAGATAATCATTTCCAAAACTGTAAAAAAATGATATGATATTAGTGGTAAAACTCACTAATATCAATGGTTATGGGGGATAGAAATGATAAAAAGCACCAGAAAAATCAAGAGAGAAAAAGAAAGCGAAATAAATTTTTTCGGGGAGTTCATAAAAGTAAAGAGACATTTTTTCGGGATATTTTAAAGCAGTTAAAGGCAATAAAAGATCCCCGACACCAGAGCTATATAGAATACGGAACTGATATTCTGCTGTTTACAGTGATCATGAAAAATGTATGCAGCATTATCAGCATGAGTAATATGTCGGAGAAGTTCAATAAGGAAGAATGCATAGAGAATATGGCAAAAGTGCTGGGATACGAGACTTTGGAAGAACTGCCACACTATGACACAATCAACAATTTCCTGTGTAGGCTGGAACCTGCACAGATTGAAAAAATACGGGACTACATGATCAGGGAGTTGTTCAAAAAAAGGAGCATGGAGAGCTATCGACTCCATGATAAATATTGGTGCATTGCAGTGGATGCAACAGGACTGTTCAGTTTTTCTGAAAGACATTGTGAACACTGCCTTAAAAAGGAGTACAAGAACAAGGAAACCGGAGAAATAGAAAAAACGGTCTATTACCATAACGTTCTGGAAGCCAAACTGGTAGTGGGAGATATGGTGCTTAGTATTGCAACGGAGTTCATTGAGAATGAGGATGAGAAAGTATCAAAGCAGGATTGCGAGCTTAAGGCATTCAAACGCCTTGCATAAGCGTTGAAAAAGAAATATCGAAGACTTCCCATATGCATATTAGGGGACAGTCTATATGCATGTGAGCCAATGTTTAAAATATGTGACGATTACAAGTGGAAATTCCTCCTCAGATTCAAGGAGGGCAGTATAAAGAGTGTTTCCAGGGAGTTCTGTATTCTAAAAGAGCTTGAAGATGGTATGGATAGAAAATGCAGGTGGGTTAACGATATTGGATATAATCAAAGGACAGTGAATGTTTTTGAGGCAGAGATAGAAGATAATGCAGGCACTGCAAGAAACTATGTATTTCTAACGAACATAAGGATTACCCAAAAAATGCTGATGAAATAGTGATTTTCGGCAGAAGCCGTTGGAAGATTGAAAACGAGGGATTTAACAACCAGAAGACAAAGAAGTACCATATAGAGCATGCCAACAGCCTGGATTACAATGCCATGAAAAACAATTATCTTATCACACAGCTTGCAGATATCTGAAGGCAGTTATATGAGAAAGGTGCGGACAGGGTAAAAGATTTAAACAAGAGCATAAAAGAAATATCCTCAAGCCTGTTAGAATCGTTTCGCACACGCACGCTAACAAAGGTTGAGGATATACTCAATCTAGAGAAACACATAAAAATACGGTTCTCTTAACAGGATAATTATAGCAGGGATGTGATAAGAATAAAAGTTAAAATTAAATAATAGATACAGGGCTATTTGGGTTCGGTGTCTTTTGCAAAAAATATAAAAAGGCAACTTGAATATTATTACAGTAATTACATATATTTATTTGGCTATAAAAAACTTTGATTTTATTTACTCGTCGGAGCTGTTGCTGGGCAAGTTGTAAAATGAATTGCCCAATAAAATAAAAAAAAAGACCCATTTCGAGTGAACTGAACTGACCCCCATAAGTTAGACCAAAAAATCTAACTTATGGGAGGTCAGTTTTTTATGGCAAAGTATAGTTTTGAATTTAAGAAAAAAATTGTTCAAGCGTATTTGAGCAATAATGGTAGTTATGGGTATTTAGCCAACAAATATGGTATTCCAGACTCTGGGCCTATAAAGCGTTGGGTTGCTGCCTATAAAGAATACGGCTCAGACGGATTATTGCGGTCTCGTAAAAATGAAACTTACTCTTTTGATTTTAAGCTTCATGTAGTAGAGTTATATTTAACAACAGAAGTTTCATATCAGGAGTTAGCTCTAAGTTTGGGAATGAATAACCCGCCGTTAATTACTAAATGGGTAAATGACTTTCGAATTGCTGGCCCTGATGCATTGAAACCTAAACGGAAGGGAAGGCGTTCAAAAGTGTCAAGACCAAAAGATGTCAAACCGAAATTCAACGAAAGTATAGATACTGAATCAGAGTATCTTAAACGACTCGAAGAAGAAAATTTAAAATTAAGAATCGAAAATGCATATTTAAAAGAACTGAGGAGGCTGCGTTTAGAGGGAACATCTCAGAACAAAAAGCGAGAATCATCCACAGCCTCCGAGGATCCTTCAAATTAAAAGATATTCTCGCAATTACTGGATTTCCTAAAGCCACATATATGTATTGGCAAAAGCGATTTGAACGGAAATACGACCAAACATTAGAAACAATGATTCTGGAAATACGTAGTCAACACAAAGATTTTGGATATCGCAGAATTTATGGAGAACTGCGTAAACATGGAATAATCGTAAATAAAAAGAAAGTCCAACGTCTTGTGCAAAAACTTGGGATTCAGGTAACTTCATTTACACGTAAGAGTAGAAAGTACAGTTCCTATAAGGGAAAGGTTGGAACTGTGGCTCCGAATAGAATCCATCGTCGATTTAATACAAATGTTCCTCATCAGAAAATAACTACCGACACAACAGAATTTAAATACTACGAAATTGACGAAAGAGGAAGAATGTTAATCAGGAAGCTATATCTTGATCCATTTATGGATCTTTATAATCGCGAAATTCTTAGCTATGGGATTTCACAAAAACCTTCTGCAATAAACATTATGAATACGTTAAGCGAAGTTATAAATATTACTGAAGATTGTAAATACAGAAGAACATTTCATTCGGATCAAGGATGGGCATACCAGATGAAGAGCTATGTATATACTTTAAAATCCAATAAAATATTTCAAAGTATGTCACGAAAAGGAAACTGTCATGACAATTCTGTTATGGAAAATTTCTTTGGAATTATGAAACAGGAAATGTATTATGGAGTTGTATATTATAGTTATGAGGAATTGAAATTATCAATTGAAAGGTATATAAAATATTATAACGAACAAAGAATCAAAGAATCTCTTGGATGGATGAGTCCTATTGAATACAGACTCAATCTCCAAGTAGCATAAAGAAATAGCGTAGCAGTTGAAAATTACTACTACGCTATAAAGTCTAACTTATAGGGGTCACCTCAGAGGTCAAACCAGTTATGCTTAATGTTGAAGACAAAAGCGACTGGGAGGAAACGAAATGGATCAAGAAAAGCATAACACAAGCAAGGGAAAATGGAAACAGATATCTGAAAGGGAGCGATACAAAATCGAGGCGTTGTATGAACAAGGATTGACCCCTGCACAAATCGGGGATGCGATTAATCCCAGGCGAGACAGGCGGACGATTGAAAGGGAGCTACGGCTTGGGCTGGTGGAACAAAGGCGTACGAACACCAGTTACAAGAGAAACGAGCCCCTGTACGTCACCGAAACGGTATATAAGGCAGACACGGCGCAGATGAGGCACGAAGAGAGGGCGGCGAACAAAGGACGTGGGCTGAAGATCGGGAACGACCAGAGGCTTTCAGATTATATCGAGAGTAAAATCAAAGACGAGAAGTGGTCGCCGGACGTAGTAATCGGCAGAATCCGATCGGAAGGCAGTTTAAGACAACCATCTGCACGAAGATGGTCTACAATTATATAGACAAGGGGATTTTCAGGGGAGTTACGAATAAGGATTTGTGGGTCAAGAAAGACGGCGGCAAGAAGCGGGATTACAAAAAGATCCGTAAAGTAGCGCTGAACAATAAGGAAGGCAAGAGTATAACGGAACGTTCCAAAGAAGCCGATGATCGGAGCGAGCAGGGTCACTGGGAGATTGACCTAGTTGTAGGAAAGAAAGGTACAAAGCCAGTGGTTCTGACGCTTGTGGAACGCAAGACACGGAAATCGCTGTATGTTCTTGTGAGGAACAAGACGCAGCAGGAAGTGATTCGAGCGATCAGTAGGGCAAGAAAGCGCGTAGGCGGCGACTTTTCTGAAGTGTTCAAGACAATCACAGCAGATAACGGTAGCGAGTTCCTGGACAGCGAAGCGATCAAAGGTGCAGCAGGATGCGATGAAGTCTACTACGCCCATCCATACAGCAGTTGGGAACGGGGCAGCAACGAAAATGGGAACCGTACCTGCGGCGGTTCATTCCAAAAGGAACCGACATAGGCAAACTAACTGATGAAGAATTGCAAAGGATAGAGGACTGGGTGAACAATTACCCACGCAGAATACATGGATATAAGACAGCAAATGAAATGGAAGCGGCATAGAAAAAATGCAATGATTTTGCCCCCCTTATGGGAAAGGTTCTATCCTCTAAGTCCATTATATTTATGCTTTATAAATCCCTGTAAAGCCTGAAATGAACGGGCTTTCAGCCCGGGCTTGACAGGAATTTAAAAGCAAAATGGCTAACCGCTAAGAGGAATGAACCGAGGTTGTAGTCCTACTTGACATGATCTCACTGAAAACATTTGGATAACATATGCATTGCTGGAAAAATATGTTGGGCAATTAAACTTGCAATTTACGGTCGGAGCTGTTGCTGATTGTTTTTATTTGACAATTCGCTGCCTTTCATATTATAATTTAGCTGATTATGTCGTGTTCCGGATACTGTTTCCAGAAAAGTGCACGCGTTTTAGTACAATCTATAAGATCAAGTCGAATCCTGTTGTTTAAAGAACGGATAAGTAGAATTTCATGAACAAATTTCTAAAATTTATGGTTTTAAAATGGGATAAAAAGCTGCTGCTGACGGAGGCAACTCTGTTGCTCGGAGTTTCCCGCCTTGCTTTAAAATTCACTGAATTCAAGAAAATTGCGCCTCATCTCGGGGAGCATATGAAAAAACATACAAATGAACAAACAGAACATTGCCTTTCGGAAGCAAAAAAGGTCAGATGGGCTGTAAGCATTATGAGTAAATATACCCCATGGGAAAGTAAGTGTCTGGTACAGGCAATGACCGCAAAAATCATGCTGAAACGAAGAGGGGTAAAGAGCACCATCTACCTTGGCGTTGCAAGAGATGAAAAGGGAGAGATGATCGCCCATGCATGGCTGGAAAGCTGCGGAATTATTTTGACAGGTGGGAAGGGTTCGGATAAATTTACTGTGGTTTCGATATTTGGAGATTAATTAAAGTGAGGGCAATATGATGAATCTGAAAACACTATCAACATGTAATGAACATTCTCCTGAAATGAAGCTTTTGCTTTTATGTTGCATTTACGAATTGTCGGAGAAGCAGCAAAAAAAACTTCAAACTTTGGTTTCCGGAATGATTGATTGGGACTTATTCATGAAGCTTGTTATCCGGCACGGGGTTTATCCTGTCGTCTATAAAAATCTTGTAAAAATTCAAAATGTGAATCAAGAGGTTCTGTCTCTACTCGAAAAAAGATACAAACAAAATGTAATGAATTCATTGAAGCTGACTGCAGAGCTTGTCAGGATTATGAGAACCCTCGAAGAACGGAAGATTCATGTTATCTCTTTGAAGGGACCGGCTTTGGGGTTATCCTTATATGGAGATATCTCCCTGAGGGTTTCAAGGGATTTGGATATTCTGGTTGATAGAGAGGACGTTGAAAAGGTAGAAGCGATACTATTATCCCAGGGCTATCATAAAAATCACCTTGATATCGAGTTGACTCCAAAACAGAAGAAGACAATGTATTATAGGGAACATCACTTTTCTTACGCAAATGATAATAACATATGCGTTGAACTCCATTGGCAGTATTATTATGAATCCTATCACTTTCAATTTGAACAGGCGTGGGAGAATAGATGTGAAATAGCCGTATCTGGTAAAAGCATTCATGTACTCAATCCGGAGGAGTATTTTTTATATTTAGTATTTCATGGCTCCAAGCATGCTTACAAAAGATTGAAATGGCTCTGCGATATATACGAAATCATAAAGAAAAATGAATTGAATTGGGAGCGTGTCATAAGCCGTTCGAAAGAACTTGGTATAACAGAACACTTGGGACAAGCGTTGCTGTTGACAAAACATTTCTTTGAACTTGAGCTTCCATTACAATTCTCAGAGGCTTCCTTTACAAAGCATAGTCAGGATCTGGCGACCATGGCACTCAAAGATATTTGTCATCTTGATGAAAAGGCTGTAGAATGGGGTCATCCACTTTATTTCCATGGGAAAAGATATTTGTTTGCCTGGAATGTGGGCTTCACTCGAAAAATCAAATTTATTGCTTTACATTTTTATCCTACGATCAGAGAATTTCAATTATTTAAGTTTAATGATAAGCAATATTTTATGTTTTTTTTAATGCGGCCAATTGTTAGAATTATGAGGTTTTTCAGCTCAAAGCTTGACTAAGAGCCGATCGGATATAAAAAAGGAAGGCGGGCAGAATCAATTATGAAAACATGGATGGATTACATAAGAGACATATATCGCTATTCCAAGTCCAAGTTTGTTCTGAATATCCTTTTTATGATACTGGACGGGGTCACCGGCGGGATCGGGATTCTTATGCTTGTGCCTTTGCTGTCATTAACCGGCATAGCAGGGGAAAATCAGCTGGATATCCCGTTTTTGAATCACGCATTGATTTCGCTGAGAAGTTTCAGCGATTCTATTCAGCTTGCGATGATTCTTGTTATCTATCTGGCTCTGGTGATTGTTCAGGCACTCATCAGCCGGAAACTATCCATATTAAATACGGAAATTGTCCAGGGATACACAAAGCATTTGAGGGACGCTTTATATTCTAACCTGATTATGGCGGAATGGTTTTTTATCGCAGGAAAGAAAAAATCTGATATCACCAATACCTTTACCAACGAAATAAGCAGAATTGCTTCCGGTACCGTTTTTTTCCTTCGGATGATATCACAGATGATCGTTGCTGTTTTCCAAATCAGCATTGCATTTCTCATGTCGGTGCCTTTGACTGTTTTCGTGCTGATCTGCGGAGCGGTGATATTCTGCTTTATGAGCAAAAACTTTAAGGAATCAAAAAAATTGGGAGGCTCTCTTCGTATTATAAATCAGGAATTGCTGAGCCGTGTCACGGAGCAGCTCAATGGAGTAAAAGAAGTAAAGAGCTATGGGATCGAGGAATTGCAGCGTAAATTCTTTGAGGAAACGACTGAAAAAACATGCCAAAACATGAATCGCTTCACGTTGCTGCAATCAAAATCGACCATGATTTATAAAATTGGTGCAGCCATCGTCATCAGCCTGCTGTTTTATTTTTCGGTGATTTTTCTTAAAATAGAGCCAATGGCATTGCTCCTTATTGTCTATATTTTTGCCCGGCTTTGGCCTCTTTTTACTTCCTTTCAGAACAGCATCCAAAATGTGCTGGTGATGATTCCTTCTTATCTATCGCTGAAAACGCTGATGGAGGAATTAAAGTTAAATGAGGAAGGGACAAAATCTGCATCCGAGTCAACTTATGATAAAATGATTTCCGGCTCCATTCGGTTTGAAGAGGTAAGCTTCCACTATGATCCTTCGGATGAATTTGCATTGAAAAATCTGAACTTTGAAATACCGGTGAGAAGTATGACGGCCATTATTGGAAAATCCGGAGAGGGCAAGAGTACCATTGTGGACCTGCTCTTGGGTCTTTTAAAACCGACAGAGGGACAAATAACCGTTGATGGAATCCTTATTGATCCGTCGAATATGCTGCGCTGGAGACAGAGCATCGGATATGTACCGCAGGATCCATTTTTATTTAATGGCACAATCCGAGAGAATTTACTGCGGTTTGTCCCCGCCGCTACGGAAGCGGAAATTATGGAAGCACTGAGATTGTCCGTTGCTTATGATTTTGTTGAACGACTGCCTGACGGCATTGACACGGTCATCGGGGACAGCGGAGTCAGGCTTTCCGGAGGAGAACGCCAACGAATCGTTCTGGCAAGAGCACTTTTGAGAAACCCCGAAATCCTGGTGCTTGACGAAGCCACCAGCGCACTTGATAATGAGAATGAATATAAGATTCAGAGAGCGGTGGAACTTCTTTCGGAAAAGCTGACCATCGTGGTTATCGCTCACCGGCTTTCCACGATACAAAACGCCGATAATATCATTGTGATCGATAATGGAGAAATCATGGAGCAAGGGACTTACCAGGAACTTTCTGGGAAAAAGATAGCGGTTTTAAGAGAATACTGGAGTTTCGTGGAAAAATAATGTATAATAATGTATATCTTTAAGGTTCGCCTTTTTCGTAGATGGATAAAAAGAAGGGCGGCTGGAGATGAAACAGTTATAAAGCTGGAGATAAAGCAGTTATAAAAATGAAAGGAGAAACAAAAATGCAGGAAGAAAAATTGACAACCCAAAAGGAAGAGTGGCAGACGCCAAGCTTGCAGGAAATTTCATTAAAAGAGACGAAAAGCGGGGGATGGGGTGCAAGTGAGAATTCACCTAGCGGCTTTACACCGGGCGGCGGCGGCTATACAACGAGCTAAAAATCAAAGCTGATGGGACCGAACTGATAAAGAAGGGTAGATTGTGATAAAATGAGCGCGATATTCGGTATATGGAAAATAAACGGAGAGCCAATGGAGGAAACATACCTGCATATAATGCGGGATACACTTTCCGACTACGGACACGATGGACAGGATCTATTTATTGATCAAAATATCGGCATGGGCTGTTGCGTGAACAACAAGCCGTTCCGGTTCAAGGAAACAAAACCGGTTTTAAAAACGGCGCACAATCATATTGTTATGGTTTCCGATGCGGTGATCTACAACCGCGATGAACTGATAGAACTGCTGGGTTTGAGCGGCGGAGATGATATATCAAACAATGATCTGATTTCCGCGGCATACCGTAAATGGGACGTTGAGTGCCCAAGGTATTTAAACGGAGATTTTACCTTTGCCGTATGGGAAAAAGAGAAAAAGCGGCTTCTGCTTTTTCGGGATCATATGGGTGTCAGACCTATGTTTTATTATTTTAATCATGGTGTTTTCGCATTTTCCACGGATTACAGGGCACTGCTGGCGCTTCCATTTGTTGAGAAACAAATCGATAATCACACGATGTATGATTTGCTGGTCAATGGTAAGATGCTTTTCCCAGAGCAGACGTATTTCAGGCACATCAGGAAGGCTCTTCCCGCTCATGTGCTCAGCATTTCGCCAGACATGAAGAAATACATAAAATACTGGACCCCCGGGCAGGGGAAAAAGATCCGCTACGACTCAGAAAAAGAATACCAGGAAGCCATGTATGATGTGGTCCGGCAATCCATAAGAGCAAGGCTGAACGTACTTGACACCGTGGTAGGAGCGGAATTGAGCGGGGGACTGGATTCTACCGTAATTGACATTCTGGCAAACCGGGAACTGAATATCAAAGGAGACAGAATCCCGTTTGTTTTTAACTGGGGACCGTCTTTTGAAAGCTTTCAGAGACAGGAGCGGGATGAAAGAGATTTTATCCAAGAGGTTTGCGAAAAAGAAGATTTTATCTGTATTTACTATGATCAGGATAAAACCATGGAAAAACATGACGTAGAGAGAATAACCCCTGTCGAAGAAAACTATCCCGGTGTCATTCGGCAGGTAATGAAGAACGCAAAGGAAAAGGAAATCTGCATTCTCCTGACCGGATGGGGGGGAGACCAGGGGATCAGCCACAGGGCGGGATTGTTCGAACTTTTGGCGAACGGTTACTGGGGTCATTATTTGAAAGAGATCTTCTTACTGTCAAAGGGTTCTTTTCTGAGGTTTATAAAAATTGCCCTGTCAAGTTCGATATTGGCTTTATTCAGGCCCTATAACTACCTGTCAAGAAAAGATTACAGCGCAAATATCGCCAATCTGGAGTTTAATTTAAAAAATAAGCGATTTCGTAAAAAACAGGTTGTCTATCTTGGAATCAAGCCTGTAAAGCACCTCGAATCGGGAAACATCCAGACCCGAACCGATCTGACAGCATGGATCGGGGCTGATTACGGCATACAATATCTTTATCCGTTTCTCGATCACCATGTAGTTGATTTTGCCATGGGGATTCCTGCCCATCTGCACTATAAAAACGGAATAAACCGGTATCTGTTCCGGAAAACCTTTGAAAAGATTTTGCCTGCGGATTTGTGCTATTATAAATACAAGGATGACATCGCTCGTGTCACACATTTTAAAAGCATGAGAAGCGAATGGAACACGGAAAGGGAACTGCTGGACGGTGAACTGGATCGCACACTCTTTTCGGAATATCTTGATTTTGAGAGGGCAAGCGGATGGCTGAATGGCAATGGCAGGAAGGACGATGACGGAAAACTGAGGTTGCTCAGAAAACAGCTGTCAGCTAGCTATAATCTGCAGAAGTTACTAGGTTACTTTCAAAACAGTTAAAGGAGACCAGCTATGTATACCGCTTTTGGATTGAATATACAATCAGAAATAGAACTTCCCGAACTGCTGGCCTCCCAAGGGCTGGCAGATATTATAATTGCGCTGGGCAGCGTCCCTGAACACATTAACAATTCGTCAGAAACAACCCCTTGGTACGAGATCGGGATGGGACAATTCTTACTTCGAGTGGATGGAATTTCAAAGTATTATGTAACAGATGGAAAACATATTATCCTTGAACCGCATCTGGATGATATAAGAGTATTTTTGGTCAATACTGTGTTGGCCGTTTTGCTGTTACAAAGAAACTGTATCGTTTTACATGGTCACAATTTATTTGTTCAGAAATTGAATTGAGTGTGATTGTCCAGATCAGCAATCATAATGAAAAAAAAGTTGTGGGTATCAAGAAAAATAAATACTGGTCTCCCGGAACGGGCGGAAAAATCGTCTATAAGACGGAAGAGCCCGGCTTTGGCCTCTTTTTACTTCCTTTCAAAACAGCATCCAAAATGTGCTGGTGATGATTCCTTCTTATCTATCGCTAAAAACGCTGATGGAGGAATTAAAGTCAAATGAGGAAGGGACAAAATCTGAACACGAGCCAACTTTTGATAAAATGATTTCCCGCTCCCCAGCGCACTTGATAATGAAAATGAATATAAGATTCAGAGAGCCGTGGAGCTTCTTTCGGAAAAGCTGACCATCGTGGTTATCGCTCACCGGCTTTCCACGATACAGAATGCCGACAATATTATTGTGATCGAGAATGGAGAAATCGTCGAGGTGTTTTCTGCAACCGGAAAGTGTAACAAAATGCAAAGCAAAAGTGTAACACCCTTAAGCGGTTAGTTTGTTGCCGAATCCTTCATTAGGGAATGCTCAAATCTCCAACTGTCACGGTCAAAAACAATCAGGTGACTGTGATGTACCAGCCGGTCAATTAAAGCGGCTGTCAACTGATCATCATAGAAGATCCCATTCCATTTGCTGAATTCAATATTGGTTGTAATAATCAGGCTGCGATTTTCATAGCAGTCTGCGATTACCTGAAATAGAAGCTGGGAACCTTCCGCATCAAATGGAAGATAGCCCCATTCATCACAAATCAGCAAGTCAAGTTTGCTAAGTCGTTTTAACAGTCTGTTTAGAGATCCGGAGGCTTTGGCATCGGTCAGTTCATTGACCAGAGCCGCCGTTTTGAAGAATCTCACCTTTTTCCCCTGCATACAAGCTTCTACGCCAAGTGCTGTCGCCATGTGACTTTTTCCGGCGCCATTTCGGCCGTACAGGATGAGATTTTCCTTCCTGGCCATGAAATCAAGCGACTTCAAGGTATCTATGGTTAATGTATTTGGAATCGTAATTCTCTCAAATTGATAATTTTCAAAGGTTTTTATGCTGTCAAATCCGGCCTGCTTCAAGTGGAGATTACGACGTTTGTTGTTGCGGTATTGGATTTCTGCCTCCAGCACCTCAAGCAGGTACTCCTGGTTTGTCGAACAGGAGAATTGCACTGCATTTTCCGCAAAGGTTGCACTTAAACGAAGCTCTTTGCATAATCCTGCAATTCTATCTTTCATCAGGAGTTTGCCTCCTTCCTGAAGAGATTGTCATATCGGTCGTTATCCGTCCGGAAGGTTGGCATTTGTATCACCGTATTTGCAATCTGCAGCGGCTGCATATGCTGCACTTCGGAAGTTAACCTTCTGTAGCTTGCAAGAATACTGTCCGCATCTTTGACGCCATTGCTGATGGAAAAGGCCAGTGCATCCGCTGCGGTTCTCATATCGTGTTTTTTCAGCATCATAGAGAGTGAATTTAGTCCCCTGCGTTTCCCTTCCGCATCTTGACTATTCAAGTATTTCCTCCAGTTGTCAGGCAGTTCATCATAGAAGGCAGTGTGTTTTAAAGCGGTTGGCCGCTTGGCCATTAATTCGATATATGGCAGCCATTTCATAGATTCCTTTCCTTTTCCATAAAGCCTTTGATGCTCCATGACGAGCTCATAGGACTCGTTTAGAAGAAGAATCCGATCACTGGTTGCCTTTACATAGACTGTATTCTTCGCATAGTTCGGAGAAGAAGAATACAGATTGCCGTCAAAGGAGACTTTTCCATATTTATCTGCAATCCGGCTCCCAAAGGAAAACACTTCAAATGGGATCGGATTCAAAGGAAGCATCTCTTTTTTCTCTTCTAAAAACAGCTGACAGATCAATTCCCCCTTCACATAGTGACTGCGCTGTGCGTCTTTATCGCAGGATTGGAACAAGCTCTGATTAAACTGCGCAAAGTCAAGGATGGTCGGAACAGGAACGAATAGATTTCTGCGCTCATAGCCAACTTTGTTTTCCACATTGCCTTTCTCCCAACCGGCTCCTCCATTGCAGAAAAATGGTTCGAATCCATAATGAACAGAAAAACGCTTAAATTTCTCTGTCAATATCCGCTCGTGGCCGCTGCCCATATGCGCTACTGCGGTGGAGAGATTATCAAAGACGATCCTTGTCGGAACCGCGCCTATGTATTCGAAGATATTTTTCATTCCCTGCAGCAGGCACTCTTGATTTTCTCCGCCGAATATCTGGCAGTAGGATTGATTACTGTACGGAAACGAAAGCGTAAGTTTTAGGGCATCCACCAGTTCGCCAAGATTATCGTAATAGCTGAAATGACCAAAGTCAGCTTGAGCTTCTCCGGGCGGATGATAAAGCGGAAGATATGCCTTCTGCTGCGACTGATAAAGCTCCTTTTTCTTCTGTGATACATAGTATTGGACGGTACGCAGCTTCACCTCAAGCAAATCAGGATATTCTTCCTGCAGCCTCTCATATACACGCTTTGCAGTGTGTCGCTGCTTCCGTGGGGCCTTCAAATCATCTACGAGCCATTGATCCACAACTGGTTTCAGGGGATCAAGCAGCGAGGACGAGTCTCTTGGTGCATGAGATGACTCGTTGAAGTCGTTCAGATCCAGATATTTCTTAATCGTTTCATAGTGATAACCGGTACGGCGCATGATTTCTCTTATTGGAAAGCCTTCACAATCATGCATTCGTTTGATATACTTGATATCGTCCATTGTTAACATCCTTTCTGTCCTCCTTAAGTTCTCTCAAACTCAAGGATACGATACTTGGAAGGGTGTTACAATGGATTTTCTTTTACATTGGGTGAAGTGTTACACTTTTCGGTTGCATTTTGTTACAGTTTAATTATGCATTAAACAGTCGAGGAGGGGATCTACCCTGATCTAACTCGTTTACCATCGAAACAAGACTTTGTATAGAATAGGATTCTGATCTGTAACGGCGACTAATTCAGTTGTGGAAAATGTTTGAAATTTGTCGTATAATATTTTATAATGAAAAGAAAATATACATTTATCCAGAAGAGTATTGAAAAATAAAGAATGTCCAGGAAAAACATGAAAGGAGATTTTATTATGAAAGAAGAAAAAATGGTATGGGAAACACCCACGCTGGAGGAACTGACACTTAATAAGACGGAAGGAGGCCCTATAGGAACATTGGAATCCACAACTAGTGGCACTATGTCATAGAAAGATCATGCTTTGCCGAGACGGATGGCAGTTACTAAGGCGGAGGGAGAATTATAAATAATATGTATCATGCATTTGGCTTGAATATTGAATCGGAGATAGAACTGCCGGAGTTACTGTATTCTGACGGAACGGCGGATATCACGATTTCACTTGGAAAAGTTCCGGATTTTCTTGAAAATCCCATTGAAAACACACCATGGTATGAAGTCGGGATGGGACAATTCTTACTTCGAGTGGATGGCATTTCAAAGTATTATGTAACAGATGGAAAATATATTATCATTGAACCGCATCACGGAGTGGATCTGGATGATATAAGAGTATTTTTGGTCAACACTGTGTTGGCCGTTTTGCTGTTACAAAGAAACTGTATCGTTTTACATGGTCACAATTTATTTGTTCAAAAATTGAATTGAGTGCGATTGTCCAGATCAGCAATCATAATGAAAAAAAAGTTGTGGGTATCAAGAAAACAAGACTTTGTATAGAATAGGATTCTGATCTACAATCTGTAACCGCTATTAATTGTCGAAAATGATTGGAATTTGTCGTATAATATTTTATAATGAAAAGGAAATATATAGTTATCCAGAAGAGTATTGAAAAATAAAGAATGCCCGGGAAAAACATGAAAGGAGATTTTGTAATGCAAGAAGAAAAAATGGTATGGGAAACACCGAAGCTGAAGGAACTGACACTTAATAAGACGGAAAGCGGTGCTTTTTCGTTTGCTATGGAAGACGCATTATATAGTACACCATCTTAGAAAAGTTATGCTTTGCCGAGACGGATGGCAGTTACTAAGCCGGAGGGAGAATTATAAATAATATGTATCATGCATTTGGCTTGAATATTGAATCGGAGATAGAACTGCCGGAGTTACTGTATTCTGACGGAACGGCGGATATCACGATTTCACTTGGAAAAGTTCCGGATTTTCTTGAAAATCCCATTGAAAACACACCATGGTATGAAGTCGGGATGGGACAATTCTTACTTCGAGTGGATGGAATTTCAAAGTATTATGTAACAGATGGAAAACATATTATCATTGAACCGGATCACGAAGCGGATCTGGATGATATAAGAGTATTTTTGGTCAACACTGTGTTGGCCGTTTTGCTGTTACAAAGGAACTGTATCGTTTTACATGGAACGGCAGTTGTAATCGGTCAAAACGCAATTGTAATTGCTGGAGCCTCCGGAACGGGAAAATCATCTATTGCATTGAAATTTTACGATCAGGGATATCCTTTGCTTACAGACGAGGTTTGCGTGGTTAATACCAAGGAGAATAAGGCATTTGTCTATTCCGGTATACCAACACTTAACGTGTGGCATGATACACTGCGGAAATTTGACATAGATCTGACCCTTTGCCGTCCGATCAGAAAAGGGCTGAATAAATATGCCTATGATATCAGTTCACAATTTATTTGTTCAGAAATTGAATTGAGTGCGATTGTCCAGATCAGCAATCATAATGAAAAAAAAGTTGTGATGAAACAAATTTCAGGGGGGAAAAAATTGGGGATGATCATGCGAAATTCCTTCTTCCAGGAATCTGTTCAGGACAAGAGAAAAAACTTTTTTGATTGTAAAATGATTTCTGATCAGACAGGGTTTTATGATTTAGAATATAACACGCAGCTGGATCAGCTGGATCAGGTATTTGATATGATTGTTCGGGAGGTTCGCTAAATGAGTGGTATTACATGGCTTGCATCTTATCCGAAATCGGGGAATACTTGGTTTCGCATTTTTTTGTCCAATCTTCTGAAGGGGGAAGAGGAAGAAGTTACAATCAATCAATTAAAAACTGACGGAATATTCAGCTCGAGGCACATATTAAACCGCTATTCGGGGGTTGAGTGTTCGAATCTGACCATGGACGAAATTGATCGGCTGAGGCCAAAGGTCTATGACCATTTGTCACACCTTGTAAAACGAAACTTCTTTGTCAAAGTGCATGATGCATACACCTATCTGGAAGATGGCTCGCCCTTGCTTGGCACATTTCAGACGAAGGCAGTGTATATTCTGAGAAATCCACTGGATGTAGCGGTCTCTTTTGCAAATCATTCATCGAAAAGCTTCAGCGCTATTGTTGAGAATATGGGTGATCAGAATTTTTCATTTTGTGCTAACGAAAACAGGATGGCGAATCAGACGAGGCAGATGCTTTTGACTTGGAGCATGCACGTTACAAGCTGGACAGAAGCAAAGGAAATTCCGGTTAATATTCTTCGGTATGAAGACATGAAGCAAAAACCTCTCGAAACGTTTACAAAGGCGGTTCGATTTATTGGTCTTGATTATACAGAAGCTCAGATTCAGAGTGCGATTGAGTTATCGGATTTTAATAGAATCAAGAAAGAAGAATCGCACGAAGGCTTTCGTGAGAAGCCTTACAAAACAGAATCATTTTTTCGAAAAGGACAGGTGGGAGATTGGAAAAATCACCTGACGGAAATGCAGGCTGAGCAGATTATATCCGATCATAGCAGCGTAATGAGAAAATTTGGTTACCTGGATGAATATGATAGACCATTGTATTAAATATAGTAATATGAGATAGGAATGATTGGCGGAAGTGTAGTGAGTGGAATATTTGGAATCTGGTATAAAAATGGGGATGTTGTAGAAAAACAGCATTTAAAGAATATGGAAATTCAACTCGGGCAATACGGCCGGGATTCACAGGATATTTTTTCATACAAGAATATCGGACTGGGCGGTTGCTTGAATCAGTGGAGTCAACATGCGCAGAAAGATGTGCCGGTATATGTGGATGATTCTGAAAGGATATACCTTGTTTGCGACGCGGTAATCTACAATCGGGATGAATTGATCAAACAATATTCGTTAACGGATTGCTACGATATTTCCACGCAGGAATTTCTGGCTCTGGCTTATAAAAAATGGGGCATGAGCTGCCCCGAATATTTAAATGGTGATTTTGCTTTTGCTGTCTGGGAAGAACGTAAGAATCAATTTTTTCTTTTCAGGGACCATATGGGTGTGCGCCCGATTTACTATTATAATCATGAGACTGTTTTCGCCTTTTCGACAGATTACAGAGCGTTGCTTTTACTGCCTTTTGTTGAGAAAAACATCGATGATCATACGATGTATGATTTTTTGATCAATGGCAATGCGATGTCTTCTGACAGGACCTTTTTTTCGGGGATTAAGAAGATGCTTCCGGCCCATTCGTTAACAATCCATGACAAAGGGTTCACATATAAAAAATACTGGACGCCGGGATCGAAAAAAAAGATTCTATATAGTACTGAAAGTGAATACGCGGAAGCATTGTACGGGGTAGTTCTGGATGCGGTCAAAAAGAGAATCAACAGTACAGCTTGTAATATCGGCGCCGAATTGAGCGGTGGTCTGGATTCTACTGTGGTGGACATCCTTGCGAACAGAGAACTAAAAAAGTCAGGGAAAAGAATTCACTATGTTTTTTCCTGGGGGCCATCCTTTGATATTTTTGAAAGGCAGCACCGGGACGAACGGATTTTTATAGATGAGGTTTGCCAAAAAGAAGGCTTCGAGTGTGTCTATTACAATATTGATAATGACATAGAAGCGGAAAATCCTATTCAATCAACTCTTGTGGAGGATAATGGTTCAGTTGTTATAAAACAAGTAATGAAAAGTGCAAATGAAAGGGATGTCCGTGTTCTTCTGACGGGATGGGGCGGAGATCAGGGCATTAGCCACAGAACCGGACTTTTTGAATTGTTCGTTAACGGTTATTGGAGCTATTTCTTTAAAGAAGCTTTCAACTTGGCAAACGGATCACCTTTGAAGTTTCTCAAAATTGTGACTTCAAATACGGTCTTAAGATTATTCCGACCGTTTAATTATTTGTCAAGAAAAGATTATGATCAGAATATAGCAAATCGATCTTTTAATAAAATTAATAAGAAATACAGAAAGAAGACAATCGTGTACCTGGGAATTGACCCGATCAAACATCTTGAGTCAGGGAACATCCAAAGCAGAACAGAACTGACAGCCTGGGCGGGAGCGGAGCATAATGTACAGTACTTGTTTCCGTTTCTGGATCATAACGTGGTTGATTTTGCGATGAGCATACCCAGACATCTGTATTATAAGAATGGAATCAACCGATATATTTATCGAAATGCTTTTCGGGAGATTTTGCCGAAGGAACTTTGTGAGTATCGCGATAAGGATGATATTGCCAGAATTACTTATTATCGAAATAATCGAGAACAAACAAGTGATAAGGAATGGTTGGAAGAAAAACTTGATAAGGAAATGTTCTCAAAATATATCGAATTTGAACGGATGAAAGAACCACAGGGACGCTTAACTGAAAAAGAAAAATGGCGATGGAATCAATCTGTGAAAAAACAACTGACATCCTGTTATAATCTGCAAAATTTGTTGAAATATTTTAGATCTTAAGGAGAGCTTTATGGACATGATTAGTACGGAATCAAAGGTTTCAAGAAAAGAAGAAATCGTTACCGCCGATATGGATGGGGAAACGGTGATGATGAGCATCGAATCAGGTAGCTATTACAATATGGGAAAGATGGGAAGCTTGATCTGGGACATGATCGGAGAAGCTGTTCGGGTTGAAACATTGATTTTGGCTCTGCTGGAAAAATACGAAGTGACTCGTGAACAATGTGAAAAGGAAGTGCTGGCATTTTTGAATCATATGGACAAGGAAGGACTGCTTAACGCGAAATGAGTGCAATATTTGGAGTCTGGCATAAAAATGGAGAGCCTGTTGATGAGAAGCATCTGCAGAAAATGCAAAGTGAAGTCAGCCAGTATGGCCGGGATGCACAGGATGTTTATCTAGATCATAATATTGGCTTTGGCTGCTGCTTGAATAAGTGGAGCAAATATTCACGGGAAGAGGTACCTGTTCATCAGGACGCAAGAAGCGAAATCTTCCTCGTTTGTGATGCGTTGATTTACAATCGTGACGAATTGATTGAAAAATATTGTCTGACTGACAATATAGGAATTTCTACTCAGGAATTGCTATTAGCTGCTTACAAAAAATGGGGAGAGGGCTGCGCCAAATATATAAATGGTGATGAGCGGGAATGGGTAGAATCTGTTTGCCGGCAGGAAGGGCTGGAGAGCAGATATCTTGACCGTACGAAAGCTTTGGAACAAGGGACAAAAAAAGGTTTGCCGACGGTTGGTAATGATGAAATATACCGCCGCGAACTCGAGTTAATGTCCGCACACAATGTCAGATTTGTCCTGACTGGCTGGGGAGGGGATGAAGGAATCAGCCATCGGGCCAATTTAAATGAACTGTTTTTAAGGGGATATTGGGGATATTTTTTCAAAGAAATACGACAATTGGCAAAAGGTTCTCCGCTGCGTTTTGCCAAGCTCATTTTTGCAAATACGATTATGCCGCTGTTTAGCACATATGCTATTTTTGGCAATCCCAATAAAGGCAGGCCGGTAATCATAAATAAAAAATTTTTAGAGAAGATGAAAAAAGATTGTAAAAGAGATACTTTTACTTTTAAGGTAAATCCGCAAAAACACATCCAATCTGGAGGCATCCAGACCAGAACGGAGCTTTTGGCATGGGTGAACGCTGATTACAATACGCAGCACCTTCGTCCATATCTGTCTCTCCTCTTTTTATAAACAATTCGTCACTAAATATCATTTTGTAGCTTTATTATACTAGTTTCTGGCAAAAAAGCAAGGTTTGACAATCAATCATAATGACGAACTTTTTTGATGTATTGGCACTTGCCACAAAATATTGTATAATAAATGAAGAATATGTCGAATCTTCGAACCGCAATTCATTAAAAGATTTTCTTGGAGGAAGCCAATTTGAATCATCTTGACAAACTGGAAAACAAAAGCATCCATATCATCAGAGAAGCCTACAGCCAGTTTACCAATCTCTGTATGCTCTGGTCGATCGGGAAGGACAGCACGGTTCTACTCTGGCTGGCCAGAAAAGCTTTTTTTGGGCATGTTCCCATGCCCCTTGTTCACATTGATACCCATTACAAAATACCGGAAATGATCGCATATCGTGATACCCTTGCCAGAGAGTGGAAGCTGGATATGGTGTATGGCGAAAATTTGAATGCGCTCAATCATAAAGAAACCTTTCCGGATGGAAACACCAGCCGGATTCAATGCTGCAAAAACTTAAAAACCGAAGCGTTAAAAAACGTCCTCAGTGGAGATTCGCCACGCTATCGGATGAACCATCAGACGGGGCTATACGAGCAGGATAAAAGCACCGAGCCATTCACCGGTGTTATCGTTGGTGCTCGCGCTGATGAAGAGGGCAGCAGATCAAAGGAACGGTATTTTTCTCCAAGGGATAAAAACAACGACTGGGATGTTGCAGATCAGCCTCCTGAACTCTGGAATCAATATAAGACCGAATTTGAGCCGGGAACCCATGTACGAATTCACCCGCTTCTGGACTGGACGGAACTGGATATCTGGGAATATATTCTGAGGGAGAATATCCCCATGGTATCCTTGTATTTTGACCAGGGAAACGGGAAAAGGTATCGCTCCCTTGGCTGCGCTCCATGCACCAACCCTGTGGAATCCACCGCAAAGAATGTTGCAGAAATCGTAGAGGAACTGAAAACCGGAAAGTTTTCCAACATTGCGGAGCGTTCGGGACGGGAACAGGACAAAGAAGACGGTGGGGGACTTGAGGATTTGAGAAGGGACGGGTATATGTAGCATGACAGAGATTTGGGATACTATGGAACAACGGCAGGATATGCGGATCGTCATCGCGGGTCATGTGGATCATGGAAAAAGCACAGTGATTGGCCGTCTGCTCGCAGATACCGGTTCTCTGCCCTTGGGAAAACTTGAACAGATTCGGGAAAAGTGCAGAAGAACAGCAAAGCCCTTTGAGTATGCCTTTTTACTGGATGCCCTCAAGGATGAACAGGCGCAGGGTGTGACCATCGATTCTGCACGCTGCTTTTTCAAGACGGAAAAACGGAATTATATTATTATAGATGCTCCGGGGCACACGGAGTTTATTAAGAACATGGTCTCTGGTGCATCAAGAGCAGAAGCGGCGCTTTTGGTCATTGATGGACTGGATGGAATACAGGAAAACTCAAAGCGGCACGGACTCTACCTGTCCCTTCTGGGGATTGAACAAATCTGTGTGCTTGTCAATAAAATGGATCTGGTGGATTACAAGGAAGAACGCTTTAGGGAAATTACAGAGGAGTATACCGCCTATCTTCGTCAGATCCACGTAGAGCCAAAAAGCTTTATCCCAATCAGCGGATTTCATGGAGATAATATCGCAAATCTGTCAGATAACATGAAATGGTACAAAGGCAAAACGGTGCTGGAGACGCTGGATGGATTTGAAAATGAAGAACTGCCCATCGGAAGGCCTTTTCGCATGCCGGTTCAGGATGTCTACAAATTCACAGAGCATGGTGACCAGCGAAGGATCGTTGCAGGGACCATAGAATCGGGCAGTCTTCATGTCGGAGATTCTATTGTTTTTTTTCCTTCAAAGAAAAGGAGCCGGTTAAAAACTATCGAACGTTTCCCGGATGGAACTATGGACTCTGCTTCAGCAGGAATGGCGACCGGTTTTACGTTGGAAAATCAAATCTATATCCGAAGGGGAGAACTTGCAGCAATCGAGGGAGAACCTTTGCCGCGGATTGGAAGGCGAGTAAAGGTAAATCTTTTTTGGCTTGGAAAACAGCCATTAAAAGAGGGAAACAAGTACCATTTTAAAATAGGCAGCATAAAAACCGGTGTCACGGTGGAAAACATTCATTACGTGATGGATGGTTCGGATGCAGGATTTACTAAGAAAAAACAGATTGAGCGCCATGAGGTTGGAGAATGTGATCTGCGATTGGAAAAGGACATTGTCTTTGATATTTCGGAAGAGCTGATTGCTTCTGCAAGGTTTGTGTTGGTTGACGATTATAATATTGCCGGAGGCGGCACGATTCTGGCGGAATTAAAACCGGAGAAGGAAGAAAGAAACCTCTTCTGCTCCGGCGGAAAGGTTTCTTATGAGGAACGATGCAAAAGCCTCGGGCAGCAGGGGTTGGTGCTTTGGTTTACGGGGCTTTCGGGAGCGGGGAAATCTACCATTTCCATCGAAGTTGAACGGGAACTGGTGAATCGCGGAAAATACGCCTACCGTTTGGACGGAGACAATATCCGTGATGGGCTCAACTCGGATCTGGGATTTACGATTCATGACCGTGAGGAAAATATTCGCAGAATCACCGAGGTTGCCAAACTGTTTTATGATAGTGGCATGATCACGCTGGTTTCCTTTATTTCACCGCTTCGCAGTATGCGGGAGCAAGCAAGGAATCTCATCGGGGAAAAGGGTTTTGCAGAGGTTTATGTAAAAGCTTCGCTGGAGACATGCATTGAAAGGGATACCAAAGGCCTATATGCGAAAGCGATGGAGGGCAAAATCAAGGACTTTACCGGTGTATCCTCACGCTATGAAGAACCGGATTGCCCGGACCTTGTTTTAGACACAGACTGTAATTGTATCAACGATTGTGTGGATATGGTTTTGGACTATTTAAAAGCACATTTTTAAAATTATAAAGCTAGAAATGGAGTAACCGAATGGAAATTAACTTCTTTGTAATCGTCATGATTGGCTTTTTAGCCCAGATGATTGATGGCTCGCTTGGAATGGCCTATGGAGTCAGTTCAACCACATTTTTGACTACTGTTGGTATATCCCCAAAGATTGCCAGCGCAAGTGTACATACTGCAGAGGTTTTTACAACCCTTGTTTCCGGTATTTCTCATTGGAAAATGAAAAATGTGGACTGGAAAATATTCAGGAGATTGGTGATCCCTGGTGTAATCGGTGGTGTCTTGGGTGCCTATGTTCTGGTGAATTTTCCGGGAGACCTAATATCGCCGATTGTCAGCGTATATTTAATTGCAATGGGAATTATCGTTTTGCTCAGAGGAATTTATGGAACGACAAAAAAGCTGATTGATGGCAATAAAATGATCCCGGTTGGTCTGGTTGGCGGCTTTTTTGATGCGATCGGTGGCGGAGGATGGGGGCCGATTGTGACTTCCACCATGATAGCTTCCGGACATCCGCCAAGATATACCATAGGCTCGGTGAATACTGCGGAATTTTTCGTGACTATAGCACAGACTATGACTTTCACTGTGTTTTTGGGGATCGGGGTATACTGGCAATATATCGTGGGACTGGCATTAGGTGGTGTGATTGCTGCACCGTTTGCAGCCTATGTTTGCAAAAATTTACCGGCTAAAAACCTGATGTTTATCGTAGGTGCCTTTATCGTTTTCCTCAATGTTCGCAATCTTATTTTGATTTTTGTATAAAAGGTGGCTTAATGAAAAAACAATATATTTATAAAGCATATGATTTGATCTTTTCCTCAGAACTCATGATACCCGAGCTTCCGGAAACGGAAGGGAGACCAGATGTAGTGATCCGTATGGGAAAGGTTCCCGATTTTCTGGAAAATCCGAAGGAGACGGCTCGTCGTTTTCAGGCGTCTGAACAGGAATTTTTGTTGATGGTTGATGACACGGCATCTTTTTACATTAAAAATGGCAATGAAATCATTATTGAACCTCTGGGGGGCAGCAGTGAACTGGATATCCGGCTCTTCTTGCTTGGATCAGCCTTTGGAGCGCTGCTTCAGCAAAGAGGGTATCTGGTGTTGCACGGAGCGGCCCTCGAGATCAAAGGCAAAGGAGTGCTTTTTACAGGTAGGTCGGGGATGGGAAAATCCACATTGGCTGCCGCTTTTCATGAAAAGGGGTATCATGTATTGACGGATGATGTTTGTGCGGTCAGAATCGGAGAAGATGGGATTCCTTATATCGTTCCGGGATTCCCCAGCTTAAAGCTTTGGAAGGATGCGGCGGAAAGGCTTGGACGAACCGTGGGAGGGTTAATTCCTGTACGAAAAACCATGGATAAATTCCGAATCGATATTGAAGAACAGTTCTGCGAAAGGACGATTCCGCTTCAAGAAATATATGTATTAGGCGAAGCGGATGAAGCGGGGATACAATTAAGTGAAATTACAGGAATGGATAAGCTGGAAGCACTGATAAGAAACAGCTATCGATATCGATACCTTGAAGGACAGGGCGTTAAGCCGCTGCATTTTAAGCAATGTGCTGCGGCAGCTAACCAAATAGCTGTGTATCGTGTTTCTTGGAGTAAGATCCATTCATCACCGGATAAACTTGCTTCTTTCATTGAAAGGCAGATAGAACAGGATGCGACAAGAATAGATGCTTAAGATAATAAGAAAAGTCCCTGAAAGGCTTTGAACGGCTTTATGTGATATCATATCATGGCAGATATTCCAGCATCATGGATGTTCTCATTGATACTGCTGATGCCATAACTGGAATTATAGCTTACAGTATTATAGCAAGAGTAGTAAGCCATAGGTGAATATTGCGCGCTAATCGTACCAGGTATCCAATAATTGGTTCCATCAATAAACCCCGAAGGAAGGTTATAACTGAACCTTTCTCCGGGGTAATTTTATCTAATCCTTAATATCGTTTTACTCTGCAATCCTCACTGCTCCGCGATAGCGTAAACTGGTGGAAGAAAAGCTGCTGATTTCCACGCTTTGACCGGCTTGTGGAGAGTGGATGAACTTGCCGCCTCCGACATAGATCCCCACATGCCCGATGCCTCTGGAACCTGAGCTGAAGAATACCAGATCTCCTGAGGATATATTTGATTTATCGATGGCAGTTCCGTAGCCGTATTGGCTGGCTGAGTTGTGGGGGAGACTTGCGCCAAAATGAGCATATACATAACGGGTAAAGCCAGAGCAGTCAAATCCATTTGGACTTGTGCCGCCGTATTGATATGGTACACCGATGAATCCTTTTGCATACGACACAATATCACTTCCGGAAGCATTCACAGAGAGTTCTCTACCGCCGCCTCTGCTGGCAATATATGAGGAAGCTTTTGTTCCTTTCAATGCAATCTGGTCTTGTGGCTCTGCTATTACAGTGGATTCTAATACAGTGGAAGCAAGCACAACTCCATTTTCTTTCGTGACTTCTGCCTTTACATCTTTTGATCCGTAGACACCGGCGGTTTTTACTTTGATCTCGCCTTTGTTCATCGTATTTGTATCTTCATAAACGGTATTGAAATCTATTTTTTCGTTCCAAGCCAGCAGCTCTTTTGTTTGAACTGTAACATATGGTTTAAAAGTAAACAGGTTGAGTTGTTGACCAATTTTTAGTTTGTTTGGATCAAATCCGGGGTTTGCATTTTGAAGCTCAGCTGGACTCATGTCATTTACAGCGGCGATATCCCAGATGGTATCTCCATCTTGTACGGTATAAACTTTCGGTGCTTCCTGACCTGTAAGGATAAAGGATGCGGCATCATCAGGATTCATAATATCTGCGATCTTTACAGCGGCTTGTGTCGTGGCAACGGTTTCTTTAAAGTCTGCACTGATTACCTCACTGCCAGTTGTCAGGTAGTGATTTTTTACATCGTTAAGAACCAGCGTTGCATCTTCCTTTGACTTGACCGCAACTATGTTCGTACCGTCAACGTTGATTGCCCATCCCTTTGCTTTGCAGACGGATGAGCTGATTAATTTTTTCTCAAGATCATCGACGGACAGAGGAGTTATTTCATTTGCTTTCAAATCAGTTCTTTGAATTGAGATTGATTTTTGATCAATCGTAATATCCAGTCCGTTTTCTTTTCCTGTATCGTCAGCTTTTATTTCTTCCATTGCTTCGGCAACCATTGATTTGTCTGTAATATAACCGGCATTTGTGCCCGCAATGGTTAGACGGTACACTTCAGCACCCGATGTCATAATGAAAGCTGTGCTCAGAAGGATACATCCTGCAACCCCTGCAGATAGGACAATCTTTTGCCGGTGATTGATCCTTTTAAGGCGTTTTTTTAACAGAAACTTATAATGATGCATTAAGTGCTTTATATTCATAATTTAACCTCGTATTCGTTTCGCTGTATTTGTTTTACTTTTCTAATGTTACAGTATTGTTACAGAAAAATCAATGAAATCTACAAAACTTTTCACATTGGGTTTTTGAGGAAAATAGATGGAAATATTGAGATAACAATATTTCCGCATGGATTTGTTTTTTCTGTTGGTAGGTTAGTTGATGACATTAGGTTAAAGATATAAGCACTATAATTGTTCTGAATTATGCGATATAATATAGCAAATATATGGAATCTGTTTGAATGGGGATAAGAGATAATGTATGTAAACATGACCAATATAATCGAAAATGCTTATGACGGATTTGTTTTTTCTGAAAGGAAGAAATTCGGCGATGCTAAAATTTATCGTTTTAATAATGAAACGGGCACAGGGGAAATGCTTTGCTATGATCTGCTTGACGGGATACAACTCTCCTATAATCATCTGAACATGGAATCATCTTATCAGAAAATAAAACCGAAAAAAGGGATATTACAGATAGATCACTGTTTGGAAGGCTGCTATGAATTTAAGCTGGAAAATAATGAGCGTGCATTTATCGGAAAAGGCGATTTAAGTATTATAGATCTCGGAAAAGCTCCATTTGAGAATTCATGTATTCCAATGAAAAAATATGTAGGATTATCCTTTTTCATTGATATAAACGCTGCTCAGAAATCTATTAGTAGATATTTCCCTTATGGAAATATTGACTTAATAGGCATAAGAGAAAGGTTATGCAAAAATGGAGCAGCTTTAATCATTCGTTCTCGTCATGAAATCAATCATATTATCAATGAACTTTACAAAGTGGACGAGCGAGTTCAACTTCCATACTCTATTATTAAAGCGATTGAGTTATTTTTATTTTTAAGTTTGGTTGAAAGTAAAGATACACGCAAAATCCCATCTTTTTCTGAGCCTGTATATGAAGCAACACAGGAATGCTACAAGGCTCTTATGGAAAATCCTTTTGAAAAACATTCAATTTCTGAATTGGCAAGAAAGCATGCGATTTCTGAATCAAGTTTGAAAAGATGTTTTGTGTACATTACCGGAAATTCAATCGGAAATTTTATTAAAAACACCTGCTTGGAAGCAGCCGCCGAATTACTTGTTCACAAATCAAATATGACGATTGGAGAGATTGCTGAATTAGCTGGATATTTGAATCAAAGTAAATTTGCATCTGCTTTTAAGTCCTATTTCGGTGAAACCCCTCAACAATATAGAAATAAATTTATTTGACCTGATTGGAGCTATAAAAGGTCTAATAGGTTATAAAGGATACGCCCATCTTCTGATAAAATTTTTGTAAACAGAAGATGGGCATTTATTTATGGAAGACCATCCGGTCTTCCATAGGTTTTGAACAGGTGTTAGTACAAACTAACCATTTAAAGGAGGCAAATAGTATGGCAAAAGAAAAGATGACCGTAAAAGATATTGTAACAGTGGCGATAATGATGGCGCTGTTTTATACAATCGCATTTACGATTGGAGTGGGAACGGTAGCAGTCCCAATTCTTTATCTTTACGGAACCGCAGGAATAGAAATGTTTTTAGGAGCTATTTTTTATTTAGTGGCTGCAAACAGAGTAAATAAACATGGATTACTATTTATATGGGTTATGATCTATGCACTGATTACCGCAGCAATGGGATATGCGTTTATGGTTCCGTATTTCGTAGCGGTAGCTGTCATTTCTGAGTTAACAATGATAGGCAAAGATACTTATAGGAATCCGATTCGGAATATGATTGGATGGAGTACCTATGGTATCGGTATGCTTTTGGGAATAGGGGTTCCGTGTTGGGTTGCATGGGAAAGCTATCAGGAGCAGGCAGTTGCAAGCGGATTTGCAGATGCAACGGTAAAACTGCAATACGATATGGTTTCGTCTCCGAGGCTAATGCTTGTGGGGGTTATTGTTACAGTTATATTATCAGCCTTAGGCGTGTTATTTGCACAGAAAATCTTGAAAAAGCATTTCAAGAAAGCGGGGATTTTGGATTAAATGATGAGTAGAAGCGAGAAAAGATTAGAAAAATTAAGCGGCATAGGTTGTTTGCTGTTAACAGTTCTCGCTTGTCTGGTATCTATCTTTACAAAGAGTTATTATATGCACGCTCTGTTTGTGGCTTGGCTGGCCATGCTTCTGGCATATTTTGGATTTTTAAAACAGAGTGTGCTGTATGTGCTTGTATATGTTTTTACCACTTTCTGGTTAATAGAAGTAGTTTCAAAGGGATTTTTAATCATATCTCCGATGCTTCTTGGCATGGTGTATAAGTTTATTGTTCCCGTTATGGCTGCCTATCTTACCTTTAAGATACCGTCAGGCAAATTAATTGCAGTATTTCAAAAGTCTGCTATGCCACAAAATATACTTCTTATTTTAGTGGTTATCATTCGATTTATACCTACGATTTCAGGAGAACTAAAAACAATAAAAGAGACAATGAGAGTGCGGGGCTTTACAGGGAATTTGTGGAAAATCACTTCGCATCCTCTGCAAACGATGGAATATGTGGTTGTTCCGTTGATTTTCAGGTCGATCAAAGTTGGTGATGAGCTTGCAGCCGCTTCAATTGTCAGAGGTATTGAAAATCCAGGGAAGAAACAAAGCTACTATAAAACAAGCATAAGCAAAACAGACCTTGCTATATTGGCAATTAGCCTTTGCTTGCTTATTGTCTGCATCATTTGAAAGGAGTGAAATACTGTGCGAAAAAAAATACAAATTCACCAAGTCAGTTTTTCATACCAGAAAAATGAGCAGCAGCTTGACAAAATTGACTTGACGATTGATTCTGGAGATTGCATTGCAGTTGTAGGGGGTTCCGGCTGCGGAAAATCTACTTTGACAAGAGTAATCAACGGCCTTATCCCCTCTTTCTTTCAAGGAAATTTAAGTGGGGAGGTATTCATCAATCATAAAAATATTAAAAAATTATCATCATGGGAAATCGGGGCAATGGTCGGGAATGTTTTTCAAGATCCACGAAGTCAGTTCTTTTCTAATGAAGTAGCTGGAGAAATTGCTTTTGGTTGTGAAAATCTTGGATTCTCACATGAAGAAATTATAAGGAGGGTGAACCAAACCATAAATGAAATGGGGATCAAAGAACTATTGAATACCAGTATTTATACATTGTCTTATGGCATGCGACAAAAAGTGGCGATATGTTCCGCAAAGGCAATGGCTCCTGATATTTACGTGTTCGACGAGCCGTCAGCAAATCTTGATCTGAAAGCGACCTATCTCCTTGCGGATTTAATACAGAAATTAAAAGATGCTGGCAAAACAATTATTATTGCAGAGCATAGGCTTTTTTACTTAAACGGTATTGCAGATAAATACATCCTAATGGAAAGCGGCAGGATTACCGGCAGATACTCTTCCGAAGAAATGCAGGAACAGGGGTCAGAGACACTTAATAAAAAAGGACTTCGTTCCTTAAACTTTAAAGATATTTCTGTACCGAAAAGAACGGGTATAAGTGTCTCCACATCACATTTCGTGAGAGTATTAAATTTAAGTAAGACATTCGGAAATAAAACATTACTCAAAGATATAAGTTTTCAATTTGAGGGGAATGAAATCATTGCTTTGGTCGGGGCGAACGGAGTTGGAAAAAGTACATTAGGGAAAATTATAGCGGGACTGATAAAAGAAACATCAGGGCAGGTTTTACTTGACAATGTTGAACAAAAATATAAACACAGAGTCGGCAAGGCATGGTATATCCCTCAAGATTTGGATTCGCAGCTCTTTGGCGAGGACTTGGTGGATGAACTGACAACAGGACTGAAAGATTTTGAGAAAGATATAGAAAAGGCAGAAAGAATATTAGAGAAATTAGGATTGATTTTTTTAAAAGATAAGCACCCTGCTACCTTATCGGGCGGGCAAAAACAAAGGCTTGTTTTAGGAGTCGCCATGATGCGGAATGTGCCCATGATTATTCTGGATGAACCAACCTCAGGCTTGGATTTTAACAGCATGGAAAAAGTAAGAGCCTTAATCAAGGAACAACAGAACAACGGAACAAAATTCTTTATTATTTCGCATGATATAGAGTTTATCGCAAGAACCTGTGAAAGAATTTTGAAACTTGACGAGGGAAAAATTACAGAAGATTATTACCTGGAAGGCATGCAGTCCCTTTTAAAGTCTATGGAATATGAAGGGGGGAAAAGATGATTGTCTTAAAGAAGCATTTTATAAACAGTTTATCTTTTAAAGAGAAGAAGCTATTTGCTGGAAAGTAGACAGTAATATTGAAAAAAGGAGATGGTTATTCGAATGAAACAAGAAACGCAACGCTGTTTTATTGTATTACTTCTTTTTTTATTTGACAAGGTACCTTCCTTCATATTATAATTTAGCCATAAGAATTGAATAACGGACTTCATTACTGACGGATAATTGTGGGGAACCACAGGGGAATGATAGTCTTTGATCAGCCGACCGTCTGGGCAATATTTGGTAGATACCGAATGTTGCTCTTTTTTATTTTGCAAGGTGTTTATAGCATCATTTGGCGGGATAATTCGCAGCCCAAATATACAAATCAAAGATTTGTGCTTTTGGGACGTATATTCTGCTAAGAAATTTACTTCGTAAATTGGGCAGAATAATAAGAGCATGGTATCCATCGAATATTTTTGTTTTTGTAGTAGAAAGCAGCAGGCAAAGCGAGTGGATCAAGGAAAGAAGAATATCAGACTTGTTGAGCCAGACAAAACGGAAGGAGAATCAATCATGAATTATACAGCATGGGAATCTTTTAAAGATGGAAATTGGAAGAATGAGATCGATGTAAGAAACTTTATTCAGGCAAATTATACGCCGTACGAGGGAGACGAGAACTTTTTGGCCGCACCGACGGAACGGACAAAAGCACTGATGAAAAAGTTGAATCATCTGTTTGAACTGGAACAGGAATTCGGCGGCGTTCTTGACATCGACACACAAACGGTCAGTTCACTGACAAATTATCAGCCCGGTTATCTGGATAAGGACAGGGAAATCATCGTAGGGCTTCAGACGGATCGTCCCTTGAAGCGGGGCGTCAATCCCTTCGGTGGCGTTCATATGACAAAACAGGCGTGTGAGGCGTATGGATATCAGCTTTCACAGAAAGTGGAAAATGAATTTCAGTATCGAACCACGCACAATGACGGTGTGTTTCGTGTCTATACCGATGAGATCAAAGCGGCGCGTAAAAGCGGCATTATCACAGGACTGCCGGATGCTTACGGCAGGGGGAGAATCATCGGTGACTATCGCAGAATCGCTCTTTACGGTATCGATTTCCTGATTTCTGAAAAGAAAAAGGACAAAGAAGAGCTTGGCAAAAATGCCATGGATGTGGACAACATTCGCAAGCTTGAAGAATTGTATCAGCAGATCAATTTCCTGGGAAAACTCAAGGAAATGGCGGCTATGTACGGCTTTGACATTGCAAAGCCTGCGACTAATGCGAGGGAAGCGGTTCAGTGGCTGTATTTTGGTTATCTGGGTTCGATCAAGGAGCAGAATGGTGCAGCCATGAGCCTGGGCAGGGTGACGACTTTCCTTGATATTTATTTTGATAGAGATTTAAAAAGAGGTGTGCTGACAGAGGCGCAGGTGCAGGAAATCCTGGATGACTTTGTGATGAAGCTGCGTATGGCAAGACATTTGCGTACACCGGATTATAATGAGCTGTTTGCCGGCGACCCGATGTGGATCACGGAAGCGGTAGGAGGGATGGGAGAGGACGGAAGAACCCTTGTGACGAAAACCTCCTTTCGAATCCTTCATACCTTTTACAATCTGGGATCATCGGCAGAACCGAATTTGACGATCCTGTGGTCAAGCCAGCTGCCGAAAAGCTTTCAACGCTATGTGGCAAAAGTATCCTGTGACACGGATGCAATCCAATATGAAAATGATGATGTGATGCGGCCGGGATTTGGCGATGACTATGCAATCGCTTGCTGTGTTTCTGCGATGCGCGTAGGAAAAGATATGCAGTTTTTTGGAGCAAGAGCGAATCTGCCGAAGCTTCTTTTGCTGAGTTTGAACGGAGGGCGTGATGAGAAGAGCGGTGTTCAGGTGGCTCCTGCACAAAGTCCTTACGATGGGGAATATCTTGAATACGATAAAGTGTTAAAAATGATGGAGTACTATCGGGAATGGCTGGCAAGAACCTACGTGAATGCGATGAACATCATTCATTATATGCATGATAAATATGCCTATGAAAAAACACAGATGGCTTTGCATGACACAGAGGTTCACCGTTTTATGGCTTTTGGAATTGCAGGGCTTTCGGTTCTGGTAGATTCTCTTTCCGCGATCAAATATGGAACGGTAAAGGTGATTCGTGACGAAACGGGGCTGATCAGCGATTTTGAAACGACTGGAGAATATCCTGCCTTTGGAAATGACGATGATAGAGTAGATAACATCGCACAGGAACAAGTGGGACTTTTCATTGAACAGCTGAAAAAGAATCCGGCTTATCGTAATGCGGAGCATACGCTTTCGATTCTGACGATCACATCCAATGTGGTATACGGGAAGAAAACTGGCGCAACCCCGGATGGCAGAGGATCGGGAGAGCCTTTTGCACCGGGAGCCAATCCGATGCATAATCGTGAAAAAAACGGAGCATTGGCTTCTCTGAACTCTGTTGCGAAAATATCCTATGAGGATTGCAAGGATGGGGTATCCAATACTTTGTCCGTCGTACCTCAGGCGTTAGGACATCATGAAGAGGAACGATATACTAATCTGGTATCCGTCATGAGAGGTTATTTCGATCAAAAAGCGCATCATCTGAATGTCAATGTTCTAAACAGGCAGACTTTGATCGAAGCCTATGAAAATCCGGAAAAACATCCGAACCTGACAATTCGTGTATCAGGTTATGCAGTTAATTTTCACAAGCTTTCCAGGAATCAGCAGAGGGAGGTTATCTCAAGAACCTTCCATGAGGCTTTGTAATGAAAGGCAGGATCAACTCCTTTCAGAGTATGGGAGCAGTAGATGGTCCGGGTATCCGCTATGTGATCTTTATGCAGGGATGCCCCCTCCGATGTGTGTATTGCCATAACCCCGACACATGGAGTATGGAGGGGAGGGAATACTGTGTTGATGAAGTTTGTCAAAGAGTATTGCGTTACCGTTCCTATTTCGGAGCGGAGGGCGGTGTAACGGTTTCCGGCGGAGAGCCGCTGCTGCAATGGGAATTCGTGGCGGAACTGTTTCACGGACTGAGAAACGAGGGGATTCATACTGCTTTGGATACCTCAGGGATCGGAAATCCGGATGGTACTAGGGTAGTTTTGAAAGAAACGGAGCTGGTACTGTGCGATTTGAAGTTTTCTACGGAGGCAGACTATTCGAATTACTGTAAGGGGGATATGAAGCAGGTTTTGTCCTTTTTAAAACTGACGGAAGAGCTGCAGATCCCTTTATGGATACGCCATGTCGTAGTGCCGGGGCTTACGGACAGCAAGGAGCGTGTGCTTCAAATCGCAGAGATGACAAAGCAGTTTTCCAACTTGGAGAAGCTGGAGCTGCTGCCATTTAAGAAGCTCTGCAGTGTGAAATATGACAATTTGGGTATTCCCTTTCCTCTTGCCGATTGCGAAGAATGTTCCGATACAATGATCGGGAAATTGTACCAGGAAATCGGGTGAACACATACAAAATTAAGTACTGACATGCGAATTATGTCGATTTAATCAAGGAACAGTTGTAACAGCTTGTCCAAATGATATATAATAGCATCAGGGCATTGTTTCTGGTGCTTATTTTTTCGTGCTTCGTGGCATGAACGGAAATGATATGTAAATAGATGAAATGTGATTATAAGGGGGTATTTATGTCAATTTTAGTAACGGGAGGGGCAGGATTTATTGGAAGTCATACCTGTGTAGAATTGTTAAATGCGGGATATGAGGTTATCGCGGCAGATAATTTTTGTAACAGCAAGCCCGAGGTGATCAGGCAGATCGAGCGGATCACGAAAAAACGTGCAGGCTTTATGAAGTGGATCTTCTTAACAGAGAAGGATTAAGTCAAATTTTTAAAGAAAACACAATTGATGCGGTGATTCATTTTGCCGGGTTAAAAGCGGTGGAGAATCCGTTTCGATTCCGCTTACCTACTATCATAACAACATTACCGGGACACTGATGCTTTGTCAGGTGATGCAGCAATTTAATGTAAAAAAGCTGGTATTCAGTTCTTCGGCGACAGTATACGGGATGAATAACAAATCCCCCTTAACAGAAGATATGCCGCTCAGTACCACCAATCCGTACGGCAGTACGAAGCGGATGATCGAGCAGATTCTACGAGATATATTTGTATCTGACCCAACTTGGAGCATTGCACTTCTCCGTTATTTTAATCCCATCGGAGCCCATGAGAGCGGATTGATCGGTGAAGATCCCAACGGGATTCCCAATAATCTGATGCCGTATATTACACGGGTTGCGGTGGGCAAACTCAAAGTGCTCAATGTGTTTGGCAGTGATTATGAAACTCATGACGGAACCGGAGTAAGGGATTACATCCATGTGGTTGACCTGGCCAAAGGCCATATCAAGGCACTGGAAAATATGAGGAATGAAAATGGGATAGAGGCATATAATCTGGGCACAGGGAACGGATACAGCGTACTTGATGTAATCCATACCTTCGAAAAGGCGAACGACGTGAAAGTGCCGTATGTGATAACGGACAGGAGGCCAGGTGACATCGCAATCTGCTATGCGGATGCAGGCAAAGCGAACGAAAAGCTGGGATGGAAAGCTGAAAAGAATCTGGAGGATATGTGCCGGGATTCATGGAGTTTTCAGACTAAGCCATAGCGATTGAGTAAACAGGATGCAATTGTTGCTGATTTATCAGGATGATTTGTAGCAATAAGTTTGAGTATTTTTTAAGCAAATAACAGGGGAGTAATTGTGGAACATCAAAATAACAACATCATAATTAGACTAAGCAAAGGCTTTGTCATCGGAGCATCCATGCTGGTGCCCGGCGCAAGTGGAGGAACCATGGCAATCATATTGGGAATTTATGACGATCTCATTCATGCGGTCAGTACCTTACGTCGGAATTTTAAAGAAAATGCAATTCTGCTGGGGACTTATGCCTTTGCGGGAATTCTGGGTATTTTTTTATTTTCTGGCCCCATGCTTACGGCAGTGACACTATGGAAAAAACCGATGCTGTTTCTATTTCTGGGTGCGATACTGGGCAGTATTCCGCCACTTTACCGGAAAGTAAGGATATCCAGGATTAAAACGGGTAATCTTCTGGTAGCATTTTTCGGAGCTTTTCTTGGAATAGCAACGATGTATTTGCCGGAAGGCGTTTTTCAGCTGAGCGAAAGCTTCAATGTGTACAATTTTTCTATGCTCATCCTTGCAGGTATTATTATTGCGATTGCTTTGATTTTGCCGGGTATCAGCGCATCTTATATTCTGCTGATGCTTGGAATGTACGATTTGACTTTGATTGCGATCAAAGAAATGAATTTTTTGTATTTAATCCCTTTGGCTACAGGGGCGATAGGAGGCACGCTTCTAACCGCAGGAATTTTAGAAAGGGAAATGAAACAGCATCCACAATTTACATATATGTTAATTATTGGTTTTATGGTTGGCTCTTTGGTGCAGGTTTTTCCTGGAATACCGCAGGGTTTGGAGATTTTGACCTGTTTGCTTACTTTCCTTGCCGGGCTTTTTGTGATTTTATGGATTGGAAGAAATCGTAACTATTGAATCTATCATGATTGAATATTTTTCCAAACCTTCGGGTATTAATAATTAGGAGGTACTGAATAACCTCGAAATCCTAAAAAGGATTATTCAGGCTGTATGAAATCCAGTAAAAGCGTCCGAATACCAATTGAAACATCAGGGAGGTTAGAATATGATAGAACATCGAATCAGGAAAGGAATTTCCTCAGTTTATACTAAAACGACAGGCACTGGTGATGCCTATGCTTCTTCTAATACGGGTACTTTGGATTATCTGATTTCCACACCGTCGATTATTCTCATGCTTATCGATGCATCGACACAAATGCTCGACAAGCTTCTGCCGACGGATTATATCACAGTGGGAAGAAAAATAGAGCTATTTCATGAGCATCCGTCTATTGTAGGAGATGACATCACTCTGAAGCTGGAAGTGGAAGAGGTAACGGAGTATTCCGTTTTTCTGAAATTTGAGGCAGAAGATTCCAAGGGTATAGTCTGTTCTGGCAAATATGAAAGAGCAATGATTAATAAAAGTCAGCTGCTTGATATTGCCCATAAAAGGGTACCTGGATTGATTTAATACAAAGGTTCAAAAAACAGTGTTGCTTTGATTGCGGGCAGTATCTGATCGGACGATTTTTGGCAAATACTTAATAAGGAAAAAGGGTAGATCAATATTCCGATTGGAATTTATCTACCCTTTTTTCGAGGGGTACCGCAATAGCGTACGTCCTCCTTTCATTTCTACCTCTTACCAATCACAATGATCGCACGATCAATTGTATGGAGGAATCGGCCTTCTTATAGTCCTTGGCAATAATCCTTCGATTAATCCTTAGAATCAAGAAAATCGCTTCTGCTATTCATTCCTGTTTCAACAGGTAACGATTTGCATCTCACTAGCCAATTCTCGGAGGTGACTCAATACTCAGGTTATCCGTTTCTTTTTGTTCCCTTAATTACTTCGGTTTACCCTTTTCATTAAGTCTCTTTTACTCTGGCTTTCCTTTTCTTTGAGTAATATCATAATATAATAGGATTCTTCTTTTGTCAACACGTTTTCAGAAAATTTATAATTTTCTATTTATTACAAAAAATCCTTAAAAATCCTCAGTCAAAAGCTTTCCGATCGTATTGACATCCTCTTCCATAGTTAAAGGTTTCACTGCCGGACCTTCAATGACCGTTCCTTTGTAGGAAAATCTGGAACCATGACAAGGGCAGTCCCAGGTTTTTTCTGCTGAATTCCAGTTCAGTTCACAACCCATGTGGGTACAGGTTGTGTTTACAATATATAGAATTCCATCCATATCACGATAAGCACCAGCTCTTTTTCCATACAACTCAATGACTTTTCCTTCTCCGGGAAGAATATTGATCTCATCGGCTTTCGGCAGAGACTCAATTTTTCCTCCGATGAGTTCCCCTGCAACATTAAAGTTTTCTACCACGAAATTAATCGCAGAGGACGCCTTGGTTTTACGCGAAGGATTGTAGACGTCTTTCCAGGAATTTTCTCCTTTCACGATAAGATCCCTTAAAAGCATAGCGGATGCCATACTGTTTGTCATTCCCCATTTGCCAAAGCCGGTTGTGATATAAAGGTCTGGCTTGTCTTCTGCCAAATTTCCGACAAAGGGGAGATTGTCCATGGTCATGCAGTCTTGCGTTGACCAGTGATAGGGAAGGTCTGTTATCGTATAGTAAGGACTGGCGAAATCAAGGAGTTCTTCGTACTTTTTTATCGTATCATCACATTGACCTGATTTATGATGGGCTCCGCTCACTAAAATCAATTCACCTTTGTCGCTGGCTTGACTGCGCAGCGAGCGGGTTGGGTCTTCCGCATTGATATACATGCCGCCCGGATATTGTTCTGTCGCTTTAATGGCGGTGACGTAGGAACGTTCCTGATAAATTCTGGAGAAGTACATCCCATGCTTATTATAGAAGGGATAGTGAGATGCGATAATCAGGACCTTGGAGGAAACTTTATTTCCTTTTTCTGTAATGATGGTATATGCATTCTCTTCGTTTACTTCTACGGCTCTGGTTTTTTCATATATTTTTCCTCCACTCCCTGTAAAGTCTTTTGCAAGGGAGAGGGTATATTTGAGCGGATGGAATTGAGCTTGATTGTCAAAACGGACAGCTCCTTTTATGGTAAATGGGAAAGGAATTGTTTCTAAAAAATCAGCTAGAATGCCGAGTTTTTGTGCAGCATTTGTTTCGTCATAGACGTCTTGGACGAAGTCCTCATTTTCCGTAAAGACAAAGGCTGACTGTGAAGTCAAGTCGCAGTCAATCGAAAGACGCTCAATAAGGGCTTTGATTTCTTTGATGGCAGTTTCATTGGCGGTAGCATATTGCTGAGCTAATTCGGCACCGATTTGACTGATTAATTTATGATAAATAAGATTATGCTGGGAGGTAATCTTGGCGGTGGTATGACCCGTTGTGCCACGGGCGATGCGATCGGCTTCCAAGACAATAACGGAAAGACCTTCTTTCCCTAATAAATAAGCACAAGTAATCCCTGCGATTCCTCCGCCGACAATGACAACATCTGCTTTTGTATTTTCTTTCAGTGAAGGGTACTCATGGAAACTGTCTTTTATCGAATCAATCCAATAAGAATTCGGGGATGGTTTCAGGAGCTTTTGTGTTTCTAATTTCATTGAAATCCTCCTAATAAATGATTGACTTTCATATTACTTTCATTTTTTCTTTTTCTTATTTCCATATTTTTTACATAATATAATTCGTTATACCCTAAACTTTTATGATATGATTTCGAATATGATTATGAGGGATATTTTTATGAGAAACATTGATGAAAATGCTGTAAAAGCACAAAAAGACGACATATACCTTGAAGAGTTCATTGCAGAGTATGAAGTCTTTATTTTACATACTGCGCATAAGAGTGCAAACAAATATATCACAAAAAGAGATGACCAATGGTCTGTCGCATTATCTGCATTTTATGAAGCGATTCATGCTTATAATTTTGATAAAGGTGCTTTTTTGCCCTTTGCGGAAACGGTGATAAAACGCAGATTGTATGATGATTTACGAAAACAGAAAAGACACGGCTATGAGGTGCTCATCGATTCCTATACGATAGAAAATGATATAGGCATGGATGATGCACCTGTGAAATATGAAGTTATGACAAAAATGGCAATGAATCAGGATAACGATGCTAAGCTTGAAATCCAGATGATTTCAGACATATTAAAAGAATACGGGATTACTTTTCGTGAATTGACACAAGTGTCTCCCAAAGCAGGCAAAACAAAGTCCGTTTGCGGAAAAGCAATCTTATATCTTACAGAAAATCCACTTCTGGTGAATGAAATAAGGAGAACAAAATCTCTTCCATTAAAAGTTCTTGAAAAAAATAGGAACCTACCCCGAAAAGTATTGGAAAGGCATAGAAAATATATCATAGCCGGGACGGAGATAATTTCCGGAGATTACCCAATACTCTCCGAGTATCTAAGGTTTATTAGAGAGGAGCATTCGAAATGAAGGGAATTGTCGTAGAGAGCAATCATAAAAACTCAATTATATTAACAGATGACGGACTCTTTTCTAAAGTAAAGAATCGTGGCTATGAAGCCGGACAAACAATTGACATAAAAATGAATCAAAAGAAAATTTCGAAAATGATTATAGGAGTCGCAAGTCTGGCAGCCGTGCTGGTAATCTGCACAATCGGAAGCTTTGCATATTATACCCCTACCGATTACGTGAGCCTGGATGTGAATCCTTCCGTAGAATATACGGTCAACAGGTTTGATCGTATATTGGATGTGACAGCGGTTAATGATGACGGTGAAGAAATCCTTTCCAGCTTGAACCTGAATCACATGATGATAGAAGATGCAGTTAAGGGGACCTTAGCGAAGTTGATAGAAGATGGGTATTTGACGGATGATCTTGATGGCGGTGTTGTTATTACGACTTCCAATGATGAAATGGGTGAGGCAGAAGAATTGGCTGCTGAATTAGAACAGGAGATTCAGACTTATCTGGACAGCCAGGATGCGATTGCTGCCAAAGTGGAAGCAGAGGCAGTTGGATCGGCAAGAGTTCGAGAAGCAAGAAAGCTAGGAGTTACACCGGGAAAGCTGAATTTGGTTGAAAAACTGCAGGAGAGTACAAGCGGTGCTATCAGTGTGGAAGAATGGCTTACAATGCCGGTAAAAGATATCAACAAAGCGATTAAAGAGAATAGAGAATCGGCGAAAGAGAAACGGGAAGAAAGATTGGAAGAAAAAGAGCAGAGCCGACAGAATCACAATCAGGATGAAGAGAAATTGAAAGTCGAGGATACCGCGGTATTTGAAAACGAAAGTTCGGTTGATCAAAATAACCGGAAGGATAATAAGGATAACAAACCTGCAATCCATCAGAATAACAAAACTGGTACTGATCAGGCACAGCAGCGGGAAGATGAAAAGATAACGAATAGAAATAAGCATAAGGAAGGTGACCAGCTTGATTCGCAAGAGTTGGAAAGAAAGAAGATAAAAAACGAAAATCAATTGAAGGATAAAAGCAAAGAGGAAGATGATAAAAATCAATCTTCTGATGCAAATCAAAATTCAAAGAATAATAAATCTTCAAATAGTAATAATAAGAGTGATGACTAGTTTTAAGCTCTTCACACCCTAAATATGAGACCTCACACATAAAATAAATACACAACATTACAGAAAAGAGCAGATTCTAAAGCACTGAGCGAATGAATCTGCTTTTTTCTTTCAATATTTATCTTGTATTCAAACAAGATTCTGTTATAATAAAATTAAATAGTTTGAAAAATTTGAAAATTACGAGAGGTGAATACTCATGAATGGCATAGAACTTGCAATCGATATGGAGATGGCTGGAAAAAGATTTTATTTAGAGCAAGCTGAAAAAACGGTTGACGGTGGATTGAAGTCGATTTTTCATACTTTGGCGGAAGAAGAGAGTATCCATGCCAGAATATTGAAACATAAAGCTGAGACTTTACCCTATGAATTGGTTGATACTTATTCAGAAATAAAAAATATTTTTCTTGAAATCGGCAGCTATAAAGATATTATAAAACAGATTCCGGATGCCTTTGATATATATTCGATGGCATTGGAAAATGAAAAGAAAAGTATTGATTTGTATCAACAGATGCTGAAAGAAACATCTGATGAAAATGATCGAAAGATTTTTGAATTTATTATTGAGCAGGAGAAAGATCATTGCAAGGTAATGGAACAACTCGTAGAGCTGGTCAATCGTCCGAATGACTGGATTGAATCAGCAGAATTTGGAATTCGCAAAGAGTATTAGAATTTTTGTATATTACCAAAATAATGGAATATAAAAGATAAACCTTTTTATTTCAGGGTATATTAACATCGCGGAGTTTTATTATTCCGCGACTCTTTTTTTTTTATAGGAGTAGGAATAAAACACAGCTTATGGTATTCACCGCATTGATTTTTGCTACAGCGATCGTACTCGCGGTCGTAGAGAATACGATGCCGCAGCTGTCCGTTGCAGTGCCCGGAGTGAAATTCGGATTGTCCAATATCGCGGTCATGTATGCCTTGTTTTTTCTGGGAAGAAAACAAGCGTATACGATAGGAATACTGAAATCGGTTTTTGTTTTTATTACCAGAGGCGGAATCGCTGCCTTGTTAAGTCTTTTTGGAGGAATAATTTCTATAACGGTTATGATATTGCTGATGATGCTTTTTAGAGAAAAGATTACCTATTTGATTGTCAGTATATTTGGAGCCGTTTTTCATAACCTCGGACAGTTTATCGTGATTACGATTATTTATTCAGGCATTAATCTATGGGTCTATCTGCCGGTTCTTTTCTTATCTGGATTGATTGCAGGAATTGTTACATCTACTTTACTTAAGTTTATTATGCCGGTCTTTCAACGACTGGCTTAAAGAAAGTTGCGTTATTTACGCAAACATGAGTCAATAGACATCTGGAGGAATTTCATTGATAAAAAAAATTGCCGCAGCCACAATAATCATTATATTGGCAATGAATTACACTGCTTGTGCCAAACCGGAAAAGAAGCGACACGAGGCGGAATTTCTTATGCTGTTTGATACCGTAACACAAATTGTGGGTTATACTGAAAGCAAAGAGCAGTTTAATGTGCAGGCGCAGCTGATTCATGATAATCTGAAGGAGTACCATCAGCTTTTTGATATTTATCACGAGTATGAAGGAATGAACAATATCAAAACCATCAATGATCAGGCTGTAGATTCTAAAGTTGACGGAAATGTTTATTTTACAACTGACTCCGCAAAATCAACGTTTGAGATGGATGCAGACAGTTCAATAACAGGTAAGCAGGAAGTAAAAAAACAATAAAATATACTCTGGATAATAAAGCAATGGTTCGCCTGTGAACCATTGCTTTATTTTGCATTTAGTGGGGAAGCATTTTGATAATTCTAATTTTCCTGTTATAGAAAAGGAAACCAAGGGGAATCCACACCGCGGCAAAGATCAGCCCGCCGGTGACATAATGCCCGATTACTTCCCAGCCGGCTCCTTTCAGCATAAGATCTTTCATTGGGTTGGCATAATAGTAGAGGGGCCAAATTGCTTTTACTACTTTGGCAAAGCCCGGCGCCATCATATATTCCGGCCAGCTGTAACCACAGCTTAGAAAACTTGGTATGGACATAAACATGGTGAATTGTATGCAGTGTGTCACATCATCAAAGATTGATGCAATCACCAATGAAACAGCGAGCATGCACAATAGGAAAGGGATATGCAGTAGCATAACAAACCAGAGACTTCCATTAATTGGATAATCAAACAATCGATTAGCCAATATCAGGCAGATAAGCACACTGATGGTACTCAGCATTGCAAATATGCCGATTTGGTAGGACACGGAGCCGCGCTGTAGCCGAAATCCGGGCAGATCACTGTCAGAAAGTGTTCGAAGTCTTTCTTTTTCATTGATCAAAATTTGGGGGGTAACCGCCAATATGGTTTGCTGCACGAATATGCACAGGAGTCCCCCGAACAGGTAGTATAAATAAGCAAACTGGGGATTGTATAATGCTCGGTCTGCGGTGTTCAGTGTATAAACATTCTGTTCTGCTTCAACAGGTACCATTCCGCCTGCTTCCAGCATGTTAAGCTGTACTCCGGCGTTGACCGTGGACAGGATCGTACTGGCATATAGTTGTGTCGTGTTCCCAATTAAAAAATTTGAGCCATCCACCAGCACTTCCACTTTTGCGCCTTCTTTTGCGCTTAGATCTTTACCGAAGCCTTCCGGAATGATCAATGCGCCGCGAATCTTTTCGGTAAGAATCTGTTCTTTGATTTTCTGATAAGAATTTGGTTCTTCCGTTATGCTGAAGGTAGGACAGTCATAAAAATAATCCACGACCATTCTGGATTTTGATGAATTATCCTGATCAAATACTGCAAAGGGAATATTTTCAACAAAAATCGGGCTCAATACTTCTCCGAACAGTAATGTAAAAAGAATCGGGATAAACAGAATAATCAAATATGGTTTTAAGGTCATCATCCTTTTCAATATGCTGGATTTATTACTCATACTGTAATCACCTCAACTTTTGCCAAGTTTTTGTTTTTTATTCTTTTAACGAGAAAGAGAACGATCAGTTCAAAGACAATAAAGCAAGCAATTGCAATAAAAGCAGTACTCAGATGATGAAGCTGAAGCGGTTTTATGCAAAGACTGCGGATTGCATCACTGTAATAGGTAAAAGGTATGGCTTTAGCTACATGCTGCATCAAGGTTGGCATACCAAGCACCGGGTATGTATAACCTCCAAGGATGGTTGTCGGAAGTACTAAAATGCACGAAATCTGTGTACAGAATGGTCTTTCGTTAAAAATGGAACCCATGATATAGCCCAGCATTGTGATGCAGAATGAAAACAGCAGGGTAAGCAGAACCCCTCCAATGATTGTTCCTTCGTAGGTCATTTTATAAAGAAACCATTGAACTGATAACGTAAGGAACATGGAAAGAGACCCGACAAAGCTCCATTGAATTGTTGTCATGATATGAGCAGGAAAGGAAATCTTTTTTTTCTGGTTTTCCCATCCTCTTTCTGCACCGCATATTACAATCGCGATCTGGACAACACCGGCAAGCATCCCCGGAAGAACAAAATACCGAAAGTTTTTATATGGATTAAAAAGGATTCGTGATGTGTAGCTTAACGGAGAAACATGATTCAGAACTTGAGTGGGAACCACATTCTGCTTGCCCTCATAGATCTTGGACATATAACCGGCTTTTACCGTAAGAAGGATTTCAAGCATGGAAGACTTGGACGATACGATAACCGCCAAGGTGGAGCCGTCGTAAATCGTCAATATTTTCGGTGACTTTCCTTCCTGCATATCTTCGTAAAAATTCTCTGGTATGATCACTCCCACATAAGCTTTCCCTTTGTAAATCAAATCCTCTATTTCATCATAACTGTCTGTATACTTTATGATATTGAAATAGGCGCTGTTCTTAATATAGCTGACATAGTTTTTACTAAAATCTGATTGGTCGTTGTCCATAATTACGGTAGGAATTGTTACCGGTACATCCGCTTTCATTTCATATCCGAGAAACAGACTTATCGTTATTGGCAGGATAAGGAACAGCAGAACCGTCATGACCAGTCTGGGATGTTTTTTCTTAAATAATATGGCAGCAATGAACAAGTTGCTATTTTGTACTTTCATGATTATTTACCTTCATCGCTACCAAAGTTTACTATAACCGTCATGTTCGAGTAGAGTTCCTGATCCATATCAAGGATATCGACTTTTACTTCAAAAGAAAGAATATCAAAATCGCCGTTTGCATTGGTTGCTCTCTTGGTTGCAAAATCAGGATTTTTGTTGACGTTTGAAATCTTTCCCATATAGGTTTTATCCGGGTAGGCGGTAAATGTAAGTTCCACTTCTTTTCCAAGATGCACTTTAGCAAGATCTGTCTCGTTAACGTTTACTTCAACCCATGGATTTTCGGGAGAAGTAACGGCAGCAAGCGGCATTCCGGTGGAAATCAATTCCCCCTCATCTACGTTGACAGTGGTAACGATTCCGTCGAATGGTGCTTTGATTACAGAATCTTCAAGATAACTATTTACTTCGGCGACGGCTCCATTGGCTTGTGTTACCAGCGCGCTGGCAGCCTGCTTATCTTCCGCCCTTGCACCTTCTAAAGCCATTTCATAAGTTTCCTTTGCAGCGGTATACTGCGCCTCGACCTGATCAAAGCTTGCCTCAGAAATTGCTTCCTGATCAAGCAGCTTTTTCATTCTGTCATAGGTCTTTTGAGCATATTCATAGGCAGCTTTTGCTTGTGCTACTTCCTGGCTTCTGGCACCGGCCGTCGCTTTGTTTGCCTGGGCTTGTGCCGCAGCTTTTGCTCCTTCTGCCTGCTGAAGCTTTGCTTCCACTGTTTCACTGGTTAGTGAGATCAATGAGTCACCGGATTTTACCGTGTCTCCTTCTTCCACAAGAACTTCTTCAATGGTACCTGCCAACTTTGAGTTTAATGTTGATTCTTTCATTTTCAGGCTTCCCTGAACAATCAGATCCTCAGATTTTTCACCCTGAACATTTGCATATGCAATGCAGCTTCCCACAAGAGCTGCTATAACCACGATGGTAATGGCAATTTTAGATTTTGAATAATTTTTTTCTTTGATTGAAATTTCTTTTTCCATGATATTGTGCCTTTCCTTTCGTTCGATTGGTAATCTTTATCTTTTCCCTGATATTTCATAGTACTTGTTATCAACTTTCAGTTTTCCCACCAGTTCATTGTCATTACTGGTTACTGAAAGAAGACATACGGAAAAACCAATGGGAGTCCAGAGCTTTCCTTTCATTTCCAGAAGTTGCCCTTCATTGACTCTTTGTCCCACCAGCAAAGTTTTATGTCCCAAAAGATCAAAAACACCCCATAACTTTTTCTCTTTTGATTCCCGAATTCGAAGTGTTCCTGTTTTTGGACCTAATTGGCTTTTTAATATGATGATATATTTATTGTTCATCTCTATTTCTCCCCTGATTATTACAAGAGTATCAATTCTCTACACTTGTCAAATGCTTTAAAATCAGTCATAATGGATCTAGCATTTCATTATTTCATTTTATTGTCAGAATAAGGAGGCCAATATGAAATCCGGCAAACCAGACCTTACTAAGAAGGCGTTGGCTGAGTCCCTGAAAAAACGCATGGCCGTAAAGCCGCTCAATAAGATCAGTATCAGGGAAATCGTCGAGGAATGCGGATTGAACCGCCAAACGTTTTATTATCATTTTCAGGATATTTATGATCTTCTTGAATGGATGATCGACCAAGAAGTCGTTTCCATTATCAAGGAAAGTGATAATTTTCTCTGCTGGCAGGATGCTGGTATTTATCTTCTTCGTTATATTCAGAACAATCAAGCCATATCACTTGGCATCTTTAACGCCATCGGAAGGGATTCACTGAAACGCTTCTTTTATAAAGATGCTTACGGTATATGTGTTCGGTTTTTAAAAGAAAACCTGAGGGGAATCGAATTTGATGAAGAGGATTTCCAGATCCTCGCTCATTATTACAGTATCACTATCACTTCACTTTTGGAGGATTGGATAACGGGCGGTATGAAGCGATCCCCGGAAGAAGTGATACATATTTTGGAACTTATCGTTTCGGGTACTGCACGCCAGGCGATGGAGCGTTTCGTTGAGGACAGGAAGCCAAAGTGAGTATACGTGCGGATTTCTTCCTGAAATTTATATTTCTTATAATGGAATCCTCATTGTACCGACCCCTTGTGCATCCATGTAAGAATTCAAAGCCAGATTGTATTCCGATATTGCATTGGCAACATTCAGATTTGCTTTGTAAAGGCTTATCTGTGCAGACAGAAGTTCTTCAACAGTGGTTAGACCTTCCTCATTGGTCAGCGTAATTAATCGTAAACCTTCCTGTGCGTAATTTTGGAGAGATTTTGCTGCATCTAAAGCCGCCTTCTTATCCGCAACGTCGGAAGCTTTATTTCGGAGGTCAATTTCAATTTGTGACCTGGCATCTTTGGCTGTTTTTTCAGCGTTTAAATAATTAATCTGAGCACTCAGATAGGTCGAGGAAAATCTTGAATATGCTTTCTTATCATCAAGGAGTACTGCATAAATCTCTTTCGCAAAATCTGCACCTTTGATTTCATTTCTGTTTGCCAGCGCATTTTTCACGGCTTCTTCCACATCAATCGCCGCAGGGGTAGATTCTGTTAGCTGATCCGTAAATTCCACTTCTTGAAGGACATCATATCCAAGCAGATAATTAAAGCTCATATGTGCATATTCCATCTTGGTTTTTGCCGTTCTAACTTCTTCTTCTGCATCTGAAAGAGCAGTTTGCGCTTGCAGAACATCTTTCTTTGAAAGTAGTCCTACCGCTTTTTTCGCATTCACATTCTTCAGATTTTTTTGCTGAGAGGTAAGATTATCCAAGGAAATTTTGTAATTATCTTCTGCCAGAAGCACGGAATTGTAGATATTGATGGTATCCTGCTGTATCTGGTTCAAGTCGGACTGATAATTGTTATCTGTGTTTGCTTTTGCAAAATCTCTTCGTAACGCCATGACTTCTTTATTCGTTGCTGTAACCCCTTGCTCTTGCGCGTCTATGGCAAGATCCAAGACGCTGTTTACAAACTTTTCTTTGGCGATCATATCTTGATACGCTGATGGAAGTGAGTCGATATAATCCAGTTTTTTTAATGTTTTATTGATTTTTCGCACTGTTTCGTTGTAACCCTGTGCCACTGCATAATCTGCCTTCTTATTCAATTCTGCGGTCTCTGCTCTGGTGCCGGTCGTGGTCATGATCGTTAATGCTTCACTTAGAGAAAGCTTTTTAGCAGGTTCCTTTTCCGTGATTGCTTCTCCCGTTGTTATAATCGATGCTCCTGAAGTAGTGATTGCATTTCCTGTTGTAGTAATTGATGACTCTGTCGTAGTAATGGAAGACCCTGTTGGGGGAATGGATTCTCCAGTAGTAATGGCAGCATTTCCTGACGAATGTTCCTGCGTTGCCGCACTTTCGGAATCAGCGGCAAAGGCAGGAATGGCGAGGGTTATTGTAATCGTAGCCGCCAGTACGATACTAAGTAACTTACGTTTCATATTATTGTCACCTCATTTATGTGTTTTTCTTTTCGTAAAATAAAATACCGCATTATTAGACCTTTTAATATAATCATTCTTATATAATTGTATGTTTTTTAGACAGTTGTATAAAAATGTATAAGAAATTTCATTTGTTAGCTTTCAATCATAAAACTATCAGATGGAGAATAAATTCAAAGTTCAAGGGTTGCGGAAAATATTTGATTCTGATATGATTTAAATATACCCTGTGGGGGTATAATGTTTAAAGTAGTGTATGGCAGAAAAATCTTTTGAGATGGTTTACTGCCTCGAAAGGGGATAATAATGGTTCAAAATAAAGAGAATAATAATGAATGCCATTTCGGTTGCATATCAGATAATCCCGAAAACAAAAAGACGGTAAGAGAAGAAAAATTAAAGTCAAATCTCATCACCAGACTGAACAGAATAGAAGGTCAGGTGAGAGGGATTAAAGGGATGATAGAGCGGGATGTTTATTGCAACGATGTATTAAATCAAATTTCCGCTGCGCAGGCAGCCCTGGATTCCGTAAGCAAATTAGTTCTGGAATATCATATTCGCAATTGTCTTGTTGAAAAAATACAGGCAGGAGATGACAAAATTATAGATGAATTGTTGATCACCATAGGAAAGATGCTATAAATGAAAGGTCGTGACGATATGAGTAAAAAAACATTAAAGATATCCGGTATGACCTGTGCGGCCTGTTCTGCCAGAATCGAGAAAGTTGTAGGTAAAATGGATGGAGTAGACGAGATTGCTGTTAATTTGGCTACAGAAAAGGCAATGGTCTCCTTTGATCCGGAAAAATCTACCTTAAAGGAAATAAAGGATAGAATTGAAAAAGCGGGATACGGTGCAGCTGAAGTACAAGCAAAAAAACTGGAGGATGAAGATAAGATCCGCAAAGAAAAAGAAATTAGAACACTTTGGACAAAATTTACTATTTCAGTGATCTTTGCGGTGCCTTTATTGTATTTTGCAATGGGGCCGATGATGGAGTGGCCGTCGTTTTTAGTCCCATCTTTTTTTAATCCAATGCAGTTTCCGTTGCATTATGCCATATTGCAGATTGCACTAACCATCCCGATTGTTAGTGCAGGTTATCGGTTTTACACCGTAGGATATAAAGCAATTTTCAACGGGAGCCCTAATATGGACTCTTTGATTGCCATGGGTACCACAGCAGCGATCGTCTATAGTCTGTATTCGGTATATCTGATTATAACTGGTACCCCTGATGCGGTAGAAGGCTTGTATTTTGAATCAGCAGGAGTAATTATTACACTCATTCTTCTCGGGAAATCTCTGGAAGCGGTGTCTAAAGGACGAACCTCGGAAGCAATTAAAAAACTCATGGGACTTGCTCCCAAAACTGCAACAGTGATTCGAGACGGAAGAGAATATGAAGTGCCGATTGAAGAAGTGGAAATCGGGCATATTATTTTGGTAAAGCCCGGAGAAAAAATACCCGTTGATGGTATCGTAATGGACGGAAATACTTCTGTGGATGAGTCGATGCTTACAGGAGAAAGCATTCCGGTCGAAAAAAAATCGGGAGATCAGGTCTATGCTGCAAGTTTTAATAAAAATGGAATGATTCGTTTTAAAGCGAAGAAGGTTGGCGGCGATACAGCACTTGCGCAAATCATTAAGCTGGTAGAGGAAGCGCAGGGCTCAAAAGCGCCGATTGCGCAGATGGCGGATATTGTTTCCGGTTATTTTGTACCGATTGTATTTGGGATTGCGGTTCTTGCATTTCTTGCATGGCTGCTCGGCGGTGAGTCGCTGGTATTTTCTCTTACTATATTTATCGCGGTTCTAGTGATTGCATGCCCATGCGCTCTGGGTCTTGCTACGCCGACCGCAATTATGGTTGGGACAGGAAAAGGGGCGGAATACGGAATTCTGATTAAAAGCGGGGTGGCACTGGAAACGACGCATAAAGTTAATACAATCGTTTTTGACAAGACAGGAACGATCACGGAAGGAAAGCCGGAGGTAACGGATATTGTTACTGCAGACGGTGTTGATAGAAATCGGGTGCTTCAGCTTGCTGCCTCAGCAGAGAAAGGCTCCGAACATCCATTGGGGGAAGCCATTGTGAATGAAGCAGAAAAAGAACAGCTTACGTTCTCTCAGGTTGATCAATTTAATGCGATACCGGGTTATGGGATTGAAGCAGAAATCAATGGAATTCAGATACTCCTTGGCAATAGAAAGCTGATGCATGAGAGAAAGATATCATTGTCCGGTCTTGAATCAGATTCAGACCGCCTGGCAAAAGAAGGAAAAACGCCGATGTATATTGCGATGGATCAAAAAATATCAGGAATCATAGCCGTGGCGGATGTCGTTAAGGCAAGCAGTCGAAAGGCGATTGAAAAACTACAGTCAATGGGTTTGGAAGTAGCCATGATCACGGGTGATAACCGGAAGACAGCAGATGCCATCGCAGCGCAGGTCGGTATCGACCGGGTTCTTGCGGATGTCTTGCCCAAGGATAAATCCAACGAAGTGAAGAAGCTTCAGGCAGAGGGAGAAAAGGTAGCAATGGTAGGAGATGGAATCAATGACGCTCCGGCCCTGGCTCAGGCTGACATCGGAATTGCCATTGGCTCTGGTACCGACGTTGCTATGGAATCCGCAGATATCGTCCTGATGAAGAGCGATTTAATGGATGTGCCGACGGCGATTCAGCTCAGTAAGAGCACGATCAGAAATATCAAGCAGAATTTATTTTGGGCTTTTGGCTATAATGTTATAGGAATTCCGATTGCCGCAGGAGTTCTTTATCTGTTTGGTGGTCCGCTTCTGAATCCGGTTTTTGCCGCCGCAGCTATGTCATTAAGTTCGGTATCTGTTCTGACCAATGCACTAAGGCTTAAAAGATTCAAACCATATCGGTAACGGAAAGAAGCTGTTCTTAATTCAATAATGTAATAAAATTTTTATATAAATCAAGGAGGAAAATAAGATGGAAAAGAAAATACTGAATGTAGAAGGAATGTCCTGCTCTCATTGCGTCAATGCGGTGACGAAGGCATTGAATGCTCTTGACGGAGTATCAGGCGTCAAGGTTGATTTGGCTGAAAAAAAAGTCACAGTAGATTACGATGGAGAAATGGTTTCTTTGGAAAGCATAAAGCAGGCCATTGAAGAAGAAGGATACGAGGTTGTATGAAAAATGATATAAAAAAGGTGCTTGCCACCGGATGAGGTCTCAAAGCTTTGTTTTCTTCTAGCAATGCTGGGTAAAAATATTGAAAGGATGTTTCTTGGTGGAAACCAATGTGTGCTTTTCTGATACTCGGAAAATAGCTGAACATCAGAAAAGAAAGGAAGAGCAAAGATGGATGGATTTTCAATGTAGAAATAAAAGCGGATAAAGAATGGTTTTTTGAAACAGACCCTGAGCACAATCTGTTTATCTACATCATTCATGGTTCCGGCTATTTTGATTCGAATCAAGACGGAGCCATATCGGAAAAAAGTGCAGTGTTGTTTTATCAGGGAAGCCAATTCTGGGCGAAAGCTTCGGCAGATGGGCTCCAATTTTTGCTTCTGGCGGGAAAACCGTTAAAAGAACCTGTTGCCTGGGGGGGACCTATTGTGATGAACACTCAGGAGGAGCTGGATCGGGCTTTTTATGAATTGAAAACAAATACCTTTATTAAATAGAGATACAAGGAGATACAATGGTAACAGAAACGGTTTGTCACGAATTGGAGCCAATCTATAACAAACGTTCTAAAATATTAATTTTAGGTTCCATTCCGTCACCGAAGTCAAGACAGTTTGGTTTTTACTACGCTCACCCTCAGAATAAGCTCTGGAAGGTGATTTCGAAAGTATTTGAAGAAGAAATACCGAAGACGGCAGAAGAAAAAGAAGAATTTTTATATCGGCATGATATTGCAATGTGGGATGTACTGGAGTCGTGTGAAATAAAAGGTGCCGATGATAACAGTATCACAAGCCCAAAACCCAATGATATGAATCGGATTTTATCAGTAGCAGAAATAAAAGCGATCTTTACCACCGGGAAAAAAGCAACGGATTTATATCGAAAATTATGCTATCCGGTTACCGGGCGTGCGTCTGTTTATCTACCATCTACAAGTCCTGCAAATTGTAGAAACTATACTTATGAATCTTTGGTGGAAGCCTACCGGATCATACGGGAATATGTTTCATAGTGAAGGCTTTACAATATTCTAAAATTGCCGGGGAAATAATACTACGTAAAAAGTTCTCTGGAAAAAATGGAATTCTAAGAGAAGAATAAAAGGATACTGAGGCAAGTACCATAGCGTAATTGACTCAGTATTTTTTAATCGCGATATTAACCATCTTTATCTTAAACGGACAGCAGCCATGGCACAGGCACCTTCATGGACGACTTTAAACCCTTTCTTTTCTGCGAATTCAACGATTTCTTCATCATATGTTCCGGGCTGCAGCCATATATATGGGTAAACCGTTGGATCCATTTCTTCCAGACTTTTCAAGGTAATCTTTGGTGGTATGACAAAGTCAACACAATCAGGAACATTGGGAAGATCTTCCAGACAAGCATAGCATTTTGTTCCATCTTCCATTTGGGTATAATTTGGATTGACAGCATAAGTTTCATATCCATGGGCGCGGAGGGTATGATAAATTTGATTAGCGGTCTTCTCGGCATTCGGTGTGGCACCAATAACAGCCCATACTTTTTTTTCAAGCATTTCTTTCATCTTTTTCTCGTTATTCATAATAAATTTCTCCTTTATAATTGATATCACCATACTGTATTATTTCCCATCTTTCGAGAATTGAAACAGGGATTACCAAGTGGAAAAATGCTGTATTTTTCTGAGGTGATATGATAAAATAATATGATTGCTATAGAAAAATTTTATATATGGAGGGAATAAGACATGAGGGCAGTAATTACTGTTATCGGTAAAGATATGGTGGGAATATTGGCAAAGGTTAGCGCAACTTGTGCAGAGGCAAATGCAAATGTGATAGAAGTAACACAGTCTGTACTGCAGGAATTTTTTGCAATGGTTATGTTGATTGATATTGCAAAGATGGATTGTGAATTGGGAGAGTTACAGGAAATCATGAAAAAAAATGTTCCCGGAATGACGATTCATATCATGCATGAAGAAATTTTCAATTCCATGCATCGCATCTAGGATATGCTTCATGGGATTTGATCGTCCCACCTTATAACGCATGGAATTGAAATAATAGTTGAAACTTTGGAGGTAAAATATGCTTAATATGACCGATATCATGGAAACCATCACCATGATACAGGATGAAAATTTAGATATCAGAACGATTACGATGGGAATTTCTTTATTAGATTGTTGCGATAGTGATATTGACAGGTCTTGCGAAAAAGTATATCAAAAAATATACCGATGCGCAAAAGACTTGGTACAAACCGGCTGTGATATCGAACAAAAATATGGAATTCCGATTATTAATAAAAGAATTTCCGTTACACCTATCGCGATGCTGGTCGGCGCATCGGGCGGTGACCCAGTAAAATATGCCCTTACTTTGGACAAAGTAGCGAAGGCTGTTGGAGTCAATTTTATCGGTGGATTTTCTGCCCTTGTTCATAAGGGTTTCTCTCCAGGTGATAAAGAGCTGATCGAAGCAATTCCCCGCGCATTGGCCAGTACGGAATTTGTTTGCTCTTCTGTAAATATCGGATCTACGAAGTCCGGGATCAATATGGATGCCGTTAGGACAATGGGCAAAGTGGTTCGTGAAGCTGCGCAACTGACTGCAGATCAGCAATGTTTTGGCGCTGCAAAGCTTGTTGTTTTTTGTAATGCTCCGGAGGATAATCCCTTCATGGCGGGAGCATTTCATGGCCCGGGTGAACCGGATTGCGTGATCAATGTGGGTGTGTCAGGACCGGGCGTTGTACGGGCGGCGCTTGCGAAGTACGGAGATGACTGCGACCTGACTCAGGTGGCGGATATTATAAAAAGAACGGCATTCAAAATTACAAGAATGGGGCAGTTGGTAGGTAGTGAGGCATCAAAACGCCTTGGAGTTCCTTTCGGTATCGTAGATCTTTCCCTTGCTCCTACTCCTGCTATTGGGGATTCAGTTGCTTACATTTTGGAAGAGATTGGATTGGAAACATGTGGAGCACATGGCACTACTGCGGCTCTTGCTTTGCTGAACGATGCAGTGAAAAAGGGCGGTGTTATGGCTTCTTCTAATGTTGGTGGATTGTCCGGTGCATTTATCCCGGTTTCGGAAGATGCGGGTATGATTGAAGCGGCACGCAGCGGAGCACTTTCTATAGAAAAGCTTGAGGCAATGACTGCTGTTTGTTCTGTGGGGCTTGATATGATCGTAATACCGGGTGATACTTCGGCAGAAATCATTTCAGCGATTATAGCGGATGAAGCGGCGATTGGTATGGTGAACGCAAAAACCACGGCGGTTAGAGTGATTCCTGCGATCGGAAAAAGTGAGGGAGAGGAACTGGAGTTTGGAGGCCTTTTTGGAAGCGGACCTGTGATGAAAATCAATCGGAAGTCACCGATAAAGATGATCCAAAGAGGAGGAAGAATTCCTGCTCCACTGCAGAGTTTAAAAAACTAAGTAATCATTATTTGGTAAAGAAGAATCCACATGGAAGTGAAAACGAACATGTGGATATTTTTTTTCAAAGTAGCACCGATTGGATTTTCGGTTACCGATCATATTAGAAAAAGAGGGAGCACTGCTGCAGAACGTGATTTCTTTTGGGTCTGCATCGGATAGTAGGGAAAGGAGCTGCACCTCCAACTGTTCTTTTGCAATCTCCGACTCTACAAGCTGACGGAATGCAGGATGGTAACCGCCTGCAACTTCGCCGTTCTCACTGATGTAATCGGTACTTTTTAAGCCAATGCGAATGACATTGATTCCAGCTTCCGTTAAGGTGAGATACATATCCTTGGTTGTGCGAATCGCTTCTTCCATAGAGAAGGGCGTATATTCACCGCGTAAATACATTTCATATAACGCAGTATCATGAATGATCACGGTAGGATAAAGCCTTGCAATGGCAGGTTTTATTTTGGCTGCTTCCTTTGCTGAGCTGACAGACTTTTCATAGGAATCTCCGGGTAGCCCGATCATCAGCTGCAGCCCCAATTCAAAGCCATAATCCTGAATCAGACGGGAGGCGGTATAAACTGCTTCTCTGCTATGACCTCTGTTTGAAAGACGAAGAACTTCCGCATCGAAGGACTGGACACCCAGTTCAATAACATCCACACCGTAATTTTTCAGATTGTTTTAATATCATATCATCGATATAATCGGGTCGGGTTGAAGAGATGAATTTTTTGAACCAACCCCTTTTCTTTGTAGGTCTTTGCAACAGATAAATATTCCTGCTGCTGCTTTATCGGAATTCCGGTGAAACTGCCGCCGTAAAATGCAATTTCAATTGTTTGGATTCCTCGGCCGGTAAGGGTCTTCAGATAGCTTTCTATCTTATTGATCGTATCTTCTTTGGAAAGTGGTTTTGTTTTGGCTGTGATTTTCTTTTGGTTGCAGAAAATACAATCGTTGGGACATCCCAAATGGGGAATGAATATGGGAATGATGGCATGGGTTTTCATTTAAAATTTCCTCTTTCTTTCGACTGACAGCTGACGGTTTGTCACCATTGAATAATGGAGCCGATATCCTCAAGGGGATAATCTTCAAAATAGGTTATCTGTAATCCTCTATTCTCGATGAATTCCTTAATTTTTTCGTAATCAGGATGAGCGGAGAGATTTCCGTTGAAGATGATTTCACTTTCAATTTTGCCGGAGGCTCCGCCGAGAAAACCATAGGGGAAACCTTGCAGCGTTACATGCCCTTGCGAAATCATAAGAACATCAATATTCTGGTTCTTTAATACTGTTGATATGCCGGCATCTGAGGTGATTGCCGCATGATCATCTACAATCGTCAGATTGCATTTTGTATAGCCTTGATTGACATGAAGTATTTGTAATCCGAGTTCCTTGGCTTTTCTGAGAATTTGAGGGTCGGTGTATTTGGAATTGTGGATCAGAAAATTACCCAATTGTGCCGCGTTATATCTGATGTTCCATGGATATTGATATCCTAATCTACTTGTCCCAGATGAAAATTGAACTTTATTGCGCTGTAGATTATCCTGAATCAATAGTAATTGATTCGGGGCAATGACAAGCTCTCCATAAAGCATGCATAAATAAATGTCCGCATGAGCAGAGATCGCATCATAAACCGCATCGGTTTTCTTTATTTCGATAAGTTCATATCCTCTGGATTTTAAGGAGTTCTTTAATTTACTATTTGCAAATTCAGATAGACAAATTGTATTCATGTAAGTATTATACACGAGATACGCTTGTTTTCTCACTATTTTTGTTATAATATTATTTAATAAATCGGAAGTATTCTTCCTATGGAGTGGAATTTAGAGGGAAAAATGGTTAATATAGGAAATGACTGGGACACGATCCTGGAAGGAGAGTTTGAAAAAGAATACTATAAAGAGCTCCGGAGATTTTTGATCAATGAGTATAAGACGCAGATTGTTTTTCCGTCTATGTATGATATTTTTAATGCTTTAAAACTTACGGCATATCAGGATGTAAAAGCGGTAATACTGGGGCAGGATCCATACCATGAGCCAAATCAGGCACATGGTCTTTGCTTTTCGGTGAAGAGGGGAGTGCAAAGACCTCCTTCACTCATTAATATTTTTAAGGAATTGGAAAGCGACTTGGGTATCAAGCCCCCGGAGCATGGTTGTCTAGAAGACTGGGCAAAGCAAGGTGTATTGTTACTAAATACCGTACTGACGGTTCGAATTGGTCAGGCAAATTCTCATAAAGGAAAAGGTTGGGAAATCTTCACGAACCGAGTGATTGAAGCATTGAATCAAAGGGAAAAACCGATGGTATTTCTTTTATGGGGGGCGAATGCAAAAGCAAAAGCGGAATTGATTACAAATAAGCAGCACATTATATTAACTGCGGCTCATCCGAGCCCGCTGTCGGCTTATAATGGATTTTATGGCTGCAGACATTTTTCCAAGGCCAATGTATTCCTTGCCAAATCCGGAGAAAAAAATTAAGTGGAAAATTGAGTGATAACAGAAGGTATAGAAGATAGGAGGGGGGCATAAACTATGGCAGTCATGAGTTTTGGGATTGTTGGAATAGTGGCAGTAATTGTAGTTGTGATTGGGGTCGTTTTGGCGATGACAAATCGATAAGCTTATTTGTAGAGCGTGAATAACTGGAGGGTATGAAAATGGGAGTTGGAACAATTATATTACTCGTTGTCCTGGCTGTAATTATTGTTGGGGTGATCTGGGTAATATCAGCTTATAACGGATTCGTCCGTTTACGCAATATGGTGGAGGAAGCTTTTGCCACTATGGATGTCTATCTCAAGAAAAGATATGATCTGATTCCTAATTTAGTGGAAACAGTAAAAGGATATGCAAAACATGAGGCAGGTACGCTGGAAAAAGTCGTTCAGGCCAGAAATATAGCAGCAGATGCCAAAACAATTGAAGGCAAGATACAGGGTGAAAACATGCTCCGAAGCACCTTGAAAAGCTTGTTTGCTATCGCGGAAGCATATCCTGACTTAAAAGCCAACACAAATTTTCTTGATTTACAGTCTCAGCTTCAAAGAATCGAGGATGAAATTGCAAATTCAAGGAAATACTATAATGCAATCGTGAAAGAATTTAACATTAAAACAGAAACTTTCCCAAACAATATTATTGCGGGAATGTTTCGCTTTACACGTCAAACCATGTTTGAGGTGAACGATGAGACAGAGAGAGAAGCGGTAAAAGTGCAATTTTAATAAAAGGAACGGCTTCTGCCGTTCCTTCGCTTTTAGGAGTGGGTCTATTATTGAAAGAAAGTGTGAGTGAATGAATGATGAAATGGGGTAAAGTAATCGTCGTCTTTTTTACTTTGATGGTGCTTTTGGGGATAAATACTGTCTATGCCAGTGCAGAATCTTACGAAACAAGAAGTTTTGACGTACAATTGGAATTATACGAAAATAATTCTTTTGTAGTGAATGAAGTAATCAATGTAGACTTTGCAGAAGCCAGACATGGAATCTATCGGTGTATCCCTTATACCGGGACAACAACTAGACAGGTTGATGGAAAGACGGTCGAAGAACGGTATCGGATCAAAATATCAGAGGTTCAGGTAGATGGTTATAACTATGATACTTATAGAGAAAACGGAAACCTTGTCATTCAGATCGGAAGGGAAGACACTTATGTAGAAGGGCCGCAGGAATATCGTATCACTTATCGGTGTACGCTCAACGATGATGAAAATGAGGCCTTTGACAGTCTGTACTGGAACATTTTGCCTCATGGGTGGGAAACACCTATTGAGTCATCCGCCATGACGATTCATATGCCAAAATCAATTGATTCTGCCATGGTTGAACTGATTGGAGGAGCGTATGGGCAGGTAGATATGGAAGCGGTAAATTGGTCGATTGAGGGTACGACGATAACGGCGGATACAACGAGGATTTTGAACACAGGAGAGGGAGTTACGTTAAATGTTATTCTCCCTGAGGGTTATTTTATTGGGGAAAAAACAACTGACTGGATGCGCTGGACGATGATGTTTCTTATCGTTATTGCACCATTATTGAGTATCGTGCTTTGGATCCTGTTTGGAAGAGATCCGAAGGTGATCCGTACCGTAGAGTTTTATCCGCCGGAGGAAGTGAATTCGGCAGAACTTGGCTATATCATTGATGGTGTGGTAGATAATAAGGACATCGTTTCTCTTCTTATCTATTGGGCAAATGGTGGTTATCTAAAAATCAGAGATGATAGTAAAAATAAATTTACTTTAATGAAGCAAAAAGATTTGCCAAGGGATGCAAAAACCTATGAGCATACGATGTTTTCAGGTCTGTTTGACGGTCGTGAACAGGTGTCTTTGGAAGAGTTAAAGGAAGATTTTTTTGGAACCTTTGAGGCAACGAAAGGACAGCTGAAAGCTAACTTCACCATGAATAAGGAAAACAGGGTTTTTACACAAAGCTCGATTGGTGCCAGAGCAGCAGGGGTGCTGCTCATGATATTGCCGCTTATTTCTCTTTCTATCTTTGGCGTATTCCTGAATAAAGCTGATGAATTTTGGGCTTTTATCAGCATCCCGATCATCCTCTTTGCCTTTCTTGGATTTAGTTTTTTTATCACAGCATACGATAAAAAAGACAGCCTTTCAAAAGGTAAAATTGCCGGGCTGAATATTTCGGGGGTTATTACTTTGGCTCTCTTTGGCTTTGGCGCACTGATTTATAGCTTCGTGGTATTGAATAATATATTACCGGGTTTAGCTGTGATTCTTGCATCCTTAATCTCATTAATCTTCACCATGAGAATGAAACAGCGAACGAAAAAAAGCAGTCAGCAGCTTGGCAAACTATTAGGATTCAAGGAATTTATAAGAACTGCTGAGCTGGATCGAATCAAAAGACTTGTGGAAGAAAACCCAAATTATTTTTATAATGTACTTCCTTACGCGTATGTATTCGGACTAACGGATCGATGGGCAAAGAAGTTTGAAGGGATTGCAGTGGAACCACCGAGTTGGTATGCGTCAAGTTACAATCATTCGATGTTCAATACCTTGATTTTCATGAATGCATTCCATCATTATACCAACGCCATGCAGCAAAATATTGCGATACCTCCGGCACAATCAGGCGGAGGCGGAGGCGGCTTTTCCGGCGGAGGTGGTTTTTCCGGCGGTGGAATGGGAGGCGGCGGAGGAGGCTCCTGGTAAAAATATTCAGGCAGGAGCCTCGCCTGGTGATTCATGAACTGGTTAGTTGGTCGATGGTGGGGTTTACGTGCCAGTACTCTTTTAAACGTTGGTATTCTTCTGTTGCAGCTGCTTTAGGCTTACCTGTTTTAACGGCACGGATCATAATATTTTTTGAGGTATGTTCAAGGCTGGTAAATTCTATCATAGAAACATTGTATCCCTGTTCCTCCAGTTTGAGCGCGCGAAGTCCATCTGTCAGGATAGAGCAGAAACGTTCCTTCAAAATCCCATGCTTTAGAATCGGATTGTGCAGTTCATTCGAAGTCTGGCTGAACAACTCGTGCTGGCAGCAGGGAACGGAAAGAATGATAGATGCTCCCCAGCCAACAGCCTTAATCAAGGCATAGTCAGTTGCAGTATCGCAGGCATGAAGTGTAACAACCATGTCAGCCTTATCTTTACCGGTATATTCTGAAATATCTCCCTTTAGAAATAGTAGTCCATCATAATCCAAATCTTTTGCAACCTGGTTGCAGAATTCGATGACATCGGCTTTTAAATCAAGACCGATGATTTCTACGTTTTTTTCCAGTTTTATTTTAAGAAAATGGTAGAGTGCAAAGGTGAGATAGGCTTTTCCGCATCCAAAATCAACGATACGTAAAGGAGCGTTTTGCTTTGGAAGAAATTCCAGAACATCTGATACAATTTCCAAAAAACGATTGATTTGCCGGAATTTTGCATAGTGTTTTTGGATTACCTGTCCATTCGAATTCATAACGCCTAAATGAATTAAAAAATCACAAGGAACGTTATCTGGGAGAATATATTGTTTTTTATAATTGTGGTTCAGAGATTTCAGAACTTTTGTAGCAGGTTTTTTTATAATTTTTGACTTGTCGGGTTTCGCGGCAAGTATCTGGTAGTCTCCTTCCGTACTGAATAAATTTACCTGCTTGAACTGTTCTGTGAGCAGCTTACTAAAAAGTTTCAGAAACTGCTCCTTGTTCAAGTTTTCGTGAGTCACTTTATTATGATATTGATATTCTGCCTGATAACAGAGCTGCTCTTGTAGCAGAACAGGACGAACCACGACTCGTTGGCAGAGAATCGTTTTTTTTCTCGGTCCGCTGAAAATAATTTTAATCAGGCTTTTCTTTTCCAATGTTTCGTTTAATAAATCAATTAGCTTATCCATGAAATAATTGTATCAGTTTTTCCATGAAATAGACAGACTTTTTTCATGGGCGGCTTCAGGTATGATAAGCCGCCCAACGATTCATTGCTCTTTTAAAAAAGGCACACCGAAATACTGAGAAATACCAAGGGCGAGGATTCTACCAATTGCACTGATATTATCTTGAATCCACATCGCATCGAGTATATTGTCATGATAACCAAGCGACGCAATTACCGATGTGGCCATTGTATCCTTTAACTCCGGCAGGGTTCGGCTTGGTATTGTTGTTACCAGATTTGGCCTCGGATAAATCGCTCTGAGGTTATCCGCTATTATGATAGCAGCATCTTGTCCTTCTGGATCCTCGGCATAATAAATCATGCTTGGACCTTGTAGTATTCCCGTTAAGTATTCTGGAGACGTGGTTGTTTGAAGACCGAAATACAAATCATAATTTCCTGCATTGGATTCTTCAATATCCTTAGATAAATCTTCTCCTGGCTTGCTTCGCGTCACATCGATTCCGCTGCCCCGCAAGTATGGCATCATTGCATCTGCAATTTGATTCATGTAATATTCTTCGTTACCTCCCGTGATGTATTCATTCTTTTGGTTGGAAGGATTTAAATATACACTGGGCACAAATATATACCTCCTGATTTCAATTGATTTTGGTATGATATGATTGGGCTTTGTGATGAAAAAATCGTGATGCCTCCACATCCACAAAAGGAATGCCTAGATATTCTGTCAATGACATCACTAAGGTTCTTGCAATTTTATTAATGTTATTTTGAAGCCAAGTAATATCTGCTAGGTTATCGCAATAGCCCAAGTTTATCTTAACCGTTACAGCATCCGGATCTCTTACTTCTGGATCCAGTCTGTCTGATGATACTGAAACTAAATTCGGATCAGGATAAATCATCTTTAAATTATTGGAAAAAATTACTGACGCTTGACTCCCGCCTGGACTGCCGGTATAATTCAATACTTCTAAGCCTCGAATTAAGCCTGCTAAATTACCTACACAGGATTCCATGTTGAGTATTAAATGCATATCATGATATTGGGAGGTGGATTGCTCTACGATTTGGGGTACTGTCATGCCGGGATTGTTTCTAACAAAGTCAATTCCGCTTGCTTTTAAGTATGGAACCATTGCATCGGCCACAAGGTTCATATAATATTCTTCGCTGCCTCCTGCTACGGTGAGCTGCTGCTCTGCGGTTGAGGGGCTTAAATAGATACTGGGCATGCATTTTCCTCCTTTTCCTTAAATTTAGAAATATATGCGAAAGACTGTCCGCTGGAAGTCTTAGAAGCTGGAACGCTGGGAGTTGCTGGCGGCGATGGGATATCTACAAACGGTATACCCAAATATTCTGTCAGTGATATCACTAAATTTCTTGCGACGTTATTGATATTATTTTGAAGCCATGTAACATCTGTTAGATTATCACGATAACCCAATACGGTCATAAGCGCTACCGCATCCGTTTCTCTCAGTTCACGATTCAATCTGTCGGATGTTGCTGTAACGAAATTTGGATCAGGATAAATTGTTTTTAAATTCTTGGCAAAAATTGCAGATGCCTGAGTTCCTCCTGGACTGCCGGTGTAATTGACTGCTTCTAAACCACGAATCAAACCAGCTAGATTTCCTGCTCCGGATTCCATATTAAGCATTAAATGCATATCATGATATTTGGAATTGGACTGCTCTATGATTTCTTCGGCCGTCATGTCGGGATTGTTTCTGTCAAAGTCAATCTCGTTTGCTCTTAAGTAGGGAACCATTGCGTCAGCAACAGCGTTCATATAGAATTCTTCATTGCCTCCGGTTGCAACGAGCTGCTGCTCTGCGGTTGAGGGGCTTAAATAGATATTGGGCACGTTTTTTCCTCCTTTTCACTTAAATTTTGAAAAAATCTGTGAAAGATTGTGTCAAATTCTTTGCAATGGAATCGATATGATTACGAATCCATAGAGCATCTTCGTAATTGTCATGATATGCAATTTTTGTTAGCACAGCAGGTGCTTTTGTTTTTCTGAGTTCTGCTAATATTGTGGTTGGTATGGTTGTAACCAGTATTGGATTGGGATAGATTGATTTTAAGTTTTCCGCAATAATACTTGCGGCTTTATAACTCGGAGAACTTGGTGCATAATAATAGACATCCGGCCCTTTGAGTACACCTTTCATATTTTCCGGTGAAGAGTTGGAGTACAGAGCGAAATGTAAATTACAGTTTTCTTTATTTGACTGCTGAATGATCGCTGACAACGTAGTACATGGATTATTTCTTTTGAATTCTATATTACTACTTCTTAAATGGGGAATCATGGCATCTGTGATAAGGTTCATGTAATATTCCTCATTTCCGCCGATAATATATGGATTAAATTCCTGAATCGAAGGGCTCAAGTAAATTTTGGGCACGCAAAGCACATCCTTTTTTCTTTTATAATATGCGAAAATGAAGGGACTGGTGAATAGCAAATATCCTGAAAATAAATAATAATTAGTAGGAAAATAAAGAATTTTCTGCTATAATAGTAAGGTTGAAAATACAGAAAGCAGGAAAAACAATGAAAGAAAAACAAAAAATTATTAATATTGCTGTAATCGCTCATGTTGATGCAGGGAAATCCACACTGGTTGACGCATTTTTATCGCAAAGTGGTGTCTTCCGGGAGAATGAAGAAGTAGTTGATTGCATCATGGATAGCAATGACATAGAAAGAGAGCGCGGAATCACGATTTATTCAAAAAATTGCTCCGTAATGCATAATGGTGTCAAGATCAATATTGTTGATACACCGGGTCACGCTGATTTTTCATCGGAAGTAGAGCGTATCATTAAGACAGTAGACACTGTAATCTTGCTCGTGGATTCCAGTGAGGGGCCTATGCCACAAACCAGATTTGTGCTGCAGAAATCCTTGGAAATGGGTTTGAATCCTATTTTGCTCATCAATAAGATCGACAAAAAGGATCAGAGGGCTATGGAGGTAGTTGATATGGTTTATGAGCTCTTTATGGAACTTGATGCCAATAATGATCAGCTGGACTTCCCGATCCTCTATGGAGTGGCAAAACATGGGATTGCAAAGACGGATATGGATGATGACAGTGATGACATCACTCCTCTTTTTGATACGATTATTCAGCATGTTGATCCTTACCCGGACTATAACGAAGAACCATTGCAAATTCAGGTTTCAACTCTTGCTTACGATGATTATATCGGAAGACTGGGGATTGGAAGAATTTACAAGGGAATCGTTCGAACCGGACAGACAGTTTCCGTTTGCAAAGCGGATGGCAGCGTCGTTCAAAGAAAGATTAACCAAATCTTTGCATATAAAGGATTAAAGCGAACGGCAGTCGATGAAGCGGAATGCGGGGATATCGTGGTACTGGCCGGAATCTCTGATATTTCTATTGGTGAAACCATTTGTGAGGATAAGAATCCGATTCCAATGGAAGTGATTCATATTGAAGAACCAACATTATCGATGAATTTTATGGTTAACAAGTCACCCTTTGCCGGTAAGGCCGGCAAATATGTCACATCAAGACACGTTAAGGAGCGACTGGAAAAGGAACTGGAAGTCAATGTGGGACTTTTGGTTGAACCACTGGAAACAACAGACGGATTTAAAGTATCCGGCAGGGGAGAACTACATCTTTCTATTTTACTGGAAAATATGAGAAGAGAAGGTTATGAAATTGCTGTTTCAAAACCTGAAGTTATCATGCATAAGGATGAGAAAGGAAGACGATTGGAACCAATTGAAAAGGTAGTCATATCTGTTCCTGATGAGTATTCCGGCTCAGTTATTTCAAAGTTGAACATCAGAAAAGGCATTATGGCCAGTATGTCAGGGAAAGATGGGTATTCCAAGCTGGAATATTTGGTTCCGACAAGAGGATTACTGGGTTATCGGACGGAGTTTATAAATGATACTCGTGGCGAGGGTACTATCGTTAGAAGATTTGAATGCTTTGAGCCGCACAAGGGGGAAATCCCGCAGAGAACAAATGGTGCAGTGATTGCGCAGGAAGAAGGAATTGCAACTCCTTATGCCTTGTTTAACATCAGCGAACGTGCTACGCTTTTTATTGAACCTGGAACCAAGGTTTATGAGGGTATGATTGTCGGAATGAACAGCAGAAATGAAGATATGGTTGTGAATGCCTGCAAAGCAAAGAAGACAACCAATATGAGAGCAGCTGGCAGTGATGAATCAGTAAAACTTTCCCCGGCCAGAATCTTTACACTGGAGGAAGCCCTTGAATTTATTAATGACGACGAGTTGGTTGAAATTGTCCCTAATGACATCCGCTTGAGAAAGAAATATTTGAAAGAGCTGGAACGCAGAAGAAGCGGAAGATAAAAAAGCGGAAACCGCTGCATCAAACGCCCATATGACGAATGAATGAACTGATATAAGCAAATAGAAAGTAGTCTTTTCTTATTTGCTTTTTCCATGTTCATTATATGAATCGAATTAATTTAATTTTTTTAGTACTAGTATTATTTCAAAAAAAGATTGACAAATCGAGACTACAAATGTAGACTAAACGTTGATTACGGATGTAGTCGAATAAAGGTTGTATCTTGAAAGGAGATTCTCAAAGGTGGAATTATTACTGAACATGACCATAGGAGGAACAGTAACCGCATGTGTGATTCTGTTGATTAAGCTGTTGCTGAAAGATAAGCTTACACCGAAATGGCATTTCTATTTATGGGTGATATTAATGGTGCGCCTGATGATACCAGGTTTTCCTGAAAGTGATTTTAGCCTGCTGAATGTGATCCCAACTACACAGAACGTTACAACGGTGGTTAATCAGACGCCTGTTTCTGTGGATCAAATGGCATCTGCGGAGGAACACTTCGTGGAAGGCAATATCCTCCTAAAATCTCCTGTCACCGGTGTGGAACAGCGGAAACCTTTTTCTGTTTCAGATAAAAACGTTGATCTGCTGTTCTTTGGCTGGGTAATCGGTGCTATACTTATGGCAGGTTATTTGACTTGCGCATATGGGATCTTTTATAAAAGAGTAGGTAAATTATTGATATGTAAAGATACTGAAGTGTTGAAAATTTTAATGGAATGCAAGCGCGAAGCCGGAATTCATTCTGATCATATTACGCTGCGCTTTGGTAGTGCAACACCAATGCTGTTGGGACTCTTTAAACCTACCATTCTTATTCCTGAGGGGTACTCTAGAGAAGAATTACGCCATGTTTTGCTTCATGAACTTTGTCATTATAAGCATAAAGATATTCTGATCAATATAATCTGCTGTACATTTCTCTGTGCTTATTGGTTCAATCCAATCATGTGGTTATGCTTTTATACAATCCGCCGTGATATTGAAATTCTCTGTGATGAACGGGTGATTGAAATTATAGGTGAACGAAAGATGTATGCCAAGACTTTGCTGAAAACCACTTTGAAAAGAAATCAATTTGTCTTTGCTACCACTTCTATGCAAAACGGAGAAAAGGAAGTTGCGAAACGGATCAAGCATATCGCATATTTTAAAAAACCAAAGGTTTGGGGTTCCGTTCTGGCGGTATTGGTAGTGCTGGTGACAGGACTGGTGTGTCTAACGAACGCTTCGGGAAATACGGTGAATATGGGAGTGGGCAGTTATTTTGTGACTGTTCCCGAACGTTGGTTTAATGAAACCAGCGTTGAACCGTTGTTTTATGATGAAAAAGGCGAAAGCTTCGGGGGTATCAATGTATCGCAGGTTTATCTGGGAGAAAATAAAAAGGAAAATTTCAATATTGCCAAAATGCCGCGCCCCAACCATTCTCGGGTTTTAGAACATAAAGCATTTGAAGAAGGCGATAAAACGTATCTTATAGTAAATTTGGATTTTGATATAGAGACTGCGGCTCAAATTGCACAGCGAAATGCATCTGGTGATGATAGCCCATCCAGGAAAATTAATCAAAACTATATTTTTGTCTTGCCGGATGAAACAGAAGACTCTGTTTATACAATATGGGCGAACAGCAGCGCCGTAACGGAAAAAAAACTCGTTCAAATTGCAAGGACACTGCAGAAGGAGGCTTCTCCACAAGAATATCAGCCGGAAACTGCATTTCAGGATGATTGGGCGAATACGGCGGAATACTTGCTCAAGGATTACTTTAAAAATTATGTGGATATGAAAAGGTCAATGTCTTCAGATATCAGCGGATACAGGATTGATTATTTGGAACCCTATGAGGATCAGAAAGCCTCTTGGAATGTGGTTTATCCTAATGTGGCAGTGTTCAGAGTTGATTATACACTGGATATTGCTTATCCGGATCAATATTCTTTTGCAGGGGATGGATTTCAAATTGGAGAGGCAAATAAAACGAAGCTTTATCATGATCAATTGGCAGTATTTCAAAAAGATGATATTGGAACGACAAAGTTTCTTGGTTTTGTTTGGCCGCAGGCTATCGAAGAAATGGGGGAGGCGATGGCGGTTCTCCATACGATCAGCTATACCGATCAGAAACAGAGCCCCGAAGCTTTATTGGAACGAAAAACACCGTATATAGGAAATCACTCTGCGGATGGAGGTATTCTTAGAGCCCTGCCTTTGGCTGGATACAGCAAAGGGTTGGAGCTTTATACGAAGGAAGAGCCGTATGGGCTGACGGTATATTTTGATCTTACCGAAATGGGGGATAAGGTTTTTAAACCCAGACCGGATAAAGCGATGATCGACAGCAGCGGCTGGGATCTAAATCCATATTTGGAAGCACAGCTTTATAAAAACAGTGCCATCCTGCTTGCTTTGATTGATAACTGCTCGACGGTAGAATTCGAGGTGAAAGGGCTCGCAGAGACGGGTGCACTATATACGTATCATTACTTTAAGGATAGGCAAACCCTCACACAGGAGCTGTCTTTGGATCCGAGAAAATATACGGAAAGTCTTGAAAATTTTAAAGAATTTTTTGACATTCTGGAGCTGACACAATTTAATATGGTCAGTAAAAATCAAAGCAAATAGCCTTCATGTAGAGAAGATTAACATGTGGGATCGAATCGGATGGATGTTTTAACAGGGGGAACGATATCAATGCAAACAAAAAATACAAATATCAGTGAGTCGGAATGGAAGGTCATGAAAATTCTATGGGACAAACCGAATCTTACCTTGAAGGAGATTGCGGCAAGTCTTCAGGAGACTGATTGGAGTTATACGACAATCAGGACACTTGTGACCAGGCTTGTAGAAAAGGGGGCTATCGCGGCGGACAAGAAATCGGTGAGTAATTTTCTGTATTACCCTGCTGTTTCAGAAAATGAATGTAAGCGAAAAGAAGTGAGCCGATTCCTCTTCCGGGTATTTGACGGCTCTGTTTCTATGCTTGTTTCAACACTGAGTAAGGATAGTAATCTGACGGAGGAAGAACAAAAAGAGCTGATGAGTATTATAGAGAAAATCGAATCTTAAAAGTAACACAGATTCGATTTGTTCAGTAAGCCCTAATTATTTACCGAATATATTTTTCAGGATGCGCTGGAGAAAGGGTTCGGTGGTTTTCGTGTTTTGGTTTTGCGTGATTGGTGTACTTTGTGTGCTGTTAGAGTTTTGCATACTTAGTTTTGCATTTGCTGCCTCAACGCGCTTGGAAGGACGGGGATGCTTGTCGGTTTTTGTTGTGCGTACTGGGTTTGAATGTTCTTTCAAAGATGTGGAACGAGTTTCCTGAGAATACTTCGCTGTATCTTTCTCATGATGTGCTCTCTCATGATGATTTTTTTTCCCTTCTTGAGGAATGGCAGACTTTGCTTGAGTGTGTTTCTTTTGAGGAGCAGGCTTTTTTTGAGTGTTCTTTTTTTGAGGTTCTTTCGTCTTTGGAGCAGATGCTAATATACTCTGATTATATTTTTCCTGTATCCATTTTTCTGATTCGACTCTGCACTTATTAAATATAAAGTCAGAAGGTAATTCGGATTCTGTAATCAGAGCCCCGGTATGCTCTTCTATTTCATAAAGGCTCATAATATCTTCACTCGTTACAAAAGTGATGGCGCGTCCACCTTTACCAGCCCGACCCGTACGCCCGATCCTATGCACGTAGTTATCCATTTCCAGAGGAACATCATAATTGATGACAAGGGATAAGTCATCAATATGGATTCCACGGGCAGCAACGTCAGTTGCTACCAGCAAATGAAACGCTCCCTGCTTAAATTGCTGCATGATTTTAATTCGTTTTCCTTGCGGAACATCTCCGTGGATCGCCTGGGAAGCATATCCTTTTTTGGATAAAAAGCTCTGAACCTGATCGACAGCGTAACGTGTGTTACAGAATATCAAACAGCTCTCCGGGCGTTCAACCATGAGCAGACGATGAAGCTGGATGCGTTTTTCGTTTTTGTTCATCCGGTAGTAAGTTTGGGCGATCGTATCCACTGTCTTTGTTTGAGATTCAATCGCAATTGTAACGGGATTTTTCATATATCCCTGACATATCCGTTGTATTTCTGTGGGCATGGTGGCTGAAAATAGGAGTGTGATTCTATCTTTTTGGAGGGTTTTGATGATTTTAAATACTTGATCGATAAAGCCCATGTCCAACATTCTATCCGCCTCATCAAGCACCAAAAATCGTATCTGTTTTACATTCAAATTCCCATGACGAATATGATCATAAACTCGGCCGGGAGTTCCGATAACAATGGAAGTTCCTTTTCTTAGAGCCTGAATTTCAATATTCATATTATGTTGTCCATATACAGCCAATGTGCGGTGAGATAAGTACTCAGACATCTGTTTTATATCATTGTTTATTTGGACTGCCAGCTCTCGTGTCGGCGTAAGAATCAGACTCTGGGGTTCGGCAGCTTCGGGTTTGGTCATTTGCAATATGGGTATACCAAAAACCGCAGTTTTGCCGCTGCCTGTCTTTGACATTACAATTAAATCTTCCTGATTGAGAACGTGTGGGATTACCTTGCTCTGTACCTCGGTGGGCGTTTCAAAACCCATTTTTTTAATTGCCTTTAAAATGGGAGCAGAAATTCCAAGATCATTAAAATTTTTATTCATTCGTTCATTCCTTTGTTTTTTAAGATAGTTTCATTATACCATAAATTGATGCGTTTGGATAATTAGGAAGGCCAAAGAGCATTTTTTTTTATTTGGCGAAAGTGATCTTATTAGTGTATAATAAAATCAACTATTCCAGCAAGGAGGAGCATTATGTCTGAAAAAACGGTAGAGCTATTGATTAAAGTCGGCCTTACCTTAGGAATCATATTAGCGGGCTATATTATTATCAGCATTCTCTGCAGTATCATTCGAAAAGCTTTAAAAAAGAGTAAATTGGATGAAGTGCTGCATACTTTTATTTTAAATTGTACCAAGATTGTTTTGTGGATCATGGTTACTATTACTGCGCTAAATTATATTGGTGTTCCAATTTCCGCATTTATAACTGCTTTGGGAGCAGCAGGGGTTGCAGTTGCACTTGCACTCAAAGATAGTCTGAGTAACTTTGCGGGAGGAATCTTGATTATTCTTACCAAGCCTTTCAAAAAAGGGGACTACATTGAAGATTATCAGACCGCTGGACAGGTCGAAAAGATCGATTTGCTTTATACTACTTTGGTGAGCCCTGATAATAAGGTGATCACCGTTCCAAACGGTAAACTGGCCAATTCTACTCTCGTGAATTATTCCAGCTTGGAGAGGCGTCGGGTGGATTGTGTTTTTTGCGTAAGCTATCAGGATGATATTGGAAAGGTTAAGGATGTCCTTCAAGCTGTTATTGAATCCAATCCTCTCATTTTTACAGAGCCTTCTCCTATCATTGGCGTATCGGCACAGGGTGATTGGAGTATTGACATTGATCTGAAAGTATGGTGTAGAACGGAGCATTATTGGGATGTGAAATATGATCTTCAGGAGCAAGTGAAATACGCCTTTGATGAAGCGGACATCACGATCCCATTCCCTCAGATGGAAGTACGATTGAACAAGAAATAGAGAGAAGAACGGAGTAATATCATGACCAAAGTAAGCGTAGTTCTATATTATTGGATCCTTGTAGCGGCAACGCTGTTATTTGCCAGAACTGCAGGTTTAGCGGATAAGGATTCGGCGATCATCAAAATTTTAATTGTTGTAACAATTCTTTATGCCGGAGTTGTCATGATTAGCTTGTCAACGGGAAAACCAAAGGTTGAAAGCCAAAGGAAGGAAAGCCAAAAGGGGAGTGCCAATTCATCCGGCGATAAAAAAAAGAAGAGAAAATAGGCTCATTATAATAAAAAATATTGTTTAGGTTATTGACGAATCATTTTAATTATGATAATATACTGGAGATTTAAGCAAAAATGCAGTGGAATCTCAAATAAGGCATGAAAGGGTATTAAAATGATTTTAAAGAAACATCGACTGAAGAATAGAAAATGCGAATCATCTGTCAGAGGATTTTTCTTTTATTTTGTAGATGCCGAGTTCCCTGTTTGTTTTATGGTTTATAAAAAAGTCTTCCTTTTTGGAAGACTTTTTTTTATATCCTAGGAAATGATATTTCCTAGGATATAAATTGGTAAGTACCATTCCTGCTACGTAAAAAAGGTGTTGCAGTCAGAGGAAAAATCAAACTTGATTTTTCAAGTAAGGAGGGATTAGTGTGTTAGAAGGAAGAAGTTTATTAGAACCGATGGATTTTACAATAGACGAACTGGAGGAGCTGTTTATTCTGGCAGATAAGATAATAGAAAATCAGGATCACTATACAAAGGTATGTGCGGGAAAATTACTTGCAACTCTGTTTTATGAACCTAGTACAAGAACTAGATTCAGCTTTGAAGCAGCAATGCTGCGGCTGGGTGGTCAAGTGATCGGATTTTCAGAGCCGAATTCCAGTTCTGTGGCAAAAGGAGAGAGCCTCCAGGATACCATTCGGACGGTGGCCTGTTATGCGGATCTCGCAGTGATTCGCCATCCGAAGGAAGGAGCACCAAAAGTTGCGGCCGCATGCACCAATATGCCAGTTGTCAATGCCGGAGACGGAGGGCATCAGCACCCGACGCAGACCCTTACCGATCTTTTGACCATCCGGAGGGAAAAAGGAGGGTTTGATCATTTAACAGTTGGTTTGTGTGGTGATTTGAAGTTTGGAAGAACGGTACACTCCTTGATCAAAGCGTTATCCAGATATCAGAACATCTCATTTATCATGATATCGCCGGAAGAACTGAAAATTCCGGAGTATGTGAGAAAAGAGATCCTGATAAAAAACAAGATTCCTTTTGAAGAGATACAAAATATGAAAGAAGCGCTTCCAAAGCTGGATGTTCTCTATATGACAAGAGTTCAGAGGGAACGCTTTTTCAATGAAGACGACTATCTTCGGCTGAAGGATCGGTATATCTTAGACGGAGTAAAAATGAAACTGGCCAAAGAAGACATGATGGTGCTTCATCCGCTTCCTCGAGTCAATGAAATTGCAACAGAAGTGGACAGTGATCCAAGAGCATTGTATTTTAAACAGGCAAAATATGGCATGTATATCCGAATGGCGTTGATTATGAGCCTGTTAGGGCTTGAGGCATAGGAGGTAAAAAATATGGTTGTTATCGATAGTATCAATAAAGGAATCGTGATTGATCACATTACGGCAGGTCTGGGTATGAAAATTTTAGAGTATCTGGATATCGATATATCAAAGAACACTGTTGCTCTTATTATGAATGCGGTGAGCAGTAAATATGGCAGAAAAGATGTGGTGAAAATAGAAAATGTGGTTGATATTGATTTGGCAGCATTGGGGATCATTGACCCAAAGGTGACGGTAAACGTCATTGAAGATCATATCATTAGCGAAAAGATTCATCTCACGATACCTGAAAAGGTAGTGAACATATTAAAATGCAATAACCCGCGCTGTGTGACTTCTATTGAAACAGGAGCACCTCAGATTTTTCACCTGATTGATAAGGAAAACAGAGAATATCGGTGCGAGTATTGTGATGAAATCATTAGTATGAAAGGTGGATACAGTAATGAGATTATTCATAAGCAATGGTTTGATCGTTGATCCAAAGAACAATCTGCAAGTAATGGGAAATCTGATCATCGAAGATGGAATCATCCAAGAGATGAACCTACGTGGCGGTTCAAAACAACAGGCTGCTGTTCAGGATGGAGATTTTTGTATTGACGCGGGAGGAAAATGGATCGTTCCGGGTCTTATTGATCTGCATGTTCATCTTAGGGAACCCGGGTATGAGTATAAAGAGGATATTGACAGTGGGAGCCGAAGTGCTGTAAAAGGCGGAGTGACCACCCTTTGCTGTATGCCGAATACGAGCCCTGCCATTGATTGTCCTGATATTGTGCGCTTGATCGACCAGAGAGCAGAAAGTGGGAACGGAGTACAGGTTCTCAGTATTGGAGCGATCACCAAAGGGCAGGAAGGCAAAGAACTGGCTGATTATGACGGCATGTTTTGTGTTTCATCCAAATCCAAACAGTTAACGGGTAAAGGCATTTGCGGAATCAGTGAAGATGGTAAAACGGTGACGGACGAAGTTCTTATGCTGGCTGCCATGAAAAGAGCAAAGAAATTGGGTCTTACGGTTTTCTCTCATGCAGAACCGGAATGTGATATTGTAAAAAGAGATATCTCTTTGGCAGAAGCAGCTGGATGTAAACTACATTTCTGCCATATCAGCGAAAAGGAAAGCATTGAGCAGATTCGTGAAGCAAAAAGAAGAGGAATTTCGGTTACGGCAGAAACCGCGCCTCATTATTTTTCCTTATGCAGAAATGATGTAAATGGAGATACCAATAAAAAGATGAACCCACCTTTACAGGAAAAAACGGATGTGGAAGCAGTAAAGCTTGCATTAAAAGATGGAACCATAGATGCCATCGCGACCGATCATGCACCCCATCATGAAAGGGAAAAGAATCTATCATTTGGAGAGGCTCCAAATGGAGTAATTGGTTTGGAAACGAGCTTTCCGGTCAGCTATACTAAATTAGTGAAAGCAGGGATACTCTCTCCCTTGGAATTGATTTCGAAAATGAGTACAAAGCCTGCTGAACTCCTTGGGATGGACAGAGGCAGCATCCAGATCGGCAAGCCGGCGGATTTAACCATTATAGATGTAGAAAAAGAATATGAAATCAGTCCGGCAATGTTTGCGTCAAAAGCAAAAAACTCACCTTTTCTTGGAGAAAAAGTCTTTGGCCAAGTGATTTATACTATAATCGGAGGTAAAATTGCTTATAAGGAGGGAGAATCCGTGCTTTGAGGTATCTCTTCTTCCCCACTTTAAAGTAACATGTGGTGGATGTCGCACACCATTTTTAATAACTAGTTGTGCCGTAAGCGACAGCGGCGGAATGGAGACGAATATGATAGACCGATTAATGAATAAGATTGAGGAGATGGCGAATCCTACCGTGGTTGGATTGGATCCGACTTATGAAATGATTCCGCATACAATAAAAGATGAAATACTGGAAACCTATGGCAGAAATCCGGAGGCTGTGGGGAAAATGTTCTTACGTTTTAATCAGGAAATCATTGATCATATTTACGATCTGGTTCCTGCGGTCAAGCCTCAGATCGCAATGTATGAACAGTATGGGATCGAAGGACTGAAAACCTATCTGGAAACTATCGATTATGCCAAACAGAAAGGGTTGATTGTGATCGGCGATATCAAACGAGGTGATATTTCCTCGACAGCAGCCGCTTATGCAGCACATCTTGGAGGTGTAGAAATCGAAGGAGACCGGTTTGATTTGTGGAAGGAAGATGCAGTGACGTTAAATCCCTATATGGGGTTTGATGGAATAAAACCATTTATTTTACCATGCAAGGAATATGATAAAGGAATTTTTATTCTCGTAAAGACCAGCAATCCATCGGGCAAGGAAATACAGGATCTTGTAACAGATGGCAGACCAGTGTATGAAAACGTAGCACAGCTGGTCAGCCAGTGGGGTGAGTTGGTTATGGGAGAGAACGGCTACAGCAAAGTAGCTGCAGTAGTGGGAGCTACCTATAAAGAACAGGGAGAGGACTTGAGAAAAAGGATGCCGCATACTTTCTTTCTGATTCCAGGATATGGAGCGCAGGGAGCTTCGGGAAACGATATCAAGGGCTATTTTGACAAGCAAGGCAGAGGCTGCATTGTCAACTCCTCCAGAGGCATCATTGCCGCTTATCAAAAGGACAGTAAGTATGGAGATCATAATTTTGCCGATGCGGCAAGGGATGCAGCGCTAATGATGAAACGTGATCTGGGGGGATTTCATGATAAATAATATTATTGAAGCGACGATTATCCACAATGAAAAAATCGCTTCCGAAGTATTTCGTTTGATATTGCAGTGTGGTGATTCAGCGATTGAGGCGCAGCCCGGACAATTTATTAATGTTTATCTTCAGGATAAAAGCATGTTGCTGCCAAGGCCGATCAGTATTTGTCTTGCTGAAAAGGGGCAGATTACTTTGGTATATAAGATAGTAGGCAAAGGGACAAAAGAACTGGCCGGTTACAAAGCGGGAGCGAATATAAGAATAAGCACTCCTCTTGGACATGGGTATGATGTCGATGTGGTTTTCAAAACACTCAATGGCGCAGCTTCTAATCGTTCCCTTGAAGTATCTGACGGCGAAAATCAGCTATCGGGGAAGACGATTGCGCTTGTGGCCGGTGGTTTGGGGGTTCCGCCTATGGTCGAACTGGCTAAAACATTAAGGAAAATGTTGTCAGACAATAGTGTAAACAAGAAAGAAAATGAAACTTCTAATAGAGATATCAACAAAAGAGTAAAGCTTATCGCAGTGATCGGGTTTCAGGAAGAAGTCTTTCTCGCGGAGGAGCTGAAAGGGTATTGCGACGGGATCTTTATTGCAACGGAGAAAGGTATTGTGGGGTATCAAGGGAATGTGATTGAGATGATGGAAGAACAGCAGATCAAAGCAGATTATTATTTTGCATGCGGGCCAAAGCCAATGCTGAAAGCAATTGCCAGTCTTTGCAACAGACTGGACAAACCTTTACAGGTTTCTTTAGAGGAGCGCATGGGATGCGGCTATGGGGCTTGTGTTGGCTGCACTTGCAAGACGCAGGAATTGGAAGATGGAAGAATTCAAGTAAAACAAAAAAAGGTTTGTAAGGATGGGCCGGTATTCTTTGGAAATGAGGTAGTTTGGGATGAATAATCAAAATTTGGATCTGCGGGTTTCCATTGCGGGGATTCCTTTGGAAAATCCCATTTCTACTGCCTCAGGAACCTTCTCTGCAAGAGAAAGCGGCACTTTCTATGATATCAACGAGTTGGGTGCCGTAATCACAAAAGGTGTATCTGCGGAGCCTTGGGAAGGCAATCCGACACCAAGAATTGCAGAGACTTATGGCGGAATGCTGAATTCTGTCGGCCTGCAGAATCCTGGAGTGGATGCATTGATTCGGGAGGAGCTACCCTATCTGAAAAATTATAAACCCAAAATTATCGTTAATGTAGCAGGGAAAACAATAGAGGAGTATTGCCGGGCGGTGGAGAAACTGAGTGATACCGATGTAGATTTGCTGGAAATCAATATCTCCTGCCCCAATATCAAAGAGGGTGGAATTAGCTTTGGAGCAAACACCAAAATGGCTGCTGAAATCACCAAAGCGGTCAAAAAAGTATCCCAAAAGCCGATTCTAATGAAGCTGACTCCGAATGTATCAGACATCACTGAGATTGCGAGAGCAGTTGAGTCAGCGGGTGCCGATGGTATTTCTCTTGTCAATACTTTGCTTGGTATGAAAATCGATATATATAGGAAGAAACCTGTACTTTGGAATAAGATGGGCGGACTCTCAGGACCTGTCATCAAACCGGTTGCGGTAAGAATGGTATATCAGGTAAGACGAGCGGTAAATATTCCGATTATTGGACTTGGTGGAATCATGACCGGAGAGGATGCAGTGGAGTTTCTCATGGCAGGCGCGGATGTTATTTCCGTAGGTACTGCCGCATTGGTTGATCCGTCAGCTCCGGTTCGAATCAAAAAGGAATTGATGGAATTCATGAATCAAAATGGATATCAAAACTTGCAGCAGATCAGGGAGGCATTGCTTTAAAGATTTAAGAAGGAGAGAACATGAATTATAAAAAAGACTTTATTGAGTTTATGGTGCGATCCGGTGTTTTAACATTTGGGGAATTCAAAACAAAAAGTGGAAGAAAATCACCGTATTTTATTAATACGGGAAATTATAAGACGGGAAAGCAGTTGGCACTGCTGGGGAATTTTTATGCCGACTGTATTATGGAAAATGTAAAATCGGGGAATTTCCAAAAGGAGATAACGGCACTTTTTGGTCCTGCGTATAAAGGAATTCCGATTTCGGTTGCAACAGCAATCGCCATGACAGAAAAACATGGTATAAACATCAATTACTGCTCAAACCGAAAAGAAGTCAAAGACCATGGTGAGGGTGGTTCTTTGATGGGTTATCAGCTGCAAGCCGGGGATACTGTTTTAATCGTGGAGGATGTTATTACTGCAGGGACTGCAATGCGGGAATGTGTACCGATGCTGAAAGCATTAGGGGTGTCCATTGAAGGCCTTGTTGTTTCCGTTGACAGAATGGAACGGGGAGCAGGAAGCAAAACAGCAATTCAGGAATTAAAGGAAGAGTTCGGCATTCAAACATACCCGATTATAACAGTAATGGATATCCTTGATCATCTTTATCAGACCGAAGTGGACGGTAAGGTCATGATCGATGATGAGATGAAAAAAAGGATTGAGGACTATCTGGATGCTTATTGTGTAAAATAGGATAAAAAAGGGGCTTCGCCACTTGAATAAAATATCTCTCCTTTGGTAAAAATAGTCTGGAAACGATTGCAAGGCTAGGGGAGATTACAATGGAAAATAACAAATTTAAAGAATATGTGAACTTTTTTCGAAAAACGTTAACGATAGGGGAAAGTTTTGATGTCGGGGAGAGAAATCTTGTCATCGGAGGGAAAGAAGCTTACATTTATTATATTGATGGAATGATACAATCGGATGTTTTAGAAAGAATCATCTCCGTATTAATTGGGGTGAACAAGCATGACATGGAACAGCGCCGGGATGCAGAAGATTTTATCAAGCATCATATGCCATATGGACAGATCTCCACGGAAAAAAATACAGATAAGATGATAAAAGCTATATTGTCCGGTTTAACCATTATCCTTGTAGACGGATATTCGGATGCAATGATCATGGATCTGAGAAGCTATCCGGTACGCAGCGTGGAAGAACCGGAAAAAGAGAAAACACTTCGCGGAGCCAGAGATGGCTTTGTGGAGACACTTCTGTTCAACGTGAGCTTGATTCGTAGAAGGATCAGAGAACCCAAATTGGTCTTTGAGCTGCATACGGTTGGGTCAACTTCCAAAACAGATGTTTGCATCACATACATCAAAGGGTTGGCTGATGATAAACTCGTAAAAAAAGTACAGGAAAAAATAGAAGGAATCAAACTGGATACTTTAACAGTAGGCGATCAGAGTCTGGTGGAAGCGATAGGAAAATCACAATGGTTGAGTCCTTTCCCAAAAGTCAGATATAGTCAAAGACCGGATCTTATTGCTGCACACCTGACAGAAGGAAAGCTGGTAATCCTTGTGGATAACAGTCCGACTGCTATTATGATTCCAACCAGTATTTTTGATTTTCTTCAGGATACAGATGATTATTATTTCCCGCTGATGACGGGAAATTATTTTAGATTACTAAGACTACTCAATATGATCGCAGTCATTTTTCTTACGCCGGTGTATTTGATGTTAGCAGAGGGTTATATTCCCGTTCATCCAAGGCTGGAATTCTTTATCCCGGATGAAGGCTATGCGATACCTCTTTTTGTCCAGTTTCTACTTCTGGAATTCGCCATTGACGCGCTAAAGCTTGCGTCGCTGAATACACCAAGCTCACTGGGCATGTCTTTGTCTGTCATTGGTGCCTTGATTCTAGGGCAGTTTGCAGTTGACTCGGGCTGGTTTATCCCTCAAACAATATTATGCATGGCGGTTTTGGCATTGGCAAGCTTTACACAGCCGAGTATTGAGCTTGGATATGCGATCAAATACATGAGGGTTTTAATTCTGATTGGAGTTGCCATTTATGGGCTTTGGGGTGCGCTCATTGCTTTGCTTATCAATTTTCTTGTATTATTGGGAACGAAAAATCTTGTTGGAATGTCCTATCTATATCCGTTGATTCCATTTGAATGGAAAACTTTACGGCGATTAATCTTCCGAACGAGAAAGCCGTATAAATAAGAATATTAAAGGACTCAAGAGGAGTTGTATCAGGTACTTTTGAGTCCTTTTATATTTTAGGATGTTTTTCATTCCTAATTCCTATGATATACCATACATATCACAATGAATTAATCAAAATTTAACAAATCATTTATAATACGACATACTTTTCAGTATGCTTCATTTGAATATTATGATAAAATAATAAAAGAAGAGTAGTCTGTAAATGATTACCGGATTGTTAAAGATAATAGAAAAAGGAATTAGAAAATGACATTTACACATCTTCACGTACATACGGAATATAGTCTCTTGGACGGCGCTGCCCGGATCAAGGATTTAATCGCAAGGGTCAAGGAACTGGGAATGGAAGCGGTGGCCATAACGGATCACGGCGCCATGTTTGGTGTCGTTGATTTTTATAAAGAAGCCAAAAAGAACGGTATTAAGCCGATTATCGGTTGTGAGGTCTATACTGCAGCCAGAACTATGCAGGACAAGGACGTGGAAAAGGACAAGCATCAGGGACATCTTGTTTTACTTGCAAAGAATGATACGGGATACCATAATTTGATGAAAATTGTGTCCACCGGCTATACGGAGGGCTTTTATTATAAACCTAGAATTGATCACAGTGTACTGCGGAAGCATAGTGAGGGACTTATTGCTTTAAGTGCCTGTCTGGCAGGGAACGTGCAATGGAAGCTTTTGAATGGGGATTATGAGGGCGCCAAAAAAGAAGCAATGACGCTGCTTGATATTTTCGGAGAAGGTAATTTCTATTTGGAGCTGCAGGATCAGGGGCTTGAGGAGGAAATCCGAATTCTGCCTGATATGAAGCGGATTCATGAGGAAACGGGGATTCCATTTGTTGCAACCAATGATGTGCATTATGTAAAGCGCGAGGATGCTGTGGCTCATGATGTTCTCTTGTGCATTCAGACAGCCAAGACTGTTGATGATGAAAATAGGATGCGTTTTCCCAACGACCAGTTTTATCTAAAATCCGGGCAGGAAATGGAGCATCTGTTTGCAGATCTGCCCGAAGCCATCAAAAACACGAAAAACATAGCAGACCGCTGTAATGTTGAATTTCAGTTCGGACAGATTCATCTGCCGGAGTTTTATGCACCGAATGGCAAGCAGAACGAAGCTTATCTTCGGGAACTTTGTACAGAGGGAATGAAGGATCGATACGGGACTCTCACTCAGGAACTTGAGGATCGGTTGCGTTATGAGCTGGACACCATTGTAAATATGGGATATGTAGAATATTTTCTCATTGTATGGGATTTTATCAATTATGCAAGAAGCCATAACATCATGGTAGGGCCTGGGCGAGGCTCCGCAGCAGGGAGTATCGTTGCCTATGCATTAAAAATTACTGATATTGACCCGATTAAATACGGGTTGATTTTTGAACGATTTTTAAATCCCGAAAGAATCAGCATGCCGGATATTGATATTGATTTTTGCTATGAAAGACGGCAGGAAGTCATCAATTACGTCATAGAAAAATACGGTGCAGATAAGGTTGCTCAAATCATTACCTTTGGTACCATGAAGGCGAAGGCTGCGGTCAGAGATGTGGGGCGCGCCATGAATATGAGTTACGGTGAGGTAGATGTGATTGCCAAAGCGATTCCCTTCGATCTTAAAATGACCATTGATAAGGCGTTGGATATGAACCCTGAATTGAGAGCATCCTATGAAGAGGACAGAAGAGTAAGGGAATTGCTTGATACGGCAAAAGCATTGGAGGGCATGCCAAGACATGCATCTACTCATGCCGCAGGTGTCGTGATTTCCAAGAAAAGCATCAATGAATATGTACCGCTTTATTTGGCTGAAAAGGGGATCAGTACCCAGTTTACCATGGGGACTATTGAGGAACTGGGACTTTTGAAAATGGACTTTCTTGGTCTGCGAAATCTTACCGTGATCCGTCATGCTTTGGAACTCATTGAGAAGAACCATGGCGTAACCATCAATCTATCAAAAATGAACTATGACGATAGAGCTGCTTTTGAACTGATCAGCAGCGGAAACACGCAGGGCGTGTTCCAACTGGAAAGCTCTGGCATGACTCAGTTTATGAAGAATCTGAAACCAGACTGCTTTGAGGATGTCGTGGCGGGAATTTCGCTGTATCGTCCCGGACCGATGGCCTCTATCTCAACTTACATAGAAAATAAAAAAAATCCGAAGAGAATCCAATATCTTGATATAAGTTTGGAGCCAATCCTTTCTGTGACCTATGGCTGTCTTGTATACCAGGAGCAGGTTATGCAGATCGTCCGAGATCTGGCTGGGTATACTTACGGCAGAAGTGATTTGGTTCGAAGAGCCATGAGTAAAAAAAAGATGGATATCATGCTTCAAGAACAGGAATACTTTGTATATGGAAAAGAAGATAAAGACGGAAACCTAGAGATCAGAGGTTGCGTTCGAAATGGCATTCCCGAGAAAGCGGCTAAGGAAATTTATAACCAGATGATCAGCTTTGCAGAATATGCCTTCAACAAGTCTCATGCTGCGGCATACGCAGTATTGGCCTATCAGACTGCATATTTGAAAACTTACTATCCTGTAGAATTTATGGCTGCGCTTATGACCAGCGTAATCGGTGACTCCACACAAATCGCAAAATATATCAGAAACTGTATTGAAATGAAAATTGATGTGTTACCCCCGGACATTAATGAAAGCAGTAAAAAATTCACGGTAAAGGATGGTAAAATTCGGTTTGGTCTTTTGGGTGTAAAAAATGTCGGAGAAGGTGTTATTGATGCCATTGTTCAGATGCGGGAAAAAAGGGGATTGCCAAAGGATATTTTTCAATTTATTAATCACATTGACATTCATGAAATTAATAAAAAGGCCATTGAAAGTTTGATCAAAGCAGGAGCCTTTGATTGTCTCAACGAAAACAGGGCACAGCATATGTCCGTCTATGAAGGGTTGATTGAATCAGAACAGAACAATTTCAGAAAGAATATTGAAGGTCAGATTTCCCTGTTTCAGATGAATGCCGACAGCATGCAAAGCTCGGGGATGGGCGGGAAATTGCCCGAAGTAGCAAACTTTTCCAAGGATCTGCTTATGGCCATGGAAAAGGAAATGCTGGGAGTATACCTGACCGATCATCCACTGGCGGATTATACAGAAAAGATGAAAAGGATTACTACGATCACTTCTGAAGATCTGAGTCACGCTGAAGTGAACCACGATATTCAGGATGGAATGGTTGTGACTATGGCGGGGATGATCAGCTCAAAAAAAACGTTAATTACAAAGAAAAATAAAATGATGGCTTTTCTCCAACTGGAGGATCTTTATGGAACGACAGAAGTCATCGTATTTCCGAATGTTTACGAGACTGTACTACATCTATTGAAGAGTGACAGCGTGATTGTGGTTCGTGGAACGATCAATTTTAAGGAAGAGGAAGCACCGAAGCTGCTGGCGGATAAAATTTTCGGCATCAATGATTTTAATGGGGGTGAAGTTTCCAGAACCATTAAGATTACCATCCCGGAAGAGCTTGATGAGGCACGGATGCTTTCAAAAATTAGAGAAATTATCATGGAACATAAAGGGGACACTCCAGTTATCATTATATCTGCCATATCGAACAAGAAATATAAAACGAAGTCGAATCTTTGGGTTAATCCTGATGATCAATTTTTGCAAAAACTTTATGATCTGGTTGGCAGGAATAACATCCAATAATATCAATATTTAATGATAAGGCAAGGACGCAATGAGAACAACTGAGTGATACTCAATGACAATTGATTGAATATAGGTTGGGAGGTAGTTAGCTTGAAAAGAATCGGAGTATTGACAAGCGGGGGAGATGCACCAGGAATGAATGCAGCAATCCGTGCAGTAGTAAGAGGTGCAGTGTATCATAAATTAGAGGTTTATGGTATAGAGAGAGGCTATGAAGGGTTGATTAACGGAGAAATTAAGGAACTGGCGGTTGGCTCAGTTTCGGATACGCTACAACGGGGCGGAACATGGCTGAAAACTGCCAGGAGCAAGCGTTTTATGACTCCGGAGGGTTTTCAAAGGGCATTGGATATGCTGCAAAATTTTGAAATAGAGGGGTTGGTTATCATCGGCGGAGACGGTTCCTTTCGCGGAGGGCTTGAACTCACAAAAGCTGGAATTACAGTGATTGGCTTGCCGGGAACCATCGACAATGACTTGGCGTATACCGATTATACTATTGGTTTTGATACCTCGGTAAATACAGTTCTTTCTGCAATCGGTAACATCCGGGACACGTCCTCTTCCCATGAAAGAAGCACTGTAATTGAAGTTATGGGAAGGCGTTGCGGAGATATTGCGTTATATGCCGGATTGACAGGCGGGGCAGAAAGCATTTTGGTTCCGGAGGAACCCGTGGACATGAACAAGATTTGCAGAACGTTGATTCAGGGAAAAAACAGGGGAAAGATGCATAGTATTATTCTAAGAGCCGAAGGGGTTGAAATGTCTACTGATGAATTAGCAAGAACCATTGAAGAAAGAACGGGTATGGAAACGAAAGTTGTTGTACTGGGTTATATTCAAAGAGGTGGATCGCCTACAGCCAGAGACAGAATGCTGGCAACAAGAATGGGATATAAGGCAGTGGAACTGCTGTTGGAAGAAGGCATGGTCAGCAAGGCGGTGGGCGTCAAAGGAGATGTTATTGTGTATTACGATTTGGTGGAAGCATTGGATATGCAATGCCATCATGACAAATCTTTGATGGAGCTGGCTGAGGTCATGTCAATATAATAAATAGGGAGGATTTAAGAATGAAGAAAACAAAGATTATCTGTACGATCGGTCCTGCAAGTCAGGACAGACAGACTTTAAAGAATATGATGCTTTCAGGCATGAACGCTGCAAGAATGAACTTTTCCCATGGTGATCATGAGGAACAGAAGGAAAAAATTAATTTAGTAAAAGAGCTGCGGGAGGAATTGGAACTTCCGATTTCCATTATACTTGATACCAAGGGGCCTGAAATCCGAACAGGCCAATTTGCAGAGAAGGAAGTGCAACTGGAGGAAGGACAAAAATTTACACTGACGATGGAAGAAATTTTGGGCACCAGTGAAATGTGCACGGTTTCTTACAAAGGGCTGATTGAGGATGTAAAAACAGGAGATCAGCTGCTCATTGATGATGGGCTGATCGGTATGACGATAGATGAAATTGTAAACAATCAAATTATCTGTACGGTAAATAACGGAGGGCAGATCAAGGATAACAAAAGTATCAATGTTCCGGGTGTTAAAGTAAAGCTGGCTGCTACTACGGAAAAAGACAAACAGGATATTTTGTTTGGAATTCGGGAGGGCGTAGATTTTATTGCTGCATCTTTTGTAAGAAAAGGCTCCGATGTGGAAGAAATGAGAGCATTTCTAAAAGAGCACGGGGGAGAACATATCAAAATAATATCGAAGATAGAGAACAAAGAGGGTGTGGATAATATCTTGGATATTATTGCGGTTTCTGATTTGATTATGGTTGCGCGGGGTGATCTTGGTGTGGAAATTCCGGCAGAACAAGTTCCTCTTCTGCAGAAAAAAATTATCAAGTTGTGTAATTTGGAAGGAAAACCGGTTATAACGGCAACCCAGATGATGGATTCCATGATTCGTAATCCGAGACCGACCAGAGCGGAAGTGGCGGACGTCGCCAATGCGATCTTCGACGGAACGGATGTCATCATGTTGTCCGGCGAGACTGCTTCGGGGAAATATCCGGTTGAAGCAGTGCAGACAATGGCGGATGTCGCTGTAACCACAGAAAACGCATTGAATTATGATAGCATCCTGAGAGAAAAGAACCGTGTGAAGGATTCCAGCATTACCAATGCAATTGGGTATGCCACCTGTGCAAGCGCTCAGGGTTTAAAGGCTACAGCGATTTTAACACCTACAGCTACAGGACATACGGCGCAGGTTGTTTCCAAATTCAGACCAAGAGCTCCGATCCTGGCATTTCCGTTAAAAGATCAGGTCGCAAGGCACTTATCCTTGGTCTGGGGTGTCACCCCTCTGCTTTCAAAGTCTGCTGATACGGAAAAAGGAGTTTTTCTGGAAGCAATCGATGTTTCTGAAAAGAATGGGCTTATTACAGATGGCGATCTGATCGTAATTACCGCCGGAGTTCCTGTCGGTGTCGGAGGAATGACGAATATGTTTCGAATACACATTGTGGGTAGTATTATATAGTCCCTTTTCATTTCAGTAATCGTTTTATTTGAGTTAAATCATTTTTTATACAATAAAGGAGGGGAATTTCCCTCCTTTATTGTATAAAAGATAGTTGATATTGGATTGAATTTATACATTTTCTTCCTTTGCTTCATCAAGTTGATATTTATGTGCTCCAAAGATCTTGTTCAGAGTAAATACGCAAACAAAGAATAAGACGAAAACCACGATCATCGGGACAATCCAATTATCGATAAAACCTGAAATCAAAAATCCGATACAAGCTACAAATGCACAGGTTACAGAATAAGGGATTTGGGTTTTAATATGATCAGTGTGACGGATATTTGCTGCTGCAGAAGAAAGAATTGCGGTATCGGCAAGAGGCGAACAGTGATTGCCGAATCCGCCGCCGCCTATGACTGCTGCGATACAGGCATAAACGCTGATATCCATTGCGATGGCCAAAGGGACGGCAAGAGGGATCATGATCGCATAGGTTCCCCAGGTTGCACCGGTGGAGAAGGTCATGACACAAGAAAAAATAAAAATGATCAATGCAACCAAGAAAGGTGGAACGTTTCCAACAAACAGGGAAGCGACATATCCGGCTGTATCTAATTCGTCTCCTACACCGCCGATTCCCCAGGCGAATGCTAAAAGGATTACCACAAAGAGCATGGATTTTGTGCCGACGACGAAAGCAGAGATAGAATCACTAACCTTGGAAAGTTTTCTGACGGAATAAAAAATGATTGCGAATAAAACGGAAATAGATACCGCATAGGTTAGAGCCAGCATGCCATCCATATTGTTTACAGCCTCCAAAACACTGAATGATTCGAAAAAGCCTCCGGTATACAGCATGAAAATTAAGGCACAGAAGATGAGCAAGAGGATTGGAGCCAATAAGTCGATGGCACTACCGTTTTTCTGCTCGATCGAAGAAAAATCATCATCGTCGGCACCTCCGCCGCTGAAGGTTCTATCGCAGAGTGCGCCGGTTTGTTTTGTTCTTTTCTCAGCTTTTGCCATAGGGCCATAATCCAAGCCAAGGTAAACAACAACGATGACCATGATGATCGAAAGCCAAGCATAATAGTTGAACGGAATGCACATCAGGAATGTATAAAAGGAATCTTGCTTGACGCCTGCACTGGCATAACTGTCGGCAATCAGAGAGCAGATAAAAGCGACCCAGCTTGAGAGCGGTACGACAAGACAGATGCCGACTGCGGTTGAATCGATAATATACGAAAGCTTTTCTCTGGAAATCCCAAACTTATCACTGATTGGACGCATAATTGCTCCATTTGTTAACGCATTAAAATAATCGTCAAAGAAGATAAACAAACCGATCAGCCAAGTGGTGCCTTGCGCTCCTTTTTTAGTTTTGATTTTACGTCCCAGCAGGTTGCCGAAAGCGGTAGAACCTCCGGATCTTGTAAGGAGCCCGATCATTCCGCCTAAGAGTATCACGATGATTAGAACCTGCATATTCCATGGATCAGTAAGCTTTGCAATAATAATTTCAATCATCTTTTCAAAACCAGCGAGGGGATTGCCGCCTACAATAATCAGGCAACCCGTGTATACACCAATAAAGAGTGATAGTAGTACTTCTTTTGTTGCAATTGCCAGAACAATCGTAAGAAGGGGGGGGATGATTGCCCAAAATCCTACTTCCATAAAATGAACCTCCTATTAATAAATTTTATTCTGTTGGATATATTCCGTATCCTTTGGCCATATTATATTATTCAAAAAATTGTACGTAAATCAATAAAAAATAAAAATCTTTTGAAAATTCAAAAAACTATATGCTTGGTATAAAGTTAAATGTTATTTCATAAACAAAGAGTGAGTGAATGGTACGATTCCTACTGGCAGGATTTTTGCATTGATAAAATATGAACGTCATCGGGTAAAAAGATAGAAATAAAATGGAGACAAAGAGAAAGGAGCGTAAAATCGTGGACAAAGTGATGGATCATATCTCGATAGGAACAATGGCTAAAATTAACGGCGTGTCGGAACAGACCTTGAGGTTGTATGACAAGATGAAACTGCTTCAGCCAAGTGAAGTCAATATGGAAACAGGATATCGCTATTATAATATAAAACAATGTGCCCAATTGGATATGATTCAATATATGAAAGCCTTAGGTATGAATTTGAACCAGATCAAAGAGTGCCTCGAGCAGCAGGATATCAAACGGTTTCTGCAGATGTTTTATTTACAAAAACAGAATATAGAAACGCAATTGCGTGAATTACAATATGCACAAAGAGCGATTGACAGATCGGTTGAGAACTATCGGCGTTATGAATCCGCACCAGAGGAGAATACAGTGATATTGGAGTATATCAATGAAAGAAGAATTTTCTGCTATGATACAAAAGTTAACTGTTACAGTTACGGAATGGATTATTATGAATACATCCTTCGTTCTTTAAAAAAGAACTATGTTCTACATCGATTGCCTATTTGCTATTTCTGCAATGTAGGCAGCATTATAAGAAAGGAGCATTTTCAAAAAAGGGAGTTATGGGCTACAGAGGTAATTATATTTGTGGAGGATGATTTTGTATCGGAAGCGGGAATCGAAGTCATTCCGCGAGATATGTATTTATGCACATACTGTTATGGTTTTAACAAGGAGGAAGAGTCACTAAAACTCCTGATGGATTACATATTTGAACATAATTATGAGATCAAAGGAGATTGCATTAGTGAAGTACTGATTGAATTTCCAACGTTTCATCATTACGATAGAAGTGCTTTTTTTAAATTGCAGGTACCTGTCAAACAAAAAAAGAAAAAAATAATATAAGCTATTGACTTTGTAATTGCCATAAGGTTTAAGATAAGCGAAAGACAAAGAATAAAAGTAGGGGGGTTTAAAATGAGACAAAGTTTTGACGAGGTATTAAAGTATACTCAATTTGCAATGAAAACCATTGCACAGAAATCCATGACAGAGGAAGAAAAGGAAAACTTTATCAGTGAGACGAGGCATAATTTCGATCATCATATCAATCCGGGCTTTCTGGAATATCGAAAGTCTGCCGGTGCAGACGATATGGTTATGGAATGGATGTCAAACGGCGATACCTTTTTTGATCTTCATGGGAATACATATATTGATTGCTTAGGTGGATTCGGCGCATTTAACTGTGGGCACAGACATCCCAGGATCATCAAGACAGTCATGAATCAATTAGATAAGCAGCCTTTATCCAGTGCGGAACTCATCGATGCCAACCGTAGTCTGCTTGCAAGAATTCTAGCAGATGTTACCCCGGGAGATTTACAATACACATTTTTTACCAGTTCCGGAACGGAAGCGGTGGAATGTGGCTTGAAAATGGCTACATTAGCTACCGGAAGACATTATTATGTAGCGTTTCAGGGAGATTTCCACGGAAAAACCATGGGTTCTCTGTCCCTTACATCCAAAGAGCATTTCCGCGGTCCGTTCCTTCCGCTACTACAGGGCACAAGGCATGCACCCTTCGGAGATCTTGACTATTTGAAAAAATTAATTGATTGTATGGAATATACGGGTGAACTTCCTGCAGCCATTATCTATGAGCCGATCCAGGGAGAGGCCGGAGTCCAGATTCCACCGGATGATTTTATTCCGGGTATTCGTGAGATTTGTGACAAGTACGATATCATGATGGTTGCTGATGAAGTTCAGGCAGGAATGGGCAGAACCGGTTATCTTTTTGCAACTGATTATTCCAATGTTGCACCTGACATTTTATGCCTGGGAAAATCCATTTCCGGCAGCGTGGTACCGCTCAGTGCCTGTGTATGCACGGAGAGAGCCTTCCGAGGAATGTTCCCTGATCCTTTGCTTCACAGCACGACAACCGGAGGTAATCCTCTGGCAACAGCTGCGGGTATCGCGGCTTTTAACGTTATTCTATCAGAAGATCTCTGTGGCAGAGCAAAGAAGTCCGGAGCTGTATTCATGGAAGGACTTGAGAAACTCCATAGAAAATATCCAAAACTTCTCACTACGTATCGAGGCAGAGGGCTTATGATTGCAATGGAATTTTGTGATGGGGATTTGGGATATGAAGTTGTCTATGAAGCTTTCAACAGAAAACTTTTGCTTTCTGGTTCCCTGATTAATGCCAAGACCATTCGAATTGAACCGCCGCTTAATATTACAGGCGAACATGTGAGAAAAGCCCTGGAAATTCTGGATGAATCCATGGCAATCGTTAATGATAAGCATTTTAAATAAAAACAATCATATAAAAAAAGTGGCTTCGCCACTTCCGCTAGGGAACCCATGGTTCCCTTCGGCGGCTGCAAGCAGCCTGAGCACCCTCCTTTATCGGCGAGGGGTGCCCCCTCTGCACTCCCTGTTTTTATTCAATAGGAAATGATATTTCCTATTGAATAAAAAAAGTGGAAATGACGGAATCGAAGCTTCCTATTTCCACATGTCGCCGCAAGGGCGACAACGGCTGCGCCTCCTGCTTGCTTCGCTCGCTGCTGTCCGTTTTGCCATGCCAAGCAAGCTTGGGGCAAAAAGGCAACGACCAAGGAGCTTTCTTTGATACTTCGTCAATATCGCTGAGAGCGATATTGACGGAGCAATAAAAAAGGTGCGGATCTCTTTTGAGAGTCGGCACCTTTTATCAATTTCTTTAAATTTAATTTTATGAAGGAATTACAACCAACTCCGCCTTGCTTTCAAGCCTTTTTTCAAGCTTACTCACCATATTGCTTTGGTTTTCCATTTCCCCGGATTCCCCTACAATAATGTGAGTAATTTGATTCTTTGCGACCAAATCCAGCAGCGTGTCCAATACGTCATTGGAACGAACTACTGTAAGATTTGCACCATATTCTAAAGCTTTTTCATAAAGATATTCCAAAGCTTCTCCCTCTTTCGAGTTTCCTAAAAAGTTAAATTCATAATGAGCAACATGTATGATAAATAATTCGCCTTTTTTATCTCCTAAAAATTTATTGCCAAACTGGATCAATCGATCACAGTTTTTTTGCTGTGTGACACAGACCATTACATTTTTCATTTTTCCCCATCCCTTTTTTCTTCGTAGCAATCATAAATATTTATCATCTCGTTATAAAATATTATACACTAGCGAATCGTTCTTTGCTAGTGTAAAATATAAGGGGAGTGTTTGAATAATGGGTAAAACGATACTACATTGTGACATGAACGGATTTTATGCATCCGTGGAATTACTTGCACTTCCGGAACTCAGAGGCAAGCCGATGGCGGTCTGTGGAACTCCGGAAAACAGGCACGGCATTATATTGGCTAAAAGCGAGGAGGCCAAGGCATATGGTATTGTTACGGCGGAAACGGTATGGCAAGCGAAAAAAAAGTGTCCAGGGCTGATTTTGGTCAGACCGCACCATGAAAAATATCGGAGTTATTCTGAAAAAATTAATCAAATTTATGGTCGATTTACAGATAGGATTGAACCCTTTAGCATCGATGAATCCTGGCTGGATGTGACCGGAAGTTTAAGGCTGTTTGGATCGGGCAAGGAAATTGCGGATCAAATCAGGACAACCGTAAAAGAAGAATTGGGACTTACTCTTTCCGTTGGCGTATCCTATAATAAAGTTTTTGCAAAAATGGGAAGTGAATACAAAAAACCGGATGCGACTACCGTAATTACGAAAGAAAACTATAAACAAATCCTTTGGCCTTTGCCGATCCGTGAGCTGTTTTTTGTGGGTGGTGCTACTGCGGAAAAGCTGCAAAAGGCGGGAATAAAAACGATAGGAGACCTGGCCGTATACAATCGAAACCTAATCTGCGGTATGCTCGGAAAACAAGGAGCCGTCATCCATGATTTTGCCAACGGGATTGATGACAGGCCTGTAAGTCTGTTTTATGAGAGGCAGAAAATTAAATCCGTTGGAAATGGGATGACTTTTAAAAGAGATTTGAAAGGAATGGATGACATTAAGACTGCAATTCTGGCTTTATCCGATTCGGTCGCCGGAAGATTGAGAAAGTATGAAATGAAATGTCAGGGAGTTAAGGTAGATATCAGAGATCCCATGTTTCGGACAATTTCCCGGCAGAAACAGCTTTCGCTTTCTACAAATCTGGCAGAGGAGATCAGCAGTTCTTCTTTGGAGCTGATCAGTAAATTTTGGAACCTGATGGATCCAATCAGAATGCTAACCATCACGGGAATTAATCTAACTAATGAGAAGGAAGCAGAGCAGTTGACTTTTTTTGCGATCAATCAAAAAGATCGGGGAAAAACGGAAACGATTGAAAGAACGTTGGATAACATTCGTAAAAAATATGGAGGAAACGCCATAACCTTCGGCGCGATCTTGAAGAATGACATAGGAATTGAGCTCTATGAAGAGACAGAACAGGAATAAATCTGTTCGAAAATCGTATAAACCGTTTTTTAATCGGGTTGACGATACCGCGGCAAAATAATATAATAAAGTGTTCGACAATATTCGAGTGATTAGAGATTGATATACAGTGAGGAGGTCAAGTGTGAGAGTCTTTAAAATTATGGCGGGTGTGATACTTATTCTTACAGGGATATTTTGTTTTGCTGTCCCCGGTGCAACCTTTTTATCCATCGCTTTTGTCTTAGGATGTGCAATGCTGCTTTCGGGGATGAGTGGAATTTCAGCATATATATGGATTAGAAAAGAACGAGAAGTATCCTCCCATTTGCTTCTCGTTGAGGGAATACTAAGTGTTATTTTGGGAATTCTGGTTTTGGCAAACCAGTTGGTTGCAGATGCGGCGATTCCGGTATTTTTTGGCATGTGGGTCATGTTTTCCGGAATTGTGCGTGTCGTTGATGGTTATTTCTATAGAGAATCAGAAGGTACGATCTGGCGCTGGCTTGTTTCTCTTGGATCTTTAGGAATTCTGACCGGGTTTTATGCATTTTTTAATACGGTTATTTTTGCATTCTCTCCAGTTATGCTTGTTGGTATTTTGTTTGCAATACAAGGGATCAATATTTTGTTGGTCGGGGTGAGTCTTCCCTATCAACGGAAATTTGTTAATGCTCAATGAATAAGACTGAGTCATATCATAGAATCATAACTAATAAAAATAAGATGGATCAGAAATGTTGTATACCCGAGATTTTAAATCTAATAACGTATAAGAGAACAACATACAAGTAAAAAAACAAGCTGAGACTTTTCGGCTTGTTTTTTTTGGCTTTTGTGACCAAATTTTGCAAGAAAAAGTTAGATTTTGTATTTCATTTAAAGTAATATAAAGATAAGTCGATAATTAGTATGAAACTTTAGATTGTGACTATAACAGATGTAGTAGGATGGAATCGAAAGGAGATCATAACGAAATGCATAATCAAAAGCAGTTGAACCAAGAATCCAGGAGTCAGAAAAAAAGTTTGGTAACAAAAATTCTTTTATTTATCGGGATACCTCTTGCTATTATATTATGCCTCGTAGGTGTCATCACCATGACGACAGTAAAACATTCCGTATCTGACGTAACAAATAATGAACTGATTGCAAGAACGCAAGCGGCAGCAAATGAAATTAACGCATCATTCTCCGTATCTATAGATGCAACGATTAATATGGCTGCAAATACTCAGTTTGAAAGTATGTGTAAAATGACAGGACAGGGAGAAAATATGATGATGAAATCGGGTTATCCAGAATTTCTCCAGACTATGAAAAATGTAGCGGAAAAAGATACAGAAAATATTATGTGCGCCTGGATCGGTGATGAAGACAGCGATACATGCACTGACTCAGACGGCTGGATTAATGAACCGGGTTATGATGTATCAACAAGGGATTGGTGGCTGGCTGCAAAAGAAGCGCAGGGGCCAACTTTGACTGCTCCGTACGTAGACGAGACAACAGGCCTTGTAGTCGTTAGTGCGCTAACCCCGATTTATGATTCGGCGAATGATAATATGATAGGTGTAGCGGGGTTAGATTTCAACATTGACAGTATCTACGCCATGATTAAGGAGTACAAGCTCGGAGACACAGGTTTCTACATGCTCTTTGATTTGAATGGAAATGTGATTTATCATCCGGATGAAGAATATAAGAATGTGAATATTGCAGATACCGAAATGTCCAAGAACATTAAAGATGCGGTAGAAAACAAGAAAGTTGGAGAAGTTACCTATACAAACAATGGGGAAAAATGTCACGGTTTTCTTGCGGAGATCGGTAACACAGGCTGGATGGTCGCGACAGGATTGCCGGATAAAGAATTTAACAGCGCTTATCACTCCGTGCAGGTTACTATCCTGTTACTTTTCCTGTTTGCATTGCTGATTGTTCTTTTCTTACTTGTCATAATATCAAGAAAGATTGTTGCTCCACTTAAAAAACTGGCAACTGCAGCGGATAAGATGGCGCTGGGTGATATTGACGTGGATGTTTCGAATCTTCCCGATTCACAAGATGAAATTGGAGAATTGACAAATTCCTTTCACAAAATGGTTGAAAATACCAAGGCACAGTCTCAAGTTGCAGAAAAAATTGCTGCAGGAAATATTTCCGTGGCAATTTAGCCAAAATCGGAGAAAGACGTACTTGGTATCAGTATGGTATCTGTAGTCCAAACGATAAAGAACTTGGTGACTGAAGCTGAATCAATGACGGCTGCCGCTTTGAATGGCAGGCTGGATAACAGAGGTGATTCAGAGCAATTTCAGGGTGGTTACAGACAAATTATAGAGGGCTTTAATGAGACTCTGGATGCATTAATTGAACCGTTAAAGTTGTCGGCAGAATACATAGAAATGATTAGTAAGGGAAATATTCCGGAAAAATTAACGAGGGAATCAAAGGGCGATTTCAATCAGATTAAGGATAGTTTTAATTTATGCATTGATGCGGTTAACGCATTAATTGAGGATGCTGAAAGCCTTGCAATAGAAGCAGTAAACGGTAATTTAAGTAATCGCGCGGATGTCTCAAAACACGGTGGCGACTTTGCAAAAATTATTGAAGGGGTCAATCATACCCTTGATTCCGTGATTGTACCGCTCAATATTGCAGCCGGACATATGGATAAAATTGGGAACGGAGAGATCCCTGAAAAAATCACGGAAGATTACAAGGGCGACTTCAACCATATTAAAAATAGCATTAATGCATGTATTGACGGACTTGCCGGTTTAGTCGAGGGCAGAGACATTTTGGAAGTAATGAGCAAGAATGATTTTACAAAAAAGGTGGAAGGAGAATATTTAGGAATTTATGCTGAAATTGCAAATTCTGTAAATATGGTAGCGGATAGCATCAACAGCACAATCAAGATTATCGACAATATTGCCCAAGGGGATCTGGGTGACTTGGAGCATTTGAAAGCGGTTGGAAAGCGAAGTGAAAATGATGCATTGATTCCTTCCATGATCACCATGCTGGAAACTATTCAATCACTGGTGGATGAAACCACATATTTATCAGAAGCGGCGATCGAAGGAAAACTTGATATCCGTGGTGATGCCGCTAAGTTTAAAGATGAATATGGTAAGGTTGTGGAAGGCATCAACGCTACATTGAATGCAATCGTTGAACCGATTGAAGAGGCCTCTTTAGTACTGGATGAAATTGCGGCAGGAAATCTTCAGGTAACCATGAAAGGCGAATACCGCGGCGGACATATGGCAATCAAGAATGCTCTCAATGCGACGATAGAAAATATCAGAAGCTATGTCAGGGAGATATCGACTGTACTTACAGAAATCGGAAAAGGAAATCTGAACCAGACGATTACGGCGAATTATAATGGTGACTTTATAGAAATAAAGGATTCGTTGAATAACATCATCGCTTCGTTGGGGCAGATTATGGGAGACATCAATACCGCGGCTGAACAGGTTACTACAGGTTCAAAACAGGTATCCAATGGAAGTCAGATGCTATCTCAGGGTTCGACAGAGCAGGCAGGTGCAATCCAGCAATTAACAGCCTCAATAGCAGAGGTTTCCGTACAAACGAAGCAGAATGCGGTAAATGCAAATCAGGCAAATCAGTTTGCATCTGAAGCAAAAGATAACGCTGAAAAAGGAAATATGCAAATGCAGCAGATGCTTGATTCTATGGTGGATATCAACGAATCTTCGAATAATATCTCAAAAATCATTAAGGTCATCGATGATATTGCGTTCCAGACAAATATATTAGCGCTAAATGCAGCGGTGGAGGCAGCAAGAGCAGGACAGCATGGCAAGGGTTTTGCTGTTGTTGCAGAAGAAGTCAGAAATCTGGCGGCAAGAAGTGCAGACGCTGCAAAAGAAACGACTGATCTGATTGAAGGCTCCATTCAAAAAGTACAGCAAGGTACAAAGATTGCAAATGAGACTGCTTCTGCGCTAAAAGAAATTGTTGACGGAATCGAAAAGGCGGCAGGTCTTGTTTCGAAGATTGCCGATGCATCGAATGAGCAGGCAAACGGAATATCTCAGATCAATCAAGGTATTGATCAAGTATCCCAGGTTATTCAAAACAATTCGGCAACTGCCGAACAAAGTGCGGCAGCAAGTGAAGAATTATCTGGTCAGGCAGAATTATTGAAAGAAATGGTTGGCAGATTCCAGCTGTTTGAGGATATCAAGGCACTGCCTAAAAGCAACATTAGTTCAAAAACGGAAACAGAAGACCGTATCGAAGAACCGAAATCTATTCTGTTGGACGGCGGGAACGATAAATATTGATAATAAACTGAATGAACAAAAAGGCTTTTCTTTCTGTAATAGAAAGAAAAGCCTTTTTGATTGTTGAAAACTCATACAACTGTACGGGTAACCGTACAGTTCAACAGGAGCCTGTAGGATGAACAAACCAATACACAGCCAAACATCAACACTTATCATGATGGCATAGTTCTTGCGACTCAAATAGAATGTTCAACAAATTCAGTTTGATATCAGCTATGTGTTGATGATGGGACATTGTTCTCATTGAAATGAAAAAGGAGGTAGTAAGATATGAACTTTGAATTAAACGAAGACCATGTCATGATGCGTAAAATGGTACGCGACTTTGCGGAAGAGGAATGCGGACCGGGGGCAGAGGAACGTGACGAATTGGAACAATTTTCAATGGAATTATGGAAAAAATGCGGCGAACTTGGTCTTGCTGGAATTACTTTCCCGGAAGAATACAGCGGAGTAGGAGCAGATTATATTTCTTATGCCATTACGGTTGAGGAAATATCCCGGGTTGATGCATCTTTAGGCGTTACGATTTCTGCCCATTCCAGCCTGTGTGCCAATCCAATTTATCTATTTGGCACAGAAGAACAAAAGCAGAAATATCTGGTTCCATTGGTAACAGGTGAAAAACTGGGGGCATTTGGACTGACGGAATCCATGGCTGGCTCCGATGCATCTGGTACACGCACAACTGCAGTCCGTGAAGGAAATGATTATATCCTTAATGGATCCAAGGTTTTTATAACAAATGGTTATTATGCGGATACCTATGTGATTACGGCACAAATGGATAAAAGCAAAGGGAATAGAGGGATCGCGGCATTTATTGTGGAAAAGGGAACGCCTGGATTTACCTTTGGTAAAAAAGAGAAAAAAATGGGGATCCGTTCTTCAGCAACTTATGAGCTGGTTTTTGAAAATTGCAGAATTCCTGCTGAAAACCTGCTTGGACAGGAGGGGCAAGGATTTAAAATAGCAATGGTCACACTTGATTACGGAAGAATCGGCATTGCAGCACAGGCACTTGGAATTGCACAAGGTGCGTATGAGCAGGCCTTGAAATATTCAAAGGAACGATCTCAATTCGGAGATACCTTATCAAAATTAGAGGTAATCCAATTTAAATTGGCGGATATGGCGTTGCAGATTGAAGCTGCAAGGCTTCTGGTTTATCAGGTCTGTTATCTGGCGACAGAGCATAAGCCAGTCTCAAAGCATTCTGCTATGGCAAAAGTGTTTGCCGCTGAAACAGCAAATAAAGTGGCTACACAAGCAGTTCAAATATTGGGCGGATATGGTTACACGCGGGATTATCCGGTGGAACGAATGATGCGTGATGCAAAGATCACTGAAATCTATGAGGGTACCAGTGAGATTCAGCGCGTTGTAATTGCAAGCCATATCCTGAAAGATTAGAAAATGAAAGAGTAAGGAGGGAATTCTATGAACATCGTTGTTTGTTTGAAACAAACCTTTGACACAGAAGCAAAAATTGTATTAGATCGTGATGGAAAAATCGATGGCAATGGAGTAAATCTTATCATGAACCCTTATGATGAATATGCCGTTGAAGAAGCGTTGAAGCTCAAAGAAAAATTTGGCGGTGAAGTGACGCTTGTCAGCATGGGCAGTGAACGGGTGCAGGAAGCCCTGAGAACAGCATTGGCTATGGGGTGTGATAAAGCTGTTTTGATTAATGATCCTGGCATAGACAGCCCTGATGAATGGATGACTGCCGAGATACTCTCAAAAGCTGTCTCACAAATTTCTTATGATATTATTTTGGCAGGGCGTATCGCTGTTGATGATGGCTCCAGTCAGGTTGCAGTTCGCTTGGCAGATGCATTACATATTCCTTCTGTCAGCAGTATTCTCAAGCTTGAAGTTGAAGATAACAAGGCAACTGTGACCCGCGAAATTGATGGAGGGACTGAGTTGATTGAAGCTAGTTTGCCTGCGGTATTCACCGCTCAAAAAGGGTTAAACGAACCTCGTTATCCCAGCATGATGGGAATTATGAAAGCTAAGAAAAAGGAAATTAAGATATTGGCGCTTGCGGACTTAGAAATCAGTGATTCTGATCTGCCACAGAAGATGAAAATAACAAAGTATTGTTTACCGACCCCTCGCAAAGGAGGTAAAAAAATTCCAGGTGAACCGGCTGAGGTTGCGAAAGAATTAGCAAGGCTTTTGCGTGAAGAGGCGAAGGTGATTTAGGAAGGAGGAATTGATATGGCAAAAGGAATTTGGATTATTATAGAACAAAGCAATCTGGAGATTCGAAAAGTTTCATTTGAGCTGTTAAGCCAGGCACGAGCCATAGCAGGCAAGACGGCTGAACCGCTTGTGGCTGTAATTCTTGGAAAGGATATCACAAAACTTGCAAAGCAAGCTGCCGCTTATGGAGCAGATAAGGTGATTTTGGTTGATGATGATAAATTAAAAAATTATACAACGGGTGCATATACATCCGTTCTGAGCAAATTAATCCGAAAGGAAGAACCACAGGCTGTTCTACTTGGGAATACAGCAGTTGGAAAAGATCTTGCGCCGCGCCTGGCGCAACGTCTTGGGGTTGGGATGGCCTCCGATTGCACCGGAATGGAAATGGATGAGGAGAACTTCCTGTCTTTTCAACGTCCGATTTATGGGGGAAAAGCTTTTTCAGTGGTGGCCTGCAATGCCAGACCGGTGTTAGCAACAATTCGCCCAAATACATTTCCAGTTGACGAAGCTGATACGTTACGCAAGGCTGAAGTGGTAAATGAAACGGCGGATATCAATCCTGAGGATCTCAGGGCGATCATTAAAGAGATAGCGATTGCAACTTCTGAGCGTCCGGAATTGATAGAAGCTAATATCATTATTTCGGGCGGACGTGGTATGAAAGGTTCTGAAAACTATTGCATTTTAGAAGAATGTGCTGATGTCATCGGTGCCGCAGTCGGAGCTTCTCGTGCCGCAGTCGATGCGGGCTGGATCGAACAAAAGTTTCAGGTTGGCCAAACAGGAAAAACTGTTTCACCAACTCTTTATATCGCATGCGGAATTTCAGGAGCTATCCAGCACCTTGCCGGTATGGGATCATCGAAGGTAATCGTTGCAATTAACAAGGATCCTGAGGCGAATATTTTTAATTTGGCAGACTATGGTATTGTCGGCGATCTTTTTGAAATCATTCCTCTGCTAACCGAAGAATTTAAGAAACTTGCCTGAATGCTATCTATGATCAATATATAACGCGGAGTACCCACTCCGCGTTTAAAAATTGCGGACGGGTTTTGTGTTGGAAGATTTCGAATAGAAAAGGAGTGAGAAAATAATGATCGAACTATCACCAATCAATACATTGTTTATGGCAGGAATATTTGCAGCGGTCATAATTACTTTTATTATTTGCATCAGAAGAGAACTGAAGTAATCAATTGTAATTGAAAACAGGAAAGGAAGTAAGGATATGAAAGAAACAATTATACTTGCGATGGAGTTTTATTTCATAACATTTGTCGTTGCTCTATTTATTGCGGGTTTGATCAAGGGTATGCTGGCTGTAATACGACGAATTTCTCCGAAAAAAGAAATGACGAACCAAGAAAAGTGAGGTGGCAAAATGAATTTTTTTACTTTGTTTCAAGGGATCGGAACATTATTTTATCAAGATCCTAAAATTGTGATCGCCAGAATTCTCTTGATTATTATAGGTATCGTCCTTGTTTGGTTAGGCAAAAGGGGCACTTTGGAACCGTTAATTATGATTCCTATGGGGTTTGGAATGTTGGCGGTCAACGCGGGAGTTTTATTCTTTTCTGCATCAAAAACAGGAACCCTTTTTGTTGATCCTCTTGTGAATGATACCGACGGGCTGATGAATGTCTTGCAAATTGATTTCCTGCAGCCGATATATACGTTGACCTTTAGTAATAGTTTAATTGCATGTATTGTATTTATGGGGGTTGGTTGCCTGGCGGATGTTGGCAATGTGTTACGCTACCCCTTTACCAGCATGCTGATTGCTTTATTTGCCGAGTTAGGTACAATTGTAACATTTCCTATCGCCCATGCGATGGGATTGACTTACGGTGAAGCTGCTTCTATTGCCATTGTGGGTTCGGCAGATGGTCCGATGGTACTCTTTACTTCACTGATGCTGGCGCCGGAGCTTTTTGTTCCAATTACTGTGATTGCCTATTTGTATTTAAGTCTGACTTACGGAGGATATCCGTTTCTTATACGGCTTTTGATCCCGAAAGAATTGCGAGGTATTGTCGTAAAAACATCAAAAAAAAATGATGTAACTTCCGGCGAAAAAATTGCTTTTGATGTGATTGCCTGTACTGTATTAAGCTTGCTCTTCCCAGTGGCCGCACCATTATTTTTAAGCTTTTTCCTGGGGAATGCCATTAAAGAATCCGGTATTGTCAAGTATACTCAGCTCATAGAAGACGTTTTTCTCTATTGGGCCACATTCTTCCTGGGGCTAATGCTTGGTGTATTGTGTGAAGCAAACACGATTATGAATCCTAAGGTGTTAATCCTCCTTGTACTGGGGATTCTTGCCCTTACTTTATCTGGAATTGGAGGAATCCTTGGAGGTTATGTTATTTATCGGATCAATAACAAAAAATTTAATCCAACGATTGGGATTGCGGGAGTATCTTGTATTCCATCCACTGCCAAAATTGCTCAGCATGAAGTTTCTTATGTCAACAGACGTGCTGTTATACTGCAATATGCAATGGGAGCGAGTATTTGCGGCGTGATTACATCAGCAATCATTACAGGATTATATGTTTCCATGATTCCATTGCTTTAAAAGATCATAGTTGTATTCAGTATGCGCGGAAATCATACAGCTGTATGATAAACCGTACAATAAGAGGAGAGACAGGAACGACAAAAAGAGAGTATCGTTTTGTTATGCTTTCCACTGGGGATAAAAAAATGTTGTAGCAAGACGTGAAAGCACGCTGCATAAAATTGAAAGGTATTTCTTTAAGAAGAATCATAAAATTTTTAATTTGATGGCATAGGTCTTGCGTTTTAAAATTATGGATTTGCTATTTTTAATAACAAATTAATTTTATGTAATGGGTTTAAGGAGGGTCAAAATGAAACTATCAGATGTAAAGTTAACAGCCCGGGAAGTAAAAGACATGACAGAAAAGTATATGATTGAGACATACCAGCGGTTTCCTTTCGTTGCAGAAAAAGCAAAAGATATGTACTTATATGATGAAGAAGGGGGGGCCTATCTGGACTTCTATGGCGGAATTGCCGTAAATAGTGCGGGAAGCTGTAATGAAAAGGTGGTAGCAGCAATTAGAGATCAGGCAGGAGATCTTATTCATACTTTTAATTATCCATACAACATACCTCAGGCATTGCTTGCAAAACTGATTTGTGAGACCTTAGATATGGATAAGATCTTCTTTCAAAATTCGGGTACAGAAGCAAATGAAGCGATGATCAAACTGGCAAGAAAATATGGAACGGATCAATATGGACCGGAAAGATATCACATCATTACAGCAAAGAACAGCTTTCATGGAAGAACCTTTGGTTCTATGTCTGCAACTGGTCAGCCTGATAATGCGTGTCAGATGGGATATAAGCCAATGTTGCCGGGCTTTACCTATGCAGAATTCAATAATCTTGAATCATTTCAATCAGAAGTTACGGAAAATACAATTGCTATCATGCTGGAAGTCGTGCAGGGAGAAGGAGGCGTCAATCCAGCAACAATGAAATTTATGCAGGGAATTCAAAAGTTGTGTAAAGAGAAGGGATTATTGCTGCTGATCGATGAAATTCAGACGGGTTGGTGCAGAACAGGAAAAATCATGGGATATATGAATTATGCGATCAAACCAGATATTATATCCATGGCGAAAGCTTTAGGCGGCGGCGTACCGATCGGAGCAATTTGTGCGACAAAGGAAGTTGCACAGGCCTTTAATTTAGGAGCCCACGGGTCTACCTACGGAGGAAGCCCATTATGCTGTGCGGCAGCTTATGCTCAGGTGAATGAGCTGTTGGACAGAAAACTGACTGAAAATGCCAAAATGGTAGGGGATTATTTTATGGATAAGCTAAAATCACTGCCACGTGTAAAAGACGTCAGGGGGTTGGGACTTTTGGTAGGTGTAGAATTTGATTTTGGCGGAGCAGCAGACATCAAACATGGATGTATGGACAGAAAATTGCTGGTTACAGCCATAGGGGCAAATATTATCAGAATGGTTCCTCCACTCATTGCTACAAAGAAAGATTGTGACAAAGCCTATGAAATATTAAAGGCTTCCGTAGAAGAAGTCATAAAAAAATGATCGATCGTTGATTGAATCCAGAAGGAGTTAAGAAGGAGGTAAGAACCTTTGAATGATCCTTTATTATTAATTCCACTGATTCTATGGCTTACCACATATGGGATTACTTCTTTGTTTCATTATATAGTAAAACAAAAAATAGACACGCAAAGTGAAGCTTATATCCTTTTTAAATTGCCAAATTTCTTATCGAACCTGCTTAACTCCATCGTATCGGTAGGTTTCATGCTCTATATTATGAACGGTTCTGTTCCGCCTGAGGCTATTACATATTTTGCAGTTCCATATTTTGGAATCCTAGCTTACTACATAACGAGCGCGTTCAGAGCATTGAAAGAAGGAAGAAATAGTTGATTAAGGCATGCTGTAGAAACATTTACCGACTTTGGTTCAGTCAGCATGCCAAATATTCAATTGGTTCGTATTGTTTGGTATGATTGGCGAAGGAAAGAAGAAAGGAATGATAAATTTAGGTCAATATCAATATTGGCTCAGGAGGTATTTAATATGACTGAGGAAAAAAAAGGTTTAAATTTAATTGACTTTTTTATGTTAGGCTTTGGTTCCATGGTTGGTGTAGGCTGGGCGGTAGCGGTAAATGGCTGGGTAGGATCCGGCGGTGGTGTAATTCCTGCGATCGCAGGATTTTTACTCGTAACGTTATTTATTATACCAATTGGATTTTGTTATGCAGAGATGGTAACAGCGATGCCGGTTGCCGGGGGGCTTGTAGCATATTCCTATAAGGCGTTTGGAACTTTTCCATCCTTTTTAGGCGGTTGGTTTGTAGCCTTGGCTTATGTCATTATCCTGCCTTGGGAAGCAATTTACATCAATGATGTATTGTCACTCATTTTTCCGGCATTAAAAGCAGGAGAACCGCTTTATTCCATAGCAGGTGTGGGAATCTACGGTCAGGGGTTGATCGTTGGTGTTCTTTTATCCTGTGGTCTCATTGCAGTGAACTGGCGTGGTGTAAGAATTGCTGGAAAGGTACAGACTGCTTTGACGTGGGTTCTATCCATTACGGGTATTCTGGTTATCGTATTTACTTTGATCAAATTTAATCCTGAGAATTTACAACCAATTTACCAGAATATAGGCAAAGGTATTCATACATCAATGTTTACAGGAATTATGGCTATGATGGTGGTTGCTCCATTCTTCCTTGGGGGATTCGATACCATTCCTCAAGCTGCAGAAGAAGGTGATTCAAAAGTTAGTATCAACAATATAGGAAAAGTAATTGTAGGTGCAATCCTTGCGGCAGGTATCTTCTATTCCCTGATCCTCTTTTCTACAGGTGGATCAATCCCTTGGGAGGAATTTTATGGATACCCAAGACCTGCAATATCACTATTATTCATAACTATTTATGGCGGTACCTTTGGGACTATCATGTACGGGATAACTTTATTTGGTGCTTTGGCTGGACTGTTTACAACCTGGAATGGATTCTTTATTGCATCTGCTCGTTTGCTTATGGGCATGGCTCGTGCAAGATTAATTCCTAAGTTTTTTGCTACCGTACATCCCAAATATGGAACTCCAAGAGGCGCAAATCTGTTTCTTGCCATTTCCTGTATCAGCGGACCTTTTATCGGAATGGGAGTGATCGATCCTTTGACCGTTGTGGGAGGCTTAGGCTTTGTGATCGGTTGGTTTGTAACATCTATCTCCGCGATCAGACTACGTTCCAGTGAACCTGATATGGTTCGCCCATACAAAGTGCCCGGAGGTAAAATCAGCATGTGGATCGCTTCCCTATTCGCCGGGATCATAATCATCATATCTTTTGTTCCGGGATTACCAAGTTTTATGGGACCTCTTGCAATTACCATATTTATTGTGTGGACGGTGATTGGACTCGTATTCTATGCTGCAACCAGCAACTTTAGAAAAGCGATTTCTGAAGAAGAACGAATAGAATCCATATTTGAAAGTAAGAAATCAGCATGCTGTTAAGATTCTACATAAAATGATTCAATGGGGGGCTATGATTTATTTCATAGATTTTAAACACAATTTAAAAAATGAAAAAAGGAGATGGAAAAGATGGATGATATGAAATATGTATCAGCGGTCATTGATCGAGCACGAAAGGCACAGAAGGTATTTGAAACTTATTCTCAGGAGCAGGTCGATCAGGTGGTTCGTGCTGCCGGAAAGGCAGTTTATGATCATGGCGAGGAGCTTGCTAAAATGGCAGTAGAAGAAACTAATATGGGCAGCTATGAAGACAAAATCATGAAGAATAAGGGCAAGGCCATGGCGACATGGAATTACCTGAAAGGGAAAAAGAGTGTAGGAATTCTTCGGTATTTTGAAGAGGAGGGAATCGTAGAGGTTGGAAAACCAATTGGTATTATTGGAGCAGTGACGCCTGTTACCAATCCAGTGATGACTCCGATGCACAATGCGATGATTGCATTAAAGGGTCGAAATGCAATTATTATTTGTCCACATCCCAGTGGAAAAAAGTGCGGTGTAAAAACCGTTGAATATATCAATGAATATCTGAAAAAGCTGGGCGCACCGGATCATCTTGTCCAGGTTGTGGAAGAACCTACTCTTGATATTTCCAATTTGGTCATGAAAATGACGGATGTCTGCATTTCAACGGGAGGGCCGGGAATGGTAAAGGTTGCTTACAGCAGTGGCAAACCGGCATTTGGTGTAGGTGCAGGAAATAATCAATGCCTGATTGATACGGATGCAGACATCCAGGATGCGGTACCAAAGATTATTAGAGGCAGAATCTATGATAACGGTGTTTTATGTACCTGTGAGCAGAGTATCATTTGTCCGGACAGCAAGTATGATGAGATCATCGATGAGTTTGAAAAACAGGGAGCTTATTATGTTTCTAATCCTGCTGAGGTGGTAGCACTCCGAAACAAAGTTTTCCCAGAAGGAGCTCTCAATAAAGGCTGCGTTGGTTTAACGGCATCTAAAATTGCTGAAATGGCTGGAATTAAAGTAGATCCGGCTACAAAAGTATTGATTGTTAAGACGGACGGACCAGGAAGAGCCGATGCGTTTGCCAAGGAAAAGCTGTTCCCTATATTAGCAGCTTATCGGTACAAGACTTGGGAAGAGGCGGTTGCGATTATCAATTCGAATCTTGATTATGAAGGAAAAGGACACAGCATGGTAATTCATTCCTTTAACAAAGAACATATTGAATATGCAGCAGAGAACATTCCTGTCTCGCGTTTTCTTGTCAACGGAATCGGGTCCAGCGGACTTGGCGGCGCGTATACGAACGGATTGGCACCAACAGGAACGTTGGGTTGTGGATCTTGGGGAAACAATAGCCTCAGTGGGAATTTAAGCTATGAGCACCTGATCAATATCAGCAAAATTGCATATACAAATCCTGATGTTCATGTGCCGACACCGGATGAAATCTGGGGCTAGGGCAATAAGTTAACTGTGGATTCTTATGCACGGGAATCATACAGTTGTATGGAGAACCGTACAGTGCCTGAGATAACAGGAACAGCCAGAATCAAAAGGTTCTGGCTGTTCCTGTTATCCTTTCTGGAAGAAGAAAATGCGAAAAGAAGGCATTTGGGGCTTTTTATTCCGTTAAAATATGGTTTCAGGAGTATGAAGCAAAGAATTTTTATTATGGTGGCATAGTTTTTGCGATTACTTATCAATAACAGTATGCTAAAAATTTAAGGAGGTGCTTTACATGGCAAAATTAACTAGTCCAATCGCCGGCAAGGTTCAGGAAATTAACGCAAAGGTGGGTCAAATGGTCACTGAAGATGATGAGGTTTTTATCGTTGAAGCGTTGAAGATGGAGACTGCTGTATATGGTGATGCCGGAATCGTAAAAGAGATTTTGGTTAAGATCGGTGACCGGGTTGAAGAAGACCAGCCTTTGGCGGTTGTTGAATAAGCTTCGCCTGTTTTATTATTATTTGTAGGAGGTTTGCAATGGATTTTGGATTGACAGAAGAACAAAAAATGGTTCAGGATATGGCGCGCAGTTTTGCGGAAAAAGAAATTGCTCCATATGTCGAAGAGGATGAAGAAAACCATTACTATCGAAGAGAAATTCTGACCAAAATGGGAGATTTAGGCCTTTTGGGATGGAGTATACCGGAGGAGTATGGCGGAAATGGTATGGGCTGGATGGAAGCGGTAACTGCATTATATGAAATAGCAAAGGTACATACTGCATGGAGATTAAGTATCAGCGGTAACTGCTGGGGTCCTGCTATGACAATTAATGAATGGGGAACAGAAGAACAAAAACAAAAGTATATTCCCGATTTGGTAAGTGGGAAAGCGGTAGGCAGTTTTGCGTTGACTGAGGCCAATTCTGGTTCTGATGTAGGAAGTATGAAGATGTTTGCAGCAGATAAGGGAGATCACTGGCTCTTGAACGGATCGAAGATGTGGATATCAGGCGGACATGTCAGTGATATCGGTCTTGTTTATGCAGTTACTACAGAAGGCGGTGGAACAAAGGGATTATCCTGTTTTATCATTGACTATAATAATACGCCGGGTATTACCAGGATTCCAATTACCAAAAAGGTTGGTATGTGGACGGCACCAACATCAGAACTTGTATTTGAGAATGCGGTGGTTCCGAAGGAAAATTTGTTGGGACCGGTCAATAAAGGGTTCCAGATATGTATGTGGATGCTAAATAACACTCGCATGGGTTGTGCAACTGGATCGGCGGCATTGGCGGCAGCATGTTTGGAAGGATCGGTGAATTATGCCAACGAGCGAACGCAGTTTGGAAAGCCGATTGGTAAGTTCCAAATGGTACAGCAGCAGATCGCAGAAATGAAGCTGGAAGATGATGCAGCAAAATATCTTGTTTATAGGGCTGCATGGTTGAAAGAAAACAAACTGCCGAGCCAGCAGGCAACTTCTATGGCAAAATTATGTGGCTGCAACGCTGCTGTTCATGCTGCCAATGTAGCAATGAAAGTCTACGGTTCCTATGGTTATTCTACAGAGTATCCCTGCGGTAGATGGCTGCGTGACGCCAAACAGTTTGAAACCCTGGAAGGAACCTCTAATATTCATATGGGTATTGTTGCAGGAATCGAGCTGGGCTATCAGCCAAACAGATAATTGATTCAAAGGTTGTTGATGAGTGAAATCAGGTTAATCCTGAGATTTACCTGAAAGGAGAATGAAGATGACAGAATACGGATATCCCCTGCATCCTTATTTTACTGAGATGCCGGGTATTGGCAGTGAATTGACCCGTGCACTGAAAAAAAAATATAGAAGAAGTACAAAATCAGGAGGCTGCCGTTGCCAAAGAAGTAGAACGGGTAAAAAACAACGGTAAATCAACTGAGGTGATGAACGAAAAAGGAGAATGGACAGCGTGGCAGCGGCTCGAATACCTGGTAGAACCGGGGACCTGGTGTCCATTACATACGATTTACGATCCTCTTGGCAATGCGGAAGGCAATACAGGAGTGATTGACGGATTGGGAAAAATTGAAGGAAAATGGGCAATCATCATTGCTTCGAACAACAAGGTAATGGCAGGCGCCTGGCTTTCCGGTCAGGCAGATAATGTTCTGAGAGTCAACGATATCGCCAAGAGACTGCATCTTCCGCTGGTATGGGTATTGAATTGCAGTGGCGCGAAACTGATGGAACAGGAACAGCTTTATCCGAATCGCAGAGGCAGCGGTACACCGTTCTTCCGGCATGCTGAACTACAGAAGCTTGGAATTCCTATTATTGTCGGAATCTATGGTACTAATCCGGCCGGAGGCGGATATCACGCAATCAGTCCGACCATTTTGCTGGGGCATAAAAAATGTAACATGGCTGTTGGCGGCGCAGGTATCGTCAGCGGTATGGCGCCGAAGGGATATATTGATGACGAAGTCGCCGAGGCATTGATTGAGAATACTAAAAAATTTAAAGCGACACCTCCGGGTCGGGTAGAAATCCATCATAACGGTACCGGATTTATCAGAGACGTATGTGAAACGGAAGAGGAAGTCCTCGACGACATTAAACGTTATATGAAAACTTTGCCTGCATATGATCCGCAATTTTTCCGGGTAGCAGAGCCTGCTGAGCCAAAATTCTCTGCGGAAGACCTCTACAGCCTGGTTCCTTTTAATCAAAAACGTACCTATTCCATGCAGGAAGTCCTGGCTCGTCTTTTTGATAATAGTGAACATATGGAATTCAAACCAGACTACGGGCCGGAAATGTACTGCGGATTAGCCAAAATCGACGGCTTCCTTTGTGGATTTGTCGCCAACAACCAGGGGGGGCTGGGATCCGGATATCCGAAATATGCGGAATACGAAGGAATCGGCGGGAAACTGTACCGCGAAGGACTCATTAAAATGAATGAATTCGTGACTTTGTGCGGACGCGACCGAATTCCGATGATCTGGGTGCAGGATACCACCGGGATTGATGTGGGCGATACGGCGGAAAAAGCAGAGATGCTGGGGCTTGGTATGTCACTGATTTATTCCATTGAACAATCGGATAATCCTATGATGACCATTGTTTTGCGGAAAGGTACCGCTGCGGCGCACTATGTGCTTGGTGGTCCGCAGGCGAATAATAACAATGTGTTTACTCTGGGAACCGCGGTGACGGAAATCTATGTAATGCATGGCGAGACAGCTGCCGCAGCATCCTACGCACGCCGGCTTGTGAAGGATCAGAATGAGGGGAAGCCTTTGGATTCCACAATTTCAAAAATGAATGATATCATCAATCAGTACAATGAAAAATCCAGACCGGCTTATTGCGCGAAAAAAGGGTTTGTAGATGAGATTGTCGATCTTCCGAATTTGAGAAATTATTGTAAGGCATTTGTAGACTCTTACTATCAGAATCCGAAGACAATTTGTGCGGTTCATCAAATGATTACCCCTCGCGTAATCAAAGGCTAGCTTACAGTCAGTTTACAAATTAGTAGACACCAAAAAGATATCAACATGCATATACAAGAACAGAGAGACTGACTAAATGATTTTGGTCGGTCTCTATTTTTCTTTCACACTATAAATTCTACAAATTTCGCGGTATAATTATTATAAAATCATAAAAGAAATGGTAGTAGGGTTCGAATCTATCGAATCAACTTTAAAACGAAAGGAAAAGAAGAATGGTTCATTGCAATTCCTTAAAACCGGATACATGGTTAACGGTAGGCCAGATGATGAACAAGCATTTTAAAGTTCTTTATCTAAATGATACTTTGCGTACCGTTATTGAGTATTATCAAGAATACAAGATCAATACACTTCCTGTCGTTGATGAAGAGAAACATCTCATTGGTGTTTTTCCTAAAAAAAGGCTGTTTAAGGCGTTATTAGAAGGTGCTGACTTGGATACGCCATGTGGCCGCTATATGGTGAATCGTCCTGTTTTTATAACGGTTGACCGGACTTATGATGAATATTCACTGGTAGTGAGAGTGACCAAAAGTCAAGTTGACAATGTGGTTGTTCTTGATCATTCCAATAAAGTAGTGGGAATGATTGGAACGGCAGAGTATCTTCGCAATAGTCTCAATGTGATTACTGCATCCTCAGCCCTGCTTGAGTCTTTGTTCCGGGTAAATTACGAGGGAATTATTATCACCGACAGAGAAGGTTACATATTACGAGTGAATCCGACTGCTGAAAGAATGTTTCAATTGAATTTTTTTTGAAGTAAAAGGAGAAAATCTTAAGGATATTCTTCCGGAGATCACGATTTCAGAGCAGCTTAATATCGGATTAAAACAAACGGTAAAATCCCTTCCAGTCATAATTAATCAAATCCCAATTATTGAAAATGATGAACAGATCGGGTTTAGCCTGGCTTTCTTAGATGTATCCGATATGGAAAAAATTGCGCAGGAACTGGAAAGCGTCAAAGCCCTTCAACGAACGATTGATGGGGTTCTCAGCGCATCTTCTGACGGTGTGTTTGTCTCTGACATTTCAGGAACTGTTAAATATGTGAACGAAAGAGCTTGCAAACTGGTTTCGCTAACGTCTGAACAAATTATTGGCAGACCGATACAAGCGATTCTGCAAATCGATAGACCGATCAAGATTACGAAATCAGGTAGTGCTGAAGTTGACTCCTGCGATCTTTATAACAAAAAATGTATTGTTTCTCATATTCCATACAGAAAAAGCAATACAGAAGGTGCAGAAATCACAGGGATTGTAAGTACCGTATATTTGAATGATAATGCGGTTACAGAAGAAATTTCCAGAAAATGGTTTTATTTAAATCAACAGGTACAATATTATCAGGATGAACTTGAAAAACGGGGAGGAAGCTGCAGCCGTTTTGACCAAGTTGTCACAAATAACCTGGAATTCAAAAAGATCAAGAAAGAAGCACAATTTATTGCCCGAAGCAGTTCGACCGTTTTGCTGACTGGAGAAAGTGGAGTTGGTAAAGATATGTTTGCCCGGGGGATTCATGAAGCAAGCCCCAGAGCCAGACGGCCTTTCGTAAAGGTAAATTGCGTATCGATTCCGGAGACCTTATTTGAATCGGAGCTCTTTGGATATGCACCTGGTTCCTTTACCGGAGCGTTAAAGAATGGAAAACCCGGCTATTTTGAAAGAGCTGACACAGGGACGATTTTTTTGGATGAAATCGGAGATATGCCCATGTCAATTCAGGCAAAGCTGCTGCAGGTACTGCAGGAAAAAGAATTTATCCGTGTGGGAGGAACCAGTAAGCAAACGGTGGATGTTAGAATTATCGCTGCTACGAATCGGGACTTACGGGAAGCAATTTCGAAGCAAAACTTTCGAGAAGATCTTTTTTATAGGCTTAATGTGATTGAATTCCACTTGCCGCCGCTTCGGGAGCGTTTGGAAGATGTCATAGTGTTGGCAGAGTCCTTCGTTAATAAATATAACAATATTTTGGGATCAAAGGTAACCGGTATCAACGAACAGGCGAAGAAAGCTTTACAGAATTATTCCTGGCCGGGAAACATCCGTGAGCTGGAAAATGCCATTGAGCGTGCCGCAAATTATGTTTGGGAGGGTGAAATCGGAATAGAAAACCTTCCCGGACAGGTGATACATAAGGAACATGCAGTGACTATCCCGTATTCTTCTTATCGGAATTCTTTGATTGATTTTGAAAAGGAGATGCTGCTGGATGTTCTGAAAAAAACGAACGGAAACAGAAGCGCGGCAGCTCGCATGCTTAATTTAAGCAGATCGGCCTTCTATGACCGATTGGAGAAATATAACCTCAAATGAAGTTAATACCTAGCTCTTGCTTCTTTATTCAGATGATTTTTTGCCTTCCCATTTTTGAAACCAAACAAAAGACAAAAGGAAAAAAACATTCCGTCTGAATCAAATGGTTTTCCCAAAAAGTACTCCTTTCGTTTAAGTTCAATATATAGGACAATGTTAAAGAAACCATAAAGATTTAGCACAAAAATGAAACAGCTGTCAGTCATTTGATTGACGGCTGTTTATCGGATTTTGAATTATAAAGACAAAAGAATGAAAAGAGTGACCTTCGCACCACGTAAATCACTTGTTCCATTTTCGAATAGCAGTTTTCCATTATGCTGCCGGATAATATTAGCTGCAATTGTCGGTCAGAAAGTAAAGCCGTCGGTTCCGGGCATCATCACATCAAGCACAGCAGTAAATGGTAATAACTAAGTTTCTCTTTATTAATCAGCGCGACGATACTTACTCGTTTGTATTTAATATACTAAATAGGCAAATTTAAAGATATCATAAAGAGAGTATTTCTTTTTAAATTTACTTTAATATTGTATAATAAAATAGAAATCTATGGTGATTTAAATTAAGAGAGGATTTACATAATGTTAGCAAAAAATAAAAATGGATTGTGCATTGGCGGCGGAAATTGTGAGCTATGCGGTAGATGTAATCTTTACGATACAACGACCCGCAAAAAAAAGTTGACAAATCTTCCTGATGATTTTATTCCAGATATTCCGTTTCTTGAAGAAAAATACGGGAAGTGTTACGGGATTGCTTTTGATATCGGTACAACAACCGTAGTTGGAATGCTTTGGAATCTAAATGAAAATCGTTTGGTGGATATGATCGCAAAGACGAATCCGCAGAGTGTATTTGGAGCGGATGTCATTTCACGTATCACTTATTCGACTGAAAGTATGGAAAAACGCGAAAAGATGCAGCGTGTCATTATTGAATGCTTTAATGAGATGTTGGATACACTTTCCATGCAATACGAGATAGAAACCGATTGGATTAAAAAAGCTACTGTCGTTGGTAATACGACAATGAGCCACTTGTTCCTAGGAATCGATGCAGCTTCACTCGCTCGCGCTCCGTTTGAACCTGGATTTTACGGTGCTGTATCGAAAACGGCAGAAGAGCTGGGACTGCATATGAATATGGATGCGGAAGTATCTGTCCTGCCCAATATTGCCGGACATGTAGGTTCAGATATTGTTGCTGTTATAATAGCCTCCGGGATCAAAGAAAAGCGGGGAGTTACCCTTGCTATTGATATAGGAACCAATGGAGAAATTGTTCTAGGAGGGAAAGGGAAAATGTTTGCCTGCTCCACTGCCGCCGGACCAGCTTTTGAGGGTGCAGGAATTTTTTTTGGAATGCGTGCTGCAGAAGGTGCTATCGAAGGAGTTGAAATTCTGAAAGACCAAGTAAAAATAAAGGTAATCGGCAACAAAACACCTGTTGGAATTTGTGGTTCTGGTTTGATTGATGCCATTGCTCAGATGTTGGATGCGGGAATCATAAACTTTAAAGGAAAACTTCTTTCGGTTGAAGAGGCTGGAAAGAAAGGCTTGCACCCTGATTTAGTAAGGAGATTAAGAAGGGGAGTAAACGGAAATGAATTTGTGCTGGTCAGAAAACCTCAGGAAGACGATATCGTTATCAATCAGAAGGATGTTCGTGAGATCCAATTGGCCAAGGGAGCGATTTACGGAGGGGTACAGGTTTTACTCCAGTGTCTGGAAACTCGGACTGAACAGATTGACGAAATTTTGCTTGCAGGTGCTTTTGGCAGCTACATTAATAAGAAAAATGCAGTTCGGATTGGGCTTCTTCCGAATGCAGAACTGGAAAAGGTTCGTCATATTGGTAATGCAGCTGGTGTTGGCGCCTGTATGGCACTTCTTTCTAAAGAAGCTGAAAAACAGGCGGACTTGCAGTCCAAGTCAGTGGAACATGTTGAGCTGGCGTTACAGCCAAGCTTCGAAAAGGAATACTTGCAGGGTATGTATTTCCCAAAAGAGTGACTAGGGGAGAAGGAAAATGTTTGTTGATGGATCCTAAGGAGACAAAGGAATGAATGAAAAATTATTGGAACTTCTTGGAAAATAAAAGATAAAAATATTGAAACCTTTTTCTAACCATTGTTGTATAATATCAATATAAAGACGGATATAGCAGAACAATTAACTGTATTGAAAGATTGACAATGCTAATGGGTAATTACAAAACGATAAAAAGAGTTGGCAAGAGTAGTATTGCGCATCTGGACGGATCACCGTTGAATCTATAGTTTGGAGAAAAAATATGACTAGATTAATAACAGAATGGATCAAAGATATCCAAGACAGTATCAGAGAAAAAGAGGCAAAATTAAAGGAGAAAACCGGATTGAGCTATGCCGCTTTGGCGGCGAAAACCAGTGGTTGGTCGATTTCTGATATTGAGAGAGCGACGCAGCATATTAAGGTTGGAGTTGTCCCGGTAACCTCCGGACAAGGTACTATCGGGTCTTTTGCAGAATCGGCCTGTGCTGTAACAAGTTGTATGGGATTTCGAAGCTTTGTGACAGAATGTTTTGATGTAAACGGTATCTTTCAGGCTCATAAAAAAGAAGCGGACATTCTCTTTATGGCGGATGACGATCGGTATATCTCTTTTAATCTCAATAAAAAGAAGATGATTGACAATAACTTTGCTACAGCAGCAGGCTATTTAACTGCATTGGAGGAGGCGCAAGGCTCTTTCATTGGAAAAGAGGTTCTCCTTTTGGGCTTTGGTGTTTTAGGACAAGAGTTTCTGAAGCGGCTTATGAAGAAGGGAATCAGAGTAACAGGATATGATGTTGATGAAAAAAGATTAAAAACAATGGGCTGGAGTGGTGCTTCCATTCTGGAAGCACCAGAAGAAATGCAGAGATTCAAATTGATCATTGATGCCACATCACAAGGCGGCTGGATTCATAAAGGAATGCTTCATCCTGATGCTTGGATTGCTGCTCCCGGAATACCGCTGTCCTTTGATGAGGAAACTTTTCTGGAATATGAGAGCAGAACGATCTATGATTATCTGGAAATCGGTACAGCGGCGATGTTGGGTTTTACCTTATAACGGATCTGTTTTCTTTAGAAAAACAGGTGATATATTGGTAGTAAAAAATAAAGTATGGAAATGAATCAAATGTATAATCAAGTAATTCCTATTTCCAGAGCAGAGGTTGATGTTCTTGCCTTGGAGTATTTTAAAAAAATATGTGGCTTTAACAGAGGGGAAGAAAAAGATCAGAGAATGTTAGAGCAAGGGATAAAAATCAAGGAAAAAATACAAAACAGAGTAGACCTGAAAGCTATAGTGTCTTTTTTTTCAGGTGATACAATGAAAAATAACATTGTCGTACTGGATGGCATTGCTTTTGAGTGCAATGCTTTTCAGTGTTTCAGCCCGAAGCATATGAAAGGCATTTACGCTTATATCTTGACTGCAGGAGTTTTTGAGTTGTGCGATGAAGACTCAGGACTTGATCAGCTTTATACAGATATTTGGGGAACGGCCTATGTGAATTCCGGCCTGGAACTATTGAGAAAATATGTGGAAAAAGATATCTACCGAATATATAATGATAAGCAAGAGAAAACAGATGCAACAGAAGTTCCGATTACCGTGCTTGATTCTTTCGGCCCGGGGTTTTATGGAATGGATGTGGATCAGGTCAGTAAGTTTTTTGTATTGCTGGATGGTGATAAAATAGGTGTGAAAGTACGCAGCCATCATTTAATCATTCCTGAAAAATCCTGTGTAGGATTTTTCATTGCGGTTGATGACCAAACAGGCTTATTGCTTTCCGATTGTAAAAGCTGCAGGGCAGAATATAAAAACTGCGCTTTCTGTCGGGCTGTGATAAAAAAAACGAAATAAGATCTAACAGATGACGTGTAGGAACCAGCATTGAAAGAAAAGGCTTAAAGGTGTACAAAATGGCTGAAGAAAAGAAGACAAATAATGAAAAGGGCTTAAAAGCGCTGATCATTTCATGGGTTGTAATGGGGATGATGTTCGTTACAATCAAGTATATGCTGAATATTGTTCTATTAACCTTTGTAATTACTTTTACATTCTATCACATGATAGAATTGATCCAGAGAAAACGTAAAAAGTTTTTTTCTCTAGCAGTACCGGATGGGGTGATACTGACGGCCTTATATGTTGCCTTTATCCTGGCGCTTATATTCGCCAGCATTGAGCTCGCACCAAGATTAGCAGAGCAATTCACTGATTTGGCTAATATTTTTATAAATTTTGACTTTAATGCCGTAAAAGATTCCATGGATCCAAGAGCGGCAGAGGCTCTAAGACATATTGACTTTAATAAATACATTGCAGAAGCAGGGAAGATGCTGGCCACAGGCGTGACAGCAGTGGGCGGCTTTGGAGTTCATTTGGTTCTGTCCATAATTTTAAGTTTTTTGTTGCTTCTGGAAAAAAATAAGATCAGAAAGTTTGGTGAAAAGTTGGCAGATAGCCGGGCATCTTTTATTTATGAGTATTGGATTACCTTTGGTGGGAACTTTGTAACTACCTTTGGAAAGGTAATGAAGGTGCAGGTAACCATTGCAATGATTAACTCGATTGTTTCCATGATTTTTCTGACTGCTTTTGGTTTTCCTCAGATTATGGGTCTGGGTGTTATGATTTTTCTGCTGGGTCTGATTCCGGTTGCCGGTGTCGTGATTTCTCTTGTTCCGTTGAGTATTATTGGATTCAATGTCGGAGGCATCAGCAAAGTTTTAGCAGTTATCGTTATGATTATTTTAATTCATACGGTAGAAGCTTATATCCTGAATCCAAAACTTATGTCAAATCAAACGGAGCTGCCAGTTTGTTTTATTTTTATTATTCTTTTAGTTGGTGAGCATTATTTAGGCGTATGGGGCTTATTAATCGGTGTTCCGATCTTTATCTTCTTTTTGAATGCTTTGGAAGTAAACTATTCGGAATGCGATAAAAAAGAGAAAAAGCGCAAGCATAATAGGGAGAAAGAAACAAAGATTACAAATATTGATGATGTTTAATATTCATATTCTATCGATTGCTTTTAAGATACCGTATAAAATGGCCTGGGGTCTTGGAGGGCAGCCTGGAATATATACATCCACAGGTACTACGCTGTCGATTCCGTTTCGTGTTGCGTAAGAGTCCCGGAAGATACCTCCGCTGCAGGCACAGGCACCAACGGCCACCACGAGCTTCGGGTTTGGTGTTGCTTCATAGGTTTTCAAAAGAGCAAGTTCCATATTTCTTACAGCGGTACCGGTGACGAGCAGCATGTCCGCATGGCGGGGAGATGCCACAAAATGTATCCCGAACCGCTCGATATCATTAAATGGATTGTTCAGCGCATTGATCTCATAATCACAGCCGTTGCAGGAACCGGCATCCACTTCTCTGATTTGCAGACTTCTGCCAAACTGTTTTCCGATCTTTTGTTTTAAACGCATACCCAATTCCTCATAGGATTCGTTCTTTTCTGCAAGCTCAAATTCTGTTGTCATCACCGCTGCACCGGTTGGGCAAACTTCTTCGCACAAAGTACAGAAGATACAGGTTTTGTACTGAATGTCGGGTTTTTGCGTTTCCGGATTCTTTATGATCGCGCCGGAAGGACAGCGATTGATACATGCACCGCAGTCGGAACACTTTGCTGTATCAATTACAGGCTTGCCGATAAAAAGGCTGGAATCCATGGGCTTATTCGGATAGTCCTGTGTTACTCTTGGGTATTGGATTAATTTCTTTATTACTTTAAACATAACTGCTCCTCACTTACAGATCATTTCCTGCATAGGACAAATTAAAGCTTTTGTTGATCAATGGAAAATCCGGTACGATATTTCCCTGAACAGCATGGCATAAGGCAGGCCAATTGCAAAAAGACGGAGTTCGAACCTTATATCGAAGCAGGGTGTTGTTCTCACCGGACATTATAAAATGGACATTTTCTCCTCTTGGTGCTTCCGTCATACCAAAAGCGGATTGGTATGGTTCAAGGATTCCGATTTCTTCTTTGAAACTCCCTGACGGCATGTTCTCAATGACCTGCAGCATTAGAGAAATGCACTGGAAGCATTCGGCAAGTTTTATCTTCATTCTGCTGCTCACGTCCCCGTCGATTTGCACCGGAACCTGAAAATCCAAAGATGCATAGGCAGCATAAGGGAATGCTTTTCTGACATCATAATTGACACCGGATGCCCGGCCGCCGGGGCCGACGGCATTCAGATCAACTGCGATCTTATGTTTCAGGATTCCTGTATTTTCAATACGGTCAATAAACAAGCTGTTTTTCATTACGATATCTTCCGTATCCGTCAGTTCCTTTTTTATTTCCATCAGCAGCTTCACTAAACTCTTTTCTTTTCCGGCTGTGAAATCTTTTCGGATTCCTCCCGGTTTGTTCACACTGCGTAAAAAACGCATCCCGCAAAGTTCGTCGGCCAGTCGATAAGCCCACCCCCGCAGTAATCTGAATTGATATGCTGCAAAACCATAAGCAACGTCTAAACAGATCCCTGCAAGATCTCCCAGATGGCTTGTCAGCCGTTCCAGCTCTGCAAACAGTACTCTGGTATATTCTGCACACGCAGGCACTCTGATTCCCGCGATTTTCTCAATGGCCTGGCAATAGGCAAGAGAGTTGGTGAAGGTTTCATCACCGGAAACGCGTTCTGAGAAGTAGAAGCATTGTTCTACGGATTTTCCTTCACAGAGCTTTTCGATCCCTTTATGCACGAAATAAAGCTGGGCTTCCAGGTTTAAAATAGGTTCTCCCGCCAAGCTGAAACGAAAATGACCCGGCTCTATAATGCCGGCATGAACCGGACCGACTGGAATCTCAAAGACACCGTCTCCGGTTATCTGCTTAAATTTCATTTCTCTATCGACAAATTCCGGACGATGATTCGCCGGAAAGTCTTTTCGAAGCGGGTAATTGTTTTCCGGCCAGTTTCCATGGAAAACCAGATGCTTCGGATCAGGATGACCAACCGGATAGAGACCGAATAAATCCGAAATTTCTCTTTCATATAAGGCCGCAGCCGGTATGCTGTCGCAAATGGATAGAAAACTGCCGTCAGACGGTTCGATTGGGAGTGTTAGTATGATCATCTGCCGGTCATGCTTTTCAGCAAATACATAATATATGGTAAAGCATTCCTTCCTATTTCGTTCGTCCATGGCAAACATTGAAACGAAAGCGCAGCCGAGCTGATTTCTTAAATAGCTGCAGATTTCCTTCATTGCGGCAGAACTGACTTTCAAATACAGTTCGTTATGGTTGATGTCAGTTTGGAGAATATTTCGTTGGAACTGTTCCTTCATTTCTTTTTGTAATCCCTGTATTGTCATAATTCTAACCTCCGATAATAATCCTTTGTGCTGAAGTAATCAGTTCCTTCATGGTATCCGGCATGTATAAACCGGTTATGGAGATGATGAAAAGCAGAATAACAAGAACCACAACGCCAGGCAGATTCGTTTCTCCCGGCTTTCTGTTTTCTGAAGGATCATTTCCATAGAATATTCGGAACAAGGTCACTGCAATTCCTACAAAAATAAGAGCCAACAACAGGATAAAAAATGCTCCGAGAACCGGATGTCCGTCTGCAAAGACGGACAAAAAAACATTGACCTCGCTGGAAAAAATACTAAAAGGCGGTGTGCCTGATATTGCGAACAAACCCAAAAGAAAAGCCATGCCGGAAACCGGCAGGATTTTTAACAATCCATTGATACTGGATATGTTTCTTGTTCCGTATTTCTGAAGAATATTTCCAGAAGCCAGAAAAAGCATGGACTTGGTAAAGGAATGATTGATCATATGGTACAGCCCTGCAAAAACAGAGCATGGAGTGAATAAACCGATTGCAAGGGTGATGATACCCATGTGCTCAATACTGGAATAAGCCAGCAATCTTTTATAATCCTTCTGTGTCAGAATGAATACGGCAGCGGTAGCAATGGAGAGAAGCCCGAAACCGATCATGATTCTGCCGGTAAACTGGCTGTTACCCAGGTTTTTATTTACGATAGATAAAACACGGATTACAGAATAAAGGGCGCTGTTCAGTAGCACGCCGGAAAGCAGGGCACTGATTGGCGACGGTGCCTGGCTATGGGCATCCGGCAGCCAGGTATGCATTGGAGCCAGCCCTGATTTTGTTCCGAATCCAATGATAATAAACAGGAAGGACAGCCTTAAAACAGGACTGTTCAGATTTTTCGCATGGTCGTAAAGAATATTCCACTGCAAGGCATGCGCCTTGTCGATCATGTCAACAGAGGAAAGATGAAGGAATATGATTCCAACCAGTGCGATGGCAATGCCTACGGAACAGATGATAACGTATTTCCAGGCAGCTTCCAGGGAATGTTTATCATTATGGAATCCTACCAGGAAGGTGGAGGCCAGCGTTGTTCCTTCAATTGCAATCCATAACACTCCGATGTTATTTACCGTCAGAGCGAAAATCATAGTAAAGAGAAAGGAATACATAAACAGATAAAACAGTTGTATCCTCTTCCCGTTGACTGCTCCGTGGCGCAATTCTTCATTCAGATAACCGATGGAATAGATTCCAACAAGAAATCCTATGATGATGACGATATCCAAAATGATAATGCTGAGCGCATCAAGATAAAAAATTCCGCCGAAATACGCATACTGCAATGTACCGTGCTGGATGACATTTGTGGTTGCCGATCCGGCAAGAAGCAGCAAAATAAAAGAGCATAATACGTTGACGCTATGCAAAATCTTCGTTTCCTTTATTATGATTGACAGCAGTACCACGATAAGAGGCACTCCCCAAAAAAACAGTCCCATAGTATCTATCCTTTCAAGTTCTTCAGCTTATTAATGTCAATGGATTCAAATTTTTCATTGATCTGAATCACCATGATTCCCATAATGAGAATGGCTGTGATCATATCGATAAAGATTCCGATATCAACGATAAACGGCATTCCATGGGTTGAAAATATAGCAGTAACGAAAATCCCATTTTCAATGACAAGAAAACCGATCATCTGACCAAGGGCTTTTTTTCTGCTGATCATGAAGAAGAGGCCGATCAGTATAACGGAAAAGGAGTTTACGACCTGAAGATTCAGATGGTCTTCATTGAGACTGCCGATATTGGATACGGAAAAGTATGCAAAGACAACCAGTGCGCAGCAAATCAGGATTAAAAGCGGTATATTCAGGAAAAAATCCTTCTCTACCTTGTATTCGACATTGCCGTAGGTCTTATGCAGCAGCCTGGGAATATAGATCACCTTTAAGAGTATAATAATGATGCAGACGATCAGAATATCGAAGCTGCCTTCTTCCATAAGACTGTTCACTCCCATGATGCCGGCTGTAATGGCAATTAATGCTGACTGGATGCGGAATGTCTTGATATAGGATTTTATTCTCTTATGAGAAACCAGCATAAATGCCGAGAATAAAATTAATGCTGATAACATATCAAAATAGGAATCCATCTTAAACTACCTCCCAAGAACGAAATACTGCAGGAACCCCAGAAATGACAGAATAAAGGCTAAGGCTGCAAGATTCGGAATGCTGAAAAATCGGAATTTGACCGTGCTTACTTCAGTAATTGCAATAAGGACAGCGATAAATACCACTTTGATGAGATAGAGCACTATGGATATACATATTGCACCAACTCCGGAAAGAGGTATCAACTGATCCAGGGGCAGAAACAGATTGACAACCAAGGTGATGAAAACCAGCTGCTTGATTGCTGCTCCATATTCCATCAGTGCGAGATGCCTGCCGGAATATTCCAGAAGCATCGCTTCATGAACCATGGTGAGTTCTAAATGGGTTGCCGGATCATCGACCGGAACTCTTGAAGATTCCGCAAGGATAATTATCATCATAGCAAGAAAGGTCATAATGAATACCGGATGGAACAATGGATTTCCGATCATCTTCATGGAGGCCATCATCTGATAGATTGAGGTGGAACCTGAGATCAAGCCTACTGTAAATATCGATACCAGAATCGATGGTTCGATCAACGCTGAAATCATGGCTTCACGGCTGGAACCCATTCCGCCGAATGTACTTCCGGTATCCAGCGCGGAAAGGCACATGAAAAATCTGCCCAAAGCCAATAAATAAAACAGCAGGATGATATCTCCGGAAAAAGCTCCAGGAAGAAAAGTGGTAATCGGAACGAGCAGAGCACTGGCTGCTGCAGTGGAAAAAACAACATAAGGAGTTGCTTTATAGATCCAGGAGGAAGTCTCTGATACAACAGATTCTTTCTTTATTTGTTTCCAAAGGTCAAAGTACATCTGAGTCAGGGGTGCACCCTTTCGCTTCTGTGACAGAGCCTTTCCTTTATTTATTACACCACCGACCAAAGGAGCCAGCAGGATAACGATAAATAGTTGTATCAAGTTAAAAACAATCGCAATCATACAGAACCTCCTTTTATCCGATTCGGTTATACAGCATCAACACGAGGATGGCAACGAAAATATAGAGTAAATAGGTGTGGACACTGCCTGTTTGTATCATAAATTTCAATCTCTTCGACCAATTGGTGACCCAGACCAGCAAAGGGACATAGATATATTTTTCAAATACGGATTCTGTCGTTATGGTGTATTCCATAGCTTCCGGATGATATGGGTAACTCCCGCTTAATTTTAAATCTCGTGAGGATTTGAAAAAAATCTTGAATACAATTTTGATTGGCTTTGAAAACGCAGTGCCGCTGTACTGCATTCTGGAGTTCAGACTTCGAAAACCGCAATCCCATGTACCGGATTTTCTTTCCTGATAACTTCCGCCAAGAAGTCTGAGCAGAATTAAAGCAAGAAGGATAACCAGAAGGATCGTTCCTGCGATAAACAATGGTGAAATGGCATTCTTGTTTCCTATGATTTTCAGCGGATAACAGGCCAGCAGAAAACCACCCTGGAGGTGGTTGATCACCGTATTCCCAGTCGATGCCAGAACGACTTTGTCTATCAGGGTGATCGGAAGGAGCGGAAAAATTCCGGTGATCAGACAAAGGGATGCCAGAATTCCTGTTCCCAGATTCATAGTAAGAGGAACCTCCTTTGCATGGGAAGCACATTCGCTTCTAGGGAGACCTAGGAAAGATATTCCAAATAGCTTAATGAAACAAGCGGCAGCCAGTGCACCGGATAACGCCAGAACTGATGCGGATAAGATATAAGTAATATTAAGGGCGGCGTTTTCTGATGAAATACTGGCAAATATGGACTGGTATGTGAGCCATTCTCCGATGAAACCATTAAACGGTACGATAGCAGAAATGGAGAGGGAGCAGCAAAGAAAAAACACTGCTGTAACAGGCATTTTTTTAATTAAACCACCAAGTTCCTCCATATTCTTTGTATGAGTTGCGTAATGGATGGAACCGACTCCCAGAAAAAGTCCGCCTTTGAACAAGGTATGATTCATACAGTGGAGAAGGGCGGCCACAAGAGCCAGTGCGCCAATCCAGGCGATTCCTCTTGAAAAGGCCAGAAAACTGATGCCGAGACCTATGAAAATAATCCCCATATTTTCAATACTGCTGTATGCAAGCATCTTTTTTATATTCTGTTCGATATACGCGTAGAGCACACCAAATACTGCAGAGATAATACCGATGATCAGTAATATGATTCCCCACCAGGGGGTTTCGAATCCCAGGTAGAGAAATACAAAGCGAAGCAAGCCGTAGACTGCTGTTTTTATCATGATACCCGACATCAATGCTGAAATGTTGCCCGGTGCCGCAGGATGTGCATAGGGTAGCCAGATATGCAGCGGAATCACGCCGGCTTTGGTGGAAAAACCGATCAGGAAAAACAAAAACATCAGGTTTTTGCCGGTATCCGGTATTTGATTTGAGGAACCGGATACATCAAAGGTTTTTGTATAATAAAACATCAGCATGAAAGCAATCATAAGGAATGCAGTGCCAAGATGTGTCATAACGATATATAATAATCCGGCTTGCCGGTTTTCCTCCTGCTCGGATTCAAATACCACAAGAAAATAGGATATGACAGCCATGAGTTCCCAAGCCATGAAGAAAAAAATGGCATTATCTGCAGTGAACACAAGAGTCATTGATAGGATAAAAAAAGCATAAAGAAAATGAAACAAGCCTACATTTCGTTTTCCGTGATAATGAGAAACATAACCAATGGAATAGATTGAAACACAAAAGGTTAAAATAGATAGAATTAAGAGAAACAGTGCGGAAAGGGCATCCATTGTCATACTGACAGATAAATACGGTATGGCAGATTCAAAGGGCTTTAACAGAATCTTATCCTGCCCTGAAACGAGCAGCCAAACTGCAGAAGCAGCACCAAGCAGAGAGGCAAGAATGCAGCCTGCCTGAGCCAATAAGGTACATAAATAATGTTGCCTGTAAAAAATAATGGCTGCAATTGCAGCAGCCAGATAAAATACAAGGGAACCATATAAAAGATGTTCCGGTGTTAACCAATCCATTCTGATCAATCCTCCAAGATGCAAAAAACTTACAATTATAAATTATATTAATATACAGTGGTTGTCAATACAGGAAAGAAAGCCTTACTATTTCGAATATTAGGACATCATCCGAATTTAGTTTGCTAATGTGATACAGGTCAACTCCGGCGGCGAGAGAAAGCGAAAAGGAAGTTTTGTCATTCCGATGCCGGAATTCACATAGAGCTGAGATTTTCTCTCATTGGAAAACTGAAACAGACCTTGGATATATTTTTTTCCATAAGGAGGCAGAATATATTCATCAAAGAATTTAAGATTGATTTGTCTGCCATGCGTATGACCAGCGATCATCAGATCTACATTATAATCCAGTACTTCATCAATCACATCCGGTGCATGAGAGAGAACGATATTGAAATAATCCGGTCTTCCCCAACTTGCAATGACAGGATCGCCATAACCGATAATGATATCGTCAATGCCGATGATCGCAATGCCAAGTTCATCAATGGCATAGTATTCATTTTTCAGTACGGTAAAACCACCTGCTTCCATGATGGACTGATATTTATTTTCCGCTCCGCCACCGTAATCGTGGTTGCCAAAAATAGCAAACTTTCCGTAGGGTGCCTGTATTTGGGTCAACTTTTCTGAAATTTTCCCAACATCTTCTGAATAGATATCATAATGATCAATTAAATCGCCGGAAAAAACGATGATGTCTGGCTGCGTTTTACTGATGGCGTCAATTACTTTGGTAAATTCATCGGTGGTGTAATAATCGCTGAAATGCGTATCACCAAATACGGCAATCTTTAGATTCTCTGCTTGATCGGTTACATGAGACGATGTAATCGTAACTTCTTTTACCTGGGGCATATGGGGTTCGATGTATCTTGCATAACAAAAGATAACCAATCCAATGAGCAGGAACATCAATAGGATACGAAATATATTTTTAAACAGTTTAAACAATCTTTACCTCTCGGAATATTCAATATATCAGTGTTATTTGATTGTCATACCAATGTTATTTTGCTATGACGAACCAGCGGATAAAAGTTTATCATATTCTATTCCGTAATGCAATGAAAGAGAATTGATTAAAATACTTTTATCTTTTGATTTTTCCTTTCAGGTAGGTGTGGACATTCTAATAGGTTCAATGGTATTATATTGAAGAGAAAATTAGAAATTATCTGATTGAGGATGAAGATGAGCAAAGTTCAGCGAACCGATAATACCATAACTGTAATCGGCGGCGGACCATCGGGAATGATGGCCGCTATTTCTGCTGCGAAACATGGCAAGACAGCGGTAAAAATTTTGGAGAAAAATGAATTCTTGGGAAGAAAGTTATTGGCAACAGGTAATGGACGATGCAATCTGACAAATATAAACTGTAAGGGTGTCCAGGAAACTTTAGAATTATTCAGTGAGATCGGACTTTTGACCAGAGTCGAAGCAGAAGGAAGGGTATATCCGTATTCTGAACAGGCTGCGACAGTTCTGGAAGTGTTGATCAATGCATTAAAAAAATTACAGGTTGAAATCCTATGTGGTTTTGAAGTCCGAACTTTGGAAAGAAAAGAGTTTGGGTTTCAGATTACTTCGGCGGGTGAGACGTTGCATTCCGATGCAGTAATCCTGGCCGTAGGAGGAAAAGCTGGACCTCAATATGGATCGACAGGAGATGGTTATCGTCTGGCAAAAACGCTGGGACACGCTGTTATAAGGCCAATGCCTTCGCTGGTGCAGATTTTATCGGAGCAATCGTTCTTTCGAAATTTAAAGGGTGTCAGAGCAAAAGGTCAGGTGGAACTGTTGCGAAAAAATGAAGTAATTGATCAGGAAACCGGCGAGATACAGTTTACTGAGAATGGATTGTCAGGAATCTGCATTTTTAATTTAAGCAGAAATTATATTCATGGAGACAGGATTCGTATCGATTTGTTTCCAGAATATAGTGTGGAATCCATGAATCATTTGCTGGTAAACAGGGTTAAATCATTGGGTAACAGTGATATGAACACATTTTTCACCGGGATGATCCATAAAAAATTAATTCCTGTAATTCTGGATGAGAATTCTTTGGATGAAAATAGGATGACTGGCAGTTTGAGCCGGGAAGACATTATAAAAATAGTACAGTTTCTGAAGGGCTGGAATATTTCTACTACAGGAACAAAAGGATGGAAGGAAGCACAGGTGACCTCCGGCGGGTTGGAACTTGCAGAGGTTGATTTGAAGTCAATGGAGTCCAAGCTGATCCCGAAGCTATATTTTGCTGGGGAACTTCTGGATGTGGATGAAAAATGTGGAGGCTATAATCTGCAATGGGCCTGGTCTTCCGGATTTACTGCGGGGAAATCTGCTGCTGCGGTGATAGGGGAATTATCATGCTGAGAATCCATGAAATTAAGAGAAGTATTGGGGAAGAGATTCATGTCATCCCAGAACGCATTATAAAGAAACTTGGCGTTAAAGGTCTGGAAATTCGTGAATTAAACCTTGTGAAAGAGTCTGTTGATGCCAGGAATAAGGCCGAGATCAAGCTGGTTTATTCTGCAGACTTTATCCCATCAATTCTCAATAAGAAAACAGAAGACTTGGAAAAACAACTTTTAAATAAATGCAAAGGTATTAAACTGGAAAAATCGCCGGATATGAGCTATCATCCGGTATCTTGTGGCAGGGAGCCATTGCATCACCGTCCGGCTATCATAGGCTTCGGACCTTGCGGTATGTTTGCCGGATTGATTTTGTCAGAAATGGGTTATTGTCCCATCGTGATCGAAAGAGGAAAACCCATCGAGGAACGGGTGAAGGACGTTGCACTTTTCTGGGAAAATGGAATACTGAATCAGGAATCAAACGTTCAATTTGGAGAAGGTGGTGCAGGTTTGTTTTCTGATGGAAAGCTTACAACCCAGATCAAAGACTCAAGAGTTCGAAAGGTTCTTGAGGAGTTTGTCGAAGCCGGTGGTCCTACAGATCTGCTCTATAAACAAAAGCCCCATATCGGGACTGATGTATTAAGAAATATCGTTTTGCATATCAGAGAAAAGATTATTAAGAATGGCGGAGAGATTCTGTTTCAAAGCAAACTGACCGAACTTATCCTGTCGGACGAGTCGGAAGCCCAAAAGCTTCAAGGCCTCATCATAAATGAAGATAGAAGGATTGAAACGGAAGCGTTGATTTTAGCGATCGGTCATAGTGCAAGGGATACGTTCCGTATTTTGAATGATCAGGGCGTTGCAATGGCACAGAAACCATTTTCCATCGGTGTACGGATTGAACACCCGCAGGTTCTCATTAATAAAGCGCAGTATGGGGAAAACTGGAGTACCTATCGTCTTGGTGCCGCAGATTATAAACTATCTCATCATTGTGAAAATGGGCGAGGCGTGTATACTTTCTGCATGTGCCCCGGTGGTTATGTGATTTCCGCGGCTTCTGCGCAAGGCTTCTTAGTAACCAACGGAATGAGTTATCATGATAGAGGCTCTTCTCTTGCAAACAGTGCTCTGTTGGTAGATGTAAGGACAGAGGATTTTCCGAATTCGTCTTCGTTGGCAGGGATTGAATTTCAAGAAAAATACGAAAAACTTGCTTTTGAGGCAGGCGGAAGAAATTATCATGCACCCGCGCAAAACCTTAAGGATTTTATGGGGTGCTGCTTCGAGGAGGCGAACTGCAAGGAAGCAATGGAGAGTTCTCCAAAATCCATGAGGAAGGCATCCGGATCTATGGAAGTGACGGAGCCGACTTATCGGCCGGGGATCACTTGGGCGGATCTTTCCTGCTGTTTGCCTGAATTTGCAATAGAAGCCATGCGTGAAGCGATTCCGATACTCGGTCGCAAGCTGAAGGGCTTTGATATGGCGGAAGCCGTTATGACAGGCGTGGAGACAAGAAGCTCTTCACCAGTGAGAATTTTAAGAAATGAAGAGTTTACGGCCAATGTTAAGGGTCTTTATCCTGCTGGAGAAGGGGCAGGTTATGCCGGTGGAATTATGTCCGCGGCCGTAGATGGAATAAAGGCGGCTGAAGCAATTGTACAAAAATATCAATTTAAAATAGAATGATTTGTTTTATCGAAAAGGAGAGAGAAAATGCTGGAGAAAGGTTATATTCAAGTTTATACTGGGAACGGAAAGGGTAAGACCACAGCTTCACTGGGTATTACACTTAGAGCAATTTGCGCCGGAAATAAAGTTTTCATTGGACAGTTTATGAAAGGTCAGGATTACAGCGAAAAGCGAGCCGTCGACCTTCTTCCCGGGCTAACGATGGAGCAGTTTGGAGGAACTTGCTTTGTCAATGGCAAACCGACAGAGAAAGATATTTCTGATGCAAAGGAAGGCCTTGTAAGAATGCAGAAAGTGCTTTGTTCTGGTGAATACGATGTGGTTGTATTTGACGAAATGAATACTGCATTGTTCTTTCATCTCGTTTCTGTGGAGGAGGTTTTGGCCGTGTTGGATTTAAAACCTGAAAAAACGGAAGTGATCTTAACAGGACGTTATGCACCGCAGGAAATCATGGAACGAGCGGATCTTGTTACGGAAATGAAGGAAATTAAACATTACTATAATGCAGGCGTGGATGCAAGAATAGGAATAGAAAATTAAAAAAAGAATACTGTAAAACGAAAACGAGAAAGGGATAGGAATCGTGGGAAGAAGAATTATTGCTAAAATTTTATGCTTTGGACTTAGTTTGGGACTTCTTATCGGTATGACGGAAGTGTCCTTCGCAGCAGGAGCCGAAACAACAACAGAAGCCGAGGTTACAACTGAAACAGAAACCACAACAGACGCAGAGGTTACAACTGAAGGTACAACTGGAACAGAATCGGAATACGAAGCCGATTCTATTGACGAATCTGCAACCAAAGATCTATATCGTTTGGACAATTTGGAAACTTACAGCCAGTTTACAAATTATGTCGATGGCTATTCTCTTTTTGTGGATCAGGGTATGAAGGTCGATATGCGTTATTCCGGTGTTTGTGCAGTATTGGAAAATGAACATAAGCGGATTGAGATCTATAAGGAAAACGGTAACGTAGGGAGGCGGGCTTATATCAACTATTCCAATCAATTCATAGCAAATACTGCAGATCATACGAAGGAATATGAATTCGAAACAACCATAAATGGCAAAGATGTTCATATTTTGCAATGGTCCAGACAAAAACTAAGCCGTGTAGAAAATGATAAAAATTATTATGTATCCTTGGAAATTCTATCCGGCACAGGTGAAATCTATACGATCTTTGTGAAATCTGATGAGCCTCTTTACCTTTCCGGAGGATACCATTATTTAGTCAATGATTTTAATACATTTGCACCGACCCAGGCTGCTTATATGAAAAAAGCCAAGCAGGTTTCCGTTAAAAATCGTGGATGGAATCAGGAAACAAGCGATTTTTATCAGCAATACTTCGTTCAGGCAAATACTCTGACATGGGGGCTGTTTGAACCAACTGCTCCTGATGATTTCAGGGAGATGAAGTATTTTGAAGAAGTCATGGAGTATGAATTCCCGATCCTGCTTAATTATACCAACTTTGAAAATAAGTCCCGGCATCCCAATCTGGAATACCGTTTACAGAATGCATATGCCCAGAAGAAAACTCTGGAACTGACACTGCAGACATCTTGGACCGGAGCCGGTGAAGGAAATATGGTGTATGATGTTTTAGACGGAGAATATGATGAGTTCTTAAGGAACTATGCGGAAACCGTCAGTGAATTTGATCATCCGGTCTTATTCCGTCTGGGAAATGAAATGAATGGAGACTGGTGCCCTTATTCGAGCTACAATACTTCAAAAGATACCCTAATATTTAAGGAGTTTTACCGCTATATTTATCAGATCTTTGAAGAGGCAAATGCAGACAATGTAATCTGGATTTGGAATCCAAATGGGAAATCCTTTCCGGACTTTCAATGGAATGATGCTTTGATGTATTATCCCGGAGATCAATATGTGGACATCGTCGGCCTGACCGCTTACAATACGGGAACCTATTACCCCGGTGAAAACTGGACAGAGTTTGACCAGCTGTATGATCCGATTTATGAGGAATATACCAGACTTTATCAGCATCCTATGATGATCACCGAATTTGCTTCCAGCAGCGTGGGCGGAGACAAAAACCAATGGATAAAGAACATGTTCAACCACATCGGAAAGTATCAAAATATAAAAGTTGCAGTCTGGTGGAATGGGTGTGACCGGGATGCAAACGGAAACGTTGCAAGACCTTACTTTATTAATGAAACCTCTGAGATCATTCAGACATTCAGAGAATATTTGAGTAAAAAATCGATATTTTCGGATGCGCTGGGATGAATCTTTCCTGCTCAATTTTATAATCGTGCGCTTGTCTAAAATCAACGGGCGTACTCAATACATACGTTGGGCGAGGTGGATTTTCCACTTCGCCTTTTTCTTTTATGCTGCCAAAAGGCTGAGTCTTTTAGCATAATAAAACCGACCTCCAACCGTTAGATTTTGGGTCTAACCTTTTGGGGGTCGGTTCAATTACAGTGTACCTGACAGGTGCTTCTATTGATAAAATGCTATTTCCGGATGAGTAAGCTGTGCCCGGTCATTTCCGCAGGCTTCTCAATTTCCATCAGATCCAGCAGCGTCGGTGCAATATCTGCCAAAACACCGCCGTCTTTGACCGATATCGATTCTTTTGAGATTACCAGAAGAGGAACTGGATTTAAGGAGTGGGCGGTGATCGTATTTCCTTCATCATCAAGCATGTAGTCTGCATTTCCATGATCTGCAGTTATGATGATCTGCCCGCCCAAGGCAAGGACTGCATCAATTACCTGAGGGACACACTCATCCAGCGTTTCTATGGCCTTTACCGCCGCGTCAATATTTCCGGTATGACCGACCATGTCCGGGTTTGCGTAATTCAATATAATAACATCATATTTATTTTCTTTGATTTGTTCGATCAATTTTTCAGTAATAAGGCAGGCGCTCATTTCTGGTTGCATATCATAAGTTGCAACCTTTGGTGATGGAATTAGGATGCGGTCTTCCCCATTATTTGGCGCTTCGACTCCTCCGTTAAAGAAAAAGGTTACATGGGCATATTTTTCTGTTTCTGCAATTCGAAGCTGCCTAAGACCAAGTTGGGAAAGATATTCTCCTAACGTATTTTTTAAGGATTGTGGTGGAAATGCGACATGGACATTCGGCATCTCTGCATCGTATTGTGTCATACACGTATAGCAGAGGTTTTTCGCTACCTTGGCTCGTTCAAATCCGTTAAACCTTTCGTCCACAAAGCATCTTGTAATTTCTCTGGCTCTGTCGGGTCTGAAGTTAAACATGATAATAGAGTCGTTGTCCTGAACCGTGATGGGCGTTTCATTTTCCTTGCAAATCAAAGTTGGAAGGACAAATTCATCGTTGTTTCCCTTTTCATAGGAAGCTTTCAGACCGGCGATGGCACTTTCCGCTTTCTCTCCGATTCCAAGCGCCATGGCATCATAAAATTTCTGTACACGCTCCCATCGATTGTCACGATCCATTCCGTAATATCTACCGGAAATCATTGCGATTTTTCCTATACTAGCTTTTGACAGATAGTCTTCCAGCATTCTAAAATAAGTGCCAGCACTTTGAGGTGGTACATCCCTTCCGTCAAGCAATGCATGGATATAAAGTTTCTTGATTCCTTTTTGTTTTGCCATATCAATCAAAGCATAAAGATGGGTCAGATGGCTGTGTACGCCTCCGTCGGAAACCAATCCTAATAAATGGAGCGCGGAATCGTTTGCAAGAGCGTGATCCATTGCTGATTCAAGGGCAGCATTATGAAAGAATAAGCCTTCTTTGATTTCTTTTGTGATTTTTGTTAACTCCTGATAAACGATACGACCAGCTCCAATATTGAGATGACCTACTTCCGAATTTCCCATCTGTCCCTCAGGAAGGCCTACATCCAGGCCGCTTGCACCGATTAAAGTATTTGGATACTTTCTGAACAATTCATCAATATTCTTTTTCTTTGCTTTATTTATAGCATTTCCTTTTTGTTTGGCGCTGATGCCGTATCCGTCAAGGATCATTAATAAATTAGGTTTTGAGTTTATTACCATTTTTGTCTCCTTTATTACTTGCCCAATTTGTAAAACAAATTGATGGCGAACTTATCCAACGTTTCGTTCGTTCGGGAATTCCATCGCAAACGAAATTTGCTTCGCTGTCCGTTATTCCATTTGCAGCTGAGCTACGGAAAAAGGCAAAGCAAACACAAATTTATAATTTATAGATTTCTACTGCAATATTTTCCCCAATATTAGATCAAAACTTTTCCATAATGTGATATATTTTTTATTATAACAAAATTAAAAAATAAAATATATAGAACTGTATAAAAATTTTGGTATAATAGAAGGGAGTCTAAAAAAGAAGGCATGATTTGGAGGGGTTATGAGTAAAAAAACATTTTTAAGGGGAGCAGCAGTCCTGGGGGTTGCTGGTTTATTAGTACAAGTAATGGGGGCATTTTTTAGAATTCCTCTTGGTAATATAATTGGTGATGAGGGTATGGGTTATTACCAGACCGCTTATCCGATTTATGTATTCCTTCTTGTTTTTTCTACAAATGGAGCACCTGCAGCCATATCAAAAATGACTTCAGAACGGGTTGCCTTGGGAAAACATTTGGAAGCACATCGTGTATTTAAACTGTCTTTTGTATTGATGTTCGCGCTGGGCATTGTTGCCTCTTCTATCTTTTTCTTTGGTGCAGAATATATTGTAACAGCACTAAAAAATCCAGGTGCATATTATGCTATGGTTTCCATCGCTCCGGCATTGTTATTCGTGCCGATCATGTCGGTGTACCGCGGATATTTTCAGGGTTTGCAGCAAATGGAACCAACTGCGGTGTCCCAGCTTGTGGAACAGGCTGTCCGAGTGGCAATTGGTTTGACTCTGGCGATCGTATTGCTTCCAAAAGGAATTGAATATGCAGCCGCAGGTGCAACCATTGGGACAAGCATTGGTCCGATTGCCGGTGTTTTGATTTTGATTCTTATTTATTATATGAAACGGAAGAGGCTTCATCAGGATATTGAAAAAAACAACACGGAAGAAAAAGAAAGTGCCGGCAAAATTATCGGTACCCTTGCTGCCATTGCAGTTCCCATTACGATAGGTGTTTCCATTTTACCGATTATGAACATCGTTGATGTAACGATCGTTATGCGTAGAATGCAGGATGTTGGGTTTGGGTTGAAAGAAACGAATGCACTTTATGGACAGCTTACCGGGATGGCTGGTCCAGTTATCAATATCCCTATGGCGTTGGCACTCAGTATTGCATTAAGCATGGTACCGGCTATTGCTGCAGCAAATAGCCTGCATGATAACGATTTTTTGGATATGAATGTACGTTTGGGACTTCGAACTGCAATGATCATTGGTGTACCTTGCACCTTTGGTCTTATGACATTAGCAGAGCCCATCATGCTTTTGCTGTATCCTATGCAGGCTGCCAGTGCATCCAGCGCTGCTCCATGTCTATTCATTTTGTCTATTGGAATTATATTCCTCTCAATTGCTCAGACCATGGCAGGAATTCTTCAGGGCTTGGGAAGACCTTATGTAGCGGTTGCCACTTTGGGTATTGGTGTTGTGGTAAAAGCAATTGCAACCTATATTCTGACAGGTATCCCTAATCTGAATGTGCAAGGTGCTGCTATTGGAAGCTCCATGGCGTATGGTGTTATCGGAATCCTGAATGTTATTGCAGTAAAAAAATATACTGGTACTAAATTTAATGTGAAATTATCCGTCTGGAAGCCTTGCTTTTCCGGCATCGTAATGGGTGTCGTTGTATTGGGAGTTTATTACGCATGCAGAAATATCATCGGAAACAGTTTATCCACTGTACTGGCCATCGGGATAGGTGCTGCTGTTTATGGCATCATGCTTCTTAAGACAAGAGCGATTGAACCACATGAAATCAAACTTCTTCCCAAAGGTGAGAAACTGGCGAAGTTATTGATAAAATTCAAGCTGATATAACAGTGGGTGATCATTATGAAATGGACGAAGGAACAAAAGGAAGCAATCGAAATCAGAGAAAAAAACATTCTTGTTTCTGCCGCAGCAGGGTCTGGGAAAACAGCAGTTCTCGTTGAAAGAATTAAGCAGTTGATTATTCAGGATCAGGTTTCACTTGACCATATGTTGATCGTAACCTTCAGCAATGCAGCTGCTTCAGAGATGCGGGAAAAAATTGTGAATGCCATATCAAAGGAATTGGATCAAATCGGCGAAAATAAGTCAACAACACAGAAAGCGTCTTTTCTTAGAGAGCAGCTTAACCTGATTCACAGGGCAAATATCAGCACCTTTCATGCTTTTTCCATGGAGGTGATCCGGCGTTATTTTTATCTGATTGATATAGAACCAAATTTCAAAATATGTGATGAAGCTCAGAAGACAATCCTGCAAGCAGATGCGATGGAACAGTTATTCAGCAATTTGTTCGAATCCTGCAGTCAGGATTTTCTTGAATTCTTAAGCAAATTTGCTTTGACGAAAAATGATAATGCAGTAAAGGAAATGATTTTCGAAGTACATAACTTTATTCAGAGCATTCCGGACTCTTTTATCTGGCTGAGAGAAAGAGCAGAGGAACTTTCCTGCACAAAGGAAGACTTTGAAAAGAGCGCCGCTTTTTTAGAAATTCACGGGGAAATTGAAAGGAATCTTTTGCTCGCTGAAGATTGTTTTGTTAAGGCTGGGGAATTGGTTGAAATGCAGGGAATTTCCAGTTTGATCGGAAAATGTAAACTGGAAATAGAAATGTTAGAAGCTTTGCAGCATGATTTTAAAGATAAGTCCTTTGATGACTTCGCCAGAATGATATCCAGAGTAAAATTCCAGACCTATACTGCATCAAAAGCAGAAAAAGAATCCTATGAAGAGATCAAAGAATCGGTGGCTGCTCTTCGGAACCAGGGGAAATCCATTGTCAAAAAGCTGGCAAGTCAATATTTTGCAAGAGCTCTGGACGATTATGTACAGGATTTTAATGAAACATATCAGGATGCACGTTACCTTTGTTTTCTTGTAGAAGAATTCGATCGGTTATATAGAGAAAAAAAACAAAGTAAGGTTCTGATTGACTTTAGCGATATTGAACATTATGCTTTGAAGGTTCTTTCCAAGGAGGAAGCGGCGGCGGAATACCGGAAAAAATTTGAATATATCTTCATAGACGAGTATCAGGACAGCAACATCGTACAGGAAACCTTGATTAATAAAATTAAACGTGAGAATAATCTTTTTATGGTTGGTGATGTGAAGCAGAGCATTTATAAGTTTCGATTGGCTGAACCAGAAATATTTATAAAAAAATATGAGATATTTAAAGAAAACAGAACCAATTCTGATAGGAAACTGGATCTGAATAAAAACTTCAGAAGCAAGGGGGGGATTATTGATGCCGTGAATGATATCTTCAGTCAGATCATGAATAAAGACCTTTCCGGTCTGGAATATGATGAGAACGCGGCACTGTATGAAGGAGCTCCTTACGAAGGAACTCGGAACTATCCGGTGGAACTTCAAATCGTGGATGAAAAGCAAATCGATGATTTATCTCTTGATGAGGAAATCAGGGAAATGAAAAAAGCGGAAATCGAAGCATATGCGGCAGCTCAAATAATTAGAGAAGCAAAGGGAAGCCTGATCTATGACAGAAAACGGGAAGCGGAGCGGCCGATAGAAAACAAGGACATCGTTATATTGCTTCGTGGCGCAAAAGGTTATGCGGAGGTTTATTACGAAGCGTTGATGAGAGAAGGAATACCGGCCTTTGTAGATACCAGCGACGGCTATTTTGACACCTTGGAAATTGAGGTTTTTTTGAATCTGCTTCGGGTTATTGATAACCGAAAACAGGATATTGCTCTGCTAAGCATTCTGAGATCACCTATTTTTGGTTTTACCATGGAAGAATTGATCACAATCCGTATCCATAAGAAAGAAGGAGCCTATTATCAAGTGTTCAGTGAATATGCGGAGCAGGGAAATGAGAGCGGCTTACAGGAAAAGTGCAAGGAAACCCTGGATCGTATCAATCAATGGAAGAGGGAAGCACCGCTTATGCCTCTGGAGGATTTTCTTTGGATGTTGATCCGGGAAACAGGGTATTACGAATATATTGGCGGTATCCCGGGCGGCAGTCAGAGACAGGCAAATTTAAGGGCGTTGGTGGATAAAGCGGTACAATTCCAATCAAGCCAGATGAAAGGTCTTTTCAGTTTTATTCATTATATCGAAGCGATAAAAAAAAGAAAGGTTTCGATGGGACAAGTCAAATTATTGGGCGAAAATGACGATGTGGTTCGGATCATGACGATTCATAAAAGTAAAGGGCTGGAATTTCCTATGGTATTAGTGGGAGGTCTGGGTAAACGCTTTAACAAGGATAGCAATACTTATCAGGTTAGTTTACATAAGGAGATTGGCTTTGGAATACGTTTCGTCGATAAGGAAAATTCCTGCTATAAAAAGACACTGATCCAAACGGCGATTGAACAGAAGAAAAAAAAGGAAAGTCTTGCGGAAGAGCTTCGTATTCTTTACGTTGCATTTACCAGAGCAATGGACAAACTTATTCTGTTAGGCACCATGAAGGACATGGATGAGACTATGAGACAGTATTCCGTCAAAGGCAAGGATTTTACCGGAGCAAAATCTTATTTTGATTTTTTAATACCTGCTTTGGAACAGTCAAAAATAATATTAAAACAAACCAACCGCAAGGATATTGGGTTTCGCAAAGAAGAAATCGGCCTGCAAAAAAACAAAATTCAAAGGTTGATTCTTGGTAAGGTATTGCAGGATTCTGATCAAAAGGAATTACAGGATGAAATCCAAAGGCGTCTTAATTTTGTCTACGAACATAAGGAAGCACTACAGCTAAAATCTAAGTTTACCGTATCGGAATTGAGCAGACTGACTGAAGATCAGAATCAAAAGATAAAAGCGAAAGAAGTTATTTCACTGAATGCACCGAATTTTGCAAAAGAAAAGAGCAAATTTACAGGTGCGGAAAAAGGCACTATTCTTCATAAAGTGATGGAACAGCTTGATTTTCATAAGATAGCAGATCTGTCTGCAAGGGACGAAGGAAACGAAGCAAAAAAACAAGCCATCCGAGGGATTGTCGATGATCTTGTGAAAAGAGAAATCTTGACGGAGGAAGAAGCAACAGAGGTTTCTTATCAGAAAATCATTGGGTTCTTCCATTCAGATATCGGGAAGCGTGCCTGTAAATCAGAAAAGATTTACAAAGAGGTCTCGTTTAACATCATGAAGGAAATATCCGGAGAAAAAATAATCATTCAGGGAACCATCGATTGTTATTTTGAAGAGAATGGCAAGTATATTCTCTTGGACTATAAATCCAATTATATCAAAGATTTTGATAATGAGGCAGAAATTAAGCAAGTAACAGAGCGTTATCAGGTACAACTAGGGCTTTATCGAGAAGCCTTGGAACGGATACGAGGCATTGAAGTGGAAGAAGCTTATTTGTATCTGTTCCAGATAGATCGTGCTGTTAAATTGTTTTTGTGAAGAAAAAAAGAAAAGCATTTTTTCCAAAAAACTATTGCATTTGGAAAATTATTCATTTAAAATAAAATTATCTCCGAAAATGGCAAACTTATTGAAAGATAAGGACGCAAAGCCACGGGTCTAAAGCATTTTTGCAAGGATAGCCGGGTCGCCGAAGAGCAGGCAAAAAATTTGACTGTATGCTTTGGCATACAGTTTTTATTTTATGGAGATAGAAAGGAGGAACCTGTACTTGGTACACAAACAAAAGTTATAGAACGGATAATGTATCAAGTTACCACAGAGTAGCAAAGGAAAATGGGGAAATGCCACACCGGTTAAGCGTGATCTTTGTTTCCAAATGCTGTTAAAATCCAAAAAGATGTGTAGATTTTTAAATGGACTGAACCAAAGCAGGTATTTAGGCTTCCGTTAAGGAAGCCCGAACGAGAATAGAAGGCTGTCAATATTGTATTGACAGCCTTCTATTCTGTAATGATCATTATATTTGTATCACTTCAATTGATATAAATCAATTTGCGCGGTGTTTGGCATTGTCCAAATGCTTGGAGATTGCGGTAATGCCCGATTCTACATCTTTGTTTTTAAACGCTTCAAAGATGGCTCGATGTTCTGATAATACTTCATCTAAATACGTGCCGGATCCATCATTTCGTGTCGTTTGGCTTTGCTTGATATAGATCTGATAGGAGGAAAGCACATGGTAAAGCATGCGGTTATGAGACGCTTTATAAATCAATTCATGGAAATTCATATTGATGTTCAGCATTTTTTCCACATCCTTCTTTTGCGTATAGAATTCCATAAACTCAAAAGCTTCCTCCAGTTTTTCAAATTCTTCCTTAGTAATCCTCTCGATTGCCCATTTCATAGCCAGTACTTCGTAGGACTTACGAAGCTCATACAGATCAGAGATATCTTGAGAAGTAAATCCTACCACAAACGCACCCCGATTTGGAATGGTCTCGATAAAACCTTCCAGCTCCAACTGCTTGAACGCTTCTCTAACTGGAGTTCGGCTCACACTATACTCGTCGCAGATTTGTTGCTCGGTTAGCTTTTCACCTTGCCGCAGCTTACCTTGTAAGATGTCTTTTCTGAGATTGGAAAAAAGGTCTGTAGAAAGTGCCATAATTATCCTCATATCTTTGATAAAATATAATCTGCGAATTGAGCCCCTGTGGCTCCATCGGATCTTCCTGTAATGGTCAGCTTTTTCTCTGTGATCATGCATTCTTCTAAAGCAGAAAAGAGCTTGTCGGCTTTTTCCTGGTATCCGATGTGAGACAGGAGCATTGCTCCAGCTCGGATTACACTGGAAGGATCTGCATAAATATCTCTGCCTTCCTCTACCATACGAGGTGCAGAACCGTGAATTGCTTCAAACATGGAATAATGCTTTCCAAGGTTTGCACTTCCTGCAGTTCCGACACCGCCTTGGAATTCGGCAGCTTCATCGGTAAGGATATCGCCGTAAAGATTTGGCAGGATAAGAACTTCAAACTGTCCCCGTCTCTTTTCATCAATGAGCTTTGCCGTCATGATATCGATGTACCAGTCGTCTACCTCAATTTCAGGATATTCCTTGCCGACCTGTTTACAGATATCAAGAAATTTTCCGTCGGTTGTTTTTACTACATTTGCCTTGGTAACGATGGTAACTCTTTTTTTGTTGTTTGCTTTTGCGTACTCAAAGGCCAGTCTGGCGATGCGTTCTGTACCAGGACTTGTGATAACTCTAAAGTCAATCGCTAAATCATCCGTAATGTTGACTCCCTGGCTGCCCATCGCGTAAAGGCATTCTGTGTTTTCTCTGAAGAAAGTCCAGTCGATTCCAAGTTCAGGCACCTTGACCGGCCTGACGTTGGCAAAAAGGTCAAGCTCTTTTCTCATGGCAACATTGGCGCTTTCTACATTCGCCCATGTATCTCCTTTTCTAGGTGTAGTCGTTGGGCCTTTCAGCAGGACATTACATTTTTTGATCTCCTTCAAAACATCATCCGGGATCGCTTTTCCTGCCGCTGCCCGGTTTTCAATTGTGCAACCATCGATTACTTTAAACTCTACCTTGCTTGACTTCACTGCATCTTTAAGGAGTGTTTCCAGAACTCTGTGAGCCTGAGCAGTGATGGCAGGGCCGATTCCGTCTCCGCCGATAACGCCGATGATGATTTTATCAAGCGTTTGATAATTAATAAAGTCGGTATCTGATTTCATTTTTTCCACTCTCGCAAGCTGCTGAGCCACGATTGCTTCAAATGCTTTCATATAATCCATTTCATTTTTTCCTTTCTCTACTAAAATCAAATTTTAAAAGTTGGCGGTTTTCGAAAAATATACCCGACACGCCTACTTAATATTTATCCTTTGATTTGATTAATCTTTCCCCCAGCTAGAATCATTTCGATTTCCAACTCGGAAAAGTTTGTGATTACCTTGTATTCTTTCCCGGTAGCTGCGTTTTTCACAATTATAACAGGATTCTTTACTTGATTCTTGGCATTTTCAATAACCAGCTTCTGACCGAGTTTGAAGTCGTCATAATCAGCAGGATTTTCAAATACCAAAGGCAGGATACCGCTGTTGATCAAATTAGAGCGGTGGATTCTGGCAAAGGATTTTGCCAGAACAAACTTAATTCCTAAATAAAGCGGCGCAAGCGCAGCATGTTCACGGCTGGAACCCTGACCGTAGTTTTCTCCACCGACAATAACTCCTTCCTTGGCTTCTTTGCAGCGTGCAGCAAAGTCCTTGTCGATTTTCTCAAAGCAGTAATTGGCCAGGTGAGGAATATTGGATCGGTAAGGAAGCAGCCTGGAGTCTGATGGCATAATATCATCTGTTGTGATATTGTTTCCGGCATGCAGTACTACCGTTCCGGTAACCGTATCCGATAATTTTGTATTTTGCGGGAATGGTTTGATATTTGGTCCCATCTCTACCCCAGTGTTGGTTTTATCTGACTCCTTAGGGTAAACGATAAAGTTGTCGTTGAAGTTGAAGCGTTCTCGGTTAATATCCGGCAAGGTTAATCCAGAGGTTGTTCCATCGGTTAAAATACCGGTGATTGCTGATACGGCAGCAGTTTCCGGGCTGACCAGATAAACGTCTGCATCCAGAGTTCCGCTTCTGCCTTTGAAGTTTCTGTTGAAGGTACGAAGGGATACTGCACTTGACTTTGGTGATTGTCCCATACCGATGCATGGTCCGCAAGCATTTTCGATAATTCTGGCTCCTGCGTTGATCATGGAAGCAAGTGCTCCGTTTTCAGCAAGCTTGCTCAGTATCTTGCTGGAACCTGGTGAGATCACCAGACTGACATCCGGATGAATCTGTTTCTCTTTTAGAATTTCCGCGACCTTCATCAGGTCAGTATAGGAAGAGTTGGTACAGCTTCCAATAGCAACCTGATTTACTTTGATTGGTCCGATATTTTTTATCGTATCGACATTATCTGGGCTATGAGGCTTTGCAGCAAGGGGGGTAAGACTGGATAAATCTACCTTCAGTACTTCATCATAGATGGCATCCTGATCTGCTGACATTGACACATAATCCTTTTCTCTCCCCTGAGAAGCCAGATATTCTTTTGTATTTTCATCGCTTGGGAATACAGAGGTAGTTGCACCAAGTTCGGCACCCATATTGGTGATGGTCGCTCGATCAGTAACGGATAAAGTTTTCACACCTTCTCCGGTATATTCCACGATTTTGCCAACACCGCCTTTCACGGTAAGCTGCTGAAGGACATACAAAATAACATCTTTTGCGGAAACCCATGGCTTCAGGCTGCCAGTCAGCTCAACTTTTAATACTTTTGGTACGGTTAGACTATAGGTTCCTTGTGCCATGGCAACTGCAACATCAAGACCACCCGCACCAATAGCGATCATGCCAAGCCCGCCCCCCGTTGGTGTATGACTATCTGATCCTAACAGGGTCTTGCCCGGTATGCCGTAGTTCTCCAGATGAAGCTGGTGACAAATCCCGTTCCCCGGTTTAGAGAAAAGTACACCGTGGCGTTTGGCTACGCTCTTGATAAATTCATGATCATCGGCATTCTCAAAGCCGGTTTGAAGCGTATTGTGGTCAATATAGGCTACAGAAAGTTCTGTTTTTATTTTATCTACGTCCATTGCTTCCAATTGCAGATAAACCATGGTTCCCGTAGAATCCTGTGTTAGTGTCTGATCAATTTTGATCGTAATTTCATTCCCCGGAGCAATGGTGCCGTCCACCAGATGATTCTCCAGGATTTTATAGGCTAATGTTTTTCCCATAGTGTCTCCTTCTTTCCTAACAAATCTCGTAACAAATATGATTGTATAACTGTATACAATCATACAATCTGGTCATGAGCAAGTCAAGTATATCCTTCTATTTTAACGAATAATGATTCGTTTTATTATAGATAATTCACTCTGAAAAATTCATGGTATGGGCATAATGAAGGTAAGATTATAAAGGGAAAATTTGTGCAATTTCGTACAATTAAATATTGAAATTCGTGATCGAATACTATATAATGATGATTGCTCACGCAAGAGCAACAATATATAGGAGGCAAGCGATGAAAACAGTGATAAAAAGAGACGGAACTCAGGTTAGTTTTAGAAGTGTAAAAATTAATACTGCAATCGAAAATGCCATGCTTGAGACAAAGGCAGGAATTGATTCGAAATTAGCAGGTGATATAGCATCGGCCATAGAAAAACAGGTTGAAAGATCTGAGCGTTTGATCAACGTGGAGGATCTTCAGGATTTAGTAGAAGATTTTCTGATGGCCAGCGAACGAAAGGATGCCGCGAAGAAGTTTATTATTTACCGATATGAAAGGGACAAGACAAGGGATGCCAGAAAACGCAGAGACGGTAGAATCATTTCCGAAGAGTTTGCCAGCAAATACAAGCATACTCCTTCTCCAATGAATCAGCTTGGCAACTTCGTCTATTACAGAACTTATTCCAGATGGATACCGGAAGAGTTGCGGAGGGAATACTGGTGGGAGACTGTGCGCAGGTCTGTAGAATACAATTGCAGCTTGGTGCCTACTTCAAAAGAAGAGGCCGAAAAGCTTTATAAGAATGTATTTGAGCTGAAGCAGTTTTTGTCGGGGAGAACATTTTGGGTGGGAAGCACGGACGTGTCTAAGTTTTACCCAATGTCTAATTATAATTGTTCTTTTCAGGTGATTGACAGTTTTGCCGCGTTCCGGGATATTTTCTATCTGCTTATGGTTGGTTCCGGAGTTGGGGTCAGGGTGCTAAAGGCAGATGTGGCGAAGCTTCCTCCAATCAGAACAGACATTGAAGTGATTCATGAATCTTATACTCCTATACTTCGGTCGCTGCGGCAGGACAGTACTTCCCTGGAATTTACCCATAACGACACGATAAAGATCACCATCGGAGACAGCAAAGAGGGGTGGGTTCAGTCGATGGATTATTTCCTCAAGGTGTTTTATAGTACGGAATATAGAAAAATTAAAACTGTCCTGCTAAATTACGATAATGTGAGAGCAAAGGGTGAGAAGCTAAAAACCTTTGGTGGAACAGCCAGTGGTCATTCCAGTATGAAGAATATGTTTCTTAAGATTCTCAGAGTAATAGAAAAGGCCAAACATCGAGTCACCACTGCGAAAGTAAAATTGCAGCCCATTGATTGCCTTGATATAGCAAATATTATTGGTGAAAATGTAGTTGTGGGCGGTGTAAGAAGAACTGCTGAAATCGTTCTGGTCGATCAGGATGATAAGGACTGTATTCAAGCCAAGAGTGAGCTGTATAAAAAAGAGGATGAAAAATGGATGATAGACACCGAAATTGCTCATCGCCAAATGAGTAACAATTCTATTTATTATACAAGAAAACCAACCAGACCGGAACTTCACTGGCATTTGCAGCAGATGAGATATTCTGGTGAGCCAGGCTGGGTTAACGAAGAGGCAGGGGCGAAAAGACGTCCTAACTTCCAGGGTGTTAATCCCTGTGCCGAAATTTTACTTGATTCAAAAGGTCTGTGCAACCTGACAACTGTAAATGTTATGGGATTTGTGAAAGATGGCATTTTGGATCACGCTGGATTGATGGAGGCACAGAGACTGAGTGCAAGAGCAGGGTATCGCATGACTTGTACTGAATTGGAAATTCCGGAATGGAATGCGATACAGCAGAGAGATAAATTGCTTGGCTGTTCTCTGACCGGGTGGCAGGATTTGGTGAATGCATTGGATCTTGACCAAGAGGGACAAGAACATTTACTGAAAGAGTTAAAAGAAACTGCCAAAAAGGCAGCGGCAGAGTTTGCGAAGGAACTGGGACAACTTGAGCCTTTGCTGGTTACAACGATTAAACCGGAGGGCACCTTAAGCCTCTTGCCTGTTGTATCCAGCGGTGTCCATTTTTCCCATGCACCGTATTATGTCAGGAGAGTCAGAATCAGCAGCGATGACCCACTTACGAAAGTATGTGAGGAGCTTGGCTATCCGGTTTACCCGGAAGTTGGACAGGATCCTGAAACTTGTGTCACAAAAGTTGTGGAGTTCCCGGTGAAAGCTCCCGGTAAGAAATTTAAGGCAGATGTCAGTGCTATTGAACAGCTTGAGATTTATAAAATGTTTATGACGCATTATGTAGAGCATAATTGTTCTATTACGATACATGTGAAGGATGATGAATGGGATACCGTTGAGCAATGGGTCTGGGATAACTGGGAAAATACAGTAGCACTCTCTTTCTTGTCCTTTGAGGATAATTTTTATGAATTGCTTCCGTTTGAAGAAATATCCGAGAAAGATTACCACAGTCGAACTGCGGCGATGAATCCGTTTGTTCCGTCCTTGATTTCTAAGTATGAAAAGGAAGAAATTGAGTATGATATTGGCGATGAGGGATGTGAAAGTGGTGTTTGCCCGATCAGGTAGAAGTGGGTAATCAACGGTGAATTGTTATATCTATATAAAATAGTTTAAAGTCATACAAAATAAACTGACGTTAATGTAAAATGGCAATGGTTATTAATAGCTGTTGCCATTTTAAGAATTTATAATCTGTTTATAATGAATTTATAAAATATAAAACAATTTAATCTACAATAAAAGCAATCGTATCTTCAGAGAGCCATTTTATGTGTATGTGGGAGAAAAAATCAAATGATGATTAAAAAAAGGCTGACAATTTCCAATACTATAATGTTCATAGTTCCGATTGTTCTCATTGTTATTATTGCCAGTATGGTACTCGGGACATTTACAGAGGTATATCAGGAACAGCTATTGAATTATAAGAGTGAGCTTTTTAGCGGAAACTCTGAAACATTTGAAGCTGGATTAGAGGCAATGCTTATAAACATGAAATCACTTGTCCTGAGCTATCTGGTAATTATTCTTCTTTCCGCGGTCGTGATTATTGTTTTGATTAACAGCTATCTTGCGGCTCGCGTAACAAGGAGTATTCTGGTACCATTAAATTTATTGCGCTATGGATCAAACCAAATTAAGGAAGGGAATCTTGATTTTGAGCTGAAATATAATGGTAAGGACGAATTTGAGCAGGTTTGCGCCGACTTTGACGAAATGCGGAGACGGTTGAAAAGCTCCGTTGAAATACAGCTCAAATATGAAACGGATAAACAAGAATTGGTTGCCGGTATTTCTCATGATCTGCGTACTCCACTTACTGTTATAAAAGGTTATGTGGAAGGTTTACGAGACGGGGTTGCAAGCACTCCTGAAAAGCAGAAGAACTACTTGGATATGATTTATAAAAAAGCATGTGATATGGATTCCCTGGTTGACAATTTATTACTGTTTTCAAAAATGGATACCAATCATTATCCTTTTCACTTTCAGAGCATAGCAATCAATCGTTATTTGAAGGAGTACTTCCATCAGGCAAAAGAGGAGTTACTTCGGAAGGGACTCCATATTTTCTTTGAAGATAATGACATCCATGATATTTTCGTAAAACTTGATCGTGAGGAAATGGGAAGAGTTCTAACGAATATTCTTGAGAACAGTATGAAATACAAATTGAGAGAGTCCAGCATAGTAACAGTCGAGCTAAAGCATGTGAATAACAACATTGTAATAACAATAGTGGACGATGGACCTGGAGTTGAAACGGATGAGCTTGCAAAATTGTTTACAAGATTTTACAGGGGTGATCCATCTCGTTCAAATCCACAGGAGGGAAGCGGTTTGGGGCTGGCGATTGCAAAGCATATTGTGAATGCCCATGGAGGGACGATAACTGCTCGGAATAATCATGGATTGGAAATCGTTATTGCATTGCCGAGTGAAACAGGGGGATTCATATGAAACGAATACTGATCATTGAAGATGATAAAAGTATAGCTGAACTAGAAAGAGACTATCTTGAAATCAATCATTTTGAAACGGCAATTTACACGGATGGGAAAAGTGGGCTTTCTGTGGCTTTGGCGGAGGATTTTGACTTAATTCTTCTTGATTTGATGCTGCCCGGAATGGATGGCTTTGAAGTTTGTCGTACCATTAGAGATCAAAAAGATATTCCGATTTTAATGGTAACAGCTAAAAAAGAGGATATTGATAAAATCCGGGGATTGGGGATCGGTGCGGATGATTATATCGTGAAGCCGTTCAGCCCGAGTGAGCTGGTCGCCCGGGTGAATGCTCATCTTTCCAGATATGATCGCTTGACCCAAAGAGCAGATAACGGAAAACTAGAAACGACGGAACTGGTAATCGGAAATCTGAGGATTTTGCCGGAGGCATGGAGAGTTTATGTGGGAAATAAAGAAGTGAAATTGACTAACAAGGAATTTGAACTTCTGCTTTTTCTGGCAACAAACCCTAATATGGTTTTTAACAAGGACATTCTGTTTGATAGAATTTGGGGGATGGATTCCATGGGGGATACCGCTACAGTAACGGTTCATATTAACAGGATTCGAGATAAGATTGAAGAGGACTGCGCTAAACCGCGTTATATAGAAACAGTATGGGGTGCCGGATATCGGTTTAAAATTTAAGGTTATGTTTTATGATGTAATGAAATAAAATTTTGAAATCACTGACTTTACAGTGATTTTTTTAAAATTAATAAATTGTTTATATATTCTTAAGAAGGATGTTAAAACTTACCTGTATTCTATTACTATAGAAATATTATATTTGTGAAAAAATATAATAAAATGGAGGTATTAGAATATGAAAGTTTTAATTACAACAGATACTTATTCGCCCACGATCAGCGGCGTTGTCACTTCAGTATTAAATCTAAATAAAGAATTAATTAGCATGGGACATGATGTTAGAATATTGACCCTATCTCCTAATAATTGTTCCAGTAAACAGGACAATGTTTACTTTATAAAATCTTTTGATGTTAACGTATATCCGAATGTGCGAGCAACGGTATCTTTTAACGATAAATGTTTCAACGAAATCATGGAATGGTCGCCGGACATCATACATTCTCAATGCGAATTTTTTACATTCATATATGCCAAGCGAATATCAAAGAAATTGAATATTCCAATTGTGCACACCTATCATACGATGTATGAACATTATACGGGATATATAATAAAGAACCAGACAATCGGAAGAAGACTGGCAGCTCTCTTCACAAAAGAAATTATTAAAAATGTTGAAACGGTGGTTGCACCAACAGAAAAGGTTAAAGAATCCTTAATGAAATACGGAGTGGAAAAAGATATTGAAGTGATTCCAACAGGAATCAATTTGGAAAAATTTGAAGAAAAAATAACAGATCAGGAAAAATTCCAATTAAAAAGGTCTTTAGGAATTAATGAAGAAAACAGGATAATACTCTCGGTAGGAAGACTGGGGGTAGAAAAAAATATTGACGAAATTCTCGAGAATCTTCCTAGGCTTATCGAAAATCATAAAAATATATCAATGCTTATTGTTGGAGATGGACCGTACCGAGGAAATCTGGAACGAAAGGCAAAAGAATTAGGTATTAGTGATTATGTAAAATTTGCTGGAATGGTATCTCCGGAGCTTATATCAAAGTATTATCAAGTTGCTGATATTTTTGTAAGTGCATCTGAAAGTGAAACGCAGGGGTTGACTTATATTGAAGCGCTTGCAAACGGAATTCCAGAAATATGCAAGTACGATAAATGCTTGGAGGGTGTTTTAATCAGTGGATTCAATGGTTTTACTTATGAGAAATCACAGGATTTTATAGAAGGGATGGATACTTTGCTGGAAGATGATACTTTACGGTCGCAGATGTCTTTCAACGCGGAAATGGATGCACAAAGATATGGCTCCTATCCTTTCGTAAGATCGGTAGAAAGTCTGTACCTGAACGTGATTATGAGAAACAGCTATACGAATGCAAAAGTATGCGATGGCTATGCTTAAAGGGGAAAAATAAAATGGATGAAAATACACTTGAGATTAAGATGGATAAAACGACACTTGCAATTCGTATCTCTACAATATCAGGACTTTTGATGATTTGCGCCTTTGCTGTATATGGATATCATCTTGGTATTTTTTCATCAAGTAATACGTTCAGCGTTTATATCATTTCCCTGGGCATCGTTGCACCGATTGTTTTTATTCTTGTTCAGGCAATACAGGTGATCATTCCAATACTCCCTGGGGCGATAGGCTGCGTGGCAGGCGTATTTGCATTTGGACCGATTTGGGGCCTTATTTACAGCTATATAGGAATATCTATGGGTTCGATTTTCGCCTTTTTAATATCGAAAAGATATGGACTCCCCGTTGTTAGAAAGTTTGTAAACCGCAAGAAGCTGGATCGATATATGGATTGGCTGGATAAGGGTAATAAATTTGAGAGACTTTTTGCAATAGCTATTCTCTTTCCTGTAGCGCCGGATGATTTATTATGCTTTCTTGCGGGTTTGACAAAAATGAAACTTAAGAAGTTCTTTGCAATTGTTTTGTTGTGTAAACCCCCATCAATTGCTTTATATAGTCTTACTTTGGCAGGAGTGATCTCCTTAACAGGCTTTTAGAAAGGTGGTTGATAATATGACAATATTACTGCATTCCGGACATTATAAATTGATAGAAAAAAGCGGTGTTGGCAGGGCGATCAATCATCAGATGAAGGCATTGGAATTAAATAATATCCCGTATACAACAAATAAAAAAGATAATTATGATGTAATCCATATCAATACTATTTTCCTGGAATCCTATCTATTAAGCATAAGGGCAAAAAGGAAGGGGAAAAAAGTTATCTATCATGCTCATTCCACTGAGGAAGATTTTAAGAATTCCTTTTTATTATCTAACCAGCTTGCTCCGCTATTTAAGAAATGGATTTCAAAATGCTATTCTTCTGCAGATCTGATTGTTACACCATCTTTTTATTCCAAAGAACTGCTAGACAAGTATGATCTAGGCAAGCCTATCGTTGCCATCTCCAACGGGATTGACCTTGATTTCTTTAAAAGAAATCAAGAGGATGCCAACCATTTTCGTGAAATGTTTCATCTTTCTAAGGAGGATAAAGTTATTATCTCGGTTGGCCTATACATTGAAAGAAAGGGAATTATAGATTTTGTTGAGCTTGCCAAGAGGTTGCCTCAGTACACATTCATCTGGTTTGGTCATACGAATTTAAATGCAGTTCCAAATGAAATAAGAAAAGCGGTTGAGACAAAACTTGATAATTTGATTTTTGCCGGTTATGTTACTTCTGATGTTTTGAGGCAGGCCTATAACGGTAGCGATCTGTTCCTGTTTCCGACCCATGAGGAAACGGAAGGAATTGTTCTTTTGGAAGCACTGGCAATGAAGCTGCCGGTTTTAATACGTGATATCCCTATCTATCATAAGTGGCTTGTCGATGGAGTAAATGTTTACAAGGCAAATAACATCGGCCAATTTCAGGAAAAAATTATTGCAATTCTCGAAAAAGAAGTTCCTTCTTTAGTAGATATTGGTTATGAAGTTGCCAGAGAGCGTGATTTAAGAACGATTGGCAGACAGCTTGCAGAAATGTACGGTTGCACGGAACAAAACGAAAAAACACCAAACCAAAATTAACCGAACCGATTAATATAATGAAATATAGTACTTATATAAATCAATATATGGAAACATATGCTATTCCTTTACTTGAATTTAACAAGTGATTAACTCTTCCTTTACAAAAACAAGCTAAAATTAAATTGGATTAAGAAACAGATAAAATATTGTAAGAGAAAGAAGGAATATCATGTTGAATCAATTGGGAATCAGGAAAAAACTGATATTAACGTTTGTTATGATTGGGCTTTTCACTTTGTTGGTAGGTGGTTTTGGTTTGGGAATGATAAATAGCACCAATGAAAACACCAAAGAAATCTATTCCAATCATTGTATTCCTACGACCTACTTGTATGAAATACAAAAAAATCTGATGCATATAAATCGTAATTATCTCTTGATGCTTTATGAAAAGGACATGCTCCAGACAGGAAAAAGGTTAGAAGAGGTTCAGCAACTTCAGCAAAGCAATCAGGAATTGTTTGGAAGATACGAGGAACGAGAAAAAATAGTTTCCGTTCTTCCAGTTTATCAAACCATGAAAGATGATTTACAGCGCTGCAGTGAGATTATGAATCAATTGGGTATTCTGTTGAACAACAACAATTATTTAGAAGCTATGAACCTCGCACCGTCTTTCCGTGGTATGATCAATGTTGTAAATAAAGACATACAAGAGCTGATTGAAGAGAATCTTTCCGTTGCAGATACATCTTTGGTGGAATCCCAGAATACCTTTCTCTTGTCGGTGGTGTCAATCATAGCTGTTTCAATGTTATGTATGTCATTTGCTGTCACAGCAGGTATTTATGTATCAAAGAAGATGAGCCGGCCAATTGTTGAACTGTCTCATGCAGCAGAAAGGCTTGCAATCGGAGATCTTGATATTACGGTGAAAACAAAATTAAATGATGAAATTGGTATCCTTGTGGAATCGTTTGACAGACTGACCCAGAATATGAAGAAACAGGCGGAAATTGCCGAAAATATAGCATCTGGTAATCTTAATATTGTTATGGAGCCTCGGTCAGAACAGGATCGACTAGGGTTAAGCATTCAGTCTGTGATCACCAATTTGAAATCTCTAACAAAAGAGGTGCATGGCATGGCAGAGGCTGCGAAAGCAGGTGATTTTGCTTATCGTGGTACTGCTGACTCTTATTCAGGGGGTTACTATGATATTATTCAGGGTTTTAATGATACGATTGAGGCGTTCACAACACCAATGATGTTATCTGCTGAATTTCTTCGGAGCATAAGCAGGGGAGAGATACCGGAGGAAATTACGGAAGCGTATCACGGAGACTTCAATGATATCAAAGATAGTTTGAATACTTGCATTCGTGCGGTGAATTTATTGATTCAAGATGTCAATATGCTGGCAGAAGCGGCAGCCGAAGGAAAACTTGGAATCCGTGCTGTAACAGAAACCCATGGTGGGGAATTTAGAAGAATTGTTGCAGGTTTTAATACAACATTAGATACCATCGTTAGCCCGCTATATATAGCCAAGGAATACATGGAAAAAATCGGGCAGGGAGAAATTCCAAAACAAATTACGGAAGAATACCAAGGAGATTTCCATGAAATTAAGATAAGTATCAATTCCTGCATTGGGGGACTAAATTCATTGGTCGATGGAAGAACCGTTCTTGAGAAGATGAGCAAAAATGATTATACTGATTCAATGAACGAAGATGACTTGGGAATATATGGGCAAATTGCAGTATCAATTAATAAGGTATCCGGACAGATTAATGAAATAATCCAATATGTTAATCATGTTGCCGCGGGGAATCTCGAGGATCTGGAAACGCTGAAGCTGAACGGGAAAAAAGGACAAAAGGACGTTCTGACACCTGCTATTATTACTATGCTGGAAACCTTGAAATCTTTGGTTGCTGAAACAAATGGGCTTTCAGAATGCGCAATGAAGGGACAATTATCAGAAAGGGGACGTGTTCAAAGTTACCAGGGAGAATACAGAAAGTTAGTGGAAGGGATCAATGGAACCCTTGATGCTGTAATTGCGCCGTTTCGCGAAGTTTCAGAGGTTTTAACAGAGATGTCGTCCGGAAATTTACGTATAAAGATGCGTGGTGAATACCAGGGAGAATATGCAGAAATAAAACTTGCAATGAATCAAACCATAGAAAACTTATTGAGTTATATCAGTGAGATCTCATATGTTCTGAATGAAATCGGAAAAGGGAATTTAACTCCTTCTGTTTCTGATAACTTTCAAGGAGATTTCATCGAAACCAAAGAGTCATTCCTCAATATAATTGAAATTATGAATGAGATGATGGGTGAAATCAGTGGCGCAGCCGATCAGGTTGCATCAGGATCAGCGCAGCTATCAGAGGGAAGTCAGGTTTTGGCACAAGGCACTACAGAGCAAGCTAGTTCAATACAAGAATTGACGGCATCTATTTCTGAAATTACAGAACAAATGAAATATAATTCTGGTAATGCGAAGCAGGTAAGTGTGTTGAGTGAGACAGCCAGAAAATATGCGCAGGAGGGTAGTGAAAAAATGAGTCAAATGCTGGATTCAATGGAGGATATGAAAGATTCATCGATTTGTATTTCAAGGGTAATCAAAGTCATAGATGATATCGCATTTCAAACGAACATTCTGGCATTAAATGCGGCGGTAGAAGCTGCCAGGGCGGGTCAGCTTGGAAAAGGATTTTCGGTGGTAGCAGATGAAGTAAAGGTTTTAGCAGCACGAAGTGCGACTGAGGCACAACACACCTCTAAATATATAGAAGAAACGATTCAACGGATAACGCATAGCACAGAAATTGCGAATAAAACTGCCTATGCATTTAAGGATATTGTCAGTGCGGTAGAAAAAACGGTAAATCTGATTTCGGAGATCGCAGAATCAACGCAAGTCCAGTCAACCGGAATCATGAGAATTCACAGAGGGATAGATAATGTTTCACAGGTCGTACAGAGTAATACGGCTTCTGCGGAAGAAAGTGCAGCCGCCAGTCAGCAATTATTGGGACAGGCAGAATTGTTAAAGAAGATGGTTGGAAGATTTCAACTTGAAAGCGGGATGGAAATTTTACCAATTAACATTGTAACGCCTTTGGAACAACTAAAAGTTTAATTGAAAAAAGTCGTAAAATAAGTAAACAAACTAGAAAAACCCTCAATGAGATTGAGGGTTTTTCTAGTTTGTTTAGGGGTCTTATTTTCGTCTTCGATTTGATTTTTGTTTTGGTGTTTGCCGTTTGCTTGCTTTTTCGATGTGTACTTTTCGTCCATGATGAGTAAAGTTTCTCATGGAATCCATTACTTCCTCGGCAAATTCCGCTGGAACCTCAACAAAAGTGAAATTTTTATGAATATCAATTTCACCGATCAGTTTCCCTGACATGGAAGTTTTCGATGCGATGCTTTGGACAATATTTTTTGGTTGAACATGATCCATGGTTCCTATATTCATGAACAAACGAACCATGCCACTTTTTTGATATCGGGTGTTATCCTCGTCTAAATCAGAGTACTCATAGTTCCTGTTGTCCAGTCCTTCAAAAGCAAGATTGAATAATACTGCGGCAATGTCAAGCGTGGTTGCATCGGAAGATTCAGCGAGTATTTTTTCAATGGTCGGATGATATTTCGTATATCGCTCTGCTGATTCTAACAGAGTCAGCACCTGATTAACCGCACCTTCCAGTTTGACCTCCTCCACATCCGAGATCGTTGGAGGTTTCATCGGAAGAATTTCCGATTTTGTATATCGCTGAATATCCTTTAGCTTATAGATGTCCCGTCCGAAGATAAAGGAATAGGAGACCCCGGGTTTTCCGGCACGTCCCGTTCGACCGATTCGATGTACATAATATTCTTCATCGCTGGGGATATCGTAATTGAAAACAGCTTCTATATTGTTCACATCTATTCCTCTTGCAGCAACATCTGTTGCAACAAGTATCTCAATCATACCCTTTCTGAACTTGGTCATAACACGATCTCGTTCTGACTGTTTCATATCGCCGTGAAGTGCCTCTGCTGAGTAGCCCCGTGTCTGAAGAGAGCCAGTAAGCTCATCCACACGTTTTTTGGTATTACAAAAGACGAGACCAAGTTTTACATTCTTCGCATCAATGAGCCGACATAGCAGTTCCAGCTTGGAACTTTCCCGAACTTCCAGATAATACTGTTCAATACTCGGAATCGTGAGTTCTTTATGGACGGTCTTAATTACAACAGCATCTTTTTGATAGCGTTTCGTTAAATCCATGATCTCCTTTGCCATTGTGGCGGAGAACAGCAAGGTCTGCCTGTCTTCTGGCAGTTCTTTCAAAATGATATCAATGTCTTCCCGAAAACCCATATTCAGCATTTCATCCGCTTCATCCAGGATGATCATTTTAAGATTTCCAAGTTTGAGGGTATGCCTTCTCATATGATCCATCACTCTGCCTGGCGTTCCGATAATGATTTGAGGTTTTCCCTTAAGTGCCATGATTTGTCTATCGATAGACTGGCCGCCATAGATCGGTAGTATTTTGATTCCTTTTTTAAATTTACAAACATTTTTTAGTTCTTCTGAAGATTGTATTGCCAACTCCCTGGTAGGGCAGAGAATCAGAACTTGTACTCCTGTGATGGTTGAATCCAGCATTTCTACAGCGGGAATACCAAAGGCGCAGGTTTTTCCTGTGCCGGTCTGAGCCTGACCAATAATATCTTTCCCCTCAAAGATAGCGGGGATCGCCTTTGATTGAATCGGGGTTGCTTCTTCAAAGCCCATTTCACTTAACGCTTTTTGGACTTCATTCGATAGGTTTAATTCTTTAAAAATTATATTTTCCATTCTTATTCCTTCGTCTTTATTATTTTATTTTTTCGCGTATTTTTGCCTTTCTCTATATACGCCGGATTTTATCCGGTGCTAATCTACTTTTTCAATGAATTCTAGTTTGTTCAGCAAAGCATATTTTACCACAGAACAATTAATTCTAAACTAAATTTCGAAATTATGCAACAGATAAAAAACTCACCGGTATTTCGGTGAGCTTTTTCGAATGTAACTTGATTTATAAAGCTGGACTTGTCAATTTGATTGGCTTACATTTAATGAGCTTTCCGGCACCTTTCTGACCAACAAATTCTCCGTCTTTATAGACGAGATTTCCTCTGCTGTAGGTAGCGACAGGATAACCTTTGATTTCAGCATTTTCCCAGATCGTATGATCGAGATTTCCATGCATTTCGCTATTCTTGATCGTTACGTCTTTCTTGGGGTCATAAATAACGATATCTGCGTCAAGACCAGGTTGTAAAGCACCTTTTAAATGATCTAAGCCAAACAATTTGGCAGGGTTTGTTGCACAAAGCTCAATTGCTTTGTTGAATGAAATTCTGCCTTTGTTTGCTTCGGAGAGTATATAGGGGTACATATTTTCTATCCCAGCGCAACCATTTGGAATTGTGGTGAAATTACCTGGTTTGCCGTCTTTTGTTGTGATTCCCCAGTCTTTTTCTGCTTGTGTGAATGGGCAGTGGTCAGTAGCGATTGTTGCGATATCACCCGATTGAATTGCAGCCCAAATAGCATCCTGAGATTCTTTTCCTTTCATTGGAGGGGAGCATACAAAGTCTCTGCCGCGTTCTTTTTTATATACTTCCTTCGTGAAATAGAGGTACTGAGGACAAGTTTCAGCGAAGATTGGATATCCTTCATCTCTAGCCTTAATGACCGCATCAACACCTTGCTTGTCAGCCAAATGAACGATATAAAGGGATGTTCCGGCCATCTTGGCAAGGTTGATTGCTCTCACGTCAGCTTCACCTTCGACTTCTTCGTTCTTTGACATGTAATGCCACCAGGCATCTGTCTTACCTTCTGCAAGATACTGCTTAATTAATACGTTATTTACGTCTCGGTTTTCCGCATGTACGCCTACTAATGCACCAATTTTAGCTGCTTTTTGGAGGACCTGATAGAAGGAACCGTCGTCTACACCGAAATCATAAACCATGAACACTTTGAAGGAAGGGATACCGTATGCAACTGCATCTTCCATGGAATCCAATAACTCCTGATTCGTAACATCAGTAACACCAATGTGGAAGGAGTAATCGACCGTAGCATCAGGAGCAGCCAAGGCATCTCTTCGCTTAATGGAATCCATCATTTTTTCGCCTTTTGCCTGAAGGACAAAATCAAATACTGTAGTCGTACCGCCGCAGGCAGCCGATCTTGTGCCGGTATAATAATCGTCAGATGAAATTGTTCCACCAAATGGCATAGCAAGATGGGTATGACCATCAATTGCGCCGGGAAGAATGAGTTTGTCCTTTGCATCAACAACTTCAGTATCCTTTAAAGGTGTGATGTTTTGGCCGATGAATAATATTTTGCTGTCTTTTACAGCGATGTCAGCTTTAAAGGTTGAGTCTGCGGTAACGATAGTACCGTTCTTGATTAATAGATCCAATTCAAAAACCTCCTTTTTAACATTCTGTCCGGTTCTTTAGAACCGCCCGACAGAATTTAGGCTGGAAAATCACGAATGAGAGATTCGTAGATTTTCGTCGTCATAACATTCTGTCCGGTTCTTTAGAACCGCCCGACAGAATTTAGGCTGGAAAATCACGAATGAGAGATTCGTAGATTTTCGTCGTCATAACATTCTGTCCGGTTCTTTGCCGTTTTGCCCCAAGCTTTGCTTGGCCAGGCAAAACGGACAGCGTAGCAAGCTTCGCTTGCGTAGGAGCCCGTTTACGGACGTTAGAACCGCTCGTGTAGTTTTCATGAGCACGAGCCCCTGGGTCACAAGGGCTCGTGCTCAAATTTATTATAATATATTATAATACAGATTATTTTTCAGTCATTGCGGCTTCTTCTTCATCACTAACAAAAGAAACAGTTTCATTCTTCATCAGAACAACATATACTGCTAATCCAATTACAAATCCGACGATATAACCATTAGCAGAAACCCACTTCAGCGCGGGAACTCCAAAGCTCCCTAATGTAGGAAGAATAAATCCACAAACCCAAGCGATGATTGCTTTGATATTCCAACCATTCTGGTACCAGTATCTGCCATCTTTGCCCTGATATAATGCCATAACATCAATATTTCTTTTCTTTACGATGTAATAGTCAGCAATAAAGATTGCAGCGATTGGAGCAAGGATTCCGCCATAAGTTCCTAACCATCCAAAGATGAATTCGCCGGCACCGCCGAAAATCCACCAAGGACGGAACGCGATTGCAATGATACAAGCAAGAGTTACTCCCATTTTATAGCTGATTTTGCTAGGAGAGATATTGGAAATTCCGTTTGCAGGAGCAACTACATTTGCAGCAATATTCGTTGTGAGTGTTGCAACAATTACACCTATGGATACAAAGAATTGAATAAAGGAATTGTTAATCATAGGAAGTACAGCTGTTGGATCAAAGATCGCATCTCCGAGCGCAAGTTTGGTAGACTGAGCAAAGAATGAACCAACAAATGCACAAAGTGCCATCATAACTGGCATTCCGTAAAGCTGTCCTCTGAATTGAGCCTTCTGAGATTTTGCATATCTAGAGAAGTCGGGAATATTAAGCGCCATCGTAGCCCAGAAAGCAATGTTTGCTGTTAATCCGCCGAGGAATACATAAGCGAATCCACCGCTTTCTTTAACAAGCTGCGTATCGGTAACAGCCTGTGTTACATCTCCTAAGGAGAAACCGGCATTTGCCGCAAGTAATACTGACCAGATGAAAAGTGCGATAGTTAGAATAACAAGGATAGGAGCACCTAATGCTTCAAGATACTTGATGCTTTCAGAGCCCATTACAGTGATGAACCAGACGCCCAATAAGAAGATTCCGAACCCGATAAAAGGAGCAGCTGGCATTGTCTGGAAAGCAGGAACAAATGTAGCTACAAGAGAAACAATAGCAGCTCCACCGATCCAAGATTGAATTGCATTCCAACCGCAAGCAACGAGTGCTCTTGAGAGAGAAGGAATATGAGCACCGATCGGTCCAAAAGTTAATCTTGCAAATACTGGAAAAGGGATGCCATATTTAGTCCCTGCATGGGAGTTCAATTGAATAGGAATAAGGATAATAATGTTTCCTATTGCTACATTAAATACAGCGAGCCATGGGGATAATCCCAAAACGACCAAAGAAGAAGCCATCGTGAAGGATGGAATACAAACGGACATTCCGATCCAAAGTGAGGTAATGTGATAAGTTGTCCATGTCCTCTGAGAAAGAGGGGTGGGTGCCAAATCTTCATTAAAATACTTGGATGATGACAATTCGGCACGAGCAGCGTCTGTTAATTCATACAAACCGCCAACTTGTTTTTGTGTGTACTTTGACATTAAAACACCTCCATAAAAATATACAGTTGTAAGATTATTACTCGTTTATTATACAACAGAATGTTATAAATGTAACTAGTTTTTTAAAATTTTAAAAATTATTTTTTAACCTTCCAAATCTTCTGAAAAATAAAAGAAACCATGGCTTTGACATCTTTAATTTATTCAAAAACCATGGTTTTATACATTAATTATTTTACGGATATTTTAATATTAACCCTAAAGCTTAAGACCATTTAAAATCAATCTTAATAACTCATCTTGATTCAAATTTGTTATCTTCTCTGCCGGCAGGAATTCTTCCGGACTAATGGGAGAATAATCAAAGCTGATAAAGAAATTAATTGCTCCCATAACAGAAATTGTCGCAAGCAGAGGATCAGTCTTGTAGAATTCTCCGTCTCGAATTCCATTTTCGATGATTTGAAACATGATTTGGAATTTTTGGGATACCAGCCGATGAATTGAATGAATCAATTCAGGGTTGCGGAAAGCATCCGACTTCATCATCATATCTAACAAGAAACTTTTACTGAACGTATATTTTGAAGCATTTTCAATCTCAATATCAATATATTTTTTGATTTTTTTTTCACAGGAAATCTCTGTGGAGAGCAGTTCTGAAAGGTTTTCATAGCCTGCGGCCACTCGTGTCTTAAACAGTTCCAGAAAGATCGCGCCCTTGCTTTCAAAGTATTCATAGACGGTTCCTTTTCCTATTCCTGCAGCATCTGCGATATTGATGATTTTTGTATCCCAGTAACCCTTATCAATGAAAAGAGTGTAAGCTGCGTCCAAAATTCTATCACGTTTCGTTTTTTTTTCTTTTGTCATTCGATTTCCTCCTGCTGAAGACGAAGCTTATTGGCTTTTTTCTCTGCTTTTTTAGCAACTCTCTTCAAATGGCGATCATCCATAATGGAATAGAAAACAGGAACGATAACGAGTGTGATAATGGTTGAGAAGATCAATCCGCCTATAACCGTGATTCCCATTGGAGCCTGTAATTCAGCACCAGTACCAATACCAAAGGATAACGGCAGCAAGCCCAGACTTGTCGTCAGCATCGTCATTACAATCGGACGAATTCTGAACTTTCCTGCGTTCAAGATGGCTTCTTCTCTGGTAGGATATACCAGTTTGTTCTGATTGATAAAGTCAATCAGAAGGATGGAATTGTTTACTACGATACCACTTAGCATAATAATTCCCAGGAATGCGACAAGTGACAAAGGTGTTCCTGTCACGAATAGAGCCATAAATGCTCCAGTTAGTGCAAATGGGATTGCAAGCATGATAATCAATGGCTGCAGTAGAGATTCAAACTGGGATGCCAGTATCATATAAACCAGTAGGACGGACAACATTAGAGCATAGAATAAGTTTGTAAAGGACTCTGCCATCTCTTCTTGCTCTCCGCCGGTTTCAATCGTATATCCTGCTGGCAATTGATATTTCGAGATTGCTTTATCAATATCCTTCGATACAGACTGAAGATCACGGCCTGATATATTTGATGAGATGGTTACCTTTCGCATCTGATCCTGTCTGGTGATCTGAGAAGGAGAGTTGTCATATGCAAAATTTGCGATTTCTCCAACGGTAACCAGCTGACCGGCTGGTGCTTTGATGATGATTTGCTTCATATTTTCAACAGAGTTTTTATAACTGTCACTGAGAGAGAGCACGATGTCTGTTTCTTCTCCGTTGGTTTTTAGCGTGGTTGCCGTGGTACCGACTAAAGCATCTTCCAATGTCTTTGCAAGCTGATAGGAGGTGATTCCGTATTTTGCCGCATTATTTCTTTGAAGCATTACCCGCAGTTCAGGGTTTCCTTCCGTCATATCTGTCGTAACGTTTATCGTTCCTTTGACACCTTGTATCATCTTTTGCAGGTCTTGTGAAACATATTTTAGAGTATCCATGTCATCCCCCTTTAAGATGATCGAAATCGGACTTCCACCCGAAGACATATTCATAGAGGAAGTTTCTGCAATTGTGAGTTTTGTTCCAACGATGTTTTTCAGATCTTTGGACACCTGATTTACAATATCCGTGGTGCTTCGTTTTCTGTCTTTTTTGTTAACCAGATTGACCGTAACAGTAGACTTATTGGCAGCACTAATACTGTACATATTGCTTTCTCCGATTGAGATGGAACAAACTTGAAGTTCCGGTATGTTTTCAATCACGTAGTCTTCAATTTGACTGATGATTTGATCCGTCTCTTCCAAAGAAGTGCCGTAGGGTGTTTCGGCAGTTATGCTAAAGCTGCCTTCATCGCTGGTCGGCATAAGTTCTCCGCCAACAAAGGCGACGAGTACCGTAGAGGAAATCAATATGATTACAGCCCAAACGACAATCTTTTTTCTGTGATGCAGAGCATATTTCAGGAATTTCAAATATTCTTCCGTGATATAGTGCAGTCCTCGTTCAAACAGCGGAAGGATCTTTAATGTATAAGAACGGTTTCTGATTTTGATATGTGTTCCAAGATCCTTTATGTTGAGCAGCCTGGAGCAGAGCATAGGCACGATGGTTAAGGCTACCAGTAAGGAACAAAGGAGTGCAAAACCGATGGTATATGAAAATTCTTTGAATATTGTGGCTGCCATTCCCTGTACAAATACAATGGGAAGGAATACGGCAATTTTTGTCATGGTAGCTGTAAATACCGGCATGGTTACTTCTTTTGTTCCGGCTATGGAAGCATCCAGCGCATTAATGCCCGCATCGCGCTTTCGATAGATGTTTTCCATGACAACGATGGAGTCATCTACAAGCATACCAACGGCAACGGCAAGTCCGCTGAGAGACAGGACATTCATTGTCAACCCCGTGAAATACATAATGATAAACGTTGCGACAATCGACGTAGGGATCGAGATCGCAATAATCATGGTTGATGCGATATTTTTAAGGAACAGGAAACAAACAATGATCGCCAGAATACAAGCTAAAATAGCAGTTTCGGCAACATTCATAATGGAGTTTTTGATGTAATCAGCCTGATCATAGGAAAAGGTGAAAGTTAGTTCCGGATGTGAGGCTCTCAAATTTTCAATTGCTTTGTTTACCTGATTTGAAACAACTACAGTATTTGCGGTAGATTGCTTGGTAATACTGATGCCGACTGCGGGCACTTTATTCACACGTCCAATTGAAGTTTTTTCCTTAATGCCTTCTTCAACGCTTGCAATATCTTGCAGATAAACGACTTCACCGGTGGATAGGACAAAAGGTACGTGCTTGATATCATCCAGACTTTCAAATTCACCGATGGTTCTCACGATCAGTTCCTTGGAGCCTTTTTCAACGTCTCCGCTCGGTAGACTGATGTTTTCGGCAGACAGCATTGTACGGATATCACTGAGCGTTAAACTATAACCTGCTAATCTTTCCTGATCAAATTTTACGCTGATTTCTTTTTCTGTTCCGCCAAAGCTTGAAGCGGCAGCGACTCCTTCGCTTCTTTCAAGAGCAGGGATGACATCATCATCCACAAGCGAATTTAAGTCTTCCAAAGATAAGTCGCCTGATATATAAATTTGTGAAATAGGCATCAAAGTCGGATCCATGGTAAGGATAACAGGCTCAGCCGCATTGTCCGGCAGATAATCACCGATCATATCGACTTTTTCACGCATATTCAAGGATGCGAAATTCATATCGGTACCGTTTTCAAATTCGCATAGTACGATAGAACTTCCCTCCATAGAATAAGAATAAATCCCTTTAATATTTTCGACTGTTGCGATCTGTTGCTCAATCGGTTTTGTAACTAAATTTTCTATTTCTGTTGGTGCCGCATTGGGATATTGGATCATGACCATAGCATATGGCAACTCCATTTTGGGATAAAGGTCAATGGGCAGCTTGGTAAAAGATACCGCTCCCAGTACAACAATGATGAGCATAAGCATGATTGTTGAGACGGGACGCATAATTGCTGTTTTGGAAAAATTCATGCCATCACTCCTAATCTATAATGTTAAACTCTGAAGTTTCTTCCAGATAATGTTGTCCTTCTATGACAACTGTATCACCGACTTCAATGCCGCTTTTAATTTCAGCAAGCTCTCCGTTGTCTACTCCAACGTCAACATCTTTAAATACAACTTTTTCTTCGTTCTCAATGGTCGCCACTACAGTTTTGCTTGATTTAATCAAGATCGTATTGGATGGCAAAGCAATGACATCGGCAGTTTTATCAGAGGTTATTATAACCTCGGCAAACATGCCTGGTTTTACATCTTCCGCTGCGTTATCTAAAGTGACTTTCATCGGATAGGTTAATGAACCTGCAGCGGGTGCAGGGGATAGCGCGGTAACGGTTCCGGTGAAAGGGGTTTCCGATGCAGAGGAAACCAGTACGTTAACCTTATCTCCAGTTTTAATTTTATTGATCATAGTTTCGGATAGGCTTGTGTTAATCTCAAGATTATCAACATTTGCAATAGTAGCGGCAACGGAACTCAGCGATGCGAGAGAACCCACCTCCACGTTAATGGAGGTAACATAACCGTCAATCGGAGAGGTCACCGCATAATTATTCAAATTGTCACTGGATGAGTTAAGACCATCCTGAGCTTTGGAAAACAGTGTTTCGGCCTGCTCATACTGCTGTAAAGAAACAGCGCCTTCCTGATAAAGAGCAGCAATACGGTCGAGGTTGAGCTTCGCATCGTTATAAGATACCTTTGCCTGATTATATGTAAGCATGATCTGTGTTTTATCAAGCTCGAACAGGACAGTACCTTTTGAAACCTTTTGGCCTAATTCGACATGGACGTTGGTTACTTCTCCCGAAGCTTTCGGGATTAAGGAAACCTCTTCTACCGGTTCAAGACGGCCTGTAAGAGGCGAGGTGTTTTCTAATGTAGTAATTGCAGCAGTAGTAACTTTGATATTGATTACGTCACTGTTTACAGTACCTTTATCTTCTAATCGACTGGAGACAATACGAAAGGCTCCGAAGAGTACAAATACGATAACTACTGCTAATACTATTGTTTTCTTTTTGTTTAATTTTTTGAAACTGTTTAATTTCTTACTCATTTACATTCCCCTTCTGCTAATAGATATTATCATAATCTGACCCGTGGGTCAGAAATACAGTTACTATATTATCTAACTAGGAAAAACATGTCAATAGGAATCCGACCCGTGAGTCAAAAAAAATCTTTTGTTTGCAAGAGATACTGTTATAATGAAAGAAAAACAATCAAAGAAAAAATTATGTTACGAAAAAAAGATGAAGAAAAGGGAGGACGAAGAAATGGCCGTATTATCAAAGAAAAAAATAGCGGAAGTCGTTAAGCTTCTTGAAGATATGTATCCGGAAGCCGATTGCGAACTCCAGTTTGGTTCGGTATTCCAGTTGTTGGTAGCGGTGGTATTGTCTGCTCAAACAACGGATAAAAGCGTGAATCAGGTAACGGAAATATTGTTTGCAAAATATCCCGATGCAGAATCAATCGCTTCGGTGAGTGAGGAGGAGCTTCAGCAAATCATCAGGAGAATCGGAATGTACAAGACAAAATCCAAGAATGTTTTAAATCTTGCACGGATGATTATAACGGAATATCAAGGGCAAGTGCCCGGTGACTATGAAGAACTGATTAAGCTTCCGGGGGTAGGGAGAAAGACGGCAAATGTGGTGCTTGCCAATGGATTTGGAGAACAACGCATCGCTGTGGACACGCATGTGTTTCGGGTAGCGAACAGGATTGGACTGGTGAAGGAACCGGATGTATTGAAAACGGAACTGTCTTTGATGGAAGTATTGCCGAAGGATCAGTGGACTAAAATGCACCATGCGCTGATTTGGCATGGAAGAAGGGTATGTGATGCCAGGCGGCCGCAGTGTGCGGATTGTCGGCTCAATAAAATCTGCTTATCTTCTGCAAGCGGTCGTGTTTCAAAGGGGGGCAGGCCCGGCACTTTAAAATAAAAAAACTGTGGATTAAACTCCACAGCATTTTTTGTACTTTTTTCCACTTCCACATGGACACGGATCATTTCTTCCCGGTTCTTTTTCTTTTACAACAGTTTTAGATTTTTTATGTGCTTTTGTGATTTCAAGTTTTTGTTCTTCTGAAAGAATATGATCCCACTGAGGCAGGGAATAAAGATAATCGGCTTTTGCTTCCAGCATATTGAAAAAGAGTTTTTCATAGTCAATATCAAGCTCTATTTTTGAATTTTCATCAAAGCTTTTAAAATCCTGTTCTTTTTTTAAACTTGTATTAATTCCATCAAGAAAGCCCATGAAGATAATTGGATCTGCTTCAAACTTTTCCGTAAGTTCTTTGAAAGTGCCCGTTATCTTTTCTTCTGGCTGGTCCAGGATGCTACTGTAGATATTTTTCTCGGTAGAACTGTATTTTTCCCAGAAAGCATTAAAACTTTCATCTGTCTGGTGATTGATTAAGTCTTGCCATTGTTCATATAAACTCATTGAATTTCCTCCCACGCGTATATTGATTTTGTATTAAGGCGCATTGAATAACTTATTGATTCAGTAAGCTTTATTACATTACTTTGATAATACTTTTGATCTCACTTGCGAATTTTGATTTGCTGATTTTCTCTAGTGCGTCGTCCAGTCTTGCTCTTGTTGCCTCATGAAGAATAAACACGAGAGGAACCTCTCGATTTTCGTTAATATCCTTTGACAGCTGAAGCACAGAATCAATACCAATACCATAAGCTCCGAAGGTGGTAGATATGCTGCCAAGTACACCCGGAACATCTTTAACCCTCATGTTGACATAATATTTGTTTTGTCCTTCGCCAACATATCGGAGCATTTTCTTTGCTTTTGTTTCAGCGTAATGATCAAAAGCAGCTCCCTTGGCAATCGCTTTGGAAATTTCGATGACGTCACCCATAACGGCACTGCCAGTAGGCAGTGGGCCGGCTCCTTTTCCATAGAACATAAGGTCATCTACAGCATTTCCGGTTACAAAAATTGCATTGAATTCATTACTTACAGATGCAAGGGGATGAACTTTTGGAACAAATGCCGGCTGAACATGGCATTCAAGTTGATTTCCGACTTTTTTTGCAGTTGCCAGAAGTTTAATTTTATAACCGAACTGATCGGCAAGCTTGATATCATTCTTTGAAATTTTTGTAACGCCTTCTGTGGGAATTTCATCCGGAGAAACACGGATTCCAAAAACAAGAGAAATCAATATGGAAAGTTTATTTGCGACATCAATGCCTTCTACATCTGCAGTAGGATCTGGTTCTGCAAAGCCTTTTTCCTGAGCATCTTTTAGTACATCAGAATAATCAAGTCCGTATTCGGTCATTTGTGTCAGAATATAATTTGTTGTTCCATTCACGATTCCTAAAATTTCATCGAATTCATTTGCAAGTAAAGCAGTGGTGAGTGAATTTAAAATCGGGATACCACCGCCGACGCTGGCTTCATAACGGAACATGACCTGATTTTGTTTTGCAGCATCCATAAAAGCATCAAAATTTGCAGCGACTGCGGCTTTGTTGGCAGTGACAACATGTTTTTTGTTTTCCAACGCTTTTTGAATGAAACTGCTGGCTGGTTCGATTCCTCCAAGGAGTTCAATGACTATATCAATGGAAGGGTCCAGAAAAATATCATCCGGATTTTGTGTGATTTGTTCCGGCGAAACCGTAATATCTCTTTTACGGTTAATATTTTTAACAAGAATTTTTGTTATTTCTATAGAAACTCCGGTGTTCGATTCTATATGTTTTTTGTTCATTTCTAATGTTTTGTAGGTTCCGGTACCAATATTACCAAGTCCAAGAAGTCCGATTTTTATTGTTTTCATATAATAACCTCCTCTATTAGCTCGCCATTCGTTCAGCCAATTTGTGAAGCAAATTGAGCGGCGAATTTATGTAAGAAAATTAAAAATCCATGATTTTTAATTTTCCACTGCTATTTTCAACATATTAAGGTATTATAATATATAAATGCAAAATTGTCTTTAAAAAATTATAAAAATTTATTATGATATAGTTGAGGTGATAAAGATTGACGATACATATTGTACTTGTAGAGCCTGAAATTCCACCGAACACGGGGAATGTTGCAAGAACCTGCGCAGCAACCGGTTCAAAACTCCACTTGGTGAAACCCCTGGGGTTTTCTATTGATGACAAAACATTAAAAAGAGCAGGACTTGATTATTGGCCATATGTTGATTTAGAAGTGCATGAAAGTTTGGCGGATTTTCTTGAAAAATACAAAGATGTGCCCATGTATTTGGCAACAACAAAAGGGAACAGACGTTATACGGAGATTTTTTACGAGGAGAATGCTATGCTGCTGTTTGGTAAGGAAACTGCCGGGCTTCCAAAGGAATTGATTGAAGATTACAAAGAAAGAACAATTCGAATACCGATGAGTAAGGACACCAGATTACGTTCTTTAAACCTGTCCAATTCAGTCAACATTGTTCTTTTTGAAGTGCTCAGGCAGTTGAATTTTCATGATTTAGAGTAAAATATGATAAATCCAGTAAATTAATTGTTAAATTTTTGATAAATTTTAATAAAAGTTTAGCACAAAATGATATAGTTATGGTATAATAATGAGGAGGTTTGAGAAAACCTCTCATAATGAGGTGCATTATGAGATTAGGGTACGATTTGACAATTGAACAATCACAGAAATTGGTTATGACACCTGAGCTCATTCAAGCGATCCAGATTCTGCAGTTCAATACACAGGAACTGGAAAGTTATGTGGAAGAACAATTGCTGACCAATCCGATTTTGGAAATCCCTGTAGCCGTTCCGTCAGAAAATGAAAAAACAACGGAGGAATTCCAAGAAAAAACGGAAGATTTCCAACCGAAAGAGAAGAATGAGATTGATTGGGCAGAACATTTTAAAGAAAAAGAATATGATGATATTAGCTACAAGCAGTGGGAATATACTGCGGAAAAGAACGACTACACTTATGAGCAGTTTGTGTCATCTGAGATTACATTAACTGAGCATTTGATGTTTCAGCTGCAGTTTGCACCAATTAAGCGCAGTTGCCGCAACATCGGGAGGTATATTATAGAATCTCTTGATGAGAATGGATATATGACTTTATCTGTCGAGGAAATTGCAAAGGAACTTGGAGTTGAGCAGGAAAAAGTGCAGATCGTTTTAAACGCGATTCAAAGTTTTGAGCCCTTAGGTGTAGGAGCAAGAAATCTGAAAGAATGTTTGCTGATCCAGTTGGTAAATCAAGGAAATGATACTCCTTTGGTGCGGGAAATAGTGAATCATCATCTGGAGGATATTGCCGGAAATCGGTTGAACAACATTGCAAAGGCATTGAACGTCACCGTGAAAGAAGTTCAGATAGTATGCGATAGCATAAAGTGTCTTGAACCAAAACCGGGAAGACAATTTGGATCCTCCAGTGAAACCAGATACATTGTACCTGATGTTACCGTGGAAAAAATTGATGGGGAATATGTAGTGACGGTGAACGACAGCAGTGCTCCACGATTGAACGTTAGTCCATATTATCAGAAAATGCTGATTAATTCCGATAAGGAATCTAATATTTCCAAATTTTTAAGCGGAAGATTAAACTCAGCATTATGGCTCATCAAGAGCATAGAGCAAAGAAGACAGACGATCTACAATGTGGTTAGTGCTGTTGTAAAATATCAGATTGAGTTTTTCGAGGAAGGCCCAAAATGTTTGAAAACATTAACTTTAAAGCAAATTGCTGATGAAGTGGGTATTCATGAATCAACAGTAAGTCGTTCTATTAATGGGAAATATATGCAAAGTCCACGGGGATTATTTGAAATTAAATATTTTTTTACCAGTGGTGTTTCAGGAAACAGCGGAGAGGGCATTTCGTCAGAAAGTATAAAAACATTTATCAGGGAAATAGTAGAAAATGAAGATCCAAAATCACCCCTCAGTGATCAGACGATGGTAGAGCTTCTTGCAGAAAGAGGAATTGATATTTCCAGAAGAACAGTGGCAAAATATAGAGACGAAATGAATTTACCATCCTCGTCCAAACGAAAAAGATTTTAATCAGTATCCATAAAAATTAACATATATTTAGGAGGAAAAATTATGAAAACAAAAGTTGGAATTAATGGATTTGGAAGAATTGGAAGAAATGCATTTAAAGCTGCATTGGCAAAGAACGCAGATTTTGAAATAGTTGCGATCAATGATATTACTAATCCTGCTACTTTAGCACATCTGTTAAAATATGACAGCTGTTTCGGAAAATTTAACGGGACTGTTGAAGCAAAATCGGATGCTATCGTGGTTGATGGAAGGGAAATTAAGATTCTTGCAGTAAGAAACCCTGAAGAGCTTCCGTGGAAAGAAATGGGCGTTGAAGTAGTATTAGAATCAACAGGTCTTTTTACGAAAAAGGCTGACGCTGAAAAGCATATTAAAGCCGGCGCAAAAAAGGTTATCATTTCCGCACCTGCTACAGATGAAGATATCACGATCGTTATGGGGGTTAACGAGGACAAGTATGATCCGAAAAACCATCACGTATTATCAAATGCTTCCTGTACCACAAACTGCTTGGCTCCTTTTGCTAAGGTTATCGATGAAGAGTTTGGCATCGTGAGAGGTCTTATGACCACAATTCACTCCTATACCAATGATCAGAGAATTTTGGATTTGCCTCATAAGGATTTGAGAAGAGCAAGAGCGGCAGCGGTTTCTATTATCCCGACAACGACCGGTGCTGCAAAGGCTGTATCACTGGTACTTCCACAGCTTAAGGGAAAACTGAATGGTATGGCTATGCGTGTGCCTACTCCTGCTGTTTCCGTAGTAGATATCGTATTTGAACTAAAGAAAAATACGACAAAAGAGGAAGCAAATGCTGCCTTGCAAAAGGCTGCAGAAGGGGAATTGAAGGGTATCCTTGGATATACAGAAGAACCACTTGTTTCCATCGACTTTAAGGAAGACTCAAGATCCTCCATCGTAGACGCATTATCCACAATGGTAATTGAAGACAACATGATTAAGGTTGTTTCCTGGTACGACAATGAATGGGGTTATTCCAACAGGGCAATAGACTTAATGGAATATGTAATAAAGAAAGGTCTGTAAGAAGATGAAAAAGACAGTAAGGGACATTGATGTAAAAGGCAAAAAAGTGATTGTTCGCTGTGACTTTAATGTACCTCAGAATAAGGAGGGGAAAATCACAGATGATATTAGAATCACAAGTGCTCTGCCTACAATCAGTTATCTGATTGAACAAGGGGCTAAGGTAATTCTCATGTCTCATCTGGGTAGGCCAGGCGGTGAAGCAAATATGAAGTACACCTTGAAACCTGTAGCGGATAGACTTTCTGAGCTGCTTGGAAAGAGTGTTTTGTTCATCAGTGCTCCTGAAGTAGTAAATAGTGAAGTGTCAAAAGCAGCTGCCGCTCTTGGTGACGGCGAGGTGATGCTTCTTGAAAATGTAAGATTCCGCAAGGAAGAAACAAAGAACGGTGCTGCCTTCTCTAAAGAACTTGCTGATCTTGCCGAAATCTTTGTAAATGATGCTTTCGGGACGGCACACCGAGCGCATTCCTCAACAGCAGGTGTTGCGGAATATCTTCCTGCCGTATCTGGATTTCTTATTGAAAAAGAAGTGAAGTTCCTTGGCAATGCGGTAGAATCCCCGGAGAGACCATTTGTGGCAATCATGGGTGGAGCAAAGGTTGCAGATAAAATTCTTGTTATTGAAAATCTGTTGGCGAAAGTTGATACTTTAATTATCGGTGGAGGAATGGCCTTTACTTTTCTGAAAGCAAAGGGTTATGAGATCGGGAAATCGATACTGGATGCCGAAAGAGTTGACTATGCTGCAGAGCTTTTGAAAAAAGCAGAGGCAAAAGATGTGAAAATTTTGCTTCCTGTAGATGTTGTTGCGGCAAGAGAATTCAGCAATGATGTTGAAACAGCTGAATTTGAAAGTGATACAATTCCGGCGGAATGGATGGGACTTGATATTGGAAAGAAATCCATTGCACTCTTTCGTGAAGAATTGCAGAAAGCGAAAACGGTCATTTGGAACGGGCCGGTGGGCGCCTTTGAAATGTCTCATTTTTCAAATGGTACCATGGAAGTTGCAAAGGCACTGGCAGAGAGTGATGCGGTCTCCATCATCGGCGGCGGCGATTCTGCTGCAGCAGTGGAGCAATTTGGTATGGCTGATAAGATGACACATATATCTACCGGCGGCGGCGCCTCCCTTGAATTTCTGGAAGGTAAGGAATTGCCTGGTATTGAGGTATTGCAATACAAATAAATATTTTAATCAACTTGCGTTCGCCGACAATTTGCTCAGTCAATTGTCGGCGCGCTTGAAATGATTGGAGGAAGAAAATGAGAAAACCTTTTATAATGGGCAACTGGAAAATGTTTAAAACAATCAAGGAAGCAGTTGCCTTTGCAGAGGAATTTAAAAAAATATATAAAACATCGGATGTGCAGGCTGGTGTCTGCGCTCCATATACTCAGCTGGCCGCTTTAAGGGATGCATTTAAAGGAACCGATATCAAGCTTGGTGCTCAGAATATGCATTTCGAAGAAAAGGGAGCTTATACCGGTGAAATTTCAGCGGATATGTTGAGTGAAATTGGTGTAGAATACTGTATTATCGGACATTCAGAGAGGCGTCAGTATTTCAATGAAACTGACGAAACTGTAAACAAGAAACTCCATACTGCCTTCCATCACAATCTTCTTCCAATTCTTTGTGTTGGGGAAGTGTTGGAAGAAAGAGATGCGGGAAAGGAATTTGATGTTGTCAGGAAACAAACAATCGGAGCGTTAAAAGATTTGACTACAGAACAAGTTTCCTCCATGGTGATTGCATATGAACCGGTTTGGGCGATTGGAACAGGAAGAACGGCGTCTCCGGAACAGGCAAACGAAATGTGCGGACACATTAGAAAAGTGATCGAAGAACTTTACAGTGATGAAGTTTCTGAAAAAGTCATCATTCAGTATGGCGGCAGCGTAAAACCGGCAAATGCTTCTGAACTGATGAACATGGAGGAGATTGACGGAGCTCTTGTAGGAGGAGCCAGTTTAGTACCTGCAGACTTTATTCAAATAGTTAATTTTTGACGTACGCAAGCGAAGCTTGTTACGCTGTCCGTTTTGCCACTGCGGCTTGCGAACCTAATCACATTTGTAGAATAAATGTTCGGTAGATACCATACGGGAATTCCCCGGCTTTAGCCGGATGGGAATTCTTCCGTTAAGCGGCGGCAAAAGGGCTAAGCACTGGGCGAAATGTTAAGGAGGATAAGAAATGTCATATATTGAAGATGTAATTGCACGTGAAGTATTAGACTCTAGAGGAAATCCAACGGTAGAAGTGGAAATTCATCTGGAAGACGGGAACATGGGAAGTGCCATCGTTCCTTCCGGCGCATCTACTGGTATTTTTGAAGCTGTTGAACTGCGTGACGGCGACAAAGGAAGATATCTTGGAAAAGGTGTGCAGCAGGCAGTGGATAATGTAAATGAGATTATTGCAGAAGAGATTATCGGAATGAATATTTTTGATCAGGTTGGCCTTGACAGGGCATTGATCGAGCTTGACGGAACAGATAATAAAGCAAAACTCGGTGCAAATGCGATCTTAGGAGTTTCTCTTGCAGCAGCTCATGCAGCAGCGAACAGCCTTGGTCTTCCACTATTCCAATATATTGGAGGCGTAAACGGAAAGCTTCTTCCTGTTCCGATGATGAATATCTTAAACGGGGGTCAGCACGCCGACAACAATGTGGATATTCAGGAATTTATGGTTATGCCGGTTGGCGCAACCTGTTTTAAAGAAGGACTCAGAATGGGAGCAGAAATTTTCCACAGTTTGAAAGCAGTGTTAAAAGGAAAAGGTATGAATACTGCAGTTGGCGATGAAGGTGGATTTGCGCCAAACCTTTCTTCCAATGAAGAGGCAATCGAAGTGATCGTAGAAGCAATCAAAAAGGCTGGATATGAACCAGGCAAAGACGTAAAAATTGCTTTGGATGTTGCTGCTTCCGGGATGTATGATGAAGCGAGCAAAACATATGACTTTGCAGGTGAAGGTGTGAAGAGAACCATAGCTGAAATTGTAGATTACTATGATATGCTCGTATCAAAATACCCTGTTATTTCTATTGAAGACGGACTTTCAGAGGATGATTGGGAAGGTTGGAAACTTCTGACTGACAGACTTGGTAAGAAGGTTCAGCTGGTTGGTGATGATCTGTTCGTAACGAATACGGAACGACTTTCGAAGGGTATTTCCATGGGCGTTGCAAACTCGATTCTGATCAAAGTAAATCAGATCGGAACGCTTACCGAGACACTGGACGCGATTGAAATGGCAAAGAAAGCAGGCTATACTGCGATTGTTTCCCATCGTTCCGGCGAGACAGAAGATGTGACGATTGCAGATATTGTAGTTGGTATCAACGCTGGTCAGATTAAAACTGGCGCGCCTTCCAGAACGGATAGAGTTGCGAAATATAATCAACTGCTTCGCTTGGAAGAAATATTAGATTCATCTGCACAATTTGCGGGAAAGAATGCATTCTATAACCTAAAATAATTCTTGATTAATTTCACATTATATGGTACACTACAGAAGTTAATCTTGTATGGGGAGGTGCAGAAGTGCAAATATTTCTGATGATATTGCTTTCAATTGCCAGCTTGGTATTGATTTCCAGTATATTGCTTCAGTCTGGAAACAGTGCCGGACTATCAGGATCCATTGGCGGTGGAGCAGAACAGTTATTTGGCAAAAAGAAGAGCAAGGGCTATGAAGCAATTCTGAGTAAGATTAGTACCATTGGTGCGATCATATTCATTTTGTGCTCGCTCATCCTTGTTGCGATTGAATAATAGCTGCAGCAGGAAATAAAGATTTATTTTAATTTAATCAACAATATTGTTTCATATTTAAGAGGTGCAAGTGCGCCTCTTAATGTTGTTGTTGAGTAAATTCGCAAACGTTGTACAAAAAATTTGTTTTAAAAAAAAGGAGGAATTTAAATGGATGTATTAGCGGTGCTAGTACCAATTGCTGCCATAATCGCATTAATTTTTGCGTATGGCTTGTCTTCGTGGATAGGAAAAATGGACGAGGGCACAGACAGAATGAAGGAAATCGCAGGATATATCAGAGAAGGAGCTATGGCGTTCCTGAGAAGGGAGTATAAAACAATGGCCATAGTAATCCTTGTTCTATTTTTAGTCCTGGGATTTGGTATTAATTGGACAACAGCGGTACTGTATGTCATTGGAGCGCTTTTCTCGGTTCTTGCAGGCTTTTTTGGAATGCAGGTGGCAACAAAGGGAAATGTAAGAACGGCAAGTGCTGCTATGAGTGGAGGAATGAATCAGGCGCTCAAGGTTGCTTTCAGAAGCGGTGCCGTAATGGGATTATGTGTAGTTGGCCTTGGACTTCTCGGAATTGGAGGAGTTTTTGTTGTATTAGGGATTAAATCAGCTTCGGTAATCACCGGATTTGGTTTGGGTGCTTCTTCCATGGCATTGTTTGGCCGTGTTGGTGGAGGAATCTATACGAAGGCTGCTGATGTCGGTGCCGACTTGGTAGGAAAAGTCGAAGCAGGAATCCCTGAGGATGATCCGAGAAATCCAGCTGTTATCGCAGATAACGTTGGAGATAATGTAGGTGACGTTGCGGGAATGGGATCGGATTTGTTTGAATCCTATGTTGGCTCTATTATTTCTGCAATCACACTTGCAGTCGTTATTCCAACGATTAAGCCTCTTTTTGGTTATGAGTTTGATTTGCCGTCTGTGGCTGGAGCTGTTTTCCCACTTGTCCTGTCAGCGATAGGAATTATTGCTTCTATTATAGGTATAATGTTTGTCAGGGGAAATGAAAACTCAAATCCAGCTTCTGCTTTAAATGCGGGTACATATATCAGCGGTGCGATTGTTGTCGTTTGTTCTTTCATATTAAGTAAAATCTTTTTTGCTAATTTTAATTGCGCAATTGCAATCGTTGCAGGACTTCTGGTTGGTATTGTAATAGGAAAACTGACAGAGATATATACGTCTGGCGATTATAAGCATGTAAAAAAAATTGCCGAGCAGTCTCAAACCGGACCTGCGACCACTATTATCAGCGGTTATGGAATCGGAATGCTTTCTACTGTATGGCCAATCCTTATGATTGCGGTAGGAATTTTAGTTGCAAACGCCTGCGCGGGGTTATACGGAATTGCTCTTGCAGCAGTAGGTATGCTTTCTACCGCAGGAATGGTTGTTGCGGTTGATGCGTATGGACCTGTTTCCGATAATGCAGGTGGGATTGCTGAAATGTCTCAATTGCCGCACGAGGTCAGAATGATAACAGATAAGCTGGATGCCGTAGGAAATACTACTGCAGCGATCGGAAAAGGTTTTGCGATTGGTTCTGCAGCACTTACTGCGTTGGCATTATTTGCATCCTATTCACAGATAGCAGAACTGAAAGTGATCAGCTTGCTTCAACCAATGGTAATCGCCGGACTATTTATCGGAGCAATGCTACCGTTTTTATTTTCTGCATTGACAATGAATTCTGTAGGAAAAGCCGCGTTCCAGATGATTGAAGAGGTTAGAAGACAGTTTCGTGCTGATGCAGGTATTATGGCTGGGACTTCAAAGCCTGATTATGCAAGATGTGTTGATATTAGTACAAAGGCAGCACTCAAGGAAATGGTAGCACCTGGTTTGCTGGCAATTATTGCACCGTTAGCCGTTGGAATCATTATGGGAACAGAAGCGCTGGGTGGCATGCTTGCAGGAGCATTATCTTCCGGAGTATTGCTAGCGATCATGATGGCGAATGCCGGCGGAGCCTGGGATAACGCAAAGAAATATATTGAAGAAGGTAATCATGGCGGAAAAGGCAGCGATGCCCACAAAGCTGCTGTCGTTGGAGATACTGTTGGTGATCCGTTTAAAGATACTTCCGGACCTTCCATTAATATATTGATTAAATTGATGACGATTGTTGCTGTTGTATTTGCGCCAATCTTTGTTCAAATCGGAGGTTTGTTATAAGCATTTGTTCAGCTTAAATAAAAAAACATAAATTGATCTGCCGTCGGCAGAATTAGTTCAAATATTTTTCCGGTTCTATATGGCCCCCGAATTTCCGGGGGCTTTTACTTTGCTTTTTATGGAAAAATATGTTATTCTGTTGATAATAAAAGATTGTTGGATTTGGTACAGGGAGGAAAGGGAGATTTGCAATGCTATGCCACTGAAAATCGTAATTTATTAGGGATTTGTTTCTTATTCGTGTGAAGTAAAATTTCCAAAAATAATTGAATTGAATTTGGTATTGGAACCAATAGTACAGTGATATGGTTCAATATTTTTATCTGGCAGGATGAAGAACTAATTGTATGAATTGCACAAATTGCGTCCCTGTTTTGAGGGGGCTTTTGTTAAGCTAGACATATTCTAGGCTTTTGTTTTGTCTACACAAAGAAATACACTGTATATTGTTGACAATAACAGAAAAAAATATTAAGATTAAAACTATCTTAAACGAAGGTGGTGTATTACACAACATGAAAAAAACATTAATTTTATTGCTCGCATTGATCTTGGTAATCGGATCCTTTACAGCATGCGGAGGAACAAAAGATACGAATGATGAAGGCGATGCCGCTGCAACAGAAGTTAAAATTGGTATAAACTATGAATTGACTGGTGCTGTAGCAACTTATGGGAAAGCTTCCAAGGACGGTATCATGATGGCATTTAATGAGATCAATGAAGCCGGTGGTATTAACGGTATGAAAATCGTTCCGGTTGAAGCTGATAATAAGTCTGATGCGGCTGAGGCTACTACCCTTGCAACAAGACTTATGACACAGGATAGTGTTGTTGCTTGTCTTGGACCTGCAACCTCCGGTAATTTTATGGCTACCATTCCTGTTGCGATGGGAAACAAAGTTCCGGTCATCTCTGCTTCTGCTACTGCAGATGAAGGTGTTACAACTGATGCAAACGGAAATGTAAATGACTATGTTTTCAGACTGTGCTTTGTTGATTCTTTTCAGGGAGTTACAATGGCAAACTTTGCAACTCAGAATTTGAAAGCGAAATCAGCAGTCATTATTATGGATAGTTCCAGTGATTATGCGAAAGGGCTTGCTAAAAACTTTAAAGATACTTTTACAGCTGCTGGTGGTACCATCGTGGATGAAGAAGCTTATGTAGCAAAAGATAAGGATTTCAATGCGATCTTAACAAAGCTCAAGGGTAAGCAGTTTGATGCTATCTATCTCCCTGGATATTATCAGGAAGCGGGATTGATCATTAAACAGGCTCGTGATCTTGGAATCACTCAGTCGTTCCTAGGTGCGGACGGATTTGACTCTCCGGTTCTCTTAGAGCTTGCTGGAGCAAACGCATTGAATAATGTGTACTTTACAAATCATTACTCTGCTAACGATACGGATGAGATGGTTCAAAATTTTAATACATCATTTAAAGAAAAATACGGCACAGAACCAAGCGCATTCAACGCACTTGGATATGACCTTGGAAAATTCATTGCCGATGCGGTCTCCAGAGCTGAGTCAACAGATCCTGAAGATATTAAGGATGCTCTTGCTTCCACAAAGGACTTTAAGGGTGTAACTGGAACGCTTAGCATTGGTGAAAATCACAATTCAATCAAGTCTATTGTAGTTATAGGCCTTGAAAATGGCGTTCAAACTTCAAGCGTCTGGTTTGATGCCGAATAGAAGTTCTGGCAGGTAAATAATTTCCGGTAATGCGGAGTTTTACAGGCTTTCGGGCTTATATGATGATTGACTTAGGAACTAAAAACAGATATACTAATTAAGTTAGAGTACATGGTGACTCTAACTTAATTGCTGTTTTTATTAAAATGTATTTTTACCCTGTCAGTCATAAACTCCCGGATATTGCGACTTTCGCATTTGGTGGGCAAAAATATTCAAACGGAGTTTTAGTTAATAGAACAAAAGAAAAATTATTAAATGTGGAGGTGCCAAACCTTGGACCAATTTTTACAGCAGATGGTAAACGGAATCTCGCTCGGCAGTATTTATGCATTGATTGCGCTGGGTTATACGATGGTTTACGGAATTATTAATCTCATCAACTTTGCACACGGTGATGTGTATATGATTGGGGCTTATATCGGGTTTGCTGCTACCACTTATGCGAATCTTGGATTTTTTCCGGCTCTCATAATTTCAATGATTTCCTGCGCAGTTTTAGGGGTTGTTGTTGAAAAAGTGGCATATAAACCTTTGAGAAATTCTTCAAGAATTGCAGTGCTCATTACTGCGATTGGAGTTTCGCTTCTTATTGAATATGTTATGATGTTCTTTGTCGGAGCAGAAGTGCGTTCTTATCCTAGTATTTTACCAGATACAGCATTTACTCTTTTTGGAAATGTCAGAGTCACATTCCAACAAGTATGCATTGTTTTAACAGCAGTTGCGCTTATGGTTCTATTACAATTTATTGTACATAAGACCAAAACCGGAAAGGCAATGCGGGCTGTCTCCATTGACCCGGATGCAGCACAGCTTATGGGAATCAAGGTAGATAAAACGATTTCATTTACCTTTGCCATCGGCTCTGCTTTTGCAGGTGCTGCAGGTGTCCTGGTTGGTATCTATTATAATTCTATTGATCCTTTGATGGGAATCATGCCTGGGTTAAAGGCATTCGTTGCAGCTGTTTTCGGTGGGATCGGAAGTATTCCCGGCGCTATGATCGGAGGCTTGTCCATCGGAATTCTGGAAACGCTTGTATCCGGTTATGGAAACTCCATGTACAGAGATGCTGCAGTATTTGCATTTTTAATTATTATACTGATCGTTAAACCGTCAGGATTGCTTGGCAAAAACACGAGAGAGAAGGTGTAATAGATGAGAGCATTGACGAAAAAGAATTTATTGATTCTGGGTTCTATCTTATTGACCTTTGGTATTGTTCAGGGATTCATTACAATTGGAATTATCAATAGCTTTTATGAAATTACGATTGCAACCATATGTATCAATATCATTCTGGCTGTGAGCTTGAATCTTGTAACGGGTTTTACCGGACAGTTTTCACTGGGGCATGCCGGATTTATGTCCATTGGTGCTTATGTATGTGCAATTGTTGCGATGCACATGAACTCGATGTTGGGGTTCCTGATCGGAACGTTTGCAGGAGCGATTGCAGCAACGCTGGTTGGTATTCTGGTTGGTATTCCTACGCTGAGACTGAAGGGAGACTATCTTGCAATTGCAACACTGGGGATGGCGGAGATTATTCGTATCTTGTTCCTGAATATGGAAATTACAAATGGAGCTGCTGGATTGAATGGAATTCCCAGATTTACAAATTGGACTTGGCTATTCTTTTTTACGGCTGTTACCATTTTATTGATCAATAACTTTATTAAATCCTCTCATGGTCGTGCCTGCATTTCAATCCGGGAAAATGAGATTGCAGCAGAATCTATGGGGATTAATACGACAAAATATAAGGTCATGGCCTTTGCTATTGGTGCCTTTTTTGCAGGAGTTGCAGGAGCACTTTATTCTTCTTATTTTTATTTTCTCAAACCGGATTTGTTTGGATTTTTGAAGTCCATTGATATATTAGTTATCGTGGTACTTGGCGGGATGGGAAGTTTAACGGGTTCTGTGATTGCGGCTGTAGCTTTAGCTATTATATCAACTTTCCTGCAATCCTTTACGGCAGTAAGGATGATTGTTTATGCTGCCCTTTTAGTAGTGATTATGATCTTTAGGCCACAGGGAATCATGGGAACAAAAGAAATCAACGACTTTTTTGGAAAAAAAGATAGAAGAATAGAGTAAAGGAGGAGCCTATCATGTCATTGCTTAAAGTTGACAAATTAACAAAGTCCTTTGGTGGGCTTACCGCAGTGTCCAATGTCAGTTTGCATATTGAAAAAGGCGAGTTGGTTGGACTGATTGGTCCGAATGGAGCGGGGAAAACTACTCTGTTCAATCTTCTTACCGGCGTATATGTTCCAACATCAGGTACGATCAAATTGGAAGCAAACGGAAGCGTGAAGGAGCTTGGAGGGCTAAAACCTTATCATGTAACAAAAGAAGGTTTAGCTCGAACCTTCCAGAATATTAGACTGTTTAAAGATTTGACTGTTCTTGATAATGTCAGAATTGCTATGCATCAGAATATTAAATATAGACTGGGCTCAGCTTTTCTGCATCTAAACAAATATTATAACGAAGAGGAAAGGCTGACAACTGAATCTATAAGACTTTTGGAGATCTTTCATCTTTCGCATAAAAAAAATGAATTGGCAAAAAACCTTCCTTATGGAGAACAGCGTCATCTGGAGATTGCCAGGGCTTTGGCGACAAAACCTTCTCTGCTGTTACTGGATGAGCCTGCTGCAGGTATGAATCCTCATGAAACAGCCGCTCTGACAGAGATTATCGGTTGGATTCGAAAGGAATTCGATCTGACAATCCTTTTGATTGAACATGATATGTCACTGGTTATGAAAATCTGTGAACGAATTTATGTATTGGATTACGGTATGCTGATTGCTTCCGGAAAACCAGAAGAAATCAGGGCAAATAAGAAAGTAATCGAGGCTTATTTAGGGGAGGATGTAAACAATGCTTGAGATAAAGAATCTTAATGTCCATTATGGCGTCATCCATGCCTTGAAGGATATATCTCTTACCGTTAATGCGGGAGAAATCGTAACCCTTATTGGAGCCAATGGAGCAGGGAAAACAACGACACTGCGTACCATTTCAGGATTGAATAAGGCGACCAGCGGAGAAATCTGTTTGGAGGGAAAAAATATCACAACGATATCGGCGCCACAGCGAGTGGAACTTGGTATTTCTCAGGTACCCGAAGGCAGAAGAATTTTTCCTGCTATGAGTGTCTTGGAGAATCTCGAGCTGGGAGCATTTCTCCGAAATGATAAGGCAGAGATTAAAACGGATATGAACATGGTATTTGAACGTTTTCCAATCCTTGAAAAACGAAGGAAGCAAACGGCAGGTACTTTATCCGGAGGAGAGCAGCAGATGCTCGCTATGGGACGTGCTTTGATGTCAAGACCGAGAATTCTTTTAATGGATGAACCTTCTATGGGACTTGCACCATTGCTTGTACGTGAAATTTTTGAAATAATAAAAGATATTAATCAAGCGGGGACAACCATATTATTGGTGGAACAGAATGCCAGTATGGCACTCTCGATTGCACATAGAGCCTATGTTGTTGAAACTGGTTCTATCGTAATTTCAGGAACTGGGGAGGAATTAACTAAGAGCAGTGAGATTCAAAAAGCTTATTTAGGAGGGGAATAGTATGTATGTAAGAAACAGAATGACTACGAATCCGTACACGATAGCTTTTGATGCACCAATTACAGAAGTAATTGAATTGATGCGGGAAAAAAATCTGAAAAGAATTCCAGTTGTCCATAGTGATAGAGTTATTGGTATGTTGACGCATGGAGATCTTCAAAAAGTATCGCCTACGAAAGCAACTACACTGAGCATTTATGAGCTGAATTATTTACTGGCTAAAACAAAAGTAAGCGATGCAATGACCAGAAACGTCATAACGATTTCACCGGATGCTCTTCTAGAAGAAGCGGCCATATTGATGCGGGATAATAAAATTAGTGCTCTCGTAGTAGTAAAGAGCAGTAAGCTGGTCGGCATTATTACAGAAAGCGATATTTTTGATGCCTTTATTGATTTGCTTGGATTTCGGGATGTGGGCAGCAGAATTACAATTCAAGCTGCGGATGTACCTGGTGTTTTGGCAGATATTGCAGAGATCTTTAAAGATTTAGACTCCAATATCACGCATATTGCTGCGTACCGGGGTAGCGGTGGGTATAGTGACGTAGTCATTAGAACCAATACGATGAATACTGACGCGCTGGAAGAAAGATTGGGCGAGCATGGGTATAAGATTCAAAATATAATCAGAAATGAAGGTTAAAAAATGGACTTGAGTCAACCCAGTAGACACGAAAAGTTTAACTTTTATGCTGCAACCTTCACGGCATCCTCAAACGCCTGTGGTGTCATGTAGTTAAGGCTGCTATGAATCCTTTTTCGATTGTACCAGGATTCGATGTACTCGAAGATTGCCTTACCGGCTATCTCGAAATCAGAATACTTGTTATGATGTATTTCTTCTTTCTTTAAGACAGAATGAAATGATTCTATACAGGCATTATCGTATGGATTTCCTTTTCTGCTGTAGGAATGGATCATATGATTGCTGAGAAGACACTCCTCAAATAGTCTGCTGGTGTATTGGGTTCCCAAATCGCTATGCAGGATGATGCCACTTGAGTCCCGGACATTTAGGCATGCATTTTCAACCGCTTTAACCGCCAGTTCAGATGTCATGCTTTTAGAATATGCATAGCCGATAATCTTCTTGCTATGAAAGTCCATCACCGATGCCAAATACGTCCAGCCGTCATTAATCGTGTGAATGTAAGTGATATCAGTGCACCACTTTTGATTGATTGTAGAGGTTTTGAAATCCCGATTCAATAAGTTCTCTCGTTCTTCTATATTGCATTTCGAGGAATGAGGGCGGTATTTCTTTACTACGATAGATCTTATATCCATGGCTGCCATATGTCTTTGAACTCGCTTTAAGCTGATATGCTTCCCCTTAGATTCTAATACCTTTTGGATTTTAGGAGCACCATATCGCCGCTTGCTGTCGTAGTAGATTGATTTAATATCCTTATCCAACTGCTCATTTCTCAGCTGTCTGTTTGAGGGTACACTATTTAAAGCCTTGTAATATGTGCTTCTGGGAAACTTTAAGACTTTGCATATGCGTTTTACAGGATATTGAGATTTGTGGAGTTCTATGAAATTGACAATTTTATCTATCGTTTTCTTGCAAATATGGCGGTAGCTTTTTTTAAGATTTCACATTCCATTTCCAGCTCGGCTATACGCTTTTCCATTGCCTTGTAATCCTTAGCTGAAATTTCTTCTCCTTGAGATAATTCAATGGGAGAAAGTTGTTTAATCCATTTGTAAATAGTCACATCTGATACGCCATACTCGCGGCTCAAGTCAGATACTGACTTGCCTGAGCGATAAAGATCCACAATTTGCTGTTTGAATTCGTCCGAATATCGGACACCATTTTTAGACACTGTTTAACACGCACCTTTCCTTTTTTAAATTTTAGCTTGTTAAACTTTTCGTGTCCACATTTATATACTAGCACCAAAAATTAATAAAACAAAATTGAAAAATTAAAAAACATAAAGTGAAAGTTCAATTTCGGACTTTCCTTTTTTTATATAGCGTAAAAAATAAAAAAAAGTAAATAATAGAACCGAGAGAGGAGATGAAAGAAATGAAAAATAGGAAAATTTTTCTGATGCTTTTATTGATTTTAACTCTATTTATGTTTGCTGCATGTAGCACCAATGATAACATTAATCCTGATGTACCAGATACAATCGATAATGGTACAAATAACAACGGATTAGACAATGGTGATAACAATGGTTTAAACAATGACAATGGTTTAGACAATGGTGATAACAATGGTTTAAACAATGGCGATGACAATGGTTTAAACAATGGCGGCAATTATGATAATGGAGGAAATGGTACAAACAATAATGGTTTGACAACTGATGGGGGTATCACTAACGATACAAATCAATAAGAGCGAAGAGCACAGAGGAAATCCCTTTGTGCTCTTTGTATAACAAATAAGTTGAATTTTTGTAATTTAATTTGTTTTGTCATCTTTTATTATGATAGAATGGTGATAGTAAATTTGAATATGAATTTGGATGTGAATATGAATACAGAAGCACTTAGGAAAAAATTAAAAGTCAAGAAAATAAAAGAGGAGATTGTCGTAGGCATCCTCTCGAAACATAAAAAGGGATTTGGATTTGTAATACCAGAAACGGAGGATGGTGGAGATATTTTCATTTCTCCTACTGGTATTAACGGAGCAATGAACGGAGATTCCGTTTCCGTTAAACTGCTCCCACCGGGGCAAACCAGCAGAACGAGAGAGGGTATTATTCAACAAGTTATAAATAGAGCCGCGACAGAGGTTGTGGGAACCTTTGAAAAAAGCAAGCGTTTTGGTTTTGTTGTCCCTGACGATAGGAGATTCAATGATGACATTTTTGTATTAAAAAAGGATTTTAATGGTGCAAAAACAGGAGATAAAGTTGTCGTAAAAATCAGCAAGTATCCTGATAAAGCAAATAGTGCAGAAGGAAAAATTGATGAAATTATCAGCAGAAATGGTGAGGCTGGAGGAGATATCAAAGCTTTGATCCGGCAATATAATTTGACGCAGGTATTTCCGGAAAAAGTAGAAGCAGAAACGAAAAAAATTGCATTAAAAATTTTAAAGGAAGAAATTCAAAAACGAATCGATTTAAGAGAAAAAACAATCATTACGATGGACGGAGCCGATGCGAAGGACTTAGATGATGCGGTATCGGTGGAGAAGCTTTTCAATGGAAATTATTTGCTGGGAGTTCATATTGCAGATGTAAGTCATTATGTCAAAGACAGCAGTCAACTTGATAAGGAAGCCTTAAAGAGGGGAAACAGTGTCTATTTGATTGATCAGGTGATTCCTATGCTTCCGAAATTATTGTCAAACGGAATTTGCAGCTTGAATCCAAATGTAGACAGACTTACCTTATCGGTCAGTATGGAAATAGACGCGAAAGGCAAAGTTGTAAATCATGATATTTATGAAAGTATGATACATTCTAAGGCTAGAATGACCTACGGGGATGTTTCCGACATGCTGGAACATAAGGATGTGGATTTAATTGAAAAAAATAAAGATATCTACCAGGATATCTTGTTGATGGATGAATTGGCCAAAATTCTCAGAAATGCAAGAGATATTAGGGGAAGTCTTGATTTTGACTTTGATGAAGCTTATATTACACTGAATGATCAAGGAATTCCAATTAATGTAGAAACGGCAGAGCGGAGAGTGGCAAATCGCATTGTTGAAGAATTTATGCTGGTTGCAAACGAAACCATCGCGGAACATTTTTATTGGATGGAAATTCCCTTTGTTTATCGAGTTCATGAATCACCCTCCTTAGAAAAGATTGAGGAATTCAAAAGATTCATTAAAAGCTTTGGACTTAATTTGAAAGGAAACCCGGAGAATATTCATCCGAAAGCATTGAATGAAATTATAAAAAGTGTGGAAGGAAAACCAGAAGAACATGTAGTGAACACGGTGATGCTTCGCTCTATGAAAAAAGCATTTTATGGCACGGAATGTGAGGGGCACTTTGGTTTGGGTGTTAAATATTATTGTCATTTTACATCACCGATCAGAAGGTATCCTGATTTAATGATTCATCGTATCATCAAAGAATCGATTCAGGGGAAGTTGGATGTTAAAAGAATTAAAGTACTCAAAAAAAGGACGGAACGTGCCGCATTGATAGCTTCCACAACGGAAAGACAAGCGCTGGAGTTGGAAAGAGAAGTAGAAAAGCTGAAAAAAGCCGAATTTATGACCTATCATGTTGGAGAAGTCTACGAGGGCATCATAAACGGTGTGGCAAGCTTTGGTTTTTTTGTTGAAATAGAAAATACGATAGAAGGTATGGTACGGGTAGATTATTTGAATGATGATTATTATGATTATGAAGCTCCAAAATATCGGTTGATTGGAAGAAGAACCAATAAAATCTATGCACTGGGTGATGATGTTACAATTAAAGTTCATTCCGTAGATCTTCAAGATAGGGAAATCAATTTTACTGTTGTTGATACTCGATAAATTTCATTAACTTTCATTCCACATAAAAAGGGGGTAAAATTATTTTGAACTCCTTTTTTTATCTTTCTCACACAATTTTGCGTAATAAAGAATATTAATATTTTATAAAGTGATGAAAGGGATGATAAATTTTGTATCGGGGAAAAGATCCTTGTCTTTATATTGAGGAAGATCATACTTATTTATATGACCTAGCGGATTATGGTCCTGCACCGGTTGCCTTTAATATAGATAAGGCAACAAAACAAAATAATAATTTTCGTACCGCAATATGGACCGGGGATCATCTGCAACTTACTTTAATGAGTATCCAGCCTGGCGAGGATATCGGTATCGAGATTCACCCAAATCTTGATCAATTCATACGGATTGAAGAAGGTCAGGGGCTTGTTCGCATGGGGACTGAAAAGGATCGTTTGAATTTTGAAGAAAAAGTCTATGATGATTTTGCAGTTATTATTCCTGCAGGTATATGGCATAATCTTATGAATACAGGAGATAAACCGCTAAAATTATACTCAATTTACGCGCCTCCTCAGCATCCACGAGGTACGATTCATCAAACGAAAGAAGATGCAGAAACTGATGAGGAGAACCACTATTAATAGGAAAATGTTTCTTCTTTATGTTTTAGAATTTACAGAATGCGTTAATAAAAAAATTAATCTGAATTTGATCAGATTAATTTTTTTTATATTTTTAACTTAAGGTACTTTGCTTAGATATTGCAGATAAAGCATCTCCGGCTTCGTCTACGTAAATTTGCTTTCGTGCAATATCTGCCATCGCAAGCATACCGATAATTTTATTGCTTTCTAAAACAGGGAGCCTTCTTACCTGATATTTTGCCATCAGTAAAGCGGCTTCATGAGTATCCATATTGGGATCTGCGGATACTAAATTATTTGTCATAATATCTTTTACGGTTTTTGAACCGTTATCATTTGAAACTGAGCGAATTACAATATCACGGTCTGTAACAATTCCCAAAGCTTCCCCACGGTCATTGCATACCGGTATAGAACCGATATTTTCCTGTTTCATTTGTTTGGCAACTTGTTCGACGGTAGTTTCCGGTCTGACACAGGTTACTGATGTTGACATTAAATCTTTTACACGCATATTGGCCTCCTTATAATAAAAAAAGTTAAATCTTATATTTAGATTTCCCTTTTTCGATCTTAATATTTATTTTAGGCTAATATTTGATTTACTTTTTTTATTAAGTCGTGCTACCGTATGTTGTTTTAGAAACCGTCTGAAAAGCGAGCGGAAAAATATATGCACAGAAACATAATCCGTTTGATTACAGTAATAAATAATTAACGGGACTTCCAGAAGGAAGGCATTAAAAGCATGATTACAGTAAACAATTCAAGACGTCCGGCAATCATTACAATGGACAGGTATATTCTAGTTGGTACTGAAAAAATGCTGAAGTTTTCAGTTGGACCTAATACGCCAAAGCCTAATCCCGTATTGGATAAAGATCCGATGACAGCACTGATGGTTGTAATCATATCATGGTTTTCTATGGAAACAATTAAACAGCTTACAACGAAAATTGTGAAATAGACAATTACAAAGGAGCTAACCTTTGATACCGTGTCTGCGGATATGATTTTGTTTCCTATTTTTACCGGGACTACTGCATTTGGATGAAACCTTTTATAAGTCCCTCGTATAATCAGTTTAAACAGTATCATAACACGGATGACTTTCATTGAACCGCAGGCTGAAGCAGAACAGCCCCCGATCAGCATCAGGCAAAGCAATATAATTTGACTGAATGTAGGCCATAAGGTATAGTCTGCAGTAGCATAAGCAGAGGTTGTCATAAAGGAGGTTGTCTGGAAAAAAGCATAGCGTAAAGATTGGGAAAATGAGGCATATGTCCCGGATAACCATAAATTCAATGTAACAAAAATATAGGATCCAAATAATATAATGAAAAAGGCACGCAGTTCATTATCCAGAAAAAATGTTTTCCATTTACCCTTTATTAACTGATAGTATAAAACAAAGTTAATGGATGCAAGAATACTGAAAAATATAGTCACAAATTCAATGAACTTATTATTAAAGTGTGCGATGCTGTTGCTGTAGCTGGACATGCCGCCTGTTCCCATGCTGCCGAAGGTATGAATCAGCGCTTCGAAAAGATTCAGGCCTCCCAGCATCAGCATGAGGACTTCAATTGCTGTGAGGGAGACATATAGGATATATATTTTTTTAGCAGAATCAGTAAGGCGATTGGACGTTTTCTCCACAGTGGGTCCCGGAGCCTCAGCGCTGAAAATTTTCAATCCGCCAATTCCAAGTGCAGGCAATAAAGAAATCGCAAGGATAAGGATTCCAATTGCTCCAAGCCAATGGCTGAGAGCTCTCCAAAATTGTATGGATCTTGGCATAGCGGAATAATCGCTAATCACTGTAAAACCTGTTGTTGTAAATCCCGATACCGATTCAAAGAAGGCATCTCCATAATTTGGGATGACATGAGAGAACAAATAGGGGAATGCTCCAATGGCAGATGCGATAAACCAGCACAAAGCAGCGATTAAATAACCGTCACGCAATTTTAATATAGAGCTGGTAGGTTTTACAAAAAAATGAATCGTAATTCCGATTGCTAAGGCTACTAGAATTGATTTTAAGAAAGCAGACTCCGCAATTCTTTCTCCATAGAAAAAAGCAATAAATAAAGATGGAAGCATTGCAATTCCAATTATGGTTGAGATGGCACCGGCCACCTTGATGATGACCTTATAACGAAAAGACATAACAGGACCTCACTTATCCGGATTCCAGAATTGTCTGGTAAACAGCAATATAATTGTGAATAATTCTAAACGGCCAATCAACATAAGAATGGCCAGCATCAATGTAGATAAATCTGAATAAATACTATAATTCAATACCGGACCGACGAGACTGAAACCCGGGCCTATATTTCCTAAACATGCGACCACAGAACTTATTGTGGTGAGCAGGTCAAAATTTTCTAGTGATAGCAGAATTGTTCCAACAAAGAAAATCCCAAAGTAAAGGAATACAAAACTGGCAACTGCAGAAATCGTATCTACTGAGATTGGCTTTTCATTTATTTTTATTGCGATAACGGCTCTTGGATGAAGCCGGATTGCTAAGCCTCTTTTCATCAGTTTCAATAACAATAAAATTCGAATTACCTTGATTCCTCCTGCGGTTGAGGAAGAACATCCACCTATAAACATCAAGATGAATAAGATCATTTTGCTGAAAGTTGGCCATAAATCAAAATCTGCAGTTGCAAAACCGGTAGTTGTCATGATAGATGCGCTTTGAAACAAGGAATATCGAAGAGATTTTCCTATGGTATCATAGGAATCACTGAACCTGAGATTCAGCGCAATAAGAAGCGCTGCTACAGAAAAGATAAGAAGGTATAGCCGAAACTCACTGTCAGATAAAATATCTTTCATGCGGCCTTTTAAAACATAATAATACAGAGTAAAATTTGTTCCTGCCAGTAACATAAAGATTGTAATCACAATATCGATATAAAGATTGTTATAATGGGCAATACTGGCATTATAATTAGAAAATCCTCCTGTTCCGATAGAGCCGAAGGTGTGAATCATAGCATCATAAAGATTCATGCCGCCGAGAAGAAGGAGGATAATCTCGATTGTTGTAAAGCTGATGTAGATTAAATACAATATTTTTGCACTTTCGGACACTTTTGGGGTTATTTTGCCGAAGGTGGGACCTGTGGTTTCTGCTCTGGCAATTCTTTGACCGCTGATTCCAAGTGCGGGGAGCAGCGCAATGGCAAAGACAATAATACCCATACCCCCGATCCAGTGAGTAAAAGATCGCCAGAATAAAAGCCCCTTTGGAAGTATCTGAACATCTGTTAAAATGGTGCTTCCGGTGGTAGTAAATCCTGAAACTGTTTCAAAAAAGGCATCAACGAAGTTGGGGATGTATCCAGAAATAACAAATGGAAGACAACCCAGAATGGAACCGAGTATCCAACAGAGTGCAACAATGGTAAAACCCTCCCTGATTTTTAGATTGTTCAGATCTGCTTTTACTGCCAGCAATAAGATCGTTCCTAAAATGCATATGGGAATTATTGTGATGATAAATGATCTGGCGATTGCCAGTTCTCCATAAATATAAGAAACTAAAAGAGAGGGAAGCATCAGGAATGCAAGAAGATCAAGGATGAATCCGCTCAGTTTTATAATTGCTTTATAATTTAAAATCATTGTTTTAGTGCCACCTTCGCTAAATACGCCTTATTTTTCCAAGTTTAAAAAACTTTTCTAATTCTGCTACCTCGGATAACAGACAGATGATAATAACTCTGTCATATTTTAATATTTCCGTATTTTCATTTGGGATAATCGCTTTGGTACCACGATGAATTGCGGCTATTATTACACCATTGGGAAGATCCAGGTTTTCAATTGGTTTATTGGTAAGACGCATATGATCATCGGCAATGATTTCGATGATTTCTGCCTGACCCTGAATCAGTTGAGACGATATAACGCGCTTTGAACCCTGAATGAAACGCAGGATATGGCTTGTTGTCATGTCTAAAGGATTTAAGGCCATATCAATGCCCATACTTTCAATTAAAGTGGCATAACTTTCCCGGCTGACTTTTGCAACGACATCTTCAATACCGCGCTGTTTTGCCATGAGTGCCAATAATAGATTTTCTTCATCAAAACCGGTTACGGTAACGACTGCATCCATCTCACTAATATTTTCTTCTTCCAATAAGGTCGTATCAGTAGCATCACCATGAAGTACCAGGACATCATCCAGATGGTTTGACAAATACTGGCATCGGGTTTTATCTTTATCAATAATTTTTACAGAAACACCAAATTCGGACAACTTTTGAGCAAGATATAACCCAGTTTTCCCTCCTCCTAAAATCATAACCTTTTGGAGTTTTGTATATTTGCCTTTTTCATGAACGGCTGAATTTAAACGCATGATTGGTTTTTTTTCTCCTACTACATAGAGAATGCTATCTTTTGTGATTTCCATCTCTTTTTTAGGAATAATGACTTTTCCGTTTCTTGAAATCGCGACGACATGCATATTACCAAATGATTCATTCACATAGTTTATTGTTTTACCGATAAACTCAGGCGTTTTATCGGAGGAAAATTCTATCAGTGATATTTTACCGCTGGAAAAAATACCATTGCTTAGCGTATATTTTTCAACTAAAAACTTATAAATTTCCAGTGTGATTGATAAATCGGGATTTACGATACAATCAATGTGCATCGTATCTTTTATAAAATCAAGCTGATTCATATGTTCGGGATCCCTAACACGCGCGATGACCTTTTTACACCCTAACTTCTTTGCAAAAGCACAGATTACGATGTTTTTTTCATCAGAATTCGTAGCGGAAATAAAATAATCATAGGTATCAATTCCGATACTTTCCAAAAGACTAATTTGCTTAGCATTTCCTGTAACCGTTAATATATCCATTTGAGAACTTAGTTTTTGCAGCAAAGGTTCGTTTTTGTCGATTATTGTTACAGAATGGTCTCCCCCGAGGATTGCTTCTGTTATCTTAATTCCAAGCTTTCCGGCTCCAGCAATAGCGATTTTCATGTTTTACCTTCTTTCTGAGTCATTACCTTGTTATTTTTGATAGTACTACTATTTTACCCTTATTTTAAATGAAAGCAATATATATTTGTTATTTCTTATCATATAAGCTAAAATATACTCAATAAAGATTGATAATATTAGAGGTAACAATTATGAAAATTAAGAGATTAATCGGCGGTAACCTGGAAAGTAACGGTTATATTATTTACGACAGAGAACAGGGAGAATGTTTTGTAGTGGATCCTGGGTATCATGGAGAAAAGTTCCTAAAGGTTATAGAGGATTTGGGCTTGAAAATGAAAGGAATTTTACTGACTCATCATCATTACGATCATGTTGGAGGAGTAGATAAAATCAGGGAAATGACAGACTGTCCCGTTTCTATCCATAGAGCAGACAGTGACATGTATAAAAAACCGGCAGATGTGCTACTGGAGCATGGGGATACCTTTCAGCTGGGAAAGGAAGAAATTAAGGTAATTCATACGCCAGGACATACAAAAGGAAGTATTTGTTTCTATTCGGAACAAAGCAAAATTGCTTTTACCGGTGATACTATTTTTAATGTTGATTTGGGAAGAACTGATCTGAGTGACGGTTCTCCATACGAAATGGAACACTCGATCCGTAACATGATCAATTTGTGGAGCAATGAAATTACGATTTACCCCGGGCATGGTGAATCATGTAATATGAAGTACGTAAGGAAATATAACCAGGAGTTTTTGAATATTGTTAGATAATAAAACTGTCAAGTGAATATTTAGTTCGCCTAACTAAGAAAAAAGCGATGAGAATTTAATGAATTTTCATCGCTTTTTTATGATTCATCCGCTTATTTTTCATAAGCAATTAATACAACATCTTTATTTTCCAATGTTTTTATTTTGGACTGAAAATCATTGATGTTTGCTATATTCTCTGAAGAGATTTCGGCAACCTTCATGATATTTTTCTCGTGGCTCATGTATTGCTCCTTTCTGTTTTTATAAATCTAACAATGCTAGCATGCACAGTTTTAGATATTTTATTTATTATCTGGGTTTGAAAGATCGTGAATGAATCTTTAATTGACAAATGAAACATAAAATGTTATATTATGTAAATAAATACATAAAAAGGGGAACGCTATGACTTTAGGCAGCTGGGGAGAAGAAATCGCTGAAAATTACATAAAAAAGAAGGGATATTCCATTATTGAACGAAACTTTCGTTGTAAACTGGGAGAAATCGACCTTATCGCTTATGATGGAAAGCAACTGGTGTTTATAGAAGTAAAAACCAGACAAAATCAAAAATATGGTTTACCTTGCGAAGCGATTAATACTGCTAAGATGAGGCATTTGAAAAAAAACGGCAGCTTATTTTACTGCGATTTACTTGGGAGAGGATAAAGATGCCCGTTTAGATGTGATAGAAATACTGAGAAAGAAAGGGCGAGCGTACCTTCATCACATTGAAAATGTATCATGGTAACAACAAGCTTGAGACATTTACAAAGTTTGGAAGAGAATAAACAGTTTAAAGTAAAAAATTAAGAAAATCTGTAATAATGAAAAGGGGTTTACTATTATGTATTCACAAGTTAAAAGTGGATCGTTATATGGTTTGGCATCAGAGCAGGTGGTTGTAGAAACCGACTTGTCACCGGGACTGCCTGCCTTTAATGTAGTTGGCTTGCCCGATGCATCCGTGAGAGAATCAAAGGAAAGAATTCGTGCGGCAATCATCAATTCGGGTTATAAATTTCCTGTAAAACGGATTACGATCAATTTGGCACCGGCAGGCACAAGAAAGGAAGGAACTCATTTTGATCTTCCTATTGCCGTAAGTGTTATGATCTCGATGGGTTATCTTAAGAAAGATAAGGCCAAGGGGTTCGCATTTCTTGGTGAATTATCTCTTGACGGAAGCATTAACAAGATCAATGGAGCTTTGCCACTCGTGATCGGGTTGAGAAACCATGGCATTAATAAAGTCATTCTTCCTGTTGCAAATGCAGAAGAAGCTTCTGCGATTGATGATATTTCATTATATCCTGTAAGAAACCTGAGAGAAATTACTTCATTTTTTAAAGGAGAACACGATATTCACGCATATGTGAAAAATAAGGACAGTCAATTCAAAGTTGTTCGTGAAGAAATCGATTTTAGCGATGTTGCCGGTCAGGATATGGTAAAAAGAGCTTTACAGATTGCTGCTGCTGCTTCCCACAATGTGTTGCTAATCGGACCACCTGGGGCGGGAAAAACCATGATGGCAAAAAGAATGCCGGGAATCCTGCCAGAGATGACCTACGAAGAAAAACTGGAGGTTACAAAGATATACAGTGTTACGGGCGAATTGAACCCAGATCGTCCAATGATCGTAACAAGGCCATTTCGTTCACCCCATCATACCATTTCCGGAGCAGCGCTGGTTGGAGGAGGCAGTAGTCCAAAACCTGGCGAAGTATCTTTCGCGCATTATGGAGTACTGTTTCTGGATGAGCTTCCAGAGTTTAAACGATTTGTTTTAGAAATGCTTAGACAACCCCTGGAGAATGAGAGCGTATCAATCTCAAGAATTCGAGGAACCACATCCTTTCCAGCTAAATTTATGCTGCTTGCATCTATGAATCCATGTCCTTGCGGTTATTATGGTGATCAGACACACGAATGTACCTGCACTCCAAATCAGATTCGAACTTATCTTTCCAAGGTTTCAGGTCCTCTTCTGGACAGTAGCGGACGCATAATAATTTAGTTGACATTAAAATAGCTGATAGAGAAAAATTCTGAAATATAAACGTTCAGGGGTTTTCTATGTTTGCTTTAATTCAGCTGAGGTTTTGAACCGTATTCTTTTGATTTGGAATATTTTGTGATATACTAAAGAAAATCGGATAATGGGAGATATGATCGTGCATCTCAAAAATACAGCCTATTTGATAGATATAAGTATTGATGATACCTATAGTTTAGAATCAACAGATAATAAGCCTTATGATTATATATTTAATCCAGAATCCTTTACTCGGAATGACTTCACGAAGGTATTTTCTATTAGGGTATCAAATGGATTTGATGATCCTGTAAATATAGCCTTGATTGGATCGCTGTATTCATGTGCCAAGGATTGTGCTGTTTTAGAAGATAGCAAGCTTACCGTATTGATGAATTCTGAGATTACAGTGATTGATCTTGATTCGCTCAAATTAATTGAGCATAAGGAACTTAGCGACTTTGGATGCTTCTTCTCTATATACTCTTTCGATAAGGGGTATCTTGTTTATGGTGAACTTGAAATTGTAAAATTGAGCAATACATTAGAAATTGAATGGGAGTTTAGCGGTGCGGATATTTTTGTTTCCCCAGATGATTCGATAAATCCGTTTAGTATAAATGGAGATACGATTGAATTAAGAGATTGGAACGGTAATTATTATCATTTAGAAAAATCCGGGAATCAGATTAAAAAAGCCTGAATCACTCAAACCCTTCTCCCAACAATAAAACTGCCACAAAACGCAAATTTGAGGCTAATAGGACGATTTAATCGAAGACTTATTATCTAGAACTTTTAAGGAGGCTCCCTATGATTTACACTGACTTGACAAAACGTGCAATGCAGATTGCATATGAAGCTCATCATGGGCAGACCGATAAAAGTGGTGTACCCTACATATTCCATCCAATTCATTTAGCAGAGCAGATGCAAACTGAAGCAGAAACAATCGCTGCTATTCTTCACGATGTGGTTGAGGATACGGACATTACACTGGATGACCTTGCAAGAGAGGGTTTTCCTTCCGAGGTCATAGCTGCGCTGCAATTGTTGACTCATGATGATGTCCTTCCATATTTGGATTACGTTCGCGAGATAAAGAATAATCCTATAGCACGATCGGTAAAGCTGGCAGACCTGAAACATAACAGTGACTCAGGGCGTCTTGGCACGATAGATGATAAAGCAATGGATCGGTTGGAGAAATATAAAATGGCGATTGCTATTCTGAACGCTTAATCTTCATTATTTCTTGACGTTATATAATCTCGGGTACCGGCCTAGCCGTTTAAACCAATATTTTGGGAGGCAAACCTATGAAGGATGATGAATTACTAAAATACTATTATGAAGAACTTATAATGTCGTTAATCACGATGTCTCTTCCCGCCGAAAAACAAAGAGAGATGATTGGATTTGGTTGTGTTGGTGATGAAATATTAGAGGATTTTGATAGTTTTTACTGTATGAGAAGACAGGTTTACATTAACCATATGGTTTTTAGCGAAAAACAATTGCAAAGACTTGATGATTTCCATAAATATTTAGATAAATTTAATAATCAAAGCGAAGATTTTTATTGGGACATTGAAGAATTAAAGAATAATCCCCTTTGGGAAGAATTAAGGGTAGAATCTAAAAAAATATTAAAAAATGTATTTGGCAAAAAATACAGGATTGATTTACAGAGAAGACACACATATTTAGATGGAAAAACCATAGAACATACAAAAAGAGTACTTATCGAATTAGACGATAACAACTTACAGGAAGCAAAAAATGCTTGATAAGCTAATTAAAAATATGGTTCCAAGATTTTGCTACACACGAAAGCACACAATCATCTAAGGAGAAATATCGCAATGATAAACAAAAAAGAAATTCATAAGTTTGCGGTAAAATGGAACAACAAGTACAAAAATAGCAACACCCCCCTATGTGAGGTTGAGAATTCACAGTTTGCTGAAGAATGCTTTGCATTCGGATTTGAGATGGATTGCGGCAAAGAATTTGAAGCTGCATTTCCAGAAACGAATGCATTTAATAATTACAGAAACTTGGAAAGAGTCATCGGCAATGTGAGTGATATAGGGTTGATAGGCTCAGCCATAATTTCAAAGTGGAGATACATAACCCACTGGTCTCGTGAGGATTTGCTGTCAGAAGAAAATAGGCTTTGGTTTGTTACCGCATTTTCTCGTTTAGCTGTATTGACATCAGATGATGAACTTGAAAATAATTGACGTTTGAAAGGCGGTGCGTCATGGACACGTTAGATTTTGATTATTTCTTTAGACAATTGAAAGCCGGAGTATCTATTGATGAAACATGTTTTTACTTTATTGATGATCCAATGGAAGATGAACATTACCTCGGATATCTTCCAGAATATGAAACTCCTTATTGGGTCGGCTATTGTGATATTCCAGATGGGTGTGAATTTTATACTGCCGAAGAGCTAGTTGATGCAAAAATATTTAATGGGAAATCACTGAAAGAAAGATGGCAGAATGTTCGTATTGTTAGTATCTGGGGTCTAGGATTGGGAAATTGGATTAATTGCTGCCCACATACTATGGATGATCGTGATGGGGATGGAATGGTTGGGGAGTAAAATTTAAAATGCACAATTCGGTGTACCTATTTTGGCACACCGCCTTTGTTATGATATATTTGGAGAATATAAGTCATTTGGAATCGCAGGTGAAAGGTATGAACGATGTAAAAGTAATTGTAGATATTGAATGGGAACCAAATAGTGCAAGTACAGAACAGAACGTGTTACAGCTTGGTGCAGTAAAAATCAATAAGGATAGCGAGATTATAGATTCCTACTATACTGTAATAAAGCCAACTCACAAAATCGCTGATATTGATGCAGTCATGAGTATTATGCCAATATCGGAAGAGCAGCTAATAAACGGTAAACCTAAAGATCAGGTTATTAATCAGTTTATTGATTGGTGCGGTGAAGATGTTACTTTCGTAGTGTGGGGTTCAATAAATCATAAAGTTTTTAAAGAATTTATGAACGAGAAATTTGATGTTAATAAAAGCAATACTATTGACCTACAAACTATATACCGAATGTTAAGAGGTGAAAGCTTAGTTTGCAGCCTGAGCAAAGCATTCTTAGAGAACAATATTGAAATAGTCTATCCAATACATCATTCATTAAATGATGCAGTTACACTTGCAGCATTATTTAAGGAAATATCAAAAGCTGAAATAGAAGCAATGATATGTCAATATGCAATAGAGAAAACAGAACGATTGAGATTGAAACGACTTCGAAAAAGAAGGAATCAATCAGCTCGGAATATAATGAGGTTAACCAAGAAAAGAAAAACAAGTGTTCTAAATAAACCACAGTATCATTTTTTTAAAAAAGAAGATTCAGATTTAGTTCATAGACGAAATTGTCGTTGTCTTAAGGATACTACAGCCATGATTAAAGGCTATTCTGGATTAGTAGGCATAATGAAAGGATATGAATCTTTATGTCCTGAGTGTTTTCATGGGCATACTTGGTTTCCTAAGGATATAAATATGCTAGAAGCTATTCATATCCTTGAATTACATACCATATGCTCAGAATATGATTTATCTGGTGAGTGTTATGGCAATACATTTATAATTCAAACAAATGCTGGGTGTTGGTATTTTGAAATTGGTAAGAATAATCCGACACTATATCACCGTAATGATATTTTCCCATGGAAGAATAAACATGGTGTAATTATTAATTATCACAATCAAAAGAAAGAATTTGCCAATGATTTTGAGATTATTAGGTATATTCATAAGCATGATAAACAGCTTATAAAGTTGCTTGAAAAGAAGAAGGAAGCTATTAATGAATTATAAGATCACTTGACTTCATCAAGTGAAATCTATTAACCATATGAATAATTACATATACGTGCATTGACAACTTCAACCAAACTGGTAAAATAAGGATATATAACAAATTTCATCAAGGAGAAGGGGTAACTCTATGAAATCATCAATAATCACAATAAAAGCAAAATCTACCAAAGAAAAGCAATCACCAATCCGTGAAATCATTGAATTCACTAATCCAGTTGAAATAAGTGGAGACGGAGAATATCTCAATATAACTGAGATCGAAACTGACCCTAAACCCAATGTTACGAAAGGATTTCTACAATGAAAGCTACAGGAATCGTAAGGAAAGTGGATGAACTGGGACGGATTGTTTTGCCGAAGGAACTCCGAACCGTATTAAACATTGATATCAAAGACCCAATTGAAATCTTTACTGAGGGCGAATATATTATGCTAAAGAAGTACAACCCTTCCTGTTGTCTTTGTGGGAGCATCGAGAATCTTGGGTATTTCAGAGATAAGAAGGTTTCGCAGAAGTGTATTGAGGAGGTTTCAAGATATTAATTCATATTGCCCCATACCGCTTATCGGTATAAAATATTGTTATAAGCTGAATTATGCTATGTTGAGTTGAGCTAGGCTGAGCTGAGCCGAGATATGTTAGGCGAGATTATCACTAATGTATCAAAAGGAGGCCAATTATGCCTAAAAACAGTATTAATTCATCTTATGTAGCAAAGGAGAACAGACTCCGAAGGTTGGCAAGGGAGAGTGGTTTATGTCTGGTTAAATCAAGAAAAAATTATTCGTATGACGGATATATGATTGTTGATGTGTACTTCAGTCGAATTGATTATGGAGAATCATTACAACTGTCACTTGATGATGTGGAAGCAGATCTTCTGCAAGGCTAGATAAAATCCAAGACTAGTGCTGATAAATTCTTATTGGAGCTAGTCTTCTTCTTTTATATCAGTTTGATTCCATGAATAGTTTACTATTATTTGAAAACATAAACACCGATACTCGAAGAAAGCCGAAAACAAGCCACTTTCAGGGTGCGTGAAAAAGACTTGGTGTTTGGTTGGTGTTTATAATTAGTAAACTAAGCAAAATAAAAATATACGAAATGGCCAGTCAAACTGATAATTGTTGATTGGCGGAACCGTTTTTTTAATTTTTTTGTTTTGTGCTCAAATGTTTTACTCACAATAAAGCAAGATAATCTTTATATTTTGTTCGCCATATGATAAAATACATATATTGTAATATCGCATAGCCAAGGAGGAACTTTTATGGTCATAAGCTATGATAAATTATGGAAATTATTAATTGATAGGAAAATGAATAAAACAGACTTAAAGGAACAGGCACAAATAACATATAACGTTTTGGCTCGTTTGGGTAAAGGCCAGCCAGTAAATTTGAAAAGTATATACAAAATCTGCAAATGTTTGAATTGCAACATAGGCGACATTATGGAATTTGAAACAAAAACCGTTTAAAGGAGAATACACATGGCATACTTAGATTGGATCGGAAAAAAGGAAGTGGTTAATCATCACCAAAGAGTGCCACTTCATTCTTTCTCGAAATCAGGAAAAAATATTAATTTAGATATTAATCGAAGCATGACTATTAAAGGTGATAATTTAGTAGCACTAAAGTCGCTGTTACCATATTATGCGGGCAAAATAAAATGTATATATATAGATCCACCATATAATACTGGAAATGAATGCTGGATTTATAATGATAGCGTTAATAGTCCAGAAATAATGGAATGGTTAGGGAAAATAGTAGGAAAAGAAGCGGTTGATTTATCAAGACACGATAAATGGTTATGCATGATGTATCCTAGATTGATGTTAGCAAAAGAGATGCTTACGCCTGATGGAATTATTTTTGTTTCTATAGATGATAATGAATATTGCAGATTAAACTACTTGATGGATGAAATATTTGGACACAAGAATGTGCTAGCAAATTTCATTTGGCAAACAGAGGGGAATTTTGATAATCAGGCAAAAGTTAAAATAAATCATGAGTATATTGTTGCATACTGCAAAGATATAAACAGATTTCCGGCGCCACCCGTATTAGATCCTAATACAAGCGAAAATAGTAAATTGTTTAATAAACAAATTAGAAATACTATAGTGAAAAATGGACCCAAAAATCCGATAAGTGAAATAGTGATTCCTATTGGATTTCCTGTAGACTTTGAAAACGGAATTATTACAAAAAGAGATGATGCATGGCCACATTATAATACAGATCTCGAAGTTAAAGATTATAAAACGGTTAACGAGGTTGTGGTTTCAAGTGGATGGAGTTCTAAAAAAATATTTGAACAGTTCATAACTGGAGAATATTCGTCGGTCATAGATACAAAAGGACAAATAACCCGGTTTGTAATTACTAATACAGGTGCAATTGAAACTGTTAAAGAGAGGAAAGCAGATCAAAGCCATGTTATAAGTGTATTAAGGGAATTTGGAAGTACTCAGCAAGCAAGTGCTTATTTAGAGACAATAGATGTAAAGTTTGATTATCCAAAGCCAGTAAGTTTAATTAAATATTTGATTTCTATGAACTACGGTGAGGATTATATTGTATTAGATTTCTTTGGAGGAAGTGGAACAACGGCGCAGGCAGTTATGGAACTGAATGAAAATGGTGGAACAAGAAAATTTATATTAATAGAATGGGATGAACATATTTATAAAGATGTGTCATTAAGAAGAATTAGTGAAATCGCTGAAAAATATGGAGAAGAATTTCAAATAGTTGAATTAGGTAAACTAATATATGATTCAAATGGATTCTTTAATAGAGAACTATCTTATGAAGACATAAATAGATACATTTATTTTGCAGAGACAAATCACCCGGTTGAGGAAGAAAATGCAAATAATATTAATGGTTATATAGGGACATATGGAGCTAATAGCATATTTATATTTTATAATAATTCTGAACCAGAAAAATCCTTAGAATTTGGGATAGATGAAATGAGACAAGTCAATGAATTTAGAGGGAATAAAATTGTATATGCCATCCAATGTAATTTAAGCAAAAGTTTATTAAAGAATAATAGTATTGTTTTTAAACAAATCCCATACGAATCTGGAGGCATAAAATGAAAAAATTAAAAAAATATCAAATCCGTTCAATGGAATCATTACATAAATATTATGAATGTTGCAATGAATATAATGACCCAGATCTTGCTTATTATAAAGCTACTAAGGATACTATGGGAGTTAGTATTCCATATAGCCAAGTAGCTGGATTAGATAATATACCGTATGTGTGTCTTAGAATGCCAACTGGAGCAGGAAAGACACTTATGGCATGCTATGCTATTCATGAAGCCGCAGGAGAATTGTTACATGAGGAAAACGGTGTTATAGTGTGGCTTGTTCCATCTAATCCCATTAAGACACAAACTTTAGATGCACTGAAAAATAAGCGCCATGCGTATAGACAAGCCTTAGATTCGATGTTTAAGGAAGTCAATGTATTTGATATATCGGAGGCAAGAGCTATTACCAGAGCAACAATAGATTCTTCGTTAACGATTATTGTTTCAACAATGCAAGCATTAAGAATTGAAGATACAGATGGCAGGAAAATCTATGAATCTGCGGGTGAGTTGATGGAGCATTTTCAAGGAATTCCCGAATATGTATTATCAAAACTTGAGAAAGGCAATGGCGGAATTTATAAAAAATCATTGGCTAATGTATTGTTTTTACGTAGACCTATTATTATTGTAGATGAAGCTCATAATGCAAGGACAAATTTATCGTTTGATGCGTTGTCTCGCATTAACCCCTCAACAATTATTGAATTTACGGCAACACCAAATATCACTGATAGTCCAAGTAATGTAATACATAGTACTTCAGCGGCAGAGTTAAAAGCTGAAAATATGATTAAGGTACCAATATTAATTGAAACCAAAAATAACTGGCAAGAAATTATTACTATGGCTATAGGGCGTCTTAATGTTTTAGCTAAATTGGCATCCGTGGAAAAATTAAACACAGGCGAATATATACGCCCAATTATGTTGATTCAGGCAGAAGCGAATAGGGCAGGAAAGAAAAATATTACGCCCAATGTGATAAAAGATTATTTGATTCATGACCTAAATATAGAAGAAGAGGAAATAGCAATTGCCACAGGTGAAAAAAATGAGTTAGATGATATCGATATTTTAGCAGATACATGTAAGGTGAGGTACGTGATAACAATTCAAGCACTACGTGAAGGCTGGGATTGCCCATTTGCTTATGTTTTATGCTCAGTAGCTGAAATGCATTCAACTACAGCTATAGAACAGATTATTGGTAGAATTATGCGTATGCCTAGTGGAGAAGCAAAGAAAAATAAAGATCTTAATCAAGCATATACATATGTAACATCCTCAGATTTCTTTCGTGTAGCAAGTTCTTTAGAAAGTGCATTGATACAGAATGGCTTCAATAAAATAGAAGCTAAGGAATTTATTCGAGCTGCGAAAAGTGAAACGAAGCAGATTGAACTAAAATTTGAGAAAGAGGAGGGGACGGTAGAAGTATCTGAACTTGGATATTCAACATTAAAATTAAATGAGAAACCTAACCTGAAAAAAATAGAGCCAGAACTTCAAGAAAAAGTCGTCTATAATGAAACAAATAAAACATTGACAGTATATGGTGAGTTTAATAAAGACGAAGCTGAAGCTGTAAGCAATTGCTTTGTTCGTAAAGAATCAAAATTTATGGTTAAACAATTACATGAGACAATAAAAAACGTTGAAAAACAGTTAGACGAAAATAAAGCACCATTTGATAAGGGAGAAGAATTCCAAATGCCAGGATTGTCTGTTCTTGTTGGAAATCAAATTGAAGTGTTTGAAGAGAGTTATTTCTTGGATCACAAATGGAATATTTTGGAATACGAAGCAAAGCTAACATCTGACGAATATTGCAGTACTGATAGTTATGGAAAAGTTGGAGAAGTATATATAAATGACGCTGGGGAGATTAAGTCAAAGTGTATAACTGATATTCAAGATCAGATAAGTTTATTTACTAATATATCAAGTGGATGGTCAGTTGGAGAATTAACAAATTGGCTTGATAAGAATATTAACCATCAGGATATATCCTCAATGAAGAGCATACCATACATAAATGCAATTGTTTCTGAATTGGTGAGTGAACAAAAAATGGATTTAGATCAATTGGTAAATGATAGGTATAGATTAAAAAAGGCTATTGAAAATAAAATAGAAAAGAAACGAGATATTGCGAAAAGTGTCAGTTACCAAATCACTTTATTCGGAGAACAATCCCCAGTATTTGTTACACCTGAAAATAGTTTTGACTTTAGCTGCAACGCATATCCAGCGAGTAATTTTTATAATGGTTCATATGAATTTAAAAAGCACTACTTTGAGCATGTGGGTGAACTGCTGGAAAAAGGGGAAGAATTTGAATGCGCACAGTATATAGATTCTTTAGATGAAGTGAAATATTGGATAAGGAATTTATCTCGTAAGGAGGGTTCCTTTTGGCTACAGACATCAACGGATAAGTTTTACCCGGATTTTATTTGTTTGCTGAAAAACGGTAAATATATGGCCATAGAATATAAAGGCTGGGATAGATATGATAATCCAGATTCAAGGGAAAAACGAGAATTAGGTGAAATATGGGAAAAACGAAGTGACAGAAGATGTTTATTTGTGATGCCTACCAAGAAGGACTATTCTATAATAGGAATAAAAATAAGGGGAAGTCATTAATATATATTGACAAAAAAGGTATACTAAATTTTTACATCAATTTTGCGTTATTGCAAAGTGATTTTTCTTACCCTTAGGGGGTTGGTCAAATCATTACGACCTTTGCCTTTAAAGACCGCAACCTCCAATCGTTTGAAAAATCGCAGAATTACCCAGGAGAATAGTAGAGTACCGCCCGCTCTAATCCAGACTATAGAAGCATCGAAAGAAAATGGATGCCCGGCAGGAGCAATACGCCTTAAAGGGATTGAATATCCCGATGAAATTGAGTGGTAGCTGTTAACAAGCAAAGAAAAGAACATATGTTTACGCATAAGGAGCAAACCAATAATGAGATATTCAGAAATCGAACTAAAACGGCTTTTAAATAAAGGTCATGAAAACTTAACTACTGAAGAGGAAATCGCAGCCAATATCCTGAACTTTATCAGCTGCATCCATTTAAACAAACAGGATTTTTACAGTGAATCTTTTAGTTCTCAGTATTACGGTGAACTGGAGATGGACTTTCAGAAAAAAGCGAACTGCCTGATCGGGAGTTGCAGAGTCCATATAAAAAAGCAGGACAAGATTCTTTTTTATCTGTTCACAGAAAATGGGTTTGAGGAGCTAAGAGATGTAGTGGTGTAGTGTTGCCGATGTAGAAAGTCCAAAAGCTACCGATGTTTCCTGTCCATGAATTGATGGATGGGGGATTGGAATTGGAATGTTTTTAGTAGTGGCTCGCAATCGGTGGACAAAATGGATCGGAAAACACTTACGCTGTTTGCGAAAATTACAATAAGAGAGTATACTTAAATAAAATAAATAAAGATTGGAGGTAGCTACTATGGGAGATAAAAGTCCTAAGAACAAGGAAAAGAAGAAGAAGAAATCTGAAAAGAAATCTGCTACTCCAGTATCTTCTTCATCTGGAACAACTGGCAATCTAAAATAAGGTGAATACTTTATGAGGACAATTGGCTTACAGGTCGGTTGCCCTTGTGCCTTTATTATGAGAGGAAATTGACCAGAAAGCAGAATGTAAAATCATGGGGAAAACCATAGAAATTTCTGATATAATTGAATAGTGGAAGTTGCAGAGAACTGAAGGGAGACTTTCGGTTCTTTTTATTAATAAATGGGGGTCAAGAGATGGCGAAGGGCAAGCAAATAAAAATTTATAGCTTTGGTCGAAACAATATTGCAGATGGTATCATCACATCTGAAAACTTAGAGGTCAATAAGGTCACGATTTCGGAAAGTTTTCTTACATTGGCATATGAATGCTATAAAGGGGAAACCCTGCAAAATGGGCAATTGATTGATGAAATCATCAAAGTATTGCTACCTGACTCAGAGGAAGAGGCTAAGGTAGAATGGCAAGACGGATTAACCTTTGGAGATAAAAAATACTATGCGTGGTTTGCGACAACAGGGGGCATGAAAGTTGAGGAGAGTAATGGAAAATGCGAGACATTCTTTGTTAGAGAAGGCTTTCAAACCTTCACAGAAGAGTTTGAGGAATTAATATCCCTTGGAAAATTTAAAGAAATTGAACAGGGCAAAAAGGAAATATGCATTAATAAAGATGTGCTTAGTAGGCTGTCTCTTGGGGCAAGTAGCTGCTATATGGCAGGAGATATGCCAGACTTTATAGTGCTGCCACAACCCACTTTTCATATAATTGAGGATTATAAGACGGTAGAAAAGTTTACAAAGCAAGTGGAAGATAAAAAGGGCAACATGGTAGACAAAGTAGATTATAACCTGATTGATTACCATTTTGATGATAATATAGATGTTTTTGATGGTGGGGGAATAGCTGCACCTAAAGTTTTCAGACAGATTGAAAAGGAACTAGGTCTTGATTATGATGTGGAATTTGCAATTATAAGGGGATACGGAATTGCTATAAAAGGAATGATAACTAAGTTTAACATATTAAAATATCTATCGGTTTTCTGCAAGGAAGATACCGAGTATTGTAAAAAGATTAACGATAAATATTATTTTCTGGATATGTGGAATGAATGGCAGCCAGTTACGGATAATACCATGCTTTTAAATGAGAGTATGGTTAAGCTTGCAAAATATTATGACCCTGATAAAACTGAAAACATGGCAACATATAAGGAGAAAATTGCTAATGTAGATGAAAAATACAAAGATATAATAGGCAAATTATATGTTACAAAGGTAAATAAATGCGATAGGGATATTACAGACTACAGAAGATTAAATTATCAAATTGTAACGGCTTTGGCTTTGAGTAAAAAGGACTACTTTGAATTATTAAAACAGGACATTAAGAGTTACAGAAAAATACTGAAGCCATTTGATAAAGCCAGTGAAAAAGATGAGTGGATTATTAATATTGATACAATAAGACTGTTCTTCAAAAATATTATTACTAACCATGATGAAGAGAATGAAGAGTCTCAGGAGGAAGTACAGCATGTGTTAAATAATGTTGTTACCAATTGTGAGGAGCTTCTAAATATCTCTGAGGACTTCATCCATTTAAAATACGTAAAAAACAATTTAGCAAGGCTAATTGAAAAAAAGTGCAGAGAGCTTGCATGTGGTAAAATTACGGCTAAAGCCAAGTATCAATATATTGCAATAGATCCCATTTCTTATATCAATTATGCAATGTATAGAAAGCAGGGAGAAAACGGACTAAAAGCAGGAGAATTCTATAGTGGTGATTGCAATGATGGAGATATAAGAACAATAGCTAGAAATCCTTTATGTGCCTATAGTGAAATACATAATGTGAAATTTGTTAGAAGTGTTTTCCTAGATAACTACTTAAGCCATTGCGGTGAATTAATATACTTTAATCAAAAAAGTGATATTCTTGCATTGATGTCATCTGCGGATACAGACGGAGATGCTTGCACTGTGATTGAAAATGAAATTATAAAAGATGCGGTGGTGGTTCCTCAGGATGGAAAGTATTTCATCAATAAAGACGATGGGAATAAGGAGCTAATGGAATATAATTCAGAAAACAGATTTTATGCAACATATAGGGCTTCTGGTAACTTAATCGGTAGTATTGCATTAAAGAGTGCTAGGATCAATTCAGATAGTCAGCAGACTTATGATTATTATGATACAAAAGAAAATAAATTTAAATTATATGGAACTCTTAGTCAAAAGGAAGAAGAAACATATGAGAAAGAGAAAACTGAGAAATTAGAAAGCGGAGAATGGATTTCAACTTATAATGCAAACGAACAACATAGAGAGTTTATTAAGCAGAGATTTTACGAAAATGAAAAGGACATATATGTGGTTCTTTATAACGCAATGGTCAGTATAGATGCTCCTAAAACTTTGTATTTTCCAAGTAAGGAAGATATGGAAATCATAAATGATAGATACAACAGAAAAGCATATTTCTTACAGTATAAACAGAATAAAGAAGATGTCGTGAAGGGTCAGTATCAATATACATGGGGGCTCTTAGATAAAACTACTAAGTATATTAAAAAAAATTTGTTAGATGAAATAGACAAAATTAATAGTAGATTTGATGATAAAGTTGAACTGATTCAAAAAAAGCTAATCAATAGTGATTATATGGAAGCTGAGTATCTTGAGTGTTTTCAGGATATTGAACGTATTTATAAAGAGTATACTGAAGAAAGACAAGCGATTAATAAGGGATGTTACAAAAAGGAGAAAAAAGAAACTAAGCATAGGGATGAGATGATAGAAAACTGTTGTTGGAGTGATTGGGAAGAGGACGAATATGAAGCGGCAGTATCAGCTATCAGGGATAAAAAATATAGAAAATATAAAGAAGTAGATGGAAAATATATTGTAAAGGCTGATGTAATAATAAAAAAATATTCCATTTCTACGATTGCTAATGCCATTGGGAATATGAAGAATTGTACTGAGGCGTTTATAATTAACCTGTTTTTCCCTGTGTTTAAATATCTTAACGATAAGCTTCAGAGTAAAAGATATGTATATAAAAAAGATAATGACGGAGAGATAACTTATCTGTATGAAAAGTATAAGAAGATTCAAGCGGAGGCAATTGATAACCAGAATATAGTAAGCAATTTACATATTGAGGAGAAGAAACGTCTAAAGGCAATTATTATTAAAAAAGATATAAGAGCCAAAGTTTTAGATTCTGAAGTTATAGGGCTAATTGAAACAGAATTGAGCAATAACAAAGAGATCAGTTTTGATATAAAGGTAGTTGATGGTAAGGTAATTCTCATAAAAAATGAAAAAGAAATGTTAGAATTGTTTGAAGAATATGTTCAGATTAATGAAAGTAGTTTACTTAACTCAAGCAGCATTAAGTTTGAGTTATTAGTTAAAGTTGCACCTAAAAAGACTAGCCTTGAAATGATTGCTACAGAAGTAATTATATAGTGGGCAAGCTTCCCCTAGGTTCAAGCTTCGGCAGGGCATTGCCCTTGCCTTGCTTTTACCAAGTGGAAGTCGTCCCGACCCACTTTTTTGGAATAATGAAAATTATTACTATTTAATGTGGAGGACAAAATTATATGGAAAAGAAAGAGACAATTGTAATTACTCAGGAAAGAATGGCAGGATGGCTTATGTTCAATCGGTTTCATAAAATAGATGAAAAGATGGACTTAAAGGATTTGAACAGATGTATTTATATTTTTAAAGATAGCCCTGAACTTAGAAATGCTATGGGAAAATATAATCAGTTTAAAGATGTAATAAATATGTAAGAAAATAGGGGACGGTACATATGGAGTGCGTAAATATTAGAGATTTAGTTATCCCCAAAGCGGGTTATATAAAACATGTTAAGCAGATTATCTCAAATTTCAAAAAAATAATAGGGAGGGAAATCCCGAGAAGGCAAGAAGAAAATTTAAAAAAATTAGCTAGCTTATTTATTAATGATGTTAAGGTTGATAAACCAATTGTGGTTAATTTAGATGTAGGACAAGGAAAATCAACATTATTACTTGAGTTTATTAAATACATATATGAACTGGACAGAACATTTTCAACGGTTATAGTTAAAAGAACACTTCAAGAAGGAAGAAATTTTTGTATTGAAACTGGGCTAAAGGATAAAGAAGCGGAGAGAGAACTCTCAGAGTGCTGGGGTGAGCCTGAAAAGGAACTGAGAGATATATACTATGGCGATATTGAAGACTTAAAAGAATTTGGACATGCTGATGTACTTCCAGAGGAAGATGCATTTATAGCAAGGTTACTAAGAGGATTTAACTATAAAGATTGTATGAAATGGAAAGACCCTAGTCAAAGGAAGAACATCATTGGTAAAGCTCCTGATATTTATAAAGATTATTCACCAGTATTATGTATGAATTGCGATAAAATATGTGGTGCAAAATTAAGCAAATGGACAGCAACTCAGCATCCTGCTTTAGTAATTACACATCAAAGACTTTTTCTTAGTAATGATATGGAAAATATCGCAGAAAGTATATCAGGAAGAAAGGTTCTTATTATTGATGAAAAAATTGAAACAAAAGATATTGGAGATGTTCTACTTGAACAGTGGGAAGCAATAGTAACAAAAGTTGATAAATCAAATTTATCAGATGAAATTAAAGAGGAAATGAAAATCATAGGGATATACCTTAATGAACTACAGTATCCAGAATCATCTGATGGTGTGGTAGTGAGGGTGATCCCATATGATACAAGCTATAAATTTAATAGCAAGGTTTATGGAATTTTAATGGATGATTATAAAGACATTGAAAATTTAGTTGCTGTAGAGAAATTTTTAAATTATGGCGGAACAACCAGTAGAAGCTGGCATAAAGAAGATAAGAAACAATTTAGTTATATAAGGTATATTAATCTTGAAAATTATACAAAGCACTTCGAAAAGACTATTATTCTTGATGCAACTAGTGCAGAAAATGGTGAGATTTTAGATGAGGATTATAAAAAAAGTAAAATTTTATTCTTAGATGGATTACAGAAAACAGTTAAAGGAAAAATAAATCTTTACCATACTCCCCAAAAGACAGCAAAAAGTTCTTTAATATATAGCAATAATCAAAAAACAAATAAGGAAAAAAATCAATATAGAAGCTATAAAGGTGATATGGAATTTTATCTAAAAAATGTGGATTTAATTGCACATGAAATTCACGATATAATTTCAACTACCAAAGAAAAAACTTTAATTATTGCTTATAGAGTAATAGTAGATAAACATGGAAACGAATTCAAATTTGAGAATGACTTAAATAAAATGATAGAAGGACTTGGGATTGATAGAGAGTTATATACTATTAGACATTTTGGAGCAGCTACAACAGGAGTTAATGATTTTAGAAATTTTAAAAACATATTTTTTGTTGGGATATTAAATAAAGGACAGCTTTATTATACTAACAAAACTTTGGCTATAGGTAGTGGAAATCCTGCTGTGACAGCCTGTAATGAATACATTATTGATTGCATTCAACAAATTGGTAGGATTTGCATTAGGCAAGGTGAAGATGCAAATGTATATATGCTATTCGAGGATAAGGTTGGATTGATTCCAGAACTTGAAAAACATTATTTAATAAAGAAGATGATGTGGATGCCAAAGTACTTTAATGGCATTAATAATGCTACCGTATCTAAACAAATAACTTCTTGGTATGCAATTATTAAGGAATTGGAAAAAATGAAATCGGGTGAAGTTTTACATTTAAGAGAGCTTCAGGAGAAATTAAATTCTCAAAAACCAAGCTTTATGGAGGAGACAATATATAGACAAGTATTAAATCCTCATGTCGAAAATTTTATGAAAAATAATTCTATTATTTATAATAAACAAAAAAAGTGCTACAAGAAAAATTTACCACGAACTATAAATAAGTAAAGGCACATAACCGTTGAAAACAATGGAATTGAGGAGTATTGGATGGATGAAATGCTATAAAATTAATACACTTTGTCCGAACGATATGTGCTAAACGTTGAAATTCCAATGCATATATCCTATTTAAACATATTCAGTTGCGGTAATTTTTTGGGTGGATTAATAATTTTGAGCGATAGCGATAAATTTTAAGACAACCGCCCCACTGGCAAGTGCCGTCGGAGACTATAGAAAAGAAATTATGGATCGGCTACACTTAACTGGACAGATTTTTTAGTTCTATGCTAATATCAAGTTGAAAAGGAGATTAATAGCATGAACGACAAAAGACTACGCCGATCTTTCAATGATGAATTCAAACACCAAATTGTCCAAATGTATAATGCAGGCAAACCCAAATCTGACATTTGCCGTGAGTACGATCTGGTTCCAACAGTAGTTGATCGTTGGATCAAACGGATCAATGCCACCGGTTCTGCCAAAGAGTGCGATAACAGAACCCCGGAGGAACAGGAATTAATCAGGCTGCGTAAGGAGCTTCAGCAACTCAAAATGGAGAATGATATCCTAAAACAAGCAGCGCTGATATTCGCACAAAAGTCGAAGTGATCCGGAGCAATGTTCACAAATACTCAATATCAGCGATGTGTAAAGTTCTTCGCATTGCTCGCAGCACCTACTATTATGAATCAACCATAACTTCTGATGAAACCGAGCTTGAGGATGTAGTGGAAGCAGTTTTCAACGAAAACCGCAAAGTCTACGGAAGCCGAAAAATCAAGGTCGCTTTAAAAAAGCAAGGCATAATCCTCTCACGCCGTAAAATCATCAGGATTATGAAAAAGAGAAATCTTTTCTCTGCCTACAGCATTTGCAAATTCAAGGTTCATAAAGGATCTGTCAATGAGGCTGAAATACCAAATTTGCTGAATCGCCAGTTCAATGAACATTCTGAATACGCAGCTGTTGTGAGTGATTTGACCTATGTAAGGGTGAATTACGAGTGGAACTATATCTGTCTGCTCGTTGATCTTTTCAACCGTGAGATCATAGGCTACAGTGCCGGAGCACATAAAAACGCAGAGCTTGTCTTTGATGCCTTCGCAACTGTGCATACCAACCTGAATCGCATCCAGATGTTTCACACAGACCGGGGCAGTGAGTTCAATAACCAGATCATCGATGAAGTTCTGGACGTCTTTCATATCAGCAGATCCCTTAGCTTGAAGGGCTGCCCGTATGACAATGCTGTTGCCGAATCTACATTCAAAATTTTCAAATCAGAGTTCGTTTTCGGCAGAAATTTCGAGAGCCTGGCTCAGCTGAAAATGGAGCTGGCAGACTACATAAATTGGTTCAATAATTTTCGTATCCATAGTTCATTAGGCTATCTTAGCCCTAAGGAATTTAAAGCATCGAAACTATAATTTTTGTACGAAAAAGTGTTGCCATACCATTATTAAACTGATAAGTGCAGCACGGCTGCGGTGAATTTTACGAGATAGCTGTCTATTCCAAATGGAGTAGGCAGTTTTTTTATTGAGAAAAATTAGATTATTCGTGAGCATCAATATCGGTGCTCCTATTTTTATTTATTACGGAGGATTTTAAAAATGGAAGCTTTAAAAATGATTACAGACACGATGCAAGTATTTTGTGTTGGGTTATGGGGTTGGATGATAGTATTCCTTGTACTTACTATGATTGGCAAGGGAATTGAGAAAACTGCTAAGTTCATATGGAAGGGTATTAAGAAGATAAAACCGAAGGCAGTAGCGGAGGAGATTGAGCAGAATGGAATTTAAGAAAATAAAAATAACAGACTTACGGCATGCCGATTACAATCCCCGAGTTGATCTCAAGCCGGGAGATCCTGAGTTCGAAAAAATAAAAAATAGCATTCTTGAATTCGGGTATTGTGAGCCGATCATCGTGAATTCAGACCTGACCATTATCGGCGGTCACCAAAGATGTAAGGTTCTGAAAGAGCTAGGTTTTGATGAAATCGATTGTGTTATTGTTGAAATTGACAAGACTCGGGAGAAGGCACTGAATATTGCTTTAAATAAAATCAGTGGCGATTGGGACTTTTCGGCTTTGGCAAAATTGTTGGAAGACCTTAAGGTAGAAGACTATAACGTAGAATTTACCGGCTTTGATTGGTCGGAAGCTGAGAAACTTTGGGATACATATAAAGAAGTAGATGAAGAATCTGATGGCGAAAATCCTGATGATGATTTTGAGATTGAGCTTCCAGAGGAACCGATTAGTAAACGTGGAGACTTATGGCTGCTGGGTAAGCATCGGTTATTTTGCGGAGATTCTACCAGTCAAACTGATGTTGCTGTATTAATGGGAGAAGAAAAAGCGCATATGGTTTTTGAGGACTTGCCGTACAATGTTTCCTATGGTGCAGCTGAGCATCCCAATTATAAGCAAAGGAGCATCCTGAATGATAGTATGAGTGAATCAGATTTTAAGATATTTATGGAATCTACATTCAAGGCGATGCATCCTTACCTGCTGGGGGGATGCATGCTATATATTTGTATGTCTGCCAAAGAGTTCGGGAATATGAAAAATGTTCTGGAGGTACAAGGATATCATTGGTCTACCACTATTATCTGGTGCAAAGATACAGCAGTACTATCTAGAGGCGATTATCACCAACGTATGGAAGAAATTTTCTACGGATATGAAGCCAGTGCTCCACGATTACATCCATTAGAAGATAGAAAACAAAATAATGTCTGGGAAATAAATCGCCCCAAAATATCAGAACTCCATCCGACCCAAAAGCCCGTGGAACTTGTAATCAGGGCAATAAAGAATTCAAGTGATATGAAAAATATTGTACTGGATTTGTTCGGTGGATCTGGAACCACGCTGATCGCCTGTGAGGAAACCGATAGGCATTGCAGAATGATGGAATTAGACCCGAAATATGTTGATGTGATTGTGAAACGATATATTGACAAGGTTGGTTCTGATGCAGAGGTTTTCTTGGTTAGGGATGGAGTAAAGATTAAGTATTCGGATATGGCAGCTGAACAGAATGTAGCTTGAATATTTAGGTCTTTTTCATTGCTCAAAACAAACAAAAAATGAAACAATATCATAGCCAAAAGTAAACTACAATATGGTTTATTTTAACTCGAATAAAAATTAAATGCAAGAGATAAAGTTCCGTAGATGGATTGCACTATGATGTCGGATAACACCGAGAATATTATATAAACCCCTTAATTTTACTTGATTTAATGTGCTTTCAGAGTGATTAATGGAGTACGCAAAAATCATGAAAATGGAGGGCTTTATATTATGGAAAAGAAAGAATTATTAAAAGCACTGGAAACTCACTTTGGAGTCAAACCGAAATATCTCGGTGTTCCGAGCTGTGCCTATCAGATTCAAACGGAACAAGGTATTTATACAATTGATAAGATTGGGAAAATACTTAATTTAGATGGTACTGAAGTGGAACTTGAGACTTTGATCGGCTCCGGCATTGAACAAGAAAAAATTGAAACAGCGGAACCTATAAGCTTTGAAGTGTCTGCTCCAATGACTGACCATACTGGCAACAGCTTACGGAATCTGGTTAATATGGTTTATAGCAAGCAGGCTCTCATAAAAAAATCACTTGGGTTAGAAGTAGATATTATTACGGACGATTTCTGCCATGTTATCAATAATGCAAATACTGCAACCTTAGAAGATTTCAAAGCAGCTATTACTGGCAAGGAAGCGGGTTCTCCGGAAATCGCATTTGACTTCGATGGGAGGATGGTGACTTTCAAGTTCCTGAAGGAAGATTCCAGTCCTGAAATGGTACAGGCAAATATACAGTTCGTTTCCCTTCTGAATAAGATTTCAAAGGAATTGAAGTATGCTTCGGCAAGGATTACGGAGACCGATAATGACAAGTTTACGTTCCGAGTTTTCCTGATTCGAATTGGCATGGTTGGTAATCAGTACAAGAAAGCAAGGGAAGTTCTACTTGCAAATATGGCAGGAAATTCCGCCTTCAGAAATGGCAGGGATAGCGATGATAAATGAATTTGACGAAATAATGCGTAAAGCTACCCTTTGCCAAGTTGCTGATTATATAAAGAACGGTGACCCCTCTGACGTAAACGGAATTCTAACCAATGGTCAGGATAGCTTTAGCTTAATGACTGAGCTGGAATCCATCATTAAATCAAAACTGAGTGAGGATGAAGCGGAGAGTCTTATTGAGGAAGTGAACAGCTTCTTATTCAAAATTGAAAATATTGCCTTTCAGCAGGGAGTAAGAGCCGGTGCAAAATTACTGAAAGAACTGTTGCAAGTATGAACTGTTATATATATCGCTTCTAGGGCTTGCAAAGGCTTGTGAGGCGATATTTTTATATTGTGGGTAAGTTGGTTATATTGTACTCCACTTTTTGTATGGTACAATAGTAACTGAAACAAGCCAATTTTCCAAGATATAGAAGTTTTAAAACGGTTATAGAGGAGGTCAGTAATTGAATAATAATCTATTAGATGAAAGCGTAACCCTTCTAACTAATGCAATAAGAATTATAAACGTAAACGAAGAGAAAATGAGCAAAATAGGAGGTACGTTTAATATCTTTTCAATTTTAGATGTTGAGAGAAGAGAGGTTTCTGGACATTCTGCATTTATTTTTGAACTGATAAATCCAGATGGATCACATTGCCAAAAGGATGCCTATTTGAGGTTATTTGTAGAAAAAGCATTAGGGATTAATGATTTTGATTATTCAACAGTTTCCGTATATAAAGAAAAATTTGCAGGAGCATATGGAAGAATAGATATACTTATAACAAGCAGTAATTATAAAATAGTTATTGAGGTAAAAATTGATGCTGGAGATCAGAATCGCCAGATAGAAAGATATCATCAGTATTTAGAAAAAACAAAGACAAAAAGACAAAAACAGAGAATATATTATTTAACCCTTAATGGCTCAGAACCAAGTGAAATATCCTATGGCGAGTTAACAGAAAAAGAGCGAGCAGCAATTAAGACTATTTCCTTCCAGAACGATATTTTATTATGGCTTTCGCAATGTACTGAGAAAATTAAAATTGAAAAAGTCAATCAAGCTATATTTCAGTATGCAGATATTTTGAAGAAAATCACAGATAATTTTGATGAGGACTTGGAGGGCGATATGAAAGACTTAATATTAAAAGATATAGATACATTTAAGGCAGCACTCGGTATATCCTCTGCTGTAAAGGATGCGAGACAAGAAATACTAGATAGATTTATTGGTGGGGTAAAAAGTAAATTGAATAATAATACCTTTTTACATGATCTTGTAGAAAATGAAAACTTTGATAATTATTATAATCTACCGAAGAACAGGTACGCGCACCTTACATATTTGCTAAAAGAGACTCAATATGAAGATATCAATATTTTTCTTTGTGTTGAATTAGAATGGAGACTATATTTTTCATTTTGGGCGGCAAAGAAAAAAAGTGATGGGAGTATAAATTGGGATGTCAAAATAGCAAAGAAAAAAATTACCGCAATTGAAGAAGCTTATTTTAATAAATTAGATGACATTTTAAATACTGATTCAAGTGATAATTTCTTTGGGTGGGATTTCTTTAAATCTAGGAAACATGATTTGTATAATTTCTTCGAGGCTGATGGTGAGTATAACGTAGAATATTTGGCTGACCCTAAGATACTTGAAAAAGAAACGGAACATTTATCCCAGTCCTTAAATGAAATATTAGAAACAGTTTTAAAGTAGTATGTACGGAAGACGTTTTAGAGAGCCGATAATAAGGCTCTTTTATTTTGGAAGGAGGTGATTCTGATGGGTGAATATGTGAACAAATACAGAGAAAATGTAGAGCCAAGATTTGACGAAATAGAAAAATGGGTTGGTGAAGGATGTACTAAAGCTGAGATTGCGGACTTGCTAGAAATAAGTTCATGGTCTTTGAATGACTATTCTAAAAAACATCCTAGACTTGCCAAAATCTTAAATAAAGATGATAAATGGAATGCGGAAATCTTGCCAAGGCTTGACGACATCAAAGAATGGCTTGTTCAAGGAGAGACCATAAGAGGTATTTGTAAAAAACTTGCTATAAGTCCTGATTATTGGTATAACTGTATTAAGAAGCATGAAATCCTTGCTGAACTTGTAAATATGGGCAGGAGCGTGTTATGTAATGATGTGGAAAAATCTTTATTGAAGCTTTGCACTGGCTATGACTATGAGGAACTGAAGACAACGGTCGAAGAAATGAAGGATGGAAAAAAGCGTACAAAAATTGAAAAGATAAAGCGACACCAACCACCATCCGCAGCAGCAATTTCATTTTTCCTTCGTAATCGAATGCCGGAGGAATGGTCTGATAAAAAGGAACTGATATTGGATACTAGTATGAATGAAGAAGCAAGGAAGAAGATGTTTATGGATATGCTGCATGGAGATATAATTGATGCCGATTATGAGCTTCAGGAGGATGAGGTTAAAGCATTGGAAGATAGCTTTGGCTATGATAGCAACGAATAATAAAGGACGTTGAAATTTCAACTTAACATAGTTAGCGTTATGTCGTTAGGATTAGCTTGCTTAGTAGGGATTACAGAGGTAACATGAACACACCAAAGAAAGAAGGTGCGTTTTTATGTTTGATTTAAAAGGTTTTCAAGTAAGTTTATATCGTCAGGAGTTCAGTGAAAATACGGTCTCCTGCTATATAAGGGATACAAAAGAGTTTCTAAATTGGCTAGATGAGCAAGGCAAACATATTGCTGAGATTGATGAGTTTATTTTGATGAAGTATAAAAAGCATTTAGTTAAGGTGAATCAATCAATCCTCAGCACAAATCGTAAACTTGCTTCACTTAACTCCTTCTGTAAGTTCCTTTGTGCTGATAACGTTTTGGAAGAGGCTATAAGTATAAAGCTTATAAGAAACAGGGACAAAGGGGAATATAAAGCCTTACAAGTAGGCGAGTTGCACCGTTTAAGAGATGAAGTTCATAAAGCAGGGAATAAGCAACATATTTGTATTCTTGAATTATTAATTGCAACAGGACTCAGAGTAAGTGAACTTTGTGATTTAAGGATTCAGGATATAACTATGGAAGATAATAAGAATCAGATAAGAGTAGTTGGCAAAGGTAGTGTAAACAGAACTATTCCATTAAATGATGATGCAGTAAAGGCAATTAAGGATTATATAAAAGTAAGAACTTATACTACGCAGGAAAACCTTATTATTGGGCAAAAGGGTGCATATAGCCGAAATGCTATCAACTTAATACTAGATAAGTATGGCAAAGCACTTGGAATTAAGGTTACACCACATATACTCCGTCATAGTTTGTAATGGTCAAGCATTTTTGTAACACCTTTGCCTAATTTTTTTATGCTGCATACCTTGCTTCATAAGGTGTTTTATAACTGTTGAACATATGTGGCCTTACATGGTTGTACCATGTGTATGCAAAGTCCTCTACGGCAGTATTGAGCTCTTCATCATTATGATAGTAATGCAGGTTGATCAATTCGTTTTTTAATGTATTAAAATAACGCTCCATTGGGGCATTGTCATATGGATAACCGGCTTTACTCATGCTTTGTTTGATACCAACGGATTCACAGCATTCTGTAAATGCTTTTGAGGTATACTGCGACCCCTGATCGCTGTGTAGAATTAATTTGCCTTTTATATATGGCTGCGAGTTCAGGGCTTTCTTCAGAGTACGAATCGCTAAATCACTGGTAATCTGCTTATCAGTGATGCTTGCAATTATACTACGGTCATGCAGATCCAAAATAGAGCAGTTGTACCTCTTGCTGCCATCAGTCAGGAAAAGATATGTAAAATCAGTACACCATTTTTGATTTATCTCTTCTGCTAAGAATTTCTGGTTAATGAGATTCGGGAAAACCTTATGTGCTTTGCCTTTCTCATAGTGGTAATTCTTTTTGCGGACGATTGAATATAAATGAAGTTCTTTATTCATGTATTTATGAACTGTGGGATTACTCAGGATGATATTTTTACGTGCTAAAAATACACGGATACTTCTGTATCCGTCCACACCGCCGTGTTCATGATAAAGAGTGGTTATCATCCTAAATGCTTCCTCTTTTTGCGCATAATAACTGGCTTTCTTGTTTTTAAGAAAGTGATAATATGCATTTGGATATATATGTAACCGACGTAAAAGCCATCTGGTTCCTAATGTTTTAGAATGTTCCTGAATGAATCGATAAGCCTCTAATCGATTTCCTTCGCAAAGAACGCCGCCGCTTTTTTTAAGAAGTCATTTTCCTTTTGAAGCTCTGTTAATTCTTTGCGTAGGCGAAGGTTCTCTTTCATGTAATCATAGTCTTCCTTGGCTTCCTTATTTATTTGGCATTCTTCACGGAACTGATTAACCCAATTTGAAATGCTGGCTTTAGATACACCATACTCTTCAGATAGGCTAACCAGGGTACGTCCTTCTTCTAAGTGGAGACGTACAATTTTCTTCTTAAATTCTGTTTCGTAGTGTGGTTGGTGCTTCATAATGTTAACTCCTTCATTTAATAAGATTATATCTTATTAGACTATGGTGTTACAATTATGTTATATCACATCAGTTTTGCATATAAGCTGATTATGAATGCAACCCCGATAACAATGATTCAGGACTTACTTGGACATTCATCAATTCTTACAACAATAAGATATACTCAGACTACAGAGCAGGATAAGATTGATGCTCTGAATAGATTGAATTGGTAATATAAATGAAAGGATAGCACTTCTTCCAATGGGAGGGGCGCTTCTTTTTGTGGGAAAAAGGGGCAGCAGCTGAGGGTGCAGAAATTTTTTTGACATTTTTGAATGGATACAAACACTTGTTTTTAGTGTAGTCCTAAAAAGGAATATCATCATCCTCAGTAGAAAAAATTTCGAAATTTTGTGGATTCGGATTATTAAGTGTTAAATTAAGTATATTGTCATGATTTATTAGCCATTTTTCACCATCAGTTGTAAGTCGAACAGCAGGAAATTCATTATTGTTATAATCACACTCCATACCAGAAACAATCATATTTTTAGTCCTAAGTTTTCTTATTGCTAAATTTGTAGCAGCAGAAGAATACGATTTTCTTTTCATTTCTTCCTGTAAAGCATAGATACTAGCAAAATCTTCATCTACTGGTTGAAGCGAAAGAATTTCTAAAAGTAAGTCAATTTCTGAATTAGATAATTGGTCAGAATTAATTTCAGTAACAATAGGTTTATTGGTTTGATTTTTAAGTTTTGGCAATATTGCTTTAATCTTATTTTCAATGTTTTGAGACAACTCTTGGTAATCACTCATTGAGGCGGTACTATAATTTATGATATTTCTATGACGTATGTCAAATGGAAATGATGTAGTTCTATCATCTGAACAGCATACCATAATGATTTCTTTTTCACATGCTATTGCATAACCTAATTCAAACCAAACATTAGGATTATCAGTTGAAATTTCTGCAAAACAAAATGTAGAATTCTTTATCTTATCAACAATAGTATCTATTGGAATTGAGACACTAGGGTCTTTATCAACACGATATGTTTCAATCCCACATTTTTCAATTGCTGGTGCAAATGTATCTCTATATCTTTTATCATATTTATCTTTATCAAAAGGTTGCATCACAAAACAATAAGACATTTTTATTCCTCCTCAAAAAAAACAACAAATAATTACATTTTTTATTTTACAATATTTTCTGTAAAAAATCTATATAATGTATGAAAGGATGATATATGGAAAAAATAAAACAAGACCATTACACTCAAAATCTTTTACTATATGAATACAATGCAAAAATATTTCTCCACGAATAAGATAGAAGAACTTGTTGGGGAATTTTCATTTTCAGAATTAAGAAGATTAATTGGAGAGATTGATATAGAGTTTTTTTGCACTTTGCTATTTTCCTAAATATTTTGATAGGAAGTTTGGAAAGTTTCATAAAGAGCTATTTGAAGAGCTTAAATATATGCTAAACAATAAAGGGTTGATTGAATGCTTTGGATTACCAAGAGAGCATGGTAAGAGTACAATCAATTCTTTTTTATTTCCACTTTACTTAACATTATATAATAAATCTCAATTTACACTCATCATTTCTGCCACCGAGCAGATTGCGCCTTCCCCTTCCTCGATATGATAAAAGATGAGTTAGAAAATAACGAACTGCTAAAAGAGGACTTCGGTATCCATAAGGGAAATCGTTGGAACAATAATGAGATTTGGATTCAGGGTAGAAATGGTATCGATGCATGTATAATGATAAGAGGGAATTGATGGATAGTTTAAGGGGTATCCATTTTAAGCAGTATAGACCTCAGCTTGTGCTGCTTGATGACCTATTAAAGGATGATACCGCAAAGAGTGAAACCAAGCGAAGAGCAAGTTAAAAGTACCTTCCACCGATGTTGTGATTCCAATTGGTACACGTGATACCAATATACTTCTTGTCGGAACCATTCTAAATGAAGAGGATCTGATGGCGGATCTATTAAAGGGAAAGATCGCAGGGGTTAGATCGATTCGGAAAAGTGCAGTGATAAAATGGGCATGAACGAGATGATCTTTGGGCAGAGAATGGGAAGTTAAATATAATAATCTTCAAGACTTAGATAGAATTCAAACTGCTTGGTCTTTTTATTTGGAGCATGAGGGAGGAAATGCTTCAGGGCACTGAAATTTTATTGGTCTGAATATCTTGATTATTATTACCTCATGTGCAAAAGGCAGAGCATGGGAGAGAAGAGTTTTCAAAAGGAACTCCAAAACGATCCCCGATCTACTGACGATTATATTTTCCAGGATATAAAATATTGGGACAAGCTGCCCGACTTCGAAGAACTTGAAATTGTAATGTATATAGACCCTGCAATAAAAGCAAACAGTAAATCTGACTTTTCGG
>CAXXQN010000001.1:0-663284 GCA_963665645.2 Anaerovoracaceae bacterium | reverse complement strand
CAGCCTTCCCTTTTTGATCACTTTATTCCCAGGAAGTCTTCCGCCATGCAACACCACAGGAACATAAGCTCCTTCAAAGATATTATCTGCACCGGTTACGATCTGTAAAAGTTCCTCTTCTCCGACATCAACCTGTGTAACCAGAAGCTTGTCTGCATCCGGATGCCGCTCTATTCGGGCAATTTTACCCACAACAACTTTGTCGATATCTTCTCCATAATGCTCCACAGTCTCAATATTAGATCCTGACATGATCATTTTTTCGCAGAATTCCTCGACGTCCACGTTGATATCTGTATATTCTTTTAACCATTCTATAGGTACTAACATACTTTCTTACCCCCTATTTAAATTGCTGAATGAAACGCATATCGTTCTCATAAAGCAGTCTGATATCATCTATTTCATACTTGAGCAAAGCAATTCGCTCCACGCCCATCCCAAAAGCAAATCCTGTATATTTTTCTGTATCGATATGACCCACTTTCAACACATTCGGGTGAACCATACCACAGCCCAGGATTTCAATCCAACCGCTGCCTTTGCAGAACCTGCATCCGGCACCGCCGCACTTGAAACAGGAAACATCCATTTCTGCACTCGGTTCAGTGAATGGAAAATAATGTGGTCTGAATTTTGTCTTTACTTTGGAGCCAAAGAGCTGTTTTGCAAAGGAATTTAAAGTGCCCTTCAAATCAGTCATCGTTACTCCTTCATCTACCAGCAAGCCTTCTACCTGATGGAACATTGGAGAATGGGTTGCATCCGGCGTATCGCAGCGAAAACATCGTCCCGGCGAAATAATTTTTATCGGGGGATTTTGCTTCATCAGTGTTCTTGCCTGAACCGGTGAAGTCTGTGTTCGAAGCAAGGTGTTTTCTGTAATATAGAACGTATCTGTCATGTCTCTGGATGGATGATTCAGTGGTGCATTTAATGCATCAAAGTTGTTAAATACCGTCTCAACCTCTGGTCCCTCTGCAATGCTGAAACCCATGCTCATAAAAATACGTGATATTTCATCAATGGCAATGGTAATAGGATGCTTCACACCAAGACTTTTTTTCGTCCCCGGCTCCGTTACATCAATCTTCTCCTTGATAAACTGGTCTGCTTTCTGCTTTTCTTTCATCGCAGCAAATTTTTCTTCTAACAATTTTTCAATTTCGGTTCTCACTGCATTCGCAGCTTTACCAAAGTCTTTTCTTTCCTCAGGGCTTAAAGAACCCATGGAACGCAAAATTTCCGTTAACTGCCCCTTTTTCCCGAGCAGTTTTACTCTGATGTCTTCTGTTTCAATGATAGAGGATAAGCTTTCTGTAACTGATCTTTTGCTTCCTGCAAAATTTTCATCAATTGATTTTGCATAACCGATCTCCATTTCTATTTTTCAAATTTCTTATTATCCTTGGTATCTCTGCCGCACCGATTCATACATAAGGATACCGGCAGATATGGCTGCATTCAGGGATTCGATATTTCCCTCCATTGGAATTTTTACCTGTAAATCTGAGTTTATTAAAAACTCATCGCACGCCCCGTTCCCTTCATTACCAATAATCACCGTCATATGCTTTCTCATATCAATGTCATAGTAATACCTGCTGCAGTTCGGCGTGGTACAAATAATTTTTTTCTTATATTTTTTAAAAGTTCAATTGCCTGATTTGGCGTATCCACCATCAGAACAGGGAGTCTGAATAGCGATCCTGCTGCTGCCCTCACAATTTTTGGTGAATATACATCAGCAGTGCCCTTCATTATGATAGCACCTAAGTATCCTGCTGCGTCGGCGGTCCGAAGTATGGTTCCGATATTGCCTGGATCCTGTAGCCGGTCTAAAAGAATTAGGTTTGATGCGGTCATTTGTCGTATGGGTACAGTTTCTATGCCGACTGTTTTATCAGAATTCGGAAAGAAGAATTGTTCCTGAGAATAAATTCTTTTTTTTACAATTGCCAAAATACCCTGCGGTGTCTCGGTATCAGATAATTTATGAAAAAGTCCGGAAGGCATTACCGCTGTTGGAACATCTATTTTTCCGCATTCAAATTCTTCACTCCGAATCACCATTTCGATTTCTCCGCCGCTTTTCATTGCCTCTTCAATCAGGGTAGAACCCTCAATCAGATATTTTTTCTGTTCATCCCTGAATTTTTTCAGTTTTAGCTGAGCAACTGCTTTAAAAATCTGGTTTTCACTGGAGGTTATCCGCTTCATTCTCACACCCCATTAGAAAAAGCCGGCTTTTACCCCGGCTCACCTTTCGATTCTTTAATTAAAAGCTTCCCATTTTTTTATCCTTACTAAGAAAAGATGGGATATCAAATGCACCGGTTACCTTTGATTGGAAAATATCATCCTGTGATCGATTCCCTGCATCTTCCGATGTGCTTCCTGCGCCTTCTTCCTCATTGGCATGAGCCTCTGCCTTATCTTTATCTGGTGATAATATGTCTGCTGGCCTGTCTTCAAATCCTGTTGCTATAACGGTGATAATGATTTCATCCTTCATTTCTTCTTTTACAGATGCCCCGAAGATTACGATCGCATCCTTATCGGCTGCCTTTTCAATTTGGTCTGCGGCTTCATTGACCTCCAGCATTCCCAGATCGTAACCTCCCATGATGTTAAGTAAAATGGCTTTCGCTCCATTAATGGAAGTTTCCAGCAGTGGGCTTTCTATCGCTGCCGTCACTGCCTCAGTAACCCGGCTGTCTCCGGTACCTTTGCCAACTCCCATGTGTGCAATTCCCCGATCGCTCATGACGGTCTTTACATCCGCAAAGTCAAGATTGATTAATCCCGCCTCAGCAATTAGATCGGATATACCCTGCACGCCTTGTTTTAAAACTTCATCAGCCATTCCGAAGGCTGCCAGCATGGAAGTATTCTTCTCAGCTATCTGTAACAGCTTGTCATTTGGAACGACGACAAGAGAATCCACATATTTTTTCAGAAACTTGATTCCCAAATCTGCATGATCTCTTCTTTTTTTGCCTTCGAAGGTAAACGGTTTTGTTACGACGCCAACGGTCAGTATCCCTAAATCCTTCGCTGCTTTTGCGATAATGGGTGCGGCTCCGGTTCCTGTGCCACCGCCCATACCTGCTGTAATGAATACCATATCGGAACCGGCAATAAATTTCGTCAGATCATCCAGATTTTCTTCCGCGGCTTTTTGCCCAACTTCAGGATTGGCACCTGCGCCAAGCCCTTTTGTAAGCTTTTCACCGATCTGCAGCTTTGTCTCGGCTTTTGAGCCTGCCAAAGCCTGCTTGTCCGTATTGATCGCCATAAAATTTACACCATTAAGTCCTGAATCTATCATTCTATTGACGGCATTGCTTCCGCCGCCGCCAACCCCTATTACCTTTATCTGTGCTGCACTTTGCTCGTTCACTTCGAAATGTAACATAGTCCCGCAACCTCCCGTTACTGTAAATAATGTTTATTATATCATAAGCCGGACACCATTGCACCTATTTCTTATTGATATCACTATCTTTTTTTATGATATACTTATCAATCAAAAGCCTTCGAATTACCGCTAAATTCTGAAATAATCTCCCCCCGAAAACAAGAATTGCGGCATAATAAAGCGGCACCCCCAGGCGATCCCCCAGATACGCCAGCAAGCCCGCTAAAATAGCATTGGTAATAAAACCCGTAATAAAGATTAAATTGTTATATTTTCCTTCCAGATGAGACCTCGCGGCTCCAAGAATCGAGTCTATGGCAGCAAGAACGCTCATGGTAATATAAAATGAGTATTCCGTCGGGTATGAGATGTTTAAAGTAAAACCCAAAACAATTCCACCTAATAAACCTAAAATCATTGCAACTAACAAATTTTATTCCTCCTCTTTCGCCTTAGTCATATATTTAAAATTCTGCTCCTCTGAATACTTTTGTATCGTCAGGTCTTCCTTGATACTGATTTTAAAAATAACACCATAATCCTGCAGCAAGGTACCATAACCCTCTGGTCCAATCAAGGCTGCCGCCATTCTTTTTGAATCACCAATTGCACGGATCTCAAACGGTCTTGCGAAAAACTGATCATTGATGCGAATGGTATAACCAGAACACGATATGAAAGAAGTATTGGTAATCCTTTGGCCATTCACCGACAATACCTCTGCACCGGATCGATTCAAATCGTTGATAATGGTAAGTATATCAATATCATGAACGAGAACCGTATTAGGATTTTCCCCTTCATATAAATCCCTTGTTCCGTCATCTACAAGCACAACCACGCCTTCGCCATGAACATCAGTTTTTCCACTGATCATTTTATATCCGTTCAGTTCCTCCAGCATTTTATCTTTCAGGTCATTGTCTTCCTTGTTTGCAAGTGTTTTATATTCTGTCAGCTTCTTTTCTGTTTCTTTGATCAACTGCTCGATTCTATCCTTGTCCTTAATTTCACTTTCAATCGTTGTTTCAAAATCCGTTATGGTTTTTGCCGATACATAAAGTTGTTGCCCGTTGGTAATTCTCGACTGAGCCACTATAAGAAACCCGATTACTACACATAAGGAAAAAAAACCAAAACCCCTCAATTTCATTCTCTCACCAGCCTATTCTTCTTCCTCAACCGGTTTCGCATATCGATATTTAATAATACCGCTATATCTCGGTACTTCAAGTTCATCCATCTGTTCAATATCAATTCGAAGTCCGTAGCTTTTCATTTGCTCAATAACCCCAAATCGAATAGTCAAGGTGGATTCTATGGTCTCCGGATTACCGATCGCTTTTATGATATATGGCGGAGCGGTAGGTACCGTATTGATATTTACATTTTCTCCTGCCAAGCTAATTTCTGTTGTCGCAATAATTCTCTGCCCATTGATCGCAATCGCTTCTGCGCCTGCATCCTTCATTCTGTTTACCAAACCGAGAAGCAATTCGTAACGCAGCATGATAACGCTGTATTCGTCCGAGAATTCTTCCGTCGGTAAAGGATCATCCACCGTTACAACAACTCCTGAACCTTTGACATCAATGACCCCTGCAGCCATTTTATACTTTTCCAGATCAGATACAACACCTTTTAAGAAAAAGTCTTCGTCCGACTTTTCTTTTTCAATTTTATCCAGCCTTTCTTCCAATTCATTAAGCTGCTGAACAGCTGCATCTTTCTCTACTCTTACTTGTTTCAATTGCTCAAGATAGCCCTGCGCCTTGGCAACAGGAACAAGCCCCCCCTGATCCGAGCCCTGTGTTGTCGTAAGTTGAATCGATATAACCAGTCCAATAAACAGAGCCAGCAACCCAATCACAATCATTCCGCTGTATTTTTTCATTCCTTTCACTCCTAATCCATTATTCCACCAATGGGCTGAAGGAAAAATATTCATCACTGCCCATTTTAATCACGCCGCGTTCAATTCCCTTTGTATATAAATCATACAGCACCTCTTGCAAGGAGTCCAGATTATTCATAATATTTTCCGGTGTCCCGTCACAAATAAGTTGGTCGTAAATATATGCTTTTATCACGATGCTGGAAATATCTATTTTCTTGAAGTAAATTTCATGTTTTTTTATTTCCTGGAGCATTTTCAGGGTATCTGTAAGTGCAGCATTTTCTTCTACCTCCAGAGGCGTTCCAGGTTCCATATTTTTTATCGTCATGCCCAACAAAAGAGTAAGGGCAGGCTCAACCTCCGATTTTCTCAGAATCATCCCTTCACCGTCAATAATAATATAGCTACTCCCATAAGGAATCGCCGCATCCTCCTCACGTTCCTCCAAGATAATCACAATCCCAGCGGGCAGCCTTCTTTTCATCTTTGCATTCTTGATATAAGGATCTGCCAAAAGCTTTTTCTTCATATCAGTCAAAGAAGCCTCAAACAGATTTTCTCCCGTCTTTGCACCCGCCAGGTTGATTATTTGTTCCGCGGTATAATAATTATTATTTTCTACCGTTATTTTCTGTATATCAAACAAGCTTGAAGTTAAAAAGTAGTACATGCCGGCTGCAACCAGCACCAAAACAAAACATTTTAATAGATACCGCTTTTTTTTCCTCTTCTTCTTTTTTCTAACCGTTTCCTTTTCCTTTTTCATGCGTGTTAATCCCTCAGTATTTATCTTAAGTGGTCTCTTTTGATATCCGCTCCGATTTTACACAAAGCCATTTCAAACTTATCATATCCTCTGTCAATATGGCAAATATTTTCTACAATTGTTTCTCCTTCTGCACCTAATCCTGCGATCACCAGAGACGCTCCCCCTCGAAGATCTTTTGCAATTACACGTGCTCCCGTGAGATTTTCCACGCCGGCAATCACTGCGGTTCGCCCATCTACTATGATTTTCCCTCCCATTTTCAGAAGTTCTTCAACATGTTTGAATCTACTTTCAAAAATGGTTTCTGTAATAATACTGGTGCCATGCGCCATGGTCATTAGCGTAAGAAACTGAGACTGCATATCGGTTGGAAATCCCGGATAAGGCTGTGTTTTCACCATTTCCACTGCTTTTAATCTTTCGGGGCAGGACATCTCAACGAAACCCTCTCCCTCTTTTATACTGCAACCTGCTTCTCTTAGTTTTGATAGCGTCATACTCATATGTTCCGGTATGGCATTTTTCAGGACGACGTTGCCCCTTGTTGCAGCCACTGCCGCTAAAACGGTTCCTCCTTCAATACGATCAGGAATCACCTTATGTTCCACCTGGTGATATGACTTTTTACCACGAATCACAATTTCACTGGTTCCGGCTCCTTTGACCTCTGCTCCACACGCATTTAAATAGTACTGAAGATCTGTAATTTCAGGCTCTTTCGCAGGGTTTACGATTCTCGTTTCCCCTTCTGCTGCTGTAGCAGCAAGCATGAGATTTTCTGTTGCTCCTACACTTGGAAAATCCAAAAGAATTCTGTTTCCTATCAGGCGATCTGCTGTACACTTCAAAAAACCGTGGGACTCTTGAATCTTCACTCCCAATTTTCTTAAAGCAGACAAATGAATATCGATTGGTCTTAATCCGATTTCGCAGCCTCCCGGATAGCTTAAGGTAACTTTGCCGCATCTGGCTATCATGGGTCCCATTAAAAATACCGAGGATCTCATTTCCCTCATCAGATGCTCCGGTATTGTATAGGAATTAATAGGCTTCGTGTTAACAATCACGCCATCCTTTTCTTCTGTAATACTGCACCCAAGTTCTTTTAAAATAGCAAACATGGTCTGGACATCCGATAGATTCGGACAACCTTTAATTTTGCTTTCATTACCTGTAACGATGGTTGCCGCAAGAATTGGAAGTACCGCATTCTTCGCTCCAGTTAGTTCATACTCGCCGGTCAGTTTCTTACCACCGTTGATACGAAATTGTTCCACAAGAATTACACCTCCGCAGAATAACATATTCCGCATTATTTTAGTAAGCTATAATTCATAATATGAATTTCTGCAAAAGGTGTTACATCATATACCCAGATGGTCATAAATCATGTCGACTGCATCCATTCTTCCAACTTTACTACTAGCAGCCGACATACTATTTATCGCTTCTTTGTTGTTTTTCAGCCTAAGTATGGTTCCAAGAAGTTTTTCCTCTGTAAGATCTTTCTCCTCCATAATGATGGCTCCGCCTTTGTCAGCTACAACCTTCGCATTGAAAAACTGATGGTTTCCTGTCACGTTAGGAGATGGAATCAGAATGGAAGCCTTTCCGCAAGCTGTAATCTCAGAAACAGTAAGCGCACCAGCTCTGCTGATTACCAGGTCAGCAGCAGAAAGATACTCATGCATATTATCTGCATATTCCAGAATATTTATATTTTCATTTAACTCGATTTCATTCTCTTCCAGAGAGGTACAAACTTTTTGGTAATAATTTCTGCCAGTGATAAAATAAAGTCTGGTATCCTGCATACCGCTCACCGCTTCAATAACATGAATCATCGTACTATTGATTTTACCTGCACCCAAACTACCTCCAAAACACAAAATCACAAATTCACTAGGATTAATTTTCATCTTCTCTCTGCTATTGCTCATACCACAGATCAGAAAACTCTTTCGAATCGGATTTCCAGTAACAATGAGTTTATTTTGATCCTTAAAATATTCTTTTGATTCTGGAAAGCTGATAAATACCTTATCCACAAATTTCTCAAGCAGCTTGTTTGTTACTCCGGGGAAGGCGTTCTGTTCATGAATATAAGTTCTAATACCTTTTTTATACGCAGCTCTAACCACGGGTCCGCATACATAACCACCGGTTCCAATCACCAGATCCGGCTGAAATTCCTGTAAAAGCTTTTTTACCTGCAGGTTGCCCTTTGCCAGATCCATAGCAGTCTTTATATTTTTCCAGAGTTTCTTTCTATGAAAACCACTAACAGTAATAAAACGAATGGCATAACCGTTTTTGGGCACAAGATCCTTCTCCATCCCTCTTTTCGTTCCAACAAATAAGATTTCCGCTTCAGGATGTTTTCTTTTGATTTTATCCGCGATCGCGATGGCCGGATAAATATGACCACCGGTTCCTCCGCCTGTCATAATTACCTTCATTTTACTACCTCCTGTTGTATTTTCATACGTAGTCTAATCCTGACTATTTCGCCGAGTGTCTCGAAATATTCAACAAAATTCCCATGGAACCCATAAAAAGCATCAGTGCATTACCACCATAGCTGACAAACGGGAGGGTAATCCCCGTCGGTGGCATGGAAGACGTTACTACCGCAATATTTAAAACAACCTGTAGTGCCAGCATGATTGTTATACCGGAAGCAAGAAGTGTACCGAACATATCCGGAGCATTTAATGCAATATGAGTACCTCTCCAGATGAGAACAATATAACAGGCGATAAGCAGCAAACACCCGATATAGCCAAGTTCTTCCCCGATAATTGCAAAAATAAAGTCATTTTGCGGCTCAGGTAGATATAATGTTTTCTGGATGCTTTTTCCAAGTCCTACACCAAAAAGTCCTCCAGAACCCAAGGCCAACAGGGATTGTATTACCTGATAGCCATCTCCCAGCGGATCCTGAAAGGGATCCAGAAAGCTGGTCAGTCTTTTTAAACGATAACCATGCTCATCGGTAAGAATCATAAAAGTGATACCAACCGTACCAATCCCCATAATTCCACCGAGATAAATCATATTCAAACCTGCTACAAACATGATGCCAACAATAATTCCACAAATCGTGATCGCTGTAGAAAGGTTGGGCTGCAAAATAATCAAACCGAAATAAAGTCCGCACAACCCAAGCAAAGGCAGCACTCCCTTGGTGAAAGACCGGATCTGCTTCGGGTCCTTACTTAAGTACCATGCAACAAAAATGATCGCCGCAATTTTTGCAATCTCACCGGGCATTACAGTAAACTCTCCCACACCGATCCATCGGGTGGCATAGTTCCTTGTAACTCCAAGGGGAGTAAACAGCAGTCCTAAGAGTACGATACTGGTAACCAAAATCGTCGGGGCAGCTTTCGCATACACTCTATAGTCAAATAAAGCGCAAAACAGCATAGCGCCCAATCCCAGCATGGCCCAAACGATATCCTTCTTCAAATAATTATAAGGATCGCCCGTATCATTAATGGCATTATAATAGCTGGAACTGAACACCATGATCACTCCAAAAACTACAAGAGCCAAAACAACAATGGTCAAAATAAAATCTCCCGATTTCATTCGGGTCTTTTTCCTACGAGCCATTTATTTCTCCAAATCTCTTACACAATTTTTAAAATGTTCCCCCCTCTGTTCAAAGCAGGTATACATATCCCAGCTGGCACAAGCAGGAGAAAGCAATACCGTATCTCCCGGCTCTGCCAGCTTATAGCCTGTTCTTACACATTCATCCATATCCTTTGCCATGGTGATATTTGTATATCCAAGTTCCTCTGCTGTTTCCTTAATCTTTGGTGCTGTTTTCCCCAGCAGGATCAAATGTTTTACTTTATCTTGAAATGCTTTAATAAATTCTTTATATTCCGATCCCTTATCATAACCGCCGGCTATGAGTATGACATTCCCCTTCATCGCTTCAATCGCTTTGATTGAAGCATCCGGATTGGTTCCCTTGGAATCATTAACAAAACGAATTCCATCCACCTCGCCGGAAAACTCCAGCCGATGTTCCACACCATCAAATTCTCTCAGTGTCTTTCCAATGACTGCGGGAGAGATTCCTGCAAAATAACTGACTGCCGCCGCTGCCAGAGCATTCTCAAGGTTATGGGTTCCCGGTATTTTCAATTCATCTTCACTGCAGATGTCAATGCACTGCCCCCGTTCATTTCTGATTACGATATCGCCGTCCAGAATGAAACAGCCAAGCTCAAGAGCCGTCTTTCTGCTGAAAGGAATAACCTTTGCTTTACATTGTTTCGACAATTGATAGGATTCATCATCATCATAGTTTACAACAAAATATTGATTTTCATCCTGATTTCTAAAAATCATCGCCTTAGCCTGAGCATAATTTTCGATTGTCTTATGACGATCCATATGATCCGGTGTGATATTCAAAAGCGCAGATACTTCAGGGGTGAAATATTTCGTCGTTTCCAACTGAAAGCTGCTGGTTTCGGTGACAAGCCAATCCTCCTGCGTCGTACACAGCGCCTTTGATATCACTGCAACACCAACATTGCCGACCACATAGGTCCTTCTCCCAGAATTCTTAAATATTTCTCCCACAAGGGTGGTCGTTGTCGTCTTTCCATTGGTTCCTGTAATTGCAATATACTTACCTTTACCTACTCGATAAGCGATTTCGAGTTCTCCGATTATTTCAGCACCAGCTTCCTTTGCTTTGTAAAGAAAACTGGTATCAAGCGGCACCCCTGGGCTGATGACTACCATATCCAAATCACCGGTATTATTTGGCTCTTCACCAAAATAGCAGGCTACATTCTTGTTTCTGAGAAATTGAATTAATTGGATATCAATTTTGTTTTCTTCTTTCCGGTCGTATACCGAAACAACAGCTCCTAATTTCAATAGTGCCTGTGTCGCAGCAATGCCCGATTTTCCCATGCCAACCACAAGGATTTTTTTATTTTCTAACTGATTCACGCAATCCCTTCTTTCTTCCGTATTATACAATCAATAGACTGACAGCGCATAAAAGAAAAGTAACGATCCAGAAAACTGCAACCACTTTTGTTTCTTTCCAGCCGCAAAGTTCAAAATGATGATGGAGCGGTGCCATTTTAAAGATTCTTTTCTTTCTTGTCTTATAACTTACTACCTGCAAAATTACCGATACCGCTTCCGCAACGTAAACACCTCCGGCAATCGGTATTACAAGTTCAATATTCATCATAATTGCTGCTGCAGCAATTCCTCCACCCAAGGCCAGAGATCCGGTGTCTCCCATAAAAACCTTCGCCGGATGCCGGTTAAACATTAAAAAGCCAAAGCAAGCTCCCGCCATTGACGAGCAAAATACAGTCGTTGTAGTAAAACCATAGGCAGACCCTACTAAGGCCAAAAAGAACGCTACAATTAGTGTAACTCCGGATGCTAAACCATCAAGGCCATCAGTTAAATTAACACTGTTTACCATTGCAACAACCACAAAAGCAATAAAAGGTATATACCAAATTCCAAAATCCCAATAGCTATTCAATATCGGAATAAATACCGTCGTTCCATAAACAGAAACTCTGGACTGATAAAACGCAAGCCCTACAGCAATCAAAATTTGCAATGCCAGCTTCTGCTTTGCAGTCAGTCCTAAATTTCTCTTCATTGAGACCTTAACAAAATCATCCAGAAATCCAAGCACACCATATGCAACAAATGCCACAATAATAATCAGCATATCTCTTGTGGTCTCTCCGGCTGTCAAACAAGTGATCAGAACCCCCCCGATAATCGCAACACCGCCCATCGTAGGAGTGCCTGATTTCACCATATGAGATTGAGGACCATCTTCTCTTATACTTTGCCCTGCCTTGATCCGTTTTAAAAGGGGGATGATAAGAGGAGTTCCAATCACTGTTATAAGAAACGCAATTGCGGCGGTTATTCCAATTTGTAAGTAATCCATCAATTCATCTCCATTATTTTTTTTACTACTTGATCCATTGCCATACCACGAGAGCCTTTCAGCAGTATGACATCACCAGATGATATCATACTACCAATATCTTTGATCAGCAACTCCTTTGTTTGATAATAATGGACTTTATTTTTCCCAAGAATTTCGCTTGCACCTTCCGCTATATTTTTCGCCTGTATTCCGACCGCAATCAAAGAATCTACCGAACATTCCGCCGCATATCTTCCGACTTCATAATGAAAAGTGTTTGAGTTTTCTCCCAGTTCAAACATATCCGCGAGAATTGCGATCTTTCGAAAACCTTTGGTTGCGATCAAAACATCAATTGCGGCCTTCATGGAATCAGGGCTTGCATTATAGGTATCATCAATAATCTTCATCCCATTTTTCCCCTTGATATTGAGCCTCTTTTCCGTAATTTCCAGCTTAAGCAATCCTTGCGCTGCTTCCTTCATTGTAATCCCGCAGGATACACCTGCCGCTATGGCAAGCGCACCATTGTATGCATTATGTCTTCCCGGAACATTCAGACGGAATGTCTGAAGCTCTTCCTTATGCTCAATTGTGAATTCGATTCCGCCTTCCCCATAATCGATAATATTGGAAATAATGAAATTGCTTCTTCCTGTCTCCCCAGTTGTAATAATCCGATAATCACCCTGGACATCTTTCTTTGAAAGGAAATCCTGATCCTCATTAACAATCAGAATACTGTCTGAGGTAAAATAATTCGTGATTTCCAATTTTGCTTTTTGAATGTTATCTCTGCTTCCCAGATTCTCGATATGGGAAATCCCGATATTTGTAATGATCCCAATATCCGGATGAACCAATTCTGCCAAAAGATCAATTTCTCCAAATTCGCTCATACCCATTTCAAAAACGCCTGCCTCCGTATCCTCCGGAAAAGAAAGCACTGTCAGCGGCAATCCAATATGATTATTTAAATTCCCCAAATTTCTGGCCGTCTTATACTTTTCAGAGAAGATCCAATAGAGCATTTCCTTCGTCGATGTTTTCCCCGTACTTCCCGTCACCCCAATTTTTTTCATGGATAACAAAGAAATATAATACGCTGCCAGTGCTTGCAGTGCTTTGGTGGTGTCTTTAACCAGTATCAGGCTTATGTTTTCCCTTTGAAGCAAATCATCCGAGGGCTTCCGAGAGATTACGATCGCCTTGCACCCCCGCTCCAAAGCTTGCGGGATAAAATCATGTGCATCATATTGCTGCCCGACTAACGGAAAGAACAGTTCACCTTCCAGCACCTTTCTGGAATCCGTCGAAACCCCTGCAGTTTTATCTTTTGGATTTCCCACCAGCAAATCGCCTTTGACAGCTTTTGCGATTTCTTCTATTGTTAATCGTTTCATATTACTCACCGTTCTCTATTATTTTTTTCACAACTTCACGATCATCAAAATAATACTTTTCTTCACCGATGATCTGATAGTTTTCATGTCCTTTTCCTGCTATTATTATTATGTCTCCTTTTTGGTAGATGGAAACAGATTTTTTGATCGCATCATATCTGTTTTCAATAATTTCATAATTGCAACCTGTTTCGTAAATACCTGCTTCGATATCTACAGCAATGTTTTCCTGCTTCTCAGTTCTCGGATTATCACTGGTAATAATGCAATAGTCACTGTATTTTCCTGCTGCCATCCCCATGAAGGCTCTCTTCTTTTTATCCCTGTCTCCCCCACAGCCAAAAACGCAAATCAGTCTGCCCTTTTTAAAATCCGTAGCGGTTTTAAGCACCTTTTCAAGTGCATCCGGTGTATGCGCATAATCTACAATGGCAATGATTCCCCTGCTGTTTTCAATCAGCTCGAATCTTCCAGGAACTCCTTTCAAAGCTTCCAATCCTTTTTGAATTGTAAAAAAGGAATATCCTGCCGATCGGGCACAGGCCAATGCTGCTAAGCAATTATATATCGTAAATATACCCGGAGTATTTAGTTTTAACTGTTCTACATTAGAGCCCTTTTCTGTTACCTGTATCAAGGAACCCTTTTCTGTAGTATCCAATATTTCACCATAATAATCGGCTTTTCTATCCTTTAAGGAATATCCGTAAACTTCTTTGTTTTCCTTTTTTATATCATCATATAGCCGCTTTCCGTATTCATCATCAAGGTTAACGATGCTTACGCCACGGGTAAAGGAAAAGAGTTTTTTCTTCGCCGCAAAATAATCTTCCGCATCTTTATGAAAGTCCATATGATCCGGTGTCAGATTGGTGAAGACAGAGGATTCAAATACGATATCATCAACCTTCCCCAAAGCAAGTGCATGGGAAGAAACCTCCATAACACAGTTTGTGATTCCTTCCTCACGCATTTCTGCAAACATCCGTTGCAGATCGCATGATTCCGGAGTCGTATTCGGTGCCTCATAATCTTTATTGCCGACATGATAACCTATGGTTCCGATCAGTCCACACTGTTTTTCCTTTGACTCAATGATACTTTTCAGCATATAGGTTATGGTTGTTTTACCGTTGGTACCTGTAACGCCAAAAACATGAAAGGGTATATTGGAATTACCATAGAAATTGGCAGACATTTTCGAGAGTAGTCTTCTGCTGTCATCCACCCTCAATACGGGTATTGTTTGCATATCAATCTCTTCTTCACAAATGATAACAGATGCACCCTGAAAAGCTGCATCCATCGCATAGATGTGTCCATCTGTATGATATCCTTTCAAACAAATAAAAGCATATCCTTTATTAACCAGTTTGGAATTGTATGTTAGCCCCGTTACCTCAAGTTCACTGAGGTCAGCAGGGTACGGTACATCTGTTCCACGTAACAGACTTTTTAATTTCATCTCTCCGTTCCCCCTTTGCTGTAAGAATATGTTACTCAATAGAATGCTTAATTCTTATATAAGCAAACTGTGCCTCCCTTTTGTATTTTTTCACCCGGTTTCGGATATTGATCTACGATTGAAAAATCTTCTCCATTTTCCGTTGCCGGAGATATCGTATAATTCAGAGAGACTCCTCCTAAAATTCCGATGGCTTCACTGAAATTGAGATTGGTAACATCCGGTACAATTGATAAATTACTTTCTATCGCTTCTCGTTCTTCTTCACTGTAAGAAGGCTGTATATTTAAATATCTTAACGTTTCTTCCAAAACAAGTTTTACCCCCGGCGCAGCAGTCTGACTTCCAAATTTGACACCCTGTGGATTATCTACAACCATGAGAACCGTAATTTGAGGATCCTCCATGGGTGCCATTCCAATGAAAGAAGAATAAGTTTCCTGACTGTAACCGCCGCCTTCTGCTTTATTTGCAGTGCCTGTTTTTCCTCCGATTCTATATCCGGATATCTTTGCAGTACCTCCGCCGCCTTCGGAAACAACTGATTCCATGATCAGATTCATTTCCTCTGCGGTTTGCTTTGACACGACCTGCCGAACCACCTTTGTATCATAGCTTTGAATTACATTTCCGGCACTGTCGCGCAGCTCTTTTACAATTCTTGGCTGCATTAATTTCCCTTCGTTGCCCAGAGCCGAAACAGCTGTGACCAACTGAATGGGAGTAACAGCAATTCCTTGCCCGTAGGACATCGTAGCAAGACCAACTGGTCCGGCCGTCGCTTCATCCTGTAGTATCGCATATCCTTCGCCGGGATAATCGATTCCTGTTCTTTCACGTAAACCAAACAGCTCCATATAGTCAAAGTATTTTTCATAGCCTACTCTTTGTGCAAGCTGCACAAAAACAGGGTTGCAGGAGTTTCCAACCGCCTGAACCAAATTTTCAGCGCCATGTGGCCTATAATACCGCCAGCATTTCAGTTTCTGGCCTGCTACCACGATGGAACCGGTGCAGACAAACTTGTCATCCAGGAAAGTCACACCTTCCTCCAAAGCAATCGCCGTAGTTAGAAGTTTAAAGGTAGAACCCGGTTCATAGGTGTCACTGACCATCGGATTTCGCCACATTGCATTCCAGTAATTCAACTTTTCTTTATCCGGCAGACTCTCTACATAGGCTGCTCCCCCTGAGATTAATGGAACTCTCGGGTTATTCGGATCATAGTCCGGCGTCATCCCCATTGCTAAAATATCTCCTGTTTTGGGATCCATGCAAATACACAGAACCCGGTCTGCCTGTGTTTTAGCCTGAACGGTATCCAAAGCCTTCTCCACATAATGCTGAATTACTTCATCTACTGTTAAGACCAGACTTAATCCATCCTCTGCCTGATAATATTTTTCTACCCCATAGGACAGACTGTCACCATCACGGTCGGTATTTTTGATCCATCTGCCAGGGATTCCGCTTAAATACTTATCATATTTTAGTTCGATTCCTGCAAGTCCTCTATTATCATCCGTCGTGCTGCCAAGCAGATGCGCCGCAAAAGCTCCCATCGGATAATACCGCTTTACATCTTCTGCGATTTCAATCCCTCTGAGTCCTTTCGCTCTAATTTGATCTGCTTTCTCTTTATCAACATACTTTGCAACTTTTACCAAGCTTCTATTCCTGCTGATTATCTCTAGTATATCATTTTTATCCATCTCTAAGATTTCAGCAAGATTCGAGGCGGTTTTATCCAGATTCTCCTGGGATTTTTCTTCCGTTTCTGCAGCCTTTACGACTCCCGGCCTGGCCCAGATACTGTTTGTAACCGCACTGACCGCAAGCTCCTTTCCATTCCTATCATAAATAATTCCTCTTTTTGCAGGAATCGGTACATCTCTGGTCTGCTGCTCTATTGCAAGCTTTGCATATCTTTCGCTGGCAACAACCTGAATCCAACCCACACGAAAAGCCAATGCTGTACAAAGGATACAGGAAAAAATAAAAACAAATACCAGTCTTCTTTTGTTCTTATTCATAGTTGGTGACATATTCGCTTTCTCCTTAATTCGTCCATTATTATACATAAGTCAAAAGCCAGATTACATACTTATTCCATCATGAAGTTATCTGGCTTATCTTTTACAATATGCAATTATATAGATCCATACATTTGCTTTCATTCAGAAAATTCTACCATGTCCTTCGAGCAACAGGGGAAATAGAAATCTTTGGTTTCGTAATTTGCTCTTTTTTTATTATATATTTTTCCAAAATCAATTATATGCCTCTTCCTTTAGAAGCAGCGCAAAATCCTTTACTGTTTCTTTATTGGTATCGATGTAAACCAATCGATCCATTGTCGGATATATCATACCTAAATCTGCCGCTGCCTTCGCTTCAACAATTTGAATATTTGATGCTTTTTCAATTTTAACATTCAAATTTTCGATTTCTCCCTGAATTACCGCGCTTTCTTTCATCAGTGTATTGATGTGATATTTTGTGCTTGCTGCATAAGCAGTAGATACAATTAAGCCAACGCAGATAAAACCCACGAATACAGTGAGTACAAGCAAACTAAATTTATCTTTCGCATTAATCACTGCGCTTGATTTTTTTAGACTTTATGCTTTTTTTTACTGTTCTCGGCTTCATATCAAGTCCATATCGCTTATAGCTATCTTGATATTCATACCATTTTTCTGCTGCCATCATAAAAATCTACCTCTTTTTAACATTCTGTCCGGCGCTTCAGCGACGCCGACAGGGATTTAGGCCAAGAAATCACAAATCTTGATTTGTTAATTTCTATCGTCAAACATTCTGTCCGGCGCTTCAGCGGCGCCGACAGGATTTAGGCCAAGAAATCACAAATCTATGCCTTTTTGCCCCAAGCTTGCTTGGTTTGGCAAAACGGACAGCGTAGCAAGCTTTGCTTGCGTAGAAGTCCGCTTGCGGACGTTGATTTGTTAATTTCTATCGTCAAACATTCTGTCCGGCGCTTCACTTTTTTACCGCTTTTCAATCACTCTTAATTTTGCACTTCTGGCTCTGGGATTCATTTCCAGTTCCTGAAGAGTTGGCAATATTGGTTTGCCACTAACCTTTTTCACATCCGCTATCTTTCCGCAAGTGCAAATCGGAAATTCTTTAGGACAGATGCAAGGATTGGCTCTTCGTTTAAATGCATCTTTTACGATTCTGTCTTCCAGCGAGTGGAACGTAATAACACATAATCTTCCCACCTTCACTGAGAACATCAACAAATTCATCTACTGCCCGCTCTAACTGCGAAAGCTCGTCATTCACCTCGATCCGGATTGCCTGAAAAGTTCGTTTTGCCGGATGAGGCCCTTCTCTTCTTGCCGAAGCCGGTATTGCTGCTTTAATGATGCCCACCAGTTCAGTTGTTGTGTGGATACGGTGTTTCTTACGTTCTCTTACAATAAATTCACTAATTCTGGATGCCCATCGCTCTTCCCCGTATTTTCTAATAATATGGGTCAGCTCTTTTTGTTCATATTCGTTGACTATTACTTCTGCAGTCAGGGAATCTTCTTTATTCATGCGCATATCCAATGCTGCTTCCTGCATATAGGAAAATCCTCTTTCATAATTATCCAACTGAAAGGAGGAGACCCCCAAATCTAAAATTGCACCCTGAATACGCTCAATGCCTTGTTCCTTTAAAACGTCTTTAATATTCGCATAGTTGTTCTGAACAAATATTTTTCTGCATGCAAAGTCCTTGAGTCGTTCACTTGCCGCACATATGGCATCCTCGTCTCTGTCAATCCCTACAAAAATCCCATTCTGATTTAATTTTTCACAGATGCCGGAAGCATGTCCACCTCCACCCAGAGTACCATCCACGTAAATTCCTTCAGGGTTTACATTTAAGTTCCTTATTGCTTCTAAGAACAGTACAGAGGTATGTTTGAATTCCATATCGTTACCTATATTCCAAACTCGGCCATTTTTTCAGCGATCTCATCCGGCCCAAGATTGGTTCCTTCGTTGTAGTCGTCCCATTCCTGCTTGCTCCAAATTTCAATCTTACTTAATACACCTATTGTTACCAGTTCTTTATCAATTTTTGCATGCTCTCTTAGATTTTGCGGGATGGTAAGTCTCCCCTGCTTGTCCACCTCACATTCCACTGCACTGGAAAAAAAAATATCTTACGAAAGCTCTTGCGTCTTTATTTGCCACCGGGAGGCTGACCAGTTTATCTTGAAATTTGTTCCATTCTTCCATGGGATAAATATAGAGACAATTGTCCAGACCTTTTGTCAGAATAAACTTGCTTCCAAGCTGTTCTCTGAACTTTGAAGGAACAATGATTCTACCTTTTGAGTCTATGGAATTTTGGTATTCGCCAATAAACACGTGACATTTCTCCACCCTAATTTTTAATTTAACACCACTTATACCCCACTTCACTCCACTTTTCAACCACTCGTAATCAAAATTGATAAAAATCAAATAAAATTATGGAGTTTCCCACATAAAAGAAAGTTCGATTTTCCATCAAATACAAGATATTGTACAGGCAACAAAAAACACCAACAAAATGTTGGTGTAAGAAAATATATCTCTCAATAATCCATTATTCTTCTTTAAATCCATTCTTTAGACTGTTTCGTTATTCCAGGATGTATAACCAAATAGCTTCCCAGTCTGCTTCTATAAAGAATCAGAACAACTATAACCAAACATACTACTGTAACAACTCCTGTCTCACCAACGAAGAATGCACTATACTCCGCATCTGTCAAAGGATCAGTAAATAATTGATCAATATAATTGTGACTGGCATGAAATACAACCGCCGGCCATATACTATCAGAATGAAATCTCAGATAAGCAAGTACAGCTGTAATCAGCACCACTTCAATTGTAAACATCGGCAGTTTATACCAAAGTGGTGTTCCACTTTGATATGCTCCATTTACCATCAACGGAAAATGCCATATCGCCCAAACAATACCGCAAATTACAATTGCTTTTCTACGCTCAAATAAAATGACCAACTTTGGCAGTAAAAATCCCCTCCAGCCTATTTCCTCTCCCATACTAGTGAGAATCGCAGAAAAAACAGCAAATATCAGAAGTGCTCCTGAATTAGTATAAACTGTTGCGGTAAAAGATCCGGGGTTAGCTAACCAATAGATACCGTATGAGACAGCTAAATATATCAGTGGAATAAAGACTCCCCAAAAGATATAATTTATATTGCATTTATTAAATCCAAACACATTTTCTCTTTTATAAAAAATTTTTTTAACAGCGATTGCGGCAATTCCCGGGCACCACATCAGTAGTGCGGTTATCTCTGACGCTCTTTGACCACCTGCAATATAAATATAATAGCAGATGCTGCTTAAAATGAAAGTTACACACAGAAAAATGATAATTACATTCTTCTCTTTCTTCCTATCCAAATACCCACCCCCATTAAAACGGAATGTATCCCTGTGCAATTCCATGATCCAACAAAATCTGACAGCATGCCATGGCACCCGCCAGGCACATGATCAGCACCATGAGAAACACAGCCCAACCGTCATAATTAATCTTTTCCTGCTTATTACCGATGTAATGAATCAATACTTCTATTCCCAGCAAGATCAATATCACCGGCCAAAGCCTGAAAATAAAGTAGTAGGTAAGGAAAGCAGGGACAAGCAGATGGAGAAGAAACAATATTCCCGCACAGATCAGAGAAACACCCAACGTTAAAGTTCCTACCCTTCTACTCCTCATCGTCCTCTTCCTTTCTGGTAATTTCCTTTTTTTTGCCCGCAATCAATGTAATTCCAGCCCATATGATAAACGCCCCCACGATAAGCTGAGGCAATAAATGTCCAATATGTTGGATTGCACTATAAACATGCGGCGGCAGAATGTTATAATTTGATAGAAGGCGAAGCACCACATTGATCCACAACATATAAATTCCGATAATAATCAGTCCGATTCCCACCAGAAGATTTTGTTCCTTTAAATGGATATTCCAGCGTTCAATCTGCTCCTTCGTAAATAAATAATGATCCTCCTGCGTATAAAATTCTTCATCATCCTGGAACACTCTGTTTATGCAGTCAAAGAAAGCATAAAACCAAATTATCGGTGCAAGAAACATAATCCCGCCAATGTTAATAAATGATGCCAGAGCCCAAACCAAAAAAAACAAACCCATAAACGATACACCCAGCTTCATAAAACCATTATACATATGCCCTGCTCCGGGCAGAAATGCAAAGACAATCGTCCAAAATTTACTTCTTTTCGTAATCAATTACAACTCCTCCTTTAAATTGGTGTTCACCTTAAAGTCGATCAGTTTATCTGAAAATCCTCTAAGATTTTCCGTGATGACATTCACTCCTGACAAATCAGATTTAATTGTCTTGGTAAAATTCATTCCATAGTTCAACGTCCCCGAAAAAAGCAGGACTAGAGCGATACTGGCTGCAATGCTGACTTTAAAGCTATAGGAGTAAAGTTCCCTTTTCCAACGACGGCTTTTTTCTTTCGTATAAACCCAATCGTTTCCTTTTCAATTACCGAAAAGACTTCGGTTTCAAAATCAGGCGAAAGATTCAATAATTCTTTGTCACAATAGCTTTCTGCAAAAGCGTCTGCACATCGTTCACATTCCCCTATATGCTCCAGTGCAACAATCATTTCTTCTGCAGACAGCACACCAGCTTTCAAAGCTACAATTCTATCCGGTTTTAAATGTCCCTTCTTTATCATCCGAATTCCTCCTTCCACAATTTTCGCATCATCGCCTTTGTTCTGTAAATCTGAGTCTGGATTGTTTTAAGATTTTTTCCAGTTGCTTTTGATATCTCCTGCGCATTCTTATATTCACAGAAATAAGCAATTGCTATCGATTGATATGGCTCCTTTAAGCTATTACTGAAGTCTCTGAGTTTCTTTTCTGTATCCTTTTCAATAACAGTTTCCTCTGGAATCGATGCTGCATCGGTAGCTTGTTCGAACATTTCCTGCGGTACCGGTACAGTTTTCCTTGCGGCACTTTTCAAATAATCCAGACATTTATTCGATGCGATTTTTGCCAGCCAAGCCTTCATATTTCCTCCGTCAAAGTGATCCAGATTTTTATAGGCCGATACGAAGGTGTCCTGTGCCAAGTCTTCCGCTTCAAAGTAGTCCCCTGTCATGGAATTGCAAATGGTGAGGATAAGCCTGCCATATTCCTCAATAGCCTCTTCCAACAATTGATTTTTACTGTCTGGGATCATCCTCCCCCTCCTTTCTCAATCCCAAGAACCCGACACGTCCATATACTGGAAGTGCCGTTTTACCCCTTCTGTATAATATAACGATGAATTTCCAAGATCGTCTTCAACTTTTTGTGACATAAGAAAAAAAAAATCATATAATGTAGCATACTCGCTTGCCTCTATTACATAGTAAACTAGGTTCATAATATTTGCTATGATACAAGTATAAAGAGAGGTTATCAATTATGAAACGACATTGCAAACCCGATGCCAGTCTTCTTGCAGGCAGAAACTGTTTAGGTCATACCTGCGGAACGAATATTGACACGGAAGGCATTGAATTTACCAATCAACAACCAAATTTAACTTATATTGACAAGGTTTTTTCTTTCAATAAAGATACTGCAAGCCCGATTCTATTTAATTTGAATACAGGCGGATCCAATTGTAATCATTTTACAACTGAGTTTTTCCTTGACGGATGCAGCATTTTTCCATGCACGCTAGCAAGTAATGCCGTATTTGAAATCGACAATTCCTTCGTGGTTGTAGAATATTTCAATACAAGACCTCCGGGAAATATTAACGCTCCCCAGGTTACGTTGGACGGATTTCCTGTTGATTCCGTCAACTACTCCAATGGCCAATACACAGCAAATGCAGCAAATATACTCCCCAAAATTCAAAAAGATCGATGCTTAGACAGGGGACTTCCTACCAAAGCCTTTTTCCTGATCGATCATGCCGGCCCTTGGGATTTTAGAGCAACCTATGTCTTAGAAGGTACTGTAAACACAAACGGCAGAAACTGCCGATTCCGTGTAGAAATAGCCAATGCACCAGACGCTCCCAACACAATGTTGCCACACTGCAGCTTAAGCAGCTTCGCTGTCCGCGATCTCAGCATTCCTTGCAGCATTAACGGAATTGCGCCGGATATTTTATTCCAATTCAGTGCCAAAGTTAATCTTGTCAATCCAAAGTTGATGGTTCATTGCGGATTCCCACCACCACCGCCACACGTAGTTGATTCAGCTGACATAAAAGAAAACGGATGCCGCCCATGCTGTCCATGTCCGCCTCCGTGGCCTCCGTGTCCTCCATGTCCAGATACCGGCTCCTGTTCCGTATTCCTTGAATCCACCGTAGCAGTAGATCCGGTAGTAAACGTACAGACCATTCGAAGAACTTTATTTTGTATAAACGCCTGCGAGGGACTGCAACCTTGTCAAGGGTCTGTTCTCGCTGCTGAAATCGAAGAAGATATTGAGGGACTGTGTGATCGGCGGCGTCGACCGTCCAGATTGCCAATGCAACAGAGGCAGAGACAACGTAGGCGGAGTTTCCTCCTGCAGTCATCATTCTGTTGGAGGCGCTAACACCAGAAGGCATCCGGTTGTTGATGTTACTGGCTGCAACGATCAGGATATCCCCGCTGGAGTCGCTGGGGAAGTCACCGTTGGAACCGGAACCTGTGAGGATTGCGTCTGGGGAAACGCTCCACAAAATTGCAAAAAGTGCGGAAGTTACGAAGATGATGTGATGGGAATTACCGATCGCGCCAAACCATGTAAACACCGCAGAGATGAAGTTCTTGGAATAAACGACAGAGCCTGCAGAGAAAGACTGCTGGCGGAACTATGCGAAGAATTGTCAGGAGAAAGAACCGGCTGCGATTGTGATAATGTTGCAGGAGCCAGTAGAAATAATAGAAATTACAACAGAACCGCTTTCCAGTTTAATGGAACAAACGGCTGCAGTTGGTAGGAGAGAAATGTAAATTAATAATACCATTGACTCCATGCATAAGTTTGGGCAGAAGAGTAATCTTCTGCCCTTTAATTTAATAAATCGATTTCAATCCCGGATATACCTTAAGATAATCAGAAAAGATCTTATGATAGCACGACGCATTTTCTATATTAGGTAAATAGCAAGTATTCTCACCTGTATCCAAAAGAGCATTCACATAGGAAGCATAATCGGGTATTTTTCCTTGTGCAAGGAGCACCGCTCCAACCGTTGCGGCGGCAGGCAGATATTCGGATTCACCATAAACAAAAATGGGATGTTCCAAAACATCTGCAAGAATCTGACACCATGCTTTTACTCGTGCCCCTCCGCCGATTAATGAGATCTTCTGTGGCATTTGCCCAATACTCTCCAATCCCTGCCGGATAGAAAATGCAACACCCTCCAAGGCACTTCTTACCAGATCCTCCCTGGTCGTTTCCGGAACGATTCCTACATAACTTCCTTTTGCTTTGGTATCCATAACAGGGAAGCGTTCTCCTGCAAGATACGGTAAAAAACATCACCCCATTGCTTCCGGCTTTGCTTTGTTTCAATAATTGATCGATCAATTCATATTTGTTCGCGGTAGCGGAATCCGCCGCAAAGATACCACTGATCCATTGATGGACATTCGCTGCATTAAGAAATGGTACCACATTAATATACAAATTCTTCTGCATGGCCGCTAAATTGAATACCCCTGGCTTTTTCATCGTGTCCTTTGAAACACAAGCAATCCAGCCGGATGTCCCCAGATTGATGTTAAATTCTCCCTCTACGGCAATTCCGCTGGCAAGTGTTGTCGCGCCTGCATCTCCGGTACCTGCATAAACCGGGATCCCTGCTGCAAAACCGCTTTCCAGAGATGCTTCCTTACTCACCAGACCCACCTGCTCCTCTGCATAATAGATCACGGGAAGTTTGTCTGCATCCATCCCCATAAGTTCCATCCATTGCCGGTTCCAGCATTTGTTGTGTATATCCATCAAACCCGCAGTGGAAGCAGAGGTAACGTCCGTAGCAAATTTTCCCGTAAGCCTTGCAACCACATAATCTTTGGAACTGATTAGTATCTTTTCTGCAGCATCATATAGCAGGGGCTTGTTTTGCTTCAGCCACATCAATTTGGGAAATGGCAGGGAACCATCAAAATGATTTCCGGTACTTTCTTCAATCACATCCATTCCAATACAAGCTGCAATTTCCTGCGCCTGCGCTTCCGCTCTTCCGTCAGAATACAAAATCGCGTTACATACCGGACTAAGCTCCCGTGAAACAGGAATCAAATCCTGCATTTGACCGCTCATTACAATACCATGAACTTCATCGGGAAGAAATCCTTCCTGAAAAAAGGCGTTTGAGATTTTGCAGAATGCCGAATACCAATCCAAGGGACGTTGTTCTTTGTGATCATCCACAAAGACCGTTTCCAGAGTAATGCTTTTTTCCATTATGCTCTTTCCCGTTTCCGACACCATTAAGCCTTTTACTGCTGTAGTTCCAATATCAAATGTCGCAATATAGCCCATATTTTCATCTCCCTCTATTTACTACATTGTTTAAATCCTTTACAAATGAGGTTAATTCTTCCTTGGAAATGTTTAATTTTGATATCATCGCCGTTCCGATAATTACGCCGTCAAAACCACTTTCCAGCAGCTGCGCTGCCCGTTCTGCTGATTGTATCCCAAAGCCGGCAAAGACGTGAAGGTTTTCATGCTTTTTCGCACGGTTCAGGATATCTTCATAGTCAGGTGTCTCCACCGCCATTCCCGTGGGTCCTGAATAAAGCTGCTGATAGATCAACGGAAAGGAACAGAAGCAAGTTTCCTGTTCCGCTTCATCCATGTCCGGAGCAACAAACCCAAGCACATCAACACCAAAAGGGCGAAGTTCCTTCATTAACTCCAATCGATGTACAAGTGAAGTATCAGGGATTACAAAAGCATCCGCCAGCTCGTTTTCTGCAAGTAACCTGTAAAATCCCGAATCAATCAAATCCTTTTTATATGCCATAACCCATATAGGTGCCTGCACTGTTTCTCTAATTTTTCTCCAATAACTTAAATCTGTATGGATTGAAAAATCTACGAGCCTATGTGCTTTTTTAATCACTTCGCCATCTGCCACAGGAGCCTCAGACGGATATCCGATCTCAAAAACATCCAGCCCTGCCGTTTCACAGCCCGATAATATATGCAAAAACCTTTCTTTTTCCGGATAACCCGCAAGAAGATACCCCACTATCAGCTTCCTTTTTGTCAAACAATTGCGATTTCGTATGGATGCCGATTTTATCATTTTACATCACCGCGGCCAATCTTCTGAACAACCACTGCCAAAATAATAATACATCCCGTAAGTAAATCCTGCATAAAAGTAGGCACCTGCATAATCGTCAACCCATTTGCAAGAACACCTAGAATCGCAGCACCCACAAAGGTTCCCCAGATGTTCGGAACGCCTTCCTTAAAAACAGTTCTGCCTATAAATGCTGCCGCATACGCCTGAAGAAACAGCCCATCTCCCCCGGTCGGATGTGCAGAGCCTAATCTGGATGCCATCAGAACTCCTGTTAAAGCCGCCAGTGCAGCACATAATGCAAAAGCAACATTCTTATGTAAAGTAACTTGAATTCCGGAAACCTGAGCAGCCACTTCATTTCCTCCAATCGCATAAAGTTTTCTTCCGAAGGCAGTATGTCGCATAGTAAACCAGAATAATATGGTTAAAAAGATCATAATAATCGACAACAGCGGCAAGCTGAACAGGCCTTTCGTGCCAACAAAGGTAAAGCTCTTTGGTATATTTTCAAAAATAGTAGCTCCTCCTGTGAACCAAAAGGTAAATCCACCAATTACTGTACTCATCGCCAATGTAGTAATGAAAGAAAGTACGCGGAACTTTGTTACAATCCAGCCGTTTAACAGACCAATTGCAAAGCAGACGATGATTGGTACTACAAAACAAAAAAACATCGGCATGCCTGCTACCGCCATTTTAGCCGCAACAACTCCTCCAAGGCTTGCCATAGCCCCGACAGAAAGGTCAAATTCTTCCACCGACATAACCAAAGTTGCACCCAATGCAATGATAACAAGGAGTGAAATCTGTCTTGTAATATTAATAAAGTTTCCAAAAGTAAAGAATGCATCAAAGCTTAAAATACCGAAAACTATGATAATAATAATTCCGGCAAAAACTGTGCCGTATGCCCTCATAAATTCAGATAGCTTTTTATTCTTGTTCATTTATCTTTTCCTCCTATATCAGTCGGCATAGCAGCAAGCAAGGACTTGTCCTGCTGTTAATTCATGATTCACAAAAATTTCTTTTGTTCTTCCGTTTGCCATAACTAGAATGTTGTCCGCGACTTCCAATACTTCTTTCAAGTCAGAGGAAACGAAAACTACAGCATTACTCTCATCAGCTTTCCGGCGCAGCAGCTTATGAATTTCCTGCCGTGTCTTAACATCCACTGCCTGAGTGGGCTCATCGCACAGCAAAACCTTTGGGTTGGACATCAATGCCTTGGCAAAGACGACCTTCTGTTGATTTCCGCCTGAAAGTTGCAAGACAGGCTGCTTTGGGCCTTCTGTTTTAATACTTAATTGATTGATTTTTTCTTTTGCATCGCTCATTTCTTTTTTCTCGTCAACTACCCCAACGCGAGTGTAATGATCTATTGTAGATAGAACAATATTCTGCTTTACATCCAGGGATCCAACCAAGGCTTTGCCCCTTCTGTCCTCACAAATCAGGACGATTCCCTTTTTCAATGAATTCGCCGGCGAAGCTTTGCCGATTGGTTGATGATCAATCACTATGGTTCCGCCTTTAACAGAGCGGTGACCGTAAATACATTCTAATAATTCCGTCCGCCCACTGCCCCCCAGCCCGAAGACACCAAGGATTTCCCCCGCATGGGCGGTGAAACTGGCATCCTTTACAATTCCATCTTTTGAGGATAGATGCTCTACTTCCAATCTGCCATCTCCAAATTTTCCGGCTGTCTTTATTTTTTCACTAATCCAATGATCAGTCATCATCGAAATGATTTTCTCTTTATCAACATCTGCCGTCTGTACCGTATTTACCAGCTGACCGTTTTTAAACACAGTGATACGGTCTGTTAAACGAAATATTTCATCCATCCGATGAGTCACATAAAGAATGGATGTCCCTTTTTTCTTTAATTTTATAATAGTTTCAAAAAGCATCTCCGCTTCCCGATCCGTCAAAGAAGCGGTCGGTTCATCTAAAATCAATAATTTACATTGCGTCATCATTGCCCGAACAATCTCAATCATCGTTTTCTGCGGCGGAGTCAACAAGGATGCCGGTAAACTCAGATCAATAGAAATCCCTATCTCTTCCATCACCTGGTTAACCCGTTGTCTCATCTTCCTCCAGTCAACCGCAAATCCAGCTTTCTTTTCATAAGAAAGGCCAAGAAATACGTTTTCAATTCCATTGAAAGAGGGAATCAGATTTCGATCCTGATGAATTACATTAATTCCAATATCCCGGCTCTGACAGGGATTGCAAATCTCCGTCTGCCTTCCTTCCCAATCAACCTCTCCGCTGTCAAGATGATATACTCCGGTTAATATTTTAATTAAAGTCGACTTCCCTGCACCATTTTCTCCTACAAGGCCAAGAATCTCCCCTTCTTGAATTTCAAAATCAATATTCTTTAATGCATAAATACCGCCAAATTGTTTACAAAGGTTTTTTGTTTGCAAAAGCATTGCTATCACTCCCCATATGGAAGTAGGTTTCAGCTTTGCCTAAAACCTACTTCGTATTTCCGCCTATCTTTGTATTTTCTTTGTTCCTTCGTTAATAACGCATAAGTAGAAATTTTCTTACATCTGTGTGGTTCAACGTCCTTTTCAGGGACTCCCACTCGCTTCGCTCGCTACTTTCTCTTTTGCCCGCCAAGCAACGGCTTCGCCTCCGACTCGCTACGCTCACTGCTGTCCGTTTTGCCGAGCCAAGCAAGCTTGGGGCAAAAGAGCAACGAGACAGGGAGACATTTAATGTCTCGTTATAATGGTCGCAGGCGCATATTGCTCCCCTTTTGTAATTTCCTCTCCGTTAAACATCTTTGCCATTTCCGTTACAACAATCTCTGCCATACCTTCAAAGTTCTGAGCAACAGTAGCTGTCAGGTTCGTTCCCTGATTGATCATTTCCACAGCCTGGCTGTTTCCGTCTACGCCTACTACTATAACTTCATCTCTACCTGCATCCTGCAGAGCCTGTGTTGCTCCAATCGCCGGCTCATCCCACGCGCACCATATCGCAGTGACAGAATCCTTTTCGGAATTGGAAAGAATCAGGTTTTCCATAACCTTTCTGGAGTTTTCAATCGGTCCCGGTACTTCTATGTGCTGTTCCGTAATCATTTTGATATCCGGGTAATCTTTTATGATTTCATCAAAAGCGGTACATCTTTTTGCAACACCTGGATGCGGACGATGTGTCAGCGCAATCACAGTACCCTTACCACTCATCAGATCATCAAAAAGATATTTTGTAATCATTTCACCCATTGCCGCATTGTCACTGGTTGCGTTTACCATCATCCCGTCAACATAACCGCTATCGCAGCCGAATACAGGTATGCCTGCATCAAACGCGCTTTGCAGCTGGGTTGCTACCTGAGCAGGATCCGCGCTGACTAATACAATCGCATCCGCTTTAGAGGATACCGTGTCTTCAATTCTACTGGCAAGCTGTGCGAAATCACCTTTGGTATCTACAACGGTGACAATGATCCCCTGTTCTTCCATTCCCTCTTTCATTTCTTCTACCATCTGGTTAGTGGTTACAGAACTGAGGTACGGTGTTAACAGAGAAACCTTTTTACCAGAAGGTCCGCTTTCCTCATCGGAATCTTTGGAAGCCCCGCCGCCGCAGGCCGCCATTGATAAAACTAAAACACCTGTTAGAACAAACAATAAGAATTTTTTCATTTCTTCCTCCTCTTTTCTTTCAATTATTCTGCTATTACACGAGCGGTATCTAAATTGGTAATAAAAACATCAAGATATCCACTCGACAATGCCGCTTTTATAGATTCCACCTTATCTTTCCCAATCGCTAAGGCGATGGTTCTGCCCTTTTTCAGTCGATTTAAGTTGAGGCCAATCGTTCTTTCATTCAGTTCTGTTTCAATTATTTCTCCCTTTGCATTTAGATAAGAAGTGCAGACAGATGCAACCGCCCCTGCGCCCTCCAGCATTTTAATATCATCATTGTCCAAAGTTCCTGCCTTTCCGTTGGTTGAATCAATATGAATTTGACCAATCCCTACAATAGCAACATCACAGGAAGCTCCTTTCTGAAGTACCGAAGCGATTTCCGGTTCTTGAATCAGAACATCTCTGGAATGTTTACTCTGAACAATGACTGGAGCATTTAATATGTAGCAACTTCCTCCTGAGCACTCCGAAAAACGCTGGGCAATCGCATTTGCATGCCAGTTGGCACTTGTCGCACCCATCCCCCCGACAAGGGGTACGAATTCCAGTCCTCTTCGGTTGAGATGCTTGATGGACCAAGCCAAGTTACTTATCGTTTGACCACTCATCACGCCGACACGGTTGTGATCCATAATGTAAGCATCGATACAATTTGCTGCCAGTCTCCCAAATTCGTCTAATTCATTTTCTGATTCCTTCCATTTTCCTGTATCTAGTACCAGTACATCTTTTAATTCATAACGCTCGATCAGGAGGTGTTCCAGCTTTGTCTCGTCCAAAAACGGATTATTGATTTTGATTGATACAACATTATTATTCCGTGCATTGGACAGCATACGGCTGATTTGCGGGCGTGAAATTCCCAGTTGAGCCGATATTTCCTTTTGACTCAGGTTCTGTTCATAATACAATTGGCAAACTTTCAGAGTCATTCTCAGGTTATCTGTTATCGCCATAGGTTCCTCCGTTTGAACATTTGTTCAATAGTTATAATTATGTTCAATTTAATATTATCACCGATTTGTCCATGAGTAAATAGATTTCTGATCGCGAACGATCGAAATTAATTTCAACCAAGCGATATATTCTTCCACCTAAGCAAAAAACGAGAACGACCGCCCAATTACTCAGTCGCCCGTTTTCGTTTATTGCTAAATTATTTTTATTTGCTTATTAATATTTCAACACTTTTTGTCATCCGATTCCATTCTGCAATCACCCGTTCACAGTATGCTCTTCCAAGAGTTGTAATGCGATAATACTTTCTTGAAGGACCACCAGAAGGAACATCTCTCATATAAGTCTCGGTATAGCCTTCTCCTTTGACCCTGCGCAAGATCGTATAGATGGATCCATCATAAACATCAGGGAAAACATCCTGAATGATCTTCATGATTTCATAGCCATACATATCCCGCTTCGCAAGCTGGATAAGAATACACATTTCCAAAACACCTTTTTTTAATTGTGTGTCCATTAAGACCTCCTATCTCCTACCCTCATCTCAAGATTCAAGAGGATTGGAACTTTTCTCGGAGTTCTTTTTTGTTCGAACCCACTTGATAACTTGGGTTTGCGCTGCCATATCATGAACCGTCTTGTGATCATCCGTAACACAACCCCAAACAAAAGAGATGATATTTAAAACTCCCGAAAGAATGGAATTGGCAATGCATTTAATGACCAGCTCCCTTAATAAGGCATCCAGAAAACTTATCTTTGCCCCATTGATTTTTACGACTCTTATTCCAAGGATCCACTTTCCCGGCGTATACCCATTGGTGGCCCAGAGTATCAACGTGGTAAACAAATTAAAAGCACCGAAAGCCAAGAAAACCATAAAAAGGTTCCCAATGGCAATTCCGGAACCAATCGGCCCCATATGTGCCATCGTACTTTCTATTGCGACATTACCCATATTGATGGGCATATTATAGACTTCTACCGAAGAGGCTCTTGTCATAAACACAAACGGTGCAAAAAGTGCGAAAAATCCCCCCATAACAAAAACACCCAGAAGGAGGCTGTCAATCACGTAGGCTCCCAGTCTGCGAGCCATAGAAGCTAATTGATCAATTGCCACATTTCGATCCGGCTCAATTACTTTATCAAATATCTTACTTGTTTTTTCATTAATATTTTTCTGAAAATCTGTATATTCTCTTCCTCCCTTATGTTCAAAGTTGAAACTATTACCGCTTGATCGATTCCCCGCATCCATTCCATCTTCCAGAATAGTACGTGCTATTTTAGCAGGAGATCCAATTTCTTTTGCTATTTCCGCTTCTGTTCTCCCATTTTTCACACTGTTATCAAATATATCTCCGTAATCCGAAGTAATCTCCCCGATATCCGATTCGGGCAGCCTTCCGCTTAATGCATTCTCCAATTCATCTAAAAACTCTTTCTTATTCATACAAACCTCCAAATTTACAAATCTCTATCCCAACTATTGTTTTAAAAATAGTAGTTTCGTCTCTAGGATATCACACTACTGTTCAATAAGCAATAGATTGTTTGTTAACTCTTTTGATTTTAAAGTTATTGAACGAAATAAAAATAGGCAATCTAAAAGAATATCTTGAAGAAATTCCGAATGAATGCCTGTTTTTATAATTTCACTGCAACAGGATCTCCTATCGTTATACTATCTGGTGTCACATTACAATCATAAGCCAAAGCGAAAACACCCTTATTTCTTGCTTCCCGCAAAGCCTCTCCGAAAGCAGGATGGGTTTTTTCATTCGGTTCAATAAAAGAAACTCCCTTCATTTGAATCACAAAAACCAGATATGCAAAAAATCCCTGATCCACAGCATTGCATAACTCTTTAATATGTTTCAGTCCCCGTTCTGTCGGAGCATCGGGAAACCGGGTCATTCCATTTTCCTCCAAGGTAACGCCTTTTACCTCAAGATATGCTCTTCTTTCCTCTTCATCCTCCATATAAAAATCAAACCTGGATGCTCCATAAGTCATTTCGGGTTTGATATACGTCAGTTTTGAATCAAATTCAGGCAATACGATACGACCGTTCCGTAATGCCTCCCCCATTACTCGATTGGGAGCCTGGGAGTCTATGTTAACATACCGTACACCGGATTTCATTTTTCGATCCGTTTTTTCTACTGTAACAAGAGAATACCTGGTTTTTCTTGCCGTATGAAGTTCACCATAATCTTCCAGGTAAACCTTTGCCCCCTCATATAAAAGCTCTTTGCAACGGCCTGTATTTTTCACATGTACCGTTTCCTTTTCCCCGTCTATTATTACATTTGCAATAAAACGGTTCGGTCTCGAAACGAAAACTGCTTCTCGTACTTTTCTATAATTCATGTACAATCACTCCGTTTGATCAAGTTCTGATAAATAACGGATTACCCCTTAAATATCAAACTGCTTTATCATTCCTGCCGTCATCACATCTGCCATGATGAAAGCTTGCTCTTCTATTATATCGAATAAAATACTGTCTTTTCCATATTCTTCATTTAATCTAGCCAATACCTCATCCGTTGTCATTTGCAGGTGGTCATGCAAAAGGTTCTCCCATTCTTCTTCCGACCAGCATGGATTAATGCTTGCAAGAAAAGCTGCGATACGGTCTGCATTGGCATACCACAATTTTGAATACTGTTCCATTGATTTTTCATTTCCCTGCTTTACAACTTCAACGATGGACGAAGCTATTTTCAGGTGTTCGTCCAGCAGACTGCGAAATATTTCCGCTTTTTGTTTCCCATAAAAAATTTCAAATATCTTCGCAAAATCCGAGGGGTTCCGCAGCAGCCTTTTGGCGGTTACTTCCAAATCAGGAAATTCTGCGACTGCACTGATTATAAATAACCTTGTCCACAATACATGCTCCACCCATAGCTTTCGAAGTTCATTCATCAGATTTATCTGACCATAATTTGCCGCATGATATTCCCAGTGTTTTCCCATCATATGATACATAACACACACTCCTCAATCTGGTTTTTCTACATAGTATGCATTACAATCTACATTATGACCTGCCATCTTCGAGGAAACCTTCCAAACCCCGTAAAGCAGCTTATTTCACTCGAAAGTTTTCCGGAGCCAGCCGATATACAAGTACCAGTGCAACTGCAATATATGTTACTGTCGCGCAGATCACAATCGTGGTAAAGAATCCGGGTACATTGCCCAGTTGAAGGCATCCAAAGCACGCCAGATATACAATGGTATTAATCGTTCTAAAAAAAGGATTTTTCATGTCCAGCTCTGTCGTATAAGGCTGAAATACGTAGTACAAAAATAGATGGTGCACTGAGAAAAATACACACAAACACAAAATTGAAACCGTAAACAATAGCAAATCCAGCGGTTGGTATAAAACACCTGCTATTAAAACAAACAGACATAAGGCTGCGCAAAGTGCGATTCCAAGAACAAGGTTCATCATCATAATCTTTCTCAGCCTTACCATGAAACTTCGCAGAATCACATCCTTGTGCCGGTAAAAACTATACCGCAACAGGCTGATATCACAATTATAGAACATTGCCTTGCAAACTTGATCTCCCAAACAGATTGAGTACATTATGAAGACAAATAACGGCATAATACTTAACAGCTTGTGATTCATCACATTTACTAATTCAGGAAAAATCAGAAAGACTGCAATACCTGCAATTAGGGCTACACCAATCACACAAAGTCGTATAATAATAGGCTTTACCATCAGCTTTCTATGCCGTTCAAAGAAAATAGCATTCAAATATTCATAACCTTGCTTCTTATCAAACTTCACGGATTGAAGGCTTTCTTTCGAGAACTCGTCTTCTTTCATTTTCACATTTTGAAATAAAACTTCTCCTTTTACTTCCTTTAAGTCCACCATAAAGTCATCCAGCTTGAGTGATGTTTGCAGAGTTCTCTTGTATTCCGGAAATCTCAGAATATAAACGAGGCTGACCGCTGCTCCGGTTAACAGCAACAAGATAACGGGCAGATTGAACAGCATTCTGTCAATCGGCCAGATAATATTACGGTAAAGAGGTAAATATGCTGCAACGCAGGAAGGGATGATAACAGCCCATTGCAGCAGGTATTTTTTATTATATAGAATACCTCTTTTATGAAAAAGCTGCAGCTGACAAGCTTCACAGATAAACCGCAAAGCAGTCATTAAGCCTACCAGTATTAAAGTCTGAAGTATTTCACCTCCTAGTATCACATAGGACACAATTAAGGCCGGTAAAAAGTAGATCAGGTTGGCGATATGTGTTGCAAGAAAAGTGGGTACAACATAATCTCTGGCAGGAAATCGCATCATTTTAATACAAATAAATTTAATTTGACTTGAATCCAGTAGTACTGAAATCTGAATGGTTCCGGCCAGAAAGCTGAGAAAGAAAAACATCTGCACAAATGCCTGCGGATAATCCACACGAGGTATTTCTTTAAAGATCAAAAACAATGGCACAAGAAACATAAGGCCCAAATAAATAGCCTTTCCAATCAGTTTTCGAATAATGTTCCATATTGCTGCAACAACAGAGACTATCATTTTAAGATCACCGTCTCTGTACAGTTTATCCGGGATTCGCTTTCCCAATAAAGGTAACCTTTTTGAATAGAAAATAAAACGATTCGCATTCATTGCCGCGTTAATATTGAAAATTACAAAAAGCATGGTTTTCATATATCTCATTTCCGTTCTCCGCGCTCTTCCATACTTTTTTCATCGTTCAGCATTTCTACGATCTTCTCTTCAAATTCCTCGCTATGTAGAATTTCATGATCCACCTGTTTCAGCAAGCCATTAGAAAGCACTACGATTTCATCACAAAGATCCGTAGCTAGCTGCAAAATATGAGTTGAAAAAACAATGATATGGTCTGTTTTTATTTCACGCAAAAGTTTTTTCATTTCCAATGCAACAATTACATCGAAGGAAGTCAATGGTTCATCCAGCAAAATCACAGGAGGTCTGCTTATAATAAAGCAAAGCATCTGTATTTTGTTTTTCATTCCGTGGGAATATCCTTTGATTAAGCGATGCCTGTCCTCCGGTTCTATCTTTATCAAATCAAAGTACTCATCTATGGTTTTGTCGATTTTTACTTTTATTTTATTAATATCAATAAAGAATTTTAAAAACTCATATCCCGTTAGAAATTCTGGTAAAATCGGAGTGGAAAAAACATATCCGATACTTTCTGGCATCAATTTTGTTGTCGTCTCATTTCTTTCGGACAGGTCTGAGGTTCCGCCGACATCTGCCCTTCCGGTTTCACTACTGTAGGTTTCTTCAACAAGCAAAGCCTGTCCGACATCTGCTTCCAGTTCGCCGGAAAGGCAATTGAACAGTGTTGTCTTCCCTGAACCGTTTCTTCCCAAAAGGCCATAGATCTTTCCTTGTTCAAATGTAAAGCCGGCTCCTTTGAGAACCTGCTTCTCTCCAAAATTCTTTTTTATGTCTTTTAGTACTAGTTTCATCATTTAAACGCTTCCCCCATCTTACTCCATATCGCAAAATCCCTTGCTGTTTGGTCTTAAATCATTCTTCAATTATATCAGATTCCTCTTCTTTGGCAAATTATTATCAAGTTTTCATTATTAAGATTTAAAAAAAATGAGTACTTTTGTAGTTTTTTTTTAAAAAAGTGTGCTATAATACAAATGATTTAATAAGTTTGGAGCGATACGTATGATAGACAATTTTACATCAAAGGCCTTAGAGGCCAATTTAAAACAAACACGAAATTCAGAAACAGAAATCCCGGAAGAGCAGAAATGGTTCATGAGCATTTCAGAGTCCAAATGGGGAATCCACAAACGCGCAGAGGAATTCATCACAGAATTGAACCACAAATTTGTAAATCATCAATATGTGATTGATGCCTTGCATAACATTAGTCTTACCGATCTATGGTTTTACAATTCCCTTGAGGAATCCGAAAAAGCCCTCACGGTATTGGTGCAGATCTTTCAAAGTTTAATCAATTCTGATATCAGTGAAAATCAAAGAGAACTACTCATAAAAACTATCATAAAATTTATGGAAAGGCTCGTGAGCCTGGAGGTTTTTCCCCATTCGATCATCTGGCAGTGCTTGGATATGATTCAGTCCGATATCAAAAATCACGAGCATCTCTATCTTTTTAATTCAGGCTATTTTAAAACGTATTTTGATAAAATTGCTCAGTTTACCGAATATCAGAACCGTTTATTTGAAATGACTTTCGAATTATTGAGCAAGTGTATCGACTATTGGGAGACAACTTCCGATGTGAAAGCATGGCTGCATAAAAAAAATCTATTATTTCATTCCTTAAACCCAGATACACTTTTGCAGATTGAAAAGCCGTTCTTTGACAAGCTCAAGAATGAATTGGAACAGGCTACCCAATGGGATGACCTGTATCATCTGATGTTTTTCAATGACATTTCAAATTATTTTCGTGCTTTTACCGACGAATTCGGTACTTCCCTGGAAAAAATCTACTATCTTAATTATTTGCTTCAACTTCCCGGGATGATTTACTTAAAGGATCATTTACTATACGATATGAACCGTTATCTCAGAAACGTGTTGAAAGAATTGGATGAAGACGATATCGCATTATTTTGGGATACCATCATGGTTTTATTTCAGGAACTGAAAAAAGACCACGCCGGAACGGTATTGGACTGTATTCTTACTCTGGGAAAAGAATTAATTAATACAAAAAACGAAAGCATCATATCCTATTTTGTAAGAGGTTTGATTAAGTCGGGTTTTTACTATCCAGGAAAAATGACAATCAATTCCGATTGGCAAATAAAAATCAATGCAAACCATGTAAAAAACATTAAAGTCTGGCTTGAGTTGATCGAGTATTCTCCTTATGAAACAAGAGAGCTTTTAGAGGCTTTGATCGTCAATCTGAAACTTGGCGGTATTTTTATTTCCGATACGGATCTCTTTCAGCGTGAAGTCACAAAACTCCTGAATTCCGATATTGAACCCGTTTACCGGGAAATGAAACAATTGACCAGAATTTTTCCGGTCTATTTCAGAGAAATCGGTGCAGAAGGAAAATTAAGAGAAATAACTACTGCAGTAGACGAAATATCAAGGCGGCAAGATCGGCTGATCCATTTTCTTCGCAAACAGATCCATACGGAAAGCAACAATACTCACATTGAACTGACAAAGCAGATCATTCAATACTGGTTTGACGGAAATACACTACGATTGAAAGAATTTATTCCGGAAGATGTATTTAATTTGCTTGATGTCAGTAGCGAGTGGTATATTCATACGCACGAAATACTTGTTGAATTATGTAAAGCTGCAAACGCAGAACCGGATCAGCTGCTGGAGCTGGACCTTGAAAAAGTAAAGCAATTTCTCACTGCTTTCCCTGACGGTAACAGCAGAGACAAAAAGAGAATCTATTATCTGTTCAAAATCCATACAATGCTACTTGAAAAATATTCTCTGGAAACCGAGGATATATTAACTATGCTGAAAAATTATCGTTTCTTCAGCATCAACGAATTGAATGATCTGCAGCAAGAATTAAAACGTAACGATACGAAAAACTCTTTGGTCATGATCTATCAACTGATGAAACATTTAAAAGAAATTATCCTCGATCCAAAAGAAAGCGTTGCGCTGGAGGATATCTATTATAAACGGCATATCGCAGTGGGGATTCCTTCCATGTACGGTCAGTATATCGAAACAAAGTTTGAGGCGCTGGGTCTGATGTTCCGGCTGGAACGAGCGGCATCCAAAATGATGGTAAAGCTTTTGCAGTCAGTCAATCTCGAATATATTACATTGAAAACATTCCGGCGCATCGATGAGCTCCTTGCACTTTTCAAAGAAGGTCTGGAATTAGACGGTATTTATAATCAGGGACTCAATTCCAATATCGATATGTTTAAATACAGCTTATCCTCGCCCAGCTTTTCACTGGATCAATACATCAATCTGTTTCAGTTTATGGCACAGGATATTAAGCAAATTATCAGCGAATATTTTATTGATGTATACGAACGGCCTCTCAACGATATCATTCCTCAAATATATTTGAAATCCCAGTCCTTATCCGAGGCGGAAATCAAACAATATTCCCAGATGGAATCCGAAAAATTCCTTCGGGAAAATCTTTCCTCAGCATTTCTGGTACAGGATTTGGATAACTTTATTACAAATATTGTAAACACGCTGCGTAGTATGGTAGAAAACTATTCCTCTGATTTTATTAAAAATGTCATGACTTATGATCCTGATCTGATTTTAAGCCCTCTGAACAAAGATACTCTGGAGATGGATAATCCGGTTTTCCTTGGTGCCAAAGCCTATTTCCTAAAAAAATTAATATCCCACGGCTTCCAGGTTCCTCCAGGTTTTGTTCTAACAACAGAATTGTTTCGACATAAAGACACATTAACCACGCACCCTCACATGAGTCAGGAAATGGATCAAAAAATTCAATCTGCTGTTTTAGAAATTGAGAAGCTAACAGGACAAAAGTACGGAAATCCCAATAATCCACTGCTGTTTTCCGTCCGCTCGGGATCTTCCATGTCCCTGCCTGGTGCAATGAAAACTTTTCTCAATGTAGGAATGAATGACGAAATTGCTGAAGCTTTCAGTAAAAAAGCAGGTTATGAATGGACAGCATGGGACTGTTACAGGCGTTTTTTTCAGAGCTGGGGAATGTTCTATGGAATAGAAAGGGACATTTTTGATCAAGTGATGCAGGATCAGAAATCTGATTATGATCTAAAACTAAAGATCCAATTTTCTCCGAAACAAATGAGGGAAACCTGCTATGCCTATGAAGCAGTATTGCTGAATCATGGAATTCACATTGAAAAGGATCCCTTCAAACAACTAAAACAGGCAATTTTAAGCGTGATTGATTCGTGGTCAACAAAAAGCGCGATTACCTACAGAAACCATATGCAGATTGCAGATGAATGGGGTACTGCAGTGATTGTCCAAAAAATGATTCTTGGAAATCTGTCATCCAGGTCCGGAACGGGAGTTGTATTTACAAACAGCCCATTTAATGGAAAAACCGGAATCAACCTTTATGGTGATTTTGCCGTATGCGGCCAGGGTGAGGATGTCGTTTCCGGTCTTGTAAATACTTTACCGATTACAGAAAGACAAAGAAAGCAATATCATAGTGATTCTAAATTTTCCTTAGAATCGGCATTTCCGGAAGTATATGAAAAATTACTATCTATTGCAAAGCAGCTGATCGAAAAACATGGCTACATCCATCAGGAAATTGAATTTACCTTCGAAACAGATCACCCGGATAACTTATACATTTTGCAAACCAGAAACCAGAATCTAAAAAAACAAAATGTAATCAGCACTTTTGTCACGACTCCCGATCAGAAAAAATTAATCGGCAACGGAATCGGAATCAGCGGAGGAGCTCTTTCCGGAAGAATCGCATTTTCCATGGAGGACATTGAAACGATTAAAAATAAATATCCAAATGAAAAAATTATCTTAATCCGTCCAGATACCGTTCCGGACGATATCCCACTGATCTTTAATTGTGACGGATTAATCACAGCCAAGGGAGGTGCTACCTCCCATGCTGCAGTTACAGCCGCAAGTCTGGGAAAAGTTTGCATCGTAAGCTGTAAAAGTCTAAAAGTGAATGATATAAAAAAAACATGTACCTTCAACGGAGGCAGTTATGCCTTGGAGGATCAGATTTCAATCGACGGGAATCTGGGTTCTATTTATGAAGGATTCAACCAAACCCACATCGGTTAAAGTGAAAACCGATTAGATACTAAACTAGTTAATAATAAAGGAGTATGAAATGCAGGCACAATTAATAAACAAGAAAATGCTGGGTATTAATGGCATCGGCAGGATTGGAAAGCTAACTTTATGGAATCATTTAAACCTACGTCATTTTGATGGAATCGTAATCAATGCGGGACGGGAGCTTGGAAAACACGATGATGATATGATTCATTATCTGACCACCGATTCCACGTACGGCTCCCTTGATCGATTTTTATATGGCCATACAGGAAAGACCTGCCAGGTAAAAATTCTTGAAAATAGCCTTTTCGATTTTGATGGGATTTATGTCAAAGTGCTGACAAAAGAAAGAAATCCAAGAGATATTCCCTGGAGCCGGGAAGGAGTTCGTCTCGTTATAGACTGTACCGGGGTTTTTCTTGACCCTACCCTTCCTGCTGATCACAGCAAAGGAAGTCTCAGGGGACATCTTGAAGCCGGAGCAGAGAAAGTAATTGTCAGTGCTCCGTTTAAGATGAAAGATTCTTCACAAAAAATGCCAAATGACAGCGCTATGTTTGTTTATGGCGTGAATCATGCCGGATACGATCCTGTAAAACATCATATTATATCAGCAGCAAGCTGTACAACAACGGCATTGGCACATATGATCAAACCTTTGCTCGAAACAGAAGAAACATCAAAAATTGTAACCGCATCCATGTCTACCGTACATGCTGCCACAAACAATCAGAGTATACTGGACGCACCTCCGAAATCAGGAACCAGCGATCTAAGACGAAACCGCTCTGTCATGAATAATATCATTCCGACTTCAACCGGAGCCGCGATCGCCCTGGAAGAAATCCTGCCGGAAATTAAAGAGATCGGCTTCATGGCAGATTCTATCCGGGTTCCAACCAGCACAGTATCTTTGATCTCTTTAAATCTGACGTTCCGTTCAGTTCTGTCTGAAAGCGGTGAACCTATTATCGGCAAAGATTTTATTAACAACGTTTATAAGAAAGCTTCCTGTGGATCCCAAAAAGATTTCCTGATCTACAGTGAAAATCAAAATGTATCCTCCGATCTCATGGGATGTCCCGCCGCTGTAATCATTGAGGGACATGAAAATCATACCAGAACTGGTTTTTTATCGCTTGATTCTGATACGTTGCAGCATTTCGGGATTCATACAACACAGGATATTAGTTTTCCAGTCACCCATGCGAAAATTTTCGGGTGGTACGACAATGAATTCGGCTGCTATGTTAATTGCCTTGGCAAACTGACAAAATACCTTTATAAAAATATGATCTGATATTTCGATACCAAATTTAATAATTATTTTTTAGCTGCCTCTGGAAAAGTTCGCTTCTGCAAAGGAATTTCTCCAGTGAGGCAGCTTTTTCAATTAACCAGCCCACGATACTTTCTGAATAAAAAAAGCACCCTCTTCACCGGCGAGGGGTACCCCCTCTGCACTCCCTATTTTATCTAATAGAAAATGATATTTCCCATAAGATAAAAAAAAAACATTGACTTCCAATGAAGGCAATGTTATGATTAATACGTTCAAGTTTTACAGCGTATTATTAAATCTTCTCTATTTTACTATATCACATCAGCACTCCTTTGTCAATAACTTTTTTATAGAAAGGGCGAAAAATATTTTGAATGATCAATTTAGCTTGATTCCACATTATGTTGCGGAAAAACTTGCTGTTAAAGAAATTGTCAGCTGTAACCAGATCACCTCACGTTTTGGTTTGGTGCTCAGCGAAAAAGCAGCAGTTGCGCTAGCGAATACCCGTAAGGAAGTTCTGGAAAAAGTTGGACGAATAGAATTTGCAGGCGGCGTCATCAATAAAATCATTATGGAGTTCTGTGATTCCCCTTACCTCTCCCAGTTCAATTACGAAGAAAGTCTCCATGAACTCATTGAAACATTCTATTATTTCAAAAACGAAACGCTTGACGAAATTGATGATGATGAATTGATTGCTTTCATGAAAAAGTCCTTTGACAAAACCTGTCAGGGCTCTATCGATCTGCTTCAAACCAGAGACTTAGAAAATTTAGCACGCAAGGTACGATTTGGAATCACTGATTTTGTGAATTCAAACGAAGATCTGGAAGGAATCTTTGAAGAAGATCTGAAAGAAATTAACGACAATGAAGAAGAATACTATGAATGGTCTCACATCTTCAGTGGGGAGAATTACTATGATGGATTATTTTGAAAACAAAAGTCCTGTTGAAACAACGGGTTATCTTAAAACGCAACATTTAAACATAAGCCATAGTCTGGACGCGGCCAGTTATTTTCATTCTTTTGTGAAAGAATGTTATCGTCTCTCTCTCATCAGTCCCGAACAATTAGAGTCGCTCCAATATCAATTATTGGAATTGCTTTCCACTCAGCTCCATCGCTACACAAGCGGTCAAAGCAGTTCTGTCCAAGTTGAAACCGGACAACGTATCCAGCAGTCGGTTTTCTATACCTTGGGATATTTTTTGAAGAACTTGTCCGACGTAGAAACAGAGTTACAAGCATTTAAAGAAAATTCCCTTTCCGATCTTTATCACGATGGAAAGAAATTGATCGAAGTGCATTGGAAAGATGCGAAAAGTCTGCTTCAAGCCGTTCAGGAGAATTGTCTTGTCACAGACGTTTTCGCCTATAACGATACCCTCATTAAAGGTCTTCCCATGTTTTTCAATTCCTACGACATTGACTACGGTGCCCACGAATCACCTGGATCTATCGATTACCCTTTAAGTAATGACACGATGAACCTAACAGGAATCGATTATCTGTTTGAATATTTGAAGAAATTGCAACTGGAAAATGAATTCTGCAACTATTTTTCCAACGAAGAAGCAGTCCAAGATATTCTGAGAGGATATGATGCAAATTATCAAGATCTGCTGTTTAATATCTATGATCTGATGTTAACAAACACGATTGGAAATTTTTTACTTGACCGAAAGGAACTCAGCCTCCACATGACAGAATACGACAGACAATATCTTCTGCATAGTTTCGAGTCATTTTCTAAGGAAATGACAGACGAACTAATAGACAATGCGACTTCCAGTCTCTGTCTCAAGCTTTCGATTTCAAATACGCCACTGGGAAAATATATAAAAAAATCAACGATCAATTTGAAAACCAGGCTGAAACATGCTTTGGAAATTGACGGTTTAAAATACCTATTTCTATCGGCAGTAGAAGATACGACCAGTCAGCTGATCCAATTTGAGGATAAGGGGAAGCTAGACAACGACAACTTCCGTATTCTGGCTGAAGAAATCAGAGAATGCAGATTGGTATCAGACAAGCTTGTACTCATTCAAAGAGAACAGCTTGCTATGGAAGATCTGGTAGATCTTTTAGAAGGCGACTGTTTTTTTGGAGCGGAATATCTTGCAGTTTTTCAGACAATGGAAGATATCCGACTGGCTCTGCTTTTAAAGCAGATTCCTCTCGTTCCCGTCGATTCAGGTTTTCTTCTGGAAGAGAATTCCCCTGAATGGCATAACAGCTTCATTGCATTCTTGGATCAAATCCCGCCAAAAAAGAAGGAAGCATTACTCACATTGGAAAAACGGCTACAAATATACCCGATTCAGGACTAGAAGCAACCGATTTTTATTATAGCAGTGGTACCGAACATTTTACATCACGATTACACATTGCCCAGATAGACATAGTTGAGATGCCGATCAGCAATACTTTTCAACTCTGCTAAAGTGTTCATCGGTGTCATCGGTTTGTCGGTCATCTCATGTCTCGGGAAATATCTTGATAAATGAAGGGGAATTTCCGGAGATACGGAAGACAGCCATTTTACCATTTCTTGCATTTCATCTGCAGAATCATTCCATCCCGGTATGATCAGGGTCGTGACTTCCACATGACATCGAGCTGCCGCTTTCGCAATCGTTGCCTTTACCTCTTCCAGTCCTCCCTTTACCAACTCTCTATAGAATTTATGATTATATGCCTTCAAGTCAATGTTCATAGCATCAATATATGGAAGGAGCTGTTCCAAAGGTTCTTTACTAATATAGCCATTTGTAACCATGACATTAAGCAAGTCATTCTCTTTTGCCAGCCTTGCCGTATCATAAACATATTCATACCAAATAGAAGGCTCATTATAGGTATAAGCGATCCCAATATTGCCTTGCTGTTTGAGTGAAACAGCTTTCGAAACAATCTCCTCCCTGCTTACCGGATACGTATTCACTTCTTCTGGTTTTACCCGGGCAATGCTATGATTCTGGCAAAACGGGCATTTCAGGTTACATCCGATGGAGCCGGCAGATAAAATAGAGCTTCCGGGATGGAATTGATTTAGGGGTTTCTTTTCAATGGGATCAACTCCAATAGAAGAAATCTCTCCATAATTTAATGAATATAGTACCCCGCTGTCATTCCTGCGTACACCGCAAATTCCCCATCCATCCTGCGGAATACTGCAATTGTGGGGGCAGAGATAGCAATGGACTCGCTTATCATCCATTTTTTTATAAAACATAGATTCTTTCTTCGGCATTTGTTACCTCCGATTATTTCTTTTAAATTGGGGAGCCACTATCGATAGCGAATTACTTCAAACCGCTGCATTTCAAAGGGCTCCGTCTTGTTTATCCCAGCTTTTTGCAATGCAACTTCCACCTGCTGTTCTGGTGTATCTACCCCCTCTAAATCCGGTAGAAGAAGTCCTCGACGAAAGCCGGAAATAACGATAACACCATACCGTTTCACGTCAAGTTCATCCATCGAGCTGATTTTTTCCGGCGACCCAAGCACATCAACCGAATAAACCAAATCCTTTAACTCCTCTTCCATAACTGACGGAAACCTTGGATCCTTAGTTCCTGAGCTGATAGCGTTATTCATGATTTCTTCCGCAATATTTACCATGGTTGGACCTATGGTACCAATACAGCCTCTTAACATCCCATTTTTCTTCAAGGATACAAAAACTCCGGATCGTTTGGCTTTGAGTTCAGGCGGAACCCATTGCGGTACTTTCAGACGCTTCTGCTCTTTCACATAGGTTTCCAGCGTTTCTCTCGCGAGCTTTACATAATCGCTTTCCTCTCGGCAGTCTGCTCCTTGACGATTTTCTCGATTATCCTGCCAACCCGCGTTGCTTTCCTCCCCAATAATCTTGGCTATCAGATATCCTACGCCAAAAGGACCTTCATAGGAATAAATATCTGCACTCAATGTCATACCATGAAATGCACCATACATCATAACAATGGAACGGGTACCGCATTCCCCTGCCTTCTCAAGAAAGTTCTCATCTGTAGTCAGAAGTCCTTTTACATCGCTGTTACGCACCTTATCAACCAAATACTTGTCATATTCAAAACCCTTTGGATGGTATCCCGCCGGAGCCTCCTCTGTCAATCTATGAGATAAATCCCCGCTGGCGATATAAATCACCCGTTCATCAGATTCAGCAACAGCTTCCTTTATGCATTTCCCAAAATCATAAAGCTCCTGAAAAGAAAGAAACGGCGTAGAAATACAAATCAAGCGGAAATCATCCAATTCCTTTGCGATGAAGTAAAGCGGCACCAATGCACCATGATCAAGCCGATCGCTGATTCTATATTGTTTTTTTTGCGATTCACTGAGACTACCCGCATGTATCCCCATTAGAGAAGCTCTTTTTACAATCATTGACCGTAGCTTTTCATTATTTCGAAAACTCAATTCGATTTCAGGGCTGCCAAAGGACGCAAAATCTCCTGAAAGAATTTCTGTATCCGGCATATAGACATAGTCTCTAAAGCATGGAGCGTGCGGCGTGGATAGAATAATCGTAGTCGGCCTTTCTTGCCCAATTTCCTTCGCCGCTCTTTTTACTGACTCAACGGTTGGAACCGCTTGCCTTTCTCTGCCGCGACCGATTCTCGGGACAATAACCGGAGGATGCGGCAAGATGTAACCATTCAATAATTTCCCCATAATAAAATTTTCCTTTCCCATGTCGAAAATCTGATCATAAACTCCTGTATCTTTTCAATCTGAGATACCGGTATCTCTTAACCCCTATATCTTTCTCAATTTAAAAATCTAAATTTCGAATTTCTTCCAAATAATCATCGTTGATTTCTGCTTCTTCAAAGGTAGCCATATCATTCATGATGGCACACGCACCGCGGACAATCTGAAAAGCGAGGGGACAACCGCTGCCTTCTCCCAAGCGCAGTTCAAGATTCAGCATAGGAGGCAGACCCAATGCCTTGAGCGCATGGTCGTAACCCTGCTCCTTCGATACATGGGATGCAATCATATACTCTCTTGCAAGAGGTGCTATTTTCATTGCGGCAAAAGCAGTAACCACAGAAATGAATCCGTCAATCACAACTGGAAGCTTATAAACGGCTGCACCCAGAAAAGCGCCTGTCATGGCCGCCACATCAAACCCACCGACTTTCGCCAGAACATCAATCACATCAAGATCTTCCTGCCCTCTGAAACCGTATCTTTCCGAAACAGCATCAATGATTTCCTTTTTTCTGGCAAAACTTTGGTTGGTGATTCCACCGCCTTTTCCTACCGTTTCCGACGCACATAGCCCGGTCAAAGCAGATAAAATCGCCGAACTGGTCGTCGTGTTTCCAATCCCCATTTCACCGACCCCAAAGATATTATAACCAGCTTTTTTCATCTCACGCGCCATTTCCATTCCAATGCCAATCGCTCTCACAGCTTCTTCACGAGTCATTGCGGGCTCTTTTACCAGATTGTATGTGCTTTTTCTGAGCTTTCGGTCGACGATCTTATTGGTAGCTCTAAACTCTGCTTCATATTTTTCTATTGGTTCCTTCACAAGAAGTTCTTGTGGCAAATCCGCATTGATCCCCAAATCTACGACCAACAGATCCACATCAAAACACTTAGCCAATGTACCTACTCCGGTCAGTCTTCTGGTAAAGTTTATTGTCTGGGCCAGAGTAACAAACTGCGGAGCAGAAGATACACCTTCTTCCACCACACCATTGTCAGAACACATAATCGCAATGCAAGATTTATCCACATTGTTATGCAGTTTTCCGCTGATACCGGAAAGCTGCACCGCAATATCCTCCAGCCTCCCCAGACTTCCCGGAGGCTTTGCAAGGCTTTCTTCTCTTTTCCTTGCCGTCTCCATCACATCACGATCCAGATCTCCAATCGTATTCAGCAGGTCAAATAACTTTTTTTCGTTCATTTTTTCGTTTTTCTAACCTTTCTTAAAAATTTTTCCTCCTTATTCCATACAGTTACAGCATATCATAAAATTATTCCCAATTAATACATAGAATTATTCCTGATTGATTTTATTCAATATTTCTCAGCCCTGCCGACGGTTCGCAAATATCTTTTGCAATTCCATATTTATAAAGCTTGAACAGCTCCTGCCGGAAGCTTAACCAGAAACCCCGTCTTTAGGAATTAGCACCATGATTGTTTAAGAGGCGTTTATATATTTACGTTCTGAAACCAGCACATTTACGTGCTTTTTTTATTGTCTGAAACTATTGCATAAATTCCTTTTTTATGGTAAACTAAATGGTGTTAAATGGTGTTAATTCGAGAGGATGAAAAATGGCTTATTTTCTTAAAAAATCTAATTTAAAAAAGGGACTTTACCTGCAGATTTATGAATCTTTTTACAACCACGATAAAAAACAGACGTCTCATCGTTCTTACAAGGCTCTTGGCTATGTAAATGACCTGATCTCTTCCGGCATTGAAGATCCTATTTCCTATTATTCTGAGGTTATCCACGGAATGAACGAACAACTGAATCTCTTAAGGCAAAAAGACCGCGAAAAGCAGATATCCTCTTCGCCTGAAAGACATGTTGGGTACTTGCTCTTAAAAGCTGTCCTCGACAGTCTTCATGTCTCTAACTATCTAGATTTCTTACAGCTCCCAAGGAATTTTCAGTTCCGTATATCCCACCTCATAGAAGCTCTAACTTACTGCCGGGTGACAGAGCCATGCTCTAAAAGCAAGACCTTCCATGAGGTACTCCCTTCCCTCTATGACTCTTATGATCTTTCCTATAACCAGATTTTAGACGGCATTGAATACATTGGCAGTGAGTACGAAAAAATTATTGAGATATTTAATCACCAGATCAATCTGAAATATCCATTTGATACCTCTACGACCTATTTTGACTGTACAAACTTTTATTTTGAAATCGATAAGGAAGATGACTTCAGAAAAAAGGGGCCCTCAAAGGAAAATCGGAAGGATCCCATTGTTGGCCTCGGGCTTCTGCTGGATGCACATCAAATTCCCATTGGAATGAAATTCTACCCTGGAAATGAAAGCGAAAAACCCGTAATCCGGGAAATCATACAAGATCTGAAAAACAGGAATAACATAACCGGCCGGACAATACAAGTCGCAGATAAGGGGCTTAACTGTGCAAACAACATCTTGGCTGCACGCAAAAATGGGGATGGCTATCTATTCTCAAAGTCAGTAAAAATGCTTCCAGAGGCTGAGAAAACATGGCTCCTACTGGAAAACGACTATCAAAACGTTTTGGACAAAAACGGGAAACTCCTTTACAGGCTCAAAGAATGTGTAGATGAATTCCCCTATACATATACAAATGAGAAAGGGAAAAAAGTCACGATAAAGCTTACAGAAAAGAGAGTGGTAACCTTTAATCCCAAACTGGCAAAAAAGAAGCAATACGAAATCAACCGGATGGTCGAAAAAGCCAGAGCGTTAAAAGCTTCTCAGGCGAAAAGAAACGAATTCGGCGAATGCAGTAAATATGTAACCTTTACCCCTACAGATAAAAAAGGGAATTCCATGGATGGAAAAGTTGCTGTTTCCCTCAACAGCAACGCAATCGAGGAGGATTTGAAACTGGCAGGATACAACCTTCTTGTAACTTCTGAGACAGGGATGAAAGCACCTGAAATCTATACTGTCTATCACAACCTCTGGAGGATTGAAGAATCTTTTAAAATGATGAAGTCCTATCTGGATGCAAGGCCTGTATTTCTGCAGAAAACGGATTCGATTTGTGGGCATTTTCTGATCTGCTACCTGTCTGTACTTTTGATCAGAATACTGCAGTTTCGTGTATTTGAGAACCGATACTGCACGGAGAAGCTATTAGACTTTATCAAAGATTTCAGAGTCGTGGAAATCCAGCAGGGCAAGTACATTAACATAACTTCTTCATCAGCATTTATCAAAAGCCTATCCGGCGAGTTATCACTGCCACTTACAAATTATTTTCTGGATAGCTCACAATTAAAAAAGATGCTAAACTTCAAATTCTGAGGTTTAGCACCATTTTTTATATTTCACTCCTAAAGTCAGGTATCATAAAATTATTCCCAATTAATACATAGAATTATTCCTGATTGATTTTATTCAATATTTCTCAGCCCTGCCGACGGTTCGCAAATATCTTTTGCAATTCCATATTTATAAAGCTTGAACAGCTCCTGCCGGAAGCTTAACCAGAAACGCAGCGTATTTCCAGACGACACTGCTCTGTTAAAAGTGCTCTAAATTGCTGCTTTACAAACGAGCATTGTATTGTTACAAAGGCTTACATGCTTTTAAATACGCACATGTAAGCCTTTATTCTAAAATATGAAAAAAACATTTCATTGATATAAAGTTTTTAAAGACAAATCATTCTATTGTAAAAGGCTTTTCATAAATTACACTGTTTTGCAATTTTCCTTTCACAAAATAAGATCCACTTTCTACATCCGAAAACAGAAAAAGTCCATTTTCATTCGTTTCTTGTATCTGCACTATCTTTTCATTTTCTTTTTTATCTATAAGATATAAGAATACAGCCACATTAGGAATTGGATTTTCTTCAAATGTTATCATTCCGCTAATTGTATTTTTATAATCAGTAGACTTTCTGATTAAATCAAAATACAAGCTAATACGACTATGGTTTTCAATCTTTATTTCTATCGGTTTAGTTGTTATATAGCCCTGTTTTTGTATTACTATCTTATAACAATTCGGCAAAACATTGTATATCAAATATTGCCCACTGTGATTCGACATGGTTTTATAAACCATCTCACAATTTTCCTCTGCAGATTTAAGATATATATCAGCATCTTCAATTGGTTTTCCGCTTCCTGCTTCTAATATTTTCCCATAGACAATGCCATTTACAAATATCAAACTTTTTTTCAATACGAATGATAACTTAGTTTCTTTGTTTTCATTTATTAGAATTGTTTTCACATTTGACGTATTATATCCAATTGCTGATGCAACTACTTTGTACTTTCCAGGCTTTAATAAATTATAAAATCTATAATTTCCATTCTCATCTGTTATTGTTCTTGATAGAGGGCTACAGTTCATATCCATCACCATAACAGTTACATTCTTTATTGGTAAGTCCTTGTAAAGAATTTTCCCCGTCAAGAGTGTATGGTAACAAGGAGGCACCTTTTCGAGCTCCAAATTTATTGTAGCCTCTTCATGAGTCTTTATCTCAAAGAGATCACTTGCTCCAAGAACATAAATGTCATGGATAAACATTTGCTAAACAATTTCCTCCTGCTTCGTAGATTTAACTAAATAGGTGCCCGGATTTACATTTGTAAATAAATATTTTCCTGAAACATTTGTTCTCGCTGTACTGACAACAGTCTCAATTCCACCTACTACGGAATATAACGCTATCCCTGCATTTGCAATTGGCTGTCCTGTAGAAAGCTCTTTGATAAACCCACTGATCGTGCCAGTATTTGCTTCAGAATCTGCTATTAATGATACGTCACTTGCAACAAATTCATTTGTAGTCAGATAAATTAATGCCGTTTGACTCGTGTAGTAACCTAATTTTGATGCTGTAATATAATACTCACCGGCCGGAATCAGACCAAATATATATTGACCTTGATCATTCGTTGACGCGGTAATGATAAGTGTAGGATCTGGCAGTGTATTACTGTATAAGCTTACCACGGCATTTTCTAATGGTGTTTCGTCAACAGTTGTTCTTATGATACCAAATAACAAGTTAAGATTTATTTCCGGATCTGGCATTAAAGCGATAGAAACAGTAGTGGTTTTATTTTGTTGAATTGAGATTGGACTTGTAAGCGGTAAAAGATACCCATTCTTAATGGCTGTTACCTTATAGGATCCAACTGGGAGATTAGCGATTGTAAACTGCCCATTACCACCTGTATTCGTGTGCTCAACCGGATTATCATTTACATCGTATACTTTCACGGTAGCACCTGCCAAACCGATTCCACCCGAAGTTACTGTACCTGATAGAATCCCGCTGGTAGCCATAGGATTCGGAGTTAAATCTAAATTTTCTGTTAATTCTTCTCTTCCTGTTATATCAAACGTAGGTGAATATTCAAGATTGTAAAGTTCTTTAAAAGCCAATTGTACTTCCTTCTTTCTTAATTTATGATAATCTAAATCTAATATATTTTATGAACACCAATAAATTTTGTGATTATTCTTCCAGATAGAAACACATGTAGAAGTCTGACAGAAATGACCGAAAGCTGACGATACTGCCTACTGGGAAAAAACAGATGTAATGACCAAAAAAAAACAGAGAAAGAAAAGACATCCCTTTATGAAAAGTCCGACGTCTTATAGCTATTGAAAAAGGATACCTGTCGATAAAAAAAGCCAAAAGCTTATTTTCCTAAGCCTTTGGCTCTATACATTGTTTACTATTTAGAAATAAAAGCGACGAAATATCCTACACATTAAACCGGAACAGGATCACATCTCCGTCCTTTACTACATATTCTTTGCCTTCGGATCGGATCAGTCCCTTTTCCTTCGCTGTTGCCAGATTCCCTCCGCACTGGATCAGATCATGATATGCAATGGTTTCTGCCCGAATGAAGCCACGCTCAAAATCCGTATGTATCTTACCAGCGGCCTGCGGTGCTTTTGTTCCTCTTCGAATTGTCCATGCGCGAACCTCCTGCGGGCCGGCAGTGAGAAACGAAATCAGATCAAGTAAATGGTAAGAAGCCTTGATCAGCTTGTCCAATCCCGATTCTGTAATTCCTAAGTCTTCAAAGAATGCGACTTTTTCCTCTTCTTCCAGTTCTGCGATTTCCGATTCCAATTTCGCACAGACCACAATAACATCCGAGCCCTCTGCTACTGCAAACTCCCGCACCGCTGCTACATATTCGTTGTCCGTTTCAGAAACAGCTTCTTCCTCAGAAACATTTGCGGCATAAATAATAGGTTTAAAAGACAGCAAATCCAAAGATCTGATAAATTCCATTTCTTCATCACTTAAATCCAGTGTCCTTGCAGAAAGTCCCTTTCCAATGGTCTCTTTTACCTTTTTCAAAGTGTCGAGTTCTGACTGAAGGCTCTTATCACCTTTCAGATTCTTCTGTGTTTTCTGTATTCTGCGGTCTATCACTTCCATATCGGATAGGATCAGTTCCATATTTATGATCTCAATATCCGATAACGGATCGACCTTTCCATCAACATGCACCACATTCGGATCATCAAAGCATCGAACCACATGAATAATGGCCGCGACCTCTCTAATATGACCCAGAAATTTATTACCCAATCCTTCGCCATTTGATGCCCCTTTTACCAGCCCTGCAATGTCATAAAACTCAATAGATGTATAGACGGTCTTCTTGGAATCATACATTTCATGAAGAACCTTGAGCCTTTCATCAGGAACGGTAACAACACCCACATTCGGTTCAATCGTACAGAAAGGATAATTCGCCGCTTCTGCACCAGCCTTTGTGATTGCGTTAAACAGTGTACTCTTCCCGACGTTGGGAAGCCCCACAATACCTAATTTCATAAAAATCTCCTCTAGTAAAATATTCTATTTTTATATTTATTTTTTCTTCTCATTATAATATACACGATAAGAAAAATGAAAAATACGATCGCACTTAATACTTGTGCCTGTTTCAAAGATCCTATCATCAAACTATCTGTACGAAGTGCCTCCACAAAAAACCTTTCAAGGGAATACAGCATGCCATACAGGAGAAAAATCTGACCTTCAAATTTACGATGATTGTCAACCAAAATTAGTACCAAAAATAATAGAAAGCACCAAATGGATTCATATAGGAACGTAGGATGAACCATCTGTCCATCGACAGAAATCGCCCAAGGCAAATCGGTCGGTCCCCCATGCGCTTCCTGATTAAAGTAATTACCCCAACGCCCTATGGACTGTGCGATAGCGACCGCAGGGACAGTCAAATCCAGAAGATTGAGCGGCTTAATATCCCATATTTTGCAAAGCAAAACAGCGACAAGGAATCCAAGGATTAATCCTCCGTGAATTGCCAGCCCACCGTTTCGAATGTTAATGATTTTGTAAAAATCTCCTGCATAAAAATTCCAGTCAAAGAAAACATAGTACAGTCTAGCTCCTATAACACCCGCTGGAACGGTTATTAATACGAAATCCAGAGTTCTCTCTGAAGATATCCTGTGTATAGGTGCTCTCCAATATATGATAACCACCGCTAGAACCATTGCTAAGGCGATGATAATTCCATACCACATAATATCTATTCCAAAAATTGTAAAAGCAATAGGATTTGGTGTCGGCATAATTCTTTCCTCCTTCTCCCCTAAATCTGAACCTTATTAATCTATACTTTGGCATATCAATTCTTAATATTATACACTAAAACAGCTATTATGCACAGCATATCTTCTATTTTTCCCCAAATGGAATGATTAAATTGACAAAATTAATAAAAACTTAAAAAAGTTTGAAGGTAAATTATGTTATAATTCGTTATAGTATAGTGGGGACGTGTTTTTAGGCATTGATCTCTATACGAAATTTGTCTATTCATAGGAGGTATTTATGTTTCAGAAAAGAGAAAAAGATACAGAAAGTAAAGGGGGAAACACAATTGAAGTTAAAAAGACAAAAAAATCCAAGTCCAAGAAAAAGAAAAGAATTATTATTGCAATCGTCATAGTACTTGTAATCGCTTCCATTATAATAATACCCCGAATGATGGGTGGCGAGGCACCCGCACAAATGGTAACAACGGGAACCGCTGAAAAAATGGATATCGAGCAAGCTGTTTCTATAAAAGGAACCATCGAGGGTTCTCAAAAAGCAGATGTGGCATCTTCCCTGAATTATAAGATCGTTTCCATTCTAGTCGAAGAGGGCGATGTGATTCAAAAAGATCAGACGCTTGCTGTACTGGATTCAGAGGATCTTCAGGATGATTATCAGAAATCGTTAACCGCATTGAATGAATCAAAATTTAATTATGAAGCCTCCAAAAGTCTCTATGAAGAAGGTGCAATTTCCAAGGAGGAATTTATCAAAGCAGAAAACCAATATCAAACAGATAAAATTACGCTTAATTCCTATAACATCGCTGACAAAGTAAATATTAAAAGCCCTATCGCCGGCACCGTGACCAGAGTCAATGTCAATATCGGACGCTATGCCAACGATAAGGAAAGCAATGCGCCGATGTTCGTGGTAGAAGATCTAAAAAGCTTGAAAATGGACGTCAAAATCAGTGAATATGATATCAACAAGATTCAGGTTGGTCAAAAGGTTACAATCACAGCCGAAGTGCTGGGTGAAGAAAGTGTAGAAGGAACCGTGTCAAGAATCTCTCCAACTGGAGAAAAAAAAGATACCTCATCAAAGGAAATGGTAATTCCAGTTCAAATTGATGTGAAAAAAGGGAATTCAAACCTAATTGCCGGGGTCACTGCAAAAGCAAAAATCGAAATTGAAAAGCACAGTGGTGTTTTGGCAGTACCAATTGATGCAATCGCGGAAGACCCAAACACTGGGGAAAGCTATGTAATGGTTCTGGACAAAACAAAGCTGAAAAAGGTTCCTGTAGAGCTTGGCTTAGAAGGAGACTTCAACACAGAGGTCATCTCCGGTGAGCTTGCAGAAGGCGACAAAGTAGTTCTCAGTCCAACCTTTGATATGACCGACGGTATGGAAGTTGCTCCTATGCCTGAGCAGTGAGGGAGGCAGCTATGACAGAAGAAATTATTAAAATCGAAGATATGACCAAGGTCTACGAAAACGGAGAAATAGAAGTTAAGGCCTTGAAAAATATCAATTTGACCATACATAAGGGAGAGTTCATTGCAATTATGGGCTCCTCGGGTTCTGGAAAATCAACCTTGATGAATATCCTTGGGTGTCTGGATCGACCCACAGACGGTCACTACTATCTGGAAGGAATCGATGTCAGAGAGAAAAACGACAATGAATTATCTATTGTTCGCAATAAGAAAATTGGTTTTGTCTTTCAGTCCTTTAATCTGATCTCTCGTACCAGCTCATTAAAAAACGTGGAGTTGCCTATGGTTTACGGGAAAATCGGCACAGAAGAGAGAAAAGAGAGAGCCTTTGAACTTTTGAAGAATGTCGGACTGGAAGATCGGGCCGATCATATGCCGAATGAGCTCTCCGGAGGGCAAAGGCAGAGGGTTGCCATCGCAAGAGCATTAGCAAATAAGCCGCCTATCATACTAGCCGATGAGCCGACGGGAAATCTTGATTCAGAGTCCTCTGTAGAAATTATGGAAATCTTCACAAAATTGAACCGTGAAGATGGAAACACAGTGATCATTGTAACCCATGAAAGGGACATCGCTGAATTTACAGATCGCATTATCACCTTCAAAGATGGCTATATCATCAATGACGAATTGCTTAGGGAGGTGAATCCATGCTAATTTTTGAAAATATATTGCTAGCATTGACTGCGATTAGAAGTAATAAAATGAGGTCATTCCTTACCATGCTTGGGATCATCATTGGGATCAGTTCCGTTATCGCCATCACCTCCATCGGTGCCAGCGCAAAGAACGTCGTAGGAAAAGAGTTCGAATCCTTTGGTGTGAATAACATGTATGTTTATATCAACTGGCAGTTGACACAGGAGGGTTTTGAATATTCCGACTATATTTTCCCTGAAGATATTGAGGCTTTAAAGACACGTTTTCCGGATGACATCAAATACATTACTCCCAATGTTTCAGCACAAAGCAGCACAAAGGTGGGGCGTACAGAAGGAAAACTCAGAATGAAAGGAGTCGCAGCTGAATACAACAAGTACTATAAGAAAATCAAAATCATTCATGGCCGCATGATCAATCAAAGCGATGTTGACGGACAGAAAGACCGTATTGTCATTGATAAGGAAGCTGCTCTTAATTTTTTTAATAATGAGAATCCTGTCAGTAAAACCTTAAGTGTGGTGATTAACGGCGAGTCAAAAGACCTGACAATCGTTGGAGTTTACAACGAAGAGAAGAGTATTTTCGACAATATGGGTGTCAGTGACTCCTATACCACCTATGTTCCTTATACGATTGTAGAGGATTACGACCGCGCAACTTCCGCCATAGAGCTTTATACAAACGAAAAGAAAGATCAGGTAACTCAAGCAAATGAATTTACGAATTATCTAAGCCGCATCAAGAAGAAAGACCCTCAGTTTTATATCTATGAGTCTGCCGAATCACAAATGGGCACGATCAATACAATATTGGGAACGTTATCCATCGCAATCGGTGCCATTGCAGCAATTTCTCTCGTAGTTGGCGGTATCGGTATCATGAATATCATGCTCGTATCGGTGACCGAACGTACCCGAGAAATCGGTATCAGAAAGTCCTTAGGGGCCAGAACAAATGATATTCTTATGCAGTTTCTGATCGAATCCATGATTATCTCTGCCATCGGAGGTGCAATAGGAACTGCGCTGGGAATCACGATTGCTGCCGTGGGAATGAGCTTTGCACAGATCTCTGTTATCATAGATCCAAAGGTAATCGTTCTTGCCGTAGGCTTTTCCGCATTAGTAGGAATCTTCTTTGGGCTTTATCCTGCAAGAAAAGCTGCAAAGTTAGATCCGATCGAAGCGTTAAGATACGAATAAAAGCAAAACAACAAGTCTCACAACTTTTTCTTAAAAAATGGATTGAAGATTGAGGATATCGCAATAAAATGGTTCTTCTTGCATTTCAAAAAAAGCCAAAAAGCGCCGTGCCATAGGGTGCTCTCATAAGAAACCGTTCGAACAAAGAAAGGTTTCCCAGAGAATACCCCGGGCCGGCGCTTATTTAGCATCCATAATTGAAATACACCTGTCAGGTGAACCAATTTCGTATATTTAATTTATGCTTTCCTTAAAAATTTCCACAGAAGCACTCGCTCCAATTCGGTCAGCTCCCGCTTCAATCATCTCCATGGTCTTCTTTAAGTCTCTGATCCCGCCAGAGGCTTTTACTTGAAGATCATCTCCTACCGTCTGTTTCATTAATGCAACATGATGTGCTGCTGCTCCCGCCTTTGAAAATCCAGTTGAAGTTTTAACAAAAGCAGCCCCTGCTTCTCTTGCCAGCTCACAAGCTTTGACAATTTCTTCGTCAGTCAGCAAGCAGGTTTCCAGAATCACTTTAACGATCGCATCGTGCTCTATGGCAACCGCGACCACCGTTGCGATGTCTTCTCGAACATAATCATATCGTTTTTCCTTTAAAGCTCCTACATGGATAACCATGTCGATTTCCTGTGCACCTTCCGAGCAGGCCCACTCCGTTTCAAACGCCTTGACATCAATGCTGCACGCTCCCAAAGGGAAACCAATGACAGAAGCAATCTGAACATCCGTGCCTTCGAGAAGTTCATACGCCAAAGGAACGTAACAGGAATTAACGCAAACTGCATAGAAGCCATATTCCTTTGCCTCGTTACATAGTTTGATTACATCTGCTTCCGTCGCTTCCGGTTTTAGAATGGTATGATCAAAATATTGATTCAGTTTTTTCATTTTATTCACCTATTTATCAATTCGTCCAACATTCCGCTGTCGAATCTGACGCGCTTCTTTCGTCTGTGTTAAGATGGAATTATTATTTTAACGACGCAGTAATAATAGCCATTTTATAGACTTCATCGGCATTGCAGCCCCTGGAAAGATCATTGATCGGCGCATTTAATCCCTGCATAATCGGGCCGATTGCCTCAAAGCCTCCAAAACGCTGCGCTATTTTGTAACCAATATTTCCAGCATTAATGTCCGGGAAGATAAAGGTATTTGCCTGACCTGCAACAGGAGAATCCTTCACCTTTGTTTTCGCAACTTCAGGCACAAATGCAGCGTCAAACTGCAATTCGCCGTCCACCGGGAAGTCAAGATCCATGCCCTTTAATTTCTCAGCCGCCTCTCGAACTTTGTCAACCATCTCTCCTTTGCCTGATCCCATTGAACTGTACGAAAGCATAGCGACTTTGGGTTCAATTGAAAAAATCTTTGCCGTTTTTGCGGTCTCAACAGCGATTTCAACAAGCTCGTCAACGCCGGGAGTGATATTGATAGCGCAATCTCCCATAGCATATTTCTCCTCGCCTTTTTCCGTGACACGATGCATAATAAAACAGCTTGATACAATATTGTTTCCAGGTTTCGTCTTAACAATCTGAAGTGCTGGACGAACCGTATCGGCAGTTGAGTATGTTGCGCCGCCTAGAAGACCGTTCGCATATTCCATTTTTACCAGCATGGTACCAAAATAATTTGATTTTTTCAAAACTTCTCTACAAGCTGCTTCATCCATTTTTCCTTTTCTCAACTCGACCATCTTTGCAGCCATAGAATCCATTTCGGCATAATCAAGCGGATCAATGATTTCAATACCATCTATAGAAAAGCCATATTTTTTTGATGCTTCACGAATTTCCTCCACATTTCCCAGTAATATGGGATCAAGAATCTTTTCCTTCTTTAAGCGGCTTGCAGCTTCAAGAATCCTTGAGTCCGAACCTTCGGTAAATACGAGTTTTTGTTGCCCCTTCTTTAATTTTTCAATCATACTTTTAAACATGTTTTTGTCCTCCTAAAGAAACTTTATTTCGATGTCCCTTGCTTTTTTCTTAATTATATTACAAAATTATAGCAAATACAATAATTCTTTCCTTACAAGTTGCTCACTTCGGCCGTCTGAAAGGTTTGGCATTTTACTCTTTCAGACAGGTTATGTATGGGAGATTTCTATATTTTTGATCATAATCCAGTCCATACCCTACAATAAACTTATTTTCAATTTCAAACCCGGTATAATCTGCCTTAATATCGGCTTCCCTGCGTTCCGGTTTATCCAGTAACGTGCAGATTTTAAGTGTCTTAGGCATTCTGCCGAGGAGATAATCCCTCAGATAATGAAGTGTAATTCCTGAGTCAATAATATCTTCCACGATGATCACATTCTGATCTTCAATGCCGCTGTCCAGATCCTTCAGAATACGAACAACACCGGAGCTTTTCGTTGATGAGCCATAGCTGGTCACCGCCATAAAATCAATTTTAGTGTCCACTGAAATTTCCCTGACCAGATCGCTTAGAAAAAGAATTGCCCCCTTTAAGATTCCAACAACTAAGATTTCTTCTCCTTTGTAATCCTCCGAGATTTGCTTTCCTAATTCTTTCACTCTCTGTTTCAACTGTTCTTCAGTGATCATGACCTGTCCAATTGCACAGTTATTTCCCATTCTATTTTTGCTCCTCTTCTTTGACAACTTCTTTGTCTTCTACTTCGAAGTTTACATTATCAATAATATTTTTGTCACGAAATTTTACAGTCGGTTTCACTGGGTCAGTCTCAATCCAATATTTGTCCAGTTCATCCTTGAGGTACCAGATGATAAAGGTCCAAAGCACGATATCGTCCACAACACCAAAAATTAGAATTGGCTCCGGGATTAGATCAACCGGCATCAAAAAATAAAGAATGCCCATTAAGATAATAATCTTCTTTCGCAAGGGCACTCCCTTATCCTTTAAAAAATGCTTAATCGCTTTAATCCTCTTCAAGAGCACCTGAAGGAAAATAAACTGCATCTTTATTAAACCTCCTCCAAAAGACGATCCAACTCTTCCATAAATTTATCATAACCTGTTCTTTTCAAAGCAGAAACCGGTATAACCTTATCCTCCGGAGAAAGTCCCAGTGTTTTTCTGATCTCACTGATGTTTTTTGTCATCTCGTTTCTGGAAATCTTATCGGACTTGGTTGCCACTACAATACCATCGAATCCATAATGTTTCAACCATTCATACATTTGAATATCCTGCGCGGAGGGGGTATGTCTGATATCTACAAGTTGCACTACTTTTAGCAGCTTTGTTCTGCCTGCCAGATATGCTTCAATCATCTCCCCCCAGCTTTCCGTTACGGATTTTGAAACCTTTGCATATCCATATCCGGGAAGATCAACAATACGAAAGTCTTCATTAATTTCATAAAAATTAATGGTTCTGGTCTTTCCCGGACTGCCGCTAACTCTAGCTAGCTTTTTTCTGTTCACGAGCAGATTCAGTAAAGAAGATTTTCCTACATTAGAGCGTCCCGCAAAGGCGATTTCCTTTTTATTATCCTCCGGATATTGACTTTTTTTAACTGCTACTGCAACCAATTCTGCTTTCTTTACTATCATTCTGCTTCTTTCCCGGCAACTTCTGCATCCTCTTTTTTTAATGCTTCCGCTTCCGATTTGACCAAGGCATGATCCAGTGCTTCCTTCACATTATGGATTAAAACAAATTCCAGCTTCTTTCTGACATTCGCAGGAATTTCCTCAATATCCCGTTCATTTTCAGCCGGCAAAAGTACTTTTTTTATTCCAGCTCTATGTGCTGCAAGTATCTTTTCCCGTATTCCACCTACCGGAAGAACCTTTCCTCTTAAGGTAATTTCCCCCGTCATGGCCACATCCTTTCGTACCGGCGTATTCGTTAACGTAGAAATGATAGCTGTGCACATCGTCACACCCGCCGATGGTCCGTCTTTCGGTGTCGCTCCTTCTGGAATGTGAATGTGAAGATCACTTTCTTTATAGAAATCTTCATTAATACCTAATTCTTTACTGATCGAACGAATATAGCTGACACCTGCTTTCGCAGACTCCTGCATGACTTCTCCCAGCTGCCCGGTAAGAACCAGTTTTCCCGTTCCCGGAATCAGTGTGGTTTCTATGAATAGAGTATCTCCTCCCACGATGGTCCATGCCAGACCAGTGGTAACGCCAATTTCATTTTCACCTTCTATGATATCATATCGATATCGCTTTTTGCCAAGATAAGATTCGATATTTCCAGCTGTAACCCGTAATCTCGTGGCATCTTCTTCCACAATCTTTCTCGCAACTTTTCTACAAAGGTTCGCTACTTCACGTTCCAGATTTCTAACACCAGACTCTCGCGTATAATAGTTGATAATACCTCGGATTGTACTTTCTGAAATTGTAATATTTTCTTGCTTCAGTCCATGTTCTTTGATCTTCTTTGGAACCAAATACTTTTCAGCTATTTTGACTTTCTCTTCTTCTGTATACCCAGGAACATAAATCACTTCCATTCTGTCCAGAAGTGGTCTTGGAATCGTATCTGTAGTATTCGCTGTGGTGATAAACATTACCTTGGAAAGATCAAAAGGAACTTCCAAATAGTGATCTGCAAACTCCTTATTCTGTTCTGGATCAAGTACCTCCAGCAATGCAGACGCAGGATCGCCTCTAAAATCTGCTCCGATTTTATCTACTTCATCAAACAGAAAAATCGGATTATTGGTTCCAGCTTCCTTAATAGCAGACATGACTCTTCCTGGAATTGCACCAATATAGGTTCGTCTATGCCCTCTGATTTCAGCTTCGTCTCTAACACCGCCAAGAGACATCCTTACGAATTCCCGGTTAACGGCCCTTGCAATGGATCGAGCTACCGAAGTTTTTCCCACTCCAGGAGGACCTACCAGACATAAAATCGGTCCTTTCATACTCTTCGAAAGTTTCATAACCGCCAGGTATTCCAAAATCCTATCTTTTACCTTTTCAAGGCCATAATGATCTTCGTTCAAAATCTTTTCTGCCATCTTGATATTGATGGCACCTTTGGAAGCTTTATTCCACGGCAATGCCAGAATCCATTCGACATAGGTTCTGATAACGCCGCCTTCTGCAGAGGACGGCTGAATTTTAGATAATCTTTTGATCTCTTTTTCAATCTTTTCGTTTACCTTCGAAGAAAGTTTCAACTTTTTCAGTTGATTCATCCAGGTCTCGATTTCATCCTCAATCGCTTCGTCCTGCCCTAATTCTTCCTGAATTGCTCGTATCTGCTCCTTCAGATAGTATTCTCTTTGTGTTTTGTTAATCTGTGTCCTTACTTTTATATTAATATCCTGCTCTATGGTCAAGATCTCGATTTCTTTATTCAAAATCCCATTAAGGATCTCAAGCCTGTCCTCAGGATTAAACGCCTCAAGGATTTTCTGTTTTTCCTCTATTTTGATATCCAAATGGGAAGTAATAATATCCGCCAATCTGCCCGGCTGATCTACAGATGCAACCGACGGGAAAATGTCCTGCGATACCTTTGGATTCAAATCCAAATAGGTTTCAAAATTTCCCAGGGCAGACCGCATCAAAGCGACTATCTTGGAAGGGATATCGTCAAACTCCTTCTCTTGGATCTTTTTAACGACACATTTGAAATAAGGAACTTCAAAAATCACATCCTGAATTTCTCCCCTGCTCACGCCTTCCACTAATACCCTGATTGCATCCCCTGGCAACTTGAGCATCTGTTTGATTTTCGCAATGGTTCCAGTTCTATAAAAATCATCATAGGTTGGAAGATCAGTTTCGGCATCCTTTTGAGCCGATAGGAATACAAGCTGATTCATCATCATAGCTTTTTCCAATGCACTGATCGATTTTTCTCTGCCTATATCAAAATGAAGCACCATATAGGGAAAAATCGACAGCCCTCTCAGAGGAATCATTGGCATCGTTTTCATCGAATTGTCTTTCACTTCTTCCAAATCGTCTGAAAACTCTTCCATGAGCTCATTCTCACTTACGGTCTCGCTTTCTAATTTTTCTTCCATCTTCTCGTTGCTTTCCAGCACATCGTCTTTTTTCTTTCCAGTTTTTTTCACTTTTTCCTCAGTCATATTACCCTCCTGTATCTTCAAATCCCCATATAACCCAAATTTTGATACTTCTAAACGACTGATATAGGACACGACATTTCCTATTGATAAAAAAGGCGGCATTTGCCGCCTGTCTTACGATGCAGATTCCTCGCTCTTCTTGTTTCGTTTTGACTCAACAAGCATTAAAGCCGGCCCTGTGTTATAATCAATCGTTCCCTTTGTAATAATACATTTCGTAATGTCTTCTCTGGATGGGAGTTCATACATAATATCTGTCATAACGTGTTCTAATATACTTCTAAGTCCTCTTGCACCAGTCTTTCTTTCTATGGCCTTTTCTGCCACCCTGTTAATCGCATCGTCTTCAATCTCAAGTTCGACACCATCCATCTGGAACAGCTTCTTATACTGCTTCAAAAGGGCATTTTTAGGTTCCTTGATGATTCTGACCAATGCGTCCTTGCTCAATTCTTCCAAGGTTACCATCACCGGAAGTCTTCCTATAAATTCAGGAATGAGACCATATTTCAAAAGATCTTCCGCCTGTATCTGCTTTATTACTTCTGAAGCTTCCACTTTAGTGGATTTAATATCTGCATTAAATCCTATAGTTTTTTCGCCGATTCTTCTCTGGATAATCTTATCTAATCCGTCAAATGCGCCTCCACAGATGAACAACACGTTGGTCGTATCAAACTGGATGAAATCCTGATGTGGATGCTTTCTTCCGCCCTGCGGTGGAACACTGGCAACGGTTCCTTCCAGAATCTTCAGCAAAGCCTGCTGAACACCCTCTCCACTTACATCTCTCGTGATTGATGGGTTTTCTGATTTTCTGGCTATTTTGTCGATTTCATCAACATAGATGATTCCCTTTTGCGCTTTCTCCACGTCATAATCTGCAGCCTGAATCAGCTTCAGCAAAATATTTTCAACATCTTCACCTACATAACCCGCTTCCGTCAAAGCCGTCGCATCTGCGATAGCAAAAGGAACATCCAGAATTTTCGCCAAAGTCTGTGCCAGAAGAGTTTTTCCTGAACCAGTAGGTCCGATCATTACAATGTTACTCTTCTGGAGATCAATTCCGTCATTGTCCAGCTTGCCTAAGCTGTTCACTCTCTTATAATGGTTATATACCGCTACCGCCAAAGATTTCTTGGCACCATCCTGTCCGATGACATAGTCAGACAGAATATGTGCAATATCTTTTGGTTTTGGTAACTTAAAATTTTCTGGTTTACGATCGACATCATCAATCGAATTAGAAAACTCTTCTTTTATAATGTCCTGACAAAGCTCAATGCATTCGTCACAAATATAAACATTTGGCCCTGCCACAAGTCGTCTAACCTGATCCTGAGGTTTGCCGCAAAAGGAACATTTTAATTGTTTTGTAGCATCATATTTGCTCATAAGTCAATCCCCCTTACTATTTGGATTTCATTACCTTATCTATAATCCCGTATTCTACTGCTTCCTGCGCGCTCATAAAATTATCGCGGTCCGTGTCCCTGGCAATTCGTTCGAGGTCCTGACCAGTATTCTCACTAAGGATTTTATTTAACTTTTCTCTTGATTTTATAATCCATTCCGCATGGATCCTGATATCTTCAGCCTGACCCTTAACTCCACCTAATGGCTGATGAATCATAATTTCCGAATTTGGTAAAGCAAATCTCTTTCCCTTTTCCCCTGAAGAAAGAAGGAACGCTCCCATACTGGCCGCCATACCAATGCATATCGTCGCCACATTCGGTTTAATATACTGCATCGTGTCATAAATGGCCATGCCGGCTGTAACCGACCCTCCCGGACTATTAATATAAAAGTTGATGTCCTTCTCAGAATCTTCTGATTCCAGAAATAATAGCTGTGCTACAATAAGGCTTGCTGTATGATCATCTACAGCCTCACCTAAAAATATGATTCTATCCTTTAACAGTCTTGAATAGATGTCATACGATCTTTCGCCTCTGTTCGTCTGTTCAACCACCATTGGAATTAGCGTCATCTAAGCTTACCCCCTTAAAATCTTTCTATCGTTTGCTGCATAAACGTATTCATACTTATATATTACTCAACTATCGCATTTTCAAACATAAAATCAACTGCTTTTCTCATTTTTATATCTTTTTCCAGGTACATGTAGTTGTCAGCCTTCATAAACTCCTTCAGTTTTTCAATTTCCATCTTATACTGATCTGCCATTGCTTTCAATTCTGCTTCCACGTCTTCTTCTGTTGCTTCCAGCTTTTCAGCATTCGCAACTGTTTCTACGATGAGCCTGGTCTTCACCTTTTTATATGCGTCTGTGCGCAGTTCTTCTCTAAAATCTTTCGGATCCTTCTTCAGATATTCAAAGTACTTCTGCAAATCCAATCCTTGCTGTTTTAGCTGCTGATCAAACTCCTGCATCATTTCGCCGATCTGTTCCTCCACCATGATTTCTGGAATATCGACTTCATTTGCCTCAAAAACCTTTTCTAAAACAGCATTTTTCGTTTCATATTCTGCTTTTGATTCCGCCGCTTTCTCCAATTTTTCTCTAGAATCCTTCTTCAGCTCTTCCAAGGTATCAAATTCACTGACATCTTTTGCAAATTCATCATTCAATTCTGGCTTTTCCATTTCCTTAATCTCATGCACTTTGCACTTAAAAACTGCTTCCTTACCAGCAAGGTCAGCCGAATGATACTCCTCAGGGAAGGTAACCTTTACGTCTCTTTCTTCCCCTGCTACTGCTCCGACAAGCTGTTCCTCAAATTCAGGGATAAAGCTTCCGCTGCCCAGTGAAAGAGGATGTCTTTCTGCGGTACCACCTTCAAACTGCTCCTCCCCTACAAAGCCTGCGTAATCAATCAGTACAGTATCTCCGTCCTGTGCAGGTCTGTCAACAAGTACAAGTCTGGAATTTCTTTTCTGTAAAGACTCCAATTCTTTATCAATATCTTCTTCAGTTATATTGTGCTCAACTTTTGTAACCTTTACTCCTTTATAATCCTTTACTTCAACTTCAGGCTTAACCGTCACAGTAATGGTCACTTTAAAACCTTTGCTTTTTTCTATTTGATCAAACTCAGCAGAAGGTCTGTCAACTGGATCTAATGCAAGCGTATCAAGTGCCTCAGGGTACCCTTTTGAAAACATATTATTAATTGCATCTTCAAAAAATACATCTTCTCCATAATGAGTTTCAATAAGCTTTCTTGGCGCCTTGCCTTTTCTGAAACCATCAACAGTGTACTTCCCTTTCGTTGCCTGATAGACTTCATTCACTGCCTTTTCAAATTCTTCTGCGGTATATTCCATAGTGAATTTTACCTGGTTTTTCTCTTTCGAGATAAAAGTTGATATCATTAATTCCATCCTCCTAATATTTTAGCATCGACTGACAAGTACAACACGGTTTACAAAAATAAATTTTACTCACTGACTGTTTATCGCAATAGGATCGACTATACCTCAAACATCCTCCTCGTGATATAATTTGCCGTCTGCAAATTATATCACCTGAGCAAATGAAATTTGAGGATAACAAGGCCACAGCGCTATAATGCAATGACGAGAACACGGTCAGTGTTCAAATTTTCACTGCTTCAGTCGTGTTGTACCTTGTCAACCGATACTAAGCACCGATAAGACCAATGGATACCCATTGGTCTGAACTTGCACAATGTGCGCATATAATTATACCTTCAATCCTAAATAATGTAAAGTATTATTTAGGATTGAAGAAACAAAGCCTTTTAAAATCTAAAAAATACCGCCATATGCTTTTTTACTCCTTTCTTTTTTTCATGACAATTGAGTAAAACAGCATGGCGGTATCTTTGAAGAATTATATTTTAAATCTCCCTTGCTAATTCATATGCATTCCAAATAGCATACATGATGTTATGCACCTTTTGAGAATCACCAATATTGTGCACAGGCATATTTAATTCTTTCATTTCATCGTACAGAGCATTATTCTCACAATATCCAATAGCAGAAATCACGGTATCAGCCAGGAAGGAACGTTCACCGTCCGGAGTTTGCACTTTCACACGATCCACATCTATACCGGTTAATTTACTGCTGGCATAAATGTCAACCTTATGATAAGCGAGCAGATCAACCAGCATATCATGGTTCATATGTGGCAGTGCACCATGTCCTCCCAAAATATCCTGCATCATTTCAATAACCGTAACCTTGGAACCGTTTTGTGCAAGCCAAAGAGCGGTTTCACATCCGACCAGTCCCCCGCCGATCACGACAACATTTTTACCGGATTTCACATTCCCCAAAAGAATCTCATCGGCAGTTGTCACATAATTTTCAATACCAAACTTGCTTCGGATGGGTTTTGAACCGGTTGCTGTAATGATTTCATCCGGGCTGAAGGAATCAACATTGCCTGCAGTCACCTCGCAATTCAGCTTCACATCAACAAAAAGCAGTTCAAGCTGCCTTTGGTACCATTTGACCAAGGCGCTGTCATAACGCTTGAAGTGAGGTACGCTGCCGGGAATAAGATTCCCCCCAAGACTTCCGCTCTTTTCGCACAGAATAACATCATGCCCCCGCTCGGCAAGAACTCTGGCGCACTCCATTCCTGCTACACCGCCACCAATTACCAGAATATGCTTTTTCTTAAAGGCAGGTACAAGACCGTATATTTTTTCTCTGCCACATGCCGGATTTACAGCGCAACTGACAGGGCCATTGGAAATCCGGCCCAGACATCCTTCATGGCATCCTAGACATGGTCTGATTTCATCCAATCTGTCCGTCCGTACCTTTTCAGGATAATAAGGATCCGTCAAGAGCTGACGACCCAGACCGATGATATCACAAGAGTCGCCTAATGCTTCGATTGCCATTTCCGGATTTTCCATTCTTCCTGCCAAAATAACAGGTACATTAACATTTTCCTTGACAAGCCTGCCGAACTCCCGATACATTCCCTCTTCAAAATACATCGGCGGATGATTCCAATACCATGAATCATAGGTTCCTGCGTCCACGTTCAGAGCATCATAGCCTGCAGCCACAAGAATTTTTGCTGCCTCAATGCCTTCTTCAATATCTTTTCCTGCCTCTTCATATTCTTCACCCGGCAGTCCGCCCCGCCGTATGTCCTTCATGCAGCTTTTCAGGCTGTAGCGCAGACTCACAGGAAAATCAGAGCCGCAAGCCGCTTTGATTCCTTTCACAATATCCGTCGCTACTCTCAGGCGGTTTTCCAACGAGCCGCCATATTCGTCGGTTCTGCGGTTAAAGAGTGCAATCGCAAACTGATCAAGCAGGTAACCTTCATGAACAGCATGGATCTCAACACCATCAAATCCGGATTTTTTTGCTACGACCGCAGACATGATAAACTTTTGAATTACATTTTTAATTTCATCAATTGTCATTTCCCTATGCTTAATTCTGGAATCAAATCTGTTTTCATTTTCCGACGGTGCTATATATTTGCTTGTAAATCCTGGCAAAGCGCTTCTTCCCAGTCCGCCTGTCAGCTGAAGAAAAATCCTGGTGCCGTAGGCATGAATCCGTTCATTCATCTGATAGGCTTCGTGAATAAAGGCCAGTGGATTTTGGGTTGGACATGGAAGCCCTGGTTTTACAATCCCTTCGATATCAAGGTCTACACTGCAAATTCCGGTGATAATTAATCCAATGCCGCCCTTTGCCCTTTCCACATAATATTCCTGAAGTCTTTGATTGAACGCGCCTAGCGCATTGGCATAGCCCACAGGCCCCATAGGAGCCATAGATAATTTGTTTTTGATTTTCAGTTTTCCTATGGATGCAGGCTCAAACAATTCTTTATACTTTGTACTCATATCAATCCCTCCACTTTTAAATTAAAGAAGTACAACGGTTCCATCTTCTGAGATTTCCACCCTTTGTCCGTTTTGCACCGTATCTAAAAACCGGTCTCCCAGCTTATCTACCGTGATAATCTTTGTATTCTCCCAAATGTCTGCCAGCAACACGCCGGATATAGCCAGAGATTCCGCCGTACCGGAAAAGAGCATCGCTTTTGGATGAATCCCGAGAGCCGCAATGGTCTGAATGAGCATTCCCGCTGTTGTAGAACCGATTACCTGAGGGATACACAGAATCGCTCCCGACAGATCCTTTTGGAAAAGTTCAGGATTGTTCTGATCGGTGCAAAGGGTCTGCTTTCCGCTGGATACCAATGCCCCCATATAGGATGACAGCACATTCAATCCCTTCTTCGATACCATAGCTTCCCCTTTTATCTTTCCGGGGATGACAACTCTGCCCTGAAATTTCTCCATCACTAAACCCCCCCTTTTACAACAATATTAACCAGTTCCTGATCATCTACATACCGCGCCGTTGAATAGGTCCTAAGCTTGTTGGAATTCGTAATAATTGGCTTTTTTGCGCAGAGAGGGTTTGACATATACATCAGCGGACAAATATAGGATACCTTGATTCCCATCTTAACCAACCGTTCATAGTACTTGGAAGTGCGGAATCTGGACAATACGTCAGGTGCACTGGTGATTACGGTTTCCACGGCAACCTTTTCCTTCCCGCTTTCTTTCAGTGCCTTTTCAAATATTTCCGTCCACTCGACCAACTGATTGTAAGAAGCATGAGGGCATCCGATGAACGCTCTTTCCGGCTTTGCCTCAAGATCCGTCCAAAGAATGGGATAGGAGCCCACCACCCTTTCCAGTTCCGCGTCATCAATGACATAAACAGAAGCTTCTTCTCTAAGCAGGTCTTCCCCGTATTTCTTTGCCTCCGGCGTCAGATTTTCTACATGGTACAGTGCCACGGCACCATTAGAAGCCGTGGCAGCCCCCATATCCTTAAGATAATCCTTCCCTTCCGGCGTCAATTCTGACCCTAAAAACCGGTCTAACCCTTTTATGTACGGTACTTTTTCCACTACCTGCATGCCAATGGCACTTCCAAGGATTTGAGGACGTGGAAGCTTGGAAGTTTTGATCTCGATAATCCAGTCAGCTTTTCGCCCCTCATCGGTCAGGAAACCGAATTTGGGTGTTTTTCCAATAATTCCACTGAAAAACTCCATCACCCCAGAGGTGCGGTTTGTCCGTGCCCCCAGCACAGAATTTGCATAGACGACAGCCGAAGATTCTGCCCAGGCCAGGTTGTCTCCAAATTCAGGAGTATTGCCCACCTCGTCAAAATAGCAGGCACAGGTATAGGCATTCCCATTTTTCAAACCAAGTTTCGTGAGCATGCCTTCATACTCTTCCTGCATTCCATATAATAATCGATACATTTCCTGTTCCTGCTGAGAAGCCGGAACATTTTCGTAATCCAGAGGCCTAGGATCTGCTGTGAAAGGAAGTTTTGTTTTGATTCCTTCATCAATCATTAATTTCATGATTCTTGACAGAGGTTTCAAAGCCGGCATACCAAAAGAACATACCAAATGTACGGGTCCATCCAAGGGCACAAGGCATTCGGAATCATACATCTCCCCATATTTCACGATCCAATAGAAGATATTAAATTTATATTACTTGACCAAACAAAATATGTGATGCAAGAATCGGCAAATCTGACCAAAGAGCTGTATATTGCACAATTATCTACCAATGTGAAATACGCAGTAAGACCAGATCGAAAATATTATCGAACGATTGAGGAACTGGTCACAAAGGCAAAAACGAACGGGTTGTTCCATTGCGATATGACAGAAAAGGAAATCACGTCTTTTTTATTGCGTATCAACCGTGGTGTAATCTTAGATTGGTGTTTGAACGATTATTCCTATGACTTGATGAAACAGGCCGAAAAGGATTTAGTGTTTGTTTTAGATAAACTAATTGCTTCGCCGATTCAAGTATAGCTCCTGACCCAAATAACAAACCCGTTATCTGTGATCAATCACAGATAACGGGTACTGATTAAAATGCTGTAGAATCAGGTTCAAAAAAATTATTTCATATAGCCGGCATCTTTCAAAAGCTTTAATCCTCTGGCGTACTTACTCCTGTTTTCGATAACAAGGCGATATTTCTCAGCTAGGGTTTCACCAATCTGGGAAACATCCTCCTGATCGCCGGAAAATAATTCGATTTCCAATTCACAAATAGGCAAGTTTCCAAAATCAGTTACGATTTCTCCTTCATCAATTGCCACTTCACAAATGCTCTTTCCTGTATCAACCCTTAACCTTCTTCTAAGAAATCTGGTTTCAAGAAGGCTATGAAGGGGTTTTTCCTGAATTAAAGCAATCAGTTCTCGACCAATATCACTTTCTTTAAAAATCTCCGGATTGGGCATGATAAAGCAAGTTTCATCATTAATCGGTACATTAACCTCTTCTCTGGTATGCAATCCAGCATCACTTGCTCCATTCCATTTTAAAGAGGCAACAATGCGGGAACCCTCCATACGAACTCGGAATGCAATGTCACTCTTTGAAAGTACATAATCGTCCGTATCAAAGTAAGACGCTTTCATGTATACTTTTTCTCTTGAGTCTTTTTCTTCAATACTCAAAAGATACTCATCTTCCCAAATACTCTCAGCGATTTCCTTATCCTCTATACCATACTTCATTTCTATTTCCATATCTGTCTTTCCTTATTTCCTTTTCTTGAGGTCAATTTACACACCGAACATACCGTAAATGGTACTCTCAAAGGTGCCATACGGGAATCCCCCGGTTTCAGCCGGATTTGAAATTCTTTCGTCATTTAGAGTCATGAAGCCTTTTGGGTTCTATAATAGTATCATATACCAATACAGAATTCAACTGCAAAAAGTTCAAACATTCTACGCCTGAAAGTTGTAATTTGTGAAATTTGCACCGCTTTGCAAGGGAATTTTATCCTCTAATAAGTAAAAAAAATCGCTGCGTGATGTTTCTAATTAGGATAAAAGATACCGGATATAAGAAAATTCCTATATCCGGTATCTTTACCTGTTAAAAGTATTTTATTTTTTTTCCTAATGCAATCGCCAAAGCCCTTATTTCATACACTTTTCAATTGCTTTTTCGTAAATGTCAAGTCCTGCTTCTAATTGTGCATCCGTTACGCAAAGCGGGCAGAGGAAGCGTATTACATTTCCGTAAGTTCCAGCACTTTCAAGCAGCAGACCGTGCTGAACCGCTTCATTTACGATGGATGCAACGAGATCAGGATTTGGCTTCCTGGATATTTTATCAACAACAAACTCAACACCCATCATTGCGCCAACTCCTCTGACATCGCCGATGACTTCATACTTTTCTTTCCATTCGTTAAACTTCTTCATGCATTTATCGGCAATTTTCAGAGCTTTTCCTGGGTAATCTTCTTTTTCCATAACTTCGATTACTTTCAATGCAGATGCACAGGATACCGGATTACCACAATAAGTTCCGCCGATGGTTCCAGGCGTTACTGCATCCATAATTTCCGCACTTGCAGTTACAGCAGAAAGCGGCATACCGCCGGCGATGGATTTCGCACTGGTCATAATGTCAGGTGCGCATCCGGCTTCTTTAAAGTATTCAGAAGCAAACATTCTTCCTGATCTTCCAAAACCTGTCTGCACTTCATCCGTAATCATGAGAATTCCATGCTTATCACAGATCGCTCGTACCGCTTTTACCCATTCGATTGGAGCAGGAACAAATCCGCCTTCACCCTGTACCGGCTCAAACACAATACCCGCAACATACTGAGCAGGAGTTGCTTCTACAAACAGCTCTTCAATTTTTCCAATATAGTAAGCAATTGCTTCTTCTTCTGTCATTCCAGCAGGCTTTCTGTACATATTAGGAAATTCTGCTCTATATACGCCATCCGGGAAAGGCCCCATACCAACTGCATAAGCTTTCTTTGCAGTCATAGTCATAGTCAACATAGTTCGTCCGTGGAAAGCACCCGTGAAAACGATAACATTTGGTCTGCCGGTATAGTTTTTTGCGATTTTAACAGCATTTTCATCCGCTTCCGCACCGCTGTTTACAAACATCGTCTTCTTGGCATCCCCTTTAACCGGAACGATACCGTTCATCTTTTCTGCAAGCTCTACGTATCTCTCATGCGTTGTGATATTCATCATGGCATGGAAGTACTTTTCACTCTGTGTCTTTACCGCATCAATCAATTCAGGGTTGCTGTATCCAATATTAAGTACCCCGACTCCGCCAATCCAGTCAAGGAAAACATTTCCGTCAACGTCTTCAAACATAGCACCTTCTCCACGGGCGATTACACATGGATATCCACATTTAATGGCATTTGGCATTGCCTTTGCCCTTCTGTCAATAATTTCCTTTGCCTTTGGACCCGGTAATGGTGTAATGACTTTAGGTAATGCATCTCTTAACATTTTTATATCCTCCTTTTTATTTCACATGTTGGCTCTAAGCTACATATGTTTCAGTAATTTTATGGCATACGCCATAATCTATATAACAACAACAAGTATATAGACATACAAATTTCATGCCGAATTTCAGCAAAATTATTTATAGATAAAGCCATTGAAATTTCAAATGGTTTTACGATGATGGCTTTAAAGGTATTGATTCATTTGTATCAAGCAAAGAACTTTATTTCTCACTTATGAGAAATTTTATGCTTTCTATCAATTGATCTCTAGCTCTGACAGTTTTCGGTAAAGAGTTGCCCTGCTCAACCCCAGCTCCTTCGCTACCAGATCCTTAGCATTGCTGTTATTCTCGTATTTTTTAAGCTTTCTAGTTAAAATTTCCTTTTCATAAAACTTAACCTGTTCATTCAAAGGCAGATCACTTTCCTCTATTTGAATCGTGTTTTCATTTTTCAAAAGCCGATTTGGTATCGCATCAACACCGATTTTATCTCCAAAAGCCATATTCGTTCCATACTCTATCGCATTCTCAAGCTCTCTTACATTTCCCGGCCAATCATAAGATGTGTAAATACGTTCCGCTTCTTCAGTAAAACCAATAATTTTTTTATTCATAAAGGTATTATATTTACTTAAAAAGTGGTACATTAAAAGCCTGATATCCGTTTTTCTCTCCCGAAGCGGCGGTATTGTAAGCGGAATAACGTTCAATCGGTAATAGAGATCCTCGCGAAAGGTTCCTTCTTTGATCATGATTTCCAAATCTTTATTGGTCGCCGCGATTACCCTGACATCAACAATGATAACTTTATTTCCACCCACTCTTTCAAAGCGCATATTTTGCAGTACATGAAGAAGCTTTACTTGTAAATGCAGCGGCATATCTCCGATTTCGTCAAGGAAAATCGTTCCGTTATTTGCCAATTCAAACTTACCGTATTTGCCCTTTTCGTTTGCCCCGGTGAAAGCACCCTTCTCATAACCAAAGAGTTCACTTTCCAATAGGTTCTCTGGAATTGCCCCGCAGTTTACCGTAACAAACGAACCTTTTATTCTGGAACTGGCGTAATGAATTGCTTTTGCAAACATTTCCTTGCCCGTTCCGCTTTCTCCCGTAATTAAAACGGTAGAGTTCCCTCTCGCTGTTAGAAGTGCTTGATTTTTAGCTCTTCGGATCGTTTCACTTTCCCCCATGATATCATCAAAAGTATATTTCAATGCTCTTGTATTGATATTATATACCAGTTTTTGGGCTTCCTCAATATCCCGGAAAGAGATTACCACGCCCGCAACAATATTATCGTTAAAAAAGGGCTTTGCCGTAACAATAAAGTGATAGCTTCCTCTTTCATTGTTATAAACCTCTTCATTTTCAGTATAGCCATTTCCCGAACGAAGCACCTCCAGAGCAGGCGTGCCGCGCATGAATTTGCTGATATGGTTTCCTGTCATATCATTTTTTGTTGTTTGAAAAAGCTCTTCAGCCATATAATTAGAATGTTTAATGTAGCCTCTGCTATCAATGGACAGAATCCCTTCATGAGTGGCTTCCAAAACAGTAGACGTTTCACTCATGCTAAGTTCAACGTTATTCAATGCCTTTTTTTGCACTGCTTTTGCGCCCAGCAAATCTGCCATTTTTTCTACAAAGGTCACCATGCTTCTCTTTTTATCAAGAAGAATTTCCCTCTGCTTCTCATTCAAAGCAACCAACCCGATAATTCCTATCGTTTGCTCTTCCGCCTTAATCGGTGTGCAGATTTCTGCAAGTTCATAGCTTCCATATGCATCCACAGACGTTCCATAAGTAAGATCATTCTGAGCGTCAGCTATATTTTCTGTGTTGCCGGTTCGAAGGACTCTGGCATAGAGATAATTGCCGTCGACTTCTCCCGCTTCTTCCTTATCTCCAATTTTTTTCGCATAAATCGATGTCCCTCCAACAATAGTCAGTTGGTTATCAACAATTTCAACCTCAACTCCAACAGCTATCGCAATGGCCTCTGCCACTTGCTGCACACTCGGCGCGATTTCTTCCAGTAAAGACATCTTTTCCTCCTAAAATCACTAAGAATTATGCTCTAATAAAATTATACCAAATTTAATTCATCAACGAAACAAATTTGAGACATTTTTCTTATTTTTAATACCGGCCATTGCGAGATTGGATAGATTAGCCGATCCCTTACGCTTTCAATTGTTTGATATGTTCCACCATCAGCTCTGTCTCAAAAGCATCCGGGTGATCATAATATTACAATAGTATTTGGCATGTCAATCCTCGTTCTTGGTTACTGCCGATCCAAGCTTGATCGAGCTTTTTTCAAGTTCATAAATGACATTGGAAATCTCATTGATGTGCTCCTGCGTTGTATTATCATCTACCGCAAGAGAGGTATTATACAAAATCGTTACAATTTCATCATGTATTTTTGACAGCTGATTTTTCACCTTCATCAATTGCTCTTCCGTTGCAATTTTGTTTCTGGTATCTTCAATGCTCAAGACCTCATCCGAATCAAGATTAAATTCCGAAACATCCTCTACTACCGTGCAATCATACCCCAAAGCTTGTTTTACCGTGCTGGCAAATCCTTTTTTTGCGTTTTCTTCTCCATGAACGAGAAAAATTTTCTTCGGGGGTTCTACAAACCCCGAAAGCCATTCCAATAATCCCTCTCTGTCTGCATGTCCCGAAAAACCTTCCAGATTATAGATTTCCGCATTGATATGAATTTTTTCTCCAAAGATACTAACATCCTTATCTCCGTTCACTATAGATCTACCTAAGGTTCCTACTGCTTGATATCCAACAAAAATAACACTGCATTTCGGATCCCATAGATGATGCTTCAAATGATGCTTGATTCTTCCTGCATCACACATACCACTGGCAGAAATGATGATTTTAGGTGCGGTGTTAAAATTCAACTGTCTTGATTCTTCGCTGGTGCGTGTAAATTTCAAATTTTTAAAATCAAGAGGATTATCGCCCTTTAAGATATAATCCCTTGTCTCGTCATCAAATACCTGCGCATTCCTTCGGAATATTTCGGTAGCACTGGTAGCCAGCGGACTATCCACATATACCATTATTTTGTCCAGTTCCTGCTTAAATTCCGTATGCTGCTCATAGAACATATTCAATTGATAGATTAATTCCTGAGTTCTTCCCACCGCAAACGACGGAATAACAACCGTTCCACCGCGTCTAGTCGTTTTTATTATGATATCAAAGAATTCATCCAAACTTGAATTGTTCGGTTCATGAACCCGATCGCCATAGGTAGTCTCCATGATCAGATAATCGGTTTCTGATATTGTAGCAGGATCCTTTAAAATCGGTCTGTCTTTCACACCAATGTCACCAGAGAATACTAGTTTTGTAACATGTTCCCCTTCGTTGACCCAAAGTTCAACGATAGATGAACCTAAAATATGCCCCGCATCATTAAATCGAACCCGAATATCCGGATTGATTTCATATAATTGCCCATATAAAACTGGCTCCAGATACTTTACAGCTTCCACCGCATCCTGCAAGGTATACAATGGTTCTACAAAGGGTTTCCCTGATCGTTCCGCCTTTCTGTTACTCCATTCCGCTTCTTTTTCATGAATATAACCACTGTCTTTCAACATGATTTCCACCAGATCAGCAGTTGCATCGGTGCAATATATCTTCCCCTTGTAGCCACGCTTTGTCAGTAACGGAATTCTACCGCTATGGTCAATATGCGCATGGCTTAAAATCATAAAATCAAGTTCCGAAGGATCAAAACCAAAATCCTTTGCATTTAATACCTCCATTGCTTTGCTTCCCTGAAACTGTCCACAATCCAATAAAATTTTATACTGATCCGTTGTTATAAGATGGCAGCTACCGGTAACAGACATTGCCGCACCTAAAAATTTAACGTTCATTCATCGTCCTCCTCTTATGTAACTTGTCGAAAATTATTTGTAACTATTATACAATGATTCATAAAAAAACAAAATAAAAAACGAGGATATAAATTTCATTGCTTTAACCAGTTTCCCAGCTGAAGCCCGAGAAAAGCAGCAAGAATACAAATGCCAACCGAAAACATCATGTAGAAAAATAATGTTCTGTAATTGCCTTGTCTATATAAGAGCATATTTTCCACTTGAAATGTCGAGAATGTGGTAAAACCTCCAAGAAAACCAGTTCCTAACAGCAAGCGGATCAAACTTCCAGTTTGACTGACCAGAAGAAGTCCAAGCAAAAACGAACCAAGCAGATTGATGAGGAATGTTGCGAACGGAAATCTGGAGGAAATCAGCCGCTTCATCTGAATCGAGATGGCATAACGGCATACCGCACCAAAAGCTCCTCCGATAAAAACGAAGGGTAATTCAGTCCACATTTTCCCGATTCTCCTTCCTTTGAATCAAACGGCTACTTACATAAAATCCAAGCCCTGCCGACAGCAAACCGCCCATCACGCTGACAAAAATGTAACTTCCCGCGTAAAACCAGGCTCCCTTCATGATCAATTGGGAAACCTCCACACTAAATGTGGAAAATGTAGTAAACGAACCGACGAATCCGGTTCCAAGACCATTGATCAAATTTCTTGATAATTTTGGCAAAGTAGTTAGATACTGCACTGCCATTGCCAGCAGAAAGCACCCGACAATATTAACCAGCAGGGTATGATACGGAAACATCCCCTGTTCCAGAGAACTACTGATCCAATAACGCATTGCTGCTCCGCAAGCTCCAAATATTGCTACATATAAATAAGTCATGTATGGCTCCTATATTTATTTGTTTATGATCAAATCTACCGGAGCAGTAAAGATCTCGCCCTCGGTTACAGCCAGCTCTAATTCCGCCAAGAGTTCGGTGAGATGTTTCTTTTCAACGATGCATTCAATGATAAGCGGCAAATGCTCACTGAAGGAAAAAAGATGCTGATTGTAAATCACTCTTTCGCTTCCGTAGCCTGCGATTGCCTTTGTTACGGTACCCCAGACTGCGTTGTGCTTCTGCAGAAGCCGGAGGACTTTTTCATATTCATTCTTTTTGATCAGCTTAGAACTCTCTCGCGTATACACCTTAACGATATAATGTGTATTATGATCCAATTTTTTTGCATCAATACCTTCCATCTCACTGACTTGACCATGTGCAGCCATCTGATTCAGTTCCCCCTCTATTTCCTTCATCTTTTTCTTATCCATAACGGATTCTATTACAATCGGCAGGTCATTGAAGTAAGTATCCTCAAGCAGATCATACTTGATGTTGCCTTGATAATCCAATCCCGCTTCCGCTCGTTTCATGGTCACACCAGGTACTCCATGTTCCCATAAAAAGGTTACTATTTTTTTACACGTCACTTCCCGATTTTCATTCTGCTGTTCATTGACAACAATTTTCAAAAGAACGTCCGACATCACCAATACTCCTTTCTCCCAGAAGGATCAATTATAAAAATTATATCATATTTATACAAAAATAACAGAAAAGCCGCCGAATTATCAAAAATTCTTGCGGCTATGTCAGCTCATGACTCCAATTTTCATTGTTGCTTTAGGATTTATTCTGTGAAACGTCCTTACAGCACCTTGCTTAAAAAGTTTTTCGTTCTTTCATTCTGAGGATTACCGAAAATTTGATCCGGGCTGCCCTGCTCAACAATCATTCCTTCATCAATAAACAGGACTCTGTCTGCAACTTCTCTGGCAAACCCCATCTCATGAGTAACAATCATCATGGTCATCCCTCGATGAGCCAAATCTTTCATTACCTGAAGAACTTCTCCGACCATTTCCGGATCGAGGGCAGATGTCGGCTCATCAAAGAGCATAATTTCCGGTTTCATTGCCAACGCCCTCGCAATTGCCGCACGCTGTTTTTGTCCGCCTGACAAGGAGGCTGGATATACCCTTGCTTTATCTTTTAATCCAACCATCTGTAACAGCTCCATAGCTTCCTGCTCAGCCTCCGCTTTCGGTGTTTTATTTACTTGAATTGGACTGATTGTAATATTTTCAAGTGTAGTCTTATGCGGAAATAAATTAAAATTCTGAAATACCATTCCAAGCTTTTTCCTTACCTTATTGATATCCACATTTTTCTTATTGATCTGTTCTCCATCGATATAAATCTCGCCGGAAGTCGGAGTTTCCAACAAATTGATACACCTTAAAAAAGTACTTTTTCCGGAACCGGATGGCCCAATCACGCAAACGACTTCCGTGTCTTTGATCGATTCTGTGATTCCCCGTAGGACTTGAAGGTTTCCAAATTCTTTCTTTAAATTATTTACTTCGATCACTTTGCGCCATCCTCCTTTCCAAATATGCTACCAAACGAGACATCGGGATCGTAATACTCAAATATACAATGGCAGTGCCAAGATATGCCGGCCAGGCTTCAAAGGAAGCCGCTGCCCACAGCATACTTTTTCTTGTTACATCTTCCAAGGAAATAACGCTTAAAACTGCAGTTTCTTTTAGTAATGCAATAAACTCATTCCCAAGAGCCGGCAAAATGATCCGAAACGCCTGAGGAATAATAATAAACCGCATTGCCTGCAAACGATTCATTCCAAGAGACCTTGCCGCTTCCATTTGTCCTTTATCAACCGCCTGAAGACCGCTTCGGATAATCTCTGCCACATAAGCAGAACTATTGATACCACATACGAGGATGGATGCCCCGATCGGATTTTCCCACCGGAAATCAATACCATAATTTTGCAACAGCATTGGCGCTCCAAAATATACGATCAACGCCTGTACAACCAACGGAGTTCCCCTGAGAAGTTCAACATATACGGAAAATATTATCTTAATCGGCTTTAAGGATGACATTTTCCCCAGTGCCACGATAAGCCCCACCACAACACCTAGAAAAACTGCTAAAATTGTGATTTCAAGCGTTACAGAAATACCACTGTATGCAATTTGTATTCCTTTTAAATATACGTCCAAATCGTTGCTCCTTCAATCGAGTTTATTCTGAACTCAAAACTAAAACTATCTGTAACAATCAGAAAGTTTGCCTTTTGGCAAACCTTCTGATGGATGATTTCTAAATCATTCTTTCATAATAGTATAAATTATTTGTCAACTTGCAAATCGAATTAGTCAAGCCATTTTGAATAAATTTCGTCAAATTTTCCATTATCCTTTAAATTCTGCATACCGGCATTGATTTTTTCCAGAAGCTCACTGTTTCCCTTTTGAACCGCATAGCCATAAGATTCTGCATTTAATACATCACCAACAATCTCAATGGTTCCCGGTTTCGCTTCCATATAGGCCTTCGTTACCGGAAGGTCATTAATCAGGACATCAATCGTACCATTCAGTAAATCCATTATCGCAGTATCCAAACCGTTGTAGATCTTCGCTTCGCTTATTTTACCAGAATCATATAGTTCTTTAGCAAGATCTGCTCCGGTAGTACCGATCTGTCCTCCCGCCTTCATTTCGGGAGTCAAGTCATCAATGCTCTTGATTGCTGTATTTCCGGATTTGATTGCAACGACAAGGCCGGAATCATAATAAGTGGTTGAAAAATCAACCTTTTCTCTTCTATCTTCGCTGGCATTCATACCGGAGGCAATGATATCAACATTCCCCGCCTGTAATGCAGGAATTAACCCCTCAAATCCCATGTTGACCCATTCCAGTTTGAATCCTTGATCTGCCGCTATCGCTTCCATCATGTCGACATCAAATCCAATCAGTTCCTGTGTATCTTCATCAGTGGTGTCAAACGGAGGGAAGGTCGGTTCCATTGCAACCTTATAGGTAGGCACTTCCTCCGGGGCACTGTTTCCACCGCCACAGGCCACAAGGGCAATGGTCATAGTTAACACAAGCAGTATCGCTAATATCTTTTTCTTCTCCATCATGCTTTCCTTCTTTCTTTTTGTCTTTTTTATAATGGAATTACGCACCATATGAATAATTATACGTTAGACACAATATTCATTCAACCTTTTTTTCGACTATTGAATGCTCTGAGCTCGCCGAACAAATTGAAAACCCTTGAAGTGCAACGTTTACAGCCGTTTTGAATTGATAAAGAGAGAGGATTTCGGGAATATTCAGTACGTCCTGCTTATTGCAAAAGGTTTCAAATATAGTAGTCAGGGGCGAATTTACCAATGTAAATCCGCCCCTGGTTCTATCGATTTCTAACCAAAGATATAAAATCTTGCCTTTACCAAAAACACTGCAACAGGACATTGTTTGTCTTGGGGGTTAAAATATATGAGTTAAAGTCATTGATGAGATACAAATTATCAGTGTTTTTCCAGAACGAGCGGAATTCATTCCATCTCATAGTTACCTTCCATGGCAAATACGGTTTCCTCGCAAATATTCGTTGCATAGTCCGCAATTCTTTCCAGATGAGCGGCAATAAACAGAAACATCACGCTCTGGTTTGCATTACTCGCATCCTTATCTACCATCCCCATCAATTCATCATAAATATTCCGAAACAGCTCATCAACTTCTTCGTCTGCTTTCCAAACTTTTCTGGCCAGTCTCAGATCCTTATTTACAAAAGCATCAATAGAATTTTTGACCATTTTCGCAGCCATATCTGCCATGCGGGGAATATCAATCAGTTCTTTCATATATTTTTCATTTTCAAACCTGAGTGTGTATTTTGCGATATCTTCGCAATGATCACCGATTCGTTCCAAATCTCTGACCATCTGCATTACAGAAATCATGTAACGCAAATCGCTGGCCAAAGGCTGCTGCGTTGCTAAAAATTTTAAGCATTTATCCTTGATATCGTCTTCCAGATCATCTATTTTTTCATCGTCGTTTATGATTTTTCTTGCCAAGTCCGAGTCTTTTTCCTTTAAGGATTTTATTGCATTCCGAATGGTTTCTTCAATCAGATTTGTCATTTCTAATAAATCATCTGTAATTATAGATATCTCATGTTCCATCTGTGGTCTTGCCGCCATCATCCAAACCTCCCTGTTATATAATCTTCTGTTTTTTTGTCCCGCGGATTTGAGAAAATTACCTCTGTTTTATCTGTCTCTATTACCTTTCCGCTTAAGAAAAAGGATGTATAATCGGAAACTCTTCCCGCTTGCTGCATATTGTGCGTAACAATTACGATTGTATACTTTTCTGCCAGTTCCTCCAAAAGTCCTTCTACCTTCGATGTAGCAACTGGATCAAGGGCGGAAGTAGGTTCGTCCATCAGGATGACCTCCGGTTCAACCGCCAAACATCTTGCAATGCAGAGTCGTTGCTGCTGCCCACCAGAAAGCCCTAATGCAGGCTTATTCAATCTGTCTTTTACTTCTTCCCAAAGTGCAACTTCCCGTAGTGTTCTTTCTACAATATGATCCAGCCTGCTCTTGTCCCTGTCTCCATGAATTCTCGGTCCATATACAATGTTTTCATAAATCGTTTTGGGAAAAGGATTGGGTCTTTGGAATACCATTCCCACCTTTTTACGCAGCTTAATAAGGTCATAGTCCTTGCCATAGATATCTTTGTTGTCAAACCGGATCGTACCATCAATATTGACTCCTTGAATCAAATCATTCATTCGATTGAGTGTTCTTAAAAAAGTTGATTTTCCGCATCCGGAAGGACCGATCAGCGCCGTTATCTTATTGCCATATATCGTCATGTCGATACTCTTCAATGCTTGAAAACTTCCATAATACAAATTTAGTTTTTCTATTTCAAATTTAGTTTCCATCGTTTCCTCCTAGTCTATTGCTGATCACATTTGCCACAACATTGATAAACAGTACAATAAAGATCAAAAGAGCTGCCGTTGCGTAGGTTTTTTCCTGTGATAGCCCTTCTGCTGCAAGTATGTACAAATGCACCGACATGGTTCTCGTGGAATCAAAAATCGAGTTTGGTACGCGGAGCGAACCCCCAACTGTCAGCATGACGGCGGCGGTTTCTCCGATGGCTCTTCCGATTCCAAGAATCAATCCGGTAAGGATACCCGGTTTGCAACAAGGAATAATAACCTTTACAATGGTCTGCCATTTGGTTGCTCCCAGAGACAGACTACCCTCCCGATATGCCATAGGCACCGTTTTCAGGGATTCTTCCGTAGCACGGATCAGTGTTGGTAATACCATCAATGCAAGGGTTAATCCACCGGAAATAATTGACCACCCCATTCCCAGAAAAATAACGAAGAATGCAAAGCCAAATAATCCAAAAATAATAGAAGGAATTCCGGCCAAAATTTCCGTGAAAAACCTGATCGTTGCGACTCCTTTTCCACCCTTCGCATATTCAGTAAAATAAATAGCTGCAGAAATCCCTATGGGAGTTGCAATCAGAATGCCAACGCTGGTAACCAGCAACGTGCCGATAATGACGGAAAAAATACCGCCTTCCTTGCCCATTTTCCTCGGTTCTTGTGTTAAGAACTCCCAATTGATATGTGCCAGCCCGTTAATCAGTATATAGCCTATGATAATGATAAGTGCTGCCAATGTAATGGCCGCCAGAAGTCCTGTCACCCCATAGAAAATAAAATTTTTCGATGTTTTTATCTTTTTTAACGTTACTTGATTCATCATTCTGCTTTGCCTCCTATCCCCCTCATGCTAACCTGTGCTACGATGTTAAGAAGCATGATAATCATAAACAGAACAATACCGACTGCAAAGAGAGCCTGTTGATGCGTTGGGGTAGCATAGCCCATTTCCATTGCAATGGTTCCGGTCAAAGTCGCTACAGGATCCATAATGCTTCCCGGAACCCTTGCCATATTTCCCGTTATTAAAATAACTGCCATGGTTTCTCCAATCGCTCTTCCCATTCCCAGTATAATCGAGGATAAAATTCCGGATTTTGCAGCAGGAATAAGCACCTTAACGATGGTTTCCATTTTATTTGCTCCAAGAGCCAAGGATGCTTCGGTAAACTCCTTCGGAACCGCAGTGATAGAATTCTCTGAAATACTCACAATTGTCGGCAAAATCATGATCGCCAGTATAACAGCTCCTGCCAATATACTGAATCCTGTCGCAGATACGTCTGGATCAAAAAACTGATAAATCGGCAATACATAGGTGCGTATCGCCGGGACAAGGACGACCAATCCAAAGAATCCATAAACCACAGAAGGAATTCCGGCCAGAAGCTCAATTGCAAATTTAAAGGCCTTTGCCCATTTCTTCGGCAAAACCTCTGCAAGAAAGATTGCGCATGCAAGTCCTGTGGGGATACCAATTACAAGGGCACCAATGGTTACAGACAAGGTGCCGAGGATAAGCGGTAGAATCCCATAGGCTCCGTTAGTCGGAGACCATGTAGTGCCAAAAATGAACTGAAACACCCCATATTCCGCTAACACCGGCAATCCTGCCTGAAAAATAAACAAAGTAATCAGTGCCACTGATATGGTTGCTACTATAGCAGAAACTAATATTAATTTTTCAATCACTTTTTCGTATGTCTTCATTCAATTTACCCATCTATTTCCTTTATAAAAAGCAGCAACGCTACTTCGCATTTTCTACTTGATAAAAAAGTCCAAAAAACGACGTATCGTGGTTGGCGGTTGTGCACTTTGCCGGTGTGTTTCCCATGAAATCATTGTAGCTTTCTGGCTGGTAAGCAACCATATTTCTCAGGAAATGTATCCGGCAAGTGCATTTCATCTTAACCAATCACGTTATGTCATCTATATTTAATAATTGAGGAGAAGCTTATTTTACCGGAATGAATCCGTTATCTTCAACAATCGCCTGACCTTCTGCGCTCATTACGAAATCGATGTACATCTGAGCCGCTTCTGAAAGTTCACCGCCTGTCACATAGTTAAACGGTCTTGAGATCTTATATTCACCAGATAATACTGTTTCTGTACTCGGTGCTGCACCTTCAACTTTAAGTGCTTTTACGGTATCGCTTAAGGAACCCAGTGATACATATCCAATCGTGTTAGGAGTAGTGGCTACGGTCTGCATAACTGCTCCGGTTGAACCTTGTACCAATGCATCTTTTGTAGTATTGTCCACTTCTTCACCCGCTTCATTCTTTTCGACTACTTTCGTAATTTCAGTAAATGCGCCTCTGGTTCCGGATCCTTCTTCTCTGCTGACCACAACGATCGGAGCATCTTCTCCGCCCACTTCTTTCCAATTGGAGATTTCGCCTGTATATATCTTCTTAATCTGTTCGATCGATAAATCTTCCACTGTGGTTGCTGGATTCACGACAACGGCTACTCCATCTTTTGCGATGACTAATATGTCCGTTACGGATGCTTTTTCTTCATCCTTTACTTCTCTTGATAACGCTCCAATGTCTGCAATTTTCTCTACAATGGATTTAATTCCCTGTCCGGATCCGCCGCCCTGTACTTCTACTGTAATTCCAGAATTGGCATCCATAAATGCTGCCGCTAATTCTTCTGATAAAGGCTGTACGGAGGTTGATCCAGCTGTTACTACAGTTCCGGTTACTTCTGACGTGCCATTGCCGGTGTCGTCATTGCTGTCTTTAGCGCCGCAGCCTGCCAGTGCTCCAAGAGCTAATATGATTACTAGAGTAATTGATAATATTTTTTTCATTATTTTTCCCTCTTTCTGATTTTGTTAGTTTATTTTAGTATTCCTTTTTACAGTTCTAATCATACTGACTCTTTGTTAAGGGGGAATAAAGCGAATGTTAAGAGTATGTTAAATAAAAAGAGACATTATTTGTAAATTTGAGAAGCATGAATGCTAATTTATTAAAAAGTATCTATTAAAAGGAGGAATTTACAATGAAAAGAAAACTCTTATCGTTCACCCTGATCTTGGCACTATTAATGACATCTGCGGTATGTGCCTATGCGTCAAAAAATGAGTCAAAAAATAATTCTGGCAAAAGTTCGGTAACAACAACCAGCAGTGATCAAATTGATGCAGTAGAAAAAGTTAAAAAAGATATAGTGAAAGCGCAACCGAATCTCAAAGAGAGAAAAGAATATTTAATCGAAAAGAGAAAGCAAATACAGGCTGGTTATACAGTACAGGAAAGAAGCAGGATCAATGCAGCAGGCGAGGCGATCAAAAACGAAGATCCCAAGGCCAAAGTTCTTGGGATTGACAGTGTCATATCCAATAAAGCAAATTTTAAATTTGATACCCCTCCTGTAATAAAAGATGGAAGAACTTTGATCCCTGTACGGGCCATTACTCAGGGATTCGGCGCAGAGCTCACTTATGATCAGGAAAGTCAGCTGGTAACCATAACAAAGGGAGATACCGTCATTGAAACCAACGAGACTTTCTTAAGATGTTGATGGAGCATTTCAAATCGTTGGAGTCACACCTTGCAGAAGTCGAGACTGCATTGGAGAAAGAGATGGCTCCGTTTGCCTTGCATGCAAATCAGCTGAGCAGCATTTATGGAATAGGCTCTATCGCATCCTGTGCAATCATCGCTGAAATTGGCATCGATATGACTCGATTTAAAACGGCAGAGCATATATGCTCATGGGCGGGTCTGTCACCCGGCAACAATGAAAGCGCAGGGAAACGAAAGAGCACCTCCATCACCAAGGGAAATCCATACATAAAGAGCATGCTATGTGAGATTGCCTGGGTGATTGCCGGGAAGCGCAAGACCTACCTTGCTGCTTGGTATTGGAGAATCAAGCAGAAGAAAGGTGCCAAGAAAGCCATTGTTGCGCTTGCCAGAAAACTGCTTGTCATCATCTACACCATGCTGAAGAATGGCACCCTGTTTAACGAATCTTGTTTTGAGATACGCCGGAAAAACTCTGAACAAAAGCAACTGTCACGATACATACACGAACTGGAAAAGCACGGATACCGCATAGAACTGCAAAGCTGATCTCTCTTTTCCGCTTTCTCTGTCCATTGGCAGCCATAGCGGCTGTTCTATTTTCATGCCTTCATAATTGTTGAAAACATTTGTTGTCAAGGTTCAAGTTTGCCACGAGGCATTTATTTTCGTAGCAAAGTACGTTAAGGGCTTTGGGAAAATGCTCCTTCACCTATCACAGAAAAATGGGCATTTCTACAGGGTGTTTTTGAAGAAAATTAAAAATATTCTTTCTCGCGGCTAAAATTGATTCTGATATACTTTGCTCAGTTACACCTTCGGCTGCTGCGATTGCGGTTACTGTCATCTTTTCGGCATGACGCATCCACAAACGACGGTATTGCTTCTCCGTCAGGCAACTCTTGATCTGTTTTAAGAGAGAGTAATATATCTGCCTACGTTCACGCTCATCTATCCTGCCAAAAAGTTCGTCCTCAATCGAAAGCACAGCACCAATCACGTCCAGCTTTTCATCAAGAGGGATCGTATTGTCGTAGAACCCCCGGCCTGCTCGTTCGTTTGTCTGATAGTCTTCATCGGACAAACTTTTCCACTTCAAAAACTCATCCTCGCTGGCAAAATCTGAACGCGTCAGGCAGATAATCCCTGTTGCGCTTATGTATACGATTGAGTTTTTATCGCGCTTGTTCAGAGAGTAATCGCTCTTTTTATCAAACATTTTGAACCTCCGTTTCGACTTCTGATTGATGTCAAATCGAAACGGGTGGCGATCGGCAACCAACTGAAAAACGGAAAATGGAATAAAAAAAGCCCGATTGAAAAAATGTCAACCAAGCATAGAAACCAATATTTCTTTCTTTGCAATGTGTAAAAATACGTGAGTGGGCATAGTTCACCCTTAGTTCAGGATATCTCTTTTTGACAGGTTACCGATTAAAATAATATGTAGCAGAATGAAGTCCACGACATCACGCCTGGCCGCTACTAGGTAGCGGCTGACAATTTCTTACAGCACTTCGAACTTGCATAGAAAAACCCTCCAAACCGGTGAACTTGGAAGGTCGCAACTTTGTTATTCAGACATGAAGATTGCCCCACCAAACTCATGTTTTTTCTTAGGTAGGTGCCGCTTTTTCCTGTTGAAATCCAATAATTTTCTGTTAATGCAAATGTCAAGCCATCTCACAATTAACGAAGAAGTTAACGCATTGTTGATTAGTTAAAATTAAAAAGGTGTCCTGTTTCTGTAAAAGGCAGATTCAGGACACATTTTTGCAGCCAGACTATCATAGTGCTTAGACGCACCTTAGACTCTACGGCTTTGCGTCCCTGTCTTCAGACAGGTTTGCCAACATTATTCACTTATAATACTTTTTAGTCTTGGAGCTCGGATTGTTGAGCGTTTTCATGTTCCGAGCTTAAAACCTAATAATGGAGTTGCAGGTATCGATGCTTACAACATGCTCTAAGGCACAAGCGTCAATCTTTGCTTTTTGTTCATCTATATTAAAAGCTTTTGTTAAAAGACATTTAATCAAATTATACTTATTTATTACGATTTCAGCCTTATCTTTTCCTTCGGGTGTTGAATAACTCTACGGTTAACATCTCTTGTAATCAGCCTTTTTTGCTGCGGGGCTTTCATTGCCACACAAACACTGGACTTTGTAACATTAAGTCTTTTTGCAATGTCGGATATTCTAGCACCTTCGCCGTCATGTTCCAGCTCATAGACAGCTTTAATGTAGTGCTCATTGGATATAGTAAGTTCCATCATCGATAATTATCACCCGTGCTTCCATGCTAGAAAGACATTCTGTACTGTTCAGACAACACAAATCGAATATCATATGCTGTATTGCCATCTTCTATACGTATAGGAAAACCAGTATCACAAAAATTGCTAAACGGGCCGATGTTTTAATCTCCGTTATCCAAGGTTTATAATTATTTTCTGACATTAATAGCGCCGGATAACTAAACCGGTTTAATGACTTGTCGGTTATGACAGTTCCTTTTTCGATATAAATCACCCGATCACAAGCATTAACGGCCAGTTCATAGTCATGGGTAATAATAAGCACGAGGCGCCCTTCCTTGGCAAGCTGGCGCATAATATCTGCAACCCTTAACATATTCTTCCCATCCAGGCCGCTGGTGGGTTCGTCTAAAATCAATATCTGAACATCCCGCATAAGTGCGACTCCAAGAACCAGCCTCTGCTTTTGGCCGCCCGATAAGCGCTGCGGGTGTTGGTCTTTAAATTCGCCAAGTCCCAGCTTATTAAGTATTTTTTCTGCTTTCTCTGTTTCCTTTTCCCTGCTCTTACTATTGCAACCTATCAGAAGCTCGTCTACCAAGCTTTCACCAAAAAGCTGACTGTCCAAGTCCTGCATAACATACCACACCTTGCCTCTTCTTGCTTTTGTTTTATGTTGTATATCATTCAGTAATACTTGACCGCTTCGCTCCTTTAGTAAGCCCGCAAGAAGTCTCCCTAGGCTGCTTTTTCCAGCACCGTTAGGGCCGACAATGGCAATCACTTCACCATTATCAGCCGCAAAGGATATTTCATTCAATAATTTTATGCGACTAATAGATGCGCATACTGATTCAAGTTTCAAACCCTCTTCAAGCTGTTTATTCATGCTATGTGCAGGAACTTGAAGCACGGATAAATCTGGGGCTCTTAATCCCATTTTATAAAGTCTCTCTTCCGGGAGGGTCCTTATTTGTTCTGGGGAAAATATTTCCTTTATTCTACCGTTTTCCATATAAACAATACGGTCGGCAATATCCAGTAGATAATACAGTCTGTGCTCTGCGATAATAATGGTTTTTCCCTCATTTTTCAATTCCTCAAGCAATTGGCCGAACTGTCCGGTTGAATCCATATCAAGATTGGCCGAAGGCTCGTCCATGACATATATATCGGGGTTTGTGGCTCTAGCAGACGTAATAGCAACTTTCTGCCGTTCACCGTAAGACAATCCCGTCAGTTTTCTTTCCAGCAAATTGGTAATCCCCGTTTTTTTAGCCGCATTATTTACATTTGAACAGATTATTTCGTGACTCAACCCAAAATTCTCGCATCCAAACGCAATCTCGCCAGCGACTTCATTCGTAAAGAACTGACTCCTTGGGTCCTGAAACACATTGCCTATTTTCCGGCTGCGCTCCCACATTTTCATTTCTTTTACGTTTTCACCGTCTACAAAAATCTCACCTGAAAGTTCACCATCAAAAAAATGGGGAATAAGACCGTTGATAAGCCGGGTCATAGTAGTTTTTCCGCATCCGGACGGGCCTGTAAACAGAACCGTTTCACCTTCCTCAACGACCAGATTGATATTTTTCAGCTGCTCTTGGCTTTCCTTATAAGCAAACGATACGTCTTTTATTTCTATTTTCACACCCATGGATATTCTCCTAATTCAAAACAAAAAGAATTGTGATCGCACAGCAGGCAACCATGCACAGAATGTCCCACATGCCGATTTTCATTTCATAATAGCTGTTTCTTTTACAGCTGCATTTGATACCCCGCGCGACTGCCGAAGCGGACAATTCATCGGCAACCTTGAGGCTTCTGATTACCATAGGGACCAGGATATACTCAAAAGTTTTCAGCGGATGAAGAAGAACCTTTTTTGCGGAGCCTAAAACTCCCCTTACTCTCATGGCATCGAATATTGCTTTGATCTCGGTTGAAATCGTAGGCGCGAACCTTGCCGCTACGGCAAAAGGCAAGACTACGTTTTGCGGAACATGAAGCTTATAAAGTGCCGCAAGCAATTCACCTGAGGGTCCCGACATCAAAATGGTCGCAGCCATGGCAACCGGCATGAGCTTATATAAAAACATCAATAAAAACGGCGGTATGATAACCAGAGAAAAACCATAGGCCTCTGACAAATACAAAAGCAGAACGGTAACTGAAAAGCAGAGAAAATATTTGACAGCCGTTTTTATCTGTCCCAAAAGGGAAAGCAATAAACTCATTATCAGAACCGTAATATGAGTGGCATATGCAAAACGTGCAAAAAAAACAATTATGAATGCACAAAATGATATAAAGAACTTTGTACGGGCATCCAGATGCAGGAGTGCCCGATGTTCTTTTAAGCTGCTCACACGCTCCATCCTACCGCCTCCTGCTGTGCCTCCCACAGTTTGCGGTATTGGCCGTTATTTAAATTAAGGTCTTCGTGCCGCCCCGCTTCCACAAGATGTCCATCCTCCGACAATACAAGTATTTGATCGGCATATTCAATCGTGGACAGTCTGTGCGCAATGACAATCAAGGTTTTTTCTTTGGTCAGCACATTGAAGGCCTCCTGTATAAGGTGCTCGTTTTCCGCGTCGAGGGAAGCGGTCGCTTCATCAAGTATCAGTATCGGAGCGTTTTTCAACAGCGCCCGCGCTATGGATATACGCTGTTTTTCTCCTCCCGAAAGCGTGGCTCCGGATTCTCCGACCATCGTGTCATATCCGTCAGGAAGGCTCAGTACAAATTCATCCATCTGCGCAGCTTTCATCGCGTCAAAAACCTGCTCATTTGTATAGGCGTCGTTGTCACCCAGCGTTACGTTGTTATAGATCGTATCATTAAATAAGTATACATTCTGAAATACGAAGCTCATTCTTGAAAGCAGCTGATCAGGCGGTATGGAGCGGATATTGGCGCCTCCCAGCATTATTTTTCCGTCGTTTACATCCCAAAAACGCGCGATCAGATTTGCGATAGTAGTCTTTCCGCTTCCCGAGGGGCCTACAATAGCCGTAAAGCTTCCCTCCGGGATTGAAAACGAAATATGGTTGAGTACGCTTTTATCCTGATAGGAAAAGCTTACGTTTTTGAATGAAATGTCCAGTGATTCAGGCTCCTGCCGCCGTTCACAGCTTTGAACGGGCACATTCAGGACTTCGGAAAGGCTGTCGACCGAGTTCAGGTTTATTCTCAGCTCCGTAAACATAACTGAAAGCAGAAATACCATAGTGAAAATACGAGGCGCACTTAAAAAGAAGGATAATACCCGCATATTTTCTATCTGCCCCGCGTTCACAAGAGACAGAGCCACAAGCATGCCTACAGGAAGCGCGAGATCCACCATCATGCCGAAAGCCTGCACGTAGGGAGCCACCTTGAATTCCGTCTTTATCGACATTTTGTATTGCTGCCTGAGCGCGTCTTTTGTTTTTTGCATTTGATCCAGTCCAAGATTATATGACTTGATCGTTTTAATGCCGTAAACATATTCAAGCACCTTATCCGAGGTACCGAAAGCGGCTTTGAGGTTCTGACTGCCATATTTGCGGGCCATGCGGTTGCTGAGCATAATGAGCGGTACTGAAATGACCACCATGCCGATAACGGAAAGGCCCAGCCGATAGTCAATTGCGAAAAGCCCCAATAAAAACAGAAGCAGCCCCGATGCCAGCACAAGGGAATTTGCAAAAACATCCGTAACGATGTTCTCAACATCCGTGGCGCTTTTCAGCATTTCACCCGAAAGCTCTCCCAAATCCCTACCGTTAAAATAGCCCAGAGATAACCCGCGATAGTGATCTCCGACTTTTCGCCTTAAATCGGTGCTGAAATCCACCCCTTTAATCTGTGTATTATAGTAGCCTTTCCATCTGAAAAACAGCCTTATTGCCATACAAATCAACATGATAGCAAAAGCATATAATGCATATCGATTTGTGTTTTCCATTCCAACATGCAGATTCTGAAGAGCGTAAATTACTATAATATAAGGGATTATGACAAACAGCATTTCAATTAAGCTGTAGATTATGGTTTTCCAAAGACCGCGAAGTTTTTCCCCTGAAGCGGCGTAAATTGTTTTTATTGCGTACATGTAACAGGCCTCCTTACCGAGAATTTCCATTTTGACGAAGACTCTCCGGCTTCCCACATGGAATGAAAGAGCCCGTTTATTTGCATCAACTCATCAAAACTGCCCTGCTCCGTAATTTCACCTTTATTAAAGACATAAATCCTGTCTGCGTTGCGGACCGTGCGAAGCCTGTGGGCTATTACGATCACAGTTTTATTTTTCAGGAGAACGCTTAACCCCCGCTGTATCAGGTTTTCATTTTCAGGGTCGGCAAACGCCGTCGCCTCGTCCAGAATTATTACGGGGGCATCCTTTAAAATCGCCCGCGCGATATTCACACGCTGGAGCTGTCCTCCTGATAAATAGGTACCCTGACTTCCTAAAAGCGTATCGTATCCGGCAGGCAGCTTTTCAATAAATTCATGCGCCTGCGCAAGCTTTGCGATCTCAACGACTTTTTCGCGGCTGATATCCTTCCGGTACATGCGGATGTTTTCCAGTACCGTATCCCCGAAAGAGAAATTATCCTGAAAGACATACGAAACATAATCCATGAGTTCGTTATAGCGCATATTTCTTAAATCTGTTCCGCCAAGCAGGACGCGGCCCTGATCCGGATCATAAAATCTGGCGATCAAATTTGCCATCGTGCTTTTCCCAGCACCGGAAGGACCTACAAAAGCAACTGTTTGCCCCTCTTTTATCTCCATATCAATATTTTTCAAAACGGGAATGTTTTTTTCATATGAGAATGTAAGTCCTTCGATTTTTATATCATAGCAATTGGGATTAAAATTATGGCCAGCATCAGGTTCTCTCAGCGCGGGAGTATCCAGAATGCTGTAAACGCCGTCAAGATTTTTCATATTTATGGACAGCGTTGAGGCCACCTGAGCGAGCATGGGTATAAACATGGTATAGCAAACACCAACCGACAGGAACAGAAACAACTTCGGTACGGACAGAATGCCTGCGGCAACCAGTATAATCCCCAAAGGTAACACAAAAAGGAATCCGGCATCTGAGCAAACGCTGAAGCTGACAAACGGAAGTCCTGTTTTTTTGACAAAGCGCATCCAGAAAGACCGGTAGTCTTCAAGCACCTTGTTGAATCGCAGGAAAGTCTGCGTTGTTTTATTGAAAGCCTTCACGACCGGCATTCCGCGTATGTATTCGATTACAGTAGCGCTGATCCGCCCGGAGTGACGGTAGTATTGCTCCATCATGGCATTGTAGCTTCTGAAAACCAAAAACTGAAAACCCATCCCGAGAATAAGCGGAACGAGCGACGCTATCGTCATCGGAATACTTACGCCGAAGAGAATGATAATGGTCGTAACCGGCATGGTAATGATTTTAACAAAATCGCAAATATGGTGGGCAAAAAACTTCTCCAGCTTTTCCACATCCTCCACAAGCGTTTTCCGTATTTCGCCGGACGAGTGGCGCATGAAATATCCCAAAGGCAGTTTTGCCACCTCTTCTTTTGGATATGCATTTTGAACAGCAACATTAAAAACAGGCATAGTAAATCCCATAGCCGTGCCCGTTAACATCATGATCGAAATGATCATAATATTTTTTGATTCCGGATTCAGCTTTGTGAGAAGAAAAACTCCTATAAGTAAGACAAGCATCCGAAAATCGAAGGTAGCTTGTACTTTTTTGTTTTTGAAATGAATCCTCCGCACAGAGCGCTTGATACGACCATACTGAACATCATCGGCATCAGTATCGCCCCGGAGCCTGCGGCACTGGTGCCGAGAATGTCTTGAGCGAATAATGGCACGAATATAACGATACCGACCAGAATACCGCTAAGCAGCATCATATTGAGTGAAGAGATGGAAAAGATAGAGTTTTGAAACAGTTTGAGTGGGATGATTGGCTGAGAGGATTTTTTCTCGATAATGGTGAATAGAACCAGCATTGCTGCTGAAAAAACGAGCATCCCGATAACTTGAATGGAAAGCCAGGAATATTCGTCTCCGGCCCATGTAAGAGCAAGCAGCAAAGGAGCGATTGCCAGAACAAAAACTATGATGCCCGGCAAATCGACAGTTTCGTTTCTGGCTTCGTTTTTTACATTAGGTAGTGTAAATAATATGAATAACATGGCAATGATGCCGATTGGGATATTGATATAAAATACCCATCGCCAAGAGAAATTATCGGTAATCAGACCGCCCAGTGCCGGACCTACAATGCTGGCGAGGCCGTAAACGGAAGAACTGAGACCCATGTACTTAGCTCTTTCCACCGGGGAATTATGCTCTATCTTTTTTGCAAAAAAATTAAAATGCTGTGGTATTTAATTTCTTAAACACCACAACATTTATTATAGAGCCTTTTTTATCTATTGTTTTCGTTGCCATACACGTAATCCCTTCAAAGCGCCGGAATTCGATACTATACGTTGAAAGCTTCAGGACTTGACGGAGGCGGCATGAGCATATTACGCGCCATCAGTGCTTTGACCTGGGCCCTTGTAAACGCCCGTGCCGCTTTTGCCCAACCGTAAAGCGCGTCCCTTCCGGCCAACCCCTCGGCAAATTCCAGAAATCTTTGACCGCTCTCCATATTTTCTGCGGCTTCATCCATCAGCTTTTTCAGATAATCCAGCGTTTTCTGATTTGTGATACTCTTGTTCTTAACCAATAGGCTTTCTGCTTCCGCAATATATTCCTTTGCCTTTATTTGAGCGTGCCGTGCTGCGTTTTCAGGCATATCCGCCAGCCTTATTTCCCAGAAGGAATTGGTCTCATTATACATTGGGCAGAAGCTTGCAAGGAAAGGGCTTGTGGGTGTAACGCCGCGTTTCGCTTCTCCGGTACATACGGCATACAATCCGTTGTCACCGTTGTCCGGTTTTGTCACCGTTATAACACCGTTGCTGGGATTGCCCACCGAAATGTCGCCCCATGCTCCTGTTTTGCTGTATTCATTATTGATTTTTTTCCATGGGCCTGTGGGCATGGTACCGGAATTGCGGAATATCATTTTCATATACTCCATGTTGATATAGCCGACAGCCCGGTTCAGAACATTGTAGTGATAAAGATTCCGTTTCAGGCAGCCGTGATACATGCCCCGCAAAGCTATGGTCGCCTGCGCTTCGCCGCCCTTAAAAAGTGCCGCCAGAGTAAAGCCCGTTACTTTTTCCGGGTACCAGCCGCCATGCTCATCCCATTTCCAGTCGCCTTTTTCCTCCTGGTCTTTTTTCATCCACCCGGCTTTCGACGCTTCCTTATGCATCGCGCTGTTGTTGGCGTACATAAAATCCGTCTCGCCCATATAACCGGCCTCGCGGATGGCAACAGGGTCTTTTCTGCTCTCAAGCACATAGCCGTAGCTGCTGTCCGCAAAAAAACCTCCGATGGTGCCGTTATCCATACCGGCATCTCCGACAGGATAACTAAGCTCCATTTCCCGGGCTTCCTCTGCAGTATCTGCAAACCGCAAAATATGAAACACCGAGGCCGCCCGCCGCAGGCCGTATCCCCAATACTTCTTTGGCTCAATTGATCTTGGCTGCCCGCCGTGCTCTATATAAGCCAGCCCCTTGTTGTTGATTCCGGGGAAACCGAACATATGCTGGCTGCCTACCAGCACGATATCTCCAACCGCCGAAAAGGTCGTGAACATGAAGTTGTTGCCCGTGTTCGGATATGCCATAATAACAACGGGATAGCTGGGATCATGGTCCCCGGAAGAAGCTGTTACCAGCCTGCCGTCGGCAGTCGCTTTTCCCAGGCTCCGGCACCTGAACAGGCAATAGGCGGCGGCACATCCGATATCTTGTCGCCTCTGCCCATATATGTTTTTCTGGGAGGCATATGCCCGGTCCAGATTTCAAGAACGTCGATATAGGACATTTCTATCCCAAGGTCGGTGGCGCCATTGGCCCAGCCTTTGCACATATCGCAGATTTCCGGAGCGAACTCTTTTAGCTGCTTCTCCCATTTTTTGATTTCGCCCAGCGCCTCGTCTGAAAACTTTCTCTGCGCTTTCTTTTCCAGTATCCACGGACCGAATATCTGCACCAGCTGTTGAGCGTACTGGTACCCCATCTCATAACTTGAACCCTGTAATATGACGACAGGACATATCTCGGGAACCACAGGAGCGTCATCGGCGTAGTCGATCTCTGTGCCTTTTTTTGAAAGAACAGGTTTCCTGGCACCAAGCGTCTCGTTTGTAGCGTTTTCAAGTATGCCAAGCAGTTTCTCGCCATACTTCATGCAAGTCTCAAAACCACCAAGAGCCTTTTTCCAGTCTTCTTTGGACTTTGTGATGACTGCGACCGATGAGAACCAACGCGCTTTAGAGCATTCCAGCGCGACGGCATTGAATTCATCCATCCGCTGTATGTACAAAGGATCATTGCAGTCAAGCCTGGATAGCTCCAGATTAATACGTCCAAGCAGTTGCTTTGCTTTGCTGAATTTGGTAAACGCCTTGAAATAACTGATATTCTTCATCATCCAGGCCGATCGCTTGGAGGCTGGCCCCACTATTTGTCCTCTCAGATAACCGGTAGGGGAATCCTTGTATTGAGTCGTTTTCATTTCTAGCACCTATCCTTTCATCTGCGCCCTAAATGTCATTCGGAATATTATGTAGTAGATTCGCTGGTTGACTACATAATATCACCGTTCGCAGTAAAAGTCAATGTATTATGAAGTGAATATCTTGATCAGCTTCATAACTTGTGCTATATTACGTTTGAGGAGCTGATTGCATGAACGGATTTGAAAGGCGCAGGGAGCAGAAAAAAGAGGGGATACTTTCCGCTGCGCAAAAGCTTTTTTTTGAAAAGGGGTTTAAAGAGACAAGTGTTGAAGAAATAGCAAAGCTTGCGCAGGTTTCGCCGGTAAGCGTCTACAATTTTTTCGATACCAAGGGAAATCTCTATGTCCGTACCATAGAGGCGTCATTTTATGAGTCCATGGATGTATATGACGAGATATTAAACAGCGAAAAGAGCTTTTATGAAAAGCTCTTTGAATTCATACGATATAAAACCTCATCCCGCGAGAAAATCCATCCAGATTATTTTAAGCCGGAGGATCTTACCGATCCTAAAATCTGCGCTGTTATAGCGGACGTAAAGGAAAAAAGGATTCTGCCATTTTTTGAAAAGCTGATTGAGCAGGGAAAAAAGGAAGGCACGATTAATGAATTGATCGATATGGAATCCGTTATACTGTATATAAACATCTTTTCATCGGGACTTACGAATCCTCAGCTTGTAAGAACTATATCTGATAACAGGAAGCTCTCGGAAGATATTGGGAATCTATTTTTGTTCGGTTTCGGCGGAACATTAGAGGGCAAGACCCCTCCGATTTTATAATATGATATCTTGAAGTAAATAAAGGGGCTGTCTCAAAAAGACAGCAATAAAAAGTGTGGGAACATCAACAGCTGATGCTCCCGATAGACACAGAAATATTAATACCGGAAAATGACCCGGTTAGGCTGGCAAGCGCGCAACTGGAGGAATTGGATTACAGCAAGCTGTATCGTGCATATTCTCCCAAAGGGAGAAAATCAGCCGCCGAACCCCGGATTATCTTTAAGGTATTGGTCTACGGCTACATGAACGGGATCTATTCAAGCCGGAAGCTGGAAACGACCTGCCGAAAAAATATCGACTTCATGTGGCTGTTGGAGGGCGAACGGGTGCCGGATCATAATACATTGGCACGGTTCAGGACGGGGCGGCTGCAAGGTGCGGTAGAAGACCTGTTCTACCAGTATGCCCGAAAGCTGGAAGAGATGGGTGAAACGGATCACGAGAGTGTTTTCATCGACGGGACGAAGATAAAGAGCTGTGCCAACAGATATACATTTGTCTGGCGCGGCAGCGTGGAGAAGAACCTGACCCGTCTTCGGAAGCAAGTGCGCACAGCATTCCAGGCCAGCGGAATAGAGGGAAACGTCACAGTGGGTAAACTCCGTGCTCTCGTTGAGGATGTAACCCAAAAATATGCAGATAACGAATTTGTTTATGGTAAAGGAAAGTGGAAAACGCCGGAGCAGCGGGAACTGGAGAAACTTCGGGACTGGCTTGAGCGATGGGAAAGATACGAAAAGCAAGCAGTTTAAGGCGAAAATCGGGCGCCGCGAGAACATGCGGTATGACGATTTCGAGGATTGCTACTTCTGTGCCGATGGCAGGAAACTGCCCATGTTCAGGGAGAAATCCGTCGTCACCAAGGACGGGTATATTAAGACTACAGCATATTATTTATGCAGTGATTGCAGCGGCCGCCAGTACAAGAATAAGTGTTTTCAATTTAAAAAGTATCCGAATAAGCTGCTCACCGTCAAACGCGATCTGGTCGATCTGTGCGAGCAGTTCCGGCGGAACATCACAACACCGGAGGGACATTTCATTGATACCTTTAAAAAATATTACGGGATTACTCCCGGGCAATTCCGTAAAAATATCGGCATAAAATAACAATAATCATCCCCTACTGATTCCGTTTTCACTGACTTCCAGCAGATAACGCGGTATTGAACGCAGGAATTTTATGTTTTTATCCGGATACCCGATCATAAGGCATGCAAATATTTCTTCCTCTCGCGCTATGCCCAGCCTGCTTTTCCATTCCTTGTTCCTGTTGAGAATAGGGGGCAGCATCCCGCTGATCGTTGCTCCCAAACCAAGCACATGCGCTGCGGTCAGCGCATATGAACAGGATAGCCAGCAGTTTTCATTAATGCATGGACTTAATTTCCTACCATAAAAAAACATAAGATCCGGTGCGTTGAAAGTGAACACGTCTTTTCCGTTATCAGCATATTGACAGTACAGTTCTGCCGCTGGGAGAGCATGCTCTGTCAGCGCATTGTATTTTGCAGCTCCGGCACCCTTTTTTAATACCGTACGGAATATGGGATTTTTCATGGATTTAATCATATTTTTCCACCCCTGAACAACATCAAGCCGCAACTGATGCAGTTCATCAGGCTTATCAACAATACGAAGCTTAACATTGGTTGGGGGAGAGCCTATGGGAGACATTGCAGAAATATGGATAATCTGTTCCAGCGTATCTTTTTTGATGCTGCGGTCGGAATAACTGCGGATGGATCTTCTGGAGGATAACATGTTCTCCAAATCATGGTAGCCAATCTCTGTGTCCGGCAATTTATTGAAATCATCGTAACACAGCCCGGATACGGATATTGCTTTCGCAGGACAAACCGCCATACATAGACCGCATGCGCAGCATCCCCAATCTTTCAAATTCAATATGGCTATTTTTTTGTTATTATCAAGGGAAAGAATTTTTTTAGTGCATACCTTCGCGCAGGAACCGCAACCCAAACATTTTTTCTTGTCTATCGTAACAGTATGTATCATATAACTTTCCTCACATTTCCGTTTATCTTGTTTTTAAAAGAGAACTATTGTGCATTATTTCTGTAATCATTCCAGGCAAATTCCATTTTCATAGCGGTGGCCTGCAATATGCGAGTATAATCTCTCGATCCCTTATACAACTTTTCTCTGAAAGACGCTTCCAATGGGGTGCTGAGTTTATCGTCTGCTTTTGGTGCGCATTTTAAAACAAAGTCCTTGACCTTATACACGTGTTCATGGCAAAACTGAAGATTGGATGGATCAACAAAACCAGCCGCCACCGCAGCTTTTGTTTTTCGGGCACAACGGCATGAACCACTTTTATTTACCAGACTGCATTCTTCGTTCATGTAATTTTTCAGCTGCTTTCTGGCGCGGGAAAGATCCTTTCTGAAACAAGTGCTGCTTATACCCGCAATCTCCGCGCCTAAAGCGGAATCGATTTGCCAGAGAGCCCCAAGAATGAATATCAGTCTCTGCCTTCTGTCAAGGCATAGAAGCATTCCCTGCATACACTGGAGTTTTGTTTCTTCAATCAATACTGATTGCTCAGTCTCGCTACAACATGGATCGTCGAAAGAAGTGCATATTATATTTCTATGATTCTCAAATGATGCAAAAACAGTTTCTTTCGCGCTCCTTTTCATATTCAAAACATGATTTGAAACAATTCTATACAGCCATGTACGAAAACTGCTGTTGCCTTTAAAGGTGAATAGCTTCGTCATCATTTTTATAAGAACTTCCTGCGTTGTGTCTTCTGCGTCCTGTGGATTTCCGGTCATACGCAGAGAAATATTATATATCCATGCCTGATGCCGTAAAATCAACTTTTCCATTGAATTATAATTGCCCTGATTAGCCAGTTTGACTAATGTTAAGTCTTCTTCATTCCCGGAATAATTGGAACTGAAAATATTCTCAAAACTCTCCAAATATTTCTCCTTATAGCAGCTTACAGTTTCCGATTCTTAACGATACTTTATGCAGTATGCCGGGCGGGACAGGTTCTCCCCATGCATACTATATTTATATCATTACTGCTAAACCTTATCACATCCAGCCAATGCACCTGCCATTTCTTTTGCCATATTTTTTGCCCGGTCCTCAAAATCCGGAGACTGGCTAAATGGTACGATATATTTACCAAACACTTGCCCCTTTGCATAACTCCCGAACCTATCAAAAAATACTTGAACGATATCGGCATTGTTTTCAATCGGACCGCCGCAGGTGATCAGCAATGAAATCCGCTTATTCTCTATTAACGACTTATGATTTTCTGTGGAATAACCCTTTACAAGGCAAAAGTGCCTGTCCATTAACGGCTTAATCTGAGAACTGATATCCCATCCGATCAACGGTGAAGCATATACGATCACATCAGATGACGCCATTTTATCAAAAATAGTACTGAAATCGTCCTTCTGTACGCATCCGGGGCTATCCGGTACGCCTGTGCATACTCCACATCCGAGACACCCATTGATATTGTAATCAGTTATGCTAATTCTTTCAACCTCATCTCCTCGTGATTTCATTTGTTCTTCAAACATCGTAAGTACCGCTGCGGTTTTGCCTTTTTTCTTGGGGCTGCCCAAAATGGTTAATACTTTCATAATTAACTCCCTTCAATAATTGATTCTATTAGCTTAGACACATCAAAAGGAGCCGTGTGACAGTTATTTTCGTTTTTCCAATACATTGAACTTTGACCGCACAATCGATCTCTTTCTATATAAGTTATAATTATAGTATTAAATGCCCTGCGCAGAGTGATGCGCAGGTACCGTCATAAGTAGCATTACTATACAAATCACGAATAAAATGTAGGTCGTCATTGATTCTTTTTATAGAGGCTTTTGATAAATTTGCAACTGCAAGCCCACAACCCGGAACCCCAGGATTTATTTCGCACGACTCATTATTCATGCATTTTTGCCAGATATCAAATGTATGTATTGGCGTACTTGAAGACTCATATGATATCGTTTGCAACATTTGAATAATTCTGTTCTTGCCCTCCAGATTATCATAACCATACCAGAGCATGACCTTGGCCTGACTACTGTATGCTTTAATAAAAACATCAAAAAAATTCTTCCCTGACTTATTTTTGTCAAATGGGGTATATGGATCAATAAATATGAAGTCGCTCTTATCAAAGCGATAGCTATCCGTTAAAAAGGCAGAAATGGAATCAACACATAGAGTAATTACTTTATCCTGTAAATTTAACTGTTCAGAGAACTTTGCAATTTCATCTAGTGGCTTTTTTTCAATATCGTGAAAATAATAACTTGTATCATTTTTTGAAAGCACTGTCATAGCAAGCGCAGGCGAACCATAATACTTATGTTCATTTTCCAAGTCAATACTTTTAATAATTTTTAAATAATCATTACATAATAATTCTTGGCCAGCTTGTTCAAATAGATAGAATATCCCATACTGTTTTTGGATAGATTTAGGTAATTTATATTCAGCAAACGCAGAATTTGTTTCATAATATTTTTGGGGCATTTCAATTTTTAACACATCACACAGGGGTAAATGCTTCCACACGTCTCCAATCTCACCAGCATGTTTATAAGGCATATTTTATCTCCTATCATCTTTACATATCTTATCGGTTATTTGAGAGCTAGTTATAGTTTTAATCTTTCATCTGCGGACTTTCTGACTGAATTGATTCTGATTAAAAAAACGGTTGCCTATGCAAATTCGTTTCGGTTTATACCTTTAATCAGCAACCAGACTGCAAATGCTACTTCTCCAACTGTTGCTAATGCCAAAAGTATTGTAGCCGCGGTGGCAATCATCCCGTTTTCAGGCATGATGAAACAAGCATAACTGTCCATCAGATAACCCAGACTTCCAATTATAATTAATCCGCCGATCAGCTTTGGGAGACAGCCCGATTTGAAAATCATATAACCCAGAACAAACAGATGTATTGAAAAGAATATCTGCCATATGTACACACCATAGCTATGGCCGTTTAAAAACAAAGAAACCATTGCATTTACCTGATCTACGCCAAGAGCCTCAGTGTAGGTCGTTCCGTTAAGAACTTCAAGAGTTAATAATCTGTTTATTATATTACCGCCCTGCAAAACCGTCATTGCCAATCTGGAAAAAACCGCTGTCAACGTCAGATGCTTATTTACAGGGCTGAATAGTTTATAAATCAAAACAATAATAATAACTTCAAGTATTACAATAAGTGTTTCACCTATTATTCCGAACCGAAACAACAGTTCGTTGCTTAGAATATTGTTTGCAGTTGCCGCCGCATCACCAGATACCAACAATTTTGAGGGAATATACATCAAAGTGAATGGACCAATTACTGCAAGCAGCAAATACAGAATCCCTGTTATTCTTGCTGTCTTCCTATTTTCTAATGTCATCTGAATCTACCTTTCCTGTTTATAATCTAATGAATCAATTGACTTTCTCATAATTTGCTGGAGCTTCCGCTACACAATTAATCATCAATCTTAACATTTTTCAAATAATTAATCCCCGTTTGTTTCTTTTTTAAATAAATATCGACAATTGCCTGCCCTTTTCTAGCTTCATGCTTTTGAGGATCCACATAATACATATTGCCTACAGGCTGCGCCAAGAATCTTACTAATCCAGCTGTATGAGTTAGAATATAGTCGGTATTTTCCAAATATTCATATTTATCTAAATATAACATGCTAAAAACAAATACTGCGGAATCAAGATAGTTCACATTAAAAATAGGCATTCCTCCGGTATCTTTAGGATGAACTAAAACAGGCACTCCGGTTCCCATAAGTTTCTTTAATAGTCTATCATCAAACATCTCTTCATATGGCTTGCCAACCAGTTTTACATAAATGCATATACCATCTAATTTTAAGTTGTTTAAACAATAATCTATTTCATTTAATGCATGATCTACATTTTCAAAATCAACTGCTCCGAAAGCTTCCACTTTTTGTGGGGTTTCTTTCTTAATTTTTGCCGCCGCTTCATTATATGTTCTAAGAACTGCCGTGATATCGTTATCTTTTAGCCCCCACAGTTCAGGAATATCAAGAGAAATCATCATTTTTTCGTAATGTGTATTATCTAGCCAGCCAAGGGCTTTGTTAGTATTCCAGAGTTCTATTTTGTCACCGCTAAAAGAAGGTTTTACTTTTCTAATATGTTCAACAACACTTGTTGGAATACAATGATAATGATATTTTATTTTGTTTTTCTGCTCTTCTCCATATGATTCAGGTCTGATATTATTAACCGGAGAATATTTAACCGACTCTTTGGCGGCAAAGGCTCTTTTGACGTTATTTATAAACACTTTTTCAAATTGTTCATGGGTTAATTCTAACATTCCAAGTTGTTTTGTATAATATTTATAATTCATCTGTGCCCAACACAAATCACTGCCATATACAATATGGTTGGCACCAAAAAAATTAAACGTAGTCGGCAGCATTTCATCAGGATAAGATATTAATGCGGTATCTACGAACAGCTGTGATTTCCATTGTTCAAATTCTGCTTCAATATTTGGGTTTTCTTCTTTTAATGCTTTAATAAGAGTTGGATAGATCGCGGGTAAAACACCGCCGCCGTGAGAAAGCAAAAACTTAATATTCGGAAATTCTCTGTGATAGCCGCTTCTCATGAAGTCAATTATGGTACGTGTAGTATCTAACTTAAAAAAATATGTATAATTCAGTAAATAATATTTTGCCGCTATTTCCGGTGCCGTTGGGTGAATATAAATTACAGTATTCCTTTTGTCTGCCTCTTCATAGAATTTTCTGAATTTTTCATTACCTAAATAGTTTAAATTCATATTACTAAGTAATCCAATACCATCTAGTTTTAATACATCTAATGCATATTTCAGTTCTTCAACAGCACCCTCCACATCAGGAAGAGGGACTACTGCAAATGCGCCAACTTTACCTTGATGCTTTTTAACCAGATCTGCCATATATTCGTTAAGCTTTCTGCATAATCTTCTGCTGTGGGAATCATCCCCAAAATGAACTCCTGGGGTGGATATCGACATGACAACCCTCTCCATGCCAATTTCTTTCATCCATTTCAGCATCATTACTTCCGACCACTTTGGATGCTCCATTCCGTTGATCTTATCAATTCCAATATTTCTAAGTTCATCTTCGTAAATTTTAGGATTAATATGATGATGTGTGTCCCATTTTACATAATTTACAGATTCAGATTTCACTATAATTCCTCCTCATGATTAATATTATACTTTATGTACTATTATGTTATGCTAAGTTCATAATATCACGCAAATTGACTTCTGTCAATAATTGCTATAGGTAAAAAGTAGTATATTGGTTGCTCTGTATTTCTAGTAGGTAATCCACTTAACAAAAAATACCATAACCTACTCCAAAATAAGTGGCGGTATTGAACTTAATCTCTTCGTTTAACGGTTTTGTTTTCGTTGACATTGTCAACTTAATGAACTATAATATTATATATAGTACAAAATAATCGAGTTTTATAAAAGGTGATTTTTATAAATGAATGGACATATAAAACGCGCTGTTAACAAACAAAATCAAATAAAAAAAATCCGCCCTGGAATTGTTTAATAAATATGGACCTTCTAAGGTAAGCATTGACGAAATAGCAAACCATGCAAACGTTTCAAAAGTAACCATATATAAATATTTTGACAACAAAAACGGCCTTTATCGTGAAGTTATTAAAATGATTTTTGATGAGAATATCAGGGCTGTACAACAGGTTATTAGTGACGATATTCCTTTTTTTCAAAAGCTAAAAATAATCATAGCTACTAAATCAAATTCATTTTCCTATATGAAAGGAGAATTTTTAAATGAACTGATAAAAAGTGATCACGAAATTGAAGAATATATAGAAGAGAACTATAAATATAAAATTAAAGAAATAATGTTTGCGTTTTATGAACAGGGAAAACGTGAAGGTTATATAGATAAAAATCTGTCAAATGAAATAATCTATTTATATATCGATACTTTCAAAATCGGATTGTCGGAAAAATCTTTGAACTCCGAATCACTTGTTTCTAATAGTAATACATTTGAAGAATTAATCGATTTGTTTTTTTACGGTCTAATAAAAAGAGACAATATCGGATAATAAAAAGCTCTCAAAAGATATCGAAAATTTGTTTTGTTCGGTTTTGGTGGAACGTCAAAAAGCGCGGCTTCTCCGATTTTGTGACAATGAATATTAGCTTGAGTAAATCAAGACAGCGAGCCTTCCCGGCTCGCTGTCTTTAAAATATTCAATAAGAATCCTTGGGCTGCTACAATCTGTTATTCGCCGATATCCATCGCTGTACCGATAAAAATAGGCAAATTTGTTTCACAGTCGATAAGCATATAGACAAATGGGCGGTCAAGGCAGACTGTTTTTGAAACCTCAACAGCTGATTCAAGGGTCATCTCTACGGCAGTAGCTGCACCGGCTTTTATTCCTTTTTCATCAACGCAGATGTAAGCTTTGTGCAGAACCCGGCTGATAAAGATGTTTCCCAGCTCCGATGTTGCAAGCCCTGAGAAATCCGCAAGGTTTTCGTCAAATGCGTCCGTCATGCCCATGGATTTGAGTAGTTCGCTCATCTCCACGGAATACTCTGTGTCGAACTTGGGTATAGTGGCGGTTACTGTTTCGTTTTGGGCATTTTCAATAGTATTCATAAATCCTGCACCTGTCAAGGAAGAAACATAGTCTTCAATAGAAATACCTTCATTGGGCAGCAGGGCAACAAAGGCATATTTTTTGTCGGCGTAATACTTGATAATTCCCGTCGCGCTGCCGTCATCAAGGTACATACTTTCTTCACTTGACATCATCTCGATGTCTTGTACGTCGCCGAACTCCGTGGTGAAGGTTCCGCCGGATATCTGATCTTCACTATAAATGCTCTGCCATTCGGCGTCAAAGGCCAGAGCGTTGATGAGATACATAACAGCCATATCCGGAATTTTATCAAGAATATCCTCAATCATACCGTCTGTATTTTCACTTACCCAGCTGTTTATATCTTCCAGCGTGGTATCGTCGAAGGGGGCTTTAATGGCGGCGGCTCCATAATAGTCCGCGTTGATTTGCAGGAAATCTTCTTCGACGGTGAGCGTTTCATCATCTTTAAACCAGATTGAATTGGCAAGATTGACTTTGTACTTTTCGTCTGAGGGCAGGCTTTCCATATATGCGTAAATGTACTCGTTCAACTCATCGACGGAAAGGCCCAGAACCTCCTCCATCTGAGCAAGCGTTTCTCCTTCAGCGCCGTTGGCCGTCATGGCAAGGGCGCACAGTACGGAGAGTGGCGAGATAAACGTATTGTCTTCCGAGATCGTGCTGTTTTGGAACAGCGATATCGCAAAATCCGCTATTGCTTCTGACTCGTCTCCGGTAAGGTCGATATCCGTGCTAACAGCATTTGCGTTGACGTCGTCCATAAGATTCGCCGCTTGCGCGGTTGTACCGCAGCCGGAAAGCGAAAGAAGTACGGAAAGGGTCAGCGTAAAGCTAAGAAGGCTTGCAATGACTCGTTTTTTCATAATTTTTCTCCTTTCGGGGCAAGTATTACTGTTGTTTTGCCAAGTATGCTTTTAGACGTAAAAACGCGGTTGATTGTTCCATAGCCGCGTTTTCAGTATACTCCAAGCAATTCGTTATTGTAAGAACAAAACACAACCTATTGACAACTAAGTTAAATGTATTTGCTGCATATAGTTATTAGCAAAGATTAAAAAGCACATACTCATCTGATTTGAAAACATTTTTCTAATTTTTATTGACTTCGTCGCATGAACGGGCTATCATATGACTAATTAATCATATGAAGGAGGGCTCATTTTTATGGAAGATAATCTTCATAATCATGATGCTAAGGTGAAATCCGTCCGTGAAGGCATGCCGAAGGATGAACTGCTTTGCGACTTAGGCGATCTGTTCAAGGTTTTCGGAGACACGACGCGGATAAGAATCCTTTATTCGCTTTTCGAGTCGGAGTTGTGTGTTAATGCCATAACAGAGCTTCTTGGCATGACTCAGTCGGCCATATCGCATCAATTAAAGGTGTTGAAGGACGCGAAGCTCGTCGACTGCCGTCGCGAAGGAAAAACCATGATTTATTATCTTAACGACGATCATGTCAGAACAATTATCGGGCAGGGATATGAACACTTAACGGAGGACGCTGTAAATGAAAAAAGTATATAAACTGGAAAATCTGAACTGTGCAAACTGCGCGGCAAAAATGGAAAACGCCATCAAAAAAATAGACGGCGTGAAGGGCGCGAGCATTAGCTTTATGACCCAAAAGCTGACAATCGAAGTCGAGGACAGTCTGTTTAACGACGCTTTAAAGAAGGCGGCGAAGCATGTAAAAGAGTTGATCCCGATTGTAAGATCAGTTTGTGATACGGAGGCAATATGTCTGATAAACAAAAACAAAATCTATTCAGGCTGGTAATTTCGGGCGTCTTGTTTGCCGTCGCATTAGTACTGCCCCTTGAAGGGACGCTTCGTTTCATAGCTTTTCTGGTTCCCTATACCATAATCGGATATGATGTCCTGTGGTCGGCGGCGCGGAATATCGTTCACGGGCAGGTTTTTGACGAAAACTTTTTAATGGTGCTGGCAACCATAGGTGCATTTGTAATGAAAGAGTATCCGGAAGCGGCGGCGGTCATGCTTTTCTATCAGGTGGGCGAGTTGTTTCAGAGTATCGCTGTCGGCAAAAGCCGCAAATCCATTACTAAGCTAATGGATATTCGTCCCGAAAGAGCCGTTGTTTTTCGTGACGGCATCGAAACGGAAGTCTCGCCTGAAGCGGTCGCAGCCGGAGAAACAATCGTAGTCAGACCCGGGGAGAAAATTCCGCTGGACGGAGTTATCATCGAAGGCACAACAACAGTCAACACATCTGCGCTGACGGGGGAATCGCTCCCCGCCGACAAAGGCGTAAGCGAAAGTGTTCTGAGCGGTACAATCAATCTAAGCAGTCTTATAAAAGTCAAAGTCACAAGTGAGTATGAAAACAGTACTGTGGCGAAAATTCTTGAGCTGGTGGAAAGTTCGGCGGCTAAAAAAGCAAAGGCAGAACGCTTTATCACGCGCTTTGCAAAGTATTACACACCCTGCGTCGTGATCGCTGCAGTACTGCTGGCGTTGGTGCCGCCGCTCTTGTTTTCACAGAGCTTCGCGGGCTGGCTAAACCGCGCGCTCATATTCCTCGTCGTATCCTGCCCGTGTGCGCTCGTTATCTCCGTACCTCTGACATTTTTCGGCGGCATAGGAGGGGCTTCCCGGGAAGGCATACTCTTCAAGGGGGCAAATTATTTGGAAGCTCTGTCCAAAGCCGAAATCGTAGTGTTTGACAAAACCGGCACACTGACAGAGGGCACTTTCTCAGTTACTGCCATTCATCCAAAAGAAATATCACATGCCGACCTGCTTGACATTGCAGCAGCGGCGGAGAGTTATTCCAATCATCCCATAGCGCTCTCAATTGTCAAAGCGCATGACGGGCATATCGATAAGAACCGTATTGGCAAAATCACGGAGCTTTCCGGGCTGGGCATTCAGGCACAGATAGATAATAAACCGGTATACGTCGGAAACGGAAAGCTGATGGAACAAATCGGCACAGACTGGCACGATTGTCATCACACAGGCACGATCTTACATATTGCGGTTGAAAATGAGTATATGGGACATATCGTCATATCCGACAGCGTAAAGCCAGATGCCGAAAAGGCTGTTTCCGAGTTGAAACGCCTTGGAGTAGCAAAAACCGTAATGCTGACGGGAGACAGTGCAAAAGTCGGGCACGCCGTGGGCAATGAGCTGAAAATTGATGAAACGTATACCGACCTGCTCCCGGATAACAAGGTAATCCAGGTCGAAAAACTCCTGACTCAAACAAACAAAAACAAAACTCTTGTTTTTGTCGGAGACGGCGTGAATGACGCTCCCGTGCTGGCGCGCACTGATGTCGGTATTGCAATGGGTGCACTCGGCAGTGAAGCGGCGATCGAGGCGGCGGATATCGTTCTGACGGATGATAAGCCGTCTAAAATAGCCAAGGCGATCATTATCTCAAGAAAAACCATGCGTATCGTACACGAGAATATCATATTTGCCCTTTTGGTAAAGGCCTTTGTCCTCGTTCTTGGTGCTTGCGGGTTCGCCAATATGTGGCTGGCCATATTCGCTGATGTCGGCGTTATGGTGCTGGCAATTCTAAATGCAATGAGAAGCCTGAAAAGAGTTTAGATTGTTAATAAAAAGGAAAACACTTCTAACAAGCAATGCATCGTGGCCCCCAAGCTCCTTTGATCGCACAATAAATTGTGCGGTTGCACATCGGACACCTAAAAAACAAGCAATTATAACCGATCTTACTCATTTCTGATAGGGTAAATAATATATGGAATTTACAGATGCACATAGAAAGCCACCAGATTCTCCGATAGAATAATTGATGGGGATTTTTTAGTCTATAGCTTAACCTATTCCTCCATATGATCCAACATCTGCTCGTTTAGATTGGCCTTAACAGTCCGCCAGTTTGGATAAAATCTGTCCATATATGCTTTGAAAACATCATTGTGGTTTCGCTCCAGCAAGTGTACAAGCTCGTGAACAACCACATATTCAAGACATTCTGGCGTTTTTTTTGTCAGCTGAAGATTGAGCCATATGCGTTTTTTTGATATGTTGCACGTACCCCATTTAGTACGCATATTTTTTACTCTCCATTCGGTTGCCCGAACTCCAACGATCCTTTCACATTTTTCTAATACGGGGGGGAATAGCACTTTTTAACATTTCACGATACCAACTATCCATTACATTTGCACGCTGCTGCGGCGTGCTGTCTCGTCGTACCTGAAGGATAATTTTTTGACCGGAAATAGAAACATCATTACGGATATTGCTGTATACCACATCCAAGCGGTATCGTCCGCCCCACAAGTAGTAGCTTTCACCAGTTACATACCTGCGCGCCGTTTGCCTAGGCTGATCAGCAAACTTCTGTCGCTGCTTTTTTATCCACGCTATACGCGATATAGCAAACATTCTGACATTATCTTCCGTAGCTGACATAGGGGCAGTTATATGCACTCTGCCATCAGGAGGAATAACCCGAATATACATGTTTTTAATTTGCTTTTTTTCAGCTGATATTTTTATTCCGCTGACTATTAAGTTTATCATCAATATTCACTCTGTTCGATTACTATTTTCATTAATTCTTTTGCTTTCACCTTATCCCCGTGCAAACCAGCTTCTATCGCACGACGGATTTTTCGCTCCTTTACAATATTACCTCTAAAGCCATCCAAACAGGCATCGAGCACGGCATTATGAACGGCTATTGCATGTTCTTCATCGTTATCCAGATTGTCATAAAGAGCCCGATTGCTGCACTGTTTCTTATGCGTTCAGGATAGCGTGACGTACTCTCCGGTTTGCGCATATCCTTGGCCAATTCTACAATCCGCTTGAGATATTCTTCATAGTTTATGACTTCGTTTTTACGCTGTTCAATAAGCTCCCGCAATAGTGCCGACATTTTCTCATAATACTTCGGGTTGCTCTGCCTTTTTTCAACGATTTCCTTTTGCACATTGTTTTCAATTGTTTCGGCAACAGCTTCCTGCTCCTTCTTTGTCTTTGCCGACATATCTTTGACCGCGTTAGGACCGCGTTCAGCAAGAAGCTCAACCAGCGGAATGTCGCCGAATGAAGACAAAACCCTACTTGGATTGGCAGCAAGGTAAGTATCTATCAAATGCCGCATATCGGGATCATATCCCTTCAGATCAATATAATCACCGCTTGCGGCACGAACAACATCACGTACTTTTACAAAATGTTGAATTTCTTTGTCAAGTGTTTTTATTTGCTCAGTTGTAAAAGCATATTTCTCTTTCAGTTCTCCAGAGACCTCAGAAAAAGAGCGCATAGCAGTAGCGGAAGTTCGTAAAGCTGTTCTCGTTTCGGCATATTCTCTTCGAGTTCGTCTAAATCAAATGCCTCAGAATTTTTCCCGCAAAAATAGTGGATATAGTCGATTTCATCTTTAGGCACGGCGACAGGCTCACATAGCGCACGCAAAGCTTCCAGCGCATCCTCCAACTGCTCTTTCGCTTTATCGAGACGATTGCTGAGCAAACCGGATACATCTTCTTTGTCATAACTATCAAACGCTTCGGAAGTATAGTCTTCAACCGCTTTCTATTTGTGAATATAAGGTCCAAAAATTTCAAGGCTGGTCAACTTGTCAGTTTTCATTAAAGGGTTCCGGTGAAACCGATGAAGGTTGCGTCCGGCAAAATAACATTCATCGCCTTATGCAGCCTGCCGGACTGTGTACGGTGGCACTCGTCAACGAATACACAAAAAACGCCTTTGGGTGTAAATTTTTTAGGGAGCGCACGCTTAACTTCTTCGATAAAGCTCTCATAATCGCGCTCAGACACTTCACCGCCGCGCCGTCCGTATTGGCAGCATGCAGCAGTCATTAAAATACCACCGTAATAATTTTTAATACTCCTATCAATATCAAATATAGCTGGAATGCAAACAGAACATGCGCAAAACCTTTTGTAAACCGAAATAAGGGTTTCCAGCTTGCCTTAAATAGTCGGGGAATGGCAAATAACAGGAATATGGGAATCATCGCATTAACAATTAAAACTATAGAAATATTAACAGATGAACTTCCCAGGACAACAAATCCATATAATGTCAACATAGCAAATATGCTTCCAAATAGGATATTTACTTTCTTATGAAATCCTTTCCCTCTGGCGATAACAGGCGAAATAATATTATTTTCTGTCAGAGCGTTTATTATTCTGGATTGAATACGATCATATAAGACGGTTTCCCCACATCCAAAATTTCCTTTTATAAAAGCTCCAGACATATTGTCATTGATATTATACAAAATTGCAATACCAAGCCCTCTGGAAGGAAGCAACATCATATTAGCATGATAATTCTCTGCACTTCCACCGTGATGTACGAGCTCATCATAATCGAACCAGCCAAGTCCATAATGTTCACTTGTTTTTGATGATTTTGTATGAAGCATATGCATTCCGTCCTCTGATAAGATTCTTGAATTCTTATAGCATCCTCCGTTCAAGTTTGCAATCAGGTATTGTGCCATATCCTCGGCACATGATGCAATATATCCGGCTGGTATGATTTCCGGATGAAAATCATATTTCGTCTGACAAATGAGACCTAAGACTGGCTGATATCCCTTTTCCAGACCATAGTTTAATGCCTTCTGATAATCGGCAAAAGAACGGTTCATATCTAATGGCTTAAATATCTTATTTACTATATAATCTTCATAGATCATACCAGATACGACTTCAATAACTGACCCAAGTATTACATAATTAAGATTGGAATACTCGTAGGCTGCACCAGGTTTCCTTTTTAACCTGAAATTATGTAATTTTTTTAAAAACTGTGATAAACTTTCGCCGGCATTCCGATTAAATACTTTCATTCCCTCATAGGTTGAAAAACCGCTGGTATGATCGAGGAGATGACGAATGGTTACCGCGTCAGCTTTCTTTACACATTTAAACTCAGGTAAATACTTTATGACTGGAGCATCAATATCCAAAGCTCCTGCTTCTGCCATTTGCATAATCGCCATAGCAGTAAATGATTTACTAGAGGAGCCAATAAAAAATGTGGTTTTTTCTGTTACCTTGGCTCCTGTCTCATTTGTTTTCCCAAATCCTTTCAGATATATCATATCTGTTCCCGATACAATGGCAATCGCCAAGCCGGGGATTTTCATTTCCTGCATTTCTTCCTGAATAATGCGATCAATAGTATCTGCATCGAAAAAACAGCTCATAGGTATCATACTCTCCTTTATTATTTGATAATTATTATACTCTCCAACTATTTCCTAGAATTAAATCTGCGTACCCATTTATTTCAGACACATACATTCTTGTCTCATGATCCAGTTGAATTGTGTTTAAATCTCGTAACGGCATAAGGATTGCATATTGATTTTCATTCTCAACAGCCCTCATAAAGACAACAGGTGTCAGCTCTATCCCGGTAATGAAAGTTTGTTTCCTCCCGGCCAAATCGCCTTGAGAAATGGTCAAATTAGCAACAATACTCAGAACAGTGGCAGCAGAACCATATGCCGGTGTTAAATTACCAAGACTGTACATGATAGGTACAATTTTATCTGGATACTTTTCAAGCTTATAAAGTTCATACGGTTGGCAAACATGAGGGTGATGACATATAATCGCGTCAGCCCCAAGTTCTGCAAACTTATGAGCCCATTTCAGCTGATCAGGATGTGGATAGCACTCATGTTCAAGCCCCCAATGCAATGTCACTATAACAAGATCACAGCCTGCCGCCTTTGCTTCTTGAATCTGTTGTTCTATTTTTGAGGTATTCACATCTTTAACCATGTGAAATGGAGTTATATCACATAACCATGCTTTTTCATCAGGAAGCGTTTTGCCGTTTAAACTAAACGTGTGTGCCACCCATCCGATTTTAATATGATCCATCATCGTAAAAGTAACACTGCTGGCATCCGATGCATTTTCGTAGACACCCAGAAAATTAATATCGTCATGCTTTAACTGATTCATCGTGACTCTAGCACCTTCTTCGCCACAATCCATAATGTGATTATTAGCGATCTGAACAGCATTGAACTTATAATCTTTATGTTTCACCAGAGCATCATATTGCGGTTTTGTGATATTAATATGAGGAGTTTCACCTGTCGCTTCAACAGAGAATGCTTTTGGTTCTTCTTTTGACAAAGTGGATTCTAGATTCGCATAGGCAAAATCACTTTTGAATATCAAGGATTCAACATGAGAATATAAAACATCCTTAGACTGTTCAATATGCTTGGCAAACATCAAATCTCCAGAAGCACTTAATTTGTAATCTTTCTTTTTATTAAAGCCTTCCGGTTGCCACGTCTGCTTACAATTTTTAAAAGGTTCGAAATAGGCTTCAAGTTCATACCCCCTCATCCCTTTCTTAATCGGACTTCTAGTCTTGTGCAACCAATATGCTGCAAACTCAATATCATTAGGATTAAAAATCATATCTTCTGGCTCTGACCAATACCCCTCTGACAACTTTTTATCTATAATGCCTTCGATCATTTTTAAAGTTTCTGGAGCCGCAGAACTTGTCATGTGATCTAAATTACGAGGTAAATCGATTGGCTTATATTTTCTATCCATCATCTCTCACTCCTTCTTTATCAAAAGCAAGTACTTAAAACACTTTTCTAAAAACCCTATTATTCTAGTTTTCTTCTAGCCATCTCATTGCCACATATGCATATGCAGCAGCACCTTTCCAAAGGACTTTCTCGTTGAATTTAACTTTTGGATGATGCAAAGGATAAACATAACCATCTGCCGCGGTACCCGCTACCAATCCCACCATAAGGGTAGGTACTGCTTCACTGACAAATCCAAAATCCTCAGAACCTGTGAGTCTTGCAAATTTACCATCATACATCTCTTTTGCATCCTCAACATGATCTACCATGATCTCATTGATATATCTTATAAAATTATTTCTAAGTTTAAGATCGTTAATAACACTTGGTGCTTCAAATTCAAACACAACCTCTGCTTCTGCACGGTAAGCCTTTGCCACAGTTTCGGAAATTTCTATAAGACGCTTTCTTAAAAATGTTCGAACATCTTTGCCATAACTTCTAACAGTACCTCTCATGTACCCACTGTTCGGAATAACATTAAAGGTATCCCCACACTTCATTTCACCGATTGTGAGGATAAATGTTTCACTTGCCTCAACCTCTCTGGCATTTAAAATTTGAAGAGCTGAGTGAATATGCGCGCACACATTAATTGGATCAACCGTTTCATGTGGTCTTGCACCATGACCTCCTACGCCTTTTACATTGATTCTAAAAACATCGATGTTAGCACTCGCAGGTCCATCTGCTAAAACCACGAGTTGTCCATCTTTGCCATTTGGCATTCCTGAAAAAACATGCATCATCATTGCAGCATCCACATCTGGATTTTTTAAAGCACCTGCTTCAATCATGGCCTTTGCACCTGTTGCTAGTTCTTCAGCTGGTTGGAACATCAATTTAACTGTGCCTTTTATCTGTTCTTCATGCATTTTTAGCAGCTTTGCACAACCAAGCAGCATTGCAGTATGAAAGTCGTGCCCACAGGCATGCATGTTTCCATTAATCGAACGAAAGGTTTCTCCTGATTCTTCTTGAATAGGAAGTGCATCCATATCTGCACGCACCAAAAATGTTTTTTCTGTGTCGCCACTGCCACATGTGGCAACAACGCCACCACCACAAACTTCAGGTGTATAGCCTAATTGAATCAGTTCATTTTTTACATAATCAACAGCCTTTGGCAAATCCATCCCAATTTCAGGATTTTGATGCAAATATCTTCTGTGAACTACAATCTCTTCTTGAATTTTTTCTGCTGCTTCAGCGATTTTTATCATCTTGTCCTCCCCTTGATAATTCTGAATGATTTATTATTTATGCATTTAGCATATTCTTATCATCATCAAATTTGAAATATATATTTTTTATGCTTAGATATAAATAAAATTTATGCCTCTTAAACCTTTGTTTTTTAACATTTAAGGCGTTGCACTTGATCTGTTGTTTGATACGGCGCTTCAACTTTTTGCGAAATTGCATTATAATGAGGGCAATATAACATTTAACTATAAGGAGAATTGATATGACATTAGATCAAATCTATTACTTTACAGAAATTGTAAAGACAGGTTCAATGAGTCAAGCTGCAAGAAATCTGCACGTCTCTCAACCCAATATCAGCATGACCATTGGCGTCCTTGAAAAAGAGCTTGGCTATACCCTTTTCCATAGAATGCCAAAGGGGGTTGAACTCACTAGACAAGGTGCAGAGTTTTTACATCATGCTGAATCGATCATTTCTAACATAGATGGAATGCGAAATATATGCCAAAATGATACAGAAAATTCTATCGACTTTTCAATATCTGCTCAGTTCTCCTCTGCCTGTATATATCCCATCATTGAAATGCTAAGTCTATTTGAAAATGAAAAGAAAACATTCTCGATAAGACAAAACCCCTTCTTTGATATTGTTGAAGCTGTTGAGAGCGGACATTCTAATCTAGGAATTCTCAATATTTCCATCGAACAAGAAAATTTCATCAAACTGCTTCTAGAAAAAAGGGGGCTTGAGTTTATATTGATTGATGATACCCAAATGGCAATTGCGATCGCCAAAGGACATCCTCTTTATGATTGTCATAGCATTGACCTATCTGACTTAAAAGCCTATCCACTTATACTCGTTGAACACTCTGTTAGGGACTATTTAAGTGTCGAGCCTATAATGCAACTTGAAACAGAATCCTTTGAAACAAAGATATTTGTTCAAGATATGTTTCTCTTTTATCATTTATTAGTTTCAACTCATGGCGTAACTTTTGTGGCTGCCAGTAAAAATCATGATATTAGTCGCATTCTAAAAAAATACCATATGGACTTGAAATTGTTTCCTCTTGCAAAACCCATTACAATTCGATTTGGTTATATTAAACAAAAATCACGTCCATTAACTTTTACAGAACAGTACTTTGTTGACTATCTGTACCGATTTCTAAATGATTAAACGAATAAAGACACTTAAAAAACTTCCTTTCTCTCTTGAATGATTCTATCTTCATTCTTGAAAGTCAGGAAGTTTTCTTATTCACTATTCACACAAAATTTTCCGTACCCTCTTTCTTCTTTTATTTGAATATTACCGTAAACGTGGATCCTTTTCCAAGCTCACTTTCCACTTTGATTTCAGCTTCGAACAGGGCCGCGATATGTTTCACAATGGCAAGACCCAGCCCTGTACCACCTACCTTCTGCGAACGCGATTTATCCACCCGGTAGAACCGCTCGAAAATCCTGGACAAATGTTCCTCTGACATACCGATCCCCTCATCCCTGACGCTGATGTAAACCTTTCCTTCTCTTCTCACTGCATCAATCTCAACGGTTCCTCCATCGTGGGAATATTTCACCGCATTTTCGATAAGATTGACCATTAATTGTTTAAATCGATCATTATTGCCTCCGATATAAATTTCATAAGCAAAAGAAGTGACAACGTTTACCTTCTTTGCATCAATAACAGGTTCCATGGAAGCAAGGATTTCTTCAATGGACTCTCTCACATTAATATCACTATCCGTATTTGCCTCGCGTTTGTTTTCAATATCCGATATGATCAAGATATCTTCTATCAGCCGTTTTAGTCTTGCCGCTTCAATCGCAATAATATCAAGAAATTTTGTCCTTATTTCAGGATTTTCAACAGCTCCATCCTGAAGCGTTTCCACAAATCCGGAGATCGAAGTCAATGGAGTTTTTAATTCATGAGTAACATTTGCAACAAAATCCTTTCGAATCTGCTCCGCTTTTTTATTTTCTTTCATTGTTTTTTGTAGTTGTTTTTCCATTTCATTGATCGGTTTCATGAGTGTGTTCGTATACGCAATTGCTATAATTACCGCGATCATGATTCCAACAACCGCAGAAATCAATGCAGCTTTGACGATAAAGTCGTTGATCATCCTTAACCGGTCTATTTCTAAAGCAACACGGGTTATTAAAACCTTATCGCCCTGATATTCCAGCGTATCTGCCACATAAAGGAACTCTGCCCCAAGGGTATTGCTCTTTCGGTTGCTCACCCCTGATCCTGTAAGAATTGCCTCTGTCACTTCTTTCCTTCCAAGATGATTTTCCATCTTAGTATAGTCTGATCCTTCTGTTGAATCTGCCAGCACATTCCCTTTTAGATCAATAAAGGTTAACCGAATACCCATTTCATTAGAGAAATCTTTCGCTGCTTCCACATAATCAACCTTTGTACCTGTCTCATAATCTTCCGCAATTGCCATATTAATGAGCTTGCAGTATGTTAAAAGCGCCCCTTCTTTTTCTGAAATGAAGCTCTTTATATTTACATTAATGGAAATCACACTGGTGATGATCACACTGATTAAAATCAGACAGATAGAAAACAATAAAAATTTCTTTTTCATGACATCTTATACCCCATACCGCGTATGGTTTGAATATATTTTCCTTCATTGTCTTCGTCGCCCAGTTTCTTTCTGAGATAACGAATATGAACATCTACCGTTCTTGTCTCTCCAATATAATCAAAGCCCCAGACTTTATCAAGCAACTGATCCCGTGTCATAACTCTTCCTCTGTTTTCCGCAAGAACCTTCAACAAATCGAACTCCTTCAAAGTAAGCTCCAAAAGTTTTCCTGCCAGCTTTACTTCGTGGCTTTCCGTGTTGATAACCAAATCTCCTATTTTAATGCCATCCTGACCCATCCCATTTACAACACCGTCTTGTTCCTGACGGTTTTCATATCTTCTAAGCACCGCTTTGATTCTTGCCATAAGTTCTCTGATGCCAAAGGGCTTTGAAATATAATCGTCTGCTCCAAATTCAAGCCCCAATACCTTATCAATTTCTTCATTTTTGGCTGTAAGCATAATAATAGGTGTTCTATTTCCTTCTGCCCTCAGTTCCTTACAGATGTCGTAACCATTTTTTCCGGGTAACATAATATCAAGTAAAATTAAGTCAGGAGTCTCACTTTTTACCATTGACAGACCCTGCAAACCATCCTCAGCTTCCATTCCACAATAACCGCTCTGGTTCAGGTTATACAATACCAGTTCTCTGATATTAGGTTCATCTTCAATAATTAAAATTTTTTGCATAACGCCCTCCATTCAGAAGTATTATACCATATCATTTGTTAATTAAAATAAAAATATAAAAGAGGAAATGATTCCTTTTCAAAAAGCAGAATAACCCTGCAAATGCAAGGTTACTCTGTTTATTAAGGTGGTTATATAATGTTGTTAAGAGTTATCTCTTATATCGTTTATTCATAATCATGCTTTAAAGTGATGTCAACCGGCTTGCGGCCATCCTTCCACTTGATTTCTCCTGGGGTGATGCAACCTTGAACAGGGCATACATTCAGACAGAGATGACATCCAACACAGTTATCATTAAGAACCGGTCTTCTCTTCTTTTCATTCCAGTCAATCGCCTGATGCGCACCATCGTAGCAAGAGACATAGCATCTTCCACAGCCGATACATTTTTTGTCGTCAAAGTTTGGCAGGATCTTGAAATCTCTGTTCAGTTCTTCAGCGGGTATAATGTTTCCGATTGCTTTTCCAATGAAATCATCAAGCTTGTCATATCCTCTTTCATCCATGAAGTGGCTTACACCGCTGATCATATCTTCAACAATTCTATATCCATACTGCATGATTGCAGTAGTAACCTGAAGGTTTCTGCAGCCTAAGAGCAGGAATTCGACAGCATCTCTCCAAGTTTCAATACCACCGATACCGCTGATCTGAACGTTCTTTAACACCTCATCCTGAAGCAACTGCGCGATAAACCTTAAAGCAATCGGCTTTGCTGCCGCTCCAGAATAACCGGAAATCGAGGATTTACCATTTACGACCGGCATAGCCGTCATATTTTCAAAATCGATATTTGTAATCGATTTTATTGTATTGATCGCGGATACACCTGCCGCTCCGCCTTCCATAGCAGCACGTGCAGGAAGCACCATATTTGTTACGTTTGGAGTCATCTTTGCGATGAAAGGAATCTTAGTAATGGACGTTACAGCCTGACAATACTGTTTTACCAGTTCAGGAGTAGAACCTACGTCGGATCCCATTGCATGGCTCGTCATCTGTGGACAGGAAAAGTTACCTTCAATCAAGTCAGCTCCAGCCTGTTCACACATTTTTGCCAGCTCTTTCCATTCCTCCTCGTTGCTTCCCATGATAGAAGCAACCATAATTTTTTCAGGGTAATCTCTCTTTAATCTTGCCATGAACTCAAAATTCTTTTCCGTTGGTTTGTCAGAGATCTGCTCCATGTTTTTGAAACCAAGCCATGGAATACCTTCTTTGTTTGTCTGGTCAAACCTCGGGGAACATTCGTCGGCTACGAAGATACCAACTGTTTTAAAGAAAACACCACCCCATCCTGATTCGTAAGCTTTTCTAACCATATCGTAGTTCCCGCCAACTGGTGATGATGAAAGGAAGAACGGATTTTCGCACTTAACTCCTAAATATTCTATTGATAAATCTTTTTTAACAGCCATCTTACTTTACACCTTCTTTCTTTTCGAGGTAGCTCATAATTTCTGCTGCGGCTTCTTTTCCTGCTGCTACTGCTTCAACAACAGTCTTTCCGCCGTTTACGATATCTCCGGCAGCAAAAATTCCGGCAACGTTTGTTTTACCTTTTGCATTTGCTGCAATCGCGCCTTTTTCAGTTACCTTTACAGATGCGATTTTAGTCATATCTTCCGGAGCCTGACCAATAGCAAATACCACTGTATCTACAGCAACCTTCGCTTCGGAGACTCCGTCTCTGCCTTTAAACACAGCAAATTCAACTTGCTGTCCGCCAATCATTTCTTTTGGTGCAAAGTTTGTGGTAATCGTAACACCCAATGAAGTTGCATACTGAATTTCAGCCATGTTTGCAGGCGCTTCTTCCAGTGTTCTTCTGTAATAAATCATTACATTTTCAGCACCCAACAGTTTTGCTGTTGTAGCACAGTCCATAGCAACGTCTCCGCCGCCGATCACAACAACGTTCTTTCCAGGATTGAAATTTCCCTTGGAATCTCTTGCTGTCTTTAAAAATTCAATTGCGTTTGTAACGCCTTTCAGGTCTTTTCCAGGTATTTCAGGAATCTTGGCATCCCACAGGCCAGCGCCTACGAAGATTGCCTTAAATCCGGATTTCTTCAATTCGTCAATTGTAATGTCTTCCCCAACTTTTGTATCAAATATAAATTTAACACCTAAATCTTTCACAGCTTTGATGTCAAAATCTACAACATGTTGCGGCAGTCTTGCCGGTGTAATTCCATATGTAAGTACTCCGCCCGCTTTTTCTGCAGCTTCAAAAACAGTAACTTGATAGCCGACTTGAGCAAGCTTAGCCGCACATGCAAGGGATGCTGGACCGGAACCGATGCAAGCAACCTTCGCATCCTTTTTCTTAGCAGGAGCTGTCAAAATCTTCATCTTATGAGCTTTTTCCTGTTCAACAGCAAACCTCTGTAATTTTCCAATTTCGATCGGTTTGTCGATGCCGCATCTGCTGCAGGCTTCCTCGCAAAGTCTATCGTAAGGACATACTCTGGCACAGCTTCCGGCCAGAACATTGTTTTCTCTGATTGTCTCCGCCGCACCCTTTACATTTCTAAATCTGATGGATCTGATGAATTTCCCAGGGTCTGTTCCAGCCGGACAGCCTTGGCTACATGGGGCATCAACACATAGTAAACATCTTGCTGCTTCTTCCATCGCTGTTCTTGGTGTGAAACCGTCTACAGCATCAGCAGTGTACTTCGCTTTTACTACCTTACTCAAATTTTTCAACTCCTTCTCTCATTTAATAATTTGAATTTTCAAATGCTTCTTTTTAACATTCTGTCCGGTTCTTTTCCTTTTTGTCTGACCAGCAAAACGGACAATGTAGCAAGCTACGCTTACGCAGGAGTCCGTTTAAAAGGCGCTAGAACCGTAGGCAGAATTTAGGCTGGAAAATATCCCAAATCTTTACCTTTTTCGGCGGATTTAGCCGCATTGGTAAAAGGGCAGCAAAGCAAGCTTTGCTCGCAGACGTTGATTTGCTAATTTTCGTCGCCCAACTGTTAGTAAGAAGATAGCTGCGTTTCCTGCAATCACTTTCATATTGTATGCTTCGTTGTCATAAGCGTCATGCAGTGTTAATCGGGTACTGATTTGCTATATTTATTGTGGTCTTGAAATTATAGTGAAACCAGTTACACTCATTTTCATTGTAACACTTTTTTTTGATAATGCAAGGATTTTCTTTCATTAAATCTTGAAAAAATTTATATAATCCCAGCTGTTTTTCGATAAAATAAGACTCTTTTCTCATTAAGGCAAAAAGGCAATCGAGTAGGAGGGAAATTTGAATAGTGATATTCAAATTTCCCGACCTCTCACAGCACCGTGCGTACGGTTCCGTACACGGCGCTTCAATTTTGTACTAAATATGAACGGTCTGATAGTGGTCTAGTAGAAATACTATGTCCATACTTTGTTACTTCCCTTCTTTTCGCTTATCTCTGCCACCTGTCCGCTTGATGAATCAAGGGGCTATTGCCTGGTGTTTCCTTGCAGTGATTACAAGCATAACTTTAGTAACCGACAAAATTGTTCAGCCCTTCGCTCTTGCCGGCTTTCGCCGGCCGTCATCACTACTATGGCTTCTGCTGACTTCTCACGATAAATCTTGTTTCAACCGGGCTTCCCCGTCCGTGAGATCTCCCCAGGTAAGAACGCAGTCTTTCCCTCCATGTACCTGCCACATTTACGCCATCTGCTTTTTCTGTAGCTTTTGGACTTCAGTTTGTTCGGCAACTTTATCCGCAGATTTCGCCTGATGTGATTTCTGTTCGTCAGGTCAGAGTTTTGCCTCGGGCTTCCTTCAGATTCCGCCTCACGGCGGACACCCTAGCCTCTAGCTATACACTTCCCGCTACTGGGCGTGTTCGGGACTTTCACCGTAAGCGCTCAATAAAACAGTGCCTTAATTCTATATGCCTCTCATGTTAGAATCTCAATAACACACTTTCCACACTTTTCACACTTGAGTGTAAAAAGTACGAAAAGTTGAATTTATGGAGGTTACCATGGGTGAAACTAAAAAACTGACAGACAAATATCGCCTAGAGCAATGGGCGGCCATCATCCGAGAGCGGATCAACAGCGGAAAACAGGTAAAAGAGTGGTGTGCCGAGAATAATATTTCAAGGCATAAATATTTCTACTGGCTCCGGAAAGTGAAATCTGCAGCTGTCCAAGAAAAGGCTTTGATTAAATCACCGGATCAACCGGTTATCGTTCCTTTGATGCCGCCACAACCCATATATGAAGCCAGCCATTCCGGACCGGCAATAATACTCAATCTCAATGGCATTGTTGTTGAAATACAGGAATGCGCATCGGATGCCATCATTGAACGAACTTTGAAAGTGATACAGCGGATATGCTAGGTGATATCACTAAGGCGCAAGGGATTTACATCGTCTGTGGCTATACTGATATGCGCAGATCCATAGACGGGTTAGCAGCAATGGTACAGTCACATCTAGGTTTGGATCCTTTCTCCCGAAAACTCTTTCTGTTTTGCGGCAAACGTGCTGATCGGCTGAAGGCACTTCTATGGGAAGAAGACGGTTTTGTTCTCCTGTACAAGCGACTGGAAAACGGTAAATTCAAATGGCCCAGGACAGAAGAGCAGGTCAGGGATATCACCTGGCAAGAATTCCGTTGGCTAACAGAGGGCTTATCCATTGATCAGCCAAGAGCGATTAAAAAGGTTGAATCAGGAGATATTTAATCGCCACAAAACTGTACGAATCCGTTGAAATTGCTGGATTTTATTGGCATCCCATGGTATAATTAAACCAAGACAAATTCATGAGAGGACTGCCGAAAACATGGACAAGGATGCCTACATCAGCCAGCTTGAAAACAAAATACAGGAAATGGAAAACCGTAATAAAGATGCCTATACTGCACAGTTGGAAACTATGGTTGAGAAGCTCCAAAAACAGGTGGATAACCTTACTGAAATGCTCCTCCTCATGCGCAGACAGAAATTCGGCAGTTCTAGCGAGAAAGCACGTATCGGTGACATTGATGGACAACTTAATCTGTTCAATGAGGCCGAAGTTGAATACACACTCGATGCAGAAGAACCAATCGTGAGGGATTCTGAAGGCTACAAACATCGCAAGGCGAAGACTCGCCGGGAAGCGATCATCAAGGATCTTCCGGTTCATGAGATACTATGTGAAGCTGCGGATGAAGATCTTTACTGTGATCGCTGTAGGACTGGGCTTAAGCCCATCGGCAAGGAAACCGTTCGAGAGGAGCTGGAATACATCCCAGCAAAACTACGTATCTTACGCTATGTGCGCATGGCCTATGAATGTCCTGAATGCAAGCATACGGAAACGCCATACATTCTAAAAGCAAACTCACCCACATCCCTGATGAACCATTCCCTTGCATCGCCGAGCTCAGTTGCATATGTCATGTATCAAAAGTATGTGAATAGCATGCCGCTATACCGTCAGGAAAAGGATTGGGAGCGTCTAGGTATTGTGCTGACTCGTGCGACCATGGCAAACTGGGTCATCAGGTGCTCGGAGGGTTACTTTTATCCAATCATCGGATATCTACGCAAGGAGCTCCTCAAAAGGGATGTGATCCATAGTGACGAATCTCCACTCCAGGTATTGAAGGAGGAAGGGAAAAAGCCACAGACCAAATCCTACATGTGGCTGCACCGTTCCGGCGATGATGGGAAGTCACCCATCGTCCTGTATGATTATCAATCCTCCAGAAACGGTGATCATGCAGTTGAATATCTCAAAGGATTTACGGGATACCATCACTGCGATGGGTATTCCGGGTACAATAAGTTGGAGGGCGTTAAAAGATGTGCCTGCTGGGCTCATCTGAGGCGTAAGTTCGTGGAGGCTATGCCGAATAAGAGCGCAAAGGGAGCCCTAAGGACAAATGCGGCAATCGGAAGAGAGTACTGCAATAAGCTTTTCAAGATTGAGGATGGGATTGCAGATCTCTCACCTAAAGAGCGACAGCTTAAGCGTCTTGAACTGGAGAAACCGGTTCTTGAGGCCTTTTGGGGCTGGCTTGAATCACTGAATCCTTTAAAGGGGTCTGCTTTAGGTAAAGCCGTTACCTATGCCATGAATCAGAAGCCGTATCTAGAAAACTATCTTCTGGATGGACGATGCTCCATATCCAATAACTCAGCGGAAAACAGTATTCGGCCTTATGCCGTTGGTCGTAAAAACTGGCTGTTTGCGGATACACCTAAAGGGGCATCCGCCAGCGCCGCTGTTTACAGTATTGTTGAAACCGCCAAGGCTAATAACCTTGATGTGTATGCCTACCTGCAACATTTGCTTCTGTACATGCCAGACACCGATTACATGAACTATCCGGAGGATTTGGAAGATCTTATGCCATGGTCAGATGAAGTACAGGCTGTATGTAGCAAATGACCGATTGATACTTGTAGTTTATCAAACTCAATTTAATTTCCAAGGCACCTTGTTATTAAGCGCTCACCTTTCACCCGTTAGACTGCGCCCATGCTGGGCGCAATCGAGTAGGAGGAAAATTTGAATACTGATATTCAAATTTTCCGACCTCTCACAGCACCGTGCGTACGGTTCCGTACACGGCGCTTCAGTTTTGTACTAAATATGAACGGCCTGATAGTGGTCTAGTAGAAATACTAGGCCCTTTCTCTTTAGGATTTCATTGGTTACTGCTCTGTGCATAATGAATGAGCTTGCCACTCTGGCATAACCTTTTCTCGAGTTCGCCCATTCCCACGCTTTGCCTTTAGATATGCCAAGTTTTATCAATGCTTTGCACCTTGTTTTAGGTCTCTTCCACTGTTTCCATATGCACATTCGCAAACGGAACCTCATATGCTTGTCTATCTCTTTGCAAACCGCTTTCATGCTTGCTGATCGGAAATAGTTTACCCAACCTCTGATTGCCCAGTTAAGGTGCATGATTCTGTAATCCATGCTGACTCCCCATCTTCTTGATGTGAGTCCCTTAATCTTGGTTTTCATCTTCAATACGGAGTCTTCATGCGGTCTTGCCTTGTACTGCTTCTGGAAGCTGTCAAAGTAGAATCCAAACCCCAGGTATTTAAGTTCCTTTGGTGTCTCAATTTTACTTTTGCTTGCGTTGACTTTCAGCCAGAGGTTTTCTTCAATGTACCTCGTTATGGTCGCCATTACTCTGTTTGCCGACTTTTCACTTCCGACTAAGATGATGCAGTCATCTGCATATCTTACGAAGTTCAGCCCTCGCCGTTCCAGTTCCCAGTCCAGTTCGTTGAGCATGATGTTGGATAGGAGTGGGGATAAGTTTCCACCCTGCGGTGTGCCGATGATAGATTCCTTGTATTCGTCATCGATCATTACACCACTGACGAGATACTTTCTGATTAAAGAGACGACATCTCCGTCTTGCACTCTTTTTGCAACCAGCGTCATCAGCTTGTCGTGGTTGACTGTATCAAAGAATTTTTCCAGATCAATATCCACGATCCATGTGAAGTGCTGATTCATAAGGTTTATGGCCTTTTCGATTGCGTTTTGTGCACATCTGCCCTCTCGGAATCCGTAGCTGCTGTCATGGAAGGTCTCTTCAAATATTGGCGTGATTATTTGTGAGATTGCCTGCTGTATCGTTCTATCGATTACAGTCGGTATTCCCAGATTTCTCACACCGCCATTTGCTTTAGGGATTTCCACTCTTAACACCGGGTTTGGTTTGTACTTTCTCTGCCTGATTAAATCCTTGATTTCTTCGCTATGCGCTTCGAAGTATCCTTCTATTTCAGTTGTGAGCATTCCGTCCACACCTGCTGCGCCTTTGTTGCGTTTGACTTGTTTGATAGCCTCGTCCATGTTTTCCGGACTCAGTATCTTTTCCAGTAACTTTTCCGCGTTCATACTTTGTTACTTCCCTTCTTTTCGCTCATCTCTGCCACCTGTCCGCCTGATAAATCAAGGGGCTATTGCCTGGTGTTTCCTTACAGAGATTACAAGCATAATTTTAGTAACTGACAAAATTGTTTAGCCCTTCGCTCTTGCTAGCTTTCGCCGGCCGTCATCACTACTATGGCTTCTGCTGACTTCTCACGATAAATCTTGTTTCAACCGGGCTTCCCCGTCCGTGAGATCTCCCCAGGTAAGAACGCAGTCTTTCCCTCCATGTACCTGCCACATTTACGCCATCTGCTTTTTCTGTAGCTTTTGGACTTCAGTTTGTTCGGCAACTTTATCCGCAGATTTCGCCTGATGTGATTTCTGTTCGTCAGGTCAGAGTTTTGCCTCGGGCTTCCTTCAGATTCCGCCTCACGGCGGACACCCTTGCCTCCGGCTATACACTTCCCGCTACTGGGCGCGTTCGGGACTTTCACCCGTTAGACTGTGCCCATGCTGGGCGCACCAAAAAAAAAAAAAAAAAAAAAGAGTGAATCACATTTCACTCTTTCGTACGCGGTTGTTTTACCAATCCAGTCGAAATTTCTTGTCAGGACAGACAAAAGTACAAAGTCCGCATCCGGTACATTTTTCGAGATCCACAATCATAGCATTGCCTTCCTTCTGAATCGCACTATAAATGCATGCTCTGACGCAAACTTCGCAATCTGCATTGCAGATCGGAACATCAATACGACTTACAATCGGTTCTATTTTAATTTCTTCAAAAGACTTCAAATTTTTCAGAGCGGAACCCCGAATGCTCTTCAATTCCTTTATTCCCTTTTCTTCTGACCATTTTTCTAAGTCATTTACAACCTCGGTAATTTTGCGAAATCCGTTGATCATTACCGAAGTTCCCAGTTGAACAGCAGACGCACCAAGCATAATATATTCTAATGCATTCTTATAGTTTTCGATTCCTCCGATTCCACAAATAGAAAGATCTTCCACCGCCTGCGCAATCGTAGCAACGGAAGCAAGTCCCAAAGGCCGTATCGGTGCACCGGAATATCCTCCGTATGTCGATAAAGTGGGTTCAGCAGTATCAATGTCGACGCCAAGGATGCATCGTACTGTATTAATCGCACTTACCCCGGTACCGCCCGCACTCTTTACGGCTTTTGCCACTTTTGAGATGTTGGTGGAATTTTGAGAAAGCTTAACCATCACCGGAATTTTAACGTTACGAACCACTTCTTTTGTCATCCCGTAGACTCTTTCCGCATCGGAAGCAACCACTTCCAACGATTCACCCATAGGAGACGAAATGCCAAGTTCTATGGCATCTGCACCAAACTTCTCCATTTTCATCGCCAAATAGGCAAGCTCTGAGGGAGTGTGGGCTGAAATACTGGCGATTACAAGTCCTTCCTTGCTTTTCGCAATATCCATTTCCCTTTGCCAGCCTTCTACCTGAATATCACTATATAGTCTAATATTTTGAGCACCCGTTCCATTGTAAGCGATCCGAGGTCTCAGATCGAGCAACGCATCACTGACAATGGTTTCCGTGATCACGGCGCCTGCTCCGGCTGCAATTCCTTTTCTGATACTTTTCCCGTCCCGATTCCAAGGACCAGCTGCAACAATAATAGGATTTTTCATTTTCAAACCTAAAAAATCTGTTTTCATTAGAATATCTCCCCTATTCTTTCCCTGTGCCCACAGGATTTTCTTATTTTGAGTTTAGACTGCAACAGAATCTCTCTGCTCGTAATTTCTTCTTCTTTCGTATCAATGATATCAAATAACAATCTTGCACCCACAACCCCCATTTTATGCATCGGTTTTTCAACTGTGGTAAGTTTAGGATCAATTAAAGTTGACATCCTTATATTATCAAACCCTACGAATGCAACTTCTTCCGGAACTTTAATCCCGTGATCCTTCATGGCATCCATCGCTCCAAATGCCAAAAGATCCGAGGAGGTAAAAATAGCTCGAGGTCTTTGCTTCAAATCAATCAGTCTTTTTGCTGCGATGTACCCGCCTTCTATGGTGTTAACCGCTTCCTGGATGTATTCTGCTCTTTTTGTAATACCTTCTTCCTCTAAAGCCTTTCGATATCCATCGATTTTTCTTTTATTTTCCCTTTCAGGAGTCGCACCATATATAATAGCAATATCCTTGTAGCCGACCTCAGTCAGGTGCTTTACCGCTTTATAAGCCGCACCCTCACAATCAATCCTTACAATTGGCACCTTCTTAACATCACCCTTGTTTTCACCGATCAAAACGACAGGAATCCCCTGTTTTTTAATCCCCTCTACATCTTCATTTTCAAGTAACGATGAGACTAGAACAATGCCGTCAATTCTTCTTTTTTCCAAGGAATCAACATATTTTCTTTCTTTTTCAACCGCATTTTCTGCATTACAAAGCAAGGTCGTATAGTTCTTCTGATGGGCAACATCCTCTACACCCTTGGCAATTTCCATGTAGCTCGGGTTTAAAATATTCGGAATAAGTAATCCGATCGTATCAGTCTTATTGAAGTTTAAACCTCGGGCAAACCAATTTGGAGTGTATTCTGATTCTTCAATTACATTCAATATTCTCTGTTTTGTGTCGGGCGCAACACTCTCCGGATGATTCAGCACTCTTGACACCGTCGCAACTGAAACACCTGCTTTTTTTGCAATTTCCTTAATATTCATCTTATTAACATTACTCCAGTTTTCTATTTAATTTGTTCGATTTATGTCAAGTTATGTCAGAATAGCGAGAGACTCTTTTCTCGCTTTTGGGTTCACTAAAGTTATCTTAATTATGTCACTATGTAACGAAATTATCAAGAAAAAACTGGGGTGCGCAAAATTTGTTACTAGTTACAAATTTTCCTAATATTATAATGCACCTCTATTCCATGTGTTTTCTATGCTTATGGCCAGATCAGGCTGATTTTCTTATCCGGACAAATATCACAGCATAAACCGCAGCCGCTGCACTTTTCCATGCGTATAAGAACATTAGACCCATCTTTCGTGATTGCTCCGTAAACACAACCCTTTACACATTGATCGCACTCTGTTCTTTCACACGCTTCAATCATACGGGACACCTTTGGTTCTACTTGGATTTCATCAAAGGATTTAATATCGGATAAAGCAGCTCCTCTGATTTCTGAAAGATCCTTTACGCCGTTTTCCTGCATCCATTCTTCCAAATCATTTTTTACTTTTTCGATATGTTCAAAACCGTTCAGCATAATTGAAGTCCCCATTTGAATCACACAAGCTCCCAGCATCATGTATTCTAATACGTTCTCATAGGTCTCAATTCCTCCGATCCCACAGACCGGCAAGGTTGTACTTTGAGCGATGGTTGCGACAGAAGCCAATCCCAAAGGTTTAATCGGTGGGCCAGAATATCCTCCGTAGGTCTGCAGATAAGGTTTTCTTTCTTTGATATTCACACCTAAAATGCAGCGTACCGTATCAATTGCGCTGATCGCGCTCCCACCTGCTTTTTCCACCGCACAGGCAACCTTGGACATATTGGTTACATTCTGAGAAAGCTTCACCATAACAGGGATATCTACACTGTTCACGACTTTTCTGGTCATTTCATAAATTTTATCTGCACTGGCTGCCATCACTTCAAGACCTTCTCCCATAGGAGATGCCAAGCCCAATTCTATAGCATCTGCGCCCACTTTTTCCATTTTACCTGCTATATAACTTATCTCCGAAGAGGTTTGTGCACAAATACTGGCAATGACAATTCCGTCCTGACTTTTTGCAATATCGATTTCCCGTTCCCATTCTTCCAGAAGGATATCGCTATACAGTCGTATATTTTGAACTCCGCCGCTATGATACGCAACGCGGGGCCTTACGTCAATATTTACCTCATTTACGATAGTTTCTGTAACTACTGCTCCAGCTCCAGCCGCAAAGGCCTTTTTAATCATCTCACCATTCCTGGACCATGGCCCGGCAGCTACAATGATTGGGTTTTTTAGTTTTATTCCCATAAAATTTACTGCAAGTGTCATTCGATTTCCCTCCTTAGCGGTGAGTACTCCGCCCCTAATTCCTTACATTAATGAAATCAATGGTTTGTGGTTGAGAATACTAGAATATTTCTTTCACCCTGTCCTGGTGTCCACAGGACTTGCGGACTTTGAGTTTTGACTGTATTAAAATTTCCTGGGGTTCCCCCTCTTCCAGTTCTTCCTCCATCAAGTCAAACAGCAGTCTTGCAGCCACCAACCCCATTCGATACATCGGCTTGGCAACAGTTGTAAGCTTAGGCTCTATAAATCCAGAGATTTTTAAGTTGTCATATCCCACTACAGCAATATCCTGTGGAATTTTAAGGCCTGTCTGCTTTATTTTTTCCATTGCTCCAACTGCCATAATATCCGACGTAACAAAAATCGCCTCAGGTCGATCCTTTAAATTTAAAAGTTTGCTGGCACCAAGATAGCCGCCTTCAATGCTGTTTTCTTCTTCCACAATATGTTCCTGCTGATAAATTAGACCTTCCCCGGTAATTGTATGCTGAAATCCTTCCAGTTTTTCCAGGTTCTCCTTCTTTGGGCGGTTTCCATAAATCATTCCGATATTGCGGTATCCTATTTCAATGATATGCCTGATTGCTTCACCGGTTGCAGATTTATAATCGGTATAGACCAGATTTTCCCCGGAAAGTTCTTCATTTCTTCCAATCAGCACTACAGAAATGTCCTGTTTTTTGATCTGAAGCAAATCGTTTTTCTTTAGGAGCGAAGACACCAGAATGATTCCGTCTACCTTTCTTGCAATAAAATTTTCTATATATCCTTTTTCTTTATTTCGATCTTCCTCTGTCGTGCAAAGCATAATATTATATTTCTTTTGGTGGGCTACATCTTCCACCCCCTTTGCAATCTCCATATAACTCAAATCCATAATTTCAGGAATCAGCAGCGCAATAACACCCGTCCGGTTCAGTTTCAGCCCCCTGGCAAACCAGTTTGGGGTATAATCCAGGCTTTCCATGACATTCAAAATATGCTCCTTGGTATCAGGTGCAACTGCATCAGGATGATTCAAAACTCTTGATACGGTAGCAACAGAAACGCCGGCTTTTTTTGCTACTGATTTAATATTCAAACGACTCTCCTCCTATTGTGAAGTTTTCGCAGATTTTCTTGTAGTAAGTATAACATAAAAAGGGATTTGAGTTAAATAGAAAAAGAGCAGGCTGCATCCTCCAGTCCTGCTCTCTTCTTCGAAGTGTTTCTATGTCATTTTAGTTTAAAATCAACAACTTCAGATCCTCCCCCGATTTCCAGTATCCTGGCGGCAGGCGTCGTTTTACAGATCACCTTTCCTTTTCGAATCACATACAGACATTCACTGGTCAGTCGCATTGCCTCCGCATCATTTTGAGCATCCAGGATGACGATGTCTGCCTGCTTTCCTTCATCCAACCCATAGGAATCTTCTATATCCAAGGTTTTTGCTGATCTTGTTGTTATCATATCCATTAGCATCGTAATCTGATCATAACCGTTCATATGCGCTGTATGAGCGAGCAAATTTGCGGCGGCTATCATATTCCCCTTCCCCATGGAATACCATGGATCCATGATAGAATCGTGACCGATGCATACATTGACACCTCTATCCAGCAATTCATCAACTCTGGTATGTCCTCTCTTTCTTGGATATCCGTCTGTTCGGTTTTGAAGAACAGAATTATCAAACGGATTTGTAATCATATTCATTTCCGCCTTTTTTAAAATCCCAAGAAGTTTAAAGGCGTAGTCGTTATTATAATTATGCATTGCAGTGGTATGACTTGCCGCTGCTCTTCCCTGCCAGCCTCGAACAATATTCTCCTTTGCCATCACTTCAATGAATCTTGACTGAGGGTCGCCGGTTTCATCGATATGGATATCAATCAACTTGTCAAACTCTTCTGCCAAACGGTAAACAAATTCCACATCTTTTACGCCGTCTTCTCTTGTATATTCGATATGAGGCGCTCCTCCCACCACGTCGGCACCGATTTCCATTGCTCTGCGGATCAAAGCTTCTCCTTCCGGTTTTGTAAATATGCCATCCTGCGGAAACGCTACCACTTGAATATCAATCAGGTCTTTCACTTCTTCACGAAGCTCTACCAGACTTTCTACGGTAATCAGTGTCGGATCGGAGCAATCCGCATGGGTTCTTACTCTTAGTACACCGTTTGCAATATACCACTTCATGACCTCTTTGGCATTCTTTTTAAGAATCTCCTTGCTCAGAAATGGTTTTCTTTCTCCCCAGATATCAATTGCTTCCAAAAGGGTTCCTGACTTGTTAGGCCTACTCAACGCTCCTGCAGAAAGTACTGCATCCAAATGGACATGTGGATCAATAAAAGGAGGGATTACCAAATTGCCTCCGGCATCAATTATTTCAAAGTTTTCCTCCGGGATATGGTCACCAATCTTACTGATTGTTCCATTTTCCACCAAAATGCTTTTTACTCCGTCCTGATTTCTAAGTTTTGCATTTTTGATCAATAATGTGTTCATTTCATGCTCCTCCTATCTTTTCTCTTCACTATACGTACTTGGCTTCTTCCATTACTTCATGCATATCATTATAATTTATAGCCTTGAGCACTACATTAGCGACTGGTACTGCCAATGCAGCAATAATAATTCCCTGAAGAGACGGTACACCGACTTCAAAAGCACCGCCAAAGTAAGCTGCTGCACAGCCTATAAGATAAGCAATCAAAGGAGCAATTCGTAATTTCTTAAATTTTACATAGTCGAGCATAGGGAGTCGCTTTTTATATGTAAACAGAAAATCGCCGATAATAACTCCTCCCAGCGGTGGAATAAAAGTTCCAAAGAGGTTTAACAGCGGGATAAAATAAGCGCCCACTCCTGCAACCGCAACCACTGTAGCAATTACAACACCCCAGATAACAAACGGTGCCTTATTCGATTTACCGAACATTTCCGCACCGGCCACCCCGAAGGCATAAGCAGTTGCATTGTTTGTCGTCCAAATGTTCAATGTTAAAATAATTAGCGCCCAGAAAGTCAATCCCATGGTAATCATAAGCTCAATCAAATCACCGGTCCGAAAAGCAAAGCCGCCGATCATTCCGGAGAAAACCATAATGCCATTACCAATTAAAAAAGAAACAATTGCAGCAACAAAAGCAGTTTTGCCGTCTTTTGCAAACCTTGCCCAATTTGCTGCCTGCGTTCCTCCCGAGGCAAAAGTACCAACAATTACAGTAATTGCAACTGTAATAGACATGGTTGAAGTCGGCTTCATTCCAAATAACGCCTCTATGCTTCCAACTTCCCGGAATGCCATCCATGTTACGATCACAACCAGTGCCACCATGAGAGGCATTGCGATATAAGATACGATCGCCATACTTTTAAATCCATAAAGTGCAGTTGCACCCATAACCACCGACCAAAATATCATAAAGAAAATTTCCCATCCTGGCAATCCTAAGCCTTTTGCAAATAAGATACCCATATATTCCGCAGTAATTGCATACCACAAAACCTGCGTTCCTCCTAAAATAATATCCGCCCATTTTGCCCCGGCAATTCCCAGCGTATATCGGGCAAGCAGCACGGAGGTCAATCCTGTTTTCGCACCTATTGCACAAATAACAGCAACATAAACACCTAATATTGCACTTCCTGCTAAAAGAATCCAAATTAATTCCGAAAATTGGAACGCCGCGCCCAATCGTGCACCCGCGGCCATGGTGGGTGTAAAGAACGTAAATCCGATCAAAACACCTGTAACCGCGACCAGCCCTGAGCGAGCTTCTTTGGGAACATGACTCAGTGGGTAATCTTTTTCTTCTACAACTGCTTTTTTCTCTTTTTTTGACATCTTTATTCTCCTTTCAACCTTTTTTTATGCTTATGCATCTTTTAGTAATCAGTTACATTTATATTAGTTTATTTCAAACAATATGCCAGTAACGTTAATGATTTATGCAATGTAATTGATTACATTTTCAACCTCATATTATCACGATATATCATTGATTACAATCATTATTTTGATTTTTCGGAATATTATTTTATCTATCTATTTATGACTCTAAATTATTTTTAATTGCTTAACCAAATGACATTACGCATAGCGGGTGGTTTATTGTTTTGCACGCTTTGCGAGCTCAACAGGCTTAAAGCCTATAGAACAAGAAAAAAGCGCATTTCTGCGCTTTTACACGGAATCCGTCATTCTCTTTCTTTAAGCTCCACCAAAGTGTTTACGATATCCCCATTAGCTCTGGAAGTCACTTTACCTCTATCAATATCGTCAAAATCCTTTACTCCATATTGATTCGCAATTTCTGATTTCATCCGTTCAATCTCAGCATTCTGCCGCAAAGAAAGCGTCATCTTTTTCCCTCCTTCTAATTACATTTCCTTAAAATCAACCCAATTTTTAACCTCGACGACATCATCCTCAGATGGTATGGAATTATTGGATTGATCTTCCGTTATCATAGAATCGGCAAGGGGAAATGTAACTTGAATCGGAGTATAATCTGCTGTTCTTCTATCTTTTTTTTCCTGTTTCATATGATTCATTTCCTTTACTTTATAATACAAATGCGATATAGGCTATCCATGAACTTAAAACATGAAATTAAAATCAGCTTATGGATTAAATTCATAAGCTGATTTATTTTTAAAAAATTCAACGATTAACTTATCTTCCTGATAACTGTTGTTCTGCCATTTCAACCAATCTCTTAGTCATATAACCGCCAACGTAACCATTCTGTCTAGCAGTAAGGTTTCCCTTATCCATGGTTTCATAACCGGAAATACCAAGTTCATTAGCTATTTCAGTTTTCATGTTGTTTAATCCATTTTTAGCACTTGGCTTTACTGGGTTGTTTGTACTAGCCATTCATAATCACCTCCTTTGTGGTATTAATTTAACCCAAGTCAGATTTTATATTACAAGTAAATTTTACATGCTTTCCCTTTCTTTTCTTAAATGAATACTAAAACAAATCAATGTCTATTCTCCTGCAAATTCGTTTGTAATACCAAAATTATCGATACGATATCATAATGATCACAAAATCATCTACATTTATATTATTACAAATCTTATAAATTCTATATCGCTTTCAGCCCTCCAACTTTTAGTGATTTTTCTTCTTTGATTTCAATTTTGGGGAGAATTCATGATTTCATCCGATAGATTAGAATAATCTTCCTGAAATTTTCTCATACTAATTCAAGATCAATAAAAAACTCCAAATAAAAATTATGAAAGAGGAATGAAGATGGCGATATCTCACAAAGGAGCAATTTCCTTCGGATTGGTTTACATCCCGATTGCTTTATATACGGCGACCCAGGATAATGATGTTCATTTTAATCAGCTGCATAAAGAGGATCACTCCAGAATCAGGTATAAAAAAACCTGCGCCCACTGTGGTAAAGAGGTGACGGGAAACGATATTATCAAAGGATTTGAATATGATAAAGATAAATATGTTATCGTAACTAATGAAGATTTTGAGAAAATAAAAACCGAAAAGGACAAAACCATTCAGATTCTTCATTTTGCAGATTTAGATACCATCAACCCAATCTATTATGAAAAATCTTACCATACCATACCAGAAACGGGCGGCGAGAAAGCCTTTGAACTTCTACGCATTGCAATGAAAGATGAGAACAAAGTTGCCATCGCAAAAACTGTTATGGGAAACAAAGAAACGCTGCTTGCCATTGTCCCTGCGGAAGACAATATTTTAGTCAACACCATGTTTTTCGAAGATGACATCAAAGAGATTCCTAAATCTTTTGTCAAGCCCGAATTAAACGAAGGAGAACTGACGATGGCAAAAACACTCATTCAGTCCATGGCAAAGCCTTTTGACCCTTCCCTTTATAAAGACGAGTATCAAGAACGTCTTCGAGATTTAATCGAACAGAAAATCGCAGGCAAAGAGATTGTTGCTGCAAAACAGGAAGAGCCTAGCAATGTAATCGATCTAATGGATGCGCTAAAGAAAAGCATTGAACAAAATCAAGGGACTAAGACATCCAAGAAAAAACGTGCTCCCGCGAAGAAAACACAACCGGGAGCATGAAATATTTTAACGCATTGACGCGGCCAGTTTGAGGATGAGTTCTTTTCCATATTGATAAGCTTCTAAATAATCCATTGTTATATTTTCAAGCCCTGCGTTTTTCTGGACAATTGACCTCGCCTCTTTCAAAGCGGAATCCATACTTGTATCCTCTTGGACATAGATTCCTAATTTGTTGGGGATGTCACTCAGCTCGCTTACATTTAGAAATGTGGTATTACTTGTTGTTCTGCGTATTTCGTAGTGCACATGAGAACCCGTTGAATTGCCAGTGCTTCCTTCTATTCCAATCACATCTCCTTTTCTTATTTTTTGCCCAGCCGAAACAAGCAGCTGCGACATATGAGCAAAATAATATAAATAGCCGGCATCATCGCCCTTTATTCTGACATACTTCCCCATACCATAGTTTGTGTCAATAACGCCAGAGCCCCATTTCATATCCCATCGTGCAGCTTCCACAACTCCATTTACTGTGGCGTGTATTTTCTTACTGGTAATACCGACTAAATCAATTCCTTTGTGGGAAGTTCCCTTATATCTCTGAGATACCCTGAATGTTCCCATTAATGGACCGTTCATGTTTGCCTCCTCCTTAAAATAAAGTCATCCCGTTATCATTATATTCAGCAAAGTACAGAAGGCTCTTTTACAATGACAAAAAACAACCATCCTCGCATCTAACGCATGATTTTCTGATAAAAAAAGTGGCTGACGCCACGCTTGTGCGACGCGGAATTTATCACTGCGTCGTACTTTTTTGTTGCGTCATGGTTTTTTATCCTTTAAAATTTACTTGGTGATGTTTTGTGAGTTCGAAGTTTACCATCAAGCAAATATTTCAAGATCACTGGCCCGCATTCCTCTCTTCCAATCCAAGCATTCGTCCTATCGTCAAGGATGAAGTTGAAAAAATGCTTAATTGCGGTGATTTGAAAAAGGGCTATGGTCTCTACTACTGTCATCACTGCAATCGATTCCATTATGTGCCTTTTCGCTGCAAATCCCGTTTCTGCAATGCCTGCGGCACCGCCTATCAGGCAGATCGTGCCGATTCCATATCTGCAAAGCTGATTAACTTCCGCCACAGGCATATTGTTTTTACGATCCCTCAAGAGCTTCGTGAGCTTTTTAGAAAAAACCGCGCCCTTTTGAATCTTCTTTTTAAGGCTGCTGCTCAAACGATTACCGACTGGTTTTACAATCAGAATCATAAGGAATCCTTTACTCCCGGTATAGTCTGTTCCCTTCATACCTTCGGTCGCGATCTCAAGTGGAATCCACATATCCATATGATTGTATCCGAAGGTGCCTGCGGCCTGCTTACCCCTTGGAAAGCATTCAACTTTTTCCCTTATGTGATGCTGCGGAAAAAATGGCAGACTACCTTGCTTTATCACCTTGAGCGACACTTCGGTAATGATTCGTTCAAATTCCTGAAAAACAAAATGTATTCCAACAACAAGGACGGTTTCTATGTCCACGCTCCCAAATCTGATTTTAACTCTCCCAAAACCGTCGCTAATTACATCACCAGATATATCGGAAGGCCTGCCATGGCTCAATCACGTATTACGAATTACGATGGGCTAAAGGTCTCTTTCTGGTATCGTCGCCATGAAGACGGACAACGACGAGAGGAGACAATCCCTGCCTTTGAATTCATCGGAAGGCTGATCATTCATATTCACGAAAAATATTTCAACACCCTCCGCTATTACGGCCTTTATGCGAAAAAGCATATCTTCTCTGGCAAGCTGGTCCCCTTTCTGTCAAGGAATGTAGTAAAAACACGCCGCCTATGCAGGCAGTGGGCTTTCCGCATCGAATTATCCTTTGGCTATGATCCTACCAAATGCTCCTGTGGCAACTATATGGAATTTCTCGGCGTATTCCGACCCGGTGATCTTGCTTTTATGCCTCCCTGATGTGTATAATTGTGACATTGGAGGTGCCCCAAAATGACCAAGCATATTTATATGAAAAAATCCGAATACAATCGAATCACCGCCGAAAAATTACGCAATCAATATATGGCCAGTCCGCCTGAAGGCTATACAAAATCAGAAATCAAAGCGATGTCAGATGATTCTATCCTTGATATGGATTATTTCCTTCACGAGTTCGACGACTTTTATGATGAAGATTTTGATTCTGAGGAACCTGACGAAATCATTCATCTCATCGATGATTTACCCAAAGATCCTGTGGATGAGGATATTCCTTGGTAATCAGGTTCTGTTTTATCGTACACTTTTTTTCCTAGAGGCCTTTTTAGGTCTCTATTTTTGTTCCTTATTTTTAACGATATTTCTTAATAGATAAAAAAAGTGGCTGACGCCACGCTTGTGCGACGCGGAATTTATCACTACGTCGTACTTTTTTGTTGCGTCATGGTTTTTTATCCTTTAAAATTTACTTGGTGATGTTTTGTGAGTTCGAAGTTTACCATCAAGCAAATATTTCAAGATCACTGGCCCGCATTCCTCTCTTCCAATCCAAGCATTCGTCCTATCGTCAAGGATGAAGTTGAAAAAATGCTTAATTGCGGTGATTTGAAAAAGGGCTATGGTCTCTACTACTGTCATCACTGCAATCGATTCCATTATGTGCCTTTTCGCTGCAAATCCCGCTTCTGCAATACCTGCGGCACCGCCTATCAGGCAGATCGTGCCGATTCCATATCTGCAAAGCTGATTAACTGCCGCCACAGGCATATTGTTTTTACGATCCCTCAAGAGCTTCGTGAGCTTTTTAGAAAAAACCGCGCCCTTTTGGATCTTCTTTTTAAGGCTGCTGCTCAAACGATTACCAACTGGTTTTACAATCAGAATCATAAGGAATCCTTTACTCCCGGTATAGTCTGTTCCCTTCATACCTTCGGTCGCGATCTCAAGTGGAATCCACATATCCATATGATTGTATCCGAAGGTGCCTGCGGCCTGCTTACTCCTTGGAAAGCATTCAACTTTTTCCCTTATGTGATGCTGCGGAAAAAATGGCAGACTACCTTGCTTTATCACCTTGAGCGACACTTCGGTAATGATTCGTTCAAATTCCTGAAAAACAAAATGTATTCCAACAACAAGGACGGTTTCTATGTCCACGCTCCCAAATCTGATTTTAACTCTCCCAAAACCGTCGCTAATTACATCACCAGATATATCGGAAGGCCTGCCTTGGCTCAATCACGTATTACGAATTACGATGGGCAAAACATCTCTTTTTGGTACAACCGCCATGAAGATGAACAACGTCAGGACGAAACCATCCCTGCTTTTGAATTCATCGAAAGGCTTATCATTCACATTCATGAAAAGTATTTCAACACGTTGCGCTATTACGGTCTCTATGCGAAAAAGCATAAGTTTGCCGATAGGCTTGTTTTCCTTCTTTCAAGACATTCTGCGAAAGCCCGCCTCTTGTGCAGAAATTGGGCTTTCCGAATCGAACTATCCTTTGGCTATGATCCCACTAGATGCTCTTGTGGAAACTATATGGAATTTCTCGGCGTTTTCCGGCCTGGTGATGTTGCCTTTATGCCCCCTTGATGTGTATAATGGTGCCATTGGAGGTACTGCAAAATGACTAAGCATATTTATATGAAAAAATCTGAATACAATCGAATCACCGCCGAGAAACTACGCACTAAATATATGAAGAATCCGCCTGAAGGATATACAAAATCAGAAATCAAATCGATGTCGGATGATTCCATCCTTGACATGGACTATTTTCTTCACGAAGAGTCCTACGACTTTTACGATGATGATTTCCCCGCTGAAGAGCCTGATGAAATCATCCATCTTATCGATGATTTACCTAAAGATCCTGTGGATGAGGATATTCCTTGGTAATCAGGTTCTGTTTTCTTATGCGCTTCTTTCCCTTGAGGCCTTTTGGGGCCTCTATTTTTATTCCTGGTTTTGAACGATATTTCCTACTGAATAAAAAAAGTGGCTGACGCCACTTCCGCTATGGAACCCAAGGTTCCCTTCGGCGGCTGCAAGCAGCCTGAGCACCCTCCTTCATCGGCGAGGGGGTCCCCCCTCTGCACTCCCCTTTTTTATATGATAGGAAACGATATTTCCTATCATATAAAAAAAAACACCACACCAGACTAACCGGTGTGATGCTACGCTTTCGTTTCCTTTTTGCTATGAGATTGCCTTCTTTCTTAAAGCTTTCTCATTCCTCTGTAATATCTTTTCTTAGAAATTGCGACTGGTTGTCATGAAATGGCATGGAACCTTTGCCATTTTCAATCATTTCACGGTATTTCGTGCTACTTTCACTTTGCAGTGTCTCCTGTCCCATAGCTTGATAAAGCTGCCTGCTTACATTCCCGTCATCCACTAACTGAGCCATTGCAGGATCCGAGTCGGTTCCTCCTTCTACCATCAATCGATCTGCCTTTTTGGCAATTTCAATTTCTTCCTGTTTTTTTTGTATATCCTCTAATTTTTTTACTCGATCATCCATTTTATCGCCTCCTGACAAATAATATAACCAAGAGAAAAAAGGACTATGTATTTTTTATTCTCCATAAATAAAAAACATAAATAAAAGCAATTATGAAAAGTAAAATTCCCAATGTCATAAGGCATAAAACAGTGCAAAGACTACAACTGCAATCCGGGCTGCAATTTCCATCACGAAATCCAATCAGCACTTTTGCAATCAACGCTGAAAAAATCCCGATCAGACCAAGAGATGCACTCATTACCAGCCTTGTATCTTTGGATTCTGTAAAAGTCAATAAAATAGAGAGAAAGATAATCAATACCCCAAACCCGAATTCTACCTTTGCCATCATTTCTATATCATGGCAATGACGGCAAACCTGAAGATATCCAAAATTGGGAATCACTGAAATCAATGCTCCCAAAACAGCCATGCTAATCCCTGCAATCATTCTAATAAACAATGATCATACCTCCCTGAGCATTCCATTGCAAATTTCTGACGATCTGCTTATGCCAGTACAATTTATTCCGGGAAAAACGGGAATATGTTCTCTACTATAAAGTTTTTCCAGATTCTGCCGATAAAGCAAATAGAAAGTGCATCAAGAGATCATCTCAACAGTAAGGAGGATATGATATGATTCAAGGGATCAATGCCAACCAGCAGTACAGCGTAACTGCAACGGCAAAATCTGCAAACCAATCCGAGATAAAAAAAACAACAAAGGGATCACAGACAGGTCAAAGTACAAAAGTAGATTCGATTGAAGTCGGAACCAAGCAGAAAACTTCCGTCACCTATTCAAAAACTGCAAGCAAAAAACTCGATGCATCAGAAATCGCCACCTTAAAGGCAGAGGCGGATAAAGCAACGGAAAATCTACGAAAACTTGTAGAGGAATTAATTTTAAAGCAAAACAAAAATTACAAAGCCTCTGCTGGAGATTTTTCCGGGGACGCCGCAGGAATCGCTGCACAAGATGCAGCTACTGCTCAGCAGGCAATCTCCGAAGACGGTAATTTTGGAGTAAAAGCGGTAAGTGACCGATTAGTCGATTTTGCCATAGCGGTCTCCGGCGGAGATAAATCAAAGTTTTCCGAGCTGGTTTCCGCAATTGACCAAGGGTTTTCACAGGCAAAACACGCTCTTGGAGGTGAACTTCCCGATATCTGCCAGCAAACTTATGACGAAACCATGAGAAAGCTGGATGAATGGGCAAGTGAAACAGACTCCTAACAGCAAATAAGGCTCGGGCATTTTGTAAATCACATCATGCTCGAGCCTTATTACCGTTCAGGCACTTGGCGAGCGTGAGCATGCTTCCGTCAGTAGTACCTCAACAAATTGGTTATTTACATTTTTCTTCCATCGTACTATAATAGTATGCATCGGGGTGTGGCTCAGCTTGGTAGAGTGTTGCGTTCGGGACGCAAAGGCCGCCGGTTCAAGTCCGGCCACTCCGACCATTTCATTTTATCACAAAAATCTATCACGGGGTGTAGCGCAGCTTGGTTAGCGTGCTTGACTGGGGGTCAAGAGGTCGGGAGTTCGAATCTCCCCACTCCGACCAGTGAAAGGTATTGAAAAGCCATGTTTCCAATGGAATCATGGCTTTTTGATTTTTTGATTATGAAATTATAAAAACCCTATTTCGGGGTACTTTCGGCGAAAAAGTGTCGTAAAAGTGTCGTACTTTTATGGTTATGAATCGCACTGTTTTTGGGCCGCTTTATCTCGCTCACAGCTCCTACGAATCATTTTCAACATGAGCAGGTATGACGGATTATCTTCCGGTACTTCATAGCCTTTCACGGAATCGCGGATTGTGCCGTCTGCCATAATGTGTAGAAATTTTGGTTTTCTCTTTTCCTTTTCCATCTCCTTCATCTCTATAAATTTAGTATACATGCTTTGGCCTTTTCACATTATAAAAACAGCCCCAGCATTACGCCTGGGCCATTGCTCCTATAAAAGGGCAGGTATTCTCTCAGTGGGTACCGTATCACATGTCAATATGTATGGCAATCCAAATGTCAGAATAAGTGTATGAAATGTCATAATTCATGTACGAGTATGCTATAATTATCAATACACTACGATAAGACAAGAGGTAAAACACATGAAAAAAATACTAGTTATATTTACTCTGCTATGCATTTTAACAACGGGATGCGGAGATCAAACTCAGGCCGATCCTGATCAGGCCTCCGCCCAAAATATAACCGAAAATCTCCAAGAGAAGGCTGAGGGCACTGTAGAATTACAATTCGATGGATATACATTAATTACAGTCGAAGGAGGCGATAGAAGTGGAGCTAGAGAAGCGAACGTCGCTGTTGATATCGGTTTCGGCGATCGTGAATATTGGGCCTTTACAAATGAATACGGCCAGCTTGTTCGAGTTGTGGCAAAAGAAATAATCCTGCAGGATGACAACACCGAACCGGTGACGTCTGAGGGCCGCTATTATTCCGATGAGGCTAACGTGCCCGGCACGGAGCTGTCCTACTATGATCAAGGCCATGTAATCGCAGATTCTCTCGGCGGGGTTTCAAATGCCTATAATATCACTCCTCAGGACAGTACCCTTAATCGCCACGGAGACCAGGCTTATATGGAAAAGTCCATTCGAGGTGCTGGAGGATGTACGGATTTTGAAGCCGTTATCACTTATCCGGATACCACAACTCAAATCCCCTCTCATTATCATTTCGTATACACTCTACAGGGGAATGTTATTATAGATGATTTTGACAACGTGAACCCGGATAAGGCAAATAGCGCCTTGATCGAAAGCCAGAAGGCCGAAGACGCTGCCGCTGCACCGGATAACAACGAGCATAACATTTCTGCAATTGACACAAACGGCAATGGGCAAGTAACAATTGCTGAAGCTAAGGCTGCAGGGTTTACAATGCCAATTACAAAAGACCATTGGCTGTACAAATACATGGATGATCGTGACGGAAACGGGATGGTAGGGGAATAAAATGAAAAAGCGCTCATATTTTGGGTGCTATTTTTAATTAATGCAACCAAATAAGCATCAATAATCCTTACTAAATTTATATTATTTAGCAAACCCAGTATTAAACAAGGGTTGTCGGCAATTTGGCGTATCTCATGGAGGTTATTTTTGTTTAGGTAATTTTTTAATCGTATTTACTAATACTGTACAATATCTCGGTTCTTCTACAAGAATAGTATAAGTATTTTCACCACTTTGCAAGCTGATTCCATCATCATATGCCTTTATCAATGTCAGTTCATCCATATCAATGTCAAACCCCTTTTCAGGATTGATGAAAATAATCTTCTCATCTGTTATTGCAAGTTCTCCCATATAATTTGTAACGACTTCATCATATACCGCCTCGCTGTTTCCTTGTGCATATGTAACATGTGTATCCAAAACATCATGAAAGAATAGTGATTCCCGTGAAAATCCCGTTGAGCTGTTATTAAAACCAGTCAGCTTGTTTTCACTTTCAATCAATACCACTGTTTCATAATAGCGCAATTTCGCATCACCCAAATATAAGGATGGTATATCGAGTATCGGAAGTCCCCTTTGCAGATCTTTTATTCTCTTCTGTTCTGCATTTTCTTTGGCAAGCGCTTCTTCAAGGGCTTCCTCTTGCTCTCTTTTTTTCTTTTTTGTTTTTGATATAGAGTACAATATCGAAGTTATTATAGCAGTAAGAATTAACAAAATTACTATTATCACGTTTACTGTATCGCTTAATTTGTCTATATTATTTACATAGAACGCTAATGGACTTGAGTCAACCCAGTAGACACGAAAAGTTTAACTTTTATGCTGCAGCCTTCACGGCATCCTCAAACGCCTGTGGTGTCATGTAGTTAAGGCTGCTATGAATCCTTTTTCGATTGTACCAGGATTCGATGTACTCGAAGATTGCCTTACCGGCTATCTCGAAATCAGAATACTTGTTATGATGTATTTCTTCTTTCTTTAAGACAGAATGAAATGATTCTATACAGGCATTATCGTATGGATTTCCTTTTCTGCTGTAGGAATGGATCATATGATTGCTGAGAAGACACTCCTCAAATAGTCTGCTGGTGTATTGGGTTCCCAAATCGCTATGCAGGATGATGCCACTTGAGTCCCGGACATTTAGGCATGCATTTTCAACCGCTTTAACCGCCAGTTCAGATGTCATGCTTTTAGAATATGCATAACCGATAATCTTCTTGCTATGAAAGTCCATCACCGATGCCAAATACGTCCAGCCGTCATTAATCGTGTGAATGTAAGTGATATCAGTGCACCACTTTTGATTGATTGTAGAGGTTTTGAAATCCCGATTCAATAAGTTCTCTCGTTCTTCTATATTGCATTTCGAGGAATGAGGGCGGTATTTCTTTACTACGATAGATCTTATATCCATGGCTGCCATATGTCTTTGAACTCGCTTTAAGCTGATATGCTTCCCCTTAGATTCTAATACCTTTTGGATTTTAGGAGCACCATATCGCCGCTTGCTGTCGTAGTAGATTGATTTAATATCCTTATCTAACTGCTCATTTCTCAGCTGTCTGTTTGAGGGTACACTATTTAAAGCCTTGTAATATGTGCTTCTGGGAAACTTTAAGACTTTGCATATGCGTTTTACAGGATATTGAGATTTGTGGAGTTCTATGAAATTGACAATTTTATCTATCGTTTTCTTGCAAATATGGCGGTAGCTTTTTTTAAGATTTCACATTCCATTTCCAGCTCGGCTATACGCTTTTCCATTGCCTTGTAATCCTTAGCTGAAATTTCTTCTCCTTGAGATAATTCAATGGGAGAAAGTTGTTTAATCCATTTGTAAATAGTCACATCTGATACGCCATACTCGCGGCTCAAGTCAGATACTGACTTGCCTGAGCGATAAAGATCCACAATTTGCTGTTTGAATTCGTCCGAATATCGGACACCATTTTTAGACACTGTTTAACACGCACCTTTCCTTTTTTAAATTTTAGCTTATTAAACTTTTCGTGTCCACATTTATATACTAGCACCAATAAGTCAGAAATTGAATTTAATAATAAATTTGATGTTCTTATGCCTGAAATTCACAATTTCCTTGACGTCTTATATATAATATATAAGAAAAAAAAGAATGAATTTATAAAAAGAGGCTTTGGAATACTGTAAAATAAGTAAGTTAAGGCTTTGCAATTATTTCTAAATATTGTAATTCTTAATAAGAAGATAATACACATAATCCGAAAATGAGCATTTTAGGGAATAGTTTTTATTTAAAATAAAAAACGAAAAGTTAAATAACTATAACTACAAAACTATAAAAGTATTGTGAGGTAACAGAAATGTGTAAATTATTCTCTAACGGTTCTAAAAATTGTATATACGAAGAAATTAAAATTCAAAATGAAATTAAGCTAAATGAAGTCATAGAAGAATTCAATAGATATTGCTCCAACAAGAGCAAAACATATATATTTAGAGGGCAGAGAGATTCAAATTGGAGCCTAGAATCATCTTTCGATAGAACAATAAAGAGCTATTCAGAAATGTATCAACAAAAACATAACAAAAGTGATAATTATTCACTTGAGTTAAAAATTATTAATAAATTTATTCGCCATGGACAAAACTTAATTGATCAAAAAATTAATTTTGAAAATTATCTCGATGTTATATCATTAATGCAACATTATGGCGCACCATCAAGACTTATTGATTGGAGTTACTCTTTTTATATTGCATTATTTTTTGCTTTTGATGATGCAGAAAAAGATCATCCCGCTGTTTTTGCTTTTGATTCTTATGATTTAAACAATACGGTTAAAAAACTATATAAGGATTCAGAAAAAACAATTGAACTTTTGGATAGTCTCAAAAATTACGAAGAAAATAAAAAACATCAAAACGCCTTTAAAGAACTGCTTAAAATTAACTTCCAACAACCGTACATATATGGAGTGAATCCATTTTATCTTAACGAAAGGCTATCTATACAACAAGGCCTATTTTTATTTCAAGGTGATATATCAAAGAATTTTGAAGAAAATTATAATGGTTTTATAAAACAAACTTCTAATGCAAAAAAAATCAAAAAATATAAAATAAACATTAAACTAAAGCCTTACATTTTACGTATGCTAAACCGAATGAATATTAACAGTAGGTCTTTATTTCCCGGTATTGAAGGATATGCTAGATCATTTAAAGATTTATTAATTATTAATGATACCAATTAGGAGGCAGAAGGCTAAATCAAAGAAATTCACCCGTAACCACGCCTGAGCAAAGAACCTACATAAAATACGGGGGACACATGGATAGGATTGAATTTTTATGGCTTGGAATAAACTTTATAACTCTTAATCAGGGTGTCCTCCATGCAAAAAAACCGCAAAGTGTTTGAGGAAATTGGCGAAATGATTATTTTAGAAAAACAGAGCCGAAAAAAATCGCCCCTGTTAATCATCATAATGCCCTTTACACGAAATAATTTCTATTACTTCACAGTTGATTCGATACACTAACCTATGAACATCGTCAATGCGCCTGCTCCAAAAACCGCTTAAATCACCTTTCAATGGCTCTGGTTTACCGATACCTTCAAATCCGCCATTTCGTTCGATATCTTTTAGTAGGGCATTGATACGCTTTAAAGTCTTTTTATCTTGCGTCTGCCAATAAAGATAATCGTCCCACGCTTCATCAAACCAAATCTTCCTCATTCCTCTTGCCTCAATAAGCTCATGCTCTACACCCTCACCAGCATTCAGCGCGTCTGCGCCACGGCGCAAGTGAGACATATTGCTGTCAGAATAGAAAGGGTCAAGGGAAACATCAAAAGGAATTCGCTTCTCGCGAGATACCTTCTTTGCATAAATCGTGAAAGCTGTGGTCATATTTAAACCAAGTTCTTGACAGGTTTGTTCCATGCTTTTTTTCAAATTTTCATCCATTCGGATACTTACAATTGCCTGTGCCATACAAATCACTCCTTTCATTTTTTATTATATGCATACAATCATACATTGTCAATACATTGTATGATTAAACAATTAGATTGTATTAACCTTATACCTGGGGGGCAAGAGGTCGGGAGTTCGAATCTCTCCACTCCGACCATCATCAGTATAGTCAAATTAGACTGTTCTGATTTTTTATGCCTTAATATAGGAATATCGGGAATTTTTTAGCTTGCATCCCCTTTTTTGCGACAGCGTTAACCTTTTCTATTTTTTATCATATAATGAATTGACTGACAGTAAATTTCGCAGATAAGCGATAAGATATTTTAACTGTTTATGGAGGAAATATTATGAAAGAAGAGTTGGCGCAAAACGAAATCAAACGCAGACCAACAATTAAAATAGGTGCTGTATATCCGCTCACAGGATCATTCGGGGTTTTTGGTAAAAGCATATTACGGGCATTGAAATTGGCTGTTGATATAATAAACAACCCTTATAATTTATCTTTACCCCTTGCAGAAGAAAATGGCCTTCCAAACCTTGACAACCGCAAAATCGAATTAATATGGGCCGACTCGGAAAGCAACCCGGCAAAAGCCAGAAATGAAGCAAGACGGCTGATTTCGGAAGAAGGCGTTATTGCGTTGATAGGCTCGTTCCAAAGCCTCGGAACCAGCGAGATTTCTTACGTGACCGAATCAATGAAAATACCTTTTTTAAATCCAGATTCCTCGGCGCGTGTCCTGACCAATGAAGACAAGGGCTTGCAATGGTTTTTCCGGACCTGTGCTACCGATACGGTGTATACGAAGCTCTGCTTTGAACTGCTGCAAAGCATTGAGCAGACCGAGAGATTTGAAATATCTCCTATGGCGATAATTTCAGAAGATACTATGACAGGTCATGTCACTATCGACACGGAAATGCAGTATATCCGCGATTTCAACTGTAAATTATGTGATCTTGAACTATACACTTCGCCTACCGAGTCTTTATATTCGGATATTTTCCGGATGACTGAATGTAGCCCGCGTGTGATTTTTGGGCAGCAATACCTGAACGACGCCATCCTTATGCTTAAAAACTTAAAAGATCTTGGCTATTTCCCGGATGGTTTCTTTGCCGACAGTGTCGGCTACACGAGGCCTGATGTTCTTAATCAAGAGGGCGCGGATGGGAACTATGTAATCAGCCGGCTGGCGTGGGCCTTGGGCTTGGGCAGAGAAAATCCGCTGGTTTATCAGGTGAATAAATTGTACCGTAATTTATATGACGCAGATATGGATGAGACAAACGCCCGTAGCTTTACCGGCCTTCTGGTGTTGGCGGATGCTATCAACAGAGCGGGAAGCACGGTAAACTATGCAATCAGAGCGGCGCTGCGCGCCACCAATATCCCAGCAGACAGGCTCATTATGCCATGGCACGGCGTAAGGTTCGATGAAACCGGGCAAAATGTGCTTGCTAAAGGAATTTTAGGGCAGATCCTAAATAACGAATTTAAAATTGTCTGGCCCCCGAAATTTGCCGAAACTAAAACCGTTTGGCCCGCACCAGCGTGGGATAAACGATAAACTTGATTCTCCATTTTTATGGTGGAAAGCATACAGCCCTCTTGACGATCACTTTCTGTTGTGTAATATTCAGTTCTTTTTCCAATATTCCGTAATTTATGAGGCTTGCCCACAATTGATATAACTGTGTTTCTTCAAGTCCTATAATTTCACTCGGATTATGGAAAGCAATCATGTGATACCCCATGAAAAACTGGAGTCCATCATCAACCGTTTTTGCAAAGATTATTCCCTTCCAAAGCCCCGCATGTATCGAAAAGAGGCGATAAAGAATTATCTGTTGATATAGCGAACACGGAAAAAAAAATTATATGTATGGCTTGGGGTATGGGAGAAAAACGATAGAGCCATTTTGTTTTATAAAAAGAATGGTTTTTACGAAGTTGGTGCGCATTCTTTTTTCATGGGAGAAGAAGAGCAAACGGATTTTGTAATGCGTAAAGATTTATAGCTTTTTTTATATGCTATTATCTGCATAAAAGAATTAGTTGTTGTGAAATGCAGAGTTAGCAATAGATTCTTTTGAAAAAGTAAAATCTTTTTTGCAACATTTTTCCAGTGAAAATTTCCATTAAAAAATGACGGTTTCACCCGTCATCTTTTTTTGTCAAAATGTTGATAATGCTATATTCGGCGTACCTGTTAACATTCAGCATATTGGATAAATGTACATAGGTTTCTGTGGTCTTAACTTCGGAGTGTCCAAGCAAAAGTTGCAACACTTTTATATCCCCTCCAAAGTTAATATAATACGTTCCGTATGTATGCAATCCAGAGCAATTATTAAAATCAGCCTATCTCTTAGATTCAACACATCAAGCAATTCCTTTATTTCTTCCGTGGTTAATATTTGAGGATATTTCTTTTCATATTTAATTTTCAGATCGGCTACAGCGCTATATTCGATATATCCGTTGTTTACTAACCACCGATAGAATACTTTGATATGTTTAACATAGGTATGTATTGTTTTCCCTGCAACTCCTTTCTTTTTCAGATACAGAATATATTCTTTGACTCGGTCAACATCCTGAACCTGTGAAGCATCCTTATTCACTCCAACAAATCTAACGAAATAAAAAATCATGTTCTTATAGTTCTGATTTCAAATCAAACCGATTATATTTTTCTTTGTCCAAAGTGAAGGTACAAAAGAAATCCCATTCGTTACAAAGTCCTAAAGCAAGTATTCTTGATTTTGCACGAGAAATATTGTTCTTTAGTTTTCCGTCCTCTAGGGGCGGTTCTTTTTCAAATTCTCTTTTTATATATAGTTCATAGGGTTGAAACCGTTTTAAATAGATTACTTTCTTTTCGCTTTTTCATCCTGTAATGGATATCTGCTACAGCATGGTAGCTTTTTCCGCTGCCGGTTGTACCGCTATATAAATAGATCACATCTTTCGCCGATAGATAGCAGCCTCTACCGCCTTGCAGTTCAACAATCTTCATGCACTTGCTGTAGGGCTTGCCCTCCTTGTTTTTGCCATTTCCAACCACCGCATACTGTTTCATTAGTTCTGACATTTTTTACTCCTTTCCCACATGGTAATGTGAATTAGTTATATAGCTTGGTACCTTTGTAGACCTCTCCAAACAGTTCTGAATAGGAGGTTACATAACCCATATATTTATTTGCCTGTTCAAGATATGCCGGACTCATTGGGTGGGCTATCTGTTCAAGCTTGATTAACCGGGAATATGCGCAGTCTATAATTTGCTTATAATCTTCCTTTGGAATCATTTTCTTCCCTCCATAGCTTGATTGTGGTATAGTAATTTATTAAGATAAAGTGTTGAGTTTTATCCGAAATATCGGAATTACATTATTATAATATCCGAAATCCCGGAATTAGTCAACCATATTATTCTATATTTCGGAGGATTTTATGGAAACAATTGGTTCCAGATTGAAAACAATAAGAAAAAATAATAATATTTCAATAAAGAAACTTGCTGAAATGACTCATATTTCAAGTTCTAACATAAGCGATATAGAAAATAACAAAATCTCTCCCAGTGCTAATGCAATTATACGTATTTGCAGCGAACTTGAGATTTCTACCGATTTTCTATTATTAGGAAAAGAATCTCCTAAATTAACAGAAGGAGCATCTTCAATCATGGAGCTTTATAACTTGCTATCTGACGAAAATAAAATAGTTGGAAAATATAAATTAAAAGAGTTGTTAAAAGAACAGCAACAGGAAGAAAAAGAAATTGAAAAGATTGGAAATTTATAATAGTTACAAAATGGTCACCTGATTTAAAAAACTGAGAGAATATTAATATCAAACCATAAAGGAACAAAGCATATGAAGTTTTACACATTTCTAGGAGGAAATAAAGAAGAATTAATCTTTGAAGAAATGAATATGAAGTTTCTAGTACATAAAGACTTACTTAATGAGGGGACAAAAAATATGATACTTGACTTTGTGAATTCAGGAGTGGCTGCTGATGATATTAACGTTACCGTTAAAAATAATATTTATCGCTTTGAGCCTTCTGATTTAAAGACCACAGCTCAAAAAATAGAAAGAAGATAGCTATCTATGTTTTGCTTTATAATCAAGGCATACATATAATCCGAAAATGAACGTTTAGGGAACAGATGATACATTGCTTATATAATTTGACATATTATAATTAAAAGATGATTGAAATAATCGCCTAGTTTTCCAGACCGGGGCGATTATTTGTTTTTGTGATCATGTATGTAATAAACACAACTTGCAGGATAAAAGCCATGAGGCTATTGTCTCCGCTGTGGACATACGCAAAGCCCTCACGCTTCTCTCCAGTTAAACGTAGCTGATTCAAGATAAAAAAGTGCTGAAAAACTACCCGGTGGGTAGTATACAGGTAAAAATAGTTATTATATAATTATATCAGATTATAAATAGAATCTTAAAAACTGGTAAAAAAGATTTGATCAAGTAATACTTTTAATTTTGAATCGTATAGAAAAACATGATTAATCTATACACAAACGGTAATCGTTAGTATGAAAGGAGTAAAATTCATGTCAAAGATGAACGAACTGTACGAGAAAGTAGCTGGGGATAATAAGCTTCAGGTAAAGTTTTCAGAAATTATGAAGGATGCGGATACGGCCGGGGAGGAAGCGACGAAAGAGAAACTGATAGCCTTTGCCAAAGAAGCCGGATACGATGTAACTGCTATGGAAATGCAGGAGTTCTTTAAAGAACTGGCAGAATCAAAGAAAGGTGAGCTGTCTGACGTTGAACTGGATCAGGTGGCAGGCGGGAAAAGTTCCCGAGGGACTACCATGGTAGTCGGTTCAGTTTTAGGTCTTGGTTTTGCATGTGCGTTCGCATCGGCAGGAGCCGATATGACAAAAAAAGGTGGTTGCAACGAATTATTTCAATAAGTAAATCCTTGGTACAAATTTGAGTATTAATTAAAACTAAGTAATTGATTTCCGAAAAATACCGCTTAGTGAACAGATGATACATTGCTTATATAATTTGACATATTATAATTAAAAGATGATTAAAATAATCGCCTAGTTTTCCAGACCGGGGCGATTATTTGTTTTTGTGATCATGTATGTAATAAACACAACTTGCAGGATAAAAGCCATGAGGCTATTGTCTCCGCTGTGGACATACGCAAAGCCCTCACTCTTCTCTCCAGTTAAACGTAGCTGATTCAAGATAAAAAAGTGCTGAAAAACTACCCGGTGGGTAGTATACAGGTAAAAATAGTTACCATATAATTATATCGGATATAAATAGAATCTTAATAATTGGTAAAAAAGATTTAATCAAGTAATACTTCGAATTTTGAATCGTATAGAAAATCATGGTATGATTTTCACACAAAAACCGGTAATAATTGTATGAAAGGAGTAAAATTCATGTCAAATATGAAAGAATTATACGAGAAAGTTGCAGCGGACAGCACGCTGCAAGCAAAATTTGCAGCGATCATGAAGGATGCTGAAAAAGCAGGTAATGCCACAAGAGAAAAGCTAACAGCCTTTGCAAAAGAAGCCGGATACGATGTAACAATAGAGGAGGTTCAGGCGTTCTTTAAGGAGCTGACGGAGTCAAAGGAAAGAGAATTATCGGATTCTGAATTAGACCATGTGGCTGGCGGGAAGTCTATTGGAGGAGGATTTAATGTCGCAATGTCGTTTATTTCACTGGGTATTGGTTGCGCTTTTTCATCCCTTATGTATAATCAACAATCAGGGAATTGCACTGAGTTATATGAATAAGGAAAAAGTTTTAGCTAATGTCGGTACTACTTCATTGGTAAAAAAGTTGGTAAGTTGAATATCAGATATAAATAGAATCTTAAAAACTGGTAAAAAAGATTTGATCAAGTAATACTTTTAATTTTGAATCGTATAGAAAAACATGATTAATCTATACACAAACGGTAATCGTTAGTATGAAAGGAGTAAAATTCATGTCAAAGATGAACGAACTATACGAGAAAGTAGCTGGGGATAATAAGCTTCAGGTAAAGTTTTCAGAGATTATGAAGGATGCGGAGACGGCCGGGGAGGAAGCGACGAAAGAGAAACTGATAGCCTTTGCCAAAGAAGCCGGATACGATGTAACGCTGGATGAAATGCAGGAGTTTTTCAAAGGACTGGCGGAGGCAAAGGACGGGGAATTATCGGATGCCGAGCTGGATCAGGTGGCAGGAGGAAAGGTGTCGCCTTCTGCTAACCGTACAATAGCATCAATAGTAAGCTTTGGTGTTGTGTGTGTGGTGAACTCAATATTAGCTGAGATGGGTAGGGAAGATGGTTGCAAAAAATATATGGAATCTAATCAGGGCGTTTGGTAAATAAAATATTTTTAACCATGTACCTGGGGGTCAAGAGGTCGGGAGTTCGAATCTCCCCACTCCGACCAGTGAAAAATTAAGGGGCTGTAGCAAAACAGTTGGAAAAGAACAGAGTCGAAATGACTGCGAAAGCAGGCACAACGGCTCTGTTTTTGGTATAATTTAGTTGTGAAACAAAATAAATACCATGTAAAATGCCAACAAAACAACGGCGCTGACGCATCTAAACAGCATGAGGATATAGGAGGTGAAAATGAATACCGTCAAAATTGAAACCATATTTGATTTGATAAAAAACAAAGAACTGCGAGGATTCGAACTTTTATACGAACAGTATTTTCGTATGATGTACGGCATCGCATATTCGATTACCGGCAACGACGAGGTGAGCAAGGATGCTGTCCAAAATACGCTAATTAAGCTATTTATTCTCGAACCACATAAATTCCCCGAAGCGCATGCGTTGACATGGCTCTATACCGTGGTCAAAAACGAAGCGCTTATGTTGCTCCGCAAGGAAAAGCAGACTATCGACATCAGCACCGTTGCTGAAAAACTTCCAATGATTGACAAAGACATCGAGAAATTTGTTGATGTGGAAAACTACTACACGTTGATTTCATCGCTGAACGAAAGACAACGGCAGATTGTCACGCTGAAGGTGCTGGGTGGTATGAGCCATAAAGAAATATCCAACATGCTGCAGAAGCCGATCGGTACAATTCAATGGACATACAACATGTCCATCAAAAAACTGCGTGTTGCGCTTTCTACGATGGCTGCGTTTGTCATCATGCTAGGCACAGGCTTTGTTTATAAGCTGATTCGTACATTTGATACAGAATACATTGAAATCCCAGAAATGGATAATGCTGTAAATGTTCCAACACTACCAATAATTGATGCGTGGATTATCGGGCTCGGTATATGCTTTTTGTTGTCGGTAACAGCTTTAATCGTATTTTTTAGAAATTCAGACAAATTGCCAACAAAACACAAAGCTAGACGCATCTAAAAGACATGAGCAAAACAAAATGATTAAAATTAAAATGAAAAGGAGAATAACAATGAAAAAAAATAAAACAATCATGTTGATGACGCTTGGGTGCGTTATGTGTTTCAGCTTAACCGCCTACGCCTGTGTTGCCACAGACTCGAAAGAATCCATTCTAGACAGCCAAGTTGAGTTGAAAATGCCTATAACAGCGCCAGCACTGGAAGGTGGAATCATTGATGGTATTGAAGTGCTTGATGTTGTGCAGTTCAAAGGCAAAATTGACAGCATTGATGGGGACGGAGCAATCGTGACACCCGATAAAGGTGAAGATATCCGTAGCTCTGGAGATGCCGTTCGTATCAATATCGCCGATTACAGCAAACCACTCAACGTAGGCGATGCCGTGAGGATCTATTATGACGGCGTAATTATGGAAAGCTGCCCGTTGCAGATCAATCTTCTTGGCATTAACGATGAAATGTTCGATATTGAAAAACCTAGCAACAGTGCGGATTCAGGTGAAGTGGTTACGTTTGATAATCCAGAAGTATTGGAATAAACAAAAATAAATTTTTCTCATTTAGATTTACCCAAAGGAAGTGTAAAATAACCGCCATGATAACTTCGAGCTGTAGCCAAACACCCATCATAAAATATTTTAGTATTCCTTAGTTTTATGTGGAGATGTTCACATTCAGCATATTGGATAAATACACATAGGTTTATATTTGTGATAAATGCATCTCAATATGTAACAAGGTTATCGATGAAGTGGAAGCAGGAACTCTACATAAAAGTGTCGTACTTTTTATGCAGAGAATATGCTCCTCTTTTAGACAGTAATAGAACTGTCTAAAAGGGGAGCATATCACTTTTTTGCCATGAACCTTTGCGCTTATTCAATTGTAATCAGCTACGTTTTTATTCATTTGTTATTAAATTAATACAATCTTCGCAAATTGTTTTGTCTTTGATCCTTCGGGTATTATTCATATTACCGCAAAAAACACATCCAGGCATATATTTTTTTAGTATGATAAATTCATCTTCAGTATAAATTTCCAGAGGATCTTTTATCTCAATATTCAAAACGCCTCTTAATTCTTTAGGTAAAACAATTCTTCCCAGTTCATCAACTTTCCTAACAATGCCGGTGGACTTCATATTATTTTCTCCTTTCAAAGTAATAATAACATTATGCCATATTTCGACAAGTTATGACATATTTTTTATGATTTTATAAAATAAATTTAGTAATTAATTTTAAGGAACAAAAACAATCCAAATCGTTCCAATAAAAACAAACGCAACTTTATCATCTCCAATTTTAATTGTTCAAGGATTCCTAAATCACCGGCGGCGTTTGATAATCATTATTTCTAAATTTCAAGCTTGATAAGATGTTTGGGAAATTATTAAATAATTCGCAATACAAAAAGAGCCAAAGTGTTATAACAACACTTTGGCTACAAATCCGAGGCGGCCCGGAGACCGCCTCCTTCTTTAATTTTAGAAAACATATCCCGTCAACTTCATCTTTGTATTGTATCCTACAAGATTTGATGAAACATCTACATCAAAAGTAAACGTATTTTCAGTGTAGTTAAAATTTCCGATATTGACGTAAGAATTATTCTCAAAGATACTCTGGAAGAATGCCGCCCCCCCTTCATTATATGCGCTTCCGTCACTATGACGGCCTACTACGATCGCATCCATATCATCCATATCTTCATAGTGCCGCATTAGCATAGCCGGGGTCGTACTTTCTGAGTCCTTTGATATTCCTAAAAAAGTTTTATTCAAATAAGCATATTTGACCGAGCCATCAGCGTTTTTCACTATATAAAAATCGGCCACAAGCGTATCTTCCTTATCGACAATTCTTATCATCTTCGGGAAATAGCCCGGCAAACCGGTATTAAAGCTAAAAGAAAAATTCTTTCCTGAGTTGGCCCATGCTGAAGTGACTTCCTGATTGTCTCTAATACTGAATGAGCATTTATATCCCCCAAAGGTGCTTTGCTCCAGATCCTTAATCTTGTTATTGGATTCATTCAGCCCAGCCTGAAGCAAATTATCCTGGGTTGCAAGATTGGCCTGCTGTGTAGTGTGGGCTGCCAGAGTTTGATTCATTTCATTCAGTTCCGTCTGAAACAAATTATCCTGGTTCACAAGATTCGCCTGCTGTGTAGTGTGGGAGGCCAGAGTTTGATTCATTTCATTCAGTTCCGTCTGAAGCCATTTTTCCTGATTTGCAATGTTGATCTGCTGTGTGGTATGGTCTGCCAGAATGTGTATCGGAGGGTCTAAAAATTCTCCGGTTTCCCGGTTGTACCATTTTCCGACTAATGCGGTATTATTGGATGGAATAGAAATTTTATTTGGATCTGTAATTTCAGTTTCTGAAGATATTACCTCAGTAACAATATCTTTATCACCAAGCACTGCATAATAGTACATGATTACTTCTTCAAACTCTCCAGTTTCGCTGTTATATCTCTTTCCAACAAGGGTCTGATCGTTTGTTGGAATTGAAATATATCTATCCACCGATATGGGAGTTGGAAGAGCTACAATCATATCAACAATATTGTTTTCATCTAAATGAGCATAATAATACATAGTTTTACCTCTTTTCTTTTTTAAATTAATCACTGAAATAACTTGATTTGTAATAGGTCTTACAAGAAAAGACCACAGCCGAAGCTTTCTGGAATACTAGCCTCCATCTTTAAAGATTGCAGTACTTTTGTACTTCCTAATCAATTGTCTTTTATTCATTGTCTTCCCTCCTTTCTTCCTGTAAATTAAAACAAGCGCAAGATTGCGCTTGTTTCCCAATTTAATATAAATAAATCGACCGTTTGAGGTCGATTTCGTATTATACTTTTCTTTTAGATCGTTCCATACGCTTTCCAATTATCATTCCAAGATGAAATGCTTTTAATATAATCTCAAACAATCCAACTTCCGGATAGTCTTGAGCAATAAGCATTAAATCTTCATTTGCTTCTAAGGGATACTTCTGCAGATTTAAAATTTTTTCAAGTGCTTCTTTGTTTTTAAAAATTAATGAGTTTCTAACCATGTATAACCCCCCTTTATAGTAAGCCTCCGCATCTTTATTAATACGGTATCATTAGTATCCTGCTCTATTAGGGTTGTTTTTTTTGTAAAATTTCGTCGAATAGTCTTGATTATTTTATATATAAGGTGTTTTTTATACTAATATGACATTGAATTAAAAGAAATAAAGGGCAAAGACTTCTATTGTGGTGTGCTCCTCGTCAAGTAGACAGGGGAAATAATTAAAAGTTTATGATGACCGTCATCTCATATAATAGAGGTGGGGGTTTTCTTATGCAGTTAATAATACCTCATGAGCCTCCATCGGTGTTAGAGTCATCAGCTTTCGCTGATATCTGCGGTTGTTGTAGTAATCAAGATAATCCTCTATGGCCTGAACCAGAGTTTCACGGCCATGATACTTTCTTCCGTAATACATCTCCCGCTTGATGATGCCCCAAAATCCTTCCATCGGCCCATTGTCAAGGCAATGACGGACTCTCGACATGCTTTGGGTCATGCCGACGTCAACCAGCTTTTGATGAAATATCCGGCTTGTATACTGAAAGCCCCGATCCGAATGGAAGAGCGGATGCGCACCCGGATTAGCAGCAACGGCTGCCTCAAATGTACTGAACACAAGTGAATTATTGTTGCGATCACCGATAACGAAAGATACAATGCGCCTATCACTTAGATCCAGAATAGCGCTCAGATATATTTTGTGGATTTCATTTTCATTGACATATTTAAATTCTGTCACATCGGTCAGCCATTTTTCATTCGGCTTATCTGCATGGAAATCCCGGTTCAGGATATTTTCTGCTACATACTGCGGATCTGAAGCGGTTCTGGTGCACCCCTTGCGCTGGAATTTCACGGTCGACTGTATCCCGAGGATCCGCATAATGCGAAGCACATGGTTATCACTGACATGGATACCATATGCCCGCATAAGAACATCCCGCATACGTCGATACCCGAGTTCCGGAGAGTCATTGTGAACCATTTCAATCTGATTTGCCAGGTTCCTGTTCTCTGTTTCACGGCGGCTCTGCTTTCTGCGCAGCCATTTGTAGTAAGCGGAGCGCTGAACCTCCGCAAGTTCACACAAAATATCAATGGCATACTGCTTTTTTTCATGCAGTTCTTTTATGGCAAGATACTTGTTTTCCTGCCTTACGCCGCTTAGTCCCGCCTCCTTTCTTTCTCCTCCACTTTTTTTAACAGTTCATTCTCGATTTCTGCCCGCTTCAGTTTTGCCTGCGTGAGCTTTAACTCTGCACGAAGCTTTTCAGATTCCGTCATGTCTAATTCATCCTTGCGCTTTCCGCGCCGATCTGACAAGCCTTCGATGCCGCGCTCCTCGTATTTTCTAACCCAAGTATATACTTGCTGATAAGAAACCTTGTGCTTTTCTATGGTCTGTCCATAGTCCCTGCCATTTGAAATGCAGTCCCGAACGATTTCGATTCGTTCGTCAAGAGTGGTCTTGCGTCCTTTCACCATGTAGATTTCACCTCCGCTGTTTGGAGATCTGAACTCCTCATGGCAATTATACCGCTTGATCCATTGCTGAACAATGCTAGGTTTTGTAATTCATACTTGGTGCATAATGTCTCAAAAGAAATCCCACCTTGCAAATACTCCTTGATAACTTTCACTTTAAGCTCAGCAGAATATTTCATCTTCTTCCTTGCTGGCAACAACCCTTCCGAACCACGTGTTTGAAACAGCCGAATCCAAGTACGAAAGGCTCCCTCGCTCACCCCGGCAGCTTGATATGATGCCATATATCCCCGTTTTCCTCCAAGGTAGTCTTTAACAAATTGAATTTTATTTTCTGCTGATAATTTTCCTTTCTGCGGCATAAAAAACTCCCTTCAAAGTATTTAGATGTTTTGTTTTTTCATCTGTCTACTTTAAAGGGAGCATATCAATTGATGCCTTGACCCTTTGTTTCTAATTCTCCGGCGGTGTTGGTAAATTGTTGAGTTTTTCAATAAGTTCCTTGATTACCCCATTGCCGCCTAAATTGTTATACTGTTTATATAATTCTGCCACATTTTCGCGTTCATAGATGGGCATTTCGCCTCGATCCATGTACTTGTTATAAATGTGAATGATTTCAGCCCTTAGTAAAGCTTGTACACCAAGTTCGGTTGCTGCCTGTCGAGTTTGCATTTTTTTAAATTTGATAATAAATCGCGAAAAAAGCCCTAATATTGCAGTGCCGATCATTCCACAAGTCCATTCGAGCCAATACTTTGCGATGTCAGATATGATAGTCACTGCTTTAATCCGAAATACCGGAAGTCGTTGGGTTTACGACGATACCAAGTCCAACAAGGATATTGATCACAAGCCCGACAACTTGTATTGCCATGTCCTGAGATATTGACGGCACAATACCGAACATTCCTAACAACTGATAAATAAACGTAACAATCGCTGTTGCAAAGGTTACCAGAAAGGTTTTGTTCCTCAATCTTGATTTCCAATCAATCATATTGCTTCTCCTTTCGATTTACTCGATTCCGAGCTTGTCCAATAACTTCTTAATCACCCACCAAGTAGACCCGTTGTAAGCCTCATTCAATGCTATAATCAGCCTTTCTTTGTCGTTTACGGTTACAACGGCTGCGATTTCCTTTGCAAGTTCTATTGCTTCTGATATGTAATTTCGTTCCGGCTGAATATTTTCCAAATACGGCTGAGGATCAATTCTTGTTTCATCCACGATCAGTTCAAAATGCAAATGTACCGCTACACGTAAAACGGATTTGTCGGAAGAATTGCCCATTACGCCGAGAATGGTTCCTGCCTTTACTTTCGTTCCAACGGCTAATGATGACTTTGCTTTTAAATGTTGATACAGTGTTTGAAATCCGTTATGCCGGATAATGATGACCCATCCCCGGTATTTATTCCAGTAGTTTCTTACTACGATTCCTGCTGCCACCGACAAAATATTGGTTTCTGATTTGGACTTATCTCTGCCGAGATCAATTCCCTTATGATATGTCGAAGCACCCTTGATTCCTGTGTTTCTTGGCCCGAATTTTGAGGTTATCCTTAACGGGCCATCGATCGGCAAACTGTTGAATTGGATCATGATTGCCCTCCTGGTTATTGTTTTGGTTTACTTTTTTGAATTCTTAGCTTTGTGAAAGAGACCGCTGCTTCATAAAATTAAAAAAAAAGAACTCAGCGGTCCTCGGAATTGGGTTTTGCTTGGGGACTTAATCAACACTAAGTTCAGTTTTGTACGGCTCAGGAATATCATCAACCGTAATCCTCCCCATATTCAACAAAAACTTATATAATCTTAAAAGTCTTTCATCCATTTCCTACACCCCCAACTGCAAACTGGCAAGATCGGCAACAAGCTGTTTCAACTCTGCAATCTCTTCCTGTGGTGTTTTAGGCGCAGGCGGTCTACTGTCAAGGTCAGACTGCTTTTCGGCGGTTGTGCGCTCCGTTACAGTTCCACCAACCAACTTATAGTTGTAGCACCCGTTATCGTCCACGATGGGCTTATCTAAATAATTACCCTGCGCATGATGATATCGATCACCAATGCCTTCATCGATCTGCATCCAGCCTTCAGTGTCTGTTAAAAACGTTGATGAATTGATGGCAGTTATTTTATCATCTACTGATGACATGATGTAAACTTTATATGCGTAATCCATACCGGTTCTCCTTATAAATCTGACGAAAACTCAATATACGCAGTGGTGTCGTCATTTGCTCTAAGTCTTGTGGCATTTCCAGCAACTAATCCAGAATCCACTGATACATTTATCAGCCCTCTGTCGGGAGAGGATTCAAAGGATTTTGATAAAACTGCAAGAGTTGCATCTCCCGAATTACTAGCACCAAAATTACCGACAGTTGTTACAGTCGGAGCTATCCGCATTGTAACCGGAAATGGAATCGGTATACTCGCTTGCGTTGTTGATATAATCTGACCAACAGCAAAAATATACCAAGCATTACTTGCATTATGTCGATAATAAAATCTCTGACACAATGCCAACTGCTCACCGTAATCTACTGGAGGATCGTTCGCAAGGGTGGAGACTGAACCGAGTTCGAGTTTAATTCGTGATATGTCTATATATCCAGTGGTAGACTGCGAAGTGGCTATTGTAGTTAATCGGGTAACTCCTGCTGGAACTGTCCATGTGCCACTAAACGTACCAGCACCAGTTATTATGGTCAAAGGCATAAAGTGCCCACCACTTTCATCAGCGTACGAAAATCCGAGATAAAAAGGTGCAGAACCTGCGGAATATGCATCAATAATTGCAGATACAGTAAGTGTCAAACCGATAAGCTTTGATGGATTTTCTAAAGTTTGACCCAATGAAAAGTTTACAGAAATTCCCTTTGGTGACAGTCTTATATTATTGCTTTGCACGGTTAAATTTGCAACTTCAATTTTCCATCTATCAATTGTATATGAACTTTGTGTTGTATAACTTGATAATGCCCTTTGGTTAACTGGATTTCTAAAATCCCAATTATGTAGCAGATTTCCTTTTGTCAGGTTACTGCTGATTAAGTTGGCAGATTCGGTAATTTCATCATCATGAGCTTTCAGCTCGGTATCTATCTTTTCCCAATTGGAATTCGTAACCGTAATATCCGGTGGGCTGTCTGTCAGTTCCGGCATTACAAATTGATAATTTGTTGTCTTTTTAGACATTTTTTCACGCTCCTTTAATCATTGTCCGTTACCTTTACGGTAATTGCATAACTTTGTCCTACCGCTACCGGATTTGGTGTTATTGTTATGCTTTTCACCGTTGGTGCAACGGTATCGAGGATAACTGTCCTTGTTATTGTTGTCTTCTTACCCGCGGTATCGGTTGCTGTTACTGCAATTGTATTGGTACCTTCCGCCAAAGTGATCGTTTTACTAAAGCCACCACTTGAATTAACTGTTACTGTGCCTTGATTCGTTCCATTTAATTTGATTGCAACCGTCACAGAGGACGAGGTTACATCATTCGTTATACCGGTAACAGTAATACTTGAAGTATTCTGATAAGTAGTGGTATCTGATGGTACTGTCACGCTTAATTCCGGCGGCACTGTGTCAACAGTAAAGCTTCTCGATACTTCCGCTGCAGCATTTCCATCATTGTCCTGAACATTTACCGCTACGGTATGGTGTCCATCCATTAAAGCCGACTGCGGCACATAGGCTACGTTATACCCATTCGTTATAGTTGTAACAGTTACTCCTGAACTTGTATTCGTCAAAGCCGTCCCATGATCTATGGAAAATGATAATGTACTTATTTTAATTCCTGAGCCATTAGACTCATCTCTGAGTTGAAATGATATTGCAGGAGTATTGGTTGCCAGATATGCACCACTGGCTGGGGCTGTAAAGGTGATTGTCGGTGCTGTTACTTCTGTAACGAAAAGCTGCAATTTACTGCCCAGCGCCGTGTCAGTATCATTTGCAATCGTTACATTACCGGCCAGATCCGTAGCTTCAACCGTAACGGGATAATAATGTCCTGCGTTCACGCTATAGCTTGTCACACCTGGCGCAGCCACTGTACCTTCATAATATCCCGTCATAGTATTCTTAATAAGTGTCACCCATACACCATTTACTTGTGCTCTTACTGCTTTTACTGCCATGTTGTCTCCTTTCCTAATAGTTTTTAACGCTTTGCCATGAATTGAATTTATCTTTTACATTCTGCCAGTTCAAAAGAATATCATTTATGCTTTGCCAATTATTTTCACTTATTTCAACCTGAATCCTTACCAAACCACCCACCCTGCTTGTTGTCAGCACTTCCTTCCAGTCAGCATTAATATTTCTAACTACATACCAGTTGGCTTTGCAGCTTACATCTTGCCAGCTATATCCGGTTGTAAGCTTTGCCTCCACGATTTTCACTGCCATAACCCCATCCCCTTATTGCGGTGGTATATATTCTTTTACTGACAGCCAATCTGTTGTGGCTGCAACCGCAGTCCAATCAGCAAAATTATCATAAACGTCTTGCCAAGTACCAAAAAATTTGATTACAGAAAGCTTGATATGGCTTGGAATCATAGGGGATAATGCCCTTGCAATATCTGCGTAGCGATAATCTTTAGAGCGATCAGGACTCAGCACTTGAACCTTTAGCAAACCACTCCCCGATGCCGGGTTGTCAGATTCATCAGCACCAAAGAATGTTACAATGCAATCACTTCCTGATATAGAATTGGTAATATCTTTCATAGTGGACTCGCTGAGTTTGTTTCCTTTTTGGTTTAGAGAGATCAAGTAACTCTTCCTTTGATCCAGTGTACCTAGCCCTTTCATATGTAAAAATTCTTCCATTCTCGTAATGGCGTCATTTGATGCTGTAGTTATAAACCTATCGGATTTCACTTTTTCTATTTCAGCACACAGATCATCAAAGCTTTCATTTTCGATGTCAAAAATAGCGGTAAACTGCTTCGTTTTAGCAATAAAATTAGGTACATATTTTTCTAAGAAAGCAACCCTTTCACTTTCTACAATTACATTCAGATAAGTCTCATATAAGCTGTCGGAGCTGTCAATTGTTGTTATGATACCATTTTCACTAATAATCAGTGTTAAAAGATAATTTCCGGCTACGCTTGGTGCGGTTTCTTCCCTACTCCAAGTATCATCGCCATTGTTGATCAGACTGTATGTAACGCCATTTACGACATATTTGATAGAATCAATCATGATGTCACCACCGTTAGTTCTATACTGGATAATATGGGTATTTCATCACCGCTTAATGAGATATCAGCCGTTCCTGAGTTAATTTTCAAGCTACTTAGATCAGCAATCGAAGGACAATCAAGCAGGGTGCTTCCGATTTTCATATAGCTTACACTGTTTTTCACATAAGTTATCGATGCTAAATAGTCCGAAACTGCATCCGAAGCTCCGCTGGCTTCTGCATATCCATCAGCTAACGTTACATTTGCGGTAACCGTGATATCCTTTTGCGTTCCTCCGGTTATTGTTACTTTACTTCCGATTGGGGCAACCCCATTGCCCAGACCTGCCCCATCAGGGTCAATATATTCCTGAAATTCTGCAATCAAAGCCTCTTCAGCCGGTAAATATTGTCCGTTTGTTATTGCAATTTTGACTGTATTGCCTCCATTCCAAAGGGGGAAAACTTTCGCTGCTCCAATCCCTTTATAGGAAGTAGCCCATTCCAGATACTGAGCAGCATTGCCATCCTGAGAGGGGTTAATAATGTAAGCTTTTACCCTTGCCCGCAGCTCTTCATCCGTCTCTTTCTCAGTTCCCGAAGTAATGATATCAGTTAATACAGCTATTACTCCACTTATATTGTCAATGTTTTCAAGAGTACCGCTGTATGTATTTCCGATTTCACCTGTCTGTTCACAGGTTGCGCTATAAACATTGGGTGATAAAAGCTCTGTGATCGTATAAGTTGTATCGCCTAAGCCCCATCTGGTTCCAAGATTTACAGCAGCGGTAGTTTCAACTTTTCTCACTGCACAGGCAGCACTTTTGCGCGTTTGCCCGTAATCTGCAACTTTTTTGTCCAGGTATTCTTCTACAGCCGTATCTAAATAGAACAGATCCGCGTAATTGCTCAAATTGAAATACGTTTCGGCCAACTTATACGCACAGGGAGCAAGAGCATCATAAATGATGCTTCCTTCTCTCTTATCAACATCTGACGTTACGCTACCCAGCATATCTGCAAGAATATTGTCATACGTCATATCTTCAAACATCAGGCACTCACCTCCTTGGTTAATTATTTTTTGTACTAATATTTTGGTCAGGGACAAAGATTTCGGTTTGGGTGATTTAGAATGATACCTACAAAAAACAGTCACTATGCTGTTCTATGCAGATATCATTTTAATCAGATATATTGATCAAGTATTTGTTCTGGCAACTTAATCAACACTATGAAAGGATCACGTCAGCTTCTGCCTGTGTTATCCAGCCCTTTTCAACCGCTTTTGTGACAACTTCCGGATTTCCAGTCTTTATGTACAGCCTTTTTATTGTCTCAAACATTCTTTACACCCCCAGACTTTCAAGAACAAGAATATCTACCGTTTCTTGCAGTGCTTCTTGTTGCATCTCTGCATATGTTTTCTGTGCCATGATTACACTGTATCTTTCTTCGGTTACCTCCGGCTCCGTGTCGGTGGATGGAGCGGTCACAACCGGAGCAAGACTCAGGCTGACACGCAAGAAATAGTTTTCATGGAGATAGGTCTCCTCACTGCCCTCCTGCTGCAATGTGATTCGCTTGGTATTCTCCGGTTCTGCGAAGAGTGTGTCGAGTTGATCGAACGTGACTGCGGACTTTGCAAACTGAAATTCCAGCGAATCGCGGTTTTCACCCTGAAAATGTCTTGTCGATCCGTTGACCAGAATCGCACTCAACTCTGTTCCGTTGTTTAAAATTACTTTCATATTAATCCTCCCTAAGTTAATGTGTAACACCCATCTGCATCAGTTGTAATAGATATGGACAATGTCCCCGAAAGATTCAATGCGGGCCGTAGGCCGTCATGCCCATAGTTTGAATTTTCCCCGTTGTCATCAATGCCGCCCCCCGGAATTATTATACGCGCATGGCGTGTATCAGCTACATACGGGGTTCTTAGCCACCAATTCCAGGATAACGTAGTTTTCAAATTGCTGTTGGTATATTCGCTGTTGCTTATCGCATCAGCGGTCGGGTATCCTAGCCGGTTGCTTGCTGTGCCGAATAATGTAAGTAATGAGCCTTCCGCGATTCCGTTTTCATTAGCTACCCCGACCTCGGTATTGCTTAATAGAAACACCTTATCTGTAACAGTTTCGCTCCCCCCACCATCGCTTACATTATTTTTGGCTACCGTAAGCGGAGTATTTAGTATGGCCGCCCTTTCTACTGTGGTAAGAGCATACAAAAATCCCGGTTCATCATCATACTCATTTGATCCATTATTCACATATGATTGGCTTGGCGGTGCGTCATATGTATGCTGTGCAGTATACCAAGCGCCCGCAGCAGTCATACTATTGAGCCATTGCCTAATATTTGAATGCAGATATCTATTGTTTCCATAGCCTTGGCGATCACTCTCGGTGTTTGTTGGTTCTCTTGCATCAAAGCATAAAAGCTTAATAATTTTTTCAGATAATAGGGTAACGGAATTACTGGGGTATCCCACGTGGTTCTTGTCTGCAACTAACCATACAATAGGCTTACCGTATATAGTCCCAAATTTTATTCTGTCCCCTATAGCTAGATCCGTGAGCGTTTTACCGAATATCCTACGATTCACGCCACTATAACCTCTGTACTGCTCTTTGATCTCCCGGTTGACCCCGCCAATCCCTCTATATTGTTTTTTAACCTCCCGGTTTACACTACTTAATCCACGATAAATTGTCATGTCACCACCGCCTTAGTAAACCTGATGCTGATATCCATTTGACAGCGCCGACGATGGAGCACTGGTCGATATGGTGATATTTCCGGCATGATAGGCGATATTTCCGGCGATTGTCGGTGTTCCAGTCAGTGCTGGCGATGCCATAGGAGCCTTTGCATTAATCTGCGTCTGGATTGTCGATGTTACACCATCCAAATATCCCAACTCTGTACTTGATATATTTCCAATATTTGTTGTTGACGGCAAAGTCACGGTACCAGTAAAGGTGGGGTTTGCTAAATTTGCCTTTATTGTATTTAAACTCGTAATTTGAGCCTGTAATTTTCCGAGAGCAGTCAACACCGAATCAGATACCGATATCACCGCGTTTGTTGCTATTGATAACCCAGTCAATACAGTATTGCGAACACTTGCCGCAAAATTTGTATTGATACTGCTGATTAATTATTCTGCATCCGGATACAGTTCCCGGATATATGTTTTGGCGACTACGATCAACGTTTGGATCTCTGCGGCCTTGTCGCTACCTTCGGCGCTATACTCCAGATAGACCTTATTTGCTTGATCGACTGTAATCATCGAGCCTTCCCATTCAATAATCGGATCAGTTTCATAAGCTAACTCTCGCTTTTCCTGAGGAGTTTTGTTATCCGGATTTATGAAGATCCCGTGATGAATGTATCCCTGCTTTACATCGTCGGTGCACTCCTTACAATGTGCTAGAAATGCGTCGTTTGGTATCCATTCAAACGGATTAAAAGGAAAAATCTCTACGACTATGCCGTTTTCAATTCTACAATATCCCATTATAAAATACCTCCTATAATCCTATTGGCAACGCTATAGAATATAACGCCAAATATCCTGTCCCGCCTGCACCACCAGCAGCGCCACTGACTGTTTGGTAACTACCGCCGCCGCCGCCACCGCCACAGCCGTTACCACCAGTTGCACCAACAGTAGGGGTGTAACCCCCTGTGCCTCCTGTGCCCCCTGTGCCAATAATTCCATTTCCTCCAGAACCACCAGCATATCCTGATGAACCTCCGATTCCTCCTCCTCCTCCGCCAGCACACCATAAAGCACCTGTAGCCAAATTTACGGAACCAGCATTTGCAAATCCATTATTCATTAGAATCCCGCTAGCTGGCGCGCCTCCAGGTGCTCCAGTATATATCGAACCAGTATAACCTCCAATACCTCCCATAGCACTTCCAGTTCCACCAGCACCTCCCGTCGAAATGTAATTACCTCCTCTGCCGCCACCGCCGCCACTTGCTAGGATTCCATTAGCACTCGAAGTTCCACCTGTACCACCCGCACTACCATCACCGCTCGTACCGCCAACACCACTTGCACCACCAGCGCCAACAACAATTGGAATTGCTTGGCCTTGCGTTACATTAAAACTTCCGCAAGTGACATAACCGCCGCCACCACCGCCACCGCCGCCGCCAGTAGTATTTCCTTTTGCACCACCGCCACCACCGCCGCCACCACCCACAACAACAGCAAGAATTCTTGTTACTCCAGCAGGTACGGTATATGTATAAGTGCCAGCAGTTCCATAAGTTTGAAGTAAATTGGGTGTAATTATTTTATTCAAGGCATCAAATAGTGAAGTAACCCCATATTTTGTTTGTAATGATGAAGTCAAATTAATCATTGAGTCAATAAGCGTTGTCCAGGCGGCGGTGCCCGAAGACCCGCCATACAATAGCGTCTGGTTGGTTGCCCCACCGGAAGGTATGTGTTTGTTCCCTGCGGTTGTTGGGTGGACATATTTATTTGCGTTATTGGCTACTCCATCCAGCTTTGTTTTATCCGTAGCAGACATGAGACCGTTTGCTGACGTGGTTGCAATGGCTGTCAGTGCAATATCCGCTGCTTCTCTCGCTGACACCTCATTGCTGACTAAGTTGCTAGTTTCAACAATCTTATTATCATGAGTCTTCAACTTAGCATCAACCCCATCCAACACTGTTTGCAGGCCATCCACATTACTGATAACATGATTATGGCTGTCGTCAGCAACTGAGGCTACAATGTTAGCATTGGAACTGCCATCAAAAGAAACGCTGCCTGTAACATCCCCTGATACTGATATCTTCCTTGCCGCAGCCAATTTGCTCGCGCTTACTGCATTCGCGTTTGAGTCAAGCTTTGCGGCAAGCGTCGCATCAATGATATCTGCATTATCGTTAAATTCCTGAATGTTGACGGTATCTGTCGCTTCTGGTTTTTTCAAATTATAGTTTCCTGTGTAATTCAATTTCTTCACTCTCCTTCATAAATTCTTAATTCTCCCCATGTTTTATCTGCAACTTGCGCCCAGGTCAATCCGGACAACATTGACCAGACGGTAAAGGTGTACTTAAAGCTGTAAGTAATATGAGCCGGTTTGACGCTTTCTATGGACTGAATCAAACCTGCCATGTTTTCCGGAATTCCTAAGACTCCGATAAATTGCACAACAAATCGGTATTCCGACGGATATTCAATAACATTGACTTCTCCCCCGGAGAAGGCAATTGCGACATTTTTGATCATATCCCTGGTCGTTGTACCTGAACCCCTCAGCTTTGCTCTGAGGATCTCTCTGCGCCGTGCGTATGACTTGCTTTGGTCTGTATCGATACCGAACACTTTTTCCCATCTATCTAACTCTTCGGTAGCAGAAGAAATAAAACACTGGTCTAAAGCGTTCGACGCATTGTAAACCAGTGTTCCTGCCCCATGACCAAGAACCGCCTGCAGCTCGTTCATGGTATCATTATTCTGATAATACTCTGGTAAATATGCCATCAGATCAATCGATACCTCTTCCGGTTCGGTATCACTTCGTGAAGACCCGTACCGCATTTGTCCATATAAAGAATTTCCGTACATACTATTCCCCCTTTAACTGTCCCCATGTAATAGGGCCAACCAAAGCAGACGATATGGATACATTCGTACTGCCGTCAAAGGATGCAGACCCGGATACATTCCCTTTCAGCGATACAATTCTTGCAGTTTGCAGTTTGGTGGCTGTTTCTGCTGCATCTACCACTCCGTCATTATCTGTATCATAAATGGACTTGAGCATATCACCTGCGGTCTCTGCAGCTACCAGCAGTACGTTTCCGGCGGATGTACCAATATATAATTTCCGTGTATCGGTACAATAGCCTAACTCTCCCACATTCAGCGCGCCTATATTCGTTTCAAGTCCTTGTAAAATTTGAATTAAAACATTTCTAGCCATAGGACCTCCTTAAAAAGTACCGCCGCTTATTACAGAAACCGTTAATTTATGATTGGCACCGTAAATGATACTTTCTCCGTCAATATTCGCTTCTATACCTGTTGCATTCACAACAATCCCCTTGCCTGCTTTCGCTGATACCGCATCGACAGATACCGCAATACCATTCCCGGCACCTACATTAAGAGTCACCGTATCTCCCTGTCCGCCTCCGGCGAGACCGCCGCCGGCAGTGATTGTCTGTAAGGCACCGCCTGTTCGCACCCATGCACTCCCGTTCCAGCTGTAAACCTTCTGTTCATTGTCTACATAGGCAGTCCAGCCAACAGCAGGTGTATAATAGCTCCATGCCGTAGTGTATTCTGCAATTTGATTCTGTTTTCCGGACCAAGCGCCCGTCGCACCGGAAGGAATGATGTAGCGGTCACCGCTTGCCGGACTGGAAGGCGGAGCCGTAGTTGTGCGGTTTTTAATGGATGCCTGTGGTTCAATATTATGCTTTGCAAGTTCTATTTCATTTTGTATCTTCTGGGCACTCCAAAGGTCTGTCACTGCATTTCCGGTATCATTGATCACTCTATGCTTGATCCCGTCATCGATATGCGTTTTTATTTCAGCAGCCGTCTTTGTATTGGTACCGTCAGATACTTTATTCACATGTCCGCTTGTGATGTCTTGCTTCTTAACCTTAGCGTAGATTGTTCCGTCATCAATATCATCCACTGTCCCGATCATTTCGCTGAGCTTCTGAGCATTAATCTTTACCCATGCTGATCCGGAGTCATAATACAGGTATCCCATATTGGTACCTGATGTAACATAATAAAGCCTGCCCTGATTCCCTGCATTTGGCCTTGCGGCCTCCGTACCGCTTAAAGCCCTGCCGACCAGATAGTAACTGCCGCTGCTATCTCCGACAAACACTTCCTTTGTATCTGTGCAGAATCCCATTTCGCCAGACTGAAGCCCTGATGCTGCCAGGCTTGCCTTAGAACCCTGATAGATCGTAATTAACTGTTTTCTAGCCATTTTAATTCCTCCTAAAATGTTCCGCCCTCGACATGCCCCGATGTTTTATACTTTTCAAGTTCTTCCTGCATTTCCACCGCAGACTCCTGAAGGCAGTTAATATCTTCAGCCTCCACGGTATCTCCCGGTGTTTCATAGGTGATATATACCTTCTCAACAGCGGCAAAGAGCTTAATTTGGGTTTTCCACGGTGTATCCCCCGGAATTGACAAGATAACATTTGTGATTTCATCTCCTGTCAATTTACTGCCCGTACACACTTTTAGGGTAGCCGAGTTCACATTATCATGTTCCAGAAATCCTTCGTATTTACCATCTGTAATGAACTGCTCCTCTTCAATCACATACACACTGCCATCCTGTTTTTTATTTAATTTTTCGATAAACACGTTACACCTCCAGATTCACTGTACCGAGGACAGGTATTTTTTCATCTGCAAGCGCTATATTGGAGGTACTGCCATTCACCGTCAAATCTCTGTAATCAACGACTCCATCAGTGCCGAGCAGGATCGTTCCGATCTTCGCATAACTGACATAAGTCTGATGAAAGGTGATGCGCTCGAAGTATTCCGTGGCAGATGCAGAAAAAGCTGATATCACGCTCTGCAAGGTATACCCCACCGCAAGACTGACCGATGCTGATATACTGATTGTCTTTGCTGTTCCTGACATCACCGTAACTTCAGCTCCGATTGGGCGGACTGTTTCAATATATTCTATGGTTTTGTTTATCAAACTATTGTCTGCCGGTTGTTTCTCACTGTCCACGATAACCACTTTCACAGTTCCCGCTCCGTTCCATAAAGGAAAGACCTTTGCATTTCCCACACCATCCACTTCAAGTGCCCACTCTTTATAGTTGTCAGCATTTCCAGAGGTACTGGGAGCTTGTACCTTCGCATAAAATCTGTCCCTCAGGTTATCGTCTGTTTCTTTATCGGTGCCGGAAGTGATGATATCGGTTAGTTTTGCTGTTACTCCGCTTACATGATCAATATTTTCAAGGGTGCCGCTGTATGTATTGCCGATCACACCGGGTTGTTTACAGTCAGCGCTGTAAACATTAGCTGATAGTTCCTCTGTGATCTCATAGGTTGTATCATTTAAGCCCCACCGGGTACCGATCTTCACCGCTGCCGTTGTTTCAATTTTCCTTACTGCATAAGTCGCAGCCTTACGGGTAATCCCATAATCAGCAACAACCCGGTCCAGATATTCACCCACTGCCGTATCTCCGAAAACCAGATCAAGAAAATTGTTCAGGTTAAAATAGGTTTGTGCCAGTTCATAAGCGCATGGCGCAAGTGCATCATAGATCACACTACCTTCTCTTTTGTCCACATCAGAGCTTACCCGGCTGAGCATATCAGCGAGAATTTTATCATAAGTCTTATTGTCAAACATCAAGCGTTCACCTCCTTTGTGATTGTGATTTCTCCATAAATGCTGAACACATCAAAGGTACATAAAATCTCATCTCCGGTCACAGTGAATTCAAAGTGATCAATACACTTGATTCTGTCATCCCGAAGCAAGCATTCTTTGATTCTCCTCTTCAATTCAACCTTGGCATAAGCTGCATCTTTGCCCACAAGACTATCTAGTTCGATTCCATAAAAAAAGCTATAGATCGGGTACTCATATTTTTCCGTATTGAGCAACTTGTATATAGCCTGTTTCAATGCATCCAGTCCGTCGACATAGCCCTGTATGCTGCTTTCTGTTAGTTTATATGTTTTGCCAGTATCTCTTGTCTTTATAATGGTTAAATCAGGTTCTATTACTGCCGCAGGTGTTGTCATTTAGAGATCACCTCCAAGACATAAAATTGTTGTCCGCCATGATTACGAAGTAATCTGACTTTTTGTCCAGCAATCATTGATGATTTTAAATTGCCTATTACTAATTCATCCGGCAAAATCAGTTTATCGCTTATCTTGATCCCTTCACTGGTCACCGTTCCTATCATCAGGCAGCACAGCGCGGCATTGTTAAGATAATTCTGTACTATTTTTTTGATTTCATTAATCATATTTCAACACCTCCAAGTTCATGGTATGGGTCGGCAGAAAATCGTGTGTGGCTTGCTTCACAATCAATCTTTGACTAAGGCCAATGTCATCAATCAGCCCGATAAAACTTACTCCCGCCCGAATCCTGGTATCACCAAGACATTTAAGGCTTAAACTCTCAGCCTCATTATTATAAAGGCTTAAAAGCTGGTCAGCCATTTTCTTTGTCTGTGAAGCATTTGCGTTTTTATCCAATTTCTCATAATACTGCAACAGACCGTAAGCCGAGATGGAATCGCTGTCTTCAACCTCATATCGATCCAGTTTTCCGCTGGTTTCGTTTTCACTGACAAGCTTGATTCGATTATAAAATTCATTATCAATTGATTTTTCATAACTAAAATCATATGCCAGACTTTCATCTCCCAGAATTAAACGAATTCTTAAATCCTCAACATCACGAAGCGTAATCATACCAAATTCATCACGTAACGCATACTTTTTACCTTTATAATATAATGTGTCTTCAATCCCGGAATAGACGATGTCAAGCCAAGTTTTATCATAGTGTATGCCTGTTGCAAGTACATAACCGGAATCAGTAAGGCTACCGTGATCTAGCTGCAAATAGTTGCACATTTTTTGTGTCAGTGTCGTAACAGTGTCACCATCAACTTTGATTGTATCCTTTGCTTTGCAGTATCTTAGCTGATCGTAAGCTGTAACGTTGATCGCTTTGCCCTTATCTCTTCTATGCTTGAAAGCATAACCCGAAAAAACATCATGATCACCATACTTAAAACGGATAGCACTTCCGTTTTTAATCATAAGATCATCATTGATATAGGAAAATTCCAGCTTACTGCAACCATCATTCAATACATCCCGGTATGATACTTTTGTCACCAGTTCGCTTATTTCATACTTTTTATCCTCAATGCTCACTACGAATTCCATATTTTCACCGCCTAATTTGGAATGGTCAAAACTTGACCAGGATAAATTAACGAGGGATTCTTAATCTTGTCCTTATTGGCGTTATATATCTTGGGATACTTTGATCCATCCCCATAATATTTTTTTGCGATGGCCCACAAAGAATCCCCTTTTACCACAGTATAGGTACCGGTACTTTTGGGATTCGTTGTCTCACTGGTATTCACTTCCACAGCTTTGTATTCAGATGGTCCCACTACTTCTAATTGAGATTTCTTACCGTACTCTTTATATTCCAGAAGGGAAAACGATACATACTTGTCGCCCTCTTCACCGGCCTTTTCTGTGACATCCAAATTCCGAATCAATACCAGTGTATCAATTTCATGATCGCCTCCGTTTGTAGCGATAAATCGAACCGGCTTAAGATCCGTTCTCCATTCCTCAAATCTTTTCAGATAATACTCTGAATCTTCAAATCCATTTGGTGTTTCTACATAACGATATGCCTTTTTTGGCAGTTCACAATCAAAGGAATACTCTTTCAGTTCCATACGGGTCGGTACTGCAATCTGGTCAAGCCCCAACACTTCATATTTTTCTACCGATTGAGCGCTTTTGGTTTTTATCTCATCCGGGTTTACAGGAAGGCGATAGGTTTTATTATCATAATCAAAAAAAATCGCATAATCACTCATTAGTAGGCCCCCTCACTGGCAGTCGCGATCTGTTCTTGCAGAATCCTTTGAATACGGCCTGCCACTTTATCTGCATCTGCTTCCTCATGAATATCTCCAAAGGATACTTTAATATTCGGAGCTAGCGTTGCAGCACTGAATTGATTGACATATTCACGCTCAGCAATGTCCCTGAGATACTGGATATCTTCTTCTCCCATATCAACGCCAAGGGTTCCGTTGGAACCTACACCTTGAACTGTGAGCGGATTGTTAGAAGTACCGAGATCCTCACCATCAGGAATGCCAGTAAAGCCATCAGTAGAGCCCAAACCAAAACCATTTGTAAAGTCACTTATTTTATCGTTCATCCCGGTATAAAGATCGTTGCCTTTTTGTGAGCCCTCTTTATAAGCATCAGAATAGCTTTTCAATTCTTTATATTCCATTCCACTGGTAGAGCTTTGGTATTCATCCAATAATTTAAAGTCAGTACCCATTATATTGTTTATGGCTGAAATAACTTTATTAATGCCTTCAATTACTTTGTTTACAGTTTTAGTTATAAAATCATCTATTGTCTTACTAATCCATGTACCTATATTACTAATCACCACAGGGATATTATTAAACCAAGCAATCAATACACTAATAGCCCCACCTATAAAACTAAATACACTTTGTACCGTTACTCCCATTGCACCTAACACAGCAATCACTGCAACAATACCAGCAATAATCAAAAGAATAGACCAATGAGCGATTAACCATGGAGTTACAGTAGCCCATGCAGCCGCCGCAGCTTTCCATAAATTTTCGATTAAGGCAACAAGCAAAACCCCACTTATAAATTCTAGAATAGGTACAAAATAGTCAAATTTATCAACGATCCAATCCAACACGCTGCCTACTGTATAAATTCCTACGATAACTGCATCCAGCAAAGTCTGAAAACCACCCGAATTAATGATGTTGCTTATTCCTTCAATCACTCCGCCAAATGCCTGCAGTGCTACATTTTTAATCCTGTCCCATATTTCTGTAAACGTCATGGGCATTTTAGAAAATTCATTAGTAATGTCACCTGACGATGCAAACAATGCATTCTTTAACATGTCAGCGGTAAGTGTCCCCTCTTCCGCCATGCTCTGAAGTTCCGCTTTTGATTTGCCAGTAAAAGTTTCCATCGCCTGCAGCATCATTGGAGCATTTGTCGTAATCGCATCAAAAGCTCCGCTATCAATTGTTCCTGATCCCATGGCTTGTGTCAATTGATCCATCCCGGAAGATTGTGTTGCAGTATCAGCTCCTCCCAGTTTGAATGATTTCTGCATTAGTTCAGCGAAACCCAGAGTTTCACTATTTGAGCCAAAAGTATCTCCTGCCGTTGCTTGAAGATTCGTAAAAGTACCAACCATATCCGAGTAAGAACCCCTTGATCGGTTTGCCGCGGCAAATACTTTCTCCTGTAACTGCGCCTGCGTTTGTAATCCATCATTGACAGAATTTAATCTTGTCTGTAGATTGATGTAATCATCTGCTATACGCATACCTTTCTTTGCATTTGATATCACAGAGCTCAATTTTGCAAACTTGCTCAATCCTGTAACTGCAGGTTTTGCACTGGCATCGGTATCTTTTAATTCTTTATTTAATGCCCCCGTCGCCCCGCTTGCTTTTAATAATTTTGTTGCAGCCTTATCTGCCATTTTAGATATCGTCACCAGCGGGCTAGAAGAATTACTAAATAATTCTAACGCACCTGTTAATGTACTCATTATCGTTTCCTCCCCTTTCTCGGTATATTTTTTGGTGCATGCTTTTTCTCTTCCTCAACACGTACGATGATACTTCCATAAATGAACGCTTTTTCTTCATCACTCAGGGAACACAATTGAGAAGGAAGGATATGCAATTTCTGAAGGGCAAAGTGTGCCAGATTGAATTCTGCATCACTCTGCCTTATTCGTTTTTTACTTCTTCAATATCCTTGTTGATATCTTTATCAAGCCCACTCAATTCCTGTACTGCTTGTGCAAGGTTTGCAAATTCTCCTATTAGCAGCATATTTTTTAAGGTCTCCGCTTCACCAAGGCCATACTTATCCTGCAGCTTTGCATCGGAAAGGTTTGGTTCAACAACCGCACTGGCCGTTAATGCCTGGACATATTCTGTTCGGTTAAAGGTTTCGTTTCCTTTTTTATCAGTCTTTGTGAATTTCTTGATCAGCTTTTCATTTTCTTTCTGAGTGATTGGCTTAATAATAAAAGGAATCGGCTTTCCCTCTTCGCTGACAAATCGTTCCGAAACAACAACCTCTCTGTTTTCAACCTGTACCGGGTTTAAAAATGCTTTTAATGAGCTCATAATTTTATTCCTCCTCATGAAATACTAAAAAATAGATTGACCCCGCACTCACTCTTCTTCATCAAATTGAGCGCAAATACATTCAATTTGGTAAAAAGGGAGCGCAAAGCTCCCTTTTTATCATTTGATTTACCTGTAATTTTCCGGTAACGCAAAACTCTCCAGGACGTTGATCCCGTCATAAGTAAAGTCCGTGTCAAACGTAATCGGGTCATCAGAACTGTCATCCAGCGTTGCAACCGGTATTGATGCAAAAATGACATTTGACATAACCACTTCCTGTCTTCCGACCGTGGACTGTCCATCTTCGTTGTATACCTGCAGTGTGATCCCGTTATAGCTTCCTTCTTTCAGATAAGAGAGCGCCTGTTTTAAAACTTCACTGTTCATAAAGTACATGGTCAGGCTTCCTGTTCCCTCTGCACCTGTCACTTTATGCTGTGTCATTCTGCTTCCAAGCATTCTCTTTGCGGAAACGGTAAGGTCTAGTTGCGCTTTCAGGCTGGACACCTCAAAGAGTTCTCGATTGGATCCATTGATTGTAATGTAAGCCTTACCCTCATGTGAGGAAATTGTATCTGCAATTCTTGTATAGTTATCTGACATAATTGAATCCTCCTTTCTTAGGCTAAGTTCACAGTAATGTATATTTTTTCAATACTGTCAACCGGCTGAGCATAGCATGCGATTACGACAGCATCGGAATCTGTTCCGGAAGAAACCGTAACGTCATCTTCGGTAAAATTCTGAATAGCTGATAATTTTTGAAGCTCGTTGAAATACTGCACCAGCGTTGCTCTCAGCAATGCTCTTCCATCCGCATTATTGTTGGTCTTACCGACATAATTGGCTTCAAAGATCTCAACAATATCGTTATTGATTCCGTCGATGGTACGAATCACACGATTTTTTCTGAAAATCTCGCTTTTATCCGTAGTGTAAGTTACCAGCGAATTGATATCGTACAAAGCAGAGACATTCTGAGCCGAATCAACTTTGAAGATAAATTTTCCGGCTGATACAGCAGTTTCCATTTCACTCTTTGTCATTCTTGGTACGACATCAATTGCATCAATATATTTCTTTCCGGTGTTTGACTGGTATACAGCAACTCCGGAAGTAACTCCAGCAACCCAAGCCGTAGTCTGTGCACTGGAAAGCTCCGTTCCATCGAATAATTCAACACCCTGAGTCACATTGATTACGCCTTCATAATCTCCGTCATAATCCGCCATAACAGCCTGCACTTTACGACCTTCCGCATCTCTCATGCCAGAAATCCAGGTTTTGATCGAAGCCTGGTTTGTTGCATAAGTTTCTGCATCGTAAGGATAGCAAAGTGTATTGAATTCAATGGTTTTTAGAGCCACCAACGCGGTATCAAGCACTGTCGAAGTATGAGAAGTACCTAAATTATATACAATCACTGTTTTTGCGCCCTTTAAGGCTTGGTTTACAAGCAATTTATCCGCATCTGTTACTCCGCTTGGATATTCACTTGTGTCTGTTGCTGTAATTGTGTACCTATCTCCCGCGTTGCCGACTGACATTTCCTGTAACAGTACCACCGTTCCTCTATCACCCGGGGTGATAGACAGCGCAGTATTGGTCAGAAAATTTATGTACGCACCCGGCAATATTTTATTTTGACTGGTCCATGTTCCTCCCATGATAACCCTCCGTTTCTTTAAATATTAGTTGTAGTTTCTGCTTGCTGCATGCAAACCGTTGTTTCCTCTTTCATTTCTGAATAGGTGATAGCAAAGGTTATGTGCAGCACATCATCTGTGATGTAAGCTTTCTTGTTTTTGACCCGATAAGTGCCAACCAAGTCAAATGCCCGAAGAATCACTTCTTGAACCGAATGACAATCTGTTCTGATTTTGGTTGTCTCCTTATTGCTGTAATACGCAAGATCAAAAGACAATGTGCTTTGATATTTGGTGTTAAGCTTCTTACTATAATCCTGATTGGTAAGTAAGATTAAGAAATATGGCGTTGTGATATCCTGTGGAACATGATCATCATAAACGGCATAGCCATCTGCTGCCGGAAATAATGCATTTAGTTCATCCACGATTGCCTGTTTCACATCATCTACCATGTTTAAAATCACCCTCTTTTCTTTCAACTGCATAAGGCCAAATGCCTCATGTACAACAATGCGCATTATGGATACGTCATTCCAATCCCTCCTTCATTTGAGTAATACAAAATGTAACGCTCAGCGCTGAGCAATGCCGGTTATTACCCGACGAAGTAATGTAGTTTAACCTCGTTTCGGAGCAGAAAAATAAAATGTTGCGCAACGGAAAAGCCCCGTCAATAATGACAGGGCTTACTCAAAAAGTATTATTTATGATTGATTACATTTTTCATTAATACCATACTAGCACGAAAAATATCCTATGTAAAACCGACTTTTTTTCATGTTTATCCAAATCGAAGTGCTTACAAGTTAAGTTTTAAGCCGTCGACGCCAAATAAAAATACACTTAAATCTTTGACCATCTCATTTCTCCATCTCCTGACCGTTGTTTCTCCGCAGCATAAATCATCCGATACCAATGAAATTCTTTCCGACCATGGGATGGCTTGTTGATTTTCATCTAAATGCAAAAACTCGATGACTTTATACTTTTCTCCCATATCTTTTTCCTTGCATTTATCTTTAAGGAGTGACAATGCCGTATCAACATGGGATATAATGATCAGCGTAACCTCACGGTTTGCTCGGATGGATTTTATCGTAATTTCAAATCCATCGATCGTCAGGGAATCCTCTTCATCCTCAAGATACCCTTTATAGGTCGCATGATCACAATAGGCTTTTAAATCCAGATAGTGCTCCAAGAGGAGATTTGTGTTTTGAAAAATTTGTTTCTTCTTGTCCGCTTTTTCCTTCGCAACAAATTCATTGATTGCTTCTTTGGCTGCTGCCAAAGCAATTTTCTCTGATTCTGATTTTGATTTCATCTTATCTTTTGTTTCTATCATCTTATTCACTCCATTCTATATATTTATTTATCTTCAAATTTTCCCTTTTGGAATATAGCTTACGGTTTTCTTTTTCCACATAACGCCAAGTTCTTTTAGTAACAAAATGTAAGTTTCCCAATACTCCCCCTTTTAATTTTCTTTTCTGCCCAATAAGGTTTTTTTCCCGAGTAGAAGTGCGTAATTGGTTCCCTAAAAGCTCTTATTTCAACATCGAACACATTTGCCACCGCCAATTTAACAGAGTCCGAAATTTCACCTTGATAAGGATCTGCGTACTGACCTTTAGCAAAGATTACTTCGGTCACTAACATATTCCAAAGCTTTGCTCTATCCAAAATCGTTTGAGCTACAGCCATTTGCCCTTGGAGAACTTCTCCTCTCGCCTCAGCGGCAACAATTCTCTGTACTAAATCTCTCTCATCAGGTGTTAATGAATATTTATATTCTTTAACCAGATCACTTTCAATCTGTATATCAGAAAGTTCCTCAGAAATTTGTGTCTGCGTTATCATAATGCTGTTTTGATTTCCAATGATAATCAAAAGAAAAAACATGATGATGAAAAATAAAATTATGTAAATGACGTATCGATATTTCTTCACTTTTTTCTTTGAATCTGCTTTATTTTTAATCGATTTCATAACTTTTCCTTCCTTCTCAATTGATAAATCATCAATTAACCATCCAAATTTCTTACATTTCATTTCGTTGCATATTTGGGACGTTGTCATCAAAAAAAATACTGATTGGATTTTCAATTCCTAAAATTTCGCAGATCGCCATAACCTCCGAAAGTCTAAATTCTCGTTTCCCTTGTATCCCTCTATTTAATGAACTCTCTGATATACCTATTTGAGACGCCAAATGGCATTGGGTTAGATTCTTTTCCGCTATTTTCCCTTTTAAAAGATATTTATTCATTCCTACGACCCTCCTCCGTTGCGTATTTGGGATACGACCATAGTAATCCGAATATAATCCAATGTCAACCCATTTTTGCAACAATTTAAAAATTATTGTTGCATATTTGACCCGTTTAATATATCATGTATTTAGATTCCAGAGAAAGGAGTTGGAAGGATGTCCGAAGAGACAATGCGTAATATCGTTGAACGGATAAAATCAAAACGCGTAGAATTGGAATATAGTTTTCAAGATTTAGCTGATTTAACGGGTATGAGCAAATCAACTCTGCAAAGATATGAAACTGGCGGAATAAAAAACATACCGCTTGATAAGCTTAAAATTCTGGCAAAAGCACTCAAGGTTTCTCCTGAATGGATTATGGGATGGGATTTGTATGACGAAACCGAATATACTGGTAATTCAAAACAATTCTCTATGGAGAATTCTCTCAAACACTCCCTTGACGAAGAAACGATAAAAAAAGTACTGGAAATATACGAAGACCAGGATACAAGGATTTTGTTAGATGCAAAGCGTGATTTAAAAAAAGAAGATCTGGACTATATTATTGGACTGATTCTAAGATTAAAGAGCGAGGGATAAGAAAACAAATGCTCCTCCGTATAATAATCAGCTCTATGATTTCCACTGTTTACCATAAGGGGAGCATATTTTTACTTTGAATTTTTTTGTGCTCTAATTTTGCGTATAATTTCTATCTTAAAATTAACGTATCATTATCCTTCGCCCATCCTCAAACTCAAGGTTATTGGGTGATCAGTCGGAACATAGGCCTTGGGCAAGAGCACTTATATCAGGTTTAACGACTCTCAATGCATCAATATCGCCGTCTAAGTCTTTGGCTGTTACAATCATTTTATATTCACAGCAATACGGGCATGCTTTATCACAAAAAGTCACGGTAAAAGGTTCACTAATTTTTACTTCGAGCTTATCATTTCTCTCTATTTCAAACTCTTGTATATATCTCCAGCTTTGAATACACTCTTTTACACCTTTGCAAACCCTAACCAGTTCAAACAATAAATCAACTTTAAATTTTTTATCTCTGCCGTTGATCGCTTCAGCTTCAGTTTCACTATCATTATTTAAAGAAAACCTGATAAGTTCAGCCTCTGCTTCAAAGTAAATAATACTCGAAAATTCAATTTTTACAATAGGTCTGAATAAGCAAGTAGTATCAACGATTACACTGTCCAATGCAAATGTTTTATTGGTGAAATTAGAGAATCATCTTCTCGATACTATACTATGAGAGTTCTTCCATAATTGTTCTATAAACAACAAGACAGGGTTTTGATTCCTATGTATTTCAATGTTTTCCTCCATAATCACTCAAAAAATCCGAAAGAAAAGTAATTATTTCTTTCTTCTGTTTTTCATTTCATAATAAGCAAATTGAATCACACCAATTATGAAAACAAGATATAATCCTCCGATAAACCAGTCAGCTATGTTCATCTTCATTTCCCTCATAGCCCTCTCATTTTTACTTCAATATCATTTTATGAGCTTAGGCGGTTAAGCGTTCCAGAATAAAAAAACTGTAATTTCTCAATCTCTTAATAAATTAACAAGTTTGATTATTTTACTTACAAAAAATTGGGTATAAAGATTTCATGATTTAAGATAAGTGCACTTAAATACAACAATAAAAATATCAAAGAGGGGTAGATTTTCGCAAAAGAAAGAAACCTGAACTTTGTAATGAATGTAGCAAAAAGGAGAACAATATGAAGTATTTCAGCAACTTGAGTGTAAAAACAAAATTAGTATCAGGGTTTTTATTGATTGCAGCCATTTCTTGTGCGATGGGATTATTTGCAATCTATGATTTAAAGACAATCGAAAAAGAGGATCGAATTTTATATGAGGATATGACCGTACCTCTCTCAGAAATGGCTCAAATCTCAATCGAATTTGAAAATTCCAGAGTTCTTACCCGAGATATTATCTTAGCAAAGACTCCGAATGAAATCAATGCAGCAGCAGAACAAATCCAGCAAAGAATAGAAAATATCGACAAATTATGTAATACCTTTGAGAAAACAATATCTTCCGATGATTTAAGAGAAGAATATGTAAACTTCTTAGAACTAAGAAAAATATACGGGGCTGCGCTTAATCAATTAATTGCTCTTGAAGCAGAAGGCAGAGATACAGAAGCATTGGCAATGATCAGTGAAAGCGGAGAGTTAGACTTGGCAGCAAAAGCAGAGCAGGCGTCGATCAACAAAATCCTTGCCTTGAAGATAAAAGGAGCCGATGATAAGTTTATTGGAAACAGAGAAATCGCATCCAATACTGTGAAAGTCTTGATCTCCGTGATCATCATCGTTACTGCACTTTCCATATTCGTTGGATTGATTTTATCATCATTTATTACCCGTCCGTTAAAGAAGACCGTTTTCATGCTTACAGAAATGAGCAAAGGGCATCTGAAAGAAAGATTAAAGCTTAACTCAAAAGATGAAATCGGGCAATTGGCCACGACAATGGATCAATTCGCCGATGAACTGCAAACAAATATCATTGGAACGATGGAAAGGATTTCTAAAGGCGATGCATCAATCTTACTAGAAAGAAAGGATGAACGGGATGAAATAACCCCCGCGCTGAACCGAACAATTGAAACAATGAAATCACTTGACTCAGAGATACAGAATCTTACAGAATCTGTTCTGGAAGGCAAGCTAAATGTAAGGGGCAATTCAGACCTTTATACCGGTTCATGGAGGAGTTTAATTGATGGAATCAATCGCCTGATTGATGCTTTTGTATCACCGATTAATTTGACTGCAGAATATATCGATAGAATCAGTAAAGGAGATTTGCCGTCAAAAATTACAGACACCTATTATGGTGACTTCAACGAAATAAAAGTCAATCTCAATAATTGTATTGATACATTGGATACTTTATTAAATGAAACATCCGGTTTAGTCGATTCGGTTACAATCGGAAAGCTGAATGCAAGAGCAAATTCAGAAATTTTTGAAGGTGATTGGGCGAAGTTACTGAACGGTTTTAACAAATCGATTCTCTTATTGGTCGACTATATAGACAACATGCCGTCTCCAATTATGATACTCAACAAGGATTTTACGATCCAATACATAAATAAAGTCGGAGGTGAGCTAACGGGTCTTTCCATCTCTGATATGATTGGAACCAAATGCTACGAACACTTTAAAACGCCGCATTGCAACACAGAAAAATGTGCTTGCTGCCAGGCCATGAACAAAAACACCAAAGTGGAAGAAAAAACAACAGCACATCCGGGAGGGCTGGATTTAGACATCTTATATACTGGAATTCCGATCCATAATGATGAGGAAGAAGTCATCGGTGCCATGGAATTCATAGTCGATCAAACGGAAATAACCCGTGCCATGAAGAAAACAGAAAAACAAGCTGATTATCAAGAATTGGAAGTAGAAGCCCTGAGCGTTAACCTGGATAAATTGGCACAAGGTAATTTGGATATTCAAACTTCTGTAAATGATTATGACGAAGACACGCAGCAAATCGGACAAAATTTTGAAACAATCAATGCAAATCTGGATAAAAGCGTACAGGCGATCAAATCATTAACCGAAGATGTTAATGCAATGACAAAAGATGCAATTGAAGGTAGCCTAAGCAACCGCGCCGACACTTCAAAACATAACGGCGAATATAGCAGAATCATGAATGGATTTAATAAAACTCTGGATGCCATAACAGCGCCGGTACAAGAGGCCGCTTCGGTTCTCGACGAAATGGCAAAAGGAAATCTCCATGTTAAAGTAACCGGCGATTATAAAGGGAATCACGCAGATTTAAAGCTTGCCTTAAATGAAACGATTGATAATTTATTAGGATATATCAGTGAAATATCAAGGATCTTATCTGGAATTGGAAACGGTAATTTAGATCTTTCCATCGATTCCGATTATAAAGGGGATTTTATAGAAATAAAAAATTCCTTGAATCAGATCATTTCATCACTGAATCATACAATGACAGAAATAAATACCGCATCCGAACAGGTATCTTCCGGTTCCGGTCAGGTATCGAATGCAAGTCAGACTTTATCTCAAGGTTCCACAGAACAAGCAAGTTCTATAGAGGAGCTGACAGCATCAATCACTGAAATAGCCAAACAAACCAGGCAAAACGCGGTTAATGCAAACCATGCAGACGAACTGGCCTTGCAGGCGAAGGACAACGCTTCCCAGGGTACCGTCAAGATGAACAAAATGCTGAACTCTATGACTGAAATTAACAATGCATCCGTTGATATTGCAAAGATTATAAAAGTGATTGACGATATTGCCTTCCAGACAAATATATTGGCATTAAACGCTGCGGTAGAGGCTGCAAGAGCAGGCCAGCACGGTAAAGGATTCGCAGTCGTGGCCGAAGAAGTTCGGAATCTGGCAGCTCGAAGCAGCAAAGCGGCAAAAGAAACAACGGTATTGATCGAAAATTCAATCAGTACCGCACAGGAAGGAACTCAAATAGCAAACCAAACCGCTGCTTCCTTAAATGAAATCGTAGATGGAATTAAAGAAACTGCTGCACTCGTAGGTGATATCGCAATTGCATCCAATGAACAGGCATCAGAGATCTCCCAAATCAACAGCGGACTGGAGCAAGTTTCTATCGTAGTTCAAAACAATTCCGCTACAGCAGAGGAAAGTGCGGCTACAAGCGAGGAACTTTCAAGTCAGGCAGAACTTTTAAAGCAAATGGTTACTCAGTTCAACCTAAAAAAAGATGGGATAGCATCGAGATCCATTGAATTCGCTCTTTCCGAAAGGGCAAAGGATTCAATCATTCCTTTCAGTGATGACAACGTACAGTCAAATAAATATCATAATGATAAATATTAATATCAAGAAACGGTCCTCTGGCAGGAACTCTGAAATACAGTTGTAAACGGCAGGATAAGCCTTCTATGGTAAATCAAATGATCATAGAAGGCTATTTTTATGTTATAAATCGTCTGTTCCTATATATGGCTTATTCTTTTTAATTGCTCCTTGAATCAGTTTCATAATTTCATGATTGTTCAAATGCCTTACCTTAAGAATCGGAAATTCTTCTTTGAAATGGTCAGCATATTTCATGAGCCATTCGGTGACAGGCAATGCTTCCAAATCAACTCCCCATGGAATCTTTAAGCCGTTGGCTGCAGCTTCCTCGTGCAGTTTAATTATTTTGTCAATTATTTCGTCTGTATATCCAAGGCTTTTGGCTGCTTTTATAAATTGCTCTTTCGTCACTCTTATCGGCTCCTTTTTATTAATAGAAAAACAATGCCTATTCTGGTTGTATGCGATTTTTTATTCTTTCAATCGATTGAGATCTGGATGCTGGTATCTACCCTTATGGATCGTTCCCTTTCCGGCTTGTATGGCATGCACCGGACAACGGTTATATTATATTTCAAATAATGATATCTGATTTATTTTTTGCGAAGGTTTTGTCCGTTCTGTTATCTTTTCTGTCCCTTTCGGCATCCCCGTCAGTAAAGGAAGATTCGGATCATGCGCCTGGATTCTTCGCCGTACTGTTTTTGGGTTTGTGGTTGCATAGCAATAGATACAGCCATTTTTACAGGTGTCATAAGCGCCGATATCAATGCTCTCAATACAACCACAGGCAGGACGCTGTCCTGCGTCCTTTTTCGCCGTAATCCGCGCTCCAATGAGCTGCTCTATTTTCCTCTGATCAATACAGCAGGAATGCTCAATCCCGATATCACTTAAATCAATTTCCTCCGAGCAGGAAAATAGCGGCAAGCTGTACTCCCTGGCAATAGTAGCAATATGTCCGGCTGTTTCCTTCATTTCACTTCTGCTCATCCTATTGATCCGATTTTTCAAATGCGAGTAATCATCAGCAAAGCTGATGATGCATCGCTGCGTATAATCATGCAACTTGCTGCATAATCGTTCATATTGTTCTGCAATCCACCCAGTTGTAAACTGTTGATTTTTTATGATAGGATCAAATCTCCAGTCCACACGTGAAGGTCCGATCTTATCACTGAGCTTTTTAAAGGTTTCCATGGCAGCATCTTTTGATGGCACATTTGGTTCCATATCCTTTCCATAAGCCGTAATAGTAAACTCAAAATAATAAGGATAGCCCATATCATCAATTGTCGAGAGTCTGTTCAACATAGGATCGGGATTTTTCGTCCAGAAAATGATGCAGTCCACAATTTCAGGTGACAGTGCAACTCGCCCCAATCGATCGGCATTCCGTAAATTGGGAGTCATTACACATCCTTCTTTTAACCGATTTAAAAACCATTCCGAGTAATAGCAAGGAATATCTGTACGCCTGCTGGCACTAATGATCATCTTATATCTCCCATATTTCGCATCATTCCCGAGTCTGCATCCAGGAAACGATAGGAAGTCCCCCTATAATACCATTTTGTATAGAAAAAGCCCAGAACAATCACGGCAGTTACTGCAAATCCGCCCTCCGGGCCGAATCCTCCTCCGTTGATCAGATTATCTTCTGTAAAAAAGGTTTTTATGATGCTGCCACCCGTGTCGTTTCCGCTGACAGGAAATCCAAATACATTCCCTTGAAAATAGTTCCATGAAATATGATAGCCAATACACATCCATAAGTTACCTGACCAGATATACATGAAAGCAAAGACAATCCCGATCATCATAATATTGAAAAATGGCAAAAACGAGAAGGAGTTGTTAAAAATATGAATGATTGAAAAAATCAATGCTGAAACCATAACCATAAGAGGAATATTTCTCGTCTGCCTCATTACAGAAATGATATATCCTCGACACATTAGCTCTTCGGCAAAACCAACCCAGACAAACATAAATAAATAGATAACCGCATCGGCTGAAAAATCAGGTTCCCACGAAGCAACTTCAGCATTACCGGTCATCAACAAAAATACAAATACCAATGCGATGGACACAGCACCAATTCCCAATCCTGTAAAAAATTCTTTTCCATGCTTTCTGATAGAGTCCAGTCCTAAATTTCTTGAACTCTGTTTTAAAAAAACTTTCCAGATCAATAATGGAACTGCAATAAGAATGATCTCTTGAATATAAAATAAGGCCATCCACCATCTGTTATACAACTCCGCAAGCTTTTGATTTGCCATTAGATTATTTCCATCCGTAGTTTTCATGGTAATATAATTCATTAACCAATCAAATCCATAACCACTCCCATGTGCAAGTGCCATAACTACGGTTACCATGATCATAATCTTCCACCCTGATCTTACAAGCCCTTCTTTGTTCTTAAACATCCAAAATACCCCCCTTATTCCCGTCTGTCCGCATTTGAAATCATATTCCTGAATTAATCAAGCATCATCCAGTTTCATCCATATTATATCACGTATAATCTTATCGGCAAATAAAAAGCAGCTTACCTCTCTGCGTTTTCATCTATTCGAAATTGGTATGGCTTTTATCTAGATAGAAAATGATATTTCCTATTTAGATAAAAAGACCATGAAAGTATTCAAACTTCCATGGTCTTATATCATTTCTATGATCTGATTTTTTCGTTCTTATTTCTTGTCAACCTTCAGAACTGCATTCAGCATTACGCTTGCGCCTTCTGTGCAGGATTCAACAGGAGTGTATTCCGGTTCGCAATGACTGTGACCGTCCTTAGAAGGAACAAAAATCATTGTTGTCGGCATCATATAGGACGCAAACTGTGCGTCATGGCCTGCTCCGCTGTTAATGAATTGGTTAGAAGCCCCAATCTCATCTGCGCTTTCTTTAACAAAGCCAACCAATTCCTTATCAAAATAAACCGTGTCACGCTGCCAAGCCAATTCAACTTCGCACTTGCATCTTGCCCATTCCTTTTTCTCAAGGCTCTTAACGATGTCAAGAACCTTCTGTCTTAATTCAGGATCTTCATGTCTTACGTCAATAGAGAAGTCGATCATATCAGGAATTACCGTGTGTACACATGGGTGACATACGATTTCACCAGTCGTGTAAACCAGTTCCGGTCTGCCAAGCTTATCGATTTCTTCATGAAGATAGCAAAGAGCCTGAGCAGCAGCAAATAAAGCATCCTGTCTCTTGTGCATAGGAGTGGTCCCTGCATGGTCAGCCTGACCGAAGAATCTAATTCTATAGTTAAACATGCCAAGTACGCAAGTTACAACACCAACATCTTTTTTAGCATCTTCAAGAATCGGACCTTGCTCGATGTGAAGTTCGAACATAGCCATATATTCCTTCGCACTTAATCTATTTTTTTCTTCTCCCTTGTATTTGCTGGCGTTCAAAGCTTCACCGAAAGTAGTAGTCTTGTCTAAAACACTCTTGGAAGCAAGCATATCTTCTTTTTTAAATTTCTTTCCGATACCTTCAGGTAAGTAATCATTGCAAACAACACCAGATGACATCATTGCAGGAGGATAAAGGGAACCTTCCTCGTTTGTCCAAATCATAACCGTGATTGGGTGTCTATGAGGAATTTTTTCTGCTGTGATGGTTTCCAAAACTTCCATTCCAGTGATTACTCCCAAGATACCGTCGTAGTTTCCGCCGTTTCTTACAGAGTCAGCATGAGAAGCCATTACGATTCTCTTTAATCCCGGTTCTGTTCCAGGAAGGGTTGCATACATGTTGGCCATATCATCTGTTTCAATTGTAGCACCGATCGCTTCCATTCTTTTAACGAAATAATCTCTTGCCATATTTGCTTCAGGGGATAGGGAGTATCTGGTGATTCCACCATGACCAGCGTCACCGAATTTGCTGAATGTAGTGATCTTGTCATTCATTCTGTTTTTGTCACAAGTAAACATAAATACTTACACTCCTTTATAATATTTATTTTGATTTAAAAATAAAAAATCAACAAGTAAAAAAGATTTTTTTGAGTATCTGCCTAATTTTAACGGAATGTTACTAGTTTCGTAAAGTGTTAAAAAAAAGAGAATTTTTTGACTCTTTTTTTCTTTTCTCATTAAAAGTGTACTGCTTTTTGCATGTTAATGTCAAGCAATCTTTCAGAATTTGTTCGTCATAATATTCTGAAAAACATCATAAAATTGCAATTTCACCTATTTTTATGCGATGAAAAAATATATATCATTCAGAAAGTTCCTGCGCAACCATATCGATAAATTCGTTCCACCTCCCAGAATTAATTAAATAGTTTGGACAAATTTTCCCCGAAAAATCCTGATGCTTTTTCACACAGCTGATATCCAAATCATATGCCTCAATCAGCACGGCAACCAGCTTTGCTGTATTTTTTAATGTCTGTTCATAATCATTCTCCGGATTGATGCACATTTCTATTCCAATTCCGTTTAAATTGCCGCCATCCTTGCTAAGACCGTCACCCGCGTGGAAAGCGATCTCATTATCTGGAATATGATAGTAGATTTCATGATCGTCCACCGTATAATGCCAGGACTTTTGCTGGTTGTCCGCTTCAGTGTGAAGATAATTATTATGAGATGCCGCATTTGCATTTTTTCCGGGGTTTCCTGTTTCATGAATCACAATATACTTGATTTTCCTCAGATCACCTGGCCGCTCCAATGTATTTTCCGGTACAAAATCAGTAATAACAGGAATTGCCCCCACCTCAATCACTTCTCCCCTAAGCTTGGTAGGACGGTTCTCAATATAATAGGAAACAGACAATACAATTATTGCAATAATTACTGCTATCAGAAAAAAGGAAATCATCGCTCTTCGTTTATGAATTTTTATTCTCTTTTTACGCCCCATAATTCCCCCCCCTCTCCATATTATAACAAAAAATTTCAAATTTGTACTGTGAAATATAAAAAGCCGCCTGAGACCATTCTCAGACAGCTTCTACATTTGTTCCGTTTCATTATGAAAGTATGTGGATCTATTTTCAAATAATTTCATCGTACTGCATTACTGCATTTATATATTCGTTCATTCATAAATAAAATTATCAATCAATCTTGTTTTTCCAATATAGATCGCTGCCGCGATCAAAGCAGGCTCTTCGATTCTATCAATAGGCTTCAACGTCTGTAAATCAACGATTTCCGCATAATCAAGTTTTGCCAGTTTTTCCGAATCAATCTTCTCCCGAATGGATTTTTGAATTTCGAAGGATGAGCTGATCCCTGACGCAATTTTTTCCTCTGCCATCTTTAATGCTTCCTGAAGGATTATTGAGGCTCTTCTTTCCTCTTGGTTTAAATGAATATTTCGAGAGCTTTTCGCCAGTCCATCCTCCTCCCTGACAGTTTCGCATGGAATGATTTCAATATCCATGTTCAAATCTCTGACCATTCTCTGTATGACAGCAACCTGCTGCGCGTCTTTCTGACCGAAATAGGCACGATCCGGCTTTACAATATGAAACAGCTTTGTAACCACCGTGCAAACGCCTCTGAAATGACCTGAACGGCTTTTTCCGCAAAGCGTATCCGTCAAATCATCCATATCGACAAAGGTGCAAAAATCTTCACCGTACATTTCTTCCTGTTTCGGATGAAATACCATATGCGCACCCGCAGAAGAACATACGATGCTGTCTTTCTCCAGATCTTTTGGATAACAATCCAAGTCTTCTTTTTCTCCAAACTGCAGGGGATTGATGAAAATGCTGACTACAACACGATCATTTTCTTTTACCGCCCTGTGAATCAGGCTTTGATGTCCTTCGTGCAAATAGCCCATTGTTGGTACAAATCCGACTGTCAGTCCTTCTGTCCTCCAAGTCTTTACACTCTCACGAACTTCTTGAATGGTGTTTACAATATTCATATCTTTCTTCCTCCTTGTGGTGCAGTTTCTCAGGAATACCGCCCATGGGATGATTTTAGCATAGCAAAAAGATAAATTCAACCTTCATAGCCTTCAAATATTGTCGAGATTTCACCTTCGGCAGGATTTTGTTTCTTCCCTTATTTGGTTGTACCTATCCTTAATCGATTTAAAATCTTCCCAAGCATCTTTTTTCTTATGAATATCTCGTAAAATTGCTGCCGGATGATATGTTGCTATAACATTAAATTTACCTCTATCATACCAAATTCCTCTGTTTTTAGTAATCCTAAAATCTTTTTGAATGATATTTCCAGCTGCAACAGCGCCTAAGCATACGATGATATCTGGATCCACTATTTTGACCTGCCATCTTAAAAATTCTATGCAATTTTTACTTTCTTCTTCTAACGGATTCCTATTGTTTGGGGGTCTACATTTCACGATATTCGCGATATAGACATCAGCTCTTGTTAAATCAATGGCACTTAACATCTTGTCAAATAATTCTCCCGCTCTTCCAACAAAAGGTCTTCCCATTTGATCCTCGTGGTATCCCGGACCTTCCCCTATAAACATAATGCGATTTTCTTCGTTTCCCTCTCCAAATACCACATTCGTTCTGGTCTTTGACAGGGGACATCGATTGCATCTTTTTACAATTGCTTCAAGTTCGCTTAGATTATACACATTTACTCACCCGTTTATAAAAAAAGTGGAAATGACGGAATCGAAGCTTCCTATTTCCAAATGTCGCCGCAAGGGCGACAACGGTCAAGGAGCTTTCTTTGATACTCCGTCAATATCGCTGAGAGCGATATTTCCTACGTAATAAAAAACATGATTTCAATTGATACAATATCATCATATACTATCCGAAAAAACGTTTGATTTCAACTTCCGCATTTTCCGACGAGTCGGAGCCATGAATTACATTTTGGGTTGTAGAGCGGGCAAAGTCTCCCCGAATCGTTCCTGCAAGGGCATCTTCAAATTTTGTAGCACCAATCAAAGTCCTCATACCCTGGACTACATTTTCCCCTTCCACAATCATCGCCCATACGAGCCCTGACATCATATAGTTTTCCATATCAGGATAGAATGGTTTATCAATAACATGAGCATAGTGCTCTCTCAAAATTTCTCTTGTTAGATTCATTACTTTCAAATCAACAATGCGATACCCCTTCGATTCAATTCTGCTAATGATCCGCCCTGCCAATTTTCTTTCAATTGCATCCGGTTTCAGCATAATATAGGTTCTTTCCATTTTGTAACCTCCGCTTATTAAATATTTCGGCTTTTATTTTGCTCTTTCAGAATTCGCTTCATAATCTTTCCTGCACTGTTTTTCGGAAGATCGGAAACAAACGCAACGGTACGCGGCAGCTTGTAAGCTGCAAGCCGTTCCTTCATGTATCGCAGCAATTCCTTTGTCGTACATTCTTCTCCTTCTTTTAAGACAACAAATGCTTTTACGCATTCGCCTCTTAGTTTATCCGAAACTCCAATCACTGCAGCTTCTTTCACTTTTGAATATTGATAGATTATTTCCTCAACTTCTCTCGGATAAACATTCATGCCCGAAACAATAATCAGATCTTTCTTTCGATCCACAATATAAATGTAACCTTCTCCATCCTTTTTAGCGAGATCACCAGTATGGAGCCAGCCATTCCGCAGTGTCCTCTCTGTTTCCTCTGGCTGGTTATAATATCCCTGCATAACATTTTCTCCCCGAACAACAAGCTCTCCAACCTCCTCTGCAGGAAGCTCCGCATCGTTCTCATCAAAAATTTTGCATTCTACATAAGGAATCGGCTGACCGATGGAACCTGGTTTTTGTACGCCAAACGGTGGATTAAACGATACAGCAGGAGAAGCCTCCGTCAATCCATACCCTTCGACCACAGGCATCTTCATAATTTCTCTGGCCTGTCTATAAATTTCAACCGGCAGTGCTGCCCCACCCGAAACAGCCAGACGAAGTTTCGGGAAAGTAATGTTCTTTTTACCTGCTTCCAGTAAAACAACATACATCGCCGGAACCCCCATAAAGATCGTGATATCACCATTGAGCAAAACATCAATCACTTCTTTCGGCTGAAAAGATTCCAGGATTGTTACGGTAGCACCCGACCAAAGCGGCATAAGAACACAGGCGCTAAAAGCAAACACATGAAACATCGGAAGCACACACATGTAAATATCATCCGACCTTGAATGGAGCCCCAGGTAGCATTGTTCTGCATTAATCACAAGGTTTTTATGAGTAAGCATAGCAGCTTTCTGCTTCCCTGTTGTACCGGATGTATAAAGAAAGGTAGAAACTGCATTCTCATCCGAAAATTCTTCAAACCCTTCCGTTGAAATCTCTGTAATGCATTGATTCACTTCTTCATCCAGTACGATAACCGTAATATTCAACGATTTTTCCACAGCTTCTTTCGTCAGCTTTGTTTTCTGTAAGATCACTGGATGGATGATCATAAATTTCGCTTCAGAATCCTTAACAATATATATGATTTCTTCCATGGTAAGCATCAGATTGATTGGGACAACAATACTGCCGTTTCTTACCGTCCCCATATAAGAATATATAAACTCTGGAGAGTTAAGACAGCTCAGAATCACCTTGTCTCCTGCTTTCAATCCCACTTTTTTAAAATAACTTGCAAATGCCAAAACCTTTTGTTCAAGCTGTCCATAGCTGATGCTGTTCCCTTTGAAATTTAATGCTGTTTTTTCACTATTAAAATTATTTTTATAGATGTCTCCAACCATAACCATGATATATTCCTCCGAACTACTTTCTACTGTTTTTAAATGTCGACTAAACATTTTACAGTTATTTTACTACAGTTTGACGGCGCGGGCAAATTTGATTTCAATTTTATCGTGAAACAATTGCAAACAAAATCCTTTTCTAATGAATATGATAAAACATAGCATTCACTTTTGAAACTTATTATGAGGTATAAAATGGAACTTTATTATAGTAATTATGAAGCTGATGAAAGTGATTATTTCAAACAGATCTTATTCAATATAAATACAAAAAGTTACAAATCCATAGGGCAGGGCTCGTCACGATCGGTGTATGACATGGGAAACGGCAAAGTTGTCAAAGCCGCTAGAAATAGAAAAGGAATTGCGCAGAACGAAGTGGAATATAGAATTGCTTCAGATGATAATTTCGCTTTATTTGCAAAAGTAAGAGCGGTATCAGCGGGATTTCAGTTTTTAATAATGGATAAAGCAAAAGACATTGAGGATATGTCTTTCGTTTGGGACTTCTTTTATGTAAATAATAACCGGGAGCTTTATCAGAAGCTAAGGAAAGTCTCTTCTAAATATAACTTGTTGGTGCAGGACTTCGGAAGAGCTGTCAATTGGGGTCAGATCAACGGAAAACCAATTATCATTGATTACGGCTTTACCCGGCAGGTACGTAAACGATACTATAACACGCCCCGTCTCGGAAACCAGAATCAAAATTAATAAGAAAATTCATCAGCACCAATGCCCATAAGATAAATCAACTTATGGGCATTGGTATCGGCATACATCGAATTGACATGGTAAAGAAATCTTTTTGATTAGATCATTTTAAGAACAGGATTCAAAAATAAGACAGTAAAAATTATCGCCTAATAGAATCTTTTCCATGAATTTGAAACCATTCGTCTTGCCTAATTCCAAAACAGCTTCTTCCGAAATCCTGTGATCAGGAGGTGCTCCCATTGGCGTTTTCCCCTTATGAAATTCAATCACTACAAGTTTTCCATTTTCTTTCAGGATTCTCTTGATTTCCTGCATCATTGATTCTTTACGATCTATTTCATGCAGTACTGTCACCATGATCGCCATGTCGCAAAACCCACTTTCAAGAGGAAGCTTGTCTGTTTCAACCTTCCTAATGATAAGGTTTTGAATATTATTTTCCGCTATTCTGCTTTTCAACAATTGAATCATATCATCTGATATTTCAAGAGCATAAATGTCCTTACTGCTGATTTGAGCAGCAGCAAAAGAAAAAACTCCGGAACCGGCGCCAATATCACACAATACCATATCTTCTTTTAGTCCTGCTTTGATTAAAGTATTTTCGGGATCAAGCTCTGCCAATCTTATGGAGTTTTCTAATTTGTTTACTTTTTCGTGCATTTTTTTATCTCCTTTGTATTGCAGTCCTTATGGTAACCGGTTCTGCAATGATATATAACTTGTCCAAAGACACACTATTTTTCTGTGATTGTATCACGAATTATTCTTTTCATCTATATTTTCTGATATAATTCTTAAAATCCCATTGTTCAAGATATTTCCTGCAGCTTTCATAGCCGGATCGATAAAGCTGAAAGCTTTCCTCATATGTAATATTAAAATCCGTTGCACGAATGCCCAATGTTGGAACAGCTATCGTTCTGACACTGTCTTTATCTCTCAGAAAAGTTGATTGATCTTCGTCTATCACCGCCTCAACGATATCAAAAACATAAGAAAGCAAGTTTCTTCCCGTTGGAGAAGAACCTGCTTGCGGATCAATTAAATTAAAACCGAAGGTAGACCATCTGGGCTCTCCTTCCACATCAAAAATCCAGACAGGAAAATTACTAAGAATACCACCATCAACAATATTATCAACCTTACTTTGATATCGAAGTTTTTGCGGAATGTAGTATAAAGGAATGCCAGCACTCATTCTCACTGCTTTGGCAATTTCAAATTCCATGGGATCTATGCCGTATTCAGTGAGATCATCCGGAAAAATCAATATTTTTCTTCTTGTAATATCAGAGGCAATGATCTTTAATCGACTCTCTCCCTCAAGCATCACGTCCTTGAATTTGGTCTTTCCCTTCGCTTCCAGATGCTTCCGCATCCACTGCTCAATATAATCCCCCTGATACATTCCGTTTTCCAGCAGTAATCCCAGTGCCTTTCCAAGCAAAGGAACTGTCTGGATTCCTTTGGCATCCATAAATTGATTAAAATCTGTATCAATCATGATATTCATCATTTCTTTGCCGGTATAACCAGCCGCCAGAAGTGCTGCAACAACGGAACCAACTGAAGTCCCGGCAACTCTTTGCCACTGATAGTTTTTTTCTTCCAAACAGCATATTGCCCCGATAAAAGCGATCCCCCTTACTCCGCCGCCCTCAAATACTGCATCAAACTTCATTTTCATCACCCCAAAATAGTTATTAATATAACATATGGGAGATGGATTAAAATGTGTTTTGATTAGCGGAACATTATTGGGATTTTATTTTAATGCAATATAAATATCAATATCTGAATTTTCCCAATCTGAATTGAGATATTCTTCAAAGTCTCCAGTAAAGCTTCTGTCTAAATCCATTTTCCAAATTTCTTCCCAAGCCTGTGCAACTACTTTTTGCATATGTCCATGTACAGAAAACTTTGCATATTTCCCGGCCGGAATCCTTTTTACAGTCAATTCATCATTCTCTGGTTTTAAAACCTCATTGCCGGCAGTTACACAGTATTGATCATTTGAGTAGTCAGAATAAAGCCCAATGGCATATTCGTTCCTCTTATTTTTGATCGCACCATTTACACCACCTTGATATAACTTTTCCCAAAGTCCACCAATAACTTCACCCATTTTCGGATCAGTATTGCTGGTAATTGCACTAACACCTACAACTATTTTTGGCTCTAAATTCACGATTTCATAATTCATTTTACATAACCTCCATCTATTTGATATAGGCTATTCTACTTTATCTCATATGACAACTGTATGTCATATCAAAGATAATGCTTTAATGTGTTGTGCAGTTCCGCTTTTACATCATTTCTCACGTCCTCTGGTTCTAAAACTTCACAATGGCTGCCGAAAGTTGTAATGTAGTAAAATATCCATTCACCCTTCGGATAGTTAATTTCTGCGATAAAGCTTCCGTCCTCTTGCTTCTCATAGTGATCAAATTCATCATATACCCTGTAAGCGACCTCCGCAGACAGCTTTAATCTTAGTTTAACATACTCTTTCGAAAACACATTCTCATTAAAAAAAATCTGGCTTGGAGATTTCCTCTGAAATTTTTCCTCTGCTACGCAAAGCTCTCTGATTCGCCTTAACTTAAAGAAACGAAAATCGCACCGTGACTTACAATATCCATATAAATACCATGCGCCACCTTTGAAGCACAGTTTTAAAGGCTCTGCTTCACGTGCTGTCTGCTGCCCTTTTGCACTGGCATAGGAAAAAGAAATAACTCGCTTGCTTAATATTGCAGACTTAATGATATGGAATGTTTCATTTTCTTTCTGTGCATTTGCCCAAGAAGAAAAATCCACTTCTATCCAATCCGTGTTTGATTCACCAAACAAGCTGCTGAGCTTTTTAAGTGCAGTATCTGTTTTTCCGAGATTGACAGCGTTTACAGCTTTTAACGAAGATAGAATGTCCTCTTTTTCATCCTCCGTAATAACCGCTTTATTCAACACGAAATCAGGTAATAGTGATATACCACCACCTTTACCTTTGCTCATATAAATAGGAATCCCTGCAGAAGATAGTGTTTCAACATCACGATAAATGGTTCTTGATGAAACCTCAAACCATGTTGCAAGCTCCTTTGCCGTTACTATTTTTTTATCAAGCAAGATATATACAATTTCAAATAATCGATTCATTTTCATTTTATCACCCTGTTTTAGTATAGACTTCTAATATGACATGATCAAGTCATATTAGAAGCGATGTGGTAACGTATAAAAACGATGCGCGTCTTTTCGTCTTTATTTTGATATTTCTCATACAATAGACGATATCTTAAATCATATCAATGAAAAATATCTGCTGCTCCAGAACGCTGTAAACTTGAAAATACCTATTTGCTGAAAGGTGGAAACCGCAGTATCTTATGCAAGTCAATATTTGGAACATACTGCTTAATATTCTACTGGATTATTTTTTTGTCAGATGGTTTGGTTGCCATACATGCAAATACAAAATTAACTAATGGTTAATTTTCTGTGCTTATAATGAAACAATCGCTCAATTGTCAGATTACAATATAGAAGCTATAATTTAGTTATACAAGGAGGTTACGACCATGCAAATCAATGAACAAATAAGAGAAAAGAGAAAAAATATTGGGTTGACACAAGAACAAGTTGCAAATTATCCTGGGGTTTCGACTCCTGCAGTCAACAAGTGGGAACGGGGAAACACCTATCCAGACATTTCGCTTTTACACAAGAGAGATGTGAATCAGAGCCTCAAGCAAATTAGAGACTTGTTTGAGGCGGCGCAGATCCCTTGGAACATGAGTGCGTCACCGCTCTATTACAGAATTGCTCAAAATTCTTTTACAGATATAGGAAATCACTTCGTTCCAGCATTCATAGCAGAGCTTGAAAACAGTAAGGAGTATGATTTTCTTCGTACTAACAAAGAGTTTAAAAAGTTGCTTGCCGACTACCATGAAGCGACTAATATCTGATTGCAATACTGAGCAAAGCCATGCGGCAATTTTTTAATTTAGTTGATTATGATTACAGCTATTGAAATAAAACTAAAATCTTTATACTTTCTTTATAAATATCTTTTATTCTTGTATTATCACAAAGAAAAGAGGATATTTATATGGAAAACATATTAACTACAAAAGATTTATGCAAAAAATTCAAGAAGCAAAAAGCGAATGATAATATTTCAATTACCGTTAGAAAAAACAGCATTTATGGTTTGCTTGGCCCTAATGGTGCAGGTAAATCTACATTGCTTAAAATGATAACAGGCATGATAAATCCGTCATCGGGTGAAATCTATTTTAACGGTAAGCATTGGAATAGAAGAAATTTATCAAATATTGGCGCTTTAATTGAATCTCCACCTCTTTATGAAAATTTAACAGCATTTGAAAATCTGAAAGTTAGAGCATTACTATATAATTTACCAAACAGCAGAATAAAAGAAGTTCTTGAAACTGTAGAACTTACAAATACAGGTAAGAAAAAATCAGGACAATTTTCAATGGGTATGAAGCAGAGACTGGGTATCGCTATGGCACTTTTAAACAACCCAACACTGTTAATTCTTGATGAACCAACAAATGGACTTGATCCTATTGGCATACAGGATTTAAGAGAGCTTATTTTGTCATTTCCACAAAAAGGCATAACTGTTATTTTATCAAGCCATATATTGTCTGAGGTAGAGCAAATAGCAGATGATATTGGTATTATAGCGAATGGAAAGCTTTGGTATGAAGATTCCATCCATAAAAACGAGGATTTGGAAAGTCTCTTTATGGAAGTTGTAAGAAAGTCAGGTGCTTATCATGGTTAATTATTTAAAATCTGAATTTCTTAAACAAAAACACCGTTTTAATCTAAAATTGCTTTGGTTAAGTCCAATTATTGCAGTCGCTCTTGTAATTATTCTTATGGGTGGGCGTTTCTTTATGGAAGGTGCATTTAACTGGTGGTATACAATGATCTTACCGGGTACACTTTCTATGATTGTAGCCTTTACTGTGTCAGCAGAAAAAAAACATAATCATCATGGATTATTTGCTGTTTCAGTTAACAAAAAAAAGTTGTGGATTTCACAGCTTATAATGAACACGATTTTGCTACTGGTTATAAACATAATCTTTTTTATCGTTATATCAGTAGTGGGTACAACAATTGGTGTGTCGATACCATTTTTTAATTGTTTCATAGCAAGTATTGTTCTATTTTTAACTTTTGCATGGCAAATACCATTATTTATGTTTATCAGTGAGAAAATGGGTTCTTTTTTCGCAATTATGATAAGTTTGTTTTGCAATATGGGATTTGGTATTTTTTTTGCTGCAACAAGCTTGTGGTATGTTCCATTTGCAATTCCCGCAAGATTAATGTGCCCTATTATTAAAGTTTTACCAAATGGTTTACCTCTTGAAGCGGGGCATCGTTTAGGTGCTACCTCTGTTATTTTTATCGGTATTATGCTAACAGTGGTTTTGTATTTTATTTTCTCGCTTATAACAACATCGTGGTTTCATCATAGGGAGGTAAAATAAATGTGTTTTTATAACAGTTTAAAATCAGATTTATATAAATTATGTCATTCTCCGTTATTGCTGGTTCATTTCATTGTACCTGTGGTTGGAATGATACTGTTTGTATGGTATTATTCCTTTTCCACTTGGAATGAATACGATAAGCTTTCTGCATATATACAAATATTATCGGTTTCATTTCCTGTTTTAATTGGAATCATTACTTCAATTTTAGCTGAATCTGAACAAAAATCTGGAGATTTTCAAATGCTTTTATCTACTGCGACACCAAAATATATTCCACATATCACGAAACTGATTTGGCTTATTTTATTTGGCTTTTGTTCGTCATTCCTTGCGTTAGTTGGTTTTGGAATTGGCTTTAGCGTATTAGGATACACAGCTTTTAAACTTTTGTTTTACATGAAAACTGCTATTCTCTTGTCAATTAGTGTTATCCCTTTATATTTACTACACTATATCATCAGTTTTATTGCGGGCAAAGGTTACAGTTTGGGGTTAGGGATTATAGGCAGTCTGCTATCTGCACTCTTTTTAACAGGATTGGGAGATGGCATTTGGACTTTTCTTCCTTGGGGGATCACTGCAAGATTTTCCGAAACATTACTTGTATCAAGCTTAACAAATATTGATTTTTTACAGTTTGATGGTATGATACAAAGTATGATATTTATTTTAATTTTCACTTTTCTTTTTCTCATAACACTTATTTTATTATCGAAAAAATGGGAGGGCAGAAAATCGGAAGATTAACAGTCAGGAGATATTATGGCTACTATTCTAGTTATTGATGATGATATTGCAATTTGTAAACTAATCGAAACTGCACTCACAAGAGATGGACATTTTGTTATAACAAAGAATTCTGCAGCGGAAGTTACAGTAAATGATTTTAAACATCCAGATTTAATTCTTTTGGATATTATGATGCCGACGCTTGATGGCATAACTTTTTGTAGAGACTACAGGAGTATGATCGATTGTCCAATATTATTTTTAACAGCAAAAACAATGGAACAAGATGTCATCGATGGGTTATCTGTGGGTGGTGATGATTATATCAAAAAGCCTTTTAGTATATCAGAACTTAGGGCAAGAGTCAATGCACATATACGCAGAGAACATAGGGACAGGCATCAAAGTTTAATTTTAAATGATTGTGTTTTTGATTTGTCAGAAAAGACTATAACCATTAAAAATGAGCTGATATTTTTAACCAAAAGTGAATATGAGATTTGTGAACTACTGGCAAGCAATAAAGGACAGGTTTTTTCACTTGAAAATATATTGGAGAAAATATTTGGCTTCCGTTCTGAAAGCGATATTTCCTCCATTCGTGTACACATAAAAAATATTCGGAGTAAATTTAGTGAAGTCATGGATTGTCCCATCGAAACGGTTTGGGGGGTGGGATATAAATGGAAATAAGAAAGAAAACCACCATTTCAATATATAAACTATTTTTAGAGCATTTAATTGGACTTTCCGTTGCCATAATAGGTTTAATCATGGTATTCATTATAATTGCATCTATTTCTTTTCAAACTGGTTTTGTTTTACAAGCTAATTATACGGATGTAAAATTAAATCAATTAGAAGAAACTTTCATAGAGCAGTTTGATAAAAATACATTGCCACCTTATTGCAGTTATGTTGTTATAAACGTAAATGGTGACGTTATTAATAGTGATATGACCGAAAAAGATATAAAAAAAACAAAATCATATTTGTTAAGTGGCAATAAATCATACAATGATTTTTACAAGGAGATATCACAACCTAACGGCAATATCATTATTATTAAATATGATATGCTTGCACATTTCAGTAATCCAACACTCCATAAAATCATTCCTTATCCTGAGCTTTTCATATTGCTTGTTCTTTTTGGATTTATCATTTTGTTTGCAGCTATCACAGCTTCAAAATTTAGTAAAAAGTTAAAACAAAATTTAAATTCCATTATTACAGCCACCGAAAAAATAGGAAATCAAGATTTGAATTTTGATATTACGCCTACTAAAATTTTAGAATTTAATTCTGTTTTAGATACGATTGATAAATTAAAAGTTGCGTTATCTATCTCACTAAAAGAGCAGTGGGACAAGGAACAACAAAAGAAATCACAACTCTCTGCATTGGCTCATGATATTAAAACACCATTGACTGTGATTAAAGGCAATGCTGAATTATTAGCAGAAAGTGACCCTTCCAAAGAGGATAAAGAGCTTATTTCATTCATCCAATCAAGCTCAGATACCATTGAAAAATATTTGGAATTGCTGATGAGTGTTGTGAATAACAATTCGATACGCATTGATAAAAACATGGTTTCTCTAAGAGATTTCCTTTCTGATGTTTCTACTGAGGCAGTAGCACTTTGTAAAACTAAGAATATAGAGTTTAAGCGAAACAATAATGTGAAATGCGATACGATGTATGCAGACAGTGAACTGTTGAAACGAGCAATTATCAATATTGTTGAAAATGCTGTTCGGTATTCTGATACAAATTGTCAAATTTACTTTGCCATTTCGGAAGATGAATCTTATATTACATTCGATATAACCGACAAAGGAAAAGGTTTTTCAGAGGAAAGTTTAAAAAAAGCAACACAAGAATTTTTTACGGAAGACACTTCACGAACAAATCAGCATTATGGTTTAGGTTTAAGTTTTGCAAAAGCCATTGCAGATATTCACCACGGAACCCTTGAAATTAAAAATCAAATTGACACAAAAGGTGCAGTAGTATCTGTAAAAATAAAAAAAAATGATATCTAATTTTAAGAATAAATGAAAGCGAATCTATCGAATTAGAAACAAAAGCCGATGTACTTTTAATCAGTACATCGGCTTTTGTTCGTGTTCCAATTTTCGTATAAGGTAGCTATGTCATGTATTCTACGCTTCATTTCTGTGCGGATATGTAACGGCTCTAAACACTCGCATTTATCCCCAAAACTGAAAAGAATATTGTAGTAGTATTCGTTCTCTATGAAAGGAAAACTAACAATGTAATGCTCATCACCGTCTGGCGAAAAGTGTTCATAAGTGCAATAATCAAGTACCCTGTCCATGACAGATTTATGAATACGAATTTTGATTTCTGTTTGCATAGTTGCCAAAATATCAGCAAAATCTAACTGCGGTTTTTGATAATCTCGTGGCGTAAAAAATTCCTCTTGTATTTGTAGGTTTGATATGCGGGATAGTTTGAATAAGCGATAATCACTTCTCTTATTACAAAAACCTTGTAAGTACCAATGACTATTTTTCAATACAAGCTGATACGGCTCGACTGCTCGTGCGGTTTTATTTCCGTGGTGAGCTGAATATTCAAACGAAAGTAGCTTGCTTTCCTGTAACGCTGTTTTGATAATTTCCAAATACGGTTGTATATTTCGGTTACCCGTCCACGGACTTAAATCTATATATATCTGATTTGCTTTTAATTCTATGTCCTTCGCTCTGTCGGCGGGAATAAAGCTCTTGACTTTTGCAAGGGCGTTTACTAGTTCATCACCTCGTATCATGTTAGAAAGACTGGAAAGCCCCATCAGGATAGCAGAAAGGTCGGCAGTCGAAAAAACCTTCCGATCAATCTTGTAGTTTTGCATGATTTCAAAGCCGCCGCCCACTCCCGATGCCCCGCGAACAGGAATACCCGCCATGTTGATAGCGTCTATGTCGCGGTAGATTGTGCGAGGTGAAACTTCAAACATATCTGCTAACTCCTGTGCGCCTATACGCTCTTTATCAAGAAGTATCATAATAATGCTAACAAGCCTGTCAACTTTCATCTAATAGCCGCCTTCCAAAATTTCTTTTTTTTCCTTATAGATTGTTGCCATACTGCTGTCAACAATTACATGGTACAATAAAAAAACAAACAAATCAATCTCCCCATCAGTAGGAGACACAATGAAAATGGAGGAAATTCATGTTTACAATCTATGTTTACGTTCTTGAGACTTTAGCCGACTGGGAACTGGGGTATGTTCTTTCGGAGCTGAATTCTGGTCGATTTTTCAAAAATGGGTCGCCATCTGTATTGCTCAGAACAGTCAGCTATTCAAAGGAGCCGATCAAAACGATGGGCGGACTGACAATCGTTCCCGATTGCGTAATTGATGATATTGTTTTGAGTGAAACAAGCGTGCTGCTGTTACCGGGCGCGGATACATGGAACGACCCAACGCATGGCGCTATCATCGAAAAAGCAAGCGAATTTCTCTCTTTAGGCGCTACGGTATGTGCCATTTGCGGGGCTACCGCTGCACTTGCCAACTTTGGGCTATTGGATAAGCGTCCGCATACCAGTAATGGGCCGGGATTTCTTGAAATGGTTTCTCCTGGTTATAAAGGGCAAAGTTTTTATATAGACAAGCCATCTGTAGCGGATAACAACCTTATTACTGCAAGTTCCACCGGAACTTTGTTATGGACGAAACAAATTATTGAGCATTTAGGTGTTTTTCAATCAAACACACTGGGATCTTGGTATGAATATTTTAGTACCGGTGAGCCGAAACATTTCTTTGCCCTCATGCAAACTTTGCCGTCTAGCGATGAAAACTAATTCACCTTTGTCATAAACAGAACAGGTGCCCTCTTTCTATTTCATCATAATCCGAGTATCGTCCAGAGTATCCTTGTATAAAGGCGGTGAACGGATTTTGATTTTTAAGAAACACTCCTCGCCATAGTCATTAATTTTGCGTCTTACAAGAAGCAATAGCGTTATCTGCGATAAATCACCGATAACGCTATTGCTTATATTAAATATTACTCCTAATTGCCCGATTTATTGATAATAGGCAGTACATTTCCTCAAACAGTGATTTACCGAAAGAACACCCATCGTTTTAACATTCGCCGGAGACGCCGGGGGGATAAACATAGCTTCAACAAAGTTCGGATTATCTACATTACCAAGGTTAGTAACGCTGTGACCGTTTCGGTTTTTATACCCAAAAATCAACGACCCGACAAACTTTCCTGCTTCGCTCTCAAAGCCACCCATTACTGAAATCGCAGCAGTGTCAATCAGTTCTGGCTTCATATGGAGATAACAGGCAAGAATCATCATGAGCTTTTTCGGATCTCCTATGTTCTTTTTCACTTTTTCCGAAACCGACTTTGCCACGGACTTAATATCTTCGGATTGATTTGAAACCTCTATTGCAGTTGCAGAGGCATAATTGCCCAGCGCACCTGATTGGTAGCGAGAGAGATGCTTGCGTATATCCACTGCGATCACAACCCGGCTCGTTTTTTCCTTGCACATCATCTCGGCAACAAGATAGTCATTCAATGAGAGACTTTGCTCATGGCATTTTTTCAGAACTTCTTCGGTCTTTGCTGTACCCCATGCTTCCTCAATATAAGAAACCGAATTGTTTGCAATAAATTCTCCCTCGAATCTCCTATAATCCTCATAATTGACGGTACGCTTTTCATTTTTCCATTTGCGGTTTGCATACCCTATCATCAGTTTACTGATTGTGGAAAGCTGGCTGCCTTTGGGAAGTTCATCAATAGACATAATCAAATTTTCTTCTGCATGTGTAGGCTTTTTCCCGGATATATAACAATCTGCAAATTCACATACCAAACCCAATATGCTGCGTCCGTCACCCAAAAGATGATGAGCAATAAACATCGCTTCAAATTCTTCATCTTCTGGATATAGAACAATCTTCAGGAGGCATTCGTGAAAAACATCCCAGCCGCATCTTGTTATATCGCTGTAATCATTAGACCATAGAGAAGAATTGTCTTTTTCAAAGACTGGGGCTTGCAATTCTTCGCCCCAGCAATAATACAGCTTTCCGCTTTTCACTTCTCTGGCAACACTGCTTTTTAAAAATGGGTATGCCGACGCCAGCGTCCGAAGCGCATCTTGCACTTTTCCTTTGTCGTATCCGGCGGCGATTTTTGCCTTGATACCAAAGTGCATATTGGGACACATCAGATGCGCCCGTTCGGTCAGTATATATTGCCTCATAATTGATACCTCGCTTAATCTTCAAATATGTCGTATGGAATTTGTAATGTTCTGCATATGAGTTCCATCGTTTCTTGTACTCTAATTTCAGGTGGCAAAGCAAAAAATGTCTTATCATGCACCAAGCCACTAATCCCTTTTAGGAGGAAAGAAGCAAGATACTCTTTACCATAGCCGTCGTCGCTGCCTGCCACTTGCAGCAATCCATGTATCATCGACTTGAAAGCAGGGAGCATGGCTTCTAAAGTCTGATCATGCAGAGCATACAATATCGACCAGTGAATAGATCCATTCGCTAATTGAGATAATTCCTCCATACTGCTGGTATAACAATCATAAAGCTGCTCAAGCATTAATCGAGGGGTGGCATGATTGGTTACTATGGCTGAAATTTTTTCGCCGCTCTTTTTGAAAAAGAACTCAACCGCTTTGTCAAATACTTCTTGTTTGGAATTAAAGTAGTGATAAAACATACCAACCTCACCGTTGACATGTTCTAAAATCATTCGAATAGAAGTGGCTTCGTACCCATTCCTTAAGAATAATTCTAATGCGACATTTAGAATTTCATCTCGTTTACCACCCTCTAAAACAGCTTTTCTTGACATAGTAACTCTCCCTATAATAAACAGAATATCGTTCTGTTTATTATTATAATTATTTCAATCGCACTTGTCAATTGATTTCAAAAGCAATAACAGCTATAGGCGTCTAACAGGGGAAAGAAATAACTATTATATGCTAAAGCTACTTTGAACAAGTGCAAAACCGTGGACAACTTCGTCGTTTTACAGCGTGGTTACCTACTTTTATTTCACATCATAATCCAAGTATCGTCCAGAGCATCCTTGCAAAAGGGCGGTGGACAACACACTTAGTAAATTGTATACTAAATATATGAAATAATCGTAAATCAAAATTTAAAGAGGCGGTGTTATAAAATTGAGCCAATGTGCTTTCACTAGTGCATTGGCTCATATTCATTTCATACCCAAAATAATTCAGAGGATCCTTGCATAAGGATGGTGAATGAATTTACTTTTTATAATGCTTCTAACTGTTTGCATTCGCAGACAGCTAATTTGAAATATTTTTTATTTGTATGTAACCTTTTGCCATTCCCATTTGTATTATTAGTGAAAGGCTTTTCAAGAACACAGGCACAAAGGGAGGAACTCATGAGGGAATCAGTAGACGTGCTGATTGACAAGTACAAGAACAACTTGTTTGTTATTGCTTTTAATGTTTGCAAAAATATTCAAGATGCAGAAGATGTTGTTCAAGATACTTTTATTCAGTACATATCGCTAAAAAAAGATTTTGAATCAGAGCAACACATACGTGCATGGCTGATTCGAGTAGCGATTAATAAAGCTAAAAATAAGAATATGACTTTTTTCAGGCGAAACGCTCTCCCGTTAGAGGATTACATGGAAACATTAACTTTTGAATCTCCCGAATCCTCCGATTTGTTTGAAGCCATAATGAAAATACCTGTAAAATATCGTGTTATTATTCATCTGTTTTATTATGAAGACTATTCTATAAAAGAAATTTCAGATATTCTAAAAATATCTGAAAGCAATGTTAAAGTTAGACTCTCACGTGGAAGAACGTTGCTTAAAAACACACTAAAGGAGGTATGGGAAGATGACGAATAAGGAGAAGTACAAACAAGCATTTTCTACAATGCATATCTCTGATGAATTTTCTTTGGAGGTAAAAAAAATGACAACTACCAGTAATAAGCCAAAATTAAATCGCTTGGTTGCCAGTATTGCGGCCTGTGTACTGATTGTGGGCTGTGCTACGGTTGCATATGCCACTGATTTTTGTGGAATTCAACGTACCCTACAGCTTTGGATACTTGGGGATCAAACAGATGTAACAATTCAATTTGACGGAAATGGAAACTACAACATGGACTATATTGATGATGAGGGCGACAGCAAACATCAAGGTGGTGGTGGCATGGCTATAGAGCACGATGGTACAGAAAGACCATTGACAGAAGATGAATTATTAGAGCTTATAACAGCCCCTGATGTTAACTATGAAGACAATGGCTCTGTTTGGGTTTATTGGTTCGACCAAAAAATTGATATTACTGATAAATTCGAAAATAATGTCTGCTATATTAAACTGGTAAACGGTGAAGAAACTTTGTATATGACTGTAAAGTATGAAAATGGTTATGCTACCTCTCCAGATAAATTTCTAATGCCTTCTTCGTTTAACTGATGCTATATTAAACATCGTATTAGTGGCAAGACGACTATCTTAGGTGAAGGTGTTTGCCTGTTTGATTCCCATGCAAAGGAAATAAAACTCAAACGCATACCCACTCAAAGCTATAACGGGATAGTTGATTTAGTTTACGAATGTAGAAAATGAGTAAACACCCCAAAAACACACCTTGATAACCACTGAACGAAATCTGATTAATTTCGAAACATTATAGAGCCACTGCAATTCAAATCATGTACAGTGGCTCTTGCTATGCTATAGACCAAGTATAGCCCCGAGTATTCTTGCAAAAGGATGGTGACAGATTTCAGGTTTCATAGTGCTTCCATTTCTCTTGTTCACATCTACTCCTTTGAAAACCTGCTTTATTATGTTAAACTTCTTATATAGCCTACCGGATCAATTGCTCAAAAAGACAGTGCAACAAAACCTGGGCGAATTCGAGATTTAGTTTTCGCGCTCTTGGACTTGTCTTTTCTATTGCTCATATTTATTCCTCTGTTCGGTCAACCTGATGGGGATTATATCAGGCAAGTATCTTTGCTGTTACTTGAAGATAAAATGTTTTATGTTAACGTCAGCTATTTTATTGTGATTCTGGTTACTGCTATTTTTGGTGTTATATTGCTGGCGTTGCAAAACTGGGAAAATCGTATATGGATAAAGAGCAAAAGTATTATATCGCTGGCATTCAGTGTTTTAAGCGTTTTAGTTTTCATTGCCACACGTGAGCCTTATGCGGCAAGCTTTTCCTTTGTACTGTTGGTTATTAAGGGCATTTTGGTGTTAAAACGTCAATGACACGGATCGTACACAAATGTGACAGCGCAGTTCTACCTTTTTTGCACTCCACCAAATAATGTATATGTAGGCACTTTGCCAATACATTATTTGGAGGAGGTTCTTTATGAAAACAAAGAACACAAAAAATTTTATTGCTTCAGCGGGACTGCTGGTATCATTCGTCATATTTACACTTTTGATCATGTTTATTGATGTCAACCCGATTGGACCGCAAGAATCTGCTGTTGGGTTCGCCACATTAAATGGATGGGCACACGGTTTCATTGGCACCAATATGACGCTGTATACCATTACCGATTGGGCAAGCATTTTAGCAATACTGATTGCTTTTGGTTTTGCAATGCTTGGACTTTGTCAGCTAATTAAGAGAAAAAATCTGTTGAAGGTTGACAGCAGTATTTTGGTGCTTGGTGGATTTTATTTGATCGTTTTTGGCGTATATTTACTTTTCGAATTTTGCATCGTGAATTATCGCCCAATCCTAATAAACGGTGTTTTAGAAGCATCTTATCCATCCTCCACAACAATGATTGTGATGTGTATTATGCCAACCGCTATGATGCAGTTTCATAGGCTTATAAAAAATAAATCTGTTAAAAGTATCGTGAATATATCTTGTGGAGTTTTTACTGGGTTGATGGTTGTCAGCAGATTGCTTTCAGGTGTACACTGGATTACTGACATTATAGGCGGCGCGTTGCTTAGCACAGCACTTGTCATGCTATATTTTTCAATAAATCGATTAATTGACTCGAAAAAATGTGACGAATAAATTTCAGCCCATTATAAGCAAACACCTTACCGAGCCTAAATTGGCTCTGCTAAAGCTAATCTCAATTACTACGAAAATGTGGGCAACCTCGCCATTATCGGCTTGGTTTCCCATTTAAATTTCACATCATAATCCAAGTATCGTCCAGTCAATCCTTGCATAAAGACATTGGAAGTTTGTGGTGACATATAGTATGATAACTGTATTTGTAAATTATTAATAATAGGAGGCGACAAATGAAAATCAGAACAAAACGCATTCTTATGCTGTTGCTTTTAGTGGCAGGAGTCATTTGGAATTGTCTATGCGTATTAAAAGTATTGCCACTTAGCCTATTTACGATTTCAGTGGTAGCTATCGGTGGCTATTCATTTATGATAATCTTCATACCGTTACTTTTTCCTGGTAGTGCTCAGTCCAGAGAAAAATCCTCATACATACATGACCTCACAAAACGGGAAAAGCGAATGTCGAATGCAACTATTTGTTTTGCATTTGCATGGCTGGTAACACTAGTTGCCTGTATTGTGTACCAATGAACTCAAAGCCACTGCAATGGAGTTCTGTATGCTGCAGAAAGCATTTTTGTCTTGTATCCTCTTTCTTGATATACCTTGTATGCTTTTTTCACGTAGGCAATTCCGGCATAATGCAATGCACAAGGATCGATACAAATCTTTTTCTTATCTGCAGTTTCCCTGAGCCAGTCGTCCAGTCTTAATATCTTTTCTTTCCACGCCAAAGAAAGTTGTTTACTCATTATCGTAAACTTTTTACTTGTTTTCTCTTGTAACATTTAATTCCAAGGAATCAAATGTTTTTATCTTATTGGAATACATATATTCTTGCCATCAATATTTTTTACCGAGATTCTAATATCATATATTTCACTCAATAAGTCAGAGGTCATTATTTCATCAATTTGTCCTGATATTACCTGCTTTGAATTTTTTATTACGACCACTTTATCTGCACATTGAAAAACATGATCAGGAAAATGCGTGGTCATGATTACCCCTAATCCACGATCTGCTAAATTTCTAACTTGCTTAACTGCTTTCGCTTGATTTCCAAAATCTAAATTTGAGGTAGGTTCATCCATGATCAAAACGGACGGGGTCTGTGCTAAGGCTCTGGCTATTAAAACAAGCTGTCTTTCCCCTCCACTGATTTCTGTATAAACTTTGTTCTTTAAATAGCTTATTCCCAGATCTTCCAAAGCCTTTTCCGCTATATCCATATCACTTTTACCCGGAGATGTAAAAACAGATAAATATGCGGTTCTTCCCATTACGACAACATCCCTCACCAGAAAAGGAAAAGGAGGATTATGCGCCTGAGGGACATAACCTATGTTTTTGGCTTTTTCTACAATAGACATCTGATTCAAGAATTTTTCTTTTAAAAAAATTTTACCAGCCAAAACAGGAAGATGCCCTAAAATAGTTTTGAACAAGGTAGTTTTACCTACTCCATTTGCTCCTAAAATACATACGACTTCTCCAGGCTTAACTTCAAAAGAAACATCATTTAATACAACATGCTTTTCATATCCACATTTAACGTTTTGAAGTTTTAACATTAACACCATTCCTTTCTTCCTTTTAGTAACAGGAAAATAAAAACAGGAGCCCCTATCATCGCAGTTAATATTCCCAAAGGAATTTCTACGGGCAAACAGTTTCTGGCAATATTATCTACAAGAAGTAAATAGGAGCCGCCCACTAAAATGGACGCTGGTATTAAATATTTATAATCCGGCCCAACAATCATTCTGCAAAAATGCGGTATTACTAAACCGACCCAGCCAACTTGACCGCTTATACTTACGACTGAAGCGGTAAGCAAGGTGGCACATACAATAATAATCAGTCTGAGTTTTTTGGTATTGATACCTAAAGAAACAGCTTCTTCGTCACCAAATACTAAAACATTAAGACGCCAACGCAATAAGAATAAAATTGTTGCTGCAGCTAAGGCAAAAGGCAGTACAAAAAATAAATCACTCATAGTAATTGTGGATAAACTCCCCATTAACCAAAAAGTAATTTCAGGTAATTTACTATAAGGATCTGCCAGATATTTAATGCCTGAAATAAATGCCTGAAAAAGTGCTGAGATTACCATACCGGATAAAATAAGTACTAAAATAACATTATTCTTTCTTCCAATAGCATTTGAAATAAGCCAGGAAAGTCCGACCGCTGCCAATCCAGCAAAAAAAGATAAAAACTGTATTCCTAATGGAGACCACTCCAATAAAATTCCTAAAGCAGCACCAAATCCTGCACCTGCAGAGGCTCCCAACAAATCCGGCGAAACCATGGGATTCCTAAAAACTCCTTGAAAGGAAGCGCCTGACATAGACAGCGCACTGCCAACAATCAAAGCAGCTAAAACACGGGGCAATCGAACATTCCCAATCGTAGAAGCTACGGAAGTATCCACATTTGCTCCAATAAAATAGTTAAACAGTTCTTTACTGTGAATATGGTACCGCCCATAAAGTATCGATATTACAACTAAAAAAACAGTTAATAAGAACAATATAAAAATCAGTTTTTTGTTTTTTGTTTCATTATGTATCATAAACTATATCCCTTACTTTCTAAGCTTCCTTATATTCTTTTTCAGGCAAAGGTAATCTTAACACCAGCATCCATTTCACTTTTTCTATCAAGGTTAATTTTACATATATACTGAAAATACAATCCATCAGCTTTTTCTTTGCTTTTTCGTATTCCTCATCTGATAGATTCGAGCCGTGATCCAACCTTGTATCTGAATATACTGCCTTTTGAACAACCTCTACAGCTACGCTGATTGAATCTTTTTGAAAAATTCTCCTTTCTTCCATCTCTTTTCCCCATTTGATCAAAGAGATATAATCCCTGTCCTTATAAACAATGTTAAAGAATTTAAACCAACCAAGGATAGAAATATTTTTATCTTCGGATTTTAAAACCTTATTCCATTTTCTTATGGATAAGTATCTATAAACAGCGATACCTGCTGCGATTAACAATACTGGGATTAATATTTGTAATATTTTGTATAACCTGCCGGAAAGGCCGGTACCGTTCCCCTCACTTCCGGATACACCGTTTTCTGCAAAACTGTTTTTGATCACCTCATTTTCTATTTTAGGAGTTTCTAATGTAATTTGATTCATCTTAGTTTTTCCTTCACTTTCATATTCAATAGAATCACCCTTTGCATCAGCAATATCCCCCGTTGGCATAGGTGTAAGCCCCGGCGTTACTTCCACAGGCATCCAGCCGCACCCTTCAAGATAAATTTCGCACCATGCGTGAGAAGCCGTATCCTTAACATAAATCAAATATTTATTATCTTCGGTCTGCACCGCAGTAGTATAATCATCGGCATTCACAACATATCCTTCCACATAACGAGCCGGTATACCCATGCTTCTAAAAATCAAAACTGCGGTTGATGCAAAATGAGTACAATAACCTTTTTTATTTTCATACAGGAAATATGTAACAAAATCTTTATTTTCAGGCGTTGCCCCCGGGGATAAAGTATAATTTGCTTTCGCGGATAAATCCCCCATTACATATTTAATAACATTTTCTGTATTATTGAATTGATCAGCCATTCTGCCATATTCTTCAGAAACGGCATTTGCACTTCCGGGCACATTTAGATAGTTTGATTTTACATTTTCATAGTATTCTTTTTCTTCGTTAAAACACTTGTCCAGCAACTCTTTCGTAACCTTACCTTCAGAAAATCCCATTGAATTTAAAAGGCTGTTATAAATATCATCTTTTGAAAGTAAAAACAGATTATTATCATAATTTGCAACTTCTAAATATTCAAAGGTATCCCCTTTTTTATCAAGGACAAAATAAGGTGTATAATCATATCCCTCTTCAGCCGCTTCTCCTGACGTTATTTTTAAATTTCTTTTTTGAGAATGAAATAAATTTGAAAGCTCCATATGATCAAAATTTATAATATCTACGGATTTGTCAGAACCAGGTTCCGCTTCCTTCCAGCCATTCTTTGTATAATCACCGCCGATAAAACCTCTAAGATATAAATTACCCAGCAGCTTGTCTGCCTCAACGGTTAATGCAGTTTCCCCTGTAAAGGAAAATTGATCTGTTTTGCTGAAATCTCCTCCGGTAATACCTCCCTGAGGTGGCGTTTTCTCTTCAAACGTCGGAGATAACGTGTTAGTAATCGCCGTTTTTGCATGATCTCTGCCGGGAATATTACTTAGAAATGTATCATACCGATGCTCATTGACAAGAAGTAAGGATGCTGTAAAAAAAATACCTATGGCAGCTGCAATCATTACAGCGGAGGTATGAATACTTCTCACATTCCTAACATCTTCTGCATTGTTTATGAAAGAAGAATTTACATTGGATAGTACCAATGCAAGAATTCCGGCAACGATTAACATCGCAAAATACCCTATATACGGCAGCTGATTAAAAAAGATCATTGGTTCTATAATGGGAACTACAACAAACAGCCATATCATGATATTTGATTTTTCAAATAAACTGTACGCTAAGATAAAAATGACAGGAAATAAAATTGCTATAAAGGCTAATTCCATGAACTGATTATCGTATCTCGAAAAATTTTCATAAGCCCAACTGATTTCCTGACTTTGTTCAATCGTTTCACTGACAAATGAAAATAACTGGACGGCACCTTTTCGTAACGCTTCTTTCAATATAAAAGATACAATCAGCCAAGCACCAAAGAGCAGAGAATTTAAGATTACTTTATATTTGTTTATAAAAATAAATACAAAAAACTCAACCATCAGAAACAGCGTTGCAAACAGGAATATTTTCATCATGTCAAAAGGCAACCCAAAAGCTGATACCGTTGAAAGAACAAGGCTGTAAACAGTTAATGCCAAACATAAAAAGGGTAATAAAGAATCTTTTTTCGCTTTTTTTCTTTCACCGAAAGTCAATGTATATCCAATTTTACTGATCATGCACTCAACCTTCTTTCTCCGTGCCTTTCTTCATTAGGAGAAAAATAGAATACTCCATCGCCTTTTGGACAATTTTCCTTACCCAGAGAACCGCCCCCATAAAGTGTCATGCCTAACATTTGCTGCATAGCAACATACATATCATCGAAACTGTTTATGTTGATACCGGAAACTTCGCCTTTTTTATAATCATACCACTTAATACTATGATGAATTTTTTCTGAAACCATACCCATGGAGAAAGAGAATAATTCTTCAAACATGGTATCCATACCAAATAAAACTTCTTCCGTCAAACGTTCCGCATAAAAATCAGCGAACAAAATAAAGCGGTTATCAATTGGCAATGAAAATTCTCTAATGATCGTTTTATCTGATTTTGCGGTTAGTTTCCAATGGATTTGTTTCATCAAGTCCCCTTCTCTGTAATCTCTTATTCCAAATATTTCACTGGAATCATAACCAGGTTTTTCCTTTGAGTAAGTATGATCTGCAAATGTACTTTTCGCAGTAAAATCAATCACTTTTTCTTTCTCACATAAAGGCAGCATGAAAACTGTAACTCTATGATCTAAATTTAATTTATTTTTAAAAAGCATCATGGGATCGTACAAAAATCCTTTGAAAAGATGTAATTTTACTCTTCCAACATGACTTGAATTTATTGAAAATTCAACAATTCTTATTCTGCTTGATCCGACCGATACCTGAACATTTCTATTTTCACTGTAATCAATAAAACCATTTCTGCATCGCAAGGTTAATTTTAAATTCATGATAGGAAGTAATCCTTTATTTTCAATGATTAACTCCACAGGGATTTCTTCACCGAAAGCGACTGTTTTCTTCTTTTCTTTTAAACTTACAGAAACATATTTCGTGCAGTATTTGCCATAAAAAAACAATAAAATCGGCAGCAAAAAACTTCCTAACCCCAGAAGTAAAATGTGATAAGCATCGCTTATAATGCCTAGAGTAAAAATTCCAATTATCATGAAAGCCGTTGAAATTTTAACTGAGATCATGCTATTTCTACCTTTCCTGTTTCTTCTAAAATAGAATTTGCAATATCTGAAGAATTCAGCCCTTCAATTTTAGCTCTTGGCTCAAGTATAATCCTATGACAGATAACAGAAGAAAAAACGCTTTGAATATCTTCCGGAATAACATAAGCTCTCTCATAAAGCATGGCATATGCTTTTGCCATATCCGTTAAAGCAAGGGTTCCTCTTGGACTTAACCCTAATCTTATCCATTCATTGTTTCTTGTTTTAGAAACAAGTTTTAATATGTAGTTTAATATTTTGTCATCCACAAAAATATTTTTAACTTCTTTTTTAATAGCATTTAATTCTTCAGTATTCATAACTTCCTTAACCCTGGCTAAATTATCGCTTCCGCCATTTTTAATCACTTCCAGTTCACTTTCAAAATCAGGATATCCCATAGAAAGTCTTACCATAAAACGGTCAAGCTGTGATTCCGGCAAGTCTTGGGTTCCTGCGCTTCCAATCGGATTTTGAGTCGCTATAACGATAAAGGGCTGGGGTAATTTTCTGGTGATTCCGTCTACTGAGATTTTCCCTTCTTCCATAGCCTCCAATAAAGCGGATTGGGTCTTTGGTGATGTACGATTGATTTCATCTCCTAAAAACACATTACAGCATAAAGAACCTTCTTTATATTCCAAAGAACCCGAATTTTTATTATACACAGAAAAACCTGTTAAATCCGACGGCATAACATCCGGTGTAAACTGCATACGCTTTCCATCTAAGTTCATAGCTTTTGAAAAGGCTAAAGCAAGGGTTGTTTTCCCGACTCCCGGTATATCTTCAATTAAGATATGGCCTCCGGCTAAGATTGCAGTCATCGCTAACTTGATCACGGAATCCTTACCGATAATTGCCTTTTTTACTTCTTTAATTACATCTTTTATTTGATTATTTTTCATAACGCTTTTCTCCATTTTTTCTCTTTTTCGTATAAATCAGGCCACCTATAATCGCAATTATAATTAAAAAAAGCAATCCCAGACCTAAGATGAGTTTATAATTGATTCTATTCTCAAACGCATTTGCATTGTTGTCATTTTCTGCTGCCGCAACACTGACTACAGAATCTATTTTTTCCAAATCTGCCTTTACTTCCAAATCAGGATTTCCCGATATATCTAAATATCTTAATTTGGTTTTGTCTAAAGGCGGTAATATTTTCAAATTGTTTTCATGCAAATCCAATGACAGCAATTCATAAAATTCATTGAAATCCGGCAAGATGCTTATTTCATTGAAAGAAGCATCAACGGTTTTCAATCGCTCCAGCCCTGATATAAATGACAATGATTTCAATCTGTTGTTGCTTACATTGATACTCTTTAAATTAGGCATAGAAAGGCTGTCTATCTGTTCCAATTTATTTCCTGATACGTCCAGACTCTCCAACTTATAAAAATACGTTCTTGAAAGTTCATCAATATGCTCCAGGTCTAAATCAGCTAAATACAATGACTTTATCGTATCAATGTCTCCCTGGGTTACCGTATCTGTAACGTTGCATCCTATTTTTTCCGCCGCGGCCTCCGCAATTTTTTCATTGGTAAAAAGACCATCCAAAGTACCTAAAACTTTCGTACTGTCATAATGAAGTACATCTCCTTTTTCTAAACTGCTGAAATCCAATTCTTCCGGCGTTAAAACAAAGTTCCCTCCATTTCTTACAAAGAATTTTACATAGCCGTCTTTAACAACAATGTCTTTTTCAATGATTGAGGAACGGTCCACATCTAAAATCTCATCCTTCATAACAATGGGAGCCGCTCCATGAATTACGGTACCGTCATATCCCCCATAATACATTAATATTAAATTTTGCCCTTCTTTAAAAGTGCTGCTTACATCAAGGGTAACCTGTACTTCTCCCGGGAATTCTCTCTTATTCGCTAAAGAAAAATAAAGGGAGCTGTCATATCCGGGCAGTCCTTGGGTTTTTTCTTTATCATATTTTCTCAAGCCTAAATAATACGGTCCATCGGGCGTTTGTTTCAAATTTTCAGGATGAAACAGAAAACTGTACAAAAGGTTTTTATGAATATCATCATTTTCATGACATTCATATAACTCACTGTCTCCCGTTTCTTTTATTGTAACCAAGTGTTTCCAAACAGCTCTACTTTCGCCATTGATCAAATAGGTATATGGGTTTTCAGTTGTTCCGTCTCCTTTGAAAGGCTCCGCATTGTCATCAATCGATGCTGCTGCGCTGTCTGCAAATGCTGAGCCTGAGAAAAATACCATGATCAGTAAAATTAAAAAAGTATTTTTTATTAACCTTTTCAAATTTTTTTCCTCCGCTTAACTTCTGTTATTAATACTAAAAAGCCGCATAACAGTAACGTGGTAATAAATAATAACTTGATTGTCTTTGCAGAATCTTTTCTTTTTAAAGATTGTTCTGCCAACAGGGTCGTTGCTTCAGAAGTATATTCTTGTTTCAGGCTGACTGCTTTTGCAAGGTCTTCCTTACTGCCTGCACGAAAAACAGCAAATTCACCGGAATGTGTTGTATCAAAATTGAAAGACATATTCCCATTGTCATTCATTTTACTGTTTGCTGCAAAAACTTCTGATGTAATTTCATTATTTTTTATCTCTTTCACATAGAGCAAATCTTCATCATAAACAGAATAGCCTCTGCCTAAATCACAAGTTACATTTAAATATTCGTCCTCTTCCATTTTATATAAAAATCCTGATTCTTTAATCAGCTGTATTTTATAATGCGCTTTTTGTCCTTCTGACTTTGAAAACTCTTCGACCTTTAATTCAACATCAGGATTGTTTAAATATCCTTCTATGGTAAGATCGTCGAGTTCTTTCTTATAATTTGCAGCTTTTCGCTGTTCTTCTGTTCGCATATCTGTAAGCACACCTGTTTCCGTTTCCTTTTTATCATTTACTTCCTCGTCAATATGAATTTTTTCTTCTTTCACCTTAGGAACAGAAGCCATATTGCTTTTCCCTGATGAGCCACCACCCCTTCCGGGCGTCCAGCCATCAGGAATTTCCTGCGTTTCTCCTGTCTTTGTAAAGACAAAAAACCCCCCTGTATATAAAGGAAACGTTATATACCCTTGGGCATCAACAACATAATCCGCATCATAACGTGAGTACGTACTTTCTTGTGTCAGTAATTCTGCATTTTTAGCTGCTTTCCCATGATATAAGTCGCCATTGCATGAACCGAGCAGATATTTGAAATGCAATATATCACCCGGCTTATAGTAATTTGTCATATCAATTTTGTAATTGATTGCTCCGGCAAATTCCCTGGTTCTGCTCATAAGAAACAATACAGAATTGGGGCCTTCTGAAATGGCAGTTAAAGTTTCTATCGCATCGTTTCTTCTGTCAGCATATTTTCCAATATACAGCGAATGCGATTTTAAGGTTTTTTCTATGACTTCTTTTGAAGGGTTTAATTTATAATCCAGATAATAAGGTCCCTTCATATTTTCGGGAGTCATCCTCCATTCCGATCCATGAATGGATATGGATGCAATTAATTTCCCTGTTGTCTGGCTTCGATATTCAATGGATACAGTCATAATCCTTGAGGGATCATAAGATGCTTCTGTTGCGTTCATATCAGAAGAATAGCCAGCTACCGTATTAATCGAGCGCCATGATGCCCAAAAAAAATCATCCAGTTTGCCTAAAATCGTTAAAGGTTCATCCAGCGTTCCATAGGAATTTTCTCCTTTATAGTTTTGCGTCGTATACATATTGTCTCTTGAATCGGATGTAACTAATTTTGCATCATCTACGGTTTTGCCGGATACCGTTTCCCCTGTGGAAGCTACTTGATATGTTCCTCCTCTTTTTATGTAAAAATAAAGGTATCCTCTGTCAACGACGGAAGCTGTATCGATTCCGTTCCCTTTAATACTTACAATCTCCGCATTATTAAATTGATCTCCCACATAAATACAGGCTTTCATCTTACAGGGGAAATCACCCTTTTCGGCAACCGTAATATCTTGCCCATTAAATTCAGTGGAAAAATCATACATCGTTTCATCACTGACTTTAGAAATTCTTTTGCTTTCTACTAAATAGGACCACAATATTTTATTGTTTTCATCTTTATACAAAAACAATCGTGATTGCCCATTCTCTTTCATTTCATTAAAAGAGACCCCATCCACAATCGTTTTTCCTGTTTCGGAAAAATCAAATTTAAAAGGTAATTGATCTGAACCGGCATGAACATAATCGTCGCTTACTGCTTCACCTTCTTCATTTGGCTCATCCCAGGAACCGCTGTCCTCTTCTTCTTGTGAAATATACTCATCAGGGACTTCCAAAGGCTCGTATCCATCCGCAGTGATATAATAATCACCACCATGTTCTAAAGCCAATTCCAATTTACCTTCTTTAACAGGCACTCTCATACGCATACTGCCTGCAACACCTGCAACATTTCCATCTTCAAAGCCATTATAGTTTGAAAGTTCTAAGGTTAATGTAACAGGAACATATTCTGAATCAGTTTCATTTATTTGAACTTGCAAAGTTCCTTCTCTGTCCTGCCATGTATTCACATCGAAAGAAAAAGGAGGATTTATAGTCTGTATAATATTGGAAGAAAAGCGCATCGTATAATCTAAAATGCCATTCTGTGTATGCTTTACAAGCCAGATTGCTTCCGGTGCTTTTTCAAACATTTTATCAAGATCCTCTTCTCGCAGCAGATTATTTTCACCGCAAGTTTTTATTATATAAGGATCTGTCGCCGTACCTGTTCCTGTTATATTATAATCGGACAGTTTTATCAAATCCGGTGCCGCATATGAGTTTAATGCGGCACCGGAACTGTTTATAACTGCAGTAAAAAAAAATATACAAATCAAAACAAAGATATGTTTCAATAATGCTTTACTCATTTGCAGTTTCCTTTACTGTATTTGCATAAACTTTTTCCATCAATTCAGCGGCTTCTGCACGAGTAAGCATTTTCTTGGGCCCAAAGCTTCCGTCCGTATAGCCGCCAAGGTAACCCTTCTCCATGCAGGCTTCTGCATAACCTACAGCCCACTGTGAGAAATCACCCGCGTCAGTAAAGTTATCATTTTCTTTTGGCGTAATGTTAACAGTACGGCAAATAAGTACCACCGCCATCTCTCTTGTCAGTCCCTTTTCTGCTCCGAAAATTGTATCGGAAACGCCTGAAGTGATTCCGTTGGTATAAGCGGTATATACATAATCACGGTATGGGCTTCCTTTTGGCACATCCTCAAATTGTAATTCTTTGTTGGATTGAAGCGTTGTACCTGAAGACAAAATTAAAGTCTTAATAAAAGCAGCTCTGTTAATTGTTTCATCCGGAGAAAAGATTCCGCCTTCCGCAGCCATACAATTTTTTCTCAATTGTTCATAAACACTGTTGTATGCCCAATGATCTTCTTTTACATCCGTTAAATTTACCATATTATAAACTTTCTCAGTAATTGTTACTTCTCTGTTTTCTTCGATTGAAGTCTCATTAATGAATTCAAAATATCCGCCATTATATAAATCAAACGTCAAATAGCCGTCTTCATCTACAATACTGTAAGCTCCTTTATCCTGATAATATTTACTATAGGTAGGTTCTAACTTAATAAGACTTTCAGGCAGAGGCTTTTCTTGATGGTATAAATTACGATCGCCTGCACCTAATAAATATTTGATGCTTATTTTATCTCCTGACTTGAATTTTCCATTATCACCCACATAAATGGTAAATGTAATCGGTCCTGAATAATCTCTCATTCTGTAATTAAAAAATAAAGCAGATGTTTTTGAATCTCTTACGCTTTTAATTGTTTCAACTGCATCAGCATATCTTTGTTCTACATTTTCCACGTTGTCATTATTATATAAATAATGATTCTCTAATGCGTAACCGGATGTTATAAATTCGTCCGTAGGGTCTATTAAATAATTCATATAATATGGGCCTTTATATTTCCCGTTGACAAAAGTCCATAAATTTCCATTCACTACAAAGGATCCTTTTATTTTACCCGTTTCTAAATCTCTGTCTTCGCATCTTAAAACATAAACTTTGTCTTTATCATATGAATTAATATAATCGGAGTCATTATAATATTCCATGCCGGAATACCCTGCCAGGACATTATAACCTTTCCAGGCTGCTTGAAGCTTAAACTTGGACATTGGAGTATCAGCAAATTTGCTGAGTACAATAAATGGATCTTCTTCTGTGCCGCTTCCTTTATAGGCATATTCCCACATTGTTTGAGATTGCAGATTTTCTGCTGCATAATCTGAAATCGTTTCACCGGTTGAAGTTATATCAAACGTGCCGGCTTTTGGCGCATAAAATTCTACGGTTTCATTATCCACAACGCCTTTCGTATCAACCTCATTTCCTTTTATGGTTACAATGGAACCGCCGCAAAATCCATCTCCCAATTCCGCTGTAACAAGACCGGGGATCTCTCCGTTCGTTGTATCTATGGTCACAGATACATTATCGGCAAATGCAAAAATAGTAAAAGATGCGATCAAAGCGCATGAAACAGTAAATATTTTTATTATCTTATTCATAAAATAACCACCTTATTGTTTTCTTGCTCCTGATAAAATTTCAGTGAGCTGTTCATTTGTTAAATCGATTCTATAAAATAACTTGTAAAATTCTTTTGTTTTATCTTCCAGTTCAAAGTTATAATATTCTGGATAAAACAAATTACCTAACCAATAAACGCCAATCAGTCTGTTGGCTGACGGAGGAAGATCAAGCCAGTTATAAGGAAGACAGGGCGTGATATAAACTTCTTCATTCTTTACAGCTTTAACATTTTCCCACGCATCTTGACCGTTGGACATGATTTGAAAGATTTCTTCTCCCAGCAGATCAGTGTGACTTACACTGTAGGAAACAATGATAACTTCCGGATCACTCTTCAATACTTGTTCCATATTGACACTTACTTTTCCGTTAAGCGTTTCTTTCGTATCAATTACACTTTCACCACCCACCAGTTCAATCACTTCCATATGCGCAGAGCCCCTGGTTGCTGTCTGTAATCCATTGCTTCCCTGGGCATAATATATTTTTTTCCGTTTGTTTTCCGGTATTTGCTCTCTTATTTGTTTTGCGTCTTCTATCGTCTTCGTACAATAATCACTTAGGACCTTTGCTCTGTCAATCTCTCCTGTTAACTCTCCTGTTAATTCATAACATTTTGGCAAATTCTCTAACCGGATATCTCCCATAACCACCGGAATCCCTAAAATGTCTTGCAGTTCGTCTGCCTGCTCAATGGTCGTTTTGTCTATGGTGGTAACCGTAAAGATTACATCGGGCGCCCTTTTCATGATTTCTTCTCTGTTGGCGCTGTTATTGCTTCCCTGCATAAGTCCTAAAACAGGCAGTCCAAGATACTTAGGTTCCATATATGCTGCTTCATTGTCTGTAAGACTAAGACACCATCCAAGCAATTGATCAGGTGCAGTTGTATAAAGCATAATTGCCCCCGGCCGTCCTGTGGAATATATTTTATTTATGTTAACAGGAACAACTACTTTTCTTCCTGCCATATCAGTGATCTCTTTTCTTTGGTTACTTACCTCCATCGCTTCAGCATTTTTACTTGTTTCTTCACGATTACACCCTGCAAAGCTAAAACAGACGAAAGAGAGTATTAAAATTATCAATAATTTTTTCATCTATACACCTATTTATTTGAAAATTATTTAAAACCACATTAGTAGAGACACAAAAATGCCTCTACTAATGGTAAATTTATTGATTGTTGTTTGAAGCTTATTATTTACTCCCTTTTATCCTTTCTATAACAGCCGCAACTTCTGCTCTTGTGGCATTTCCTTTCGGATCCAGACTGCCATTTCCCTTACCGGTTAAAATATTTGCACCAATCGCCCACTTTACGCTGTCAGCTGCCCATGAAGAAATTTGATCCGCATCTTCAAATTCTTCTACAGTTCCCGCTGCCGTTAAATCCGCTTTTTTCATTTTTTTATAGCGATACAATATAGAAACCAGCTGTTCACGCGTTATTGCATCATTCGGTCCAAAGGCAAATTTATCGTACCCACTGACAATTTCATTTTTTACAGCCCAGCAAACTGCTTCTGTATACCATGACGTTTTTGCAACATCTTTAAAGATAACAGGATTGTCAGCTTCAGGAGAACCTTCCATTCGATATAAGATGGTTACAAGCATCGCTCTTGTTGTATTGGCATTTGGTTTAAACTCAGTCTTTGTCACTCCGCTCATGAAACCGCTCTTGTTTATATTCGCTACCGCTTTAAAGAACCAATCTGTCTCTTTCACATCACTGAACGGATTCTCCCACTCTAAATTTTTATCATATCCTACCACATAGTAAGAAAAGTGATTGGTTGTAAAGGTTACTTCTTTCTTCTCTGCATCATAGTCACAAGGGATATCCGCAAGTTCACCTTTATCATTCAGATACCATATCACGACACCTAACGATTGTTCTGTACCTTTTAATGTATACGGAAGGGTTACGGTTACTTTTCCTTTTCCGAAAGTTGTTATCTTCTGACTTCCTGACTTTGCTGTTAAGCTATAAATCGGTCTTTCTGATACTTTATCTCCCGCAAGCTTTTTTTGTTTTTCAGAAAGTTTTTCATTTTCTACTGCGTCAATACTAATTTCTATATTACCCTTGTTTTTTTCTTGTAAGGCTTTTATTGCCTTTGTATCAAATAACGCGGTTCCGTTATCTGATTTAATCAATAAGTGTTTGCCTTCATCAAGTATGCTCTTAAGCTTAGCAGCGTCTATTTTTTCCCCTGCTTTTATGGTTTCTTTTTCTATGGCTTTATTGCTGCCGGTCGTACTTCCTGATGAACCATCGTCTATCAACTGGTCACTTTTTATGATGTATGTACCGCCATGCGTAATGTCAAAAGTAATATATCCTTTCTTGACCGTTGCCGTCGTATCAGTAAAGTATGACTTCGGCTTATGATGACTTTGAACCCAATCGCCCCATTCAACATTGCTGTGAACTACCATGCCGTCACAGGACCCGGATTTATATTCAATTTCCACTTCTCCTTCTTTGATATATTTTGATATATCCACAGAAATTGTTACTGCTCCCTCAATCGCAGTACGATTTACCATTTCAAGCTCAAGCGTGTCCCCCACTTTTTCAGGAGTGATATAGATATAGTACGGCTGCGCCGTATCGCAGGTGTTAAAGTCATCTCCGTTGAAAGTCCACGAGAACAGTTCATCTCCATCATTATCTTCTTCTACATATACTTTGTAGTACCCTTTAAATGTTCCTTTGGCCAGCTTATTGAAAAATTTCCATGCAATCTTTGACTGCTTTGTATCTCCCAGTTTTACTTTATAGGGATTATTTTTGCTTCCCTTGCCGCTGTCAGCTTTACCATCATCCTTTAAGATATATCTTTGGTATTCAGGATACAGTTTAATATTTTCCTTTATAGCAGTTGAAAAACGAAACTTATTCTTTAATTTTTCATCTGTGTACCAGTCTAAAACCAAATATCCGTCTCCGCGGTCATAAAATCCAAAGGGACAATCTGCTCCAGGATCTTCTGCTTTTTTACCTTCTTCAACCACTTGAGAAGCAATGGTTGCTGACGGCTCTCCGCTTGATGTCTTTCCTGTAATGAATTCTACCGTATAGGTTTTTCCTACCGGGGTACCTGGTCCTCCTGGTCCTCCTGGTCCTCCATTGCTTGACCATTTGGCATAAAGCATAAGGTCTTCTGTTATGACTGTATCAAAATCAAATGGCTCAGTTCGTTCTTCATTGGTATACCAGCCTTCGAAGGTATAATCATCTTCTGCAGGGTCATCAGGCTTGGCAGCTTTGTTTCCGGATTCTACGATCTGCGGACAAATGGTACTTGGATAAATCTCTCCATCCGCATCTGTATTTGTAACAAACTCTACCGCATATTCTGTTCTCGGAGTATCATCTTCCGATTTCACCAGTTCAAAGTATCCGCCGTTGGATAAATCAAAGGTAAGATATCCGTCCTCTACTACAGCAGATGTATTGTTTTTGATATACGTTGGCTCAAGGGCCAGCATATATTCCTGTAAATTTTTTCCTTTTTTGCTGTATAAAGCTTTCATGTCACTTGCATGATATAAACTCAGATTTGCCGCACCAAGCAGATAATTGATATTTACCGTATCACCATCATTAAAGTATCCGCTTACATCTATTTTGAAAGTTACAGGTCCCGGAAAATCACGCGTCTGTGTATGCATCATTAAAACTTTCTTCCCATCTTCCCTTACGGCCTTTAATGTTTCCAATGCAGCGTTGTATCTTTCAGGATAATCCTCAGAAATATAAAAGGTATGATAGGTCTTATTAAGTATATCGCTAGGGGTGTCAAGGTGACCATTTATCAGTGCGTCTGATGGGTTAAGCATGATTCCGTATTCCCTGGGAGATCTAAACCATCCCGCACAATAGCAAGGTTCCAGTTTGCTTCCGTCAATGGCAAAAGAAGCTTCCAGTCGTCCTGTGGACGTATCTCTGTCTTCAACTGTTATACAATACGGGGTTCCGTAGTCTGTCATACCTTCCGTGTCATACCCTGCAATCAAACTTAATACACGGAATGTCAAACTTACAAAATCAGCTTTCTCAGTGAGTTGCGAAGCATCTTCCGTAAAAAAGTTTGCAATAATGGAAAGTGGTTCTTCTGCCGTTCCCAGACCGCTGCCTTTATAGCTTAGCTCTTGAGGCGTATATCCATCAAGCTGCTTAATTTCGTTTCCATTATCTAAAAACGCCTGTAAAAGAGAGGCTGCCGTCTCACCGCTGTCCGCAACAACATAGCTTCCCGCAGGAACGCAAAAACCAATTGTTTGGTTCACTACAACGGCATAGGTTGTATAACCGTCAGTATTAGAGATGCTTACAACGGAAGCATTGATAAAGCCCATTTCCGATACGTCCAAAGTACGCTCTCCGTATTCCGATGCAGTATAGTCAGGATCTCCGTCGATGCTCCACTTTGCATAAAGAGTTACCGGAGCGGTTACCTTATCAGTCTCGAAAATCCAGGTTTCATTATATCCCTCATCCTTATACCATCCTTCAAACTTGAAGCCATCACGGGCAGGATCCTCCGGCTTGGTTACAAGGTTTTCATATTCTATTGATAAAGTCGCAATTTCAGGTGCTCCATTCGTATCAAAAGAAACTTTATATTTAAGAAGTACGTTTACCTTCACAGCAGGCAAATCCGCACTTGCTTCATAGCCTACTTCAGGAAGAACCGCAGTAAAGGTATATTCACCTACTTCATTTCCGTTATAATCATCGGAAGCCCATGTAACCTCAGGTATGGATACTGCCGTATCCCCGTCCTTTGTGCCAAACAGCTTTGCAGGAAGGAGTGCGGCGGCATCCTCCGCAGAGTCTCCAAGCGCCATTTCCGGTGTTGTAATGTCCAGTTCATCAAAGGCAGTAATATTCCAGTCTTTTTCAGAATCTGCACTGATGTAATCGGGCATTGTTCCTGATTGTGTGATTTCGCCGGAGAGTTTTTTCAAAGTAGGCAGCTTTCCTGTTTCAAGGCTCCACACATCTTCATCCCAGCCATTAACAGCCCAGCCTTCCGCCAAGTCTTCCGCAGTTATGTCTTCCCCCTGTTTATCACTTGCCATACGTTCAGTATCAGGCAATCCCATAAGATAAAGCTTATCTTCGCCGTCTTCATCTTTAGCGTATACTTTCATTCCCGTATAAGCAAAATTCTTTTTAACCTCTACATAGTTAGCGTAACCTTTAGACCAAAAATCACCCAATATACGTCCCGCATTATCTCCGTCTTCAGACGTTACCGTATCATTCAGTGCCACGCAGCCCTTTATAAATTGGTTCTTGCCAGTGTCTGAGTTTCCTACGATGCCTCCAATTTTACTTTCCCCTTTAACGGTCATTGTGGAATAGCAATTTTCTATATTTCCCCCAGCATCTGTTTTACTCGTATATTTAATTACTCCGCAAATGCCTCCAATATTTGTATTGGTAGCGTTTATGGTGCCCCTCGTATAGCAGTTGGAAACCGTTCCATACACGTTTCCACAAATTCCGCTTGCTGAACTGTCACTAGAAATAGACGCATTTGCACAGCACTGGTCGATTGTACCATGGCAGCTGTTGGTTATCCCATATGCAGAAGCTTTAGCGGACATGGTTCCGCTAAAGGCACACTTTAAAATACTGTCGGATTCACCACAGTTATATGTAATCCCATATACAGATATACCTTTAAGTGTTCCCGTAACGGTGCAGTTTTCCACAGTTACATTATCACCAAGCCTACCTGCGACAGACCCTATCTTTGGTTTGTTGCTGTCATCAAAGTCTATACTTATATTCACATCGGCAAGATGTACATTTTTTATATTTCCTTCTTCCACATAGCCAAACAGCCCGCTATACTTATTTTCAATATCATCAGGCAATGTATATATTTTCAGTCCGGAAATCGTATAGTCACCGCCATCAAAGGTGCCTTGAAAAGAGGCAAAGCTAGTCTTCTTTTGATACCTTCCTATTGAAGTCCATTGTTTTTTTGACAAATCAATGTTATCTGTCAACGTGACAGTTTTACCATCAAAATCATCAATCTCCTGACCATTCAGCCCTGATGTCCGTACAGCCAACCACGCCAGACCTTCAGCCGAGTTGATTGTAATTTTATCAGGGTCGGTTTCGTCTACTGTAAATCCACCGGGTGTTGTTATTAAATTATCAGTCCAGTATACAGCATCCGCAGACAGTTCCAGAGCCTCTATTTCAAGCAGTTGCGCCTCTTCTTGCTCATTTGTTTCTGCCGCCTCATCTTCTATGGCAGAATCCGTAGCCGCCTCGTTGCCATCTCCCGTCTCATCCGTGGGTTTTGTCTGTTCTTCCCCCTCTGTTCCCGATGTCTCATCTTCTATGGCAGAATCCGTAGCTGCCTTGTTGTCATCTGCCGTCTCATCCGTGGGTTTTGTCTGTTCTTCCCCCTCCGTTCCTGAGGTCTCATCTTCTATGGCAGAATCCGTAGCTGTCTCGTCGTCACCTTCAGCTGGTTCAAGCGACTCCGTTTGTTCTTGCCCGTTTGTTTCAGATGCCGCAATTTCATCCGCATAGGAAACAGGCATCATGACGCCAAACAGCATAACAAGCACGAGCATAATAGACAGCACACTCCGCAGGCTTTTACCTTTTCTGTTTTTCAAGGTTTTCCTCCTTTTCACCCCTCACAAATCAGGGCAGAACATTTGGTTCTGCCCCTTAAAACTTTATCTGGGGTATAAATTCTTACTTACTTTACAAAGATATCATTCTCGAGTTATGGTATACTCGCCTCCATGGTATGTTGTAAACGTAACATTGCCGTCAGCATCAACAACAGCATCAGAAGACGTGAAGGTGTTTGCAAATCCATCCAGGTAATCCGGATCGCCTTCGCTGCTGTCCTGGATTTGGCTCCAGCTCGTTGCCTTGCACTTTGCATAGCCATCGCAGCTACCGTCCACATACTCAATTGTAACGTCATCCTCGTAGTCAAAATTTGTATGAACTGTTACATCCATGGCAACAGGGAATTTGGTTCTGCAGCCCATATCAACGTAATCCTCATCTGTTGTTTGTGAATCTACTTTAATGCCAAAGTAATAAGGCTGCTGTGACACCAGGCTTTGATCTATGTCATCAGCATCAAAGTCATAAGAATATACCAAGGCATTATCGTTATCATTGTCTACATACTGTTTTACGCTTAAATTTCCTGTCGTAGTAATGTCAGGATTTTGTGACGATGAGAAGAATTTCCAGGCAACTTTTTCTACGTGTTCCCCAGTGGTAGTCCAATCACTTGTGTCATCATAATCCAGATACACTGTATTAGATTGGTAAGGTGTATTCGGCTTTAATATTTCTACTGTAGTCAGCGATGCGGCAAAAGCCTGAGAGCTCATGCACACTACAAGCGCCCCCGCTGCAAATAAAGTTGTAAGTTTTTTAGAAAAAAGTGTTTTTTTCATTTCAATCAATCCTTTCTTTTTTTTAATTTATTATAATTTCATCAGTCATCCAAACCAGATCAAAACCCACAGTCTCTAATCCCCAGATAATCTATAGTTTTTCTACATTCAGGCCGTCATAAACGCCATGGTTTTTCATTGTATTTTGAGCATGTCGGAATTCATGATGAAATAATAAACAAAACTTTCTACGAAAAGGAGTGTAAACTTGAATGCCTCCTTTTTTCAGACACACACAACACGAAATCTTATAAAACAAGATAAATCAAAAAGGCCATCCCTCCTTTTATCTATTGTTCTTTCATTGTTTAAAATCAGTTCTTGTACTGTTTACAGTTTAGTTAGTCTTAGCTAACCTTTTCTTATGTCTTTGGGTTAGCTTTTGCTAACCTCTGTCCATTTTTCAAGGTTAGCTTTTTGCTAACCTTTATGCATTTATTTACGTTAGTATTGACTAACCTGTTGATAAGTTTATTTTATATTTAATTATAATCTTTGTCAACTAAAATTTTCCTTTTTTATATTTTTTTATTTACATTTCATATCTTCCTAATTCATAAAATAAACAACAGAGATGAATTATAAAAACATCTCTGTAATTTATTGGTTTAATTGTTAATCTTAATTTTCTTTTGTTATTTTATAATTTGTTGTTATTTTATCCTTTCTATAACAGCTGCAACTTCTGCTCTTGTGGCATTTCCTTTCGGATCCAGACTGCCATTGCCCTTACCGGTTAAAATATTTGCACCAATCGCCCACTTTACGCTGTCAGCTGCCCATGAAGAAATTTGATTCGCATCTTCAAATTCTTCTACAGTTCCCGCTGCTGTCAAATCTGCTTCTTTCATTTTTTTGTAGCGGTATAATATAGAAACCAGCTGTTCACGCGTTATTGCATCATTCGTTCCAAAGGTAAGTTCATCGTAGCCGTTAACGATTTCATTTTTTACCGCCCAGCAAACCGCATCTGTATACCATGACGTTTTTGCAACATCTTTAAAGGTAACCGGATTGCCAGCTTCAGGAGAACCTTCCATGCGATATAAGATGGTTACAAGCATCGCTCTTGTTGTATTCGCATTGGGTTTAAACTCAGTCTTTGTCACGCCGCTCATGAAACCGCTCTTGTTTATATTCGCTACCGCTTTAAAGAACCAATCGGTCTCTTTCACATCACTAAACGGGTTCACCCACTCTAAATTTTTATCATATCCTACCACATAGTAAGAAAAGTGATTGGTTGTAAAGGTTACTTCTTTCTTCTCTGCATCATAGTCACAAGGGATATCCGCAAGTTCACCTTTATCATTCAGATACCATATTACGACACCTAACGATTGTTCTGTACCTTTTAATGTATACGGAAGGGTTACGGTTACTTTTCCTTTTCCGAAAGTTGTTATCTTCTGACTTCCTGACTTTGCTGTTAAGTTATAAATCGGTCTTTCTGATACTTTATCTCCCGCAAGCTTTTTTTGTTTTTCAGAAAGCTTTTCATTTTCTACTGAGTCAATACTAATTTCTATATTACCCTTGTTTTTTTCTTGTAAGGCTTTTATTGCCTTTGTATCAAATAATGCTGTTCCATTATCTGATTTAATGAATAAGTGTTTGCCTTCATCAAGTATGCTCTTAAGCTTAGCGGCGTCTATTTTTTCCCCTGCTTTTATGGTTTCTTTTTCTACGGCTTTTTTGCTGCCGGAGGAACCGCCTGATGAATCATCGTCGGCCTTAATTTGGTCACTTTTTATGATGTATGTACCGCCATGGGTAATGTCAAAAGTAACATATCCTTTCTTCACCGTTGCCGTCGTATCAGTAAAGTATGACTTCGGCTTATGGTGACTTTGAACCCAATTACCTGATTCAACATTACTGTGAGCGACCTTACCGTCACAAGAACCGGATTTATATTCAACTTCCACTTCTCCATCTTTAATATATTTTGATATGTCTACGGAAATTGTAACCTTGCCCTCAATCGCAGTACGGTTTACCATTTCAAGTTCAAGCGTATTTCCCACTTTTTCAGTAGTGATATAGATATAGTACGGCTGTGCCGTATCGCAGGTGCTAAAATCATCTCCGTTGAAGGTCCATGAGAATAATTCATCACCGTCATTCTTTTTTTCTGCATATACTTTGTAGTAGCCTTTAAAGGTTCCTTTCGCCAGCTCATTAAAGAATTTCCATGCAATCTTTGACTGCTTTGTATCTCCCAGTTTTACTTTATACGGATTGCTTTTAGTGCCCTTACCTCCGTCAGTGTCGCCATCATCCTTTAAGATATATCTTTGGTATTCAGGATACAGTTTAATATTTTCCTTTATAGCAGTTGAAAAACGAAACTTATTCTTTAATTTTTCATCTGTGTACCAGTCTAAAACTAAATATCCGTCTCCGCGGTCATAAAAGCCAAAGGGGCAGGTACTGCTGTCTTTTGCAGGATCTGTTGCTTTTTTCCCTTCTTCAACTTCTTGAGAAGGAATGGTTGCTGCCGCATCTCCGCTTGATGTCTTTCCTGTAATGAACTCTACCGTATAAGTTGTTTCTGTCGTTCCGCCTGAAGAGCCTCCATCTTTTGACCACTTTGCATAAATAACGGTATCCGTATTTATTTCTTTTTCGAAATCAAAGGATTCTGTCAACTCGGAATTACTAAACCAGCCTTTAAAGGTATAGCCATCTTTAGTCGGATTATCCGGTTTTTCAATTTTAGTACCAATTGTAATCTCTTTTGCCGCAATAGCGCTTCCTCCATTGCTGTTAAAAGCAACGATGCAAGTATTATCTTCGGTTTTGGACAACCTGTACATTCCACCGTTATACAGTGAAATCTTTATGTACCCATTTTCATCTGCAACAGCAGACTTCGTGTTGTTAATGCTCCATGCAAATTCATTTGCAAGTCTTTCAGCGATTGGTGGTGTAGTATGATGGTATTCTCCTCCGCCTGTTCCACCCAGATACTTAATATAAATCTTGTCTCCGGCTTGATATCCATAATTTTGAACATCTATTTCAAAATTAACAGGTCCAAAGAATTCTCTGCCATTTTCAAACATTAGTAATGCCTGTTCATTATTGCTAAGAATATTTAATGCTTTTTGCTTTAAAAGTTCAACTCTTTTAGCGGCAGTTTGATATCCTTCCACTGCTCCGTCAAAATTGTACAGGGAATTATTTTCCAGCCAGGAATCGATTTGCTGTTCCGTCGGGTTTATTCTAAAGTTCATGTTAAACGGGCACTTGTACGCAACCGGTATCCTTTGCCTTGCTTTTGGATCATCCGGTAAAACTTTACCATTAAGATTTCCAGAAGCAATTAATCTTCCTGTATTATAATCGCGTGTTTCAAACACTACATTCTTTGTTAAAGATTTTTCATAAACTTCTGATGTTTCATTATTCGCTCCGCCTCCGGCATAACCCGCCCAATTAGCAGGTGTCGCCCATTTTAATCCAAACATTGTTCCAACAGGAACGTTAGCGATATTAGCCAGTATGACATAGGGATTTTCTTCCGTTCCATTCCCTTTATACGCATTTTCTAAAGGCTCGCTCTTTCCGGTTAATGTTAAATTTTCAACCGTATCAATAATGCGAACCGCATAATCGCCGGGAGTTGGTATATTTACATTTATTTTTCCGTTAACCGTTATTATATTGATACGATCAGTGCCATTTGTAAGCATTACAAGGCAAGCTCCACTATATCCAGTTAAATCTGCACTTAATTGATTTTTTCCTTCCTGTAAATTTTGGTAGGCCACATCCATGAATTCAGCATATAAATTCAATTCTTCTGTAACAACATCATTTTCAAAATCCCAAAGCTTTGTAAGTGCTGCATCAGAATACCAGCCAGCAAAAATTTTATTTTCTTTCTCAGGATTTTCCGGTTTTAAAACCTTGCCGCCATTTGCTACGGTTTGATCTTCAATACCTTCTACATCAAACTTTACTGTAAATGACGCTGCAGTTTGGTTCCACTTTGCATATAAGGTCAAGTCTTTTGTTACTTTATATGTTTCAAAATCCCAAGTATTTGTAAATTTTTCATCTTCATACCACCCGGCAAAGTGATATCCTGGCTTTGTTGGGTCTTCCGGTTTTTCAAGGGACGCATACTGCGCAACTCTTTCAGCCATAACGAAGCTGCCGCCATTACTGTTAAAGGTTACGGTATATTCCGGGGTAGCGTCTTCATTTGTTTTTACCAGTTTAAACATTCCGCTGTTATACAGGTCAAAGGTAACATAGCCGTCTTGATCTACCACAAGATTCTTTTCGTAATACTGATTCCAGGAAAATTCATTTTTTAGTCGGTCTTCAAGTGACGGTGCCGGTTCCGTTCCGCCCTGGTAATCTCCGCCACCGGTACCTCCTAAATAAACAACCTTAACATGTTTATCAGATGCAAAACCGAAGCTGTCCTCAACCTCAAGCTTCATTGTATAAGGGCCAAAATTTTCTCTTCTGGATTCATGGACAATTAAAATTTCATCGTTGCTGTCTAATGCGTTTTGCGCTTCTGCAATTAAGTGATCCGCTCTGTCTTTCGATATTCCATATCCTTCTACTGAATTTTCGTAGTTATAAAGTTCATTATTTTCAACCCAATTTTCAATATCATCTTTATCCGGCTCAAGAGTCAGGCTCATTGGGAACGGGAATTTTCTGCCAATAGGAACTCTCTTCCGTCTGCTTCCATCCATGGTCATCGTCCCCAAAATTTTTCCGGTATTAAAGTCACGCGCTTCAAAGACTACACTCTTCACTAATTCCGCATTATATTCCGTACTGCTTTCAGATGCTCCATCGGTTTCATATCCAGCCCATGTAGTAGGAATATACCACATTAAACCAAATCCGCCATTTTTCTTATTTAAGAAATTAACTATAGTATGATAAGGATTTCCAACTTCTCCAGTCCCTTTGTATGAATTGTCAATGATCTTATCATGACTTAATTTTCCAGTTTGAGTCATCTCTTCAATTGCTTTTCCTGCAGTAAAACTGTAATCTCCTGCCGCAGGAACTTCTATAGTGATTTTTCCATTATCATAAGGTGCAGACACGGTATGCTCAGGAATTCCATCTTCTGCAATTACCATACACGCTTTACTGACTCCGAGCATTTCAAGGCTAACGGACGCTTCGTATGTCCCCGGGGCATCCGCATGAAGATCTACTGCTTCCCACCTTGCGTACAGCACTGTATTATCCCAAATTTTATCTTTTGAAAAGTCCCAGGGTGTCGTAAGTTCTTTGTCTGCATACCATCCCATAAACGAATATCCAGCTTTTTTTGTTTCTTCCGGTTCCGCAATAGTATGTCCGCCTTTTGCAACAATTGTTTTTGGGATTGGAACGCCTCCATTTGTTTCAAATCGAACCAGCAGACCATTTAATTTTCCCACTGATATCTCAGCTTCATCAAAATTACTTGCAGCAGAGGTCTTTCCGGATCCATTGTATTGTTCATTGAAAATTAAGATTTTATATGTATTCTCATCGATCAGCGGGACAGAAAAACTGCCTGTTCCGTTCGCTTCAGCTGCTTTAAACAAACGGCTGTAATATTTAACGTTATCCTCCGCATCTAAAATTAACGCCGATATATACTGATTATCTCCGGTTTCAGCATTTTCATATTGAAATTCGACATTGCTTCCAGGCGTTCCGTTGAAAGTCTCTTCCGTTACAGCAAAATCCTGAACATCACTTTTCAAAGTAAGAACCCATTCACGATTCCCCTTTATTTTAGGTACTTCCACAAATACCCCATCCGCATTATCTTTTGTATTAACCGCTGAAGTAAATGCAATTTTTGAGCTGTCAATGTTCATAGCAGGTCTGGCCGCTGCCCAAGCAAGACTCCATGTAGACATATACCCAGAGCTTACGACAACGGCACTGCTTGTAGCATGTTCTTCTACACCTGACCTTAAGTAATAATAACCACCAATTCTTCTCTGAAAGTCTTGTTTTGTTACATCTTCGTCAAAACCATACACAGAATTTTTTGCTTCTAAAGCAGAAAGACAAAATAATTTATCATTGTCTAAATTCGAAGGAGTATAAAGGTTTTTACTCCCTGATACTTTTTCCGTTTCAGTCTTTGTTGTTTCAAGAACAACCGCCTTTTCTTCTTCGCTGAAGGTATTATTAAAATATTCATTATTCAGCCAGTCTCTAATTGAGCTTGTTTCCCAGTCATTGGTGTCACCATAAGGAACACCTTGCCACGCATTGGCCGGATCCTTTACCAACAATTCCTCTCTAAGCAAAAACAATGCTTCCGTATTTTCATCATTCGAAGTCGTATCTAAAATCCGCCACTCTACGGGTTTCGGATTTTTTCCACTTATACTTTCATCATCCCAATTGCTAAATAAAATTTTTCTGTACCCACTGTCAGAATACCCTTTCAAAGGGCTGGCATCCAGGCAAATCGCCGATTCTTCTTCTTCATCAGCCAATCTGCGAATTCCTATATGAAAAGAAGCTGTTCCTTGTCCATTTTCCGCTCGGCTTTTTATATCAAACTGGTTATATCCCGAATTTAACGAATATTCGTAAGGCTGTCCGTTAGGAACGCTCTCGCCATTCACTTGAATCGTAACATTTGGTTCTATACTTGTAAGCGTAAATGTGATCGTTTCAGTATCATGCGAAACTTCGCCGTAGGAAACATAGTATTTGGAACTTCCGCCTTCAAAGGCCGGAGTCAAAGTGCACCCTGTAATTTCCATGGGTAATAATCCGGCAGCTGAACTTAACTTGTCCACTTTTAACGGAATTTCTACCATATTGCTTACAGAATCGCTTGTCCAGTCCCCATTATATTCCTCCGAAAAAACATATAAGGTAAATTCTCCGCCAGAAAAAGCTTTAGGAAAGCTTATAGAAGCGGTCCCATTTTTATCTGCATCACTATTTACCGCTTTTAATCTGCCATAATAAATCTTTTTTCTTGAACTTGAGTCATTGACAAGCAATGCTGATATATAATTATTTTCACCTACTTCTGCATTTTCATAATGAAACTCAAAGCTTTCACCTGCTGAGATTACAGCATACTCCTTATCAACCGCAAAGTCGTTGCAGTCATTGTATCTTGATAGTTTCCAGTCAGTATAATAATCATAACTCGACATTTGTTTCATCGAACCACTGCCAACAGAATCATCATTTATCTCTTTGCCATTAACTGCAGAACAAATAAATGCAATGTCATTCATTGCAATTGTCTTAACATCGCTTTCCTCTTTTGTAGATTTAAGCTCAAATTCATTCTCGGTCAAGGAATCAATGATATAGATATCATCTCTGATTATATAGACATCATCTTTAATTGTATAAATATCATCTTTATCATCGTTATCGTTAAAAACAATATAATTATTTATTCCATTTGCAGGATTTAATACATCATTAAAATCTTCTTTTAGTAAAATACTGTTTGTATATGAAGATAGTTTTGTAACTGCTATATTGTAAATATTTTTTGTGACTCCGTCTGAAGCAGTCACTTCTATGGTCACGTCTTTTAAGTTCGCCTCCCCAAATTCAACAGTTACTTCTTCTCCATTATTAACCTGATTTCCGTCAACTTCCAATGATGCAAATTCAGATTCTAAGGTTGCTTTTATTTTGAGCGTACGCCCACAAGCTCTATAAGTGTTAATGCCAGGGTCAAATTTAGGGACAATATAATCTGCACCAATTACTTCTAAGTCTGCTAACTCTGCATCATTATATTCATCACTGCTTTCACCGATTGTATCATCGGCATAAGTAAACATTTCTGACGGCTGGTAGGATAACAATAATCCAATAACTAAAAAACACGCCAATATTTTTTTAATCTTTTTATTATTTATTATTTTCTGCATAATTTGCTACGGTATAAAAAAAACACCTACTCCTTCCTTTTAATAAACACGCTTTACATAAACCTTTAAAAACAGCTATTTATAAATACACACCCCCCCAATTTAGCTATTTTCGAGTTAGTCTTTGCTAACTCATCTGTATTCCAATGGTTAACTAACAATAAATTCTCCTTATTCATTTTGGTTAGCCTTTACTAACCTCACAATTAGACATTATACCCATATTATTATTTTTTGTCAATTCCTATTAATATTTCTTGTGTTTAATTCTGATTGATATTTGTATTTATGATTTATAAATATGATGCAATTGTTCATATTAACTGCAAATTTTAAATCATAGTATCACCACCTGTTTTGATACTACAATTATACCAAAAAAAAGAGCCTGAAATTACAGCAAACTACTGCCTTTTCAAGTTCTTTATTGAATTAGCTTACGTAAGGGACTTTTTCAGTGCCCTCGTCGTATCGCCCTACTTTTGTTTTACATTCCAGAAAAACGCTTCAGTACTGCCGCAACTTCCGCACGTGTTGCGGAAGCCTGAGGGAAAACCCTCGTTCCCTTATCCTTCCCTTTTATAATACCGTTACTGCAAGCCCAGTCAACCCCTTCACGAAGATCTTCTGAAACAGCAAAAACATCTGCATAGTTATAAATACCCGGATATTCGCCATTGCTGACATCCATATCTTTATATTTTGCATATCTCCATAACATAACCGCCATCTGCTCACGAGTTACAGGGTCATTCGGTCCAAAATCCCCATTCCAATATCCTGAAGCAATATTGTTTTCCAATGCCCATGCAACTGCCTCTTTGTACCAGCTCTTCCCAACATCCTGCGGCATTTCAAATCCAATTTCTGCTTCTGGTGTTCCCGCCATATTGAACAGAGTATATGCCAGCATTCCTCGAGTCATTGAAGCATTGGGTTCAAAGGTATTCTTCGTTATACCGTGCATTAGATCCTTTTCATAAACGTACATTACATCGTCAAAATACCACGAAGATGCAGACACGTCCGCAAACAGCGAATAAGCTTTATCTGCCTCCATGCTCTGCGTATCTGTAAAGAAGCCGCCCAGACCCGTAGCGAATTTTATCAAACCTGTATTCTTATCGTACAAACAAGGAATTTTATGCAGCTTGCCTGACTCGTCAAGATAATAAAGCGTGACGGAGTAAGTCAATTGACCGTCCTGAGGAGTATATGGCATGCTGACTGACATGGCATCTTTAAAACCGTTTATCGTTATATCACTCAGATCCACATCAATATCAAACCGAATTTCATAGGTTCTGAAAAACGGAGCGGAATAATTGGATAGGCTGATTTTTCCAATAATGCCGCATTCCCCTCCAAGGCCTTTAAAATACCTGCAGTCTGTCAAATTGTCAATGATATCATTGACCGTAACGTTATAATCAGAAGTTTTTAGCATATTTTCCAGATAAGCATTTACCGCTTTCACCTGTTCATCACTCTGATAGAAATTACTGGCGGAACATCCTTTCGAGGCAAGATAACTATTAAATAAGGTTTTTCCGCCACCCCGGATATAACTGACATCCTTTTCATAAGAAAAGATCAATCCTTTTAAGAAAGCTATATCCGCCGCATCACTGCTGTTGTCTCTGCTGTGAAGATACAAATAACGTGAAATACCGTTGCTCAGTGCCAGCCCGATAGAATTTCCCACAGTCCCCCAGCTGCTGTAAGAAAGCAGCATACTCATCTCGCATTCCCTGATCATTCTGTATTCCAAATTACCGCTGTATGCACCTGGAGCCGAGTTAATCACAATGGTTGGAATTCCCTTGGAAATATTATTGTTGATATAATCAATCATTCTGGTAATATATTTTGTATTCAGTACGGCTTGTGAAGGCGTCGTCAGAACCACGACTTCCAAATCTGCGTTCTGCTTATCCACTAACTGCACACCGATACTCTCCAGATGTATTTCCAGATTTTCTTTTACCGTTTCCATATCATAGATAGAACCGGAAGAAGCACTTTCCGTGTCACCGAAGTATACGGTAGCGGCATTAACATTGTAACCATAATAATCAATCATCAGACTGAGTGTAGCCATCATGCCCAGTTCATCCGTACCCGAATAAATCAGCCCACGGTCACCCATTTTCTTTTTGATAAAGTTGATCTCATTTGTCTGTATCGTATTTTGAGGATTGGAATCATCAATCCCTATAAAGTATTTTATTTTACCCAATTCGTCCTGAGTCAATATATAATCAATCAGATTCAGCTTCCTGGCACGGGTTCTCAAAGCAGTCCCTACCAGCCTGGTGTAGCTTGAACTAACATTAATTTTCCATCCCTTTTCGTTTTTGGTATAATTTCTCACAATATTAGCTGCCGTAAGACTGCTGCCCTTCAGCTGTAATCTAGGTTGGAGATTATACTGTCTCAGGTAATTATAGGTTTCCAGTGTTGCGCCTTGATAACCTACGGTACAGGATGCGAGCCGAGTAACCGTATCAAGAATGTAAACATGATTGTTCTCGGAAAGCGCAACGATTGCATCAATCAGTTGGTGCTCTTTTGTGCATTTGCTGTTCGTGAGAGAACGCGAATTAACCAGACCGCCCGAAAGGAGCTGATCGAGAGAGATTACAAAATAGTCGGTAGACTTGTCCATCTCAAGGATCCATTCCATCAATTTCTCCCCGTCACCAAACTGGGTGCCGTTGGAATTGAGCGGCTGTCCATCAAGTCGAGTGGCATATAAATCTGCATCCGGCATCATGACCTGAAAGCCTGCAGATTCCGCTTCATAGATCACCCTGTCTACGTTAACGCTACGATTGTCCAAAGGAACATAAGCCAGAATCGGTTCCCCCGTATTTTGCCCTTCCAAAGCTGTGTCTTCTGTTCTAATTTCGTTAATGTCTGTTTCCGTGTTTGAACCTTCTTCTTCGGCAAACGCACTTATTGTAGAGCTCTGCATCATTGTCAGTATCATGGTTATGCAAAGCAGGATGCTGAAAGCTTTTCTTTTCATTTTTATCCCTTCTCCTTTATCCCTTTTGTTTATTTGTTGCTTTATATTTTATCGTGCATTCTGGTTTGTTCCGGTCACTATAACACTTTACTATAATATGTAACGGAAATCAATGACTGCGAATCCAGACAACTCTCCTTATTTCCATGGCAGGGAAACAATCTCCTGTTCTAATTTGCATTTATTTCTACGCATCCACAGCAATGTTTTCTTGATATCCCGATCCGTTTCATCTCTTGATTGTGGGAGAATCATCTCTTTCAAAATCCACATGATCAATATCTTTGCTGCTAATACCGATGCCATAGTGAAAATCCTTTAAAGGAGCTCAGCCCTTGATTTTCTAACGTCTGCAATTCCTGATGAACTTCAGCATATGCAACGGAAGTGTCTTCAAAATACTCTAGATAAAATAGCCCTCCAAGCTTAGAGTAAAAGCATGGAGGGTGACCCTGAAATACGCCGGAAGACTTTTTTAAGTAATGAAAATAGGGAAATGTTCTGATTGGATATGGTTTTTGTTTCTTGCGTTTCTTCCGGACATTGCGGTCTGGGATCATTTTTATGTGTATTTAAAAAGCTTATAAACTCAGGCATTGGAAGAGTTCGTTCAAATTTTAATGGTATTTTGTAATGCTGGCAGAAGCCGGTGATCAGGGAATCAATCATAGCCCACTGCACCGTCAAAAACTCCTTTTGCTGTTTTTGGAGTTCAGCAATTACCTCGTAGGTACGTTCTACTTTTAAATACCCTGCAATAATCAGATAATCAAAAGAACAGTCCTGTACTAGATTAATTGCCTGCTGCATATTCTCAGCCAGACCAATCACTTTAAAGTTCCCCGTGCCTCGAAGATATTCTGCCAGTGATTTTGCCCTGTCAAACAAACGATCAGAAATAATAAGAACATGAATTGGTTCGGTTTTATATGGTTCATTATAATCTTTCATTCGTAAAATTTCCCTCCATGCAAAAATTTAAATATCCATAAGATCGAAAATACACTTATGGTGTCTATTATAGTATTCTTATAGGTAGTTTTCAAGCCTTATCGTAATCTGTAAGATTATCATAGGAGGCCGATAAAATATGATAATGGACAAAAAGGCACTGGGAACAGCAGTCAAGGCTGCTCGTACCGAAAATAAGATAACACAGGAGAAATTGGCAGAAATGATTGGAATCGCCCCTTCTCATGTAAAACAAATTGAGGCAGGCAATCGAAATCCATCCGTAGAAGTTCTATATAAATTAGCTCATACATTAAACTTTTCAATCGATGATATTTTCTTCCCCGGTAAAAAAGATGATCCGGAGCTTCTATATAAAATCGAGCGCAGTTTGCAAAATTGCAGCGTGCACGAACTGCGTGTCGTTTATTCTACCATTACTGCACTAAAGGATAACGAAGATGATTAAATTTTTATCCGACGTGCTAACTTACGATAACAAACTGTCTGCATAAACTAACCACTTGGCAAATAGGAACACTGCAAAGTAAATGCCGGGTGGTTTTTTAATGCATAATCCTTCTTTCTCAATCTTTCATAGTCTGCCCCATCTGGCAACGTACGTATTTATGAAATTCTTTTAAAATTTCCATCGATATTTTATCTTTGTCATTGAAACCAGATTGGGCGAGTTTTTTTGAGAGATCACTCTTTGGGGTTAATATCTTCAGTCTTATCATTGTCCCTAATCCAACATTATATTTTTCCAAGTCCTCTATCGGCGTATGTGAAAAATTTAATCGTTTTTCCTCCGTAAAATACGGTTCGATTTTGTAGATATACTTTTCCATATCATTTTGAATGATTTCATTAAGTAAATTCATAAGTTCACCTCAAAATAGAATTTATACGGAAATCGCATAAAAGTCAATATGAATTTCCATATAAAGTAAACTTTCTTAGGGTGATTTAAATGTATGCAAATATAAGAAATTTAAGAGAAGATAAAGATTTAACGCAACAACAAATGGCAATTTTTTTGAACATTACACAGGCTACTTATTCCCGTTATGAAAATGGAAATCTGGATATTCCCAGTACCATCCTTATCAAACTGTCAAAGTTTCATAATGTCAATATAGATTATTTACTAGGGCAAACGAGCATTAAAAAGCCGTATGGCAGGAAACAGACTGCAAAATAAACTTACCTCGTTAACATTACGCCCGGAAATTACTTTTCATAGTAAAATCCGGGTGGTTTTGTTGTGCAATTTAATATAAAACCGAAATCCTTACGATATTTCGCTTGGATCTCGATTTTATATTATTTCCGGTATGTTCGGGGCTACCCCTTATCTTTCATAAACAATCCTGCCATCCATGACAGTCAGTTCTACAGAAGCCTCCCCTATCTCACGTGAGTCGACGGCAAATAAATTTCTATCCACCACAATTACGTCAGCAAGCTTTCCTTCTTCAAGAGTTCCAAGCTCCGCAAGACGTCCGTAAACATTTGCAGAGCCTGCAGTATATGCCGTCAAAGCCTCAGCCAGACTGATGCATTCCTCCGGATTCACTCCCGTAGCAACGCCCTCGTCATCACATCTGGTTACAGCGGCATAAATACTTGGAAAAGGATTGAAATCGACTACAGGATAATCCGTACCGAAAGCAAGTTTTCCCCCTTTTTCTAATATGGTCTTATGTGGCCATTCCCATCTGCATCTTTCTTTTCCTATTCTTTCAATTTTTTCGTTGAAGTCTAAGGTCAAATGATAAGGCTGCATGGATGGAATCACATCTAGTTCAGCAAATCTTGGAATATCGTCAGGGTGAATACTTTCAATATGCTCTATGGTATTTTTCAAACCGTGCCTGCCGTTTCTCTTTTCAGAAGCTTCAAACATATCCAGTGCCATTCTTACCGCTCCGTCACCAATGCAGTGAAGCCTTACCGCAAACCCCGCAGCATTTGCCGCGATGATATACTTTTCCATATTCTCTCGGATTTCAAAAGGTACACCGATTCCCGAGGTTTCCGGCTTGTCATTGTAGGGCTCAAGCAGGTATGCCGTAAAGGTAGAGGTTACGCCATCCACAAAGCCTTTTACCCCTGCTAATCTAAGTTTTTCCGAACAATACCGTGCCTCCAGTTCCTTCGCCTTTGCAAAGTCGGTGTAGCCCGCCAGCCGGGTATAAAGGTGAATCCTGCTGGTAAGCATTCCTTCTCCTTCCATCTCTTTTATCACTGCATAATTTTTATCAGTGGTTTCATTATAGTCATCTGCCGACATTTCGCTGATGGAAGTCACACCGCAGGCGGCGATATGTGCCAGAAATTTCCGATGCGTAGCCTTCATTGCTTCTTTGCCCAGATCCATGACCTTTGCCATAGCCGGAGCAAAAGCCTCCGGCTCGAAAAGCAGCCCATTGAGTTCTCCGTTCTCAAAACGCCCGATTTCTCCGCTCTTGGGTTTCATATCCGGCGTAATTCCAGACTCCTCCAAAGCCTTCGAGTTCATCCAAAAGGTATGTACATCGGCGCATATCAGGTAAACCGGTCTGTCGGGGATAGCTGCGTCCAGCGAACGCTTTGTTGGAAGCGGAGCATCCCCCCAGTTTGCAGGAAACCAACCGATTCCCAAAATTCTTTTTTCTTCCGGATGAGCTTCTGCAAATTGCTTTATAATAGCAACGCATTCCTCTTCAGAGCTGGATGCTCCGATTTCAGAGCACATATGCTCGCTGGCTGAAATGGCTCCCATAAAATAGTGAACATGCGCATCGATAAATCCAGGCATGATAAGCTTATTTTCATAGGTAAAAACCTTAGTATCTTCTCCTATCCATCGGTCTATTTCTCCTCCCTCTCGCACCGCCATGATTTTATTGCCTTTTATGGCAATACCGCCTGAAATGAGGTTTGCGTCGCGAGCGGTAAAGATCGCATTACCCTTTATTACGAGATCTGCTGTTTTCATATTAAACTCCTTTTTTCCGCTATATTTGCTCCTAACATAAATTCCTCAATGATTCTGCTAAACCATCACAAATCCTGCGATTAAATAAAACAGGGCTGCTAAAACCGCTGACCCCAGTACATAAGGTGCTACTGCCTTGATCTGTGTCATATTAGAAACTCCTGTTCCTGCAGATGTCATAAATACGGCATCAGAGTAAAAGCAGAATTTGCTGCCGAAGGCCACTCCAGACATAATGGCTGCCACAACGATGGCCGGATCCACCCCCATGCTGATGCTGAGAGGAATAAAGATTGGCGTAGTAATGAGGATCAATACCCAGAAGCTTGCTGCAGCAAAGGCCACAAATCCCACAACGACAAAAGTAATAGCAGGCAGGAAAGCAGGCGAAATGGTCTTTGTCATACCGCCGATAACGTATGAGGAAAATCCCATGGCATCGTTGGCAGCACCTAACATGTAAGCAAAGCAAATTACGACAGCAAGAGAGGCCATGGAAGCGATACCCTCAAACAAACTGCCCATAAACTCTGTCAATGTTAAGATTTTTTGAGCAATGTACATCACCGCCTGCACTACCAATGCCGCAAAAATTCCGTGAATCACATCGTTATTGGATAAAAGCATAACAACAATCAAAACAACGATAGGTACGATAAAATTGAACGGTGAGCTTGGTTTTACGTTTTCGTCGATCTCTATGTTCACAAGATTAGCTCCCGCCTTTTCTTCCACTAAAACCGGACCGCCGGCTTCCACTCTCTCATATGCCTTTTTGATGAGACCAACCTTTGGAATCACGCCGATTGCCACGAGTAAACAGACAATAATAGCAACCCATGGAAAAAACATATAGGGAATGCTTCGGATATAATCAGAAAAGGTTAGTCCTTGTTCCGAGATACAGCCTACAGCAAATGCTGCCCAACTTGTGAATGGAACCAGCACGCAGACACAGGCTCCCATGGAATTCACTCCGTATGCCAGATGTTCTCTGGGCACGCCGTTTCTGTCCGTAAGAGCCCGCATAGAAAACGATGTTGCAAGCACGTTCAAATAATCGTCAACAAACATAATGATTCCCATAATCCATGTTAACACCATGGATTTCTTTGGGCTGTTAGCATATTTAGAAAGAATACCACTAAAGCCCATCAACGCGCCTGATTTCTCGAACAGCTTGGTCATCCCGCCAAAGCCCAGTAAAATAAGCAGTAAAAACTGATAAGACTGATTGGAAAGTGCTCCGTACACCATGCCAATGTACCCTGAGAAAAAGTCGCCTTTGTATACCAGAACCGCGCCAATCAAAGAAGACAAAATAATCATCTCTGCCATTCTTTTTGTGATTAACACACCGATAATCAGCACGGCAATTGGTATACAGGATATAATTCCATAATCCATAAAATAATTCCTCCTTAAAAATACGATTACGACTTTATGCCGCCCTTATTGGCGTCACCTCTTACCACTTAAATATTATCTGAAAATTCTATCTATTAAAATTCCCTGCGCTTACACTCTTTTTACTCCTTCTGGGTTACAATAACCCCTGAGGGTTATTGTTTGTTTTTATAGCACAAAAAGTGGCTGACGACACTCCGCTAGGGAACCCTTTGGTTCCCTTCGGCGCTCATTTCATTCGCTGAGCACCCTCCTTTATGGGCAAAGAGGCTTCCGCCCCTAAGGCCGCTTGTTCATTTCTTTATGATCAGCGGCTACAGAACAAATTTTTTTCAATCTTTTCAGAAAATCCGATTTGTTCTGTAGCCCCTATTGATTACTCCCCAATTACGGTTTGAAATTTATCAGTTCCCATCTGTTATTGATGCCAAGTTTTTTATAGATACTTAGCGCATGCTTTTTCAGAGTGTTCGTGCTGATCACCAGAGTATCGCAAATGGCGCTGTTGGGAATCCCCGCGAAAAGCAAACGCAGAACTTCCACCTCTCTATTTGTCAATGCGTATTTTTCAACAAAATGATATGCGTCAAAGTTGATTTTATTTTTTATGATCGCCAAATCGTTCCTCTTCTTTTGCAATTCCATATTTACCCGGTACTCCAGATGATTTTTCAGTAAATCCAAAAGAAACAGCTCATTGTCGGTAAAATCACCCTGATCCTTGTTTCTGTACAAGGATATGATTCCCAGAAAGTTTTCTCCATGTGCAATACTCATCTGTACAGAATAATAAATCTTAGCCGGCATATAGACTTCTTTATAATAAGCATTTTCCTGTCTAACCTTATCCGGAAACAAATCCGTTTCCCGGTAAACCATGGTTTTACCGCTCTTAAAAATCCATCTCGTATAATCCTTATCTTCATATTCATCTAGATACCGCTGCAACTCGAGTTGTGATATGCCCTTACCTACAGGATCGCATAGGCAATATTCTTTTTCCTTTGAAGACAGATAAAATGAGGATTGCTGATATGGAATCAATGTGTCCAGCATTTCCAACAAAGTGGTTCTCATTTGCCGATAATCTACCGTGGTATAAATTTTTTCAATCATTTCATTGAGCAAAATCGCCTCATTTTTTTGCATTACAACCTTGTCCTCCTTAACATATTTTTTTTAGCATACCTCTTATAATATTTTCATTGTACAACATGTTATCCAAATAAAAAACAAAAAAGCGTTCGTTAACTTTCAGGATACACGAATATTTACTAAAGAAACAGTTACTTCTGAAAAAGAATCGGTTAGCCGGTTAAGTTATTATTCATGAAATATCCACTATTTAATACAAACTATGTTCGTGTTCTCTGAACAAAATCAAAGCCCCATTCAATAACGCGAACTGAATGGGGCTTTGGATAATATTTTTTGTGTCTATTTATAAAACTGAGCAACCGTATCAAAATAAGCATCTATATTTTCTAACGGTGTATTCGGAGGGATATCACAACCTGAAGAGATAGCAAAATGTTTATATTTACTGCATCTTTCGAGCAGCTCCAAGGTTACCTGCCTTACAATCTGTGGTGTTCCGATAGCAAAAACATTAGCCGGATCCACATTTCCCATTACTAAAATATCATCTGGTATCATCTTTAATGCTTCTTCTATATCAATCGCATTGCCTAAATGAATTGCTTTGAAATTTGCCATTTCAACAATATCATTTAAAAGAGGAAGGGTATTCCCGCAGTTGTGATAAATAAAGAGAAAATCATCATCCTCCGTTTTATCCCTTATTTGTTCAACATACGGGATAGAAAATTCCTTATTGAACTTCGGAGCAAGAAGTCCCGCAGCAGGTTCCGCCATGACAACTCCGTTAGCACCAGCTGCTTTTAATGCTAATATATAATCCGCAATAAATGCGGTAGCCTTTTCCAGCAGAACGCGTAAAAGTTCCGGATCCCTTCTGCAATTTATCATTACTTTTTGCATATCCATCAATCGTCCGATTAAGGAAAATGGTCCGATAACACCTGCAAATACCGGTCTGTCTGTAATCGATTGAGCAACAAGTTCAATTCCCCGAATGCACTCACCGGTTCTGGCTGATCCGACTGCCGGAACAACCAATTTTTTCGCATCCTCCAAGGAATTAACAATGCAATCGGTCACTGCCGGTGGTTCCTCTTTTGTAAAGCGAACACTACTTCCAAACGCTTCCGCTTCAACAGATAGATCCATCAGGCTCACAGCAGCAGCTGCTGTTTTATAACGTTCTGCAATCGCCCCCATACATTTTGCCTGAAGCTCTCCGCTATGAACTAACTGCTCAACGTCTGCACCAATCAACTGCATTCCAGGAAAGGATAATACCGGCATCGTTTTTTTTATAGAAGCACTCTTATAATCCGATAGCCATTGATTCATATTCATTTTCATGCTTTGCCTCCATCACGGCGCTCACTTTGCGCCGCCATAAATAATTAATAAAGTCCCTTTTTCATTGTAAAAGTTCCGGCTCCCCAAAGGGGAGCGGAACTCCATATTTTTTCTTTTCACAGTTCTAAGAATTTTCAATTTAGTTTATCACTTCATTCTTTAGAACGTAGAAATCAGCATAATCATTGAAAAAAAGTCATCTACCGATTGTTCAAATGATTCTTTTGCCTCAACCGGAGCATTTTTTAATTCCGGATTCGCTTCAATATGTTTTTCCCAGGTATCAAAAAGCTCTGATTCCAATGGTGGTAATTTAACGATCATATAGACCCCTCCTTATTTATAGACTCCGTATTCTTTCACAGCTTTAAAGACAGCTTTCAGATTGTCAGGATTGATGTCACTTGGCGCAAGAAGTGACTTGTCACATCCGAAAATATACCCTCCGCCAGGCGCACAATCATCGATCAGATTCTTCGCATAGGTGATTGCTTCTTCTTTTGTTGAATTATTGAGTATATCAATTGGCATACCACCCCAAAGAGTAATTGTTTTTCCGATTTTTTCCTTCGCATTTCTGAAATCGCCATGTTCAATCAATCCAACAACTTTTCCCTTAGGAAGCGCATTGATAAACTCATAGTAAGGCTCCCAATTGCCTTCCATAAATAAAGCAGGTGTTATGCCCAAATCAACCATGCCGTCGATCATTTTCCTGAATGTAGGATAATAGAACGTCTCAAAATCTCTTGGTCTTAAATAAGTCGGGATGTGAAGCGGAATAAAGATAAACGGAAACGGGCCCTTTTGTTTATTATGAACAGCATTACGCAACATTACCGGTAATAACGCTTCGCAAGCTGCAAGCACTTGCTCCTTATTCCTTTTAATATCAATGGAAACCCCTTTGAATCCTCTGAAATAATCCATCAAGATATCCATTGGCATCTCCGTGCTGCCTTGGAACAAGGTAGGTATCCCATACTTTTCCGCAAGAATTCCACCTAATTTGCCAACAGCATTTCCAAAATAATTTTGGTATACAAAGACTGATTTTGCCAGTGTTTCCGCAGTTTTAGCCGGATTTTGATCTAACGCCTTATATCGTCTTGGCAATTGCTTTTCTAATATAAATTTATAAGGATCAGCGATCAACTCCGGATATTCCTCAACTGACATGATATTAGGGCATTCAACATGCTGAACAGAATTATGAGATACTCCGTCCTTATTAAAAAACGAAAACTCTTTCGAGCCTAAGATACTATAAAGATTACCGCATCGTACACCAAGAGGAGGAGGCAGAGTATCCACTTCAAAGTCTTCAGCGATCTTACAGAAGGACTCTACCAGCTTGTCATAGTTAAATGCAATATCCGCTACCGAATAACCGCTGTAATGACCTGCCCAGGTCTCGAACATAGATGTAATCGGAACTCTGTCAGGCTCTTCGATTTTGATCGTTGTTGTTATTCTTTCCACGCGTTTCCTGGAATAATTTCTGTACATCACTCATAAATTATGCCACCACCCATTCTTTACATTGTTTTACACCCGTTGCCGCATTCGTACTGTGAGCATCCGCACCAACTCTTAATTGAACTGCTTCACTGACAGGATTTCCGCCAATCATAACCTTAACATTATCCCGTAATCCAGCTTCCTTCAAGGCGCGAACAACATCTCCCATGGTTTCGAGAGATAATGTCAGCAATCCGCTGATCCCAACGATATCCGGCTTTATCTCTTTTACTTTTTCTACGTATTTTTCAGGAGCTACATCCACGCCCAGATCATAGACATCAAATCCAGCCGCTTCCATCATGCTGCTAAAAATGTTTTTTCCGATGTCGTGGAGATCCCCGGGCGCAGACCCGATAACCAATTTTCCTATTTTTGCGCTTCCTTCAGCGCCTATGCAAGGCTTTAATATTTCCATTCCACATTTTAATATATCTGCTGCATAAATCAAATCGCCGACAAAATATTCGCCTTCTTCAAAATAGTCTCCAACCTTCTCCATGCCTTTTGCACACGCGTTAACAATTCCTTGTGCTTCTTCTGTGCTGGGCTGCTTCCCAACAACTTCTTCAATTCCTTTGATTAAAGCATCCTCTTCCAGTTCAGCAAGTGCATCGGTAATGTGTTGATACTTTTCAACCATAGCTTAAGATCCTCCCATAAAGTATTAAATGTCATCTTGTATATACATGTTATGATTAGTATAGAATAGTCTTATATGAATGTCAATATTTTGTTTGTACTTGTATAGATAAGATGATAAAATATCATCAATGAACAGTTCAAAATTACAAAGAGGTTTTTATGACAGCGATTAAATATATGCAAATAATGGGAGATCTGAAAGAGCAGATTGAGATGGGAATCCTTCAGCCGGGTGACATGCTCCCTTCCGAAAACAGTCTTTCCAACCAATATGGTGTCAGCAGAATGAGTGTACGGAAAGGTTTACTGCTGTTATGTGAAAAAGGATACATTTATTCCGTTCCCGGCAAAGGGTATTTTGTCAACGAGCCCAGATATAATAAGCATATTCTATATTTTGACGAAACAGATTTTATCAAAAAATATGTAGATGAAGTAAAGTTCTATCAGGTTGATATTTTATCACCTACCGAAGAAATTTCCATGGAATTAAAAATACCAAAAAACAAAAAAGTTATCATTATTAAAAATGTTTTTTTTGCCAATGAAGAACCGATTGCTTATGATATCAAATATCTCCCCTACGATAAAGGGCAACCTAATTTGGAAGAGGAAATCGGATATGCTACGTTTCCCGAAATTGTTACAAACCACTTTTCTCTCTTTTCCGTAAAGAAAGAATTAAAAATATGGCCTGAGATTTCAGATGAAGAATCGAAGAAATTACTGGCATTAAAAGAACAGCATCCTTTGTTGGTTATCGAGCAGAAATGCATTGATAACAGTGGCATACCGATCGTTTGGGGACATATGCGTATCAAAAGCGAATACAGCAAACTGTATGCTGTTTCCTCCTTATAAAGGAGGAAATATTAAAACGAAGACTTCACTGATCAGGAGGAATGAAAAAATGGAAGACCAATTAATCGATGCAATGCTTGAGCTGAATGAGGACTTAGTTATCGATATTGTAAACCAAAAATTGAACGAGGGTGAGAATCCAATTTCCATTATCAAACTCGTGCAGGAAGGTGTTAATCAAATTGGTATTTACTATGACCAAGGCAAGTACTTTATCGCAGATTTGATTATGTCCGGTCTGATTTTTAAGGAAGTAGTAAATCTACTTGAGTTTACTCCGGACAATCCACCCTTATCCCATCCCATGAAAGCTATCTTTGCCACGGTTGAAAGTGATATTCACGATATCGGCAAAAACATCGCGATCACTTACTTTAATTCAAAAGGTGTCAATCCCATAGATTTGGGAGTAAACGTACCGTCCGATACTATTTTGGAACAAATAAAAGATAACGAGTATGTCACTTTATTCTTATCCGGGTTGATCACTTCTTCTTATTATTCTATGAAAAAAACAATTAACCTCTTGAAAGAAAAAAATCTAAAACATCGCGTGATTGTAATTATTTGCGGATTGGTAAACGAAGAAGTCAAGAATTATGTTGAGGCGGATTATTTTGTCAAAGATGTCGTTGAAAGCTATGATCTTTATGTTGAAATATCAAATTCATTCTATCCTGCCGGAGGACAAGATCAATGAACAATGTAATACTCGCTTGTGAAATTCTTGATGACGAAATAAAAAAAGCAATGTGTGAAGCCGGAAATCAGGATCCTGTTATATGGATCGACTCTTCTTTGCATATGTACCCTCAAAAGCTCCATAACAAACTTCAGGAAGAAATTGATATACTTGACAGAGAAAGCTCGGTTGAAAATATCCTATTCACCTTCGGTTATTGCGGCAATGCCATAGTAGGGCTGCAATCCACCAAATCAAATTTAATCATACCTAAGGTAAATGACTGTATTGAACTATTTTTGCACGATAACCCTGCAAAAAACGCTATTCGAAGTCAAGGCTGCTATTTTTTGACGCGAGGTTGGTTAAAAAGTCCCTATAGTATTGTTCATGAATTTGATCATTATATTGAAAAGTACGGAGCAGAAAAAACGAAAAGAATTATGAATGTGATGTTAGCTCATTACCACTATTTAACTATGATTGATACGGAAAGTTATCCGCTGGATGAATGTACTCCAATTGTTGAAGAAGCCGCAAAAAAATTAGATCTTCAAATAAACAATCAAAAAGGAAATATACAACTTTTAATTGATTTGTTTTCTAATAATTGGAGTAATGATTTCCACTTGATCCCTCCAGGCAAAACCGTTTCATTGGAACACTTTTCCGAACTTAGCCGCATTCCATCGCAGGGACAAACAATATAGCAGACCGTAAGAACAAGGAGTCTTCAATGATGAAGAAAAAAATTTATTCCCCTGAGGAACGATTGAATGCCGCCATTTCTCATAAAAAGGCGGATCGGATTTCTTGTGCTCCGATGATCGAAAGCTATGCGTCCCGCTTTTCAGCAATCTCAAATAAAGATTTTTTCTATAACAAAGAAAAAGCACTGGTAACCTTTGCCGAAATCGCAAATACATTTCCAATCTGGGATATAAGACGTTCCATTTATTTCATTCATTATGGAGAATATCAGGATAAAATCGGACTGTTAAAATGTAACCGTCCCGGAATTGAACTGCCCCAAGATTATGAATATCAAATTGTTGAATATGAGGCAATGTCAAGAGATGATTATCAGATTATCCTTAATAAAGGATACCGAGAATATATCGAAACCTTTTTTTCAAGGGCTTATGGATCATCTAAGGAAGAAATTTCTCAGGCAGAGCAAGAGTCATTGGAGCTGCACCGTCTGGAAATAGAACATACCACTGCTCATAATCAGGTGTTTTTATATGGTGCACATATTTATTTCCCTGTTTCATATTTTTCCAATCTGCGCTCTTTTCCGGAATTCATCCGTGACATGTATAAGGCTCCGGAATTACTATGTGAAGCAATTTCTATTGCTACCGATGAGGCAATTAAGGAAGGAATCGAACTTGCCGCTAAAACTGCAATTCCGCGTGTATTTATCGGCATTAACCGTATGAGCAGTCAGTTTTTCTCTTATACCGCTTTTGAGAAATTTGTCTGGCCTTTTATTGAACGTTTTGTCTATCAACTGATTGATCATAATATTACACCCATCCTGCATCTGGACGGTGATTGGACGAAAAACCTTAATTATTTTCAGACGCTTCCCAAGCATAAAATCATCATAGAGTTTGACGGAAGTACCGATATTTTTCTCGCTAAAAAAATATTAGGAGACAGAATTTGTCTGCTTGGAGACGTCTCTGCTCCCCTCTTTACTCTGGGAACGCCTCAGGAGGTGGAACGCTATTGTCATACTTTGCTGACCGAGATCGGCGATGACGGTGGCTTTATATTAGGCAGCGGCTGCACTCTGCCGCACAATGCCCGCCATGAAAATGTAGCCGCCTTCTTTAACGCACTGGTTCAGTATCAAAATTCATAGTTCTACTAATTTCTGATTTCCAGAAGTTTCTGCTTTAATTCGCCTTCAATACGACTCAACTCCTGTTCTGCCTGAGCCCGTTTCTGGCGGCCCTCCTCCTGAATTCTGGTGACCTCGTCCAACGTTGAAATCAGGCTCTCGTTCGTGCTCACCAGAGTTTCAATGTCTACGATTCCACGCTCTGACTCCTTTGCGGTATCAACAGTGGCCATTTTCAACGTATCCGCATTCTTACGCAGAAGCTCGTTTGTCATATCCGTCACGTTTCGCTGTGACTGAGCTGCCTGCTGGGAATTGGCAATTCCCAGAGCGAGTACCATTTGGCTCTTCCAGAGAGGAATCGTATTGACCAGCGTCGACTGTATTTTATCGGAAATTAAGGTATCATTATTCTGTACAAGACGAATCTGCGGCGCCATCTGGATTGAAATCATCCTGGTAAGCTCCAGATCGTGAAGTTTTTTCTCAAAGCGGCTGCACAAAGCAGAAAGGTCGTTGACTACCTGCGCGTCCTCCGGCAAACCGCTGGCCTGGGCTTTTTCTTTCAATTTTGGCAATTCCACAGTCAGCACCTCATTTAATTTTTTCTTCCCTGCTAAAATATACATGGACAGTTCTTTAAAATAAACCTTGTTCATGTCGTACATTTTATCCAGCATAGCTACGTCTTTTAACAACTGAATCTGATGATTTTCCAGTACGGTACAGATCTTGTTGACATTCACTTCCGCTTTATCGTATTTTGTTTTCAAATTAGTTAGTTTCTTGGATGTACGCTTGAAAATTCCAAGAAATCCTCTTTCGTTCTCTTCTGCATCAAAACTCTTCAGTTCAATGACAACATTAGAAAGAAGATTTCCCACTTCTCCCAGATCCTTAGTCCGCACATTGTTGAGTGCCGATTCTGAAAATTCCGCAATTTTCTTCTGTGCACCGGCACCATATTGCACAATAAGATTAGAATTGCTGAGTTCGATCTTCGCTGCAAACTCATCTACCGCTCTCTGTTCTTCTGGAGTCAGCGAGCTTTCTTCAATAACAGGTGCCTGTGAATCTTTATCACCGGCTGGTACAGCCGACTGGGTGATCTCATCCTCTGCAAAGGGTTCAAAAGTTAAGGTCGGTACGGGCGCTACGTTTTCTTTCCTATCATCACTCATTTTTTATTTCCTTCCTCCTTTAGGGAACTAACCGCTCACAATGTAAACTGCCGTTAGCTGCCACGTTAATCAATAAACTTAGACTGTTTCAAGCCTTGAAATTATCCTCTGTCAAGCCTTCCTGCGCCAGTATCGTTTCCAGCGCAGATATATCGGAAGAAATATCCAGAATATCCGTCTGCATCAATTTTTTCAACAAATTCTGATATGCTTTATTGATGGTGTCAAGGGTTCCTTTGATCTCGAGCTTTGTCTGCTCAATCTCCGATGTATTTACTCCTTGTTGATCAAACTTCTGGTAGGCTTTTACAAGCTTCAGCGTGATTGGCATATAATAACACATGAATTTACGAATTTCCGGCAGTTTTTCCGGATGCTGCTCCACATAATCAAAAATTTTAGTTGTAACCTGCTCCAGCTGATCCAGCTTTTCAGAAATTTCCTCTTCAGGCAATATGTCATTCGCTGTCTTGATCGTTCGGATATAATTCTTCCCCTCGTCGATTGCTTCTTTCAATTCTGCGCCACCTTCGAGATTGGCCCATTTTTCTTTTTCTCTTTCTTCAGACTCTTGCTGTTCCTTTACGTGTTTCATAGTCTCCAAATACTGAACATAGGTCTTATAATCCGTCATCAGGCAGGTTTCCTGCTCATCCAGATACCCTTCCGCAAATAGTCCTGCATGAATCATTCTGTGAAGATCCTTAACGATAGATTTCGTCCCCTTGCCACTGGCGGCGGACAATTCCCGAATGGTACAGTATGTACGTCCATTCAATACTTTTTGGTAAAGCCGAAACCGCTTGGTTCTTTTTCTCATCCTTGTGCCAGTGATAATCAGTATCAAGGAGGCAACAAAAATTACCCCAAATATCGTTCCGATGGCTTCTACTGCCGGAATATTTCCGATCGAGGCTTCCAGCACAATTTCAACCAGCAATATCAGTCCGGCAGCGGCTGCGCCAATAAAGCCGAAAACCAGCAACAAAATACTTGGAACAAGGCTTTCTCCCTTAGAACGCTTAGGATGGAGTCTATGGTTATGATGGTGCCTACTGTTATGATGGAGTCCGCGGTTCTGTGTGTCGAAGGCGCCATAGCTCTCGGTTACATTGTCATCATCTTTTGACAGAGGCGGGAATCTGTCATCATTGAAAGGCCCTCTAAAGAAAGCGCCTGCACCCGGAACATTCCCCATCGAACGATTGATCGTATTCCTTAAGTCGTAAAAATCCTGGCCGTTCAATACTTTTCTAACCGTTCTACTTATTTCTTCTCCAAAATCTATAAAATTATCATTTCTCATGGTCACCCTCCAAGCCCTTTTCCCAATAATCTCTATGTTCAATCATATATACTGAATAAAAAATAATCAATACACTGCATGTCAGTAGTTGGAACTATTATAACATAGATGCCTTATTTTTTTACATGTTTTTCATTCACCGATTTAGAATCATTTCATAAAAGCAAGAATCTGAGAAATAATAAAATATCGGTATTTATTCTCATGGAAAAATATACAGCTTGGCTATCGCTTCACACTCCGGTTATAATTTGTTGACGCCACCATTAAAAGAGAGGGCTTAGATTTGTTCAGTCATATCAATATCATAACAATAATAATCATTTGTATGTTTTCGATACCTGTGCTGACAGGCATCGTATATCCTGTTTCTAAAATCCGAATACAGCAGTCTGCACTTTCAGCAGCAGACTGTTTGAAATACATTTTGGGACTGATTCTGACATTTTATCTTGTCCGGATAATTTTTTCCGGCACAGAAAACGGATTTACATCAGCTCTCGTTCACTATATCCCCTCTTCCACAGATTTGATTTCCCAATATCAACAGGACATTGTAGCCTGGGCTATTTTCTTCTTTATTCTCCTATGTGTTATTCTCTTTCTATTGAACCTTCTAGCACTGCCATTTAAACGGCATGTGCTTGTTCCTCTATCGGACAAATTTTATTCTATTATGAATAAGATGCATGCAAAACAAAAACGCATCATCGGTGGATTATGGCAACTTCCGAAATCCGTCTGCATGGTTGTGGTCTTCTCTTTGCTGCTGAATTTTTATACAAGTTTTATTAACAATCCCTCCGCCGGTGACTATATTAATGCTTCCAGAGCATATCAGATCATTCATAAAAATATGCTGCGACCAATCCTAAATGCTGACCTGATAAAAAGTTTACCCATTCTGATAGGTGATGTATTCAAAAAAGCTGCTGAAGATTATACTCCTGCGAATTCCGACAATAGCGGAGAACCCAATTATTGGAAATTACCTGCAATCAAATATTTCAACGGGATGACGATTGATGAAGCAGTCCAGTCGAATTCCGACATAGATGATACTGCAAAGCAGATCGTTGGAACGGAAGAAAATGAAAACAAAAAGGCTTATCTTCTCTATCAGTGGGTCAGCAAAAATATCCGATACGATAAGGTGAAAGCAGAAATCGTTCTCAAGAATCCTTCCCGGGTTAATTCCGGATCAATCATTACATTTGAAATAAGAACAGGAGTATGCTTTGACTATTCCTGCCTGTATGTTTCCATGTGCCGTGCGGTTGGGCTGAAAGTCAGACTGGTCTCGGGACTGGGTTACAGCGGAGAAGAATGGGGCGAGCATGTCTGGAATCAGGTCTATGATCCGGAGGAAGAGAAATGGGTCAATGTAGATACAACTTTCGGAAACTCCGGTAACAATTATTTCGACAATTCGGGTTTTTCCGCCAATCATAAGTATGACGTCGTTCAGGCTGAATGGTAGATAAAATTGTCGTATATTCTCATTTTTCTTCTACAACTACTCAATTGACTGCTTAAACCTCAATGTTATACTATATTTATAAAGGGGATAAGGGGGATAAATGAATATGAGTGATGTGAATTCTCTGGATTCCAGTATAGAAGAACTTCTCTCGATTTGCAGTAGAAGTATTGTTGTACCGGATATAATAACGATGGAAGCCAACAAGATTATGTCAATTATGAATGATCATAATTTGGAACAAAAATATATTGTTGAGGGGTGTGAAACACTATCCCTTCTTGCATCAAGTTTTATCCGAAGCGGTTATGATTCTTTTCTTATTAATTACGCTCGTGAAGAACAAAGCAATCACTGGGTATCCAGTTTTGCAAATAAAAATGAACTGATTAAGTATTGTGAAATTTGCGTAGAATATGGTGATGAGAGTCTCCGGAAAATGAAAAATTCTATCATGACACAACTGGAAATTGAAAACCACATGACAAAAGATGAAATCTACAATCTTAATATTAAAAACTATGAATTTAAGAAAAGGACTTTATTGGAAACAAATAATAATGAAACCAAAAATCCTTCTAACGAAACTTTTCAGAATCCGATTACAGTGCAAGAGCAAATCACAAATTACATAATATTATCTCTGTTGGTTAATTCATTAAAAGAATTTTTCAAAAAATATTACAAGGGACTAAATTGAATAAATCGTTGTTTTTTCAAGTATCATAGCTTAACGACGATATACTTTGTATTTAAGAGCTTCTTGTCAGTATGCTCATTTTTTGTACTTAGAAAATGCTTTTTCCGCATCAAAATGAACATTTTAAAAAAACAAAACAAGCCATACAAATTCTCTCTGTCTTTTTAGGGCATAGTATTAAATCCACGAATAAGCATTGTCCCTTTTTCTTTTAGTAACGCAAAGACAATTGCCAAAATGCCAAATATGATTGTCATAATTGCACATGAAATGGTTCCTATGTTCATTTAATAATCCTCCACATAATATATAAATACTAAAATAGGTATATCAAAAAAAATGAGCGATCACAAAGAATAAAATACGATCCTGCTCAGGAATCTCCCGATTAATTATTTTCCCATATACAAAAATACCTGCGTTCTATATAATAGAATAAAATTTAAATAATAATTTATGTAAAAACTATTAATCCAGAAAATATTGGAGGTCTGTATGAATAAAAATGAATTTGAGCAATTAATACATCAACAAATACCAATTACAAAAGCAATGGGATTTCGCGTTATTGAGTTCACTCCATCAAAAATAAGAATCTTAGCGAAGTTAGAACCAAATACAAATCATAAATCAACAGCATTTGGCGGAAGCATAAATTGTCTAATGACTATTTGTGGTTGGGCAATGATGTTTATTCATATTAAGAAAATAGACCCGGATGCTCATATAGTAATCCAAAAAAGTAAAATCAATTACTTAGCGCCCATAGAAGAAGATTTCATTGCAGAATGTAATTTAGAAGATGAAAAAGTGAAAAGAAAATTCTTTGAAACTTATTCTAAACATAAAAAAGGGAGATTAAAACTTAAAGTATGTTGTTATAAACAAGACATTTTATTAACCGAATATGAGGGGCACTACGTTGCATTCAAATAAAAGCAATTAACAAAATCGCAGTAAAGTTAAGAGGAAGAGTTAGACAGTTTTTCCTCCACATTACTTATTCCCAAAATTTAAGCCCGCTCAGTAATGAGCGGGCTCTTAATATTTTAGGTATGGTTCACTCTTTTCTTATTCACCTTTACTTTCATTCGCCATATTTATGACGTATCGTTCTAAAATAGTTGCAACCTCAGCGCGTGTTGCACTTCCGCCAGGATTGAGATTTCTGTTACTGCCACCCGTAATCAGTCCACTTCCAACAGCCCAGCGCATCGCATCAGTCGCCCAGGAAGACACTGCTGCACGGTCAGAAAATTTGTCCAGACCTCCGTCTATTTGTCCCGGTGCTGCGTAACGGTATAGGATCGCAATTAGCTGCTCGCGACTGATATCGTTATCCGGCTGAAAGCCATTGTCCGTTCCCGAAACAATATTGTTCTGTGCCGCCCAGGCTACTGCCTCGGCGTAGTATTTATCCGGTTTAACATCTTCAAAAGACTGCTCTCCACCCTTAGGTTTGTTCTCAAGTCGATGAAGAACAGTAACCAGCATGCCTCGTGTCATGAATACATTCGGAGAAAAATTATTTTCCGATGTGCCGGAGAAAAGACCGCGTGCGGCAACAAAGGAGACCGCCTCAGATGCCCAGTGGGATCTGGTATCGGAGAAGGAGCTGTCCTTCTGTATAATCTTAATGTTAGCAGACTCGCTGAGCGGAATCAACAGTTCTCCGTTTTCTGCCACCGACATTCTCAAAATCTCTTCCGTTCCGTCATCTCTGACCAAAACTGCCACGGTACCAGCGTTGGCATTTGGCACAGGGATACGTACCACGGTTCTCGTTCCCCTTGAAGCAAGCGTGATTCTAGCGGTCGTATTGCCTTCCGGTGTTGTTACCGTTTCGCTCTTAACACCGCTTGCAGCGGTGGTGGTTGTGGTTACCGTACCATCCTCTTTTTCCAAGACGACGGTTTTTGATCCATTCGGCCAGACCGTGGTTTTCGTCACAGTTCCTGTTGTGGGATCAGTCACAGTTGTGGTCATGGAGCCGTCTGCGTTTTCTTTTGTTGTGGTCTCACTGCCTGACGTAACGGAAGACTTCTTAGATCCTCCCGATCCGCCGCTGCTATAAGTCGGCAGGGAAGAAAGAGTAAAGTTGCCGTCATTGTCAGCAACGGTATCAAGGGCAGGCGCCGTCAAGTCTCCAGTCGTATCGTTAGCCAGTGCCCAGGCTACATTTCCAAGCATCTGATAAAGCGCATTCGTCGCATCGTCCTCCGCATTGTAATTCTGAAAAGCAGATATGATTCCTTCATAATCACCGGGGGTTTCATCTCCCACATAGTGCTTTGCCATACAGGCAGCCAGAAACTGGGCAATCGTACTACTGCTGCCGGGGATCACCATATTCGCCATCCCAGCCGCAGTCTCATCCGTAAGGGTGGAATCTACCGCTTTCAACATACCCGGCACCATACCAACAAGCCCTTCCATCAGATACCCCTGAGCATAGGTTTCAAAATCATCGATTCCATCCACGCTGTCAATGTGGACGCTGCTGTAGGTCACATCATCGCCATCCAGTGTAACAAAACGGATGGGCGCAGGATAAGTCAGCAGAGAACCAGTTTCCATGTCATACAATTTTTTTCCGCTCTTGGTCTGCGTCACACTGACATCCTGAGAGTGGAAATGACCAGTAAACACCAGTCCTATCCCTGCATCGGCCAGCTCCTGAGAAATCATCTCATAATCGTCTACGAGATATTCGGGGAAAAACTGCGGCTGAGCAGCGGTATGAGAAACAACACCGTGGTGCATCATGCCGATGGGTCGGCGACCTGCTTTGATTGCTGCTTTCGCCTGTGCCAGCACCCAATGCAACGTCTTTTCGCTGAGCTGTCCCCCTGTTTCCTGAGAACGTCCCTCTCCCTTATCGTCATTATAGATACAAGAATCAATTACGATCAACCGATAGTCGTCGCCCAGATTCACAGAATATGACAAAGAATTAGCATCCTCTGCCACAGTCTGGGAATATCCGAAGGAGGAATAAATACTCTTGAAATCGCTGCTGTCGATCGTGTCTACGGAGGTAGTTTCGTCTCCGTCATAGGAAACTGCATCGGCGTTGGAAATATCGTGATTTCCGTTGATGACAAATACCTGCTTGCCGTACTGCTTTAACTCCTCCATCTTCTTCGCGAATAGCTCATGGTTGCCCGCCTCGCCGTCCTTGGTCAGATCCCCTGATACCAGCACATATTCCGCATTACTATACAGAATGCGGCGGATGGTTTCGTCGAGAATCGATTCACTTTCCTTGAGCATCTTCCGGTCGTTTACAAGATACTCCTCAAATGCGGCGCCGTCATCACCAAGGGTATCACCGTCATATAAATGACTATCTGAAATGATTGCCAGTTCCAGTGGTTCCTCGTTTGTTTTCTGAGAGGTCAGTGCGTAAGTCGCCATGTCTCCTGAAACCTCAAAGGCTGCCAGCAGCAAAGCTTCTCCGTTCGGGCTATCCTCGGCAGAAATAAACTTCAAACCTTCCGGGGAATCATCCTCACCAATACCATTTTTATCTACATCCTCAAAATCACGGCTATTGATGTAGTTAACAAAAGACACCTTATTCGGATCGGTTACATTGTAGACCATCACGCCGCCAATCCGTTCCAATGCAATGAAGGCATAGGTTTTTCCATCCACAGTGCCGACGGTTACGGTTTCCGGCTCAGGTCCTTTTTTGTTGCTTCGGCTGTCCCTATCCCGATCGTCGTTCGAGCAGTTAAAATAGTCCGGAAGGTATTCCGCCGTTTTGCTTTCAAAATCTGCTCCACTGTCATAAACCAGCGTCAAACCCTTATCTCCCGCCTCATACAAGCTGAAAGAGCGGCCTCCAAAGAGGTAATTTTTAGAACCGTCTGAAAGTCCCGGCAGTCCTTCGTTATCATCACTGAGCATACGTACCTTGGAACTGGTTTTCGTTCCGTCCGTCGCCTTCAGTTTATCTTTTTCTTCATTGCTATATTCTTCGGTGCCTTCTTCCCATTCCCGGCTGTCTCCTTCATTTGCTGTAAGGACATAGGTCTTGCCGCCTTTCTGATAGGCCGCAATGCCGTCGGGCATACGCAGGCCGAAGGTATCCTCATAGTAGCGGGGGGTATATTCACCGCCATCGTCCGAAGTATTATCCAGATCGATTGCGATTTGGGAATAATCCTGCACTCCGAGAGGATAAACGCCAGTAAACTGCCTGGAATTAATGTCCAGCACCGCCACAGCGTTGGCCTCTTGGAGAGACACGTAGGCTTTGCTGTCTGCTACGGCAATATATTCCGGTTCAAGATCTACGGACGGTGCCGTTTCCTTCTTAAGCACAACCCCTGCAGCCACCAATTCATCCCGGGTCGCGTCAAACGCGGTGAAGTCTGCTATTGTAGAAGAGCCGGATGCAACGTCGACAACCGTTACGCTTCCCTTCGGATCGTTGGCGCTTACATAGCCCATGCGTGGCTCCCCCTCATCGGCTGTCATTACGGTATTGTTGTCCGCGAAAATGACCATATCGGGCTGAACGCCGGTTTCATAGGCAGTCACAAAACTCAGCGCACCGTCTGAATCACAGTCAAAAATCGCCACTCGACCCGGCTCATCATATGCCTCTTCTTGAATCGCAACTGCCAGCCTGGTTCTGTCGGGTGAAACTGCAATGCTGGTCATGTCACCGTATGTAAAACCATCAATATTGACAAGCTCGCTCACATCGATATCCGAGCCATCCAGTAAGGCTACGGAAGTGCTGCCGCTGTCCAGTCCGCCCATGTAAACGGTTGTAATCAAGCCGTCTCTTCCGTTGACGGAATAGGAAAACTGGTTGGCCGGATTGTAGGTGACAATTTCCTGTATGCCGCCGTCCTCATCATATTCCCCTGTGCTGTAACGAGCAATCTTTCGGATACCGAGAGATGCTGTATCATCCACAAAACCGGTGGCCTGAGTTCCCCCCACTGCAATACGCCCCTGCCCGTAAGGATTGGAATATTCTTCACCAACCGATCCGCTCAGATTGTCCTGAATATAGCTGGTAAGGATCTGGTTATCCAGCAATACGGGCTGAACAACCACTTCGTTATCCTGGAACATGTTAATGCCGTCGCCCCCGTTCAGCAGCATATAGTTATGGGAGGCCAGAGTGTACATCTTATCCGCTTCAATGGCCTCACCCCCGACCTTGACGTTCTTCACGCGGCGGTCTCCGGAAACCTCCACAAAGTTTTTTTTATCGTCGACCACAACGGAGGACGCAACAGTGGTGTCAATATAATAAGTCAGTCCTGAGACCTGAAGGAAGCCTCCGTTTTCCGCCGGAGCCACGCGCGCACCCATTTCCAGAGCGTCAAGAATCTCCTGTCCCGTCGCTTCCACAACGCAGCCTGCATTATTAAAAGGATGCACCATAATCACATCGCCGAAGGTAATATCTCCCGCATCAATATCAGTCCGGATACCACCGCCGTTGACAAAGGCGATGTCAGCAGGACCGCTTTCCACTCCGGTCTTGCCGTTGCCCAGCACATAACGGTATGCATCGGCACACAGGTCGCCCAGATTCGTTTCCGCTCTCCGAACCAGCCGATTGCCTGTCGCTGAATCGTTGACCATCAGATCCACTGAAGTGTAACCGACTACCTCTGCCAGATCTTCTGCATAATCCGCTTCGATATCCGCAATAAAGCTTGCGGTTTCCGCATCCTGCTCCGCATAGCCTGCAATCAGTTTTGTTTTGATTTCACCACCGGGGGTTATTATCATACGGCCGATATTTTCCAACTTGGTTCCTGCCTGTGTCAGCAGAACATCATCACCTTCCTTGTTCTGCACAAGATCACCTTCCACAACGCTGTGGGAATGCCCGTCGACGAAGACATCGATTCCTGTGGTATTGGCGATGACATCGGTAGAACGCCACGGCTCAGACTGTACATCAATACCCAGATGTCCTAATGCGATGACGTAGTCTGCGTCTTCCGCTATTGCATCGTTCACCGCATTCTGAACAGTATCATACAGATCCAGTCCATCGTTTCCTTCCCCAAACCCATAGATGTAAGTTCCATCTTCATCCTGAAAATACGCTGGAGTGGATTTTGTGAAAGATTCTGGCGTAGTAATTCCGACAAAGGCCACCTTCGTCGCATCTGCACCCTCGCCGTAGGTTCTAATGGTATACGGTTCATATACCAGTTTGTTTTCTTCCAAATCGGTAAAGTTGCTGGACACTACTTCAATACCATTGTCGGTCAGTTCATTCATCAAAAATTGCATGCGCTCCATGCCGTAGTCAAATTCATGGTTGCCCGGAACAAAGACATCGTATCCGACCTGATAGATACTATCGGTAATATACTTTCCCTGTGACAGTGTACCGATAGCAGCACCCTGCATTGCGTCGCCGGTGTCAGCCAAAGTGACATACACTCCGTTGATCGCTTCCATTTCTTTCTTGTATGCCGCCACACCGGCATACCCGATATTTGTAACGTTCCCGGCATCATTGGTTACCTGATCCACCGCACAATGCACGTCATTGGTATACAAGATGACAATGTCTCCTGCTTCCGGTTCATAGCTCGCCGCGCAGGCTATGGGAATACCCTGCGGCAGCAGACCAAGCACCAAAGCTAGAACCAGCACTCCTGAAATTAAAGATTTCCAAGCTTTTTTCATAATTAATAAACACCTCCGAAACTGATAAAACTGTTTCCGCCGCCTTCCGACGTAAAATGACCAGCGGCATAATTAATGATTACTTTAGTTTATCAATCCGGCATGCGGACAAACTACCAAGATTTCGTAAAGTTTTTGTAAAAGTTTTGTAAAGTTTCGAAGGCAAGCTTGCGAAAAATCCTTCCCCATTTATTTTGCCTATTTATTCTCCATATAGTTTTTTACCATCTGAGCAATTTCCGCTCTTGTTGCATTTCCTTTTGGATCAAGCAGATTGTTGCCTTTTCCGTTAATAATTTTCTTATTAAATGCCCAAGTCATGGCTTCTTCTGCCCATGATGATATTTGATCAGAATCCGTCATGGTTTCTATCGTTGTACTATTCACCGCCACATCCATATTCTTAAATTTTGCATAATTGAAAAGCATTACCGAAACTTGTTCCCGTATAACATTTCCCTCAGGTACAAATGAAGTTTCGCTCATACCTTTTACAATTCCTTTTTCTGACGCCCAGATCACCGGCATTCCGTACCACACATCATGCTGAACATCTTCGAATTTGCCGTCTGCCTCCACGGTTTGCTTTCCTTCTGCATTGTAAAGAATAGTTGCAAGCATAGCTCTTGTAGTCTTATCATTCGGCTTAAACTCAGTTGAACTTACTCCATTCATAATGTTGTTTTGCACAGCATAGCTTACTGCTTCTGCATACCATGCTCCGGATGCCACATCTGTAAAGTGCAATGGTTGTTCATAACCTACTACATAATACGAGAAATGGTTTGTTGTAAATTCAACACTTCCATTACTATATTTTGCTCCAGATATCTTTGTCATAGTACCATCATCACGAATGTAGTAAATCACAACACCTTCCGCTTTTTCATTCTCTCCAAGCTTATATGGTACTGAAACCGTTATCTTTCCTGCAAATTTAGTAACTTTTTCAGTTCCTGACTGCATAGTGAAATCAAATACGGGTCTATTCCCAATTTTCCCCTCTATCTTATCCTTCTTTTCCTGAGGGATTTTTTTACTTGCCATAATTGATTTTTCTACGTTCACTTTTTTAACTGCAACCGTAACATCACCATTAATATTTTTTGCTATGTTCTTCAAAGTTTCTTTGTCAAGACTGATATTTGCCACAGGAGTCCTTACAATAACTTCATCTACGCTTTTATTCAGTTCAGTCATTGATGCTTTTGGTATCGTTGTTTCTACTTTTATTGCCTTTGAATCAGCTTTTACTTCAATGGCAACTTTTTTCACCACATCTTTCTTGCTTTTTTCAGCATTCGCAAGAGTGTCCTTTATTGCCGAAGAAATATCCTTATCCGATATTTTTGCACTGGCAACTCCGTTTTTATCTGTTTTGGCTTCAACTTCTACCTTTCCTGCATCTGTTTTTGTATATTTAGATACTGCTGAACTTCCCCCTGCGGCTTTTACAGCTTCAGGATCTTTTGTCCAATCGTTCGTATAATACCAGACCAGTTTATCACCGTCATTTAACTCATATTCTTTCAATCCTATATCGGGCACGTCTCCATTCACTTTGTAAAGCCATCCTGAATTAGGACCATTTGTATATTCAGCCAGTGTCGTTCCTTTTTTATTTGTAATAGAGGAAACATAATTGCCTTCAGCCCCTGCATATGTAAACCCGGCATCATCCAAAACCTTTACAAAGGCATGATATACCTTTGAAGTTTCTTTTAGTGTTACTGTTGTAGTTGGAATCCAAGTGCCCTTATCTGCTTTCAGCTGAAAGGTAATTGTTATATTCTTATCTCCTGAAGGTTCTTCTGCGGGCTCTCCGTCCTCTCCTGCGATTGTTCCGTTTGCATAAGCAGCTATTTTTGCAGTTTTGCTGAAATCATATACATTGTAAGCTTTGCTGGAATCCATCACATTGATCGCAGCAATCAGTCCAAGTAAGCCTTGGTATGTACCCATTTCATTATATTGGGTATTATTATAACCAAATCCTTTCTTGTCCTCTGTTTTGTATAACAGCAATCCATCAAGTAGAGTGTTTTCTTCTTTTACAAATCTTTCATCTGTTACAGGATTAATCCCAAGCTGTGCCAGTGTTACAATTACCATAGCATCTGCATTGGCATTACCATAGCTTCCATTTGCTCCCTGTTTCACCGATAGTTTCTCTACCGCCGGATCAATCGCAGCTTTTACCTCTGTTCTGTCATAATATGGTACCAACCCCTGCATCATCATAGCAGGGGTATCTACGCCCTGGCTCCAGTTTGAATCTTCAGCCAGCTGCTCTCTTAAATATTCAATATGAGCAGTTTCCTGTGCCGCAGTATCGTAATTTCCCTGTCTGAAAGCAGTCACTACATATGGGGCTACCGTTGAATACCATCCTTTTTTAGCTTCTTCCAGAGGAACAGCCTTTAACTTATCTACTGCACTCAGCTTTGAATGATTGACGGTCCAAAGCTGAGAAGCATCATAGCCCATAGCGCTTAAGCCATTTACAGCATTTGCCTGAATGTTTGCATTTATCGAAGCAGTGGCATTGCCTTCAACTGCCAGCGCGATCATTTTATTTACAAAAGCCTGCTTCGCAGCTTTTGAAATAACATTTCCTGTATCTCCATTATAATTTCTGTATGCCTCCATTCCAACGGCATGCCAGAAAGTTCCGTTCGTTTTACCACCCCACCATACGGCATCTTTAGCTGCATATCCGGCGGTAATGTTATCCATTAACGCATATGCATCTGAAACACTCTCACTTGACTCCGTTCCTGATACAATTACTTTAATTTCCTTTGTCACTGACTGCACACCCGGGCAGTCAGGATACATGACATCTGTCAGTGCGGCAGTCAATGTAACTTCTGTATCTTTCAGCGGTCTGCTGACGACAAATCCTTTCCAGTTCTTTTTTATTACGGAAGGATTACTGCTTGTCCAGCTGATGGTTGCACCGGGCTTATGGTAAATCTTTTTGCCAAAAGTGACAACTCCGTCAACCTTTTCCGCACCCTCTACAGCAGCCATATTGGATGTAACTTTGTAAAAGGCCGTATTGTCTTTTTTAATAGTATCAAAGGTTAGTGCTTTTGCGATTTCCTGCAGCAGTGTATTGCATGCATCAGCCTCTGCCTGTCCAAATGCAGATATCCTGGTTGAGAAACGCTTTGTTGCAATCTTACCGTTATATGAAATGGTAAGAATCAAATCACCGGTCTGTTCGACTGCTGTTCTTACAACATCGGCACCGCCGTCGATCTTTGCAATTCCCGGATTTTCAGAAGTCCATGCGACGTTTGCTGCACGGTATTCTTCTTTAAAGCCTTCTTGCTCATCTACATAATTCCAGTTATATGGCAGGTTATTGATACTGTAGGTCAGATTCATTAAATCAGCTTTGTTATCCGACCCACGTACCGTAACAGAATCAAGGCTGAACAGCTGAATTGCTTCATCCACCAAAACCTGTGCCGCAGCAGCTTCTTCTTCCGTTACTGCCGGTACTGTCAAATGAAAAGTTTTTATTCCGTATCCCGGTTCAGGGGTTGGTCCTGCAGGTCCCATGCCATAGGCCCAGTAAGCGCCTGGTTTGATTTTTGCAGTCAGTATAACGTTTACACTTTCCTGTCCAAGTGCAGGTCTGTTTACTTTCGCTTTAAACGTTCCGCTTATTGCATAGCTGTCAATAACAATAACATCCGGATTGCTGGATGTCCATTCCAATTCAGAGTAATAACCCTGCGTATCTTCTTTGGGCAGTAGCAGTTCCGATTTAACCTGATTTTCTGTGGAGTTGTTTCCCTTGAACACATCAAACGTCAGCCATTCCGCAGCAAAAGCATCCTCCTTTGTCGCCTCTTTTGCTTTTACCGTTACATCCGGACTGTATGCTTTTTCTGCAGCTCCCAACTGAATTGTAAAGGTAACTTTTTTATTGCTAACCCTTTCCGATCCATATGTAATCGTTCCATCTGCAGCAATCTGAGTCTGCTCCTCTGAAGGAACACATGTATCAGCCACATCTGCCGTGGAATTTTCAGCTTTTACAAGGGTGCTGACCATTTCAATGATATTCGTATCTTGTTTTTCCGAACCGCTGCTATTCCACTCTTCTGGTGTAATCGTTGCCGGCAGTTCAGCTGCGATCGCATCCAAAACTTCATCGGAAGAAGGTAATTTTAAAACCTTCAGTTCGAGAGCTTTTGTCTCCGTGACTGAACCATAAGAAATAGTTGCTGTAATGGTTGCAATTTTGTCTCCTGTTTCAAAGAGAGGTCTCTTTACGGTTCCGTCGGGAATAATTACCGATTCATCACTTGAAGTCCATGTGATCTTTGTTTTCCCGCTGTCACCCAGTTGAATCAACTTCAAATTTTCTGTAACAGACTGACTATTCTCATTTTCGCCTTGAATATCATCGAAATTAAGAGCATCCTTGTCTGCCTCGACAATTTGCTGCTTTTCAATGTCGGTAATACCCTCATCCACTGTCAATTTCAGATAAGGAGCCGCAAGGGGTGTTGTTTCATTTCCTTTTGCCGAAATAAGATATTCACCCTTCGCATCAAACGAAAAACTTGCTTTCCCATCACGGGTCACAGCACCGTTAATGTCAGTAAACGTACCTGATTGATCACACAACACCAGCTGAATTCCATTCAGTGATGTTGTCTTTTCAGCAATTTTTTCTTTTGTAGAACAGCCAAACGACATGGCCTGATACCCTTTTAAATTCAGGGTAAGCATTTCATCTTTTGGTACTGTTAATTCTCTTATTTCCGTTCCGTTTTTCTCAAACCATCCATAATAATCGCCATATGCTGAATCCTGATAAAAGAAATAGCGCAACACATCATTATGATCAATGACTGCATCATCTGCCGTATATCCGGTATATCCATGATAGCTTTCATTATAGATACCGTCATTGGGCATGATTCCATTCTGCATAAACGTAAACGGAGCGTCTCCTGTCCACGAAGTATCTTCTCCCATTACCTTTTCAAGAAATCCGCTCCCGTTAATGGATAGAATTCCTTGAATTGTTTCAATGGCTCCCTCCTCCGTTGGTGAATTGATTCCCATAGATGCCGCATGCATGGCAACAAGTGCATCAAACATGGTTACTTCATTCTTTGCTGCATGGTTTTCGATATGTGCATTTGTATAGCCATAGCTTTTTGCCAAACCGCTTGTAACCTCAATTTCTCCAAAGGGTACTGGAAAAATTGAGTTCCTGCCGTCATACAGATCTACAAATACCTTAACTTTTTTCGCATCAGCATCCTTGCCCGGATTTTCTCCATCCGTACCAGGAACCGTTACAACTGCACTGACGGGCTGATTTGCCAGCTTATTAAAATCTTCGTTATCGTTATATTTTTCTGCATACTTACCGTATTCAATACTGGAAAGCGCACTGTCTATCGTTACTTCAGTATTATATTTTGGCTGGTACAGTAAAAGATTTTCATCCTGAATAATATCTGATCTGGACGATCTGAACAGTCTCCATGATGCTCCCCCCTTAGGATCATACTCTGGTAATTCTACCGGCCTGATTCCTTTTCTCTTCTCAGATTTACTGTCATATCTCCATTCCAGAGTTTCTCCGTCTGCTGCAAAAGAAGCCTCATGGAACGCATGCATATTTGCTGTAATCTGATCTTTCCTTGTATTTTCACCTTTTATTCCATCAAAATAGGAAGCTTTGACCTTTTCCATTAATTTGATCTCATTGTCAATGTCTGCCTGAATCAATGGTTTTACCGTTATTGCGAAATCTTTTGTTACACGGAAAGCTCCCTCTCTTTGCGCCATAGTAACGGTAAACGTTACGTTTTTATCCGCTGATCCCGGTAAAGGCCTGTAAATTACACCTCTGTATCCATTTACCTCCAATACCTCCGTATCGCTGCTTGTAACCGTAAATTTATAATCTCCGGAATGAGCCACACCGGTCTTAAAAGGCGTCAAAAACTGCAGATCTCCAGTAACATGATCTGCATCAATGACCTCACCAGTTGCAGAATAGGTTATTTTATCTATGGTATAATTTGTGTTCAGTTGATTTTGCATTTCCTGTAAAGTAACTGGGCCTACTGCCGCCGCCTTTACAGTAATATCAAACTCTTTTTTTAGTTTACTGATTTCTTCTTCTTCTGATTCATTGTTCGTAAAATTATATTCAACCGTAGCAGTCAGGGTGACATTCTTATCCTCTACCCCCGGTTTTGCAATCCCTTTATATGTTGGATCCCAGGAGTCCCCTTCTATTTTAATTTCTAAAACATCCGGATTGCTTGATTCCCACTGGAGTTTTGCATATGATTTGTTATTCACTTTTCCAGGCAATGTTAAATCTGATTGAACATGATTTAAATCAGTATTTTCACCTTTAAGCTCTTCTTGCGTAAGATTATTAAAAATGTATTTATTTAAATCTGCTTTTAATTGATCAATATCCCAATAGACATTCGCCTTCTTTGTGAGTTCAACAGAGCTTTCTCCTTTTGACAAAGTAAATACAAGCTTCGGCTGTGAATACTTGTTGCTTGCTGTAATCCCACCGCTATCAATATCCTTGTAAAAATATGTAATGTCACCGTTTGCAGCAACTGTTTCAGGAATACTTGAAGATTTTAATATTACATCAACACCTTCATATCCTTTTGCTTTAATACCTTTATCTAACAATGATAAAATGTTGTTATCCGTACCAAATTCAGGTTTTAATGTGCCCCATTGATATGCATCAAGGATCGCTTTCAGGGTTTCCATATCCGGTGTCATATCTGCCGCTGCAATTTCATCGCTTACTTCTGACGTAGCCTTCGACCCATTATCACCATTAGCTGTAACACGTATTTTTTTACCTTCCATGGAATCAGGGATTGTAAACGTGTTTGTTGTTTCTTCTACAGCAATATAATCAACAACATCTTCAAAACCATCATAATAAGAATCCTCATATTGCCACTCATAGGTAATATTTGTAGCAGGTTCGTCATCTACTCCTGTCGCTACTGCGGTTACTGTCTCTCCGACTTTCAATCGACCCTCAATTACGACTTTTGTAACAGGCACCTCTGTCACGACCGGCGAATCACCTTCACCGGCATAAACATCTGCATAACCAATACCTGGTACGCAGAATCCCGTAAATATCATAGCAATCGTTAATAGCAACGCCAGAAATTTACTTGCCTTTTTCATTTCAAAAAACATTTTTCTCACATCTCCTTCTTTTCTTCTATGTATATCATCGCAGACTGCGTTATTGCATCTAATAGAATATAAAATTCCAGTTGTTTTCGAATTGTTCCGTAAGCCTCTAATTATTCTGGGCATAAAAAAAACTGCAGTAAAAATACTACAGTCCGTTTTTCTGTAAATCTGCATCAACATGTTAAAATCTATGTATAGATGCACATCTCTTATTAGTATTACCGATTACCCGTCGGCTGCTCTTTCATTCTATGCAGGTCTTCTGGCTCACGTATCATCATTTTTTCCTTCCTTCCCAAGGTTGTTGCCTCAGTGGTATTTTGGAAAAACTCCTCGCTTACAGCGGCGGGACCGCGCAGGTCTTTCACCTGCTTCCCTCTTAGCCATTTTATTAGGATTAAAACTAATAAAATGGAACATAAAACAGTTATTCAATTATTTACACATCGTCTTTTTCTTAACAAAATGTTACCAGTAAAATGGTACTTATGTCAACACCGTAATTCGTGAGTAATGAATAACTCCGAAATCCCATCCCGGAAAGATAGAAAACGGAACTCCGTGCATGCCTAAATAATTCCGACCATCTCCATGAGATACTTTGCATTAGTGGTCTTGGACTTACCGGATTTTATCTTATAGTCAAAACAGATCTGCCCGTTTTCGTAATACTCTGAAAAGTTGTAATTTTGGATGTGGGGAATGGCATGCTGTAATTCACACAGCTCAAGGTCGTGCGTGGTAACCATGCCGATCGCACCAAGTTCATTGAGCTTGGTGATTACCGTTCTTGCACCGCTCAGCCTGTCAACGGAGTTTGTCCCGCGAAAGATTTCGTCTATGAGAAAAAGCGTGTTGCAGTCTCTCTTAGAAGCATCTAATATTCCTTTTATCCGTTTCAGTTCAGCATAAAAGGTGGAGACGCCCCCGTTCAAATCATCCGCAATACGCATCGATGTAACGATGTGAAGATCTGAACACGTCATTTCCTTTGCGCATACCAACCCTCCTGCTCGCGCCAGAACAATATTGATTCCTGCCGTTCTAAGGTAAGTCGTTTTACCGGACATATTTGAGCCCGATAGAATGATAATGTCATTGTATAGCCGAATCTGATTTGTAACTCTTACGGAGTCCGGTATTAACGGATGTCCCAGCTCTTTTGCTTCCACACCACGAATGTCAGAGATAATCGGAAAACAGGTATGGCTGCAGACCTTTTTCATTGTAGCAAAACACAGAAGGCTTTCCAGTTCTCCAAGTGCAAGGAACCATTTTTCACATTGCGATGCATACTTTTTCTGCCAACCTTCAAGTAGGAATACACACCGATAATCCCAAAGGAGAAACATATTTAAAATATAATACCCTATCGGGGTGCCACGGACATTAACCATATCTGCAATTCTAGCTAACTCCTTTATGGCCTGTGCCGCTGAAGTGTCAGAGGACGTCAAATCAAACTGTATCCCATGCAGCTCGTCAGCTGTAAATTCAGCTGCATCAACAAGTTCAAGCACCTCTTTGTAGGCATTCAGTTTGAAAGGAAGGCGGTTAACTCTTCGAATATACTTATATGTGGCAGGCAGTGCCAACAACCAGACGAGAGTCTGGACAGCGAAAAGTATCACTGAAGGTAAATAGAACTGCCTCCAATGAAATATCAAAGCCAACCCTATCATCAGGATTGTAAGGATAGGACCATATGTCAACAAACCTCTCAGGAATCGATTTTTTATGAATGGCTGAACATCCTGCAATTCTTGCAAGAGCACTTCTGCAGCGGGATCGCTGCCAATCTTTGAAAATCGGTACTCAAGCTCATCGGCAAGCTTATTATCTTGCGCAAGTTCCTTAACGGCTTCCTGACGCTTTATGACCTTCTGCTTTGAATATGTGGAATGCAGCAGGTCATTGACAAACGCGCGACGCCCATGCCATGTGTGGGTCGTATTGAGAAACTGGAACAGTGACTCCTTTCCTACAATATCCAAATCACAGCCATAGGAATGTTCGGTATCAATAAACTCTTCGCCTATATCGGAAAACTCCGTCCATTTGCCCGTAATCCGGTCAATATGTCTTTGGTTGATTCCAATGATGCCTTTTGATCGCTCAATTCTGGCGTTCAGAATAGCGTGATAGACCCATGCCGCAATTTGAATAATAAGAAGAGCACCAGCCACTGCAACGAAGACGATACTGCCCCATCGTGTGATCATGAAATAGACGCTGACAGCGAACATTACGAAAAATATCAGCTTGCTGTAGCCCACCAAATTGTAAATCCTCTTATTTTTGTTGATCATGCTTTTTTGTTTGCTAATAACTGCTTCCAATCGCTCTTTCAAACTGTCACCTCACAGATTAATATGTAATATCATTCTATTGAATATCCATCATTTGTATAATTTTAACATAATATTTGCCAAACATCTACCGGTTATCTCGTAATGGACTCCATTGGAAAGCAATGATTCAATTTCCTCAATTATTTATCATATAATTATTGAAAAGCGATGTTCCTATTTTTTAATAGAAAGAGGTATGCATGAAACTTAAAAAAGAATGGACGGTTCTAATTTATGCAAATGGAAATAATGATTTAGATACAAATATATACAGGCAGTTTCAGTTATTAAAAGCTGCAAGGCTGCCCGCAAATATAAACGTGGTGATACAAATTGCAGGATTTCACCAACAACAGCCAGTTGATGATAATAAGATATCTTTAGAAAAAGAGCTTGCGGTTTGCCGTTATCAAATTGTTCACAACAAGGCATTCTTAATCAAAAATCTCGAAGAAACAAGTATGGCAAATCCTGCTGCATTTCTTGATTTCTTATTATGGGGAATAAAAGAATTCCCTTCAGAGAATCTTATGCTGATCATATCGGGACATGGTTTTGGTTTTATGGGACTCTTAGGAGACTGTATCGATAAAAATATTCATTTGATGAGTTTACAGGGATTTACAAACACGCTGTCCAAATTCAGACAAAGAACAAATAAAGTAATAAATATTTTAGTTTTTGATGTGTGCTATATAAATCTGATTGAAGTCATCTATGAAATCGCATTAACTCCCAGAAATGCAGTTTACTACATGATTTTAGCTCAGGGTAATCCACCTGTTGAAGGATTGTCCTGGCCGGCAATAATAAACAGCCTCAAAGCTGATATTTTATATCCTGAAATAACGATTCAGAATGTCTGTGAAATCGTCTTGTCCATCAATAAAATTCATGTGGGAGACAGCGCTGTTTTTGCCATATGTCTGATGCCGGATTATTTTACCAGGCTTAAAGCATTAACCGATCAATTATCTGGTCTGATATTAAAAAATACTCTCAAAACGGAAATAGGTTTTATCGGCTCCGGCTTTGGTCAAAAGGACGGCACTTTCATCAGCCTCCCATACTTTTTGTCTCAACTTAGAAAGAAATATCATGAAGTCGGTGACCTGGAGGCTGAATTTATCGATATACTGAACCAAATTGTGTTATACCCCAATCTTTGCGAGATCAAGAAAGAAGAAAATCTTGGCATAAACATATTTTTACCCAACAACCCTAAAGATTATCTTCAGATAAGAAATTATTATGACAACTTGTTATTTTGCCAAAACAACAGATGGTTAAATATAATAGCTGGTTCATTATAGGGCACGAGATACTTTTTCATATCCAGTCCGTGATATTATGCAAATCATCTGTCCAATAAATTAATCGATATGGATTTTGTACCCTCCATTCAAAGTATAAAAAGGGATGCCTCTGCTTATACTTTGATTGGGTGTGGTTATGGTTGCAATTGCGATTCCGGCGGGTTCTCCTGGCACAGAAACCGGATCTCCTATCACTGTTTTCGTTTCCGTATCAATAATGGATAGATTTTTTGAACCGTTATTCGTTACATATGCACGCCGGCCATCGGGCGTCAGAGCGATATGATAGGGATAATCCCCTACATTTATTGTATAATCCACTGTTTTCGTCGTCGTGTTGATTACCGATACATTGTTTGAAAGAACATTTGTTACATATACATACGAACCGTCCGGCGCAATGGCAACTCCCCATGGATAGTCTCCTACAGGAATCCATTCTACCGATTGATCGGCCAAAGTGATTACTGCAACTTGGTGCCTCAAACTATTTGCAACAAAGACATAGCCGTTCGGACTTGCCACGATTCCGGTGCTCAAAGCGATATCCGGTGATACGGATATCGTCCAGTCGACGTTGTTGGTTGCCGTATTGATTGCAGATACCTCAGACGAAAAATCAATTGAAACATAAGCATAGAAACCATCCGGTGCCATTGCGACTCCATTAGGGGAACTGTCAACAGGGATCGGACTCCCTGCTATCTCTTTCGTTATCGTGTCAATTAACGACACTTCCGAGTTATCACCGACAGCAACATAAGCATATCGGCCATCCGGTGTAAATGCAATGCCACCAGGAAAATGTCCCACGGGAACAACCGTATCAACCGTTTTATTTATTGTATTGATGATATACACGTTGTCAGAGTCATAATCCGAGACATAAGCATAATCACCATCTGGTGTAATGGAGATATTTAGAGGGTTTACACCCGTGGGGATCGGATCACCTACCACCGTATTGTTCGCTGTATTAAGCACAATGACAGAACCCGTTATGGAATCCGGATCAAAAATACCGACAAAAGCATATGTAATCTTTGACATACTGCAATCCTCCTAAGGTTTGTTAAACGCTTCAAAGTAAATAGTACTTACGTTTTTTGTACCATTATATTCTCCCTTACGAAAACTGGCACATCATTTTCAGGTTGACAGAACCTCCGGCCATGAATGGAGTGTTCCTCGGTCCAGCCCAGTGTAAATATTAAATGAGGTTTAAATTCCAGAATTAAATTTCTTATTTTTTCTTCTGTCAGTTTTCCTGAGACTTTTACATCATGTCCTGCTTCTCTAAATCCATTAGGGAGTCCATAAATCCACATGGGGTAATTTTCCAAAAATAATACTCTCATACTTCTTAGCCAGAAGAATTGCAGACGAAAATCATCAAATCGGAAATCATTCTTACAGCCATCCTGATCTCGCAATGTTAGCAGAGGACGAGATAATAAATGAAATAAGTAAAACAGAGTATATTATTCAAAATATCATAGGTGTTGATCCTAAACCAATTATCAGATTTCCCTACGGCTCGTTTAATACTACCGTTCTTAAAGTTGCCGGTTCAATGGGATACATGTACAGCATACTATGGTCTATCGATCCGAGAGATTGGGAGCTGCCCCCTTCTGATACGATTGTAAAACGCATTTTAAATCATATCTCAAATGGCGCAATTATTCTTTTACACAACCATGGGGCAGGCACAGCGGCAGCTTTTGACATTTTTATTCCTGCACTAAAAGAACAGCAGTACGAGTTTATAACAGTCGGCAGTTAATCAAGGCAACCTGCTTTTGTATTTTTACAGGTTGTTCAGCCGCCCCTGATGAACATCACAGTAGTGCCGTACTAATCATTTCAGCCGTTGATTAATCTCGAAAAAATCTTTCCACGGATCTTTGCCATCAATTCTCGACAGTGCCTCTTTCATATCAATACCATCGGGAGCCACCGTGTCGAGTTCTTCCCATTTTATCGGCATAGAGACCCGTGCCCCGCTTCTTGCTCGTATGGAATAGGGGGCAATGCTTGTAGCACCTCTTCCGTTTCGAATCCAGTCGATGAATATCTTATTTTTCCGCTTAGCCTTTCTGACATTGCTCGTGTAACTGTCAGGCCACTTCTGTTCCATCACTTCGGCAACCCGTCTGGCAAAATCGTGAAACGTCTCCCAATCCACGGTAGATTGGAACGGTACGACCACATGGTACCCTTTGCCTCCGCTGGTCTTGAGATAGGAGTTGAGAGAAAGCTGTTCAAGAATACTTTTTACATCCTTCACACCCTGGCGCACCGTTTCCAGCTCCATTCCCTCATCCGGATCCAGATCAAATACCATCATATCCGGCTTTTCCAGATCGTCAGCACGGCTTCCCCATGTATGGAATTCCAGCGTGCCCATCTGTGCTTCATAGATGAGTCCAGAAGCATTCTTTATATAGAAGTACTCCTCCTGTTCTCCTTTGCTGTTCATGATTGGCATTGTGGCAATTGCTTTGTTGTCCGAGCCGGGATGTTTTTTAAAGAAGCAGGATTGAGAGATTCCCTTGGGACAGCGTACAATGCTGAGAATTCTGTTGCTCACATAGGGCAGCATTCTCTCTGAAACCGCTTCATAATACCGAACCACATCCACTTTTGTAATTTTGGAATCTTCAAAAATCACCTTTTCCGGATTGGTAATCTTAATGCCCGCAATGATCGTGCTGCTATCGGTTGCTTTCATTGATTTCTCCAAATCTTTAACGAGTAATCGCTCCTCTTTCGGTTTTTCATCTGATTGTGTTTCGTCCTCCAGATTTTCCTTTTCATCTTCCGCATTTTCCTTTTTGATATTCCTCGGATCCTTGTCCGTCCGAAGACCCTTAAAGCTCGCTTGTCTTAGCAGATTTTCTTCGGTCCATTCTGCAAACTTGATTTCCGCAACCAGTTCAGGTTCAAGCCAGGTGATTTTTTCATTCTTCTTAGGCTCAATCGCCCGTTTGAAAGGTGCCGATTTCCTCTTTATCCTTTCAAATTTTTCTTCCAGCTCTTTCATACTGCATACAGTAAATCCAGTTCCGGCACGCCCGGCATAGACCAATTCCTCTCCTTCATAAACGCCGAGGAGAAGTGAGCTTACCCCACTCGTTTTTTTATCGGAAAGCGTATATCCTCCAATGACGAATTCCTGCCTTTTATCACATTTGAGCTTAATCCAATTGCCGCTTCTCGTTCCGCTGTAGACAGACTCCGCTTTTTTACCGACGATCCCTTCCAAATTTGATTGGCAAGCTGCCTGGAAAAATTCCTTTCCGTTTCCTTCGATATGTTGGCTATAGCAGAGTTTTTTCGGTGCGTCTTTCATCAGCACTTCCAGCGTTTCTTTTCTTTCAATCAGGGGGTGTCCTCTTAAGTCTGCACCATCCAGTGCCAGGAGATCAAAGACGATATAGGTAAGACTTCGACCCTTGGGATTTCTCATATAGTTTTGCAAAGCCTGGAAATCCGTCTTGCCTTCCGCATCTATGATCACCATTTCCCCGTCCAGGATCATTGCCCTTCCGGCAGCCCAATCAATGAGGGAATATGCGATATCAGCAAACCGCTTTGTATAGTTATTGCCGTTCCTTGTTATGAGCCGAACGTTGTTGCCTTCAATATAGGCAATAATTCGGTAGCCATCGTATTTCAGCTCATACAGCCAGTCCCCGCCCTCCGGAACCGTACTGGTAAGTTTGGCAAGCTGTACGTTGACATGATTAAAGGGATTTCTCGTGATTTTTTCATCCTCCTCTTCTTCAATTTCTGCCATCGTGCGTCCGGTTCGAATGCTGGTGGTAAACGCAGGAAGTTCATCGGCAGTTTTTGCATATTCATCTCTTTCTTTAAGCAAAAGCCAATTCTTTTTATCTTCGCCCGCTTTCGGTTTCATTCGAATCAAAGCCCATTTTCCCTTCAGTCTTCTGCCTTTTAAAATAAATTTCAGCGAACCACTGACAAGCCCTTCCTCCACATCCACCTGTGGTTCCCAGAAGCCTTCATCCCAGAGCATCACGACTCCCCCGCCATATTCCCCCTTAGGAATCGTCCCCTCAAAGTTCCTGTATTCCAAAGGATGATCCTCCACTTGTACGGCAAGCCTCTTGTCACGGGTATTATAGGAAGGCACCTTGGGCACCGCCCAGCTCAAAAGAGCTCCGTCCCATTCGAGACGCAAGTCGTAGTGATCCCTGCGGGCTGCATGGTGCTGGACAACAAATCTAAGACCTTCTTCCGGCTCTGACGTTTCGCCTTCCGGTTCCAGGGTTTTCTCAAAATTCCTTTTTCGGTTGTATTCTTCTAATTTTACCGTCATTTACATTACTTCCTTTTTTGATATATTGCTGCTGTATCTTTCTTTGTATTATCCGCTGCTTCTTAGATCGTTATTCATATGCTCCTACTTAACTGTAACCGCTGATAAAACGACTGCTTTGCAGCCTTTCCCCGAAGCTTCCTTAAGTATCGGAATAACGGTTGCCTGTGGTGTGCAAATTACTGTCAAATCAATCTAATCGTCTATTGACTTAGATTCGCTCTTATTTTATTTATTCATCGGAAATGATTATAGGAAACTGTCTTGAATGTTTTCTTTTCATTTGATAGAATAACTTTGAAATATAATCAATGGAGGGAATGAACACGTGGACTTTGATCTATCAAAATGTATTGGCTTTGTAACTACTTCTGCAATCAAGACCATTACCAAGGATTTTAACAGACGTCTGGAAAAATACGGTTCTACCAGGATACAGTGGATCGCGCTTTACTTTTTGTTAACAGCGGATAAAGCGATGAGCCAAAAGGAATTAGCCGCATTGATGAATATTCAGGATCCCTCCATTGCAAGACTGATTGATCGAATGGAAAGAGACGGATTACTTCATCGAATTGAAAATCCTAAAGATAAACGAATGAAATTCTTGGAGCTTACTGAAACCGGGCAGTTAAAAGCAGAGGCACTGATGCCTTACGGACAGGAGTTCAGTGATTTGCTGCTGGAAGATATCACGGATGAAGAAGTAGAAATTTTTCAAAAAGTTTTAAAAAAAATGTTAAATAATATAATGAAAAAATAATGAAATACAAATAATAAAAATGGCCTAAAAAAAAGGTCATTTTTTATTGACAAACGAAAATCATTTGCTATACTAACTATTAACATGTTAATTAATTACCATCGAATTTATGGAGGAAATCAAATGGCGAAAAATGTAAGAGAAATGCTCAATGAATTTATTGGAGGGCTAGAGAGTCTTGGTGAAACAAACGGTGCAATGGTGGAAGCTTTCATGGGTTTACTGGCAGCCTCCTATGCGCCAATGGCATTGGATCTGAAAACAAAAGAACTGATCAGTGTTGGAATCGGCTGCTATAACCGATGTGAATATTGCATCGTATATCATTCCTATAAAGCTTTTGAAGCAGGTGCTACGAAAGAGGAGATTTTAGAAGCTGCTATGGTTGCCGTTGCTTTCGGCGGCGGACCTTCAATGGCGTATTCTATTACTCTGTTAAAGGATTGTATTGCTGAGTTTGAAAACGATTTTAAATAAGAGCGGTCAAAGGAGGGGAGAGCATATATCCAGCACTGATCTTCCCTCTTAAAGGAGTAAAAATGACACAAATCATACTAAACAAATTATCCGGTGAGGATAAAAGTGCAAAGGTCGGAAAAATCTTAGTGAAAGTCGGTCAAACAATTCAAGAGAGTGACGGATTATTTAATGCAGAGTCTGCTAAAGGTAATTTTCTGGTAAAGTCCGCATACGAAGGAACCATACAAAACATATTGATCGAGGAAGGCCATCAGGTTAAAATCGGCGATGTTATTGCAGAGATCGATGGAAAAAAAGTCGATCAAAATCAGGGATCAGCAAATAAGGGATATAGCTTTGGGCTGGCAAAACCAAGAAAAGAAGAAATCCATTGTGATGTCGCCGTGATTGGAGGCGGACCCGGAGGATATGTTTCTGCAATCCGAGCCGCTCAATTAGGGGGCAGCGTCGTACTGATCGAAAAGAATAAAATCGGAGGAACCTGTCTGAACTCCGGTTGTATTCCGACAAAAAGTTTTGTAAAAAGCGCACATCTCTATGATGAAATACAAAGAAGTGCCGAGTTCGGCATAAAAGTCAGCCAATCTGACCTTGATCTCGAGTGCATTGTAAGCCGGAAAAATGAGGTAGTTTCAAGCTTATCCGATGGGATCCGATTTCTTTTGGATTATTGGAAAATACGTCTCATTGCAGGAGAAGCAACGGTTTCAAAAATTTTGATTTCTGTGAAGAACAGTAAAATCGAAGCTGTAATTAAGGCAAAGAATATCATTATTGCGACAGGATCCTCGCCTGCCAAATTGAATATCCCGGGAGCAGATTTACCAGTGGTTCTAACCAATGAAGAGATTTTAAATCTCAAAAATATTCCAGCGTCCCTTACTGTCATCGGAGGCGGGGTAATCGGCATGGAGTTTGCGTTTATATTTAATTCCTTTGGGAGCAAGGTGACCGTCATTGAGTATATGGATGATATTTTATTCAACTTTGATGAAGATATCATAGAAGTAGTGGCAGAAGAATGCCGGCAGCGAGGGATTCGATTATATACGAAAGCCAAGGTAGAAGAGATCGCGATGACAGAAGACGGTCAGGCCATTACGACTTTTACTCGGGATGAAAAACATTTTGTCATCGGTGAAACCGTTTTAATGTCTGTTGGCAGAAAGCCGAATTTATCCTCTGTAGATTTAACTGCGCTTGGGGTCGACCTGAATGGAAAGCAAAACGGAATTGAGGTGGATGAGCATATGGCTACCTCCAACGAAGCGATCTATGCAATCGGAGATATTACGAGCAAAATCCAGCTTGCTCACGTCGCAAGCCATCAGGGTATTGTTGCCGCAGAAAATTGTATGGGAAAAACAAGCGTTATGGACTACACTGCGATCCCAAGCGCCGTATTTTTATCTCCGGAGCTTGGTGTGGTCGGCCTGAGCGAAAAAGAAGCGAAACGGATCGGGATTCCTTATAAAGTGAGTAAATTCCCATTTTCTGCAAACGGAAAGGCGTTAAGCCAAGGAGAGAAAAAAGGATTCGTAAAAATACTTTACAAGGAGGAAAGCCATCAAATACTCGGTGCAGCCGTGATCGGACCCGGAGCAACAGATCTGATTTCTAATTTTACCGATTATATCCGGCATAAGACCGACTACCGAACGCTCAGTCATCTTGTTTTTGCACATCCTACTACGGCAGAATCCGTACATGAAGCCATACTGGGGATTACCGGGGAGGCCATCCATTTTGTATAGGATTTACATTTCACGCAGTAATAATCCTTATTTTAATCTAGCTTTTGAAGAGTATCTGGTCCGCTATGCCGATCAAAGGGATCAGATTCTCTTTTTATGGCAAAATCTGAATACGGTTGTCATTGGAAGAAACCAGAATCCCTGGAAGGAATGCAATCTTCAGGAATTGAACCTTCAGGGCGGAAAGCTGGTTCGGCGGTTGTCTGGCGGCGGTGCGGTCTATCACGATCTGGGGAATTTAAACTTCACCTTTATCTCGGCCTATTCCGAAAGAAAAATAGAAGAAAATATCGGCCTGATCATCAGAGCCTTGTCTCTTAATGGAATCCATGCTGTTTTCAGCGGGAAAAATGATATTCTGGCGCAGGGATATAAGGTGTCTGGAAACGCGTTTTTTATAGAGGATGATATTCTCTGCCATCATGGAACCCTGCTGACAGATACGGATCTGGAAAAACTCAACAGCTTTCTTACTGTTTCTAAACGCAAACTGCATTCCAAGGGGGTCGATTCGGTAAAATCCAGAGTTAAAAATCTTAAGGAACTCAACAGGACAATCACAATTGAAAGCTTAAAATCGGCCTTAATGAGTGTATTTGCCCCCGAAGGTGACGCCCCCTCCACATGTTGGATCGATGATGACACAATAGAAGACGGTCTTGCCCATCGGAAGGCAGTATTGAGGCTGATGAAGCGATTTGAAAGCTGGGAATGGAATTTTGGCTCTTCTCCTGAATTCAATCTTCAGATCTCCGAGAGGTTCCCCTGGGGAGAAGTAGATTTATACCTTCTTGTAAAGGATGGGCATATCGTGAAATCAGAAATCGCTACTGATGCTCTGGATATTGATCTTCCTCAAAGAATAAAAAATAAAATACAGCATAGAAAATTTGATTATGATGAGATCATCTGCCTGCTGGGCGAAGAAACCATGTTTTGAAGAATCCTATGAAAAAAACAAAGCAAAGGTACAAGAGGTATGTTTCCCTCCATGCACCTTTGCTGTTAAAATATGCAGTCAGCCATTTCTAGATTTGGTTCTTAGAACTCTACTTCTGTTCCATAGTATACACAAGTAAACAGTTTTTCCATTTCTGCCGGTGTAATCGGTCTTGGGTTGGAACCGGTGCAAGCATCACCTACCGCCAATTCAGAAATTTTTCCGATTTTTTCTTTGAATTCATCCTCTAAAATACCAAATTCCTTCAGGCTCTTTGGAATTCCAAGAGAAACATTGTACGCATCAATTTTTTCGCAGAGCTGTTTTACACATTCTGCATTTGTTCCTGTGATTCCTACACTTCTTGCAATATCAACATATCTTTCTTCTGCATTTTTCGCGTTAAACTTAATGACATACGGCAGGTAGATTGCATTTGCGCATCCGTGAGGAATATGACCCGTTGAGAATGCCGCACCTGTCTTATGCGCCATAGAGTGAACAATACCCAGCAAAGCATTGGTAAATGCCTGACCCGCCATGCACTGTGCATAGTGCATTTGTTCTCTTGCGGTCATATCTCCATGGAATGAAGCCGGAAGATAATTAAATACCATCTGGATTGCCTTGATCGCCAGCGCATCCGTGAAAGGCGAATTCAAAGTAGATACGTATGCTTCCACAGCATGGGTCAACGCATCCATTCCGGTATGTGCTGTCAGTGTAGGAGGCATTGTCTCTGCGAGATCCGGGTCAACGATCGCAATGTCGGGAGTGATATTATAGTCAGCCAACGGATACTTGACACCTTTTGCATAATCTGTGATAACGGAGAATGCGGTTACTTCCGTTGCCGTACCCGATGTGGACGAAATGGCAACGAACCGTGATTTCTGCCTTAATGTCGGAAAGGAAAAAGGATGAATGAGATCTTCAAAAGTAGTTTCCGGATACTCATAAAATACCCACATTGCTTTTGCCGCGTCAATCGGAGAACCACCACCCATGGAAATAATCCAATCAGGTTCAAATTCTCTCATCATCTCAGCGCCCTTCATAACAGTTTCAACCGATGGATCCGGTTCAACGTTTTCAAACAACATGGTTTCAATGCCTGCTTCCTTCAGATATGCAACCACACGATCCACAAAACCGAATCTTTTCATGGAACCGCCGCCGAGAACCAGAATAGCCTTTTTGCCTTTTAAATTTTTCAGTTGTTCCAAAGAACCTTTTCCATAATACATATCTCGCGGTAACGTAAATCTTAACATAAATAATCCCTCTTTCTTCAGACTGTTAAAAATTTATTTTATCTCATACACATTATATAATTTGCAATTGTTGTGCCAAGTCTCCTGTCTGAAAAAACGGTTGATTTTTGAACTTTACGTTACGGTGCCAAAACAAAAGTGTTGCAAATAGCAACACTTTTCAGTAAAATATCGTTGTGTTTTCCAACACTGTTGTTTTTTTGTCCAGTTGAAGATCTGTGCATTGCGCACGTATTAATGTTCCTGCTAAACCACATCAAATATTTATCAATCACTCTTTTCCTGCTTGTATTTATTGATTTTTGCGTGAAGTGTGCTTCTGTTTACCCCCAATACCTGCGCCGCTCTTGTTATATTTCCATTACATTTCTCAATGCACGCCAGGATTGCCCTTTTCTCCCAATCCTCTAAAGAACACATATCATAAGAAAATCTCTCTGCAGCCGGTTCCGCCTGCACCCGTTCCGTTTCCCGCGCTTCAAATCCAAAGGAAGAGTTCCCTTCCATGTTAACAATGTTTTCGATGCAGTTTTCCATTTCTCTGATATTTCCCGGCCATCGATACCGAATCAGATTTTCATAAATATCCGGCTGAATCTTCGGTATTGGTTTTCCAAGCTTCACTGCTTTGACTTTCAAAAAATGCTTCATTAACAGCTCCACGTCGCCGTCTCTTTCCCGAAGAGGTGGTACATAAATCGGGATTACACTTAACCGATAGTAAAGATCTTCTCGGAAAGTTCCGCGTTCGATTTCTTTTTTGAGATCCTTATTTGTGGCGGCAATGATTCTCACATCTGTAATGGTACACTTATTTCCACCCAGTCTGTTTACACAGCCCTCCTGCAATACCCGCAAAAGGCTCACCTGCATATCCAGCGGCATTTCTCCGATTTCATCCAAAAATAGTGTTCCCCCATTTGCTAATTCAAACTTTCCGGGATGGCCTCCTCTTTTTGCTCCCGTAAATGCCCCTTCTTCGTATCCGAAGAGTTCACTTTCAATCAGGCTTTTCGGGATCGCCCCGCAGTTGATTGCCACGAAACTGACGTTTCTCCTGCTGCTGTTATTATGAATGGATTGGGCAATCAGCTCTTTACCCGTGCCGCTTTCTCCTTGGATCAAAACGGTGGAAGGGCTGTCGGAAATGCTCTTCGCCTGTGTCTTCAGCTTCACAATGCTCTTGCTTTCTCCGATGATATCATCAAACGTATAAACAGCAGACATTCCCGTATACTTGTTGACCATGTTGTAAACATTTTGAATATCTTTAAAAATCGCCACTGCTCCGGTCATCTTATCCTTTTCATTCTTTATTGGATAAACGCTTAGATCAAACCGATTTTTTTTCTGATTTCCAAAGTAGATAATCTCTCTGTTTTCAAAAGTATTCTTCTCTCTGAGTTGTTCCAGAATCCGCTCCCAGTTTTCCAGTATTTGGCACGGGCTCTTATGAAGAATCCTGCCTTTTTCTATTTCCAACATACTGCACAGGCTATTGTTTACAGCCTTGATGACGCCGCTGGTATCCGCCACAAAAAATCCGGAATTCATGGAGTCCAGCACTGTGTTCAGGGATTCATACGCCTCCCGTAATTTTGTTTCCGTTTTCTCAACTGTCAGTTGATGCTCAATTGATTTTACCGCCGCTACGACCAGACCAAGAGTATGGGGATGCGCAGCTTGACGACGTCCGGTCAGATTCAGGCATCCGATAATGAATCCGTTTTCATTGTGAATGACCGCTGCCGAGCAAGTCCAGATATAAAAAGCTGTTATAAAATGATCCTCCCCCGAGGTTTGGATCGAGCAATCCTCATACAGCGCAGTACTCATCGAATTAGTTCCGGAACTTTTTTCACTCATATCAGCCCCCGCAACAATTCCCACTTTCGTTTGGGTCTCGATAATGTCTTCATCCCCGATAATCGTCAGCACTACTCCGAATTGATCCGTAAGATAGATAGAAAATCCGGATCCCCTTAGCATATCATACAGAATTTCCATAAAAGGTTTGGCAATCTGAATCAGCGCTTCATTTTCTTTTAAAACTTTCGCAAGCTCGTTCCCTTTCAATATCCGGTTGGGACCCGGTCTATTTTTTTCAACGCCATATAGAATTGACCGCTCATGCGATCGTTTGATAATTTCTTTGTAATTTCCTGTTCCGTTCATAGTGATTCACCTCACTGGACGTGATAAACGATTCAATATCCGGCTATAGTTCCATCAAGCATGTTTCTGGCATTCCTTGTGATTAATTTATAATTCAATTAATTTTACCAAACGGCTTTGGTCATGTCTATTCTTTATTCCAGTCCCTTTGGATCAATCTGCCAGCCCGATTCGCTTGCTTCTAAATACGGTTTTTTCACTCCGCGCAGCAAATTGCCCATTGAGGTTATTGTATAAACTTTTGATAATTTTCATAAGTGATCGGCTGCTCGACAAGGAAATAACCGGGTTCAAGATTCGTCGTGTAATACGATATCATAAAATGCAGATGCGGGCCGGTGGAAAAACCGGTCGAGCCAACTTCTCCTATCTTTTGCCCACGCTCCGCTATTTCACCTGATTTCACGGAAAGATTCAGCATATGGTGATAGACGCTGAATAAACCCTCCCCGTGGTCAATCATAACCGTGTTCCCTGTAAGTAGGAACGATCTGGCCAGAACCACTTTGCCTCGATTCACGGCCTTGACCTCGGTCCCGGCAGGTGCGGCAATATCAAGACCCAGATGCCTGTATGAAGTCGGCAAATCATTGACGTAGCGTGTCTCTCCGAATTCTGTGGTAAGGCGCCCCCTGACTGGTAAAACGAAGCTTTCCGTATAGTATCTGGATGGCTCCGATTGGTTTCTTACGGGCGTGTAGTATTTGTAATATTCCGCATAGGCCGCTTCATTTCTTGTTTCCTGTTCTGTTTTCGTGTCAACGGTTAAATATTGAATCTGGTAATCATAGGCCGCTATCTCAATTTCCTGAGTATACTCTGTTCCTTTACTCCTGATACCATAATCGATTTGATATACTCCCGGTTTCACCTTGTAATTCGTAGGTAAATAACCCCTGAGAAAACCGTCCTGTTGATACCAATGGAACTTACTGTAAATGGATTGCTTGAAAATAATGTCCTCAGGATCATCGGCATAGTAAACATTAACTTCCAGCATCTGGCCCTGCGTAAGTCGTTGTCCGGAAAAAACAAATTTCTCCGGCAAATCAACAGCTACAGGTATTTTAAGCACATATTTTCCCCGGTAGGGATTGGCTTCCCCGCTCCATTCCATCGTCAATTCATACGTGAAGTCTCCGTTCTGCTCCGGCAACGGAAGATTGAATAAATCCACCTGCTTTTCAAAAACAACCTGACCTGAGTTTGTCTCAATGATTTTCAGGTCTGCTAAGTCAGGCTCTTTATCCACATTTACCGCTAATTTGTCTTCATATGAGGTTACAGCAGCAGTGGGTTGGGCTTCATCATCGCTCGTCCAGTTATTGTCCAGCTCGTTTGGCGGTGTGTACCATTGTCCGTTATTCTTTTGAATACTCCACTCTTCCCCGGTCAGTTCAAAGGAAATCGGGGCTTCGTTCAGCGAAACTTCCGGTGCTGCCTCAAGACGGTCTGCGTAAATACGCCCATAAAAACGATCCAGTAAAAAATCCGGCTCTGCTTTATACAAATAGAACGCGAAGGAAAGCGCCGCTATGATCAAAATTAAAAATATTTTTCCAAATGATGATTTCTTCATAATGCCTCCTAATCATGGTTTGCTGAATCATTCCTTATTACATGCGAAAATAGGCTTATATATTAAATCACCATGTTTTCAGGTTGGAAACCTTGAATGTCCACTCGGGTGTATTCAAGACATCTTCAATTTTTGCAGAAAACCAAGGTGAGCCTTCACTATCACCCTTTAAAATCTGAATGTCTTGCGCCGGCATATAACTTTGAGCCAGCATAAAAATTTTTTCTCCAGAATTTTCATTTATGGCCATATCAACAACAATGACGCAATGACCCGGAGAGCCGCCTTGTATAAATACATCCCCTATGTCCAGATCCGAAAGGGGCTTCACAGTCAATTCCTTTTCCAAAGACAAGGTCGAAGCATAGGCATAAACAGTTTCAAGATATTTTTGAAAACTCTCGTAAGAACTGTTGTTATTGCTGTTCGTGTTCCATGAAACACGACTGCCATTTACGGATATGCCGTTACCATCAGCCCATTTAGAAAATTCCGCATTAAAACCGCTTACAAAGTTAAAATGGATTTCATCAAACCGATCTTTCGTATATAAATATTCTGCTCTTAACCGTATAACCGCATCAGCGCACTGCTGCAAGTCTCTATCTGCCAAACTAAAATCAACTACCGCCAAATATACATCTCGCAGTTTTTCTCTGCCATCATAATATTTTACTTTCGCATCAACCGGCTTTAAGGACAAATTCTGAAGATAGTATGCAAAGGATTTCTCTTCCGGATCCAGCCGCTTAAATTCCCGAGGAACGTCAAACCTTTCTACAATCGTTTGCCCATCAGCAATTATAAACGATTCGTCAGGAGTTTCAACCACACTTGCATCAGACTGATCGGTTGTTTTACAAGCCGTAAATAAAAGCAGGCACATACTATATATAAGAATGCAGGTCAAACCATTTGTCAGCTTACTTTTTAGCACTCCCTTATATTCTTCGTTCATTCCGTACCTCCCTATACCTGTATATGGTAGCATATTCCCATAATTTGATCAATCACCATTTAGGTACCACACCACAGGAGTAATTACGATATTTGCAGTATATTTTTACTTTCATTTCATCAAATAACAAAACCTCCATTTGGACTTAATACTTGTCCTGTAATATAGTTTGGTCTGCCAGAAGCTAGAAAAAGTATGGAAGCAGCTATTTCTTCTGGTTTTGCAAGTCTTTGAAGCGGGATTTCCTTCTTTAGCGCTTCAATTTCCGAAACAGATAAACCGTTCAGCATATCCGTCTCAACAACACCAGGTGCAATACAATTGACTAAAATATTAGACGGCGCCAGTTCCTTTGCTAATGCTTTTGTAAATCCAATAATTGCTGCCTTTGCCGTCGAATAGTGTACTTCACAGGATCCTCCTGTGATTCCCCAAATTGATGACACATTAATAATTCTTCCGTTTTTTCTTTTCAGCATGTCAGGGAGTACACATTGACAGCAATTAAATACACTCTTCACATGGACAGCCATCATTAAATCCCATTCATGTTCCGAAATATCAAGAAACATCCTGCTTTGAGCAATCCCAGCATTATTAACTAAAACATCAATTCCTCCATACGTCTTAATACAGGCCGCTGCCATTGACTCGACCTGTTTTTTATCGGTTACGTCAGCGCGAAACATCATCACAGACAAATCCTGTGCTTTAAGCTGTTCATATAAAAAAGCAGCCTCCCCTTCCGAACGATTGTAATTAATCACAACATTATAGCCTTCTTCCGCCATCATTCTTGCAGTTTCTTTTCCAATACCTCTTGAAGCGCCTGTAATAATAACAGTTTTGCCAATTCCGTTTATTTGACCATTCAATCGTTTATCTCTCCCCAATCTTTATTATTGACAGTTTCTTAATGTGGGTCAACAAAAGCTGAGCTGTCAGTCCGACAAAAATACCTGTCCCGATTCCAGTTATTAATAGTGCCGGATAATAAAGAAACATCCTGAAATTTTGAACAACCAGCGAAGCAATCAGAACCTGTCCGATATTATGGAATACTGCCCCCGTAACACTTATACCTATTGTTCCAATTTTGTCCTTAAACAGCTTTAACAGAAGAAACATCACAATAAAGCTCAGCAAGCCTCCTGAAAGGCTATAGAAAAAGCCTGACAGTTTGCCGGTAAATAAGGTAAGTAAAGCTACTCTCAGCACGATTATGGTTAATACCTCAGTGAAGCTGAAACTATATAAAGCCACAACGGTAACGATGTTAGCCAGTCCCAGCTTTGCCCCGGGGCAAATAAAAGGAACCGGAATCATTTTTTCGATCAATCCCAAGATTAATGCCTGGGCAACCAGCAGTGACATGTAAACCAATTTTACATTTTTGTTCATTTACTTTCCTCTTATTTTTTGCAATCCGATAGACTAATAAGATACGGCATCGATACCGGCACCTTTTCCTTCTCCCTTAATTCCATCAATTTCAATTACGAGTTTATGCGGAAGACAGATGATCGATTGTCCTGGTTTATCGATGAATCCTTCCTTTACACAAATCTGATCCGGGCAGTCGGATTTTGTGACCAAGACACCCCCGTTAATAATTTTTACCGTATTGTGTCCATATTTGCTTTCAATTTCAAATGTTTTACTGAGTTTATTATTCTTAACAGCTATTTTTTTATAAAGCGTATTGTCCGAATAAATGATGACATATTTTTCATCATAATTACTGTTTAAGCTGTATCTGCCGATTCCATAAAAAATAGAAGCGATAAGAAGGAAAAAAAGTATGATCGCTGCATCAATTTTTCTTATTTTCATGATCCGTCTCCGTTTACTGCTCCACCAATTTATATTTATCGTCGGTTATCTTAAGCAAGCCCTTAAGACCCGGTGTACTATACACCTCATTCTTGTCAGTAACAAATACTGCTTCTGCTTCTTTCTGGTTTTCTATAAACTCCATGCCTTTCTCAAGCCCCAGAGTAAAAACTTTGGCTAAAGCATCTGCGTCCATGGAACTTCTGCAAACAACCGTAGCTGAGACAAGGCCGTTATCAACCGGATATCCTGTTTTCGTGTTCATGATGTGATGGTATATTTTTTTATTTTTTACGAAATATCTTTGATATATGCCGGATGTAACGACTGCTTCGTCCGAGATATTCAAAACTGCAAAATAATCACCGTTTGGTTCGAAAGGTGTCTGGATTCCCACGTTCCAGTTTGTTCCATCCGGTTTTGAACCAATTACAGCCAAATTTCCTCCAAGGTCTACAATCGCATGATGAACACCTTTCTTTCTTAAAATCTCCGCAACGGCATCTCCTGCATAACCCTTTGCAATGCCTCCCAGATCAAGCAACATTCCCTTCTCTTTCAGGAACACACTTTTATCCGCATCGTTAATCTTGATCTTTCTGTAATCAATCAGGGCTACCGCCGATTCGACAGCTGTTTCCGCCGGGATTTTCTGGTCAGGTGTATTGATTCCCCAAAGCTTGACCAGCGGGCCAACAGAGATATCAAACCTTCCGGATGTCATTTCACTGTATTTTATACCTGTACGAATAACCTGATAGGTATCTTCAGAGACTTTGACCGGACTGATTCCGGCATTTTGATTGATCTTGGAAACTTCACTTTCAGCTAAATTAACACTCATCTTTTCTTCAATGTCATCAATTTTCTGAAAGCATTGATCAATAATTTCATCGTCAGAGGTATCATACAGTGTGATACTGCAGATCGTATCCAACATAAATTTTGTCTTTGTGATTGGCTCTGTATCGCTATCTTTCAACTGGCCGCATGCCGGAAGTACCGTCATGAATAATGTAAATATGATTACAAACAATATTTTATTATTTAATGAACCTGACAACATATTGCACTCCAGTTATTGCTTACTTCATTCCGCATATATTTCCATTAAGGCAGCCTTTACAACCGTCTTTTGGTTTTTCAATGCAAATTTCTATTTGCTCTTTTCTCAATTTCTCCTGATATTGCCTTCGTCGGACATTTTTCAACGCATTTCATACATTGCTGGCATTTAGAATAATCAATTTTTGCTACGTTGTTTTCAAATATAATTGCATCATATTCGCATACTTTTGCACATTGTTTGCAAGAAATGCAACCAACCTTGCATCTTTTATTAAGGGTCTTTTTGACAGGCTCCTTATTATTGCAATTCACGTGAATACGATTTGAAAACGGCACCATTACAATTACATTCTGAGGACATTCTTCCACACATTTGCCGCATCCGGTACATTTATTATCGTTGATCTTTGCTACATGGTTTTCTGTTATCTCAATTGCATCGAAAGGGCATACGGCAACACAGCTACCATATCCAAGGCATCCAAAATTACAGCTTTTTCTTCCGCCTTTTATCATGCTGGCCGCTTTGCAATCTTTTATACCGGTATATTCAAATTTCTGGACACATTTGTCAGTTCCTCCTGCACATATAACCCGTGCAACTTTTTTTTCACTTTCCACAGCTGCTTTTCCCATAATCTCTGCAATTCGATTACTTGCTTCTGCAGAAGCAACCGGGCAGCCGTTTACTTCTGCACTGCCTGCAACAATCGCATTGGCTAACCCATCACACCCCGGAAACCCACAGCCTCCGCAATTTGCCCCAGGCAGTACTTCTCTTATTTGTACGACTCTTGGATCAACCTCTACGGAAAATTTATGCGATGCATACGCAAGCATACCTCCAAAAAAAACACCCATGCCGCCGAGTGCGAAAACCGGGGTTAAAATTATTGAAAGATACATATCAATCAGTCCTCCCTTCTAAACAAGTCCTGTAAATCCAAGAAATGCTATTGACATTAAACCTGCCGTGACGAGCGCTACCGGAAGTCCGGTAAATATTTTCGGCGGATCAGAAAGATCAAGATTCTCTCTTATCCCGGCAAACAGGATAATTGCAAGCCCAAACCCAATGGATACACCAATGGCATTGACAATTGTTTCAATTATTGTATATCCTGCCTGCACATTGATGATGGTAATCCCAAGAACCGCGCAGTTTGTTGTGATTAACGGCAAATAAACGCCGAGACTTTTATATAAAGCCGGACTTAGTTTTTTAACAACCATTTCCACAAATTGAACCAACGCTGCGATAACCAAAATAAATGCGATTGTCTGCATATACTCTATTGAAAATAGTTTCAATATGAACTTTTGAACAAGAAAGGTCATAATCGAAGCCAAAATAATAACAAATGCAACCGCTGCACTCATTCCTACTGCCGTTTCAACCCGCTTTGAAACTCCGAGAAAAGGACAGATTCCCAAAAATCTGGACAAGATAAAATTATTGACCAGTATACCGCTTATCAATATAATAAATAAACCTGAAAGTTCCATCTACCTGCCCTCCTTAACTTTTCTGAAATGGCACCAATTTATAAATGCCAGAATGATACCCAACAGCAAAAATGCTCCCGGTGGAAGAATCATAATAATGGCAGGCTGAAAAGTGTCCGAGAATAAAGAAAAACCAAATAAGGCACCTGCACCCAATACTTCCCTGATGCCACCAAGCAGCGTAAGAGCAACCGTAAATCCCAGGCCCATGCCAAGTCCATCTGCTTCGGAAAGTATAACAGAGTTCTTTGATGCAAATGCCTCGGCTCTTGCCAAAATAATACAATTTACCACAATAAGAGGTATAAATATACCCAGTGATTTGTCCAGCGCCGGTGCATATGCTTTTAATAGTAATCCAACGATTGTAACAAAAGATGCAATCACAACAACAAATGCAGGGATTCTTATTTTATCAGGTATTATCTTTTTTAAAGCTGAAATGACAATATTTGAGCCGATTAATACAGAAGTTGTCGCAATTCCCATTCCTAAACCGTTCATTGCAGACGTGGATACAGCCAGCGTTGGGCACATTCCAAGCAGCTGAACAAACACGGGATTTTCACTTATGATTCCATTCATAAATGTTTTAAAAATTTTCATCTTGCCCTCCTAAGCTTAATTACCGTTATTCAAATTGTCTTTAAAATAGCTTAATGCCTCATTAACGCCTCCGGTTACCGCCTCAGAAGTAATGGTAGCACCTGAAATTGCTGAAATTTCATCCTCTTTCGGAGTACCGGATTTTATTACATTTAACAGTGTTCCCTTACCCTTATATTGTCCTTTAAATTGATTCTCCGAAGCTTTTGCACCAAGCCCCGGTGTTTCATTATTAGAACCGATATCTACTCCTGCAATCGTTCCATCTAATGTAATTCCCGTTAATACTTCAACTTGCCCGCCATAACCTTTGGGTATTGTTTTAAAGATATATCCGCAAAGATCGTCTCCCTTTGTTCCTTTGTAAATTTCGGAAACAATAGGATATTGATCGGAATTTTGAACAGCCAGCTCTTCAAAGCTGTCTGCTTCAGTAAGCAGAATTTTTCTTGTTTTGGTTTCTTCAACTCGTTTTGAGTCTTCAATCGGTTCTTTTGTAGCAGCGTTCACATAGCCGAGAGCTGCAGCTGCAACCGCTGAAATCAAGAACAACATCAAGCCTAATTTTACAATTTCTTTCACTTTTTAACACCTCCAAATACTTTAGGCCGCATATATTTATCGATCAAAGGCGTTGCAATATTCATCAATATAATCGAATAGGAAACACCTTCGGGATAGCCTCCATATAACCGAATAACTGTAGTAATTAAACCACATCCAAATGCAAAAATAATTCTTCCTTTGGATGTCACTGGAGAGGTTGCATAATCTGTTGCCATAAAAAATGCTCCCAGCATCAGTCCCCCGGACAGAAGATTCTGTATCACGTATTGAATATCAAATTCTGAAAAAAGAAGCATTAAAAGAGCCACCGTCCCAATATAAACAAGGGGAATGGTTGGCGTAATCACCTTTTTATAAATAAGATAAAGTCCGCCTAAAATGAGAAGCAGCGCAGAAGTTTCCCCAATACAGCCACCCACATTTCCAACAAACAATTGCATCATACTCGGCATAGATGCTGCCGTCTCTGCAGTTCCTTTTAATATAGCCAGCGGTGTCGCCGTACTGACCGCATCCGCGCCCGGTGCAACCCAATTCGTCATCTGAACCGGCCAAGAGGCTAAAAGCATGGCACGTGCAGCTAACGCAGGATTCATAAAATTCTGTCCAAGTCCTCCAAAAACTTGCTTTACAATAGCGATAGCAAAAACTCCTCCGATAACCGGAATCCACCATGATACAGTGGGAGGCATGTTAAAAGCAAGTAATATACCTGTAATAACCGCACTTAAATCATTAATTGTAACTGCCTTTCCGGATATTTTCTGAATGATTGCCTCTGTTACAACGGTCGTTAAAATTGAAAAAAATAAAACCTTAACCGCTCCTGCTCGAAAAAAATAAATACTCGCAATCATTGCAGGAATAAGTGCAATAATGACATCCGACATAATTTTGGTAACCGAATCTTTAGAACGAATGTGGGGTGAAGAAGATACTACTAACATATTTTCCATTTGCATGACCTCCCTACTTTAGTTGTTTATTCTTCATTGCATTAATTTCTTTTTTTACTGCTCTTATGGAATCCACAAGATGTCTCTTTGAAGGACATACAAAGGAACAGGACCCGCACTCTATGCAATCGAGTGCATTCATTTCTTCAGCACTTTTTACCATATTTTTCTGATAGTATGCGTTTATAAATAACGGCATCAATCCCATTGGACAGGCGTTGACACATTTTCCACATCGGATACAATTTTCAGCTTCAGGTAATGCGGCTTCTTCCCTGCTAAACACAAGGATACCCGATGTACCTTTTATGCAAGGTATTTCATCCGTATATTGCGCAATTCCCATCATAGGCCCTCCCATGATTACTTTACCGGGATTCCCCTTGTAACCGCCGCATTGTTCAATAACATCCTTAAAAAGAGTCCCGATCTTGGCTTCCAAATTTTTGGGCTGGGCAATGCCTCCTCCTGTCACTGTAACAATACGTCTAATTAAAGGCAGGCCTGTTTTAAAAGCTTCTCCTATTGCTGCAATTGTTCCCACATTTGATACGACAACCCCTACCTCCATTGGAAGTTTTCCCGAAGGAACTTTTCGTCCGGCACAAGCATAAATCAATTGCTTTTCCGCTCCTTGCGGGTACTTGGCCTTCAGCGGAACAACACGCATACCCGTTTCATTTTTAAGAATTTCATTCATTGTATTAATCGCGTCAGGTTTATTTTCTTCAATACCCAGATACGCGGTATTAACAGACAAAGCTTTCATTACAAGCTTAATTCCATATACAATAAATTCCGGTCTTTCCAGCATCAGTCTGTGATCTGCCGTAAGATACGGCTCACACTCCGCTCCGTTTAAAATCAATGTGTCGATTTTTTTATCAGGCGGAGGCGATAACTTTACATGAACAGGGAAAGTTGCACCTCCCATTCCAACAATTCCTGCTTCTCTTATCCCTTTTAAAATATCTTCTTTTTCAAGTCTGCTAATATCAGGTTTAGGTTGGACAATCTCATCCAGTTCATCCTTTCCATCAGATTCAATCACAACACAGTTTACCTGTCCCGTCGGCGTCGTCATATTCTTTATTTCTTTCACTATTCCAGAAACACTGCTATGTACGGGAACCGAAACAAAGGCATCGGTATCACCTATTTTTTGACCAACCTTTACGGTATCTCCTGCAGCGACAATGGGCTTGCATACCGTTCCAATATGTTGTTGAAGAGGAATTATGACTAGTTTGGGGTCTTCTGCTTTCTCAATCATCTTCTTTTCAGTATAATTTTTACTGTGTGACAGATGTATTCCTCCACGGAATGTATTCATTTTCAAGTTTTTTACTCCTTGTATTATGTATTTAGGTTATTAAAGAAGGAAACCTATAAACCTATTTCTTTAATCCTCCTGGCTGATAGGGAGATAAAAAAAAATGAAGGTTTCTTTTGCAGTTTCGACTGCAAAAGAAACCTTCGTGGCTTCTATTTACGCAAAAGCTTAAATGACGTATAAGATTTATGAAAAGCCTTCTTAGCTATATCATCACACAACCTTTCATATTGTTGATTTTCATTATGCAAGGCTTTAATTATTCCTACTGTTTTTTCAATAATTTGAGGAATCGACAAGCTTTTGTCAACTCCAACGATTTCCATATTACACTTGTTTAACGGAATTAACAGTTTCGGAGCCAAACTATCTGCAATTGAAACCGCCATAATCGGAGTTATTTCACCATTCATCGCATTTGCAACGATAATGCCCATTGGGCCTAATATGTAATCAACTCTTTGTGAAGTATATGCAATTGCATTTTCACCGGTTGCTCCTGTATGTGCGCCGGCTTTCAGCATTGTTGCCGTTGCCACAGAATTTGTTCCAAGTGCTATAACTTCAACATCCCATTTAACTTCTCTTCTTATAGCTTCAACAATTTGCCTGCCAATTCCGCCTCCCTGCCCGTCGATTACGGCAATCTTTAGCATTCTTGTCACCTAATCATCATTCATTCAAAAAATTAAAAGCCACTACGGTTATTTAATCCTATTTATGATTAACTCAACCTTCGTGGCATAAAATATTTTAATTTAAATATTTCTTGATCTTCTTGATCGCATCAGTTAGATTCTACTTCATTTAATACTTTGTGTCAATATTTTTTATAAGACAAAAATTCCGTTTCTGCATCCGACAGAAATCAGATCCTTTTGTCTTGCGTTTTCGATGTAATCAGGAAGAATTTCAGGCGCCAGGTCTTCAATCGCCTTTCCTTTCCAATACTTGAGTGTTTCCAGGATTTTTTCCCGATCCTCCGGTTTGATTTTATACGGATCAGTCATTCTTACCGGAAAGTCGTCGATGTCCTCAATCAGCCATGAGCTTGATGTATATTCCGGGAACAAATTAGCTCCCCGGTATTCGTTGGTCGGTGTTCCGACAATCAGTTATTTTCAAACTTTATATAATCGAAATTATGGGTGTCTGTAACATACCATATGTCTCTGATAGGCGTAACCTTGCTCACTCCTGCTATTTCATCAGCAATTTCAGCATCAATATAGTCATATGCATTCCTATCGGCTGCAGCAGGAGTATCCGGACCGGTGACTCATAACCGTTACATTTTCACCAAAATTGTCGGATAAATGTATTAAGCTCACTTCAATCGGTTCATCAGTCTTTATAGTGATATCTTTATTTTGATAGTAAGTTCCGCTTTCTGTCGCACTAACAGATCCATAGCCCTCAGGTGATACAAACATTGCGTTCGTCATCACATGATTCATTTCCTCCAGTATGATCGGCTGCACCCATATCTCTTTTGTAAGGCTGTCACGGTGGTATCCTACAATATTATAATAATTTCTCCATAACCCCGACATGCTTATGCGCAAGCTCAGTCTCCCCTTCTTCCTAGCAAGCCGAATCATTATTTTGTATGCGACTGCGGATAGACTGGCATTAAACGGATTTGGATCGCCACCTGCATCATATGAGTTCTGCGAATCGTCAAAGGTACACGGATACTCGTTGCTTCCAAGCTCTTCCACCTGATCAAAAACTCTTTGTGCTGCTTTTTTCCATATGGCCATAAAAATTCAAACTGATCTTTATCATTCGTTGCTACCCTTCCTCCTTTGACCGAAATCTTTTCTAAATATTACTCTTGGTTCAATTTTACTTTACAATAAGCACTGGTGAATTTGCTCTTTTTACAACTTTATGACTCGTACTTCCTAAAACCATTTCTTGCAGTGGATTTTTTCCTTTACTTCCCATGATAACTAGATCATAATTTCCTTTATTCGTATATTCTACAATAGCCGGACCAGGATCTCCATGCAATATGGTCTTTTTATGTTTAATATCCTTTTTTTCAAATTGTTCTTCAAAAGGTAAAAGCATTTCCCTTCTCGCTAAATCAAGTTGTTCCTTACTTTGTGCATTTAACATTTCTTTTTTTGCTTTTGAAAAATCTGCCACATACACCATTTCAACAATACAATCCGTGCACATGGACGCAATTTTAATCGCTTCCTGCGTTGATCTCATTGAATGAGACGAGCCATCTACCGCCAATAATATCTTATGATACATTTTCTTTCCTCCAATTTACGCCTTGTTTGCGCCTTATAACAGATTGATTATTGTGTCGATAATTTTGCTTGTAACTTCGTATGAATTGATAGTTTATCCAACAATTTCTTACTCGCGATATTTAAATGCTCAATTGTTATATCGTTGTTATTTTCTTTGTATTTCATCATTACTTTATCAATGGCACCTACTGCCGAGCCATCCCAAATGTGGGAATTATTAAAATCAAGAACTATTTTTTTGTTTTCATCCAAATAATCAAATGAATCTAAGAAGCCTTCGACGGATGCAAAAAACAGCTGTCCATCCACTTGAAATACAATTTTATCCTCTTCCTGTCTTTTTATCACCTTAATTGCGGATATCTTAGCCACAAAGAAGATCGCACTTAAAACAATTCCCACCGCAACACCTTTTGATAAGTCATGGGTTGCAACTACAATTGCCATGGTTGTCAGCATAACAGCCACATCTGTTTTAGGCGCCTTTCTTATTGCAGAAAGGGAAGACCAGTCAAACGTTCCAATAGACACCATAATCATAATTCCTACCAGAACTGACATTGGAATCCGAACCACCAAATCCCCCAATACGATAATTAAAAATATTAGAAAAATTCCTGCAACCAAGGTTGATAATCTCTTTCTTCCGCCGGACTTAATATTAATCATGGACTGCCCTATCATTGCGCACCCTGCCATTCCTCCAAAAAATCCGGTAATAATATTTGCAATCCCCTGTCCTCTTGCTTCTTGGTTCTTATCGCTTTCTGAATCAGTCATATCATCAACAATTGATGCCGTTAACAAAGATTCCAACAATCCTACAGCACTCATTGCTAAAGAATATGGAAAAAATAATTTTCAGTGTTTCTAAAGCAAATGGGACATCAGGAATAAAGAATGATGGCAATGATCTTGTAATATTACCCAGATCACCAACCGTACGAAGGTCAAAATCCAAATACATAGAAACTCCTGTTAATGCCACGATAGCAATCAGCGGAGCCGGAATTGATTTTGTAAATCTAGGTAAAATATAAACAATTGCCAAAGTTATGGCAACAAAAACGTATGTCATTTTAGATATTCCAATAAAATGGGGAACCTGCGCCATAAAAATCAAGATTGCAAGAGAGTTAACAAACCCAATCATGACAGAACGTGGTACAAATTTCATTAGTTTTGCTATCTTTAATAAGCCAAATATAATCTGGATCAATCCAGTCAAAATAGTGGCCGCAAATAAATAATTCAACCCATATTCTTTTACAAGGGGAGCCATCAGTAACGCCATAGCGCCAGTTGCAGCCGATATCATAGCAGGTCTTCCACCAACAAACGAAATGGTAACAGCCATAATAAAAGATGCATATAATCCCACCATAGGATTTACTCCTGCAATTATGGAAAAGGCAATTGCCTCTGGAATTAGTGCTAACGCAACAACAATACCAGAAAGTATATCTCCTTTCACATTTAATAACCATTGTGATTTTAACTTTTCAATCAAATTTTTATACCTCATATCTGTTCTTTTAATTTTTTGTAAAGTCCATAAAAATAACAAGTCGCAGATTCACCCTAACAACTTGTTTTTTCATAGATCTTAGCTACTATTCAAAGTTGATTTTTTAAACATTCAAGATATTTTAACACATTTCATCCCAAAATAGAACTATTTTCGGAAACTTTATTGATCGACGGCTGCTTAAAAATAATCATATAATAATCATTAATATCGTTTCGGTCCTAATTTTAGAAGAATCCAGTTTGACATGAAGATTAACTATTCAAAAACCAAAAAAACCACCGAAAGACTTCTCCTCCGGTGGCATCATCATTTAATTATACTGCAATTGTGCCTTTTGCTTTATTTAGATGCAAACTGTAACCGCATAAAATATTCATTTTGCGAATATGCACTTAATATCGCGTGACAACTTTTTCGATACTGAATTTATTAGTAATTCCTCAACTGCAGAAATGCTTGCAATGCTGCAAATAAAATATGCTGTACCCATCAACCCAACTGCATTATATAACAACGGAAAACTAAACAATATCACGCCTGTTATCTTATTCGCATAGGTATGCAAAAATGCAAAAGCTCGATATTTATAAAAGCCAATGATCAAAGACAAAATGCGAACCGACGCAATACTTGCAATCCAGATAAGGATTCCTGTCGGCAAATTAAAAATCGGTAGGAATATAATCAATAAAACGCCAATAAATACCGCATCTGCAATGCTGTCGAGCGTTGCACCAGCCCGTGTTTCAGATTTGCTTTTTCTTGCAATATATCCATCTGCAACATCGCTTAAACCGCAAAAAATATAAATGCTAAAAAACAAAAGTGATAGCGGTTTTACAAATAATAATGTCACTGCAAAAATTATTCTACTTACTGTAATGGTATTGGATATGTTGTTTATGGTTATCACCGCCCGCACTTATATGAATAATGTTTGTATTAAGTATATCATACGGAATAAGAAAAGCAACACGCTGGCTCAAATCCAAACAGGTTGATTTTTTGTATCTAAAAGGTGACGAGCAATTCACATTAAAGAGCCGTCTCCGAAAGCAGGTTATACAGCACCGTTACCATCTGGGCTCTGGTAGAGCTCTCTTTAGGATTGAGCATGCCGCCGCTGCCTGAAACAATTCCATTTTTTGCAAAGACATCCATCGGCTCGGCTGCGTAATCAGCAATCTCAGTGTAGTCCTGAAAATCAGAAGCAGCAATTCCTCTGTCCGCATCCGGCAATTCACCCAGAATATCAAGGATCCTGTATAGCAAGGTAAACATATCCTGTCTCGTTATCACACGCTCTGGCGCAAAGCAGTTGTTTCCTACGCCGTTGGTAATACCCCGCGCTCTTCGCCGCAGCCAGATACCCCGTGTAATAGGTGTTTCCGGCGTCATCAAAGTTATCCCCCGCATTTTCAGGCTCCATGCCGTATGACCGCATCAGCATCACAAGGAACTGTCCTCTTGTAAGCGCAGCATTGGGTTCGAAAGCACCTCCTCCTGCGCCCGATGTGATTTCGCGTGCCGCGCAGAAGGTGACTGCATCCTGATACCATGCCGTTTCCGCTACGTCTGTAAATGTGATCTCGTTATATCCTACGGCATACATCGAAAAATGTGTTGTAACGAACGCTACCATTCCTGTTGCGGCGTTATAACGCCCTCGCACCATGCTGATATTTCCAGCGTCATCCAGATAATAAACGACGATGGCATGCCGTTTTTCACCCGCTTCCGGCGTGTAAGGGATGCTTACGACTGCCTTCCCGCCCAATTCGGGAATCTGTGTTTTTCCTGCCATGAGGGTAAAGTCATAGACCGGTCGCTTACCGATTTTTGATTGGATTGCTGCCGGCAAACCGGATGTGTCAACCAGTTCCATTTCCAGACTGATGTCACCGTTATTGCTTATGCCGCTAATAGCGTCAACTGATTTACCGCTGAAGGTTATCGATCCCATTCCAAGACTGATCGTAACATTGCCTTTGCTCCTATTCGCCAGGTCATTGAAATCAGCCCGTTTTAATTCCATTTTCGCTTTGCTGTCAGTTTTCGTCAATGTACCTTCAACGGATTTGCCGTCTGAAGATTTGATCGTTGCTTTACTCAACGAATCATTTCCGCTGCTTCCGCTTCCACCGCCATGGCCACCGTTGTTCGGATCTGGATCACCGCCTTCATCCTCTGAAAGAAAATCCAGTACGGGGTAATCAAAGCCGGTGATGAGTTTCCACTTAGACAGAGATAGAGAACTGTTCTCTTCCATCAGAGCTTGCGCATTATCGTTTAAAGTTTCAACAAATGCCGCTGTCTTCATCTCGTCGGAGGAAATACCGATCGTTTCAGGAGTCGTATACTCCGTATATCCGATGCCGTACTCCGCTCCGTTCAGGTTCCAGTAAGTGTCGGTATAGCCTCCGGTATTACTCGTTCCGGCAAATCCGCCGACTACAACAGGACCGCCAGCTGCAGAATAGCCCTCTGCGGCGACAACGCCCGCAGCGTAACAATTTTTAAACAGAGAGTTGCTCTCAGAACCGACAAAGCCGCCTGCACTGGCAGAATTTCCGCTTCCGGTTTTCGTCACATCACCGGTTGCACAGCAGTTGACCACCGTAACGGCATACTCATCGGCGTCCATATACCCTGCAAATCCGCCCGTAAAGATATAGTCTGCACTTCCGGACATCGTACCCGTCACATCACCTGAAGCAAAACAATCGTTAATCATCATTTCCGCTCCGGACGTATTAGCGCATCCAACGAAACCGCCGACAAGCGAATTGCTTCCCGCCATCACGTTTCCCGTAGCATAACAGCCGGTGATTGCCGTTTCCTCTTCAGAGTAGCCTATGCCTAATTGCCCTGCAAAGCCGCCGGCGGCATTCACACCGCTCTCGGCCGTCACGTGAACCGAGGCGCTGTTGTCTGTCAGGGAGATATCTCCGGCTAATCCCACGGCGCCGCCAACCATTCCCATATCGCTGCCTCCCTGAACGATTCCGGAAACCTTGCTTTCCGAAAGCTCAGCCGATACAAGCAGACCTGCGATTCCTCCGATTTCTGGTGCCTCTGAATAAATCTCCACCTGCAGATTTACATTTTTTATGATGCCGGTCGCATAGCCAAACAAGCCGGCAGTATAAAAATTATTGTCCATTTTATCGGAAGAACCGATTTTTAGATTCGAAATCAGATATCCCCCGCCGTCAAAGCATCCTTTAAAAGAATTATAAACCCCGATCGGCAGCCAGTCATGACCGGAAAGATTCAGCGGCCCTGTCACTGCATAGAAAAGCTCTGTGTACTGCATTCCGCCGTTGGATGTGTCAACTTCACCATCATTTACTAACTTTGCAAGATACGCAAGCTGATCCGGCGTATTGATCTGATAGGGATCGTGTCTCCGTTCCGGAACCACCGTTAAAAGCTCCTGCTGCAGAATCGGTCCAATAATTCGTGGCTCTTACCGGTCCGATATAGCTGGCAGCTTTTGTCTCTCCTGCTGCCGTACCGTCATCGGGAGTCACTTCAAAACCGATATAATAACCTGCGTCATCAGGGGTCAGCGTGCAGCTCAAATCCGAAGCTCCCGCTATCTCCCCGGCATTGGTTCCTTCTTCGTCTTCCGCCCCGGTACCACCGACAAGTACTCTGGTCGGAATCTCCGTTCAAGTCTGCATAATCATAGGAAGCAGTAAGGACTTTACCTTGCTCAGCTTCACCTGAAATCTCAACATTATCAACTGCAGGCATCATATTTTTCTCTGAATTTCCGACTCCGTTGAGCACCGGATAACTGCCCGCAACAGACTTCCAGCCCTTCAGTGCAAGATCATTATCTTCAAATATAAGATCAAGCGCTTTATCGTTCAGGGTGTCGTTAAACGCAGCATCCTTCATATCCGATTCAGTCATGGATATCGTACCTGTATCTGACGGATTGGAACCATTTCCGAGAGTTGCGGTCGTCCCGGAAGCATCGCTGTTCCAGAAACAGTCCGAAACAGCCAGCACACCGCTGCCGTCAGTGTGTCCGAGCACACCGCCGGTGCTTCCCCCTTCCACAGCGCCCGCCGCATAACAGTTTGTAATTGTAAGTGTTTTCCCGCTGCTGGTATTTTCAGCAAGACCAATCAGCCCTCCGGAATAATCTTTATCCTCATCACTCCCCGTAACATTCCCCGCAGCACTGCAATTTGCTACGGTTACATCATTACCCCATACATAAAGATATCCGATCAGGCCGCCGACACAGTCACCGTCGGATGCTGTGACGCTTCCCATTGCATAACAGTTTACGGCTGAAACTTTTGAACTCGTCGGCATGAGTTGACCGGCAAAGCCTCCTATGAAAGAATATCCGCCTGTTACCGGTCCGGTAGCGTAAACAGTTCACAGTGGATACCCCTGCCAAATTTCCGACAAACCCACCGGCGGCCCAGGCTTTACTTGCTGTTACGGAAGCGGATGAGTGGCAGTTTTTAATCTCGCCTGAGTTATTCGTACACCCGACAAACCCACCGACAGCGGAGCCGTTACCGGTACTGGTCATGCTGCCCGTCACACTGCAGTCTTCAATGGTACTGTATTCCATAAATCCCGTAATGCCTCCGATTTGAACGAAATTATTATACGAGGCATAGATGGAAACGTCCACGGAAACATCCCGTATCAATGCTTGATTCACATAACCAAACAAACCGATACATTGCGTCGTTGATTCATGGCTGTCTGCCGCACCGATACGCAGACCGGTTATCGTGTGTCCGTTACCGTCAAAGATTCCCTTAAAGTTACTGCTCTTATTTCCGATTGGTACCCAAAAGTGCTCTGACAGATCGATGTTGGTGTCAAGCTCTATGGTGTACCCGGAGAATGACGTTCCGTTGTTGACCTGATCCGCCACCCAGGCCATCTCCGTGTCACTGTCAACGGTGTAGATATTGCCGGAACGCTCCGGCTCGGAATAAAATGCTTCTTCGTCTGTCCAGTTGCCTGCCGGGCTGTCCGCAAGTACAGGCGATGACAATACCGGCGGCAGCATAAGAATCAGGGTGACAGCAAGAATGCTGCTGATTAGTCTTTTCGGAATTTTATACATAGCATTTTCATTTCCTTTCTCAACCATAAACGGTTGCCCGGTTGAACCGAGCCATTTATAGATCAAATCGCTGGAATAAAGAGTAACATGTTGAAAAAGAAAATACTTCACCCAAAAGTACTATGTGGAGCAAATAAACACAAAAAAGACAGCGCAAAAACCGCGTTGCTTCCTGCAGAAGTCCGATATGAGAAAAAGAGCAGCGCAGATTTCTGCGCGAATGGAAAAAATCCTTGCTTCAAGAGGTTCCTGCGGTTCAGGAATCGATCAGATTCAATTCCCGACCTTTTATGACCGCCTGGATGCGTCTGCTCACACCCAGTTTATTGTATATGCTGTTTATGAAAACTTTTACGGTATTAACGGTGACACCGAGTTTTTTCGCGATCTCTTTATTGGATAGACCTTGAGCCAGCAGAGTAAGAACTTCCCCTTCTCTCTGGCTGAGATTAACGGCCGGCATTTTTCCCTTACCGCGTAATGGCAGCTCTTCCTCCATAAATTTCTGCAGCTTATTAACGTAGAACATCTGGGTTGAGAGAAGCTTCAGCACATCCAGTTTTTCCAGTGCAAATTTGCCAACTTCGTTGTCATCCTCCAGATACAGTACACCCATGGCGATACCCTGGAGCAGGATCGGAAGACCAAGAATGGATTTGGGACAGTGATCCGCAATGTAGGGATCGTTTCTTAAAAGCGGCACCTCTTCTCCGCTGTAGTAAAGGATTGGTTCAAGCGTTCTGAAAACATAACGGACGATCGGCCGGGAGATTGAGTCGCATTTGTCAAGAAGAACCGGATAGTCAGCGCAATCTTTTTCATCGAGTTCAATGGAAGCTTCCACATATAGTCTGCCGTTTCTCTCAAGAATTAGAAATCCCCTGACCGCTCCAGTATTTTCAAGAACCATTTGCAAAAATGAACCCAATATTTTGTCGGGTTCGGTTTCGTCAGATATATTTCGTACCGCTCTGCTGATCATATCTTCATGATTAGCCTCCGAACCGCCATTCCTCAAGGTGCCTGCGGAATGTTGCAATTCCTTTTTATAAACCTCTTCCGGATTCAACGCTGAAACTTTCCGATCCAAATGCGCAGCTTTTTCATCCGCACCCCAATGAAGATAACCGTTACAAGCCTCCTTCAGATAAACATCGGCTACCTTAGGCAGCCCTCTCCTGAGATAACAATTCCCCGCCAGCTCACTTGCAAGCGCAGCATTTTGAAGAAATCCATTTTCCCAAGCTGAACGAACGGCATCATCGTACAGCGTCATGGCTTGCGCATCGTTGCCGTTTATTCTCTCCCACTCGGCATTGAGCATTAAATATTTATGTTCAAAATTATTGCTGCAGTGATCCGCCCATTTCTCGAGCCGCCGAAGACACATTTTCAGATGTTTCCGGTGTTTTCCCTTCTGCATTTTGTCATTCGTCTTCTCACAACTAGCCGCTGCGATGAGACCGTCATACAGTTCATAATCTGATGAAATAAAATACCCCATAAATTCCCCTGCCATGGGTCTTGCTCGATCTGCCGCCTGTTTCGCGGCTTCATAATCCCCAAACAGGTAATACATCTGCATTTTCACAAAACAATATGTAATCAAAGCTGCCTTGTCGTCTGACATGGACTGTTCAAAATCTTCTTTGCTGACGTTTGCATCTGAGAAATCAAAACTCCCACTCCATGCTTTCAGATTGTTAATCGCCTGCTCATAAATAATCACATTTTTTTGCAGATTGGAATGATTGAATTTTTGCAGGAAGGCACGCGCCTCACAGCATTGTTCGTAAACCTCGTCCAGTTTAGAGCCGGTTAAGTACTTATTCTCTACAAGGATCGAATGGCTAAAGCCTTCAAAAAGAAAATCTCCCGCCTCTCTGCCGCAAGCAATGCTTTTCTCTATATACTCAATACCGGTTTGAATCGGTTTGATCCAATGGCAGACCATAGAGCCCAGTATAAAGAAAGTGATGCAGTTCACTCCGGCCTTGTTATAACGCTCACACAGAGCAACGGCAGCCTTTTCATACTCCCCGCCATTTTTATAATCGCCCATTATACTGCCCGCCACGATCGCATATCCGGCATAGCCAATAGGAGAATATACACTGTTTCCGTACTGGAAGGTTATGTTTCCCAATTTCAGAAGAAGCAGAGGAAACAGCTCGGGAGCAGTAATATTGCTGGGTGCACACATATTCATATAAACTTCCGATAGCTTTTCATGAATGGGATCATCAAGCTGTTTCATACAAATAAGATCCTCGGCTCTTTTACTGCCGGCGGCAATTCTCCACTTTACAATTTCAAGAGCCAATACTGTTTTACCGGGAGGTTTTAACGATCCGGCTCCAAGGCTTTCCAGCGCTTTCAGACCGGACTGCACTGCTTCTGTATTATTTCCCTCCGCCGTATGCAGCACCGTTTTAAGAGAATAAATATTCGCCCGATCCATTTTAGATTCAAAACAGGACAATAATCTTTCAAACAGTTTGTCTGCTCCCTGAAAATCGCCGCATAAATACATGCACAGGGCACATCCTGTGCAAAGCTCATAAATCATCCGATCCTGATTTTCCCAATCATCATCATTTAATAAATTCTTGCCTGTTTCAAAATAGTAAAGAGCCGTATCATATGCCGCCAGTTCCCTTGCAATCGTACCCGCAGACAGATTGAGGCCAGCCAGCATCCGTTTTTCTTTCAGATCATTTAAAAGCTCGATTCCTTTATCGTATTGATTTACTACTCGAAAAAGTATTTTCTGTTGTATCGCTCCTTCACTAAGTTTGTACATACTTCTTCCGATTTTCAGATGGATTTCCTGCTTTTCGCTTTCGGATATCAGAGAATATGCCGCCTCCCGAATGCAGTCATGTGTAAAAGTATAACCGGAAACGTCAGAGTCTTTTACTGTTGGTAGGATCAATTCTTTTTCAGCGGCTTGTTCAAGCTGTTTGATGAGCAAGCGATCTTCCTTTTTACTGATACAGGAAAGTATTTCCACATCAAATTCACTTCCAATACAGGATCCCAATTTTATTGTATCAAGTGCTTCCTCAGGAAGTCGAAACAAAGCGTCTCTTGTAAATCGGAGCATATTCTCCTCAACCTGCAGATTTTCTATTTTTTTCAAATCCCATTCCCACCAACCGTTTGTTGTGCTATAGCTTAGCATACCTTCATCAAGGACCGTTCTCAAAAGGCGTTTCAGCAAGAAAGGGTTCCCTCCAGTCCTCCTGTAAAAATGCTTTGATAATTCAAATACGTTTTCTCCAGATGAGTCAAAAATATCAGTCAGATATTTGTTAACATCATCCAAACCGAAAGATTGAATTAAGATATTGCGAACATTTTGCCTTTCAGTTTGAATGCAGCAGGGCAATTCCGACAGTCCGGCTTCAGCCTCTTCAGCAGCATCATCCCGGTACGCGCAAATTAAAAGCATGTGAGATAGTTTCGTTTCAAGAGATATGTATTTTATGAGTTGAATGGATGCCGGGTCTGCCCATTGCAGGTCATCCATGAAAATAATGAGCGGATTGTTTTGATTTGCCGCCGCTTTGATCAGTTCACAAAAGGCCAATAGGAACCGTGACTGAGCCTCCTTTGGATTGACCAGCTCGGGAACTTTTCTCTGCTTGCCATAAATGAGACTGATTTCCGGAACCGCATCCGCTATCACTTCAATCTCCCGCTGTACCTTCAATAGTTTTTTCTTCCATAAGGTAAAACTTACTTCACTTTCGGCTAAAATCTGTCTAGCCAGTTCTCCAAATGCACTGCTGAAAGCACTGTAAGGCATATGCTGCTTAAGTTTCTCGAATTTTCCGGAAATAAAATATCCGTCTTTTGTCGGAGCCAGTTCAAAGAGTTTTTTTACAAGCGCTGTTTTTCCGATTCCTGCGGGACCAGCGATAAATAGGATTTGTTTTTCACCGTTGCATGCTGCTTCATAGCCATGCATCAACACTTTAAATTCTTTTTCTCTGCCATAAAATTTCATAACGTCTCCTGCGCTTTTCATGCTGACAAAGCATTTATTTCTTATCAAAACACGATATAATTTAATATATTCATTTTCTATGCACTTATTTCACGCTAAAACATCAAGCAGACATTCCTTGGGATCCTAAACATCCGCAAAATATAAAATAATCTGACGCAATTATATCAATGACGAATTACAAATGCAGTGCTTTTTGGGGGCATTCATCTATGCATTTAAAACAGAGGATACATTCTGTTCCGTTAACACGTTTGCAAGAATTATTCGTCATATCCACATCCATGGGGCATACCTTTTTACATTTTCCGCAGGACACACATTTTTCTTTGTTATTTTTTACTCTCAGTACTTATCAATAAAAAAACTTAAATTTCGGATGGACATAACCGAAAAACTTTTTAGGAAAGACTCCGTCTCTGCCCATTCCGTTTAAAATTCTTTTTTAAGGTCCTAATATTTTGTCTTATAGATAATTATCAAAAATGCCCTTAAAATACAATCCGATTTCCACCAGTCTCTCATCAGGAATTTCAAGCACCTCGCCACTGAACTGAGCCTGCTCCGGATTTGGGAATTCAGGCGCTGGTCTGAATGCCTTCTCCAGTATTTTATTGGTGTTAAGATCCATCTTAAAGGACACCACCGGCCCGTCTATTGCGCCTGTGACTGTTCCGGTACTCTTTGTCATGTCAAATTCCAGAGTCTGCTCCTCCGGATTCAAGGTAACTCCGCCTTCGTTTTTGATCCCAAATTCCTTTAAGGTTTTCAAGCCTGCCACACCGATGCCAAACAAACCGTCTTCGTAGCGTGTAAGCTCCATGTATTCAGCCATCTCATCGTCCTCGGCGATCATGATTCGTTTACTGCCACCCGGTCCATCCTTCCATTGGGATGCATCTTTTTCTACATTGGCAACAGAACCTTCATACTTCGCTACTGTTCTGGACATGAGCTCCACCCCTAAGTGACCCCTGACACTTTCGTTCGGAACAGTCCATATGAATTCAGCCGTAGTACTCTCCGTTCCAAACCCCTTTTCTCCTGTACTGTCATTATCATATGCTGAGATCACACCGATTCGTTCTCTTTGGGCAAAAGTCTCTGTTCCGGCTGGTGTGAGATAAAAGAAAATGTAATCGACTTCTCCTTTGAATTCTACATGGATCTGCGTGACCGGCTGCAGTTCAATCCAACCGTCACTACTTACAATTTCAGTATTATTCTTCTGATCCATTAATACAACACGAATAAGCTCCGGCACTTCCTCCATCGTTCCTTGCGAACCTTTCCCATTCCCTATTTTGCTGCAGCCGAAAAAAGCAAATATCAAAGCCAGTATCAGCAATGAAAGCAGCAGCTTTTTCATATATTTATTCATCGAACTTTCCCTCCTGCGAAAATAATACGACAGGAATTCCGTCTGTTGCCGAGAGGCTCGATTCCTGCTCCATTCATTTAGACGTAACATCTGGCAATTAGTTCCTTTCGACCCAGCTTCGCTAAACACTCTATACAAAAGGGAGCTTGCCTCCTGCTTTACACAGGCGGCAAGCCCCCTTGGACTTTCATGGTTTACAAGACGGTCATCTCTACAAACCGTTGCAAAATGGTCGCAACCTCTGCACGCGTCGCTGTATCCTGCGGCGCAAAGCTTCCGTTGGTACGTCCGCTGATGATTGCATTTTTCTGACAGTATTTCACTGCATCGTTTGCCCATGTGTGAATTTGAGCTGAATCAGGGTAGCTCAGTGTTGTGTCTGAAGCTTCACCGGAAACCTTTAGGAACTCTGCAAAACGATACAGGATCGCCGCCATCTCCTCTCGGTTAATTTCCCGATCCGGGGCAAATCTATTTTCTCCTACCCCAAGGATAATTCCGTTTTTCTCGGCCCAACGCACATAGGTATTGTAGTATCGGCCGTCCGGAATATCAGAGAACGTATCTCCGGTCTCAGAAATCGTGCCGTAGCTGCGCTCGTACAGTCTTCCGATGACCGTGACAAACATGGCGCGTGTCATGCCGCTGTTCGGTGAGAACGTGTCTGTTCCAGTTCCCACAAAGAGCTCTCGTTGTGTTACAAAGTCTATATAAGATTTTGCCCAGTGACCTGAAAGGTCGGTATAGTTTTTCGGATTCGGTGTAAAGAGTACCGTTTCACCTTCCGGTGCAATGTACTTCATAGTGCCGGAGGTGTCCGAAGCAAATCCGATAAACACTTTCTTGTCGCCGTCAAGGTAATACGGCAATTCTTTTGCCTTTTCAAACACTACTTTGATGGTATGTTCCGCATCGACTTTGGTAAACGTATAGCTGTCAACTGCACCCACACTTTTACCATCTATCAGCACATCTGAAATCATATGCTCTTCCTTCGGAGTAAAGGTAAAGGTCTTGTCTTTTCCTTTTACCACATTAACCTTGCCGGAAGGGCTGATGCTGCCCCCTTCGCCCGCCGTTGCGGCGATGGTATAGCTCTGAGATGTAGACGAATGTCCAGAGGAATGTCCACCTGTGTTTCCACCGCTGCTCTTGCTGTAGCCAATAGCATAAGTACTGAAAAATTTAGCATGTAGCGTCAGGAAGGTCTTATCATTGCTGACTTCAATATATTCTCCATCGGCATTGGCCGTCGATGTAATCTTATCAACTCTGGTTCCGATCGTACCGCCATAATCATGGGTACGGTATACCACATAGTTTTTCTTGCCCTGCAGCGTCTCTGACAGCGGAATGTGAAGCATCAACAGATTGTTGAGCGAAGTAATCGCACTCTGCTCGGTCACCCCACCGCTGTTATTTTTGACCGTTTTTTCAATTTCTAAGTCCAGAACAATCCCTGATATATAGCCATCTGAGCTCATCTGCGCAACAACGGTATTCCGACCATCGGAACTGTCATCCTTCTGCACCGCCAGCCGAATTTCCACCGTAGCGCCGTTGTTCTTGACTGCGTCTTGATTATCTTTGGTATAGATATTTTCGTCATTGAACAAGTCATGTAATCCGTCTTCCACCACGTTCGGCGTATCTGTGCCAATTACATTGAGTCGTGAGTTTGTGTTGCCTTTAGGCAGAGTAACCCCTCCAGCCTTATAATCTTTACCGCTCACCGCGATGCACAGGGTAACGATCTGATTGCCCTTGGTGATCACGATATTGTAGGTGCCGTTTGATACGCCCGCAACGGTGAATTCACCGTCCTCATTCGTCATAACGGTATCGCCGAATTGAATATTACCCTGCATGATTTTTACTGTAGCATCTTCTACCAGACTCGGCGGCGTTGCATCATCCTGAACGGTTCCGATGACGCTGTAGGTTCCCGGTTCACTTCTCGTGGTAAACGTGTGGGAACTATCCTCACTTAAAACTTTGTCTGATTCAGTCTTATAATCCGCGATTTGTACGGTATACTTCGTTCTATACGTAAGACCAGAATAGGAAACTGTGTAAACAGTGCTATCCTTTGACCATTTACCACCGCTCAGGTCTATTTTGTTTGTCCCGTCGCTCAGCGAAACCTTGCCTCCGGCCTTTTGATCTATGGCTTCACTAAAGCTGATCTCAATTTTACCATTAATGTTAGCCACCATCGCTTGAAAGAATCACTTTAACATCAGTAACCTTCAGCGGCGGCACATAGGTGGAGTCATCCACCTTCCAATATGCATGGATAGAATTCCATGTTTTGTCGTTGTTGAATGCCTCAGAAAAAGTATCTCTGTCTCCTGCGGGGTATATCTTTGTATAACTTTCCTCTGAAGATGCCGCGAGATTGGACAAAATATTCGCTGCCGCACCTTCATACTGCTCTGCTTCTATACCTTCGAATGTTTCATTGAACATCATGAATTTATCAAGTTCATCCTGTGAAAGTGCTGGAAACTGAAATTCACTGTTGATTTTTAGCTTTGTGCAGCCGCTGAACATTTGGAAGGCAAAGAGATCGCCGACCTCAGTAATATTTTGGGGCAAGCTGAAGTCTTTCGGCAGAGTTGTAAGATTGGTGCAGCCTGAGAACATTTGGATGGCAAAGGCATCGCCGGCCGACGTAATACCCGCCGGGCAGGTTAAATCCATCCGGCAGAGACTCAAGCGATGTGCAATTGTTGAACATGTGAGAGGCAAAGTGATTGCCCGTTTTTTTAATATCAGCATTGATTTGAACATTTGCAGCAGTGAGATTTTTGCAATGATGGAATATTTGAGAAAGCAGGCAATCTGTGCTGTCAAAGTTAATAGAAGCATCATCAAATACACCTGCAAAACCTGTCAGCTTTTCTTTGTTTGCCTCTACGCTTGCAGTACCATCACCGCCCATTATATTGAAGCCGAAAGCACGGAACCATCCGGCGCTTTCCGCACTGTTCGGCGTGATGGTTATCGTATAGGTCCCGGATTCGCTGTATGTATGCAGAATCCCACCAGAAAAGCTTGAAGTTCCTGATTCAGTATTCTTATTTCCGTCGCCCCAATCAACCGACCAGTCGTAGGGTATGTCATAGGTTGATGAAGCAGTGCGTCCGCATACGGGTATCTGAAATTCTTTATTGTCCGGCTCTGTCTTCACACGGAGATACATTTTCCCGCTCTCCGGGGTGTTGCTGTAATCGAATACGTCGTTTGTTTTCGTTGTGGTGAAGATATGGCCACCCACAGTCAAAGTTCCAGCACTGCCGTCAGTTATCGTCGTAACGGAACCGGAATAGGGTGTGTCGTCGATTGCCGCCCCGGTGACCGACGCGCCTTCCGGCAGCCAGAGGTACAGCTTACCTGACGTGTCCGTGTACATGCCGCCTGTGCCGTATGGATAAGAACCGGAATCGTATGTGACGATAAGCGAATCTACCGATGTCCTTGCATTAATACCATCCAGCGTTACAGTTGTCAGGTAAACAGCCGTGTCATCGCTGGCACTGACCTGGGGTGCCGGACCCATACTTCTGACATTTACAGAGCCGCCGGAAATATAGCAGGAGCCCTGGTCAGAAGCTTCTGAACCGCCGCCGATATCCGCACCGCCATTTACACCGGTTGCCTTCACCGTACCGTTTTTGATAGTAATCGATCCGGCATTTTCACCGTCATTACCACCAATACCCGCAGCGGCCGCGCTCTGTCCGTCACTGCTGCCTGCATCAAGGGAACCTGTACCATCTATTATGATGGATGTGTTCTCCGGCACACTCATTCCGGCATAACCCGGAGCACTTTTCAGAGTATTTGCTGTATTCTTCGCAAGGGTCAGGCTGACTTTAGCGCCGTCCTTCAGAGAAAAAGCGCCGCTCCCCTCGTTGCCCGACCAATAATTTTCTTCCTATTTGTTTCATAAAATCCTCCATTCTTATTTTATTTCTTTCATTGAATACACGTTGTAGCAATGTGAGACACGATCTTCTAAAATCCGACCTTTTTTCATTATAATCTTCTGACCGTAACAAAAGCGTAACAAAAATAGGCGAAATTGTCGGTCTGCAAAAAAAAATCCTATTAATTTATCGTTATAAATATCATTTAACTTGATCGGATAAAGTGGTAAAATAAAATCATGAGTAAAAAGAAAGATAACATCAATACACAAAAAACCTCTTATCTAATAAAAAGGTTCATACCCTATTTCAGACCTTACAAGCGCATCCTTGCATTAGATCTGTTTTGTGCTACGCTTACTACATTATGCGATCTCGTTTTGCCTGTGATCGTACGATACCTTACAAATAAAGCTGCAACTGACTTAAATCAGTTAACCCTTCAGGCCATAGCAACCATAGGCATGATCTATTTGGCTTTGCGCATTATTGACGTTATTGCGAACTACTATATGGCCAGTGTCGGTCATATCATGGGAGCCCGGATAGAAACTGACATGCGCCGAGATTTGTTTGAGCATTTGCAGGATCTTTCCTATTCATTTTATAACAACACGAAGATTGGGCAGCTTATGGCTCGTATAACCAGTGATTTATTCGATGTTACAGAATTTTCCCATCATTGCCCCGAAGAGTATTATATTGCCATCGTGAAAATCGCCGTATCTTTCTGCATTTTAGGGGCAACAAATATATGGCTTACACTGCTCATATTCGCATTGATCCCGATCATGATAGTTTTTGCAATGCGATACAGCCGCAAGATGAGGACCGCATTCAAGAGATCCCGAAACCAGCTTGGAGAAATAAATGCTCAGGTTGAAGATAGTCTTCTGGGTGTCCGGGTAGTAAAGTCTTTTGCCAATGAAGGCCTTGAGTCAGAGAAATTTAAGAAAGGTAACGAGGGCTTCCTTGATGTAAAGAAGGACGTATATAAGTATATGGCGGCATTTCAAAGTACGACCCGCTTTTTCGACGGACTGATGTATATCGTAGTAGTAGTGGCTGGTGCACTATTTATGATGAAAGGTCAGATAACTCCCGGAGATTATATGGCTTATCTTTTATATGTCGTCATGCTGCTTGCAACAGTAAGAAGAATTGTGGAATTCACTGAGCAGTTTCAGCGCGGTATGACCGGTATTGAGCGCTTTATTGAGGTTATGGATGAAGAGGTAGAAATAAAAGATCCGGAAGATGCAATTGTTCTGCCTAAAGTCAAAGGAAATATTGTATTTGATCAAGTCAGCTTCCACTACAAGGACGATGATGAGAACGTATTGACCGATATCAACCTGGAGATCAGCAAGGGAGAAAATATTGCCTTAGTGGGACCATCCGGCGCGGGGAAAACCACACTTTGCAATCTTATCTTAAGATTTTATGATCCAACAGCAGGTTCAATACGGATCGATGGAATTGACATCCGAAATGTGACAACTCATAGCCTGAGATCTCAGATAGGAATGGTACAGCAGGATGTATACCTATTTTCTGGTACTGTATATGACAACATTGAATATGGAAGACCGGGAGCAACCCGTGATGAAATAAAAAAAGCGTCCAAGCTGGCAGGCGCTGATAGATTCATAAAAGAACTGCCTGAGGGCTACGAAACATATGTTGGCGAACGAGGCGTTAAATTATCAGGCGGACAAAAGCAGAGAATTAGCATCGCAAGGGTGTTTCTTAAAAACCCCCCTATTCTCATATTGGATGAAGCCACATCTGCCCTTGACAATGAGAGCGAAAAACTGATTCAGAAATCACTGGAGGAACTCACGAGAGGACGAACAACCCTGACGATTGCGCATAGACTGACTACAATAAAAAATGCAACGAAAATACTTGTTCTGACAGAGGATGGAATCGAAGAATCTGGAAGCCATGAAGAATTATTAGCAAAAGGAGGCTTATATTCGCGACTTTGGATGTAGGCAGAAGATTGCCTGCACCGAGAGAAATTTTAGTTAAAATAATCAAGTTTTTTTACCGGACCTTCCTGGAGGGTTCGGTATTTTTATCTGTTTCCTCTTAACAACGTGACATGCCGCCCTAAGGCGGCATGTCTATGTGGGAATTATGTCTCTTCCCCGAAATCGGGCAAGGGGTCGTTTTTATGTGCATGCAGGAAACTGACAAAGTCAGCCATCGGGAGGGTTCGTTCAAATTTCAGCGGAATTTTGTAACACTTGAAACAGTGCGTTCCAACTACGCATTATGGCGATATTCATATATAAGTATCAGGATCATATCATACAGTCCATTCTTTCCAAGAATTTCGACCATCTCAATAACCTCTTCCTGATTAACTTCATACTTATTTATAGATAACTTGCTTTGACTTTTGGAATGCTCTGTGAGCCATTCTACCAATTTATAGAATTGTCCCTTTGATATTCATTAAAGAAGCTCCGCATTGGTTTCGTCTCCTTTTCAATTTTTTGTCTCAGATACCACCTGGTATCTATTATATATTACAATCTTGATATAATCAAGGAAAAGATACCACATAGTATCAAATTGGAGGATTTATCCCATGCAGAAGCTTTTACAGGATGTACATATTGGTGATAACTTACAAAAGCTCCGAAAGGATAAGAATTTATCTCAATATGACATGGTAGCTAAATTACAGCTATTAGGTCGTTCCATGTCCAGGGCACAATATGCTCATATAGAACAGGGCGTAAGAAACGTTTATATAAGCGATTTAATCTTGTTTCGCGATATACTCGGTGTTTCCTACGAAGAATTTTTTAAAGGATTAAGGCCTAAAACGGATTAACTTTTTATACCGGACCTTCCTGAAAGGTTCGGTATTTTCTTTTGTTTTGTATTAACCAAGAACCATGCCGCCTTCGGGCGGCATGTCTATATGGGAATTATGCCTCTTCCCCGCAATCGGGCAAGGGGTTGTTTTTATGTGCATCCAGGAAGCTTACAAAGTCAGCCATCGGGAGGATCCGTTCAAATTTCAGCGGAACGCCATGCTACTCAAATAGGGCATCAATCGGAATATGAAACATCTCTAAAATCATAACATTGAAGAATTTTAATCGAAAACCTAGTTGAGTAATATTCATTATTCAATCAAAAAACTATTTCGACTGAAAATATTGCGCACCTTATAATTATTAAATATAATAACATTATCTTCCAATTTAAAATACGAAATATTAAAGGACATAAAATGAAGTATATTAAGCACTTAATCTTAGAAATAACAAAAATCATTTATCTATCTCAAACCAAACGAAACGAGGTAAGGATATTAATTGTATTAATATCAATCAGCATAGCTTCGATGATTATTAGCATACCCGCATATATATTTATTGAATTATCACTATCATCTAGTAATGATATTTCAAATAATTCTTTGTTTTTATTATTATTCATTACAACAATAATGATTATGCTCTTGATAATGATCATAAACAGCGGAAGCAAAGAAAAAACCATATCTGAAATATTATTGACATTTTGGTATCTCCGTAATATTAGTAAAAGATACCGGATGAAAATTCTACAGAAATTATTGATTTTCTCAGTATCTGTTGTACTGTTTACAACTATGTTTGAAATTGCAAATTTATTGTCAAATGCAATTAACCCAAATAGTTTACTTTTAGCCAGTATTTTTCTGCTATTGATTTTCTTATCAATCTATACGGTTTTATCCGAAACCTCAATTGACCAAATCTTATATCATAAAATCAAATTCTATGCTAATTCTCTTATGACCGGTATTATTTTAATTTTTACTTTGTCATCTAAAGAATACCATAGTGAATTGACTAAATTATTATCCGAGGAATGGCTAATTTCTTATATAGTTTTCTCGATTGGTCTGATACTTTCTGTATCAGCAAGTATCAATGAATATAAAAATTGGTATCTCGCCTTATACAAAAAGCACCGAGAGGATGTAATTCATTATTTTAACGAAATAAATTTGAACAGTACGATTGATAACCTAGAGCTTAGAGTCTCAAATGGCAAGAAGCTCATCAATTCATTTAATGGAAAACGGAAAACGCTTGACGTAAGGAGCAAAAGAAACTTTATCATTCAAATCATCCTTCTGCTTCTTTTATATATTATAATTGTTGCGTTGTTGCATCTTGATTGGGGTCTTAAAGGAATTTTGTACAAAGCTGCATTAAATATAGGTTTAAACCGATATGTTTTTTGAATATCCAATTCAAAAAAGGAACCAACACCAAATTGGTTCCTCTTCACTATCTATTCATGTCATTTAAAACGCAACCCTCGGCGCCTCCGCTTCCCTCATATTCCACTCCATGTTCCAAATATAAGCAGAACCATGGGAAATACGGAATATAACGACCTCAGTATCCACTGCTGACTGCTGGATGTTTCCCCACAGCCATGCCCTCTCCTCTTTCAAATGCTCTTCCAGCGCTTGGTCATTCAGGATTTCAACCGTTCCCGTCACGCGGAGCATTTCAAACTCAGGTTTATCCGCGTTTCGGATAAAAGATGCCTCCAGCGTTTTCATTTGACTGTACAGACTCTTCGTCTTAGCGGTGTGGTAGTAAAACCCCGTTTCGTCGGCAAACCACAGCAGCATGCCGCGCACCCTCGACTGATCGTCCTCACAGGTGGCAAGCCAGCTGCTTGGATTTTGGTTTGCAAGAACTTCCGTAAGTAATTCGTTTATGAAAAGCCGTTGGAGTCATTCTGTACTTTTCGATGAAACAGTATTCGCTGGCTGTGGACGGCTGCGAAATTACCGTAAATGCCCACAGCTTCACCATTATCACCGCCCACCCTACTGAATCTTTTCAACATTGATTCGCTTCGTGGTGTTATTATAGTAACAGATGTTGTCTCCTTCTATAGACACAGAATTAAGCCCGATGTCGCCTTCTCTTTCCATAATCAGCTTGCCCTCTTTGTCATAGACCCACATCCATCGGCTTGCGATACCCCCATCTTTCATAGGATTCTTTCCGATATCACAGATCAGGTATTGCTCCCCTTTGTCGCCTCTCAGCGCCATATCAGAACAAGTCATGATATAGTCTCCCTCCTCAATAGGAGCCGCGTTCACCTCGCCCTCCGCCACAATAAAAAAGCTGTTTCTGTCTGTGATATACAGATGACCGTTTAAAACCGCAAAATCAGAAGCAAAATTCGTCGCCGAGTTATTAAAGTTATAGAGGGATACCTCCGTACCGTCTTCGAGATTCCTTTTCCGAATTTCCTTATCCGTGCTGTAATAGAGATATTTCCCCTCAATTTGGAGTCCAGACGCCTGATCGGTTATGCGCACGGCCTCGTCCGTCTTTATATTTACCCGGTACACAGCTTTCCCCGCATCCCCGGAAAAGGGCTCCGCCAAAAGATAAAGCTCATCGCCTACGAGATATACGCCCGGCCGGCCGTCGAATCCATCCATTTCACTTTTGTAATCATAGTAGTTTGCTCTCCCGCCCAGATTGATATATGTGCCTTCTTCAGTCTTCATCTCCAGCCGCGAACCTTGCCCAAACTTCGGCTCCGCGAAGGCAAACGTCTTTCCTCCTGTGGAATAAACCTCTCCTGCGTATCCTATGAAACCGTTCAGCTCCTTCAGACTTCCATCTGCGTTTAAAGCAAATTGATGAGGGGTTCCCATGGAAGCGCCCTCCGTATGATAGTAAAGTCTTGGCACTCCATTTTCATCGTTAAAAAGATTGTTGATCCATCCCGAACTATTATAAATTGCTTTCGATTTCGTCAGATCGGAAAAGGACGTTTGCATGATGTCGTTATTCTCTCCCAGATAATAGATGTAGCCATGGTTTACGATGATCTCGGACTTATCTCCCTCCTTGCACTGGTACTGAGGAAGTTCAAACTGACCTACAGGTGTAATCGCAGGCTGTGATAAAGGCATATCCTGATTTTCTTGGATAAGGACAGTCTGGGATGCACCATCCCAGGAAACAGAATACCCAAGCACTTCAGATACCGCACGGATGGGCATATAGGTTCTGCCCGATATGATGTGCGGAGCAGCATCAAGCAGGTATAACGTGTCCGTATTGACTCTCATAATCGAGTCTTCAGCAATCAACTTTATTACACTTCCGTCTTTTGATATGATAATGTTTCTTTCGCTGGAGCCCGCATTTGTTTCAAAGGAGACCGCCGCCCCAATTTTCTCAAGTGCTTTTCTTATGGGCACCTGAACTCTGCCCGAATTGTCAATATAGGGGGTTCCCATCCCGTCATCCTGAGAGAAAGCCAGCTCTGTCCCATTGATGAGAATGCTGATTCCCTTCGTTTCTTCTGCATAAGCAACACCATCTTTTTGGCAGGCTGCCGCCTGGAATGACAATGTTACAAACGCTGCTATTACGATAGCCGCCATTTGCTTCTTCATTATAAAGTACCTCCCCGGGTTTGTTTCATATGCGCATTTTTTATAGCATAAAAACTGATCAGTACGACCTCACTTTAGTTCCCATTCGAATTAATGACGACCCTCCGATTTGTATCATCCCATTGAACCTCGGTTCCCAGATGCTCCGCCACAAACCGCAGCGGTACAAGTGTCTGTCCACCCTGAATGAAGGGCTCTACGTCCAGCCGCACTTCCATGCCGTTTACAGAAGCGGTATTGCTTCCAATGGTCAGCGTTAAGGTCTGATCTCCACTTTTGGCGGTAACTGTTTTCGTACTTTCATCCCACTCCACCTGTTGTCCCAGAGATTCAAAGATCTTTCTCAGTGGAACCATCGTTTTCTGGTCTTTGATCACAGGTTCGGAATCGAAATATAATTCGATTCCGTCCAGATATACGGTGATGGGTCTGCTGCCTTTTACTTCGGCAAACTGATCGGGAATTTTGAAATATCCGACTCGGGAATTTCCGCCAATGTCCGGGTCATTTATGGTGACAAAAGCAAAACCTTCTTTGGTTAAAATAATATCCTCGAATATGGTTGGCAGAACCTCTGCTCCATACTGGTTGACGAGGCCGGCAGTCTCATAATACTGTCGGTTTACAACCTGAAAACCATTCTGGAAGCTCTCCCCCCATCTGACATTGGAATATTTAAAGCCGGTGAGATTGTTTCCATCCGAATCAAGAATCGCAAATTTCTGACTGTAATCGTGGGGAGGGACGACCCCCGGTGGATAATCTCCGGATTTTTTACCCAGATAAAGCTGGTCTCCGAGCGGATAAAGAATAAATTCCTTGAAGCCTGTCCGTATCTTGTTATTTTGATCAAGATAGGCGCTGACCTCTGAGTTGTTAACATTTTTGCTCACATAACTCCGCCCGTCGGGTTCTTTGCGCATGTAAGAATATTCATCGCTTATGAGATTTCCATCACCATCCAGGATAATGGTTTTACCGTCTTTTCTCGCGATGTGAAAGCCTCCCTCTTCAGCATAAATATGCTCATCATATTCAAAGGGGAGTATGGTATTACCACTCTTGTCGATAAGTCCCCACTTTCCGTTCAGGCAAGCAGCGGCAAGACCGTTGTGAAAGGATGAATCCACCTGATCATAGACCGTTGAGATGACTTCCATGCCTGCCTTATCGATAAAGCCCCATTTTCCACCCTTACAGGCGGCGGAAAGTCCTTCCTGGAAAGAATAAACCTCGTCATAGATGAAAGGGATCACTTCATCTCCGGACAAATCCAGAAAACCGTACTTTCCGTCTTTTGCTGCCGACAGCCTTTCTTCACTCACGTCTCGAAGCCAATCGTTGGTATAAACAGTCATTGATAAGAGTGATCCTGTAATATCTAAGAACTCATATTGATCCTGTTGGATTTCCCCAGCAAAGATGCCGCTTCCAAGATAGGTGAACCCTTTATATCTTTCGCTATTATCTTCAAAAATGAGGTTTCCGTATTTGTCGATGACCGCTTTTTTCACACTTGATTTGAATGTTACGGTAGCATACCCGCCGCGAAAGGAATCGATACTGCTGTAAGGACTGAAGTCAATGGTTCTTATCCCGTCAGCATCCCCGTAAATGAGAGAATCACCTTGCTGGGAAGTAAAAATGGTCCACTCTCCTCCACCGCTGGAAGTACTGCATTCTTCCGTCGCAGGCTCAGTCACAAGTTCCCCTTTCCCATTGACAAACCCCGTTTTTACAACGCCTGTGGAGTCGTTTGACATGGTCAGGGTATAAAAATCCGTTCCTGTATTTTCACGTATGGAGTAATTCTTATACGCCTGGTCAAAATCGAACCATGTGATCTTGACTCCTCCAATATCTCCGATGGATTTCTGCCCTTGTGTCAAGGCATCAGTTCGGACCGGCAGCGCGCAGATCAACGCAGCTATCGCAATAAAACAGCATAATTTTTTCAAGTTAAGTACCCCCTTCAATTTTTGTATATTGTTCAAATATTGTTCATTTATAGTACGTCTCAAAACCGTTATTAATAATAATCTGGCCGCCCTTGACTTGCGTAGCAATTAAAAGCAGATTTAAGAAATCCACACACGAACCTGCGGCATTGATGAGACATAGCCCTAATGTAAACCAGTTAAGTAAATCAATGAGTTAAATTTTTTTACATATTTCATATGCGAAACTCCAAAATATTACAATAATAAATCCTCTTCAAGTTTATCTTAAACAGAACAAAAAGTCATGTAAATATTTTGGTATGACGGAGCTGCCACATTCCCCGATCCCCTTACCCAGCCATACACCGCAGCTAAAGCAAAAGAAAAATGAGGTACAAGACCTCATTTTCATACGCCATGGATAAAAGGGAACTCAATTATGATAAAACGCTTCTATTGCAAGTGCAAGGAACTCTGCAGCGCCTTTTCCATACTGTTCATCTATTGCTTGTTGACATTGCTCGTTTCGATAGGACTGCGCAACCGCCAGCATAAGGCCCTTCTCTTCTTTCATCTGGCAAATCTGCTTCATGACAAAGCCGTACTCACCGATAATCTGCTTCACTTCAAAAGAATTGAGATCACAATCACGTTTCCCGATCAGCTTTTGGCGGATCGCATCTTCCCGTTTCTTGTAGCTATCAGCAACTTCCTTGCTGATTGGATTTTCGAGGGTTGACATATAAGCGTCTTTCCCGCCGTACCACTCAACTACTTTTGCATAGCGCTTTTGCATATCTTCTGACGATACGACTTCAATATAATGCTTCTTCCACTGTTCTACACTGCCAAATTCACCAATGGCCGTTTGGCGCATTTCCTCCGGCATGCTGTCAAACATAAGTTGAAACATTTTCTCGATCTCTATTTTGGTGAAAACTGTAAAATCCATTCTATTGTCTCCTTTCAGAATGTCATCCACGCTGGCGATCAGACGTTCCATACGTTCTTTCTTTAACACCAGCATTTCTCTCTGCATTTGCAGAATCCGATTTCTATCAAGAGACGGGCTTTCCATGACGGCTTTGATTTCTTTCAGAGGGATATCAAACTCACGGAAGAACAGTATCTGCTGTAAAATCTCCAAGGCTTTATCGTCATAAAGCCGGTATCCCGCCTCACTCTTGTCCGTGGGCGGAAGCAATCCAATTTCATCATAATAGTGAAGCGTGCGCACGCTGATGCCGGTAAGTTCCGATACTTCCTTTACAGATCTCATACCATCTGACCTCCTGCTCTTGATAAAACAACTATACGCTATGACGTTCCGTGAGGGTCAATAGGGATTTTCTTGTAGCATAGATCAATTTATTCAATGTCAAGAACTGAGTCAAGCAAATGCCTTGTATAATCAGCCTGGGGACGAATTGTAACTTGCTCCACTGGCCCTTCCTCAACAAGCTTTCCTTTATAAAGGACAAGAACGCTGCTGCAAAACTGCTGAACTAATGCCAAATCATGGCAGATAAACAGAAAAGATAAGTTTTGCTCTTGATTCAATCTTTTAAGCAGCTTCATCACCTGCTCCTGCACTGTTACATCAAGGCTGCTTGTAACTTCATCGCAAATTAACAAAGACGGTTTAATGGCAAGCGCTCTGGCAATGGCAGCACGTTGACACTGCCCACCGCTTACCTGATGAGGATATCGCTCTGCATATTCAGCAGGTAACTCACATAATTCCAAAAGCTCTTTTACTCTTTTGTTTGCCTCCTTTGATGACATACCACTATTGCGGAGGCTCTCTGAAATTCCATAACCCAAAGTTTTTCTAGGATCAAATGAGTCCATCGGATTTTGAAACACCATCTGGATCTTATGATATACTGGAATAGCGTGACGACCTTTTAAATGCGTAATATCCTGCCTGCAAAAGATAACCTTTCCGTCTGTAACATCAATTAATCGAGTAATGATTTTGGCAATCGTACTCTTTCCACTGCCTGATTCACCAACCAGACCGACACATTCGCCTGTTCTCACTTTAAAACTTACATTGTCTACGGCTTCAAATGTCTTACCATCATGTCCATCAAACTGTTTCGTGAGATGTTCAACTTGTAAAACGATATTCTCTTCCATAGTTATGCCCTCTGCAGCCTGGGAACAGCAGACATAAGCATTCTGGTATATTCATCCTGCGGGCTTTTGATTATAGATATAGTTTCACCATATTCCATTACTTTGCCGTTCTTTAACACCAGAATATTATCTGCCGCCGCAGATACAGCACCAATATTATGCGTAACAAGAACAATGGCTGTCCCATAAAGTTCTCTCATCATTTTCATCTCATCTAGCACTTGCTTTTGTATCGATACATCTAATGCGCTAGTAGGCTCATCCGCCAAAATAACCTTTGGATTAAGCAGCATTGCCATACAAATTCCGACTCTTTGACTCATACCGACCGAAAGTTCAAAAGGATAACTATCAAGAACTCGCTTAGGATCAAGGTTCAGCTTCTCCAGAAGTTCAGCCGCTCTGTCAAAAGAGTCCCTTTTAGTAATAGAAATATGCTCTGCCATACATTCGTACATCTGATCACGTATTGTTCTTATTGGACAAAGGGAAGCGCCGCAGTTCTGAAAAATCATAGAAATTTCAGGACCACAGACTTTTCTAAGTTCTTTCGGGGATAAATCAGGAAGATTCTTTTCCTGAAGCCATATATCACCCCTTGTAACTACACCTTGACTACCAAGAAGTCCCATTGCTGCCTTTAGCAAAGTACTTTTTCCACTTCCAGACTCTCCTACTATTCCAAGAATTTCTCCTGAATGGACATTAAAACTAACGTCATGAATAATCTTATTACCATTATAGCAAATTTCTACAGATTGATAGTTTAAAATCTCATTCATTTATTCCTCCAAAACGTTCGGACTTAACCATTAAATTATTGTACAGGCTTTAAATCAGCTGTGATTTCATAGAAGTCACATGGATGTGCTACAAGACCAGTTACTTTCGCACTGCTTACCATGTTCATTTTAAGATGCGAACAGAAAACGTATGCATTATCATCAAGTATCGTCTGCTGCATTTTAACACCAAGCTCACTTCTCTTGTCAACATCAAATGTTGTTTCTAATTCAGCTGCAAGCTTTTCAAGTTTATCACTGTGGTAATGACCATTATTAACGACAGAACTGTCAAGACAGCAGGTTGTAAAGAAGTACTGGGGATCTCCAGTAGGTGCCGTAACCATAGCACTTGCATATACGTCCCATGCGCTTGAATCCTTACGAATGCTGTTGTGGTCGGCTGTGCTGTTGATCACAACATTCATACCGATTTCTTTTAGTGTGGCCTGCGCAGCTTCAGCCAATAACGGCAATTCCTGGCGGCTTGGATATGTCAGCCATCGAATTTGCAGTTTCGTTCCATTTTTTTCACGAATACCATCTCCATCACTATCTATCCAACCTGCTTTCTCAAGTAACTCTTTTGCAGCTCCTGCATCATAGCTTTCCGTTTTTACCTTATCTCCGCCAAAAGAGATTGTATCAGGATATACGCCAACAGCAGGATATCCATATCCCTTTAGCAATACATTAACAAAACTCTCTTTATCAATGCCCATTGCAATGGCTTTTCGCACTGCTGGGTCCTGTGTTATTGGGCTTTCAAAATTCATCCATGCGAAAAATGCACGACTTGTAGGTGTGCTTGAGAATGTATAATTGTCATTTTCGAAGAGCGGATAGCTTGCATATGGCAAACCATATGCTGCATCAATTTCACCTGACTGAAGTGCCATTGTCAATGTATCACCGTCAGAAATTGTACGAACAGTAATATTTTCAAAGCCAGGTGTTCCTCCCCAGTAATTATCATTTCTTACAAGGCAAAGACGGTCACCAGATTTAATCTCTGTTGCAATATAAGGACCTGTTCCAGAAACATTGCCATCTTCTGTAATACCCGCATCAATATCAATAATGCAACCGTACGGATCACAAAGATAATTGATAAGAGCCGGTTTAGGAACAGTTGTTTTAATTGTTAAAACCTGACCATCAGCAGTCATGGTATCAATGCTTAAATCACCTGGGGCACGGTCATGAACCGAAACAAGATGTTCAATGCACTGTTTTACGGACTCTGCGTCCATTATTCTTCCACTTGTAAATTTGACATTGTCTCTCAGTGTAATTTTCCATGTAAGCTCATCAATATTTTTATATTCGGTTGCGAGCCATGGTTCTATTTCCATTGTATCGCTGTAACGGAACAATGTTTCACCAATACCATAACGAATACAAGCCCAGCCTGCATAAGTGTTGTGCGGGTTTACATCCGGCTCTTCATTTTCAGGGTTAAATGTAGTGTCTCCGAAAATAAATGATGTTTTTTCAACAGACGGCGCTGAAGGAGATTTTTCAGGTGTTGTCTTTGTATCCCCACACCCTGCCACCAGTACTGCTATCGTTAATGACAACAGTAAGATAAATAGTAGTTTGTTTTGTTTTCTCATAAATTAATTCCTCTTTTCATTTTGTTTATTGAATGATAAAATTTATCTTTCACGGCTATTGCGAGGGTCCAGGTAGTCCCTTACCGTATCTCCCAGGAGGTTGAAAATAACAACAGCCACAAAAATGGCAAAACCGGGAGCAAGTATGACCCACGGATAAGTTTGCAGCATACTTCGCCCACCGCTCATCATACTGCCAAGCTCTGCTCTTGGTGGCTGTGCTCCAAGTCCAAGGAACGACAACCCCGCAAGCTCCATCATCATCGTTCCTATATCGAGCATAGATGTAACAAGAATCGGACCAAGACTGTTTGGTAAAATGTGACGTTTCATAATCTGAGCAGGATTGCTCCCTGCCAGACGTGCAGCATATATATAATCCATATTATTAAGCGCAAGAGTCTGACTTCTTGATATACGGGCATATTTGGGCCAGCTAATAACAGCAAGGGCAATTACTGCATTTTCAATTCCACCATTTAAAATGGCAGCAACGGCAAGTGCAAACACAAGTCCAGGAAATGCAAGACATACATCAGAAATGCGCATCATTATTGAATCCAGAATACCGCCAAAATACCCGCAAACCACGCCTAATACTGTGCCAAACACCGTAATCAAAGCTACCAGTGTAAAGGTGGCGGAAATACTTGTACGAAGTCCCATTATAACACGGCTTAGCATATCTCTTCCGAATGTATCAGTTCCAAAAGGGTGCAGTACACTTGGCGGCTGCAACGAAATTGAAAGATCCTGTATATCAGGATTATAAGGACATATCTTATGTGCGAAGATAACTGCCAACAGCAAAAGAAATGTCAACAAAATAAAAAAGCCCAGTCGTACCCTAACTGTATTTTTCTTTATTTTCTGCTTTCGTACTGTAACTGGCTCATTCCGGGAAATCATTATTTCATACCTCCGAGCCGTATTCTTGGGTCAAGCACTCTGTATGACAGGTCTGTAATAAGATTAACAAGCACATAAATGATTGCCATCCACATTACATATGCCTGAATAACAGGGTAATCACGCATATTAATTGCATCTACTGCCAGCTTACCTACGCCATCCCACATGAAAATTGATTCAACAATCGCTGTACCACCAAGCAAGCTTCCAATAGAGAGTGTCAAAAGTGTAATAATTGTTACAAGTGACGCTCTTAAAATACTTTTGACCAGCGTTATAGAAAAGCGGACTCCTCTTGCTTTCGCACCATATACATAGTCCTTGCTAAGTTCATCAAGGATCGTTGCACGAACCTGCCGCAGATATTTTGCAGACATAGCTATCGCCAGTGTAAGACTTGGTAAAGCCACATTTTCAAGCGTTAAGCCGTTTGAAATAACCGGAAAAACCTTTGCTCTGATAGACAAAAAATACATCAATAACAGGGCCACAAAAAAGTTCGGCATACTGTTTCCCAAAAAGCTGGTTGTTCTAATAAGATAATCAGTTATTTTATTTTGACGGACAGCAGCCAGAACCCCTAGCGGAATTGAAATAATAATTGTAAGCAATATGGATGTACCCGTCAGAAGCAACGTAGCTGGCAACTTTGAAATGAATGTTAAAAACACAGGTTTTCCGGAAATATAGCTATTTCCCATATCGCCATGAAGCAACTTATTGAGCCACACAAAATACTGCGAAATAAATGGCTTGTCCAGTCCAAGTGCAGCTCTCGCTGCATCAATAATACTTTGGGAAACAAAAACACCGGAATTTTCCATCTTTTGAAGAACTGCATCACTACCTGCAATACGCATCATTCCAAATGATAAAAAAGTAATTATAAGCAAAATCGGTATTAGCTGTAACAAGCGCATTATCATGTATCTATTGTTCATCAACTTTCTACTCCATCTCTCATTTATCAGCCCGAAGCATAAACATTGGCGTGGATGAATAATTTATTTTTTCTGTATCGTCCCATACATCCTCCCCAATGCGTCGGTCACAGCTAAGTTTCTCAAAAACTGCTTTGTGAAGCATTTCTATGTCTATCTCAGGACGGGTGCAGCATGACAATATCCTCCAGATCATTTCATTGCATATACAAGAAACATTGGTGCATATGGGTCATTGCGCTCCTTCAAAACATTTTCACCAATATTTACATCAGAATCAAACTGTGAAAAACCGATGCGTTTTAAGACCTCCATATCCCATTCAGGTCTAAGTTTTTTACCGATCGACATATAGTTTGTAATTTCCTCATTATCCTTTAAAAGCTGCATGGTAACTCCCTTATGTCCATATTTTTCGCAGGTTTCTTCCTTTTCCATTTCACTTTTACGGCGAAGTGCCAAACCATAATTCGCATCAAAATTCAGTAGTACTCCACCTTTTTTCAAAACTCTGTACCAGTCTCTATAAGCTGCTTCAGGTTCTGGTAATGTCCATGTCAAGTTGCGAGTAACTATCGCATCGAATTGTTCATCATTAAATTCAAGCTTTTGTGCATCCATGACATGAAAAGTTGCATCAGCGCATTCCTGTACCGCCTGCTGCTGCGCCTCCTTAATCATTGCAGGAGTGAGGTCAATGCCCGTAAGCTTATAACCCTGTTTAGAAAGAATTATAGAAAAAAAACCCGTACCAGTGCCGATATCCAAAATATTTAAGTTATTTTCCCATGGCAAATGTTTTTGGATTGTATCGATCCAATATTTTTCTGTGCCATCATGCATCTCCTGTCTGCGCACAAAGCTAAAATCTTTAACGCGCCGTGTCCAATATTTCGATACCTTCTCTTCGATATGATCCATTTTCACCCCAAAAACTTCGTAAAAAAAGCATGTAAATTTTCTTCAGAAATTTACATGCTTTCATAGCATAGATTATAAAAAAAATATAAATAGACTTATAAAAATTACAAATACATTAATAGTTCAAATCTAATATATAAAAATCAATAGACATTTCAATTCTAATAATATGCTTCATGCATAAGTTAATTCCAGAAAATATTATCACAATCACGTAAAAGTGTCAATCCTTGCAACTTATGTCAGCGGGCAAAATCAATGTCAATACTTACCGCAGGACGATTACTCTGCACTCGTGCTTCAGACATTCCCAATGCTTGGATACATTGGAATCTCTACTAAATATCGGTAGTTTCGATAGAAATTCAGTTATTAATTGTGGATAGCAAAGGATTCTGCTGTTCATCCTTGACTTCAAAAAATAAAAATGCCCCTTATTCAGGCGGCATTTTATTTTGAATTATGAATGGGAAATGATATCAGATAGACCCATGTAAATTGCGATCACAGTTGTTCCTTGATGAATTGGATAATGCCCGCCTCCACATCGTCACGGATCTCAGGTTCGTTATGAACCTCGTGCCGATATCCGGAGTATATTTTCGTTTTGACCTTTTTTCCGGTTTGACTGAGCCAATTTGCAGTCTGATAAACACCCTCACCGAAGTTCCCGACAGGGTCTTGATCACCTGCGATGAGATAAATCGGGACATCCGGAACCTTTGCAGCCCAGTCTTCATTGCAGATTTTGATCCACAATTGGGTAAAATCATAAAGAGCCTGATTGTTGGGAGGTGTGTGGAAATTGTTGAATGGATCTCTTGCGTGGTCCGCCACGACATTACCGTCCAGTGCAACCCAGTCATTGGGTGTTTTTACGTCATCATAACGTTCATTAAAGTCCTTTAACAATTCCCCAAGTAATTCTGGATTTATTTCACTGCCATGACCTCCATCCACAAGCACCTGAAGTTTTTTATCAAGCTCCAGCGTGTTTTTACGCAGCGCCGTAGTTCCGCAATAAATCACGCCTTTCAGCAGCTCACCATATCTTACAGTAAAATCACGCGCGATCATTGATCCCCAGCTGTGCCCGAACATGAAATACGGCAGATCATGATATTTTTCGATAACAATGTCATGGAGTGTTTTTTCATCCTCCGTTGTAGTGGTATATCCTTTATAACCATAATCACCCCACGTATTGCCGGCGCCAGCTGTCGCTCCGTGTCCGACGTGGTCATCTGCGCATACCACAAAACCTGCATCCAGCATTTGTAGTATCAGGTGGAGGTACCGTCTGGAATGCTCTCCGAATCCGTGAACGATCTGTACAATCGCTTTTGGCGGAACAATCGGGCTATAAATCCACCCCTTAATTATGTCCCTTTCATTGAATGACGAAAAACTGATTTCATAGATTGCCATTGATAAACCCTCCTAAAATAAATAGATTTTTGGAAAGAACTCCTTACATTATTTAAAATTATAGTAGCATTTTCCAATGGAACAGTCAAAGTAATTACGTGGTTAGCGACTGAAATTATCGTCTCTTTCTTGTGCTGTTTGACTTTTAAACAAGTGGGAGTGCCGCTTTCAGTCTAGACTTTCAGCACCGATATAACTTTTAGGGCTGAATGCATATCCGTCGCGATATTTAACAGTCAGGTATATTTCATCCTGTCCATGGATCAGTTTCACATAGCACACGCCGTTGTCAAACTTCTCGGTGATATCCAATGCCTGGTTATAATAATAGACCCACACCGTGCCGTCATCCTTATATGAAACATCCGGCTCATTAAGGTGCTCCATGATTTCTTCTTCTGTAAGAGGACGTTCTTTGCCGTCTTCTTCGATTGCAACACCTCCGCCTCCCCGTTCCTGGACTGTTCCGTTCTCATCCTGCCAGGACAGGTCGTATGATCCATCCTCTTTAATGTCTAAAACAGCGTCTGTTTGGTCACCATGAAGCCATATCTGCACAGTTCTTTGGATCCCTCCGACATTTGCCGCATAAGCGGTGGTCGCTACTCCTAGCACAAGAACAAATATAAGACACGCAACCATTGCTTTTGACATATAAAATCTTTTATGAGTTTTCTTCATTTTCGTCACCTCAGCATAATAATCAGTGGAGGTGTGAACAGCTGAAAACGTGCGTTGGTATCTTTCTTTATTCTTCATCGTCCCATTCCTCCTTCAGCATTTCTCTTAAGAGCATTCTCCCTCTGCTAAGCTGACTTTTAACAGTGCCTTCACGGCTTTTTAGTATCTCTGCAATTTCACGCACAGAATATTCTTCGTAATAATACAGATGAATGGCAATCCGATACTTTTCGGACAGCTTCATCACCGCTTCAAACAATCTGCCGTCTCCCGGCTCTTTAAACACCATAGTTTCCATATACTCTTCCAGTGTTTCCCGGTGCTTTCTCCAGAAAGATGATGTGATATCCTTTGCCCGGTTAATCGCAACGCGAATCAGCCACGCTTTTAAATGCATTTCATCATCAAACTCTTTATTCAAAGAATAATATTTGATAAAAACATCCTGAACCGCGTCATCGGCATCGGCGAAATTCTGGCAAATATTAAATGCAATTGTAAAAAGCCGGTCTTTATATTTTGGCACCGTCTCTTCAGTTGACAGTCTCATAAAATACTCCTCATTATTTGTCTTGAAGGTCCTTCAACTATAATACGATTGAGGGTGCAGTTTGGTTGCATTTTTATTAAATAGGCATAAAAAAGAAGCTTCAGCATAGGTTTCCATTTCTATCTCCCAGCCGATTTCCGAAAAAAATAAGCACGGGCAGCCTGTCATTACCTGTTTCTGCTCAGTCATCCATCCGGATCTTTTCCTCATTAGTTACAACTTTGATTTTGCCCGATTGTTTAGAATAACTGATTATATAACTGCGTGAATCTGAGAAACTCGCCATTCGGACTGTTTTTCGAGCCCATATCGAATTCTCTTTCCAGCAAGTGAAATGTATGCCCCTGGTTGCTTTGGGAAGCATAACACTGGCCTCCAGAACCGCTGATATGCCTTATTCCTAAGGACTCCGAATTTACTTGTCCAAAAAAGTCTACCTCAATAGCATTATTAATAGAAATAAAATTATCAATCGATGAAATCGTATGATTAGGGCGGTAATTTTACCTTGAACATATGTCCAGTTATATGCTCGAACTGCGGAAAAGAATGGCTGGAAAGCTATGAAAATCTTGAAGCGATTGAGAGCGGTGAACATGCCTGCCGCTTACACGCTTCTTTTTCAGCGGTTAACGGCTTGACATACGTTTATAATGGAATTAATCTATTAAAAGCGTTCAAATAAAAAATAAAATAAACTATTTGCTCTATTTACCATTAAAATCACCTTTCCTTTCGTTATAAAATGGCTTGAACACCTTCATTATAACCGAAAGGTGATTTTTTTGTTTCGCACGCTTTGCGAGCTCAACAGGCTTAAAACCTATAGAAATAAAAAATGAGGCATAAAGCCTCATTTTCCATTTTTGGGTGAAGGTGGCGAGAGTTACACAGATTTGCCTTTTGATTTAAGATGCAAAGCTGCCGCCCTTCGCCCAAGCACAGGTCTCGAGCCATCTCTCGGAAAATCACTCTCGATGATTTTCTCACCGCTCGATGTTCTTTCGAGTTCGACTCTCCACACCCCTGAGTCAAAAAATTTTATTGATTGGGGACAATAAAGAGATTCCACAAAATTTTTTCAAATTATTTCTCTGTGAAATAGCTGATCATCTGATTACGACTCAGCCATACTGTATCATCATTCAAAGTAATAAGCCTGCATTTACCTTATTACATACTCGTATTCTTTGTTGCTTAAAGTGAATGTAACTTTTACCGAATTTTGTGATTCTTCAACTTCTTGTGGGCACTCAACTAAAAATCTAACACCTTGCGTGCTTAATGGTGCAATACTGACGATATTAGCATAAGTGAACCCGGTCGAGGAATCTTCAGGAACTGGAAATCCGGTATACTCATATCCGTTATTATAATCTACTTTTACTGACATGAGCTCATCACAGGCCAAATCTTGCTTCTGAATGTTTTTTACATCCGTGTCTATATGGATGTACACGTTTCCCGACTCAGCCGCATAGTGGGTATAAAAACTCGAAGTATCATCAGGCAATACATCATATGAAAATTCTATTTTATTTATGGTTATTTCTGCTCTATCATCTTTAATTGTATCGCCTATGCTAACTTCTGAGACTTTATCTTTTGCTGCTTTTTCCTCAGTTTGTTTTTTTGAAGTGGTTGAAGAAGAAACGCCTAAGGAATTAAAAACTTCTGTTGCTTTTTCGTTACTGGTTTCTAACAAAAACTTACCATTACTGGGCGAGTCTGCAATTATGTCATATTCTTTGCATGCATCTTCTAAATCCTTGTCTGAAGCATACTCATAGATTTTGACTACTTTGTTATCAATATAAAACATAGTTCCATCTATTGCTCCAATAAGATCAAAGGCTGGCTGACTTTGTCTATCCAGCGTGTACCCGGCATCCACATATGCTTGATTAAAATCAGACAAAGACCTTTCGTCAGTCGTTTCAGTACTTGCTCCTCCTGTGTTTGAATTGCAGCCAACACATAGTACTAGCATAATTACAGTGATTAAACATATAGCAATTTTCCGTTTCATGGTAATACCTCCTATTATTTATTCTATTATACTGCCATGATCTTCCACATTCAAGTAAAAAATGTAAATGAACCGCCACATCATTGGTGGGGAACTCCTTGTCAAGTAGACAAAGGAAGAAGTCGGAAAAATTATGACACTTACGAACACGGAGACCAATTTAATTGTGAAGTTGAGGAGAGTTACACAGATTTGCCTTTCAATTTATTGTGCAAATCTGCCGCCCTTCACCCAAACACAGGGCTCGATGCTCTTTTGTACACTATAAGTGCAAATCCTTATTACTTTTATTGAGGATCTGCACTTACTTTTATAATAAGAAAAGCAATGGCTGACGCAGCGCCCTTGGGTCAACACTGAACCCGTACTCGAAACTGTCGGCCATCTTTCTTGTTATGAATATTCGTTTAAGCAGGTATGTTACTCTCTTTGGAGAGCTTTCGTGTAACGAGCAAAAATGAATAGTAGTAAGTTAGGATGGAACTGTTGCTTACTTAAATTGATAAAGGAGGTAGAACAATTGATAAGCATTGGTATTGACGTCTCAAAAGGTAAAAGCAAAGTTTGGGCTACAATTTTGGAATAGTCTTAAAGGATCCTGGGAGGAAGGCTACATTTATGAAAATTTATCTCATCTTTCTCGTCAGTATCTTCATTACACAAGAATGCTTACAACAAGCAAACTCTCTCTTCTTACCATTCTAGATCAAACCATGCCGGGGATCAACGAAACGCTTCGATTAAACGCAGAAGCATCCGGAAAAGACAAACTACGTGATTTTGTTGAGGTGTTTTGGCATTTTGATAACATTACTAAAATGACGGAAAAGAGGTTTTTACTTGTATATGAAAAATGGTCAAAAAAGAAGGGATACCGATTCTCAGAGACTAAGGCCAAAGAAATTTATGCCTTGGCAATGGACGGTATCCCAACTCTATCATCTAATACTCCAGCGGCCAAACAGGCAGTATTAGAATCTGCAAGGGTACTAGAAGAAATCGAAAACACCCTTACGGCAATATTATCTCAGATGGTTTCCCTCGCAAAGAATTTAAAAGAATATCATATACTTAAAGCAATGCCTGGGATTGGAGATAAACTGGCGGTGATATTTATTGCAGAAATTGGTGACATCAGGAAGTTTCATGGTGGAAAATCACTTGTTGGCTATGCTGGAATAGATTCTCCGCCTTATGAGTCGGGCAAATTTGAGAGTGTACATAGGAAAATCAGCAAAAGAGGAAACAAGCATCTTCGGAGGACTGGATACTTAATTATGAAAAGTATTAAATCACACCGTCCAAACTCTGATCCTGTATATGAATTCATGATAAAAAAAAGAACAGGAGGGCAAGGCAAAGCACGTGGCGATGATTGCCGGATTCAATAAGTTTCTAAGAATTTATTATGCACGTGTAAAGGGAGCCTATCAATATTAAGAAATTGAACCAATGCACCCTTCTTTTAAAAGGCTGTTTTTGCAGGCTTATTTTGTTATGTCCAATTGTCGTAGTAATACCTAACAGAAAAAAGTCTTGACTTTGCTTAGCAGGCTTCGGGTTCGACTCTCTTCCATTACTATCCCAAAAAATTTAAAACCCGCTCATTTGATCGGGTTTCTAAATTTTTTGTGTCATTAGGTCAAAATAGATGCAGGCAATAAATTCGGAAAATTAGCACTACTGCCATTATCTTAGACTAGATTTAAATTCCGCAATATATTTGTCATTTTCTTAAATATGGAACAGTAGTCAAAAGGTGTAAATAGTAAAGCAAACCTTACAATCTTGCCCAACTGTTAGCGTAGCATTTATTTTTTTAATTAATCAAACTAGGCAATAATTTTTTATGCTCTTCCGTTCCTGTCAAAACAACCTTTTTCCGTCTGAAATATTTATACCAAGCTCTTTCGCCATACTTGTTTGCTTAAATGGATTTATTTTTTCCACTATTCCGTCACGTTTAAAAAGTGAGCCTGTATTTTTGAACCAAAATGCTACATTTGCTTTTACGCATTGTTCACGGATATTAAGTACCCAATCATAATCACATTCACGAGCTTCTCGACCCGTTTCACCGCCAACCGTAACATGGTCTACCCCATAAAGATACGGCGCTAAATCTATCGCTTCTAAAAGTGGGGAACAAGCGATAAAACGCCGCTTTATCGGATAGGATAAAAAGAGCGGAAGCCTGTAATCAGCTAATTTTTGATTTTCGACAGTACAGCCGATATTCACATTGTTATAGCCTGCACACCAATCGGATGGAAGCGATACAAGAAAACGGTCAATTCGTTTTGTCAAAATTAAAAAATTAATATCTGTTCTTTCCTTGATGATAGCCCAAATCTCTTTACGCCATTCATCCGCTTCGGGCAGGAAAAAGTCAGTTGCAAAGCAGGTCGCAAGAATTTTATTTCCTTTAATGTTGTATTCACCTTTTGCACTTTTTCTTACAGGCCACTCAAATTTATCTGTTTTTTGTATGGTGCTAGATTTTGTTTACCCGCGATTCTAATACTTATCAAATTCATTGTCGCTTAATAATATATTGGGATTGGAATTATGTGTAGAGATCTTTTCTATAGAGCTTGTACCTGATAGTAATTTTGTTTGTTCTCCACGTGTACCATTTCTCAGTTTGAATCTACCAACCATCTCCTTAAGGAGTTCTGCCTGGCTGGACAATTCTTCACTGGACGCGGCGCTCTCCTCAGCAGTTGCCGAATTGTTCTGTACAACCTGGGATACCTGTTCGACTCCTCTGTTGATTTGGGCGATTCCGGAAGCCTGCTCGTTGGACGCTTCCGCTATGCCGCCCACCAGTGCCGTAGCTTTTTCGATGCCTCCGACGATCTCAACCAATGCAGCCGCAGTTTCGTTCGCTATTTTAGTTCCTGTCTGGACTTTATTGATCGAACCTTCGATGAGTTCTGTGGTTTCCTTCGCTGCCGCTGCGCTTCTTGCCGCAAGGTTTCTCACTTCTTCCGCAACCACCGCAAACCCCTTGCCGTGCTGTCCTGCCCTCGCAGCTTCAACCGCTGCATTTAAGGCCAGGATGTTTGTCTGGAACGCGATATCGTCAATGACCTTGATGATCTTTGAAATATTAGCGGAAGAATCGTTGATCTCTACCATGGAGTTCAGCATTTCCTGCATCTGCCCGTTGCCATTTTCGGCATTAACCTTGCTCGACTCTGCAAGCTCACTGGCGGTATTAGCATTGACTGCATTCTGTTTGGTCTGGTTCGCTATGTCTGTAATGGATGCAGTCAACTCTTCGATGGCGCTTGCCTGCTCTGTGGAGCCCTGTGACAAGGCCTGACTTCCGTCGGATACTTGCCTGGATCCGGAGGCTACCTGCTCCGCCGCTTCGCCGATGTCGCCCATGACCGTGTTCAGTGAATCAATTATAACATTTAATGAATTAGAAATATTGATGAAATCACCGGCATACTCGCTTACATGCTCTATTGAAAGATTACCATCAGCAAGCTGACCAATTACACTTGATATCTCACCTACGATATTATTCAACTGGCTGGCTGTAGTATTTACAGCCTGTGTCAATACATCGAAATCACCTTTATATACACCTCTCACAGAAATTCGCAAATTCCCATTCGAAATTCCATGCATTACTTCGGTAACATCCTTTAGTGGCTTTGACATTTCATCAAGAATATTATTCATTCCGCTAACAAGGTTCCCCCAAGCGCCCATGAATTTTGTGGCATCTGCTCTGACACTTAGTTTTCCTTCAACCGCAGCTTGGGTTAACAGAGTTGCATCACTGATTAATGCATTAATGGATTCCTTTGCATTCTTTAAATTATCATTGATCAATAAGAAATTCTCCCTATCGTTCTTCGTGAAGGAATCTGCTTCTGCAACATTAAAGTCTAATTCCAGATTGCCATCGGCTAAAAGCTTCAAATTTTTTGCAAGCCGGTCAACCTCAATGTTTTGATAATTTGCACTTTTTATCATTGCAGTGATATCCTGGACAATTTCAATATGACCAATCTTCTCTCCATGAGAATTATGTATATATGCTGTATTTACCTGAAAATTCATACCACTCTGCTCAAATAATGTATTTTCCTTACCCCTATGAAGACATTCAATTCCACAATTCTCTGTTTTACAGATCTTCGCATTCCAATTGCTGCAATGTTTTCCCTTGATGTCTTTACGTTTTATATTGAGCATATTTTCAACCGGCTTATTGATAAACGTCCAGTTCATATCCATGTCAGTTACAGAAAGTGGAAATGGAACTGCATCCAGTATGGTCTCATACCAGAATATCTTATCAACTACTGTATCTAGCGTGCTATTAACGCCTTCAATGATCTTTGCAAAATCTCCACCATGCATTGATGCGTTTGCTCTCGTCTCAAATCTTCCTTCTATTGCAGATCTAGACAGCATATTTGCGTCATCAACTAAGGCATTCACTGCATCAATGCAAGTATTTAAGTTGTTTTTAATTTCATTAAAATCACCCTTATATTCGTCCGTGATCTTTTCTGGAATATCACCATTACTAATTCGCTCAATATAGCCTGCGGCCATATTGAGCGGCTGAATAACGGCATCTAATGTTTCATTGAAGCCTGCAATGATCTGCCGATAACCTCCGTTAAACTGATCCGCATCTCCTCTATTGCCCAGCCTGCCTTCCACAGCGCCTATTGTCATGTTTTCTGCTTCAGCTACCAATCCTTTAAATGTGTCAATTACAGATTGCATGCTGATAGCAAGCACATCCTTATCGGATTGAGGTTTCACTTTAAGAGACAAATCTCCGACTGCTATTTTATTTGCTGCTTCTGCCTTTGATTTCAGATTATGTGCGATTTCAGTAAGGCCTCTTCCAATTAAACCAATTTCATCTTTTCGATTAAGATGTTTCCCTTCTATTTGCACGTCCGTATCGCCAAGTACAAGAAGTTTCGACTTTTCAGCTATTCCTTTAAGAGGCTTTGATACCGTTCTGTTAATAAACATATAGGAGATTACGGACAAAATAAGACTTGTCAGCAGTATCATGATTGCCATAATTGGAATTAGTGTATTTACTTTTGTAATTAATTCATTAACGTTAATGTCAACCCCTACGATACCGACGACTTTCCCAACTGAGTTGTAAATAGGTGCAAAGCCCGAAACCAGCAAGCCATATTGAGGGCCATAGTCCCTTGGTATTGTGTAGCGGCCCACTCCATCTTTCAAAACCAAATCAGGATCCTCTGTATAAATATCTTTGGGATCCTTATATCCCAAGTATCCCCATTCTTTTTGATCCTCATCTTTGAGATATCCTGAAATAATATATTTATAATTGTCTCCGTCGCTTACCACAGAGTAAAGATAAGATACGCCGTTTCTTTGCTTTATTTTGCCCATCGTATCTTTGGTCAGTTTATAATATGTATCTTCTTTCCCTGTTTTGTCATATGCTATAAACTGATCTCCATCAATTTCTGCTGCTACTGATTCTGCTATAGCCAATGCCCTTTCGCCACTCTGTTTTAAAGCATGATCCTTATAGTTATAATAACAAAAGATTCCTACCGCAAGTGTACTAATTAGTATCGAAGCAACCAGTATTATTGATACTTTCGATCCAATGGTTCCGTCCTTATTTAAATTTCCTTTCATCTCCTTCACCTCTGCCTTTCTCAAATTAATGTTTTTACGGTCCACTATTTTTTTCAGCATAACTCTCGGGAATTCCAAAAACTTTTATCTAAAATTTTCAGTACTTATTTTATCGACCATCGTTTTGAAATAATTAGACAAAATTCGACCTAATATGACATTTTTGGTGCGGTCAAAGGAACTTGAACCCATACCCTTTCGGACACGGCCCTTAATTTCGTTCGGCTGCGCCTCCTCAATTGATCCAAGGCTCCGCCTTGGCAACCGGGCCAACGTTATATAACCTAACCTGGTATTCCAAACCGTTGGGGAATTTATCAACCTAATATAAACCCCTCTTAACTGAACCTTCGAGCCTTGAGGTACTTGTAAAGGCTTATAAGCTTTACAAGGTAAACTCTGACTATATTCTATTTGGAAAGGAGATGAGAGAAACCAACGATTACATGGAAGAGCTGCTAAATTTAGCGGTTGTGCACGATGATATCCTTTACAAACTTCATCGGCTGGAGACGATGGAGCAGATGGAAGAAGTAAGACAGTTTATCAACTCATTGTTATTACCACAAGACGAGTATGAAGATTAGCTAAACCGATTGAAAATACACGTCCATAGCCGTGCGAGTGAAAATAAAGGTGCGAACCTAAAAAGACCAAAAAAACCTAATAAAAAAACCCCTGAAACCACTGATTTCAAGGGTTTGTTGTATTGTGCATGGAAAAATGATATCGTTCTATTCTTAAAGGAGAGTCGAACTATCACTTAGATATATGTTGATGCGGATAAGCGACAATCACATTGTTCAATTTAATATGCATAATGACATAGGACAATCCTATTCTGCCCAACCGATGACTTCATGAAGTTTATCGAACACCTTTGTATCACAATTCAGACAAGTTTCAACAGTAATTACGTCATATAATTTTGTAAGCTGTGCAATTATCTTGTCCAGTCGTTCATCTTCCTTGACAAGCAAATACATCCGGCTTCTGCTTCCATCGTTAATGGGAGCACACATAATACCCTCCAAATTGAAATTTCTTCTTGAGAAGAGTCCCGTAATGTGCGACATTACTCCCGGATGATTATTCACCGTCAATACCAAAACAATACCCTTCATTATCTCAATCCTCCTTAATCAACATGGTTGTATTTCCTTCCCCGGGAGGGACTATGGGGAACACCTTTGCCATATAATGAATCGGTATATTTATTAATAACGGCCGCTTGCTTTGCAATGCCTTGCTCAGAGTCCCTTCCAGATCGTCCTGACCGATATCGCTCTGAATATCAATGCTTTCAATTCCGAAGCCGCGTGCGATGGATGCAAGATCCGGATTTGTCTTAAATTTGGTAGCAAAGTATTTCTTTTCATAAAATAGTTCCTGTTGCTGCCGAACCAGACCGAGATGTTTATTGTTCATTACAAAAACTGTTACATTGCACTGCAAATCTGCCAAAGTGGCAAGTTCCTGAATATTCATCAGAATCGATCCATCCCCACTGAAGCAAATGACTTTTCTATCCGGATTCGCAATACTGGATCCGATTGCTGTCGGAAGTCCGAATCCCATCGTACCAAGTCCACCTGATGTAAGAAATGTCCTTGGCTGACGAAATGGAAATACCTGCGCAACCCACATCTGATGCTGCCCAACGTCGGTAGTGATGATAGCATCTTCTGGCGCGAGCTCCGCAATTTTCCGGATGATATTGTGCGGTTCCAGAGGATCTGACGTTTTCGAAGTGGGGGAGTATCGTTCCTTTAGACTGGAAATATCATCGAGCCACTTCCTTCGGTTTCTATTTTTCAGGATTTTTTTCAATTCCGTCAGTATCTCTGCCGCTTGCCCTGTGGCAGAATGATCTGCCTTCCTGTTCTTATTGATTTCCGCGTCATCTATGTCGATATGAATTACTCTTGCCTCCGGGCAGAATTCCGATAATTTTCCGGTTGCACGATCGTCAAATCTGCTGCCCACTGCAATGAGGAGATCTGCTTCTGCCATGGCCAGATTAGTATAGCGTTCTCCATGCATCCCCAACATACCGATGTTCAGCGGATGAGCTGGTGGAATTGTTCCAAGCGCCAACATGGTTGTAACGACAGGAATCGAATTTTTTTCTGCTAACTCGATCAACTGACTTGATGCCTCCCCATGAATAATTCCGCCACCAGCATATAAAATCGGTTTTTTCGAAAGATTGATTTCCTCTGCCATAGCTTCCAAAACCGCAGGGGAAAATCTGCCTGCCGGCTCCGAAATATTTCCCGGAGCCGGCCATTCGTCGACATCGATTTCTTCCAACTGAACATCCTTGGGGATATCGATCACAACGGGTCCGGGTCTTCCCGATGTAGCAATGGTGAACGCCTCGGGAATCAGGAATAGTAATTCTTTCGCTGATCTTGCAATAAAGTTTTGTTTGGTTATGGGAATCGTAATTCCGTAGGTATCCACCTCCTGAAACGCATCCGTTCCAATCAAAGAGTATGCGACCTGCCCTGTTATTACTATAATCGGAATGGAATCAAGCTTCGCATCCGCTATGGCGGTGATGATGTTGGCGGCTCCGGGTCCGGAAGTAGCAAAAGCGACTGCAGCCTTCCCGGTAGATCTGGCAATACCCTGTGCGATGAAACCGGCCCCCTGTTCGTGTCTGGCCAGAACGTGCCGGATACTGCTGCTTGCCAACGCGTCATACATAGGCAGATTGGAACTCCCCGGAATACCGGTTATAACCTCAATTCCCTGATTTTCCAATAGTTTTATAATAATTTGTGCACCTAATCTTTTCATACACATTGACCTCCTTAGTCCATTTGATTTACTCTTCCTTTACGCAAATCTCCCCGTTCCTTATTGCATTCAGTGTGTTGATAATCAAAATAACGATCAGTGCCGACAGGAAGGCGAAAAGCAGCATAAAAATATATCGGTAGGCATCCATTCCTGTCTGTGCATATATGGCAGCCGATGCAATAGTTATTGCAGCAATTGGGAAAGAATATGCCCACCAGGATAAGTAAAACCTAATTTCGATAAACATCCTCACCTGCATGACCAGGAACAACACTAAGAACAATGCAAAGTAGTACAGTATCTTTGCGAAGTTGTCTACTCCTCCGTTTAGCTTCAAATAGGAGATAAATCCTACTGCAGGTGGGGCGATCAGTATAAAGAACGTGGGAAACAACTTTTGTGGTAGGGGGTGGTGGAAAAACAGTCGATATAGCATTATGGCAAAAAGTAAAATCCAGAAGACTATGCCGATACTAAAGAAAAACCAAGATACTTCGACGTACATATGGCGGACGCCGGCAATGGGGACCAGGATGTTTCCTACAACCGGAATGAACCAAGCGGGATTGAAATGATTGATCTCAAATTTTGTCTGCCGAATCCAGGCAGATAGGATCGCAAGCGTGGCGGCAAGATGAAGGGTCGCCCCCACTACCCAGAGATACCTAGATGCCGGGACGTTCACTTCTAAAAACGCTATACTAAGCAACAACAGACTAATGGTAAAGGTAGGGAAAAAGCTCAGCCGGACCGGATTGTTGAGTTCCTCCTTTACTGCAGGGTAAAAGCGCAGCAGTTTAATAAGATAGACTCCCGTAATCACTAACAATATCAAAGCAACTACATATAGTAAATACCTGCTCACGTCCAGTCCTTTCAGAAAAATCCCTTCTGCCTTCTGAAGCGCGATGGTGTATCCAGTCAATCCCATTATGATCGAAAAAAAAGAAACGGGAAAATATTTTAGTCTCATATCGTTATTCATAATGTCCCTCCATATCAAATAATAATGCAATATTGAAGCCACTGATGATAGCATAAAAAAATAGTTTTCATGGCTATTATCTTGTCATTATGGCCGTATGTTCATAATAATATAGAAATTTGATCAAGAGTCAAGTGACTTAATCACACAAGTCAGCAAGCTCCAGGATTTTGGATTTGAGTTCATCCGCTTTGATTTTTTCCACCTTCACTTATCGAGGGCATTCTGGTCGGATGACCTCTTTTTTATTAATCACTATCAAAAAACTGAAAAGCATCGGCGATCCGATGCTTTTCATGCCTGAAATTTCAACGTTTTTACCAAAAACATGGAATGCTTTCACGAAGTATAAAGTGCAATATAATTGAAAAAAACCTGCACTTTGTACTATTTATCAAATCTACCTTGTTTTATTTAATGTGTTCTTAAAGTCTTACCCGAGATAATAATTTTATTATAAAGTCGTTTCCTCTCGCTCCAGTTTGATAAATTATAATCTCAAAGTTGGTACACACTGTCATTTTAATTATATACTTTTCATCAAAATATTTCCATATAATTGCCAATAACATGAAAATCGGCGTTTCTTCCTCACTCGTTAGTTCTGAAAACAGCAATCCTATAACCCAATAGCTATAAACTATTATAAAAATGAAGGTGAGGAGAGTTCGCAGATTTGCATTAGACGATATTGTTGCAAATCTGCCGCCCAACGCCTCCCCTTTCGGTCGGCTGGGCCGCTCATTGCAAAACAGTTCGCTGGACTGTTTTGCTACATTCGCGCTCTTTTGTACACTATAAGTGCAAATCCTTATTACTTTTATTGAGGATCTGCACTTACTTTTATTATAATAAGAAAAGCAATGGCTGACGCAGCGCCCTTGGGTCAACACTGAACCCGTACTCGAAACTGTCGGCCATCTTTCTTATTATGAATATTCGTTTAAGCAGGTATGTTACTCTCTTTGGAGAGCTTTCGTGTAACGAGCAAAAATGAATAGTAGTAAGTTAGGATGGAACTGTTGCTTAAATTGATAAAGGAGGTAGATCAATTGATAAGCATTGGTATTGACGTCTCAAAAGGTAAAAGCAAAGTTTGTGCTGTGAATCATTACGGAGAAGTACTGATTTCGCCACACGATGTGATTCACACAAAACCATCTCTAGACAAGCTAGTGCACCAAATACAAGCTTTAAATGATGAATGCAAAGTGGTTTTAGAAGCAACCGGTCACTATCATTATCCTATTTTGCATTTTTTAAGGCAAAATGGAATCCTTGTTTCAGTGGCGAATCCCCTTCTTATGAAAAAATTCAATGATGTAACAATTCGGAAGGGAAAGTCCGACAAGCTTGATTCTCTTAAAATTGCAAAGTTTGGGTTACAATTTTGGAATAGTCTTAAAGGATCCTGGGAGGAAGGCTACATTTATGAAAATTTATCACTTCTTTCTCGTCAGTATCTTTATTACACAAGAATACTTACAACAAGCAAACTCTCTCTTCTTACCATTCTAGATCAAACCATGCCGGGGATCAACGAAACGCTTCGATTAAACGCAGAAGCATCCGGAAAAGACAAGCTACGTGATTTTGTTGAGGTGTTTTGGCATTTTGATAACATTACTAAAATGACGGAAAAGAGGTTTTTACTTGTATATGAAAAATGGTCAAAAAAGAAGGGATACCGATTCTCAGAGACTAAGGCCAAAGAAATTTATGCCTTGGCAATGGACGGTATCCCAACTCTATCATCTAATACTCCAGCGACCAAACAGGCAGTATTAGAATCTGCAAGGGTACTAAAAGAAATCGAAAACACCCTTACGGCAATATTATCTCAGATGGTTTCCCTCGCAAAGAATTTAAAAGAATATCATATACTTAAAGCAATGCCTGGGATTGGAGATAAACTGGCGGTGATATTTATTGCAGAAATTGGTGACATCAGGAAGTTTCATGGTGGAAAATCACTTGTTGGCTATGCTGGAATAGATTCTCCGCCTTATGAGTCAGGCAAATTTGAGAGTGTACATAGGAAAATCAGCAAAAGAGGAAACAAGCATCTTCGGAGGACTGGATACTTAATTATGAAAAGTATTAAATCACACCGTCCAAACTCTGATCCTGTATATGAATTCATGATAAAAAAAGAACAGGAGGGCAAGGCAAAGCACGTGGCGATAATTGCCGGATTCAATAAGTTTTTAAGAATTTATTATGCACGTGTAAAGGGAGCCTATCAATATTAAGAAATTGAACCAATGCACCCTTCTTTTAAAAGGCTGTTTTTGCAGGCTTATTTTGTTATGTCCAATTGTCGTAGTAATACCTAACAGAAAAAAGTCTTGACTTTGCTTAGCAGGTTTTGCACTCGGTACTCTGAAAAGTTTTGCGAAGCCCCGCTGTAATTTTTTCTGATTGTGCTGTAGTTTTGAGCATAATATCTTTCCTTCCCAATCTATTTTTGAATATAAAAAAGCACGATAGATTTTTAGTACCATCGTACCCTTGTACTTATTGGATTTTGTTTTGGTGTGAGTTCGACTCCTCTTTTTCAGTAGTCATTTAGATTGAAAAATCCTCCGAACCCGCATGAATAAAAGAAAATTGACAAGTTCTCTTATCGATAACTTGTCAACCTATCTTGGTGAAGGTGGCGAGAGTCGAACTCGCGTCCGAAAGCATTTCCACAAGACTTTCTCCGAGCACAGCTAATATTTTATTGTTTCGCCTCGGGTAGCGTCTATTAGCAGACTCTATCTTTAGCTATCCTATTAGTCCCCCGTGCTACTAGAAACTTACACGGAGTTTTCCTGTATAATTGACGCCAGAGTTTCTCATCTACAGGTGAATGAGAACTGACGACGCACCGCTAAGCGGTTGCTGCTATGCAGCTAAAGCGTAATTGTTATTATTTTTAGCGTTTATATTTAACGTGCCATTTTTAACGCAGACTTGGCAAACTGCGGCTCGCTTATCTGGCTTCTACACCCCCGTCGAAACCTTTACACCCCCATATCATGCTATGATACATCAAGGTTTTGGTTCAAACTTCCGATGTATATATTTATAATACCACAGATTGATCTATTAAAACAAACAAAAACTATTACTAGATTTAGCAATTTTTGTTTTTTTATTCTATGAGGATAGTTTGCTCACCTTTCATACTTCAGATAATACTTTTAAGCAAAAATATCTGACCACTACAGGGAATCGATTAGATCATTCAAGCATTCAAGGTCAAAATCAACAACATCATATTCTTCTGTGTGAATCAAAATATCATGAACTGCGGTGGAACGAAATTCCATAATCAAATAAACTTCCTGCACGGCTTCCGGACTGAATTTCACCGGATAAGGAGTTATATAATCCGAATATTCTCCTTTATCCAGAACCAATGGGTACTGTTTATCCTTGGTTTTTACAATGACCGGATTTTCCAACACCACTTGCTTGCTTTCCGTTGCTTTTCTAAGATGCTCCAGAGATGCAACGTCTAATCTCATTAAGTACATATACGTTTCTCCTTTTCGCTCATTGCTATAGATTAATCTCTTTGACGCTGCACAGTCATTTGCAGCGTCTTGTATACAGTATATTTTGAATTTCTTCTCTTGTCTAGTATTTTTGTGCTGATCGCTTCATTTCCTGCTGAATTTTTCGATCAGCATCCCTCTTTGCTATGTCTTCCCGCTTGTCATAATTTTTCTTTCCTCTGGCAACTGCGATTTCCATTTTCGCCAGCCCCTTTTCGTTGAGATATACGTTAAGCGGCACCAAAGTCAAGCCCTTTTGTGTTGTGTAGCCAATGAGTTTTCGGATTTCCTGTTTATGCAGAAGCAGCTTCCTTGCTCGCAGCGGATCGACATTATAACGATTGCCCTGCTCGAAAGGGCTAATATGCATCCCATAAATAATGAGCTCATCCCTTTCGATCTTGGCATAGCTTTCCTTTAAATTCAGGCGCCCCTGTCGGATTGACTTGATTTCAGTTCCGGTCAGGACCATACCTGCCTCATAAACTTCCTCTATAAAGTAATCATGCCTGGCTTTTTTATTGTTTGCAATTATCTTTTTTTGCTTCATCTAGTCACCCTATTTATTATCCTGATTAATCAAGCCGATTTGATCAAAAGGATATAATCTCAAATCTACTCTTCCTAAAACGTCTGATACTGCAATTTCTCCGATACTCGGGTCTCTGCTGTCCATACTGTTAGGCCGATTGTCTCCCATGACAAAAATATAGCCTTTATCCACGGTAAAAGGCGCCATATCTCCTGGGGTTACACCTCCGGAGATATATTCTTCCTCTAATGCTTCCCCGTTCCTATATACAACGCCATCCTTCACTTCGATCACATCGTCTTCCAGTCCGATAATTCTTTTAATCAAATCCTTTTCTTCTCCGTTATCGCTGTAGATATGCGCCTTGAACACTATGATATCCCCATGAGCAGGTTCTCCGGCAAGATACGGGATCTTATTAACAATCAAATAATTATACGGCTCAATGGTGGGATACATGGAGTACCCTTTTACCAGGGTTGGTTTGATAAAAGTTGTAATTACAAGCGCGATAATCAGCGCAAGAATAATTGTTTTTACAAATTCAAATATAGTTTTTTTCATCTCTAAAATTCCTTTTATTCCCCTTTTGTTATTTATTTCAGCGGACCAATTTCATTGAACGGATACAAACGGAATACTGCTTTTCCGTAAACAGCGGAAGTTTTAACGCAGCCAACGTTAGAAGCACGGCTATCCGTACTGTTCTGACGATTGTCCCCCATGACAAAAAGACTATCATCTGGTATAACCAAATCTTTTATGTAGCCTGAGGTATAACCCTCCAGAGTATAAGGTTCATCAAGAACCTCTTCATTAATTATCACCTGTCCGTCTTCAATGCTGATCGTATCCCCGGGAAGTCCGATGACTCTCTTAATCAGTAATTTTTCAGCACCTGTCTCAGTCTTCATATTCGTATGAAAAACAACGATATCTCCTTGCTTTGGCTTTCCAAAATGATAAGCCTGCTTGCTTAAAAACAAGAAGTTATTTTCCTGCAAAGTGGGCAGCATCGAAGTTTCTTTCACGAAAGTTGGTTTAATAAACTGCAATATGATAACTGCCACAATTACTGCAATTATAATATCTTTGATCCATTCCCTCAACTCTTTCAAATTAATATTATCCATTCTTAAATCTCTCTTATGTACTTTCATTTATTTTATTGTTCCAATTTTATCAAGAGGCCATACAGTTAAGGTACAAGAGCCTCTGATGAGTTTCATATTCAGTGAACCAACTCTTGGATCTCGGCTGTCAATGCTCTCCTGCCGGTTATCCCCAAGAACAAAGACCTTATCCTCATCAATGGTAATCGGTCCAATTTCACCTTCTGTAGTTCCTGTTATGTAATCCTCTTCAAGCAGCTTATCATTTCGATAAACCTTTCCGTCTTTGATTTCAATTATATCTCCCGGCAAACCGATTACTCTTCGGATACTATTCTCGCCTTCATCTCCTTCCTCCAGAAAGTCTTCCTTAAACGCTACCACCTGTTGAAACTCAGGAGCACCCCGGACAGCAGAGTAAGTATGTCTGGCAACAATGATCACTTCTCCGTCGCTGATGCCGGGCAGCATCGCGATTCCATCTGAGCTAATGGGTTTAACGAACATAGTCACCAGCCATGCCAGAACAACAGGATAAATATAAATCCTATATTTCTCTCGAAAGGGTCTATTATCTTCGCGTTGTGGTTGTGCCATTCTTTTCTCCTAATTCAACGAACCAAACAGGTCCCCTTTAATTGCTTCAAAATTTGCAGGCAAAGTTGCTTTGACTTCCATGCCTTTCATGTATTCCAATGGATCCGCTCCATTGTCAAAACACAGCTTGTAGGCATGAAGCAGCTGTGTCGTCAATTTAAATTTCTGCTCTATTTTCTTATTTTTCCCTTTTATGCCATACTTCACATCACCGATCACCGGAAATCCTGCCTTAGCAAGGTGAGCACGAATTTGATGTGTACGCCCGGTCACTAGTTCAACCTCGACAAGAGTATAGCCTTTCTCTGCCTTCAGCGGTCTTGCGATGGTCTCCATAATCTTTCCGTTGTCGGACTCCAAATCAATTACTCTGACGGTATTGTTTCTTTCGTCTTTTTCCATTTTATCCTTCAGCTGGAGATTCTCTCTTAGTTCCCCATGAACAATGGTTAAATAATATTTCCGGATATATCCTCTGTCCCGTATCATTTGGTTCAACGTTTGCAGTGCCTTATTGTTCTTACCAAAGATCACCAGCCCTGTGGTATTTCGATCCAGCCGGTTCACCGGAGAAGGTATAAAGGTTTTTTCTCGTCCAGGTTGATAAGCTCCTTTCTCCGCCAGATATCCTGCAACCTGATTTGCAAGAGTATTCTTTTTCTCGGTTTTATCACCATGAACCAAAAGCCCGAAAGGTTTTTCGACAATTATAATATTTTCGTCCTCGAATGCAATTCGGAACTGTTTTTTCGTAGGATTCAAGGTTTTCTTTTCCTGATAAGCTTTCGCTGCTTCTTCCGTAATATAAACGGTAAGCTCATCGCCTAGGACAAGAATGGTTTCAATTGCCGTACGTTTTCCATTGACCTTTACATTTTTACGAATCAATTTGTAAATATAGCTTAACGAAGCATTCTTAAAATACTTTTTTAGAAACCTGTCCAGTCTTTGATTTTCCTCATTCTCGGTTATGGTTATCTTTATCATCTGTCACCATTATTTTCTTTATTTTCAAATTAGATTATACAACATATGCTGCTTGAAATATACCTATGTAAACAAAATTTAATAAAAAACCGGTTTTTTCTATTTGTTATTGTTCATCAATTGTGATAAATTTTAATAAGAGAAAATAATGCAGGGAGATTCGTAATGAAAAAAATAAAAGATATATTTTATGATATGAATGATATTTTGGTGGCTCTTATCATTGTAGCACTGGCCGCCTTAGTAATCGTAACCAATATAAATACAATTTTAGCTTATCCGTCCAGTATCGCTGAAAAAATCCAGATTCCTGAGGAAAAAACGCCCACCCATTATGCAGAGAATCCAACAATTGACGAGCCGGGAAGCAGCGATGATTCGACGAATCAGCAAGGAACAACAGATTCAGGTATCGATCAGCAGTCATCTGACACAGAAGATAATTCCGAACAAAACGAACCCATAAATCAAGGTTCTAATAATGATGAAGTTGAAAATTATTCTGTTTATATAAATATCGGATCAACAGATGCGCAGATCGCTGATCTTCTTATTGAAGTCGGACTGTTTGAAGACAGACAGGAATTCTATAATGCGATTGCCGTAGCAGGCGAGGAAGGGAAGCTCCGTGCAGGAAAATTTGTTATCCCATCTGATGCAACACCTGCCGAAGTCATCTCCATTTTAACAAACTAAATCGGCCAGACCCTAAAGGGTCCAGCCATGTAAATATCCAATACTAAATTAAAAATTCTTCAATCATCTGACTCTAAAATCCGGATTAGTTTATCTAATCTGGTTTTTTGTTCACCATTCATCATGCTACGCAACGCTTTGATTGTTTTTAAGTTTTTTTCAAACTGAGCCGTATCCTTTTTCATCGTTCTTTTTACCTTTAATATTTCATCGATCAGTTCCTGATCATTTTTTCCTTTGTATTTATCAGCTAAATCAGACATATTATCCTTTTTTGAAGTTGAGCGCCGAAGACCCATTTGTTCTGCTAAATCCATAAGCATCTTATCATTTATTTGCATAGAATACTCCTTTCTTTCTCCGCCTTAAATCAATATTTCGCCTTCTATCGTTCGCCTTCAATTTGAATTCCAAATTGGGCGAGCTAATTCGCAGTGGAAATCTGCAAATCAGAGATTTGGGATTTCTTTGCATAAGTTCGCCTTCAATTTGAATTCCAAATTGGGCGAGCTAATATTAGCGGTGCTCTATAATATATGCACCAACAGAAAGTTATTTTCATATTATAGAGAATAAATCGCAGTTGAAATCTATAAATTAACAAATTGCCTTTTGCCCTAAGCTTGCTAGGCTTGGCAAAACGGACAGAGTAACACGCTTTGCTTATGTATGCGTTCCGTTTTACGGAACGGTAGGTGCCTAATATGAGCAATTTAATATTTGAAACATCATGTCAGGTGAATATATGAACTGGCAGGAATGGAGGTACATATGAACCCTGCTGCAATTGCGGTCGCATTGCTTTTTTTATCCCAAGGTTCGGGAAAATCCCCTATCAATTTATTATCGCCATCAAAGGTTGGTAAATTAGGCATACCGCCAATCAAAGATCCGGGATATTTTGATACTTTTCGAATGGAATTACTTCTGGACCGACTTCATAACTTAACCAATACTTTGGAGAAGGTAAATCATCTTAATCAGGTACGACATGTTCCTATGAACAAAGAAAACTCTATCGATCGCATACAGGAATCCTTAGATGCAGTCCGTGGTCTGCTTTACAACAACAAGTCTACAAAAAAAATTGATACCCTTGCAAACACGCTCTCTGGTGTGAAAAAAATTGGTGATATGCAAGGAATCATGACCAACATGGGACCAATTTTATCTATGCTTTCAAACCAAGATGATAAATAGTTACCAAAAATATAAAAAAAATATATGCATTTCTTCCTATTTGGGGTATAATAATCTTAGTTGAATCAATCATTTTTTATATAACAATAAAATAATAGGAGGGATTTATTATGGCATTGGTAACATCGAAAGAAATGTTTGCAAAAGCGTTAAAGAGCGACTACGCGGTGGGAGCATTCAACGTGAACAATATGGAAATTATTCAAGGTATTGTTGATGCTGCTAAAATTGAAAAGGCACCTCTGATTCTTCAGGTTTCGGCAGGTGCAAGAAAATATGCAAAGCCAACTTATCTTGTTAAGTTAGTTGAAGCTGCAATCGAAGATACTGGACTGGACATCGTCTTACATCTTGATCACGGTGAAGATTTTGATATCTGCAAAAAATGCGTAGATGACGGATTCACTTCCGTTATGATCGACGGTTCAAAGCATTCTTTTGAAGATAACATTGCTTTAACCAAGCAGGTCGTTGATTATGCGCACGCAAAAGGCGTTGTTGTCGAAGCTGAGCTTGGCAAACTTGCCGGAGTCGAAGATAATATTAAAGTAGACGCTCGTTCGGCTACTTTCACTGATCCTGATGAAGCAGCCGAATTCGTGGAAAAAACCGGAGTAGACTCTCTGGCTATTGCCATCGGTACAAGCCATGGTGCATACAAATTTAAAGGAGACCCATACTTGGATTTTGAAAGACTGAAAAAAATCAGTAGCCTAATTCCGAACACTCCGTTGGTACTTCACGGTGCATCCACGGTACTGCCTGAGTTCGTAGCACTCTGTAACAAATATGGCGGTAGCATTCCTGGAGCTCAGGGTGTTCCTGAAGAAATGATTAAAACCGCGACAAAATATGGTGTATGTAAGGTTAATATTGATACCGACCTAAGACTTGCCATGACAGCTGAAGTCAGAAGAGTCTTCATGGAAAGTCCAGCTGAATTTGACCCTAGAAAATATCTTGGACCTGCAAGAGATGCAATTCAGAAAATGGTTCAGCACAAGATCAAAAATGTACTTGGTGCAAGTAACCAAAGATAATTCACTGAATAAAACCTTTAGCAACAAAACAAAGACTGTCTCTCAAACGATAAAAAGTTGAAAAGAGACAGTCTTTTTTGATTATAACAAAAGCTTGATCTTTAACTTGTTATTCTAAATCCTAAGAACATCAGATAAATCTGCTACCTTCAGATCGTAATGCTTCACAAGATTCCACCCTTCTTCAACAGGTGCCAATTGGGAAGGCTTATGTGCATCAGCATTTACCAGTACAGTAACATTATATTTAGAAGCCATTTGCCAAAATGGTTTCAAGGGATACAACCATCTTTTTACCCCCGCGGCATTTACGATTCCCTTTCTAAATCCGTTTCCGTTTATCTCCAATGGGATTTTATAAGTCTGAGCGGCTTCCAGGATATAACGGGAGCATGATTTCGTCTCTTCATCCCACGCTGCATAAAAGCTTCCGAACAGATCCGGATGAGCAACGATATTAAAGATACCTGACTGGATTCCTTCCACGACAGAATTCGTATAAGCCCATAGTTCCTTTTTTGTGCCCTCTAGTTTTTCCTTCCAGTAATAAACCAACCTGCTGCCACTAAAGAAAAGATGTTGTCCAAGGATAAGGTAATCAAACCCTCGTTTCTGAAGCAGTTCTTCCTTATAAAAATTTTCGTATTCTCGAAAATATTCGCATTCCATTCCCAACAGCAGTTTAAGCTTCGGATAATCAGCTTTTGCTTTTAAAAAGGATGTTACGTATCCTTCAAGTTCATTCATAGCCATCCTGATTTCCAAGTTATGATCGTCCGGAAAAGGAGTATGATCAGAAATACCTAATACGGAATAACCTTTGTATTCCGCATATTTAGCCAAATCAGCGATATCACCTTCTGCGTGATTACACCGAAAAGTATGTGTATGAAATTCTTGCATATGTACCTCCCAAGTTAGTTTTTATCCATGAAGAATGGTTCGACGGTTAAGCAAGCGATTTCGGCGAAAAGATACCTTGCTTTAGTAATTTTTTCTCCAAATTCAAGTAAATAATTGCTCCTAATATTAGTAGTCCCCCTATGACTGCATGGAAGGAAACTTGATCTTTCATCAATAAGATACCTGCGAAGTATGCTATTACCGGCTCAAATGTGTTAAATATAGCAGCATTGCTTGAACCGATGTATTTTACTCCCTTGCAAAAACATACAGCCGCAGTAAACATACAAAGAAAAGCCAGCAAAAATATATACATTCCTTGTAACGGGGTCTGTGGAAGAATAGGTTCACCGGATGCCAAACATCGAATAAAGCTAAAAAAAGTGGGAGGAATAATCATATATCCAATCACAACCTCCGCATCCAGCGCCCTGGTACGCTTTTCTCCAAGTCCAAGAGCATAAAGTCCATAAAACAAAGCTGCCACCAATGCCAATATAAGACCGGTTCCATTGAGTTGTGTCCCTTTTCCCGGAGTCCAAATCACGAGAACAAGTCCCCCGAAGGAACAAATCAAACAAATAATACGTGTTTTATTAAACTGTTCCCGTCCAATCAAAACTTCAATCAGAACCACTATGCTGACATATAAAAACATAAGCAGGGATACGATGGCTCCAGGCAAAAATCGATAACTTTCACTCATTGTAATCATTTGCACCACTGACGCACAGCCAACGAACAACATAAAAACCAAATGCTTTTTATCCACTCTATAATGAAGCTTTCTAATAAAGATCGTCATCCAGATCAGTATCGCTCCAAATATCAACTTGCCAAACAGCATGGTACTCACCGACAAACCTGCCTTATACGATAATTGCGTCAATGCTGGCATGATGCCATACGCAATACAGGTTATCATTACAAAACTAAAACCTTTTATACTTGGATTCATTGAATTCATAATTGCCTCTTTCTGCGTCACAGTATTCGTATATTACTTACATAATATTACATCTCTATTGTATTCCATAAACAGTCAAAATTCAACCTATTTCGAGTCCTAATCTTATGAACTCTCCAAATCTCACAAAAGGCAAATTTTAAAAAAACATCACACTGGTTGTTTTCGGAAGAAGCCGTCCGAGCAAAGCGGGCAATTTCCACTCAATGAAATAAAAAAAGCATCGTGAAGACATATTTTCATAGAAAACCATCCGTGCTTTCACTGAAGGTAAATTAAAAAAAGGTATCGCGTCGGTGTGTTGTCAACGTTCCTTCGGAACTCCGAGTCGCTTCGCTCCCTGCTGTCCGTTTTGCCAATCCAAGCGAGCTTGGGGCAAAAAGACACAGGAAACCGTCCGAGCAAAGCGAGCGGTTTCCTATGACAACACCTGACAGATACCTAAAATACTTTTAATTTACCTTTTTATACAATTTCAGCGCCCTTTTGCAGCGCTATGGTGCCTGTTCTCGCCACCTCAACAATGTTGTAATGGGACAGAAGTTCAATCAGCAGGTCAATTTTTTCCGGTTTATCGCTCATTTCAACAGTAAGCGTGGTATGGGAAATGTCAACGATTTCTCCCTGCATAATTTTCACGATATCTATGATTTCGCCACGCTGAGCCACCGACATCTTAACCTTAACAAGGACAAGCTCACGTTTGGTAATTTCATCCTGATTCAGCTTTCTCACTTTAATTACATCAATTTGCTTATTCAGCTGTTTGGTAACCTGCTCGGCAATATAGTCATCTCCATCCACCAACAAAGTAATTCTGGAAATATTCTTATCCTCCGTTGTACCTACAGCCAAGCTGTCGATATTAAAGCCTCTTCTGGCAAACAGCCCCGAAATTCTGGATAGAACCCCCGCCTTGTTTTCAACTAAAACAGATATTGTATGTTTCATATTACTACCTCTTCATTGCGACTACGCCTGTTTTTACCAACTCGATAATACCATAAGGTTTGAAGATTTCAATCATTTCTGTTATTCTTTCTTCGGTGTCCAATGCTTCTAAGATAAGATACTCTTTGCTCATTTCAATAACTCTGGCATTACATGCATTTGCAACAACGATGATACCGACACGATCATTGACATCAGCCTTTACCTTCAAAAAAAGTAGAACTTTGCTGATCATACTTTCTTCCTTGATATCTTCAATCGAAATAATATCTTCCAATTTTTCCAGTTGACTGATAACTTGCGCAATGACAATATCATCACCTTGAACGACAATCGTTAATCTGGAAAATCTTTCATCTTCCGTAGAACTTCCAATGAAAGAATCAATATTATATCCTCTTCTTCGAAAAAGCCCAGACACTCTACTCGTCACACCGGGGGTATTATTTACCAGTACGGATAACACGTGTTTCATAATTCCATCCTCCTTAACGTCCCGTTACATTGATGGTTCATTCTCATCAACGACACACTCCAGTAAATAAACACCTTGATTGCCAAGCATCTCAGCAATAGCTTCTGCTGCCTCATCCATATTATCGATACGTCGTCCGGGAATGCCATAAGCCCTAGCGATATCAACTACATCGGGACTCCCGGTGAGATCTACTGCAGTTTCGTTGTTTTTATAGGACTTTTTCTGAATTTCTTTTACTAAGCCCAACTTTTTGTTTGTCATTACAACAATCTTAATGTTCACATCATGCTGGCAAATGGTACCCAGTTCCATCATTTGCATCTGGAAAGAGCCATCGCCGCATACCGCGACTACTGCTTTCTCCGGATTTGCAATCTTAGCTCCAATAGCCGCTGGTATCGAATATCCCATGGTGCCCATACCACCGGAGGTCAAAAATCTTCCTGTTCTTATTTCACAATTGGCTGCCGACCAGATTTGATTCTGGCCAACATCCGCACAATAAATATGATCATCCGGCATTGTTCTGGAAAGCAGATTAACAAAAGCCTTTGGATTCACACCAACCTTTCTTGGGGCATAATCCAGAACAAGCTTTTCTTTTTTTGCCTTTAACAAATCTGGCCATTCATCGGATTTTCTCTCCGAAGAGGTGTCCAAGACCTGCGATAAAATCTCTTTTGCATCACCAACAACAGGAATAAAGGTGCTGAGATTCTTTCCGATCTCAGCTGGATCAATATCAATATGAACAATCTTTGTATTTTTATTTACATTAGCAGGCAATAAGACCGCGCGGTCGGATACCCTGGCACCAATGATAATCAATAGATCAGAATCAGAAATTGCCTGGTTTACGATTGATTTTCCATGCAATCCCAGCATTCCCATATATAACGGATGCGCAGTGGGTACTGCACCAATACCCATCATGGTTGACACTACTGGAATATTCAAGGTCTCAATGAACCGTATCAATTCATTCTGTCCTGCCGCAGAAAAGATTCCTCCGCCCACACAGATTAGCGGCCGTTCGGCATTATTGATTGCCCTGCTAACACGTTTGATCTGACCTGCGTGTCCTTTTATCGTTGGTTTGTATCCCCTTAGATCAACCGGACCGGGAAACACGAAATCAAATTTTTGAGTTTGCACATTAACAGGAATGTCAATCAGTACCGGACCGGGTCTTCCTGTCGAAGCAATATGAAATGCTTCTTTAATAATTCGGGGAAGATCTTCAGCACTTTTCACCAAATAGCTGTACTTTGTAAACGGTTCAGCCGCACCTGTGATATCTGCTTCTTGAAACACATCTCTTCCGAGAAGTTCACTGGATACCTGACCAGTGATGGCCACAAGTGGAACGCTATCCATATACGCCGTAGCCAGCGCAGTGATTAAATTAGTTGCACCGGGACCAGAGGTTGTTATACATACTCCGGGTCTTTTTTTAATACGAGCGTAACCACTGGCTTCATGACCGGCATGCTGTTCATGTCTGACGGTTATATGTTTTATGCTTGATTTTGAAAGCTTGTCGTAAAGAGGGCATACCGTCGCCCCGATATATCCGAAGGCAATATCTACTCCTTCATTTTCCAAACACCTTACAATGGCTTCTGCTCCTGTAATCATAGTTTTATCTCCTATATCCTACCGCACGTCTCACCCTTTGCAACCGAGGCTAAACGCTAAACTTCAACAGTCCATCCAAATTTATCTTCTTCTTTTCCAAGCTGGATTCCTGACAGCACGTCATAAAGCTTTTGAGAAAGGTCTCCGATTTTGCCGTCATTAATTAGAATCTTTTTTTCCTTCCAGCAAAGCTCACCAACCGGTGAAATAACTGCAGCCGTACCAGAAGCAAATACTTCTTTTAACTTTCCTTCCTCGTAGGCTTTGTAAATATCTTCTATGGTCATTCTTCGTTCTGAGACTTTAATTCCCCAGGTCTTCAGTAAATGGATTACAGAATCTCTAGTGATTCCTGGTAAGATAGTCCCTTCCAAAGGGGCTGTAATTACTTCATCTCCAATCATAAAGAAAGCATTGGAGGTTCCAATTTCCTCTACATATTTTCTTTCGATTCCGTCAAGCCATAATACCTGAGAATATCCCTTATCATGCGCCTTTTCCTGAGATTTTAGTCCTGCAACATAGTTTCCGCCAATTTTGCTGTAACCAGTTCCTCCAATTGCTGCTCTTACATATTCATCCTCTACGAAAATTTTTGTTGGAGTAAGTCCGCCCTTATAATATGCTCCAACTGGGGACAAAATTACCATAAAGAGGTATTCTTTCGCGGCGCGAACGCCCAGGAACGGCTCTGTTGCAATGATAAACGGTCTAATATATAGTGAGGTTCCCTCTTTTTCCGGCACCCAATCTGAATCAACACGAACAACTGCTTTAATCGCTTCTACAAAAATTTCTTCGTCAATGGCCGGAATGCAGATTCTGTCGTTGGTTCTTGTTGTTCTTTTCGCATTCATATCAGGACGGAACAAAAGTATTTTCCCTTCCTTTGTCTTGTAAGCTTTGAGACCTTCAAACATCTCCTGTGCATAATGGAGCACTGCCGCTGCCGGCTCCAGCGTGATTGGGGCATAGGGTACGATTCTACCATCGTGCCAGCCCTTTCCTTCTGTATAATTCATGATAAACATATGATCTGAGAATGTATCGCCGAATTCCAAGGTATCTGGATTTGGCTTCTTCTTTGGATTCAATGTTTTTGTAACTGTAAATTCATGTTTCATTTTAATCACCTAACCTTTTCTATTTATGCCAGGTCATATTCCTGGTTTCCTTTCCCGTTCATTCTATTTTTATTTAATCATTGCAAGCTGAGACACAGCTGTGGAATGAACTTTCCGAGGATTATTCCTGATATTCCTCAATTAATTTTGTTTTTAATTCCCATAGTTCTTTTGATAAATCCACATAATATTCGTGCGGATTTTCAAAACGTAATATTTCTTCCCAAAGTGTATCGATCTGCGCTTTACAAAAATCTCTGATTTCATTAATATCAGGTGATTGATAAACACATACTCCTTTTTTAAATATTTGAACCCTGAGATTTTCTGCATAGAAGTTTGAAATTTTCTTTCTCTTCCAGATAACCTGTGGGTCAAAAATTTCGTATTCGCTGCCGTCCGGAATTTTTTCATGATCCAAAGTAATTACATCTGCAACTGCCTTTTTGGTATCCTTGTCATAAAGGCGATATACCGTCTTAAAACCCGGATTGGTTATTTTTTCAACATTTTCACTGATTTTCATCTTTGGAGTCAGCACACCGTTTTCTTCTAGAGCGGCAAGTTTATAAACCCCGCCAAATACCGGCTCGGATTTTGAGGTAATCAGTCTTTCACCTACTCCGAAGGAATCAACCTGAGCGCCTTGTCCGATAACATCTCTGATAATATATTCATCCAGCGAATTGGAAATAACGATGGAACATTCCTTTAGGCCGGCCTTATTCAGCATATTTCTTGCTTTTTTTGTCAGATACGTTACGTCTCCGCTATCTATACGAATCCCCATGTTTTTCGGTTTCATTTCCTTAAATACCTTGATTGCAGCCGGAATTCCTGATTTTAATACATTATAGGTATCGACAAGAAGCACGCAATTTTCAGGGTAAACTTTTGCATACGCTTTAAACGCTTCATATTCGCTCGGGAACATTTGAACCCAGCTATGTGCCATAGTTCCAAGAGCAGGAACTTTAAAATCTCGTTCGGCAACTGCACAAGCCGTTCCGATACATCCCCCGATATAAGCAGCTCTTGCACCATGCACTGCACCGGAACCTCCATGGGCTCTTCTTGTCCCAAATTCCATAACACCCCGGCCTTGCGCTGCTCTTACAATACGATTTGCCTTTGTTGCAATCAAACTTTGATGGTTGATTGCAAGAAGAAGAATTGTTTCTACAAATTGAGCCTGTATAACAGGCCCGCGGACCGTAACCAGTGGCTCTCCCGGAAAGACGGGGGTTCCCTCTGGAACCGCCCAGACATCACATTCAAATTTAAAATTTTTCAGGTATTCCAGAAATCCTTCACAGAAAATACCCTTTCCTTTTAAATACTCTATGTCTCTTTGATCAAATTTCAAGTTATCAAGATACCCTATCATCTGTTCCAGACCAGCCATAATCGCAAAGCCGCCTTCATCGGGTATTTTTCTGAAAAACATATCAAAATATGCAATGTCATCGGCCATGTCTGTTTCAAAATATCCGTTGGCCATCGTCAATTCATAAAAATCTGTCAGCAAGGTCATATTAATTTGTTCAATCATGGGTTAAGTCCTCCACTTATCCTTTTTCCTCTATTTATCTGTTACAAGATATCCTGCAGCGATTACGATGGCTCCTCCCAGCATTTGGGCAGATGGTATGGTTTCTTTCAAAATCAACCAACCAAACAATGCCGTGGTAACCGACAGGAAGTGAGAAAATATTGCGATTATTGTAGAGCCTAATTTTTCCGCAAAAGACTCTTTTCTTATGTCTTTAACGCAATGAATATGCACTTCCAAATCTATCCTCTGCCCGATTTTTACAATTAATGTAATTAATACTGTATTGTATCATATTTTTTTATCTACGTAAAACTTTTTTTAAAAATTCGCCGGTATAAGATTTTTCAAGTATGGAAATTTCTTCCGGGGTGCCCGCTCCAATAATCATCCCGCCCCGGTCTCCTCCGTCGGGTCCAAGGTCAACAATGTAATCGGCTGTTTTAATTACATCCAGATTATGCTCGATTACGACAACCGTATTACCTGCATCTACAAGTCGATTCAGCACCTGGATCAGCTTGTCTACATCCGCAAAATGAAGTCCCGTTGTCGGCTCATCTAAAATATACATGGTTTTACCGGTACTTCTCTTGGAAAGCTCCGAAGCCAGTTTGATTCTCTGTGCTTCTCCGCCGGAAAGCTGTGTAGAAGGTTGTCCCAGTTTAATATACCCAAGCCCAACTTCTTCCAGTGTTTCCAACTGTCTTTGAATATTGGGTATATTCCTGAAAAACTCTAATGCTTCGGAGACATTCATATCCAAAACATCATAAATACTTTTTCCTTTATACTTTACTTCCAAAGTTTCCCGATTATACCTCTTGCCTTTGCATACTTCACAGGGCACATAAACATCGGGCAGGAAGTGCATCTCTATTTTAATAATCCCATCGCCGCTACACGCTTCACATCGCCCCCCCTTAACATTGAAGCTAAATCTTCCTTTGTTGTAACCCCTGACCTTCGCCTCGGGAAGCTGGGAGAAAAGATCTCGAATTGGCGTAAACAACCCGGTATAGGTTGCCGGGTTGGATCTTGGTGTTCTTCCGATAGGTGACTGGTCAATGTCAATGATCTTGTCAATATTTTCAATTCCCTCTATGCCCTTGCATTTTCCCGGTTTTGTCTTGGCTCGGTTGATTTCCGATGCAAGACTCTTATAGAGAATTTCGTTTACCAGACTGCTTTTGCCCGAACCGGACACACCTGTGATGCATACGAACTCTCCAAGGGGAAATCTGACATCAATATTTTGCAGGTTATTTTCCGTTGCCCCAAGAACTTGAATGAATTTTCCGTTTCCTGCTCGCCTGACTTCGGGTACATCAATTTTCTTTTCTCCGGTAAGATATTGGCCTGTAATGGATTCCCGGCAAGCCTTAATCTCATTGACATCTCCCTGCGCGATGATTTCACCGCCATGGATTCCTGCACCCGGGCCAATGTCGATGATATGATCCGCTGCATACATGGTATCCTCATCATGTTCGACAATAAGCAGCGTATTGCCCAGATCCGTGAGATTTCGCAATGTTTTAAGAAGCTTTTCATTATCCTTCTGATGCAGGCCGATACTCGGTTCATCAAGAATATACAGTACGCCCACCAAACTGGATCCAATTTGTGTCGCAAGGCGAATTCTCTGGGATTCCCCCCCGGACAAGGTTCCCGAGGATCTGGAAAGGGACAGATAATCAAGTCCGACATCAATCAAGAAGGTTAATCTTGCTTTAATTTCTTTGACAATTTGACGAGCAATTATTTCGTCTTTTTTACTTAGCTGAACGCTGCTAATAAATTTCAAAGCCTCACGGATTGACAGACCCGAAAACTCTGCGATATTTTTTCCGGCAACAGTAACAGCCAGAACCTCGGGTTTCAGTCTCTTGCCGCAGCAAGTATCACATGGAATCAGGCTCATGTACTGTTCCATCTTCTCCTTAATATAATCTGAATTTGTCTCCTGGTATCTTCTCTCCAGATTATGGATCACTCCTTCAAAAGGATGATTTCGATAGGATTGGGAACCATTGCTTCTGCTCTCATAATAATATTGAAGCTTCCGACCCTTTGTTCCATATAACAGTTCTTCTTTAAACTTAGCTGGCAAATCTTTATATGGGGTTGACAATTCAACCCCGTGGTCTCTTGCTAACGCTTCAATCATCTGTCGGTAGAAGGTTCCAAATTCCATGGAAGAAAAAACATCTCCCAGGGCACCTTCCTCGATACTTCGGTTTTTCTCGGTAATGATTAGATCAGGGTCGATTTTCTGTATGAAACCCAAACCATTGCAGGATGAGCAGGCTCCAAAAGGACTATTAAAAGAAAACATTCTCGGCTCCAGTTCTTCAATGCTGATTCCGTGATCGGGGCACGCCAGCTTCGAACTGAAAAGCTTATCTTCTCCTTCCGATGCAGAATCTTTCTGTACGTAGGCGACAACCAAGCCTTCCCCATGGTTCAAGGCCAATTCGACAGACTCTGCAAGCCTGCTTTCACTGTCAGGCTTTATCACAATTCTGTCCACAACGATTTCAATCGTGTGTTTATGCGTCTTTTCCATCTTGACCGATTCTTCATTGAGCTCACGAATTTCTCCGTCTGCCCTTACACGGGTAAAGCCTTCTTTTTTTATCCTTTCCAGAATCTTTTCATGCTCTCCCTTCCGTTCTCTCACCACAGGTGCCAGCACCGTGATTCTAGTTCCCGCAGGCAAAGCCATAAGGTTGTCCACAATCTGGTCAACGGACTGACTTGTTATTTCTTTTCCGCAGACAGGGCAATGAGGTACGCCGATTCGCGCATACATCAGTCTCAAATAATCATAAATTTCCGTAACCGTTCCTACTGTGGAACGTGGATTTTTGCTTGTCGTTTTCTGATCAATGGAAATCGCAGGAGACAAACCCTCGATGTATTCCACATCGGGCTTCTCCATCTGTCCGAGAAACTGTCTGGCATAAGCGGAGAGGCTTTCCACATACCTTCTTTGTCCTTCGGCGTAAATGGTATCAAAAGCCAAAGAAGATTTCCCCGATCCGCTCAAGCCCGTCAAAACAACCATCTTGTCTCTGGGAATAACGATATCTATATTTTTTAAGTTATGCTCGTTCGCACCTTTTACAATCAAATCTTTTGTCATGCAATCCTCCGTGTATAGTTAAATCTATTTCTATTGCGATACCGCGCGCTTCATTGTATTGTTTCCGCTGACGACGCGATCATAATCGCAGCTTGAATTCAAAAATTCTATCTCTCAACTCTGCTGCTCGTTCAAACTGAAGATTTGCAGCAGCATCCTTCATTTCTTTTTCCATTTTTTTAATATAATCCTTCAGTTCTTTCTTCGTCAGTTCCAAAGGGCTCCTGCCTTGATAATACTCATCGCTTTCCTCTGCTACCTTGGTTGCTTCAATGACGGAGCGAACTGCCTTCTCTATAGTTTTGGGTGTAATCCCGTTCTTTTCATTGTATTCTTGTTGTATTTTCCTTCTTCGTTCCGTTTCCGTTATGGCCTTCCCCATCGCTTCACTAATTCCGTCGGCATACATGATAACCTTACCATTCACATTTCTTGCTGCTCTTCCGATCGTCTGAATCAATGAGGTCTCGGTACGCAGAAAGCCTTGCTTGTCCGCATCCAGAATTGTAACCAGAGAAACTTCCGGCAGATCAAGACCCTCTCTCAGAAGATTAATTCCTACCAACACGTCAAAAGCGCCAAGTCTTAGGTCTCTTAGGATTTCCATTCTCTCCAGCGTGTCAATTTCCGAATGGAGATATCTTACTTTAATACCCACATTTTTTAGATATTCCGTGAGACTCTCGGACATTTTCTTGGTTAAAGTCGTAACCAGTACTTTTTCTCCCCGTCCGGTTACTTTGTTGATTTCTCCAATCAGGTCATCAATCTGTCCTTCGGTTTTTCTTACTTCAATCACCGGATCAAGCAATCCAGTAGGGCGAATCACCTGCTCCGCCACAATATGATTACTGCATTCTTTCTCATAGGCAGAAGGCGTAGCACTGACATAAATAATCTGGTTCACCATCTTTTCAAATTCCTGAAATTCCAGCGGCCGATTGTCCAACGCCGACGGTAAGCGGAATCCAAAATCCACCAGAGATGATTTCCGGGATCTGTCTCCTGCATGCATGGCTCGTAGCTGCGGAAGCATCACGTGAGATTCATCAATCATGATTAAAAAATCCTTAGGGAAATAGTCAATGAGGGTATAAGGCCGGAATCCTGCAGGTAGTCCGTTGATATGTCTCGAATAATTTTCAATTCCTTTGCAGCTCCCCACTTCTCTCAGCATCTCCAAATCATATCGAGTACGTTGCTCGATACGTTGTGCTTCAATAAGTTTACCCCGATCCTTAAACCATTTGATTTGATTTTCCAGTTCCTCTTCCACTGAGATAATTGCCCGTTCCATATTCTCCTTGGATGTAACATAATGGGATGCGGGAAAGATGGACACATGATTCCGAATGCCGTTGATTTCACCTGTGACAGGATTTAATTCCTTTATTACTTCTATTTCATCTCCGAAAAGTTCCACGCGAATGGCATAATCCGCTCCCGCCGGATAAATATCAATAATATCGCCCCGCACACGAAAAGAACCTCGCTCAAAGGCCAAATCATTACGGGTATACTGAATATCAATAAGCTTTCTCAGGATATCATGCCGGTTCTTTTCCATGCCAGGCCTTAAGGACAGCACCTGGTTTTCATAATCGACAGGACTTCCCAAACCATAAATACAGGATACACTGGCGACAATAATCACGTCCCGCCTTTCTGCCAAAGCTGCCGTAGCCGAGTGGCGCAGTTTTTCAATCTCATCGTTAATATCGGAATCCTTCTCAATATACGTATCTGTTGAGGGTACATACGCTTCCGGCTGATAGTAGTCGTAATAACTTACAAAGTACTCCACCGAATTTTCAGGAAAAAATTCCTTGAATTCGCCACAAAGCTGAGCCGCCAAAGTTTTATTATGAGAAATGATGAGAGTCGGTCTTTGCACCCGCTCAATCACATTTGCCATAGTAAAAGTTTTGCCAGATCCGGTTACACCCAGAAGGGTCTGATGCTTTTCTCCGCGAAGTATCCCTTCTGTAAGCTGTTCGACCGCCTGGGGCTGATCTCCCATCATCTGGTATTGAGAAACTAATTGAAATCGATCCATTTTCTTTTCCGTCCTATATTCGTTCTATTTTCAACAGTATATCATATACTCAATTTCATTTCAATACAGATAAGAACATTTGTTCCTTTTTGTGAAAATATTTGCAAATCCATCTTGTCTTTTATTCTCGACTGTATTATAATTTATTAATACAGTTATTTTGCTTAATCTGATTATTTCAGAACGGGAGAACCATTTTTTGGGGGTGAATCCGTTACGCGGTAGGGCAACTCTTCAGCCCAAACCCGACAGCTAATCTCGCAAGCATTGAAGAGTCACTGGGTAATCAAGATTACCCCCTTATTAGCTCGCCCTGGATTACGCACCCAACCATATTTGCGCAACAAATATTAAGTAGGTATTATTTGAAGATTTCTTGGCTTCAGGCAGATTGAAATTCTTCCGTTTCGTAAACAAAGTGTGGCGGACGTATGCGAGGAAATCGCTCTTATTTTTAGATTTCCGCTGCTAATATTTTGTGATACTCTTTGGTGATGCTGTACTTTATAAACAGTATCACTTTTTATTTAACTGAAAATTCTAACTAAGAAAAGGCTATTTGATGGGAGGTGTGTCTCTTGATAGAAAAGAAAAGTGCAAAAAACAACAATTACAACGAGACCGTATTGGTAACAAATCCGGAACAGATTGCATTGAATCACCAGCTGGAAACATCCTTTGTGAGAACCATGTCTGAGCAGCTTATTAATAACAATATCATTGATTCGTCTCTTTACGGGAAGTACGATGTGAAGCGAGGTCTTCGAGATTCCAATGGGGCCGGAGTTGTCGTGGGATTAACAAAAATAGGTGATGTTCAAGGCTATAAAGTAAATGAAAAAAAGGAAAAGGTTGCAATCGACGGTAAGCTTTATTATCGCGGTATCGATGTAGAAGATATCGTAAATAATTGTTTGGCTGATAATCGTTTCGGTTATGAAGAAACCAGCTACCTTCTTCTTTTTGGTCAACTTCCGAACCAGAAACAGCTTGAGGAATTTAAAAATATTGTCGGGATGAAAAGAGAACTGCCTCTTGGATTTGCAAGAGATATGATTTTAACTGCGCCAAGTAAAAGCGTTATGAACAAGCTGGCGAGAAGTGTTCTTGCCCTGTATTCGTATGATGAAAATCCGGATGATGTTTCCATAAGCAATGTGCTTCGCCAGTCCATCAATCTGATCGGATATTTTCCTTCTCTGATTGCATATGGATATCAGGCAAAAATATCCTATTACGATAATCAGAGTCTGCATCTGCATTATCCCATTCCGGAATTGAGCACTGCAGAAAATATTCTAAGGCTGATGCGTCCGACAGGGGAATATACTGAATTAGAAGCAAAGCTTCTTGACCTATCCATGATTTTGCATGCAGAACACGGCGGAGGTAACAATTCCTCCTTTACAACCCATCTGGTTTCATCAACGGCTACCGATACTTATTCTGCAATTGCTGCCGCAGTCGGTTCCCTAAAAGGGCCGAAGCACGGCGGAGCCAACTATGAGGTTCTGGAAATGATGGCCGACATTAAAGCCAATGTGAAAGATATAACAAATTATAAAGAGGTAGAACAATACTTGATTAAAATTCTGAATGGACAGGCAAACGACGGTTCTGGTTTGATTTATGGTCTAGGTCATGCAGTATATACCGTATCTGACCCAAGAGCAACTCTACTAAAAAAAATGGCAAAGAAACTTGCAGAAGACAAGAATCTGATTGATGATTTCATGTTATATGATTTTATAGAGCACCGTGCACCGACTTTGTTTATGGAAGTCAAAGGAACAAAAAAACCAATGCCTGCAAATGTGGATCTCTATTCTGGATTTGTATACAATGCCCTGAATATCCCAATTGAGATTGCAACACCGATCTTTGCTGCATCAAGGCTTTCGGGATGGTGCGCCCACAGAATTGAGGAATTAGTCGCTGGTGGAAAGATAATGCGCCCTGCATATAAATGTGTGCAGTCACATCGACCTTATACTTCATTAAAGGAAAGATAATAAAATAGTAGAATACAAATCGAATAATAATCTACTTTTAAAAGCCCCGATACGAAAGTGAGGTGACCCCTATAAGTTAGACTTTATAGCGTAGTAGTAATTTTCAACTGCTACGCTATTTCTTTATGCTACTTGGAGATTGAGTCTGTATTCAATAGGACTCATCCATCCAAGAGATTCTTTGATTCTTTGTTCGTTATAATATTTTATATACCTTTCAATTGATAATTTCAATTCCTCATAACTATAATATACAACTCCATAATACATTTCCTGTTTCATAATTCCAAAGAAATTTTCCATAACAGAATTGTCATGACAGTTTCCTTTTCGTGACATACTTTGAAATATTTTATTGGATTTTAAAGTATATACATAGCTCTTCATCTGGTATGCCCATCCTTGATCCGAATGAAATGTTCTTCTGTATTTACAATCTTCAGTAATATTTATAACTTCGCTTAACGTATTCATAATGTTTATTGCAGAAGGTTTTTGTGAAATCCCATAGCTAAGAATTTCGCGATTATAAAGATCCATAAATGGATCAAGATATAGCTTCCTGATTAACATTCTTCCTCTTTCGTCAATTTCGTAGTATTTAAATTCTGTTGTGTCGGTAGTTATTTTCTGATGAGGAACATTTGTATTAAATCGACGATGGATTCTATTCGGAGCCACAGTTCCAACCTTTCCCTTATAGGAACTGTACTTTCTACTCTTACGTGTAAATGAAGTTACCTGAATCCCAAGTTTTTGCACAAGACGTTGGACTTTCTTTTTATTTACGATTATTCCATGTTTACGCAGTTCTCCATAAATTCTGCGATATCCAAAATCTTTGTGTTGACTACGTATTTCCAGAATCATTGTTTCTAATGTTTGGTCGTATTTCCGTTCAAATCGCTTTTGCCAATACATATATGTGGCTTTAGGAAATCCAGTAATTGCGAGAATATCTTTTAATTTGAAGGATCCTCGGAGGCTGTGGATGATTCTCGCTTTTTGTTCTGAGATGTTCCCTCTAAACGCAGCCTCCTCAGTTCTTTTAAATATGCATTTTCGATTCTTAATTTTAAATTTTCTTCTTCGAGTCGTTTAAGATACTCTGATTCAGTATCTATACTTTCGTTGAATTTCGGTTTGACATCTTTTGGTCTTGACACTTTTGAACGCCTTCCCTTCCGTTTAGGTTTCAATGCATCAGGGCCAGCAATTCGAAAGTCATTTACCCATTTAGTAATTAACGGCGGGTTATTCATTCCCAAACTTAGAGCTAACTCCTGATATGAAACTTCTGTTGTTAAATATAACTCTACTACATGAAGCTTAAAATCAAAAGAGTAAGTTTCATTTTTACGAGACCGCAATAATCCGTCTGAGCCATATTCTTTATAGGCAGCAACCCAACGCTTTATAGGCCCAGAGTCTGGAATACCATATTTGTTGGCTAAATACCCATAACTACCATTATTGCTCAAATACGCTTGAACAATTTTTTTCTTAAATTCAAAACTATACTTTGCCATAAAAAACTGACCTCCCATAAGTTAGATTTTTTGGTCTAACTTATGGGGGTCAGTTCAAAGTATTCCGGGCTTTTTGATTGTGGAAGTTCCTATATCCGCAACATCCGCATTTACTGCCAATTTTTTTGCTAAATGTTCCCTTTGTTGGATTTTTATTAAAAATTGTGCTAGAATATTGGAGGTTATTCGGAGGAATTGTCATGTTTCGTCACATCGTAGTATTTATATATATACTCAGCAGTTTTTTTGGTCTATTAGGAATCATTTTTTATTGGCTCGCATCCAAGAAAAAAGCATTCCACAATGCAGCTGAACGTCTTCGACTTCGAAAATTCATGATCAGCACATTTTTAATCGGACTGCTCAGTTTTTTTATTTTTTATAGTCAATGCATCATTTTTCTACAGCCCACAAATACGACATTTCGGATATTGGATTATTTGTTTTGGGTCTGTTTTATATTCTATTGGATTGATTATCTTGATTCCACGATCAAAAACATTCATCTGCATAAGATCAAAAATCTTATCAAGTATGGATGTTTGGCGTATATGATTATATTAATTGCAACAGTTTTACACATTTGGGATATTAATTTTTATTATATCAGTATCAGCGGAAGAGTTCTTTTTATTTTATTAGATATTCTGTTTTGTCTTTCCGACCTGTTTATTGTTGTGATTTATACGATTCGTGGAAAGTCACAGGTAAAAAGCCATCTTTCCAGCATCTACATCTTTGCCATAAGTGCTGCACTTATGGTTTATACAGTATGGGAGTCTCTGCATTATATTCAGTTGTTTGCAGATCTGCCTATTTCAAAGCCATGGGATCTTGATCCATTTAACATCACGGCTTTTTTCCTGCTTTTTTCTAATCTAATTACATTGGTTTATGTGTATCATAATGATTTTGCAGCTAGCTTTCTAATGGATGAGCCAGCTACTGTTGTCGAAGATGCAAAGATCACTTTCGGAAAAATTCTAACTGAGGATCATACGACAAAAGCCCCCGCAGAGGATTTTGCATCAGAGCACAAGCTTACGCCAAGAGAAAAGGAGATCATGGAATTTATTTATAAAGGATACAACAATGCCGAAATAGCGGATGAGCTATACATTTCTCATAACACGGTAAAGCATCATATCTACAATCTCTTCAAAAAGCTGAAGGTTAGAAATAGAGTGGAAATGATCTGTCTGCTACAGAAGTATTACCCTTAAACAGCCGAAACCCTTTCAAAATCGACGAAAGATTATAGAACATCACAAAATGATACTGGAGTGCCATTGGCCTTTCTAAGATTTTAGGTTATAAATGGGTAGGAATCTACTCTCAGGTTTCTATTATTTATTTAATCTAGAATTTCAGGAAAGAGGTGTTTCAAATGAGTTCTAATGAACTCCAGCGAGGTCTGAAAGCAAGACACATGAACATGATTGCCATTGGCGGTGCCATCGGTACCGGCCTATTTGTTGCGCTTGGCGGATCTCTAAGCAAAGCAGGCCCTGGAGGAGCCCTGCTGGCATACGGCGTTATCGGTATTATGGTTTATTTCTTAATGACAAGCTTAGGTGAAATGTCAACTTACATGCCTGTTTCAGGTGCGTTTGAAACCTATGCGACAAAATTTGTAGATCCTGCCTTAGGATTTGCTTTAGGTTGGAATTACTGGTACAATTGGGCAATCACCGTTGCTGCAGAATTAGCTGCAGGTGCTTTGGTTGTGAAATTTTGGCTTCCGGATACAAGTGCGCTTATGTGGAGTGGGCTGTTCCTGGTCATTCTGTTCTTATTAAACTTTTTCTCAGCAAAAATGTATGGGGAAAGCGAATTCTGGTTCGCAGGAATCAAAGTGGTTACCATTATCATTTTCCTGGTGATCGGTTTATTTATGATCGTGGGAATCATCGGCGGACACTCCACCGGATTTCAAAACTGGACCATTGCAGATGCCCCATTTGCAGGAGGATTCATTTCCGTAATCAACATCTTCATGATCGCCGGATTCTCCTTTCAGGGCACAGAATTGGTCGGTGTCGCTGCCGGTGAAACAGAAGAACCGGAAAAAAACGTTCCAAAAGCAATTAAAACGGTATTCTGGCGTATTGTTATCTTTTATATCGGTGCTATCATCATCGTAGGTTTTATTCTTCCTTATAATGATCCGAACCTGTTAAACTCTAGCGTGGAAAATATCACGGTAAGCCCGTTTACTCTGATTTTTAAAAGAGCAGGTATCGCGACTGCCGCGTCCATCATGAATGCGGTTATTTTGACTTCTGTCCTCTCCTGCGGCAACTCAGGTATGTATGCTTCTACCCGTATGCTTTATGCGATGGCGATGGAAGGAAAAGCGCCAAAAATCTTCCGTACAGTCAATAAGAGGGGCGTTCCTGTTCCCGCTCTGGTTCTAACCACAATTATCGGTGCTTTATGCTTCCTGACTTCTCTTGCAGGAGATGGAACTGTTTATATGTGGCTCGTCAGTGCCTCCGGTCTTGCTGGATTCATCGCATGGCTTGGAATTTCCATTAGTCATTATAAATTCAGAAAAGCGTTCCTGGCTCAGGGGCATAGTTTGGACGAACTGAAATTCAAGGCAAAATGGTATCCATTTGGTCCGATCCTGGCAGCCGTACTATGTTTCATTGTTATTATCGGTCAGGGGATGTCCGCTTTTTCCGGCGACACCATTGATTGGCTCGGAATTATCGTCGCATACATTGGTATCCCGCTGTTTCTAGCCCTATTCTTCGGATATAAATTTGCCAGAAGAACAAAATTTGTAAAATCGAAAGAAGCAGATTTATCAAAGGGTTATGCAAAGGTCGACTAAGTATAGACAGAAAACCAATTCTATTGGTTATATAAAAATGTAAATCTAAAAAATATATAAAATGTAATAACAAAACAGATAACCGGTTTGAACTGCGCCCCCTAAGTTAGACCTAAAAATCTAACTTAGGGGGCAGTTTGTCCACTGGTTATCTGTTTTTTGTTATTGGTTTCAAACTTAATTGCAAACCGTTCCTATCCGTATCAATTTTTTTAACAAATTCTCGGCAGGCCTTCACCATAAAGAACATCCACTACGCGACTTCCCCCCAATCGGGTTTTCATTACAACACCTTTTCCAGAGACGACCTGAGCAATCACGGTCGCGTTCCTGCCATATTCGGTTTTTTTCATGAGTTCCAGCGCTTTTTCTGCATCCTCTGAAGCTACGACTGCGATCATCTTACCCTCATTTGCCATATAAAGGGGATCCAGCCCCAAAATATCACAAAATCCTCTAACCTCCGGAGATACCGGGAGAGCTTCCTCTTTCAGTTCGATTCCACACTTCGAAGACTCTGCAATTTCGTTGAGGACGGTACCCAGACCCCCTCTTGTCACATCTCTCATTACTTTTACTTTGATATTGTTTTCGAGCAAAGAGTTTACTACAGGATTCAAACAAGTACAGTCACTGCTGATATGATTATCAATTTTCATTCTCGCACTTAGAATACAGGCATGATGATCTCCTAAATTACCTGAAAGTAAAATCAAATCTCCCTCACTGCAATTTGCTGCACTGATATTGCACCCTTCCGCAATCATGCCGATCCCCGAGGTATTGATATAAAGGCCGCCCCTGCCTTCCACAACTTTCGTATCGCCAGCCACAATCTGAACCCCTGCCTCCTTTGCCGTTTCTGCCATGGAAGCTACGATTTCTTCCAGCAAAGAAAGGTCCAGGCCTTCTTCCAGAATATAACCCGCTGTAAGATACCGGGGTTTTGCTCCCATCATGAGCAAATCGTTTACCGTTCCGCAAACTGCCAGTTTCCCAATATTTCCTCCTTTGAACACAACTGGATCAATCACAAAGGAGTCCGTACTATAAGCAAATCTACCATGAAGATCCAAAACCGCAGCATCTTCCATTTTGTTCAATACTTCGTTGGAAAAGTACTTTCCAAAGATATCCTTCATCAATTCTGCAGAAGCTTTTCCACCACTGCCATGAGCCATATTTATCTGCATCTTCTTATCTCTTCCTTTCAGTAACTGAGCTGTTTTCAATTTTTCCTGTTTGCGTCGGATTTTATCTATCTGAATTCTTAAATATTGCGATACCAAATTCCGCAGGCACCCTCAGCCGAAACCATACATGGGCCGTAGGGATTCATAGGATTGCAAGCCTTTCCGAACATAGGACACTCATTGGGATTAATCCTCCCAATAATAACTTCACCGCAACGACAGGATTCCGGAAGTTCAATATCCTGATCCAACCCCTTGCTTCCCGCATCAAAAGCCGCATATTCCGGCTTGAGGTAAAGACCTGAATCTGGAATCATACCGAGCCCCCTCCACATGGCACTGCCTGGTTCAAAATAGCGCGCAATCATTTCCTGCGCCTTCTTATTCCCCTCTGTCTTTACCGCATTCTTATATAAATTATGAACCGCCCTATCCTTCTTTGTTTCGGATTGAAGCTGTTTCATGATGTCAAAGATGCTGACCAAAATATGTTCCGGTTCAAACCCTGCAACCACAAAGGGTTTTCCGTAACGATCCGCCAGTTGTCCATAGACAGCACTTCCAATGATCACACTAACATGACCGGGACATAAAAATGCATCAATTCCATCCTCATTTTCGCAGATCCACTGAAGTGCCGGCATCACCGTTTTTAAAGCAGTTAATAGCTTGATATTCTTAACATCCTGACGGACAGCCTCTTCCATAGTCAATGCATAGGCCGGAACCGTGGTTTCAAAACCCACTCCTGCGATTACATAGGTGATGTCAGGATTTTTTTTTGCTCGTTCTACAACTTCCATAGGCGAATACATTAGCTCGACTTTGGCACCATTTCCTTTCATCTGAGACAAACTGCTCTTCTGCCCCGGCACCTTCATCATATCTCCAAAAGTCACAAGCACATGGTTTTCCTTCATGGCATAGTCAATACATTTGTCGATATAGGCTGTCGGTGTCACACAAACAGGGCATCCAGGACCTGAAATTAATTTTATTTCAGGTGAGATCAGACTTCTGACTCCGCTTTTAAAAATGCTTGCGGTATGAGTGCCGCAAACCTCCATTATTTTTATCCCCGGTCCCTGATACCCTTTTAATTCCTGGATAATTTGTTCAACCTTCACTATACCAGCTCCTCTAAATCATTGAAAAGCTCTATTAACTCCAAGGCTTTTTCTTTCGCCATAACTTCTATCGCACAACCAGCATGCACGAGTACATAATCACCCACTACAGGATCAATCAAGCCTACATTAACATCAACAAGATTCCCATTAAAATCAACCTTTGCCTTTGGCGGATCAATGGAGAGAATCTTTCCGGGTATTGCAATACACATAATATCTTTCTCCTTAACGTTTCTCTTTTTCTATATCAACTAAAAGAATTTTCTTTTTACTAGGATCGCTTTCTCCGGACACATTTCCTGACAGCAGTAACATCGAATGCATTTCTCATAATCATAGACCGGAATACCTTTCCCCTCGCCGTTTCCATTCTTTCCAGGGAAGTCCAATGCCTTTTCTTCGAGAGGGCAGGCAGCAACACAAGCACCGCAGCGGATACATCTGTCTTTTAAAATAACCGGTTTTCGGGCAAAAATCTTCATCTTATCCAAAAATGCCCATTTTCCAGAGTATCTTCTTTCTCTGGACACATCAAATTGTGGATTGCAGTAATCATCCAGACGATCCACGCCAACAATTTCAATTTCGTCTTCTTTCCAATGCCCCAACCCAAAGGCTGCACCATAATAGACCGTCGGAATGGTGGAAGGATCCAAATCCACTAGTCTGCAGAAGGTTGCATCAAGTGCAACCGGGTCGGCAGACAGAAGGAGCACATTCATCTTTACAGGAGTTCCCGAAGCAGGACCGTTTCCCTCCATAGCCACGATACCATCCATGATGTGTACTCTTGCCTTTAATAAAAGGTTTAGATCAATCAGCATCTGCGCAAAGCTTTCCGCATCGGGATATTTTGCATGGGATGCGCCTTTATTAAATCCATAAACACAGCCAAACATATTTTTTACACCGCCGGTGATACGTTCCAGCTGGTGTGTCTTCATTTTACATAAATTAACGATTGCGTCAGAATCCAACACACCCTGGCAGATTTCATATTTTCTGATGATTCTGCCACGCGTATACGCAACAGTCTGACTTCGGGAAAAGTCAGCGAGAGGTATTTCAAGTCGGTCCGCAACCTCTCTGATCCCACAAATTTCTGCTGTTTTTTCTACACTGCCCGGGTGACCTGGTGAATCTCCATAAGTAAGCCTGCCGAATCCATTTTCTCTAAGTTGTTTTGCTGCCGCCTCAAAAATGGAGGGGTGTGTCGTAACAGCCTTGTCCGCATTAGCACGGTTTAACAGATTCGGTTTCAGTAGAATTTTTTCATCCTGCCTTACAAAACAGTCCCAGCCACCCAAGAGAGCAATACCCTTTTCTATCGATTCATAAACCTGATCTTGCTCATATCCCGTACAGGGAATCACTGCCACTTTACTTTTCACAATTAATACTTCCCTTCCCAAGAACAACCCTTATGCAATATTATTTTTATGCTGTCTTTCAGTCAAATATTTCATTCCGATAAAATTTTGTCCAAGACAAATCCCACCGTCATTGGAACCCACCGAAACGTTGTAGAATACTTGAAAACCTTCTTCTCTTAACAATGTGAGAGCTCTTTCCATCAATATCTTATTCTGAAAAACACCGCCGGTCAAGGCAACTGTTTTTATTTCTTTGTTTTTGCGGATTATTCTGCATACCTTTAAAATCATCTCAGCTACGGCATAATGAAATCCTAACGCAACTCTTCGCTGATCAATACCGGAATGTTTCGCTTCCTCCACACGATGAAAAACCTGCTTTGCTGAAATTATGCCATCTCGTATTTCAAATTGCATATTCCATGGTTCCAATTCCTTAGAGATGGCCTCTGCTGCTGCATTTTCCAGCATAATAGCACATTCTCCCTCGTATCGATTCAGATCATGAATTTCTGAAAAAGCAGCAATTCCATCAAAAAGTCTTCCCATACTAGAGCTATAAATAGTATTGATATTATGTTCAAGACCGGCTTTTACCATAGGCCATCTTCCATCCTCCGACTGCTTCAGTCTGTTATCCATTTTCAGAATCTCATCCTGCTTTTGATAATGATACAAATAGCTGAAAGCAGATTTCCATCCCTCTTTCATAGAAGCGTCCCCACCAAGCATCTTTATCTGCTCTAAATGAGCAGCACGCTTAAATTTCGTGCCCTGGCAAACCAAGAACTCTCCACCCCAAATAGTCCCATCCGTGCCATATCCCGTACCATCAAAGCTGACTCCAATTACCGGCTCCTGCAAATCATGCTCCGCCATAACCGATGCAACATGCGCATGATGGTGCTGCACTTTTAAAAGCGCGATCCCACTTTTCCTTGCATATTCCTCTGCATAGCTTGTGGTAAAGTATAGAGGATGGAGATCACAGACGATCAGATCGGGCTTGATACGAAACAACTCTGCCATACGCGCAACGTTTTCTTCATAAATCCGTGCTGCCTCTCTGCTGTCTAAATCGCCAAAATACTGACTGATGTAGGCAAAAGACCCTTTACTCAAAGAAAAGGAGGATTTCAATTGCCCTCCCGTAGCTAAAATCATATCTTTTTTATCCAGCTTATTGTTAATATACAATGGAACCGGAGCATATCCTTTTGATCTTCTGATCATTTGGGGCTGACCATCAATTATCCTTACCACGGAATCATCCAGGCGGATTCGTATCTTTCTTTTATTATAAAAAACTGCCGACAGAAGCTTTTCTCCATTTGGTTCGCATTCCAGTTTCTGCTGTAATTCAAACATTTCTTCATCATCCTTGATGATTGGTATATCAGAAAAATTTGCACTTGTCATAATCAGTGGGCCACATCGATTAATCAGCATATATTGAAGACCCATGCTCGGAAGAAATGCACCAATATAGCGACTGGTTTTGTACACTCCCAGGCAAATTTTCGATTTTTTTCTTTCCAGCAAAACAATCGGTTTTGCGCTGGAGATCAGTAACCGCTCTTCTTCCTCATTCACTTGACAATATTCTTTGATTTGATCCATGTCCCGGAACATAACGGCAAAAGGCTTCTCTTCTCTGATTTTCAAACGCCGCAACGCTTTTACCACCTCTTGCTGAAATGGGCTGCACACAAAGTTATATCCGCCTACACCCTTTAAGGCAATAATCTTCCCATTGTCAATAAACGATGCAGCCAGCAAAACGGGATTTACTGCCCGTTCTATTATTCTTTTATCCGCATTGACTCCGATTACGCCCACTGAAATTGCTTCCTGCCGGTCTTCTTTCTTCTCTGACAACTTATATTCCAGCATTGGTCCGCAGTCATGGCAGGAAAGGGTCTGGGCATGATAGCGTCGTTCTTTCCGATCTGTATACTCTCCATTGCAAAATGCACACATAGAAAATTCTATCATGGAGGTATTCTCCCTGTCGTATGGAATTTTATCGATGATAGTATACCTTGGTCCGCATACCATACAGCTTATAAATGGGTGCATATATCTTGGATTCTTTTCATTCTGAAGTTCTGCAAGGCATTCAGGGCAGATGGACAAATCTGCTGGGATCATAGCCGCATCATCATCCCCTTCGTCACTGTCCAAAATTGTAAAATGATCGAATTTTCTAAATTCCAATGCTTCTACTTTGATATGAACAATTTCCGCAGGCAGTGGTTTTTCCTGCTTTAACGCTTGAATAAAAGTATCAATTCTATCCAATGTATCTGTCAGAACAATGTCAACAAGACCGCCGATGTTGAGAACCTCTCCCTTCATCTCATAGCGGTCTGCCAATTTAGCAACAAAGGGTCGGAAGCCGACCCCTTGAACGATTCCCCATATTTTAATCTTTACAGTTTTTCTGTCGGACATTGGATTCACTCCTCCGATGCTGCTTATCCCTCATCAACAGCATAAACCCAAGCTATTGTTCGCATCACTCATGGTCATGTTCGTCATGATTATGATGATGATGATGTTCGGAGTGTTCATCGTTATGATGATGGTGGTGAGCTGCTTTTTCCTCTTTTGCTCTTTGCTGAATCCACGCAGCGGCCTCTGTAAATCCGTCTCCGGTTTTTCCAGATACTTTAAATACCGGTACTTCTTTGTTTAAAGATCTGACACCTTTCATGAAATATTCTTCATCAAAGTCAAGATAAGGTAATAAATCCACCTTATTTAATATAATGATATCAGCTTTTTCAAAAGCCAATGGATATTTGTAAGGTTTATCACTCCCCTCGGTTACCGTTGAAATCAACATTTTGCAATGCTCCCCAATACTGAATTCCGCTGGGCAAACCAAATTTCCAATGTTTTCAATAAATAGCACGCCTTTTTCATCAAACTTCATATTTTGTACCATATTATGAATCAAGGGTGCATCCAAATGGCAGGCACCAAAGGTATTGATCTGAAATGTTTCAATGCCGAGTTCTCGTAAATTTTTCGTATCAATATCCGATTCAATATCGCCTTCTATCACATAAGGCTTTAATCCGTCTAAATTCTTAATAATATTTTTTAAAGTTGTTGTTTTGCCAACTCCGGGTGCTCCCATTACATTAATCACAAAAATATGCTGATCTGTCAAAGCCTCATTGGTATGAACTGCGATATGGTCATTCTCTTCATAGATATTTTCCATCATATTTACCTTAAGAACATCGTGCATAGTTTTCCCTCCTGTTAAATCCGGTTATTAACAAAGTTAAATCCGATCAAGATTCTGAGATTCTAATAACCTAACTATCGTTCAATTTCTATTGAATCTATATAAAATTCCTTACCAATCTCTGTCGGTTCTCCGTCCGCGCCACATTTCGGGCAGGAAAAAGAAAGGAATTTTCTTTCAAATAATTCTCCACAGCCGGTACACTTCATTTTCGGCTTGACATGCTCTATCTCGATGGTAGCTCCATCACAGAGGGTTCCTTCCGAGATTACATCAAAATACATCTGAATGGAATCACCAACAAAACCGGAGTAATCGCCTACCACCAGCTTGATTGAATTTATTCGAGAAGCACACAACTCAGTTGCATGCTTCTCGGCTAATTTTATAATTTGTTGTGTAATTGGAAATTCGTGCATTATAACGCCTCCACAGAAAATTTTCGACTATAGAAAATTTTCTTTCCTCTGCGCGTTTCAATGAGGCGAGGACATTTCAGCCTCATTATTCTCCTTTTTCCTCAACCGCTTTCGGTTCTGCTTTTGCTTCCGGCTTAGCTTCTGTTTTTGATTCTGCCTTCGTTTCCGGTTTTGGTTCCGGGGCAGCTCCAACATAGGTATCCACTATCTTTTCTGCGCTTGGCGTCGTATATGTATTTTCATTCGTCAAGCATTTTTTCGGACACACTTCAACACAGCAACTGCACTGAATACACTGCATTCGTTGAATGGTCCAAGATCTCTTTGCCTTATCAACAACAATCGCGTTGGTAGGGCACTTTCTCTGGCAAATACCACAGAAGATACAATCGTTGATTTGATTCTCAATATGGCCTCTGGTTCTATCCTGCCACTCTCTTGGAATAACCGGGTACATGAGAGTGGCCGGCTTTTTGAATAAACTTCTCATGACCATTTTTCCTAATTTAAATGCTGCCATCACTCTCACCTACCTTTCTGTACAACTGATGCAAGGGTCAATCGTTAAAATCAACATCGGAACATCTGCCAAATCACAGCCCTGTAAAGTTTTAACCATAGCAGGAATATTCATATTGGTCGGAGTTCTTACTCTGATTCTTTCCAGAAATTTGGAATCCGCACCTTTTGAATAGTAGAATGCTTCTCCTCTTGGCTGTTCCAATCTAGTGATAAATTCTCCCGCTGGCACCTTTCCCTTTACAGGCGCGGCAATATCTCCATCAGGAATCATTTCAACCGCCTTTGCAATCAAGTCGATGGACTGATATATTTCACGAATTCTGACAACGCATCTTGCATAGCAATCGCCTGCAGTCTCTACGATCGGTTCAAATCCGAGCTCCTCGTATACACCGTTTCCGGTCAGTCTGATATCTTGCCTAATCCCAGAGGCTCTTGCCATAGGCCCTACGGCACAAAGTTCTTCTGCATCCTCTTTCGAAAGATATCCGACGCCAACCAATCTGTTCTTTACAGAATAATCATTGATAAAAGTATCTGTAAGTTCTTTCAGCTCTTTTTCCATGTCTCTCAAAACACTTACAAACTCATCTAACGTTTCCTTGTCAATATCTTTTCTTACTCCTCCAACCTTGCAAACAGAAAAAATAACTCTGCCGCCTGTGGTCTTTTCAAATAAGTCAAGTACTCTTTCTCTTAGTCTCCAGCAGTGCATAAACAAGCTTTCAAAGCCGAATCCGTCTGCCAAAAGACCCAGCCACAGCATGTGGCTGTGTATTCTGGAAAGTTCATGCCAGATTGTTCTCAAGTATTCAGCTCTTTCAGGAACCTCGATACCCATGAGACCTTCCACTGTATGGCAATATCCCCAGCCATGTCCGAAGCTGCAGATACCACATATTCTTTCAATAACGTATACTAATTCCGTATACTCCTTTTTTTCCACTAGCTTTTCCAGTCCTCTGTGAATGAATCCGATAGAAGGAATCGCTTCCACTACCGTTTCATCTTCTATAACCAGATCAAGATGCACCGGTTCAGGGAGAACAGGATGCTGCGGTCCGAAAGGAATAATAGTTCTTTTACCCATTTTAATCTACCTTCCTTTCTCAGTCTTTCGGGTTCCACGGTGTAGGCTGTGAAACCTTGAAGAAGTGGCCGCCATAATTTAAAGCCATATGCTTGAACTTTACTCCGAACAAATCCTGCATTTCATTTTCATAAATGAAAGCTGCCCAGAAAACGCCGGTAATGCTCATGATTTCTTCTTCCTCTGGAATAACAAGTCTTAAATTCGTCAGAACATGATCCTTATCAAAGGAATAAGTCAGCTCAAATCCTTCCGAAACTTTTGTGCAGCAGGCTTGGCCTAAACGATAACCCTCTGCTTTTAAATCCTGAACCTTATCTAGTAATTGGGCAGGCTCAATGGAAACAAAGTTCTGAATCTTCCACAATTCACTCATTTTAAGCCTCCTCCTTTTCTTTTATCGCTGCGACAGTTGCTTCGGCTTCCGCTTTGGCGCCGGCTGCAGGTTTCTTATCCATGGCAGCACGTTTCTCAGCTAAAACACCAAGACCCTTTACCACACCGTCGATAATCGCTTCCGGTCTTGCTGCACACCCTGGAACATAGACATCAACGGGAATTACTGTGTCTATTCCGCCTAGGATATTATAGCATTCTTTAAAAATACCGCCGGAGGTTGCGCAAATACCGATTGCAACAACAACCTTTGGTTCAGGCATCTGCTCATAAATTTGTTTTACAACATTTTTATTCTGTTCATTAACACCACCTGTAACCAGAAAAATATCTGCGTGCTTTGGATTTCCGGTATTGATAATACCGAATCTCTCAACGTCGTACATCGGTGTAAGACATGCCAATACTTCTATGTCACATCCGTTACAGCTTGAACCGTCATAGTGGATGACCCACGGGGATTTTGTTACATATGACATTGATTACACCTCCTTAACCCATAAAATATAGAATCAGCAGATTTACAAACCCCAGAGTAATTGCTACGACCCAGGATGAATTAATTGCGATCTGCCACTTCATTCTTGCATAATTGTTATCTATCAAAATTTCTAAGAAATAGACAACAAGACAAACGAGAACTGCTACGATCGGACTCCATGCAGCATTGTGAGCAATGAAAAGATACACAAAACCAATCAAGAAGATATTTTCATACCAGTGAGCAATTTCGATCACTGCCATTGTCCTTCCCGAAAATTCCGTCGTCAATCCTTTTACCAATTCTTGATGTGCATGATGAGACATACTCAAATCAAAAGGTGATTTTCTAAGCTTAATAGTTAGAATAAACACAAATCCGAGAAATATACCCGGCAGATACTGAATTGCCATTGCATCAGCAGTGACAATATCTGAAATATTGAAGCTCCTATTAACGAGATAAAAACCTACCGCCGTAATCAGAACCATTGGTTCATAAGCCATCATCTGCAGCAATTCTCTCTCCGCGCCAACCTGTGCATAAGGAGAGTTGGAAGAAAAAGCTGCCACAACCAAAAATATGCTTGCTAAAGTCAACGTAAAGATGACAAGCAGTAAATCTCCCCCTGCGAAGAAGAAGCATCCAGTAATAACGATGAATATAAGGAAACACATGACGTAAAAGTCTTGAACCTTATTTACCGTAATAGGCTCTTTTTCGAGCAACTTGAAGAAGTCATAAAACGGCTGAAGAATAGGAGGTCCGAATCTTCCCTGCATTCTTGCAGAAATCTTTCGGTCAATCCCAGCCAATAATCCTCCGACAATCGGTGCAAGGATAAGATATGCTGCGATGCCTATAATACTTGTTGTTAAATTCATTTACAGCACCCCCCCTAATAAGATTGAAAATGTTGCAACGAGAACCACAACGGTAGCGATTACTCCAATGATGTTCATTTTCTTTTCACCAAAATAATCTTCCATATACCAGTTCTTCAATGATACGGCAACATCCTTTTCCATGGAGCCTCTGTAGGTCAGATCGTCTCCAAGGTTCGTGCCAGCCATATAAATCGGAACGATTTTCTTATTTGACTTTCCGTAAAACAGCAATGGAAGCAACACAACCAATGCCAGCATTGCAGACATGATATACATATTGCCTGAAGACAAAGCCAACGTAGCAACAGCAGGATAAACGGTCTGCAAGTACGGAACGATCAGGTAAGAAGACATCAATGGGAAGATCAGACAAATCACAACGGTAAGAACAGTCAGGGTCGAAAGTACAAGCCATTCTTCCTTGTGTACATTCTCTTGAATGTTTTCACGTTTTGCCATGATTGCAACCATCTTGCCAAGCCATTTTGTCCAGTAGAACAAAGTAGCTGCACTTCCGAATACGATTATCATAACAAGCAGGATATTTCCTGAATCGATAAATGCTTTCATCGCCGCCCATTTTGAAATGAGCATTCCCAAAGGAGCAAGGAACATTCCTGAGATACCGACGATCATGAAAGTCGCCAGTTTGGGCATTCTTCCAAACAAGCCATCCATATCTTCAATGTTTCTGCTTCCGATATTATGTTCTGCAGTACCAACACACAGGAATAAAAGTGATTTGGTTACCGCATGGAAAATGATCAACATGATTGCTGCCCATACCGCTGCATAAGATCCAATTCCACCGCAAGCTACGATTAGACCAAGGTTCGCAACGGTTGAATAAGCAAGAACTCTTTTTGCATTGCTTTGAGAAATTGCTGCAAAAGATGCCATCAGGAAGGTGATTCCACCCACCATCATCGTCATAATACCTGCAAGATTCCACCCAAGCACCGGTGCAAGTTTCACAATGAGGAATACACCAGCCTTAACCATAGTTGATGAGTGAAGTAATGCGGAAGTTGGAGTAGGCGCTACCATCGCACCAAGCAACCAACTGTTGAACGGCATCTGAGCCGCCTTCGTAATTCCCGCAAACGAAAGCAATGCAGCAGGAAGAACAACACTGACACCCATCATGCCCATAGCAAGCATCTGGTTTAATTCCAGTGTACCGTAGAATTTACCTAATACTACAATAGCTAAAGCAAAACCGATACCTCCAAGCAAATTCATAATCAATGCTCTGAAAGAATTGTTGATTGCTTCCTGCGTCTTTGTATATCCAATAAGGAAGAAAGAGCACAAAGTGGTTATCTCCCAGAAGAAATAAAGCCAAGTCAAGTTATTGGATACGACGATTCCAAACATGGCTGCAAGGAATAAGAACATAAGGAAAAAGAAGTAAGGTCTTCTGTCTGGCTGATCCTCGTGATGATGTTGAAAATCTTTCATATACCCAATAGAATACCAGGTAATCAAAGTGCCTATAATACCAATAATCAGTACCATTACAAGGGAAAGCCTGTCTACATAAAGGTTGTTGGCAACATGAATTTCGTGTCCGATGCTGAGCTCGAACCATACCATGATGGGTGATTGGATCACTACAAGGACTGAAGCAAGATACTTCTTATACTTGATACCCAGTACAAATATCATGATTGAAAGACAAATCTCAATTCCCATCATCAGGTAATTAATCGATTCATTTTCAAATTCAAAATATTCACCGCCTGAGCCGAAGTATTGAACCGCAAGATAAATAGAAGCCGCTGCAATCACAATTGCAGAAATCTTCACAATAATATTTCTTGCTGCATCAGCCTTGAGAACCAAAAGAGCTAGAGCAATGACGAACGGAAATAAGATTAGAAACAAAATAGTGCTCAATTTAATCCTCCTTTTTCTAGTCTTTTCGTAAAAAAAACAAGGCAATTTCTGTCTGCTTTATTTTACTTCTAGAATTTAAAATCATACGTATACATTATACTTCTGGATTCTCGAAATAACAAGTATTTTGTCAAAGTTTTATCAAATAAGTTTTCATAATTTATCAAACAATTTAGTCAATTCCACCATGAATGATCACTCCTTTCCCGTTTTTTTTAAGTCTTATTTTTCTAATATGCAAATCCCATGCCGTAAATTAAATAAAGAGCCGAACAGTTTTGATTTTAATCAAAACTGTTCGGCTCTATGTTTTACCATTTATTTCTTACTGTATTCGATTTTTTACCATTTATTTTCTTACTATTCTACTTTTGCCAACTCACTCTTTTTCGGCTCAACCTTAGCTGCGATGATAGCACAGACGATACCTACGATAAGGAAAACAATTGCTGCTATTCTGATCGCGGAAATCATTCCTTCAAAGCTACTGAAGAACCCGGAGCCATACTTCTCCATATAATAGTCCGGACCCCAGTCTCCTTCAAACCAAGGAAGCCAAGCAAGCGCAAGTCCGCCTACTACGGCAAGGCCAAGGAAAATGGAAGCAATTCTTTTTGTATCGCCAATCGCCAAGCCTGTTTTCTGATTGACTGCATATTTGACAGGATCTTTTTTTGCAAGTCCTCCGTACATCCGTTTCCAGATAATATAGAGAATCGGTCCGGAAACAATACCGAGCATGCCACCAATAAAGTAATTCGTACCATTAATAAAGAACGAGCAAAATGCAATAATGCAAGGAACGATACAAAGGACAGTGAGAAAACCGTAACCGCCAGGAATTTTAAATTTTAATTCCTCTTGAGGGATTTTCTTTCTTAAAATCATCGCAGAAATAAATATCATGACATAAGAAGATACCAAAAGGAACACATCTACAACAACTACGGTTGTAAACGCAAATTGACACAAAATGATATTAACGATTGCAACCGAAAGTACGGCTACATAAGGAACACCATGTTTTTTATCACATTTCACCAATATTGGAGGCGCCAGATGATCATCTGCTAAAGCAAAGAAACCTCTCGAACCAGATGCAATATAGGTATTAAATATTGAGCACTGAGCCAGTATGGAGATAATCACAAAAAAAGCTCCAAACGCCGGACCCCAAAAGTGAGTGACTACATCAGCATAGCCAACGGATCCTGCCTCAGTGCCCCAGTTTCCCCAGTCGCCCAAGGATGCCAGACCCGCCATGGTCGGGAAGATATAAACGCACATGATCAAAGGTACCGTAATAAGAGTCGCTTTCGGAATAACCTGTGGGTTTGTAACCTCACCAGCTATTGTAGACATGGATTCATATCCCGAGTACATCCACATACCAAGGGAAATACCCATTCCGATATAGTAAACCCAATCGGAAAAACCAATTCCAGAGATACCCATGATTTCTCCGTCCGCCGTAAACGGAATGAACGGATTATGGTTCCAGTTCATGAATCCGCAAATTGCAACAAGCCCAAACGCTATGATTACTAATATGGACAAAACGGTACTGACGATGCCAACGTCCTTGACACCGCGAATATTAATATAGGTAAAGACAAGAATCATCCCGATTTTAAAGGCCATTTCTACGCCCCAGGATAAATCCAACCAGTTTGCCAGATATCCTCCTGCAAGAATAACATACAGGGTATTGTCTATGTAGATGGAAATGGTTCTCCACCAACCAGCCTGAAATCCCCAAAATTCTCCGCAAGCTTCCTGCACCCATTTGTAATAACCGCCTTCCTGTGGTCTTGCAGATCCCAGTTCCGCCGCAACCAGCCCCAGCGGCGTACTCCAGATAAACGGAAGTACAATCAACATAACAAGCGTCAGACCAGCACCCGACTCGGGAATCATTTCTTCTATCCCGTATGCTCCAGCGGCACATAGGCAAAAGATCATGAATACAACCGTAGAAATTTTAATGTCATGTTTTTTCAAGCCATGTTCATCAACATTCAATGCTGATGTCTTCTTTTCAACATCATTCATTAACATTTCCTCCTTCATAAGAATAAAAAATACAATACTATAAGGTCTTTTTCTAATTTTATTAAATTTTCAGAAAACAGGCAACAACAACTTTGCTTAATATACTTCACCCACTTGCTGTATTAACTGTATAATCAGAAAATAACAAAACAATCAAATCGAAGAAAACCATTTATTCCGTAAGCACAAACAAAAACACCCTACAGGATAGACCTTTTTATTTGTCTACTCTGTAGGGTACATTTTATGCAACAGGTGGTATCTCTATTATTTTATTTTTTTACAGGATATTTTTCATCGAAGGTTACTTCGTCAGCACCAAGCGTAACCACCGTTCTAATCTTGCCTCTTTTCTTCTGCGTTCCGTAGATGATAATCGGCAGGAAGATTGCAATGAGAGAAATCACAACGACTGGCATACCGCCATCTTCAAATACAAGCAGGATCATTGCGCCGATCTGCAAAGCAATGGCAAAGTATGCAAGCCCCGGATACCATTTTGCTTTCACAGTAAGGACTTCATTTGGTTCATATCCTCTATCTTTCAGCTTCTTTCTGAAGATAACCTGTGAAATACAAATGCCTACCCAGCATAAGGTTCCAGTGAAACCTGAAATACCCAGAAGATTTGCATAAAGAGGAAGTCCCCCTTCCCCCCAAAGGCCAAGTTCTTGCGATGCGAAGCCAAGAAGGAATACCAACCAGATTGGAACAATTGTGAATATCGTAGCATTTTGCGGTGTGCTAAAGCGGTTGAGGTTGGACAGGAACTTTGGTGCCATACCTTCCACCGAAAGTCCGTACAGTGCACGTACTGTGCCGTATAATCCTGAATTTGCACAGCTGAAAGCCGCAACCAGCGTTACGATGGTAAATAAGCCTGCCGCCCATCTCAATCCATAAGCGCCAAGGGTGTATGCAAAGATGGATTCATCCAATCCCGCCTCCGCATAAGGAACAACCAGAGTTAAAAGAAATACAGGAATTAAATAAATCAATATAATTCGGAATGCAACCCTTCTGCAGGCAAGCGGCACATTCGTTGCAGGATCCTGCGTCTCTGCTGCGGAAAGACCTACAATTTCAGAGCCCTGGAAATTAACCAGCGTCCAAATCATATAAGTAATGATGATCATACCGCCGGCAGGAAACAATTTTTCTACGACGGAGCCTTCACCGCCCAGCAAAATTTGTCCTCCAACGAAACCCCCTTCTTCAGTAAACGGATGAACTGATCCTCCAACCAATCCAAACCAGATACCTATGGCACAGATTGCGAAGACAGCAATTGCTAGAATTTTAATAATTGCCAGTACTGATTCAATATGACCAAACCATTTTACATGGTACAGGTTTACAGCCGTCAGCAGTGCCAATGCCAAAACACCCCATACAAAAGTACTCCACGCTGGATTTTCAAAAGGTAAAGTAATAAAATAATTCATAAATACGGCGGTTGCTAATGCCTCAGACGGCACATAGGCTACCCAATTGCACCAGAATGCCCAGCCGATACCGGCCGAAGCTGTATCGCCCATAAATTCTCTCGTGTAGGATACAAAGGATCCCCTGCGCGGGATATTAACCAACAACTCTGCAAAGGACTGCATTACACCATACACCGTCAGTCCGGCAATAGCATAAGCGATCAACACCGCTCCGGGGCCCATCTCGGAAAAGGTCAACCCTAATCCTAAAAAGTAACAGGAACCAATGATCCCCCCCAAAGCAATTAGAGAAACATGCCATGGCATAATTCCACGGCTTAGGGTTCGTTCACTCTTTGTGGAATTTCTTCCTTGTTCTGTCATTATTTTTTGCCTCCTTTTTTTCTCACATAAAAATTATGATTAGACTTTTTTGCATCCCGTATCTGATAAATAAAAATGATTGCAGCGCCTTGAAAATACAGATACCTTATTGCAGTGTTTATGGAAACTTTCAAATTCCATGCCAACATTGGGATTATTAGATTGTAAATTTCTAATTTTCTGAAAACTGTACAATTTGAACGCTACCGCTTGTCCCTTTTTGCTGATTTTGAATATTGCACCTCAATGGTTTGCTACGGAGTCTTATTTTTGGTAAATCCGAAGCAATTTTGTCTCATTTTTGATAATCAAACAAAGAATTAATTAATGCCCCCAAAATTCATACCAGGGGGTTTCGGGTTATCACAAACCGACACAGTGATAAACAGCGAGCATTATAGCTCCGGGTACCCCTAGAACACCTACAATTACAGCAGATAGGACATTCAGAGAAATATGAATGTCCCAAAAGGAGCCGATCCAGTTTATCACCATAATGGCAATTGCCCCGGCCACACTGTTTATCAGCAGCCGGAGAATGATTTTAATTGGGATCAGGAACATATACCCAACCACATAAAGCGCAAAAATACCAAGGGCATACGCTAGTAATATCCCTATTTCTGTACTCATTTCCATATTATTTACACCCCCATTGTATAATTTATGTTTTTTGTGAATAAAATAGAATTGAGAACTTGGCGAAAGGATGTGAGGACATATGGGCACACCGTTTGTAGGGATAGCCAACACGGCAAACAAGATTTACCATCAGGTTCTGAACGTTCCTTATCCTCAGACAGAGGATGAAAAGTTAATCAGCTCGATTCGGGCAGCCCATTCAGACTGGCAAAGGGCAGAAGCAATGTTTCATGAAGTTACCGACCCGGACTTAGTTGATTATACCATCTATGATATGATGGCTACAAAAACCAAATACGCTTACTTACTTAAAACAGCAAAAAACAAAGACCTGCATTGGTAGGTCTTTGTTTTTTGCATAAATATATTTTCCTTGATCAATTCATAATTTTTAGCTTATCCTTGCAACTACAATGCTCTTCTGCCTTCCATAGCTTTTGAAAGAGTAACCTCATCCGCATATTCCAGATCGCCTCCCACCGGTACTCCGTGGGCAATTCTTGTAACTTTGATGCCAGAAGGTTTAATCAACCTCGCCGCATACATAGCAGTCGCTTCTCCCTCAATATTTGGATTGGTTGCAAGAATTACCTCTCTAATATCATTCTGTTGCAGCCTAACAATCAGCTGCTTCAAATTAATATCCTCTGGTCCGATTCCATCCATAGGAGAGATTGCTCCGTGCAAAACATGATATAGTCCCTGAAACTCTCTGATTCTCTCCATTGCACTAACATCACGCGGACTTTCCACGACGCAGACAACGCTCTGATCTCTTGAAGGGTTGGTACAAATACTGCACGGATCCACATCCGTCAAATTACCGCATACAGAACAATATTTCATGTTCTTTTTAGCTTCTAAAATTGCCTCTGCCAAGGCAAAGGCATCCTTATCCTCCTGCGCAAGGATATGAAACGCCAGACGTTGTGCAGTTTTTCCGCCAATTCCAGGCAGTTTTGATAATTCGCCAACCAAATTGCTTAAAGGCTTTGCGTAATGCTTCATCGCTTTTCCTTACATGATTCCCGGCACAGAAAGTCCGCCTGTCAGCTTTCCCATTTCATTTTGTGACATTTCCTCGATCTGTCGAAGCGCTTCATTTGCTGCTACCATGATTAAATCCTGCAGCATCTCCACATCATCCGGATCAACCACCTCAGGTTTAATCTCCACTTTAACAATTTCCTTTTTCCCGTTGGCTGTAATGCTTACAGCGCCGCCTCCTGCGGTTGCTTCCACTTCTTTTGTTTCAAGTTCTGCCTGCATCTCTTCCATTTTTTTCTGCATCACCTGCATCTGTTGGATCTGCTTTTGCATATTTCCTGCACCGCCGGCACTCGATTTCTTTCCTGCTCTCATTCCTTTTCCCATTTTTTATCCTCCTACTGTATTTCAATATGTATTCCAAATTTATTCCCTATTTCACTTGCAAGATCTTCTGCAGTCTTTTCTTTCTCTTTTGCCCCATTCCGTGCAGTCAAACTGCATTCCATACAAAGATGCTTCCCAATGTGCTTCTCCATAAGCATTTCCAGTTCAGATGCATTTTCTTTTACATAACCCAACATCATTTCATTGGAAGCTTCTACAATAAATTGATTTTCATTCATTGCTTTCAGTTTGGTTCCCATACGAAGAAGATTAAAGCTTCCTTTCAGAGATTCTCCATCTTCAAAGATCGCATGCCAGAGTTTGTCGTAATCCATTGTTTGTTTATCTGGTGTAACAGCCTCTCCTGTAGGTTTACCATGGCCTTTTTCTGAAATAAAATCACCTTCGTCTTTTATCATCAAGGTTGAAGCAGGCTGAGTTTCGTCGGATTTTATAAAAACAGTTTCCGTGTTTTTGGTATCACTTCCTGTCAATGACGATGCCGAAGTTCCAAGATTCCCCGAGACTGAAGCAGAAGGAAAATCTGCGAAATTTGTCGAAAGTTTTACAATAGAAAGCTCCAATAAGATTCTGGGCTGCGTCGACCATTTTGCATCTGATAAGGTATGGGACAGCGTAATAATGTTCTCATTGATGAATGACAACTCCGATTCTTGGCTCTGCTTTCTGATTCGTTCTACATTCTCAGAAGACATATTTAATACTTCCTCCGGATTTTTTATAAACTTCGTCATCAGGAGACTTCGGAAATGTGCAATCCAGTCCTTCATGAACTGCCGTACATCCTTCCCGTCCGCCATGACTCTGTCAAGCAGAAGCAATGCTTCTGCAACTTGATGCTGGAGAACCAAATCGGTCATTTCAACAAAAACTTCTTCCCCTGCTGTTCCAAGGATATCAATGACGTTATCTCTGGATACTGTCTTTTCTCCGGAAGAGATACATTGATCCAGTAAGCTTAAAGCATCCCGCACAGAACCATCTGCATTGGAGGCGATAAGCCCCAGCGCAGCATCAGAAATCTTGATCTCCAGCTGTCCGCAAATATCTCGCATCCCCTGCTTGAGCGTCTTTTCGGGCACTCTTTTAAAATCCAGCCTTAAGCATCTCGATAGTATCGTTGCCGGGAGTTTTTGAACCTCGGTGGTTGCTAATATAAACATAATGTTTTCCGGTGGTTCTTCCAACGTTTTCAGCAAGGCATTAAAAGCTCCGGTGGATAGCATATGCACCTCGTCAATGATATACACCTTGCAGCGTCCTGCTGCTGGCGGATACTTCACACTCTCACGAAGTTCTCTGATATTGTCTACTCCATTATTGGATGCAGCATCAATTTCGATCACATCCATAAAGGTTCCATCCTTAATGCTTATGCAGTTGGCGCAAACACCACAAGGTCTCTGCCTGTCTTCGGCCAGACAATTCATTCCCTTCGCCAAAATTCTTGCAGTAGAAGTCTTCCCGGTACCCCTCGTACCGCAAAATAAGTACGCATGTCCTGTTGTTTTTGTTTTTATTTGATTTTTTAAAATTTTCACAATATGTTCCTGGCCTAAAATCCTATCAAAGGTTTCCGGCCGAAAGGAGCGGTATAACGCTGTGTACATGTTCCATCTCCTGTTATTTATTCTGATTTGTTTCATAGACGGTTCAGGGACGTCTTTCACAGATTTCAATTATCATACAGAAAGTGCCCTTTAGTAGCTCCGCAGGGCGTTGGAGAAGGCTTATCTGCGGCACATAAGAGATTCCACTTATCGCTGCTTCCTTCCGGACCTGACGAGGTTCATAGATTCTTATTGCGCAGGACCCAAACCAAGCCAGGCGAAGCTACTAAAAGGCACCCTACTATTATATTAAGTTCATACGATAAAGTCAATGACGAATCTTTGGTTTTTCCAACCATTTTTGTAGGTAGTATCCAGTATCCTAAGAAATCACCTTATACAGCTCATCACTTGCAGGTGGCGCTATGATAATTTTTTCATTTTCTACCACCATGCAGATTCCGGTTTCCATTTCGCAGATTCTGCCGATGCAAGACACCGCAATTCCGGCATTTTTCAGTTCTCGTTCCATCTGCTCCTTCACCTGGGGGTGTACCATAATAATCATACTTCCACTGGAGATAAGCCTTAGATAATCGATATCGAATCGATCGCAAATTTTCTTAGTAACTTCAGCAACCGGCACCTGATCAATCCAGACTTCCGCACCAGTATTGGCAATATTACACATTTCCCAAACTGCGCCTAAAACACCGCCTTCCGTGATATCATGCATGCCTGCTGTACCGATTTTCCCAGCCAGAACACCTTCCTTGACGACGCTGACCTGATCCAGCATACCTGCTGCTTCCTTAAATTCTTCCTCGGTAAGAAATCCGGTCAAAACATCCTTAAGATCCCCTGCAATGATGCCCGTCCCTTCCAGTCCTGCCTGCTTTGTCATCAAGATGTAGTCACCAGGCTTCATGTTTTCCGCCTGCTGGGAAGACCATTTTTCTCCTCTTCCAATCGCAGTAGATACTATGACAGGTTTTGTAACTGCAGACGTTATCTCTGTATGTCCACCAATAATCTCTACGCCAAGTTCTTCCGTCACCTGCCCCGCCTGTTTCATGATTTCCTCGATTTGTTCCTCCGTGGTACCTTCGGGCAACATCACAGTCAACATGATTCCCAGCGGCTCTACTCCGTTGGATGCGATATCATTACAAGAAATATGCACGGCAAGCCTTCCGATTTCGCCCACTGCTGCAGTAATGGGATCCGTGGACATAACACATTCATAAGCACCAAAGTCGACCACCGCACAGTCCTCGCCGATCCCAGGCCTGGTAATGACCTCAGGTCTTTTCAATTTTATATTTTTAAAAACAATTTCTTCAAGCAGTCTGCTGTCAAGCTTACCAGTCTTGAGCATGATGATACACCTCACTGTCAGGGAATAACTCCACGATTCAGGAAATATGTTCATACAACATATTTCTGTTTATTTTTTTGATTATAATAAATTATATCAGCAAAATCGCTTATTTTAAAGATTTTAACAGAAAATAAATTTTATTCGTTCATGAAATGCTAATATTCCTGTGCTATAATAATAAAGATTATAAAACAAACAAGGACAAAAGGATGCTAATAAAAGATAAAATAAGATACTTAACAAAAATGAATTGGAATGGGCCGAAAGAACTGGCCGTGAAAAATAAGAGCAATCTACTTTTTTACTTCGTCGTGGCGGCTGTTTTGATTATGGGAGTTATTGCCGTATTCAACAATTATAAATGGTACGATGCAACAATCGTTAAGATAGATCAAACAGAAGATTCATTAAACAAAGAATCAATCAAAAGCAGCACAGGTGAAAAGCACTACAACCAAACACTTCTTGGAACTGTCATGAATGGAGAATATCAGGGGCATCAAGTGTGTCTGCAAAACAAGTATTCTTCATCCGGTGTATTTGATGAAAAATATAAAGTCGGAGATGACGTTTTTATTCATATAAATTCAGGCAGCAACGAAATGCTTACAGGAACCATTTCGGGTTTAAAACGTGATAAATATCTGGCTGCCTTTTGTGCGGTATTTATTTTCCTCATCTTAATCATTGCAACGAAAAGAGGTATTTTTTCGATCCTTTCTCTTATCGTGAATATCGCAATATTTTGGTATGCTCTGGATTTATATTCGAGCGGAATTAACATCTTGCTTCTCAGCAACTGTATGATTCTATTATTTACAACCGTTTCCTTGCTGTTGATCAGCGGATGGAAAAAGAAAACCTTTACCGCAATATTTGCAACGTTAATTTCCATTTTCTTCACAATGCTTCTTTTCAAAATTGTTATGATGTTTACTGATGGAGTCGATTATGCGTTTATGGAGTATATTGCAAGTCCAAATGACTTGCCGGAAATTTTTATGTCTCAGATCATGCTTGGAGGGCTGGGGGCGGTTATGGATGTTGCTATTACAGAAGCGGCAACAATTAATGAGCTGGTCGAAAAAAACAATGCGATACCTCTTAAGAAATTAATAAAATCAGGTCGGGAAGTAGGACATGACATTATGGGCACCATGATTAACGTAATGCTTTTCACTTATATCAGCGGGAGCATTCCGTTGATCATTCTTAAAATGAACAGTGATATAAAATTACATACCATTATATTATGGCACATGCCCATGGAATTGTATCGATTTCTCGTTGGAAGTATCGGTATCCTGCTCACCATCCCGATTTCTTTACTTGTTTCGATCGTTGTGTTTAAGAAATGGAGGAGGATTGCATGATAAAAATATTGTCTATCATATTAATCATCCTGCTTTATGCAATTGGCGGTGAGCGCGGAATTGTCACTTTTTTATCCTTATGCTTTAATATTGCCGTTCTCTCTCTTTCCATCATACTGATGTCCTGGGGATGGAATCCGATTATCGTAACATTTCTCAGTTGTTTATTGATTTGCAACATCACTTTGTTTTATCAAAACGGAAAAAATGCCAAAACCATCGCATCGTTTTGGTCAGTCCTCATTGTTTTATTGGTTCTATTTGGTGCGGCCTATCAGGTTGGATTTGGAATCCATCTTCAGGGAATCAATGAAATCATGCAGCAGGAGGATGAAATCATGGGTCTTTCTCCCAATATCAATATCAATATGGCAAAGATCGCTGTTGCTATGATCATAACAGGATTAATCGGTGCTGCGACGGATACGGCGATGGCAGTATCCTCAGCCGTATATGAAGTATTTAAAAACAATAAAGATCTCAGCCAGATCGCTTTGTTCAAATCTGGGATTAATATTGGAAGGGATATTCTGGGAACAACGGTCAACACGTTATATTTTGCTTGCATTGGAGAATCTATGATGCTGTTTCTCTTGTTCAAGAATCATAACTATACCATATTTGAAACAATTAACTCGAAAGCTTTTTTCCAGGGATCTGTGGATATCATCATTAGTTGCATCAGCTGTATCCTAGTGATTCCATTGACTGCAGCGGTCACAACTTATATTTTAAAGAACCCGGACAAGTTAAAAAAACATCTAGACGAGGATGAATTGTTTACAAAGCAAGAAATGATCGACAGCAGCAATCGCTCAAATAAGTGACCCATTTAATGAGCCCTTGCAACTATTCCTTTCTTCTCGGTCTAAATTCGTTCATCAGATTTAACCGATCTTTGACAAAGGCTTCAATGTTTTGAAGAATAGAGCCTGCAATTGATTGATAAACTAAAACCTCACAATACCTTAAAGTTTTTTCGGCATTTTCACCGCATTTCGGTGTAATAATCGCTCTTACTCCATGATCTGCCAATACCTGCGCCGCCCTGATCCCGGATCCCCCTTGGTCAGCTACCGCTCTATGATCTAAATACTCACTGTCCTTTGTGATTGTATTGTAAATCAGATAATACGAAGCCCGGCCAAAAGAGTCATGAATTTCTGCATCCATTGAGTTTTCACAAATCGGCAATGCAATTTTCATTTTAAAACCCCCTTATGTTTTTCATAGACTCGTTAACACTATCTCTATCACCGTTTGATTTTATTTTCTAATTAAAGTATACTCAATTATGGGCATACGTCAATTATTAATTTATCTTTCAAACAAAATGAAACTTAAAATAACGAACAGAAATAAGCGCGATAGATAATTGAACCATTGACATAGTTTATTTCTATCTATAAACTATTATCATATAAAAATTATAGAATACGGAGTTGATACCATTGGCAAGACCAACAAAATGGAGAAAAATAGAAAACATTCCTGCGATTCCTTACTTTGTACCATCTGATAAAGATATTCCGGAAATTGAGAAAAATATCTTGAAATTAGAGGAATTGGAAGCAATACGACTCAAGGACCTTGAAGGATTGGAGCAAGAAGAATGTGCTTCTAAAATGGAAGTTTCACGTCCAACCTTTCAGCGTATCCTAATCTCTGCAAGGGAAAAAGTAGCCGACAGTTTAATCAACGGCAAGACGATTCTCATAGAAGGAGGTAATTTCACCCTGAACATATGCCCTGTAAAGTGCTCAAGTTGCGGTAAGGAGTGGATGGAAAGCTATGAAAACCTTGAAGCAATTAAAAGCGGAGAATATACTTGTCCAAGCTGTGGTTCTGCAGATGTTCTTTGCGGGCAGGATTGCAAAGGAAAGTTCTGTAGAAGACACTGCCGACGTCATAATTCAAATGAATAAAATCACAGAAAATCAGTCATAATATACTAAGCTTTTTTTATAATCTTCAATTCTTGCATGATAATTACTGATCGCATCTTTCAATGCAGTCGGTCCAAGTAGGGAGCAGTGGATTTTCTTTTCCGGAAGTCCTCCCAAAGCATTCAAAACATCTTGATCACTTATTTTAAATGCTTCCTCTAAAGATTTGCCTTTTGCAAGTTCGGTAGTCATGCTGCTTGTTGCAATCGCTGCAGCACAACCATATACCAAAAAACAGCTATCTATAATGATACTGTTTCTTACTTTGATATAAATGACAAGATAGTCTCCGCAGTCAGGATTGCCGCAGTGTCCTTCACCATCTGCATCATCTATCTTTCCGGCATTTCGTGGATGAAAAAAATGATCTTTTGCTTCATCTGAAAAATTTTCAAAATACATAACGATTCTCCCCAATCGCAAATATTTGCTTTATTAAAATATATGCGAAGAGTTATTGACATATGACCAATATAAGTTATACTGTAATTAATGAACGTATGCTAAAAAACTTAATTGTTTTAACAACCGATTTACAAGGAGGAATATTATGAAAATAGCAATTCCGGTAGATGAAACATCAATGGAAACCAATATTTGCATCTCTTTTGGACGTACCCCCTATTTCTTGATCTATGATACAGATTCAAAAGATGCAAAATTTCTTGACAATAGCGCAGCAGCCAGTCAAGGCGGCGCGGGCATCAAAGCCGCGCAAATGATTGTGGATCAAAACGTAGAAGCATTATTGACGCCCCGATGCGGAGAAAATGCAGCAGAGGTCTTTCAGGCGGCAAACACCAAAATTTATCAGACCAAAGGAAATCTCTTAAAGCAAAACATTCAGGCTCTTGAAAACGGAGAATTATCCTTGCTGAGCAACATCCACCCCGGTTTTCATAATCACGGAGGAAAGTAATTATGAAGCTGGCTGTACTAAGTGGCAAAGGCGGTACAGGGAAAACCTTGGTGTCGGTTAATCTCGCAGCCGTTGCACCACAATCTGTTTACATCGACTGTGATGTAGAAGAACCAAACGGGCATCTGTTTTTTAAACCGGAAGCAATTACAGAAGAGAAGGTTTCCGTATGGATTCCCATGGTAGATGAAAAGCTCTGCATAGGTTGCCGTAAATGTGTGGATTTCTGCAAGTTTAATGCCCTTGCTTACATCAAAAACAACCTCTATATCTTCGATGAAGTTTGCCATTCATGCGGTGGATGTGTTCTTTTTTGCCCGCAAGGTGCTTTATCCGAAAAATCTAAAAAAATCGGTGAAGTCAGAAAAGGAATATCAGGAACCGTCGAAGTAATGACTGGAGTTCTCAATACAGGAGAAGCCTCCGGAGTACCAATTATAAAGTCATTGTTAAACGCGCAGAGCGAAGATAATTCATTGACGGTTATTGATTGTCCGCCGGGCAGTGCCTGCATTGTCATGGAAAGCATCAAAGATGCCGATTACTGCATTCTGGTTGCGGAACCTACGATGTTCGGAGTTCACAACCTTGCAATGGTTTATGAACTTGTAACACTGTTCCATAAGCCTCACGGTGTGGTTTTAAACAAATGTCTGGATGGTTTTAATCCGGCCGAGCAGTTCTGTAACGATAAGAATATTAAGATTTTAGGCAAAATTCCTTTTGATAGTGAACTTGGGACAGCAAATTCCAATGCTTTAATCGTTGCAAAGGAAATGAAAGTTTATCACGAGCTATTCCTCAATCTTCTTAATTCAGTGAAACAGGAGGTACAGCATGAAGCAGCTTTTAATTCTTAGCGGAAAAGGCGGAACCGGGAAAACGACTGTTGCAAGTGCTTTTATAAAACTTGCTCATGCCAGAGCCTATGCAGACTGTGATGTGGATGCACCAAACCTTCATTTGATTATGGATCAAAAAACTCCTGCAAAAAAATCAGATTTTTTCGGTATGGGAAAAGCCGTGATTGATTCAGGACTGTGCAGTGACTGTGGTTTATGCAAAGAGAACTGCCGATTTGATGCAATATCCTATATCAAAGAAACCGGATATGCTGTGGATCCTTATGCCTGCGAAGGCTGTGGTGTATGTGAAGGAATCTGCCCGACACATGCTGCAACCCTTTCCCCATCCGTTGCAGGTGAATTGATGCTGTATACCAACGATGGCGTCTTCTCCACAGCACAACTTAGAATGGGAAGTGGAACATCCGGAAAGCTCGTTACCGAAGTAAAAAACCAGTTAAAGAACGTCGCTGCAAACGCAGATCTGGCTATTATCGACGGTTCTCCCGGAATCGGCTGCCCCGTCATCGCATCACTGAGCGGCGTTGACATGGTGTTGATCGTTGCCGAACCTTCTGTTTCAGGGATCAGCGACATGGAAAGAATCATCCATACCGCTGAAAAATTTCAGGCAAAAGCAGCTGTTTGCATCAATAAATACAATACAAATCTGCAGAATTCAGAACGAATCGTTGAATTCTGCCAGCAATACCAACTCCCTTATGCAGGAAGAATCCCCTTTGACAAGAATGCGGTAGAAGCAATCAACAATGGTCAAAGCATCGTTGATATGGAATGCTCTGCCGGAGAAGCCGCAAAGGAAGTTTTCAAAAATACAATGGCATTGCTGTTTCAAAACGAGAAGAGAGAAGTGTGAAAATACTTTACACTTTCCGCTAGGGAACCAATAGGTTCCCTTCGGCGACGGCTGAGCATCGCCGTGATGGAGGCAAATATGATTATTAAAACTTTAGTTGAGGATACATCCTGCTCACCTCTTTTAAAGCATGAGCATGGATTTAGCATTTATATCGAAACGATTCACAATAAAATCTTATTCGATTTAGGTGCAAGTGATCTTTTTCTTGAAAACGCAAGAAAGATGAACGTAAATATAAAAGATGTTGATTTTGCTTTCATATCCCATGGTCATTACGATCATGGGGGCGGTTTAAAAACATTTCTGCAGGAAAATGATAAAGCTACCGTTTATCTTCATAGAAAAGCGTTTGAAAAACACTTCTCTCAAAAACACGAAAACATTTCAGAAATTGGAATTGACAGTGCTCTAATGAAAAATGAGCGCATTGTCCTTACTGATGATATCTTTCCGGTTAATGAAGAGCTGCTGCTTTTTTCAAAAGTTACCGGTAAGGAGTTTTTTTCTTCCTGCAATCAAACGATCTTAGCAAAGCAAGGTAATTCTTATATTCAAGATGATTTTACTCATGAGCAAAATTTGATCATCCATGAAGACGGAAAAACGGTACTCATTGCCGGATGCGCTCATCGTGGAATCGTTAATATATTGAAAAGTATGGTTGTCATCAATGACAAAATGCCTGATTATGTCATCGGAGGATTTCATTTGTATAACTATGGTGCAAAGAAAAGCGAAGACTCCGCTGTTGTAGGTCAAATCGGAGAATATCTGAAACATACGAATGCAAAATACTACACTGGACATTGTACCGGTTCCGAACCATTTCAACAGTTAAAATCCATTTTAGGAGAAAAGATACAATATTTAGCTACAGGTGCTGTAGTTAATATATAAAAGAAATAACAGCGAAGGAGAACGAAAATGAGTGAAAGTTGTAACAAAAGCTGCAGCACATGCAGTGAGGATTGCAGCGAAAGAGAATCTGAGCAAAAAAGCTTATTGGAGAAACCCCATGAATGCAGTGATATTAAAAAGGTAATCGCAATTGTCAGCGGCAAAGGCGGTGTGGGTAAATCCCTTGTCACTTCTATGCTTGCCGTATCTATGAATCGAAACGGTTACCAGACTGCTGTTTTAGATGCAGATGTTACCGGTCCAACCGTTCCCAAAGAATTCGGGATTCATCAGAAAGCGCAAGCGACTGAGCTTGGCATCTTGCCGGTGAAAACCAAAACAGGAATCGACATCATGTCTGTCAATCTTATTTTAGAAAATGATACAGATCCGGTTATCTGGAGAGGCCCAATTATATCCGGTATGGTGAAGCAATTCTGGACTGATGTCATGTGGGAAGATGTTGATTATATGTTTATTGATATGCCTCCCGGAACAGGAGACATTCCGCTTACTGTGTTTCAATCCCTTCCAATCGACGGAATCGTCATTGTAACTTCTCCGCAGGAGCTTGTTTCCATGATTGTTTCAAAAGCAGTCAAGATGGCCGAAATGATGGATATTCCAATCCTCGGCATCGTAGAGAATATGTCTTATTTGGAATGTCCTGATTGTCATAAACAGATCAAGGTATTCGGGGATAGTCATATCGAACAGATCGCAAAAACTTATCATATTAAAACAATTGCCAAGTTACCGCTCAACCCGGACATTGCAGAATTATGTGACAAAGGAACGGTTGAATTGTTTCAAGGTGATTATCTGGATCCAATCGTTAAAAAAATCGAAAAAATGGAGGTATCAAAATGAAAATAGCAGTTGCAAGCGAAGGCAAAATGGTTACAGAACATTTTGGTCATTGCAAAAGTTTTATTATCTTTGAAGCTGAAAACGGAAAAATAACAAAAAATGAAGCAATCCCAAATCCCGGTCATAAACCTGGTTTCCTGCCTAACTTTTTAAATGATATGGGAGTAAATGTTATTATTTCCGGAGGAATGGGCGGTGGTGCAATTGAGATCTTCAACGAAAAGAACATCGAGGTTATCGTCGGTGCTTCCGGCAGTGCACAAACCGCAGCAGAAGAATACTTAAACGGCAATTTAAAATCAACCGGTTCTGTTTGTCATGAGCATCAGCACAGTAATGAGTGCGGCAGTCATTAAATAGTAGGTTATAATGCTTCTCAATCTATAAAAAAGTGGAAATGACGGAATCGAGGCTTCCTATTTCCACATGTCGCCGCAAGGGCGGCGACGGTCAAGGAGCTTTCTTTGATACTCCGTCAATATCGCTGAAAGCGATATTTCCTACGTAATAACAAAAACCTTTCCCAAAAGATTCCATTAGAATCTATGGGGAAGGTTTTTTTCCCAGTTATTCAGACAATATTTCACTCTGCATCAGGATCAATTGAGCTGTCCTGCCGTAACAATCGATCCCGAATTCTCTCCCTCAAGTTTTCATTCGGCGAAAAAACACTCCGGCTCAGCTCTTCGAGCAAAACCTTCTTCCAATTCATGCTGATGATACAGGTATGCTGCATCCTCAAAGTGTTTTGCCTTTGTTGGACATTTTTTAATACACGCGCAACATTTAATGCAAATCCCTTTTAATTCTTTCACGTTCTCACGGCTGATCGATCCCATTGGACATACATCGGCACAAATCTTACAATCATTACATTCATCGCCTGTGACCGGTATCACTTTGCGTATATCAACCGGATTTCCTTTCCGATCCCGAGGCTGATAATAACCACTGTAAGGATAAGGGGTACCATTCACCGACACTGGTTGCATTTGATCTGCATTGGCTCGCTGCTTTACCCGCTTCGCAATCTCTGCCGCAAACTTATGTAAAACTTGAATATCCAATGCATCTGGTCTGCCTTGCGCAAGAATATTAGAAAAAGAATGTTCCCCAATAAAGGCCGCCGCCGCTATTGTATGGAAATGGTGGTTTTCCAAAATATCTCTGAGTTCAATCAGTGCGTCATCATAATTTCTATTTCCATATAAAACCACCGGAACTGCAATTGCACCTTTTCCCTCTATCATCCCCAGATACTTCAACAAAACATTTGGAACCCTGCCGGCAATTACCGGTGTACCAAAGATCACTAAATCATTCGCTGAAAATTCCAGCGCTGACACCCTTGCTTCCGGCAAAGTAAAGTCATAGCTCTCCTGCTCTGTACCCAGCTTCTCAGCAATTATTCCTGCAATTTCTGTTACAGCTTTTTTGGTCGTACCCGTTGCACTAAAATAAACGGCCCAAATTTTTTTGATCTCCATAATAAATCTCCCTCCAACAATTTATTAAACCCTGCTCTTCCATAACTTCCAGGAACATTTTGCAATGGATAAGCCAGGTTGTTCACTAATCATTGTATAAGTATTCCGAGCTTTTTATTACACAGTCCAAACAAGAAAGTTTTTTCATTGCGCGTATTTGTTGACATCTTGTAGATCCTGCATGGTCTATAAAATATTTTTCGAAGTCGCCTAGTTTTTCAGGGTTACTCAATTCCAATGCATATCTTGCGGCAAAATAGGCTCCACACATCCCATCCGGGGCTCTTCCCCCTCCGTATTGCCGAAATAACTCAACTGTTTTGCCATCAATCAAATACTTGTCTTTATATGCCTGAATAACAGATTGTGCACAGTTTAATCTTTTCAGCCCACCTTTTCCAAGAAAGCTATTTTTCGCAATATTAATCGGCAAATTTCAGTCCTCCCTATCCGCATTATTAATGTAATTCATTCTACCATGGAAAAAACATTATATCCACCTATAAAATGGAAATATTCAAGGTTCAACCCAATCGTCTCACCTTGAATATGTGTCATAACCACTTGTAAAGGATTCTTATATCAATTCTTTCTCATTGAGAAATTCCATCAGCATCTTGCTTGTGTTCCCTGTTATTTTAAGACAGTTGGTTAGATGCTCTCTGGTTTCAAAAGGATAGGGGTTGAGCACACGGCAGCAGGTGACTTCATACTTCTCCGTAAATTTATCCGTGAACTCCTTTGCCAATTGATAAGCTTCATCCCGTGATGTCTGGTTTGTCGTTCTCCCTTTCAGCATATTTAATGCAACGATTGAGCCTGCCAAAGCACCACACATACACCCGGATTCTCCTAAGCCTCCGCCGAATCCGGTCATAAGTTTTACCATCGCAGGATCCATGTCAGGTGCAAGCAACTCACGATACGTTAAAAAAACTGCTTCTGCACAATTGTATCCTTCTTTAAAGTAATTTCCGGCCTTGTTTCTTGCTTCAATAGATAGATTTTCGCTCATTTTCGTTCCCCTCTCTCATTCGTAATGATAAGATTAATGATTATGGTGAGTACCATCACATTCATCAGTACCCTCCAGATTTCGAATCAGTTTCAGTTCCAGCTTCTCCATTCGTTCCAGTGCAACAGCGGCTCGATATCCTGCTCCATTGTATCTTGTAATACAAGCATCCGCAATAAGATTAAAAGTATCAGGTTCTAATTTCCCTGTAATCACTGCTTCACAATCATAATGAATCAACTCTTGCGCAAGATTCAAACCCGAATCGTTTTCCTGATTCTTTATTGCCTTAACCTCAATAATATCAACTTCACCGCAAAATGCATCGTCATTTAGATTCACAATCAATAAATATTTGCAATCCGCATATTTATCTGAAACAATGCTATCCAAGCTTTTATTCTCGGCTGCAATTCCAATCTTCATTTCTTCCTCCACTAGTTAATATTCCGAATTAGGTTTTAACTATATAATACCACCATTATGAGCATATGTCTATATTCAATCTATCCTATTGTACTTTCATGTCAAATCAAATATAATCTACTTATAACTAATTAAATCAAACTAAAACAAACGGAGGTTAACATGAAAAAGCAAACAAAACTGTTCTCAGCATTTTTAATCGTATGTTTAATGTTATGTCTCACAACAGGGTGCAAAGATAAGTCGGAACCGGTACAAAATCAATCCGTTGACAGTGGGGATGAACTCAGCGGTAAAACTTTGCAGATCTATTGCGGCGCAGGGCTTTCTAAACCATTTGAAGAAATATCCCAAACGTTTAAAGGAAAAACCGGATGCGGAATGGAAGTCGTGTACGCAAATGCTGCTCAAATCCAAACACAGATTAAAACAACTGAAGAGGGTGATCTTTTTATTGCAGGATCTGCGGAAGAACTTACTCGAGTGGAAGAATACATATCCGACAGCAAAGAGCTTGTAAAGCATATTCCCGTTCTTGCTGTAAAAAGCGGGAATCCTTTAGAAATCTCAGGATTAAATGATTTAGCAAAGGATGAGGTTCGAATAGTATTTGGAGATGCAGATGCAACTCCGATCGGCAAAATATCAAATAAAGCTCTGTCTGATCTTGGAATTCTAAATAATGTGAATATTGTCTCAAGAGGTGCGACTGCGCCGGAACTTTTTAATGCGCTTGCATTAGACGGATGTGATGCGATCATTGTCTGGAAAGAAAATGTCACCGGATCCGATGTTGAGATTGTTAATACAACAGATTTGGACAACTACATCAAAACGGTTCCGGCAGCAAGTTTGACTTTTTGTAAAGATAACGATACACGGGAAGCCTTCTTAAATTACCTGGATTCCGAAGAAGCCAAAACAATCTGGCAAAGCTATGGATATGAAACATTGAATTAACGCTATGAAATATAAAATACGCAAATGGAGTGTTTTCGAGTTATTCAATGTCATCATTTTCATTCTGGTAATTGCCTTTATCTCTTCCGCGATATTGGCAATTATTTTAAAAGGCTTACCCTCTGTTGCGGAAGCACTAAAATCTGACGAGGTAAGATTTGCGATTCAATTAAGCTTATATACTGCAAGTATTTCAACCTTATTTTGTATCTTGCTGGCTTTGCCTACAGCTTATACCTTAACACGGATCTCTCTGCCGTTAAAGAAAATCGCTCAGATTATTATTGAACTGCCTCTTTCCATGCCTTATTTAGTATTGGGGTTGGGGTTGCTGATTATTTTTTCAACGGACTTAGGGAAAGCCTTAAGAGAAATGGGATTTAAGGTAGTATTCGATAAAAATGGAATTATTCTTGCTCAGACGATTGTAAATCTGCCTTATGCAATACGACTAATAAAATTAGCTTTTCTGGAAGTTGATGAACGTCTGGAATATATTGCGGGGATACTTGGTGCATCAAAATGGAAAAGGTTTCTCACCATTATCCTCCCATTATCGAAAAATGCGATCATCAGTGCAATCATACTGGTATGGTCAAGAGGACTGGGAGAATTCGGTGCTACTCTAATGCTGGTCGGCGCAACTCGAATGAAGACCGAAACACTGCCTACCAGCATCTATCTGAATATGGCGACCGGTGATATCAGCGCGGCAATGGCCTCTGCAATCGTTATCCTTTTTATTTCCTTTATCTCACTTTTTATAACGAGCCGTCTTGAAAGCAAGAAGGCGGATTCTTCCAGAATGAAAGATGTGATTATATGAGTAAAAATGTAATTGTTGAAGTGAAAGACTTTTCCACTAAATTGGGGAATTTCAGTCTGAAAAACATTAATCTGAACATTTACAGTAACGAAATATTTGCCATCCTTGGCAGAACCGGATCAGGGAAAACCGTATTGCTTGAGTCGGTTGCAGGTTTTTACAAAGGCAAATCAGGAAATATCTGCATCGAAGGAAAAAATGTGATTGATATTCCTTTAGAAAAGCGAGAAATCGGGTTTGTTTATCAAGACTTCGGATTGTTTCCTCATATGACTGCATACGCCAATATTAGCTATGGATTAAAAATGAAAAATATACATAAGGAACAACGGGGTGAAATCATCCAAAACACAGCAGAATTACTTTCCATTAGCCATATTTTAAAACAATACCCCGGAACATTAAGCGGAGGAGAACGCCAAAGAACAGCCTTGGCTCGTGCCCTTGTCCTCAGGCCGAAAATATTATTAATGGATGAGCCTTTTTCCGCATTGGATCCAGTTACCAAGCAGGCCATGTACAAGCAAATTGAAGAAATCCACAGCATTTTTGACTGTACGATACTATTTGTAACACATGACTTTGCAGAAGCGCAGACAATAGCTGACAGGATCGGAATTATGTCAGACGGCAAGCTGAAATCAATTCGCAGCAGAAGCAGCTTATTTCAAAAATGCGATGACAAAGAGATCAATGAATTTCTTGGAATCACGGAAGGAGAACTGGCAATTTGAAAGAAATTAAACTGTATGTAGACGGAATTATGTGCAATAATTGTGTCAGCAAAATTAATACAGCATTATCAGCGCTGGATGGGTGCGACAGTTCAATGGTAAGTGAAGATTACTCAAAAGTATATGTTAAATACAACGAAAAACGGTTGTCCCTCGAACAAATTATTATTATAATTGAAAATATTAAAGGAAAATCCTTTAATATTTTAAAAAAGGAGGAAATAAATCAATGATATTTTTTTCAGACGATGAGATAAACAGGTTAATCAAAGAAGACGTCCCATATCTTGATTTAACATGTGTGACGTTAGGCATCAAAGAGCAGCCCGGTACCATTACGTACTTTACAAGAGAAGATGCCGTAATTTGCGGAACGGAAGAAGTAAAACAAATATTTGACCATCTGCAAATCGAATTAGATCAATTTGTTCCTTCCGGCCAGAAGGTTAAAGCCGGCGATCTGCTGATTTCCGGCAAAGGGAACGCGACGAATCTCCATATGGCCTGGAAAGTATCCCAGAACATACTGGATCATTGCTCAGGAATCGCAACCAAGACAAGAAAAATGGTTGATCTTGCAAAATCCTACAATCCGAATCTATCCATTTTAACGACTAGAAAAGCTTTCCCCGGAACAAAAGCTCTTGCCATTAAGTCAATTTTATCCGGTGGTGCTATGCCACACAGGCTGGGTCTATCGGAGACCATCCTGATTTTTAAACAACATATAAATTTCATCGGTGGATTTGATAGTTTGCTTGCAAAACTACCTGAAATCAAATCAGAATGCTTGGAAAAAAGAATCACCGTTGAAGCAGAATCCATCGAGCAGGCACTCAGTTTATGCCATGCCGGAGCCGACGGCATCCAGTTTGATAAAATACCAATGGAAGAGTTACAGCCCGCGTGTGCTATGATTAAGGAGAAATTCCCCAATGTTATTCTTCTTGCAGCCGGAGGAATCAATGAAACCAATTTATCAGACTATGCTCAAATAAAGATTGATGGAATCGTAACAACAAGTCTCTATCATGCGAAACCAATCGATGTTGGCGTAAAAATCGAATCAGTCTAATATTAATTCATGCAAGTCTAAAACAAATAATAATTACCGGCAGATAGAAGCAATCCCCTCTCTGCCGGTATCATGCTTTTAAAGATTGAATGGCACGAATATTTTTTTGAAATGCCACGCTGCCTGATACATTTCTAGATTATAAAATGCAAGGCCTTTGCAATAGGCCTTGCATTTTATGAATTTAGAAAAAGCGATAAGAATTACTCTTTATCCTGCATTCTTCCAAGATGTTTATTAATTGAATCAAGTCTGGCTTCAAGCAAATCTTTTTGAGCTGAAAACAATTCTCTTTCCGACGATTCTGATACCACAGTATCAAATAGTCTTCCTTGCCTGCATCCATAACCTGCTCCCATTCTCAAGCCTCTGCCGCATAACGCACCGATTCTCGAATAATTTCTTTCCGCTTTGATTCCGGAACAAAGTCCAAAACCTCTTCCGGTCATAGAACCAATTCCTAATGGTCCAGTTCCATCTCTTCCTGGCATTTATCTCACCTCCTTAACATTTTGAGCATATGCCACTTACAATTCTTATTATATTCCGTTTTGAGCATATGTCAATAACTTTTTTGAAGTTTATTTCTTTTTTTACTTGATAAATAATTATCATATGGTATAATCAATTATATTCAATAATTCATATATTTGAATATTACAATAGATTGATATACTACTTGATAAACACGTAAGAACAATAGCTCTAACAATATATTGAAGGAGAAAGTACATGACTCACATTTATCGAACAGAACCGGAATCTTTTATCGAGCTGGCGGATATTTTGAAAATTCTGGCGCATCCACAACGGCTTTGTATTGCAAAAACCCTTTGTGAAAAAGATGAATTAAATGTAGGTGGTATGCAGCATTGCCTTGGAGAGGCACAATCAACAGTTTCCCAGCATCTCTCGAAATTAAAAGCTGCAAAGATTATCGTCGGAAGACGAAACGGAACCAACGTATACTATTCCATCTCAGATGAGAGGATAAGAAATTTAGTTCAAGCTGTTATCAATGAGTTTTTCTCTGACAAAGAATAACTTAATTATAAATAAGAGGAGGATATAATGATGAAACAAACAGATTTATTGATTATTGGAGGAAGTGCCGGTGGTTTATTAAGTGCCACAACCGCCAGAAAAGCTTATGGAAATATTGACATTACTGTAATTCGAAACACGGAAAAAGTGATGGTTCCTTGCGGTATTCCTTACATATACGGCACCTTACATAGTACGGACAAAAATGTAATCCCTGATGCCGGATTGCTGGATGCCAATATCAATTTAACAATTGATCAGGTTATGAAAATAGACAGGGAAGCAAAAACTGTTACTACAGAATCGAATGAGACTTACAAATATAAAAAACTAATACTGGCAACCGGTTCTCTTCCCCTTGTTCCGACTTTTATTCCCGGAAACGATCTTGAAAATGTTGTCTCTATTATTAAAAATAAAAATTACCTAAATTCTCTTTTGGAAAAAGCTCAAACTGCAAAAAATATTGTTGTAGTCGGAGGCGGATTTATCGGTGTCGAGTTTGCAGAGCAAATTCGTCTGCTAGGTAAAAACGTCACGCTGATCGAATTGGCAGATGCATGCCTATGGCAAGCCTTTGATCAGAAATTCACCGACGAAATTGAGCTATCACTCAAAGAAAATGGAATTCGGGTTCTCACTGGTACAAAAGTCCAGGAATTTATTGGCTCTGGGAAAGTGGAATCGGTCAAACTAGAAAGCGGCGAGCTGATCCCAACCGATTTAGCCATCCTTGGGTTAGGAGTTAAACCCAATACAACATTGGCAGCAGAGGCAGGAATTGAATTAAATGCAAGAGGTGCAATTGTAGTAGATCAATATACAAGAACGAATGATCCAAATATTTTCGCTGTTGGTGACTGTGCTGAAAAGAAATGCTTCTTTACAGGTAAAGATGTCCCTGTGCTTCTTGCTTCAACCGCCGCAATGGAGGCTAAGATTGCGGGATGCAATGCATTTCACCTGAGACTGGTTCGTGCAAACAAAGGTACCATCAGCGCCTTTTCTACCAAAATATTCGGTAGAACCTATGCCGCTGCCGGTATTACGGAATCGCGGGCAATTGAAGAAGGTTTCAGTATTATGACCGGTGAATTTACAACAATGGATCGGCACCCTGGTTCTTTACCCGGTACTCAAAACATTCATATCAAGCTAATATTCTCCAAGTGCTCCGGCATTATTCTGGGTGCACAAATTTCAGGAGGAGATTCCGTTGGTGAGATGATCAATATTTTAAGCCTGGCAATACAAAAAGGAATCACTGCAACAGAACTAAATACATTCCAGGTTGCAACACATCCTTTGATCTCAGCATCACCGATCGCATATCCAATTAATGCTGCCGCTATGAATGCCATCGCATCAAATTGTGCACATCTGAATGAGGGTCTGGAAATATAATTAGAAGCAAACACTGATGATGGCCAAACGAACAAAATAGTAAGAGGGAATGTCCCGGGGTTTTATCACTCCGAACATTCCCTCTTTATCATTCCTTGCTTTTGACGGCTGTTTTCGCCGAATTCCATCCGTTCAGAACAAATCGTTCTGCAAATAACCGGTTAACGTCTCTATTTATAAAAAGCTGATCCTTTGAAAGTCAATATCACCACTTTCATTGACGAATCTGGCATCCGCATGCACATACTCAATCTTTCCTATAAACATCTCATGAGAACCTGTAATGATGGAATCTACAACGCTGCACTCTATGTTCACCGGACAGTCTGCTAAAATAGGCGCATTGATCTTCTTTCCCTCAGCCAGTTTAATATTTTTTATGGCAAGTTTATCCTCATCCCTTTTGCTATGGCTTCCTAAATAGTCAAAAGCATCCTGATATTCTTTTTCTACCAGGTTTACAACAAAAACACCGGATTCTTTGATTAATTGGTAAGAATATCTCGTCGGCACGATTCCAACCATAACCATCGGTGGATCATAGCTGCAATTTCCGCAATACCCTACTGCAAGCACATTGTTTTCTCCATCCAGACCGCGGCAAGAAACCAGAACTTTTGGCATAGGCTGAAGACACGATCGCATATTCGCCTGTTTTTTCAAGGACTTTTCAATACTATCATTCATATCCACTTATCTCTCCTTTTTCTTGATCATAATTTTTCACAACATTTCTGTCATTCCTATTTTAATGCAATTATGAGCATATGTCAATTTATCATGAACTTCTCATAATTACGGGTGATATCAACCTTACTTAATACGGATAAATATAATCGTAATCCGGTTTCGTTGCACGCTCCACCTTTTCAACTTTGATATAAGGAATCGTCTCCTCTTCATAAACCGTTTTTTCAATCGTTCCACTTACCGTGATCCATGCGTCAGATTCCAACTCATGGGCTCCGTCATATCTGCACAGAAAACCTACTGGCTGCATATCAGCCGCACAGCAGACCATCATTAATCTTGCTGCTACAAATTCATTCTCTTCAAACTGTTCTTGATCGTGAAAAACAAAACCCAGAACTTCAATTGGCATACCCGTATAACTTTCTACATCACCGTAGACGTCATTGAGGCAATCAACAAAATTATCGCTATCCATTACAAGCGTTTTATCCCCTTCCGTGACTCCCCTATCCGGCTGATCGATACGGTCTGCATCTGACTCCAAAAGATCATCTGCCTCGGGGCTTTCCCTGGTCGTGTTTTCCGGTAAGCTGTCCGTTAAAGATCGGTTCGTATTTCCGCTGTTTTCACCGCTCAATTGTATTTCACCGAGCGTCCTGGTATTGGAATCAAATGGCTGAGGAGGAATGGTATAAGCCATCATGAGTGGCACAATAAAAAAAACCAGCGGCAAGACTCTCCTGTGCGTATTCTGCTGCCTGAAAATCTCGCCAAGCCTGAAAGCCGTAATAACAATCCAAGATACCGCAGCAAAAATCATAAACGGGATAATTCGGGGATGCACATACTCATTCACATTGCCATTTACTATGATTCTGATGAAAAAAAATGCATAACCGATCATCAAAATACTTTCGAAGGCGATTTGCTTATTGATATGATATAATTTTTTCATTTTCACCCCACCCCCTTTATAGAAAGAATTTCCCTAATACAAACAGCACAACATAGTTAACTAAAAAAACAAGAACACACAGAAAAAAAACAAAAGATTTTTTAAAGCTTCCAAGCAGCATAAGCATATTTTTGATGTCCATCATCGGTCCGAATACCAGAAACCCCATAATCGATGATTCAGAGAATTTATTCATAAAGCTTCTGGCAATAAAAGCATCCGATGTGGAGCATGCTGAAAACAAAAACGCAGTGATCATCATAATCAAAAGGGAAAGTCCGTTTTGAGACAGTAAATTTGTAAAAATACTTCTTGGTACAATCGTTTGAAGCAGGCTGGTCATAAATGCACCCAGAACCAAATATTTGCCCACATCAAAGAACTCTTCTCCTGTGTGAACAAATAAAGCTTTTATTTTCGCTATCGCCGTTTGATTGCCGGGATGATCTTCATGACAGCAGTGGCATCCGCATTCAGAATGATATTCCCGTAAAATCATCTGCGGTTCCATTCCAAGTAAATGAACGATCAAACCGATTGAAAGAGCAATTATTAAGCCAAAGCAAACTCTTATCAATGCAATTTCCGGACGCCCCGGAAATGCATATAGGGTAGAAATGATTACAATGGGATTAATGATAGGTGCGGAAAACATAAAAACCAATGCAATCGGCAATGCAACACCCTTTTTTACAAGCCTTGTTGTAACCGGAACAATTGCACATTCACAAACGGGGAAAAAAATCCCCCCAAGCATAGCCACGAGATAACCAACACCTCGTTTTGTCGGAAAAATTCTGACAAGAAATTCATCTGAAAGAAAGATATGCATTGCAGATGATACAAACACACCGATCAGCATAAACGGAAACACCTGCATCAAGATGCTGATAAAGATTGTATTAAAAATTTTAATTCCGGATATATCAAAAATTACCACCGCTCTAAATAAGGAAAATAAAAAATACCCAGCAGCAATTGCTATTACCCATAAAGAGATACTGATTGATTCTTTTTCTTGCATTTTCTGATTACTCCTGCTGATTATTTTTTTGACATTCAGAACAATATCCGTAAATATCCAGTTTATGTCCTTCAATAATAAAATCAGTCTCCTTTTCCAGTGATTTTTCGAACTCTTTCAAGGGACAATGATTGATAGACAGCATTTTTTTGCATCCGATACAAATAAGATAATGTTTATGCTCCATACTGTTATACTCATAAAGGGCTCGGGCATCATTCAAGATACTGTGCTTTAATAGTAAGCCCTTTTCTGTCAGCACTTCCAATATTCGATAAACAGTTGATAAATTAATAGAAATCTCCTGTTCTTTTAATTTTAAATATACTTCATCTGCCGACATTGGCGTCTCGATTCTCTTCATAATCGCCAGAATTGCCGTTCGGTGTTTCGTATTTTTTAAACCGCTTTCCTTCAAACGTCCCTTATAATCGTCGTTCCTATCCATTATTTATGACCTCCGCGTTCTTGTTCAAACGATGCTTTACCGAAGTTCTGATACCGTTTTTTTTCGTATAAACAAAGCGAGCCAAATTGAACAACAGGTATACCACTCCTGACACAATCACAATTGATGCGCCGGATGCAATATTCACAGAATATGAAATCCACAGTCCCGTTACGCAGTATAAATTTCCTAAAACAATCGAATACAGCATACGATTTTTCAAATCAGCAGAAAACATCGCTGCAGTTGCAGCCGGCACCGTAAGAAGCGAAAGAGCCATGATAATTCCAACGACACGAATCAACACGACCACTGTCATCGCTACCAGTATCAAAAGTAGATATTCCAAAAAAACAGTTCTCAAACCAATGATATAGGCAAATTCCTCATCAAAAAAATAAGCTTTCCACGCATGAAATAAAGTAATCATGAACAGCACCACGATAAGGGTTAAGATTGCCATAATGAAAAGGTCATGTTGCGTTACGGACAGAATATTTCCAAACAAATAGGAGCTTAAGTCCGGCGGATAACCGGGCATTAATGCGATAAACAAAATTCCCAGAGCCATGCCAATAGACCAGAATAAAGCGATTACAACATCAAAGCGAGCTCCGCCTTTTCTTTTAATTAGTCCTATCCCCAATGCTGCGGCGATCGAAAATAAAAATGCTCCCAGTATCGGTTCAAACCCTAATAAATATCCCAAACCAACTCCGCCATAGGAAGTATGGGCAATCCCTCCACTCATCATAACCAATTTTTTCTCTATAATAATAACGCCTATGATTCCGCATACTATGCTGGCTAAAAACCCTGCAATCAAAGCATTCTGCAAAAATTGATATCCTAATACTGATTGAATCAATTCATTTATCCTCCCCGTGCTGCTTCAAAACCCTGTGGGGCACACCATGAGCAATAAGGTCTACCGGGCAGCCATATAAGTTTGTTACTATCTTTTCCGTAAGTTCCGGCTCTCCATGATAAACCAGATTTCTGTTCAGACAAGCCAGACTGTGAACCTGAGATGAAATAGCAAGCAAATCATGGGTGACCAATAGAATTGTCATGTTTTTACTTAACTCCTCAAGTAAACTATAGATCTGACTTCTTGCACTTGCATCCACACTGGCGGTCGGCTCATCCAAAAGCAACAGTTTTGGATTTACAGTAAGCGCTCTTGCAATCAGCATTCTCTGAAATTCACCGCCGGAAAGCTCCGATATCCGCCGATTAGCGAGATCAGCAATACCGACTTTTTCAAGGGTTTCAGATACGATTTTCTTATCCTGCCGATCATAGCGAAAAAAGGGAGCAAATCCCTTTTTTAAGCGTCCTGTCAAAACCACTTCGTATAATGTAATTGGAAACCTTTTATCCAAGTGAGTAATTTGAGGAACATAACCGATAATTCCTCTGTTTTTTGAAGGACTCTTGTCATAAATCCGTATACTTCCCGAGGTGATTGGCACAAGTCCAAGCATCGCTTTCAGCAAAGTGGATTTTCCTCCTCCGTTCGGCCCTATGATTCCAAGGTACTCTCCTTCCTTCAAAACCAGACTAATTTTTGTAATCGCAGGAGTATCCCCGTAACATACAGTTAAGTTGTCTATTGTAATGATATTCTGATTCACTGCATTGTTTCTCCCATAAGCTGTGCCATGTTCTTAAGGTTCTCAATATAATCTGCAGCCAGCGGAGCGAGCTGCGTCGTCTCGCCGCCCAGTTCCTCGGCAAATGCCGCAGATTGGCTGCTGTCTATTTCCTTCTGGTAAAATATCACTTTGATATTATCCTTTTTCGCAAGATCAATCATATCCTGCAAATGTTGTATAGTAGCTTCTTTCCCTTCCTCTTCCAATGCAAACATCTGAAGTCCGTAGTCATCTGCAAGATAACCGAAAGCGGGATGATAAACGATAAATTTCTTGTTATTGACTCCCTGAAGCGTTTGGGTAATCTGCACATCCAATTCATCAAGCTGTTTGATATAATCTTGTGCGTTTTTATTGTAAATCTCCTTATTTTTCGGATCAAGTTCGCACATCTGCAGGGCAATTGTATCAATCATTACCTTAACTCTTTTTGGAGACAGCCATATATGAGGATCCCTTTTTCCCGATTCAAATTTTCTGTCTGCATATTTCTCAGCCACCGCATCCTGTAACGATATTAGTTTTACAGTTCCAATGTTCGGCAAAATATTAGCTTCCTCCGCAGGAACACCAATAGCGAAATAGAGAGATGCCTTTGCCAACTGCTCCATTTCCTGTGGCGTTGGTTCATAATTTCCCGGGCTGTTTCCCGGAGGTATCATTGTTACTACTTCTGCTAAATCCCCGCATACTGCTTCAACAAATGTTTTTTCAGGAACAATCGTGACTGCAACGACCTTCTTATTATTTTGTTCAGCCTGCTCTTGTCCATTCCCTCTGCATCCGGTTATTACGATACAAAAAGTGAATAACGCTAAAAGTAAGATTATTTTCTTTTTCATTATGTGATCTCCTCCCAAATAAAATACAAATGCAAATCATTTGCATTTGTATTTTATTACATTTATTTCTATTCGTCAATATAATCTTATCCCTATTTGAAAATCGATAACCATTTATTTTTTCAATTTCCAAGAAACGCGTTTTTTGTTATGTTTACTTCACCTTAACAGATAGCTTCTGTCCATATTGAATCAGCTGCTTCATACCTGCACATTGACTGATTCCCGTAAGGATCTCTTCTTTGTTCTCTGTCAGCCATCTAGTTCCCGAAAGCACGGTAACACCGGTTCCCGAAAATGCTTCAGGATATAAAGGCGTGCTCGATCCCACCATTACAATCTCCCTGGCACCGGTACAATAATTTAACAAATTTTCCAATGTACCGTTAATTATCGTTGAACTTGTTACAAATACAACCTGGCATTTCGGCAATAATTCAGGTTGCATACTTTCAGGATAAGTGTTTTCTCCCATATTTTCATTCCGTTCAAAAATCAGTATCTTATTTTTCTTATCTCCCAGTCTGGTAATAATGGGGCCAATATGCCCGATAATCCCGATTGTATCTTCCGGTTGAATTTCTACCGAAAAAAAAGCATCAGCACCTTGAGAGGAATCACATTGTTCCAGCTTTTGATATTCTGCGACTGAATTCAATACTGCTAATCCCAATGCACTTCGAATCACATTTTTATCTTGCAGCGCCCATTGCGCAATCTCCTCTGCCGGGATCTCTGAAAGATTTCCCGCCTGCGGCAATACCGCACAGGTATGCTTGATTTCATTGCTCAAAACATAAGTAACACCGACGAATCCATTATCCAGCTCCACAGCCATCAATCCCAGTCCAATCCTTATATCTTTTATTGTCCTGCCCGATAATTTCGGCTTTGCCAATTCAAATATCCGTTCCAAAATCATAATAAACCTCCTCCTCAACTTATCCAATTTGATCATTATGCATTCATTCTAATCTTATTATGGTCATATGTCAATATTGGGTCAGGTAAGCAAGCTGTTATCCTTTTACTCTATCAATCCGCTCTGCCATTTCATAGATTTCCTTTTTTTCCTCCTGGCTCAGCACCTTTTCGGTAAAATAAGCGATCAAAGAGATGCCAACGATATCCAGCAGAAGCCGAATGATTGTAAATTGCATCCCCAGAGCAGATGCTTCAAACAAAAGCAACGGTATCTTTGTTGTAGACCAAGCGCCCATCATAATAAAAACGTTGGAAAGCTTGCCTCCTTTTTTCAAGAGAACACCGGCAACAGGAAACGCTCCATATAAGGGACCAGCAGCAGCAGAGCCAATAAAAAAAACCAATATTACACCAAGCAAACCAGAATCTTCTCCCATATATTTTACCATTGTCTCCCGCTTTACCCAGACATCAAGAAGCCCAATCAAAATAAAAATTGGTGGTATTACAGAAAGCATATCGATCAAATTCGCCTTTGTTAAAACGAAGGATTTTATTCCCACTTCCGGCCAAAGAACAACAGTACAAGAATTCAAATTTCAGATTCAACTAGTATACCTTTTATCAATATTCTGTACCGTAACCTAGTCACAATCAAAACTTTGTGACTAGGTTACGGTAAAAAATTCCGATCTGCGTTATAGTAAACCCATTCTGCAAAATATCAATCATTCTTGTTCAACATGGAGGTTCGAATGAGCAACTTAACGAATTATTACATTAAGACAAATCGTATTTTTCATCCGATCAGAAAATATTCCTGGATGGTTACGGTTATTATAGCCATAGGCGGTCTTTGGCTTCCAAAACTTGGTCTGGCAGCGCTTTTGATCATATCTGGACTGTTAATCACGGCTTTTTTCAAGGGCAGATACTGGTGCGGCAATGTATGCCCTCATGGCAGCCTCTTTGATCGCATCCTTTCTCCTATCAGCAGAAACAAAAAAATACCGCATCTGATCAAAACAAAACCCTTTATTGTGCTTTTTTTTCTATTTTTTGTAGCAAATTTGGCCAGAAAAGTATTGAAAGTTACGGCAGCTTGGGGTACCTATCAATTTTTAGACAAATTAGGGTTGGTATTTGTAATGACCTACCTGGTGGTCATGGTCGTCGGCGGTTTTTTGGCGTTAATAACCAATCCCAGGACATGGTGCCAGTTTTGTCCGATGGGAACACTGCAAAAAGGATCCCACCAATTTGGCAAAACAATTGGTGTTGCGAAAATAACAGAAAAGAAGCTTACGATTTCTGCGAAAGAAAAATGCCATAAATGCGGGAAATGTGCCAGAGTATGCCCGTTTCAGCTTACACCATACCTGGATTTTTCCGAGAATAACCAATTTGATAATCGAAACTGTATCAAATGCTCTACTTGCGTGGCAAACTGCCCGGCAGGGATTCTGTCTTTTGAAACAGAACGAAATGCCATAAAATTGAAAGAAGACACACCAATCGAAGGGTATGAAAACCGTCAAATCATAAAAGCCGCCATAACAGAAATCAACGATCTGTCTGAGGATGTGAAGGAATATATCTTTACGTTTCGCTCTCCGGAAAAAGTAAATTATAAGGCCGGTCAGTTTATTCTCATTAAAATTCAGGATGAACCCAAAGCCTATCGGGCATATTCCATTTCATCTTATAACGAAAATGGAGAAAAGCTTGGTGTCATTATCAAAAAAATTTCAAAAGGCTATGGAACTGCAAAAATCTATGAAAAATTTGAAGTTGGTACCGAGGTTACGTTGGAAGGTCCCATCGGAAACGAACTCGTTCTTGATCCTAATGCAGAGCGAGTACTATTCGTTGCAAACGGAATCGGCATCACACCATTTATTCCTCTTGTAAAGGATGCCTTGACGAATCTTCCAAACTTGCAAGAAGCGAAGCTTCTTGCCGGACAACGTTTTTCAAAAGAACTTCTGCACCATGATTATTTCAAAGATCTCGCTTCCCAGGATGAACGGTTTGAATACATCCCAATTGTTTCCAGGGAAAAAGGAAACAGCTTACGAAAGGGGTATGTGGTTGATCCAATGAAAGAGTTGGATTTAAAAGGATATCAGGTTTATTTATGCGGATCAAAAAACATGATTACGGACAGTTTCAACATCCTTCTGGAAAATGGTGTCCGCAAAGAGGATATTTTCTACGAAAGTGAAGAAAAAATTAAATTAAAATAAGGATCCGAAAAACCACTCCATAATTGAAACTTCGATGAAAGCGACTAAAATTGAAGCGTTGATAAACCCCGAGGTATTTATACCTCGGGGTTTATGCTCAATTTTCCGGTTTCATTTCACGATTAATCCAGTTTAGAAATTGTCCTTCTGTTATAATGCTGGCGGCCAGTTCTTTTGCTTTTTTATTCTTCGTCGAGTTGGACAAACTAGCGTTGTTGATCACAATGCACAATTTTCCACAATTTTGCTTGCTATCGTTTTCTGTTTGCAACTTTTACAAACTGGAGGTTCCGGCATTTCACATTTTTCATTGATATAATCATATTGTTCTTTTGTTATAAAGTACTTACCGCAAACGCTACACTTGAGCATTTCAAATTCTTTGTTCCAAATTTTGCGAGTACCATGCCCTTCTTCCATTTTAATACATCCAGTTGGACAAACATAAGCACACGATCCGCACCCGATACACTCAACGGATGGCTCTTCATAAGGTGTTGCTATTTTTTTTGTAGTACCCCTATTAATCGTAGCAATTGCAGTACATCCCAATTCTTCACACGCTTTCACACAAAGGCCGCACATCATGCACTCATTTCCTTTATCCATATGAAAGCGGGAATAGTCACCGATACCATATTCTTTTGCCATCAAAGAAATTTTCTCATTATCCGGCACTTCTGCCATAAGGAGACTTAATAAGGTTTTCCTCATATCTCTGATTTCTTCTGTTTCGGTCTCTGCGACGATATCTCTCATAACAGGAAAAATACAGGATGTCACGATCTTTTTTCTCCCATTTTCAACTACTTCTACAATGCACATCCTGCAGGAAGCCAAACCTCTGAGTGATTCATGGTGACATAAATGCGGGATAGCAATACCATTGCGTTCAGCGATATCCAATAAGAATTCGCCTTTTTCAGCAATACACGTTTTACCGTTTATGATGGCTTTTACACGTTCCATTTACCTCACCTCACTTTTACTGCTTTAAATTTGCAGATATCAATGCAATTGCCACATTTGATGCACTTTTCCTGATGAATAAAATGAGGTTGTTTTGTATTACCGTCAATTGCCTGCGGAGCACATCCTCTTTTACATAAGCCGCAGCCAACGCATTGACTCGGATTGATGTAGAACTCTGTCAGTTCCTTGCAAACGCCCGCTCTGCATCGTCCATCAATGATGTGTTCCAAATACTCGTCCCTGAAATACTTTAATGTACTCATGACAGGATTTGGTGACGTCTTACCCAACCCGCACAAGGATGCCTGTTTCACCATATGTGCAATTTCTGTCAGCAGATCAAGATCGCTTGCTCGTCCTTTTCCTTCACAGATGTCAGTAAGGATCTTCAGCATTTGCCGGATTCCCTCCCTGCAGGATACACATTTACCGCAGGACTCCTCCGCAAGAAATGCAACATAATATCTTGCAAATTCAACCATACAGGTTCTTTCATCGGTAACGATCACACCACCCGAACCCATCATGGATCCTGCTGCTTCCAATGTGTCAAAGTCAACACCCAGATGCATCAGGTCTTTTGGGATACACCCTCCGGAAGGCCCGCCTGTTTGAACTGCTTTGATTTCTTTATCTCCTACGATTCCTCCGCCGATGCCAAAAATGAGCTCCTCCAATGTGATCCCCATAGGGACCTCGACCAATCCTGTATTTTTAACCTTTCCAACCAAAGAAAAAACTTTTGTTCCGGAATTCTTTGGGCTTCCAATTTTTGAGAACCATTCACTTCCCTTTTGAATGATCACAGGAACATTGGCCCATGTCTCAACATTGTTCAAAACGGTTGGCTGCCCCCATAGACCAAATTCAGCCGACCTGATGTATTTTGCCCGCGGCTCTCCGGCTTTTCCTTCAATGGAAGCCATCAACGCAGAAGATTCTCCACATACAAATGCTCCGCCTCCCCTAACAATTTCAATATCAAAGCTATGATCACTTCCGAGAATATGATCTCCCAAATAGTTGAGTTCCTTCGCCTGTTCAATCGCACGATGCATATTTTCCAAAGCCAGACCATATTCATCTCGTATGTAAATATACCCATTATGAGAATGTAACGCGATCGAGGCGATGATCATTCCTTCCAATACGGTATGCGGGTCGCCCTCCATAACACTCCTGTCCATAAAGGCACCCGGATCTCCTTCATCGCCATTGCAGATAATATATTTTGGCGACCTGTCGATTTTATAGCAGGTCTCCCATTTCACACCTGTCGGAAACCCTCCGCCGCCTCTGCCGCGAAGCCCTGATGCCTTGATTTCGTTAATGATCTCTTCCTCTGACATTTCAAAAAGAGCTTTCCTTAACGCCTCATATCCGCCTGCATTCAAGTAGTCATGAATATCACAGGGATCAATTTCACCGATATTTCGGAGTGCGATTTTCGTCTGTTTTTTGATAAAGTCTGATTCCTTATGGGATCGAATTCTCTTTTTGGTTCTGGCGTCTAAATATAAAAGCCTTTGTATTTCCTCTCCCTTTGCAATCGTTTTACCAACGATTTCTTCCACATCTTCCGGTTTCACGTGATAATAAGCGATGTCGTCCGGCTCGATTTTAACGATCGGCCCCCTTTCGCAAAGTCCATTGCAGCCTGTTGCTTTCACATAAGGAACCACTTCGATGTCTATTTTTTGGTTTTGTAATTCTGTTTTAAAAGCTTCCAGTACCTTTTTGCTGCCATTTGCCAGACAGCCAGTCCCGCAGCAGACCTTAACAATTCTATCACTCATTGACTTCACCTTCCTTATCACGCATACGTTGAAAATTTTCGGCTGTAGAAAATTTTCTTTCATCTGCGCGTTTCAACGTCCCTTTCATGGACTCCGGCTCGCTTTGCTCGCTGCTGTCCATTTTGCCAACCAAGCAAGCTTTGGGGCAAGAGGGTAACGAGGCGTTGTGCATTTCCTCCGCCTCATTATACCTGCGAATAATGCCGGCAATGTCCTGAGGTGTCAATTTTCCATGGTAATCCCCATTGATAACCATAACAGGCGCCAAGGCACACGCTCCGACACAATTAACAGTCTCGATCGAAAACAATCCATCCGGTGTAATTTCTCCCGCCTGGATTCCCAAGAGTTTTTCCAGTTCGGAAACAATGACCATAGAGGAGCGGATATGACAAGCAGTACCATCGCAAACTTTGATAATATATTTTCCTTTTGGTTTAAGACTTAAAGCTTTATAAAAAGTCGCCATACCGTACAGCTTGCTTAATGGTATCAGCAGATAATCCGAAATTGTTTCCATTGCTTCCCTCGGAATATAATTAAACTCCCTTTGTATATCCTGCATAATGGCTAAAGAGAACCGCTTTTCCGCAGGATACCCGAATATGATTTCTTGCATCCTTTTTTCATTTTCCATATTATCGTCCCCTACTCCTTCACTACATCCATTCTATGGCTGTATACACTAGTGATATGAATCCCGTCCTCTTGTTCTGCGTATCGTACCCAGTACGTTACATTTTTTATTCGTAAATAAGAAAGATAGCTTGAGTCATCAGGATTAAAAAAGCGCTCTCTGGATATTCTGGAGTGTATGATTACCTCCTCGATATCTTCAAAGAGGATAAGCCGTTCCTCCATTGTTTTCCATATTTCCTGCGGTATCACAAAATTTAATTCGTTACTTTTGTTCAAATCCATTTCCGGTTCTTCACCCCATAATTCTCTTAAAAGCTTTTTTTTCAGACCTGCCCTGTTTGCATGTCTCTGAGATAAATTCGGCATTTCCTTTAACGCGGCTTCCTCCATATTCTCTCCAAAAATCAGATCAAGAATATGAAAGGTCCTCTTACCCTTTTCCACAAAAATATCCTTGCACATTGCACAATAAACCAGCAAATCATCCTTACTTTCTTTTATCCTGTCTTCCGCAAATTCTTTTGCCTGTTCTCTGTTTGCGTAAAATACCAACCCACCGTAACCACAGCACTTGGTTTTATCCTTCGAATATTTAAGCTCCTTGATTTCATATCCCAAATCCGAAGCAATCTTCCTTACACTATCATGAACTTCTTTTTTGTCTCTTGTAGTGCAGGCATCGTGAATATTCAGGATATGACCTTGTTCTTTTCGGGCCGTTTCCGGCAAGCCATATCTTCGAAAGATCTCCCACAGAGAAACGCAGGGTATTTCGGGTAAATACTTTTCAAAAACTCCGATGCAGCTGGAGCAGGCAAGAATAAAAACAGGTTTTCCATTCTCGTGCCATATATCTCTGAATCGTTCCGCATTTTCTCTCATCAGATCTTTTCTCCCTGCCCAGTCGGCGGGGGCACCGCAGCAGCCAAGCATGATTCCAACGCCTTCTTTTATCCTGGCTAACAGGTATTGATAAGCTTTTTCGACATACTCTGGACAGGAGGCTGGAAGCTGGCATCCGGGGAAAAACAGATAATCTGCATTTTCCTTGCCGGGCGCATCCCCTTTAAAATCTGACTGTGCATAAGAGGTAATTTGTGGTGGTGGTTTTACCATAAAAAATTGTTTGCTATTACTGAATTCCATATCCTTTAACGCAAAATCATGGGCTGATGGCGGCATTTTACTTTTTTCTACCATGCTTTCCCTGGTGCCATGAATCATCTCCTTCATTCCAATACCCAGCGGGCATTGTTCTTCGCATAATCCGCACATGGTACAGGAATTGATCATTTTATTTGCATAACGTGTTCCCATAATTACGCTTTCATTAATTTGAATCTGTCTTCCGTAGCTCTTGGGCGAGACATTGAATTTCTGCATGTGACTGCACGCTTTTATGCATTCCGTGCATCGGCATTTGAGGCACCGTTTCGCTTCGCTGATCGCCTCCTCTTCGGTATAAATTTCATGAGTTTTCTCTACTCTGGAGGCCGGTTCCACATCATCCAGATTATAGATCAGCGGAGTTTCGAAAGAGCCTTCTCTCTCTCTCGAAGCGGTCAGCGAAATTTTTTTTACAAACCGTTCTATCGATACGGCAGCTCTTTTTCCCGAACTGACTGCGTATATCACCGAATCATTTTTGCAGTAAAGTTTCCCTCCGGCAAATACCGGCCAATCAAAGACCTGTAACGTATCCTGATGAATCAAAAGATCATTCTCCCATTTGCCGGTACCAAGATAAACCGCATCATATTGCTTCATAAGCACTTCTAATTCTTCCTTGCTGATCCTTTTATGATAATTAACTTTTATGCCCAGCCTATCGATAATCTGCAGTTCTTCCTCGATTGCTTCCCTGTCGATCAATTTTCCTTCATCGTTCCATATCCTGCCTCCCAACCGTTCCGACTGCTCATAAACTGTCACTTGAAAACCTTTTTTCTCAAGTTCAAAAGCTACGGTGATACCGCTGATCCCCCCGCCCACAACAACAACTTTCCCATTGTTTTTAGGCAGTGAAACAGCTTTCTTAAATGGTCTGTAACCATAACGAACAGCAGCCCGCTCTAATTCAGCTACGCTGACCGACCGATCCAATTTGTCTCTGACACAGGCCTTTTCGCAGGGATGATCACAGATCATACCAATAATTCCGGCAAAAGGAATTCTCTTTTCCAATACTTTATACGCCTTTTTGAAATCACCCTTTTCTATTTCACTATTGAACAATGCGATATCAACATGGACGGGGCACCAGGCCGTAGACGCTGCCGGTTCATCATGCAGACACTTCTCACATTCTTCAAAAAGGTTGTTATTCATAGATCCCTCCTTGCCGCAGGTCGTTGCCTTTTTTCCGCGGCTTTACGGAAGAATTCCAATCCGGCTATAGCCGGGGAATTCCCGTATGATACCTACCGGACATTTGCTATGCAAATGTGGTTGCCTTTTTGCCCCAAGCCGTTGCTTGGGTGGCAAAACGGACAGCAGCGAGCATAGCGAGTCGGAGTTCCGTTTACGGAACGTTAGGATGCGTAAGCCGCAGAGGAAAAACGGACAGCAGCGAACGAACGGAAAAATTCCTTCCGGCTAAAGCCGGGGAATTTGCGTATGGCACCTACCAGACATTTGCCATGCAAATGTGGTTGCCTTTTTGCCCCAAGCCGTTGCTTGGGTGACAAAACGGACAGCAGCGAGCATAGCGAGTCGGAGTTCCGTTTACGGAACGTTAGGTAGGTAAGCGAGTCGGAGGCCGCAGGCCGTTGGGTGCAAAACCGAAATCTCGGTTTGCACGCATTAAGCAAATACTACTCCATCAGCTCTATAAAGCTGCCAATATTTTTTCAGGACGTGCAGGAAGTTTGGTTATCCGAACTCCGCAGGCACTATAGATTGCGTTAATAATTGCAGCATGAGGTGCCGAAAGTGGCATTTCGCCTGCACCAGCCATACCAAACGGCCCGTTCGGTCTCAGCGTTTCCTGATGAATGATTTCCATCGTATCTGGTGCATCCATGATTCGTGGGATTCCGCAGCTTACGAGGGTTGTATGCTTTTTCAGATCTTCAAAATCTTCCGATAATGCAAGGCCGATACCCTGTACAAGGCCTCCCCATAATTGCCCTTCCAGAACCAGCTTGTTCATAATCGGTCCGCAGTCCGAAACCATGGTTAACTTCTCAACCCGCACTTTACCCGTTGTTGTATCAACCGCCACTTCAGCCAACAGAACACCATACATATAAACGGGAAACGGGTTTCCCTGTCCGGTATCTACACTGCATGCGGTGCAAGGCGCAGTCCATTTTCCCATATATCTTACCGGAAGATTTTCAGCGATCATTTCCTGATACGTTCTGTAAGTGCCGTCTTCCTTTTTCAGAGCAGCTATAAGATTTTCACAGGCAACTCGGATCGCATTTCCCGTCATAACGTTGGATCGGCTGCCGCCTGCCGCTCCGCTGTCAGGAGTCTTTTCCATATCGTTCATAATAAGCCGAATTTGTTTGGGATGGATGCCAAGAGGCTTCAGTGCCTCGTGGGCAACTGTCAAGGTTCCCATATCTGCTCCCTGGCCATGATCTTCCCATGAATCCCCGACTGTGACGCCGCTCTCTGTGATTTCAACCCATGCCTCAGAGGAATCCGCTCCGTCAAGGCCGCAGCCGTATTCCAACAGTGAAATGCCGGCTCCGTATTTCATTTCACCGCCTCTGGCATTTTTCGTTTTTGCGTTTTCCTTTGCCTGTTTATAAATTGGACGCAATTTATCGAGAGCCTGTGGAAAAGCAATAACGTCCGGTTCACAACCGGTAGGCGTCGTATCTCCTTCTCTGTAAACATTCTGATACCGGAATTCGAGCGGATCCATACCAACTTTTTCTGCAAGCTCATCTACAAGCACTTCCGATGAAAACAGACTTTGCGGAGAACCATATCCTCTGAAAGCCGAACCCCATGCGTGATTTGTAGCCACGGTTCTGCCATTGCCTCTGATATTCGGAATGCTGTACCCCGCACCAATAAACTGAGGGGCTCTCATGGTCAGCAAATCGCCGAATTCGCAATATGGGCCGTGATCCACCGTCCAATCGGACTTCATGGCAATGATCTTTCCATTTTTATCCGCTCCCATTTTTAGATTGATGAAAAACGGAGACCGCTTTCCTGTATACGTTATTTGCTGGAACATATTGAAATCAAGGAATACCGGCTTTCCGCTCACTAACGCCGCTACACCAAGCAGGCCTTCCATTGTCGGACTGAATTTATATCCAAAGGTGCCTCCTGCATTATTCTGCACGATGATCAGTTTCTCAAGGGGCATGCCGATGCCTTCAGCAATCATTAATGCATGAACATGGATCCCGATACTCTTGGAATGAATAATCAGCTTACCCTCTTCATCAAGATAGGCAAATCCCACATCCGGTTCAAGCGGAAGGTGTGGCTGCCTTCCGACATAGAAGTCATCTTCTACTACAAAAGGCAGTTGTTCAAACAGAGGTTCCACCTCCTCCCCTTTTATATTATGATTTTCAAAATAAACATTCGGTGTTCCGGGATGAATTTCAATTGCGTCTTCATCCATGGCAGTGAGAGCGCTCATATATGCGGGCAATTCCTCGATCTGAACCTTCACTTTTTTCGCTGCTTCTTCAGCAATCTTTGGCGTATACGCAAGTACCATGGCTAAAGCGTCACCAAACTGGAATATTTTTTTATCACATAATATTGGTCTTTCTTTGCCGTTGCCCCTGTTGGCCGGAAAAGCCAAACCGTTGATCCTGTTTGTTCCAGGGACGTCCTTATAAGTGATCACCTTGTAAACGCCCGGTACTTTCTCAGCTTCCAAAGTATCGATGGATAAAATGTTGGCATGCGAAACCTTAGCCTGAACCAATTTAATATGTAAGGTTCCCTCTGGCAGTGTCATTCCCATATCCGCACCGAAATCCCAGGTACCCGTGACCTTGGCAACGGCGGAAGGGCGAGGCATACTGGAGCCCATCAGGCTTGTTCCATCTTTCAATTTAGGCCATAATTCCTCCTTTGTCACTTCCCCTCTCATCATTCTGGCAGCATCCATAACAGCGTCTACCAGCGGTCTGTAACCGGTACACCTGCATATGTTTCTGTTTTTCTGAAACCATTCTCTTACTTCTTCCCTCGTCGGATTGGTATTTTGATCAAGTAATGCCTTAGCCGACACAATAAACCCCGGGGTACAAAATCCGCATTGTGCGGCTCCATGAATCATCCATGCGAGCTGCAGGGGATGAAGGCATTCCTTGGTTCCTACTCCTTCAATCGTAATAATCTGAGCATCATCCGGTATTCTTTCCATTTTGTAATTACAGGATCTAACAGCTTTACCGTCCCATAGAACCGTGCACGCACCGCATTCTCCTTCTCCGCCGCAGCCAGACTTGACTCCTGTGAGAAAGAGTTGATTTCTCAATACATTTAAGAGTGATTCTTCCGGATCCACTACAATATGTCTTTCAACACCATTAATAAATAAGGTTTTTTTAATCATTTGATCGTCTCCTTTTATTCTTAACTTTAGAAACTTCCTGCCTGAACCTAATCCATTAACTCTACTCCTCGTCAAACAAGTCTATAAATTTTGATGCCAGTACCCTTTTCTTGTCCATGTTGGCAGTGGTGCCCTCTTCGTACTCGATGGCCCTTGTAGGACAGTATTTTACGCATTCAGGATTACCGCCGCACAAGTCGCACTTCATGATTTTCTTTTGACTGGAACTGTAGTGAATATTTCCCATAGGACAAGAGCTGATACATACTTTGCATCCAATACATTTATTCGGATCTACTATAACCGCATCGTTATGATCTCTCGAAATGGCTCCGGTAGGACATACCTTCATACACGCGGCATCTTCACACTGCATACACATTACAGGTACTGAAATTACCGCTTCTTCAAAATGAATCACATTGACTGCAGAATTTGAGCAAACCGACTCACAGGTTCCACAATTTTTGCATTTTTTTGGGTATATCATTAAAATTTTGCTCATAATAATCTTGGTTACCGCACTTGCGATACCAGTTGCACCTCCTTCAATTACCTAATCATTCTCTTTCATTCATCGATTCTGTCATTGCCTTTTTTACGGGCTTAACTTAGTGTAAACGGCACTCCGACTCGCTGCCATCTGTTTTTTCAATACAGCGAAAGCTGTGTCAGAGCACATTACAACTCGAGGTATACCGGTTTCTTTGCAACCAGTGCGGCTACACCAAGAAAGCCTTCCATCACCGAATTGGGTTTAGATTTCGAGGCGCCTCTCGCAGGATTCTGCACGATTGCCAGCTTCTCTAACGGCACTCCGATGCCCTCTGCCAATGAAGGAAGGTGCAAGTCTTTATTCTTCGAATGAATAATCAGTTTCCCTCTTTCATTCAAGTAAGCGAAACCAATATCCGGCTCAAGAGGAAAACGCTCTTTATCCAAAGCAGCAGATCCACTCATATCTACCGGTAACTCCTCAATCGTGACCCTTACTTTTTTCGCTGCTTCTTTGGCAAGTGCCGGTGTAAAAGCAAGCACCATTGCTACGGCGTCGCCAGACTGGAATATCTTTTTTTCATTTAATATTGGTCTTTCTCCGTTACCTTTATTTGAAGCGAAATCTGATTCTTTGATTCTGTTTGTTCCCGGGATATCCTTATAAGTAATTACTTTGTATACTCCAGGTACCTTCTCAGCTTCCGAGGTATCAACGGATCGTATCATTGCACGGGATACCTTGGTCTGTACCAGCTTGATATGCAGCGTACCTTCCGGAAGCTTTAATCCCAGATCTGCGCTAAAATCCAATGCTCCTGTTACCTTAGCAATCGAAAAAGAATCTGTGAATCCAGAATCCAGCATGCTTATCCCCGCTTTTAATCTGGGCCACAGTTCTTCTTTCGTCACTTCCCCTCTTATCAGTTTCGCAGCATTCATAACAGCGTCTACCAGCGGTTCATAACCTGTACACCCGCAGACATTTTTGTTATCCCGAAACCAATCGCTCACTTCTTCTTTTGTTGGATTGACATTTTGGTCCAGCAATGCCTTGGCCGATACAATAAAACCCGGAGTACAAAATCCGCATTGTGCAGCTCCGTGGACCATCCAGGCAAGCTGCAGCGGGTGAAGGCAATTCTTTGTTCCTACCCCTTCGATTGTAATAATTTGAGCATCCTCCGGTACGCTCTTCATTTTAACAATACAAGACTTTTCGGCTCTACCATCCATAATTACTGTACAAGCTCCGCATTCTCCTTTGCCACAGCCCACCTTGGTACCTGTGAGAAACATCTGATTTCTGAGTACACTTGCCAGAGTGACTTCAGGCTCAACTACGACATGCTTTTCGGCTCCATTGATAAATAACGTTTTCTTTAGCATAGTATCCCTCCATTTTTCATATTATCAGGTTTTGGATCTGCCTAAAAAATTTCGCCCCTGCCTGCATCTTTCATAGAATTCAGTAACAATATAACAAGCATAATCCGTGCCAAGAAAAAAAAAGCGGCTTACGCCACTTCCTCTAATAAATCCCCAACAAAGTACGGAGGTATTCGGATATCATTCATCTTTTTAAGAATTGTTCCATTACGGAACGTGAATATCGAAGAGAACATGTTCCAAAACGGAACTCAGTTCCATTTTGGAACATGTCAAAAACCATATCACCCAGCGATGTCACTCTTTTTCTGCAATCATCATAAAGTACCCAGGTTTACAAGGTTTTAGAGCCTCTTGAAACTTGCATCCGTCAATACAGTCCTGTGAGGCAACATTCCAAAAAGCACCTAAAGACCCATAGCTAAAACCTATTTTGACCAGCAATTCCTTTAAAAAATGACTGTAGTCCTCTAAAAGCTTAATGTGAAAACCTGCTTTTTCGAGCTTTTCTTTCAAATTCGCAAGGTCATGGAGGCTTCTCATGCAGCTGTTAAATCCAAAGTCATTCAATTTACCTATTTCATTTGGATTTTTAGCATAAACATCTGTAATCACAAACCGCCCTTCTTCTTTCAATACTCTGTGAACTTGTTTTATTACGCTGTCCATGTCATCCATCAAAGATAAAGTGCATTCTGCAAATACACAATGAAAACTATGATCGGAAAACGGAAGATGTTCCCCGTTCCCCAGGAAAAATCCGTCGTAATCGTGCTCCTCCTTTGCAGCTTTTATCAGCTTAACCGAAGGGTCAATCCCTACTGCCTTTATCTGGTGTTTTGTAAGGAGATAGTTGACAGTGGCTCCCCGTCCGCATCCCAAATCAAGCACCTTATCTTCATCCGAAATTTTACAATATTGCAACCCTCTTTCCGTCAAGCTGAATCCTCCGGGTCTAAGTGTTTCACCCATCATTTTCACCATGCTGTCGCTCTCATATACATTGCAGCATTTCACGTTATTTATCCTCCAATCCTTTTTCTACCTCCAGCATCTTGCCAAGGGCGAGGTCTTCTCCTATAAATACACTATTGCACTGAGGGCACTTCATTAGTTCCACTTCAAAGTTTCCTCCCAGGTAAGATACCTTTACCTTGCTGAGTACCAATTTTTTCCTGCATTTATCACAGATCCACGGCAGATCTTTTCCATTTTCCTCTTTCATGTCTTAATCCTCCTCGATTTTCGTTCTATGGATGAAAATGTTATTTGCTTATTAAATAAGCAAAGTATATACCAACAAAAAACCTCCGGCATAATGCGGAGGTTTTTGCATCTATATTCAGCGATAGATGCAAAAGTTAAAAGTCTGCATTTTCTCAATCGCTAATTCGTATTTTTAAGGGAGGATTCTAATTCAGAATATCGAATCCCATAAGCCTCCATTTTTCTATAAAGAGTATTTCTTCCTATTCCGAGTACCTTTGCACATACAGAAATTTTCCCGCTGTACAAATTCAAGACTTTAATGATATGGTTTTTTTCTATGGACTCAAGATTAGGGATTTCCTCAATCATTTCACAGGTTGCTACTTGTTCTGATCGATTCCAGATGATCTCAGTCTTTTCACCAGTATTGCTGTCTGCCTTCATAAAACGATCAGGAATAGATTCCGTATTTACCATCAGTTCTATGATGTTTTCCAGTTCCCTTACATTTCCCGGCCATTCATATTCCAAAAGGAAATTCATAGTTACATCGTTGATATCTACACTTTTCCTGTTAAGTTTCATCGAAATTCTTTCCATAAAATACTGGCTCAAAAGGGGTATGTCAGTTTTTCTTTCCCTTAACGGTATCAGTCTTATGGGGAGAACGTTCAACCTATAATACAAATCCGTACGGAAATTGCCTTTTCCCACCTCTTCCTTCAAATCCTTGTTGGTAGCTGCAATTACTCTTACATTGACAATAATCTCCTTGATACTTCCTACCCTGGTCACAGTACCTTCTTCAATGACTCTAAGCAGCCTTGTCTGCATATCAAGCGGCATTTCAGCGATTTCATCAAGAAAAATCGTACCCCCGTCTGCAATTTCAAATCTACCTGGCTGTCCGGCACTTTTGGCTCCGGTAAAAGCTCCTCCTTCGTATCCAAACAGTTCCGCTTCAATCAGATTTCTAGGGATTGCACCGCAATTTAATGCGACAAAAGGCTCATCCCGTCTACTGCTGTAATTGTGAATGGCCTGTGCAAAGAGTTCCTTCCCTGTACCACTTTCACCCATAAGCAGAACATTAGATCTGCTGTCTGCAATCTTTTTAGCATATTCAATGATCTGTACAAAGTTCTTATCCTGGCCAATGATTTTATCGAAAGTATAAATTGCATGGTGTCCCATGATTTTATTGACCATCTTTCTGACCTTTTTGACTTCCTTGAAAACAAAAACGATATTCATGATATGTTGTTCCCCGTCAAGATGAGGATAGGCACTTAAGTTTAATTGAATCTTGCTTCTCCTGCTATTCACAAATACATCCGCATCCGTAAAGCTTTGCTTATTAATAACTGATGTTTTTATGTTCTCCCAATCTTCCAGCAAATCCCACGCTTTCATCAATTTCATCTCATCCTGCTGATAGCCAAACATATCCGCAACATCATGATTGACTGTTTTTATATTACCCTCCAGATCAGAGGTAAATACCCCCGCATCAATCGAATCAATAATTGTCTCTGTAAACTTCTTGGCCATGGATAATTCTTCCGTGTATCTCTTTATATTCAGCATTTCTTCTATCGCATTCGCTGCCGCCACTACCATACCCAGAGTATGTAAATTGACATATTCACTGTAACCGGTTAAATCAATGCTTCCGATAATTTTACCCATGGGATTCCTTATCGGCGAAGCAGAACAGGTCCACCGGTGATATGCCTTTATATAATGCTCCTGACCTGATACTTGCACTGGTTTACCTTCAACCAGAGTCGTTCCCATTGAATTTGTCCCGATACTGCGCTCATCCATATATGCTCCGGGAATCATTTTAAATGAAAAAGCCTCTGACAGAATCGTTGCATCCCCTATGATACTTAAAATACAGCCATCCTCATCGGTTATTAAGGAGAAAAAATTGGATCCCTTCACAAAATTATATAATTGATTCATATAACACTCGGCCGTGTCAATCAGCTCTCTTTTGGACTCAAGCCTCTGTAAAAGCTCATTTCCAAAAAGTATCTTTTTACTATAGATCCGATTCTGCTCAACTTTGTATTCCCTGCATCTTTTATGGGAATCTGCAATATAATCCTTTTTTGAATCAACTTCTCTTCCGTTCATAAAATCCCCCCATTGGATTGGACAACCAAATACATTTGAAAGGTTTTTTATAATATAATCCATTCACTTAAGGTTTGCAATACCTGATGCTCAAGAAATCTAGTTTTCCGGTTTTATACTGCTGCTGATCCAGTCCAGTAACTGCTGTTCTGTAATGATGCTGACACTCAGTTCCTTTGCTTTTTTATTCTTCGTGGAATTAGAAAGATTATCATTATTGATCAGATAATTCGTCTTGGAGGTAACGGAGCCTGTAGTTTTCCCGCCTCGTGTCTCTATAACATCCTTCAGTTCTTTTCGATTTTTAAATTGTTCTACAGATCCGGTGATTACGAAATTCAAACCTTCAAAGATCAGATTCATTGTCTCACCGGATGCCGCCTGTTCTTCAAACTCTATTTCTTCCAGTACATCCTGAACGGTCATCTGATTTTTTTCATTTCGAAAGAACTTAACATATGCATTCGCCATCACATCACCAATACCATTGATCTGTATCAGCTCATCATAATCTGCGTTCTGTATAGCATTCCATTGATATTGAAAATTTTTGCAAATGCTTTTTGCATTAGATAATCCAACATTGGGAATCCCCAGGCTGTAGAGCAGTCTCACTGCAGTCGTCTTTCTTGCTTTATTTATAGACTCGATCAGATTCCGAAAGGACTTTTCTCCAAAACCCTCCATGGTAACAATCTCTTTTTCATATTGATCGAGATGGAAGATATCGGCATATTCCTTCACCAGTCCTCTTCCGATGAGCTTTTCAATGGTAGCCTCTGACAAGCCGTCCATCCCCATAGCATCCCTGCTGACAAAGTGTGTGAAGGATTTGATATGCTTTGCCTGACATTCGTCATTCGGGCAATAAAGAGACTTCACTCCTTTTTCATTCTTGATCATTGTATCTTCTTCACAAACAGGACAGTGCTCAAGTATTTTAACAGTTCCGCTTCGGGTTAAGTTTTCAGAAATCTGTGGAATAATCATATTTGCTTTATAAACTTCAATCGTATCTCCAATTCCGAGTTCCAGTCCCTCCATGATACTGAGGTTATGAACGCTGGCTCGGCTCACCGTCGTTCCTTCCAGCTCGACCGGTTCAAAAACAGCAATGGGATTGATCAATCCAGTTCTCGATGCGCTCCATTCAATTTCCAACAGCTTCGTTTCTTTGATCTCATCCCGCCATTTAAACGCAATAGAATCCCTTGGGAATTTAGCCGTAACACCAAGAGATTGCCCATAGGAGATATCATCGAAGGTAAGTACCAGACCATCGGACGGAAAATCATTTTCCACAATGTGTTCTGCAAACCATGATACCGATTCCTCCAGATTTGAAGAATCTACTTTATCATAATCTACCACATCAAAGCCCTGATTTTTCAGCCAATCCATCTGAGCGAGTCTTGAATTATGAAAGTCGATACCGTCAGCTTTCACGACAGAAAAGGCAAAAAAATTCACATTTCTTTCCGCAGTAATTCTATTATTCAATTGTCTGACAGAGCCGCTGCACAGATTTCTTGGATTCTTATACTTTGCAGAAATATCTACAATTTCCTGATTGATTTTATAAAAATCTGAATAACGTATCACGGCTTCGCCTCTTAAGACCAAATTTCCTTGAAAGGATATCATGAGAGGAAGATTGGCAAAAACCCGCGCATTGTTGGTGATTACTTCACCCACTTCCCCATTTCCTCTTGTAACTGCTTTTTGCAGTTTGCCTTCTGCATAGGTTAAAACAATGGTAAGCCCATCCAGCTTCCAGGAAAGCATCCCGATTTGCGTTCCAAGCCATTCCTTTAGTGCCGCTGCATCCTTGGTTTTATCCAAAGAAAGCATGATTCTTTCATGGAGTTCTTTTGGCAGATCACTGAGCAATTCATAACCCACGTGGATCGTAGGGCTATTGGAAAGAATAATCTTCGTCTCTTTTTCCAGTTCCAACAGTTCATCATAAAGCCTGTCATATTCGATATTAGGCATGATTTCCCTGTTTTCCTGATAATAAGCTTTTCCTGCCTCATTCAGAAGCTTGACCGTTTCTTTCATTATGCTGAGCTTGTCACTCATATTCTATTGACTCCTCTAAAATTTATTTATTTAGGTTTTGGCCTTTATAATCTGAATTAAATTTTCTTAATTGGTGCAATATCCTTTGCAAGCTTCTTCACTCCTACCGAGTCAAAGGCAATGGTTACCACGCTCCCGCCAACGGAAAGAACAAGTCCTTCCCCAAATTTATTATGACTTACCTTATCCCCTTCCTGAATGTCGGGACCGTTATTCTTACTCGCACCCGTTCCTGTTGATTGATTCTGCTTAATATATTTCAGTTGTTCGAATGGTCGGAAGATTTCTGTACTGGAGTAACCATCGTTTCCTCCGCCTTGGCTCCAACCTGAATTTCTTCCTGCGCTGCCGGAATAGCCTCCTGATGTGCTTTTCTTTTCAAAAATCGCATCCCCGTCTACCAGAGATTTATCAAGCTCCTTCAAAAATTGGGATTCCTTTGTATAGTCTGTTTTCCCGTATAGCGTACGAAGCTCTGCACTGGTCAGATACAGCTTCTGCATTGCTCTGGTCATTCCCACGTAGCAAAGTCTTCGTTCCTCTTCAATCCCTTCCGGTTTATCAAAGGCGCGCCATCCCGGGAACAAACCGTCCTCCATACCCGGTATAAATACCACTGGAAATTCCAACCCCTTTGCACTATGCATCGTCATCAGTACAACAGCATTTTCTCCTTCATCATGGTTATCGATTTCCGCCATTAACGCGACCTTTTCCATGAATTCTGCCAGGGTCAGCTGGGGATTTTCCTTCTCATAATCATAGATGACGGATTTGAATTCCAGCAGGTTCTCAATCCGCCCCTCAGATTCCACCGTGTTTTGCATTTCCAAACTTCTTAGATAACCTGTCCTTACCAAAAGTCCATCATAAAGATCCGAAACCTTTAGATTATCCTTTTCCTGACTGTACTGACTGAGTGCCGTAATCATTGCCTTGATACTTTCAATTGCTTTGGATGGAAGCCCTTCCACAATTTCATCATTTGTCAGGGAATCAAAAAGGCTCTCGTTTCTTACAGTAGCTAATGCTCTCAGTTTTTCCAGGGTTTTTTCTCCGATACCACGCTTCGGTTCGTTGATAATTCTGGATAAGCTCAGATCATCAGCAGTATTCTGTACCAGCCTCATATATGCCATAATGTCTTTGATTTCTTTTCTATCATAATATCTGGTACCGCCAAGCACACGATAAGGAACTTCTCTTGCGGAAAGCGCCTCTTCAAAGGTTCTGGACTGGGCATTGGTGCGATACAGAACTGCAAAATCGCTATATTGCAACTCCTTAGAATGAAGCCTGTCAATCTCCTGTGCAATATACCGAGCTTCATCCTTTTCATTATCTGCTCGATAATACTTAATCTTCTCACCCTTTTCCTTATCTGTCCAAAGCTTTTTGTGCTTTCTTCCCCTGTTGTTCTCGATTACGGAATGGGCCGCCTCCAGAATATTTGCATGAGAACGGTAATTCTGTTCCAGTTTAATCACTTTCGTATTTTTAAAATCTTTCTCGAAATCAAGGATATTCTTAATGTCTGCTCCCCGCCATTGATAAATGCACTGATCGTCGTCACCCACCACACAAATGTTATTATGTGCTTCCGCTAGCAGCTTTATGAATCGGTACTGCATAAAATTTGTATCTTGATATTCATCCACCATAATATATTTAAATTTATCCTGATAATAGGCCAGAACTTCGTCATTCTTTTCAAAAAGCTGCACAGTTCTTAAAATCAGGTCATCAAAATCCATTGCATTATTTTTCTTCAATACCGCTTCATAAGCGGTGTAAAGATCCAATATGATTTTGCTTTTAAAATCAACCCCATTGATATTAGCATAACGTGACGGACTAACCCCTTTTTCCTTACAATCGCTGATGATACTGAGAATATAGGCGGGGGTATATTTCTTGTCATCTACTTTCTGCTCTTTGATACAATTTTTTATGACCACCTTTTGATCAGTAGGATCATAGACAACGAAATCCTTCGTATAACCGATATACTCCGCATATTTTCGCAGTATCCGAAGACAGGAGGAGTGGAAGGTTAGAATCCACATATTAATTCCTTCCCCGATGAGATCTTCTACTCTGTCTCTCATTTCCTTTGCAGCTTTATTGGTAAAGGTAACAGCCAAGATATTATAAGGTGGAACGCCCTCTTCTTTGATCATATAGGCAATTCTATGGGTCATTGTACTGGTCTTACCGCTTCCTGCACCGGCCAGAATCAGCAAAGGTCCCTCTTTATGTATGGCAGCTTCTCTCTGCTGCGGGTTTAGTTTCTTCAAATAATCCATTTTATACTCCATGAAAGATTCGTCCTGTGGTCCTTTCGTTTTATTTAGCAATTCGCATCTTATATTTTACCATAGAAAAGCATCTTTAGGAATTGCTAATTCCTATCATAAAAATCCAAAAACACTGCAACATTTGATATGGTTCCCTTCGGCGGCTGCAAGCAGCCTGAGCACCCTCCTTCATCGGCGAGGGGTACCCCCTCTGCACTCCCTATTTTATCTAATAGAAAATGATATTTCCTATTAGATAAAATGCAAAAAAACGGCTCTATAATAAATGTTGTGGTGTTTAAGAAATTAAATACCACAGCATTTTAATTTTTTTGCAAAAAAGATAGAGCATAAAGTAGATCTCAAGTAAAATGAAGTTGCAACACAAACATTCGAAAGGAGATCAAACTCATGCTCTATCCTAATTGTACAGCAGACTTACTTGGATTAAAAGATGTAATTGTGACCAAAGTCGAAAACATTAATAACCAGATTCATGTTTGGCTTGAGCCAGCGCTTCAGATGCAAGTCTGTCCAGCTTGCCGCCATGAAACGAAGCGAACTCATTCTTATCGACAACAGCTTGTAAAGGACCTGCCGATACAGGGTCAGCACTGCCTACTCCATCTGCGGAAGCGCCGTTATTACTGCTCTCACTGTGGAACTGTCTTTCAGGAAAAGTTATCGTTTCTTGCGCGATATCAAAGGAATACAAAACGGCTTACCACCAAGGTCTTGAGCGATTACAGCTGCGAGTATTCCACAGCTTCCATTGCTAAGGGGAACGGCGTTTCTGCCGGAACAGCAGTAAGAATCTTTGACAGGATCTCCTATCCGAGGCCTAATTTGCCTACCGTTCTGTCCATTGATGAATTTAAGGGTAACGCAGGCGGACGGAAATTTCAGTGCATCCTTACTGATCCCGTAAAGCATAGGGTTCTAGATATTCTGCCTTCAAAGAACAGCGAGGATCTGATTGCCTACTTCCTTCAGTTTCCTCTGGAAAAGCGAAAACAGGTTAAATACCTAGTAATGGACATGAGTCTTCAGTTCCGAGATGTCATGACTTCCTGTTTCCCGAATGGAAGTGTAATCACTGATAAGTTCCACGTTTGCCGGTACGTAACCTGGGCTTTGGAAAACGTGAGAAAATCAGAGCAGAAGAAATTCTCCGATGAACGACGTAAATATTTCAAAAGAAGTCGCTGGCTTCTACTGGCTCGACACGAAAAGCTTACTCAAGAACAGCACCAGCAGCTTGAAAACATGCTTTCAGTGTCTGAGAAACTCCGTATGGCATACTGGCTGAAAGAAAACTTCTATGTATTTATGGACAGTAAAGATATCCACGAGGCGAAAAAGAATCTAAAGAACTGGAATCTCTGTGTAGGAGTTGCACAACTTGAAGAGTTTCAGAAATGCTTTGATATCATTAACAAATGGCAACCATACATACTCAGAGCCTTCAGTCTGGGCTATACAAATGGATTCACAGAAGGCTGCAATAACCGAATTAAAGTACTAAAGCGAAACTGTTATGGGGTCCGAAATTTTAACCGCTTCCGAAATCGAATCCTTTACATGATGGCAGCCTGATTGTGTGAATGACCGTTCCTGCGCTTTCAATCCTAGCCCCTAAAAAAGTGGCTTGTTTGATCACGCCATTAATGCACAATTTTCATAAAACAATCTAGCGATGGATTTTCCTTCTCTGGATTGAAATACTTTTTTACTTATTTTTATTTTACTTGAGAGCTCCACCACAACATTTGACATAGAGCCAAAAAAACCGGTCGAAACCGGCTTTTTTAATCGTTACTTAAAATCCCTGTAATCTTAATAATTTCTGCACTTCAGTTCAAAGTATGCTTGAGGATGTGCACATACAGGACATTTTTCATAAGCTTTCTTTCCTTTATAGACATACCCGCAGTTTGCACACTTCCACTCTACCTCTTCATCCTTATCGAACACTTTTCCTTCTTCGATATTCTTCTTTAATTTTCTATATCTTTCTTCATGTTCCTTTTCAACTTTTGCTACACCTTCCATTTGGGCTGCAATTTCAGGGAAGCCTTCCTCTCTGGCCACTTTTGCCATATTGGCATACATGTCAGTCCATTCATAATTTTCTCCCTGTGCGGCATCTTCCAGATTCTCGGAAGTCGTACCGATTCCGTGGGCAAGCTTATACCATAATTCAGCATGCTCCTTTTCATTCGCAGCGGTCTCAGCAAAAATTGAGGAAATTTGTTCATAGCCCTCTTTTTTTGCCTTTGAAGCATAATAAGTATACTTGTTTCTTGCCATCGATTCCCCTGCAAATGCTGTCAGCAGGTTTTCCAATGTCTTTGTTCCTTTTAAATCCTTCATTCTTTCTTTTCCTCCATTTTTCATATTATTAAGCCGGGGTTTTCGATAACCCTAAGATTAAAAGCTAAAATAATTATACCTTGTTTGGTATTTTTAAAACATAATTCTTAAAACTTTTGTCAAGCATATCTTCCGACATCTGGTTATTTACTGCCGACTTTGATTGCATTGCAATGGAAGCTACAGCCATGCCGGTTTGTGCAGTCTTTTTGAGATCAAAGCCTTTCAAATAAGAGTACAGGATTGCAGCCGAAAATGCATCACCCGCACCGGTTGCACTGACAATTTCGCTCTGCTCAGGTCTGATCAATCCGGATTCTTTTTCATCCTGATAATATACGCCTCCTCTTCCAAGCGTGATAAATACACGCTTTACCCCCTGATTGATAAACCATCGGGCTGCTTTTGCAAGCTCTTCCTCGCTCATGATACTCATCCCGGATAGGATTTCTGCTTCCATCCGGTTTGGTTTGATCGTATGGAAGCATCCAATTATGTTTTTTGCCCGCTCTGCTTTGGCAACAGAAACAGGATCAAGAAAAAGCGGAATATTTTTCAGTTTTCTTGTCACATACTCCAATGTTTCTTCCGTAAGATTGGTATCAATTCCTATGATTTTAGAGGAACTTAAACGTTCAAACGCCTCATCAATAAAGTTCATTGAAATCCTCTCCAGGATATCCATGTTGCATAATGCCAGCTCCATATCCCCAAGCAGGTTCAATATAGATAGATAGACTGCTGTATTTTCTTCTGGGAGCAGCTTCACATGATCCACGTTCACACCCAGCTCCTGCAGCTCTCTGACCGCTCCTCTTCCGGGAAAATCATCGCCTGCTGCAGAAATAAAGTTTACCAAGATTCCAAGTCTTGCAAGATTTTCTGCGATATTCCTGCCTACTCCTCCGTAGGACATTGAAATCCTGCCCGGATTAGAATCGCCCTGGATCAGTTGCCGATAGGGATTCCCTTCTATATCCGCTGTAATTCCACCGATTATGCTGACTTCACTCATACAAAAATACTCCCTCCAATGAACTCTCTGATTATGGAATTATTTACAATAATAGAATCGTCTTCTATAGTTTTGAAAAATTGCAGGAACTTAAGCATTCTTACTGCTTCACTATACTCCGGTTCCTTACGGGTTATATTTTGTAGCAATGGCTCCGCATATTTTTTCAGCACCGCCAGTTCATAAATATGCACTGAGTTAAAAAACACATCCGCCTCGCCATTGAAAGGGAAGATATTTTTATCCTCACCCTTTCTAACCTTTGGCCAGGCTCGAATAGTACTTTGCGCCGAATGTCCTCTGAACTGATAATCTCTTACCATTCTTCGAAGCATCCTTGCGTCAGTGGTTGGAATTCGATTATGTTGATCAATATTTAATTGTGTCAGTGGACTGATATAAATTTTAAACTTTTCCTCATCGGAGATTGCCTCGGTAAGCTGGCGGTTAAGCCCGTGAATTCCCTCAATAATAATCGGCTGACCTATCTTTGCCCGCGTAATTCTTTTGCCGAACACTTTTGTTCCTTTGAGGAAATCAAAGGTTGGAATGTCTACTTCGTCCCCGCTCAGGAGTCCGTTCATATCTCGGTTAAACAACTCAATATCCAATGCTTCGAGATCCTCAAAGTTCGGTTCACCATTCTCGTCCCTCGGAGTTTCTTCCCGCTCCACAAAATAGTCATCAGTTCCCAGATAAAGGGGCTCCAGTCCGTTGACTCTCAGTTGGATAATGAGTCTTCTTGCAAAGGTGGTTTTCCCAGATGAGGAGGGACCGGATATTAAAACGATCCGCTTCCTCTGCTTTGTAATCATATCTGCAATCTGCGCTATTTTCTTTTCATGAAGTGCTTCTGCAATCTGAATGATCTCCTTATACTCACCACTTTCCACCTTTTCATTTAAATCTCCTACAAAGGAGATACCCATTAAGCGATCCCAATTCTTCGTTTCAGCGAAAACCTGATAAAGCAAGCCTTCTTCCTTAAAAGGCGGAAGTTTGTCCGGCTCCGACGGATGCGGAAACCTTAACAACACACCTCTGCGATATTTTCTTAATTCAAAATTTTTAATATATTGAGTAGAAGGCACCATATACCCATAAAAGAAATTACGAAATCCATCTAGCGAATAAAACGGGAACCGATTTACATCGGATCTTTGAAGCATCCTCTCCTTCTCTTTGTAGTCCTCTCTAATCAGTACTTCATAAGCGTTATCTCTGTTCATCACTTCTTTCACAAAAGGAAGATCCATTTTAACCAATTCATGCATTCTAAGCTCTATTCTTTTTACATCTTCTGCAGTGAGTAATTTCTGCGTCTTTATCTCAGTATAAAGACCTTTGTTCAGGGAATTTTCTATCCCGACGGAAACCCTGCCTAAAATATCATGAATTGCTTTCAAATAAATCATCGAAACGCTTCTCTGATAGATCAAATTTGCCGCTTGGTCTCTCATGTCCAAAAATTCTATGCTGCAGGGATTTTCTATTTTTTTGGTCAGTTCACTGATCTTATTATCAACCTTTGCCGCCATTATCATATACGGCAAGTCCTGATATTCTGCAACAAGGCTCTCTATTGTTATTCCTGCTCTACCATTCTTTCCAATGGCAGCTCCCAGGGATCCGTTTTTATTATAATTTTGATCTCCATACCCGATACAATCTCCTCTTTTTTTTATAAATATTATCCTATTCAAAAACAAGTCTCGGTTTTATCTAAATCAATTTTTATTATATCATGCAGCATCGTTCTGTAACATAATTCAATGGTGAAATTATTATAACATATTTTTTGTAAATAATGGGTATAAATCCTATTTGAAAGGAGTGATAACTATGAAAAATTTAGCTCTTATTCTAGTTATAATTGGTGCAATCAACTGGGGTCTGGTCGGTTTTTTCAGATATGATCTGGTCTCCAGTATATTTGGCGGTCAGTTTGAAATTGTAAGCAGGATTATTTTCGCTATCGTCGGAATCGCAGGAATCTATGCAATTTCATTCTTTTTCAGGAATCGCGAAATCAACACAATCGTAAAGCACCTAATAAAAAGCAGGGGCATTCTCTCTCCTGCCTTTTTTATTACGTAGGAAATATCGCTCTCAGCGATATTGACGGAGTATCAAAGAAAGCTCCTTGACCGTTGTCGCCCTTGCGGCGACATGTGGAAATAGGAGGACTCGATTCCGTCATTTCCACTTTTTTTATTGTTTAGGGTTTTTATCGAAAAGAAGATATTATTAATCAAATGTTTGTTATTCTCTTACAAGTGGCATGCTCATGCAGCGTGGGCCACCTCTTCCCCTTGATAATTCGGCACTTGGAATTTCAATTACTGAAACACCATACTCTTTTAATAATTTGTTTGTTATGATATTTCGTTGATAAGTTATAATTTTACCTGGAGCAAGACATAATGTATTTGATCCGTCGTTCCACTGTTCTCTTTCTGATACAATACGGTTTTTCTCCTCCGCACTTGATCATCGTTACTTTTTCTAAATCGAGATATTTTTGCAAAATGCTTTCCAGCTTGTCTCCTACTTTTTTTACAGCAATTGCATCAATACGCTTTCCTCGTTTCATTTCGTATACGACCAGCGGTTCCAAAATACCTGGATGTATTGTGAATTTATCCCTATCAATTTGTGTAAAAACAGTATCTAAGTGCATGAACGCTCTGGAATTCGGAATGTCAAAAGCAAGAATCGTATCAATTGTTGCATCTTCATTGGAAAATATATTCTTTGCTAACATTTCTACTGCATCTGCTTCTGTTCTCTGAGAAACGCCAACTGCTAAAACTTTGTCACTCAGATTTAAAATATCTCCGCCCTCAATGTGAAATGGATTATTGCGATTATAGTATTTTCCAACTCGGTCTTTATAATCCGGATGATATTTAAAAATATATTCTCCATAAATTGTCTCTCTATTTCTCGTTTGTGAATACATTTTGTTAATGCTTACACCATTTCCTATACAAGCAAACGGGTCTCTTGTAAAATAAAGATTTGGCATTGGATCAATGATTATTGTTGATGAGGAGCTTATCAGATCAACTAACGAATCCTCTTTATTATAATTTAATTCACATAAAACAATTCCTTCTATTGATTTTAAAACAATCGCTTTATTATTGTCGTAATTCATCATGAAATCGTAAATTTTTTTCTTATATTTTTCAGTAGAGATTCCGCCCTCTTTCATCCCATTGTTGTAAGAACTGGTTTCTTATTTCATCACTTAAATTCAAGACATCCGTCATTAAATCTTCTAAATAAACCACTTCTACACCGTTTTCCTCAAGTACTTTTGCAAAAGCATCGTGTTCTTCCTGTGCAGCTCGAAGAAAAGGAATATCATCAAATACATAGCCTGTCCAATGTATCGGGAGTTAAATTTTCTAACTCTTTGCCCGGTCGGTGCAATAATACCCTTTTTAATGTCCTGATTTCACTTTTAACATTTATATTCATTAAGCAATCCTCCACGTTGTTTGAATTACTTTCCTAAATTTCATCTGAAAGTTATTGGAAAGTTTTCAAAGTATAACATTACTTTAACCATGCGCATGTTTTTTGTATACTTCTTTACATTGTACATAAAATAATTTATACAGGAAGTAATATAATCCCTATTATTTCTCATTTCCCGTGTTGACAAAGTAAAAATCTCGCTGTAATATAATATTTATATACATAAATATTAGGACAAATGTTAAAAGCGATGACAGGGTAAAGTAAGTTACTCTTTTCGTTTACAGAAAATCGGATTTTGATGAGAGCCGATGACGAAAATTTAACTGAAGTTCCCCCTTGAGCTTGCATATTGAACAAAAAAGTAGATATGTACGGTTTCCTCCGTTATCGGGATAAGGATGTTGAGTCCGGAGTGGCTGCAAAGCAAAAAGAGTGGTATCGCGGGTTTTCCGTCTCTTATGAGACGGAAAACCCTTTTTTATTTGGTTATGTCTTTTTACTCAATGAACTTTCTAGCAGCAGCGATTATTGCAGCCGCTAGTATCACCTATACCACCTGACAACACCTGGCAATACAGAAAATAATCACGAGCAATAGGAAGAAAAAGAGAAGGCTGTCATCAATGCCTCCAAAACCATTACAACCCATATGGTAATACCTCCTTATTTGTTTTAAAATAGGTTAATTTTTAGTATTACTATATGCTGAAACCGAAAATTGGTTACATCACTGAAAGGGAAACTAAATAAAGATAGAGGAGTGAGAAAAAATGATTTGGAACGAACCAATGGAATGTATGAGCAGAAGATCAAATGCATGGATCTCCAAAGCAGACGTTTAAAAGACATGGTTGTTCGTGTCTATCACAATGTCGGAATTTTACAGAAAAAAAGATGCAGAACTGAGACTTGAGCCGGGTGACATCAACTCAATTGATGATTTAGTTAAACTGCCTTTTACAACCAAACAGGATCTCCGTGACAATTACCCATTCGGACTGTTTGCCACTCCAAAAAGCGAGGTAGTCAGAGTCCACGCATCCTCTGGTACTACCGGGAAATCCACCGTTGTAGGCATATACTAGAAAAGATGTTGGAATCTTCTCGGAAGTCGTGGCTCGAGCGTTATGCTGTTCTGGAGTTACCAAGGATGATATCGTTCAGATTGCGTACGGATATGGTCTGTTTACCGGCGGGCTTGGCCTTCATTACGGAGCAGAAAAACTTGGTGCCGCAGTCGTTCCCATCTCTGGTGGAAATACCGCAAAGCAAATCACTCTTCTCCAGGATTTTGGAAGTACAGTTCTTGCCTGCACCCCATCTTATGCCGCTTATCTTGCAGAAGCAATTGGAGAAGCCGGAATAAATGCTTCCGAACTTCCGCTAAGAGTAGGCGTTTTCGGTGCTGAGCCTTGGAGTCAAGAAATGAGAGTGAAAATCGAGGATGGATTGAAAATAAAAGCCTTCGATATTTACGGATTAAGCGAAATCATCGGCCCTGGTGTATCAAACAGCTGTGAATACCAAAATGGACTGCATATTGCCGAAGACCATTTTATTCCCGAAGTGCTGGATCCAAACTCATTAAAACAAGTAGAGCCCGGTATTATTGGTGAACTTGTATTTACAACCATTACGAAAGAAGCTATGCCACTTTTGAGATATCGTACCCGTGATTTAAGCAGTCTGGATGATACTCCTTGCGATTGCGGAAGAACAAACGTAAGAATGGCAAAGATCTTCGGAAGATCCGACGATATGCTAATCATCAGAGGAGTCAATGTATTCCCTTCACAAGTTGAAAGCGTCCTGCTCGAAATTCCGGAAGCGAAACCGCATTACATGCTCATCGTAGACAGACAAGGCACGATGGACACCCTGGAAATTCAGGTGGAGGTAGATGAGAGCTTTTTTTCTGACGAAATTGCGCAACTCAATAATATTCGAAATAAAATTAAACATAAAGTAGAGAGTGTTCTGGGAATTAGTGTTATAATAAGCTTAGTAGAGCATAAAACGATCAAAAGAAGCGAAGGAAAAGCACAAAGGGTCATAGACAAACGTAAAATATGAGCGACGACGTCAGTGGCATGAAAGTGAAAGGAAGGTGTCCTGTATGATCATCAAACAATTATCTGTTTTTCTTCAGAATGAACTGGGGAGATTAGAGGAAGTGACAGACATTCTTTATAAGCACAATATCAACATTTCAGCTCTGAGCATTGCAGAAACAGCAGAGTACGGAGTATTAAGGATGATTGTAAGCGATAACGAAAAAGCGACTTCTGTCCTTAAAGAGGAAGACTTTTCTGTTAAAATCACTGATGTGATTTGTCTTCAAACTCCTGACATCCCCGGAGAATTGCACAAAACCCTTCAATTATTGTCTGGAGAAGGGATCAATCTGTCCTATATGTACGGATATTCGAATGGAGGAACGGCTTCGTCTTATCCTCAAGGTCAGCGATCCGGCAAAGGCGATTCAACTACTAAAATAAGATAACCAATATTATGATTTAGCACCGCGCAGAGGTATTCCCATATGGGGATACCTCTGCGCGGTGCTTTTTTTACCTATCTTTATTTTATGAGTCGCCATGACGGATGTATCCCTTAGGAACATGCCGCCTACATAAATTTAAAATTTTTGATCGCTTACATATCCGCTTTCATATTGATGCATCACAGCTTTCCCATGCGGTATATAAAATACTTTAAGCTGGTCATTATTTGAAGTTTTATATATTTTTTGTGCATTGTTGCTTTTTTGCAACATAATATCCTTGTACTTGTCTTCTTCGGTAAATTTCACATCTCCTGTTAGCTGAACATAGGTCAAATCCTTGTCGGTGGCACAAAAACTCACTCTTGGATTCGACTGAAGCTGCGAATAAACTTCTTTATCATCGGACGTATAGAAAAACACCCCTTCATCCGTTTTGAATCCATATTCGAATGGTCTTACAAAAGGTTGTCCTTCAGCAGAAGTTGCCAGACTTCCATATTTATTGTTTTCTAAAAAATTAAAGATTTCCTGCATAGTCACTAAACCCCTTTCCGTTTTCTTTGTTTTTTTGATTTTACGCTTTCATCGTTATTGAATCCATCTTTATCGATAACCATGAAACTCATCTTCCTTCGTTAATATTACCAACAATTATTTGAAATATGTATTCACTTCGCCACACGCCCCAAATATTAAACTGTAGACTTCATTTTCTTTTTTTTTAAACATAAAATTATCAATTGACATAATATTACATTTATAGTAATATTATAACAAACAAGGCAAAACTTTATAGTACTGACCAATTAAAATGCGTTCTAATTATGATTTAAGAAAGGAAAATGATTATGGCAGAGAAAGAAAAAGACAGAGATATCACCTTTGAAGTGGAAGAGCATATCGGCATCATAAGTACTTCATCAACAGGATGGAAAAAAGAACTGAACATGGTAGCCTGGAACGGAACTCCAGCAAAATATGATATTCGCGAATGGGATAAGGATCACTCCCATATGAGCAGAGGAATTACCATGAATAAGGATGAAGTTAAATCCTTGTCGGAGCTCTTTAATAGTTTACAGCTCCAATAGAACATCGAACCAGTCGGAACTGATTCCGGCTGGTTTTCTTTTCCGAAAGCTGTATATCATTATAATACAAAAGATACGGGCAATGTCTAAACACCCAGATACAAAGTGAGCAGAATCGCGAAGATCGGTAACGTGACTAAAGAAAACATCGTTGTAATAAAAACAACCTGCGCTGCCAGTTTCGCATTCGTCTGGTAAATCTCCGAGAGAACCGGAATTACCGCCGCAGAAGGCATTGCCATAGCAAAGACAACGATACAAAGCACAAGCGGAGTAAAAGGGATCCACATAAAAATACCAAACAACACAGCTGGGATCAGAATCAGTTTTAAAGTAACTATGTAAAATAAATTTTTATTTTGCAAGACCTCCCCGATTTTGCTTTCTGCTAATTGAATGCCAATAATCATCATAGACAGAGGAATCGTCATTGCTCCTATCGTATAGAGAAAATCCGAAAGAAGCGGTGGAAACTGTATTCCTAAAACAAAAATTAGCAGTCCAACCGCACTGGTTACAGAGGGAATGGAAACAATCGACTTTGCTGTCGTTTTGATATCCAGTTTTTCGTTTTTGTCATAAATAAGCAATATTACGCCAACTGAATATAAAAATATTGTAAAGACAGCATTTGCTACAATCATAAGGAACAATCCCTTTTCACCGAAGACCGCCAAAGAAAGCGGATATCCCATAAACCCATTGTTAGTCAGGACGAGAAGTGTTCTATACACGCCTCGATCATTTCCCTGAATCTTCATAATTTTAACGATATAAATAGAAAAAACTGTAACCGTTAACAAAGCCAGCAACATAAAGAGCGCGACTTGTTTTACAGAGGCAATCGTTTCATCTGTAAGTTCCTGCTGACCCATGGAATATAAGACCAGACAGGGACTTGCTATATTGATCAGTAACAAGGAAAAGTATTTGGTCGACTCAATCGGCAGCCAGTGAATCTTGTTCGCACCATATCCAATCAATGAAATGGCGAAAACACTTAAAATTTTCGCAAATATACTAATCATATACCCTCACCCCTTACAAAAACTATTAATTACAACATTTTATAGAATATTGCAGTATGCCAATAAAGTCAAGCAACTATCGGCAATATTCGCGATCATTTTCAATTTATCTCCAAACACAGACATATCAGACTTGTTCCTGATCATATTATCCTTTTTCATTGACAGGAACCCAATTAATCGATAGAATAATGAGGTATTTTTATTTTCAGGGAGAAAAAAATGAGTTTATTGGTTGTCGAAAATGTGACCCACGGTTTTGGTGGGAGAAGAATATTAGAAGACGCTTCCTTTCGGTTGCTCAAGGGAGAACATGTCGGATTGATAGGAGCTAATGGAGAAGGTAAATCTACCTTTTTAAATATTACAACCGGTCAGTTAACCCCTGACGAAGGACGGGTTGAGTGGTCCAAAAGAGTGACAGTGGGTTATCTGGATCAACATTCTTCCCTAAAAAAGGGAATGACCATCCGAGATGTGCTAAGGGAAGCCTTTCAACATATGTTTGATCTGGAAAGGGAAATGCTTTCCCTTTACGACTCTATGGCTACCGTCGAGGATGGAATGGATGCAATGATGGAGGATGCCGGAGAAATTCAGAATATCCTTGAGCATAGCGGCTTTTATACCCTTGATTCCAAGATAGAAGAAATCGCAAACGGACTTGGGCTGGGAAGCATTGGTCTTGATAAGGATGTCTCTGATCTAAGCGGAGGACAGCGAACCAAAGTCCTTCTTACAAAGCTGCTGCTGCAGGATCCTTCCATTCTGATTCTTGACGAACCGACCAACTATCTGGATGAGGAGCATATCGAATGGCTCAGGAAGTATTTGCAAAATTACGAGAACAGCTTTATTTTAGTCTCTCATGATATGGAATTTCTCAACTCTGTAGTTAATGTCATCTACCACGTGAACGAAGGAGTTCTTTCCCGTTATTCCGGCAATTACGAGAAATTTATGCAAATGTATGCCGTAAAGAAAAATCAGGAGCTGAAGGCATATGAAAAACAACAGCAGGAAATCGAGCGCATGGAAGACTTCATTGCAAGAAATAAAGCCAGAGTTGCTACCAGAGGAATGGCGAACAGCCGTCAAAAAATACTTGATAAAATGGAGATCCTGGAAAAGCCAAAGGAAAAACCAAAGCCCTTCTTTGAATTTAAGGAAGCCAGAACGCCCAGCCGCTTCATCGTTGAAGGCAAAGATGTTGTTTTAGGATATGACGAGCCGCTGACAAGACCAGTAAATTTCGCCTTAGAACGAGGACAGAAAATCGCGATTATTGGTACCAATGGTCTTGGCAAAACAACATTATTGAAATCTATTCTAGGTAAAATCAAAACCATTTCCGGCACGATGGAATTCGGTGATTTTCTTCAGCCAGCATATTTTGAGCAGGAAGCGGATCGTAACAATCAGGAAACCGCATTAGAATGTTTTTGGCATGAATTCCCTTCCTTTACCAATGCCGAAGTCCGTGCGGCTCTGGCAAAATGCGGTCTTACAAATGATCATATAACCAGTCAGATGAAAGTGCTCAGCGGAGGGGAAAATGCCAAAGTCAGACTTTGCAAACTAATGCAGAAAGAGGCAAACTGGCTCATTTTGGATGAGCCTACAAACCATTTGGACGTAGAAGCAAAGGAAGCGTTAAAGAAAGCACTCATGGACTTTAAAGGAACAATTTTGCTGGTTTGTCACGAACCGAATTTTTACGAAGACTGGATCACTAATATCTGGAATATTGAAGACTGGACTTTACGAATTGTCTAACTGGTACCGATATCACCTGCAAAAATAGGCAGTATAGCTGAACTGTTTGAAACAATCAGAAATACACTGTCTATTTTATTGGTTATTTTAGTCGATCTAATTCGAGACTGGCCTCCATGTGAGCTTTGTGAACATTCTTCATATGGCCTATCGCTTTTTGCGCTTTAAAATCCATTTCTTCAATCATTTCTTCTATTTTTATCGTAATTTCTCTCGACTGTTCCGCTAGATTCTTTATTTGTTTTGAAACAACAGAAAACCCTTCTGCTGTACTCTCACCATAAAGCTTTGAAATCTTACCAATCTGAACAAATCCAGGCCTTCCCTTTCTCCCAACTCCTACATATTTTAAAATTTTATCGTCCAATGCGCGAGGCACGGGTGGAGCAGTTACGACAAGGTCAGGATTTGTGAGAATCCGCATGAACGGCGCCGTTTGTCCTTCATTAAGAAACTGGAATCCTTTCCCTCCAGAAACATTGGTAAGTTCAACAACTCCAGTCTCATCAGAAATCCATATTTCATCTAAATGAATATCGTTTGCAAGTTCTGCCATATCAGCGCAGGTAATATCGGGTCTTCTTTCTATCAAAATAGATAAAAGCTTTGCCTCTGCAGTCATATGTTTATTCAACAAATTATCAAAGTCCTTTTTATCATTGGTAGAATGGGCAGCTTCAATGGCTGCCCGAACACCAAGCAGATTCGTTTGTCTTGCGATGTTAATCAATTTCGTTAAGTGGGACAAAATATCACAGAAGAATTTTCTGGATTCACTTAATCCGTACTTCAATGCTGTAAGTTTTACCGCGATTTCTTGTATGTTGACCTCTTGAGCACAGATGTCGAATTCTCCTGTTATTTTTTCTATCATTTCAACGCTTTTTAAAATACTGTTGCCGAGATCTTCAAATGTTTTTTTTAATTCATTAAGCCTGTTACCTAATTCGTTCGTTAATGTCGTAATTCTTGATGAAGTTTCCTTCGATACATCAGCCAGCCGCTTTGCCTCCTGGGCAACAACGCCAAATCCATTAATCGCCAACTGCCCTTTTGGTCTGGTGAAATGAGCTCCGATCTGAATGATACCAGCCTGATCTTTTCTGGATATTCCTACAGTCTTATATTGTGCACTATCCAAATCATTTCCAGTGGCTGGCAATACAATCTCCAGTTCTGGGTTTTTAAGTATTTTAAGCATATCCGCAGAATTTAGTGCTGAATTTCTCCAGGCTTGCCTGTTTGATAATTGAATCATGCCTTCATCATCTGTAATAAAAAACTCCTCTAACCCACACTCACTGGCCATCTTCGTTCCATCTTGACATAAGAAATCAGGATCATATTCTAAAATTTGTGCTATAATTTTCGCCTGGATCATTAAGTTCTTTGTTACAATCGCTTCAAAACTAGCCAGTAAGTCTGATGCATGTATTGTTTCGATGGATGCATTGATCGCTAACAGATTTGTCTTGTTAGCAATTCCCTGTACCGATCTAATTTTTAAAAATACCTGTTCGATTAAAGTATCAAATTCATGAATAACACTACAAATCATTTCAGTGCTTTCATTCAAGCTAAGCAGTTTTAATCTCAGTTCTTCACAATCTGATTCTCGCTTTTTCGCGGCAGCAGTATCTTCTGACATTCCTTAAACCTACCTTCCTGAATCAAAAATATTAGCATTAATTGATTTATCGACTTTTTATATGATTACATAAGCAAAACATCACCAGAAGTCAATAGAGATGAAACTAGTTACCCCCTACATAATAAAATAAGCCTTTACTCTATAAAAGTAAAGGCTTATTTCTTTTCTTTTCATAAGATCAGGTCATTGTAAATTAATATTTATCATACTCATCCTCATCAAGCAGAATCCTTGGTTCCGCTTTTCTTTGGACTTTCTTGCCCCTATCGCCTCCTAGCAGTTTGGTATCCAATCCCGGCAAGGCCTTGATATCTTTGTTCAGCTTGAATCGACCCACCATTTCCTTTAGAAGCTCTGCCTGACTGGATAGCTGCTCGCTTGCCGCTGCGCTTTCCTCTGCCGTTGCCGAATTATTCTGAACCACCTGCGAGACCTGTTCGATTCCCAGGTTCACTTGGGAGATTCCCGAAGCCTGTTCATTGGAAGCCTCAGCAATACCGCCTACCAGGCTTGCCGCCTTCTCAATACCTTCCACAATCTCCACAAGAGCCTCTGCCGTATCATTGGCGATCTTCGTTCCGGCTTGTGCCTTGCTGACAGAACCTTCAATCAGCTCTGTGGTTTCTTTTGCCGCCGCTGCGCTTCTTGCAGCAAGGTTTCTTACCTCTTCTGCTACCACGGCAAAGCCTTTGCCGTGCTGCCCTGCTCTCGCTGCTTCCACTGCTGCGTTCAGTGCAAGAATATTGGTCTGGAACGCAATGTCATCGATCACCTTGATAATTTTGGAGATATTGGCGGAAGAGTCATTAATCTCTACCATGGAATTCAACATCTCCTTCATCTGATCATTTCCCTTTTCTGCATTATCTTTCGCTTCTCCTGCAAGCCCACTGGCCTGATTCGCATTGACTGCATTCTGCTTGGTCTGTGATGCAATCTCTGTTATGGATGCGGTCAACTGTTGGATAGAACTTGCCTGCTCTGTAGAACCCTGGGACAGTGCCTGACTTCCGTCAGATACCTGACGGGATCCGGATGCGACCTGATCTGCTGCTTCACTGATGTCTCCCATCACCTGACTCAGAGACTGAATGATATTATTCAGCGAATTCTTGATTTCTACAAAATCTCCCTTGTAATCTGCCGTGATAGCCAGATTCAAATTTCCTTCACTGATCTCTGCCAGCACGTTTGATATTTCATTTACATAACTCCTGATGTTCTCTATGGTTTCGTTCAGCGCGGTTTTGATCGCTGCATGATCTCCCCGGTAGTTTCCCTCCATGGTCACCTGCAGATTTCCTACTGCCACCTCCTGGAGTACCGCGAAAGCCTCGTTAATCGGTGCAATCACTGCATCCAGCGTTTCATTGATTCCCTGAATAACTTTTGCGTATTCTCCTTTGAATTTTTCAGTCTCTCCTCTGGTGGATAGTTTTCCTTCTACCGCCCCCTTGGAAAGGATGCTTGTCTCATCAACAAGTGCTTTTATGCTCTCCATCATAACAATTACAGTAGGCATTAACGTATCATTTTCACTTCTTTTTCCTATACTTTTAAGTTCACTTAAATCTTTTAGATCTCCTACAGAAATATGACGAAGAATTTCTATCGTATGTAACACTCTATCCGAAACCATATTAATAGATTCTGCCATTTTTGCAAAGATTCCAAGATAAGAACCATTTACCTTTGCAGAAAAGTCGTTATTGCTCATGCGCGCTAAAGCATCCTTGCCTTCCACTAAACCGCCCAATCCTTCAATACAGGAATTGATGCTGTTCTTAATATCGTTGAAATCCCCCTTATATTCCTCGGTGATCTTGGACGGAATTTCGCCTTTTCCGATCTGTTCGATATAACTTGCTGCCATATTCAGCGGATTAATAAGAGATTCTAACGTATCATTAATTCCGCTCACAATTTGTGCATAGACTCCTTTCAGCTTGCTGGGATCCGCTCGATAGGACAATTCGCCGTTCGTAGCTGACTCAACCAATTTAGAGGATTCTCCAATCAGGGTATACAAGGATTCTCTTACCATGTTGAGATTATGAATCAATACGCCATATTCTCCCTTAAAGCTGTTTTCCAGTACCTCAAGTTCTTCACCATTTGCCATCTTATCTATGTATGACAGGGCAACATCCAATGGCTCTACAATGGCATCCAAGGTTCTGTTGAAGCCACCGATAATTTCCTTATAACCTCCTGTAAAATGATCCACATTCCCTCTTGTTTCTAATCTTCCTTCAACTGCTGCATCTGTCAGCTTTTCTGCTTCTTTCACCAGATTTTTCAGTGTATTGATCACACCAACCATACTGATACCAAGGATATCTTTATCTGATCTTGGTGTAATCTGCACAGTAAGATCCCCAGCCGCTATTTTTTGTGCCGCTTCTGCCTGGATTTTAATGTTATCCACCATTTCGCCAAAGGCAATCACCAGATCCCCCACCTCATCCTTAAGATCAGTCTTTGTATTTACGTTTATATCTCCCATTGCCACCTGCTTCGCCAATTCTCGCAAATTTACAATCGGCTTACTGATCTTTTTGCCAAGATATAACGCGAGAAGAATTCCAATAATAACAACTGCAACTGCCAATAGGATCAAGGTGTTTCGCAAAGTGTGGACTCCCTTTAAAACATCACTTTCATAATTGCCAACCCCCACGCTCCAGTCCGTATTGGGAATGGGTGCCATAGCGGTCAGCCGTTTTTCACCATCCAATTCATAATTGGCCATCCCACGATTGCCAAGTCCCAACTGCTGAAGTGCAAGACCGTACGATTTTAAAGAACCATTGGTTTCTATTTCTCCCATCACATTTCGCTGCTCAAGTACCAAATCCTTATTGGGATGCGCAAACACCGTACTATCAGATCCCAGAATAAAAGCATAGCCTCGTTCTCCAATCCCCTGCTCATTCGTTATGCCACTTAAAAATTCGCCGTTTCGACTTCCAATCAAAACACCAACCACCTTGTTGTTTGACAGAATAGGCGCCGCTTCCATTACCATTGGCTCTCCGGTTAACTTACTGATAACAACATCAGAAATGCAGGCCTCTCCCGAAAACGCCTTCTTGATATATTCTCTGTCGTGCACGTCAACCGTTTGCCCGGTAGCGATGTCCCATGCGATTCCATCCGGTAAAACAACAGCCATACTCTCATAACCTAATCTTTCTATGTCAGGCGTGAGAGATTCCTTTTGTATGGTCCAGTCCATAGTGATAGTCCTGGATCGGCCAGCCACCTCATTTAACACAGTTAAATTCTTATCTATGGTCGCAGCAATATAATTCGCTGTCTCATCCGCATAATTCAGCATCAATGCCTGCTGCTCCTTCAATATCGCCGAAGAGCTCAGCTGAATTGCAACGATCCCCAGTACGGATGATACAATCACAATCAGAATCCCAAAAAATAATGCAATTTTTCTCGACAAGGTCAACTTCATAGTAATTCCTCCTTTTTTTTATAGCTCAAAGACATATTCTATATACTTTATCTATAATAAGCGTCCCCCTCCCTCTTGTCGCTTTTCATAAATGATTCCTCCTCATCCCTCCTTTAATCCCTAAGTCTTTACGCTCCTGTCCATAATATTTATAAATATAGCAACCAAACCAATCTCTTAATTTTAGGAGCACATCGCCTTTTTTTGACACATAATTACTTTTTTCGACATGAAATAAGTTTAAGAAATAACAGGCAAGGTATTCTTACCTGTTATCTTTTTTATACTTATCTTATTAATACTTATCGTATTCATCCTCACTGAGAAGAATCTTTGGGCTTGATGCTCCTGCTTTTCTTTGTGTCTTCTGGCTCGTGTCACCGCTCAGCAGCTTGGTATCTCTTCCCGATAATGTCTTGCTCAGCTTAAACCGTGTCACCATTTCCTTCAGAAGCTCTGCCTGACTGGATAACTCCTCGCTTGCTGCTGCACTTTCTTCTGCCGTTGCCGAGTTATTCTGAACAACCTGAGCTACCTGCTCGATTCCTTTGTTGACCTGAGCAATTCCCGATGCCTGCTCATTGGAAGCGTCTGCAATACCTCCTACAAGGCTTGCCGCCTTCTCAATGCCGTCTACAATCTCTACCAGTGCTGCTGCCGTATCGTTGGCAATCTTCGTTCCTGACTGTGCCTTGTTAACGGAACCTTCGATCAACTCTGTGGTCTCTTGCGCCGCCGCTGCGCTTCTTGCTGCAAGGTTTCTTACCTCTTCTGCTACCACGGCAAAGCCTTTGCCGTGCTGCCCTGCTCTTGCCGCTTCCACTGCTGCGTTCAGTGCAAGAATGTTGGTCTGGAAAGCAATATCGTCAATCACCTTGATGATTTTAGAGATATTGGCGGAAGAGTCATTGATCTCTACCATGGAATCCAGCATCTCTTTCATCTGAGCATTGCCCTTTTCTGCATTGTCTCTCGCCGTCCCCGCAAGCTCACTGGCCTGATTTGCATTGACTGCGTTCTGCTTGGTCTGGGACGCGATCTCTGCGATGGATGCGGTCAGCTGCTGAATAGAACTCGCCTGCTCTGTAGAGCCCTGCGACAGAGCTTGACTTCCATCGGATACCTGACGGGAACCGGATGCCACCTGATCTGCCGACTCGCTGATATCTCCCAGCACTTGGCTCAGTGACAGGATGATATTATTCAGGGAATCCTTGATCGTCACAAAGTCACCCTTGTAATCCGCTCTGATTGCCAGCTCGAGATTTCCCCTGCTGATCTCAGCGAGCACGTTTGAGATTTCGCTTACATAACTTCTAATATTCTCTAAAGTTTCGTTCAGCGCATTCTTGATCGCCGCATGGTCACCCTTATAGCTTCCTTCCATGGTCACTTGCAGATTGCCTCTTGCCATCTCCTGCAATACTTCGGAAGCCTCATTGATCGGTGCGATAACAGCATCCAAGGTTTGATTGAACCCTTCCATGATCTTGGCGAATTCTCCGCCATGTTTTGCCACATCAGCTCTGTTCTTCAGGTCTCCTCCTACTGCTGCCTCTGTCATTTCAGCCGCATCCCCGATCAGTGCTCCCACTGCTCGCTTCACTTCTACTAAATTTTTCCCAATGGCCGCAAACTGCTTACTTACTTCTTCTGTATATTCGTCTGCTTCTACAATATTCATATCGAAATCGAGATTTCCACCTGCCAGAAGCTTCAGATTCTCTTCCAGTCTGTGTACCTCTTTTTCCGTATATCTGCTTACTCTCATAATCTGAGTCAGGTCGGTGACAACTTCCACAAAGCCCACATTCACACCATGTCTATCCTTCAGATATGCGGTATCCTGCTTGTTGCTCTTTCCTGCCCACTCAAAGAAGGTCTCACCAATTCCCTTATCTACCAATCTCCTGATTCCACAGTCTTCGGTTCCGCATATGTTCGCGTTTGCGTTGTGGCAGTCCATTCCATAGCAGGCATCTCTGTCCTTGATAACGCCCTGCTCAATCATGACTTTCTCGAAGGCCTTGTTCATATAGGTCCACTTCATATCCATATCCGTCACATGAACCGGGAATGGAATGGCATCAATAATTGCTTCGTACCAGACAGCCTTGTCCACGACGGTATCCAGAGTTCCGTTAACTCCTTCAATTACCTTTCTGAAATCGCCCTGGTGTTTCTCTGCGTCGGCTCTCTTCATCAAGTCGCCCGCGATGGCTGCGTCAGACAGCATCTTGGTATCCGAAACAAGCATGCCCACCGCATCAATGCAATCATTCAGATTCTCCTTAATCGTATTAAAATCTCCTTGATAGCTGTCTGTAATCTTTTCCGGGATATCGCCCTTACTGATTCGATCAACATGTTCCGCTACAGCGCTCAGCGGTTCCAGAACCGCATCAAGCGTTTTATTAAAGCCTTCAATAATCTCCTGATAACCTCCAGTAAATTGTCTGGTATTTCCCCGGGTTGAAAGTCTTCCTTCTACTGCAGAGGCAGTAAGTTGTTCCGCTTCCTCCACCAGCATCTTTAAATTATTAACCGTTGTTTTTATTACCGGACTGATTTCATCTTTCGGATCAGTTACTTCAATATTGATGTTCAGATCCCCTTCTGATATTTTCTTCATTGTACCGATTACATTGGTTTGAAGATTTTCGGCATATTGATCCAGTGTTTTTCCCATAATACCGATTTCATCCTTCTGGTCCAGATTCAATCGCTTGCTCAATTTGCCTTGAACCATCTCCTGCAGCATTGCAACAGATTTCTTTAGTGGCACCGTAATTGCTCTCATAATTATAATAGACAGAATGATAGTTAACGCCAGTACGACAGCATCAATGATCACCATCATTGTTATCATGGAGCTTTTCTCCGCTTCATTTTCTTCGATCGACTCTTGCATACCAATCTCCATCAGTTCTCCAATGACATTCATTTGTTCTCGCGAACTGTCAAACAGATTTGTCCACTCATCCGTTGCAATATATGTATTGGAAATATTTCTGGAAAAATTCACCCAGGCAGAAAAGTCTTTTTCAAAAGTCTTGTAATGTTCAAATATTGTCATGCCGTTTGTTTCATCTTTTATTTGATTCCAGGCATCCTTGTTCTCAGAAAGAATTGTAACGGCCTCTTGCACTCGGTCGGCAGTCTGTATATAATTTTCCTCGAATCCCTTCATATACTGTATCTTTTTTTCCGGATCTATAACTCCCTTACTGTTATCTAACAGAATACCATTAATGCAGTCCTGTGCCTGATAAAGATCTCTATCGGCGTTTAACACCAGAGAAATACCTTTAAAGCCTTGATCGTAAAGGCTTTGAGTGAGATTTTCACTAATTTTATTTACATCTTTCATGCCAATTAATGTAACGATCAAAGCAGCTATGATAGGAAAAATAACTAGAATTCCAAGTTTTGATCTGATTGACAAAGATTTTAATATCATAATATGCATTCTCCTTTCAATTTTTTGTCTTTGATAAGCTTATTATGTTACTATGTTATCGTCATCAATTGTGTAAACTTAATAGAACTTTGTGGGTAATATTTCGAACTTTCTGTTAATATTATTCCATGCTAATAAGGAACGGCCTCCAAATGGGTTAAAAAGTGGACTTTTCATTCTATCTTTCGTAAATTTAAAGCCGGACACCAATTTATGGTATCCGGCTCTCTCTATCGTAAAATCTTCTATGATAATGCCCTAGAAGAAATTTTAATTATTTTAATACTTATCGTATTCATCCTCACTGAGAAGAATCTTTGGGCTTGATGCTCCTGCTTTTCTTTGTGTCTTCTGGCTCGTGTCACCGCTCAGCAGCTTGGTATCTCTTCCCGATAATGTCTTGCTCAGCTTAAACCGTGTCACCATTTCCTTCAGAAGCTCTGCCTGACTGGATAACTCCTCGCTTGCTGCTGCACTTTCTTCTGCCGTTGCCGAGTTATTCTGAACAACCTGAGCTACCTGCTCGATTCCTTTGTTGACCTGAGCAATTCCCGATGCCTGCTCATTGGAAGCGTCTGCAATACCTCCTACAAGGCTTGCCGCCTTCTCAATGCCGTCTACAATCTCTACCAGTGCTGCTGCCGTATCGTTGGCAATCTTCGTTCCTGACTGTGCCTTGTTAACGGAACCTTCGATCAACTCTGTGGTCTCTTGCGCCGCCGCTGCGCTTCTTGCTGCAAGGTTTCTTACCTCTTCTGCTACCACGGCAAAGCCTTTGCCGTGCTGCCCTGCTCTTGCCGCTTCCACTGCTGCGTTCAGTGCAAGAATGTTGGTCTGGAAAGCAATATCGTCAATCACCTTGATGATTTTAGAGATATTGGCGGAAGAGTCATTGATCTCTACCATGGAATCCAGCATCTCTTTCATCTGAGCATTGCCCTTTTCTGCATTGTCTCTCGCCGTCCCCGCAAGCTCACTGGCCTGATTTGCATTGACTGCGTTCTGCTTGGTCTGGGACGCGATCTCTGCGATGGATGCGGTCAGCTGCTGAATAGAACTCGCCTGCTCTGTAGAGCCCTGCGACAGAGCTTGACTTCCATCGGATACCTGACGGGAACCGGATGCCACCTGATCTGCCGACTCGCTGATATCTCCCAGCACTTGGCTCAGTGACAGGATGATATTATTCAGGGAATCCTTGATCGTCACAAAGTCACCCTTGTAATCCGCTCTGATTGCCAGCTCGAGATTTCCCCTGCTGATCTCAGCGAGCACGTTTGAGATTTCGCTTACATAACTTCTAATATTCTCTAAAGTTTCGTTCAGCGCATTCTTGATCGCCGCATGGTCACCCTTATAGCTTCCTTCCATGGTCACTTGCAGATTGCCTCTTGCCATCTCCTGCAATACTTCGGAAGCCTCATTGATCGGTGCGATAACAGCATCCAAGGTTTGATTGAACCCTTCCATGATCTTGGCGAATTCTCCGCCATGTTTTGCCACATCAGCTCTGTTCTTCAGGTCTCCTCCTACTGCTGCCTCTGTCATTTCAGCCGCATCCCCGATCAGTGCTCCCACTGCTCGCTTCACTTCTACTAAATTTTTCCCAATGGCCGCAAACTGCTTACTTACTTCTTCTGTATATTCGTCTGCTTCTACAATATTCATATCGAAATCGAGATTTCCACCTGCCAGAAGCTTCAGATTCTCTTCCAGTCTATGTACCTCTTTTTCCGTATATCTGCTTACTCTCATAATCTGAGTCAGGTCTGTGACAACTTCCACAAAGCCCACATTCACACCATGTCTATCCTTCAGATATGCGGTATCCTGCTTGTTGCTCTTTCCTGCCCACTCAAAGAAGGTCTCACCAATTCCCTTATCTACCAATCTCCTGATTCCACAGTCTTCGGTTCCGCATATGTTCGCGTTTGCGTTGTGGCAGTCCATTCCATAGCAGGCATCTCTGTCCTTGATAACGCCCTGCTCAATCATGACTTTCTCGAAGGCCTTGTTCATATAGGTCCACTTCATATCCATATCCGTCACATGAACCGGGAATGGAATGGCATCAATAATTGCTTCGTACCAGACTGCCTTGTCCACGACGGTATCCAAGGTTCCGTTAACCCCTTCAATTACCGTTCTGAAATCGCCCTGGTGTTTCTCTGCGTCGGCTCTCTTCAGTAAATCCCCTGCGATAGCTGCATCGGACAGCATCTTGGTATCTGAAACAAGCATACCCACTGCATCAATACAGTCATTCAAATTTTCCTTTATGATATTAAAATCACCCTGATAACTGTCTGTAATTTTTTCCGGGATATCGCCCTTACTGATTCTGTCTACCTGTTCCGCTACCATATTCAGCGGATCAATGACTGCATCCAGGGTGCTGTTAAAGCCCTCAATGATTTCCTGATACCCACCTGTAAATTGCTTGGCATTCCCTCTGGTCGAAAGTCTTCCTTCCACTGCAGATGACGTGAGCATTTCCGCTTCCAGCACCAGACGTTTCAAGGTGTCAATCACTGATACCATACTTAGCGCAAGTACGTCTTTTTCTGACCTTACCGCTAGATTTAAATCGAGATTTCCTTCTGCAATTTTTCTCGCTGCTATTGCCTGCGCCCTGATATTCTCTGTCATCTTTTCGAAAGCTTGCGTTAATTCGCCGATTTCATCTTTTGAATCTGCTCCGCTTTCAATGTTTACATCAACATCCCCAAGTGCCAGCTTATCCGCAGCGTCAGCCAACCTCTTGATTGGCAAAACGATCTTTCTTGATGTCAATACGATTAATAGGATTACGATAAGCAATGCAGCAAAAAATATACCAAGCATAGATGCCTGTACTGTATTGTAGGTGCCTGTAAATTCCTCATTTGGCAGACCGGTCGCTACAATCCAGCCAATATCACCAACGGTGGAAACATATCCATGATTCTTAACCCCGTTGCTTGAGTAAGTAATATTGCCAACACTTTTTTCCTCCAGAGCCTTTTTCATATTTTCGGAGAAATCAGTATCTGCAACGTTAATGTTTTTATAATCTTCATTTGGATGATAAATCACCTGCCCATTCTTGCTGATCAAAGTGTAAAATCCATTTTCTCCAAGTTGATAATTCTTCATCATAGCATTAATATTATCCAGCTTAAAATCAATTCCAGTTGCTCCAATGATTTCATTTGTTCCTGGTCTATAAACCGGTGAAACAACACTCACTACGGTAAAATCAGTAGCGGTATCTTCATAAGGATCTGTTACAACAACCCCGTTTGCTTCCACCATTTGGGTATACCATGGCCGCTTTGTGACCTGCCATTCAGAATTTGACACAAATCCATCCGACTGAGCAAGCTTACTTGTATCTACATCAACCATCCAAGCTGCCAAAATATTATCCGGATTAGTTTTCTGCACATTAATCATTGTATTCACTACTTCTGTATACCCCGAAACTGTTGTGATATCAATCCCAGGAGTTGTCTTTAAAAATAGTGCTTGAAACTCGACATTTGCAGCCATCTGTTTGGCAATTTCCTGATAATCGGAGAAAATCCCTCCTATTTGATTGGATGCGGCTTGAGATTTCGCGTTCAGGTCACTTGCTGCCAACTTTGTTACCGACTGATTTACGGTATAGAGTGAAATAACCGCAACAACGCAGTATGTAATTGCTACAGGCAATCCAATGAATAATAAAATCTTCATTAAGAGACCATTTTTATTTTTTTGCATAACCAGAAATCCTTTCTCCAATAATTACGTTGGTATAACTATAACTATAATTAATATTCCATATAGAAAATATCGGCAAAATTTTGGAAAACTTTACAAAAAAGGTGCCGTAAACCGGCACCTTTCTTTTATCATTACTATTTAGTATTTATCAAACTCATCATTAGATAATATGATTTTTTCTTTCTCCACATTGAATGGTTCCGTATCCGAGGCTGCAAAGGACGCCCCATCAAGAAGTTTCTGATCCGCAGATGGCAGGGACTTTGTTCCTTTGTTTCTCTGGAATTTGCTTACCATTTGCTTCAAAAGTTCCGCCTGGCTGGATAATTCTTCGCTGGCAGCAGCACTTTCCTCTGCGGTAGCCGAATTATTCTGAACAACTTCAGAGACCTGCTCAATCCCCTTGTTCACCTGAGCAATTGCTGATGCCTGCTCATTGGAGGCATTCGCAATTTCTCCAACAATACTTGCTGCACTCTCGATTCCTGTTACGATTTCAGATAATGCAGCAGCCGTTTCATTGGCCAGTCTAGTTCCTGCTTCCACCTTTCGAGTAGAACCTTCTATCAACTCTGTCGTTTCTTTTGCTGCCTCCGCACTTCGTCCCGCCAGATTTCTTACCTCTTCTGCAACAACAGCAAAACCTTTTCCATGCTGGCCTGCTCTTGCCGCTTCCACGGCTGCATTGAGCGCAAGAATATTGGTCTGGAACGCAATATCATCAATCACCTTAATTATCTTCGATATGTTAGAGGAAGACACATTGATTTCATCCATAGAATTCAGCATATCCTTCATTTGAACGTTTCCCTGTTCCGCATTATTCTTCACGTCAGTAGCCAGTTCATAGGCCTGATTTGCGTTGACTGCATTGCCCTTTGTTTGTGCAGTGATTTCAGACATGGACGCAGTAAGTTCTTCTATAGAGCTGGCTTGAAGCGTTGACCCTTGAGATAAAGCCTGACTGCCATCGGAAACCTGTCTTGAACCAGTGCTTACCTGCTCAGCCGCATCATTAATATCTCCCATCACTTCACTCATCGTGGCAATAATATTATTCAGAGAATTCTTGATTTGCACAAAGTCTCCCCTGTAATCCGCCGTAATTTCCAAATTCAAGTTACCGCTTGACATTTCGATCAAAACGCTTGACATTTCATCAATATAGCTTTGAATATTTTGAATCATTTCATTCATGGTTGTTTTTATAACCGCATAATCCCCCTGATAGTCTCCTTCCATCAGGGTATGGAAATTCCCTTGTTCCATTTCGATCAATACAGTTAGGGCATTTTCTATCGGCGCAATGACAGCATTCAACGTTTGATTTAAGCCTTCTATAATCATAGCAAAACTTCCACCATGTTTGGAGGTGTCTGCTCTGTAATCCAGCTTTCCTTCTACTGCTGCCTTAGTCATTTCCGCTGCATCATCATTTAAGGATTGAATTGCTGCAACACAATTATTTAAATAAGAATTAATTTTGGCAAAGTTTTCTCCGATTCTTTGGGTAACTTCATCCGTATCTCGGTTGAACGTTGTGATGGACAGGTCTCCCTTTGCGAGTTTTTCCAGATTAACAATCAGCTGATCCACTTCCTTGTCCTGGAACTCAGCCTGTTTTCTGGCAATTTCTACATTCCTCTCTGCTTGACGTGCAGCATCTTTCGTTTCCGTCTGATCAACGATCAGTTCCAATGCGCCAATTACTTCCTCGTTTTCATCTCGAAGGGGAATCCCTGTATATGTAATTTCAAAATCATTTCCATTCAGATGCGCAACGGTATCTTTAATAATCTGTTCTCCCTGCATCAAAGGTTCAAGGCTTGACCAGTCTTTCGGATTGCAGTCATCCGTTTGAAAACTTTCATAGCACTTTGTTCCGATCAGCTCTTGCGGTGACATACCAACGAGCAAAGAACCTATTTCATTCATATATTGGATTTCAAAATCTTTGTTCAGAATCATCACCGGAGAAGGCAGAGCATTGATATGACCAACCAAAGTATCTATCGTTTTATTCACACCATCAATAATTTTCGCAAAATCTCCGCCGTGGGAACTACTATCCGCCCTTTGATTCAGCCTGCCATGTACAGCGGCTGTCACCAATTCATCGGTATCTTCTATTAACCGGTTTACCGCATCAATGCAAGTGTTAATACTGTTTTTAATTTCATTGAAATCACCCTTAGCTTCCTCGATAATTTTCTCTGGAATCTGCCCCTGGCTGATTTGTTCCATATAAATTGCCGATATTTTCAATGGATCAATCAATGCATCAAGCGTATTGTTGACTCCCTGTATAATCTCCCGATAACTGCCCTGAAATTTATTCGTATTCCCACGGCTTTCCAAATTGCCCTCTACTGCTGATTGGGAGAGGGAATTCGCTTCTGCAATCAAATCTTTCAGCGCAGCAATGATGCCTTTCATGCTGTTGGCCAGAACACCCAGTTCGTTTTCTTTATCATAGGTGATATCAACATTAATCTCCCCTCTGGAAAGCATCGTGCTGACTTCCACCAATTCCTCTACCGGAGTGATGATTTCTTTTTCCAAACGGTTGCTGATCCTTTTAGAAACAACGATACTGATCATCAGTAAGAGTGCCATAAGGATCACTACCAAAAGCTGCGCGTACCCCGCGTTGCGAATATATTCGCTTGCTGCATTCTCCGACTGTCCCTTCAGCCGCTCCAAAAATTTGTAGGCATTATCAAAAGATGATATTCCATTCTGCCTCATATAATTTAGAGCGATTGTATACTGGTTGTTATTTGCTTCGTCAAACGTTGTTACATAAAGCTCAACCCGTCCAAGAATATTATCGGATATATTTTCAATCTGCCTATTAAATAAAACAATATCATCCGTATCACTTTCTGTGGATAATTCTTTTAGTTTCTCAATATTTTCTTTTAAATTATTCATATTAACATCATACTGATCCACCGCTTTAAGAATCAATTCCGGATCATCTTCTGCGATGCTTGTATAAATGTTTCTCTGCAAATTCTCTAACTGCAGTTCAATATTGCTTACAATCACCATTCGTTGATAAGGGCCATCATATATGCCTTTCGCATAGGATACCAAGATCAAAGTAGATATAATACTGATTAACATTATGGCTATAATAACAAACGTTATCCTGTTGAATCCGCCACGAATTCTCTTTCCTAATCCTAGGTTCTGTTTTGTCCGATCCATTTTTTAACCTTTCCTCTCACTCTGATATAGCAAAAAATACTAACCTCTATATTTATCGGTAATTTTCTATAAATCTTAACAAAAAAATCCATAATTATTTGATATTATGGATTTTATTTTATAATTCAATTATTATTTTATTTTTTCGATTAATCGTTGAAATTTATTATAAAGACAAATGATTACAAATCTCTTGTGGGATTTTATCAAGAGGAAGCTGCTTTGCGACCCCACCGATATTATAGGCAACCATAGGCATTCCATAAACAATTGATGTTTTCTCGTCCTGGCCGATCGTATAGGCGCCTTGTTTACGCATATTTAATATCCCCTTGGCGCCATCTGCTCCCATACCCGTTAAAATTACTCCAACAGCCTTCTCCTTTACCACCTCTGCAACAGAATCAAAGAGGACATCGACGGAAGGACAGTGACCGTTAACTCTTTCCCCCTGGGAACATTTTACATAATACCCCGAAGATCCCTTGGCCAGTCTCATATGAAAATCTCCTGCTGCAACCAGAACTCTTCCCGGCTTCACTAAATCACCGTCCTGTGCTTCCTTTACTTCCAGCTTGCAAGAGTTATTCAATCTGTCTGCATAAAGTTTAGTAAAAACAGGAGGCATATGCTGAACAATTAATATACCGGGCATGTCTCTTGGCAATGCGGTTATTACACTATATATTGCCTCAGTACCTCCGGTTGATGCGCCGATTGCTAATATCGTACTAGAAATATCAATTCCATGATTTGAAACAATCTTTGCAGCCTCATAGTCTTTTTTATGACCGCCTACCTTTGCAGTCGAAGCGATTTTAATCTTTACAATCAGCTCATTAATAAAAGAATTCATTCCGCCAGATCTGCTTAAATCAGGCTTTGTTACAAAGTCGACAGCTCCAGCATCTAATGCTTCAAATACGTTTTGTCCGATTGAGCTGACAACAATAACCGGCAACGGATATTGTGGCATCAGCTTCTTTAAAAAAGCAATTCCACCCATCTTTGGCATTTCGACATCTAATGTTACAACGTCCGGCTTTAGTTCTAAAATTTTGTCTCTTGCCATAAATGGATCTTCTGCAGTTCCAATTACTTCAATTCCAAAATCCTTTGCAATCTCTTTCGCCAGAGTTTCTCTAAATAAAAGCGAATCATCTACTATCAGCACTTTTATTTTACGCGACACTTTCATTCAATCCACTCCTCTCTTTTCTCTACGGATTTCCCATTAATAAATGGAACTGTAACCATCTTCTTTAAGCAATTGATTCGATTATCTCCAGTTCATCATTTTTCAAAAGTCTTTCACAATCAAGCAATAGCTGTACTTTCTCGCCTGCTTTTCCGATTCCTTTAATATATTTATTTTCAAATCCCGTTCTATTTACCGGAGGTGCTGCAATATCCTGATCGTCAATGGTTAAAACTTCATCGACATTATCAACGATAAGTCCGACAGAAACGTCGTTAATATCGATCACTACAATACAAGTTCTATCATCGTATTCCATCGGTTGTTTTCCAAATTTCAGCCTTACATCAATAACAGGAATAATTTTACCTCGTAAATTAATAATTCCTTTTACATAATCAGGCACTTCAGGAACCTTTGTAATGGATTGAATTCCAATGATTTCTGTTACAAATTTGATTTCAATACCGTATACTTCTTCCTCCAAAGTAAAGGTAAGGAATCTGCCATGTTGTGTGTCCTCTTCAAGGATTTTGTTTTCATCATAAATTTCAGACATTGTTTTCTCTCCTTTCAATATCATGAAGTCAGTCTCCGTAAACTATATATCGGTCATTAATAAAAAAACTTAAGGTTCGCTAAAACTCTTTGATACTTCTGCTAAGAGACTGAACCTTCATAATTCCCGTATCCAAATCAAAGTAAACCGTTCGTCCATAATTTAATCCGGTATCCTCTGCAAGGATTGGAATTCTTAGGCTATGTAGTGCTTTTTTGACACTGGCAACATTTCTCTCGCCAATGGTTCCGATCATACTGCCCTGCTGAACCTCGAACATTTGGGCTCCTCCTGCAATCTTTGCCGTTAATCTTCGCTTTTCCGCACCGATTTTTACCAGATTCTGCACAAGATCTACAATAGCTGTATCCGCGAATTTCATTCGATTAATTTCATTTTTTGAAAACATACTGCTCTCTGGAAGCATAATGTGGGACAGTCCGCCTACTTTTATCTGTTTATCATAAAGACAAATTCCCACACAGGATCCGAGCGCATAAGTGACAAAAATATTTGGATTTCTAGCAAATTTATAGTCAGAAATCCCAACGACCAGTGAATCGCTCATATTTCAAGTCCTAATCTTTCCATAATAATTTTTAGAGTTTCTATTTCAGCAAACATAATGATATTGCTGGTTAAGTTGTTTTCTTCCGCCGAAAAGCATTCTTCAATAAACATGACCTTATCGCCCACAGAACCGAACTCTATAATCGGCACGCTCATCAGTGCTCCGGCCATGTCAATGGCGATATACGGGATTGAGATTTGAATAGAAAGCCCGGTCAGCGTTGAAATTGAATTAATATAAGAAGAACCAAGGATATTTCCAATCTCCTTAATTGCAGATAATTTAAGATCACTTAACTGCCCGTCCTGCCCTTCATCATCTTCCTGAATCAGTATGCTCATAACAGCTGCCGCATCCTCCATATTCAGCAGGAACATAATCATACCGTTTGCTTCTCCCGAAAAGTTCACCAATACTCCAACAGTCATCGTTTCGGCACCACCCAAAGCATTTATCGCTGTGTCAAAGTCCGTGATTCTAACCTTCGGAAGTGTAATATCCACCTTTTCATCTAATATGGTTGCAAGCGCCGTTGCCGCATTCCCTGCACCAATATTTCCGATTTCTCTTAGTACATCAATCTGCATGTCGTTTAGTTCATCATAATTTTTTAACAAATCTTCACCCCATCCTTTCGTGTCTTGGAGAAGCCTTCACACGCACGCAGGCTTTGGTCAATGCTGCAAGAACATCCGTTTCGTGTTGTTTTTTATAAACGTCCAGCTGGAGATGTTGCTTACCGGAATCGGTAGTAACATATTTGGCAGGTAACGTATTCAATGCCAGCGCCAAAACATCATTGACGCAATTCTGACAGGTGCAGACCTTCATCCTCTCCATCACCAATCCAATTTTTTCTCTTAGCAAAACCTCTGCGACGTTAACAAGTTGAGATTGTGGTTCTTGAATCGCACTTTTTTCCGTCTCCTGCAAACCATCAGCAGAAAAGCCATGATCCGTTGCTCTTGGCTCTTCCTTTTTGTTCCCCTTTTCCTTTTTCTCTGGTTCTTCCGACTTTTGGGATTTTTCCCTATTCTTTGGTTCTTTTTTTTCAACTTCAGTATTTGATTCTACCTCAGCATAGGTATCTTTTCCCGGATTATCATGCCGGACTCCAAACAAATCATCCTGTTCTTCATCCTCATGCTTGGAAATCAGCTTCAGCACATGTTCCGTCTTATTGCTTTTCTTCGCCATCCAACTTCATTCCCTTCTGTGAAATCAGTTCATCGACAAGCTGACGAAAATCCTTGGTCGAGTTTGCTCTCGGAGAATACTTATATACGCTTTCCCCATGAGCCGGTGCCTCCGCAACCGACACAGAGGATCGAATCTTTGTATGAAACACTTTCGTATGTAATTCCCTAGCAATAATTTCTGCCATTTCCTCTACATCTTTTGTTAGCAGTCTTCGTTTATCGTATTTATTAAGAAGAATCCCAAGCACTTCAATTTTCGGGTTATAGATCCCTTTTACCAGTTCTATGGTTTCTCTCAGTTGAGAAATTCCCAGTAAGCTTAAAATTTCGGGAATCATTGGTATAATAAGGTTATCTGTAGCGGTATATGCATTTACCGTTAAAATATTTAATGCTGGAGGGGTATCTATAACAATATAATCATAATTTCCCCTTACGGGGGCAATTCCATTTTTCAAAAGATATTCTCGTCCTAATTGGTTGAATTCCAATTCTGCGCCACTCAGCAGGATATTGGAAGGAATAACGTCAATCCCTTCATTTCTCTGGATGATCTGATCAATGGGGACAGATCCTTTCATCAATTCATAGACCGTAGGACTGTTATCAATTTCAGCGCCCAGACAAAATCCCAGATTTCCCTGGGGATCAAGGTCAATGGCCAATATTTTATATCCCTTTTGTGCCAAACCGCATATTACAGCACTTGCCGTTGAAGTTTTTCCTACGCCACCCTTTTGATTTGTGATAACAACTGTTTTAGACATCAGTCTCGCCCTCCATTCGCCGTTGAGCCTCTAATTTAATTCTTCCTGCATCCGCATAAGTTTCCTGTGATTTTCAAGCTGAATTCTGAATACGAACTCGCAAAGGACTCTTTCCTCTTCACCGTCGATATTTAAAAATCGGCAACCATATTTAAACCGATATCCTCCTCTGAACCAACCGCTTTCCCTTCTGAGAATTTCAGCCTGAGCAATGAACTCAGGTTTTAATTCATTAAAATCTATCGTTACTTTTTGTTTTTTCAACAATACTCTGTTGGAGTAAAAGGCAATTCCGCCAAGGCTTAAATCTCTTGTATGAATCGTATCACCAATGGAATAGGATCTGTTGCTTTTTCCCATCGAAAAAGCTCTTAAAAGCTTCGTCTCCAAATACACTTTAACTTTTAAATAGCTTCTCCGCTCTTGTTTGTCTTCTATTTTAATGATATCTAGATTTAGCTGCGACGCAGTGGAAAGCGTTACCTTTCCACTCATGAAAACAACACCATCCTGTAAATATCCTACAACATCTACGATTGATTGATGTGGGATCAGCTCAAAATCCTCTCCCCTTAGAATCATTCTTTCACCCATGGCACTAATAGTACTTGAGGAGACCGTAGTCTGATCTTCTCCATAAAACACACTCATTTTAACAAAAGAACCATATTCTTCCAAACTATCCTCACCTCACTTTCTCGGGATCGGTCTTGCTAATACTATAATGTGCCCTGTATAATGTTCCCGTCGCTCCAAAAAATTCTGCAATGCTCAATATTATCAAAATTAAAGTGAAATCTTTCTTCTCCAAAATTGATTTTCACACCTTGATACATCTTTCTTTTGCAGATTACAGCACCTGGAAATTCCATCGTCCAATCCTTTTCTAATTCTTGTATTCGGTTATTTAATTGATCAAGTTTTTCTCTAATTGTTAAGATTTGCTTTTTTGCAGCCGACAATTGTTGGATTACATCATTACCGGAATTCATTCTGGATTGACTCAGTTTTGATGTAGTTTCAGTCAAAACTTTCATTTTTTCACTATACTCATCTTTTTCTTTTGTTAGCTGCTCAATGGATTCCGTATCTATGAGTTTGATGCCAATCACTTCTATTCTGGTTGTTCTCTCACTCTCTGTCCCGATATCCTTTGCCTTCAGTTCTCCTAAAACTTTAATTTCACCGCCAACGACCAGTTCTCTGCTCCCTGCCAGTTCAATATCACCCATGCAGGTAACATTACTGTCAATGATATAATCAGCGTTGATATTGCCTTCAACATGTATATTCGCATTTTCAATGTATTTACATTTTAAATCCCCGCCGACAAAAATACGATGTCCACCACCGCCATTGATGCCTTTCGAAATATGTACATTCCCCGCCGCTTCAATCGCAGCATCTTCCACGACGCCTTTTACGATAAGGTTTCCACTCGATTTAACAGAAAACCCATCACAAACATCCCCGTCGACATTAACGTCACCGGTAAAATTAATATTTCCCGTAAGCTGGTCTACGTTGGAACGAATTTTGAGCATATCATTGACATCAATCGTATTCCTGAGAAACCTGACAACGCCATCACAATCTGCCACCAGCACAGTATCATCCTGTATCAGATGTGTATTTTTTCCAACCGGCGAAAATGCAGGTTTCCCACTTTTTGAAGGTACAATACCACCATAGATATTCTTACCATCAGTGCCTTTTGTTTCTTTTATGATTTCAGCAAGCACCTGATCTTTTTTTACCATCTGAAAATAATCCAGATTCTTATAATCAACATTTCCTTCTAAACTATATTCCGGATGGTATTCTGAATCTCTTTGTACATAAAATGTAACGTTGCCGTCTTCTCCATTGATCGGAAGCACACCCTTTGCCACTTCGATTCTAATATTAAAAATCGGCCTTGCTGCCAGTTTTTCGACGGAAGTCTCTTTAATGCCAAACGTAATACCGTTTGCCGTTAATGCCTCCTGCAGCTGCTCCTTTCTTATCGGTTCGGGAGTCTCGCACTGCTTTATCAGTTTGATAAAGCCCGCCATTTTATCATCACTTACAATAACTTCAATTAAAGTAACCGTATCATTTTGTGAAAGCTCACCCTGATTCATATTCTTCTCCAATCTTACACACTTAAATTTTTTCCTTGATTAAGTTGTATCCTGCCGTTACTACGAATACTCACGATTGAAATGTTTATCGCATGATTATCTTAAACAGTAGAATAAAACAAAATAATTAAACGAACAGTATACCAATTACTGATATAATACCACAATTTCTCGAATCACAAAACTATTCGTCGAAAATCAATTATAGGTGTAATTATGGTTTTAACGTAGCTGATTGATTATTCTTTCCATTTCATCTGCTGTCTGTACCACCTTAGATCCAAAAGAAAATCCTTTAGATGCTTCGATCATTTTTACCATTTCCTGTGCGATCTGTACTCTGGAATTTTCCAGATAACCCGTCTTCACGATAGGCTTTTCTACTTCTTCTGCTTCTCCTGAAGCCTCCGTAGCTTTATACTGATTTCCACCCAAAAGTTCCAACCCATATTTGTTGGGAAAGTGGAAAACACCAATCTTCGAGGAATCAAATCCCCCCTCTGTCGTTACATTTCCATGGGAATCTGTTTTGGTTGTAATTTGCGGAACTGCTATTCTCTCTTCATCAACGTCCAGGACATAATTTCCCGCGCCGTTTACGAGGTAGGCTTCTGAATCATCTACACTGAGTTCAAAACTGCCGTCTCGAGTATAGGTAATGGTTTCATCCTCTCGATTTTCAATGGCAAAAAAACCATCTCCCATGATTGTGCAGTCCATCTCCATTCCTGTATTTTTCAAATCACCCTGAGTGAAGTCGGTTCCCGTCTTTTGTATCCTTACGCCATGGCCGTTTTGAATAAGATTACCCTCTCCTCCTCCTCCATTGATGCTTTGGTACAATAATGCGGAAAAAGCAGCCTGCTGCGGTTTATAAGCGGTGGTGTTGCTATTTGCAAAATTATTTGCAATCGTGTTGAGATTCGTCTGCTGGCTTATAACACAGGAAGTACCTGAATAAAATCCTCTGATCATTTTTGGTTCTCCTTTTCTCATCATCGCATGTATAACAGATTGAAGCAATTCAATCTAAAATCAACCAATTCTACCAATTTGATTTACAGTAAGATCATTGATACTGTCATACATTTTTATAATTTGCGTACAGGATTGATAATGGTTTTGTCCTGCTATGATCTTGCTCATCTCCTGAGCCATATTGATATTTGATTTTTCGATTGTCCCCTGCATTACGTAATAATTTTCAGTCTCTGCTTGATCATAGCTCTCATCCTCAGCCTGAAAAACGCCGTTTCCAACACTCTTTAATACGACATCCTCATCTGGCACTGCGATATATAAAGCATCCTCTTCCTCCCCATCAACACTAATCACGCCTGTTGGACTTACTGTAAAATTACTATTCTCAAAATTGATGGTATCCTCGCCGTCATTTAACACCTTTCCAACTCCCGGAAGGTAAAGATCTCCTTCTTCGTCAATCTCAAACTGACCATTCCTTGTTAAAACCGGACCATAAGTCTCGCTTTCCACAAGAAAAAATCCTTGTCCGCTGATGGCCATATCAACGGCTCTCCCCGTGCTTTCAAAGTTGCCTTGACTGTAATCCGTATATTCGGAACTGTTAATCGTCATAAAAGCACCTGGTCCGATATTATTGCTTGCCACATGATCCAGTTCGCTCATTCTGGAAACCAGATGTTCCCCGAAGCTGGATTCCACTGTAGACTGGCTTTTGTATCCTGCTGTTGTCGCATTTGCAATATTATTTGAAACGACATTCATTGCTTTCTGTTGAGTGAAAACACCAGCAGCTGCTGAATAAAATCCTCTTACCATTACGATACCTCCTAAGAATATCTCTCCTCTTAATAATTGTTCATTTTATTTTTCATCTTAATGATCGCTGCCGAGTGTATCTGTGATACTCTTGATTCAGTAATACTCAAGACTTTCGCAATCTCTTTCAGCTTTAAGTTTTCATAGTAATAAAGAGACACCACCAGCCGCTCCTTTTCATTTAGGTGATCGATGGCTTCTATCAGCTTTGATTTCAGTTCTTCATACAAAAGCCCTGTTTCCGGCGAATCCTTTTCTCTTTCATTTACGATAAGGGGGGATGCCGTCATCATCTTCTCATTGATGGCTTCCTCATAAGAAAGAATAATCGAATTATGCCGCTGCTGAAGAATTTTATCAAGATGGGAAACGGAAACGCTCATTCGTTCCGCAATTTGCTGCTTCGTAGGTTCCTTTCCCCGTTCCGCATAAAGCTCGTTATATACTTCATCCAGCTCCTTCGATAAGTTTCTTTGATTTCTGGGAACCCAATCCTGTTTTCTCATGAAATCAATGACTGCGCCCTTAATTTTTAAAGAGGCAAAGGTTTCAAATTTATTGCCCATATCCGGATCAAATTTCTCAACCGCATCAATCAACGCAATCATTCCTTGATTTACCATGTCGTCAAGTTGTCCGAAATTGCTGTAACTTCCTTTAAACCGTAATACAATTTTCCTTACAAGATTGATATATTGTAACACAATTTCGTTTCGCGCTTCAATGCTTTTGTTCGCTTTATAGTCTTTCCATTGCTGTATCATTTTGTCCTCATCAATGATTTCTGCGTAATTCATTTGCCTCACCTCTTTTCTAAATATCCCTGCAGTGGTTTCTTTCATTCTTTTATCTGTATCATCCCGATTGCCTGAATTTGGATATTAGTATCGATTTCATTAAAAGACAGTACTGTCAAATCCGGTAAAAACTGATCCAGCATTCTTTTAAAGTAAATTCTAACGATAGGCGATGTTAGAATGATCGGCTGATTAATCACTTCTTTTACCTTTTCAATCTGTTCCGTTACTCCCTCAACAATCTTTTGAACTACCTGAGGTTCAATTGCCAGATAGGTACCATGTTCACTTTTTTTCGCCGAATTCAGTATGGTATTTTCAATTCCCTGATCCAGAGAGATTACCTTAATACTGTTACCATCCGCGTATTTTCTCGTAATCGTACGTTTCAGCTTCTGTCTGACGTATTCCGTCAACATGTCCGTATCCTTGATCATCACGCCCTGATCGCCAATGGTTTCCAAGATGCTTTCCATATCTCTGATCGGAATTCCCTCTTTTAAAAGATTCATCAGGATCTTCTGCAAATCAGAAACACTGATAATACCCGGTATCACATCATCCACAATCGCCTGATTCTCCTTGGATACGTTCTGTAACAAAATATTAATATCCTGACGACTGATCAGTTCATAGATATGCTTTTTGATTATCTCAGACATATGGGTAACAATCACGGACAAAGCATCAATGACGGTATATCCATAAACCTCAGCCATTTCCCTTTCGCTTTCAGTGATCCATTTGCCCGGTATTCCGTAAGCAGGCTCTATCGTATCGATTCCCTCAATGGTTCCTGTACTGTTGCCCGGGTCAAGCGCCAGATAATAATCTACCAGCACCTCTCCTCTTGCAACTTCTTCTCCTTTAATCTTGATCAGGTACTGATTCGGATTGATCAGCCCGTTATCTCGAAGCCTTACGGTGGGAATAACCACGCCCATCTCAAGAGCAAACTGCTTTCTGAAGATTACAATTCTGTCGATGAAACTTCCCCCGCTGCTTTCATCGACAAGCGGTAAAAGTGAATATCCAAATTCCATTTCAATGGGCTCCACACCTAATAAATTGTATACATTGTCAATATTCCGGTAATAATCTGCCTCGTTGGATTCTTCTTCCAGAAGCTCCTGCATTTCCTGATTTTCATCTTTCTGCTCCTTTACCGTCGCTGATCTCATTAAACTGATTCCAAGTACGATCAGAATAAATGCAAGCACTGCAATTTGTGGAATAGGCGCACCTGGAATAAAACACATCGTTAAGATAACGAGCCCGGAAATCAGCAATACCCCTGGCTGGGACAAAAACTGCTTTTTAACATCCTCGTTCAGATTTCCTTCCGAAGCAGCTCTGGTAACAATCATACCCGTTGCAGTAGAGATCATCAGTGCCGGAATCTGTCCAACCAAACCGTCGCCAACCGTTGCAATGGAATACACAGTCAATACTTGTGCGAAGGACATGCCTCCCTGTATCATTCCGATGATAGTACCGGCAATCAGGTTTACCATGGCAATGATAATAGACGCGATAGCATCACCCTTCACCAGCTTGGTTGCTCCATCCATGGCACCATAGAATTCTGCCTCCCTCTGGATGGTCTTTCTTCTTTCTCTGGCTTCCTCTTCCGTGGTTAAACCAGAACTGAGATCGGCATCAATCGCCATCTGTTTTCCCGGCATTGCATCCAAGGTAAATCTTGCGGAAACTTCTGCGATTCTCTCAGAACCCTTTGTGATTACAATAAACTGTACGATTACTATGATGATGAATACGATAAATCCTACAACGGCATTTCCACCGAGTACAAAGGATCCAAATGTTGCAATTACTTGGCCGGCCTCTCCCCCGTTGGATAAAATCAATCGAGTTGATGAAATATTCAGCGCCAACCGCAATAAGGTCGTAATCAGCAGAAGAGAAGGAAATATGGAAAACTCCAAAGGTCCTCCAATAAACATCGTTGTAAGCAGAATCATCAACGAAATGGATATACTCATGATAAACATGAAATCCAGAAAAAACGGAGGTAATGGGATAATGATCAAAGCCACGATCAAAATAACAAATACCACCACTACATTTTTAAAAACCTTCATACTGCTTTCTTACCTTTTTCTTTATTGCTATATACCCATGCCATCAATTCTGCAACAGCCTGATACAATTCGGCCGGTATATAATCGTTTACTTCAACCATTTTATATAAACTCCTCGCAAGAGGCTTATTTTCCGTAATCAATATCTTATGTTTCATCCCGATATCAACAATCTTCTTGGCCATGTGATCCTGTCCCTTTGCCACCACAACCGGTGCCTGGTCTTGATCAAGGTTATATTTCAAAGCAACTGCAAAGTGGGTTGGATTTCTTACAATCACATCAGCTTCGGGAACCTTCTGGATCATTCGATTCATGCTCATCTTGCGCTGCTTTTCTCTAATCTTTCCTTTGATAAACGGATCTCCTTCTGTCTGCTTATACTCATCTTTTACTTCTTGCTTGGTCATTTTCAGTTTCTGTTCATAATCAAACTTCTGATAAGCAAAATCCAAAACGGCAACCGCTACAAAAATAAGACAGATTTTATATACGATAGACATGATCCTTTCCATCATAAAGGAGATATTATTATCCAAACTGGTATTTAACATATCCGGTGTTACAACCATGAGATCCTTAACACTGGCATAAATCACCCAGATGATGACCACTACTTTGATCAATGATTTTACCAGCTGTACCACAGATCTTAGGGACAGCATTCGTTTAAAGCCTTGGATTATACTGATTCTGTTAAATTTAAACCGCAGTAGCTCACCAGACACTAAAAATCCCGTCTGCGCTCCCGTCATGATGATACCACATAAAACTAAAACAAGAAGGATTGGTATGGTAGTGATAAAAAATACCAGTACCGCCTCTCGAAAAAGCTGCATGCAGCTTACAATGCTCAGCTCGTACAGCCCTTCCATTTTGCCAAGCTCATTGAGATAAAGCTGTCGTATCTGCATCATAATAAAACTTCCCAGTTTACTAATAAGGACAAAACCTATAATCAGGGTAACTACACTGATTACATCCTTGCTTTGAAACGCGTTCCCTTTTTTTCTCTCGTCCCGTTTCTTTTTGGGGGTCGCTTTTTCGGTTTTATTCGTTTCTGCCATCGTAGTCCCCCCGTTCAGTGCTTATATAAAATAAGTAAGCACGCCTTCTACTCTTTCCAGCATGATTGTATTCAGCTTGCCCATAAAATGAACCAATGCCGGAATAATTGTGATCAGTACCGTCAATCCTACCAATAGTTTGAGTTGCAGATTCACTACAAAAACATTGATATTGGGCACCACTTTCATAAGAATACCCACTGCTACTTCAACCAGTATTTCAGTAACAATAATCGGCAATGCCAGCTGTACCGCGTAAACCAACATATATCCAAAAAGCTCTATAAAATAAATGCCAATTTTGCTGTTTACTCCCTCCAGGCCAATGGGCACTGCATCAAAAGATTTTATTGCAATAGCAAACAATGCGATATGGCTGTTGGTAATGAAGAACAACAAGGTGTACATGATTGTTGTCAGATTACCGGTGATTGAAATCTGAGAGTTACTGGTAGGATCATACATTAACGCCATACTGATACCCATTTGAAGGTCGATGAGCTGTCCTCCCAAATGAAAAATTGAGAGAAACATTTGTAAGACGAGTCCCATTGCAAAACCCACAGCAAATTCTTTGATCAGGCAAACCAGCAGATCGATTGCAGTATAATCCACAATGACAGTATCTATCAGCCCATACGCCGCATTCAGTGCAATTCCCAGTGTTAGTCCGATTTTGACCATATTGGGAATATTTCTTCTTCCAAAAATCGGATTGAAAAAAATCACTCCTGCCATTCTGCAGCTTACAAACAGAAAAACATAAAAACTGTTTAAATCATTTAACAAGCTTCTCCCCCACTGTCATGACATCTATATTGAAGTTCCAATAAATTCAAAAATACGGTTTACCATATCTACCATCTGTTGAAGCATCCATCCTCCAAAAATAATCAAGACCAGTGCGATGACAATTAACTTAGGAACAAAGGTCATCGTTTGCTCGTTGATTGAGGTTGCTGCCTGAATAATTGATATAAATAATCCAACCAGAATACTTACCAGTAAAATCGGAGCCGCAACTTTAAAACCAGTCATGACAGCATCCCTGAAGATTTCAGTTAATTGAATTGTATCCATCGGTAATACCCCTTTCTTCAGTTATATGTCATCACTAAGGTTTTAATCAGAAGTCCCCAACCATCGACAACAACAAACAGCATAACTTTAAACGGCAGTGATATCATTACCGGCGGCAGCATGATCATACCCATAGACATCAGCGTACTGGAAACAATCATGTCAATGACTAAAAAAGGAATAAATAACAAAAATCCAATTAAAAATGCCCTTTTTAATTCACTTGTAATAAAAGCAGGCACTACAATATGTAATGGAAGCTCTTCTGCTTCCATGGTCTCTACGTTTTCGTCTGCAGATAAACTCTTAAATAGTTCCACCTCACTGGCCGTTGTCTGTTTCAGCATAAATTGCTTCATCGGGACAGCCGCCCGATCCAAAAATTCCTGTGTCTCGATCGATCCTTCATTGTAGGGCTGTAGTGCGGTCTCATTTACCTCAGATAGTACCGGCTGCATAATAAAAAAGGTGATGAAAAGAGCCAGACCGATCAGCACCTGATTGGGTGGTGTCTGTTGAAGTCCCATTGCATTTCGCAAAAAGGAAAACACAATGATGATTCTTGTAAAACAAGTCATCATTAACAGTAAAAACGGAGCGACACTGATCATCGTTAAAATAATGATCATTTTTACGACATCGGAACCTTGTCCATTGATGATGAATTCCATAACTAGTCAACACCTCTCCGCTTTTTAATCAAACCGATCAGACTTTTATAGCTGTCTCCGTTAATGAAGCCTTTCAAGCCATCCCCGCCAGCACTATATGCCACAGGAAACGGAATGGTTTCATCCAGCTCCATCAAGATCTGCACACTTTGGTCGCTGACGCCTATCAGGTACTGCCTTCCCTCTATGTCAATAATCAGGATGGAACCCGTTTTGCTGACAACCAGTCTGTCCACCACTTTAATGTGTTTCCCGCCGGCAATTGGACCCATTTTTTTTGCATACCATCTGCTGGCATAGTAAGTCAGCAGAATAACACATCCCGTACCCATCAAGGCTAACAGCATTGAAATAATATCTCGAAACAAATTTAAATCTCCTTCAATTACTCTCCCAAAACATTTTTGACAGTCTGAATCAGTCTGTCCGGTTTAAAAGGTTTTACAATAAAATCTAACGCGCCAAGTTTGATCGCTTCCACAACCATTCCTTCCTGACCCATCGCAGAACACATAATTACTTTAGCCTGTGGATTCATTTGCTTAATCGCCTGCAGTGCTTCAATGCCGTCTTTAATTGGCATGGTGATATCTAATATAACCAGATCCGGTTTATTTTCCGTATATTTATTCACCGCATCCTCACCGTCTCCTGCTTCCAGAAAATCTGAATATCCAGCTTTTTTCAAGTTATCTTTCACCATCATTCTCATAAAAGCCGCATCATCAACTATTAAAATCTTTGCCATCGTTTCATACCTCTCTTGTTTAAAATATCTATCTACTTGGATTCCGCCGAATTATCTATTGCTTTTATAATTTCCGTAATTCTGACACTGTAATTGTCATCTACTACAACTACATCGCCTTTGGCAATCAATCTCCCGTTTGCTACTACATCGACCTGATCACCAGCCTGCCGGTTCAGCTCGACGATATTCCCAACTGCAAGCTCTGCAATATCCTTGATCTTTTTCTTTGTCTTTCCAAGTTCAACCGTTATCTGAACCGGAACCGACATGATCAGTTCTAAATTGTTTTCCTCAATACCAAGCTCCGCCGCTTTTTGCTCAACTCCAAGTGGCCTATAGCTATATGGAGTTGCTTGCACTTGTTGTTTCGGTGCCTGTTCAACCATAGAAGGACGCGCATCCATATACATCTGGGGAGATTGCTGCTGCATTGGTTCCTGCTGCATTGGTTGCTGCTGCATTGGCTGTGCAGGAATTTCCTGCGCAGGCGCTGGTGCTGCCGTCGCTTCGGTGGTTGTGGGAGCAGCCTCCGGTGTTTCTGCTGATGCTGCGGGATCATCCTCCACTTCACTTGCTCCGAGAGACATTTGGACAATTTTCTTCACGAGCTCAGGATCCATCGCGCTGATAAATTCACTTTCAACAAGTCCTTCAATATTTAAATCGAATTTAACGCTCACCAAAGAATCACCCGTCAATGAGAAGAGTTCTTTCACATTTTCTGTTGTATCCAATATCTCCGGAGGTGAAATATTAACAACCTGCCCCAGAAAGGATGCCAAAGCACTTGCTGCAGAGCCCATCATCTGGTTCATGATCTCACAAATCGCACTCACACTGATTTCATCCAGCTCAACCATTTCTGACGGATCCGTGGATAACAGATGTCCCAGAATCTTTTTCAAGTCAGTTTCTCTTAAAAGCAGTATGTTTGTTCCGTTAATACCTTCAACATATTTAATCAAAACACCTACAACGGGCTCCAAATAAGAAAATTCGAATTCGTCAATCCCAAGTGTTTCAATTCTGGGCGTTGTGATATTAACCTTTTTGTCCAGTATGGTCGACATTGCCGTCGCGCCAGCGCCCATACTGATATTCATCACTTCTCCAATTACATCCATTTCCATGTCTGTCAGTTTGTACATTCCGTTGTCATTCGTCATCGAATATGGTCACTTCCTCTCTTAATAGATTCTCGAATCGCAATGGCTCTTTTTTTATTAAAAGAACCCATTTCTCCCCGAAACCATACGGTTTCTCCTACGGCCAATTCAACCATGGAACTCTCCGGTTTATTTAGCTTGATGATATCTCCTACCTCCAAATCAATTAAATCTTTTGACAGAACATCGATGGTCCCCAGAATCCCTCTGATTTCCAGCTCTGACTGGTTAATCTCTTTCATAATACCTGCTCTTCTCTTGGCATCGGACAACGCATCTCCACGTCTTTCTTTTTTCTTGCTCTGCGCGGTTTTCAATTTAAACATGGTGTCAAGCGTTACTGCAGGGATACAGATGTTCATTTTTCCCTGAGTCTCATTCACCATCATATTCATGACAACGATAACTACATTTTCATCAGCACTGATTCCCTGCAATATTCTGGCGTTTGTTTCCAGTTTGACGAGTCTTGGAGAAATCTCTAAATAGTCATTCCACACATTTTTCATGAGGTTGACCATGCCCTTCATCAAATGCTCGAGAATACCGAGTTCAATTTCCGTATATTCTCTGTCATTTTCTAATGGTTTGCCGGAACCTCCAAGCAATCTGTCAATGCTGCAAAAACCAATATCTTTTGAAAAATCTAACAAAATCAAATCTTCATCACTATTATTTTCTTTTACCGAAAAGTCGGCAACACCCATAAGCACCGAGTCCGGTAATGCATTATTAAACTCATAATACTGCTGCTCCTCTACTTCAATAATTTCTATCAAGGTATAAGTCTGCAGAATGCCGGTAATATGCGACGATAAAATCCTGGCATAATTTTCATATATGCTGTACAGTAATTTTAACTGTTCCCTTGTAAAAAGCTTCGGACTTCTGAAGTCATAGTCTTTGATTTTTTTTCCCGCATTTTGTTCCGGCTGTTCTTCTTTTGTACCACTTGTCAAACTGTTTAATAAGCTGTCAATTTGACTTTGTGAAAGAATTTCACTCATAATGCAATCTCCTACTCGCTATCTGTTGTTTTCGAATTAATTTCTGTCTCCTCATCATTCGTCAATTCATCGGATAAACTGTAAATTTTATCAAGTTCATCCTGCAAACTGTCACTCTTGGCTACCAGAATTTCTACCCGCCTGTTTTTTGCTCTGTTTGGCTCACTATCATTTGGAGCAACGGGTCGAAACATCCCATATCCTACCGCCATCAGTTTGGACGGGTTTTTTATATAATTGGATTCCAGATATTTGAGGACTGCATTTGCCCTGTCTGTGGATAATGTTCTATCATCAACAGTACTGGTTCCGGGAGCCGCTTCAGCAGTATGACCATCAATTCGTATATATTTAATATGTGATTCAACTTTCCCTAAAGCATCACCGACAAAATCTAATATTCCCATGCCTCCACTTTTTAGGATCGCTTTATCTGGTTCAAAGAATAAGGTTGACATAAATCTAACAAAAACAATATCTTTGCCTTTTTCTACCTGGACCGATTCCTCCAGATTATTCTTCGCAACATAAGCTTTCAAGTATTGATATAATTCTTCCAAGTCTTCAATATCTGCAACCTGTTCTCCTTCAATTCCGCCTTCCATTGGATCTGGTTTTCCTACGTCTTCCTGATTTTCACTCTCCAAAAGTCGAATTTGCTCAATCGTTTCAGGATCAGCAGTAAAAGCCTTAACCAACAATCGGAATTTTTCCTGATCAATGGACGACATGGAATAGAGCAGAATGAAAAACACTAAAATCAAAGTAATCATATCTGCATACGTGTTAAGCCACGCATCCTTATTTATAGAACTTTTTTTCTTCCCTCTGGCCATTCTTTATTCCTTCTTTGGTTTTTTTTCCTTTTTACTCTTTTTGCTTTTCTTTCCTTCTCCTGCACCCTCTGCATCATCGTCATCTTTTATTTCATGCTCTGCAAGGAAATTCTTTAATTTTTCCTGAATATACTTAGGATTTTCTCCTTCTTTGATCGAGGTAACCCCTTCTATGATGATTTCTTTATAAAGCATTTCTCGTTCCTGAGCGATTTCAAGTTTATTGGCCATTGGAGTGAAGATACAGTTTGCAATCATAGAACCATAAAACGTCGTAATCAAAGCAATCGACATATTGGCTCCCAGCTCATCTGCGCCTCCATCCAGGTTCATTGCTTTCAGCATATTGACAAGTCCGATCAGTGTGCCCAGCATACCAAAGGCCGGTCCCAGTGCTGCTCCCACCTCATAGAACTTTTTTTCTTCTTGATTCCGCCGTTCTATATTTGACATTTTTTGATCAAACCAGGCTTTCAGCTTGTCCGGTTCAATGGCATCCACGATCAGAAGAACACTTTCTTTCAAGAATTCGTCTTCAAAGGCAAGTGCCTTATCTTCCAAAGCCAGCAGTCCCTTTTTCCTTGCTTCTCTTGATAATTCAGTAATAATCTCGATGTATTCATTCGGATCCTTTTTATCCTTGCTGATTATCATTTTGATATGCTTTGGTATCCGCTTAAAAGTTTTAAACGGAAAGGATGCCAAAAGCACAAAGAAGGTACCGCCCAATACAATAAAAATACTGGATGGACTAATAAAATTGCCCAATAAGGAAAAATCAACACTACCTTCCTTATATACAATTCCAAATATAATTGTAAGTACAGCCGCTATATATCCTATGAGAACACTGAATTCCATTGATCATTACTCCTACTTTTATTTTGTCTATCTGCTGTAAAGGCTCCTTTTAAATGCGACAACTTTTGAAATTACTTCCGCTGAACTTTCCGATACAACGAAATGTTTGCCGTTCACCAGGCGTATTGTTGTATCCGGCCGTTCCTCAATGGTTTCAATCAATTCACAATTTAAGATAAAAGTCTCATTGTTGTTTTTGTTTAATTTTGTCAGCTTAATCATATTTCTTCCCCCCCTAAGCTTATACTGCAGTTCAGGGGGAGTTTTAAAACTCCCTCTGAACAAAATCATTCTTTATCGCTTCATGCTGACAAGCTCTGACAGCATTTCGTCTGAAACTGTAATCATTCTGGTGTTTGCCTGGAACCCTCTTTGAGTGATAATCATCTCGGTGAACTCTCTGGAAAGGTCTACATTTGACATTTCCACTGCACCAGCTCGGAAAGTCCCTGTTCCCCCGTTGCCTGGAATGGTAGCGACCGCACTGCCGGAGTTTGTGGTTTCCACAAAGTATCTTTCTCCTTCCTGAGAAAGTCCGTCCGGATTCGTAAACTTTACATTGGCTATTTGGGCAACCTTAACCGGAATTCCTGCTCCTGCTCCTACTTTACCAATGTTCACATCCGTAAACCCCTTATCTAAGGCCTTCTGGAATTCCGTAGCGTCAATATCAATTGAGATATCACCCAGATTTAATGTTGTATCGGAAGCAGTACTAACCCATGTATCGGGGAGGGTTATCGTTGCACCGGATTTATCAATGGTAGTAGCTGTAATGTTGTAGGTATTCGCTGTAATACTACCCAGCGATGCTATGGTAACGTCTGATCCCGTAGGAAGATGATATCCCTTCGTTGCGTCTGGAGCAGCATCGGTAACCACCGGGATGGATACGGTAGCACTTGTTCCGCCGTTGACATCATCCACACCGGTAAAGGTCAATACATTTGGTGTCTTCGTAGTGTCTAATTTTCCTGTCGCAGTTTTTGCAGTTGCAGGAACACCATTCGTATAGTTTAAGGTATACGTTGATGCTGAGTCATCATAAAAAATACCCATAGAACCTGGATCAATTTGAGCATTAGAGCTGACTTGTACCCCAGTGCCAGAATATAGCAAAGGATCTGGCACAAATGACTGGGTAACCGTCATCTCTACCGGCCCGTTATAAAGACAATTATCAGGAACCGTCGGTAAATTATTCATCCAGCCTGTGTCGGAAGCTGGAGCAAAGGCAGGATCACCTTCCTTGATGGCGGTGATTTCACCATTTTTTCCAATAGATATCCCGGTATATTCGTCCAGTTCTTCGGGGGGGATCTTGATGGCAATCAGATTCTGCACATCTGCTGTTCCGTCAGAATTGAGCTGGGCATTCTTAGTTGTTCCATCGAGTTTAAAACCGAGAACCTGATTTCCATTACTGTCTACCAAATTTCCGGAAACATCGAAAGCTAATACACCTACCCGGGTATACTTGATCACGCCGTCACTGGTTTTCACGGGTATATATCCATCCCCATTGATATATACATCCAATGCGCGGTCAGTGGTTGCACTTCCTGCACGTTTATTGATCACATCAATAGAACCTACAGTTGCTCCGTAACCAAGCTGAGTCGGGTTGGTTCCTCCTCCGCTTGCTGTCGGAGCGGATGCTCCGTTCATCGTTTGATAGAATACATCGGCAAAGGTAACACGGCTTGCTTTAAATCCATAGGTATTAACGTTTGCAATATTATTACCGATTACATTCATCTTTGTCTGATGTACTGACAGTCCTGAAACTGCGGAATACAGTGATCCTAACATTCTAAATCCTTTCTGTGCCCGGTGTAAGCTTATCTATCGATCAAAGCTCACCATAACTTCCTGTTCAAGGTCCGGCTATATAAACAGGGCACCATCAATATTTGTAAAAACGTTGCTTTTCATTTCATTTTTATCTACTACAGTAATAACGACTTTGTTTGGGGCGTTCACGATAAACGCGGAGTCATTCATAACAATCAGGGCGTCCTTGATTCCCTTTTGTTGCGCTTTGTCGCAGGCATTTTCCAATCGATTTAAATCACTTTTACTGATCTGTATCTTTCTTTCCTCAGTTCTTTGATTGGCATGCTTTGAAAAGGATAGACCCTGATCAAGCTGCTCTTTTAAAATCTCCTGAAACGATTTGCCGCTACTTAATCGGCTATTTGCACCTTCCGTTTTTTCTGAGGAAGATTTGACTCTCTCCGACTGTCTGATAATTGCATCCGTCAGATTGTATCGATTGCCCGGAATTTCATTTGACATTTCAATCACCTTCTACGCTGCCTGTTTATTCTTCACTGCTGCCAGTATCGGAACCTGTGCTTTTTTTTGGAGTCATCCTATGTTTCGGTATTAGGAATAATAATATCCGGATTTTTGACCGCCATAACACTGCTCAGCTCATAGTTAACACCGTCAACAACGATCTGTGCCTCTCCATTAAACAACGTAACCCCCTCAACAATCCCGGTATGGTTTACCATGTTACCCTTGGAGTCGGTTGATGCCAGGGCGACCTCTTTTCCAATCAAGCTTACACTGTAGGATGTGGCTGAGGCTGCGCTCAAATCAGTAATTGCCTGAATCATTGAGAATTGTGCCATTTGATTGATATATTCTGTGCTGTCAACGGTATTGTTCATGTCCTGATTCGAAAGCTGCGCAACCATAAGCTGGAAAAAATCATCCATGGTCAGTTTGCCGTTGCTTGTGTCTTTTTTTTGATTCGTAATTCCTGACGTACTTGAAGCGCCATTTGTTGTGGAATTATTTATCGATTGAATTGACATTACATTTCCTCCTTTCTAAACCGCATAATTCATTTTATGGGTGTTAAATCGCATCGATTGGATTCTACGCGCACCGCTGGTTTCTTGCGTTTCACTCAGCTGCATGTCATTAATACCAGTCAAGTTATTGCCTTTTAAAAATTCTTCCTGAGATTGCTCCTGCTGCCTTCTCTGTGAGAAATCCATTCCGGAATTCATCATAAATCCCTGATTTTGTTGGTTATTCTGGCTCTGGGAATTCATTTGCTGATTGACCTGCACGCTTTCTACCTGCACATGTTGAAGACCCATGCTTGAGATCAGTTTGTCCACCTGACTGGTCAACAAAGCTTGTGTTTTAGAACTTGCGGCAAGAATATCAATCATAAGTTTGCCATTGTTCAGCTTCAGCTTAATATCGATTTGTCCCAAATCCTCTGGCTGAAGCTGCATTTTAAACTCTGTCGTTCCCTTCTGCTCCAGCTTCGATAAAATTTCATCCCCGATCTGGCGATAAGGTTCTGCCTTCTCAACTGATTGAGGCAATGGATTCAGTTCTGCAGACTCCTTGGCTGCTCCCGTATTCTGAAGCGGATTCAGATATTCTGCATCTGATTGATTACTGCTTCTGATTTCGGCATCACCTTTCAGCTTGTCAACGATAGCAGTCATTCCCTCTTCTGCCTGATGTCCTCCGATGGCTGACTGTTTTTCAGATAGACCTTCCGGCATTTTGATCTGTGACTGAGCAACTGTTTCCTGCTTTTCATCCTTCCAATTCATCGATGCGGAATTCCCTTCTGCCAAAAGTCCATTTTCCTGCGAAACGATTGATTTACCTTTTCCACTAAGTTCTAATGCATCCTTTTGCTCGGATTTTCCTTCTGCTAATGCTGCAACTTCTTCAAAGGCAGGATTTTGTTCCTTATTCACAATGTTTTTCTGACGTTCCAACACTCCCAAAACATTGCCGTTTTCTTGAACTGCTCCTGCCACTGCATTCAAAGCGTTATTGTCCGTTGTATGTATCACAGAATTTACCGTTTCCAGGTTTGTATTCGGTGCAGCATTGGTTAATCCTGACAGAAACTCTTGAATCAATTCAAGTTGTTCCCCTTTATCATTTGGCAGATTGGATTCTCCCGATTGCTCTTTCCCTGACATAGTAAGTTCTTTTTCTATGTTCTGCAGTTTAAGCTTTGAAAGATTGCCGCCTGCCAAAAGTAATTCTGTTAGTAAATCGCTATTGTCACCGTTTTCTTCCTTTTGATTTCCAACGCTTAAAGTTGATCCTCCCGCTTCAGCGGTCTGATATTTTTGCATCATCATTTGAGAAATCAATTTTTGGAATAATGAGCCTTGCTTGCTTTCTAATACGTTGCCGCCGTTACTCTGGCTTTTACCGACAGACCCGGAACTGTTAGGGTTTCCGGAAACCTGCACCATTCCTAAGCTATTCTCTATGTTCATTTTTTCACCTCCTTTCCGAATAAAATCCACGAAATCTAGTAGATTGTGTTACCGATTATTTTTGCAGTTGATACAAATTCTTCCAACTGCTGTTCGGCCACCTTTTGGTCTTCTTTTTTATATTCCTCATATCTTGAAGTTTTTAAGGTCTCCAAAGATTTCGTTTCCAGTTTTAGACTTTTAATCAGTTCAATCTGTTTCTCTATTTGCGTTGATATGCTCTCGATTATTTTTTCCTTCTCAAGGATCTGCTGCTTCAGATGCTCTTTATAATGATTGTACATCTGACAAGCTGCCGGTGTAATTTTCTCAAGCATTTTATTTTCATAATCAGTGTTACATTGTTCCAACTCCATTTTAAGCATAAGCAGTCTTTTCTGTTCTTCAGAAAGCTGGCTGTTCAGCACAGCCAGAGTCATCTGCTCACTATCCAGAATTTGCGCTTTATAGGATAATAATTTCTCTAAATGGAATGTAAACTTTTTCATACAATCGCTGCCTTTAACAATTCGACACTATTTTCAAATGCGATCTTATCATCAACTTTTTGCTTTAAAAATTCATTGATCATATCGATCTTTACAATTGCTTCGTCCAAAGCTTTGTTTGTTCCGCTTTTATAAGCACCAATGTTCACCAAATCGTAGTTGGCATCATAAATGGACATCAGGTTTCTCATTTTTCCAGCCGCTTCAATCTGCCCTTTCTCTGCAATATCATTCATCAGTCTGCTAACGCTTCCCAGAACATCAATGGCAGGATAGTGATTTCTCATGGCGATTTTTCTTGATAAAACAATATGTCCATCAATAATTCCTCTTACCGTATCGGCAATCGGTTCATTGACATCATCACCTTCCACCAAAACGGTATATATCCCTGTGATTGAGCCAGTTTCAAAATTCCCTGTTCTTTCCAGAAGCTTCGGCATCATGGAATAGATTGAAGGAGTATATCCTCTTGCTACAGGCGGTTCTCCTGTGGCAAGCCCGATTTCTCTTTGTGCCATTGCAAATCTGGTGAGAGAATCCATCATGAGTAGTACATCTTTGCCCTGATCCTTGAAATACTCTGCAATGGTAGTCGCCACCATTGCACATTTCATTCTCTGCATCGGAGGCTGATCGGAAGTTGCAACAATGAGAACGGAACGGGCAAGCCCTTCTTCTCCCAGGTCGCGTTCCAGGAATTCTCTCACTTCTCTGCCTCTTTCTCCCACAAGCGCTATGACGTTCACGTCCGCCTTTACATTCCTCGCGATCATTCCCATAAGCGTACTTTTTCCAACTCCGCTTCCTGCAAAGATTCCCATTCTCTGTCCTTTGCCTATGGTTAAAAGTCCATCAATCGCTTTGACGCCAAATTCCAGAACATCATGAATTCTAGGTCTGGAAAGAGGATTGGAGCAAACGCTTTGCACTTCATACTGCATATCGTTCGCGATCGGCTCTCCGTTGTCAATGGGCTCACCTGTCGCACTGATGACTCTGCCAATAAGACTTTCTGACATGCTTATTTTTAAAGCGGAATGGGTCGACTCGACAAAATTTCCTGCGCTGATTCCTTCTGGCTCTTCGTAGGGCATGAGCAAAACTTTATTTCCCCGAAAGCCTACCACTTCTGCGCTGATCGATCTCTTATTCCCATACCCATATATCCTGCATAAGTCACCGACTTTACATTCCGGTCCGATGGATTCGATCATCATGCCAATGACCTTATCGATTTTGCCGAAGTAGGAGTAGGAATCCGCATTCCGTATCACACTGCAATATTTCTTTGTATCCATCAGCAAGCTCCTTCATGGTTAGAACGTATCGTCTACAGCCTTTTTTAACTGTTCCATCTGAACTGGCACACTCATATCCACGATTCCACCTTCGTTTTCAATCATGATCACATCTTCTTCCTTTATCATGACCACCTTGGCCTCTTTCGACAAATTTCTGATCTTTCTGGCGATGGTTTTATCAATATGGATATCCAGTGTTTTCTGATACTCAGACAAATAAATCTTTATGTTTCCCTCATTCTCTTGAATGATCTCTTCCAGCATCTTTAACAAGACGTCTTCCTCAGTCTGTATAGAACGCTTCAGGATTTTCTTAGATAATTCAAAAGCGATGTTCAATAAATCCTGTTCATTTCTTCCAAGCGCTTCTTTTTGCTCCGTTTTAAAACACTCGATCAATCTGTTGAGTTCAAGAAGTCCTTCTTCGGCAGCTTGTTCCGAAGCATTGGCTCCATCTACCAAACCGCGGAGATAACCCTCTTCATATCCTTTTTGCTCCGCATCGCTCATGATTTCGCGGCTGTTTTTCAACGCATTTTCAATCAGAGAATCTGCTCTCTTTTGGGCTTCACTTTCAATATGCTGTGATTTTTGGATCGTTTGGTTTAAGATGGCTTCTTGCCTTTCTATCATACCGTAGCTGTCAACATGCTCCGTCTCTTTATGGCTCATCTGCGGATCTTCCTTTGTATGATTCATGCTTTTGGGTATGTATGTGAGCAGCTTTGCTTTCACGATACTAGACAATGATATCATCCTTTCCGCCCTTGGCTATGACGATTTCCCCTTCTTCTTCCAGTCTGCGTATAATCGCCACAATCTTCTGCTGCGCATCTTCCACGTCTCTTACTCTGACATTATGCAAATAGTCCATTTCACTGCGAACGGTTTCACCCATTCTCTGTGACATATTTTCAAAGATAACATTGGCCACATCCTTGTTAGCACCTTTGAGAGCAACTGACATTTCTTTCGTATCCACTTCTCTGAGGAATCTCTGAATAGCAAGCGGATCCAAAATCGTAATATCTTCGAATACAAACATTCGCTTTCTGATTTCTTCGGATAGTTTTGGATCATTTCTGCTCAGTTCATCAAAGATAAATTTCTCGGTTCCTCTGTCAATGTTATTCATGATTTCCGCAATGTAGTTGATCCCGCCGACCTCTAACAAGTCAACGGACACGACGGATTCAAATTTTCTTTCCAGAATCGCTTCTACCTGCCTGATTACCTCAGGAGACGTTCTGTCCATCCTTGCGATTCTTTCCACCACATCGACCCGAATGTTTTTCGGCAATTCAGCAATAATCGACGATGCCTGATCTGCTCTTGCATAAGAAAGAACCAACGCTATGGTTTGAGGATGTTCATTTACAATCATGTTCATCAGATTCTTGTAGTCGGCTTTTCGAATAAATTCAAAGGCTTTTGTTCGAAGCGTCTTGGTTACCCTTTCCAGCAGAGCACTGCCCTGCTGGACGCCAAAGGCTTTCTCCAGTACATTTCTTGCATAAGCAATGCCGCCTTCCAGATAAACCTTCTGTGCAACACATAAACCATAAAACTCGTCAATCGCCTGATCCGAATACTCAGGTTTTACACTTTCCTGACGCGTAATTTCATAGGTTAGTTTTTCAATTTCTTCTTCCTGAAGATGTTTATATATGCTCGAAGCAACTTCGGCTCCAAGGGATATAATGACTTGTGCTGCCTTCTGCTTCGGTGTCAAAGAATCAGTGATCTCTATCATAAGCTTCTACCTCTATTATTCTTCACTACGCAACCAGGACTTGATCATTTGAGCAGCGATCTCCGGATTATTCTTTGCGAATTCCTTGATTTCTTCTCTCCTCACATCCTGTACAGGAGTAATTGGCTTGATCTTTTCCGATTCGGCTTCACCAAATAATGTATCTAAGGTTTCGTCTGTTCCGTCTTCCGCTGCAATTCTCTCCGCTTCCGCTGCTTTCTTGCGTTTCCTTATCAAAAGGAATGCAAGGATGAGTACCAGCAACAGTACGCCGACTCCAATCCCTCCTAGCAAGATCAGCCTGTTCAAGCCGTCTTCAATTTCTGTCGTATCAGAAGTTGTTCCTTCCTCTTTATAGAATTGGAAATTCTGAACCGTAATGCTTTCGGGGACTACGCCTGCCGCGTAAGCCACAAGCTGTGTAATGCTTTCCCGCTCTCCCGGATCAAAGGATGCCTTATCAATCGCAATCCCGATGGAGATTTCTTCTATCTTCGCTCCGGATTTCTGTGTTTGTGATTTCGTCTGGCTTACCTGATACTTAATATTTTCACTGGTGCTTGTGGATGAGCTCGATCCGGTCGATCCACCGGTCGGATAGGTTGGTACTTCTGAATTAGAACTTGTTCCTGCCACTCCTCCACTACCCTGCGTGGAGGTTGAGGATTCATCATTTCTTGTTTCTTCACTGATAACGCCTGAATTGTTGCCATCCGGTGAAGGAACGTAAATCGTCTCCTCTGTTACCAACTCATCCGTATCAACGGTAGCCGTTACGGAAACTTTAAACTGTTCACTTTTATAAGGTCCAAGTAACACGGAGTTTATTTTTTTCCTGATGTCATTTTCTATTTCTCTTGTAATCGTAATCTTCGAAAAATCAGGGTTGTTGCTCGTACTGCTACCCACCAGATCATTCCCAAGGCTGTCGGAAAGTGCAATGTTTTCCTTTGTTAGTCCTGTTACGGACTTTGCAACCAGGTTTTGAATCCCCATGATCTGACTTTCTGACAGCGTATTGCCATCTTTCATATGTATAATTACGGAAGCGGAGGGTTTCTCCTTCTCTTGCAGATAAAACACATCTTCCTCAGGAATGGTAATCGTAACCACCGCATCTTTAACACCTTCCAGCGTCTTGATACTGGCTGCAATTCTCTCCTGAAGCTGCATATTCATGTACTGCTTCCGCTCATAATCGGTCGTAAGCATTCCGCTGTTTTCTTTGATCAAATAATAACTCAATCCACTTTTGGGATAGCCTTCTGTTGCCAGTTTCATTCTAATATTGGCCTCGTCCTTTTTCAGAACCATAATAGAACCGTCATTATCCATTTTCACTTCAACATCCATTTTCTGGAGCTTTGCCATAATTTCAGATGCTTCCGTTTCTGACAGCTGATCAAATATCACAACATATTCTTTAGAATTTAATAGGATACTCAAAGCCAGAGCAATAATAATCGTAACTATTACTCCGCCTATCACTACCCTTTTCAACATTTTGGACATATTGCCCCAAAATTGGGTCAAGGGTGCCAAGGTCTTTCTTATCTGTTCATTCATATTTTAATTCTTCCATCCGTCAAACTCAATTAATTGGTAATACAGGCAAGAAAAGATATCATCCGCAATTATAAATTCGTTCTCATAACTTCGGAATAAGCATCAAGAAACTTATTTCTAAGCTGAACCATAGTTTGTAATGAAGCTTCAGCTTTAAACGCATTAATCATCATGGTATGCATATCATCCATATTCCCTATGGAAAGATTATAAGCATCCCTTTGGGTAGCAGCTTCCGTCTCCTCTACATTATTAATGACATCATGAAACATCTCCTTGAATCCAATACCGGTACTGTCTCCGGAGGAATTCGCGGATTTTTCGGAATTCGAACTTAAAGAATTAATACTGCTCGTATTAATAGTAGAACTTAAAGGAACAATAAACACATTTCTACCTCACTTATCACATCTAATATCTACACACAATAACATCTACACACACATCTACACACATTTTAAAAAAATATAAATCATTTGCTTTCTATTGTATTTCTTGTTTTAAAACACCTTGTGATTTGGTTTGCTCAACTTGTAAAGCAAGCCGATAAAGTACTTCATTACCTTCCAATCTCTAATGCTTTCAGAGCCATTGACTTGGTCGCATTGAAAGCGGTGATATTGGCTTCGTATGCCCTGCTTGCACCAAGCATGTCGATCATTTCCTGCGCGGTATTCACATTCGGCTGCATTACATATCCTTCCTCGTTGGCATCCGGATGAGTGGGGTTATATACCGGAACAAGCGCTGACTGATCTTCCACAACACTCTGTACCTGTACGCCGCTGGTTTTCACTGCGGATGCCTTGTTGAATGCATCCCGGAAACTTCCGCCTCCATCTATACTGCTGAGAACAACCATTTTTCTCCGATAAGGAGTACCGTCTTCTGTTCTGGTCACCTGTGCGTTGGCTATATTTTGAGAAATAACATCCATCCGCATTTTTTGTGCCGTCAATCCGGAACCCGAAATATTAAGTGAACTCAAAAAATCCATCTACATCACTCCTTTTCTTATTTCTTACCCTCACTAATTGCATATCGTAATCTGGAAAACATATCTGTCATGCTTCTTGTCAGATATTGATATTGAATTTGCGCCTTGGCCATTTCAATGTTTTCTAAATCAAGATTCACATTGTTGCCGTCAGCCCGCTCCGAAGTGGAGTTGTCAGAGAACACGCTGATTTCTGAATTTTTAAGGACTCCCAGACTCTGAGAAATTTCCTTTCTGTTTGGTATACTGCTTCCCAGCTTCTGAATCTCATGATCCAAAGATTCTTCAAAAGAAACCTTAATCGCTTTATATCCAGGCGTCTCATGATTTGCAATATTGTTTGCGATTGCCCGCTGCCTTTGCCAACTGCCGTCTAAGGCTCTTTGCAAAATAGCAGATGTTGCGGAATCACCGATCACACACACACCCCCCCTTGTCATAATTTGTTGTTTCTTGCGAGAAAATCTCTGCTAAACAGACTTATTGTCGCTTATTAGCGTATAATGAATCTATTTCGTACATAATTTTACTACAATTTACACGGTTAGACAAATACTTTTTTATTTCGCAAATCAGAAGATTCGAACCATCAAATAATCGACAATTAATTTATTTAATACGTTTAACCAACAGCAAAACAATAATTCGATTTAAATTATAAATCGAATTATTGTTTTTGTTTTATTATTTTCGATTTTTAGAATAACTATTCTGAGCATCCCGCTTAAAAATTATTTTTTTTATCAACATGTCAAGTTTTTTTTATTTTTATTTAAGTTTTTTTTTTGAATGCCGATATACGTAACGTAGATAAATAAATAGAACCGCAAAGTTCTATCATTATAAAAAACCATTGGAAGGGAGGTTTCAACTATGGAGATATCGTTTTTAAACAAAAGTAAATCCATTCAGCCACAGCAGGTACAAGATTCTAACAACGATCCAACCAAAAATATCAGCACGGAAGAAAATAAAAAGTATACTCTGAAAAATAAAGTGGATAGTGCAGAAATATCAAGCAGTCATACCGGATCTTTCGATGATAAACGTTTATCAGTAGCCAAATCAGCCATCCTTTACGACGTATCGGTCAACACTTCCGCAGGTCGTATTGAGGAACTAAAGGCATCGATTGAAAACGGCACTTATGATGTTCCGACGAACTTACTCGCCGATGAGATTCTTAAATAAGCTGATTGATTTGGTTTACCAGGAGGTTTGATATGCCAGATAAGAAAGAATTCAATATGACCCTTGACCAATTTCATGAATACCTCTTCGGCATCCTGAAACTATATCAAAATGCAGTGCCTATCCTCAAAGAGGAATTGGAAGCCATTACGCAGGATGAAATTGATCATTTAAATGTAAGCTTAAAATCCCAGCAGGCTCTTCTGCTTCAAACAAAAAATTTTGATCAGAAAGTAGCCGGCTATCTTTCCAAGCTTAATATCAAAGCAAAGAATTTAACAGAAATGGCGCAGCAGCTGTCAAAAGAAGAGGGACTTCGTTTTTTCAACCTCCTCGGAGAATTTGAGCTGACGATGAGCGAAGTCAACTATTATAGAGATAAGTGCAGAGTCATCCTGGAAAGCAAATTGTATGCGATCGACAAAGTGCTGGCAACACAGGCGAAGCAAAAAGACAACACCACTTATAATCAGAACGCAGCAGAAATACAGGGAACATTGTTTCCAAAATCCTTTGAAACAAAAATATAGTAATTAATAGTAATTAAAAGGGGACAAGATTATGAGGCCAACATTTTTAGCTTTTCAAATAGCCAGCAGAGCAATGGCAGCCGGTCAGGCAAACATTGACGTAACAGGAAACAATCTCGCCAATATGAACACGTACGGCTATACAAGGCAGAGGGTGGATTTAAATTCCATTTCAAGCAGCGGATATGCAGAAAAATACTCTATTCCTGGTTCTGAGGTGGGACAAGGCGTAGAAGTCAACAGAATCAGCCAGATCAGAGATCCGTTTCTGGATGCTCGTTACCGGGCGCAAAGTTCGGATACGGGTAAGTATGATGCGCTTTTATCTGGTTTAAAAGATTTGGAAAATGCGATTGATGAGGCCGAAACCGATGGTCTACAAAATGAAATCTCGAATTTCATCAATCAGCTCCAGATCCTATCTCAAACTCCGACCAGCCAAGATCTTGCTCTTGTGGCAAGAACCGCTGCCAAGAAAGTTACAGAGATTATTAATGTTTATGGAAACCAGATCGACGAAGTACGGAATCAGCAAATCTATGATCTCTCGAAGGTTGTCGTTGGTACAAATTTCAATTCAATCGTTGAAGGAATTGCTGATTTAAATACTCAAATCCGAGACGAACTTACTCACGGCAATACGCCAAATGAGCTTTATGATAAAAGAAATACCTTGATTGATGAACTGTCAAGCATTGCCAACATCAAGGTATCCACTACTCCCGAAAAGATTTCGGATGATTTAACGATAGAAAATTTGAATATATCAATTTATGACAATACGACAGGAACGTCTATCGGTATTGTCCAAAACGGATTATATAATACATTGACTGCCTCCATCGACCAAACGACAAATCAAATGAAGGTAGAAATCAACAGCAGCTTTGGTGGTTATCACGGGGATATTACATCTCATTTTGCCGGAGGCGGATCGATTAAAGGCTATCTGGATTTGATCAACGGAAAAGGTGCTTATGCAGACACATCCATTACGCCGAGTGAAAATACCTTCCGCGGCACCTTATACTACGAAAATGCGATGAACACCTTTGCCTCCAATTTTGCAAAGGTGCTGAACGATCTGAATACCGATGCCGGAGGAACATTAAAACCGCTCTTTGAAACATCCGACGGAGCCGGCACGATCACCGCAAAGAATATCACCATATCGGATGCCTGGCTCGCAGATGCGACCTACATCACTACAACTACCTCCACCACTTCCACCGGCGGCGGAGATAATGTGACAAGGATGATCAATGCAATCAGTAAAGATATGACCTTTTATCGTGATCCTTCCGATCCTACATCGCAGGTCATGTTTACCGGAACGACAGGGGAATACATGACAGGATTGATCGGAGAACTTTCCTTAGATGTTGAACTGAATAAAAATTTTAGTAATACTGCATCGGTGGTGCTCAACACTTTATTTGTATCCCGAGAAGCCATATCCGGAATCAGCCAGAATGAAGAAGAAATCAACTTAATGTCTTTTCAGAAATCTTACAATGCAGCCGCAAGATATTTTAATGTATTAGATGAGGCTGTTGATAAAATCATTAACGAAATGGGGCTTTGCGGCCGTTAATTAAGAAAGGATGAAGATCCATGCGTATTACCAATAAAATGCTCACAACAAAATATATTCGTTCCCTGAACACCCTTTCTACGTCTGTGGATAAGCTCAACACCCAGGTTGCTTCCGGGCGGGCATTCTCCAGATCCTCAGAAAACACTTCGGCAGCAGTCAAGGCCTATCGGATTCGAAGAGACCTGGCGAAAACCGACGGATATCATGGGAATATAAAACATGCCAAATCAAGTCTGACTAATACAGAATCGGGCTTGACCCACATAGAAGAATTAGTCCAGAAAGCAAAGGACAGAATCCTGACTGCCAATACCGGTTCTGCCAGTGAAGATGAAAGAAAAATCATAGCAACCGAGTTGCGCAGTATTCAGGATCAATTGCTCCAGACACTGAATTCAAGTGCCTCAGATGTCTATTATTATGGCGGTACCAATACGGATACTGCGCCCTTTACCTTGGATGCCAACGGACAGCTTGCCTATAACGGCGTTACATTAAGCACGATTTCAGCTGCGGACAAAACAAGATTGGAAAACGATTCCATGTATGTGGATATCGGCTTGGGCGCACAAACAATACCGGATCCCGCTGATCCGACCAAAAATATCGTTGATCCGGCCTCTGTCTTCCAGTATTCGATCCCGGGAATCTCGATTGTCGGAAGTGGTACAACGACAGTGAATGGCGAGACCGTTTCCAATAATTTATACGATATGCTGGGCGAGATTGCTGACGGACTGGAATCAGAAACATACACCCATGATAAAGTCGATGCTCTTTATGGAGAGTTTAAATCCAATTCTATGAACATCATCTATAAGCTTACCGAGGTGGGCGCGAAGACCTCTTATTTAGACTTTATGACAAATCGATATGATACACAGACCTTGGATTTACAGGATCGTCAGGTATCTACAGAAGGAATAGACGCTGCAAGAGTATATATTGAGTTTATGTCCCAGAATGTTGCATATAATGCAGCACTTCAAATGGGAACAAAGCTTTTATTGCCTTCCGTTTTTGACTTTATGTCCTGATCTATATGATAAAAAGATAACAAGAAGCGAGGGAGGTTATTTTCATGAAGCCGCTTATCACAATTGAAACAGTGCCAATCTCAATTGAATATGTTGAGAAGCAGACGGCGCATAAATCTGCACAATCTGCCAGTCTTCGCATATCCACGCAAGACCGGCATACGACAATTCAAAGTAATCCCATTCACATACATATGGATACCTTTGAGTCATGTTCGCCGGTTGACTGGCAACACAATCTTTCCTATACTGCTACAGCGCAATATTCCAGTGATGGAAATCTCAGCCTGAATGTTCAGGTGGGGAAGGATGATACGAGCAAATTTAATTATGATCAAGTCGGCAGAGATATGAACAACATGATCAATTACGTCCCAAAATCTTTTCATAACGCAATGTACGGGATTGAAAACATGCAAATCAATTTTAACATGAGTCAGCTCTCGGAAGGGCTTCCCAATGCGGGAGCCATGGATACCAGTTTTCTACCGCCGGATCTGGAATTAAAAGTAGTCGAATACCCAAAGGTAATCATCAAATATATCGGCGGACCGATCTATTTTCCGAAAAGCGCAGATCCCAATTATGTCCCCGAAGAAGAAGTCAATCAAATATTTGACGGAAAGCCAAGCACCATTGATGTGAAAATATAAGGAGGCTCTGACTCTATGGAAATCAATACAAGAGATTTTGGCGTCATTCAAGTTGAAGTAGATGCAATCTATGAGTTTCCTGCCGGACTATACGGCTTTGAAAACGATAAAAATTTTGCAATCTTTGAGCAATCGATTGAAGACATTTCTTTTTTATATCTGCAATCAGTCGATCATCTTATTCCATGCTTTTTGGTCTTCGAGCCCTGGGAACTGCATCCTGACTATCAGCCTGTGCTTTCAAAAGAAGACATGGAGATTTGTCAGGTCGATCATAACGACGAGCTGATTTTTCTTGTGATCGCGACCGTTCCTTCTACCATCGAAAACCTGTCTATTAATATCAAGAGTCCTGTTGTTTTAAATCCAAAAACGAAAAAGGCAAGACAAGTCATATTGCAGAATCCTGATTACACCGTCAAATATCTGCCTTTTCAAAAGGATGGAAAGGCAGGTTCCTGATGTTAGTGATCAGCAGAAAAGCCGGAGAATCTCTCGTGATTTCGGATCAGATCAAAATCACGGTGATCTCTCTGGGAAACGACAAGGTGGCCATAGGGATCGATGCGCCAAGGGATGTCAAGGTCATCCGTGAGGAATTAATCGAAACAATAAAAGCCAACAAAGCCTCCAGTGAAAAAATCGAAAAGGCTGATTATCAAGGGATTGCAGCCTTGTTAAAAAATAAAAAAAATAATGGTAATAAATAACTAAAGTATATCCGGCCTATGCCGATATATATATCAAAGCAATAAAGCTTTGTAAAAACAGATTTCCTTAGCGTACGGAAGGAAATCAAACAACATAGTACTAGCCGGGAAGGATCCTGGCAAATATGTTTCAAGGAGGAAACGAATATGAGAATTAGTCATAATATTTCAGCATTGAACACTTACAACAAGTTAACAACAAACAATTCATCCACGCAAAAATCTCTGGAAAAGTTATCTTCAGGTTTTAGAATCAACCGTGCCGGAGATGATGCAGCAGGTCTTGCCATCAGTGAAAAAATGAGAGGTCAGATCAGAGGTCTTGATCAGGCTTCCAGAAACTCTTCCGATGGTATCTCCATGATCCAGACTGCTGAAGGTGCATTAAGTGAAACACACTCCATCCTTCAGAGAATGAAGGAACTGGCTACTCAGGCATCCAACGGTACCAATACTGATGCTGACAGAGCTGAAATCCAGAAGGAAGTAAACCAGCTTTCATCTGAAATCAACAGAATCGGTAATACAACTGAGTTTAATACTCAAAGCCTGTTGAAGGGCGACGGAAAAGCAAATCTGGCTGTTACAGGAAGTACATTAGCTTCTGTAACTGGTACTTCGACTCCTACCAACGCAACCCAAACAGTAGCAGCCGTAACCATAGCTGATGGTGCCAATACTAATAGTAGCTTAAAACTTTCACTCAATGGACAAGAAGTAACAATTAATCTCAATTATGATGCATCGGCGTCAAATGACTCCATAGCCGTTGATTCTAACAGTGTTACAAGTAATTCCATTACAATAAATTATAAAGGCGGCGGTGGATCTGGAGTAGCTGTTAATGATGTGGCGGCGGCAATTAGATCTGCGCTGACTGCTGTCATTGATAAAAACGATACTTTAAAAGGCAATTATACCGTAGGTGGAGCAGCAGCAAATGTCGCCCTTACTGCTGCAGGAGAATTTGAAGGTGAGAAAGGTTACCTTGGTGCAACAACAACAACAGGCGTCGTTGGTTTTCCAGCTGCTTCTGTTGCTGCTAATGTCGGTACTGTTCTTCATGTACAAGCAAAAGAAACGCTTGACTTTACGGCTCAAATTACTTCTCTTGCCGATGCGCAAAATTTGATCGGACAAGGCTTCACAGTCAATGACACACAGTATGAATTCTACGATGCAGACGCTGGAGCTTACACTGGAAGTGCAAAGGGCATCAATATCAGTGCGGCACTCAATGCAGCAGCTGCTTGGTCTACTGAAGTTGGGACGGCTGTAGCAGAACAACTACAGGCAGATTCTACCTATACTGCGTCGGCGGCGGCAGGTATTGTCACTTTAGCTGCGACAGCAAATGGAGCTGCTGGAAATGGTACTATCACAGTTACTGACGGTGGAATTCAAGAAAACTACAAGACTACCTTCCAGGTAGGGGCAAACCAGGGTCAATCCTTCGCAATCGAGTTCAAAGACATGAGATCAGACGCTCTTGGTGTTACCGGAACAGTAGCAGGCGGAGAAGCCACTAACAAGGCAGTATATACAAAAACTCTTGATGTAACAAACGGTACAGATGACAATGCTGTGGAATATGCTCTTGATGTATCCACAACAACCAACGCATCCAATGCCATCAAGGTTCTTGATGAAGCGATCACATCAGTATCTGCTGAAAGATCCAAGATGGGTGCTTACCAGAACCGTCTGGAACACACAATCAACAACTTAGGGACAACTTCTGAAAACTTATCCGCTGCTGAATCTCGTATCAGAGACGTAGATATGGCAAAAGAAATGATGGAATTCACAAAGAATAACATCCTTTCTCAGGCCGCTCAGTCCATGCTTGCTCAGGCAAATCAGCAGCCTCAAAAGGTACTTCAGTTATTACAATAAATATAACAGAAGGCAAAAGATCTACACATCGGCAAAAGCCACCAGAAATGGTGGCCTTTTGCTATTCGAAATACAGTGGCCGCTTAGTTTGTCAGTAAGTTTTTTTATTGAAATACCTTATACTTAATGTTAATATAGCAATGAGGAAAAGCTAATCTGATTTCCTTACTCAAATAGCTGTTTCAATTTGTTCAGGAGGCTCTCTAATGATTTTGACCATAGGTATGATCGTTAAAAATGAAGAAAAATATCTCCGTTCTTGTCTGGAGGCGATATCGCCTATTTTAAAACAGATAGACAGTGAACTTATCATTGCAGATACTGGTTCTGCCGACTCCACTGTGGAAATTGCAAAATCTTTTACAGATAAAGTCTTCTATTTTGAATGGTGTGATGACTTTTCTGCAGCAAGAAATTCCACGCTAAATAGAGCACAAGGCGAATGGTATATGTCTCTGGATGCCGATGAAATTTTTGATGATGTAAGCGGAATCATTGAGTTTTTTGATTCAGGAGAGTATAAAAACTATAATTCTGCCACCTACGTTATAAGAAGCTTTAATTCAGTAAGCCGTCTCGAATATGCAGATTATAATGCTTTCCGATTAACCAGAATAAAGAAAAATACTCGTTATCAAAATAGAATTCACGAATCACTTCCCTTTTATACACCTTGCAAAAATTTATTTGATATTGCTATTCATTATGGATATCTTACCGAAAACAATGACGAATTCATTGAAAAAAAGTCACAAAGAAATCTGGACTTACTATTTTCGGAATTGGAAAACGATCCTTACAATTGTAAATACTATCTAGAAATCGGTCAGACCTATCTTTTAACAAAAAAACTTGAATCTGCTTTGGAATATTTTACTAAAGGCTTACAATATGCAAAAAAACAAAATCATGTTCTACTAAATCCTCTATATGGTGATACTGTACATGTAAAATTCGGTTTAAGAAAGTTTTCTGATGTTTTAAGTGTCATCGAAGAATACTTTAAGAACAGGAAAAGAAAAAGTGAAATCGATCTTCAGATGTACTTTATGGAAGCAACAAGTCATTATGAGCTTAAAAACTATAATAAATCCATCGATGTATACAAGCATTACACCCAATTTTACAGAGAATATCATGAGGGTAGCTGGCAGACAAAGGATTCAGTTCATTACGTAGTAAAATTTATAGACAATTATTCTTTCCGGTTAGCATGTATGAATTTGGTCTATGCATGTATTGAAGAAAAAGATTATCTTTCAGCCAGTGATCATTTAAAATTAATCCCCCTATCCGATTGGAATAAAGACGAGAGGGATATCAGAAGAAGGCTAGCTTTGGAAATAAACTTAATGGAAGCAACAACAAACTATTCTCAGTTACCTGTACTTATGCAGCAGCTAAATGAAAACTATCTTGTATTGTTTCAAGCTATGATTGAACCGATGTTTGAGGATGAATCAAAGCGAAATCAGATTCTAACCGAGATCACCAATTCGAATCTGTCACAAACCGATTACGTCAAGCTATTAAAATTACGATATGATTTTTTCTGCGATCATTCTTTAACAAAGCAAGCCGTTGAAGCCTTTATAACCGAAGTGGACGACTGGAGTCCGTTCTATGCAGATGTAATTTACCTTGCTTTATATTTTGAACTGGATATCACATTATTGGCATCAAAAATCAATGCCTATGATTTGAATTGGATTCTTTCAGGTAACTATCTTCATTTTAAGGATATGCCGCAAATGATCTGCCAAATGCTTGGTACAAACTCAAAATATAAGGAGGATATCCATTCACAATTATGGCTAGCTTCTTTATCCATGTGGGCACTTGGCTCGGATCAGCTTACACCAGAACAAACAGTTTCGTTATTTAACGTTTATGCTGACGCAACAAATGCTTTTATGAATGCAGTTTATAATCCGGAGTTCCTGACAGAAGAGAACATGTGTCTGCTTCCGCAAAACCTGAGAGTCGGATATTATTGCAATCTTATCCTGCACTATTGGAAAAGCGGGAAGAAAAGCAAATATATAGAATATCTAAAAATCGTATTAAAAATATGTCCGGAATTTAAGCATATCGTACAAATTTTACTGGAAGAGCTTCAGAAAGACTTGAACAGTGAAAAAGAAAAATCAGACCTGTCCGAATTCGAGCAATATGCCTTAGTGGTAAAGAAAAACATTCATCAATTAATCGAAGCGAGTAACCTTAGTCAAGCTGCCGAGCTCCTGAAATCTTATGAGGAGCTCTGTCCTGCCGACACGGAAATTGAGATATTAAAAAAACGACTCGAAACTTCTTCAAGAGGTTAACGAAAATTCATTGTTATACGAGACTGTGAAAAAAAGTCTGTAAATAGTTAAAGTCAATAGCCTTCTATGGTAAAATCAAATTATCATAGGAGGCTATTATTATGGCAAAAAGAAAAGAATCAATGAGCGAAGGAAAAAAGAATATTATCGCAGCTTTAATCGACGAATACGACATCGAAACTGCTGAAGATATTCAAAACGCATTGAAAGACCTTCTGGGTGGAACCATCAAAAGCATGATGGAGGCTGAGATGGACGACCATCTTGGTTACAAGAATTATGAACGGAGCGAAAATTCTAATTCGCGAAACGGCTCAAAGACCAAGGCAATCAGGAGTAGATACGGTGAATTTCCCCTTGATGTCCCGCAAGATAGAGAAAGCACCTTTGAACCCACAATCGTTAAAAAGCGTCAAAAGGATATTTCCGCAATAGACGACAAGATCATTGCCATGTATGCCAAAGGGCTTACCACAAGGCAGATTTCCGAGCAAATTGAGGATATTTACGGATTTGAATGCAGCGAAGGATTCATATCCGATGTGACGGATAAAATTCTGCAGGAAATTGATGATTGGCAGCGTCGTCCACTTGATGAAATTTACCCGGTAATCTTCATTGATGCTGTTCACTTCTCTGTGAGGGAAGATAATGTGATCAAGAAACGAGCCGCCTATGTAATGCTTGCGATTACGCTGTCCGGCAAGAAGGAAGTCATCAACCTTCAAATCGGTGAAAACGAAAGCAGCAAATACTGGCTGGGAATCCTAAACGATCTTAAGAACCGTGGAGTTAAGGATATCATGCTTATCTGTGCAGACGGACTTACAGGGATAAAAGAAGCCATTTTGGCGGCTTTTCCTAATACGGAGTACCAGCGTTGCATTGTACATCAAGTAAGGAATACACTCAGATATGTCTCATACAAGGACATGAAGAAATTTGCCTCAGATCTGAAAACCATCTATCTTGCTCCGAATGAGCAGCAGGGATACGATAATATGCAGAGAACTGCGGAGAAATGGAGCGATCAGTATCCCCATGCGATGAAGAGCTGGGAACAGAATTGGGATATTCTTTCTCCGATCTTCAAATTCTCCAGCGATACCAGGAAAATGATCTATACCACAAATGCAATTGAAAGTCTAAACAGTACCTACAAGAAGCTTAACCGGCAGAGAAGCGTGTTTCCAAGCGATAAGGCCCTGCTTAAAGCCCTGTATCTTTCTACGCTCCAGGCCACGAAAAAATGGGGCCTTCCGCTGAGGGACTGGGGCAAAGTTTACGGCGAATTTGCAATCATGTACGAAGGTAGGATACCCCTATAGACTTCATCCAATAGGGCAAGAAGGGCGCCTTTTTTCAAAGGTGCCCTTGACATACCCATATTAATCTAATATATTGGTTTCGTAATCGGGTGCTTGAAAAATGCACCTTTTCTAAATCGAATTTGCCATAGAAAGCTAATTTACAGAGTTTATTTCACACACTCTGTTATACAACGAACAAACGCCGGGTTTTGATCTCGGCGTTTATTGCTTATATAACACCATCTAATGGCATTCATTAACAGACATAATTACCATAACTACTTGCGTAAAAAATAAACTACTCTTTACTATTATGAATTTACCCTTACATAAATCTGATAGATTTCCCCATCAAATTCTGCCTTAATAATTGCTAAACCCTTATTGACAGCAGATATTACTCCTATATCTGATACCGTGACAATCCTTTCATCTGCCGAACTCCACGTTACGTTCTCAGCTTCCTCAGCCAAATAAAGCTTTGCTTGTCCCCCTGCCATTAAGTGAACCGCCAGTCTCCTTTCATCTGCACCACTCAGGACTACTCTTACAGGAATATATTCGTTAAAGCTCCCGTCGACGTTCTTTGCATAAATATAAGCGAAACCTTCACCAATTGCCATTACTTTCCCGTTGCTGTTCACCGTAGCTACTTTTTCATTAGAAGAACTCCAAGTAAGATCTATATTATCCTCAAGATCATACGTTACACTAAGCTGTACTACTTCTTTCACATTCAGAAGAACAGATAAGACACGCTTTTCTTCAACGGCTTTTGGAGTTGCGCTTGCTTCGTTGGAATCGGAGCTCTCACCTGCTGAATTAACAGCGGATACAACATAGTAGTATGTCGTATCATTGGAAACACTATAATCACTGTATGTTATGGATGGGCTCGTTGCAATTGTATTATAGACCCCCCCGGAAGTAGTTGATCGTTTTACATGATAGATTGTTGCATCTGAGACGGCTCCCCAGGATAGATCGACCTTTGCATTGCCGCCTGTGGCAGTGAGATTAGTTGGTTGACTTGGTATTTCTTCTGGAAGATTATATTCTTCAACTATATTTAAATACTCTTGTTTATTGTAATCATATCCTCCCAAAATATAGATTTTACCATTTGCAACTGCCGTCCCTATGTTTTTTCTATCCGTAGGTATTGAAGTTTTATATATCCATTTATCTAATAACGGATCGTATTCCTCCACGTATCGTGATAAATTTGGATTTCCACCCAATGCATAAATCTTCCCATTTGCAACCACTGATTTAAATGAATATCTCGCTTTTGGCAGATTGTTTTTCGTTGTCCATGTGTCTGTCTTTGTATCATACTCCTCAACAATCTTGGTTTCCCCATTTACCGTTGTTCCTCCAAAAGCATATATTTTATCTCCAATTGCTTCAACACCTAGATTCTCTCTTGCAGTTGGCATATTTGTCGTTGACGTCCATTTATCAGTTGCCGGATCATATACCTCGACGGTATTTACCCTAGCTCCAAAAAAACCTCCAATTGTATAAATTTTTCCGTCGACTACGGTTGCGCCGAAACCATATTTTGCCATAGGCATTTTTGCCTTCGAAGTCCACGTATCTGTAGCCGGGTCATATTCGAAAACGTAAGTAGTTTCTTTCATTTGCAATCCACTGGTCATTCTTCCACCAATTGCATAAATTTTACCGTTTACTCCCACTGTAGTAATTCCTGCCATTTTAAAAGGCAAACTTGCTTTAGTTGTCCAAGTATTTGCTACTGGATCAAATGCTTCAACTGTACTCAACGTTCTTTCTATTCTATTTCCTCCCCCTATAACATATATAATACCATTTACTGTTGCACAACCTATACTGGCTCTACTGGTTGGCATAGTAGCTTTCGTTGTCCAACTACCATCTGCCCACACACCCACACTCGACATACCAAGCACCATGCAAAGTGTCATAATAAATACAATAACATTTTTCATGTTCAAACCTTCTTTCTTTCTAAAACAATTAGGAATATTTTTCTAATCCAATTATCCCATGTATTGTAATTCGATTCCATTCTATAATTAAATATTCATTTGATGTAAAATATAGGGTTAATCACCATCATAAGGACAGGTTCACGGAAAAATATATCCACACCAATGAATTCCACGTAAAATATATTATTATGTAATAACTGTATATATTTTACATAATTTTTCGTTGCAATCTCACTTCCTTTAAGCTATAATAAACTTGATTGGAGGTGCACGTGATGGTAAACACTGAATTGTTACAAAGTATACGAGAGATTTTCAGCAGCGAATTGAATGAAAAATTGACAGAATCAAACGGGAAATTGAGGGCTGAACTAGCAGAACTGCGGACTGAATTAATTGGCCTAAATGGGAAGCTGAGAGAAGACCTGAGATCTGAATCAGCGGAATCAAGCAAAAAGCTACGAGAAGAGCTGAGAGCCGAATCAGCGGAATCAAACAAAATGCTGCGAGAAGAACTGAGAACCGAATCAGCGGAATCAAGCAAAAAACTGAGAGAAGAGCTGAGAGCCGAATTGGCTGAATCAAACGGAAAATTAAAAAAAGAGTTGAAGACCGAACTGGTTGAATTAAGGACTGAGTTAATCGGCATGAATGGACAATTGAAAAAAGAACTGAAGACTGAACTGGTTGAACTGAGGACTGAATTAATCGGCCTGAATGGAAAATTAAGAGAAGAACTGAAGGCAGAGTTAAAGGAAGAACTAAAAGAAACCAACCAGATCCTAAGAGCCCTTGAACATTCAGCAGAAGTAAATATAACCACCCACGACGCGATGCAGAACGACATCGCCCATATCAAAGGCGCCGTTGAGAATCTGGGGAATAAAATGCTGACGTTGGAAGTAGTATCCGCCGATAACTGGAGGGAAATCTCTCAGTTGAAATTGGCAAAATAATTTACACTACCTATTTATTTTTTCTCCTCCTCTGCCAGTTCCAGCAGCGATATATATATATTTACAACGATCTGATAAAGCTCAGGCGGGATCTCCTGCCCCAGCTCCAGCTTCGCCAGCATGGTAGCCGCACTGTCATCATGATAGATAGCAACTCCGTTTTCGATGGCTACCTGCAGGATCTTCTGCGCGATGTGACCGGTTCCTGCCGCCACGACACAAGGCGCATTGTTTTTATTGTGATCATATTTCAAAGCGGCAACGCTGAGAGAAGCCAATCGTTCTTTTTCAGCATCATTCTCTGCCGCGCTGTTTTTTTCGTTAGACTTTGACATCGATTCCCACCTTTCTGAATGCCAGCTTCGGATATCTCTGCACAATGGTCTGGCCTTCCTGATAAATGCCTACCTGATAGGTTGCGAGCCGGAATCCCTGCTCCTCTACGATGTCTTTCCATTTTAGTCTGGTCTCCTTCACAGGATCCAGCAGCACATCCGGACAACGGATATCCAAATCGATTTTCTTGTCACGAACCAGCAAATCCACCTCAAAATTACCATACTTATCCGACTGTATCGTAAAAAAGATATTCTTTGCCTCTTTGGCGTCCCCTTTTCTTTCCTTACAATCCTTGTCAACAAAAAACTCCCCGTAGGTGTTTTCCTCCATAAATCGGAACGGAATGATAAAATGCAACAACGGTAATACAGGACTCTCACTTTGTACCAGATTGATCAGCAGATTTTGAGCGATGTTGTTGATCTTGGTTGATCCGGACTTATCTAATGATTTGGTCAGCAAAGCAGCCATATCGTTATCCTCAAGATCGATGCCGAACTTTTCCAGTGTCTTTTTATCAAGATTCGGCTTTTGCTGCATCAGCTCCTGTTCCTGTTTTGCATGCTCAAAAACAAGTTTCTTCATTTCGATGATGTCGTCATCTGATAAATTGGTCAAAGGCTTTAATTCATCGCCAAGCTGAAAGATCGCCTCCTCCAGCCGCTTCGGGTCTGCCTTGTCATATCGTACGATGTGATGGACAATCGCCATCACATGATTGGAAACCTTTTCACTGGCCTGATAGCGTTTTACGATTTTTCCCAGTTGCGGGACGATTTCATTTTTAAGAAATGATTTGATTTCGTTTTGCTGCTCGATATTACCCTGATTATCTGAAGTGCCTTGCTTCGTCAGAACAGATAGCTTGACCATGGTATCTAACGTCTCGATCTGCTTCTGCATGATCTGCGCTTCTGCCTGCGGAAGCTTTTGAATCAAAGCCTTACTTTGCGTTACAACGGCTTTTAAGGAATTTTCCTGATGCACATAGCAGTCAAAATGCTTCAATATGGAAACGATGGCTTCCTTCAGCCTTGGCTGCCCTTCCATTTTTGACAGCATGCGCAAGCTGTCAAAAAACTCACCCGTGAAAACGGTCGCACTTTTTTCCCTTGTTAAAAGTTCTCCCAGCATCTCCTGCGGTTTCACAAAAATCTTATCAAGAAAGCTTTCCGAAAGAATTCCGGAAGAGGATTCAAAAAATTTCGCCATCAGCACAAGCTTCCGCAGACCATCGGCCTGAGCTTTTGTACTATTCAGCAGAGGTTCAAAGATTTCTTTATTGAGATTCTTTAGAAGGGACTGCTTGCCGCTTTCTTCATCAACAACTTTAGGTTTCGCTGGATCTTGAAAGATTTGATTTGGATTTGTAATATCAAAGGCGGCATCCGTTGGAAGTTTGCTCGGTAAATTTTGTACTTTATTTTTGATAGAAATTGGCGAAGTGATTTTCAAAATATCAACCACATTGAATTCTCCTTTTTCTTATTTTCCGTGAGATATGCTATCTTTTTTTCAATGCCCCAAGCAGTTTGATAGCAACCACGATATCATCATTTCTGGAATCAAAGGTTGTCAGCATCAGCTGTTTCACCTCGGGACGGCGATTGATCGTTTCTAAAATTTTTCTGTTTTCTTCATTTCTTTGAAGTTGCTCCACGTCTCCGCCATCTGCCAGGATCTCCGACAATCTGACATCCAACACCTGGCAGATCTGGTTCAGTCTGGTCATATCAATAGAATTTTTACCGATTTCCCAAGCAGAAACAGAGCTATGCGTTACATCCAGGGCTTCCGCTAAAGCTTTCTGTGTCATTTTTCTTAATTTTCTATAACGCTTGATATTATTTCTTGCAATATCATTGATGGATTCCATATTTTATCCTCCCTGACAAATCTAACGTTAAATAAGATATCTGATTATATCTCGAATTCGCATGAAAATCAATAAATCGACAATAATTTTCACGAATCTGCAAATGTATCTAATATTTATGCTTGTTTTGCCGATAAAATAATTAAGAACTTTTGTAACTAGATTAGAACATAAATGATAAAAAGGTGGAATAGCGATGAGTGATTTTGATTATACAAACGATTCTATGTTAGAAATGTACTTGTTTGAATCAACAACCCTTCTTGATCAATTAGACGAAATCCTGCTCCAATCGGAGCAGGATGAGAATCTTTCCTCAGATAATGTGAATGAGATCTTTCGTATCATGCACACAATCAAAGGCTCCTCTGCGATGATGGAATTTGATACGATTTCCCATGTATCTCATAAATTAGAAGACTTGTTTTATGTCATCCGCGACAATGGCATTGATGAAAATTATTTTAAAGAATTATTTGACCTTGTACTCAGAGTTTCTGATTTCCTGAAAGAAGAAGTTGAAACGATCCAGCAAGGTCAAAAACCAGCCGAAGAAAACGAGGAGCTTAGTTCAGAAATTATCGATTTACTGGAAAAAATGAACGGCAGTACTCCCGCAGCGGAACAATCGAATACCCCTCCCCCTGCAAGCTCTGTTGAAAAGACAGCAGATTTGCCAGCAGATTCAGACGAATCTGTAACGAAACAAATCACATTGGAACCAGCAACGAAGTCGGAAGAAAGCAAGGTTCCGGCTGAATCACCAGCTGATAAAACAGCGCAATCTCAGCCATCTGCATCGTCTGAGCAGAAGACCTATTTTCTGCATGTTAATTTTACCGCTGACTGCCAGATGGAAAATATACGAGCATTTATGCTTGTCAACAAACTGGAAACCATCGGTAAAGTGCTGGTTACTATCCCGGAAGAGCTGAATGCCAATAAAGATGCTTCCAGTATTATTTCCCAGAATGGTTTTTATTGCAGTTTAGAAACGGATTTGCCGCCTGATCAGATTATTGCACTGACCAAAGGAACACTATCCGTTTACACGGTTGAATTTATTGATGCATTTCCATCTACGAACACCAGCGCCAAACCAGAAACAACAACCTTGGCTCCAGCTGCTTCTGCCAAATCCGATTCTGAAAAACCTTCCTCCTCTGCCGCTGCTGCGAATCCTTCCGATGCGTCCAGCAACGCCGGGAAAGGAAAAGCAGCAAAGCAGAATTTAATCAATGTTGATTTGAATAAATTGGATACGCTGATGGATTTAGTCGGCGAAATCGTGATTACGGAGTCTATGGTGTCCGGCAGTACGGATCTGGCCGGGCTGGAATTAGACAATTTTAACCGTGCATCAAGGCAACTGAGAAAGCTGACTGATGAATTGCAGGATATCGTAATGTCGATCCGAATGGTTCCGATTGCAGCGACGTTCCAAAAGATGCGCCGTATCGTAAGAGATATGGGGAAAAAGCTCAACAAGGATGTTGAGCTGGTATTGATGGGAGAAGCCACGGAAGTAGACAAGACAATCATTGACGGTATCGCTGATCCTCTTATGCATCTTGTCAGAAATGCCATGGATCACGCCATCGAAGATAAAGAAAGCCGTGCTGCCTCTAAGAAGGATCCGATAGGACGTATCATCTTATCCGCCCAGAATATCGGTGGAGACATCATTATCACCGTCAGTGACGATGGAAAAGGTCTTGACGCTGAGATGATTCTGGAAAAAGCAAAAGACAGAAATCTACTGACAAAACCGGAAAGTGAATATAGCGAAAAGGAAATCTTCAATCTGTTGACAGTTCCGGGCTTTTCCACAAAGGAAGCCGTCACTGAATTTTCCGGCAGAGGCGTCGGTATGGATGTGGTGAAAAAAAATATTGAAAAAATCGGCGGTACGGTTACCATAGAAAGTGTCAAAGGCAATGGAACCAACATTTTCTTCAAAATTCCTCTTACTCTGGCGATTATTTCAAGCATGGAAATCCGTGTCGGCGGCAATGTCTATGCAATCCCGATCTCCAATATCAGAGAGTCCTTTAAGGCGACCTCAAACCAGCTGCTTTCTGACCCTGACGGCAATGAAATGATCATGATCCGCGGAGTCTGCTATCCCATCATCAGGCTGCATAAGGTTTTTCATGCCAATGATGCGCAGACAAACATCCTTGACGGAATCCTGCTTCTTGTGGATTCCGGGGATCGTCTGGCCTGTATCTTTGCGGATGAACTTCTTGGCAAGCATCAGGTCGTAGTCAAACCACTTCCGGTTTATCTGAGCAGATACGCTGCAAAGGGAGTGGGCATTGCAGGATGTACGATACTTGGAGACGGCAGCATCAGCTTGATCCTGGATATTCAAGGCATACTGAATCAATATTAAACTTATAGCAAGGAGACCTCTCTATGATTTACATTAAAGATGATGAATTCGAAATAATCACCTCATATATCAAGGCAAAATATGGTGTAAACCTTACACAAAAGAGGCCGCTAATCGAAGGTAGACTGAGCAATCATATTGTCGATCTGGGCTTTGATAATTATAAAGATTATTTTGAGTATGCAAAGAATGATAAGACAAATGATGAGATGACCATGCTCATCAATAAGCTGACCACAAACCACACCTACTTTTTCAGGGAAAACGAGCATTTTGAGTTTTATAAGGATCAGGTTCTCCCTTGGGTAGAAAAAGGGCTTAAAACAAAAGATTTACGGATCTGGAGTGCAGGCTGTTCTTCGGGACAGGAACCCTATACCCTCACCATGATTACGCTGGAATATCTCGGGACAAATGTCGGCAGCTGGGATCATACGATTCTTGCCTCGGACATTTCCGACAAGGTCCTGAATATCGCAAAAAATGGTATCTATACAAGAGAAGAGCTCGGAGAGGTTCCGCACAGCTGGATTAAAAAATACTTTACTGTCTATGATGATCAGAAGTTCGTTGTTTCAGAGAAGCTTCGAAAAAGCGTAGCATACCGTAATTTTAATCTGCTGTCGCCGTTTCGCTTTAAAAAGCCTTTCCACTGTATCTTCTGCCGAAATGTCATGATTTATTTTGATATGCCGACAAAAAACGCGATCATTAGCAAATTTTACGATGCATTGCAGCCGGGCGGATATTTTATGATCGGTCACAGCGAATCTCTTTCTTCCTGCGATCACAAATTCAAATATATCAAGCCTTCCATATATCAAAAGATTTAGCAAAAAGAAAGAAAACAAATCACAAATAGACCTTTTTCTATTAAGTTTTTTTATCATTAGACGATATAATTATTATTAGGGGGTGAAATAATATGACGTTAGTCAATAGTACAAGTTCAAGTGTAAGATCAAATTTAACAGCAAAAACCGGGATTGGCGGTTTAGTTTCAGGAATGGATATCGACAGTATCGTCGAAAATATGACGGCTTCCAGCAGACAAAAGATATTAAAGCAACAACAGAGAGTTCAGAAGCTGGAATGGAAAAGAACCGCATACCGCTCTGTTTCTGCTTCGCTGAAAGCATTTCAGAGCACCTATCTGGATGTGCTTTCTAAAACCAATTTAAGAAGTACATCATTTTTCAATCCAGTTGAAGTTTCTTCATCTTCAACCGCAGTTACAGTTTCTTCCACTGCATCTGCAAATCCAGGAAAAATAATGATTGATTCGATTACTCAGCTTGCCACAAATCAAACGCTGACCGGAAAATCAGGAATCTCAGGGTCTTTGACCGGAGCAAACATTACAGCAACTCAATCCGATTTGCTGCTTGCCCTGAAAGATAACACCATCATGATAGATTTGGATGGAAAAGAAAAAGCAATCACTTTTGATCAAACTTTTCTTGATGACATGACAAACAACGGAATGGAAACGGCATTCCAAAATGCGTTAGACAAAGCCTTCGGCAAAAACGGGACAGAATCATTAATCAGCGTCGATTATACAAGCGATCAGCTTACGCTTTCAGCGCCCGGATCAAGAATTACCGTGTATTCCGTTGGTGAAGATAACGATGCTGCACGGGAAATACTGGGATTTACTTCGGGTCAATCCAATAAAGTAAAGACAGGGGCTGCTTTGGACAAGCTTTCGTTAGAAACGCCACTCAACGTACAAGATAGCTACGAAGTAACCATCAATTCGGTGGACTTCAAATTTGAAAAAGGAGATACATTATCATCCGTCATCAACAGGATCAATTCAAGCAACGCTGGAGTTACCATTTCCTATTCTTCTATTACGGATCAGTTCTCCATGACGGCAAAAGACGGCGGAACCGGTGATAATATTGTCATCTCAGAAACCAGCGGCAACCTGATGTCAGCTCTTGGGCTGACATCAGCAAGCGGTGCAGTAATGACAGATGGTCAGAATGCAATCCTCAAAGTCAATGGTCAGGACATTGTAAGAACTTCCAACGATTTTGTTGTTGATGGCGTAAATATCACGTTGCAGGAAACGTCAGCTACAGCCATTACTCTTACGAAAACGAATAACGGAGATTCCTTAATCGAACCGATCATGAAATTTGTAGAAGATTACAATACGATGATCGATGCAATGAATACACTAACCACAGAAAAGGTTTACTCCGACTACCAGCCCCTTTCTGATGAGCAAAAGAAAGACATGACCGAAACTGAGATAAAAAAGTGGGAAGACAAAGCAAAATCGGGTCTTCTGAGAAACGATTATAAATTGAACAATATTTCATCTAAAATGCATAGTATTATGACCAGCTTTTCTATCAATGGCGTTTCTCTTAATACGATCGGAATCAGCTCCGCAGGCTGGTATGAAAACGGGAAACTGCAAATTGATGAAGACAAGTTGAAAGCCGCTTTAAATTCCAAAGGATCCGAAATCAGAGAGCTGTTTACTTCTGAAAAGGGAATCGGCAACAGTTTAAACACCATCATTGATGATGCGATCAGAACTACAGGAAAAAAAGGTTCGAGGGGAAGCCTTGTAGAAGTTGCAGGTATTGCCTCCACCAGATCCGATACGGAAAATGATATTACCAGTTCAATCGATAGAACGAACAAAACAATCAAAACTTTGCAGTCCAGATTAAAAAATGAAGAAAGTAGATTGTGGAAAAAGTTTACTGCAATGGAAACTGCAATACAGAGACTCAACTCACAGGGTTCTGTCTTGTCACAATTTTCCATCGGCTCCTAATATGAGTATAGAGGTGTAGTATTATGCAACAGGCAAACTTATATCAGCAATATAAGGCGCAGTCCTTAGAAACTCTTACCAAAGGGGAGATCGTAGTAAAACTCTTTGAAGAAGCTTCAAAGCAAATCAGTACGGGTATCTTCTTCTATAATAACGAAAATGAATACAAAGCGTTCAACAGTATTGCAAAGGCGCAGAAGATTATACAAACGCTGAACTTCTCATTGGATATGAAATACGCCATTTCTATTGAATTAAAAGAGATGTACCTGTTCCTGCATCAAAAGCTGGGAGAAGCAAATTCAAAAAAAGACGTATCCTTGATGAAGGAACTCCTGACTCTTGTTGATGATCTGAAGGTTACGTTCAAACAGGCTGAGAAGCTGGCGAGAATAAAGAAATAAATACGAATCCTTTTGAAAAGAAAGGCAGTTCAAATGAGTACAAATCCATCAAATGACTATTTTCTGCAGAAGAAGGCACTTTTAAATCAGTGCCTTCTTCTCAGCGAGGAGCTTCAAAGCAGCCTCGAAGATTGGGAAGCTTTATCTGATATTTTAGAAAGAAGGGAAACTGCGATCCAGCAGCTGAAGGAACTGGAAGAAACCGCCGATAAAGCGGCATCCTCTTTACTCACACAGGATAGGAAGCAGGAGCTGAATCAATTGATTCAGCGCATTCAAGAGCTGGATCAAAATACAGTGAGCCTGATGCGGAAGGAACAGCAAAATATAATGACTTCCTTAAAAACGAATACACAAGGACAAAAACTGATGCAGTATGTCTCTGCGCCTGAGCAGACTAACGGCAGGCGATTGGATTATAAAAAGTAATTAAAGTTTTCAAAAACATCGGTGAAAAAAGTCAGTGGAAAAGAATATGGATAAGATAAGAAAAACCATTTCTAAGTTTGATAGAGACTTAAAAATGGTTTTTTCCTTTTTTGTTAAAACTAAGAATATCAGATAATCTATATTTTCCAAGTCGCGTTTGCAGGTGTTCCTGTTGATTGTTCCAGTCAATATCCGTTACTCTTTCTCTGACTGCCGTCTTTTCCAATGTAGTAAGAATAATCTGCTCCATACTACCCTTATACACGCTGACACAAGCAAATGAAATCTGGAAATTCAAATAGCCGTCTGTATCACACAATTGGAGCAGTTTGTCCAAAGCACCCTCTGCTTCTTCCAGCTTAGTCTCTGTAAAAAGAATGGTAAAAGAGGACGGATTGCATCGGCCGATCAAGTCGGTTTTTCTGATGTTTCCGCACAGAATTTCAGATACATAGGAAATACAGGCATCCAGCTGATTTTCATCCGGGTTTTCTTCGTAGTCCGGGATTGGTTTGATGGTGATAACCGCCAGTGACAGTGGATTTCCGTACCGCTGACTTCTCAGCATCTCCCGCTCCGCATGCTCCACAAAACCATTGAGGCTATAAACTCCGGTCAGAAGATCTATTTTGGTGATTGCTTTCAGGAAAACTTCTTCCTTGCCTACCTTTGGCATCGCCTGCGCAAGATATTTAAATTTCATGATGGTTGGTTTCAAATCTGTATATCCAAGGCAGACACGCCAATTCGTTCCGTCAAAGGCTACGTACTTTTGTGTATTTTCCTCACAAATTTCTCCGGATACAATCTGCATCTCTGTAAGACCAACGGAAAACTGAAAGATGGTTGGATAAACCACTCCGCCATAATCACAGTTTGTATATTTCCTAAAATATGTAATCTTATAGTTTCCTAACTTATATGTCTGCGCAACCGCACATTTCCATTCCAGAAAATCATCCTGCGGTACGTTGTCCATATCTATCTTTGTCAGTTTGTGGTATGCATTTTCCCATCTTTCATTGACCATCTCACAGAAAAATTCATCCAGTACCCGTGTTGCCGCTTCCTCTTGCTTCTTTGCTTCCTTGACGGGATCCGGCTTTTCAGGCTGCGTTTTTTTCTGATTTAATACCGTTGATGTCAGAGGTTTCACTGAATGATACCTCATCCATTCCAGGTGATATTCTTTACGCTTTCTGCCGTCACCGATCACACCATATGCAATATTAATCTCCTTCATTCGTTCAACGGCAAAAGGGTTTTTATTAATATCAGGATGATACATTTTAGACAAACATCGATACGCTGCATCAATGATATCCTGACCAGCGTCGTGATGCACCTGCAGCGCTTTATAATAATCAATATGCTTATTCATCTTTTATCCCGAACTCTAAACAATTTCGATAACGGTTATATTCAAAGATTTGTAATCTGCCAATTCAATCTCATATGGCTCCACCTCGTTAGCCTTGTCCATAAAGATTCTGACTCTCGGCCTCATGCAAAGTTCTTCATAGTTTTCAACAATGATTCCGGTTAAGCCATTGCTTAACTTAACACAAGTTCCAATGGGATACGGTGCAATTTTTTTCACAAAAACCTCAACAATTTTGGGGTCAAACTCTGTCATCGTTGACGCCATGATATATTCCATCGCATCAGAAGGAAGCAAAGCCTTTCTGTAAGGGCGATCGGAAGTTAACGCATCATAAACATCCGCGACGGAGATAATTCTCCCATACCAGGAGATTTTCTCACCTTTCAGGTTGTTCGGATACCCACCGCCTTCATACTTTTCATGATGATCCAAAATTCCCATATAGGATGAATTCGACACTCCATATCCTTTTTTTATATGATTACAGCCCAATAGAGAATGGGTTTTGATTTCTTCAAATTCTATAGGGGTCAGCTTTCCATTTTTGTTCAGGATATCTTTGTTGACAAAGACTTTGCCAATATCATGAAACAATGCCGCAAACCCCAGATTGCATAATTCTTCCCGATCCATATCCAAAGCAACACCCAGTACAATGCTCAGTACAGCAACATTCACCGAATGATAATAGGTATAGTCATCAAAAGCCTTCATATCGATCATATTTACCATAAGATGCTTGTTGGCAAAAATCTGGTCTACGATGTTTTCGATTTGAAGTTTGGCCTTTTTAATATCGGGCTTTATTTCAAAGCTGCCTTTCTCACAATGAATAAAAACATCCTTAATCCCCTTGACTGTCTGTGCCCGCACGCTATCATTGATAACATTGATAATCTGAATATCCTTGGAAATATCATCCTCAATGTATACGCCGTTATATTTCTGACGCACGATGGAGTTTACAAACTCCTTGGACAGAGTCGTTCCACGAGCCAACATCAGATCTCCAAAATTATTATAGAGGTTGTCACCTAGAACCATGCCCTCTCTTAAACAATAGGTGGGAACAAATCTCATACGCTGAGACTCCTTAACTCAATTACTTTCTTGAATTTAAATATTTCCATATCCAAAACTCTCCTGTTGAAATTTTGCCGTTCAAATCATCTAGTATACCTATATATCATACCATCTTTTTACATAAAATACTATGCTGAATTTCCTGAATAATTTGATTTTCATCAAAATTTTCATCCGTTAGGAAACCACCCAGGATAATATTTTTGTCATATTCCATCCCATGAAAATCGGAGCCCGCCGTGATGATTAACTGATGCTTTTTCGCCAGCGAGACGAGCTGTTTCGTCTCCTCCGGCAGATGGCTGCTATAATAGCATTCCATTCCTGCAAGTCCCCAGCCTTTCAGTTTAATCAATAGTTTTTCCAGCTTTTCAAAAAATTCTTCTCCATCCGCTTTTAGCAAATGGGATATTTTCATAGGATGAGCAAGTGACGCAATTCCTCCGGCCTCTTTGATCAGTTTGATTGCCTTCTTTGCAGAAATTTTTTCTCGATGCACACTTCTTACGATGTCAGATCGCATAAAATGCCCTTCCCGAAAGGCTTCTTTGGGCGAGGAAATGTATCCTTTTTTCATAAGAGCCAATGCAAAAGTAGGTTTTCCAACATAGTCCTGACCTTCTCTCAGCTGCAGATCTGCTTTCGAAAGCTTGCAACCGATTTTGTGAAGTGCAGCAAGCAGTTTTTCATTTCGTTCCACCCGCTTTCTCCTGATTCTTTCAATTTCTTTCCTTAAATTCTCATTGTTTGAATCAAAACAGTAACCCAGAATATGCATATAAACGCTTTCTTCATCTTCAGCAGACAGTTCAATCCCAGGTAACACATGCACGCCGTAGCGTTCTCCTGCTTCTAAACCTTCCGTGAGTCCACCCATTCCGTCATGATCGGTGATGGCGATGGTTTCAACATTTCGCTCCTTTGCAAGTAATACAAGTTGCTCTGGCGACATGGTACCATCAGAATAATAAGTATGCAAATGCAGATCAATCATACGAGCATACCCTTTCTTACGGTTTCTGAAATCTGTTCGTTCTTTAACAGTTCTACCAGGTTTAAGGAAAACTCGATGGCAGTACCCGGCCCTCTGGAAGTGATCACCTTGCCATCTATCACAACGTGATCCTCCATATACTCCGCGCCAATCATTTGATCCTGAAAACCCGGATAGCTTGTTGCTCGTTTGCCCTTTAGCAAAGATAGCTTGCCAAGCACACTGGGCGCGGCACAAATTGCAGCCAGCCATTTTTTTTCCTTTGCAAAAGAAGAAAGCTGGGAAGTCAGCCCTTCGTGCTTTTCCAAATTGATTGTACCCGGCATACCTCCCGGCAAAACAATCATCTCACATTTTTGATAATCTGCTTCTTCATACAACAAGTCTGCCGTCACCGGGATATCATGCGCTCCCCTAACTGACTTTCCCTTGGTAATAGAAACCGTCTTAACCGGAATATCAGCCCGTCTTAAAACATTTACGACGGTTATCGCCTCTATTTCTTCAAATCCATCCGCCAAATGAACATATACCATATCAATCACTCCTTACTCACTAATTTTGTGCAATACTTTGTTGCTGGCTTCTTCCTGCTTGCTTTTGTATGTCTATGAAAATTAACAATTATTGCCAGAACATTCTTCTGGGTTTTGTCAACCTCCAGGTGATGGACGTCAATATCACCATAGCGATCAACGCGACGGCAGAATTTGCAAACATACTCAGTCTCGCAAACCGCTCCGTCAACATGAGCGGCAGAACATCATCTGCACCAAATGGATTGATGAAGATAACATGATAAAAGAATGCCCTGACGGGCGAAATGTTAAACGTAATATGCAGCAAAACCTGCAGTACGGCAAAAACAACAATTCCGGCCTTGAACGCCATTCGCAATTCATATTTCATCTTTTTCCAAAGAAAAAGAAAATAACATAGAATAGAAAGAAATAGAGCAATTCCCGCAATATAAAGTGTAAGATTTAAAAGCTTTCGTACATTTTCCATATTAATCTGCTCATCTGTGCTAAAGACATTCTGTTCTCTGTCTCTATATTCAGTAAACAGGTCAAACGCATTCTCTTTTCCTTTCATAAAATCAGAAAAAAACTGACCGAGTTCATCATCGTGCATTCCCAAATCGATTTCTCTGGCAATTTCTTGGTTGTTGAACTCATAAACGTAAAGATCCGGCAGACGGAACACAATATTACAGGCAGCGCAAATAGAAACTACCGGCATACATACAGCGATAATTATTGTTAAAATTCTATAAAAAATACTCATAAACCCCACCCTATTATATCTATGCAGCGACTTCTTTTATTGAATCGCCCGCTCTTATATCTTCTATCCCACTTTGTTTGTGCTTTTTGCTTGTACTATATACTTCTATCATATAGAATATTTATATAAATTCAAGTGATAATTTTTTCAATGATGTTATGGAGGCTTCATTATGGCTTATCAAGTCGGAATTATAACTGCGAGCGACAAAGGCTATGCCGGGAAAAGAGAAGATCTGAGCGGTCCGGCGATTCAAAAAATTTTAGCTGATTATAAAGTATATCAGGTTCATGAAACCGTGATCCTGCCTGATGAAAAGGAAATGCTAGTCAAAACCATGTGCCAAATGGCGGACAATGATAAGCTGGATCTGATCTTAACCACCGGCGGAACCGGATTTTCCAAACGGGATGTTACACCCGAAGCGACTTTGGAAGTCATCGAAAGACGCGCTCCCGGAATACCGGAGGCAATGAGATATCTCTCACTACAAATCACACCAAGAGCTATGCTTTCAAGAGCGGAAGCCGGTATCAGAAATGACACCTTAATCATCAACATGCCGGGCAGTCCGAAAGCAATCAAAGAGGTTTTGGATTATATCCTTCCTTCCATTGAACATGGCTTGGATATCCTGCAGGATAAAGCTTCCGAATGTGCCCGCCCGTAACCTTTATCGGTCTTCTCTGAAGTACGGAACGCTTAGATCTGCCGGACCCATATCTTCTTTTTTATTTTTTCTCGTACTGATAATTACAATCAATATCGTTGCCGCATAAGGAACCATATCAACCAAATACTGAGAGATATGAATCCCCATGCTTTGAAGCCGGTATCCCAAAATATTCAAACCGCCAAACAGGAACGCTCCAATCAAAGCCTTGGAAGGCTTCCACGAGGCGAAAATAACCAATGCTACGGCAATCCAACCGCGTCCGGCCACTACATTTTCCTGCCAAACCGGGATGGTTACAAGAGACATGTATGCACCTCCCAATCCGCAAAGTGCACCGCCTAGTATAATATGAACATATTTATAAAGGTTCACATTGATTCCGGATGCATCCGCTGCCGCGGCATTTTCTCCCACCGCTTTCAGGTTCAATCCCTTTTTTGTCTTCCACAAATAAAGAGAGGCACAAATCGTAATCAGATAGCCACAGTAGATAAAGATATCCTGCGCAAAAAACGTAGGTCCTATTACGGGAATTTTGCTCAGCAAGGGAATCTCAAATGTAGCAAATACAGATTTTATTGAAGCCGGTGCCGGAACTCCCATAAAGCCTTTCCCTACAAAGCTTGCATAACCGGTTCCAAATATGGTTAATGTCAGTCCCGTTACGACCTGATTTGCTCTTAAAGTTACTGTCAGTACAGCGTAAATCGCCGCTCCGGCAGCGCCTGCACCGATGGCTCCCAACACCGCCAGGAACGGGTTTCCCGTCCAAAGGCCAACAGCAAATCCCATGACCGCCCCCATGAGCATCATGCCTTCTACACCAAGGTTCAGATTCCCCGCCTTTTCCGTAATCAATTCCCCCAAAGTTGCAAACAGAAGCGGAGTTCCTGCGATCACTGCTGCTGCTAAAAATGCAGTCATTTAAGCCACCTCCTTTTTCCCTGATTTGGATACAAAGGATAATGTATATTGTAAGAAAAATTCACTTCCTAATACAAAGAACAGAATAATTCCTTGAATCATATCTGCTACCGAGGCCGGCACTGCCATGGCGATCTGAAGGTAAGCACCGCCTTGCAATAAAATTGCAAAAGCAAGGCAAACAATCAGGATGATCGGCGCAGACAATCTGCCCAGCCACGTGGTGATGATTGCAGTAAATCCATACCCGCCGGACAGTGTGGAAGTTAACGTCCGCTCAATGGCGGAAGCCTGAATCATTCCCGTCAAGCCGCACAGCCCCCCCGAAATCAACATGGATGTTATGATGATAGAGTTGATATTCATGCCGGCATATCTGGCCGTTTCAAGACTTTCTCCAACCACTGTGATTTCAAAACCCTTCTTGGTGTGATTGATAAAAATATAAACCAAGATAACCAGAAGAAGCGCTATTACCCATCCAATGTGTACGCCAAACAAAGACGGCAGCACCGCATTGGGTTCAAAGTTGGCAATCTTGGGAAAACCTTGGGATGCTGGATCCTTCCATGGTCCGTACTGCAGATAGGTCACCCATTTGATCCCAATATAATTCATCATTAATGTAAAAATCGTTTCATTTGTCCCGAATTTTGCCTTAAAAAAAGCCGGAATAAAAGCCCAGATCCCTCCGAAGAAAATTGCGGAAACAGCCATGAAAAGCAACACGAGCGGAGCAGGAAATGAGGCAGGAATATTCAATGCAACCAAAGACGCACCAAATGCACCCATCATGATCTGCCCTTCTCCTCCGATGTTCCAGAATTTCATTTTAAAGGCAACCAGAATACCAAGCGATGTGATTACCAACGGGACAGCTTTCACAATGGTCTGCTGGATTCTCATTTCCGTACCCACCGCACCAAGCACAATTTCTCGAAATACAGTAAACGGATTAAACCCAAGAGCCATAATCACAAAACCCGCAAAAACCAAAGAAAAAATGATAGCGATGGCTCGAATGACATATTCCTGCTGTCTGGGCAATTCTGCCCGCTTGCTTATTTTTATCATGCTTCTGCCTCCTGTTCCATGCTTCCTCCAGTCATAAGCAGTCCAATTTCTTCCTTCGATACCTTGGACGGATCTACAATACCGGTAATACGTCCATTACATAAGACCATAATCCGGTCGCAAAGGTCAATCAGAACATCCAAATCTTCTCCGATAAACAGCACCCCGACGCCTTTTTCCTTCTGTTCATTGAGCAGATCATAAATCTTATAAGATGCTCCAATGTCAAGACCTCTGACAGGATATGCCGTAATCAAGACCTTTGGATTGGAATCGATTTCTCTTCCCAGAAGTACCTTCTGAATATTTCCTCCGGAAAGCTTTTTTACAGGAGAATAAATGCTCGGTGTTCGGATATCCAGCTTTTTGACAATTTTATTTGCTTTCTCCGTGCATTCCGCCCTTTTCAAAAAGATTCCAGGCTGATTTTGATAATCTTTCAAGATGATATTGTGAACGATATCCATGGTTCCCACAAGTCCCATTCCCAAGCGGTCTTCCGGAATAAAACCCATACGGATTCCAAGCCGAATGATATCCCGCGGTGTTTTTCCGACAATATTGTCGCCTTCAAAGAAAATCCTGCCCTTTTCCGCATGGGTCAGTCCCGCAATCGTTTCACACAGTTCTTTCTGCCCACTTCCGGCAACCCCTGCCACTCCAAGGATTTCCCCGCTGTTTAACGTGAAACTCACATCCTCGAGCGCATTCTTTTTGTCGCTGTCAATAACATGCACCCCGTCGACCTCGAGCAACGGCTTGACTTCTTCTATCTGTTTCTTTTCAATGGCAAGGTCAACCTTCTTGCCTACCATCATTTCGATCAGCTTTGGAATCCCGACACCTTCGGTTTCTACCGTCTCTATAGAACGACCTTTTCTCAGCACCGTAATTCTATCACTGATTTCCATCACTTCGTTAAGCTTATGGGTGATGATAACCACCGCACAGCCCTGCTCTTTCATATTTCGAATAATCTGGAAAAGCTTTTTGATTTCCTGTGGGGTCAAAACCGCAGTCGGCTCATCCATAATTAGTATTTTCGCACCTCGATATAAAACCTTGATGATTTCCAACGTCTGTTTTTCACCAACAGACATATCATATACCTTTTTATCCGGATTAATATCCAGCCCGTATTGATCGGATATGGCCTTTACTTTCTTAGATAGCTCTTTTCCTTTTGTAAAAAAGCTTCCCTTCTGTCCTAAAATAATATTCTCTTTTGCCGTTAATACGTCTACCAATTTAAAATGCTGATGAATCATTCCGATCCCCAGCGCGATAGAATCCTTTGGTGATGAGAAGCGAACTTTCTGTCCCTGTATAAAAATAGAACCGCTGTCGGGGCTATAAATCCCCGACAGCATATTCATCAAAGTGCTCTTACCGGCTCCATTTTCTCCAAGGAGCGCATGGACCTCGCCGTTATATACAGTTAAGTTCACATCTTCATTGGCTTTGACCGTCCCAAAGGTCTTGGAGATATTCTCCATTTGAATTGCAATATTTGATTGCATTGAAAGCCCTCCAGATGTTTTGAGCAATATTTTATTTCATCATTCCGTATCTATTTCTGTTATCACTTCTTTGTTTTGGATTTATCTGCTGTTCCTTATTCAGTCGCTGCTGTTGCACCTTCTACCAGATAATCCGTACTCCAAATGCCTGCTCTGTCGAGCGTAGTTCCTTCGGGAACTACGATATTTCCTTTGTTGTCTTTGATTGGTCCAACAAAGATCGGGAATTCACCGGCTTCAATCTTAGTCTGTACCTCTTTTACCTTTGCTTGTACTTCATCCGGAACAAGGTCAGACATTTCTGCAAGTCCTACATATCCGTCAGCCATGGTTCCATAGTAGCTTTCAGGCTTGAAGGTTCCATCCAGGATTTCCTGTATCGTCTTGATGTAAAATGCTTCGTGGTGCCAGATCGGTGCTGTCAGGAATGCGCCTGGAGCTGCATCTCTGCTGTCCATATTGTATCCGATTGCATAAGCACCCGCTTTTTCTGCTGCAATCTGCGGACCGGTTGTGTCGCAGTGCTGCTCTAAAACGTCACAACCCTGGGCAAGCAAAGCTTCTGCCGCTGCTTTTTCGTTTGCTGCATCTACCCATGCATTGGTATAAACAACTTTCACTTCTGCGTCCGGATTTACTGATCTAGCGCCGAGAGTAAATGCGTTAATTCCGATTAACAATTCTGTATAATTGAATGCCGCGACATATCCGATCTTGTTTGTCTTTGTCATCATACCTGCAACGATACCTGCCAGATATCTTGGCTCTTCCATTGCACCGAAGTAGTTTCCGAAGTTGGTGTCATTCATCTTATTTCCTGAGAAGTGAAGGAACTTAACATCCGGGTATTTTCCTGCAAGTTCATCCAGCGTATCCATAAAACCATAGCTTGTCCCAACAATAACGGATGCACCCTGATCGATCATGTTCATTGCAGCGCTTTCAACAGCCTGTTTTTCCTCCGGAATATTTTCAGCTGTTAAGGTAGCTACTTTACCGTCGAAATAATCTACCATAGCCTGTCTTCCTCTGTCCTGCGCTTCAGAAAAACCGCCGTCAGTTCTCGGCCCGATATAAATGAATCCAACGGTAAGTTCAGGTTCGCCTTCCCCGCCTGCAACATCCGGTTTGCCCTCATCTTTTGTGCCGCCGCAGCCGACCAAAGATGTCATTACGAGAGCAAGTACAAGAAATAATGCTAAAAACTTTTTCATAACTTTCATTCTCCTCCGTGTTTCTTGAATCAATCGAATCAAGTAAATTAATTGATAACTTATTATACTCTGCCTGTTTCTCTTTCGTAAAGAGAAACAGATTAATAATCTTTATTATTTTTGGGAAATATTGTATTACATTCGCCATGAGACGTATATTTTTTAAATATACTAGTTACATCGTTCGAATTTTACAGCTTGTTCCACATCTCTTTCCTGTGCTTTTTTCATTCAAGGAGAACTACACAAAGTTGATTTTTCCGTCCTGAATCGATTCAATAGTCGCCAGAGATTCCACGCGATATCCTTTTTCTTTCAGCCGCCTGCTGCCGCCCTGAAATTGTTTTTCGATTACTGCACCGATACCAATCAGTTTTGCCCCTGCCTGTCCGACCAGATCCGCAAGACCCAAGGCAGCTTCGCCATGGGCAAGGAAATCGTCGAGAATCAATACCTTGTCGTCTTGATCCACGAATTTTTTCGACACTCTGACCACCGAAGTTGTACCTTTTGTAAAAGATTTTACCACTGAGCCATAGAATTCCTCTGTCATGGTGTTCGGTGAGGCCTTTTTGGCAAATACGACAGGAATATTTCCGAAATACCTTGCAGCCATACAAGCGATGGCTATCCCGGATGCCTCAACGGTTAAGATTTTCGTCACCTTATGTCCCTGAAACCGTCTTGCAAATTCCCGTCCAATTTCGTCGATCAATGCCACATCTATCTGATGATTTAAAAAGGAATCAACCTTTACAATTTCCGTACCGATGGCAACTCCATCTGCTACAATTCTATCCTTTAAAGCCTTCATTTATTCCCCCCGTTTGTCTCTAAACTTTCTTCGCACGATGCCTTTTCAGCAGCAATTATTTATAAAGAACAAATACATTCTACAGAATATGACTTTTAAAATCAAGAATAATGTCTTCCTTTGTCCATTAAAGCAGCAGCTTTCGCTATTTAATTGTTACACCTGCGGTCATGAAACGTCATCTCTCATGAATAACAATGGGTACCAGGGGGTAAATATAAATAAATTGAAATGAAAAAGGAGGTAACGCCATGTTATCAAAAGAAGTAACCAAATTACTGAATGAACAAATAAATAAAGAATTTTTTTCTTCCTATCTGTATTTAGACATGTCAAATTATTATAACCTTAAAAATCTCAACGGCTTTTCAAATTGGTTTCATGTTCAAGCGCAGGAAGAGCGGGATCACGCCCTACTGTTTGTCACTTATTTGCAGAACAATAGTGAAGAAATCAAACTCACTACAATTGACAGCCCCAACAAGATTTACTCTGATTTTAAGACCCCTCTTACCATTTCGCTTGAGCACGAAAGATCTGTAACTGCATCAATTTACGACATCTATGAACAGGCCGGTAAACAAAGGGATTTCAGAACGCAGCAATTTATCAACTGGTTTATTACAGAACAGGGTGAAGAAGAAAAGAATGTGGGGGATCTGATTGATCGTTATGATCTGTTTGGATATGATGCAAAAAGCCTTTATTTATTAGATTCGGAACTGGCAGCGAGGGTCTATGCACCACCAACTCTGGTTTTATAAAAAAAGTGGAAATGACGGAATCGAGGCTTCCTATTTCCATATGTCGCCGCAAGGGCGACAACGGCTGCGCCTCCTGCTTGCTTCGCTCGCTGCTGTCCGTTTTGCCAATCCAAGCAAGCTTGGGGCAAAAAGGCAACGGCCAAGGAGCTTTCTTTGATACTCCGTCAATATCGCTAAGAGCGATATTTCCTCGTAATAAAAAAAGTGGAGATGACGGAGTAATAAAAAACAGGGGGGTGATTCTCTTCCCTCCCGAGATAACCACTCAAATAAATTAATATTTCTGGAATTTCTCATTTTCAGAAGACCTTTGGGATAAACCGCCACGGAACTTTTTTTATGTATTCTTGATACTGTAAGCTTGATTTATTAAAAAGAAATTCTTCTTCCTTAATAGCAGTTATAATTACCAAGGCCGAAAAGAATACAGCCGGTATCAGCATCCAAATAATGCCCCATCCGATAGCCAGTCCAAAATACATGAGAATCAAGCCTAAATACATAGGATGCCGAATAGTGGAAAAGGGACCGGATGTAATGATAGCTTGTACCTGATCAGCCATTTGATGAGCTTGTTTATGAAACTTATGGCAATACAAATGCAAAGTCCATCCTAAAATAAAAATCGCAAATCCAATAATAAGTCTTGCAATTTTTCCTGAGCCATAGAACACTATCGGCCAAGAGAATATTTCTCCCAATATTCCAATAATAATAATTATGACAAACGCACTAGACATAAAAGTATTCGGTTTTACTGAAATCAGGATGTCGAATAATTTCTTTTTTTGCATACCAACCACCTCGTATTCTTAATTTCATTTTATTCATCTTCATTCAAGCGAGACTCAATATCTTTCTGTTTTTTCTTGTTGACAAGATAAAACAGCTCGAGCGGAATAAAAGCAACTAGGGTGGCACATACAAATGTTATTCCAGACACCAACGCAGTGTTTACACCAATAGGTAATGGTGTGGTTTCGCTATACTTCATATAATTTAGAATTGTATTTATAATAGTAACCGTAAATCCGCAAACAAGACTGTTAGTAATTATTATCGTCTGACCTCTTTTTTTTGAGTCAAAAAGATCATTGCCACCTAAAAGATTACGAATTACAACATAGATCGATGCTGCAATAAACAGAACCATTTCAACTGCATACTGCGTAAAAGGTGCATCAAATAAATATTGCTGAACCAACACAGAAATGAGTAGTCCAATCCATACAATATTGAATGCATCACTTCCTATTTTTCTTTTTTGAGCCAATACCCTTTCATCATGTTGAATATGTTTTTTCATTTTGTTTCCTCCCAAAATAAATCATTTAATGTTTTACCGAGTGTTTTGCATATTGCAACACATAAATTTAGCGTAGGGTTGTAATCTCCAGCTTCTATTAAGCCTATTGTCTGCCTTGTGACACCGACAGCCTTAGCTAAATCATCTTGTTTCATATCACATTCCATTCGTGCGATTTTCATTCTCTTGTTTTTCATAGACGTCCTCCTTACATTGTGCAATATAATATATTTATTGCACAATGTCAAGTATATATTGCATTTAGACAAAAATTTTAGCAGACCGCATTCGAGAAGTCTGCTAAAAGGTATATAAATAATCTGAAATTCAATAGATCTTTCGTCCAAATATTATTTTAAGAATAACATAAAAAGTCAGGCTAAAACAGATACATTCCGCATCCCATTTTAGCTTGATAACTTTGGTGCAGGCAACGCAAGCTGACGCTTGCTCCTTCGCTCTTTTTTTTCGCTACGCTGTCTTATTTTGCACTGTGGCTCAAGCCACGCAAAATAAGCAATTTGACTCTCACCCACCCCCGGTTCTCGCCCTCTTTTTTGAAGAAACGAAAAAAGATAGGTAAAAACCTATCTTTTTTCGTTGGTGCAGGCAAGAGGACTCGAACCTCCACGAAAATAATATTCACACGGACCTGAACCGTGCGCGTCTGCCAATTCCGCCATGCCTGCATGGCACTTTAATAAGATACTATAAAAATGTTTGAAAGTCAAGGGCTCGTCCAAAATTCTTCCTTGAAACTTATGGGCTTCATTAATTTTAGAATTAAGGTAGATGGCTGCCCTATATCGGCTGCCATCTACCCTCATATTATGCTTCTTCTAATCCAAGGGTATATTCCTTAATTTTTAAAAACCTATTGATACTTTTTCACTAAAGTTCTTGCCGCCAAGATACCGCTTGCGGAGGCCTGGGAAAGAGAATGTGTTACTCCCGATCCGTCGCCGAGGGCATAGAGGCCTTTCACCTTGGTTTCCAGGTTTTGATCTACCGGAACCTTAGAGTTGTAGAACTTCACTTCCACACCATAGAGTAAGGTATCCTCGTTTGCCGTACCCGGAGCAATTTTATCCAGTGCATAAATCATCTCTATGATATTGTCGAGCTGCCTCTTTGGAATTACCAGGCTCAAATCTCCAGGAGTCGCTTTAAGTGTCGGTCTTGTGAAGCATTTTTCCATGCGCCTTGCGCTGCTTCTTCTTCCCTTTACCAAATCTCCGAAACGCTGGAGCAACACGCCACCGCCCAGCATATTGCTGAGTCTTGCGATGGATTCACCATATTCATTACTGTCCTTAAACGGTTCAGTAAATTGGTTGGACACCAAAAGTGCAAAATTCGTATTTTCTGTTTGCAGGTTTGGATCTGCATAACTATGTCCGTTTACTGTAACAATTCCATTTGTATTTTCCGCAACCACTTCTCCGTAAGGATTCATACAGAAAGTTCGTACCATATCATTATATTTATCTGTCTTGTAAACAATTTTACTTTCATATACATCATCTGTGATATGTTTAAAGATTTCTGCCTGAAGTTCAACACGAACACCAATATCCACTCTGTTTTTTTTCTGTTCAATTCCAAATTTATCGCAGATGCTGGAAATCCATTTTGAACCGGAACGCCCTGTTGCCAAAACCAGATCGTCGCATTCATATTCTTCCTTTTTGTCTGTAACAATACGAAAGCCCGACTCCGTTTTTTCCACATCTATAACCTGAGTATTAAACTGGGTATCAATTCTATTTTTCGTATAGTCAAAAATCTTTTCAAGAATCTTTACATTTCTATCGGTTCCCAGATGCCTTACTTTGGCGTCCAATAAGTGAAGATCATTTCTTAACGCCAACGTCTTCAATTCCGAATTGACTGTGGAATAAAGTTTTGCATCTTCCCCGCCCATACTGCACAACACATGGTCGACATATTCCATTAATTCCAGTGCCTCTTGCGTACCTACGTAATTATGAAGGTCTCCGCCAAATTGGGTCGTAATATTATATTTTCCATCTGAAAGAGTTCCCGCACCGCCGTAGCCATTCATAATATGACAAGGTGTACAACGGATACAAGTCTGTACTTTGCCACCTTTGATCGGACAAATTCTTTTCTCCAGTCCTGCCCCCTTGTCAATCATAAGAACCTTTGCCCTGTTTTGTATCTTAGTCAGCTCATAGGATAAAAACACACCACTGGCTCCGGCTCCGACAACTATAATATCATATTTCTTCATGATCAATCTCCACTTTCTCTTTTCTTAGTTCCATTATGGTTTTTGCACCAACAGAACTATTATATGCCGTCCTTTCCATCCTCGCAACAGTAATTTTGCGCATAGAAAAAGAGGCTAAGCCCCTCTTTTCCCACCAGTCTATTTTATTGCTCTATGCAATCTGTGTCGCAATCATCCCTTTTATCTCTTTTGATAAACCCTGTATGGAATCTGTTGCTCTATTTCTGGTATCTAACATCTCCGCGGCATATTTATAAAACACCTTTCCATAATCCGTTAAAAAAGCTTCTCTTCCGGTTCTGTCAATCAATCTGACACCTAGCTCCTTTTCCAGAGAAGATATTCTTGCACTTATGGTTGGCTGCGTCAAAAAGCAGACATCCGCAGCTTTTGAAAAACTTTTATTATCTACAACAGATACAAATGCTTCAATTTGTTTAAAATCCATGGTTCTTTTCCTCTCCATTTAACATTCTGTTCAGCTCTTTGCCTTTTTGCCGTAGCTTAACGGAAGAATTCCAATCCGGCTAAATGTGGGAAATTCCCGTATGGTACCTACCGAACATTTGCTTCAAAAATGTGGTTAGGTACGAAATCCCCAGTGGCAAAAATGGCAACGTAGCAAACTTTGTTTGCGTAGGAGTCCGTTTACGGACGTTAGCGCCGCTGACAGATTTTCGTCGTTTTAAACGGTTTCATTTAGTTCTTCCACGTATTTTCCGGCTTGCACTGCTGCTATCGCACCATCTGCTGCTGCTGTGACAACTTGTCTCAAACTTTTTGCCCGAATATCACCGGCAGCAAAGACGCCTTCCACATTTGTTCTCATATCTTCATCGGTAATAATATATCCCTTTTTATTCAGATCCAGCTTTCCTTGATAAATTTCTGTCGCCGGATTATATCCGATAAAAACGAAGATCCCAAAGGTCCCATCAGCCGGATCTGCCTTGATTTCCGTAATAGTCCCATCCTTCACATTTTCAAGAATCATCGATTCAAGGATACCATCTCCCTTAACTTCTTTGATCACCGTATGATACATAAATTCAAGCTTATCGTGTTTAAACGCTTTATCCTGAACCGACTTAGCTGCCCTGAGTATCCTTCTGCGATGTATTATTGTAACCTTCCGGGCAAATTTGGTGAGATACATCGCTTCTTCCAATGCAGCATCTCCACCGCCAACCACAAAGACTTCTAGCCCTTTGAAGAAAGGTCCGTCACAGGTTCCGCAATAGGAAATCCCCCTTCCAAGAAATTCATCTTCTCCTTTACATCCAATCGGCCTTGTCGCCGCCCCGCCAGCAATAATAACCGACTTTGCCTGATATCTTTCTCTGTCACAGATCACCGTCTTTGTTATTCCTTCCAGTGACACTTCTTTTACTGTATCATTTACTTTTTCTATGCCAAACTTCTTTACCTGCGCTGACATTCTGTCGATGAGTGTGGCTCCACTTTCTACCGATTCAGAACCGGGATAATTTTCAATCTCCGCCGTCTGCAAAATCTGACCGCCATCCTGCGCCTGCTCAATCATTAACGTATTAAGCATGGCTCTTCCCGCATAGATTCCTGCAGATAATCCTGCCGGCCCAGCTCCTATAATAATTAAATCGTACGTCTTCATCTTATCACCCCTATCAAATATCCAGCAAAAACAAAAACAGAACAGAAAGAATCAATGCCTTCTGCTCTGTTATTAACCTGAGAGATTCCTCCAAAACGGAGTTGCCCCTTCGGTGCTAAACTGAAAAATTGCTTTCCAGCTCAAGCTGGGCAATTTCTGTATGGCACCTTCCTGGCATTTTCTTCGAAAATGTGGATAGGTGCTCAGCTTTCCAGAGTTCTGTCCGGCTACGGTCCCCTTTACCTGAGATCATCACATGGCTAATGGCTTAATCAATGCTTATTCCTTCGGTGTTGCTACCGCAATCTCTCCCGCAGCTTTCATCCAGTTGTTATTCATTTTTTAATGTTAATTAATTTTTTCTATAATAAGTATTATTATACCAACTATACAATGCTTTAAGCAACTTATTTTTTTTATTTTCGATTTGTATTTGGCGTTTTATCAAGGATTTCAATATTATCATCGGTTAAATAATACTTTGTTTCCTTTGCAATTACACCACTTAACAGTAAAATACAAATCAGATTAGGAACTGCCATCAACATATTCAATGTATCTGCAATATTCCATACGGTTCCAAGACTCAACACCGCACCGACAAAAGTTACAATCACGTAAATCATCTTATACGGAATGATAATTCCTTTCCCAAAAAGGTATTCCGCGCCACGCTCTCCATAATAGGACCAGCCCAGAATTGTTGAAAAAGCAAATGTAATCAATCCAAAGGTCAAAACCGTAGACCCGATAACAGAAATTTGGCTAAAAGCCAGGCTTGTAAGAACCGCTCCGTCTATTGCTCCTCCGCCATCTGCACTAACAGTGGGATTTGATAGAATCGTACTTACCAAAACAAAACCGGTAAGTGCACATACCACTACCGTATCCCAAAAGGTACCAGTTGCCGACACTAAGGCCTGACGAACAGGATTTCTCGTCTGCGCAGCAGCCGCAACGATGGGTGCAGACCCCATACCGGATTCATTAGAGAATAAACCTCTTGCCACACCAAATCGAGCAGCCATCATGACACTTGCTCCAATAAATCCTCCACCAGCTGCATGGGGTGTAAATGCTGCCGTGTAGATCAGTACAGCAGCTTCCCCTAGAAAATCCCGATTCATTACAAGAATAATGATACAACCAATTACATAAAAAATTGCCATAAATGGCACCAGTGCTTCGCAGGTTTTTGTAATAGATTTTACTCCCCCGAGGATTACAATTCCAACAAATGTAGCCAGAATCACTCCCGTGGCCCATAAAGGAATATTAAAATTCTGCAGAACTACTTTTGATACGGCATTTGCCTGCACCGATGCACCAATACCAAATGCCGATAAACTGGCAAATAACGCAAAGAGTACACCAAGCCATTTCATATTCAGTCCTCGCTCCAACGCATACATTGCTCCGCCAAGCATCGTGCCATCAGAGGTCTTAACCCGATATTTCACAGCTACCAACGCTTCCGCATATTTTGTTGCAATACCAAAAACACCAGTCAGCCATATCCAGAGGACAGCTCCCGGTCCGCCCAGTGCAATTGCCGTTCCTACTCCGACAATATTTCCCGTACCGATGGTAGCTGCCAAGGCGGTCGTCAAAGCTCCGAATTGAGAAACATCTCCGACACCATCCCTATCTTTCGTAATGGATAACTTAATACCCAGACCAATTTTCTTTTGAATAAACCCTGTTCTGACAGTCATGAATAAGTGCGTTCCAAATAATAAAATCAATAACGGCGGTCCCCACAAATAGCCGTTCAACCACGTAAAAAAATTATTTACTACTTCCATAGGCTTATGTTCCTTCCTGAGTTTTCTCTTTATATTACATATTTTAAATTATATAGAAATTTTGAATACAACGCTACATTTTCTATTAAATTTCATCAACAATATTGTATGCTGAGCTGTCTCTATTTATTTACCCTTAAAGCTGAAAGTGAATTTATTCATACTCTAGCCCCAAAAAAAAAGTGGCTTCGCCACTTCCGCTAGGGAACCCAACGGCTACACCTCCAGTTCGCCTTGCGAACTGCTGTCCGTTTTGCCAACAAAGCCGCTTTGCGCCTTTGGGCAAAAAGGCTATGGTTCCCTTCGGCGCTCGCTACGCGAGCTGAGCACCCTCCTTCATCGGCAAGGGGTGCCCCCTCTGCACTTCCCATTTTATCTAATAGGACATGATATTTCCTATTAGATAAAAAAAAGCCCCTGCACTATGCAGAAGCCCTTTCGAACTTTATTTTTATTCTTCGACAGTAAGCTTCTCGAATTCTTCCACTACTTTCTTGAATTCTTCATCGTCATCAATATCAACCAGTTCAAATTCTTCATCACTTGTTTCCTTGTATCCATAGATGTAAACATCGTCAGAACCGTCATCAGGTATTAAAGCAATGTATTCCTTACCTTCAAATTCGAATACGCCCATGATTTCACATTCCACTTCTTGTCCATCATCAAACTCAAGTGTAAGGTAATCCGCGTTATCCTCTGAGCAGTTGCAATCATCACTGCATCCGCCAGGCATACACTTCTCATTATCTCCCATAATCGTCCTCCATCATTTTCTAATTTATTGGTATATGCTTACTATATCATTATATTTTGCTTTAATCAATTGAAAATATTCATTTTTTCAAAGCCCATTCAAGCACCTTTTCCGCTATCGGTTTTGTAATTCCCTGCGCCTGACAGAGTTCATCCAAAGACGCCTCTTTAATCCTGTCAACGCTTCCAAAATGTGACAGCAAAGCGTTTCTTCTTTTTTCACCGACTCCATCAATCGCATCAAGAGCAGACCGTTGTAAAGACTTTTTCCGCAAACCCCGGTGATAATCAATCGCAAATCGATGAACCTCTTCCTGAACGGATGCAATATAACGGAACAAAACAGGATGATTTTTTAGGTCCAGCTCCCGTTCCTGATAAATCAAGGCTCTTGTACGATGCTTGTCATCCTTGACCATACCTGCAACAGGAAGTTCAATCTTCATCGCTTTCAAGACCTGTTCCGCCGCAGAGATCTGAGGTTTCCCTCCATCCATCAGTAGAAGATCAGGCATTTTTGAAAAGCTTTGATCGCCTTGAAGCCCACGCTTAAACCTTCGATAAAGAACCTCCTGCAAGCTCCCGAAATCATTCGGGCCTTCCACCGTTCTGATCTTAAACCGCCTGTAATCCTTCCGCATTGGGCTACTGCCTTCAAAGACTACCATTGCGCCCACAGAATCCACTCCATTGGTATTAGAAATATCATAAGCCTCAACACGCCAGCCCTTCCATTGCCAATCTTTTTTGTCTGGTATGTTTTTGACAGACAGCAAGGGGACGAGTGATTCAAGTTCAGAATTGATCGCCGCATTCTTTTCTCTTTGATTGCTGGCTCTTTCATCCAATGTTTTCATCATTTCAATTACGTCACGCTTTGCCATATCAAGAAGTGCTTTTTTATCTCCCTTTTGTGGTACGGTAATCTTGACCTGACTGCCTCTTATTTCAGCAAGCCAATTCTCTATAAGCTGCGTATCAAGGAGTTCGCCCTCAACAAGGATTTCCCTCGGGATCAGTGTATTGTCAGAATAATACTGTTTGATGAATGCAGCAACAACTTCTGCCAGATCATCTTCCTCCATTGCCTGGAGATGGTAGCTTTCCCTTCCGGAAAGCCTTCCCTGACGGACAAAAAACAAAACGATATGAGCATCATTTTCTCCTTTTGCACCAAGGATGACATCCATATCCCCAGCTGACAGAAGTACGACTCTTTGCTTTTCCGCAACAGCTTTGACCGCAGAAATATAATCTCGATATTCCGCTGCTTTTTCAAAATTCATTATTTCGGCTTCTGCTATCATTTTTTGATTAAGATATTCTAAAACTTTTTTATTCTTGCCATTCAGTAAATCAATTACCTGTTCCACATCCTTCAGGTATTCCTCTCTTGGAACAAGTCCGGTACAAATTCCTTTACACTGATTAATATGATAATTGAGGCAAGGTTTGAAACTGCCGGGAAATTTTTGTGCAGAACATCGTTTCAGTGCAAAAATACGATTCATCAGCTCAATCAATTGATTTACAGCAGTTGCGTCAGTGTAGGGTCCAAAATATTTGCATCCATCATGCAGAACCTTCCTTGTCTTTAATATTCTCGGATAAGCCTCATTTGTTGTTACCTTTATATAGGGATAGGTTTTGTCATCCCGCAGCAACACATTATACTGGGGCATGTACTTTTTAATCAAGTTATTTTCCAGAATCAAGGCTTCCATTTCCGTATTGGTGGTAATGTATTCAAACTCCTCGATATGAGAAACCATTGCCCTGACCTTGGAGTCCAGATTTCTGGAAGATTGAAAATACTGACGCACCCGGTTTTTCAGTGAAACTGCTTTTCCAACGTAAATAACCTGCCCCAGTTTATCTTTGTGAAGATAGACTCCCGGTTTATCCGGAAGCTTTTTTAAATGTTCCTGTATATCAAACATAATTTTAACTCAAAGTTTTCCTTTTATTAACGCAACCAATTTGCAAAAGCAAATTACTGGCGGCCTTATACAATTCGCAAATTTTTACTGCACTTTTTCTTTATTTTAACACTCCTTAGTCAAGCCTTCAACCGTACCCTTTTAAATCTTTTCCATTTGTGAAAACAATATCATCTCGACTATTTACATTGACATAGAACACGATAATCAAACAATGCTTACCCATGGTACAGCTTCCTCTTTGGTTAATTTGATCATTAAACAGTGAAAAATATAACAAAAATTCGTTAATCGAATCACAATTTCGTAGACAAATGGCACGTCTTAGTATAATATTAAATTATGAGTTTGAGTCTATTTTTGCATTTAAGTAGAAATGCAAAGGCTGAAAGGAGTAAACAAAAATGAACAGCACCAAAACCAAAAGCTTTGGGGTCTTAACCAGTGATTTAGCTTTGAAGATTGATAAGATCATCAATCATTACCAAAGCAATTCCACAAAACTAGTAGGTATTCTTCTGGATATACAGGATACCGTCCCCAAGCAGTATATCCCCCGCGAGGTAGCCGCTTACGTCAGCGAAAAGATGAACATTCCGCTGAGTAAGGTCTATGATGTCATTTCATTTTATGCCGCTCTATCCGATGTACCGAGGGCCGATTATGTCATTCAGTTATGTGACAGTGTGGTCTGTAAAGTCACCGGCAACACGATCCTCCAAGATACCATTACCGACCTGTTAGGAATAAAGGAACAGGAAGCAACGCCTGATGGGAAGTACTGGCTGGAATATACACCATGCTTCGGCGCATGTGATATTTCCCCTGCCATGCGAATCAACGGAAAAGTATATGGTCATCTTACAACGCAAGACAGCATAAAGGCTGTACTTGACCAGTATAAATAGAGGAGGATGTTGGAATGTCAAAAACAGTAAGTATTATCACTGAGAACTTTGGAAAATACGATCCAAGTTCTATCGATTCCTATTTATCCATTGGTGGCTTTTCCGCAGTGAAAAAAGCTTTGGAAATGTCCTCCGGTGAGATTATTGAAATGACAAAAAAGGCCGCTGTAAAAGGTCGTGGCGGAGCAGCTTACGACACAGGCAGGAAATGGGCGCAGGCAGCATCAGTGCCCGGCCAAGACAAAGTCGTTATCTGCAATGCAGACGAAGGCGAACCTTGTACGTTCAAAGACAGAAGTATTCTATCCGAGGATCCGTTCCGTCTGATCGAAGGTATGATCATTGCGGGATATACCGTGGGTGCAACAAACGGATATATTTATCTCCGAGAAGAATACCGCCACTTGCAACCATTGATTCGGAATGCCATTCAAGAATCAATGGATAAGGGCTACCTTGGAGACCATATACAGAGCACTGATTTTTCCTTCCACATTCATCTGTATTCAGGCGCAGGCGCCTATGTTTGCGGAGAAGGTTCCACTCTGATTGAATCCATCGAAGGAAAAAGTGGCAGACCAAGAATCAAACCTCCATTTATTAAGGAATGTGGTTTATTCCAACTTCCGACATTAGTGAACAATGTAGAAACACTGGCGATTGCAGCAGCATTCATCCAGCACGGTGTCGAAGAATACCTGAGTTACGGAACCGCAGGCTCTCCCGGAACAAAGATCATCAGTCTCGCAGGCAATGTGAAAAATCCAGGTGCTTATGAAATCCCGTTCGGTCTAACGCTAAGGGAAATCATCTACGATATCGGCGGCGGCATTCCTGACGGTCATGAATTGAAATTCTTCCAATTGGGCGGAGCATCGGGTAAAATCGGCTCAGCTTCTATTGTCGACACACCATTTACATATGAAGATCTCGCCAAGCAGGGCCTCGTAGTTGGTTCCGGCGGTATTCTTGTTGTCGACGACAGAACCAGAGTGATTGATTTTGTTAAATCCATACAGGATTTCTTTATTCACGAAAGCTGCGGTAAATGTACCCCATGCCGCGAAGGAAACAGACAGATTGCAAGGATCATTGACCGTTTCGTAGCGGGAAATCCGCGTCATGATGATCTTCAAACTGCAGAACGTTTTGCAAACATCATGAACAACTGCGCATTCTGTGGTCTGGGAGAAACTGCCCAAAGCGCATTATTGTCTGCTATCAAGCATTTCCCTGAAGAGTTTGGTTTAACGGAGGTGGCTGCAAATGAAAAACGTTAAGATAAAAATAGATAACATTGAGCTGGTTGTTCCCGAGGGAACTACTATTCTGGAGGCGGCGAAAAAGATAAACATTAATATCCCTCATCTTTGCTACCATCCAGATCAGGCGATCAAAGCAAATTGCCGTCTCTGCGTCGTAGAGGTTGCCGGCAGCAGAAAATTGATCCCATCTTGTTCCTCCTTTGTTTTTGAGGGAATGGAAGTTCAAACCAATACCAAAAAGGTTCGTGACATGCAAAAGGGTATTTTAGAGCTGATCCTTGCCAATCACGATCAAGATTGTTTAAAGTGCTTGCGTAACGGAAATTGCGAATTGCAGGCACTTTGCCAAAGATTTAATATTTCAAAAACCAATTTAGATGATACGGTTGACGCTTTGCCTCTTGATGATACCAATCCATCCCTGATCAGAGATTCATCCAAGTGCGTAAAATGCAATCGTTGTGTTGATGCATGCCAGAAGGTTCAGGAAGTCCATGTACTGACCCATTCCCATCGATCGGTTCATTACAACATTACTCCTGCTTATGAGATGCCTCTCGAACAGACTTTCTGTGTATTCTGCGGGCAGTGCGCCGCTGTCTGTCCAGTAGGTGCCATCGTTGAAAAGGATGATACCGCCAAAGTTTGGGATGCCATTTATGATACTGACAAACACGTGATTGTTCAGGTAGCTCCTGCTGTAAGAGTTGCGCTTGGAGATGCTTTCGATCTTCCAAAAGGCTCTATTGTAACTGGCAAAATGGTTGCTGCACTGCGCAGATTAGGATTTGATAAAATATTTGATACTAATTTCACTGCAGATTTAACCATTATGGAAGAGGAAAATGAACTGATCAAGAGAGTTACAGAAGGTGGTACACTTCCAATGATTACTTCCTGCTCTCCGGGCTGGATCAACTTCATTGAAGGACGCTACGATCATCTTTTAGATCATCTTTCCACCTGTAAGTCACCGCAGCAAATGTTTGGCGCACTTTCCAAGTCTTACTATTCGGATCTTACTGGAATTGATCCGAAAAACATTTTATACCGTGTCAATCATGCCTTGTACCGCTAAGAAATACGAAGCACAAAGACCTGAAATGGTGACAAACGAAGTTCAGGAAGTGGATGCGGTTTTAACTACCAGAGAACTGGCACGCATGATCCAGTCCGCCGGTATTGACTTTATCGGCCTGGAAGAAGATCAATTTGATAATCCTTTCGGAATTGGAACCGGAGCAGGTGCTATCTTTGGAGCGACAGGCGGCGTTATGGAAGCCGCATTAAGAACAGCCTATGAAGTGATTTCAGGCAAAGGACTCCCATCCTTGAGCTTCACCGATGTAAGAGGACTCGACGGGATTAAGGAGAGTACGGTTCAGATTGATGGCCTTGAATTAAAAGTTGCGGTAGCTCATGGTCTGGGAAATGCAAAAATCCTTCTAAAGCAAATTGAAAAGGGCGAGTCTCCTTATGCCTTCATTGAAGTAATGGCTTGTCCAGGTGGCTGTGTCGGTGGAGGAGGACAACCGATCAAATCCACAATGGACGTAAAGGGGAAAACGGATTGATGCGCTTTACAAAATTGACGAGGATCTTCCGCTTCGCAAATCTCATAAGAACCCCGATATTTTAAAGCTCTACGCAGATTATTTAGGAGAACCTCTCGGCCATAAATCTCATGAATTGCTGCACACCCATTATCACTCTCGCGGCATGAAATTTAATTTCAGCGAACTAACAGAGTAGGTGAAAAAAGTATTTTCACGTAAATCGCCGTTTTTAAAATGCTTCGCATTAATAACGGTAATCGGTTTCACGGTTTTCTTTGAAAATACTTATTTCAAGCAGATAATCAACCAATCTAATTTAACTGATTGTTGGTGAAATCATTTCATAGTTGTGATACAATCTAAGGCAGGTCAATTTGACCTGCCTTTTTTCCGCAGCTTTAGCTGCATCGGAAAAACGGACAGCAGTGAGCGAAGCGAGTCGGAGCCCAACGGGCGTTGCCTTTTTGTCCAAAGGTTCGAAGAAGCTTTGTTGACAAAACGGACAGCAGTGAGAAAGGAGCGCACAAATGGAACGAGGTTCCGGCATTTTAATGCATATCAGTTCCCTGCCAAATCAATTTGGGATTGGCACTTTCGGAACAGAAGCCTATGCCTTTGTTGACTTTTTAGTAGAATCAAAGCAAAAATACTGGCAAATCCTGCCGCTCTGTCCCACCAGCTTTGGCGATTCTCCCTATCAATCCCCTTCCGCATTTGCTCTAAATCCTTACTTTATTGATCCGATAGATTTAGAAAAACGGGGTCTGCTGCAGCATAACGACTATATAAATTTAGATTTCGGTGATAATCCGGATCGGGTTGACTATCACAAGGTTTATGTCAACAAAGAAATTATGCTGCGGAAAGCCTTTGCCCGTAAAGATATTCTTCCCCAGCGAAACTTGGAAGCTTTTCAGCAAGCGCACCAAGGATGGTTAGAGGATTATGCATTGTATATGGCTTTAAAAAATCATTTTAAAGGTCACGCATGGGAGTTTTGGGATCATGATATCAAGTATAGACTGCCCGAAGCTTTATCATACTACAAGAAAATCTATCATGATGAAATCCGGTATTTTCAATTTATACAGTATATCGCCTATGAGCAATGGAATTCGCTGAAAGATTACACAAATCGACGGGGAATTCAGATCATAGGTGACATTCCCATCTACGCGTCTGCCGACAGTGCAGATACCTGGAGCTATGCTTCTTCTGGAATTTTTCAATTTACCAGCGACCTCACTCCCGTTTATGTTGCGGGATGTCCTCCCGATTATTTTTCCAAAGACGGACAATATTGGGGGAATACAGTATATAATTGGGAAAAAAATAAAGAAACCGGCTATGACTGGTGGATTCAAAGAATACAAAGCGCGTTAACGATTTACGACTGGGTTCGCATTGATCATTTTCGGGGATTTGAAAGTTACTGGGAGGTGCCCTATGGTTCTCCTACTGCAGCTTATGGAGCTTGGAAATCCGGCCCCGGCATTGATTTTATCAACAAGCTAAAGGAACGTTTTGGCAACGTTAAAATCATTGCAGAAGATCTGGGATATATGACGGACAATGTGAAAAACTTTTTAAAGAAAAGTGGATTCCCCGGAATGAAAGTTCTTGGATTCGCCTTTGACTCGGCAAGTGATAATGATCATCTTCCTCATAATTATACCAAAAACTGTATCGTCTATACCGGCACCCATGATAACGATACAACACTAGGGTGGTTCTCTCATGCAAATAAGGAGCAAACTTCTTTTGCAAAGAAATATCTGAAACTGGATGAAGAAGAAGGGTATCACTGGGGTATGATCAGAGGCGCTCTTTCTTCTGCAGCTTTCCTCTCCATCATTCCAATGCAGGATTGTCTGGGTTTGGGTTCTGAAGCCAGGATGAATACACCTTCTACGCTGGGCGGCTCAAACTGGCAATGGCGAATGAAAGACGGAGTTCTCACCAATGAACTGGCAAATAAAATAGCTGAGTTGACGCAACGATACGCACGGGCTTAATCTCTTAGCAAAAGGAATCCTTTATGATAAAAAAAGGCATTACAATAATCAAGAAAACCTAATCGCAGTAAGCGGCTTTTCGAAATAATTGTAAGCCTTTTTCATTATATAATCAGAAATTTATTTTAGTATCTCCAATGCTCATCATATCGATGCTGACGATCCTGTTTCTGATAACGCAACGCTCTTTCCTGACGCCTCAGTTTTCTTCTGCGGATCTGTCTCCTTTTTAACACCACATAGATGGCAAATAATAGTATAACCAACACAATTACAAAAGCAAAGAATTTTTCGATACTCTTAGCTGTTGCATCCGTAATACCAACAATCGATAGAATTCCGCCTTCCGGAATCTCACTTGTGGTTATCGCATCAACTTGACCAACCAGCGTATCTCCTGCATAGATTTCAACAACTCCGACTTTTTGACCAAGCGCAACAGGCGCTCGAACCTTTTTGTCTAATTTAATCTTTGTATCCAGCAAAGACGCGGATGCTTCAATAGGAAGTGTAACATGTGCAGCCTTCGCTACTACCACTTCAACTTTTTTCACCGAACCATGTTTCACAGGAATTTCTCCAAGAATGGTATTTGCATCCATCGCATTCACACTCTTATAATTTTCAAAAGCATAATCCAATAAAGCGATGGAATCTGCGAAACGCGCACTGTCTGTAGATTTCATTACAACAGAAATCAACTCAGTGCCTTCACGAATTGCACCGGATATGAGACAACCGCCAGCATGGCTGGTATATCCTGTTTTAATACCCGTTGAGCCTTCATACTTTGCAACTCGCTGAACACCATTGACGATCAACTTCGTCTTTTCATCATAGATCAGCCGATTTGTATTATATAAGTAGCGCGTTTCCTGCTTATTTGTTGCTGGTATCACATACCGGTAAGTTGTCACCAACTCTCTGAATTTTTCGTTCTGCATAGCATATCTGGCAATCATGGCCAAGTCATAAGCCGTAGTTAAATGATTATCGTCATGCAAACCGTTTGGATTAACAAAATGTGTATTTTTTGCACCAAGCGCTGCTGCTTTTTCATTCATCATCTTAGCAAAGGCTGGAATGCTTCCTGCAATCTCCTTTCCCAAGGCAACTGCCGCATCATTGGCAGATTCGAGAAGCAATGCGTACAAAAGTTGCTCTACCGTAATCTGCTCTCCCTCCAAAAGGTAGACACGGCTTCCCTCTGTAAAGGGGGTCTCCGCATCAATCGTCACAGTCTTGGAAAGATCCAGATTCTCCAAGGCTAAAATTGCAGTAATTACCTTTGTTGTACTTGCCGGGTACCTCTGCTCATCCATATTTTTATTGTAAATCACTTGTCCCGTTCTTGCATCAATTACAACTGCCGTTTCCCCGATTATGGTTGGGGGCTCTGTTGCTCCGTAAGAGATAGCTGGAACAGCATTGATAAGAACGAAAGCCATTAATAAGATCGTAACTATTTTTTTCATTGTATCCCCGTTATGCGAAAAAGTAATCTGCCAATTCAAAACCGTTTTCAAAAAATCTCCCTTTTTTCCCCACTTCTTCTGTAAACGCTCTGCTCGGCTCAGGAACGACTTCCTTATTGCTTTGATACAGAACATAAGGCACTGGTGTAGCAGAATGTGTCCTGATTGCAAGCGGCGTCCTATGATCAGGAACAATCAACACTTTAAAGGTTTCCCCGTTGGAAGAAAGATATTTCAAAATCGGACTTAAAACCAGTTCATCGATCATTTCGAGCGACTTAATTTTACCGTCTATATCACCCTGATGGGAGCATTCATCCGGTGCTTCCAAATGGAGATAAACAAAGTCCTGACCATTTTTAAATTCATCAATTGCAGCCTGTGCCTTTCCCTTGAAATTTGTGTGTATCGTTCCCGTTGCACCTTCTACATCCACAGAGCGCAACCCGGCACAAATGGCTATGCCTTTGATCAAGTCAACGGCAGAAATTGCAGTTCCTTTAATTTTATATTTATCATAAAAAGATGACAGGTTTGGTTTCCTGCCCTGACCCCATATCCAAATAGAATTCGCTGGATTCAAACCTTTCTTAATTCTTTCTTTATTAATCGGGTGACCTGACAGGAGATGATAACTTTCCTTCATCATTTCGGTGATGAAATCAGCCCCTTCTCCTTTCGGCAGATGCTCCCCTACTTTTTGTGTCAGTACATCATGAGGTGGTGTTAAATCATAGTTTGTCGAACCGTTTTTAATAATCATCGCATGGCGATAGCTTACTCCCGGATAAAATTGAATGGTTTGGGTGCCAAGCTTTTCATTAATATACTCTATCAAAACCTTTGCTTCCTCACTGGTGATGTCGCCGGCGCTATGATCTGCAACAATCAGATTCTCATAATTGCCGCTCCCCTGAAGTGTCACTAAGTTCGTTCGGAACGCTACATCGGTATCCAACATTTTTATTCCCATGCTTGCTGCTTCGAGCGGGGATCTTCCGGTATGATAAACGGCCGGATCATATCCCATCACAGATAAATTTGCCGCATCACTTCCGGGCGCAATCCCCGGCGGTATCGTTCTCACAAGACCCACCATACTCTTTTGCGCTAATTGATTGATATGTTTCATTTTCGCTGCCTGCAACGGAGTTTTATTCCCCAGCACAGGGATTGGTTCATCCCCCGCTCCATCGGGCACCAAAACCAGATATTTCATAGTCCATCTCCTCCCAACAAATAGAAATGCTCTCTATATGATACCATAAGAAAGCACCTATTTTGTGATAATTTTGTGTATTTTCCGCTACAGATTCTCTGCTTCAAATTGTTTCATGAAATCAAGGAGTGTGTCAACACCCTCCATTGGCATTGCATTGTATATGCTTGCTCTCATCCCTCCAATGGAACGATGTCCTCCCAAATTATGGAGACCTGCCGTTTTTGCTTCCTTGGTGAACTTTTTATCTAATACTTCATTTCCGGTTACAAAAACTACATTCATCAAGGATCTGTCTTTTTTTTCAACCGGGCATTGATAAAGCTTGCTGCTGTCGATATAATCGTATAATTTTTTTGCTTTTTCTTTATTGACTTTCTCCAAAGCTGATACACCACCGATTTTTTTTATATGCCGAAAAACTTCTCCAGCCATATAAATACCAAAGGTCGGCGGCGTATTATACATTGATTCGTTTTTCTCATGAATTTTATAATCCAGATAAATCGGAGTGTCCTTCGGCGCAAACCCGATCAGATCTTCCCTGATAATTACGATAACAATTCCTGCCGGTCCCACATTTTTCTGAGCGCCTGCATAGATCATTCCGAACTTGGAAACATCCACCTCTTCCGATAAAATACAGGAAGACAGGTCTCCTACCAGCGGAATATCTCCCGTATCAGGAACATATGAATATTTTGTTCCATAGATCGTATTATTCATTGTCATGTGTACGTAATCGGCATCCTGTGTGAAGTCTTCTTTTTTCACTTCAGGGATATAGGTATAGTTGCTTTTCTCCGAAGAAGCAACTACATTAATTTGCCCAAATTTCGCAGCTTCTTCTGCGGCCTTCTTCGCCCATGACCCAGTAACGATGTAATCTGCTTTCTTCGAATTTCGAAGAAAATTGATCGGAATCATAGAGAACTGAAGGGTAGCACCGCCCTGCAGGAACAGTACTTTATAGTTGTCAGGGATGTTCATGATCTCCCGCAAATTATTTTCTGCGGAATGAAGAATATCTTTAAATTCTGCGGAACGATGGCTCATTTCCATAACGGACATACCGCAGCCATTATAGTTTGTTAATTGTTCTGCAGCAAGTTCCATTACCTCTAAAGGAAGCATGGAGGGTCCTGCTGAAAAATTGTACACTCTTTCTGTTTGATTCATCAATTATTTCACCTCCAAATAAATATTACATTATTATAACACTTTACGACATCAAGGTAAAGTGCTATAATTTTACCTGATACTTATAGAAATTTATAATAGTGATAAAAAAAACGAATCAGGAGAATGGAAAAAATGTACAAGATAGCAACATTAAATAAAATATCTCACAAAGGATTGGAGCGTTTCAGCGATCGTTATACCATCAGCGACGATATAGAACAAGCAAGTGGTATTCTGGTCAGAAGTCAGGACATGCATTCCACGAAACTGTCTGAAAACCTGCTTGCCATTGCAAGAGCCGGCGCAGGGGTAAATAATATTCCAATAGATGACTGTTCCAAAAATGGAATCGTTGTTTTTAATACACCCGGTGCGAATGCCAATGCGGTTAAAGAGCTGGTACTAACCGGTATTCTTATGTCATCCAGAAATGTATCCAATGCAATTGCCTGGACGAAGACCTTAAAAGAGAATGTATCAAAAACTGTTGAAAAAAACAAATCCCAATTTGCAGGACACGAAATCAAAGGAAAGGTTCTCGGCGTAATCGGTCTGGGTGCCATCGGGGTAATGGTTGCAAATGCTGCTGAAAGTCTGGGCATGCATGTTATCGGTTACGATCCATACATGTCAATTCAATCGGCTCACCAACTGTCCCGCACAGTTGAAGTGCATGAATCATTGGATCTGGTTCTTCCAAAATGTGATTATATTACAATACATGTTCCATTTATGGAAAATACAAAAGAGTTAATCAACGAAAAAAGATTTAGTCTTATGAAAGATGGCGTATGTCTGCTAAACTTCTCCAGAGATCAAATTGTCAGTGAAGCTGACGTGCTAAATGCTTTAGAAAGCGGAAAAGTAAGAAAGTATGTAACCGACTTTCCATCCGAAAATTTCCTTTGCAATGAGAAAACAATCTGTATTCCGCATCTTGGTGCTTCTACAAGAGAGTCGGAAGAAAACTGTGCAAAAATGGCCGTTGATCAGTTAATGGATTATCTGGAAAACGGAAACATCACCAATTCGGTTAACTTTCCAAACTGCTCCCTTGGAATCTGCACATCAAAAAACAGAATTGCGGTACTGAATAAAAATGTTCCTGCCATGCTGGGCAAAATCACCGGAACCTTAGCAGATATGAACATCAATATCAGTGACCTAAACAATCGAAGCAAAGGAGATTTAGCCTATACCTTGGTTGATGTTGATTCCGAGGTAGATGAGGCCGAATTAAAAAAAGCACTGCCATTAAACGGAATTATCGCTGTCAGGGTTATTTAATAATCAACATTCAAAATCCGTAAGTAGCTATTAAACGAAACAAAAGGCAAGTCTTATTTTGAGGGACTTGCCTTTTATTTATAACCTCGGGAAATAAGTTTAAGTTTTATTTTAGCTTGAAACCATAGTCGATATTTATTTTTTTTTCGTTTTTGTCTGATCCCAAACCACGTTTACCTGAATTCCTATGACAAGAATGTAACCAAGAATATAAAACCAGAAAAGCAGCGCCACGATTGCCGCCAAGCTTCCGTAAAGCAGATCGTAGTTCGCAAAAACAGCCGCATAGTAGGAATAAATTGAGGTTGCCAGCAACATTCCTGCAGAGGCAAGGATACTTCCTGGCAAGATTTTGCGAAATGGAACCCTCTCCGAAGGAAGCACATAATAATTATAGCTGATCATTAAAAAATATAAAGCCATAGCAACCGGCCACCTTAATACAAACCAAATCGTGTCAAAGGTAAATCTTATATGCAAGAATTCATCTACATAAGCGGTAAAGATTTGGATCAGCTGCTCTCCGTAGACGAGGATAATCAAACTGAAAACAATGGTAAACAGTGTAATTAATATCGTTTTAATTGCCCGGAACCGTTCCCTGAAATAACTTCTTCCGCCGGAGGGATGACCCGTAAATGAATAATTTGAAATCCTCATCATGGAATACTGCGCTTTTGAAGCTGCCCATAAAGCGAACAAAATAAACACGATGCTGATTGCTCCCGACGGGGTGTACGTTAAATAGGTTGCAAGCGTTGCATAAATCTCAGGGGAAACATATTGGGAAAGAATATCTCGGATGACACCCATGGAAATGGAGAACACGCCCAGCAATTCGCCTAATATAATGGCAGTCGGTACGAGAGACAGCAGAAAGAAGAATGCCAATTCTGCCGCTACCCCCTGATAGTACGGATCTGACATTCTCTTAATGATCATCAGAATCATGTTGAGCAATCTTCTTTTATTCATGCTTAGTGTTTTTTCCCTTCCAATTATCTCTATTTTTCATTTTGTCCCAGCAATGCATTTCTTAAATTTTGCAGTGCAATCGCCCTATGGCTGATTTGATTTTTTTCTCCCCCCGTAAGTTCTGCAAAGCTGCGTTCATAACCTACCGGCAAAAACAGCGGATCATAGCCAAAACCATTGCTCCCCTTCGGTTGATACATAATATGTCCTTCACATTCTCCCCTTGCAACAATTTTCTTTCCATCCGGATACATCATGGTAATTACCGAAACAAAACGAGCCGTCCTGTCTACCAGCTCCACATCGGAAAGAAGTGACAACAGTTTTTCATTATTTTTCAAATCATTTCCATCTTCTCCTGCAAATCTTGCGGAGATGACACCTGGTGCACCTCCCAGTGCATCCACCATTAACCCGGAATCGTCAGCTATGGTTATTTCGCCGCAAAGTTCCATAATTTCCTTTGCCTTCTTCTCCGAGTTTTCTTCAAAGGTATCTCCATCTTCAACAATTTCTATGTCAGGAACACCTGCTTCGTCCCTTGGCACAACTTCCATATCAAATTCTTTGGTGATGGCTTGTATTTCTTCAACTTTATGTTTATTCTTTGTTGCTGCAATGACTCGCATGTTTTTCTCCCTATAACTATTTTAAATCTCCAAGAATTTCTCTTTGCATCCGATTCAGCTCACCGCATCCCTTTGCCGCAAGCGCAAGCATTTGATCCAACTGTGACCGCTGAAACGGGGATTCTTCTCCGGTGCCTTGCACTTCAATATATTCTCCCTGATCCGTCATAACAACATTCATATCAACCTTGGCAACAGAATCCTCTGCATAAGGAAGATCCAGTACGATTTCTTCTCCCAGAATTCCCACACTGACCGCTGAAACAAAGCTTTTCACCGGAATCGTCTCAATCATACCATTTTCCTTCATCCATTTCATCGCCTCAACCATAGCAATAAAGGCTCCTGTAATAGAAGCTGTGCGAGTTCCTCCATCTGCCTGTATCACATCGCAATCAATCCAAATCGTTCTTTCTCCCAGTTGATCCAGTTCTACCGCAGAACGAAGAGATCGGCCGATCAGTCTCTGAATCTCCATTGTTCTTCCATCGACCTTGCCCTTGCTTGCATTTCTTACTTTTCGCGTCTCAGTTGAACGCGGAAGCATTCCATATTCAGCAGTAATCCATCCCTTTCCGGTACCCCTTAAATGCTGTGCCGTTTTATCCTCCACAGAAGCGGTGCAGATTACTTTAGTATTTCCCATCTCAATCAGAACAGATCCTTCTGCATGCATCAAATAATAGTTTGATATATTTACTTTTCTCAATTCGTTAAAATCACGATTGTCTATTCTATTCATGGCAGCTCCTTTTTATTTATCATTGTTAAATAAGTGGTAGAATTCCAATCCGGCTGCCTTTTTGCCCCAAGCTTGCTTGGCCGGCAAAACGGACAGCAGCAAGCGAAGCGAGTCGGAGCCCCTAACAAGGGGCGTTGAAGCCGAGGAATTTTTCTAGCCTAAATTCTGTCGGCGATTCTAAAGAATCGGACAGAATGTTAAGACGATGAAAAGCTACAAATCCAAAGATTTGTGATTTTCTAGCCTAAATTCTGTCGGCGATTCTAAAGAATCGGACAGAATGTTAAGACGATGAAAAGCTACAAATCAAAGATTTGTGATTTTCTAGCCTAAATTCTGTCGGCGATTCTAAAGAATCGGACAGAATGTTAAAAAGAAGAACTCCTATGAGTTCTTCATCATTACGCTTTCAATAACATCCGCTACATCCTCACAGGCATCACAACAAATTTCCATATAGTGCAGTGTTCTTCCCCAGCCATATACTTCAAGCGGATCCTTGCCATTCACGTAAAGCTTACGTGTTGCCTTGGTAAACAATTCGTCGCCTTCCTCTTCCATTCTGTTAATTTCGACAATTAAGCCGTGTAGCGTCTGTGATCTTCTAAAATTATGAAATTCATTGAGTGCCTCTCTTAGGGCTTCACAACATTTTACGATAATTTCTGCCATTCTCAATGCATCATCCCGCATGGTTTTAATGTTGAACATGTACATACGCATTAATACATCCTCAATATTGTCTGTCACATTGTCAATAGCATCTGCCATTGCAACGATGTCTTCTCGTTCGATCGGCGTTATAAATTCTTTTGCCAGCTTTTTCATCATAATATGACGTTCTACGTCACCTGCATGTTCAATATTATGCATCAGCTTCATTTTATCTTCCAGTTCGTCAGGATTGAAATTTTGCATAATCTCATTTAACAAATTCGCAGCCTGGCAGGAATAGTTTACCAGCTCCACAAACGTGCCGAAATAGTTATCATCTTTCTTTATTGCCATTGTAGATCTTCTCCTTTAATTTCTCATATGAATATTATATTCATTAAAATATTTTCATAAATAGCAATGCCATTAAAAATCCAATTACTCCGCAGCCCGGGAAAGTCAATATCCAGGCGGATACCATTTCCCTGACAACACCCCAGTTAACAGACGAGAGTCTTTTCGCTGCACCGACACCCATAATTGAAGTAGTCTTTGTATGAGTGGTACTTACGGGCAAACCAAATATCGATGCAGTAAACAGGCATAGCACCGCTGCAAGATCTGCTGAAAATCCTTGATACTTCTCTAATTTTACCATATCCATTCCCACAGATTTTATAATGCGATATCCTCCGATCGAAGTACCAAATGCCATCACAAGAGAGCACATAACCATCAGCCAGACAGGAATCTGAAACGCTACCACATCACCCTGACCCTGCGCCAAAAACATTCCAAGCATAAATACTCCCATAAATTTCTGTCCGTCCTGCGCTCCATGCATGAATGCCATTCCGGCTGCTCCTGCAATCTGTGCATTCTTAAAGACATGATAGGTTTTCCTTCTATCCGCTCTGGAAAAAATCTTTTCAATTGCTTTTACAACCAACCATCCCATACCAAATCCCATACCGGTCGAGAGTACTAGTCCATATAGCACTTTTACCCATTCCGATCCGTTAATGCCAATGAAGCCGCCTTGTAAAGCAATGGCCGCACCTGAAAGACCCGCTATCAAAGCATGGCTTTCGCTGGTTGGTATCCCAAACCACCAGGCCGCTGTCGCCCATAATACGATCGCAAATAGTGCAGCACAAAGGGCGACCAGAGCATCATCCGAATTGCCTCCAAAATCAACCATTTTATATATGGTTTGTGCTACCGTAGCGTTGAACATTGTCATAATAAATACGCCAAAGAAATTAAACACTGCTGCCATCAAAATTGCAGTCTTAGGTCCCAATGAACGTGTAGAAACACAAGTGGCGATGGCATTTGGCGCGTCTGTCCATCCATTTACCAATATTACACCTAAAGTTAATATCGTTGTAACCACAAGAGCCGGATTCGATAATAATTGATGAATAAAATCAACAAAGAATACTGTCATTCCTTTCCTCCTTTTCAAACGTTATTATCATAACACTTTTAATGCAGTATTACAATAATAATTGTCGAAGCAGACAGACAACTTCGCTAAGAGGTTCTGGACGAAAAAACAGATTCCCAACAATTACAAAAAATCCCATACCTTTTGGTATAAAAGCCTCGCACTCCGATATGCTCCTCCTTGTAGTAAACAGTTTTTATTATTTAAGCTGTCTAACACAAGAGGAAGTTCACAATGCGAGGCTTTATGATTATCTCCGTTATCATTATGGTTTTAATTTTATCTGTTCGTATTCGGTCCTAATCCCTCTTTCTTTGCATTATGACCAAGGTTCTGTTTTTCAAACGTCTTCGGTACATCCCCGTTTTTTATCGCTTTATCCGTATTTTTATTCATGGAATAGTTCTTCTTCTTCATTAAAATCACCTCAGATTTAGCATTCCCGTTTCTATTTTAGGTATTCTTCAATCTGTAGCTTATTTTTTACTCCCTCTGTCGCTCCCACCGATTCCGTTGACACACCTGCTACAGCATTAGCAAAGACTCCACAATCTTTCAAATCCATACCGTCCAATACGGCAGAAATGAATCCTGCTACGAAATTGTCCCCCGCACCGGTTGTATCAACAGCTTTTACCTGGCAGGCAGGAATCAAATACCGCTCTTTCCGATTTTTAATCAGACAGCCTTCCTCTCCCATTTTTATTATTATGTTTTTTACTCCATGCTCCAGCAGGAAATCCGCCATTTCATCCGGTGTTTCTCCGCTCGTGAGCAGTGCAGCTTCCGCAAGATTCGGCAAAAAATAATCAAGATAGGGCAATGCTTCTAAAATATCCATCCGCGTTTGCCCGCCAGTCATCGGAACCATATCAGCAAAGGTAATCACCTGATTTTCCCTTGCAGTTTTCAAGATTTTAACAACTGCTTCCAAGTTCCTCAGCTTACTGCAAAATATGCTTGCAAGGGATACCGCCCTTGCCTTTTTGATCAACTCGTAGTTGATCTCCTCTGCACAAAAACTTCTTGATCCTGAATTTATCGTTTTAACAAAATGTCTTTGCCCATCCTCACGGATCAAAACTACATTGATTCGAGTATCAATTTCCGGATCTTTTCGCAGCTCACTATGACCCACTCCTTCTTCTTCACATTTTTTTACAATCATTTCACCCAAATGATCTTTACCAATATGTCCGATCAAGGCAGGCTTTTTACCCAATCTCGCCAGGATGATGGCCTCATTGAGTGCATCCCCTCCTGTTGTCAACCTGATTTGATCAACCATTGTAGTTTCCTTATATAAGATCTGATCATCCAGAGGTCCAATAGGCAAATCCATGAGGACAACTCCGATGGAAATCACATCAAAACACTTCATTTTTCCGTCTCCTTATGGTGAAAGTTTTTCTTTCGTGTTATATATTTTGTATTATATCGAAAAAATATTGGTGAATCAAATCGTCTTCATGATAAATTGTGTTCAAAAAGAAAGCCAGAGATATCTAAAAATCTTTCGCAATCTTCAAGTTGCTTATGTATTCCCTATTTACTCAAGATCTATTTCCCTGTATGATAGGCGTAAAAAGAAAGGTGATAAGATGAACAAAAGAACAAAACTGATCATGAGTCAAGTCATGCTCCCGAATCAGGCAAATCCCGCAGGTAACGTTCATGGAGGTGAAATCATGAAATTGATGGATACCGCAGCAGGAGCCGCCGCAACAAAATATGCACGAGGTAATGTTGTAACCGCCCGTGTGGATGAGCTTCAATTTCATTCACCAGTTTTCGTAGGAGCCTTGGTCACATTAACGGCTACAGTTGCTTATGTAGGAAGGACTTCCATGGAGGTGATTGTAACAGTGGACTTAGAGAATCTGGAATCCGATTCCGAGCCAAAACGCGCTCTATCCTCCTACTTTACCATGGTAGCACTTGATAAGAACGGAAAGCCTCGCCAGGTTCCTCCGCTGCAGCTTGACACAGAGGAGGAAAAAACCCTATACGAAGAAGTAAAAAGGAGACGAGCAGGATTATGCAATTGCCATACAGAAAGCAAATAAATCGAATCGTCAATTTATATTTAACCGTCAATCAAGACCTTGCGCTCTGTTCCTTCGCGAAGCAGATCCCACAGGTCTTTTTCTCTTCCATCTTTTATCGCATCTTTGTATTGCTGTAACCGTTCCATCATACCATCGATTTCAGTTACTAAATTATCACGATTTAACAGAAAAAGTTCTGTCCACATGGTCTCATTCAGTTTGGCCACTCTGCTCAAATCCTTATAGCTTCCCGCCGAAAAACCTTTATGTTGCAGGGATGTCGGACTTTTTACATAGGCACTGGATACCACATGAGCGAGTTGAGATGTAAACGCGATGATTTTATCATGTTCCGCTGGTGTCGAAATCTGAACATGGTTAAACCCCATGGAGACCCATAATCTTTTTAATCGATCCATATCCTGAATGCTCATATCTGTTTGTGGTGTCAGTACCATGGAAGCATGCTTAAACAGGTTCTTCTGGGAATGTTCAAATCCCGAAAACTCGATCCCCGCCATAGGATGTCCGCCCACATAAGAAAATCCTTTCTCCATGGCAAGCGGTTGTATTTCCCTGCAAACTGCTTCTTTCACTCCACAGCAGTCTATAACAACTGAGCCTTTTTTTAATGCGTTTTGGTGATCCTTCACATAATTCACCGTGGCTCCCGGATAAAGTGCAAGGATCATGATATCACATTGCCCGATCATCTCATCCGTCAGCCGTTCGTCAATCGCCTCAAGCAAAATTGCTTTATAAATTACGGAGTCCAAAAGATCCGTACCATATACTTCATGTTCTGTATTTTGTTTCATTGCTTTTGCAATAGAGCCACCGATCAATCCCAGCCCAACAATTCCAATCTTCATAGTCTTTACCTTCCTTCTCTAGTTATCCCCATGGAATGCATACGGCAAAATCTGTTTCACTCGATCCACCAGATCCGCAAATGCTTCCGGCGTCAACGACTGTTGTCCGTCACAAAGAGCGTGCACCGGATCATTATGAACTTCAATGAGCAGTCCATCCGCACCGCACGCGGCAGCCGCCATTGCCATCGGTTTGACCAGCTTGGAAAGCCCGGTTGCATGGCTGGGATCAACAATAACAGGCAGATGCGTCATCGTTTTCAGCAGAGGAACAGCGGAAATATCCAAGGTATTTCTAGTCGCTGTCTCAAAGGTGCGAATTCCTCTTTCACACAGAATGATTCTGCCATTCCCCCCCGCCATGATGTATTCTGCACTCATAAGCAATTCCTGCAGTGTGCTGGACAGTCCACGCTTCAAAAGGATTGGCTTGCTGGTTTTCCCAAGTTCCTTCAGTAGTTCAAAATTCTGCATATTTCGTGCACCGACTTGTATCACATCAACCTCTTCAAACAAAGAAAGCTGGGATAGATCCATAATTTCCGAGACGATTGGCAATCCCGTTGTCTTTTTTGCTTCCAGCAGCAGTTCAATTCCTTTGTCGCGCATTCCTTGAAAAGCATACGGGGATGTTCTCGGTTTAAATGCACCGCCACGCAGCATTCCGGCACCCGATCCCTTTACGCTTTCCGCCACAGAACAGATCTGCTCCATCGACTCAACCGAACATGGACCCGCAATGATTTGAAAGTTTCCACCCCCGATTTTTACTCCATTGACATCAACAACAGTATCCTGCGGATGAAATTTACGGTTTGCATTCTTGTATGGTTCCGTAATCCGTTTCACAGACTCAACAATATCCAACGCAGAAATCAAGTCAATATCCACCGCTGAAGTATCTCCAATCAGACCCAGAATCGTCGTATCCTTTCCTTGAGAGTAATTAATGTCGAATTTCAAGCTTTTCAGCCATTGGATCAAATTATCCAACTGTTTCTGGTTCGGGTTATCTTTCAGTACAACAATCATTTTATATTCCTCCTTAATGTTTCTTTACTATTTTAACCAATGAAAAACAAAACTTCCCATGAGATTAAGAAAATCAGCTGCAAATCATTCGAGTGCGTGAGTTGGTCACCAACACATTAAAAAAGCTCCGCAGTGAATTCCACTGCGAAGCTGATGTTTCCTTGATTCTACTTCATCTATCAAGAATAACTCTAGCGTCTTTTTGCGGTGAAACCCAAACAAGCCTTACTTCCGTAGTAATAATAGGAAGTAAAGCTAACGTAAGCGTATTCTGCTGCAAAATGTTGCTTTAACATGTTATTCTCCAATAATCCATATGATTTCTCTTATCATAGCACAAGAAAAAAATGTTGTAAACAGTTTATTCCAATTATTATTTGTTGACAACTATGCTTTATTTATTTTTATTTACACTTAGTCAACAGTGTTTCCCATTTGGAATCCACATACTTCTGTGCTTCCTCAACCATCCATTCGTTTCCGGGCTTGAACATGTGCTTGAATCTTCCCTGCTTTTTCAGGTATTCTTCTACCGAAAGTTTTTTCTTTGGCTCATAATTGAGCTTCCAAACACCATTTTCCACTTCAAATAAAGGCCATACACAGGTGTCTACAGCAAGCTTACAGATTTCTGCCATATCTTCAGCCTCATATCTCCAACCTCTTGGACAAGGGGACATTACATTGAGAAAAGCAGGTCCTTCCGTGTAAATCGATTTTTCTGCTTTTTCGTGAAAGTCTTTAAAATTACCAAGAAAGGTTGTTTGCGCAACATAAGGGATGTTATGTGCTGCCATAATAGCTGTAAGATCCTTTTTATTCTGCGGTTTTCCCGGTATCACCTTACCAACGGGCGTTGTGGTTGCATCTGTAAATCTGGGTGTTGAGGATGATCTCTGAATCCCTGTATTCATATATGCTTCATTGTCATAGCAGACATAAACCATATCATGGCCGCGCTCCATGGCTCCTGAAAGCGATTGCAACCCGATATCATAGGTGCCACCATCTCCACCGAAGGCAATAAACTTAAAAGTTTCCTCTATTTTTCCTTTTTTCTTCAGTACGCGGTAAGCAGTTTCGGCTCCGCCGGCCGTTGCCCCTGCATTTTCAAACGCACTGTGGATATAGCTGTCATGCCATGCCGTATAGGGGTATAAAAAAGAGGAGACTTCAAGGCAACTTGTCGCATTTGTGATTACTGCCTTATCTTCGGGCTTTAATGCTCGCAACACGCCCCTTACTGTAATTGCCGCGCCGCAGCCAGCACAGAGACGATGACCGCCGGCAAGCCGTTCCGGCTTTTCAACCTGTTGTTTTAAACTATAAGCCATTTATCTGTCACCTCCCTGTTCTCTTTGTCCAATATGACGGTAAACTTCCCCTTGATTTCCTGTCCTTGCGATCTCAAACAATTGGTCGTAAATCATCGCGAAATCTTCCACGCAGATATCACGTCCGCCGAGCCCATATACATAATTGATCGTCTTCGGGCGATTCTCCATGTCATAAAGAGCTGAACGCACCTCAGCAAACAAAGGTCCGCCGCAGGCAGAAAAGCTTTCTGCTTTATCCATTACCGCAATGGCTTTTACTCCGATCAATGCCTCTGCGAGTTCTTCCATCGGGAACGGACGAAACACACGAATTTTAATCAGTCCGACCTTTTTCCCTTCTTTTCGCATTTGCCTTACGGCTTCTTTTGCAGTTCCCGCACTGGAACCAATGATAACCAGCGCGGCCTCAGCGTCTTTCATTTCAAAAGCATCAAAAAGGCCATAGCTTCTGCCTGACATTTTTTCAAAGTTTTCTGCTACGGAAAGAATAACCGCTTTTGCATTTTTCATAGCTTCAGCCTGCTGCTTTTTATGCTCCATATAATAATTGGAAATATCATAAGGGCCGACAGCCAAAGGATTCTCTTTTTTCAGCAGATAGTTTTCAGGAGTGTATTCACCCACAAAGTTTTTCACATCTGCATCTTCCAATAATTCTATGTTTTCCACCGCATGGCTTGTAATAAAACCGTCCTGACACACCATCACAGGCAAGCGGACATCTTTATTTTCACCGATAGGCATTGCCTGTATAAAGTTATCATAGGCTTCCTGGTTTGTTTCCGCGTAAAGTTGAATCCACCCGCTATCCCTTGCTCCCATAGAATCAGAATGATCGCAGTTAATATTAATTGGTCCGGTTAACGCACGGTTTACCAGAGCCATGGTAACCGGCAGTCTGGCAGATGAAGTAACATACAGCATTTCCCACATCAGTGCCATACCAGCGGAAGAAGTGGCTGTAATGGCTCTTCCTCCTGCTGCTTGAGCAGCCATGCAGGTAGACATAGCGCTATGTTCTGATTCAACCGCAACAAATTCAGTATCGACTTCCCCATTGGCTACATAAGTTGAAAAATATTGAGGAATCTCCGTAGACGGAGTAATCGGAAAGGCTCCCATTACATCCGGATTGATCTGTTTCATTGCATAAGCAACCGCTTCATTGCCGGAAAATCTATTTTTGATGCCCATTACACACCCTCCTTTTCTAAGGAAATCGCTTTACAGGGACACACTTTATAGCAAATCCCACAGCCTTTGCAATGCATGAAGTCAAAGTCCAGACGCTTTCCATCCTTGACCGGAATGGAACTATCCGGACAATAAGGTACACAAAGCATGCAATTTGTGCATTTCTCTGCATGAAAAACCGGAACCATGGTTCTCCAATCTCCTGTATTTACGAGGGCAGAAGTGCCTCCTTCATATATTTCACCTCCGATTGTCATTTCTTGCCATGGGGTCGTTTCGTCAATGTCTCTAGCTTTTTTAATCATCCGCAGCATACCTCCTCTAGTGATTTTTTGAGCGCTTTCATATTGCCATCTACCACGTTAGGCTTGGAAGCAAATTTATGGCGGAAGGATGCTTCCATATCTCTGATAAAATGATCTGCATCCACAACGTTGCTAACTTTTACCGCCGCGGCAAGCATAGGCGTATTGGGAAAATTTCTCCCAAGGGACTCTTCGGATATTCTTCTGGCATCAATGGTATATATTTTACCTTGATATCCTCGCAGCAGTGTTCTCAGTTCATCTGGTGTTTTTTCACTGTTGACGATGATTGCTCCAGTTTCTTTTAACCCTTTTGTAACATCAACAGATGTAAGTAATGTTTCATCTACAACGACTACAAAGTCAGGATTGTAGATATTGGAATGTACAGAACAGCGATCCTTGCTGATTCTATTATAGGCAGTAATCGGCGCACCCATGCGCTCCGGACCATACTCCGGAAAACCTTGCACATGCTTGCCTGAGCTGAATGCTACATCAGCTAGAAGCAAACACGCAGTTTTCGCGCCCTGCCCACCTCGACCATGCCAACGAATTTCTACGATATCTTTCATTATTTTACCTCCTCCTTGACGCACCCAACCTTATCTTCAAAGCAAATGTAAGATAGGTGCCATACGGAAATTACCCAGCTTTAGCCGGAATGGAATTTTTCCGTTTTTTGCGTATTTTCGAATATGCAGAGGATTCCCAATAAAAAAAGCTTTCGTCCTGCAAAGGACGAAAGCTTAAAGCTATCGTTATACCACCTATTACTGCATACTAACATACGCGCTCCCTATAACGGGGGAAAACCGTCAAAACCTACTCTATTATTTCGGCCTGCAACTCAGGAGTGATTTTCGGTTATCTTTCTACTGGTATCAGGCTCCCACCGCTCCTGAATCGCTGTAACGTTTGAAAAAAACTTACTCTCTCCTTCATGGTCTTTATCAATTTATTAAATTTAGTATAGTGGATGCAAAACTGTTTGTCAAGATAAAATTCTAAGGAATATTTTATCTCTATCCCACAATTTTAATTAAAATATGTATCACAATCTCATCGTTCAATAGCCTCTAATTATACATTTCTTTGCAAAGAGAATAAAGCATCAGCGAAAGATTCGTCTTTTCCTCGGGCTTATGATTAAATTCCACTCCATATTTGTAAGTGTTTTGATCGACTTCCTGCGCCCACACTAAGTATCCGAAAATTTTTGCCGCTTTGCCATCCTTCATCGGGATAAGAAATTTCAGTGTCATTTCTCCTTTAACAGGGAGTCTTAAACCCGTTGTAAAGCAAAGTCCCTCGGAACAGATATTTTGGATTTCTACATTCATCTTTCCAATCCTGAACTTTTGTCCCTGAGTCTCAACAATGGACATTTCTGCCTTGATAACCTTCGGCAGCCTGATCCTCAAATATTTACGCTTCCTGCGTCCCGACTGATTTTCATGAAGCAATTCAGTCGGTATACATTTACTTTTCGCCAGCAACTGTTCGAATTCTTCCATCGGAACAGGCATATTATATAAAAATCCTTGCCCCGTATAACAGTTTAACTCTTTCAGACAATCGAGCTGATCCCAATTTTCAATACCTTCTGCCACCAGCTTAATCCTTAATTCCTGTGCTAAATCAATAACAGAACGGGTAATGATCGTACTCGCTTCATCCAGCATCACATTCTTAATAAAAGCTCGATCAATTTTTAGAATATCAATGTTAAAAGAGTTTAGATAGGACAGCGAGGAAAAGCCTGTTCCGAAATCATCCAATGCCACTTGAATTCCTTCGGCTTGCAAACGCTTAATATCAACGATCGCCTTCTCCGGATTTTTCATAAAGACGCTTTCTGTAATTTCCATAATTAAAAAATGGGAATTCAGTCCATATTCATTAATAATATTGATTATATTTTCGACGAAATTTCTTTCAAAGAACTGAATGCTGGAATAATTTACCGAGACTTTAATTGGAGCCATTCCGTCTTCCATCCACTTTTTATAATTCTTACAAACCTCCCGAAGCATCCAGTTGCCAAGATTAATGATAAATCCAGTTTCTTCTGCCAATGATATGAAATCATCCGGCGAAACCATCCCCCATTCCGGATGTTTCCATCGGATCAATGCTTCTGCTGCTAAAATATCACCGGAATCCAGTCTTACCTGCGCCTGATAATAAACCTGAAATTGGTTTCTTTCGATCGCCTTCAGCAGATCATTTCTCAGAACAACCTGCTTGTAAATTTGAACCCCGATCTCTGCGGAATAAAATTTATACCGATTCTTCCCTTCATGCTTTGAGCGAAGCAAGGAAATATTAGCATAATTGATTAACAAGTCAGGGTCTTTTTCATCATTGGGAAACATACTGATTCCGAGGCTAATGGTCATATCAAGTTCATAAAAGCCCACTTTATAAGGAGCAGAAAACAAAGCTGTAATCTTTTTTACTACCTCCTCATATTCCAAAGATTTATGTAAATTTTGTACAATAATTGCGAATTGATCGCCAGAATACCGGCATAGGAATTCATCTTCTCCCAAAAATTGTTTCAAGCGGTTTGCCACCTGAACAATCAACTGGTCACCCAGTTGATATCCGAGTGCATCATTCACATATCGAAATCCGTCAATGTCAAGCATAATCAATGCAAAGTCATAATCAGTGCTGATCTGCTCTTCACATAGCTGGCTTATTTTCTTTTTTAGAAAAACACGATTTGGCAGTCTGGTCAATTCGTCATGTGTTGCGATATATTCAATTTCCTTTTGGTTTTCAATTCGATCCGTAATATCTCTCCAGTTAATTACAATCCCCTGAACAGATGGTTCCCCCAGTTGATTACTCACGGTATATGTAAGGTAGCTTTCCTTCCCTTCTATATTTTTCAAGATGAGATCGCCCTCACTTCTTGCTTCGGGAAATTCAAGCACATGCTCAACCCTTTTGGTAAAACTCTGCCTCTGTTCTTCTTCTAAAAATTCCAAGGCACTCTTGCCAATTCGTTCTTCCGGAGTATATCCGATAATTTTTTCTACTGCCGGACTGATATATAATATGATATAATCCGGCGATATAATCTCAAAAACGTCACTAGACTGCTGCACCAGAACTTGAAATCTCTTCTGGATACTGTCAACCGCCTGTTCAGTCTGACCCATGAAGCTCTTAAATTCTTTCACTCCTGTAGAATCCATAATCGTTCCGTATACGTAGGTCACTTTACCATCCTTATCATAGATCGGTATAACCAGCTGGCGTATATTTCGTATCGAACCATCCCGTCTGATAATACGATATTCCATATCAATGGTAGATTTATATCCCGTACCTTTCAGCAGAGAATCCACCATAGTTCTGTCTTCCGGATGAATCATACTAATAAAAGCTTCATATGTCCCATCATATTGTTCCGAAGTTATACCATAAATCTGATAAGCTTCTTTCGACCAGTAGCTTTTATTTTGTAAAAAATCCATTTCCCAGCTACCGATATGAGCAAAATTATGTGCTTCAACTAGCTTTTTGTAGCTCTTCCTCATGTCTTCATGTAGCAAGTCATTATCCTCCCGGTTTGCTTTATTTCTGTTTTCAAAACAACAAAACCTCCAAATTGATGCACTCGTTGCATCAATTTGGAGGTTTCCATGCTTTTCTACCATCGATGCGGGTTCATTTTATTTCATTTTGTGCTTCAGCTGATCAGCCTTATCTTCAATCATATCTTTAAGACCTTCTGCGTTTCCCTCAAGCTTTTCCTTCAAGTTCTCCGCTCGGTTCATCAGCTGCTCTGATTTTTCCCCCGCTTTATCTTTCCACTCTTCCATCCCAGCTTCCGCTTTGTCTTTCAATGCTTCAGCTCTATCCTCCGCAAGATCCTTAAACGATTCCGCCTGATCCCTTACTTCACCGGCAGCATCCTTCGCAGTCCCCAATACGTCGTGAAAAATACCCATTCTTATACCTCCCCTGTTTCAAAGTATTTTCACTTTTATTTTACCATATTTATTTGATTTAATGCAAACATTATGTTTCACTCTGTCAATTCATGCCGATTCTAATAATAAAGAATTCAAAAGAAATACGATATATTACGAAGGAATCCCGAACAAAGTATGGTTCTAGAAGTAGCAATGTGTTATAATATACGCAATTTGCTTATGAAAGAGGTTTCTGTCATGAACAATATTCGGGAGATTTGTACCTTTGGCTTTGCATATAGCTGTGTGATAGGATTTTGTTTGTTTGGACCATTGACTCGAATTATAATTGGAGAAAATACATTCTTATATACTATTTTAGCACTTAGTGCTTTTGTCTTAAGCTTTGTGAATCCTTTTTTCAGATTTTTTACCAAAAGAGGCATGACAATAGCACACACAATCTTTTCCATATTTTGGATTTTCTCTTATCCTATCAGTTTATTAAAAGAACTCGTTGTTTTTTTATTTGCTTTTGAAATCGCAACACTATGTAGGAGTTTTACGCTTCATGTGCTTGAAAAGATAGAACCAAGCCAAAGTGAACGAGTAATGGCTTCTTCCTTTTTCATTGCGTTTTCCACGCTTTATCTCATGAATATGCTGGAGCCCGTTTTAAGTGTAGAAGCTGCAATTTTCATTGCTATTTTACTGAGCTCTGCTACAGTCTTTTTTAATAGACTCACAGTCGCGGATGAAACTATTGCGAAAAAATATGATAAAACATTTGACCGATCTATATTTCTGCCGCTTATTTCTCTTTATCTCGTGTACATAGGAGGAGGAATCAGTTATGCCGGAATCTATCCATACTTAGAAACCTTTTATTCTATTGATCGATTCTATAATGTGCTTCCTCTGATTCTTTTTATGCCTGTAGCGGGATTGATCGGTAAAAAATTCGGAAATTTGATTAATCTTTTCATCGGAATGATCTTTCTTTCAATTTCCTTTACTTGTTTTATGTTTCCACTTTCAGAGATCAATTATTATTTTGTGCAAACATTTTTACAAATCGGTTGGGCATTTACGAATGTGTTCGGATTTTCTTATTCCTGGCACTTGGCTACCAATCACGCCAACCCATACTTGTTTGGTTATGGAATTCTTTTCATTCTGTTAGGCGTCATCAGCGGCAGTATTATAGCAAACTTTATTGTAACAATCAGCCTGCCAAAAGCCTTTTTCGGACCGTTTACATTCACTCCATTAATTGTTAGCCTGATTTTTCAATTTTTTTATAATGATACGATACCTGGAAACGTTCCGAAAACAAACTGTATGGAATCGGAAATGCAACATATCTTATATGGCAAAGGATTGGAATTTTCTAATTTCCGCAAGTTTTCTGTTTTAAGTGAATTAACCGAGCGGGAAAGAGAAATCATTTATTACTATTACTATTCTGAGACAGCGGTAAAGATTTCAGATCGGTTAAAGGTCAGTCCGAATACGGTAAGAACACATATAAAAAATTCGTATAGTAAACTGGGAATTTCAAAGCGGGAACAACTACAAGATTTAATTAATCATCACTATGAAGATAAGATTTTACACCCAAAATAACACATCACCAAAAATTGGTGATGCAAAAAACAGAAAAAATAAAAAAGTCACCTTTTATTGGTGATTTTTTTTATAAAATAATTTTGTATTATAGAAATAAGGAGGTAACCTTTTACAAAGAAATATTAATTAAAAAAAATAAGTGAAATGTGAAAACGAAAAAGCGAAACAGGCTAAGAGTTAAGTGTGTTAAAAATAAAAGGAGACAGACATGAAAAAAACATTCATCTACGCATTGATTTTAATAATGTTATTTACAACTGTGTGTTTTGCGCAGACACCACAAACGATAAGCGATTTGGAATTTATGAAAACAAATTGGTTTAAATCCTCAGGAAATTTTACCTATTATAATCTTACAGTCGGTGCGAATAAAAATGACGCGAGCAGCGGAAGCGTTGGAAGTCTCTATGCTTATGAGAAGCCTAATACAGATGTTTATACATTAACGGTTCTTGAAGATGGAATCGTAACGATAGAAGTGATTCCTACCAATACAATGTATGGAACAACAACGAATATCGAAAGTATTTCTTTTATATCGGATATCAGTGGCAACAGAAAAAAGTACAGCGCAGCAGACAGCAATACCGGACGAAATGGGATTCGAATTGTTAATTTTAATGGGAAAGGAAGTTGCCAAAAAAGCAGGTATTTAAGCAAAGGTACCTATTATTTTTCGGTTACCGGAAGTCAATATTCAAAAGAAATTCATACTTCAAATGATCTTGCAAAAGTAAATTATCATCTTTCTATTACCATGGATACCTTCGCATCCAATCTGAATTCCAGCGCGGATCAGCCTTATGTAATACACTCTGCACAAGAAGTAATTAAAGGCATATTAGCAATGGAATTACATTGGAATAAAGGCAGTGACAGCTTTTATTATGATACCAGCGATAAAATTGTATTTCCTGCCAGCAACGAAAGAACAATAAGACTAACGATTACAAATTCAGGTAATTCCGTGTTAAAAACTATTGATCCCTATGGAAAATTAAATGGGTTTCTAAAAAATTCGGGCAATTTAATGGTGGATGGAACCAAATTTGAATTGGGTTATGGGCAAACCACTGAAATAATAGCGACGCTCAAGGGCGATGAAAAATATGCCATCGAATTGGTTGAAAGTTTCCCGAAGGAATATACAATTTTATATGAAGAATTGTCATCCAGCAATTCTAATAGTTCAAAACAACACCCTTCTATAATAGAAGGGAAGCCTACCGTTCCTGTTACACCTACTGAGCTCACTCCTTCTGAGGCCAACACGAAACCAAAAACTCAAACAGATACGGTCAAACCAATCATTATGCTTCATACCGCATGTGATATTTCTCCTAAAGTTTTTGATAACCATGCATACAAAATCTATGTAAACGGCAAAGATTATACATCTAATCAAGGTTATATGGGCCACATCACAAATCTACCCATAAGTCATGTAGGAGATACTTATCAAGTCAGAGTAGAAGTGGACGGGTATCAGCCTTATGAGGAAGCCATTACAATTCCAACCAGCGAGTACGACGATGGCAATTCGGTAGTATTTATGAATGTGAATACCACAAAATCAACAAATTCTGCTGCAGTCCATACCGATTCTTCCTCTGCTCTTTCTACTGCAAGCAGTTGGGCAAAAGAAGAAATCAAAAAGTCAATTGATGAAGAATTAAAGACCGAAAAAATGATGAACTCAAATTTTAAAGAAAATGTAACCAGAGAAGAATTTTGCGAGCTTGTTGTTAAGATGTATGAAAAATTAGGCGGTACATCTCATGCAAATAATAATCCGTTCACCGATACGAACAATCAAGAAGTTCTTAAAGCATATAATGCGGGAATTATCAGCGGAACCAGCATAAAAACCTTCAGTCCTGAAAATTCCCTCACCCGGGAGCAGCTTTGCGTAATGATTACGCGCGCACTGGATGCCTCAGGAAAATCCTATGAGCTGAATACCTCCTTTCAAAAACAGTACCGTGATATTGATACGATATCCGGATGGGCAAAAAACAGTGTAGAAATTTTGAACGGATATAAAATCATAAACGGAAATGGTGAATCGTTGAATCCAAAAGGTACCGTTACAAAAGAAATGGCTGTCTTGATGATGTATCGTGCCTATGAAATGTTTCAATAAAAACAGTAGTTTCTTAAGATCCGGAAAGTCCGGTGCATAAAATAAATTCAATAATGTCAAGGACACCTTAAGCAAAGGTTTCCTTGATATTATTCTTTTTTTGGAAAAGCTGTTCATATCTATCCATCTTCGTAATATATTTGTTAATGGATGTGATTCAGAAAGAGAGGAAAACTTTTATGGTGAATCAAAATGATACTATGAATCCTACAGATGAGCAGCGACATCAAGTACTGCTGGACACGCTGACACTTGTCGGCAGAGCAGACGACTATGATAACATATTAGAATTGCTTAGTCCCCCTCCAGATATTGTATCCTTCGTAGCTCCCACGGCTTTAAGAAATATCCGTATTGGAATCATTGGTGGCGGATTAGCCGGTTTAGCTGCTGCTTATGAACTAAGAAAACTGGGTGCTGACATCACCATCTTTGACGCGCAAAAAGAAAGGGTCGGCGGCCGTGTTTATACGTTGTACTTTGATCGGTCTTATCAGTACTACGGAGAATTCGGAGCGATGCGAATCCCTGCTTCCCATGAGGCAACCTGGCATTACATTAATTTATTCCGTTTAAATACGGCATCGCTGTCTTCTCCGCAATCCAACAATTTCATTTACGCACACAATGTTAGAACGCGAAGGGATTTGAGCGAACAAAACATTACAAAGCAGCTTTATCCTTACTATGCATTGACGAAAAGGGAGAGAAAAACCCCTTGGGATGAGTTAAGCCGTTACGCTACAAACACCATGCTTTATAGCCTGTCGCCTCAGATTCGTAAAGAAATATTAAAAATTTTACCGGAATACTCAGAGCAATATGCCGCAATTACAAGGCTAAGCAATCGGCAAATATTTGAAATGCTCGAATTAAGTCAAGGTGCAATTGAGTTATTATCTGCCGTAGAACCTTTTATCGGTGCCTTTTTAAATATTAGTCATGATGAGATTATGAACAGCAATTATTCGCTGGACTTTTTCAATACGTATCATTTACAAGGCGGGACGGTTCATCTTCCCTTGGCTTTCTACGACTCTCTGATCAGCGATGATCCACCTGAAATAAATTTTCCAACCTACTTCTTAGGAAAGGTTACCATTAAATCCAGACATACTGTCAACGGTATTTTCAAACTGCCGGAAAACGAAGGAGTCTACCTGCAATACACCAATGATAAAAAAAACAATATCATGGAGCCTTTTGATTATGTGATCTGTACCATTCCATTTTCTACCCTGCGGGACATTGAAATCAAGCCATATTTCAGCAACAGAAAAATGCAGGCCATCAAAGAATATCATTATATGGATGCACAAAAAACACTGTTTTTATGCAAGAAACGTTTTTGGGAAGAAGACAAGGAATCTGGAAAAATGAATGGCGGAATTTCTTTTACCGATCTTCCGATTCAATCGATTCTTTATCCGCCGGATCACATTCGATATGAAGATCAAATTACTTGCACACCAAACGAACCCGGCGTATTAACCGCATCCTATAATCTGGGGCAGGATTCGATAAGGCTTTCCAACCAGCCGGAAAACCGCCGTTTTTATTTGATAAAACGAAATGTAGAAGAAGTACACGGTCTTCCCCAGGGATATCTTGACCCATTCGTTGATGAACATAAAACCGTTCATTGGAACACGGAGGATTGGTCACGAGGCGCTTTTGCCGCAGGCTATCCGGGGCAAAAGGTTCTGTTTTTACATACCATGCAGCAGCCGGAGTATAACAATAGAATTCACTTTGCTGGGGAGCATGTTTCTACAAAGCAAGGTTGGATGCAGGGTGCACTCTATTCCGGAAAAGCCGCCGCGAACAAAGTTGCAGAAAGCGCACTGACAAGATAATGTTGATTAAGAAACGCATAAATTATATCAGGCAAAACAAATGCAACTGCCAACCCAAAATTTTAGACCGCAATCCCTTCTATGATCATCTTTCTCATCTTGGCTATCCCACGAGTGTGCATTGACCGGATTGTATTATAATTCAAATTGAGTATCTCCGAGATTTCCTTTAAAGGCAGGCCGTAATAATAATGCAAAGCATACAGTTGCTTTGCTTCATCAGAAAGACTATTGATTAATCTTTCTACAAATTCCTTGTCTTCGATTGATTTTGTAAAATCTATCAATCCATCCATATCGGCCTGTATATCTTCTATTATAAAATGATACTCATGAGCCCTTACCATATTGTTTTTCACGTAATACCTTTTGGATTCTTCCTTTGCAATTGCAAAGATCCAATCCTTCATTTTTCTGTTATCACGCAGATGCCACAATCCCTTTAATGCGCCAAGCATTGTGTTCTGATAAATTTCTTCCGCAGCAAATTGATCCTTTCTTGTTAACGTATAAATAAAGGTTTGAAGTTCCTTGCTGTAAATTATGCATACTCGCTCAAACAATTGCATTCTTTGACATTCTTTTTCATTTTTTTTCATAGACATACCTTGGATCTTTTATCCACTCTTTCTTTATTGGCAAACAAATTCGATTATTTATCGTTTTTACAATATGATACGATATATAATATAATATTTTATTTGCTTCTGCGATTAGACGTAGAAATTCAATCAGTTATTGCTGAAATCTAAGATATTTCGGCAACACAAAGACTGTTTGCCATCGATTTATCAGAAAAACGATCCTTTATGTTGAGATAATCTGCGCACCAAAAAACCGCCTTACGATTCCTATCGTTAAGGCGGTTTTCTCTAAATTAGTCTATTAATCAATTTATCACAACTGTCTATATTTCTTCTTGCAAGCGTACCTTTGGTTTTTCTATTTTTCGTGAGATAAACAAAGCAATGATGCCAACGGTAAATAAAAGGATGCCTCCCCATCTGCAGGCACTCAGCATACCCCAGAAGTCACTGAAAAATCCGCTGCCATACTCTTCAAGATAGTACTCTTCACCCCAAGCTCCTTCATAAAGATATAAAAGCACAGACCCTGCAAATGCTACGATACCGCATAGAATAAAATAGATACTGATCTGTTTGACATCTCCCACAGCCAGTCTTGTTCTTGGATTGATTGGATAATTGATGGGATCCTGACGATAAAGTCCACCATAAACCCACTTGCATAGCAGATAACCGATCAGGCTGATCAGCAACATAAGAAAGCCCGAGATAAAATATTCCGTTCCATTCACATAAAGTGCAATGATTGATATTACAACAGGCAGAGCCGTAACAAAATTTAATCCTGCTTTTCCTCCGGGAATCACATAGAGCCCTTTCGCCTTTCTTTCCTCAACGGGGTATTTTTTTCTCAACCTTCTGGTGGCGACAGCCAATGCCATGTAAAGATAAAGCATCAGAGGAGTCGTTGCCATGACCAGTGTTGTAAAATCCCACTGACACAGCAGAATGGTAAAGAGCGCCATCACAATAATGCTTACCGCAGGAACCTTTCTGCGCTTGCTCAACCGAACCAAAAATCTCGGGAACAAATGATCATCGGCCATTACAAAAAATCCTCTGGAACCGGAAGCAATATAAGCATTAAAGATAGAACATTGGGATAATATGGCGATAATCATGAAAGCAAAACCGAAAGCAGGCCCGAGATAATGAATCAAAACATCCATATAGCCAACTGCACCGTTACCTTCCGTTGCCCAGCTTTCCCACTGGCCGACAGAAACAAGACCCGCCAGAGTCGGCAGAAAATAACTGAGCGCAATAATCGGCATGGCAATAATCAGCCCTTTTGGAATGACTTGAGGATTTTCAATCTCGCCGGCTACATTTGCCATGGTTTCATAGCCGCAATACATCCAGATCGCGATACAAATCGAACCGCCAAGGCTGTCAATAATTCCTGATTCGGGAGGCATAAACGGTTCAATCGGGCTGTATTGCCAATTAGCCAAGCCTACCACAGTAACTACTAAAAATCCAAGGATAACCGCAATAGAAAGAATTGTGCTCACTCTGGAAACCTCTTGGATGCCAAGAAGATTGATGACGGTAAAAATCAAGATCATCAACAACTTTACCCCATAAGAGGTTACCGTTGTCATTGGAATAAATTTTTCTATGTACCCTGCTACCAACACAACATACATCGCCTGCTGCAGCCACGTGCCTATGGTGCCCCAAAAGCCTACCTGCCAACCCCAAAATTCGCCGAGCCCCTCTTTCGCCCAAACATAAGCGCCTCCTTCAGAAGGCAGTACAGATCCTAGCTCTGCAACAATTTCACTAATGGGAAACGCCCAAAATATCGGAAACAAAATCAACATTAGCAAGGTCAGTCCAGGACCGCTGATCGGCACCATCTCTTCAATACCAAATGCCCCGGCAGCCACGAGGCAGTAAATCATAAAAACTACCCCCGTGGTTTTAATTTTGTGTTTTTTCAGTCCTGCAACACCATGAACATGATTATCATCCATCTCTACTCTCCTTTGCTATTCTTCCACAATCAGAGATACAGGTTTATGTAAGTCCCGTATTGAAATTAATTCTTAATCTGTCTATCATTTTTCAAGTCATTTTTCTTTTCCTCTTGGGATCTTGCCGCCTCCTTGTAAATCTGTGCCATTAGTTTTTTATCAGTAACCGTTTTATATTCAGAATCCATCTCCACAATTCCATACTCAAAACCCGCTTCATCCATAATTTGAAGATATGGAATCGGATCAAAATATTCTGGCGAAAATACACCCTCATCCTTCCATATCCCTCTGCCGATCAGTTCGATCGCGACAGCAGCTCCAAATCCGGTTTGCGCTACAACAACCTGCATCTTCCAGTTTTTCATTGCAATCTGGTTATCAAAAGGCTGGTACATAAAGACTTCTCTTGTCTTTCCATCCTTCAACCCTTTACAGTGAATACCGACGCACATTTTTCCGATCATCTCATCCCCCAGATCCTTAGGCTGCGGTGCGCAGGCGGCAACTACATCTCGCGGAATGACCTTGACCCCATCGACTTCTACCTCCTGAAGACTCCTCAAGCCAAGCGCATTGATTACTTTTAAGGCTTTTACCAGATTATCGTCCAGCGCGATCTTAAAAGTGCATCTTTGAAGCCCATACTTTTGCAAATACCTTGGAATTGTCACTGTTTCTTCATGTTCAACTTTTACAAGCGTATTCAATCCGACCCCTGCAGGCATCTCAAAAACTTCTTCCCCTGCAAAAGGTCGATCTACGATGAAACCATAATCCTTGTTCCACTCTACATTGGGATTGATACACTCATCCAATACCGTCCATACATTAAATCCAAAAGATATATCATCTTCTCCGGCACTTGGAATGGTTAGATTTCCCCCATCTTTTACATGGACCTCATAGAGCTCGTCAAACAAATATTCCGCCGCAAATTTTGCAAACACATTGACCACACCAGGATCAATACCAAGACAAATCACTGCCATGTTTCCTTTTTCGGCCCACGCTTCGTGCTTGTCAAAGTTGTACTTTGTCATTGCCTCTTTGTAACAGTTTTCTAAGCCAATTCCGTACTGAGGCGGATCAAAGGGTACTGACCAGGTTCCCATATTTGCATATTTAACCCCTGCCTGAAATGCCGCATCAAAAATTCGGTTTGCTACAAATGGTGCTGCCGCATCCATTACGAAATCACATTGATGCTTCTTGATCAGCGCAACGATATCTTCTTCCTTGTGTGCATCGACAAATTCCGGCGTATAGCGGTCGCTGTTGTTTAAATGTTCACATACCGTCTTTGCCCGTTCCAGGCTGTAGTCAGATATAACGACATGCTCCAGCCAGGTTTTTTTGGGATCCCTGGATTCCAGTATCCGTAAAATTGATTCCCCTACAGCTCCTGCTCCAACTAATAACATTCTCATCTTTTTTCCTCCTTGCTTTTGGCAGCAGACAATAACTGTAATTGCCCGCTAATCTTACTAAGCAGTTGGAAACTAAATATTCCTATGACCATTCGCAGTCATAATTCCTCTGTCCTTTTGCCTGTTGGTTATAGCCTCGTTGGCGCTTCAATTTAATGAAGTCTCTCCAAAGTATCGTCCCACAACCTTCCTTTTGCCTGTCAGATTCCAGAGGATGTCTGCTCCCATCCTCCTTTGCTTCTTCGGCCTTGCGCACCTAACCACATTTGCTATGCAAATGTTTGGTAGGTGCCATACGTTAATGCCCCGGCTTTAGCTGGCTGGCATTTTTCCGTTCGCACCTAACCACATTTGCTATGCAAATGTTTGGTAGGTGCTTGCAATGTCTAGGGTTGCTTTCTTCCGAAATATTTAGTTTTTTGAAACGGCCACAGTAATAACAAAAAAAAAAGACCACCACAGAGCACGGCAGTGCTCAGTGTTGGTCTGTAGAAAGCTAATCGTAATGACTCTCAATCTATTACTGCAACATCATTCCAAAAGTAAAATTCTGCACCTCATACTTGATTTGCAAAATCCTTACTTTAACTTTATCACAATATTCACACAATTGTCAATATAATTTTATCAATTCTTTTTATGCCATCCACTGCAACTGATGTTAATCTTGCCCGATATCCAGTTGCCTGCTCCACACATTCTTCTACTTGGGGAGCAATTTCCTCATAAAAAAGTTTCCGAAACTGCTCCACCATGGAGAGATTTTTTCTGTTGGCCGCAAGCGTCCTTTCCATGACAGTTACCGAGCCAATCGCCATCAATTCAACTTGATTTTCAAACAGCAGAATCTTAACATCCTGGGGTCCTTTTCCCGTATTGTGCTTCATGATTTTAAGAAACTCCCTCCTGATTGCATCCTCCATAAGCCCTCTTTTTTCAAGATTGATTGAATTAAAATTATAGAAGGCTTCCTTTCGGTCTTTCAATCCTTGCGCAATTCCCAATAATTTTTTTTGAAGGTCATCCGTATCGATTGGCTTTACAATATAATGGACGATGCCCAGATCCACAGCTTCCAGAACCGTATTGATTTCATTGACTGTTGATGTGATCAAAATTGGGCATTCCTTATCACTCTTTCGAATTTCTCCTATCATATCAAGACCCGACATCCCGGGCATAATCAGATCTACGATCAGAAGATTCGGCTTATAACCCTGGAACTTTTGCAGCCCTTCCTCCCCGGAAGAGGCCGCTGTCAGTCTTCCAACCCGCAATCTAAGAAACTTCGAAAAAACCGCTCTCGTTGCATCATCATCCTCAACATATAGCACCTGTAAACTTTTCAATTCATCCATTCTCTGACCCCTCCCTTGGAATCACAATCCTGCAACAAACTCCTTTTTTCACGTTGAATAATGCAATCGTCCCCTTCATATGAGCCTCGATAATCTCCTTCGTCAAATACAATCCGATTCCAGTACCGCCTTTTTCTTCCTTCGTTGTAAAGTAAGGATCAAACAGATGGGATATAGATTCTTCCGGAATTTTATTTCCGTTATTTAGGATATCAATTACGGAAATTCCTTTCTGCCCGGCATCCTCACGAGAATAGATTCTAACTCGTATTTCTCTGCTTTGGGGATTCGACTCCATAATGGCATCCCGGGCGTTGTTCAATATATTAAAGATTCCCTGGCAAAATTCATTTCTGTAACCAAATGCTGTCAGACGCTCTTCTACCTCTTCAACGACCGTAATCCTGTTTATTTTTATACTTTCTGCCATGAGATCCAGTGCCGTATCAATTGCTTCATTCAAAGAGAATTCTTCTTTTTTTCTGGATGGTTTTAAGAAATCAGCAAAATCGTCTACAGTGCATGACATGTTTCTGATATAGGTTCTCATATCATCAATGTGCGCTTTCAACTGCATCTCCGTCAGTTTTCCATGACAAAAGTCATCCCATAGATTCGAAAGGGCAATGTTCATGACGTTTAGCGGCTGTTTCCATTGATGGGCGATATTGCCGACCATTTCCCCAATTTTTGCTTGTCTGGATTGATGGTGCATGATGATGTCCTTCTGTTCATATTCTTTTACAATAGGAGCAAGCGATTTTTTAAAAAAATAAAAAAAGTAAGCAAACACACCAATTAAGATAAGCCCTGCCATGGTAAAAATCATTTGCTTCATGTGCTCAATCGGCAGAAGCAGATTGTTTTCACTTTGGATCAGCGCTAAAATCCACCCATTCGAAGTCTTTGCGTACGTTGCTATATAACGTTCTCCCTCCGATGACGAATAACTGACATTGTTATAATCATCCGAAGATATCACACCGTTATGGCGAGCAGGTTCAACATAGGACGGAGGATTGAGAATGCCTGTTTTTTTCATTTCATTGAAGAGCTTTTCTGATGAGCTTCCTGCCAGATAATTCGCCTCACCGTCCATCAGAAAGGCGTAGCCGCCCTCTTCCAGTTGAATGTTTTTTACCGTATCAAAAATATCATCAATAAAGATATCTGTCCCCATGACGCCGATGAACTGACCGTTTTTATCCAGACAGACCCGGGAGTAGGTTACCGAATAGACGTCGAGATACTTGTCGTACTCCACACCGCTCCAATTCTTGCCTTTTCGTATCGCCTCAAAATAATAGGCGTCGGTTTCCTTACCGTCAACAAGCCATTCCTCCACAGCATTATCCGCTTCCAGATAATATACTTCTCCATTCTCATCGCGAAGATACCACACCTCGTCGTTTGCACCGCTTGTTTCCGGGTTAAAGGTCAAATATAAGCTCATTGTTTCGGGAATATCTTCCATTGTATCTTCTATCACATCGCTAAGGTTTTTCTCCAATAAAAGAAATCGTTCACGATCACCTGAATATTCTTGAACGGTAAAGTTGTTCGAAACCATTGTACAAATAAGTTTCACTACCGTTTCCTGTATTTCCAGCTCCGTACTGAACTGATTAGCATATTTCTGGGATGCGTACAAAAGCTCCTTCTTCACCTCCGCCTGTAGAACCTTTTTACTTTTCGTAATCGCAGCACCGCTTAAAATCAGAGCAATGATAAGAAAACAACATACCAAAGAAACAATAATTTTTAAAGTGATCTTTTTCATAAAAGCACCCTTTAATTTCCATTAATTGCTATAATACCTGCGTTTTCTATTCATTTCAACATAACAAAGAATGTGATTCATGTCAATCAAACAAATATTTTACACACATTTAACTTAGGCATAAAATAGATTTATCTCAACAGGAATATAATGATATCAAGAGCGGAAGGAGGTATTCCCTTGATAAAAAATTATATTCTTGATACGAATGTATTGATTCATTTTCCAGGGTGTATTTACACTTTTACGGACAACCATGTTATCATACCCCTGATTTGTTTGGAAGAACTGGACAATTTAAAGAAAAAAGAAGGTATTTTAGGTTATCAGGCTAGAGAAGCGATTCGTGAAATCAACAGCGTTCGGCAATATGGAGATATCCATACCGGAGTCAAGCTGCCGAGTGGCGGAACATTAAGAGTAGAACTAAACCATATGAACCCCATTAATATTCCCGATGGTGTAGATTTAAATAAAAACGACAACAAAATTATTACAATTGCTTTAAACATAAAAAATGAATCAGGAAAGATTAATACCATTTTAGTAACAAAGGATCTTTGCGTAGCCATTAAAGCCGAGTCTCTTAACATTGAAGTACAGGATTACCAAAATGATAAAATTAATGTGGATCATATTTACAAGGGATATAGAGAAGTAGCCCTTACATCCTCTCAAATTGATAAAATCTATGGAAACGGATTAAAATTAAATAAAAAAACCGGCCTTGATATCTGTCCTAATGAATTTTTCTGTATTAAGAGCACTGACAATCAAGCCCATGAAACGCTCGCCAAATATGATGGAAGCAAAATCATTCCACTGAAATATGCGGATGACAAAGCCTGGGGGCTGACACCGAAAAATAGGGAACAAAGAATGGCCTTTGAACTTCTCATGGACGAGAAGGTTCAACTCGTCACTCTAAGCGGAGGTGCAGGAACCGGAAAATCGATTCTTTCCGTTGCTGTAGCACTCCAAAAAGTCATTGAAAACAATGTATACGATAAAATTATTTTGGTAAAACCTGTAGTCTCTGCAGGCGATCCGATCGGTTTTTTACCTGGAACGGAAAACGCAAAACTCAAACCATTTATGGATTCCTTCGGTGATTCCATCGAAAGCCTAATGACAGAACGAATTAAAAAACAATCAGAAAAAAGCAACAAGCTAAAAAAGAACGCAAAGAAAAACAGTGAATATCATGAAAAGCCAGCATTTTCAGCCGAAGGATTTTTAGAACAATATCAGGAAGCAGGGATCATTGAAATGAAAACCTTCGCTTTTATGCGAGGCAGAACGCTGTCAAATGCAATGGTGATTATCGATGAAGCACAGGAAATCACTCCGCATCTTGCAAAGCTCATGCTTACAAGGGCAGGCCAGGAAACCAAATTTGTAATGATCGGCGATCCATCGGACAATCAGATTGACAATACGCTCGTTGATTCAAAATCCAACGGTCTTGTCTATGTGATAGAAAAAATGAAATCTTTTGCTATCACAGGTCATATCTCCCTGGAGGAAGTAGAACGGAGTGCCCTTGCAAAAATTGCCGAAGAATGCCTGTAATTAGCTCTATTAGAAAAATCAAAAGGCTATAAACCTTCCCGATATGCACTGACAATACTATTTATTTGGATGCATATCGGATCATTTCCGGAACAACGCGCTGTCAATCCTTTTGAGACAGCGTTTTCTGTGTTTTTTCAGCTGATTGCAGATCAAGTGCTTCTCTTCTGGCTCCCCTTAATCTGCGAATATAATGATTCAACTTTATGATGGGATTCATTACAAGCGGCATCAGCCTGTCTTTCATTTTTCGTTCCATTTTTGGATAGGTGATCGCTCTTATCCTGGCCTTTTCAATAAATAATTCCTGAATATTGATCGGATTCAAATGATCGGGTTTTTTCCTGTATGTACCGTCCTTTTGCATCACTCTTGCTTTCTCTGTATCATAGAACATGCTGTCAAACATTTCATTGATTCTATCTTTTACCACATCAGAATAAATCGGGCAAGCCACCTCCACTCGCCTTTCCATATTTCTTGTCATAATATCTGCCGAAGAAATAAAGAGCTCTTGGTCTTTTCCTGTTCCAAAGCTGAAGATACGGGAATGCTCCAGAAAACGTCCGACGATGCTGATAATCCGAATGTTTTCTGTCTCATTCAGTATTCCGGGCAGAATACAGCAAATCCCCCTTACCATCAAATCAATCTTTACCCCGGCGCAGGATGCTTCCCTCAGTTTTTCTATTATGTCAAGATCAGTAACCGAATTTACCTTCATAGCAATTCGTCCTTCATTCTTCTTTGTAATCTGCCTTTCAATCAGTTTTATTATTTTGTTTTTCATATGATATGGGGCAACCAGCAAATGCTCGTATTCTCCCCTTAGATTGGAGATCGTCATGTTTTTAAAAAAATTGGCCGCATCTGCGCCAATCTCTTGATTGGCGGTAAGCAAAGAAAAATCTGTGTAAAGTTCTGTCGTTTTCTCATTATAATTACCGGTACCCACCTGCGTAATATGTATGTAATCTCCATGATTTTTTCTCGTGATCAGACAGAGTTTGGAGTGAACCTTATATTCACCAATTCCGTAGATCAATCTGCATCCTGCCTCTTCCAGCTGTTCGGACCAATCGATATTATTCTGCTCGTCAAACCGTGCCCGAAGTTCTATGAGGACAACGACTTCTTTTCCGTTTTCTGCAGCGGAGCAAAGATATTCTACCAGTTGCGTCTTATGTGCCAATCGGTAAATTGTTATTTTAATGGAAACCACATTGGGATCTGCCGCCGCTTCTTTTATCATCCTCAAAAATGGCTCCATGCTTTCATAGGGATACGACAATAAGATATCCCTTCTGCTGATCTGAGATATGATGCTTTCCCGATCAGATATTTCCGGGGATGGTTGGGGTCGAAACGGACTATGGTAAAGTTTATTCTTAAGCTTATGATCAATGACCGCAGCGATTTTTGAATCAAAATTCATGGAGATCGGAGTTCTGCTGCAAAAAATTTGCTGCTGATTGATCTTAAACTTACTGCATAAGACTTCCTTTAGCCACCCTTTTATTTTCTGCTCGGTCTCCATCCGTACAACGTCAAGATGATTTCTTTTTTTTAGCAGCTTCTTCATAACGCTTCTAAAATCATCAAACATATCGATATCTTCATCTTCAACGCTGATATCTGCATTTCGGGTGACATAAAATACAATTTTGTCCTGTATCGCGTACATATCGAAAACCATATAAGCGTATTCATAAATCAATTTTACGGCAGGAACAAACCGAGTCTCTTCCGAAGGCAGAAAGATCAATTCCGGCACGGTATCGGGAACAGGAATCAATCCGAGCAAGTACTTGTCCTTGTTTTCCAGTTGAAGAGCAATGAAGGGCTTTTTATTTTGAATGAAGGGGAATGGGTGGTGATTATCCACAATCTGCGGTGATAAAATCGGCATAATATACCGTTTGAAATATTCTTTCAAATACTTCAGCTCTTCCTCGTTCAATTCACTCATCGGCAAGTGAAAAATTCCATGCCCTTTCATCTGTCTTCTTATTTCCAGATAGGTAAAATCTCTCTGCCTGTAAAGCGGTCTCACTTCTTCGTATATCTTTTCCAGCTGTTCCTTGGCAGTCATTCCCGTTTTATTGTCTACCGCCGTTTCTTTTTCACTGGCCAAATAACAAAGACTTCCCACCCGTATCATAAAAAACTCATCCAAATTACTGGAAAAAATCGAAATGAATTTCATGCGTTCAAAAAGAGGCACCTCTGGATCCTGTGCTTCCTGTAGCACCCGTTCATTAAATCTGAGCCAAGACAATTCCCGGTTTTGCGTATAGAAATAGGAACTCCTACCATTATCACGTTTCACCATTTTCCCACCCAATTACCGTCTTAATCAAATATCCTTCTCTGACGCCATATTCACTGATAATAATTTCTTCGCAGTGATAAGTCTTTGCAATGGTTCTTAAAAGGGTCAAGCCTGGTATAATCGTATGAATGCGTTCCGGTACGACACGAAGAATACGATCCGTCCCCTCTTTATCATGATAAAATGATTTCATTAACTTCTTCAGTTGCGTTGGATCCATTCTTCGATTGGTTAACGGGATATCGAAGAAATCATTGACCAATTTGCATGCCGCTCTGGTTGTTCCACCCACTCCACAGAGAATTGAGGTGGGCATTTCTGCCGGATCAATTGACTTAAGCTGTTCCCGAATATATTTTTTCATCCTTCTGTATTCATCCTTTGTTGGAATCAATCCGGAAACAAAATTGACATATAAGCTCAAGGAACCGATTGGCAGGGAATAGGTTTTACAAATTTTTTTATCCTGATAGAAAACAAACTCTGTACTGCCTCCTCCAATATCAATGAGAAATCCTGAGTCAACATTGATATTATAGGCAGAACCAATAAATCCACAGATTCCTTCGTCTTCTCCTGATATCACCGTCACCTCAAATCCAGTGCCTTCATAAATTTCATTTAAAACCTGTTGTTGATTCTGAATATTTCGTAAGGAAGCGGTGGCTATTGTAAAAATATTATTTACATTCGTATTTTCAATCACCTTTTTAAAGCCCAACAATACAGATATGGCTTTTTTTATTCCACGATCCACCATACATCCGTTTTCGTCCACGTAACTGATCAAGGAAGCCATATTTTTACGGCTGAACATAGGTTTAATCTCTCTGTCATTGATCATATAAACAGAAAGTCTTATTGTATTGGATCCAATATCGATTACTGCATACATTTTAGCACTCCTATAAACTCTCTCATCTAGCCAAACTGCTATTAATTTATTTTATCAGAGTAATGTAAAATCCAAGTTAAATCAAAGTTAAATCCGTGTTAAAATCTTATATTTTTTCCCATAAATGAAATAAATTTACAAACGTCAAGTTTTGAAGCAATTCCGTCCGTTCTCCTTTGCACGGTAAAGTGCCTGATCCGCAACATGAATCAGTGTCTCTAATTTATCATTTTTTCTGGGGATCATCGATCCGATTCCGATCGATACGGATACCTTGTCACCACATGATTCCGGAGCATTTGCCATGTTCAGCAATGCAATATTGTTTATGATTTGCTGCGCCACCTCGGAACATCTCTCCAAATTCGAATCAGGTAACAGTACGATAAACTCTTCCCCACCAAACCGACCCACGAATGCATTCATGTCTTTGACTGTTTGCTCAAGAGTGTTCGCTGTCTTCTGGAGACATACGTCACCCGCTAAATGTCCAAAGGTATCATTGTACATTTTAAAGTGATCAATATCTATCATGAGCGTCCCCAGAACGGTTTGTGTTTTTACAGCATTTTGCCATTCTCGCTGGTACACCTCATTAAAATATCTGCGGTTATACAAACCTGTCAGTCCGTCAACTTGCGATAATTTTTCCAGTTCACTTGACATGCAATTCAGCTTTGACTGCATGATATCAGACATTTTCACCATCGTTCGCATTTGCTTCAGCAGTCTCTTGTATGCATCAAGCAACTTTTTATAACGTTCTTTATCTGTGTCCGAAGCAAATTCTTTTGTCTGAAGTAGGTGATCCGCTGCATTAACGACTTCCTTTTCCTTTTCAAAGATATCCTCCACGAGTAGGCCTCCTATTTTAAAACAATATCAAAAGGAAGACTTTCCAAATCTTCTTTAAACTCCTCGCCGCATTCGACCGCCGTCTCATTTTCTGCATCACACAGCCAGAGCACAGAAAAGTTTCTGCCTTTTTCTACTTCTGCCTGCAACATATCAAAAATAGTCATAAAAACCTTTGAGGTGCTGCTGTTAAAATATATGATTTCAAACTGCATCATTACCTTTTCATTTTCAAGAGTCGATATATATTCTTTCAGCCATTCTAAAACAGGCGCATAAAACTTTGCGGAATTTTCCGGAAAGGATTCCCCTTTTAAAATCAATTCATTTGTTGCCCGGTTAAAATAAATGTAGGGGGTTGATTGTGTTTTCTCTATCATTAAGTTATCCATGCCCCTACCTCCCAACAACAACTCTGATTGTAAAAAACGAAAAATTCTGATCAATGGGCAAGAAATTGTACTCAATTGGTTCGGTTCCCTTTCTTGCCATTTCAATCAATCCAAGTCCTGCACCTTTGCTCTCAGGAGCAGGATCCATTCTACGGCGTTCTTTGTATAGAACTTTTAGTTCATCCTTGTTCATATGTCTTATCAATTCAAGTTTTTCAGTCAAATTCGGTATATCGCTGTTATAGATTTTGTTACCACACAGGATAAAATATCCTGCTTGCTCGTGGCCGATCACGACTACACCAACTCTGAGATCATTTTCTGCAGCTTTACCATTGACAAGCCTCTCCGCCGAATAGTTCAAAATGTTTTGCATTTGTTCAATGAATACGGAAAAAACAGATTGTGCTGTTAAATTTCCAGCTTCCTCATATTCAAGATTTTTTCGAAGGGTTTGTGCGACTCCTTCAATGCTTGCATGTGCAACAGGTCCGCAATAATAAAATATTACGTTCTTCCCTTTTGCATCCTGGTAAAAATCATATAGATTCAGTTTCATTAAAACTCCCTCCTGTTTCGAGTCCTGAACATTATAATCGGAATCCGAACATGGTAACATCATCCCGTGAAATTTCATCTTTTTTATAATCTTCATAGGTGGACCAAATAATTTTCTTTTGTTCCTCCATAGGGCATTGCTGTATGGATTTTAATACTGCAAGCAATCCTTTTTTTCCAAAAGGTAAGCGGTTTTTTCCGCCAACCTGATCCTTGATTCCATCGGTTGCCAGATAGAACGATATCCCTTGATTCATCGGAATACTGTGATTGACAAAATGTTTTATCTTCTTACCCGAATCCATACCTATGGTAAAAGGTGCTCCTTTGATTTCAGTTGATTCCTCACAATCTACTATGAACAAAGAAATATGTGCACCAGAATATAATATCTCACCCTGATTGGATACATAAATGACTCCGGCATCCAAACCATCCTGTAAATCGGTTTTGCCGCTCCCTTTGTGCAGCGTCTGATTCAACAGCCGATCCAGTTCCTTTAAGATCTGCGCCGGATCATCATGACATAACTCATCTACAATCCGATCCAAAATAGCATTTACAGCCATGGTCATCAGAGCACCCGGTACACCATGCCCGGTGCAGTCCCCGACTATGATTGTAAAGCCATCATCAAATTTTCGCATCCAATATAAATCTCCTCCGACGGTATCCCTTGGATTCCAAATAACAAAGTAATCCTGCAAAGCTTTACTGATTTCCTCATCATCCGGCAATATTGTTTTCTGAATCATTTTCGCATACTCAATACTATCCTGTATTTTCTCATTTTTTTCATTGAGCTCTTTGGTTCTCTCCATCACCTTATGCTCGAGGGTTAAGCTATTGCTTTGTATTGTATCCGCCATTTTATTAAAAGATCTTCCCAGCTCACCAATCTCATCTTTCGTACGGATTTCACATCTGGCATCCATGTTTTTGTTCCCAAACATTGTTACCACCTTCGTAAGATCCATAACAGGCCTCAGTAATCCGCTTAATAAAAGAGCGATTACAATCATGCTGATGATTATGGAAAGAATACAAGCAAAAACAAACCCCAACAGTAGAGTATGCAAATTATCTGTGATTTCCGAAGTCGGTATAGAGAAACCTAAAATCCATCCGGAAGAATTGATTTCAGACAAATAGAAATACTTTTCTTTCCCATCGTAATCCGGAAGCTGTATCAATTCATATTGACTTTTTTGTATTTGCTCAGAAAAAGGTTCAAACGCATGATTGAAGATTTCATTAATCCGATAGGATACATTTTCCTTTGGAAGAAAACGTTGATTCGGGTATGCCATAATATGCTGCTGATTGTCTAAGAGAAATGCATAGCTTCCCTCACAGATTTTGATATGATTCACTAATTTCACGAGATAATCCACCGTAATATCCATGGCAAGAACACCAACCAGCTGATCGTTCACGGTCAATGGCTCTGATAAAGTTACTACCATCTTTTCTGTGTCCGTATCAACATACGGCAGGGTAATAGCCAATCCACCTCTGCTCGCTGCCTGACTATACCAGTCCCGCTGGGTGCAGTCGTAATCTGTATCCGGCTGCCATCCTTTCCCTGAAATCACATGTCTGTCCTTGTAACCGATATAATAGTCAAGAACTTGTCCATTTGTCTTTTTCAGCTTTTCACGGAGCACATTTGATAAACGTTCCTCATTATAATAATCAGAATTAATATTGATATCATCCCTGATGCCTTTTAAATTGTTCATCTGGGTCAAGAGCCATGCATCGATCTCATTGGAATATCGTTGGGATGCCAATTCAACTTTTGCCGTCGTAGAATCCAAAACCAACCGATACGATATCATATAGCTTACAACTGATACGATAGTGAGACTGACGAGACATACCAGCGTGATAGAAAAAAAATACTTCTGTTTCAGGCTCAATCGATTCACAATAGCACTCCTTCAAATAAACAATACTGCAGCAAACAAATGGTTATCATTTCATACTTTGCATTACATTATAATGAAACCCTTCATCAGGATAATTCGGGATCAATCCGATTCTCCAAAACGAGATACCCTTGATTCCAAAAAGTTTTGCAAGTTCTATCTTATCGCTTATACTTCTTTCATCTTCAAACCAAACAAAATAGTCTTTTCCTTCTTCTGTGGTATATGAAATATACGAATTTCGATAGACTTCGGAATATGCTATAACCGCACCTTCCTTCAGTCTGGTGTAGATCTTTGATGGTGTCGGGCTTACGGAGGAGGTGCTGATCAGTTTTCCATTCTTTAATTCCCAGCCAACACTGGAAAAACTGATGGCAAGAGCGATTTTTGAAGGTTCTTCCACTCCGGTAGTTTCATTCGTGATTGCTCTTAACGCATAATACACGCTGGCAAATGGAGTTACCGGTGTGTTTTTATAATACTCCGAGCCCAGCAGATTCTCCGGCATAGTAGTTTCATTGTAATCGTGCGCCATAAGAATCACTTTGTCTGCAAGCTGCCCAATTCTTCTAAAATCATAGGCATCATAGTAATAGCCATCGGTAGTAACAGGCTGAACGGCAACATAAAGTGTTTTACCCAGCGGTTTCAATTCTGCCGAGAGTTCCGCTAGAAACGCGTTAAACCCGTCTTTCAGTATGCTGCCCTTCATCCCTTCAAAGTCAATAGTAACTCCGCTGTATGGATTGTATCCTATGGTATCGTAGGTAACCGTCAGTTCATTCACGATTGCATCAATTGCCTTTGTTCTCTGTGCACTGTCAAGCAGGATGGCCGAACAGATATCAGTACTTCCGTCTGCCGCAGCCACCTTTGTTGATGTATCCATGTATACACTCAAATGAGTTTTTGTTTGATTCTCCTTAAAATAGGAAGTAATACTCTCATATCCTGCCGGTATATTATATTCATTGCCGTCTGCCGAGGTCGTATTTAAATATGCTCCCTGGTCTACACTGTAACACATCCGGCTCCAGCCAACGGACACAGCGTCCATATCTGCCGTCAGTTCCTTCTGGGAATAGGAAGAGATCGCGTAAAAACCATGCTCCCAATCTATCTTGCTGATATGCTTCTCATACACACGTACCAGCATGGCTGCAGCTTCCTCTCTTCTGGCAGTAAGTGCCGGTGAAAATGTTGTCTCACTGGTTCCTTTTGTCATCCCGATATCACTGGCAATAGTAATATAGCCCGGATTACTCGTTGCATCCGAAAAGGGATTTCCAAAAGATGCGATAGATTGTGCCAGCGTGTCATATCCCAATCCTTTCACTAGCATAACCGCCATCTCTTCTCTGGTAATCGGTTCGTTCGGTTCAAAGGTCTTTGCGCTGTCAATCACATGATTCTTCAGCGCAGTTTCAACATATGAGTAGAACCATTGATCCTTTGTTACATTAGCAAAAGTCGGCACATCAGGGTTTATCAGTTCCCAGCCAAACATTCTGTCCAGTACGGTAATAAATTCTGCTTTTGAAATGGTACTCCCATATCCGAAAACCCCGTCATCAATTCCCTGCATCAATCCATAATCTCTGGCGGAATTCACAACCTCAGAAGACCAATTGCTCTCAGGAATATCCAAATAGACGCTTGACGAAGCAAATACCGTGTCCGGCATGAACGTGAAAAGCAGACTAACCGATAAAATAAATCCAACCCATTTTCTTTTCATATATTATTCCCCCAAGATGTTACATCGTAGTTTTTTCATAAAGAATGTTTCATTATCCAGCTACACTTGTCAACAAAAAATTATACCATATCCGTCCATAATTGCATATCTAAGAAGAAAAATAAATCAGATTTAAAATTTGTGATTGACAGACAGTTCTAATTGTATTATTGTATTAATTGCCTAATACATTGACACAAAAGGAGGTTTAATATAAAATGACGAATCAGTTTCAATCAAACATACCGATCTATTTGCAGCTGGTCAACAACTTCAAGCACCGAATCGTCTCAGGGGATTTAAAGGCCGGTTCTAAGCTTGAATCAGTACGCGATCTTGCCATCAGTTTTGAGGTTAACCCAAACACCATGCAGCGGGCACTCGCCGAATTGGAACGCGGTGGCCTTGTTTATGCAGATCGTACTGTAGGGCGTTTTATTACAGAAGATAAGGAGTTGATTATTAAAATGCGTGAGTCAGTAGCCCAGGAAATTATTGACCAGTTTATCAAACAGATGGAAAGCCTTGGTTTTACCAACCAGGAAGCAATGGAACTTTTTAAGAAAAAAATAGAAACGGGGTATCAAGATGAACACGATAACTAACAGTCAGGAACTCACAGAAAAAAACGGACTAGTCAAGATCGACGGCCTGACGAAAACATACCAAACCAAAGCCGCTTTATCCAATATCAGTCTAGCAATAGAACCGGGACATATTGTAGGATTATTAGGCCCAAACGGAAGCGGAAAAACAACATTGATTAAAATCTTGACAGGCGTTATTAAGGATTATAACGGCCGGGTAACGATCAATGGAAATCCAGTCGGTCCTGTTACAAAGGCATGGGTGTCTTATCTGCCGGATTCCGTCTACTTCAGCCCTTGGATGTGCCCTTTGGATATGATTTCATTATTCAAGGATTTTTATACGGATTTTGACCAAAGCAAGTGTTTGGAAATGCTGCGCCGTTTAGGTCTCAATGAAAAGCAAAAGATTAAAACTATGTCAAAGGGCATGATAGAAAAATTTCAGCTTTGCCTGGTTATGTCCAGAAATGCCATGCTCTATGTACTTGACGAGCCCATAGGCGGTGTAGACCCTGCGGCCAGAGATTTTATTCTGGATACAATATTGACCAACTACAATGAAGATGGAACCATCTTTATATCCACTCATCTTATTTCTGATGTGGAGAGGATTTTTGACTCTGTAATCTTCCTGAAGGAAGGCGAAATCGTATTGCAGGGCAACATTGACAATATCAGGGCAGAAAAAGAGAAGTCCATTGATCAGTTATTCAGGGAGGTATTCAAATGCTAGGTAAATTGATTAAGTACGACATCCGTTCCACCTGGAGGGATTTTGCAGGAGTTTATCTTTCCATACTGCTTGGTGTGCTTATCGTTCCGCTCCTCTTCAATAATATTAATAATGAAATTATTAATATGACAGCAGGTTTTATTGCCACGGGAATTGTAATTGCAACAATCGTAGTAATGATAGTTAATCTATTTAGAATATTCAACAAAAATGTATTTTCAAAGGAAGGCTATCTTACGATGACTCTGCCCGTAACTTCTCAGCAGATCGTATTTTCCAAGCTGCTGGTCAGCGCCATGTGGATCATCCTTACCGGAATCGTATCAGTGGTTGGCCTGTTTATCTTTCTCCTGATTCTGGATCCAGTATCTTATGCGTCACTGTCAACCGCTTTTGAGAAGTTAACATCTATGATAGACAGCCAGGGTTACCTTGCCGTCACTTTGATTATTTTGTCAATGATTGCATCTACGATAAAGGAAATCGCAAAATTATTTCTGGCCTGCTCCATAGCACATTTAAAGCAGCTGAACCGGTTTCGCATACCTATAGGGATTCTATCCTACTTTATATTTTCCTGGGTGGAATCGCTGCTCGTCCAAATCATCGGTACGGTTGTAAGTTACCTGCCTTATTGGGATGAATTGATGACTTGCAACCTGAGCGAAATCCATCAGTTTATCGGTATCCTTAATGGAGCCATGGGTCTCGGTATCCTGTACGCTTTACTGTTGACGATCGTTTACAGTTTGGGTACTGTCTGGATTCTGAATCATAAACTGGATCTGGATTAAAAAAGAAATACTTAAAACAAAACATATTTAAAATAGCCATGGCCTGCCAGGTAATTAGAAGGATAAAGATCCTTTTCATTTACCTGGCAGGCCATGGCATTCTTATTTAGAGCTTATCGATCATTGGTCCCCTGCTTATTGATATAAATAATCTCTGCACCAAGGGATATCATTATTAATATTTTTTGTAAATATAAACTGATGAATATCAATGTTCCCGCTATTGAACGATGCAGCGCAGGCATTAAGATACAGCCTCCACATTCTAATGAACGACTCCTCCTTATTTTGCTGAATTATGGGCATTGCATTTTCAAAATTCCTTGCCCAATGTTCCAGCGTTCTGCCGTAGTGCCTTCGAAGACTTTCCACATCGATCAAATGGAACCCTTCTTTTGAAATATATCCCACCAGTTCCTGAATGCTTGGAATGTAACCTCCCGGGAAGATATATTTGTTGATCCAGGAATTGGTTCCGCCTTCACTTTCATGAATTCCTGTAATGCAATGCAAAAGAGATAATCCACCATCATTCAGCAATTGATTTGCATGGAAAAAATATTCATATAAATGATCCTTCCCTACATGCTCCAGCATGCCAACACTTACGATACGGTCAAAGGACCTACCTTTCAGTTCTCTGTAATCAATCAGCTCAACTTCGAGTAAATCACTTAAGCCTTCTTCTTTGATTCGCTTGCTTACTTTGTCATGCTGTTCTTTGCTTAAAGTAATTCCAAGCGCCTTCACCTTATACTTTTTCGCTGCATTAAGGATAAGTTCTCCCCAACCACAGCCAATATCAAGTAAGGTTTCACCTTCTTTAAGATTCAATTTTTTAAGGATGATATCGACCTTATTTCTTTGCGCCTGTGTCAAAGAATCATCACAAGAGGCAAAATATCCGCAGGAATAGGTCATGGTATCATCCAGCCAAAGCTTATAAAAATCGTTTCCGATATCATAATGATGTTCAATATTCTCTTTGCTTTTTTTTATGTTGTTTGATATTTTTTTTATTGCCTTATGATATAGATGCCCCTGACGCAGAAAGCTTCCCATATTAAAGTAAATGGACTCTATGACCTTTTGCACGCTGCCTTCTACCTCAAGTACTTTGTTCATGTATGCTTCTCCAAAGGCCAGGGATGGATCGGCAATAATATCCGCTTTGGAAATCGGTTCTTTTAAAATCAATTTGAATTTTCTCTCACCTTCTCCAAAAGTTTCTTCTTCTCCGTCCCAGAATTTAACGGTGCAAGTATCAGAAAATAAATCCTTAAACAGGGTTTTGCAAAACACCTTATCAATTCCAGCAAAATGATGTTGTTTATTTATTTTGTTGACTGACGAATTCACAGATTAACACTCCCCTTCTGTTTTATGAAGGAATGATGCCATCTGAACCAGAATATGAGAATTCGGAGTTATTCCTTCATAACAATATGGTTTGGAACAATGGCTTTCATCACAAAGCCACATTATTCCTGTAAAACTAGCGTTGACTACTTATCATTATTTTACACCTAATTTTATTTTCTTCCAAGGATTTTTATGAAAAAAATGGAAAAGGGAGCAATCCATATAAGAACTGCTCCCTTTATTATCAATAACTTTTATTTAATTATGGTCTGATAAACATCTGAACCCAGTAGGTTCCGCCATTGCTGTCCGTTACATATCCTACTCCAATTTCGGTAAAATTTGAGTTAAGAATATTTGCTCTATGGCCTTCGGAATTCATCCAGCCATTCATTACTGTTTCCGGCGTTTTCTGTCCTTTGGCGATGTTTTCTCCTGCTGACTTATAACTGATTCCAAACTGTTTCATCATATCGAAAGGGGAACCGTAAGTTGGAGAATTGTGATCAAAGTAGTTTTTATCCCTAAGGTCTTCTGCCTTTTTCTCAGCCACTCCCGCAAGCTTTGTATTCACTGTCAGTGCAGGAAGTCCCGCTGCAGCTCTTTCTTTATTTACCAGGTCAGCAACCTGCTGCTCATACGCACTGATATTTGAGGATGTTGGTGCTGCCGCTGATTTTTCAGGCACCGCTGTTGTTGATTTTTCAGGCGCTGCTGGTGCAGGTGTTATTTCCTTTGCAGGTGCTGCCGTTTGCGTTTCCTTTGCCGGTGTTGTATTTGATTCCTGCTTTGTTACTTGAGTTGTCATTCCAACTTTATTCAACTGCTGCTTCACCTGTTCATAAAGGTTACTGTGATCGCTGCTCTTGGTTACATTTGTTTGTATATCACAATTTTCTGCTGCAAGTGCTTGTGACGGAACAACCATAACAAGCAGCAGCATTAGTGCTAACGTAATTTTAAAGAATTGGTTTTTCATTTTTTATCCTCCTAATAAACGTAATGCTTCAAGAAATTAAATTATTTTATCTTTATCTTATTTGGAAATAACAAATGTCTCACCCGTCACTTTTGTAAGTATATCGGAATACTAGGAATAAAGAAACCATCAAATTTTGGCATAAAGGTAAAATAAGGACATAGTGTCTGATTACGTTGGAATATAGTATTTTAATGGCATTATGAATCAAAACATGTTAGAATATAGTTTTACATTAAACTATATTGAAATATTATTCCTTGCATGATATAACTTAACAGATACGAAATAAAAAGAGAGGTCACTACTAAAATGAATTCAAAACTAAAATTTATCAAAAAATTTACTTTTCTTAATATTATTTTTGATTACTTTCTACTGACACTGGGCAGCTTTATTATGGGGCTATCCTTTAACATGTTCCTTTTACCAAACCATGTTGCATCCGGCGGCGTTGTCGGTCTATCTACTTTAATTGAACATGTTTGGAGAATCGAACCTGCTTATACCCAGTGGTTGATAAACATCCCGCTGTTTATCATCGGTTTGATCTTTTTGGGAAGGAAATTCGGAATACGAACCGCTTTCGGTTCTATGGTGCTGCCGTTGTTTATTTTTCTAACCAGAGATATTGCCTCACTAACTACAGATCCTCTTCTTGCCTCTGTATTTGGCGGCTTCTGCTTTGGCATAGGGATTGGGATCACGCTCAAGGCCAAAGGCTCTACCGGAGGATTTGCGATTTTATTCAGTATGATCCACAAATATACCGGCATCAGTATGGGAAAATGCTCCTTAATGCTGGATGCCACTGTTATTCTAAGTGCAGGTTTTGTCTTTGGTGCGGAGCAATCCTTATACTCATTAATTGCTATTTTTTTATCAAGTAAAGCCATTGATATTGTCCAAATTGGTTTTCTTCTATCAAAGGTGGCTCTGGTCATATCCGATCAGAGTATTCTGATAAAAAATGCAGTAATCAACGAGTTAGGCAGGAGTGTCACCTCTTTAGCCGGGTACGGAGGCTTTACAGAAAAGGAGAAGAATGTACTTCTGATTGCGGTGAGCCAGAATGAAGTAAATAAGCTAAAAGATATCCTGAAGAAATATGATCCCAACGCATTTATTATTATGTGGGATTCTTATGAAGTAATGGGGCGGGGTTTTCACAATACGGTTCCTATAGAGGTCAAGAATATAAAAAATACGAGTAACGGGCTGCCTTTTAAGTAACCTATTACTCGTATGAAACATTCTTTAGCCGAAAATCGGAGTTATAACGTTTCCCTGCGTGGATTGAGTATTAATAAATTCCCTTTTTTATTGAAGTCTTGGGAATGTCATATTTATCAGTATCCCCACTCTCTTCAACTAAATCAAACCACCATTTTCGAGTCAGTTCTTCCTCCTCAACAAATCCTTTTGCTTTTAATTCTGCCGCTCTACGTTTGGCATCTTTGTGTAAGCTTTCAATACTTCCGTCCCAATCCTTAAAGACATTTGGAGAATTATCTTTTCTACTCCACGGACATACCTTTGCACATCTCCCACATACATTTCCTTGTGCATTCATAACATCAAATACCGCACATTTCTTTTCATCAATCTTCCATGTTTCATACCCGTTGTAGATGACTTTATCTCCGCTTGGAATTGCACCTGATGGGCACTGAGTTGCACAGATATCACAACTACCACAAAATTCCTGCAGTCCAAAATCTATATATTTATCTGGTTCAAGCGGCATATCTGTAAGCACTGCCGCGGCTTTAAAGTTGGCTCCTAAAAATGGATTGAGGACAATTCCCAATCTGCTTATTTCTCCTAATCCAGCTCGTAACACAAGCTCTGGCATTAACGTCAGGTAGTTCCACATATTTGAAGCTTCTGAATCAAATCCTAATGTTCTAAGATAATAAGCCATATCTTCTGTCTGAACTGCAAGGCGTTGATAGGCTTGGAAGCTGCATGAATCAAAAATCCAGTCGTATCCATTAGAAGCATTTGTCGTTCGCGTATTTTTACCGCACAATAAAACAATTGCATATTTATAATGTGTGTCTATTTCTTCACCAGTAAATAAGTCATTCGTATAATATGCAGACTTAGGCATTTCACAGATTCCAACCAAATCAGCTCCCAAAAAATACCCCAAACTTTTTACATGTCTGCTCAATACTCTTGGATCATCTGGAATCGGTGCTTTATATGGCGAAGGTGCATTTCTTTTTTCTCTAATGGAATTAATATGCTGCAAAACTCTACTCAGTGCTTTTCCTACAGGGTACTCTATTGTCATTTGCGGGGCTCTCTCCTGCGCTTTTGGACCATAGACACCACTCATATTATTCGAGAGTGCATGTTTTCTAGGGTCGCGTTGCATTACCTCCCCTATTATTTTAGAAGTCGGCTCATCTACTCTTTTTAATAAATGATCGGGATAAGGACCTAACTGACTATCATCATACAATATTTCTCTGGACTTCAATTTTCTGTTATCCATTGTAGTCATTTTATCTTTGCTCCTTTCCTTCAATGAGTAAACTGAAATATCTTAAGTTTACTCATTTTCCATTCTTCGTGTTCCTTCCAATATTTTAATAAAAAATGGGACTTCGCGCGAAGAATTTTTAACGTTTCTTTCTAACGCTGTTTGCCTCATTGGCTTAATATAGCAAAGGTATGATCGCGATTATACCCGGTATACTGAACAAAGATACAATCGTGCTGAAAAATAATGCCTCACTTGCCAGATCTTTGTTCTTTTCATACTGCTGTGCAAAAATCGGAACGGTAGTCGCCGTCGGTAAAGCGCAGGATAAGACACAAATACTCTTGATCATTGGATCCAGAGGTAAAAAAATCAGGATCAAAATGGTCAGTGCCGGTAAAATGAAGAGCTTACTCACTGCGATTTCCAGAATTAATTTATTTTTTACAATATTTAACAATCTGCTTCCTGCCAAGGTGGATCCGATAAAAATCATTGCCATAGGTGTTGCAATGCTTCCAACAAGATCCAGATAATTTAGCATAGTCTCCGGAACTTGAATTTCATAGCCGCAGATAATCAATCCCAGCGCCGCGGCAACGATTTTGGGATTAACGATCAGTTTTAGCACGGACTTAAAAATTCTCTCTGCCGACATTGTTTCATGAGATTCGTTTCGTGTCATCAAATGGATACCATAGCTGAAAAACATTATGTTTAACGAAAGATTGCATGCTACCATGTACAGGAGCCCATATTCACCAAAAAAGGTAAATGCGATGGGGAATCCCATAAATCCATTATTAGATGACATCATAGCGAATTCAGCCACACCCGAATCTTTTTTCGAAAATTTACGAAGTTTGGCGTACCAGAAAGAATAGGCTCCGTACAGAGCCAGAAATCCACCGGAAAGAAGAAGAATGATTAAAAATTTTCCAAAAATGCCTTCTTCCATTTCCAATGAACCAATTCTCTCTATGATCAAACAGGGATATGCCACATTAATAATGAAGCTGTTAATACTTCTATTCATGCCTTCATCAATAATTTTCGCTTTTTTACACCCATACCCGGTCAACAGCAGTGCAAAGAATATCATAAATTGTCCAGCCATTGATCCTCCTAACTTTTTTTGGGCAAAATGTTGTCCAATATCAGTGCAATAAGGATCCCGTCAACCAACCCGTTCGGCAGAATGTATGCGATTGCACCCGGAAGCTCATAAAAGGTCTCCGCGGGCAGAAACATCGCACCAATCCCAATCAGCATTGAAATACCGATGACAAAGCTTTCTCTGTTTGTAATCTTCGTATTTTGCAGTTCTCTTAGCCCCTGACCCAAGATCATACTGAAAATCACAAGAAGCGCACCGCACCCTACCGCCATGGGGATAGAAGCAAACAGCATTCCCACCGGTGTGATCAACCCCAGAAAAATCATCGCAACACTTGCCAGAAAAAAAGGCGACCTCGCTGCCACACCGGTCATTGCAAGGAATCCGGTCGACGAAAGATACGGCATGAATGCGATAATGGGGAAAATCCCCGCAAGTGAAGTCGACAGTCCATGCAGGATAAAGGCGCGATTCCATTTTTTTGCTGAAACTTGATCCTCCAGCATTTCTGACATACTTTTTATGCTTGTGTAGGTCATGGATAAGAGTACCAATGCTGCCAGAATACATGTAGCTGTAATCCCTGCATCAAAGGTTGGCTTTCCCCAAGCAAATATTTTTGGTAGAGCAATCCACCCCCTTCCAGCAAATTGAATCGAATTTGTCATGCCAAGCAACATTGCAAGAATCCACCCTGCCAGAATACCAATCAATGTGGAAATACTTTGTAAAAAACCTTTCCCAAAAAGATTGACCATTAGAATAATGAGCACAATCGCAAAAAATACCGCCGCCGCTTTAAAATCAGCAGTCTGATTTGTCTTTGTAATTCCAAGCATGCCCTTTACAATACTGGGGCTGATTTGTAAAACCATCAGCAAAATCAAAACACTATTGACTGCAGGAGTAAATAATTTCGTAATCATTGGAATGAATCCCGCAATGGTAATCAGGATAACGACTAATCCAGCGATCAACAATCCCCCTTCAATGTCTGTACGAAGAGTCGAAAGCTCTTTGCCGACAGCAGGAGCCAATCCTGCCATAAGCGTCAGGATGCCAGTCCAAAGCCCGGCAGGAGCTTCAATGATCGGGTAGCCATGACCGAATTTTATTTGGAGAATCGAAATGATCCCGCTTATTATGAATGTTCTTTGCAGCAGGTCTGCCACTTCAATTTGAGAAAGCCCCAGGAGCGGTCCGACAACAATCGGCATAGCCACAGCAGAAATCGCCATATAAATCACATGCTGCAGACCGTAAATGGTATTCTTCTGGATTGGCAGTTTATCATTCAGTTTATAAAGCACCGGTATTTTCCTTCAGTTCAGGACTGATGATCAGTTCTGCTTCGGTAGCAGCCTGAACATCCTCAATCGTGTATCCTGGGTTTAGTTCCGTTAATAAAATACCATTTTTTGTGATTTCCATCACCCCCATTTCCGTAATGATCATATCAACAACGCCGACTGCCGTATAAGGAAGCCTGCACTCTTTCAGGATCTTGTGGGCACCCTTCTGGGTGTGCTGCATTGCAATGATTACTTTCTTTGCGCCTACCACCAGATCCATTGCCCCGCCCATGCCCGGTACCATCTTGCCTGGAACGATCCAGTTGGCAAGGTTTCCGTGCTGGTCGACTTCTAATGCACCAAGGATCGTCGCATCCACATGACCGCCGCGGATGATGCCAAAGGAAGTGGCACTGTCAAAGAACATTGCACCAGAGTTTATGGTAACATATTGCGCTCCCGCATTGACGATGTCTACATCTTCTTTTCCTTTTTCAGCAGCAGGTCCCATTCCCATAATCCCGTTTTCTGATTGCAGAATGATTTCAACCCCTTCCGGAAGAAAATCCGCAACCATAGTCGGAAGTCCAATTCCAAGGTTGACCACGTCTCCGTCCTTCAATTCCTGTGCAACTCTTGCTGCAATGATTTCTTTTATATTTGCCATGGCTTTTCACCTCCTGCGATTGCGTCCACAAAGATTCCGGATGTTACGATGTTGTTTGGATCAATATCGCCTACCTCAACGATCTCACATGCGCCAACAATCACATAATCAGCCGCTGCTGCCATCATTGGATTGAAGGTTCTTGTGGTTCCGTTGTAAGTGGTATTGCCGAATCGATCGGTTACAGAGCCTCGAATCAACGCAAATTCAGCTTTCAATGGCTTTTCCAGAAGATAATCTCTACCGTCAATATGGATAACCTGCTTGCCTTCTGCTACGATGGTGCCTACTCCGGTCGAAGTGAGGAATCCGCCCAATCCGGTTCCGCCCGCTCTGATTCTTTCTGCCAGGGTTCCCTGAGGAACGAGAATGCATTCCAGTTTGTCTTCTTCTACATCGGTATTCATTCTCTGTGCGACCTCAGGATTCAGACCTACATGAGAAGCGATCAATGTCTTGATCTGCCCGTTTGATACGAGTTTTCCTACGCCTCTGCCCGGTACTCCTGCATCATTGCAGATGATCGTCAGATTCTTTACACCTTTTTCCACCAGCGCGTCAATCAGTATTTCCGGGGTGCCACAGGCCATAAAGCCGCCGACCATGATGGAGGCTCCATCCTTGATCCCAGCAACAGCTTCCTTCGCTGTCATAATTTTTGACTTCATAATTTTGATTTGCCTTTCTTAAAATATGGAATAAATATGGAATAAAAAAGTATGGTTTCTGTAACGCAGAAACCATACCGATTATTTAAACTAGCAATTTTTTAACTTTAAATTGCTCTGGCTTCTGCCGAGGCAGCAATTTCCCTGCCTGTTCGGCAACTGTTCTCTTTACTTTTTCTACGAACCCAATATGATACGCAATTGTTCCTGTCCTGTCATTTAATTTCAATCTACTTCTTCATACTTCAAATCGTCTGGAATACGTGCACCTTCAGTTACATATTTCCCCATTATGTTGCAATCAGGACAATATCCATATTCATCACCATATACAGTAATAAGATCAGTTGCATACTTGAACAATTTATTGCATTTTGGACAACGATAATACATATATAATGCGCCCCAGCTCATAAGCGAATCTCCTTTGCTGAAGTAACTATTTTTTAGCTGGAAGACCAAGCATCTGGCGAGCTTCTACAGGTGTTGCAACTTCGCATGTGAACTCTTCAATCACCCTCTTTGCACGTTCTACAAACTGTACATTACTTTCTGCAAGAACGCCTTTTTTGTAAAGTACGTTATCTTCCATACCAACACGGATGTTACCACCCATTGCTACTGCTGCATACATGATCTCCATCGCACCATGTCCAACGCCGAATGCACTCCATGTTGAACCGGGCGCTACTTCTTCCATCGTATCTTTCATAAAGACAAGGTTTTTCGTTGTAGCCGCAATCCCGCCTGCACATCCCATACAGAACTGGAAATGAACCGGTGCTTTTAAAACACCTTTTTTTAGATAGTATCCTGCATTGTAAATCATCCCCGGATCAAACGCTTCGATCTCAGGTTTTACATTCACTTCCTGCATCAAGGTACCAATTTTCTCAAGGAAAGACGGATGATTTTCAAACACTGATGTATGAAGCCAGTTCATGGATCCACAGTCAAATGTAGCCATATCAGGTTTTAAATTATAGAAAGGATTAATACGATCCTCTTCTTTCAGTCCAACACCACCTGATGTTGTTAAGTTGATAATAATGTCGCAATCTTCATGGGCACGAATTAATTCAACTGTCTTTTGAAATTTAGGAAATTCCATTGCAGCACGTCCTTGATCATCACGGCAATGAATATGACAGATAGACGCACCTGCTTTCCAGCATTTGTAAACCTCTTCTGCAATTTCTTCCGGTTCAATCGGAACATTTGGCGTGTTTTCTTTTGTTGGCCATGCGCCGGTTGTTGCAACCGTTATAATTCTTTTATTTTTTAAAGCTTTGTCCATTTTAATCAACCTCTTAATATTCTTTAGGGGGCGAACACTCTATTGCAGCTTTCGCCCCCTCTTACTGGTCTTCTCTGATATTTTTTTCGGTTCATGCTTATACAAACCTACGTTTTTAATTGTAGGTTCTATATTGATCCATAAGTGTAAGTTCTATCGGGAACGTCATTGATATCATCTTCGTCTATTTCTGCAACGCAGCGAACCATACAACCGTCACCCATGTACCATCTGATTGGGAAGCAGAAGAATCGGAAACGTTTTCCAGATACTTTATCTAAATTTCCACCAAGATTTTCAACACCAACGATTCCATGACCCAGCATTTGTTTATGGCAAGGTTCCCATGTTCCCCATTCTCCGATTGCTTCCAGATCACCAAATTTTTCAGTATAAGCGTCCATACCGTGGATTCTGATGTATTCCTCTTTGTCGAATTCAGCATAAGCCTCTTCGCCAAACTTTTCTTTATATTCTTCTGTGATTGGTCTTCCTGAAGCACCAACCAGATTCATACGGGTAGCACCATTGTTGCCCATCGCTGTATGAAGCGGATGATCAAGCGCCTGCATATCCATAGCAACACACTTAACCTTATGCTTTACAAACCATTTTCCGGCATCAACACCTGTTCCGCAGGAGTAATGATAGTATTCTTTAGAATCATCGAATTTACGGTGCATTCCCGTATTCAGGCAAACGATCATTCCTTCCAGTTCTTCCGGTTTGATATTTGCACGTTTACAAGCATCTTCAAGATGCTTGCCCGTGATCAATCCCCAAGGTTCAATATTGATTTCCAGACAAATTGCATCACCTGTATAAGCGTCAACAGGCATTTCATGAGTGTAACGAGCTCTTCTGCCATCAAATTCTTTTTCCATAACGTGACGAGGTGCGTCACAGTGTGTACCGGTATGTTGAACACAATCGATTCTCTGTGTAAGAACACCGCCTTTTGCCAAAGTGTGCATTGAATCGATTACAGGCTTTACAAAATAAGGCCAACGTGGAATATCTGCACTAAACGGATGTGTTAAATCAATCATAATTTTTTTTGCCATTTTTCTTTTCTCCTTTTTACTTTAATTGAAATATTTTAAATTGAAGTTATTTGAGATCCTTTGTAACGTCGATGAGGTATTCTCTCAAGCGCTTGTTGGAAGCCGCAGCCTGTTCCGGTGTCCATGTCTGATAACCTTTTCCGGTTTTAAATCCAAGGTCACCCTTTGCTACTAAATCCTGGAGCAGCTTGGAAGGCTCATGGGAGTCTTCCAGATACTTCACAATATATTTTTGGATGTTTAAAGATAAATCAAGCCCAATCATATCTGCATTTTCAAGGATGCCCAAAACCGGCCATCTGAGACCAGGGCCATATCTTAAAGCTTCATCAACGGTAGCAGCGTCCGCAATACCATTTTCTACAATGGACAAAGCCTCTCTCCAGATTGCATGCTGCAGTCTGTTGGCAATAAATCCCGGAACGTCTTTCCTGCATTTCACAGGTTTTTTTCCGATTTTTTGCAAATAATCGTAAGTGATATCCATCGTTTCATCACTGGTTTCATCTCCCTTTACGACTTCCACCAGCGGAATCAGATACGGGGGATTCCAAAAATGCGTTCCTACCAATCTGCTCTTGTCCTTCACTTTTGATGCAATTTCCGTAATACTCATTACGGAGGTGTTGGTAGCCAGGATACAGCTTGCTTTACACAGTGGTTCAATTTCTGCAAATAAATTCTGCTTCAGCTCCATTTCCTCAAGGACACATTCAACAACAAGATCCGCATCTTTTAATGCTTCTTCCATATCGGTTGTAAATACAATACGGCTCAAGATGCCACCTGCTTCTTCTGCAGTAATTGCATTTCTTTCAATCAGCATATCCAGATTGGCTCTGATTCCGGCCAGAGGGTCGTTTTTCATGCTTCTGGATCTCAAAATTACATGGGTATCCTCGTCCTTTGCAAATACGAGTGCAAGCCCATTTCCCATTAATCCGGAACCAAGTACGGTTACATTTTTTATGCTCATATTATCCTTACCCTCCGATTAGTTCGCCCAATATCCGCCATCAACTGCAATATTGGCTCCTGTCATGAAATCACTGGCACCCGAAGCAAGGAAGATGCATGGTCCAACGAAATCTTCCGGTTCTCCAAGTCGTCCAACCGGAAGACGTTTCAAGAAGTTTTTGTATACCGCACTTTCCGGATCAAACATCCATTCGGTCAAATCCGAACGGAATACTGTTGGATTGATAGTATTCACATTAATTTTATATTTTGCCGTCCATTCGCACGCAAGAGACTGAGCCATCAAATCGATCCCCGCCTTTGCAGTACAATAACCCGTATAACCTGCCATTCCCATTTTAGAACGAGCCGAAGACACCAGAATCACTTTTCCGCCCTTCCCCTGCTTGATCATCTGTTCTCCCACATATTTGCAGAACAGCCATGTTGCCTGAACATCTGAGTCCATGATTTTCTTCCATTCTGTCAAGTCTTGTTCTACGATTGGCTGCGGATGATTATATCCTGCCGCAGTCAGCAAAACATTAATTTCTCCGAATTTAGCAACGGCATCACCAACAATCTTGATGACATCTGCTTCTACGGCAGGATCTCCGATAGAATATCCGCATTCGATTCCCTGTGCTGATAGTTCGTCGCAAAGTGTTTTGCATTTATCATCGCTTCTTCCTGTTACAAAAACCTTCATTCCAGCAAATCCGTATCCGGTAGCAACTGCTTTTCCCAAAGCTCCGGTAGCACCCGTAAGAAGTGCCACTTTTCCTTTGACATCAAACAGATTATTTACAAATTGTTTCTCTGTCATAATTTCATACTCTCCTCTCATTTTTTTGCTTAGCTATTGCTGATTACGACCAAAACAGTGGCAACTTGGTTTGTATTATTGATCATAGATCTGCCTTCATTGGGTTCGATGAAAATTGAGTCGCCTTTTTTCAATACAAACTCTTCCGTTTTTGATACAACAGTGATTTCTCCATCCAGTACAAAATAGACTTTTTCTGTCGGAGAATTATCTTCATAGGCCCATTCCGCGCCGCCTCCAGGCAGAAAGTAGGACATACCCATCCAGAACTTGGTAATTCCCGTCTCATCTTTTCCTTGAAGCTTCATAGCCTTCATGTCAAAATGCAACGGAGCATTGTAAGGAGCCACATCTTTTAATTCAATTTTCTTCATTTTTTCACCTCCAAGCGATTTTCTTTATATATTCGCAACACTCGTGCCAACTTTGTTCTCTTTCTTGAGCTTTTGTAATAAAGAAAACCCCCGAAGCCGCTCATTTCAGCAATCAAGGGTTTTATAATTTTGCTATTTAATATTTTTTATATTCTTCTTTAGTAATGACCTTTCTCTTTTGTTAATTAAAAAATTATCTATCTCGATACATTTTTGTATTATTCGTGATAAATTTTATAGAAAAATCGCTGTCTAAGACTGATTTTTCAGCATTAATACGTTTTCGTATTAAATCATGCGCTTTTGTATCGCACTTTACGAATCCGATTTATTCATTGCGCTTTTTTCTTAACGGAATACCTAAAGCCTGTGCTTTTCGAACGATCGTAGGCTGCGTTGTTTTAAGTATTTCTGCAGCCGCGTAGGAATTCCCATATTCTTTCAAAACTCTTTCTATAATCTCTTTTTCGTATTCTTGAACCGCCTGCTTCAAGCTTTTCTGTCCAATACTGATTGTATTCATCCGGGAAGGTTTTTTTTCTCCCATATAGATAATACGCTCCACATCCTCCCTTGACAAAATTCTGTTTGAAGAGATGATCACCATACGTTCTACAATATTTTCCAGCTCACGTACATTCCCCGGCCATTCATATTCCATAAGAGCTGTTATTGCTTGACTTGAAAGGCTCTTGCTCTTATCGTAAATTCGATTGAATTTCATTAAAAAAGCCACCGCAATATCAGGAATGTCATCCTGCCTGTCTCTAAGAGACGGAAGTTTGATCGGGAAGACATTCAATCTATAATACAGATCTGCACGGAACAAATCCTGCTTAACCATACTTTCCAAACTTTTATTCGTCGAAGCGATAATCCTGGTATCGATCTTTATACTTTCTGTACCGCCGACTCTCGTCAGCTCTCTTTCTTGTAAAACGCGAAGGATCTTCGTCTGGAGTTTCAACGGCATTTCACTGATTTCATCCAAAAGAATCGTTCCTTTATTTGCTATTTCAAAAAGACCCTTCTTATCCTTTTTATCCGCACCGGTAAAGGCGCCTTTCATATACCCAAAAAGCTCGGATTCCAAAAGGTTTTCCGGAATTGCAGAACAATTAACCTTCACATATGGTCCGTTCTTTCGCTTGCTTTGTTTGAAAATCTCTCTGGCAACAACTTCTTTTCCTGAGCCAGTCTCACCTGTGATCAATACGGTAGCATCTGTTTGGGCAACATGTTGGATCAATTCTTTTACTCTGGTAATACTCGGATCATTTCCGATAAAACTATTCTCATTTCTATCCCTCTTTAAGGATTTCAATTCTTCCTTATACTGACGTTTTTTCTGCTCTGTGGCTTCTAATTCCTCTTTTAAACGGATTAACCCTGTCATATTTCGCATAACAGTAACTACTTCAGTAATATGATTGCTTGCATCAAAAAAAGGAATCCCAACAATTAATACCTTTTTATTATTCCGATAAATTGTAGACAAGGCGGAAACCTTTTCTTTACTTTTTAAGACTTCCAAGGATACCGCATCAGAAAAATATTCTTTTTCCAATAATTCACTAATTGGTTTCCCTACGATTTCTTCTTCCGTAATTTCTGTAATCTCTGTATAACAATGATTGATATTTGTCACAATGCCTTTTGTGTCAACGATACAGATTCCGTCTGCTATCGCATCACCAAGAATTAAGGCTGTCATCCTATCGGCCTTCAGATGCTCAAGTTCTTCCTTGATTTCCTGGATTTCCATCTTTAAAGCAAAATTCTCATCCTGCAGTTTTTTTATGATATCCTTTGGCTCGCTCATAACGTACTCCCTCGCCCTTCGTTTTTAATCATTATAATACCGTTTCGTATTAAATACTACATTTCTGTATTAATAAATAACAAAAAAATCGAAGATAGAAACAAGCTTTTTAATGAAGGATATCTCTCTCGGGTTTTATCTGATGGAAGACGGTAGCGCAGTTGTTTCTAATAAAACTATAATGCCAAATGTCACCGGTGAAATGTTGTCATGGTGGTTTGCATGACATGCCCTTGATTCTCTGCGTTATGCGCTTTGGGATAATGAAGAGAATTTTAAGGTTGTTCAGGAGTTAGCAGGAAAATTCTACAGAAAACTAAGGCTTATTTCGCATCAACCCGAAATAAGCCTATCTTCTTACTTGTATTAATCCTTTCCCGGATTTTCTTAAACCAATTAGTTCTTCACCATATCAGCAATAGAATAATCCGACGAAGCGGTGATTGCTCTCATATTCTTTCGAAAACGTTCATACCTTACATTACAGTAGTCGAGAAAATCTTCGCCGTTATAATGTCTTATGAGAGCCCATACTGTCCAAAGCAAATCCTGCACTAACATAAAACTTTTTATTTTCACCATTTCTTCCGGTGAAGGTATCTGTCCATAATAATCCAGAATAAGATATGCAATGGCCTCTTCCGTTAGTTTCGATTCGAGAATATAGGCAGCCACATCCCAGCTGGGATCGTTCATTCCGGAATATTCCCAGTCGATCAGATAAGCTCTCCCCTTTTCCTCAAGAACAAAGTTTTCAGGAACCGTATCGTTATGACAAGGCACGAAGGCTAAGCAACTAATATTTTTCTGTACAAAATCCGTCATTTGATTTTTTAATGTATGATAGTCAAAGAAAAAACCACCCTTCAATTCACGGACAATCTGTTCATATTTTTTCAACTCCATTTGCCAGTCAAAGGTATTAGGAAAACACTTTGGACTTGCGTGGGTCTTTTTCATCAGATCAGAAACAGCCTTCAGATTTTCCGGATTGCAGGGATCAGCCTGCGCAATATTCTTGCTGTTTTTAAGATATATACTAATTTTGATTCCGCTGATTTCATCAAAAAAATAACACTCTGAATTCAATCCGAGTTCGCAGGCAATCGCGTTGTTTACCTTCTCGATTTTGCGGTCAATCATTAAGTTGGTCATGCCGCCCGGTTGGCGGACAACATATTCAACCCCGTTGATTTCCATGATATAGTTGTAATTTGTCAGCCCGCCCGCAAAGCGGGATTTGTCAAATATAATGCTCTCATCATTAAAAATGAGCCGCAATTTTTTTTGTACTAATTCATCCATCTAACATTCCACCAGTTTCCAATTTATAGCTAATGCCCAAAACAGCCTTACGGCTGTTTCTATATTATATCAGCACGAGTCAGTAAAATCAATGTGTCCTTTATTGATATGGTTATAGTTCAATAATACAGATTTATTGCAACATCGGCAGACAACATAATACTATTATGCCACAATAATATGACCAATCTCCAATTTACAAATATTTATTTATGGTATGATACTTTTATAACAATCAGGAGGGGAGGGAATCATCATCAAAGAAAATACGTTTACTTTAAAATCCAAGGTTTATTTTAGCAATCAATCCATTCATCTATTAGAACAGGTTACCGGCTCCCGGGCTTTTATTGTCTCGGATTCTATCATGGAAAAGCTGGGATATCTGCAAACGTCTGTTGATCTGCTTGATAAAGCAGGAATCAGCTCTATCGTTTTTACAGATGTGCATTCCGATCCGGATGTCAAGGTAATCGCTGATGGAATGAAGCTATATATGGAAAGCAATGCCGATGTTTTAGTTGCTCTTGGCGGAGGCTCCGTGATCGATACTGCCAAGGGAATCCTGTACTTTGCATCAAAGCTTTCCGGTTTGGAAGATACGGAAGTTAAAAAACCATTGTTTATTGCAATCCCTTCAACAAGCGGAACCGGTTCCGAAGTTACTAATTTCTCTGTTATTACGTCAGAGGAAGGCAAGGTCTGCATTGTTGATGAGTTTATTGCTCCGGATGTAGCCATACTTGACTCAACCTGCATTCAGCATGTTCCGCAGCGCGTCGCTGTTGATACGGGAATGGATGTACTGGTTCACGCAATGGAAGCATATGTATCCAAGAAAGCTACGGATTTCACCGATGCGCTTGCAGAAAAAGCAATCAAGCTAATCTTTGAAAATCTGGAAGCACTCTATAAAGACATGAAAGATTCCGATGCAAGAGATCGTGTACAAAATGCTTCCTGTCTGGCTGGTATGGCCTTTACCAACGCGAACCTGGGCATCAATCACAGTCTTGCTCATGCTCTGGGCGGAACATTTCATATACCTCATGGGCGCTCCAATGCACTGATGCTGACTGCAGTAATGGAATACAATGCCGATTTAATCCGAAGTGCAAATGGCTATGCGGCAGAGCGATACTCAAAACTCGCTGATATGCTAAAACTCCCTGCCAGAACACGACGAGAAGGAACTGTCAGCTTGATCAAAGCGATAGACCGGCTAAAAAATGCACTGGGGATTGAAGCGCATATCCGTTTATTAGGCGTTAATCAGGCGGAATTTGAAAAAGCACTGGAAAATATGGCAGAAGCAGCATTAGTAGATCGATGTACACCAACCAATCCAAGACAATCTTCCAAAGAAGAGTTGATCCAAATTTATAAAAAATGTTATTGAAAATGTTATTCGCTTAATCAGATGATTGAAGTGACGTATGAAGGAGGAGAAAATCAATGAAATTTGAAGCATTAGGAATGATCGAAACAAAAGGTCTTGTTGGTTCTATTGAAGCAGCAGACGCAATGGTCAAAGCTGCAAATGTTTCCCTTGTAGGGAAAGAACACGTTGGCGGAGGCCTTGTCACTGTTATGGTAAGAGGCGATGTAGGTGCTGTCAAAGCAGCTACCGATGCCGGTGCGGCGGCGGCTCAGCGCGTAGGTGAATTAATTTCTGTACACGTTATTCCAAGACCGCATAATGAAGTAGAAATCATTCTTCCGCAAAGTATCAAAGAATAGTACATAGATTACCTGTTTGACCGCCCCGCAAAATGATCAATCTGATGTGGGGCGGTTGTTTTTCCCATTTTTTAACATTCTGCTTGGGCTCAGTTTTTTCAACATTTCGAGCACTTGACAATTCCTGCAAAATGAGGACAGACTGTTTACTTTTCTACTATTATATATTAAAATAATTATTATGAATAAAAAGAATAATTCATTGAAAAAATTAATAGCCTCAAATGTATATGCACGCTACAGCGGTATCTTGTCTCTATCGGATATTTCTCTGTTTCTAACAGATACAAGCGGCAATATATTGCTTGAGTTTATCCCATCCCCTGATTTCTGCACTCATGTGTGCCAGGAAAGGGGCGGTCATGTATGCCCTGATTACAGCAGCCGATTCAGACCCGGCGGAGAGGGTAGTTTTGTGTGCCATCATGGGTTAGAAAATATTCTGATACCAATCAAGGTGGACAATGAGATTTTAGGTTACGTTGGAGGCATGCAGGTTTACTTTCCTGACACGGAATATCAGAAATACATGATTAATGTTCCATCTCTTCGGGACGAAAAAAGCCCGGAGCTTGAATATATTGCCAAATCCATATCTGCTTTAAAAACGGTTGAGGCGAATAAAATCAGAATACACGAGCAGTTATGCAATCACATAGCAAAGAATATATCTATTGACTTATCCGAAAGCCTCGGCAATGCCGATTCAGATATCGCCAGGCTTTCCATTGAAAAAGAAATTCTTGAAAAAAAGATCATTGATCTGGAAGCGAAAAACATGTCTCTGGTGATCAATCCGCATTTTTTATTCAATACTTTAAACTGCATTGCACGGATTGCCTATTTTGAGCATTCCCATACAACGGAGGAACTAATTTATTGTCTTTCCGATCTGCTTCGCTATAATTTAAAGCAGGATGATCAGCTCCATACCATCGGTTCTGAAATTGGAAACATCGAAAAATATCTATATATCCAAAAAGTAAGATTTAAAAACCGATTGGAATATGAAATAAACATTCCGGATAAAATAAAATCCTATCGTATCCCCAACATGGTAATTCAACCAATTGTAGAAAATTCTGTGATTCACGGGATCACTCCGAAGCGCGACGGAGGCAAGATCAGCATTATCGCGGATGAACAGAAACACGGAATTGTAATTTCCATCATAGACAATGGGAACGGCTTTTCCAAAGAGATCCTGGAAAAGCTGCGCCAGTTTGAAAAGATACAGCAATCTGAAAACAAATCGGGTCTGGGATTCTGGAGCACGGACAACCGTTTGAAGCGGTACTACGGCGACGGCTACGGATTAGAAATCGTTAAATCCGACTATAGCGGGAGCACCGTGACCATCACAATTCCCACCCAGTTCAACGGGAGGTGACAGCGATGAGCGTAGTCTTAATCGTAGAGGACGAAATCCTGGAACAGGATTTCCTGAGAACGGTCGTACAAGATGAGCTTCATCCCGAAGACATGCTGCTGACCTGCGAAAGCGGCATGGAAGCCATCAGTCTTGCGAAACAGCACCGGCCTGACATTATCATCATGGACGTTAAAATACCAGAATTGGACGGCATAGCTGCCATTGAAGAAATCAGAAAGTTTTTACCCTCCTCATGCATCTCTGTTTTATCGGCATATTCTGATTTTTCCTATGCACAGAAAGCAGTCAGCCTGAGGGTTTTTGAGTATTTGCTGAAACCGATCAAACCGACGGATTTCAAGCACGTTTTTTGCAAAATGCTCAACGCTGCAAATACTGTCAATGCTCCTTCAGAAGAAAAGACTCCGGTAACTACAGCAGAGTCAAAAGTTGAGCGCCAGTATTTTATTGAAGAAGCTCTAAAATTCATCAAGGAGCATTTTAGAGAACGGCTCACGCTGGAGACAGTGGCATCTAAGGTTTTTGTAAATCCAAAATATTTTAGTCATGTCTTTAAAAAGGAAATGGGCGTCGCCTTTACAGAGTATGTCATCAGCCTCAAGATCGAATATGCCTGCAAATTGCTTGAGACAACCAATTACCATGCTTATCGAATCTCTATCGAGTGCGGCTTTTCTGATCCGTCCTATTTTAACAGAGTCTTCTGCTCTCAGATGAATATGACACCTCAGACCTACCGAAAATATGCAGGGGCTTTAAAGTCAGGAAATTAAATATATCAGCGACAAGGCTGAGGACTTATATAGTTTAATGAAATAATCATATCTATTAATGAGAGCAGGAGGATGAATCCTCCTGCTCTTTTTATCTAATAAGAAATAGCCTTTTTGCCCAAAGGCGCAAAGCCGCTTTGTTGGCAACGCGAACTGGAGGCGTAGCCGTTGGGTTCCCTAGCGGAAGTGGCGTAGCCACTTTTTTTATAACATAGGAAGTATCGCTATCGCTACTGAATGGATATTTCCGTATTTTTCAAAGAAAGTACCTTAAATTTTATAAATTTCATACTTTTGGCTGATGTCTAAATTTATATTCTGTTATACAATTCAGGTGTCTACAATTTATACAAAAACTAACAACTTCGTTATATTACTTAAAAATTTCCTTTTATAGGAGAAATATGATGAAAACAAACAAGATACATGGTATAACATTTCAACCTATTACCCATGAAGATATTCCCTTTCTCTATACCGTATACCGCTCTACGCGCATGGAAGAACTTTCTCAAACCCATTTTTCGGAAGAAGAGCTTGAAGATTTTCTGAAAATGCAATTCTCATTACAACACCATCAATATATGGATAACTATCCATGTGCAACTTTTGAAATTATCATCATCAACGACAGCATACCCGTAGGCAGACTATATATGAATGAGTCTGAGAATGATATGAGAATCATGGACATTGCGCTGCTCCCTGAATTTAGAAACAGAGGCATTGGCAGCACAATTATGCATCATATCATACAGACCTCTGAGAAGTTAAAAAAATCTATTTCACTTCACGTAGAATACAATAACCCCGCACTCCGCTTATATGAAAAGCTTGGATTCAAGATATACACAAAAGGAAGTGTTTATATACTTATGAAACGTGAAGCAGATTTTGATAATGATCTCATTCCATCATTAAACTTGTAGCCAACTTGTTAAATCACATATAGAAACAATCGTAAAGGAGGTGAACACTTGATTGACTTAAGCACAATAAAAAAAGAAGATTTTGACCAACACATCAACACGCTTTTCACATTTAAAAATGAAGAAAATATGGATGCATCTTTTGAACTCATTGAAACAAGCAGCTCAGAATCATTAAACACCGAATCTTTCAGACTCTTATTCAGAGGTCCCTCTGATGTATCCTATCCCCAACAGCTTTTTCATTTTAACCACTCAGCTTTAGGGGTATTAGAAATATTTGCTGTGCCTATTAGAAAAGAGGACTCTGGAATCTATTACGAGGCAATATTCAACAGACTCAAAAATAAAAATGGAGGTATGTAATTATGTCTGAACCTTTTTTAGGTGAAATACGCTTATTTGGATTTAACTTTCCACCACAAGGCTGGGCCTTTTGCAACGGCAAAACTCTAAGTATCCTTCAAAACCAACCTCTTTATACGTTATTGGGTTCAGCCTTTGGACCCAGCAGCCTCACTCATTTTACTCTTCCGGATTTAAGAGGCCGCATACCCATGTACTCCACTACTGATGTGCAAGGTACGATGTCCGGTCAAGAGTTCGTAACACTTGATACGAATACCATGCCATCTCACAGTCACTATGTGATGGCACATTACGAAAATGCAAACAGTAAGGACCCAAAGGATCATGTGCTCAGTAAAAGCGGACAGATCTATGCTTATGCAAACCCTTTTGACACCACTGATTTCAATGAAGCAACGATTGGGAATACCGGTCACACTCAGGGACATTACAACATACAGCCATCTCTTGCAGTTAATTTTTGCATCGCTCTTACAGGTGTATATCCTCAAAGGAAGGAGGAAATATAATGGATCCATTTATTGGGGAAATAAGAATGTTTACGGGTAATTTTGCTCCGGTTGGTTGGTTATTTTGTTATGGCCAAACATTGAATATTGAAGGAAAATATCAACCATTATATAGTCTCATAGGAACTATTTACGGAGGCAAAGACGGTTCATTTAACCTTCCTGATTTTAGAGGCAAAGTCCCTTTAAATCAAGGTCAGGGACCAGGATTGTCTTCTTATTCACTAGGACAATCCTATGGTTGCGAAACCATAGCGCTTACTTCTGATAATCTGCCTCAGCATAAGCACCAATTTATCGTCGACGCCGACCCCTCAAGCAGCAATGAAGCTGCCGGTCATGTTATAGGAAATTATAATGTAAAGCCTGAAATCGACTACTACAAAAAAGAGCCTTCTTCAGAAAAATATGTATCTATGAACGACGCTGCTATATCACAAACTGGTTCAAACAAGCCTCACAGCAATATGCAGCCCTATTTAGCCTTTTCATTTATCATATGCTATGACGGCGTTTACCCACCAAGACCTTAATCCATTATTATTTTATATAGGAGGATCATTATGTCAGAACCTTTTATCGGTGAAATCAGAATCTTTCCCTATGCATTTGCTCCCGTAGGCTGGGCCTTCTGTAACGGTGATTTACTGCAAATTTCGCAACACACACCACTATTTTCAATAATTGGCACTTCCTATGGCGGAGATGGTCTCATTAAGTTTGCTCTTCCAAATATGCATGACAGGGTACCCTTAGGTGCAGACACCTCGCACCATCTTCTTGGCAGTCATGGTGGGGCATCCACAGTAACGCTTACGGAAGATCAACTGCCTAGTCACAATCATCCAATGATAGCAACCAGCGAAGAAGCTGATACGCACCTATGCGGAAGGAACACAATGCTGGGTGCGGTTTCAGGCAGGGGAAATAAAATGTATAGTAACGCTACAGATAAGCTAGCACCTCTCAGCTCCAGAGCGATGAGCTCTACCGGAAATACTAAGCCACATGAAAACAGACAGCCTTTCTTAGTATTGAACTTTTGCATTGCTCTAGAAGGTGTGTATCCGCAACGATCTTAAAAGTCATCTAAACATGTTTATAGTCTGACTGATAACTATCCCATAAAAATAGCCCTCCAATTTGGAGGGCTATTTTTATACATCCTACTATCAGTTTGAAATCAACTGGTCAAATATGCAACCATAAATTGATTACCTAATTACTATTAATTTATAGTAAAATCATCATCTATTTTTTCGTTTATCCAATAGTACCAGTTAGAATTCGGAGGCTCGTAGGTATCTGTTGCATTATAGTAGATACCTTCACCGTCTCTCCATAAATCCCATTCCCATTGCTGAGCATACTCATTTTCATACTCCCATTTAATTATATATGTATAACCACCAGCCTCTCGCCTGAAACTGGGCTTTCCATTAATCATGCCATCGAAAGTATACATCCCATTACCATTGATATCATTTCCGCTACCGCCTATTTCAAAATTATATCCACTTACTTCTATATCCGCATACTGCACCGGTTTATCTACGGTATCGGTTGCTGAATTCCCTTGGTTTCCATGTGCATCTGTCAATATGACACTTACTGTCAGCTCACCGTCACCCAAACCACTTACATCTATGCCTGTCACTTGCATTGTAACATTTCCAATATTGCCGCTCCCTGTCACATCGGTTCCGCCGCCATCGCTGGATATGGCGTACTCATAGCTGGCCTCAACTTCTCCATCACTTATAGTAAAGGACAAAGCGTTCTCATTGGAACTATCGATTATAGATTGATCGATTGATACGGTATATCCGCTTGGTGCTGTTGCATCTTTATCTACGGTATCTGATACATCATATCCCCCATTCCCCGCTTCATCGATTAAGTATACTGTAAGCGTCAATGCTCCGTCATCTAAAGATGCAACATCGATATTGGACGCATTATGATCTTCTGAGGTTATTTGACCACTTCCTGTAACAGGTGATGTGCCGCCGTTCGTATCGTCTATGGAATAGTGATATGCTGCACCAACCTCCGCACTGCTAAAAGTAAAGGATAGGGCATCTTCATTGCCGGAGTTGATGAATGATTGGTCTATTGCCGCACCGTATCCAGTTGGGATCACGGTATCTTTGTCTGCCGTATCTGTTTCATCACTTCCTTGATTACCGTATTCATCCTTCAAGTACACAGTGAGTGTCAAAATTCCGTCATTTAATGCGGCTACATTGATGCTGGATAGATTCTGGTCTGCTGCTGTTATTTCTCCACTTCCTGTTACATCGGTTCCGCCCGCATCACTGGTTATCGTATATTCATAATCTGCTCCTACTTCTGCATTACTAAAGGTAAAAGACATCGCTTCTTTATTGCTATCATTGATCGCCTCTTGGTCTATGTCCACACTGTACCCACTGGGGGCGGTTGTATCTTTTTTCACTGTAGCCTCAACCGTATTCCCTATATTTCCGTTTATATCCGTCAGAGTCACGCTTACAGTCAAGACACCGTCACCCAAACCGCTTACATCGATTCCCGATATCTGTGTTGTTACATCTCCAATGGTTCCGCTATCTGTAACGTCCGTTCCGCCGCCTTCACTTGCTATGGTATATGCAAAGTTCGCTCCGACTTCGCCGCCGCTAATGGCAAAGGACAAGGCATTCACATTGGAAGGATCAATCAAGGACTGGTCGATGCTGACACTATAACCGATTGGTGCTGTTGCATCTTTATCCACCGTGTCCGTTACATCTGTACCTTGATTGCCTGCTTCATCTGCCAGATGCACCGTCAGTGTTAAGCTCCCATCGTCCAAGCTGCTTACATCGATCCCTGTTATCTGATCCACAGCAGTTGCTATGGTTCCATTTCCCGTCACAGGTGATGTGCTTCCGTTTGTATCATCAACAGCATAACTGTATGTTGTTCCTGCCTCCGCACTGCTAAAAGTAAAGGATAGGGCATCATCATTGCCGGAGTTGATGAATGATTGGTCTATTGCCGCACCGTATCCAGTTGGGATCACGGTATCTTTGTCTACTGCATCTGTCACAGCACTTCCTTGATTACCGTATTCATCCTTCAAGTACACAGTGAGTGTCAAAATTCCGTCATTTAATGCGGCTACATTGATGCCGGATATATTCTGGTCTGCTGCTGTTATTTCTCCACTTCCTGTTGCATCGGTTCCTCCCGCATCACTGGTTATCGTATATTCATAATCTGTTCCTACTTCTGCATTACTAAAGGTAAAAGACATCGCTTCTTTATTGCTATCATTGATCGCTTCTTGGTCTATGGCCACACTGTACCCACTGGGGGCGGTTGTATCTTTTTTCACTGTAGCCTCAACCGTATTTCCGGCATTTCCATTTGTATCCGTCAGAGTCACGCTTACAGTCAAGACACCGTCACTCAAACCGCTTACATCGATTCCTGTTATCTGTGTTGTTGCATCTCCAATGGTTCCGCTATCTGTTACGTCCGTTCCACCGCCGTCACTTGCTATGGTATATGCAAAGTCTACCCCGACTTCGCCGCCGCTAATGATAAAGGACAAGGCATTCTCATTGGAAGGATCAATCAAGGACTGGTCGATGCTGACACTATAACCGCTTGGTGCTGTTGCATCTTTATCTACCGTATCTGTTACAAGCGCACCTTGATTGCCTGCTTCATCTGCCAGATACACCGTCAGTGTTAAGCTCCCATCGTCCAAGCTGCTTACATCGATTCCTGTTATCTGATCCGTGGCATTTGCTATGGTTCCATTTCCCGTCACAGGTGATGTGCTTCCGTTTGTATCATCAACAGCATAACTGTATGTTGTTCCAACCTCCGCACTGCTAAAAGTAAAGGATAAGGCCTCTTCATTGCCGAAGTTGATGAATGATTGATCTATTTCCACACCGTATCCAGTTGGTATTACGGTATCTTTGTCTGCCGTATCCGTTACATCACTTCCTTGATTACCGTATTCATCCTTCAAGCACACAGTGAGTGTCAAAATTCCGTCATTTAATGCGGCTACATTGATGCTGGATATATTCTGGTCTGCTGCTGTTATTTCTCCACTTCCTGTTGCATCGGTTCCGCCCGCATCACTGATTATCGTATATTCATAATCTGTTCCTACTTCTGCATTACTGAAGGTAAAAGACATCGCTTCTTTATTGCTATCATTGATCGCCTCTTGGTCGATAGCCACACTGTACCCACTTGGGGCGGTTGTATCTTTTTTCACTGTAGCCTCGACCGTATTCCCTATATTTCCGTTTGTATCCGTCAGAGTCACGCTTACAGTCAAGACACCGTCACTCAAACCGCTTACATCGATTCCTGTTATCTGTGTTGTTGCATCTCCAATGGTTCCGCTACCTGTTACGTCCGTTCCACCGCCGTCACTTGCTATGGTATACGCAAAGTCTACCCCGACTTCGCCGCCGCTAATGGCAAAGGACAAGGCATTCTCATTGGAAGGATCTATCAAGGACTGGTCAATGCCGACACTGTAACCGATTGGCGCTGTTGCATCTTTATCCACCGTGTCCGTTACATCTGTACCTTGATTGCCTGCTTCATCTGCCAGGTACACCGTCAGGGTTAAGCTTCCATCGTCCAAACTGCTTACATCGATTCCTGTTATCTGATCCGTGGCAGTTGCTATGGTTCCACTTCCTGTAGCAGGTGGTGTGCCGCCATTCGCGTCATCAATGGAATAGTGATATACTGCATTAATCTCCGCACTGCTAAAAGTATAGGATAGGGCATCTTCATTGCCGAAGTTGATGAAGGATTGGTCTATTGCCGCACCGTATCCAGTTGGTATCACGGTATCTTTGTCTACCGTATCCGTTACAGCACTTCCTTGATTACCTGCCTCATCTGCCAAATACACTGTCACTGTTAAGGTGCCGTCATTTAATGCAGCTACATTGATGCCGGATATATTCTGGTCCGATGCTGTTATCGACCCGCTTCCTGTCACAGCTGATGTACCTCCGTTTGTATCATCAACAGAATAACTATATGTTGAGCCGGCTTCTGCATTACTAAAGGAAAACGACATCGCATCTTTATTGGCATCATTGATTACCCCTTGGTCGATGCTGACACTATAACCAGTGGGTACTCCCGTATCTTTGTTCACTGTTGCTTCTGCGGCATCTCCAGCATTGCCACTTTCATCTGTTAATATGACACTTACAGTTAACGCTCCATCACCCAAACCGCTTACATCGATTCCTGTTATCTGTGTTGCTGCATCTCCAATGGTTCCGCTACCTGTTACATCCGTTCCACCGCCGTCACTTGCTATGGTATATGTAAAGTTCGCTCCGACTTCGCCGCCGCTTATTGTAAAGGACAAGGCATTTTCATTGGAAGGATCGATCCATGACTGGTCGATGCTGACACTGTAGCCGTTTGGCGCCGTTGCATCTTTATCCACCGTGTCCGTTACATCTGTACCTTGGTTGCCTGCTTCATCCGTCAAATAAACCTTCAGTGTTAAGATTCCATCGTCCAAACTGCTTACATCGATTCCTGTTATCTCCATCGTGGAAATTGAAATATTATTCTTTCCTGTAACAGAAGCCGTCATTTCGTTTGTATCGTCAATAGAATAAACAAAGGTCGTTCCCACCTCTGCACCACTTATGAGAAAAGACAGTGCATCTTCATTGTCACCGTTCAACAATGATTGCTCTATCACTGCACTATATCCACCAGGCAGCACAGTATCCTTATCAGCAATATCTGTTACAGACTCACCGGTATTTCCCGAGTTGTCTTTTAAGTAGACAGTCCATGTTAATACATCGTCATCAAGTCCTGAGACATCAATATTTTGCACAGTATGACTAGATGCATCCACTCTTCCGTTTCCCGTTACAGCTTGTGTTGTATCATTGGTATCATCTATGAAATAATAATAGGTACATGCCACTTCGGCATTTTCAATTGTAAAAGAGCACGCACTCGCATTATTTTTATTAATAAATTCCTGGTCAACGCTTACACTATATCCGCTTGGTGCAGTTGTGTCCGAGTTGGATTTATGGGATGATGAACCCGATGTAGATTGTTCTTTGATATGACTCCCATCGATTCCCTCCGCTACTACGATATTGCCTACTTTTTGTTCTACAACCACATCATTTGAATTTACGATGACCTTTTTTATTGTACCTTCTCCTTTGACATGAGCAGGTGCATCAAATGTTATTTTATCTACTTTTGTACCTTTTTGAGTAACTATTTGCGTTCCCCCGGACCCGGCTTTCATTTCAATGTTTCGCACTTTTGTTTCTCCGGTTATCTCGATATCGGCTTTTGTATGGATAATAAGTTTATCGAATTCACCTTCCAATTCAACTTTACGGCCTTGTGTCAGCACTTCAATACTGGCTCCTCCAAATGCACCTTTTAGATGGCCGCCGGATTTTTGGATTACCTTGCCAATGGTACTGTTGCTTGATACCACTCGGATTTTTCCGTTCACCTTGAAGACAATAAGCTCATCCATCTCACTATTTTGAATAATTACGGAATTTTCTCCGCCGCCGTTTACTATGGTTCTTCCCTTTACTGTTACATTCTTTATTTCAACGTTACCTTCTTGAACCCCGGCTCCTATGATTAAATCTCCTTCTATGATCTGATTCTGTATAACAACATCTTCAGCATTGATAGTAACATTGCTTTTTACTGTATCGATACTGCCTTCTGAACCATATACACCAGATGTATTGATAAGTTTTCCCATAACCTTGTTGAGCATAACCATCGCTTCCGCTCTGGTGATGCTATTTTCCACTCTTAATGTCTTGTCGGGATACCCTCCCATGTACCCTTTCTCGATAGCCCCTGCCACGTATGCTCTGCTCCATTCCGGAATTGTACTATGATCGGAAAAACCTTGTAAACTTGCCATATCTTCCGATACTTGCAGCTGCATTACTGCATAAAGAATAGCACATACGTCCTGTCTGGAGATTGCTTGCTTTGGATTGAGGTGCTCTTGTTGGTACCATTCCATATAACCACTTCCCTTGGCTATCGCTGCTTGCTCAGCAAACCAATCAGAGTTGGACACATCGGTGTAATTCGTTTCAGCCGTTTCATAATAGCCAAATATTCTATTCACAAATGTAATAAATTCCGCCTTGGTAACTGTTCCGTCGGGGCGTACCGTCCCATCGGCATATCCATTCAATAATCCCATGTCCATCCATGTTGCCAAAGTGTTTTCAGCCCAGTGTCCTTTCAGGTCCTCTGCGGCGGTTGTATCGGGTTGCCCATAAGACGTTATCCCTGACAAGGTAAAAATGATATAAATGATTAGAATCAACGATACGATTTTCTTATTCATCTCTATCCCCTCTATTCTTTATTTTTTAGTAAATATGCCTTCATAACCCTATCATTTTAAAGTCACATAAATTCTAAATTTCAATAAATCTTAATACAATTCATATTCCATGTCATCCACCAAAAGTATGAAATACAAAAATAAAAAGTTGCAATTGATAATTACCAACTGCAACCCTAAATTATCCTAAAATATTGATGCTTTAGTCTATTTTTTATCCGCTTATCAAATCCAATTCGCGTGCCTTTACAACGGCCTGAATACGTTTATTAACTCCCAATTTACCATAAATATTCAACAAATGCGATTTTACCGTACTAACAGTCAGGTTTAGTTCTTTTGCAATTTCATCATTCGATTTACCTTGAGCTAGTAATTTCAGTACTTCCAATTCTCTCTGTGTCAATTGGAATTGATTCAAATCAGATTTTATTAAATATTCCAATTTACCGGTATGCATAATCTTTTCAATTAAAATCTGCCATGCTTCTACATGGGAACGATTAAAAGATTTCTCCATTTTCGTTCTTTCAAGATACAGGATGCCCAGCAGTTCATTTTGGTGAAAAAAAGGAATACAAACGATTGCAAAGGGCTTATTTTCTATAATATAGGTATCTTTTAAAAAGATATCATGACCTATGTTGATATGATACAGGACATCCTTTTTCGTGTACGCCACATATCGAATGATCCGTTTCGGCAACCTCACCGCTCCATCGTCTATTGTCGTATGGCAATTATGTAATCCAGGCTCATAGCTGGCTTTCACAAATAGCTCTTTATTTTCTGCAATGAGAATATATCCCTTATCTGCATTTGTTATTTTCATAGTACCTTCTAGTAATTCATATAATATATTTTTTTTATCCAGTGTATTCATTACCCGATAATATACATCCATAAGGTTGTTTAATACGATTCCATCATCTATAATAAAATCTTCACATTCCTCATTTGACACCTGAAATTTGTTATTTTGTATCGTTGCATCATTTTCTTCATGAATAACATGCTCCCATTGACGGGTTATCTGTTTTGTTTTTGCATTGGCACCCCATTTTTTATATTTTCTATACGCCTCATTCATATATAGTCCGGCGACACTGTCTCTACCAATACGCTTATAATACAGCGCAGCGCATTCATTGATGATTGCTTCATTTTGTACATATCCGTTCCGATGTGCCGACTCGATCGCCTGGTCATATAAAGAAATAACTTCTTCCTTCATATTGATTCGAGCGATCTCTGCTTTTATTAAAAGGTACTTATGCATATAATTTTCTTGGCAATATGCTGCCCATTTTTTTAATTCTTTCGTATTCTTTTTTAGAATTCTACTATATTTCTGTTTTTCTTTTTGGGATAGCTGGTCATAGGCCAGTGTGATTGCCAATGAATAGTAAAAAATATGTTCTGCAAATAATATATAGCCAGGAATGGATTTCAGTTTTTTATATGCTTTTTCTTCAACGGCAAGCGCTTCTCTATAATTCCCTTTCAATACATGTAACTGCGTTTCTAAGATATAATAACTCAAGATATCATTGCTGGCTTTTTTCTCCAGCTTTTCTTCTAAGTCATCAGGTATCAGTGTGGGGATCGAAAGGCTTTCACTTTTCAGTGTATAAGCATATTTTTCAAAAAAACAAATGATATCTGTAACCAGATTAAAATCCATATTGATTGCAGTTTGGTAAAGCGTATTACAATCGTTCAATAGGCTTCCTATTGAATTGCCCATTACATATTTCGTCTCAAGAATTGTTGTCATAGCATACCCTGTGAAAAAGAACTCTCCGGATTCCAATCCGTCATGGAAGGATTGATATGCATATTGCAGGCTCACACGACAATGGTGCGTCCAATGCGTTACCATCGTACTCAATATAAAATACGTAATGCAGCGGACCAATTTATCATCCTGTTCTTCACATGATGACAGCGCAAGATTTTCAAGAACACCTGCCTTTTTATAGTTGCGTAAAATACCGCTGTTAAATATGGCTGCACCCGAAAGACCAATAGGCGAATACTTGGATTTCTCTTTTGCTGTTACATTGGTCATTTTTAATACGAAAAGTGTAAATAAATCTTGATTATACAAATTTGCCGTTGGAGTCAATTGTATAACAGTCTCGAATACCAATAATGTTTTTTCGGAACAAAACTTATGCAATTTTGTTAATTTATTCAGGCGTCTGTTTCTAAACAACCATATTGTCTTTAAAGCCTGCATTACAATCTGTAACTTATAGTGTTTATCTTTAACTATAAAATCCAAATAATATAACGCTTTAATTCCTGCTTCAATAGCCAGTTGATATTCATCTATAAATGACAGCAAGACTGCATTCAGCGTATATACTTTAGATATTTCAACGTTATTCGCACTTAACTTTAATAATATTTCGAATATTTCCTCTGCCTCAGCCTGTTCCCCTCGTAAAAAGAGGGCTTGATATAGTTCATAATACAAATGGTAAGTCAATTCTTTATTACTTTGTTCCGGTAAGATTTCTATTCCCGTTTTAAAAAATTGATAAGCAGATTGAAAAGCAGCCATACTTTTTGCTTTGATACCTGCTAAATAATTGAGCTCGGCAGCAGTGGACCTTTCATCGTTGCTCACAATCAAAGAAAGACCAAAATTAATATGTGTGATAACCATATAAATATTATTCTTAATCTCTTCTTTTGGTATATTCGATAGTAATATTTTTCCAATATAATAATGTGTTTCTCTTTTCTCATATTCATCCAGCAAATCATAAACTGCCTTATGTATTTTATCATGGATAAATTTAAATTGGAGATCCTCCAAAGAACCACTATTGATACGATCGATATAATGACTCATTGAAATAATCTCTTTTTTCTCATTAACAGGAAGCAATATGCTTTCACCGATCAGTCGGCTTAACAGAACTGCCGCATCCGTACGGTCTTTCTTAATAATCAGTGAGATGGTATGAAAATCAAAGAAATTACTCATACATCCAATCATCTTCAGGATTTGCATGTCCTCTGAAAATACCCTTTTTACTCTTTGAAATACCATATCCAGAACAGATTGGTTCTCTTCAATATTTTCTATATAATTCATTAACTTTTCTAAATTTTTGTCTTCCGTATCATTGAAACGAACAATGTTTTCTTTTTTGATTAACCCTATTATTTGCTGCGTATAAAGGGGATTCCCCAAAGTTTTTACATAGATATGCGCTGAGACTTTTTTTATAGCATCTAATGAAAAATCAAAATGATTTCTGATCATGTCATATGTACTCGATAGATCCAGATTTGTCAGCTCTATTTCTTTCATAAAAGTATGCTTTATAAGTTCATCCCGCTTTATGAAGTCTTCTTCTCTATGAGCGCAAATCATGAGCAGATACTTATTGTTCACATCATTTGCTATGGTATTGATTAAATTGATAGATGACGCATCTGCCCATTGAATATCATCTAAAAAAAGAACCAATGGATGTGCCTGCGAAGCAAATGATTGCAGAAGTTTAACAAAAACTGTTTCAAAAGGTCTCCTTATTTTTTCAATATCAAAATGATCCGTGGCTTTCTGCGGACCAATAATGAACTCTATCTCCGGTATCAAACTTGCAATCAAAGCGCCGTTGTTTCCAATAACACTTTTAAATTTTTTTTGTATATGCGCAATCGTCCCTTTCGATTCGGTTAACATGTAATGAATCATATCGGTGAAAGCCTGAACAAACGGCTTATATGGTTCATTCACCGCGTATTGTTCAAACTTTCCTGATAAAAAATAACCTTTTGGCTGCGTCAATACCGGGACAACATGATTAATCAAAGCGGTCTTTCCCGTTCCCGACATACCTCTAATACGCAAGGTCTCAAAGTTCCCTTTACATATATCATGAAACAGCTGTTCCAGTATCTTTATTTCTTTATCCCTGTTGTGGATTTGAAGTTGGTAAGTTTTATGATTCATAAGCTGCACGCTTTCCTTGCAATATATCCATCAATACATTTATTATAAATCCCGGTAACATTTTAAAATCGTTTTTTAAATATTTGCTTTCCCTTTTTTATCCATTTGATTATACCATAATTTCTATTATTTGCTCAACTTTCCCATCCGGAAATTAATTGTGCACCTTGCTACGAAAATAAATGCCTCGTGGCAAACTTGAACCTTGACAACAAATGTTTTCAACAATTATGAAGGCATGAAAATAGAACAGCCGCTATGGCTGCCAATGGACAGAAAAAGCGGAAAAGAGATCAGCTTTGCAGTTCTATGCGGTATCCGTGCTTTTCCAGTTCGTGTATGTATCGTGACAGTTGCTTTTGTTCAGAGTTTTTCCGGCGTATCTCAAAACAAGATTCGTCAAACAGGGTGCCATTCTTCAGCATGGTGTAGATGATGACAAGCAGTTTTCTGGCAAGCGCAACAATGGCTTTCTTGGCACCTTTCTTCTGCTTGATTCTCCAATACCAAGCAGCAAGGTAGGTCTTGCGCTTCCCGGCAATCACCCAGGCAATCTCACATAGCATGCTCTTTATGTATGGATTTCCCTTGGTGATGGAGGTGCTCTTTCGTTTCCCTGCGCTTTCATTGTTGCCGGGTGACAGACCCGCCCATGAGCATATATGCTCTGCCGTTTTAAATCGAGTCATATCGATGCCAATTTCAGCGATGATTGCACAGGATGCGATAGAGCCTATTCCATAAATGCTGCTCAGCTGATTTGCATGCAAGGCAAACGGAGCCATCTCTTTCTCCAATGCAGTCTCGACTTCTGCAAGGTGTGACTCCAACGATTTGAAATGCTCCATCAACATCTTAAGAAAGTCTCGTTGGTGTATAGAAAGGGTTCCGTTGACAGCGATGAGGATTTCATCAATACGGTTTCTGGTTTTTGTTTTGAGGCAGGAATCCAGAGCCGTCCTGTCAATGCTGCCGTGCTTGATGAGATGGGATATGATGTTTCTTCCGGAAGCTCCGAAAATATCGGAGATAAAGGAAGACAGGCGAAAGCCTGAACTTTGGAGAAATTTTTCAATCCTGTTTTTCTGAGAGGTGATGTCCCGGATGATGCTTTTGCGGTAGCGGTTTAGATGCCGGAATTCACGGATATTTCTGTCGGGAATGAAGCTGCCGCTGAGAAGTCCCGCACGTAGGAGAGTCGCAATCCATTCGGCGTCCCTCATGTCGGTCTTTTTGCCGGGCACATTCTTCATATGGCGTGCATTGACGACAAGCAAGGTTAGGTTGTCTGAAACCGCATCTTCGAGGATTTCGTAAATCCGCATCCAGTAAATGCCGGTGCTTTCCATGGCAACATGGCTGCAGCCGGAGGAGACGATCCAGTCTCGCAGAGCAGCCATGTCGGGGATTAAAGTGGTGAGCTCTCTGATTTGAGAGTCTGTCGGGCAACCAAGAGGGCCGGAGAAGATGCAGGCTACAATTTTGTCTTTGTGGACATCAAGACCACAGCAGATTTCCAGTAAATCTTTCATAGGGCAAGGCTCCTTTCATAAAACGGCAGGAGATTTACCCGAGGTGATACGGACTTTGCTACTCGTGCTATCCACTAGGTGGTGCGACAATATGCTGTGCTCAAGGGTAAAACGATTACGTTGAAAAACGGGGTGCAGATCCTCCAATGTGCAATCAAACTTGTTCCTGCCTGACTGAATTATACAGCAATTGCGTGGGTCAGAAGCCCTATTTTCATTATAGGCTGTGATAACCCTTCATGATTCGTTGAAAAATAAATATGATTAAGCACTTAACTGCAGTTTCTGCTTCCAAATGGCAGGAAGGCCGTTAAAACAGTATGAATGATAATGGAATCCATTTCCTCTGAAATTACCGGATATGGATATTACCAGTTCTTTTGAATAGAGCCCAAATATAGAAGAAAAAGAAAAGGGTGGCTTCTCCATGGAATCCGAAGATTTTATGGAGAAGTCACCCCCTTTTTTTTAATTACTGGGTTATTATGCATCGGACTGTAAGGTACAACTCGCTTGAAGCAATGAAATGTGAGTGTATACTTTGTAGATCGATGCGACGTATGCTATTTTACTTCTTTTGCTGCAGGAAGGATGGTTTCCACTTCTGCATGCGGTCTTGGGATTACGTGAACGGAGATCAGCTCGCCTACTCTCTGAGCAGCAGCAGCACCGGCATCGGTAGCAGCCTTCACAGCGCCTACGTCTCCTCTTACCATAACGGTTACAAGTCCGCCGCCAACGTGCTCTTTTCCTACAAGATATACGTTTGCAGCTTTTACCATTGCGTCTGCAGCTTCGATGGAGCCAACAAGACCTTTTGTTTCGATCATTCCTAATGCATCATATTTCATTTTAATTTCCTCCTGATTATTATTTTAATATTTTAATTTTTGATAACGAATTCACATTCATTGCATTTGCCTCTTCCGTGTCAATATGACATTCGAGGGCAGATGCATCATTTGCTCTGACAGCTACATTACTATAACTGCCACCGCGTGATCCTTCAATTTGGATTGACACAATTTGTCCGTCACAAACTCCGATGCGCTGTGCATCCTCCGATGTCATGTGGATGTGCCTTTGTGCTGCGATGAGTCCTTCTGCCGTTTGAACGGATCCCTTTGGTCCTACGATGGTAATTCCCGGGCTTCCCTGCAAGTCTCCGGAAATTCTTGACGGTGCAGCCACTCCTAATTTAAAGCAATCACCTGCCAAAATTTCCACCTGAGTCTTACTGCGAACCGGTCCGAGAATTCGAACGCCTTCAATGGCACCCTTCGGACCGCAAATGGTTACGGTTTCTTTACAGGCATACTGTCCCGGCTGTGACAAATCTTTAATCTTTGTCATTTGATAGCCTTCTCCGAAAAGTCGATCCTGATCTGCCTGTGAAAGATGAAGGTGTCTATTTGAGACTCCTACCGGTATAGCCGACGGATCATCTGCTTCAGGAGTTTTCAGGGTTGTTTGCACTGCCTCCAGAAAAAGCTTCAACACATTCTCGTAATTCTCCATTTAGTTGCCCCCCTTCATCGCGTCAACCAACTCGTTGATCAGCTTCAGCAGCTGCTCTTTGTCTCCGCCGATGGTTGAGGTGAATGAAGGATCATACTCCTGTCTGCTTCCTGAGCAACAATTGTTATCGGATTGCGCTGTGCCAGTCAACTCAGGATAGTGAAAGGTTGGATCATTGGCCGCTAATGTACTGCAATCCTTTGTTCCGAAAGCCACTCTCTTGATATTGATCAAATGCAGGGGGCTAACGTTTTCAGATACAGAACTTCCTCCCCATGTACCGCATCCAAGTGTGAAGGAAGGTAAAAGACCAGTGCTTGCTCCAACTGCACCCTGTGTGCTTCCCGTATTGACCAGAATACGGGATGCAGGTTTCTTTGTAAATTTCATCACCATATCTCTATCTTCGGTATGTAAGCTCATGCTGTGACCGATTCCGTTCTGAAGTAGTTTGATGCAAAGCTCACAGGCTTCTTCCCATTCTTTTACGGTATAGAATGCCAGTACTGATGTCAGCTTTTCATAAGAGAGCGGATCTTCCGGTCCAACACCTTTCTGCTCACCGATCAGAACCTTGATCTCATCCGATACGGAAAAACCTGCAGCAGATGCGATAACCTGCGGCGATCTGCCTACGAACTTAGCATTCATTGCATGACCATTTTTAAATAACAAACCACAAACTTTTGCAGTTTCTTCCGGGCTCATGAAGTATGCACCCTGTTTTTTAAATTGCGCAATGACCTGTTCCCGGTTGCACTCTTCCACGATAACCGACTGTTCGGATGCGCAGATCATGCCATAGTCAAAGGTTTTGCTTGCCAAAATATTGCTAACCGCCTGAGACACATTTGCAGTTCTTTCGATGTAAGCCGGACAGTTGCCTGCTCCAACTCCCAGTGCCGGTTTCCCTGCACTGTAGGATGCTTTTACCATCCCCGGTCCCCCGGTTGCAATAATCATTTTCACTTCTTTGCTCGCCATCAGTTCATTGGTTGCTTCCATGGTCGGCATTGAAATACATCCAATGATATTGGCCGGAGCACCTGCTGCTACTGCTGCCTCGTGCATCAGTCTCGCTGCCTGCATGGTGCATTTTGCAGCAGACGGATGTGGTGAAAATATGATTGCATTACGCGATTTCACCGCAATCATTGTTTTAAAAATAGCAGTGGATGTCGGATTTGTTGACGGAACAATACCCATGATCAAACCTACCGGTTCTGCAATATCCATTACTTTTGCGTCTGTATCTTCTTGAATCACGCCAATTGTTTTCATGTCTTTGATCGCATCATATAAAACTGCGGAAGCCAGATGATTTTTATAGGTCTTATCAGCTACCTTGCCAAATCCAGTTTCTTCGACAGCCATTTTTGCAAGACTTACTGCATTTTTTTTTGCGGCCTTCACCATATTGCGTAAAATTGCATCAATTTTTTCTTCAGAATAATCAGCAATCTGATCCGCTGCAATTTTGCCCAGGCGCGCAAGATTTCTTACTTCTTGAACGGACCGTAAGTCATAATCATAATTTTCCAAGCTGTGATTCCTCCTTTCTTTCCCTCATCATAAGGTCATTATGTCAATTATTTTTCACTTCTGCTCGTAATATTGTCTGAATTCTGTGATAATCATCTGTTTGTCTGCTTTGGATATCATTCTTCCTGTGATGCCAAAGTCTTTATATTCACGAGCAAGATTTCGAAGCTTCACTACTTTCAGCTTGTTTAATGCGGAAAGTACTAGATCAACACCACTTTCCAGTGCGATCCGATCCACAATGTCCTTGTGCAGATCTGACTCTGCAACTTCTATCGAATCCGTTTCAGGTTCTGCTTCAGCTTTCACTTCTGTTTCAACTTCAACTTCGGATTCAATTTCTGTTTCCTGATCAAGATCGGCTTTAATCGGTGGAATCATCTCTGATTCCTCCTGCTTCAGCATTGCTGTTGAAACAATTACATCATCCAATTCCTGATGCGGACGAGGAATCACATGTTCTGAAAGCAGCGAAGCGTTATTCAATTTTCTGACCGCAGCTGCTCCTGCTTCCACAGCTGCTTTTACTGCACCTACATCGCCGGTTACCGCAATTGTTACAAGTCCTCCGCCTACGTAGGTTTTTTCCAAGAGACTGACGTCTGCCGCCTTGAGCATGGCATCAGCACTCTCGATTGCAACAATAAGCCCTCTTGTTTCGATTAAGCCAAGTGCCTGCATTTCTTCTCCTCCTATTAACATTCTGCCCGACTCTTTAGAGTCGCTTGGCAGAATTTAGGCTAGAAAATCACGAAACTATTGATTCGTAGATTTTCATCGTCTAACATTCTGCCCGGCTTTAAAAGCCGCTTGGCGGAACTTAGGCTAGAAAATCATGAAGTCTCTGATTCATAGATTTTCATCGTCCTTGATTTAGCTCTCTAGTAAGTAGCGTAAAAAGCTTTCATCTTATCAGGGGAACCAAATTCCACTTTTGCACCCTTCGGGAAGAATACCGAGTCACCGGAACGTGCGGTATAAACCTTTCCGTCAACGGTTACTGTCAGTATGCCTTCCACTATATAATAAATTTCCTGACAAGCACATTCCCAGTCGAACTTGCAGTCTTCAATGGTAATAAATCCTGCATTCATGGAGCTGCCGTCGTCTGCCTTGACCACTTCCTGATAAAAAACTTTATCAGCCGGATTTCCCGTATCAAGTACCTCGTACTTGACTGAACTGCCGCGAACCACCTTCAAGCCACAGCTATCGCGTTCCACAACATACGGTTGATCTGTAGCAGAATCAAACATTCCGGTTAAAAGACCCTTTTCCATCATTGTTTTCAGTACATTGTAAATCATGTTACTATCGATTCCACCATCACATGTTTTTGCTGCTTCAGCCAGCGTTTCACAGCATGCTGTAGTTGCTGCCTTTGGCTCATCGGTAGTAAATTCTACCCCGTTTGCCTTTGCTGCATCTTTCGCTGACGGAGTAACAATCGTGTCACAGTCTATATAAATGACCTTCTGACCTTCCTTCAATACAGCTTCCACTTCCTTAGCACAAATCAATTTTTTCATGATTTCACCTCCTTTCACTTTCTAAACAATCATTGAATATTCCTATTTAAAATTTCTATTATATGAAATATATTAGAACAAAGTTGGTATCAATCTATCTGACGGAGATGGGATCACCTCTGCGTTAACCAGCAGACCCTTTTCTTCCCCGATCGTCGTTCCGGCTTCTACTCCGGTTTGTACCGCGGCAACATCACCAGTAAAAGTAAAATACGCTTTCCCCCCCAAACCATTTCCTAAGCGAAGTTCAAGAGGCTGCAAATCCGCAGCTTTTAAAACTGCATCTGCCGCGATGATCATTGTTGCCAAAGAGAATGACTCCATAATTCCCAAGGCCTGGATTCGATCCGGCATGGTAGTACCTGTAATTGCTGGAAATACGGCAGGGCTTACATTTGGTATCACGATGGAATCCACCCAATACTCTTCCGCAACTTTTTCACCAATGCTAACCGAATCCTGAACCGCCGCAACGTCCCCATGAACGATTGCAATATATTTGCCAGGGCAGGTAGAACTTGCTGTTACGATTTCAACATCAGAAATCTTCACCATCTGGTCAGCAGCGTAAATTCCACGTGCAACACTTGTAAATTCAACCATACCGATTGCTTTTGCCATCTTAGTCCCTCCTTAACATTCTGCCCGGATCTTTAGAGCCGCTGGCAGAATTTAGGCTAGAAAATCACGAATCTTTAGTTCGTAGATTTTCATCGTCTTAACATTCTGTCCGACGCTTAAGCGTCGCAGACAGAATTTAGGCCAGAAAATCACGAAGCTCCAGATTCGTAGATTTTCATCGTCCTATTACAACAAATCCATTTTCTGTTTCTACAACAGTACCGGATATACTTGCATGAATCGCAGCTCCCAGGCTGCCTTCCGGTATCTTGCCGATCAACTGTCCTGCCTGTACGTGTTCTCCTTTAGAAACCACCGGAACAGCCGGCGCACCTACATGCTGACTTGTTGCAATATATACCATCTCCGGCTTTAACCCGGTCTCTGTCATTGGAGCAGGCTGATCAAACTCATGTAACCCCAGCCTTGCAATAAGCCGTTTGCTCGGAAGCAGCCGGTATTCCCGGTTGTTTCGTGCAGCATATTCCTTTGGCATTGGCTGATAACGAATACTCTGTTCGATCAGACTCTGTTTAATCATCTGGTTTGCCGCTTTTGGATAAAGTCCAGCCGGACAGGAGAACAATTCACATAGATTACACTGACAACAGAGGTAGGATATTTTTTGTTCTTCTATCTCTTTTAATGAATAATTCAACGTTCTCATCATCTTGTGAGGCTGCATATTATGTCCCAGCAGATAGCGCGGACACAGATCCGTACACATACGGCACTGCTCACAGCTTGCTTTGTTTACCCTTCTTGCCTGTTCCATTTTGATGGATTTTTTTCTGATCAGATAATGCTGTTTCTTTAATATTACAAAGCCCTTGTTTTTCTTTGTTACATAACCATTTAAGTTTGTCATCACAGGACCCATCATCGGACCGCCGTCGATCACGGTATAATCATCAAAATTGTCAACACCGGATAGTTTTAACACATCCATGACCGGCGTCCCTACCGGAACCTTGATGGTCATTCGATTAGGAATGTCTCCTGCAATTGTGATGTATTTCTCAGTTACGGGGTTTCCCATCGACGCATTGTAAATATTAAATGCGGTCTCTGTGTTTACCACCACACAGCCTACCTGGATCGGTATTCCTGCTTCCGGTACAATCCTGCCGGTCAGTTCATACACCAGAACCTGCTCATCACCCGCAGGATAGACATCGGGAAGTTCCTTTACCCGTATGTAATCACTTACCTTTAAAGCATCAATCCTTTCACGCAGTCTGGAAATTACTTCCTTATGCTTTCCTTTGATACCTATGATTGCTTGCTCGGCGCTGACCAATCTTCTCGCTGCTTCAAAACCTTTGATGATTTCATCCGGATACAGCCCCATCAGCTGCTGATCCACTCGAAGCAATGGTTCGCACTCAGCCCCGTTCATAAGGATATATTCAGCCTTTGATGCCAGCTTCGCATGGGTAGGAAAGCCTGCCCCACCGGCACCTATGATCCCGGCATCTTTTACAACATCAAGAAGATTCATTTCTGCCTCCATCTCTTAATTTAAATTGCAATTTGATTCCATTTATTTTCATCCAAAGTTGCAATCCTCATCTATGATTCCGACAACCACGGCATCCACTGGGATTTGATCATCCCCGAGCATTCTGCGAGCGGAAGAACCTGTGCAGACGATGACTCGATCACCAATCCCTGCGCTGATCGTATCAACCACGATCATTCGTTGTCCATCCAGGCTGCCTCCTCCGATTACTTCTGCCAGCATGAGTTTATATCCGTTTAAGGATTCCGCTTTTCTTGTTGCCCATACGTTATCAATCAACTTCGCTGTTAACATTAATTTTTCCCTTCTTCCGCCTTATGTTTAATCTCAGAAATCGCAGATTCAACAGAAGCCGTATCGCCAAAGATTGCGATCAAAATCATGTTTTGCGGGCAGCTTCCTCTTACGTCTTCCACGGTTACCCCTACCGCTTTTTCTGCAATATCGGCCGCGCAGATCATTTCGATCATTCTGCCCTGTACAAGACCAACTGCATCTGCATTTCTTAGATCAGCGTCTGCCGAAGGTCCCATGCGCCTCATGAGAATATCTATCGTACCGGCCGAAGGGGATTTAATGATTCTAAATTCCATGCTAGCACCCTCCTCATTTACAAAATTATCCGTAATCGGATTAATAATTGATCTCCTGGGTACAGCTCAGTGCAATTCCCAAAGGAGTTACAAACATCGGATTTTTCGGTTTATGAGTGAAAACTCCTGTCTGTTTTTCTATGAGGGTTTCAATCCCCGACAGACAGCAGGTTCCGCCAACCAGTGAAATTTCCTGTACCTCAAAGTCCTTGATATGCTGACTGATAATGGATGCTACTTTTTCTATCACCGGTTTCAATACCGGTTGCAATTCCTTGTGATTTTCAGGGTTTCTCTTATAGACATCCGCTTCTTCAAAGGTCTTTTTATACGCGCCGGAAATGACCAGGGAAAAATGGGTGCCTCCGGTAGGTTCATCTGCTACATAAACCACCTTACCGTCTTTCAGGATCGAAATTCCGGTTGTTCCTCCGCCGATATCGACGACTGCTCCATTCTGCATTTTCAGCACTGCATTGGCTGCGGTCGATTCATCCAGAACGGCAGTCAGTTCAAATCCAGCAGCCTGAACAACATTCTTAACCGCTCCGGAGTCCAGTGCATCAGTTCCCGGTGGAATTGCTGCTGCGGCATAAATTAATTCTGCTCCCAACGCTTCCTCCAATTGGTTCTTCATTTCTCTTACGATTTGGATTGCGCCAATATAGTCAACTACCATCCCGTCACGAACCACATCCGCATACCGATAAGCACCTGCAACCGGATTCCGGTTTTCATCCAGAACCGCCAAAACTACACATGCGGTACCCAGATCCACTCCCGTATAATAAACAGAAGAATTCCTTTTCATTGGATTTTCTATTACCTCTTCAAATGCTCTGACCAGTTCATCACAGTATTGAAAGGTTAAATTTTTCTCTGACATTTTTCCCCTCCGGCAGTGTAGCAGATCAACTGGGACAAGGTGTTGATAATTTGGTTCACCTTTCCGATCATTTCTTCACACTGCTCTTTCTCATCATCACAGCCGCTAAAGAATTCCCGAAGATCGAATTCCATTTCGCGCAGTGCGCATCGCAATCTATGTAAGCTGATGATTTCTTTGCCTTTTCCCAGTTGGATATGAAATTCCGTGATTTCAAAGCAATCGCCCAAATCCTCCGAGAAATTATTTTCATTGATTCCGCTGCACTGCTCACATACAAGCAGATCACAGGCCGCTTCATCCTCCAGACTATTTTTGATATCCGAAAAGCTTTTCTTCAGGCCAATCACTTTTTGCGCCAGCAAGATATCTCTGCTTAGCATCTCTTCTGCAACGGTGAGAAACATGGCTCCCAGTGATTTGATCCTGATGCACAGCCTTTTGTTGCACAGATCCATTGGTACAGGCGGTGAGGGCAGATGCTTTTGCTTTTCTGCTTCCGGTTTCTTTCTGGGATTCTCCGCATCAAACAGGATGATTTTTCGGTCTGCCAGAAATTGACGGGCGCCGGGTGTGATCCTTGAATCCGATTCGACTTCATATTCGATAAATGGTTCTTTTCTGTATTGATCCCGCAAGTCATCTTCGGTAATAAATTTCATTTCGATCCCCCCTTCCTCCTGTTCTTATCAGTTATTTCTTCTGACAAACGTTCTTTTAAGGCGGTCATTCCTGTTCCATCCGCAACATTGATTTGATAATAAGGCTCCTCTATGCCGAGTTTTTTCAGTTTCCGAATTGCTGTTTCGGCCTTGTCCTCCGCCAAACCGCATTTTGTGATCACACCGATTACCGGGCATTGAAATGCTTTGGCAAATCCGGGAGAATACACGTCGCTGTGGTTTGACTGATCAACTAATATCAGAACATGGGATGCATCCTGGGACGCCGAGATAAGATGTTTGTACATCCAAGCGTTTTCGATGTAGGAACCGGGAACATCCATGGTTTTTTCTCCATATATTATGTTTTGTGTCTTTCTTAACGGACCATCATAGTCATTCAGTGCATTTACCAATGTAGTTTTACCGCAACCTGTCGGCCCGATTACCATGATTCTTTTTTTTCTCATGTTCTTGTTACCGGTGTGGTTTCAAAGCCCAGCATGTTTTTCAATGTTTCATTGACAGCCTGCAGCGCAGTTTCAACGCTCTGCACATCTCCTGTAATGACCACAGATCCGGTGAACCGGTCTAAGAAACCGATTTCCACATCTGCTTCTTTTGTTGCGATATCAGCAGCGATGATGGACGTTTCATAAGGAGTAAGGGTTAATATTCCAATCGCACCTTTCTCATCGATGCCCAAACGCTCATAGATATCCTGCATTGGCGAAGCAATGACATGGGCAATGGTAACCTGTTTTCCCGGCACCGATTCCTGTATAATACGTTCTATTCCTTTTTCACCAAATGCACTCATGAGAATATCCTTTCCCTCTATTTTTAATGTTTTACAAGATTGCCGTTTTCTAACGATTCTTTTGATTAATGACTGAGAAGTTGGACTTGAAAATTATTTTCTTTAAACCAGCTCTCAATTCTGCTCAACTCTTCACTGCTTAATGTCGGATCAGAAATCCCTTCCAGCGGATAATCCATTCCAATCTGTGTATATTTATTCACACCAAATTTATGATAGGGAAGAAGGTCTACGCCTTGAAAGTTTTTGCAGTCGCAAAACGGCATCAGAAAGTCAATGACTCCTTGAATATCCTTTTGACTGTCGTTCAATCCTTTCAGCAGCGGCATCCTTACCTTTACGTTATATCTGCGATGCAACAGTTCTTTTATATTTTTCAGGATTTGTTCGTTGTGGACTCCGGTCAGCTCATAATGCCTCTGGGAATCGATGTGTTTGATATCAAAGAGGAACAAATCTGTAAATTCCGCAACCTGCAGCAACGATTCAATTCTTGAATAACCTGAGGTTTCAACTGCTGTATTGATCCCTTCCTTTTTACATGCCATAAGCAAATTTCTCACAGCGTCCGGACTTATCAGCGGATCTCCTCCGCCTACGGTGACACCGCCTCCCGAAAGATCATAAAACATTCGGTCTTCTTCAATAATTTCCAGAATCTCTGAAATGGTCATCATCTGTCCTGAAATCGATAACGCAGATTTAGGGCAAGTCTTCTCACATTTACGGCAGCCGATACATTCAATACTGCGATCAATTTCATGGAGCTGCGTTTCTTTGGAAATCTTATGAATTTCTACCGGGCAAACCGACACACAGGCTCCACAATCAATACAGGAACTTCTCTTGTACAGTACCTGGTATTTGCGCTCTAAATTCTCGGGATTTGAGCACCACTTGCAGCGCAAAGGACAGCCTTTAAAGAACACCAGTGTTCTCACTCCGGGACCATCGTGCATATTATATTTTTGAATATTAGCAATTAATGCTTTTCTTTCAATTGTTCCTGTTTTTGTATTGCTCATACTGTCAAATCTCCCGTTCACAGAGCGATCAGCCCCTGACTCCTTGCCTTTATGTCCGAGGGGAGGTTAACTCCCCCGAACCAAGTCCTAAATTTGTCTATAGATACGTCAGCATTGTTCTGCTAATAATTTCATCCTGTACGTCCTTACAGAGTTCTACAAAGAATGCGCTGTATCCTGCAACACGAACGATCAAATCTCGATAATTTTCCGGATGTTTTTGTGCTTCGATTAAAGTATCATTACTCAAATAGTTAAACTGCATTTCACCGTTTCCAAATACCGATGCGGTACGAAGCAATGTGATGATTCCTTCTTCCCCTTCGGCTGTATCAAGCAGACCAGACATCAGCTTGAAGTTGTGAACCATACCGATGTTCATGCTGTCACAAGCCATCTTGGATACGGACTTAATGATCGCCGTCGGTCCCTTGAAATCAGCACCCTGGGTTGGGCTGATCCCATCGGATAACGGCATCCATGCATCCCTCCCGTTTGCAGATGCACCTGTCAGCTGGCCAAACGGTGTATTGTTTGAAATAGATAAGGTACCATGACTCAATACAGAGTAAAGTGTCTTGTACTTTCTGTGATCCGTTTCAGTGAAGTGAATGATGTCAGCAGCAATCAGATCTGCATAGTCATCATCATTTCCGTATTTCGGAGCATTCAGGCAATCCGCTTTAATTTGTTCATATCCGGCAAATTCTGCCTTTAATGCTTCATTTAACTGCTCTAATGTATATTTCTTTTCATCAAAGACAAGCTTCTTGATTGCTGCCATGGAATCAGTATAAGTAGCAAGCCCAGACCATACGACTCCAGGACCGAAGTTGTACATTGCACCGCCTGCAGAAACGTCCTTCGCCTTTTCCATACAGCCTTCATACATGATGGACATGAGCGGCTTTGGTGCTAATTCTCTGTGTACACGCTGTGAAATCACAGTTGCTACACTTGTTAGCTTTGTTACATATTTGATCTGCTCTTTCACTGCCCTGTCAAAATCTTCGAACGTCTTGTATTGACTTAAATCTCCTTGATCCGGAGTAACCTGCTTACCATACCAGAGCGGAACTCCGTGGTTCAAAGTCAGCTCAATACAGATCGGCCACTGGGTATAAGCAGTTGAGGTCCACTGATACAGACGTCCCGCCTTCTGAGGTTCCACGCAGCCCATTAAGCAGTAGTCTCGTGCATCCTCGATGGAAACACCTTTCGCAAGCATCATCTTGATGTGCGCATCATCGAAGTGACAAGCCGGGAATCCCATTCCGGAACGGATCACATCAACGATCTTCTTTAAGTACTTCTGCGGTGACTTGTTGTGGATACGCGTAGCCAATGATGGCTGATAGATCTTTACGTGTCTGACCGCATCCATCAGCAGGTATGTAAGATCATTGGTTGCATCGCGTCCGTCACGGGTTACACCGCCTACACACATGTTTACAAACGGTTGATATCCTGCAAAGAACTTCGAACCGCCTTCGCTTGTAATCCACATCATTTCTGACATTTTGATCAGCATACAACCAGCAAGTTCAAATGCTTCGAAGTCATTCATACGGCCTTCTTCAATATCCGCTTGATAGAATGGATACATGTACTGGTCGACACGACCGATGGACATCCCTGTCTGGTTTTCTTCTACGACGAGCAATGATTCAATCGTCCATACAGACTGGATTGCTTCCCAGAAGGTTCTTGGCTTATGAGCCGGTACCCACGCATTTACTTCCGAGATTTTCTGCAGCTCTGCCTTACGCTTCGGATTTGTTTCCTTCGCAGCAAGTTCTGCAGCATGGTCTGATAAACGCTTTGCGTAGATCACGACACCTTCCGTAGTGTCGATGATTGATTTATAGAAATAGATTTTTTCAATATGATCTGGATTTTCATAATCAAGCTTTTCCAAGTGGGCTTTTGCCTCCTGCTGAATATCAAGCATACCCTTATTCATAAGGATTACGTCATATCCAGGATTGGAGTCCCCGCCGCCGTTTACCGCATGATAAGAGCAGTCGGATACAAAAGATTCCCCTGACATTTCCCATGCGCCGGCTTCACGATACTGGTCTTCGCAGTATTCATCCACTGACTTTCCCTGCCAGAATGGGAACAGTTCTTCTTTCATGATTTTCTTGTCTTCTTCCGAGATATAAAACGGATCCTGAGCACGTGTCCCAATGGTGTCAATTTCATCTACCATCCATCTCCATGCGATATCAGGAGAGAATGCTCCGGCTCTCGGAGCACCATTCGGAGCACCAACGATCAGCTCATCATCCTGTATTACCAATGGTGCTGTTTCGCAGCAATAACGGAAGCACTTCGCTCTTAATAAGATCTTAGGCATTCCCGGATTTTCCGCAGCAATCTTTGTGATCGCTCTTGCACGATACGTTGTAATAGAAGGAACATGCTTTAAATAATTAACCTTCAGTTTTTCCAGACGCTTTGTTATTCCGTTTGGAATTCCGGCTCCATTTTCAACAGCACATGCTGGACTGTTCTTAGGTTCTTCTTTTGTGATTTCTTTTGAAACACTTTCAAACATCTTAATTAATGATGCGCGTTCTTCTGCAGACATATTTTGGGTTACTTCTGCTAATTTGTTCGAAAATTCACGAATATCCAAATTTCTACCCTCTTTCTTAATTATTTCAGATCAGACATCTGATTTTCAAATAGGCCTTTCTTTGTTAGAAAAACCATATATATATCTATGATTTACACGCTGCTGCTATCTTTTAAGCTCTGTGAGAACATCCTCTAAAATACGCTGCAGCATCTGTATATTTTCTTGATTGAATTCCTCCGGTTGTACCTCTTCAATTTGCAAATTTTCATCGTCCAACATTCTGATTTCATCAGGTCTTCGAATACCGTACCCTACTTTACGAACATAGATCAGATTCATCGGCGATACATTATCAGAAGTAATTCCTTCTCCTGCCGATCCACTTCCCAAAGTCATTGCAGGAAATAGATTTGTTGTGGCTCCCATGCTTCCAAAGGTCGCAGGTGTATTCACAAGTACTCTTCCTACCGGCTTTTTCAGAGCAAACTGCCGTATCACTTCTTCGTCCTTTGAATGAATCACGAGTGTGTGTCCATTTCTCTCACTTAACAGCAGTTCAATACATTTTTCGCAGGCATGCATCCAATCGTCTTCAATATAGTAAGCCAGCACCGGACAGAGTTTTTCCTTCGAATAGGGATTCTTGTCGAAAACATATTTCTGCTCCGAAAGAAGCAATACGATGTCACCAGGTACAAAGAATCCAGCTTTTTTTGCCAGTTCCTTCGCTGTCTTTCCAACCATTTCAGAATCCAAACCTCCATCAGGAAGGAACAGTAGAGAACCAAGCTTCTGTGATTCTTCCTCTGTCATGAAATACGCACCATGACTTTTAAGTTCCCGCTTCACTTCATCCGCAATGCAGCTGTCTACCACAATGGACTGTTCTGCCGCCGATACGATACCGTTATCAAATGTCTTACTAATGATAATATCCTTTACTGCCTGCTTGATATCGGCTGTTCGTTCGATAAATGCCGGCCCGTTTCCTGCTCCTCCGTAAATCACCGGTTTTCCGGAATGATAAGCTGCCTTAAGCATTCCCGGTACACCGGTATTCATAATCAAAGAAGTTCCCGGATGATTCATAAGCTCTATCGTTCCGCTTTGTGTCACCGTATGCAAATAGGTCAGCGCACCCTCCGGTAATCCATTTTCCTCTGCCGTTCGAATCAAAAGATCCAAGGTCTTGCTCATGACGGCTTTTGCCCTCGGGTGGGGAGAAAAGATAATCGCATTCCCTGACTTTATGGCAATCAAAGCCTTATAAATCGTGGTGGAAACCGGACTGGTCGCAGGGCACAATGCTACGATCACGCCCACAGGAACACCTACGTCCATGGTCTTATTCTTTTCATCTTCCTTGATAATCCCTACACAGCACATTCCTTTCAATCCAGCCGATAAATATTCACAGACAAACCGATTTTTTATGTATTTGTCCTGCCAGATTCCATAATCGGTCTCATCACTGGACATCTTGGCCAGTTCGCATGCATGTTGATTGATTTCCTGAGCCATACGTTCTACAATAACATCCAATTGTTCCTGTGAGAAGGCTGCCAGTTTTTTTTGGGCTTCAAGGGCATTTTCTGAAAGAATTCTAGATTCTTGGATGGAGAGCAAATCATTATCAATAATATTCATTTGTAGACTCTCCTTTCTTTCTTAGCTCACCCAATATACGCAGTAGATTGCTGGTGAACTGATGCAAGGAAATCACAAATCTTCGATTTGTAGATTTCTACTGCGCTTAGCTCACCCAATATACGCAGTAGATTGCCGGTGAACTGATTTTTTCTGGTTCATTTTAAATTTGCGTGTTTTGCACGAATTGTATGGATTAAGCGAGCAAACCATCCAGGGAATAACGTGCAATAATTTTTTCAAGATCCTGATGAGGTCTTGCAATGACTACTGAGCTGTATACTTCCGTACCCATATCTTCTACGGCCTTTACACCTGCTTCTACCGCGGTTTTACATGCGCCTACATCTCCGCGAACCAATACGGAAATATATCCGGAAGCTACATTCTCATATCCGATTAATTCAACATCGGCGGCTTTGCACATTGCATCAGCAGCTTCTAAAACGAAAACCAGACCAAATGTTTCAATTAATCCTAATGCTTCAAATCTTTCCATCTGTCATCCCTCTCTTACAAACTATTCATTATCAATATCATGAACCGAAACAATGTCGCCAACGCCTTTAATTGGTCTTGGCATAACATTTTTAGCGGTTAATTTGCCGATTGCAGCTGCAGCTTCAGCACCCGCTTCTACCGCCGCTCTTACAGCAGCAACATCTCCCTTTACCATAATGGTAACCAGAGTTGAGCCAATATTTTCATAGGAGATCAGTTCCACCTCAGCAGCCTTTAACATTTTGTCAGCAGCTTCAATCGCAGGAACCATTCCTATGGTTTCTATCAGTCCTAAAGCTTCTTCTCCGTAATATCTCACGTTTTCATTCCTCCATTTTAATTTTTTATATGAGATCAGGCAGAGGCAGATTGATGCAATTGCCTCTGCCCGGTAAATATTCTTTACAACTAATCTTTAATATAACTATTAATTGTAGCTGCACCTTCTTCATGTGCATGGTAGTAGACTCTTAGCTCTCCGTTTTTGTCCATATCAAATCTGGTTTCTTCCAGAAGACCGTTTGCTTCAGCAGTCATGATTGCTTCAATTACAGCCGGTTTTTTCAACGTTTTGAAATGGCCGTATTCACCCTTTAATGCTTCGATCACATCAACAGCACATGCTTCGTTCACTTTTGTAAAATGTTTTAATATAGCATAATTAAGTGGTTTCATATGTTTAAGCCTCCTTCTTTCTGAATAAATCGAATGGATTCATAGAAATTACCAGGATACCAAGAATCATGACGATGGCAGCAGCCCAGGCAATTGGAGGAAGTGCCCAACCTTCCTGACCTACGAATACTCCCAATACCAGCCAGCAGAAAAATGGTCCCCAGAAAGAGAATGCTCCATTACACGCCATACCGAGTGCAGCTCCGCACATGCTGTTCCCCTTGTACCATAAACTGTATGCAAATACTGCAAAGAATGCACTTACTACAAACCAAACCATAGCAGGACCGCTTGTAATCGCGCTGATAACAAGATCTGTTGATATTCCAAGACCACCACCGGAAAGAATACCAAAGACCGGTACTAATATGATTAAGTTTGAAAGTCCGGATGTTACCTGACGAATTGTGATACCAATTTCATAGTCGATCATAGATGTTCCGTAACCGGCAACACAACCTTCCATTCCCCATCCGAATGCAGCGATAAATGCGATGATCATTCCCAAAGCCAATCCTTCCGGAGCATCGCCGCCAAGGCTTGTGCTTCCGATCATTACGCTTGCTATAAGACAGATAAAGATACCCAGCACCATACGAGAATTTAATTTCTGCTTGAATAGAATTCTTGCCAGGATTGCTCCGATTGCCGGGCAAAGAGCTGTAATAGGAATTACGATGGAACCGGCCATCTGCAATGCAACAACATAAGCAGTACTTGAGATCGGGCCTCCAACCAAAGCCGCGATGATCATTACTTTACCCGGTTTTGTGGTAAGCGTTCTGAAAAAATCTCCGAGCTTGCCTTTGAATGCAGCAATACCGATACACCAGATTGCACTGAGTGTGTCATTGATCGCACTTCCCAGGGCTCCCAGCATATATGTAACGACAAAGGCTGATAAAACAGCGGTGCCACCATACCATTCAGCCCAAACTCCGTTAGACATACCTAAAGTCAGAAATGCGGAATACAGTCCGTAACACATACCGGAGAGTATCGCAACCGTAATACCTTTTTTGAAAAAATTAGATGATAATTTCTTTTTCGCAGCAACTGCAGATGCGTTAGCTGATCCTGAAACTTCACTCATAGAACAAAATTCTCCTTTCATTACTAAACGGTTTGGTTTGGATATATTATCATTAAATAAAAAATATAATGACCAAAGTGATCGTTTGAAGGCTACATGTCCATAATAACCGAACCAGTTATTTTTTCATGGCATTAATTGAAATAGTTTACTGCATAATATCCTTTATTATTTTTGATACAATTGCACTATCGTTATATTTTTGTACAATTACCACGAAAATATTTCAATGAATGACGACCTGATATGTCATACTGGATATCACTTGGGCTTCTAAAGCCATACAACCCACCAATAGTAACGTTCCCAGGAACTATGCCGCTCCTGATAATTTACTAATATTTTCATCGGCACTGACCGAAATGTATTTTTATGCATATTAATGAATATTTAATCTTGTGATTTTGAGAAAAAACTGTTATCATATACACATCCACTTATTAAATTTGAAAGGAAAGGCTATGGAAATTAGAAAAGCAAAATTGTCCGACTCTGAGGCAATTCATAAATTAGTGAATCATTATGCAAAAAAGGGATTGATGTTAGCCCGTTCAAGAAGCGCAATATACGAAGATATCAGGAATTATTCCGTCATGGAGGACAAAAGAGAAGTCGTAGGCATCGGTGCATTGTCGATTCTTTGGGTCGATCTCGCCGAAATTAGAACACTAGCCGTTAAAGAGAATTATGCTGGTCAAGGTATCGGGAAACAATTAGTAGAACATTTTTTGAATGAAGCCAAGGAACTAGGAATAAAGAAGGTCTTTACGCTGACCTATAAGGATGTTTTTTTTGAAAAATGTGGATTTGAAGTAATTAGCAAAGAGCATATGCCGCATAAAGTCTGGAAAGATTGTTTGAATTGCCCCAAGTTTCCAAACTGCGACGAAATACTGATGGTAACAGAAACCAAGCAATAAACCATAAAAAAACTGGCTACGCCACTTCCGCTATGGAACCCAAGGTTCCCTTCGGCGGCTGCAAGCAGCCTGAGCACCCTCCTTCATCGGCGAGGGGCGCTCCCCTCTGCACTTCCCTTCTTTATATAATAGGAAACGATATTTCCTATCATATAAAGAAACTTCCTTTTCATCGAGAATGACAGGAGACATTCAAGTAAAAAAGGAAGTTTTTCATAATGTATTCCTATAGAAAAAAGCGGATTATATCGAATAAGGTTATTATTAAATTTTTATTGAATACTTAAGGAAACCATCTTCTACATTTAATTGAATACGTCCTGTTTCGTACAGGTATTCTACATAGGAGTGTAGCATTCTTTCTATTACCGCATATTTATGTATGCTCTTTATTGATATATGAAACTTATGAATTGCTGCCTTCATTATTTCTTCCATTGTCATGGACGTTTCAATAAGAGCAAGTACGGTTTCCGCTCTCTGTCTAAAAAAGTTCAAATTATCCGTAATCAGATTTGTAATATCATCATAAATGCCTTTGTGTGCTATAACATATCTGCTGCATTTTAAATCAAGCAGCTTTTCTTTGCTCTTAAAGTCCTCCCGCAATATAAATGCATACGGCATTTTAGCCCCTTTCATTATCTCGTGACTGATCAGCGCATCCCCAAGATATGCAACATCATCCGGCGTGATAATGCAGATATGTGCGGGGCTGTGGCCGGGAGTATGAACAATTTTAAATTTAATGCCTGCCACGTATATTTTTTCCTGGCTTTCCGAAATTAAAATGTCTGTGTCACAGACCATATGCCCAAAATGCTCTTCGACTTCCGACAAAGTTTGACTACTGTAATAAACTTTGAGATTAACCGTTGAGCTACATATAAGCGCTTCATATTCTGACATTGCAATAACACAATTGTATTTACTCTTGAAATATGCATTATTCCCGATGTGATCGATATGCGCATGGCTGGATATAATCCCAACCACCCTCAAACCCTCGTTTTTCAGAAGTTCTTCAAGTCCTTTCCGTTCTCCTTGGGCCCAGCCCGAATCAAGCAAGATAATTTCTTCATCGTTTACTTGATAAAATGGTATATCCGTCATTCCTGTATCAATACAGAATGTATTTCCCTTTATTTTTTTTATTTGCATATAGTGGCCTCCTGTTTTATACAATCTAAAGACACAATCGTAAAATTAGTCATCAGCCATATTTTATCATGAATTAGCTCCATTGATAAACAAAAGTAGATGCTGCTCTCGTAATTGTTAAATATTCGAGAAAAAGGCTCTGCCATCGCAGAACCTGTTTCAATAGAGGAGGAGAAATTTTAAAAATTATTTTTTACAATTAGATCGAGTACATCTTGTTTATCCGGCATAACCCTTAACGCACCTTTCACTGTCGTAATCAAGGAGGCAGCTGCATTCGCAAAAACCAGCATCTCATACAAATCACTTTCTGTAAGGGAATTCAAACCCTTTTTCAAAATAAAGTTTATGACTGAAGCAAAGAAAGTATCTCCAGCACCTGTTGTATCTATAGTATTTTGCTGCAGTAGTGATTGCTTTTCTATACACAAATCCTCATAATATGCAATACTGCCTTTCTCTCCCATTGTCAGCAATATAAGCGTAATTGGATAACGGTTTTTTAATATACGTATCCCCTTTGTAGCACAACTTGTTCCTGTGATAAATTCCAGTTCATCATCCGAAATTTTTAAAACATCACAATGATCCAGTCCATAGAGAATTTGTTCTCTAGCCAAGTCAAGAGAGTTCCAGAGTGGCTTCCTCAGGTTGGGATCAAACGTGATAATCAGGTTGTTTTCTTTTGCAATGCGCACAGCCTTTTTTGTTGCAGTTCTTGCGTTCATGCTCGTCATTGAGAGCGTACCGAAATGAAAAATCCTCGATAATTGAATAAATCCTTCTTCAATATCGTTTTCATTCAGCATCATATCTGCACCAGGTTTACGATAAAAGGAAAAGTCCCGTTCTCCATTCGGTTGATTATGTACAAACGCCAATGTAGTAGGAACCTCATCATCAAAAATTACCATATCATGATTGATTCCAGCTTCTTCTAAAATATTTTTCAGAGTGTAACCAAACTGATCTTTTCCTACTCTTCCAATAAACGCAGTTTTTTTTCCAAGCTTTGAAAGCATAGCTAGTACATTGCATGGAGCACCGCCTGGATTGGCTTCAAACAGTTGATTTCCCTGGGAACTCACACCATTCTGGGTAAAGTCCATCAGCAGTTCTCCTAAAGCGATGACATCAAACAGCTTATTCATCTTATTTCACTCCTAAAGGGAAGGTACCGCCTCGTAACGAAGTTGATGCCTCCAATATTTATTTTACAATTTCAATATCATAATACCTAACGATTCCGTCCTGTACAAGCAACCCGATTTCATATTCCGATTTTTCATACGAACGGTATGTAAATGCGACCTTTTCGTCGACAAAGATTTCAATCATATCATGATCAATCGATACTTTAATGTCAATTTCATCGCCGTCTTTAAATGCAAAAGTTTTTTCGCAGACGCGAATACCATCCGGGCCGGGATCTTTCGGAGCACCGACATTGGTGCAGGATTGCTGCCAGAACGGATCCACATCCATCGGCAGGTTCAGCAGGGATACTCTCTGCATTCCGCTTTCAAAAGCCAAAACAAGACATCTGTCCATATCTTTATCTGATTTTAATACCAGTCCAAAATGATCGCAGCAATCATCTGAGCGTACTTTGCATCGGAACAGAAAAGACGGTTCATCCAAATCAAAGAATCCATAAGTTAAAGTACCGATGGAATTCACCATAATTGAGTTATCGTCACGCACTTGCGCATTGCCAAGTTGATGCTGATAGCACCACCGAACAGAATTGTCAAAAGCAGCGTCAATTTCCTGCGGCATCTTAACGTCTAATTCCCCATCCCTGTTTGCTTTCACCTCATGCGGGATACAAAATGCACCGCCCCAATACCATTCCCCAGTATCGCTTTGGTTCGCACGGTCGTGAGCCCATGCAAAATAAAATCTTCGTCCCTCTTCATTTTCCATTGACTTAGCAGCGTAGAACCTTCTGCCGCCAATGCCATCCATTTTCGGGGTTCTCCAAGGACCAAAAGGAGACTTGGAAACACGATAGATCGTATTGACAAATTCTGAAAAGCGAGAATAAGACAGATACCAATTGTCTCCAATCTTATACATCTCCGGGCACTCTGGACAATTTGTATGATATGGCTGATAAATTGGTCCGTAATATACCCAGTTTTCTAAATCAGCGGATCGATAAAGCACTACACATCCTCGCTTGGTTGGCGGTCCTGCTTTTCTGCGAGCAGAGATAAGAATCCAGTAACATTTATCGTCTTCATTATAGAAAACGTATGGATCACGCCAATCCAAAATCTCATAGAGTTCTTCAAAGGGGGAGATTACCGGATTTGCTGTATCTTTCGTCCATTTTAATCCATCCTCGCTCGTCGCGTGACAAATCGTCTGCTGTTTTTCAATATGGTAGTTATAGCCTGTATAAAATGCATGGTACTTTCCCTCCCCATAAATCACAGAGCCAGTCCATATTCCGTCTGCATCCGGCTCCTCTCCAACACCAGGATAGATCGCCGTTTCAAGCTCTTCCCAATGAACGAGATCCTTGGAAATTGTATGGCTCCACGTAGTCCTCAGGCGTTCGGGATATACAGTAGTGCCCGAAGGTGGTGTTAATGAAAAAATATGATAAACACCATCATAATAGAATGGGATAGCATCTCCTGTAGAGTCGGCAAAGGAAGGTTTTCTAAAAATTTTCATAGATTTCTCCTATCATTCATTATCTAGTATAAATTCATGTACGTTTAGCAGGCAGTCTTCCCTTCTGGGAGTCAATCAGTATTGCAATCAGAATGATCATACCTTTTACAACTAATTGCCAGAAAGAACTCACACCCATTAGGTTCAGTCCATTGCTGATAATTCCTATCACCATAGCACCAATTACCGTTCCACTGATTCGTCCGGTGCCTCCAGACATGGAAATTCCCCCTAGAACACAGGCAGCAATTGCATCCATCTCATAACCGACACCTGCTGTAGGCTGGCCCGAAAACATACGTGAGCAGAGGATCACACCCGCAAAGGCTGAAAGAAATCCGCTTATGGTATACACCAATACTTCCACTCTTTTTATGGGCACTCCTGAAAGAAGTGCAGACTCTCGATTTCCTCCTACTGCATAAATATAAGTTCCAAACTTTGTCTTGCGTAGAAGAATGGAAAAAACGACGATGAAAATAATCATATATACTACAGGCAAAGGAATAAAGCCAAACAAGCGGCCTGTACCGATTACCATGAAGGAATCATCCATAATTCGGGTGGAACGTCCGCCGCTGTAAATATAGCCAGTTCCCCTTGCCATATTCATCATGGCCAAAGTGACAATAAAAGCAGGCACTTTAAATTTCGCGATAATTAATCCATTGAAGCATCCCGCCAGAGTTCCAATCAGCAATCCTATCAAAATGGCCAGCCACATTGGAAAACCATTTGTCACTATGAATCCAACCGTAAGAGTTCCCGACATTGCAACGATAGCTCCCACCGAAAGGTCGATTCCACCCAGGATAATCACAAGAGTCATGCCAAGAGCAAGAAACATGTTGTTTGAAATCTGAAGTAATACCGAAAGAATATTATCCGTGGTTAAAAAAACAGGCGACATAAAAGACAGTGCGATTGTAATCAAAAGAAACACGCTTAAGATTCCTATATTCGACTTTGCCGTCGAAACGAATAAATTGTTTTCAAATTTATCTAATTTGCTCATTGCTGCAACACTCCTCCTGTGGCATACTTCATTATATTTTCTTGTTCCAGCTCGTTCCCAGAAAGTCTTCCAACAATTCTGCCATTTCTTACAACGCATACATTGTCACACATATTTATGATCTCAGGGAGTTCAGAGGAAATCAATACAATTGCCATCCCTTCATTAGCCAGCTTATTCATGATTGCGTAAATTTCCGATTTAGCGCCTACATCCACACCTCTGGTAGGTTCATCCAAAATCAAAAGTTTAGGTTTCGTTGCAAGCCATTTTGCCAAAACCACCTTTTGCTGATTTCCGCCGGATAAACTCGATACTGCAATATTCGGCGAGGCAGCTTTTACATTGAGTTCGGAAATATATTTATCTATGACTTTTTGTCTTTTTGATTGACTGATCAACGGCCCTGTCATGATGTATTTTAAGCTAGAAAGTGTGATGTTATAGCCAACAGAGTTGATGAGAACAAGTCCCTGCTTTTTACGATCCTCTGGAACCATGGCAACTCCATGGCCGATGGCCTGTCCGCTGTTCCTGAATGAAACCAATTCACCGTTTAAGCAAATTGATCCGCTGTCATAGCCAAAGCCTCCAAAGATTGCAGTCATGATTTCGCTGCGTCCCGCCCCGACCAGACCGGAAAAACCAAGGATTTCTCCTTGACGAACCGTAAAATTGATATCCTCAAAGACTCCCTTTTTCGTCAGATTTTCCACCTTTAGTACTTCCTGCTCCTTCATAGAATAAGTTCTGGTATAATATTTCTGCAGGCTTCTGCCAACCATCATGGATACGAGTTCGTTTACGTTTGTCTCTTTTGTACGTACCGTTCCAATGAACAATCCATCACGGATGACTGTAACACGGTCGGAAATCCTGAAAATTTCTTCCATCCGGTGCGAAATATAGATAATGCTTACTTGATTCTGCTTTAGCCTTTCAATTGTTGCATATAATTTCTCGACCTCTTCATTAGAAAGTGAGGATGTAGGTTCGTCCATAACAAGAATTTTTACATGAAAAGAAATTGCTTTTACAATTTCAACCATCTGTTGCTGCGCGATGCTCAACTGATATACGGGTTTTGTCACATCTATATCGATCCCTAAATCACGAACCATCTCTGTCGCCTGCTTATTGATTTCATTGGTATCCTTTAAACCCAATTTATTTGTAATTTCTCTGCCAAGAAAAATATTTTCAGCCACTGACAAATTTGGAACAAGGACAATTTCCTGATGAATAATACCAATTCCGGCGGTCTGCGCGGCTTGTACATTCTGCATTTTAACTAAGGAGTCATTGATTGCAATTGTTCCGCTATCCGGTTGGTGGATGCCACCCAAGACCTTGATCAGCGTTGATTTCCCAGCACCATTCTCACCCAGCAAAGCATGAACCTCACCCAGTTCCAGCTCAAAGTTAATATCAACCAAAGCATGTGTATTACCAAAGCTTTTAATAATGTTTTTCATTTCCAAAACCTTCTGTCCCAACTAAAACCACCTCCCAGGGATTCATACAGAGTGATAAAGAGAGGCTGCCGAGCAAACTGTAAATTTATGGATTGCCCGGCAAGCCCTAAAGTATTATGTAGCTTATTCCTTTGTCCAATAGCTTACTGCCATTGTCCAGCAGTTTTTTCTGCTTCCTCTTTATTTACCAAATGAGACGGTAACAGGATATTATCTTCAATGGTCTTGCCTTCAAGAAGCTCAATTGCTTTTTCAAACGCTGTTTCAGCGATCTGAATTGGAACCTGTGCGGCTACTACTGTAAATGTTCCATCAACGATAGCTGCTTTTCCGTCAGGAGAGGCATCAATTGAATATACGCCTATTGTCCCTGTCTTACCGGCAGACTTTATGGCAGCAGCAGCACCCAAAGCAGATGGATCGTTGATAGCGAAAATTGCATCCAAGTCCGGATTTGCCTGAAGTATATCCGATGCAATAGGAAGGGAGGCATCAAGGGCTGCCTTACCATCCTGCTGAGCGACAATTTCAAATTTATCTTTATTCGCTCCAAGACCTTCTAAAAATCCATTAACACGATTAACACAGCTTTCATTTGACGGGAAGTCCAGAATCGCAATATTAGCACCACCCGGATAATCTTTCGCCATTTGTTCACCAACCAAAACACCAGCCTGATAAGCATCGGTAGCAATCACGGTTTTTACTAAATCAAGATCCTCGTTAATTACAGGGGTATCAACATTCAGTACAGGGATACCTTTATCATTTAATTGCTGTAGTCCCTGCCTTATTCCTGCAGAATCAACAGGGATTACAAATACGGCGTCAAATTTCTGATTTGCTGCATCCGATAACTGGCTTAGCTGCGTGTTCAGATTGTAATCCGGATCAAGGCAAACATAATCATAGCCATTTTCCTCACAAAGCCTTTGGAAGGTTTCATTCATAGAAGCTTGGAAAGTATTGTTCTGAGTATTCGGTAAGAATGCAAAACTGTATGTTTTGTTTGCATCAGTTCCATCCTCAGATGCTTCTTCTTTTGTTCCTCCACAACCAGCAAACATGACAATCACAAGAGTCAAACATAACAATAGCGATAAAATTTTTCTTCCTTTCATTTACTTTTCCTCCTAAGTTTCTTATTTATCAATCAATAGAGAAATCTCTCTCTATTAACGACTGTATGTTTATAGCATTCCGCTAGCCTGCAAAGGAAAATTTTAGTTAAATTAAATTTATTCCTACATTTTTATTTTAAATTCAGTGATTTTATGCTTTCTTTACGTAAATATAACACTACGGCGCATTTTAGTCAATACGCCGTAGTGTTTTTGTTAATTTTTTTATTATTAGTCGAATAGTTTACGTAAATTATTCGTGTCCGTCACAAATACATTTTTTTAAAGTTTCCGGAACCTGTTCGTGCATAATCTCCTGCCATGCCCGCAGCAAGTTTTTCGATTCCACTAGGCAAGGCTGCACGCCTATATATTTATAGCCCTGTTCCCCCAACAATGCTTTCGCCGTAGCTAACGCGACAGCTGCCCCCTGTTCGTACGGACGTTGGGTGCTAAGACCTCTGACAAATTTTTCTTGTGCAAGAAAAGAGGCAATTTCAAAATCCAAATCAAACGTAAATATCGAAATATCTTCCCTTCCCATCTCCTGCAATGCACGAATTGCTTCTAAGGCTGGTCGATCCCAGGATACATAAAGGCCATCTATGTCTGGATAACGTCGTATCATATCTTGACAAATATCATAGGTATTCTCAATTTGATAAAAGTAATTAACAACCAATATTTCAATATTAGCATAATTCTCTCGAACGATCTGCTCCGCCACCATGTCTCTTAAATGTGTTCCATAGAAAGGTGCACCATGCCCAATAAATCCAACCTTAGCAACTTCCTGTTTCTTATAGAATTCTCCTATCAATCTCCCCGCATTGCTTCCGTTTTCACGTTCATTTACCGATACACAAGACGCGTAGTCTTCTTTCGCAAATCCTTCTGGAACATTACTGATAAAGACCAGTTTTGTCTCTTTCGATAGTTCCTTAAACTTTTGTGCCGTAATCCTGTCATCAGACGGAATCGCAATGATAGCATCTGGCTTTTGCATGCGTAAACCTTCAAGCTGTGTGACCTGCAACAACGGGTCAAAATGGGCATCCGTAACGGAAACCACCGCAACTCCAAACTTTTCAAGTGTATTTCTTATTCCGTTTTCATGCAGTCTTGTCCATGCGTTTCCACTGTAATGAAACGAGATGCCTACTGTATAATGCATCTCCCTAAGTTTACTGATTTCCTCTTCTGTTAATGCAATTTCTTCTGGAGAAAATGCCTTTTCACCAAAGGGTCCTCGTCCAATCATTTGCGTCGATTTCCGAATCGTCAAGCTGACCGGTACTCTGATTTCCTCTGCCTTTTTTTTATTCTCCTTTATTTTTTCAATAATAATTTGAGCAGCGTGAAGTGCCATTTGTTCCGTATTTTGTTTTATTGTTGTTATCGGTGGTGACGTATATTCACACCATTTTTCATCCCCAAAACCTACAATGGAAATATCCTTTGGACACTCCAGTCCCATATTTTGAATAGCTTTTAATAAAAGGAAAGTTAATTTATTTCCCCCTGCAATAAAAGCAGTTGGTTTATTATAATTATAAAATTTTACAATTTTTTTCTCACATGATTCTTCGTCAAAGAGATCAACCTCCAGTATCATCGGCTTCTCATTGATAATATTATGCTCCCCCAGCGCTCTATTATAGCCTGACAAACGCTCCTCTTTTGTGGTACTCTGAGACTTCTCCAACAGAATTGCAATGCTTTCATGGCCGCTTCGAATCAAATGGTTGGTTCCCATATAAACAGCCTTTCTGTTTTCCGAAAGGATTTTGTCGATATTATCGTCATCAATTTTCCTGTCCAAACAGACGAATGGTATATTTTGCAAAATCAGCTTACTATAGTCCGATGCATTACTGCTTACCGGTGCAATAATAATTCCCGCCGTTCTCTTATCTGCCATCACAGCTGATAAAATGTGTTTTTCTTTATCACGGCTATCTCCAGAAAAGTAAACAGATAATAAATATCCTTTTTCAAGCAGGAAACTCCAAAGTGCAAAGGCTATCTGAGAATATACCGCTCCGGTTATATTTGGTATAATCAAGGCAATCACTGAATTCTTGCCTATTTTTATAGGGTTCACAGTATTTTTTTTTGGTTTATACCCACATAGTTCCATTGCTTCTATTACCTTTTCAACAAGATCCGGACTGACATATCTCGTTTTATTAATAACATGCGAGACTGTAGCAATAGAAACTCCTGCATGTTTCGCAACTTCCTTAATCGTTACTGACATAATTCTCTTCTCCAATACCATTTTTACGTAAATTTGTGTATCTAATTATACAAATCTTTTTAACGCTTGTCAATTATCATGCTAAGCAAAACAATACAATTCCCTTTTACGCAAAATAATGCGTGCTTATTCAGCACGCCGATAAAAGGATCTCGATTCATCTATTATACTTTGTAAATATAATTCTCTTTTCGCGGTTTTGGTTCAGCTTCTTCCACTGCATATCCAAGAATACAGTGTCCTATTCCTTCATAATCTCCTTCAATGCCCCATTTCTTAAGAAGTTCTTTTCCTTCTTCACTTTCAAATTCCTCTTTTGCTCTGTAAATCCAGCAGGAGCCAACTCCGATTGCATGGGCTGCATTCATCAGGTTCCCCAGCACCAGACTCCCGTCATTCAAATATGTTACGCGGCTCTTATCAGCCAATACGATTACTACAGTCGGCGCTCCATAAAATGGATCAAGATCCGGTTTGCCCATAATTTTGGCATTCATTTTTGGAAAGCTTCTGAATCGTTTCCCGATCCTGTACCACTACCATAATCGGGCTCTGCATTCCCATTCCCGTTGGCGCCCAGGTACCTGCATCGAGAATCAGATTCAATTCCTCGTTTGTAATCTGTTCCGACTTGTATTTTCGGCAGCTTCTTCTTTCTTTTAGATCCTGTAAATGTTTCTTTCATAATTAACCCTTCTTTCTCAAACTAAATTACTCTTATTATACACCCAATTTCCAGTATGGCCTATGAATTACCGGATTAATCATCTATAGAACCCATATATCCCCCCCTCAGTTAACAAATACTATTTTAACAAAAATCCTTTGTTTTACGTTCCTTTAAATAGTCCAGCAAAGGCTTTAATCGTGGATTGAGTTCATTATCCTTTAAATAACAGAGATAAATAAAATATTCTTCATTAAAATCTTCCACAACTACTTCTTTTAATTGTTTTGCGCTTAATTCTTTTTTTACAGAGCTATTCGGGAGCAAAGATAATCCAAACTCTCTGAAAAGCGCCGTTTTTTACCGATTCCGTAGAGTCAAGAGATAAAACAATATTAAAGTCTTTCCAAACTGCTGTTTAAACTTTCAGTAAGGGGTCTTCTTTCGTTAAATTTATCTTTTAGCAGTATCAATTTTTTGCTTTTTCAATTCTGCAAGGGTAAGCTTCTTCCCTGCACTTTAAATCCCGGTGCAGCGACCAGAACCAATTTTTTCTACGCCAATCTTTACATATTGGACATCCGGATATTCACTTTTCCTATGAACATAACCAATATCGCTGATCCCATTTATGATGTTTTTTTCAACAGGATTGACCGTACTGAACGTTAAATCCAGATAATAGTCCTTGAACCTTGGCTGTGTCTGAACGAAATAAACCAGGCAAGGAAGCGCATACGTTGCAAGCGTAATATTGGAATCAATTCTGATTACCTGCCGATCTCCAAAGAGCTGGTTTATTTCTTCAAAAGCCTGATCATATATTTTAAGGATACTGCGTGCATGAGATTCCAGAATTTGTCCGGCATCTGTCAATTGTACACCTTTATTGGTTTCTTACCAGGAGTTTATGTCCAAAGGTTTCTTCCAGTTTTCTGATTTTGAAGACTCAAAAGCCGGTTGAGAAAGATAAAGCTGGCTTGCTACTTTAGAAATACTTTTTCTCATCAGCAATCTTTATAAAATATTTCAAGCTTTTGATGTCCATTTGCAACCCTCTCCTTTCAGCACAAAAGAAGCTGTTCCCTCTCTTATAACGAAAGAGGGCGGGGATTATCGATTTGATAAAAATTTATTTCAGTATAGCATAAAATCTGAAATCCTGAAACATTGCTATAACATATTTTTATACCCATAATCAGCCTGTATAGTGTGAACACACACTTAAGATTGATAAATAAACCACAATGCGATATCTTAAAAAACAGGAGGAATCGATATGGATTTAACAAGAATTGTAAAAGGAATTCTAAGAATCGCCGGTTTGAAAATTTGGATTGCTTCTCTGATCCCAATGTTTGTTGCCACAACTTTAGCCTATATCAAAACAAACACGTTGGATTACCGGTGGTGGATATTGTCCATGATCGGCATTATGCTGATTGAAACCGGAAAAACATTGTTTCAATGACCTTGTAGATTACAAATCCGGCGTGGATTTATCCATCGATCCGGATCATGTGACGCCTTTCAGCGGAGGAAAAAAAAGTTTTAACGGAACACCTCCTTACACCAAAAGAAGCAAAATTAATCGGAATCCTCACCCTATCAATCGCTTCCGCCATCGGGAATTTATATCGCTGTTTTTCACGAAA